>NZ_AP021855.1:4800000-7277500 GCF_009176685.1 Bradyrhizobium sp. TM102 | reverse complement strand
AAGATGCCGGCCAAGGACAAGAAGGAAGCGCTCGACGAGCTCAACGAGGCGCTGAAGACGCCGGCACCTGCGGTCGAGAACAAGGCCAACATCGATCTCGTCGCCAAGTACTACGACAAGCTGGTCGCAGCGCTCGGCGATGACGAGAACTGAGCAAGGTCTGCGGCGCGATTGCTCGCGCCACGCAATCACTGCCGTAGCAACCATTAAAGCACGCCCGATTTCCGCGAGCATGACGCCGTGCTTGCGGCCGTCAAGGCGTGGCCTGGCGGCAGTCGACGTGAGGTGAGACGAGCGCGACGGCCATCCTTGACGGCCGCGGCGCGCGGCGTCGTCTTGACGGCAGGTCGGGACGAAGAAACGGTCGCCTGATCGAACAAAGAAACGAGATCAGGTGACGGACACACTCGCGGTTCTGGGCGGTTCGGCGACCCACGGTGTTCCGCGGGCGACGACGGCGTTGATGATGACGATCAGCTTCCTGGCACAGGCGACCAGCGCGCGCTTGTGGCCCTTGCCGGCGGCGATCAGCCGGCTGTACAGGGCCATGAGCTGCGGATTCCAGCGGAAGGATGCCGGAAGAGCTGCGGTGTAGAGCGCCTGACGCAAGCGCTGGCGTCCGCCGTCAATCCTGCGGGCGCCGACATGCTTGCCGCTGTCGTCATCGTACGGCGCAAGCCCGGTGAGGGCTGCGGCTTGCTCGCGGGTGATCTGACCGATCTCGGGCATCCTGATCAAGATGGCAACCGCGGTCGGCAAGCCGCTGCCGCCAACGCTGTAGATCAGATCGAGCCTTGCGGCGAGATCGCGATGCTTGCGGATCGCTGCCACCAGGGCCTTGAACTCGGCTCGTCTGTGCTTGGCCAACAAAGCGATCTGCTCCTTCCAGAACTTCTGGATACGTTCGTCAGGGCAGCTCTCCAGCCGATTCTTGAGCTTTGCGATGTCCTCCTTGATCTGGTCGATCATCGTCAGATGCACGGCAAAAGGCTGCAGCCGGGGGTCTGGAGCGGGATGGATCTTCTTGACCGCGGCGGTGCAGGCCGCAATCAATGCGGCATCCATTTTGTCGTTCTTGGCCCGTTGCAAATGGAACGTGGCATAGGCGCGGACCTGGATCGGCTGAAACACGATGACGACAAACCGCTGGCGTCGCAGTTCGGCGACCGCCGCCTGCTCGTAACCACCGCTTGCCTCGATCCCAACCCGCTTGACCTTGTGGCGCTTCAGCCACTCCACCAGCTCCTGGTGGCCTTCCGCCGTGTTCTTGACCTGCAGCTCCTCCGAACTGCCATCGAGCGCCACGTCGAGCTTATCTTTGCTGGTATCGATTCCAGCACAGATCGTGTTACGTTTGGCCATCTTCCTCGACCCTCCCTTGTGATGCGAACCTGAAGTTCGTTCAACCATGCGGGTCCCGATGAAGTGCCGACCGCGATCTTGCTACAAAACGCAGCCCTCAAGGCTTCGGTGGGCATCGATCCGATCGATCGGCGGCCCAGCTCGGGCGGCCACCCGGGCTGGGCCATTCCTCACGGAACCAGGCCATTCTAATCCGGCGCGCTAATACAAGGGTGGGCAAAGCGGAAGCGTGCCCACCATCCCTGTCCACATGCGTGAGATCGTGGGCACGGCGCTGTCGCGCCTCTGCCCACCCTACGATGTCTTCATCGACGCAACAGAAAAGCCCCGGGGACATCTCCGGGGCTTTTGTCGTTTCGCGCCTCGCAGCGCAGTGCGATTACGTCCGCGTCCGCATCCGCATCATGAAGCTGTCGAAGCTGAGCTCGGCGACCTGCATCCAGGCCAGCGAGTCGGCCCGGTAGGCGGTCAGGCTCGCATACATCTTGCCGAAATGCGGATTGCTCTTGGCGAGATCGGCGTAGATCTCGCCCGCCGCGCCATAGCAGGCCTCGAGCACCTCCTGGGGGAATGGCTTGAGGATCGCGCCGGCGGCGAGCAGCCGCTTGAGCGCGGGCGGATTGACCGAGTCGTACTTGCCGGTCACCCAGGTGAAGGTATCGAGCGAGGCCGCCGAAATCGCCGCCTGATAATGTTTCGGCAGCGCATTCCACTTCTCGAGATTCATGATGTTGTGGCCCTGGCCGGTGCCTTCCCACCAGCCCGGATAGTAGTAGTACTTCGCGACCTTCACGAAGCCGAGCTTCTCATCGTCATACGGGCCCACCCACTCGGCCGCGTCGATCGTGCCCTTCTCCAGCGCCGGATAGATGTCGCCGGCCGCGATCTGCTGCGGCACGCCGCCGAGCTTCGAGATGATGGTGCCGGCGAACCCGCCGACGCGGAATTTCAGGCCCTTGAGATCGTCGACGGTCTTGATCTCCTTGCGGAACCAGCCGCCCATCTGGGCACCGGTCGAGCCTGTCGGAACGCCGATCGCATTATGCTCCTTCAGCAGATCGTTGAGCATCTCCTGACCGCCATTCCACAACAGCCAGGAGATGTGCTGGCGGGTGTTGAGACCAAACGGCAGCGACGTGCCGAAGGTGAATGCCGGGTTCTTGCCCCAATAGTAATAGAGCGCAGTGTTGCCGATCTCGACGGTGCCGTTCGAGACGGCGTCGAGCACTTGCAGGCCCGGCACGATTTCGCCGGCGGCAAAGGGCTGGATCTGGAAGCGGTTGTCGGTGATCTCGGCGACGCGTTTGCAGAAATATTCGCAGCCGCCATAGAGCGTATCGAGTGATTTTGGCCAGCTCGCCGCCAGCCGCCATTTCACCTCGGGCATCGATTGTGCAACGGCCGGCGCGGCAACTGCACTCGCGGCCAGGCCCAGCCCGCCTGCCGTCAGAAACTTACGACGTTCCATGCGTCTCCCCTCTTCCTGTGATGTCGTGTCCTCGACGAGGGATCGCGATCTTGCGTCGCTTTATCTTCGCCGCTGGCCGACGTTTCTTGGCGTCCGAGATTTGGATGTCCCGGATCGCGGTCAGGATGACCAAAGGGGGAGCGCAAATCAAGCGCACTTTGGTTGCGCTATCGTCGCTGCCGTTCAATGCTGCGCTGCGAACGCGGCTTCCATGGCCTTTCGAACCTTCACCGTCTCATTGCCCGCGTCGAACTCGACGTCACTCCAGTGCACCACCGCGCCGTGTGCGACGTCGTGTTTCAGCTTCAGGCGATGCGCAAGTCCGATCGGCAAGGCGCCGGCCTTCAGGCTTGCTGCCGCCGGTACCAGCTTGCCCCACACCGTGTAGCCGCCTTCGCCGTCCAGCATCTCGCCCGCGCGCAGATTGCGCTTGGCGACCGCTGCGACGTCGCCCCGGAAGCCGCTGGCCTGACCGGTTGGCTCGCCGCGCAGCGCGGCCGACAGCACCGAGATATTCAGCTCGAGCCCGATCAGATGATAGGGCTTGTACATCGCAGCATAGCGTCCGCTGGCGTCGGTCTTGAGGCCGTATTGCCTGAAGCAGTCGGCGGCGTAGTCGTTCGGCGCCTCCAGCACGACATAGACGCCCCAGCGCAGGTCGCGAAACACCGGCCGTCCGTCGCGCTCGAGCGAGGACACGACCTCCACCAGACCCGCCCGATCCAGCACGCCGCCGCGCGAGCGCGGCCGCATGATGTGCGGGAGGTCGTCGACGCCGCAGGGCGGAAACAGCAGGCCATCCGCGGGCACGTCGAGGGCGCAGGCATTGGCGATCGCAGCCATCTCGATCGCCGATTTGGTGCCGTCGAGGAAGGAGTTGAACATCTGCGGATGCATGCCGGCCGATTGTGCCTCGCCCGCGGTGAGGCCGTAATGGTGCCAGACGCCGTCAGGCGTCACGTCGTGATAGGCCGGCAGGTATTTTGTCCCCTTGCCGGCGGCGACCACGCGGAAACCTGTGGCGCGGGCCCAGTCGACCATCTCCGCGGTCAATGCGGGCTGGTCGCCATAGGCGAGCGAATAGACCACGCCCCCCTTGCGCGCTTCCTCGGCGAGCAGCGGACCTGCCAGCACGTCGGCCTCGACATTCACCATTACGATATGCTTGCCCGCCGCGATCGCGGCGCGCGCATGCCTGATTCCGACGGCGGGATTTCCGGTCGCCTCCACCACCACGTCCATCGCGCCGCCGGCAATGGCGCGCGCGCCGTCATCGGTGAAGACCGTTGCGGCGATCCGCTCAGAGCTCCAGCCGACCGTGCGGCAGGCCTCGCGTGCGCGGTCGCGGTCGATGTCGACGATGATGGGCACTTCGAGCCCCGGCGTGTGGGGCACCTGCGCCAGAAACATCGAGCCGAACTTGCCCGCGCCGATCAGCGCGACACGAACGGGCTTGCCGGCGGAGGCGCGGGCCTGGAGGAGGCGGAAGAGGTTCATGGGAAATGTCCAGGATTGCAGTTGTGATCGGGGGACCACGCGAACTATCAACGTCGTCATTCCGGGGCGCGACGAAGTCGCGAGCCCGGAATCCATACTCCCGATGGTGGTTATGGATTCCGGGCTCGACGCTACGCGTCGCCCCGGAATGACAGTGAGAGACTACTCCGCCGCTTGCCTTGGTGCACGGGCAAGCCGCAGCAGCGCGTCGTCGTCCACCGTCTTGATCGGGGCGAAGTCGCGATGCGCGATGTAGTCCGGCCGCGTGGGATTGCGGATGTAGTTCGAGACGGCGTTCAGCGTCAGGTACACGATCTTGCGCGGGAAGGGCGTGATGTTGCCGGCCGAGCCGTGCACGAGATTGCCGTGGAACATCAGCATGCCCCCCGGCTTGCCGGTCGGCGCCACGATGCCGCCCTCCTTCACCAGCCGCGTCACCGTCGCCTCGTCCAGCGTCCACAGCGGATAGGAGGTGGTGGCGAGATCATGCGAGGCCTGGAGATCGCCGGCATTCTGGCTGCGCGGCACCAGCATCAGGGGGCCGTTGATCGGCATCACCTCGTCGAGGAAGATCGCAATGTTCATGGCGCGCGGCTCCGGCATGCCGTCGTCGCGCTTCCAGGTGCCGTAATCCTGGTGCCATTGCCAGACATCGCCGGTGAAGGCCGATTTCGCGTTGATCTTGAACTGGTGCATGTAGACGGGCTCGCCGAACAGCTGCTCGACCGGATCGATCATGCGCGGATGCGCGCCGAGGAGGCCGAACGCCTCATTGTAGAGATGCGCGGCAAAAGCCGTGCGCGGCGCGCCGCTCTTCTCGCGCCAGACTTCGGGACGGTTTGCGTCGTAGATGCCGACCGCCTCGCGCGCCAGCAGATCGACCTCTTCCTGGCTGAACAGCTCGGGCAGGAACAGCCAGCCCTCGCGGTGGAAGAACTCCAATTGCTCCTGAGACAGTTTCATGGGCCGTTTCCTCCTGTTTTGTTTGTTTTTGTCATTCCGGGGCGGGACGAAGTCGCGAGCCCGGAATCCATTTCTCCGCAGTTTCTGAGGCCCGATGGATTCCGGGTCGCGCTGTCGCCCGCCCGGAATGACGGCGTTTGTCGCTACGCCGCCGCTTCCTCCGTCGCCCTCAATCTCTCCTCAGTCATCCGTCCCGCCGTCTGCGCGTGCGCCAGCGCGGCGGCTTCGGCCGCCTTCACGTCGCCCGCGAGAATGTGTCCGGCGATATCGGCATGTTCGGCCCAGGCGCTGCCGCGGTAGTCGAGCTCCGACAGCACCGTCGCCATCGAGCGGCGCATGTGCGGCCATTGCGGCGCAATGGTCTCCTCGATCACGGGATTCCCGGCGAGCTGATAGATCGCGCGGTGAAAATCCACGTCGAGCACGATCAGTTCAGTGAGTGTCGTGTTGCGGTCGATGCCGCGCCCCGCGGCGAACGCAGCCTCCAGCCGTGCGCGTCCTGCCGCGTCGCTGGCGGCGCGCTTCGCCGCAAGCCGCGCGGCCAGCGCGTCGATCGCGCCGCGCACCTCGTAGAGTTGGCGGATGCGCGCGGGATCGAGCTGGGTGACCTCAAAGCCGCGCCGTCCGCTCTCGGCGACCAGACCCTGGCGGTGCAGCAGGTGCAGCGCATGCGAGACAGGCTGGCGCGACACGCCGAGCCTGTCGGCGAGCTCGTTCTGCCGGATGCGCTGGCCGGGCTGAAGCGTGCGGTCGGAGATCGCCTCGAGGATCCGGGCATAGACCTGGTCGATCAGGTTCGGGAGCGGGTCGAGAGGGATCACGCCGGCGGCTCCTACGATGGAATACGGAATTCCGTATTCGACGGTATCGCGGGAGAGGAAGGGCGTCAAGACGGGCTCCGCGCCCACGCCATGGCGCCCCGTGCTGCTCCACTAAGTCATTGATATTACTGTGCCCGTCTACTGTGCATGGGGTTGTTTTCGCAAAAAGGCGCCCGCCTCAACCCTCCAGCACCTTCACCTCCAGCGCGGCGATCCCTTCCGCATCGGCCAGCGCCTCGATCGCGGCAATACGTTCGCCGTTGAACGTCACACGCAGCGCGATGCGCAGCCGTCCGCCGAGAATGACGGCAACGCCGATCTCGCCGTCGACCAGTGCCGTCCGCGCGGCCTGGGCGCGGCCCTTGTAGAGCTGCGCGACCGCGTCCGCGCCGCGGATCTCCGGCAGCGAGCCGAGCCGCACCGCGGCCTGATCGGCGCGGAATACGACGTCGGGATCGAGCACGGCGAGCAGCCCCTCGAAATTGCCCTCGCGCGATGCCTTGAGGAAAGCATCGACGATTCCGCGCTGGCGCGACAGGTCGGTCTCGGGCACCGGTGCCCCCTGCACGCGCCGCCGCGCCCGGCTTGCAAGCTGTCGCGACGCGTCGACCGAGCGGCCGACGATCGGCGCGATCTCCTCGAAGGGCACTGCGAACATGTCGTGCAGCACGAAGGCGAGCCGCTCCGCCGGCTGCAAAGTCTCGAGCACGACGAGCAGCGCCGCGCCGACGGAATCGGCCATCTCCGCTTCGCGCTCCCGCGTTTCGTCGACCGGCTCCGGCACATGCGGGCCCATCGGCTCTTCCTTGCGCGACTTCCGCGCGCGCAGCATGTCGAGGCAGATGCGCGCGACCACGGTCGTCAGCCAGCCGCGCAAATTCGCGACATCGGACATGTCGTAGCGGCTGACCCGGAGCCAGGCCTCCTGCACGGCATCGTCGACCTCTGCGCCGGAGCCCAGCATCCGGTAGGCGACCGCGCGCAGATGGTCCCTGCTGGCCTCGAACTGGTGGCTGAGAAAATTGTCTTCGAAGTTTTTTTCGGTCATCGGTCACATTCCCTCGTCGCGATCCGTCATGCCCATGACGAAGCCAATCCGGCCGATGTGACCGGAACCTTCGCAATTCGAGCGATGGAGACGAAAAAGATGCACGCCCGCATGAATCACCCTGTCATGGTCCTCCCCGAGGCCATGAATGTCCTGCAGTCCCTCGGTAATCTGACCAAGCAGGGTCTGCCGGAAAAGCTCCTGGAACTGGTGCACCTGCGCGCCAGCCAGATCAACGGTTGCAGCGTCTGTGTCGACATGCATCCCAAGATCGCCCGCAAGCTGGGCGAGACCGACGAGCGCCTGTTCGCCGTGTCCGCCTGGCGCGATGCGCCCTATTTCACCGACGCCGAGCGCGCCGCGCTGGCGTTGACCGAGGCCGTCACGCGCCTCGCCGATCGCGAGGACCCGGTACCGGATGCGATCTGGAATGAGGCCGCCAAGCATTTCGACGAGCGCGAGCTCGCAACGCTGGTCCTCTCGATTGCCACTATCAACGTCTGGAACCGGCTGAACGCGACGATCAAGATGCCGGTCGGTGTTTGGAAGGTGTGAGGTCTCTTTCCTTGCCTCTCCCCGCTTGCGGGGAGAGCTCCTATTCCGCCAGGAACCTGCTCACCACTTCGCCGAACTCCAGCGGGGCCTGCTCGAACATCCAGTGGCCGGCGTTCGGAATCATCGCCGTCCGGGCACCTGCGATATGCTCGGCAAGCACGCGCCACATCACCGAGAGGCTTCCCGTTGTCGCCCCGCCACCGATCAGCAGCGTGGGCGTCCGGATCGCCTGCGCATCGCTGAGCGTGTAGGGCCTGCGCTGCTCGTTGATCTGGCCGAGGAACGTCAGCGCGTTGTCGCGCAGCTGCTGCTTTGCCGCTGCCGGCACGCGCCGCCACGAGCCGTCACCCTCGATGCCCTCGTAGAAATTCTGCAGCGCGGCCTCGATATCGCCGGCGCGGATCATCTCGACCGATCGCGCGGTGCGCGCGGCCAGCGGCGGATGCGCGGGCGTGCCTTCCGGCACCGGCAGCGATGCGTCGAGATCGCCGCCCGGCTCGGCCAGCACCAGCTTTCGCACCAGATCAGGCCGCGCCTGCGCCACGCGAAACGCGATATGTCCGCCGCGCGAATGACCCATCAGGTCGACGGGGCCGGGCCTCACTTGCTCGATGAAGGCGATCATATCGGCGACATGCTGCGCCATCTTGTAATCGTCGCCGACGGCGTCCCAATGCTCGGGGAAGAAATGCCGCAGGCTGACCGAGATCACCCGATGCGTCTTCGACAGCGGGCCGAGCACCGAATACCAGGTGCGGAAGTCGCCGAGCGTGCCGTGCACGCAGACCAGCGGATGGCCATCTCCGACTTCGAGATAAGCCATGTCGTAACCGTTGACGTGGAATGTCTGCATGGTCAGCTCGCCAGAAAATCCAGGACCACTTCGGAGTATTTTTGCGGCGCCTGCTCGAACATCGGATGCGTCGCGTTCGGGATGATCGCCGTCTTGGAATAGGGCACATGCGCGGCGAGCGCATGCAGCACCTTCGGCAGCAGGCCCTTGGTCCGCGCCCCCAGGATGAACAGCGTTGGCATCTTGATCTGCTCCGCATCCGCCTTCGAGAACGGCGGGCGGTTGTCACGGACCTGCCCGATCAGCGTATAGGCATTATCGCGCAAATTCTGCTTCACCATCGCCGGCAGCCGCGGCCAGGTGCCGGCGCCTTCCAGCGTGTCCACGAACACGGCGAGGCCGCCGTCGACATCGCCGGCGGCGATCTTCTCGGCCGAGGCCACGAAGCGCGCCAGGAGCGGCGAGGGCCCGCCGGCATAATCGGGGTCGAGGCTCGCATCGAGTTCGCCGCCGGGCTCGGCCAGGATCAGCCGCCGCAACAGATCTGGCCGCCGCTGCGCCACGCGGAAACAGATGTGTCCGCCGCGGGAATGGCCCATCAGGTCGACTGGGCCGAGATCGAGCTTCTCGATGAAGGCGATGACGTCGTCGACATGCTGGGCGATCGAGTAGGTGTCGCCGATGCCGTCCCATCGCGCCGGGAAGAAGTGCCGCAGGCTGACAGCGATCACCCGATGCCGCTGGGTCAGTGGGCCGAGCACGCAGCCCCAGGCCCGGAAGTCGTTGAGCGAGCCGTGCACGCAGACCAGCGGCGGCCGGCCGCTGTCCTCGCCCACATCGAGATAGGGCATGTCGTATCCGTTGACGTGGAGGCTCTGCATTCTTAGCTCGCGAAGGGGTTGGAACTCCTGTGCAAGATTCCCGGAAACCGGGTGGATCGCAACTATTTCCAAGCCTAGATTTGGCCCGAGATCACATTGGGGGCATGCGAGGCAACGCAAGCCAGGAACCAAGCCATGACCGACCAGCATTTCGCCCTGTTCGACACCAGGATCGGCCTCTGCGCCATCGCCTGGGGCCCGCGCGGCATCAACGGCACGCAATTGCCGATGGGCGGCGAAGGGAAGGTCCGCACCCGCATCAGCCAGCGGCACGCCGATGCCGTTGAGGCCGAGCCGACCCCTGAGGTGCGGCAGGCGATCGACCGCATGACAAAACTGCTCGCGGGCGAGCCGGATGACCTCACCGATATCGAGCTCGATCTCGACGGGGTGCCCGAGTTCAACCTCGGCGTCTATGCGATCGCCCGTGCCATCCCGCCCGGCAAGACCCTCACCTATGGCGACATCGCCAAGCAGCTCGGCGGCGTCCAGCTGTCGCGCGACGTCGGCCAGGCGCTCGGCCACAATCCGTGCCCGATCGTCGTGCCCTGCCATCGCGTGCTGGCTGCCGGCAACAAGCCCGGCGGCTTCTCGGCGAATGGCGGCGTGGTGACGAAGCTGAAGATGCTCGAGATCGAAGGCGCGCTGGTGAACCACACGCCGAGTTTGTTTGATTGAGGCGGCTTGCACCCGTGCCGTAGGGTGGGCAAAGCGGAGCGTGCCCACCGTCTCGTCGTAACATGGAAAGGTCGTGGGCACGGCGCTTCGCGCCTTTGCCCACCCTACGAACCGAGTGCTAAATCTTCGTCGCGGTCTTCGGCCAATATTTATCGCGCAAATGCCGCTTCACCAGCTTGCCCGTCGGCGTGCGCGGCAGCTCCGCTTCGAAATCGATCGAACGCGGGCACTTGATGGCGGAGAGGCGGCCCTTGCAATAGGCGATCAAATCGGCCTCGAGCGCCTTGCCGGCGCGGCTCATGTCGTGCGGCTGCACCACCGCCTTCACCTCTTCACCCATCTCCTCGTTAGGCACGCCGAACACCGCAACGTCGGCGACGTCGGGGTGGGTGATCAGCACGTCCTCGGTCTCCTGCGGGTAGATGTTCACGCCGCCCGAGATGATCATGTAGGACTTGCGGTCGGTCAGATAGAGGAAGCCCTCCTTGTCGAGATAGCCGACATCGCCGAGCGTCGACCATCCTTTCGCGTTGTAGGCCTTCTTCGTCTTCTCGGGGTCGTTGTGATAGGTGAACGCGGGCGCGTCGGCGAAATAGACCGTGCCGATCTCGCCGAGCGGTTGCTCCTCGTCGTTCTCGTCCAGAATCTTGATCTTGCCGACCACGGCGCGGCCGACGCTGCCGCGATGCTCCAGCCATTGTTGCGAATTGCAGACGGTGACGCCGTTGCCTTCCGAGCCCGCGTAATACTCGATCAGGATCGGCCCCCACCATTCGATCATCTTCGCCTTGACGTCGATCGGGCAGGGAGCGGCGGCGTGGATCGCGCCCTTGAGCGTGGAGACGTTGTATCGGTTGCGAACCTCGTCCGGTAGCTTCAGCATGCGCACGAACATGGTCGGCACCAGCTGTGATTGGGTGACCTTGTATTTCTCGACGAGCTTGAGGAATTCCTCGGCGTCGAAATGCTCCATGATGATGGAGGTGCCGCCGAGCACGACCGCCATCATGTTGAAGCGCAAGGGAGCCGCGTGATAGAGCGGCGCAGGCGAGAGATAGGTGCTCTCTGCGTTCATGCCGCACATGTCGGCGCAGAGCACGCGCAGGAAGGCGTTCGGCACGTCGATCCTGTTGCCTTCGAACGCCTTCTTGATGCCTTTGGGCCGGCCGGTGGTGCCGGACGAATACAGCATGTCGTAGCCGGCGACCTCATCCGTAACAGGCGTGGTCGGCTGCGCCGCGGCCTCCTTGTCGTAGGAGCGAAAGCCGGGCTGTGGCTCGTCCATCATGTAGAAGACCGGCTCGCCGGGGGTGCCCTTGATCAGGCCTTTGATCTGGTCGGCGCATTTCGGCGTGGTGATCACGACCTTGGCGCCGCAATCAGCGATGATGTAGTCGATCTCGTCCTGCTTCAGATAGCGGCTGATCGCGGTGTAATAGAGCCCGCTCCGCTGCGCGGCCCAGCACAGCTCCATGAAGGCGAGGCGGTTCTCCATCAGCAGCGCGATGTGGTCGCCGGCCGTGAGGCCGAGCGAGCGGAACAGATGGGCGCCCTGGTTCGAAAGCTCGTCGAGCTCGCGATAGGTGATCGCCTTGCCGGTGCCGGCCATCCGGTAGGCGATCTTGTCGGGCGTGGTGCGGGCGTGGATGGAGGGGTGAGTCATGGTCGATATCTCGCGGCAAAAAAGGTGTCATCCCGGCCTAGTGCGCAATTGCGCACGGGGGGCCGGGATCCATAACCACAGGCCTGGTGTTGAAACGAGATGGAGCTCCGGCGCGGCATAACCGCAGCCTCCTGTGGTTATGGGTCCCGGATCGGCGCGCGCTTGAGGCGCGCTTGTCCGGGACGACACTATCTGTATGGCCGCAGCTTAAAGCCGCTCCACGATCGTCACGTTCGCCATGCCGCCGCCTTCGCACATGGTCTGCAGGCCGTAGCGCTTGCCGCGCTGGTGCAGGGCGTGGACCAGCGTCGTCATCAGCTTGGTGCCGGAGCCGCCGAGCGGATGGCCGAGCGCGATGGCGCCGCCGTTGACGTTGAGCCTGTCAGGATCGGCGCCGGTCGTCTTGAGCCAGCCCGTGGGCACCGAGGCGAAGGCCTCGTTGACCTCGAACAGGTCGATGTCGCCGATCTTCATGCCGGCCTTTTCCAGCGCCTTCTTGGTGGCGTGCAGGGGGGCATCGAGCATGATGACGGGATCGCCGCCAGTCATGGTCATATGATGGATGCGAGCCAGCGGCTTCACGCCGAGCTGCTTGAGGCCGCGCTCGTTGACGACCATCACGCCGGAGGCGCCGTCGCAGATCTGGCTGGCGCTGGCCGCGGTCAGCTTGCCGTTCTCGGCGATCAGCTTGACGCCCTTGATACCGTCGAGGGTGGCATCGAAGCGGATGCCCTCGTCGATGTGGTGGGTGTCCTTGCTGCCGTCGGCGCGGGTGATCTCGAGCGGCACGATCTCCTTCTTGAAGTGGCCGGCTTGCGTTGCCGCGATCGCGCGCTGATGGCTGTTATAGGAATATTCGTCCAGATCATCCTTCGACAGGCCGTACTTCTCGGCCATCATCTCCGCGCCGGTGAACTGGCTGAACACGATGTTGGGATAGCGCTGCTCGATGCCCGGGCTCTTGTAATTGCCAAAGCCATTCTTGGCGGGAAGCTGCGAGGACAGGCCCATCGGCACGCGCGTCATCGATTCCACGCCGGCAGCGATCACGACGTCCATGGTGCCGGACATCACCGCTTGCGCGGCGAAGTGCAGCGCCTGCTGCGAGGAGCCGCACTGGCGGTCGATCGAGGTGCCGGGCACGCTCTCCGGCAGCTTCGAGGCCATGATGGCGTTGCGCGCGACATTGTTGGACTGTTCGCCGACCTGCATGACGCAGCCCATGATCACGTCCTCGACCAGCGCAGGATCGACCTTGGTGCGGTCGACCAGCTCGTTCAGCACTTTTGCCGCGAGATCGGCCGGATGCCAGCCAGCGAGACGGCCCCCCTTGCGCCCGCCCGCGGTACGCGCAGCGGCGACGATGTAAGCCTCGGCCATGTCGGTTTCTCCCTGAATTCTTGATTGGGTCGGTTGTCGGGGCGGATTTAAGGGACGCAAGATGATTTAGTCAATCGATCAATTAATTCTTGTGATGAGGCGCTGCTTGGGCTTATCTGCGTGCCTCTCGAGGTGCATTCAGGGATCTCCGTGGCTACCAGCGTACCGAACAGGCTCCCCAGCGGAAAAAATTCCACGGCAGAGAAATTGCTCGTGGCCGCGAGCGAGCTGATGATCGAACGCTCCTCGATCGAGATTTCGCTCAGCGACATCGCCCAGAAGTCGGGCGCCAACGCCGCGCTGGTCAAATATCACTTCGGCAACAAGGACGGCCTGCTGCTGGCACTGCTCGCGCGGGATGCCGCGACCGAGATGTCCAATCTCGAATATCTGCTGGCGCAGCCGATCACGGCGACGGCGAAGCTCAAGCTGCATATCGGCGGCATCATCCGCGCCTATCACCGGTTCCCCTATATGAACCGGCTGATCCACTATCTCCTGCACGAGAGCGTCGCCGGCTCCGCGGACGAAGTTTCAAAATTCTTCGTGGCGCCGCTGCTCGACTTTCACCGCCGCCTGCTCGCCGAGGGCGTCAGCCGCGGCGAATTCCGCCCGACCGATCCGGTGCTGTTCTACACCAGCCTGATCGGCGCCTGCGATCATCTGTTCTTTGGCCGGCACGCGATGTCCCGCGCGACCGGCGTCGGCCCGGTCACCGACGACGTCTGCCGGCAATATATCAAGCACATGGAAACGCTGATCTGCGGCGGCATCCTCACGCAAGCCGGGGAAGCTGCCGCGGCCGGATGATCCGGCCGCAACTCTCAAGTCTAGAGAAGAAACGTCCAAGGAAAGGTAGCCTGTCATGGAATTGAAAGACGTAGCCGTTCTCATCACCGGCGGTGGTTCGGGCCTCGGCGAGGCGACCGCCCGCGCCATGGCGGCCAAGGGCGCCAGGATCGGCGTGATCGACCAGAACAAGGAGAATGCCGAGAAGGTCGCGGCCGAGGTGAAGGGCGTGGCGCTCCATGCCGACGTCACCAGCGAAGAGCAGATCAAGGCCGCGATCGCCAAGGCGGAAGCCGCGCATGGTGTTGCGCGGGTGCTGATGAACTGCGCCGGCATCGGCGGCTCGCAGCGCATCGTCGGCCGAGACGGCGTCTATCCCCTGGAGAAGTTCGCGCGCATCATCAACGTCAATCTGATCGGCACCTTCAACTGCCTGCGGCTGTTCGCCGAGCGCCTCGTCACGATCGAGCCAGTCGGTGAAGAGCGCGGCGTCATCATCAATACGGCCTCGGTTGCCGCTTACGAAGGACAGATCGGCCAGATCGCCTATTCGGCCTCGAAGGGCGGCGTCGTCGGTTTGACTTTGCCGGCCGCGCGCGATCTCGCCAGCCAGAAGATCCGAGTCAACACCATCGCGCCCGGCCTGTTCTTCACGCCGCTGCTGATGGGGCTGAACGAGGAGGCCCGCAAGAGCCTGGGCGCGCAGGTGCCGCATCCCTCGCGCCTTGGCGACGCCAAGGAATACGGCTCGCTCGCGGTGCATATCGTCGAGAACCCGATGCTGAACGGCGAGACCATCCGTCTCGACGGTGCCATCCGCATGGCGCCGAGGTAGCTGCAAACTCCGCTGTCGTCCCGGCGAAAGCCGGGACCCATACTCCGCGGCGTCTGTGGCGGGCGCGCTGGCAGACGCGGTGCGCAAACAACAAACGCCTGTGGTTATGGGTCCCGGCTCGCGCTTCGCTTGGCCGGGACGACAGTGAGGAGGAGCGCCCCATGTCCCAACCGCTGCTGATTGAGCATGATGACGGCGTCGACCGGGTGACGCTCAATCGTCCTGACAGCCTCAACGCGCTCGATCCCGCGCTGATCGATGCGCTCAACGTTTATTTCCAGGGCCTCCAGCGTAACCGCGACACGCGTGTCGTGGTGCTGAAGGGTGCCGGCAAGAATTTCTGCGCGGGCCTCGATCTCAAGGCGGCCATGGCCCGCCGGGCCGGGCAACAGGAGCCGCCTGGCGTCACGGAGTCGCTGGACTCGCAACGGCGTATCGCCGACATCGTGATGCTGATGCGGCGCTGTCCGCAGCCGATCCTGTCGCTGGTACAGGGCGCGGCGGCCGGCGGCGGCTTTGCCCTGGCGCTTGCCTCCGACATCCGCATCGCGACGAAATCGGCGCGGATGAACTGCGCCTTCATCAAGCTTGGCCTCGGCGGCTGTGACATCGGCACCAGCTATTTCCTGCCGCGGCTGGTCGGCGTGTCCGTGGCGTCGGAGCTGATCCTCACCGGCCGGTTCATCGGCGCCGAGCGCGCGCTGGCGGTCGGGCTGGTCTCGGAGGTCGTCGAGGAAGACAAGCTCGATGCGGCGGCCGAACCCTATGTCGAGGCGATGATGACGGCGTCGCCCGTGGGCCTGCGTCTCTCCAAGGAATGCCTCAACATGAGCGTCGATGCGGGATCGCTGGAAGCGGTTATCGCCATGGAAGATCGCAACCAGGTCCTGTGCAGCCGTTCCGAGGAATTCTCGGAAGGCATCAGGGCCTTCCTTGAGAAGCGAAAGCCTGTCTATATCAAGCGCTGAACGAGAACGATCCGCAAAGGACGATAATTCCGGGAGACGCAAAATGAGTGGAAGCGCGGCGGCTGTGATGACGAAGCCCGCCTTTCGCAAGATCGAATGGCTCGCGCGCGACATCGACGTCGAGCGCCGCAGCGACGGCACAGTGGTGCTGAAGTCGCGCATTCCGCTGCAAGCTTACGAGAAGCACATTCCGGCATCGCTGGCGAAATGGGCGAAGGAAGCGCCCGAGCGCATCTGGCTGGCGCAGCGCGGCGGTCCGAACCGCGAATGGCGCAAGGTGTCCTATGGCGAAGCCAAGCGCACCGTGGATGCGCTGACGCAAGGGCTGCTCAACCTGGGACTCGATGGTCGGCCCGTTGCGATCCTCTCCGGCAATTCGATCGAGCATGCGCTGATGACGCAGGCCGCGATGCAGGCGCGTTCGCCAGCGGCGCCGGTGTCGCCGGCCTATTCCTTGATGAGCCACGATCACGTCAAGCTGAAGTATCTGTTCGACCTGATCAAGCCGGCCGTGGTGATGGTGCAGGACGGCCCGACCTTCGAGAAGGCACTGAAGGCGATCGATCTCACCGGCGTCACCGTGGTTCACGTCGCGCGGCCATGTGAGGGCATCAAGAGCGTCAGCTTTGCTGAGCTCGCGGCAACTCCGGTGACCAAGGACGTCGAGGAGTCGATCGCCAAGATCACGCCCGACACCGTCGGCAAGCTGCTGTTCACGTCAGGCTCGACCGGCATGCCCAAGGCCGTCATCAACACGCAGAAGATGATGTGCGCCAATGCGGCGATGATGATGCAGGTGCGGCCGCGCTCGCCTGATGGTCCTGTTGCGACCATGCTGGACTGGATGCCCTGGAATCACACCATGGGCGGCAACGCGGCGTTCCACCCGATCCTGGTCGATGGCGGCACGCTCTATATCGACGATGGCCGGCCGATGCCGGGCCAGTTCGAGGAGACGCTGCGAAACCTGCGCGAGATCTCGCCGACCTACTACGCCAATGTACCGGCCGGTTACGCGGCGCTCGCGGCCGCCATGGAAAAGGATGATGCGCTCTGCCGCTCGTTCTTCAAGAACCTGTCGATCATGGCCTATGGCGGCGCGCGGCTGCCTGATGATCTCTACGATCGCATGCAGGCTCTCGCCGTCAAGACCACCGGCGAACGCATCGTGTTCTACACCGGCTGGGGCTCGACCGAGACCGCGCCGACCTCGACCGGCACCTATTGGGACACCGAGCGCGTCGGCCTGATCGGCCTGCCATTCCCCGGCGTCGAGTTGAAGATGGTGCCGTGCGGCTCGAAATACGAATTGCGGCTGCGCGGCGTCAACGTTACGCCGGGCTATTTCGGCCAGTCTGAGCTGACAAAGAAGATGTTCGACGAGGAAGGCTTTTACTGCATCGGCGATGCCGGGATCTTCGTCGACGATGCCGATCCGGTGAAGGGCATCATCTTTGCAGGCCGCGTGGTCGAAGACTTCAAGCTCACCACCGGCACCTTCGTGCATGTCGGCTCGCTGCGGACCGATGCGATCGCGGCGGCCACGCCTGTCGTGCACGACGCGCTGGTCGCGGGGCAGGACCGCCCGTTCATCGGCCTGCTCGCCTGGCCCAATTTGCACGCCTGCCGGCAACTCGTCGGCAATCCCGAGCTGAGCTTCGAGGACGCAGCGAAGCACCCCGAGATCGTCGCCTGCTTCAAGCGCGGGCTGGAGACGCACAACAGGGAGTGCGAAGGTGCCAGCAGCCGCATCATCGCGCGCGCCATGCTGATGGTCGAGCCGCCCTCGATCGACGGCAACGAACTCACCGACAAGGGCTACATCAACCAGCGCGCCGGCCTCGAACGCCGCGCGGCACTGGTCGAGCGGCTCTATGCCGACAAGCCTGATCAGGATGTGATCGTGCTGAAATGAAGACGACACTCGCTCACCTCGTCATTCCGGGATGGCCCGAAGGGCCAGGCCCGGAATCCATAACCCCGGCTCGTGGTTATGGATTCTCAGATGTGCAATTGCGCATCATAGCTCGCGACTTCGTCGCGCCCGGGAATGACGGTCTCAATGACAACGAATAAGAGGTAGCCCGCCATGAACTTCGATTTCTCCGACGACCAGAAGCAGCTCCGCGATCAGGCGCGCAAATTCCTCACCGAAAAATGCTCGCCGAAGGCGGTGCGTGTGGTGCTCGACGGCAAGGCGCCTTACGACAAGGAACTCTGGAAGGGCCTCGCCGAGATGGGTTTCCTCGGCGTCGCGATCCCCGAGGAATTCGGTGGCGCGGGCGCCGGCCATCTCGAGCTCTGCGTGATCGCCGAGGAGATGGGCCGCGCGAACGCGCCGGTGCCGTTCTCGTCAACCGTGTATCTCGCCGCCGAAGCGCTGCTGATCGCAGGCAGCGAGGCGCAAAAGAAGAAATGGCTGCCGGCGATTGCCTCGGGCGAGGCGATCGGCACGCTGGCGCTGTTCGAGGGCAAGGGCAATCCGTCGCCGAAGAGCGTCAAGCTCACGGCCGCGAACGGTGTCCTGAACGGCGTGAAGAAGCCTGTCGCCGACGGTGCGGTTGCCGACTTCGCGGTGGTCGCGGCGCGCACAGGAGCGAGCGGGCGCGACGGTGATATCTCGCTGTTCCTCGTTGATCTCAAGGCCGGTGGCGTCGAGGTGAAGAGCCTCACCAATCTCGATCCGACCCGCGGGCAGGCGGAGATCACCTTCAAGGACGCTAAGGCCGAGCCGCTCGGCGCTACCGGCGAAGGATGGAGCATTTTGACCCAGGTGCTCGACCGCGCCGCGGTGCTCTGTGCGTTCGAGCAGGTCGGCGGCTCCGACCGTGCGCTGGAAATGGGCCGCGACTACGCACTCGACCGCATCGCCTTCGGCCGCCAGATCGGCTCGTTCCAGGCGGTCAAGCACATGCTTGCCGACATGTATGTCTCGGCCACGCTGGCGCGCTCCAACAGCTATTACGGTGCCTGGGCGCTTTCGACCAACGCGGCTGAATTGCCCGAAGCCGCCGCTGCCGCGCGCATCAGCGCGACGCAGGCGTTCCAGCACTGCGCCAAGAACAACATCCAGGTCCACGGCGGCATGGGCTTCACCTGGGAGTTCGACTGCCACATGTACTACCGCCGCGCCAACGCCATGGCGCTCGGGCTCGGCAGCCTCAGCTATTGGGAAGACCAGTTGATCGACCGCATGCGCAAGAAGAATGCGGCGTAATCCGCCGCTCGTGTCCCGGACGCGATGCGGCATGTAATGCCGCTCCGCAGAGCCGGGACCCGGAGGCCGCAATGGACCCCGGATCTGCAGCGCATCACTTCGTGCTGCGCAGCGTCCGGGGAACGAACCGAGAGATGAGACCATGAATTTCGACGACACCCCGCAGGAAGCCGAATTTCGCGCCGCCGCGCGCGCCTGGATCGGTGCGAATGCGCCCACGCAATACGAGGACGAGCTGCGCAAATCCTCGCTCGGCCGCACCGTGCTCAAGAACGCCAATATTCTCGACGTGGCAAAAGCCTGGCAGAAAAAGAAGGCCGACGCCGGCTGGGCCTGTCTGCACTGGCCGAAGGAGTATGGCGGCCGCGGCTCATCGCCGATCGAGCGCGTGATCTGGCAGCAGGAGGAAGGGCCGTTCGGACTGCTGTCCCGCATGTTCATCATCGGCCACGGCATGTGCGGGCCGACCATGATGGCGTTCGCGCGCGAGGAGCATAAGCGCGCCTATCTGCCGCCGCTGGCCTCCGGTGAAAAGATCTGGTGCCAGCTGTTCTCCGAGCCGGCCGGCGGTTCTGACGTCGCTGGCCTGCGCACGCGCGCGGAAAAGGACGGCGACGACTGGATCATCAACGGCCAGAAGATCTGGACCTCGGGCGCGCATTATTCCGACTACGGCATCTTGCTCACGCGCACCGATCCGACCGTGCCCAAGCACAAGGGCCTCACCATGTTCTTCCTGGACATGAAGAGCCCGGGTGTCGAAGTGCGGCCGATCAAGCAGGCAAGCGGCGCCTCGGATTTCAACGAGGTCTATTTCACAAATGTGCGTATCCCTGATCACCAGCGCCTCGGCGAGGTCGGTGACGGCTGGAACGTTTCGCTGACCACGCTGATGAACGAGCGCAGCGCGATCGGCGCGGCCGTCGCGACCGGATTTCCGGAGCTGTTCGAGTACTGCTCCAGCCTGATGCTCGACGACGGCCCCGCGATCGAAGATCGCGCGGTGCGCTCGAAGCTGGCGAACTGGGCGGTGAAGGCGAGCGGGCTGAAATACACCAGCATGCGCGCGATCTCGGCGCTGTCGAAAGGCGAACGGCCGGGGCCGGAAAATTCCATCGGCAAGCTGGTGGCGGGCTCGATGATCCAGGACGTCGCGACCTACGCGCTGGATTTGCAGGGCGCGGGCGGCGTCGTCAGCGGCGAGGATGGCGAGCTCGCCGGCCGTTTCCAGGCGATGCTGCTGCGTGCGCCCGGCACCCGCGTCGAAGGCGGCACCGACGAGATCATGCGCAACATCATCGCCGAGCGGGTGCTGGGCCTGCCCGGCGATATCCGTGTCGACAAGGACGTGCCGTTCAACAAGATCCCGACGAAGGGAAGATGAATGCGTGTCCCGGACGCGGCGCAACGCGCCGGCGAGCCGGGATCCAGAAACTACGATGGGCCCCGGCTCTGCAGCGCACCGCTCCGCGCTGCGCCGCGTCCGGGGCACGAGAGAGGAGAGCTCGAAGATGAATTTCGACGACACCCCGCAGGAAGCCGCATTCCGCGCCTCCGCGCGCCAATGGATCGACGCCAATGCGCCGAAGGAGTTGCATGCCGAGCTGTCAAAATCCTCGCTCGGCCGCATTCGCCTTGCCAGCCACGACATCGTCGAGGTCGGCAAGGCCTGGCAGAAGAAGAAGTTCGAAGGCAATTGGGCCTGCCTCCACTGGCCCAAGGAATATGGCGGCCGTGGCGCGACGCCGATCGAGAAGGTGATCTGGCAGCAGGAAGAGGGTGTCTACGGCAAGCTGACGCAGCCGTTCCAGATCGGCGAGGGCATGTGCGGCCCGACCGTGATGGCCTTCGGCAGCGAGGATGCGAAGCGCAGGTATCTGCCGAAGCTGGCTTCGGGCGAGGAGATCTGGTGCCAGCTGTTCTCCGAACCGTCCGCCGGTTCGGACGTCGCCGGCTTGCGCACCCGCGCGGAGAAGAGAGGCGACAATTGGGTCGTCAACGGCCAGAAGATCTGGACCTCTGGCGCGCATTACTCCGACTATGGTCTGTTGATCGCGCGGACCGATCCGAACGTGCCCAAGCACAAGGGTCTCACCATGTTCTTTCTGGACATGAAGAGCCCCGGCGTCGAGGTGCGGCCGATCAAGCAGGCCAATGGCATGCAGGAGTTCAACGAGGTCTATTTCACCGACGTCGTGATCCCAGACAGCCAGCGGTTAGGGGCTGTCGGCGAGGGCTGGAGCGTCTCGCTGACCACGCTGATGAACGAGCGCATGTCGATCGGCTCGCGCCTTGCGACCGGCGTCCCGGAAATGTTCGAGTTCTGCTCCAATCTGATGCTGGAAGATGGCCTCGCGATCGACGATCCTGCGGTGCGTTCCAGGCTCGCGAGCTGGGCGGCGAAGTCGAGCGGGCTGAAATACACCAGCTACCGCACGATCTCGGCGCTGTCGAAGGGCGAGCGGCCGGGCCCGGAGAACTCGATCGGCAAGCTGGTCTCCGGCATGATGCTGCAGGACATCGCGACCTATGCCATGGACCTGCAAGGCGCGGCCGGTGTTCTCACGGGCAGCGACGAGGAAACCGTGCAGGGCCAGTTCCAGCAGATGCTGCTGTCCTCGCCCTCGATGCGCATCGCCGGCGGCACCGACGAGATCCTGCGCAACATCATCGCCGAGCGCGTGCTGGGACTGCCCGGCGACATCCGCGTCGACAAGGACGTGCCGTACAACAAGATCCCGACCAAGGGGCGGTGATATCACCTCTCGCTGCATCTCGTAGGGTGGGCAAAGCGAAGCGTGCCCACCATATGCAGATGCTCCGGAGCAAGTCTGTCGGTGGGCACGGCGCGATGCGCCTTTGCCCACCCTACGAGAAGAGCGCGAGCTGAACCATGGACGCTACCGTCAAACAAACCGATCGCATCGGCGTACTCGAAGAGCTGCTCAACGAGCGCTACTCCGTCCGGGCCTTCCTTCCCAAAGAGGTTGACCGCGCGACCATCGAGCATGTGCTGACCACCGCGCAGCGCACTGCGTCCTGGTGCAACAGCCAGCCCTGGCAGGTGATCATCGCCAGCGGCGAGGCCAAGGAGCGCTTCCGCAAGGCGATCTACGCGGAAGCCTCGGGCGGTCTCGGCGACGACTACGATTTCACGCCGCCGCGCGAGTATGTCGGTGTTTATCTGGAACGCCGACGCGAAAGCGGCTTTCAGCTCTACAACACGCTCGGCATCATCAGGGGCGACAGAAGCGCCTACGCCAGGCAGGCGCTGGAGAACTACAATTTCTTCGGCGCGCCGCATGTCGCCATCATTCACACCAACGAGCCGCTCGGCATTTACGGTGCGATCGATTGCGGCGCCTATGTCAGCAATTTCATGCTGGCCGCGCAGGCGCTCGGGCTGGGCACGATTCCGCAGGCGGCGCTCGCGCGGCATTCCGGATTGATCCGCCGCCACTTCAATCTGCCCGACGATCGCCGCGTCGTCTGCGGCATTTCGTTCGGCTATGCCGACGACGCCCACAAGGTCAACAGCTACCGCACCTCGCGCGCCAGCGTGGCCGAGACCGTGACCTTCGCGGACGAGTGATCAAGCGGCGTAGCTCTGCGCTATCGCTGCCGGACGCACGCGAAGACGGCCGTGAGAACGGCCGTCTTCATCTCATCTGAGCTCGGGTTGACGCCGGCCGTCAGCCGCCGCTGCCGCCGATCACGGCCCGCACGGTCTCGTCCGGGCCAAAGTCCTCGGCGCCATCGACATAAAGCAGCGCGGCGAGCTTCGACCGCGCGCGGTTGACGCGGCTCTTGATCGTGCCGACCGCGCAGCCGCAGATCGAGGCCGCGTCTTCGTAGGAGAAGCCGGAGGCGCCGACCAGGATCAGCGCTTCACGCTGGTCCTGTGGAAGCTTGTCGAGCGCCGTGCGAAACTCCTCGAACTCGAGATGCGCGTTCTGCGACGGCTGTGTCTTCAGCGTCTTGGCGTAGTTGCCTTCGGCGTCCTCGACCTCGCGCCGCCGCTTGCGATAGTCGGAGCGGAAAAGGTTGCGCAGGATCGTGAACAGCCATGCCGGCAGATTGGAGCCGGGCTGGAACGAGTCGATGTTGGCGAGCGCGCGGAGCAGCGTCTCCTGGACCAAATCATCGGCGCGGTCCGCATTGCCGCTGAGCGAAATGGCGAACGCGCGCAGACTGGGCACGGCCGCCAGGATGTCATTACGCAGGGAGTCCGTGAGAGGCATTAATCCCTCCCATTGTTGTCGTTGGATCCGCCCTCATTTCCCACGTGGGGTGTCGCTCCCGGCGCATCAAGCTTCTTGATCAGCTCTGCGAACCGATCTGGAACCCCTTGTCGCACGACATCATCATACATGGCGCGCAACTGGTGCCCGATCCGGGATTGAATCTCCGGAGTGAGGCCTCCCTTGCCGGGGGTCGTGCTTCTGCTGGCTTGAGACTTGAGATCTTTCATGACCTGTTCCACGTTTCCCCGAGTTAAGTGACTGTAAAATCGAGAGGTTTTCTCAACCGGGAGCCGTTCCCTGGATAGGCTCAATTCGAGGTTCGAGAAAAAGTTCCCGCTCAGACGGAACTTTTCTTGGCCTGAGGCGTAATCAGCCCAGCAGGGGAACCCGGGCCCCCCTCGGATTGCCTGGACCTTAAGGTTGGCCCGAAGATGAATGGAGTGGGGATGTCCCGTTCACAGCTTGTTGCTGAACACTTGCCGTTGTTGCGCCGGTACGCACGCGCCCTGACGGGCAGCCAGGCCTCCGGTGACGCCTATGTCGCAGCCATGTTGGAAGCCATGCTGGGGGATCCCTCGGTGCTGGACGAGAGCCATGGGCCGCGCGCGGGCCTGTTCCGGCTGTTCACCCAGATCTGGAATTCGGTCTCCGTCAACGATGATTCCGAGGTGACGACCTTGCCGATGCCGCCGGAGCGGCGGCTGTCGAACATCACGCCGTTGCCGCGCCAGGCCTTCCTGCTGCTCTCGCTGGAGGGATTTTCGGAAGAGGAAGTCGGCTACATCCTCGGCACCGACGTCGCCGAGACGCGGCGGCTTGCGGATGCCGCCGGACGCGAGATGGCCGCCGAGATCGCCACCGACGTGCTGATCATCGAGGACGAGACCTTCATCGCCATGGACCTCGAGAGCCTGGTGAAGAATCTCGGCCACAATGTCGTCGGCGTCGCGCGCACGCATGCCGATGCGGTGGCGCTGGCCAAGAACAAGCGGCCCGGCCTGATCCTCGCCGACATCCAGCTCGCCGACGGCTCGTCGGGCCTCGACGCTGTCAACGAGCTGCTGCGCACGTTCGAGGTGCCCGTGGTGTTCATCACCGCGTATCCCGAGCGCTTCCTCACCGGCGAGCGCCCGGAGCCGGCGTTCCTGATCTCAAAACCGTTCCAGCCCGCGATGGTCTCGGCGGTGGCGAGCCAGGCTCTGTTCTTCCAGCGCAACTCGCGCAACCGCACACCGAAGGCGCCGGCGGCTTAATAGAGCTGGCCATTTGGCCAAACGATCCGATCCGGCGTGCTGCAAGGCACGCCGGATTTTTCGTTTCGCCTGCCGTGCTTGACGTGCGTCGGCTTCGCCGCTCATACCTCCTGCATTGATCCCAGCCGGAGATGTGCCCATGGACCAGCAACTCCTCGATCGCCTCGCCATCCGCGACCTCGTCGAGAACTGGGCGGTGTGGCGCGATGCCGGCGACTGGGAGCGCTTTGCCACGGTCTGGCACGAAGAGGGCTGGATGTCCGCCACCTGGTTTCAGGGGCCGGCGCGGGATTTCATGCGCGTCAGCCAGGAGGGATTTGCCAGGGGCGTTCGCATCCTGCATTTCCTCGGCGGCACCAGCATCGACCTCGCAGGCGAACGGGCCATCGCGCAGACCAAGATGACGATTTCGCAGCGTGCCCCGGTGCACGACGTCGTTTGCGACGTCGTCTGCACCGGGCGCTTCTACGATTTCCTGGAAAAGCGGCAGGGAAAATGGGGCATCGTCCGCCGCCAGCCGATTTATGAAAAGGATCGGATCGACCCGGTCGATCCCGCCGCGACGCTCCGTCTCGATCAGACAGCGCTCGCCGGGCTGCCCGAAGGCTATCGCCACCTCGCCTACATGCAGGAGCTGATCGGCTACAAGGTCAAGCGCGACATGCCGGGGCTGATCGGACCCGAGGTCGAGAAGCTCTGTGGCGAAGGGCGGGAGTGGTTGGCGGGGAAGTGAACCCCAGAAAAAAAGTAAGGCGCGACTGGCATCACCACAGTCGCGCCCTACGTCGCCGGCTTATGGGGCAGGGGGGAATAGCCGGCTGTTGAGACGACTCCTGTCTGCGAAAGTCGTTCCACCCCTCGCGGAATATTTTGTGCACGTTGTCGCATTTGTCGCACACGGTTAAGTGATCGTAACCGCTGAGAACCCCTGATCCTTCCCCGGCGTTGTTCCCGCGATCGCCATGGGGCGAGGGACCGACAGCCATGTCACAGATTCATAAGGTATTTTTGAGCGCCGTCGCCGTTGCTGCGACGCTCGGTGCCGTGCAATTGGCCTCGGGCCATGATCTGGCGGACCGCTGGCAGGCGGTCGCCGACAAGGCCGACAAGCCCGGACACAACGTCAATCGTACCGGCAAGGCCGACCGGCTCGCCGAGATCAAGCAGGCAGCAGTTCCAACCCGCACCGTCTCGATGCGGCTGAACGACCTCGCCGACACCTCGGTGCTGCTGCGGGTCCCCGCCGTGATCGAAACCGGCAATGCCAAGCCGCCGGCGCTGCTCCAGAACCAGAAGAAGGTGCGCAACCGGCCGACGATCGCCTGCGAGCCGATGGTCAGCTCCCTGACCGAGGTCGCAAAGCTGCTCCAGCCCGGCCGCTGCGTGACCTGATCCGCCTAGGCACTGGACAGATCGTCCTCCCGCCCGGAGGGCGATCCTTCACGTCCACTTGATCCCCTCTAGGCTCGCGTTATATCCCGGGTTTCTTCCCCTTCGTATTGACCGGGTAAACGCATGACGACGTCAGACACGGCTGTGCATACGCAGCCCTTCCAGGCCGAGGTTTCCGAGCTTCTGCACCTGATGGTGCACTCCGTCTATTCCGAGACCGATATCTTTCTGCGCGAGCTCGTCTCCAATGCCTCGGACGCTTGCGACAAGCTGCGCTATGAGGCGATCGCAAGTCCTTCGCTGCTCGGCGAGGGCGACGCGCTCAAGATCCGCATCATCCCGAACAAGGCGGCCGGGACGCTCACGATCGCCGACAACGGCATCGGCATGGAGCGGCAGGAGCTGATCGACCATCTCGGCACCATCGCCCGCTCCGGCACCAAGGCGTTCGTGTCGAAGCTGAAGGAGGCCAAGGACGGCCTCGGCCTGATTGGCCAGTTCGGCGTCGGCTTCTATTCCGCCTTCATGGTCGCCGACAAGATCGTCGTGGTCAGCCGCCGCGCCGGCGAAAGCGACGTCTGGACCTGGATGTCCTCCGGCGGCTCCGGTTTCGAGATCGCCCGTGCCGGCGACGAGGAGGCCGCCCGCGTGACGCGCGGCACCGAGATCGTCCTGCACCTGAAGGACGACGCCAAGAAATATCTCGAGAGCTTTGAGATCGAGCGCATCGTCGGTGCCTATTCCGACAACATCCTGTTCCCGATCGAGCTGGTGCCGGAAGAGGGCGAGCCGCGCCAGATCAATTCGGCCAGCGCGTTGTGGCAACGCTCGAAATCCGAGCTGACGCCGGAGGACTACAAGAAGGCCTATCAGCAGATCGCCTCGGCTTTCGACGATCCCGCGATGACGCTGCATTACCGCGCCGAGGGCCGCTACTCCTACGCCGTGCTGCTGTTCGCACCCTCGACCAAGCCGTTCGATTTGTTCGAGCCGAACCGCAAGGGCCGGGTGAAGCTTTACGTCCGCCGTGTCTTCATCACCGACGATGCCGATCTGTTGCCGGGCTATCTGCGCTTCATCCGCGGTGTCGTCGACAGCGAGGATCTCCCGCTCAACATCTCCCGCGAGATGCTGCAGAACAATCCACAGCTGGCGCAGATCCGGAAAGCGGTGGCGACCCGGGTCGTGTCGGAGCTCGAAAGCCTCGCCGAGAAGGATCCGGAGAACTTTGCCAGGATCTGGGACGCCTTCGGTGCGGTGCTCAAGGAAGGCATTTACGAGGATTTCGAGCGGCGCGAAAAGCTGCTGGCACTGTCGCGCTTCACCACGACGTCGGGCGAGAAGCGGTCGCTGAAGCAGGTCATCGCCGATTTCAAGCCGAACCAGACCGAGATCTATTATCTCGTCGGCGACAGCATCGAGCGACTGAAATCCAATCCGCGGCTGGAGGCTGCGACCGCGCGCGGCATCGAGGTGCTGCTGCTGTCCGATCCCGTCGATGCGTTCTGGACCTCGATGCCGTCGGAGTTCGAGGGCAAGCCGCTGAAGTCACTGAGCCAGGGCGATCTCAATCTCGACCTGATCCCGCGCGTCGATGACAAGGACGAGGCAAAGAAGGACGAGCCCGAGGCGGATGAAGCCGCCACCATCGCCGTGATCAAGGCCGCGCTCGGCGAGCGTGTCAGCGACGTCAAGGCCTCGACGCGCCTCACCAGCTCGGCCTCCTGCCTCATCGCCGACAGCCAGGGCCCGAGCCGCGAGCTCGAGCGCATCCTGTCGCAGCAAAACCGCGGCATGAAGACCAAGCCGATCCTGGAGATCAATCTGCGCCATCCGATGGTGGGCGCGATCGCCAAGGCGCAAGCCGGCTCGAAGGCGGTCGACGATCTCAGCCTGCTCCTGCTCGAGCAGGCGCAGATCCTGGACGGTGAACTGCCGGAGGATCCCGCCGCGTTTGCGGCGAGGCTGAACCGGCTGGTGCTGCAGGGGCTCGACGCCTAGCGCCGCAGCCCGCGGCGCTCACCTTGCCGTCATCTGTCCCTAGGAACAGTCGCCTCCGGCCTGGTGTTATGCCATACGAGGCCGTCGGCATCAGATCCGACGACGCCGTCGATTCGAGGACTAAGTCCATGCGCCTGTCGATTTTGACCCTCACCGCGATTGCCACGCTGTTCGTCGCGGCGGATGCCAGCGCCCAGACCTATGATCCGCGCTACCCGGTGTGCATGCACGTTTACACGCCCGGCGGCGGCTTCGGCGGTGGCGGCGGCGATTATTTCGACTGCTCTTTCACCTCGCTGCCGCAGTGCCGCGCGACCGCGTCGGGCCGCTCGGCCAGCTGCGACGTCAATCCCTACTACGCCTTCGACCAGCCGCCGCCGCGCCGGCGTCACAAGAAACAGCAATAGCGATCTGCGATGCAACGCACCGGAACACTGTTTATGCGCTTCTCGTTCGGAATGGTCGTGATGGTGGGCGCGGTGCTCGCAGCCGCGCCGTCGCATGCGCAGACTTTTGATCCGCGCTATCCCGTCTGCATGCACGTTTATTCAGGTGCGAACGGGGGAGGCGGGGAGTGGTACGACTGCTCCTTCACCTCGTTGCCCCAGTGCCGCGCCACTGCTTATGGCCGATCCGCGATCTGCGATCTCAATCCGTATTATCCGGTTCACGCGCCGCCGCCGCACTTGCGCTACAGGCGTAGCGGCTAGCGTCGGCAGCGCGCATCTCCTTCCTGCCCCCACAGCTCGACCACCTTGGGCCAGTGCGATCGGTCTCGGCCGTCACCATGCCGCCGAACTCACCGGCGTTGCCGTGCGGCGGTAAAGGATCACTAGAGTTAACCGCGCCCTAACAGAGTTTTACCTTGTCTCTTAACACCTGGGCAGGGCGCGGGGGCTAGATTGCCTGATGTCAGCAGGCGGCCCGAAAGAATCAACGGCATGACCACCGGTGTCATCGAACGACAAAAAGTCGCGCGCGCGCCTTCGGCTTCAAAGATATGGCTGAAGGCCATCGAGCTCACGGCGCGGATCGAGACGCTGCCGGGACGTCTGTTCGCGGACGTCATCGACGATTGGGCGCAACGCCAGCCCGACCGCGTCGCGCTGGTCACGGACGACGCAAGTCTCGACTATGAAGGCCTGTCGAAGCGCATCAACCGCTACGCGCGCTGGGCGCGCTCGGCCGGCGTGGTCAAGGGTGATGCGGTCGCCTTGATCATGCCGAACGGCATCGATTATGTCGCGGCCTGGCTCGGCATCAGCCGGATCGGCGGTGTGGCGGCGCTGCTCAATACCAAGCTGGTGGGGCAGTCGCTCGCGCATTGCCTCGATGTGGCAAAGCCCTCGCATATCATCGTTGCGCATGAGCTGACGGAGATGCTGGAGAGCGCAACGCCGCATCTGAAGACGCAGGCCAAGGTCTGGACGCATGGCGATGCCCGCAGCGAGCGCGCCATCGACGTCGCCCTTGCGGCGCTGGACGATGCTCCTTTGTCGCCGGAGGAGCACGGCGAGGTCACCATCGATGATCGCGCGCTATTGATCTACACCTCAGGCACCACTGGCCTGCCGAAGGCTGCCAGCATCAGCCACCGCCGCATTCTCAATTGGGGCCTTTGGTTCGCCGGCCTCACCGGCGCGAGCCCGCAAGACCGGCTCTACGATTGCCTGCCGCTGTTTCACTCGGTCGGCGGCATCGTCGCGCCCTGCAGCATGCTCGCTGCCGGCGGCTCGGTGGTGATCGCGGAGAAATTCTCGGCCCCGCATTTCTGGTCCGACATCGTGCGCCATGACTGCACGTTGTTTCAATATATCGGCGAGCTCTGCCGTTATCTGCTCAAGGCGGCGCCGTCGGAATATGAGAACCGGCATCGTCTCCGCCTCGTCTGCGGCAACGGCCTGCGCGGTGACATCTGGGAAGACTTTCAGGCGCGCTTCGCCATTCCGCGCATCCTCGAATTCTATGCGGCGACGGAAGGCAATTTCTCGCTGTTCAACGTCGAGGGGCAGCCGGGCGCGATCGGTCGCATCCCGCCGCTGCTGGCGCATCGCTTCCCTGCCAATCTCGTCAAGCTCGATCCCGACAGCGGCGCGCCGCTGCGCAACGAAGAGGGGTTTTGCCTCGCCTGCGCCCGCGGCGAGGCCGGCGAAGCCATCGGCCGCATCGGCACCGCCAATGAAGGCGGCGGCCGGTTCGAGGGCTACACCGACCCCGGCGAGACCGAGAAGAAGGTTCTTCGCGATGTCTTTGCCAGGGGCGATGCCTGGTTCCGCACCGGCGATCTGATGCGGATCGATGACAAGGGCTTCTTCCATTTCGTCGATCGGATCGGGGACACGTTCCGCTGGAAGGGTGAGAACGTCGCGACCTCGGAGGTGAACGACGCGATGCGCGATTTCACCGGCGTGGTCGATGCCACCACCTACGGCGTCAGCGTCCCCGGCGCCGACGGCCGCGCCGGCATGAGCGTGATCGTCGTCAACGAGGGCTTTGACATCGCGGCATTGCCCGCACATCTCGCGCAGCGGCTGCCGGCCTACGCACGGCCCGTCTTCATTCGCGTCTCCAGCGAGATCGATGCGACCGAGACGTTCAAGCAGAAGAAGGGCGAGCTCGCACGGGAGGGCTTCGATCCCGCCGCGATCTCCGATCCGCTGTTCATGGCAGACCCGAAGTCCGGGGCCTATGTGGCGCTCGATACGGAGGCCTATGCGCGAATCGTGGACGGCTCGATCAGGCTGTAAATCGCGCCAAAATCCGCAGATAGGTCCAATTTTATCTGAATTGTCCAAGAAGCCATTTACTTCTGTCGGGTAAACAAGCGGCCATGGGGAGGCGGCCAGCAAGAGCCGCCGCAACGCCAACGATAACAAAGCGAGCCAGCCATGTCGGTAAGGTCTAAGGTCATTGACGCGATCCAGCAGATCGCCAAAGAGCAGCACGTCACGCTTCCCGCGCTCTCGGACGATCTGTCGCTGCACGAGACGGGTTTCGACTCGCTCGCCTTCGCCATCCTGGTCGCGCGCCTCGAGGACGAGACCGGCGTCGACCCCTTCACCATCTCCGAGGACGCAGCGTTTCCCGCCACGATCGGCGATTTCGTGCGGGCCTACGAAAATGTCCCCGCGTGAGATCTTTGCGCTTCGCGACCATCTCGGCGCGGAGCTGACCGGCCGTACGCTGTCGGACGCGCACACCTGCGTGTCGCTGACCGATATCCTGTCGCAGACGGTCCTGGGCGGCCGCCTGCGCGAATTGTCCGGCCGCTCCGTGCTGCTCAAATTGTCCGACCAGCTGCGGTCGGGCCTTGCCATGATCGAGCTCGACGGCATCGCGCGTCGCATGCTGCTGTGCCCGCCCGATCTCAATCCGGCGTATCTCGAGGCGCTGATCTCCGATGCCGGGATCGATGCCGTCGTGACCGACGAATCCGACCGCCGGGCCGGGACTGGCATCCCGCTCATCGTCACTGCGCAATTGCCGCCTGAAGCCACCGCGCCGGTCAAGACCGAACGCGGAACGGAATGGCTGATGCTCACCTCGGGTACCTCGGGCGTGCCGAAGATCGTCGGCCACACGCTGGAGGCGCTGACCGGCGCGATCGTTGCCGAAGGCCCCGCGCGGGGCGCGGCGCCGGTCTGGGCGACCTTCTATGACATTCGCCGCTATGGCGGCCTGCAAATCTTCCTGCGCGCCGTGCTTTCCGGCGGCTCGATGGTGCTGTCCGATCCCCATGAGGCGCTCGGCGATCACGTCGCGCGGCTGAAGGCGCGCGGCGTCTCGCACATCTCCGGCACGCCCTCGCACTGGCGCAAGCTCCTGATGAGCGGTTCGGCCGCGCAGTTCGCTCCGGCTTACGTCCGCCTCTCCGGTGAAATCGCCGACCAGGCGGTGCTCGACGGGCTGAAGGCGGCATTCCCCAACTCCTCCGTCGGTCATGCCTATGCCTCGACCGAAGCCGGCGTCGGCTTCGCCGTCAACGACGGCCTGGAAGGCTTTCCGGCCGACTATCTCGGCAATCGCAATGGCGTCGAGATGAAGGTGGTGGACGGCTCGCTCCGTATCCGTTCGACGCGCACCGCGCATGCCTATGTCGGCCGCAATGCCGCCGCGCTCACCGATGACGACGGATTTGTCGACAGCGGGGACATCGTCGAGCTGCGTGGCGAGCGTTATTATTTCGTCGGCCGCCGCGGCGGCATCATCAATATCGGCGGGCTGAAGGTTCACCCCGAGGAGATCGAGGCGGTCATCAACCGCCATCCCGACGTGCGGATGTCGCGGGCCAAATCGCGCAAGAGCCCGATCACCGGCGGCATCGTGGTCTCCGACGTGATCCTCACCGAGGGCACCGATCCCGCGCGCGCGAAAGAGATCCGCGACCAGATCCTGGAGCGGTGCCGCGCGCAGCTCGCGTCCCACAAGGTGCCGGCGGTGATCCGCTTCGTCGAGGCGCTCGACGTCACCCCGGCCGGAAAACTGGCGCGCACCGATGCATAATGTCCTCGTCACCGGCGGCAGCCGCGGCATCGGCCTCGCGATCGGCAAGCGCCTCGCCGGCGCCGGCTACAACGTGGTCGCGGCCGCCCGACGCGAGAGCGAGGAGCTCAAGGTAGCGATTGCGGAGTCCGAAGGGCGCCTCCATTTCCGCGCCTGCGACCTTGCCGTGATCGACGCCATTCCGGCTTTTGCAAAACTCGTGCGCGACGAGTTCGGCCCGACCTACGGCCTCGTCAACAATGCCGGCCTCGGCACCGAAGGCCTGCTCGCCACCATGCATAATTCCGAGATCGAGGCATTGGTGCAGCTCAACGTGCTGTCGCCGATCATCCTCACCAAATATGTGGCACGGCAGATGATGGCCGACGGCGCCGGCCGCATCGTCAACATCTCCTCGATCATCGCGACCACCGGCTACAACGGCCTGTCCGTCTATGGCGCAACCAAGGCGGCCGCCACCGGCTTCACCCGCTCGCTCGCGCGCGAGGTCGGCAAGCTTGGCATCACCGTGAACGCGATCGCGCCGGGTTTCATCGACACCGAGCTCACGCACAATCTGTCCGACGAGGCGCGCAAGCGCATCGCCGGCCGCAGCGCGCTACGCCGCCTGCCGGAGACGGACGACGTCGCGCGCATGGTGGAATATCTCTTGGGGGAGGGGGGCCGCAACGTCACCGGGACCGTGTTTACCGTGGACGCGGGGAATACAGCCTAAGCGGAACTCCGCCGACACGATTGCGTTGATCCGGCACAATGACATCCAGCCGGATTTGGTCGTAAGATGCCCCGCAATCGATTGGGTTACGTCAATCGATCTGCCCTAATCGACAGGGAGCAGTCCATGACCATGCCCAACATGACCGCTTCAAATCAGGGCCGGGCCGAGCAATCCCGCGCGAAGCCGGACGATGCCCGTTGCCCGCCGATGACGCACCAGAATTCCGGCGGTCATGGCCACGAAATGTACCCGCAGCAATTCGTGCGCCTGGTCGGCTGCCACGATGCGTCTCCCGATAGTTTGCGCAAGCGTCAGGACGAGAAGCTGCATTAGCAGCTCAGGTCCGGTCTTTCGGCAGGTCAATTCGTTCGTGTGAAAATTCCGGCGGCCCTTCGGTGAGGCGGCGGATGCGGCGGTCGCGTTCGTCCACGGGCAATGCCGGATCGAGCAGCGTCTCGATCTCGTGGACCGCGATCTCTTCGATCCTGGCGGCGTCCGATGCGATCGGGTGCACCGGGGAGAGGACCGGGGGCGCGACCTTCAGGCCCAGCTCGATCAGCTTGCAGATTGCATCCGAGCGGGTCAGTTGATGGGCTTCAGCCCAGGCATCGACGGCTGCCGTCAGTCTTTCGGGCATCTTCACCGCGCTGATCGGGTCGATGCCCGTGCGCCGGCGGACCGGAGAGGTGGAATCCTTGCTGCCGAAGTCGGACACCTCGATCATCCCATGCAACCCTTGGAGCTGAAGACGATAGCCGTTCTTCCCGACCGGCCGCTTGATGCCGATCAAAGACACGCTGCGGCATTGCAACGCGGCCTCGTGTTGTTGCTGCCGTATCTTGTTGTCGCCTTATCTTGTTGTCCTGGCCCGTTTCGGCCAATGATTGAAAGGGGCCGCCGGCCGGCGAACCCGGATCGATCCTGCCACGTATTTGTTTCGCATTCCAACCATCCGGCATTCCCGATGATCTCAGGCGAATCCTTCTATGGCGGCATTCCCGTCTTCCGCGGCTTCACCAGCCTGATGGACCCTGTGCTCTATGCGCCGCTGCCGGACGATTGGAGCATCGGCGTTGCCGATATCGTCGATTCCACCAAGGCGATCGCGGCGCAGCGCTACAAGGCGGTGAACATGGCCGGCGCCGCCGTGATCGCGGCGGTGACGAACGCATTGGGAGGACGCGAATTCCCCTTCGTGTTCGGCGGCGACGGCGCCAGCTTTGCGGTTGCGCCAGGCGATCTCGAATCTGCCCGAGAGGCGCTGGCGGCAACCGCGACCTGGGTGCGGGAAGATCTCGATCTGACGATGCGGGTCGCGCTGGTGCCGGTCAGCGCCATCCGCGCGCAGGGCCTCGACGTGCGCGTCGCGCGGTTCGGTCCGTCGGCCAACCTGTCCTACGCGATGTTCTCGGGCGGCGGGCTCGCCTTCGCCGATGCCGCAATGAAGCGCGGGGAGTTTGCCGTCCCGGCCGCGCCGGCGGGCACGCAGCCCGATCTCTCGGGCCTGTCCTGCCGCTTCGAGGTGATACCGGCCTCACGTGGGCTGATCCTCTCGGTTCTGGTGATGCCGGCGCGCGGCGCCGATCCGCACGCCTTCCGCAAGGTGATCGAGGACATCATCCACCTCGTCGAGCGCAGCCCGGACGGCGCCCGTCCGGTGCCGCCGCAGGGGCCGCCGCTGAAATGGCCGCCACAGGGGCTGGAATACGAAGCCCGTACCAGGCGCGGTGGTCCGCTGCTCGCGCGCCGCGCCACCGTGCTGGCCTATACGCTGTTCGTCTATCTGATCATGCGTTTCGACCTCAACGTCGGCGGCTTCGTGCCAAACGTCTACAGGCGTCAGGTGGTCGAGAACTCGGACTTCAGGAAATTTGACGACGGCCTGCGCATGATCCTCGATTGCACGCCGCAGCTCGAACGCGCGCTGAGCGACCGACTGGCGATTGCGGCCCGTGACGGCATCGTACGCTACGGCCTCTACCAGCAGGATGCCGCCATGATGACCTGCTTCACGCCGTCGGCGCTACGCAGCGATCATGTGCACTTCATTGATGGCGCGCGAGGCGGCTACGCCTCGGCGGCGACGGCGCTGAAGGCGATGATGGCGTAGGACGATCTCGTGCCCCGGACGCAGCGCAGCACGCAGTGATGCGCTGCTGAGCCGGGGCCCATGTCTCGATCGTACCGTGCTGCTTTCTGGGTCCCGGACGCAGCGAAGCAGCGTTGCACGCTGCATCGCGTCCGGGACACGGGAGCGGGGTTACCGTCCCGCCCGCGTCCAGGTCTCTCCGCCGCAGAGCGCGCCGACGCAGCCTTCGACCCGCAGCGAATCCGCTCCCGTCACGGAGATGCTGCTGGCATAAGTGCTGCCGTCGTCGGCGTTGTAGATCTGGCCGGACCATTTGTTCGGACCGGACGGCTGCATGCCGCTGAACAATGGCAAGCCGATCATCGGGCGCCTGGCGAGCTCGCGATTGGGGTTCTTGCTGTCGGTGGCGGGTTGGCCGGTCGCGGTGTCGTAGGGCTCGCGCAGCCAGGCGACGACGCCGCAGATGCCGCCGCTGCACTTGCTGATCTTGACGCGCGCATCGCCCGCCTGGGTGAGCCATGTCCCATCGGCGCTCTGCGCATGTGCGGCCGTCGCGCCGAGCAGCGCAGCGAGGAGGACGATGAGAGCAGCGAATCTGGAAGTCATGGAAGAGGCCCCGAAAATGGAGCGCCTCCATAGCAGCCCGGCGGGATAGTGCAACGCAGGCTGGAATCACATTCCTGCGTTCATTGCCTTCGTTCGATGTCCTGCGATCATTTGTCCCAGCGCGCGAAGGCGACCGCGGCCGCAGTCGACAGGCCGAACACCGCCATGGCACCGCCGACCAGCGCGAACAAGGTCCACGCCGGCGCCTGCGTCATCATGAGGCCGACGCCGCCGATCGCGACGATCAAGAGCCGCGCGGTGGAAGCGAGCACAGGGCCGCCGACGCGCGCCGCGCCTTGCGAGGAGAAGTAGAGCGACACGCCGATGCCGAAGAACACGAAGGTCGGGCCGGCCCAGTGGAAATAGCTGTGCGCGGCGGCGGTGACGCCGGAATCGCGCGTGAAGAGTGCGACCCACAGCGATGGAGCGAGCGCGACAGCGAGGCCGATCAGGCCGACCGTCAATCCGGAAGCTGCAGCGGCGGTCCAGGCCACACGCCGGGCGCGCTTCACCTGTCCGGCGCCCATCGCCATGCCGACCATCGGCACCGAGGCGATGCCGAAGGCAAACGTGATCGGGATCAACAAGAATTCCAGCCGCGAGCCGATGCCGTAGCCGGCCAGCATCTCGGTGCCGAACGTGGCCAGGATCTTCGTGAAGATCAAAATGGTGAGCACGGTCTGGAGCGGCGACAGGCAGGCCACCGCACCAACCTTGAGGATGTCCAGGAACATCGCGCGCTCGAAATGAAACGCGCGAATATTCAGCGGCAGCCGGCTGCGGCCGGACGCGAGATACCAGAGGAAGAAGATCGCGGCGCAGGTGAACGCGATCAATTGGCCGCTGGCGACGCCCGGCATGCCGAAGGGCTTCACGCCGAACAGGCCGAGCCCCAGCGTGCCGCCGAGCGCGATCTGCAACACGCTGGCCCCGATCAGCGTCATCGACGGCAGGCGCATGTCGCCGGTGCCGCGGATCACCGAGGCTAGCGTGTTGACGAGCCAGATCGCGACCGCCCCGGAGAACAGCACCTGCGAATAGCCGCTGGCTTCCTCGAGCACGCGATCGCGCCCGCCGAGCAGCGTGAAGAAGGAACGGCCGAAGACGAGCATCATCACCGTGAAGAACAGCCCGCCGCAGAGGCCGATGATGGCGGCATGCAGCGCCAGCGTCGCGGCGCGGTCACGATCCCCGGCGCCGAGCGCGCGGCTGATCGCGGACGAAACGCCGCCGCCCATCGCGCCCGCGCTCATCATCTGCGTCAGCATCGCGAACGGAAACACCAGCGCGATCGCGGCGAGCGGAATGGTGCCGAGCCGGCCGATATAGGAGGTCTCGGCGATCGCAACCAAAGTGCTGCCGACCATCGCGATCATGTTGGGGATCGCGAGCCGCAGCAGCGTCGGCAGGATCGGGGCCGTCAGCAGGCTGGCGATGGGAGAGGCGACCGGCGCAAGCGGCGGGACGGCCTCTAAGGGGGCGTCGATCGTCATGTTCACCGGGCGGAATTTAGATGATGATCGACATATTATAGGATGGCCGAGCCCCTGCGGCAGCCCTCACGCCACGCAGGGGTCACCACGGCAGGCCGCATAGGTCGATGGTGCCCAGCGTCGGCGCGCGGACGATGTTGAAGACGTAGGGCGCCATCTCGGTGAAGCGGATCCGCCCCTCCGGCTGCTCGCAATAGACCTCGCCCTTGAAGGGCAGCCAGCTCCGGGTCTCGTAGAACGAAAAATTGTGTGGCTCGCAAAACAGCAGCGCGAACCGGACCGCTTCGTTGGCCCTGATGGTGTGCACGGCCGCGTCGATCGCCACGGTCGCGTAGCCGCGACCGCGCCGGTCCTCGCGGGTGCAGACCCCGCCGATTCCGCCGATATGGACCTTCTGTCCGTTCCAGATGACGGTGCGGAAGTAGATCCCGACATGGCAGACGAGGCCATCCTCGGGCGTCTCGATCAGCACGCGCAGGTCCGCATTGGCCCATTTGATGTGAGCCCAGGGCTTGTCCGCGACCAAGTGCGGTCCCCAGACGGCCTGATGCAGCGGCTCCGCGATCGGCCACGAGGCGTCGCCGTTCAAAATGTCGATCTCGATGCTCATGGCTTTGTCTCTCGCAACACGCTGCGCGGTCCATTCGTTCTGTCATAACCGGTTCAAAGGCAATGATATTTTGCGGCGGGCGGCCGGCCCGGATTGGATGTCCCTCGGTGCGGCGAAGTTGTGCAATCCGGCCAAGCCGTGGCATCGCGCCTTTTCGCAAATTGGCGGTATTTAACGGCGGTGGAACCTTCTATAAGAGTCCCCGTTAAGCCAGTTCCCCATCAGTCGCGGACAACATCCCATGACCTTTACGCTGCCCCCACTCCCTTACGCCTATGACGCCCTTGGCCAGTTCATGTCGAAGGAGACGCTGGAATTCCACCACGACAAGCATCATCAGGCCTACGTCACCAACGGCAACAACGCGCTCAAGGGGACCGAATGGGAAGGCAAGTCCCTTGAAGAGATCGTCAAGGGCTCGTTCGGCAAGAACCCCGCGGTGTTCAACAATGCCGGCCAGCACTACAACCACATCCACTTCTGGAGCTGGATGAAGCCCAATGGCGGCGGCACCAAGCTGCCGGGCAAGATCGAGAAGAAGATCAACGAGGACCTCGGCGGCTTCGAGAAGTTCAAGACCGATTTCCAGGCGGCCGGCGTCGGCCAGTTCGGCTCCGGCTGGTGCTGGCTCCAGGTCAAGAACGGCAAGCTCGAGATCTCCAAGACCCCGAACGGCGAGAATCCGCTGGTGCATGGCGCCACCCCGATCCTCGGCTGCGACGTCTGGGAGCACTCCTACTACATCGACTACCGCAATCGCCGCCCCGATTATCTCAAGGCGTTCGTCGAGAACCTCGTGAACTGGGAATACGTCGAGTCCCTGTTCGAGAAGGCCTGAGTTTTACTCCGTCATCCCGGGGCGATGCACAGTATAGAACCCGGGATCTCGAGATTCCGGGTTCGGCTTCGCCGCCCCGGAATGACAACAAGGGGCGGTCGCTCGCGCGGCCTCCTTTTTGCTGTGCGGAATTGCCCTGCGTGGCGCGCGCACGGGTCTGTCATCCTACTGTTTGCATCGTGTGGAGGCCGCCCTTAATCAGGACGGGCATCACCCTCGAGCCAACCGAGCCCGTTGTCAGAACCTTCCCCGAAAGACCCGGCGCCTGCCGAGGACGTCGAGTCCGAGCCGCGGCCGGGGCGAGTGCGCAAGCCGATCGGCTGGTCGACGATCATCATCGCCGCGCTGGTCGCGGTGAGCGCGGCGCTGGTCTGGCGGCGTGATGGCACCGACGGCGTTCTCGATATTCTCACCCACGATCTCTCGCTGTTCTCAGGCATCCTGCCGCGCGTGCTCGCCGGCTGCCTGCTCGGGGCCTTCATCTCGGAGATCCTGCCGCATGAAAAGGTCTCGCGCTCGCTCGGGCCGAAATCCGGCCTGACGGGCCTTCTGATCGGCACAGCCTTCGGCGCGATCCTGCCCGGCGGTCCCTTCACCGCCTATCCCGTGGCGAGTGCGCTGCTCGCGGTCGGCGCCGATTTCGGCGCAACCATCGCCATGGTCGTGAGCTGGACCCTGATCGGCTATGGCCGGGCAGTGGCCTGGGAAATCCCGATCATGGGCACCGACTTCACGCTGTGGCGGATTCTGATCTCGCTGCCGCTGCCGGTGCTCGCAGGGGCCCTCGGCCGCTTCGTCTATGTCCGGCTCTATCCGAAGCGCGAAAGCGACGAGGACCCGGCATGAGCGCCGCGCTTTTCATCGACATCCTGTTGTGGGGCTCGGTGTTCGGCGTCGGCCTGATCGCGTTTCGCCGCGGCCCTCCGGTGTTCAAGGCCTCGCTGCGCGAAGGCTCGATGGACTTCATCAACATCGTGCCGCGGATCGCGCTCGGGGTGATCGGCTCCGGCTACATCGCCGCCATCATCCCGCAGGAGGTGATCACCGGCTGGCTCGGCCCGGACAGCGGCTGGCTCGGAGTTGCGACCGCCGTGGTCGCCGGCGCCGCCACCCCCGGCGGCCCCGTGATCGGCTTCTCCATCGGCACGGTGGCGCTGAAGTCGGGCGGCGGTGTGCCGCAGGTGGTGGCCTATGTCGTCGCCTGGGCCCTGTTTGCCTTCCAGCGGGTGATCTTGTGGGAAATTCCCTTCATGCCCGCCCGCTTCGTCTGGTTCCGCTGTGCCGTGTCGGTGCCATTTCCATTCGTGGCAGCTGCCATTGCGATGGTGATCGGCAAGCCCTGACACCCGGGTCGTGGACAGGGGTAATGTTATAATATAACGTCTCTGCATGGTTCCCGCCGCGTCCCACGCCCATCATCACGATCATGCTCACGGTCATTCCCATGACCATTCGCCTGCTCATGGCCATTCGCACGGGCACGACCACACCCACGCCCATGTCCACGACGCGGCCTCGCCGCATCCGGCCCAGGCCGCGCCCTGGTCGATCCTGCGCATGACCATGGCCGCGCGCCTCGGGGCCGCGCTCGCCGTCTGTGCCGTGCTCTGGGGCGTGGTCTTCCTGGCGATGAGGTGATGATGGCGGCGCTGCGCTTTCACAACGTGACGCTCGGCTATGACCGGCATCCCGCGGTGCACCATCTCAACGGCGAGGTCGCGCGGGGCGCGCTGGTCGCCGTGATCGGCCCGAATGGCGCGGGCAAGTCGACCCTGCTGCGTGGCATCGTCGGCATCCTCCGGCCGCTCGACGGCAGCATCCATCTCGGCGGGCTCGACTCTCGCGATATCGCCTATCTGCCGCAGAGCGCGGAGATCGACCGCAGCTTCCCGATCTCGGTGTTCGACTTCGTCGGCACCGGGCTGTGGCGCAACGCCGGCCTGTTCGGTGGCATCGGCAAGGCCGCGCGCGGAAAGATCTTGCGCGCGATCGCCTCCGTCGGCCTCAACGGTTTCGAGAACCGTCCGATCGGCACGCTCTCGGGCGGCCAGATGCAGCGAGTGCTGTTTGCGCGCGTGCTGCTGCAGGACGCTTCGCTCATCGTGCTTGACGAGCCCTTCAACGCCATCGACAGCAAGACCACCGCCGACCTGCTCGCGCTGGTCAAGCACTGGCACGGCGAGGGCCGCACCGTGCTCGCCGCGCTGCACGACATGGAGATGGTGCGCAACCATTTCAGCGAGACGCTGGTGCTGGCGCGCGGCCCCGTGGCGTGGGGACCGACGGCGGAGGTGCTGACGCCGGAAAACCTGCTGGTGGCGATGCGGATGTGTGAGGCCTTTGACGACACCGCCGCGGCCTGCGCGGCCGATGACATCAACTCGCGGGCGGCGTGATCACCGATGCTCTATGACGCGCTGATCGGTCCCTTCACCGAATTCGAGTTCATGCGGCGGGCGCTGGCCGCCGTGATCGCATTGTCGCTGGCCGGCGCGCCGATCGGCGTCTTCCTGATGCTGCGGCGGATGAGCCTCGTCGGCGATGCGATGGCGCATGCGATTCTTCCCGGCGCGGCGGTCGGCTTCCTCCTCTCCGGCCTCAATTTGTTCGCGATGACGGCGGGCGGACTCATCGCCGGCTTCGCCGTGGCCATCCTCGCCGGCGTCGTCGCGCGCTCGACCGGGCTGAAAGAGGACGCCTCGCTTGCGACCTTCTACCTGGCCTCGCTGGCGCTCGGCGTCACCATCGTCTCGATCAAAGGCACCAATATCGACCTGCTCCATGTCTTATTCGGCAACATCCTCGCGATGGACGACCAGACCCTGCTGGTGGTCGCCTTCAACGCCACGGTGACGCTGCTCGTGCTCGCGGTGATCTACCGGCCGCTGGTGATCGAGAGCGTCGATCCCTTGTTCTTGCGGACAGTCAGTCGCGCCGGCGGTCCCGCGCATCTCGCCTTCCTTGCGCTGGTCGTGATCAACCTCGTCAACGGCTTTCAGGCCCTTGGTACGCTGCTGGCGGTCGGCCTGATGATCCTGCCGGCTGGCATCGCGCGGTTCTGGTCACGCGATCTCACCGTCATGATCTGCATCGCCGTGGTCGCCGCTGCGGCTTCCGGCTATGCCGGCCTCGTGCTGTCGTTCCAGACCCGCGTGCCGTCGGGCCCTGCGGTCATTCTCGTGGCGACGGTGCTCTATATCGTCTCCGTGCTGTTCGGCCGCGTCGGCGGCATCGTCCGGCAACTGTTTCCCGGCCGGCATCTGGAAGCGTGACGGCGATGCGACTCATCCTGCTTTGTCTGCTGTTGCTGGCTGCCTCGCCGCTGCACGCCGCGGAACGGCTCAACGTCGTCGCGAGCTTCTCGATCCTCGGCGACTTCGTCCGTAACGTCGGGGGAGATCGGGTCAACGTGACGACGCTGGTCGGCCCCGATAGCGACGTCCACGTCTATACGCCCGCGCCAAGCGATGCCAAGCGGGTCGCGGAGGCAAGGCTCGTCATCGTCAATGGGCTCGGGCTGGAGGGCTGGCTGCCGCGGCTCGTGCAGTCTGCAGGTAGCAAGGCAGTGGTCGTCACCGCGAGCGCCGGCATCACGCCGCTGAAGCTCGGCTCGGCCGCAGACCCCCATGCCTGGCAGTCCGTCCCCAACGCCAAAGCCTACGCAACCGACATCGCCAATGCGCTGGCCGCGGCCGCCCCGGATGATGCGGACTTCTTCCGGGCCCAGGCAAAAGCCTATCTGGAAAAGCTCGAAACGCTCGACCGCGAGGTCCGCGAGGCCGTGGCGAAAATCCCGCCGGAGCGGCGCAAGGTGATCTCCACCCATGACGCCTTCGGCTATTTTTCCGCCGAATACGGTATCCAGTTCATCGCCCCCCTGGGGGTCTCCACCGAAACCGAGCCGAGCGCCCGGGACATCGCGGCCATCATCGGCCAGATCAAGGCCCAAAAAATACCGGCCGTGTTCCTGGAAAATATCAGCGATGACCGGTTGATCCGGCGGATCGCGGCGGAGACCGGCTCAAAAGTCGGCGGGACCCTGATTTCGGACGGTTTGACCGGCGAAAAGGGGCCTGCACCCACTTACATTGATATGGTCAGGCACAATATAAAGGCCCTGACCAGTGCGCTTGACCACTAGGGCAGGGGCCACCCCGCCTCGCGTCGCGCGAAAAAGCCCTATGTCCGGAGTTGTTATGTCTGAAGCGACCTCCCAGAAAATCCCCGTGACCGTCCTGACCGGCTATCTCGGTGCCGGCAAGACCACGCTCTTGAACCGCATCCTGTCCGAGAACCACGGCAAGAAATACGCCGTCATCGTCAACGAATTCGGCGAGATCGGCATCGACAACGACCTCATCATCGGCGCCGATGAGGAAGTGTTCGAGATGAACAATGGCTGCATCTGCTGCACCGTGCGCGGCGACCTCGTGCGCATCATGGACGGCCTGATGAAGCGCAAGGGCAAGTTCGACGCCATCATCGTCGAGACCACCGGCCTTGCCGATCCGGCGCCGGTCGCGCAGACTTTCTTCGTCGACGAGGACGTGCAGAAGAACGCCCGCCTCGATGCCGTCGTCACGGTGGCCGACGCCAAGTGGCTGTCCGACCGGCTCAAGGACGCGCCCGAGGCCAAGAACCAGATCGCCTTTGCCGACGTCATCGTGCTGAACAAGACCGATCTCGTCAGCAAGGGCGAGCTTGCCGAGGTCGAAGCCCGCATCCGCGGCATCAATCCCTATGCGAAACTCCACCGCACCGAGCGCTGCTCGGTGGCCCTGGCCGACGTGCTCGACCGCGGCGCCTTCGATCTCGACCGCATCCTCGATATCGAGCCGGATTTCCTGGAGGCCGACGATCATGACCACGACCATGATCACCACCATCACGGCCACGATCATCACCACCATGATCACGGTCACGGCCTGAAGCATTATCACGACGAGGACATGCAGTCGCTGTCGCTCAAGACCGACAAGCCGCTCGATCCGAACGTGTTCATGCCCTGGCTCCAGAATTTGGTGCAGGTCGAGGGCGGCAAGATCCTGCGCTCCAAGGGCATCCTCGCCTTCCACGACGACGACGACCGCTACGTCTTCCAGGGCGTCCACATGATGCTGGAGGGCGACCATCAGCGGAAGTGGAAGGAGGGCGAGCCGCGCGAGAGCCGCCTCGTCTTCATCGGCCGCGAATTGCCGGAAGAGGCCATCCGCAAGGGTTTTGAGAGCTGCATCGTCTCGTGATGAAAGAGTTTACGCCGGCCCCCGATTCCGCCTCGATCGTCTCCGTCACCGATCGCGTCAAGCCTGTTACGCTCGGCATGGGCGTGACCTCGGTGCATTTCCTTGGCCCCCGCGCCGCCTTCGTCGGCGGCGAAGAGAACGTCGCGTTCGTGGACGCCCAAGGCGAAATCACGACGGTCGCCGTGCATGGCGGCGGCATTCTCTCCACCGCCTCCGACGGCAAGCGCCTCGTCATGGGCGGCGACGACGGCAAGGTCGTCTCGCTCGACGCCAAGGGCGAGGTGACGCTGCTCGCCACCGATCCCAAGCGACGCTGGATCGATGCGGTGGCGCTGCATGCGGACGGCTCCTACGCCTGGTCTGCCGGCAAGACGGCGTTCGTCAAGAGCGGCAAGACTGAGGAGAAGTCGCTCGAGGTGCCCTCGACCGTCGGCGGGCTTGCGTTCGCGCCGAAGGGCCTGCGGCTCGCGATTGCCCATTACAACGGCGCGACGCTGTGGTTTCCGAACATGGCGGGATCGGCCGAATTCCTGCCCTGGGCCGGCTCGCATCTCGGCGTCACCTTCAGCCCGGACAACAAGTTCCTGGTCACCACGATGCACGAGGCGGCGCTGCATGGCTGGCGGCTTGCCGACAACAGGCATATGCGCATGACCGGCTATCCCGGCCGCGTCCGCTCGATGTCCTGGAGCGCGGGCGGCAAGGCGCTGGCGACCTCGGGTGCCGACACCATCATCCTGTGGCCGTTCGCCAGCAAGGACGGCCCGATGGGCAAGGAGCCCGCAATGCTCGCGCCGCTGCAGGCGCGGGTCTCCGTGGTCGCCTGCCATCCGAAGAACGATATCCTCGCCGCCGGCTACAGCGACGGCACCGTGCTGATGGTGCGGCTGGAGGATGGCGCGGAGATCCTGGTCCGCCGCAATGGCACCCCGCCGGTGGCCGCGATCGCCTGGAACGCCAAGGGCACGCTGCTCGCCTTCGCCGATGAAAATGGGGACGGCGGTCTGCTGGAGCTTTAATCCGTCATGGTTCCGGCCGTAGGGTGGGCAAAGGCGCCCTTGCGCCGTGCCCACGATCTCTCCGCGAAACAATAGTGGTGGGCAGGTCGCGCGAAGAGCGCGCCTTTGCCCACCCTACCGCATCCTCAATGGCGGCGCGAATAGATGCGATTTCTAACGACCTTCCAGATTGCTGATTTTGCCGACACGCTGGTCAGCCTGTTCACGGCCTTCGTGCTGGGCACGCTGATCGGCGCCGAGCGGCAATATCGCCAGCGCACCGCGGGCCTGCGCACCAACGTGCTGGTCGCGGTCGGCGCCGCCGCGTTCGTCGATCTTGCCATGCATCTGACCGGCGCCGACGGCGCGGTGCGCGTGATCTCCTACGTCGTCTCCGGCATCGGCTTCTTGGGCGCCGGCGTCATCATGAAGCAGGGCATGGACGTCCGCGGGCTCAACACCGCGGCGACGCTGTGGGCCTCGGCCGCGGTCGGCTCCTGCGCCGGCGCCGACATGATCGCGCAGGCGGCCGCGCTGACTGTGTTCGTCATCGCCGGCAACACCATGCTGCGCCCGCTGGTCAATGCCATCAACCGCATCCCGCTGAACGAGAAGGCCTCCGAGGCGACCTACTATTTCAAGCTCGCGGTTGCGGCCGACGCCCTGCCCGAGATGCGCGACCGGCTCGTCGACAAGCTCGAAGCCGCGAAATATCCGGTGGCGGGTATCGAGGTCGTCGAGATCGGCGAGGACATGCTCGAGATTGTGGCGAAGCTGGTCGCGAGCGCGGTCGATCCGAACGAGTTGAACACCGTTGCGACCGATCTCCAGCACCTGCCGGGCGTGCGCCACGCGACCTGGGAAGTCAGCACGACGGAGTAAGCGCGGCGTTTTGGCGCGCAGGCGCGCAGTTCCGCCTTGCCGGGAACGGAACCCTGGTCGGGCAATTTCGTTGATCCCGCGGACAAAGGCGGTGATCGACATGACGGTCAATGACAAGCGCAGACTGAAACTCGACTTGGTGATCGCCTGTTCGCTGTTCGCAGCAGGTGTCGTGATATCAGGCATATCGATCGCGCAGATCCGCGCCGAGAGCCGGATGCAGCTGGCGCAGGCGACACCGCCGCTTCAGGGCACGCCTTCCGACGAGCAGAGCAAGGTGCCCGCGGAAGCCAAGCCCGGCGGCGACCGGCCGACTACGCCGGCCCCCGAGCCTGCACGCCCCGAGCCGCAGACACAAGGCGCGGCGACCAAGCCGGCCCTGCCGCCGGCACCGGCGGAGAAGATCGCGCCGCCGATCGAGAAGAAGTAGGTCTCTTCGTCATTCCGGGGCGCGCATAGCGCGAACCCGGAATCCATTGATCCCTGCCGCCCGATGGATTCCGGGCACGACGCTACGCGCCGCCCCGGAATGACGGGCGGAGAGAGGCGCCGTTTCACCGCACCAGAATATTCCGGAACTGCCAGGGATCGCTGGTGTCGATGTCTTCCGGGAACAGTCCCGGGCGATCCGTCAGCGGCGTCCAGTCGGTGTAGAAACCCTTGACCGGGCCGAGATAGGGGAGCTGGATTTCCAGCAGGCGATCGAAATCCATCTCGTCGGCTTCGACGATGCCTTCGTTCGGGTTTTCCAGCGCCCACACCATGCCGCCGAGCACTGCGGAGGTCACCTGCAGGCCAGTGGCGTTCTGGTAGGGCGCGAGCTTGCGGGTCTCCTCGATCGAGAGCTGCGAGCCGTACCAATAGGCATTGTTGTCGTGGCCGAACAGCAGCACGCCGAGCTCGTCGATGCCGTCCACGATCTCGTTCTCGTCGAGGATGTGGTGCTTCTCCTGCATCTTCGCGGCGCGGCCGAACATTTCATGCAGCGACAGCACGGCATCGTCGGCCGGATGATAGGCATAGTGGCAGGTCGGCCGATAGACCGCCGTGCCCGAGGCGTCACGCACCGTGAAGTAATCGGCGATCGAGATCGACTCGTTGTGGGTGACGAGGAAGCCATATTGCGCGCCGCGGGTCGGGCACCAGGTGCGAACGCGCGTGTTGGCGCCGGGCTGCATCAGATAGATCGCTGCGCCGCAGCCGGCTTCGTGGGTCCGCGCGTTCTCGGGCATCCATTTTTCATGGGTGCCCCAGCCGAGCTCGGACGGCTGCACGCCCTCCGACAGGAAACCTTCCACCGACCAGGTGTTGACGAAGACGTCGGCCTCTTTCGGCTTCTTGGAGCGCTGGGTGTCGCGCTCGGCGATGTGGATGCCCTTGATGCCGGCCTGCCGCATCAAATCTGCCCATTCGGCCTTGGTCTTGGGCTTGGGGGCATTGAGCTTGAGATCGGCGGCGACGTTGAGCAGCGCCTGCTTGACGAAAAAGGAGACCATGCCGGGATTGGCGCCGCAGCAGGAGACAGCCGTCGTCGATCCCGCCGGGCGCGCGCGCTTGGCGGCCAGCGTGGCTTCGCGCAGGGCGTAGTTGGAGCGCGCTTCCGGGCCCTTCGAGGAATCGAAATAGAAGCCGAGCCAGGGCTCGTTGACGGTGTCGATGTAGAGCGCGCCGAGCTCGTTGCAGAGCTCCATGATGTCGGTGGAGCCGGTATCGACCGAGAGATTGACGCAAAAGCCCTGGCCGCCGCCTTCGGTGAGCAGCGGGGTCAGCAATTCCCGATAATTGTCTTTTGTCACGGCCTTCTGGATGAAGCGCACATTCTGCTTCTCGCAATGCGCCCTGCGGCCCTCGTCCTTGGGATCGATCACGGTGACGCGCGACTTGTCGTAGTCGAGATGCCGCTCGATCAGCGGCAGCGTGCCTTTGCCGATGGAGCCGAAGCCGACCATGACGATGGGACCGATGATCTTCGCGTAGATCTGCGAGGCGGGGCTCATGGGATGGTTTCTCCGGAACGTGCTGGCAAACAAATGGTGAGGGGTGGATCAGGCGCTGCGGCGCTTGTCAGATGCTGCGGCGCTTGGCGGTGACTTCGATCTCGACCTTCATCTCGGGCTTGGCGAGGGCGCTGACGACCAGCAACGTCGCCGCCGGCCTGATGTCACCGAGAACCTCGCCGCAGACGGCGAAGTGGGCATCGATGTGGCTGGCGTCGGTGACGTAATAGGTCGCACGGACAATATCGGCCATCGCGAATCCGCCCTCTTTCAGGGCAGCTTCGATGGTCTTGAAGCAGTTGCGTGACTGGCTCGTGACATCGGCCGGCATCGTCATCGTGGTGTAGTCATAGCCGGTGGTTCCCGCGACGAAGGCGAACTCACCGTCGATCACGGCGCGGCTGTAGCCGACGGTCTTCTCGAGCGGAGAGCCGGTGGAGATGAGGCGACGGGACATGTTTCGGACCTCGGCTGAAAGGCGTGTTTCGCGGGGTTAAAGGGCGTTTCTCGGGCCTGCGCAACCCCGAAAGAACAGGCGTCAGGACGGCGCAGCCGAGCGTTGCCGCTTTATGCGGCTTCGGTCGTCACCATCATGGCAATCCCTCAGGCCGCGTGCGCATGGAGGGCGCGAAGGACCCTCCATTTGGACAGGGGCGCGCCGGTCGGAACGATCATCCCCTCGGCGCCATCGAGCGCACCCGCCTGGAATTCGATCGCGAGCAGCCGGTCGCGTTCGAACGGGCCGGGCAGCGCCAGCGCGCCGGTCTTCTCGCCCGAGAAGCCGAAGCGGGCGTAATAGGGGGCGTCGCCGAGCAGGATGACGGCTTCATGCCCGCGCGCCCGGGCGGCGGCCAGCGCTTGATGCATCAGCGCGGCGCCGATCCCGAGCTCGCGGCAGGCAGGGTCTACCGCCAGCGGTCCAAGGACCAAAGCGGGCCTGCCTCCGGCGCTGACGTGCCACAGCCGCACGGTTCCCACGAGCTGTCCCTCGCGCACCGCCGACAGGGCAAGGCCTGCGGCAGGCGCGCGTCCGTCGCGCAGGCGCTGGCAGGTGCGGCCGTGGCGGTTTTCGCCAAAGCAGGCATCGAGCAGCGCTTCACGCACCGCGACGTCGGCAGCACGCTCCGCGCGGATCACGAACGGAGCGGCTTTCGAGGTGAGGGCGATCTGTGGCTTCCGAAAAGCGGTCATGGCGCGTCAGTCCCCGCTTGAACCGGCGTGCGCGCAGCACGCCTGTCCAAGACGTCGTCAGATCGAAATGTCAGGGAGGAGCCGGCAAGCCGGCTCCCGGGTTCGTCAGGCCTCAGAGAAAGAGGCGGATCAGATGTGGTACGTCCTCAGCGGCGGGATGCCGTTGAACGCCACCGACGAGTAGGTCGACGTATAGGCCCCGGTGCCTTCGATCAGCACCTTGTCGCCGATCTCGAGCGTGACGGGGAGCGGATACGGGTTCTTCTCGTACAGCACGTCGGCGCTGTCGCAGGTGGGACCCGCGAGCACGCACGGCGTCATGTCCGCGCCGTCATGGGCGGTGCGGATGGCGTAGCGGATCGACTCGTCCATCGTCTCGGCGAGACCGCCGAACTTGCCGATGTCCAGGTACACCCAGCGCACCTCGTCCTCGTCGCTCTTCTTCGAGATGAGCACGACCTCGGATTCGATGATGCCGGCGTTGCCCACCATGCCGCGGCCCGGCTCGATGATGGTCTCCGGAATCTGGTTGCCGAAGTGCTTGCGCAGCGCGCGGAAGATCGAGCGGCCGTAGGTCACGACCGGCGGCACGTCCTTCAGATACTTGGTCGGAAAGCCGCCGCCCATGTTGACCATGGACAGGTTGATGCCGCGCTCGGCGCAGTCGCGGAACACCTGCGAGGCCATCGCCAGCGCACGGTCCCACGCCTTCACCTTGCGCTGCTGCGAGCCGACATGGAACGAGATGCCGCACGGCTCCAGGCCCAGGCGCTTGGCAACGTCGAGCACCTCGACGGCCATTTCCGGGTCGCAGCCGAACTTGCGCGACAGCGGCCATTCGGCGCCGGCGCAGTCATAGAGGATGCGGCAGAACACCTTCGCGCCGGGAGCGGCACGGGCGACCTTCTCGACTTCGGCGGCGCAATCCACGGCGAAAAGCCGGATGCCGAGCGCGAAGGCGCGCGCGATGTCGCGCTCCTTCTTGATCGTGTTGCCGAAGGAGATGCGGTCCGGGGTTGCACCCGCGGCCAGCGCCATCTCGATCTCGGCGACCGTGGCGGTGTCGAAGCAGGAGCCCATGGACGCCAGCAGCGCGAGCACTTCCGGCGCCGGGTTCGCCTTGACGGCGTAGAACACGCGGCTGTCGGGCAGCGCCTTGGCAAACGTCTGGTAATTGTCGCGCACGACCTCGAGGTCGACGACGAGGCACGGCTCGGTGTCGAGGCCATCCTTGCGGCGGTTGCGCAGGAATTCCTGAATACGTTCGGTCATAGCACTCTCCCAAACGGCCCAGCGACGGGGATCCGTTCAAAAAATGTCGTCGGATAAGCGCCCCGGCCAGATCACGCGATGGAGGCGTGACGAGCCAAAGACTCAAATCAGACTGTGCTGCCGTGGATTGGTTGGGAATTTCCCGCCCGCACACCTGGCAATGAAGGACAAGCCTTTTCAGTAGCCCGCGCCGGCGTTGGACTGCCGGTAGAGACCAAAAAAGCCCGATCCGTCGTTGCTTTAAGTCGCGTCCCCCGTTGAGAGCGGGGTGCGCCGGTTCGCCTCCGGCTGCCAGTCACGGTTGCAAAGAGCGAAGTCACCTTCGACAAGGCATCTCTTTGAGAGAGATGCTGGACGCTCCGGGTTTGCTTCCTCGTCCGACCTTCAGGCCTTGCGACCTTCAGTCTTCTGACTTCCGCACTTCCGAAGAGCCCCTCGGCTTCTTCACCCCTTGGCGGCTGTCCGGCCTCTTGTCCGGATACCTACCGACTGACACACGACCACAGGCACGTGCGAAATTGGGCAAGAGCGCACATAAGCGTTTTGACTCTGCTTCGCAAGAATTTTTTTAGGCTGAGAACAGAATTGCCTAACATCTGCTTGCGCGGTGTTGCGCGAGCGCCGCGGAAGATGAACGGGCGTTAAGTCTTGAAGCCTCGTGCGCGCGTCTCTCGCGCACGCGAAGCGTCAGCGGCGCTTCGTGAAGGGCTCGACACGCTGGGCCGCGCGGATGAACGCGGTCATCACGAGCACACCGAGCGCGAACAGCACGGCCTGCAGGATGTGCGTGCCCTGGTCGCCGAGCCCGAACAGGATCGCGAGTGCCCAGCCACCGGCGAAGGCCGCGCCGAACACCTCCGCGCCGATCAGGATGGCGGCGCTGATGACGGTGATGACGCTTGGCCAAGCGATCTGACGGGAAGACGAGGAAGGCGCGTTCATGAGCTCAGGGATCCGTGGTCTGTCGAGGGCCGCAATCTCCCCGAAAAGGCGGCCGGGAGCAAGGGCAAATGGCCCAAAAAAGCCCCATCGCGTGCTATAGCTGGCCGCAACAATTGAGCCACGAAATCGGGACTTGTGATGTCAGAACCCCGCCAAATTACGGACTCCGAGACCAACCCGCTGCTGAAGGCCTGGGTGACGCCGTTTGCAACCCCGCCCTTCGACGAGATCAAGCCGGAGCATTTCCTGCCGGCCTTCGAACAGGCCTTCGCCGACCACTCGGCCGAGATCGCGGCGATCACCAACGATCCGGCCGCGCCCGACTTCGCCAACACCATCACCGCGCTGGAGCGCTCGGGCAAGCTGCTGAGCAAGGTGGCGGCCGTATTCTACGACCTCGTTTCGGCGCATTCCAACCCGGCCATCCTGGAGATCGACAAGGAGGTCTCTCTGCGGATGGCGCGGCACTGGAATCCGATCATGATGAACGCCGTGCTGTTCGGCCGCATCGCCCAGCTCCACGAGAACCGTGCCAATCTGGATCTGGCTCCGGAGCAGCTTCGCCTCTTGGAGCGGACCTACACCCGCTTCCACCGCGCCGGCGCCGGCCTCTCCGAGGAGGCCAAGACGCGGATGGCTGAGATCAACGAGCGGCTCGCCCAACTCGGCACCAGCTTCAGCCATCATCTGCTCGGCGACGAGCAGGACTGGGTCATGGAGCTCGGGGAGGCCGACCGCCAGGGCCTGCCGGAGAGCTTCGTCGCCAGCGCCAAGGCTGCGGCAGAAGAGCGCGGCATGGAAGGCAAGGCCATCGTCACGCTGTCGCGATCCTCGGTCGAACAGTTCCTGAAAAGCTCCGCCCGGCGTGATCTGCGCGAGAAGGTCTACAAGGCTTTCACCGCACGGGGCGACAACGGCAATGCCAACGACAACAACGGAACCATCGTCGAGGTCCTCAAGCTGCGCGAAGAGAGCGCCAAGCTGCTGGGCTATCCGACCTTCGCCGCTTACCGGCTGGAGGACTCCATGGCCAAGACGCCTGACGCGGTGCGCAGCCTCTTGGAGCGGGTCTGGAAGCCAGCCCGCGCCCGGGCGCTTGCCGACCGCGACGACATGCAGGCGCTGATCACGGAAGAGGGCGGCAATTTCAAGCTCGCCCCCTGGGACTGGCGCTTCTACGCCGAGAAGCTGCGCCTTCAGCGCGCCAATTTCGACGACGCCGCGATCAAGCCGTATCTTTCGCTCGACCACATGGTCGCCGCCGCCTTCGACTGCGCCACGCGCCTGTTCGGCATCACCTTCGAGGAGCGCAAGGACGTTCCGGTCTGGCACCCCGACGTCCGGGTCTGGGAGGTCAAGGGCCCCGATGGCAAGCACAAGGCGCTGTTCTATGGCGACTACTTCGCCCGGCCGTCGAAGCGCTCCGGCGCCTGGATGACCTCGCTGCGCGACCAGCAGAAGCTCGACGGCGATGTTGCGCCGCTGGTTCTCAATATCTGCAATTTTGCCAAGGGCGCCGGCGGCGAGCCTTCGCTGCTGTCGCCCGACGATGCCCGCACCCTGTTCCACGAGTTCGGCCACGGCCTGCACGGCATGCTCTCCAACGTGACCTATCCGTCGCTGTCGGGCACTTCCGTGTTCACCGATTTCGTCGAGCTTCCGTCGCAGCTTTACGAGCACTGGCAGGAGCGGCCAGAGGTGCTGCAGAAGTTCGCCCGTCACTACCAGACCGGCGAGCCGCTGCCCGACGAGTTGCTGCAACGGTTCCTTGCCGCGCGAAAATTCAACCAGGGCTTTGCCACGGTCGAGTTCGTCTCCTCCGCGCTGGTCGACCTCGAATTCCACACCCAGCCGGCCGAAGCGGCCAGCGACGTGCGCGCCTTCGAGAGACGCGAGCTGGAGAAGATCGGCATGCCCGAGGAGATCGCGCTGCGCCACCGTCCGACCCAGTTCGGTCACATCTTCACCGGCGATCATTATGCCGCCGGCTATTACAGCTATATGTGGTCGGAGGTGATGGACGCCGACGCCTTCGGCGCGTTCGAGGAGGCCGGCGATATCTTCGATCCCGCCGTCGCCAAGCGCCTGCACGACGACATCTACGCCTCGGGCGGATCGGTGGATCCGGAAGCCGCCTATGAGGCGTTCCGCGGCCGTCCTCCGGAACCCGACGCTCTGCTGCGCCGGCGCGGTCTGCTCGACGACGCGAAGGCCGCCTGATGGGCATGCGCGCCCTGTTGGGATTGCTGCTCGCCACCGGCCTGTCGCTCGCGGCGGGCACGGCGCGTGCGCATCCGCATGTCTGGATCACCGCGACCAGCGAATTGCTCTACGCCGCCGACGGCTCGATCACCGGCGTTCGCCACGCCTGGACCTTCGACGACATGTTCTCGGCCTATGCGGTGCAGGGGCTCGAGAGCAAGACCAAGGGCGCCTATACGCGCGAGGAGCTCGGGCCGCTGGCGCAGACCAACGTCGAGTCGCTGAAGGAATACGCTTACTTCACCTTTGCGCGAGCCGACGGCAAGAATGAGCGATTCCAGGAGCCGGTCGACTATTTCCTCGACTACAAGGATACGGTGCTGACCCTGCACTTCACGCTGCCGCTGAAGAACCCGGTCAAGTCCAAGCAGCTGGTGCTCGAAGTGTTCGACCGCTCCTTCTTCATCGACTTCCAGATGGCCAAGGAAAGCCCGGTGAAACTGGTCGGCGCGCCCGCCGGCTGCCAGATGAAGCTGGAACGCCCGAGCGACGGCACCGCGAGCGCGCAGAAGCTCAACGAGCAGACCTTCATGAACGGCGAGAACTCGAATTTCGGCATGATGTTCGCCAACAAGATCACGGTGGATTGTCCTTGATCGGTCGTCTTCAGTCGCCGATTGCCCGCGGGCTTCTTGTCTGCGCCGCCGTTGTCCTCGTCGTGGGTGTGGCCGATGCCGCGCTTCACGATGTCTTCGCGCAAAACCCCTTTGGCGCGCCGCGGCCGGCGCAGGCGGCCCAGCCCGAGACCGGCGGCCTCATCGGCTGGCTATTGGCCAAACAGTCGGAATTCTATCGGCAGATGTCGGCGACCATCCGCGCCGCCAAGTCCGACGGCTCGGCGGTGTGGACACTGCTCTTCATCTCGTTTGCCTACGGCATCTTCCACGCCGCCGGCCCCGGCCATGGCAAGGCAGTGATCGCCTCCTATCTCGTCGCCAACCACGAGACCGCGCGGCGCGGCATCGCGCTGTCGTTCGCCTCGGCGCTGATGCAGTCGCTGGTCGCGATCCTCATCGTCGGCATCTCGGCCTGGGTGCTGAACGCGACCGCCAAGACCATGTGCAAGGCGGAAGGGGCGATCGAGATCGCGAGTTACGCCCTGATCGCGTTGTTCGGGCTGCGTCTCGTCTGGGTCAAGGGCCGCATTTTCATCCGGGCGCTGCAGGCGGCCCAGCCGCTGCCGGCGATCGCCGGCGTGCCGCACGATCATGATCACGGTCATCACCATCATCATGATGCCCACGATCATCACGATCACGGACATGATCACCATCACCACGATCATGGTCATGCGCACGCTCCGGCCCACCACGGGCATGACCACGTTCATGACGAACATTGCGGCCATTCCCACGGCCCCACGCCGAGCGAGCTCGCCGGCCCCGGTGGCTGGCGGCGCGGCTTTGCGGCGATCCTGACCGTCGGCATCCGCCCCTGCTCGGGCGCGATCCTGGTGCTGGTGTTCGCGCTCGCCCAGGGCCTGTTCTGGGCCGGCATCGCCGCGACCTTCCTGATGGGATTGGGCACCGCGATCACGGTTGCGGCCATCGCGGTCGTCGCCGTCTCCGCCAAGGACATCGCCGCCCGCCTCAGTGCCGGGCGCGACGGCGGCGGCGCGCTGTTCATGCGCGGCATCGAATTCGCCGCCGCCGGCGTCGTGCTGCTGTTCGGCGCTGGCCTCTTGTTCGGCTACATCGCGGCCGAGCGGACGACGTGTTTCTAGGCCGAGTTCTCGTGCCCCGGACGCAGCGCAGCGTCCCTTTGACGGTGCGCTGCAGAGCCGGGGCCCATCTCTCCGCGCATTAGGACGTAGCTTTCTGGATCCCGGATCTGCGGAGCAGCGCAAGAGCGCTGCACCGCGTCCGGGACACGGCGCCTCACACCGGCAGAAACCGCTTCAGCGCCGGCATGAAGAAGATCCCGAGATTGATCGCAAAGCCGATGCTCCAGAGGATCGAGCGCAGCGTCGGGCGGTTGCCGAGATAGGTCAGCACATAAGCGAGGCGGACGATGAGGAAGAGGGCCGCGAGCTCGTCGATCAGCCGCTGCGGCGAATCCCTGAATTCGGCGAGGAGCACCGCGAAGGCGAAAAACGGGAAGGTCTCGATGCCGTTCTGGTGCGCGCCGAGCGCGCGTTGCGAGAGCGCGTCCTCGTAGAAGGCGGGGTCGCGTGGCCGGGAATTGTCGAAGCGGCGAAACCTGATCCATTTGATCGAGCCGATCGTCGACAGATAGAGCAGCAGCGCTCCAAAGACGCACCATTCCGCGAGTGTCATCTTTGCCTCCCCCGCCTGGGTGCGACCCTAGCGAAACCGGCCTCATCTTGACAAGTTCGGACCAACGCGCGACCCACAGGGCCATGACCAGTGTCGTCCCCATCGAGGCCGCGAGACCGGCCGCCCAATCCGCCCTGCCGCGCGCTGGCGTGCTCCTGATCAATCTCGGAACGCCCGACACGGCCGATGCGCCGGGCGTGCGGGTGTATCTGAAGGAGTTCCTCTCGGACGCCCGCGTCATCGAGGATCAGGGCCTGGTCTGGAAGTTCGTGTTGAACGGGATCATTCTGCGCAGCCGCCCCCGTACCAAGGCGCTCGACTACCAGAAGATCTGGAACACCGAGCAGAACGAGTCGCCGCTGAAGACCATCACGCGGTCGCAGAGCGACAAGCTGGCCGCCGCCCTGTCGGACCGGACCCACGTCGTGGTGGACTGGGCGATGCGCTACGGCAATCCCTCGATCAAGTCGGGCATCGACGCACTGATCGCGAAAGGCTGCGAGCGCATCCTGGCGGTCCCGCTCTATCCGCAATATTCCGCCTCGACCTCGGCGACCGTCTGCGACGAAGTGTTCCGCGTGCTCGCCCGTTTGCGCAACCAGCCGACGCTGCGGGTAACGCCGCCTTATTACGAGGACGCGGCCTATATCGAGGCGCTTGCCGTCTCGATCGAGACGCATCTGGCAACGCTGTCCTTCAAGCCGGAGCTGATCGTGGCGTCGTTCCATGGCATGCCGAAATCCTATGTCGACAAGGGCGATCCCTATCAGCAGCACTGCATCGCCACCACCGAGGCGCTGCGTCGCCGGCTCGGCATGGACGAGACGAAGCTGCTGCTGACCTTCCAGTCGCGCTTCGGCAATGCCGAGTGGCTCCAGCCCTACACCGACAAGACCATGGAGCGGCTCGCGAAGGAAGGCGTGCGCCGCCTCGCGGTGGTGACGCCGGGCTTTTCCGCGGACTGCCTGGAGACGCTGGAGGAGATCGCGCAGGAGAACGCCGAGATTTTCAAGCACAATGGCGGCGAGCAGTTTTCCGCGATCCCCTGCCTCAACGACAGTGACCCGGGCATGGACGTGATCCGCACCCTGGTGCTGCGCGAGCTTCAGGGCTGGATCTGATGGGCGTCCCATGAACCGCCGTGAGTGTCTGGCGTTTCTTGGGATGATCGCGGCGCTGCCGGTCCCGGTCCTGGCGCAACAGCCGAACGCGGCACGTCGGCTTGGCGTGCTCTCGGTCACGGCTGCCGATGATGCGATCGGCCAGACCCGCAGCATGGTCCTGGTCAAGGCGCTCGCCGGACATGGCCTGAAAGAGCGCGACAACCTCAAGATCGACTGGCGCAGCGGTGGCGGCGACCGCGCCCGCATCGCGCAGCTTGCCGACGAGCTGATCGCGCTCAGGCCCGACGTCCTGCTCGCGGTCGGCACGCCCTCGGTCGAGGAGCTGCGCCAGCGCACCACGACGATCCCGATCGTGTTCGCCGTCGTCACCGATCCCGTCAGCCAGGGCTTTGTCGAAAACCTCGCGCATCCCGGCGGCAACGTCACCGGCTTCACCGATTACGACGGCCCGCTGGCCGGCAAATGGCTGGAGATGCTGACGCAGGTCACGCCAAAGGTGTCCCGCGTTGTCGTCGTCTACAATCCCGCCACCGCGCCGTTCGCGCCGCTGATGCTGCGGACGATCGAGGACGCGGCACGGACCCTTCAGGTGGCGGTCGAGCCCGCGCCGGTGCATGACGCGGCCTCGATCGCGGCGCTGGGCTTGCGGAAAGACGGTGGGTTGCTGGTGTTGCCGGACTTCTTCACCATGGCCAACCGCGGCGGTCTTCTGGCGGCGATCGCGCAGGCGCGCGTGCCCGCGGTGTTCTGGAGCCGCACCTTCGTCGAGGAGGGCGGGCTGATGTCCTACAGCACCGACAGCGCCGAGCAGCTCCGCCGCGCCGCGGACTATATCGACCGCATTCTGAAGGGCGCGCGGCCAGCCGACCTGCCAGTGCAGAACCCCACCAAATTCGAGCTCGCGGTCAACCTCAAGGCCGCCAGGGAGTGTGGCGTCACACTTCACCCGGGCCTCATTGCCCTAGCGAATGACGTGATCGAATGAAGTCGTCCAATGCGCGCCTTCGGATTCGTTAATTTTTGCCGCTGGGTTTCCGCTGCACGCTTTCAAGGGCCCGCTACAAATACATATCTTGATCCTTCCCCGTTTGGATGTCTTGTGCAGAATTGGATCGATACCGACGTGAATTGCGACCGCTGAACCGGTAGGGTTGCGCTCCCGACCAATGACAGCGCGGGAAAGGGCTTTTCTGCCTTGGAGGAAATATGAGCGGTTTCGACATTTTCGCGATTGTTCTGGTTTTGCTCGTCATCGTCACGCTGGTCGCCGGCGTCAAGACGGTGCCGCAGGGCTATGACTGGACCATCGAGCGGTTCGGCAAATACACCCAGACGCTGAGCCCCGGGCTCAATCTGATCGTGCCCTATTTCGATCGCGTCGGGCGCAAGATCAACATGATGGAGCAGGTGATCGACATCCCCGAGCAGGAGGTCATCACCAAGGACAACGCCACCGTGACGGTCGACGGCGTTGCCTTCTACCAGGTATTCGACGCCGCCAAGGCGAGCTACGAGGTCTCCAACCTGACCCAGGCGATCACGGTCCTGACCATGACCAACATCCGCTCGGTGATGGGTGCGATGGATCTCGACCAGGTGCTGTCGCATCGCGACGAGATCAACGAGCGCCTGCTCCGTGTCGTCGATGCCGCGGTCTCGCCGTGGGGCCTGAAGGTCAACCGCATCGAGATCAAGGACATCGTGCCGCCCGCCGACCTCGTCGAGGCCATGGGCCGGCAGATGAAGGCCGAGCGCGTCAAGCGCGCCGACATTCTCGCCGCCGAAGGCCAGCGCCAGTCGGAAATCCTGCGCGCCGAGGGCGCCAAGCAGGGGCAGATCCTCCAGGCCGAAGGCCGCAAGGAAGCTGCGTTCCGCGATGCCGAAGCGCGCGAGCGGTCCGCCGAGGCCGAGGCCAAGGCGACGCAGATGGTCAGCGATGCGATTTCCAAGGGGGACGTCGCCGCGTTGAACTACTTCATCGCCGACAAATATATCAAGGCGTTCGGCCAGTTCGCGGACGCGCCGAACCAGAAGATCATCATGCTGCCGATGGAAGCAACCTCCATGCTGGGCTCGCTCGCCGGCATCGGCGAGATCGCGAAAGCAACGTTCGGCGAAAGCGCGGCGTCCGCCGCTGCCGCCGCCCGCCGTGGTGGCTCGGTGCCGACGACCGGCAGCACGCCGCCGACGGTGCCGCCGCGGCAGGGATAGTCCCCGGCGCATGTCCCTTCAGGCAGGGGCATGCACCATGATGGAAGGTCGTATCATGACCGACATGTTCGTATCGCTCGGCACCTGGAACTGGCTGATCTTCGCCTTCATCCTGATGGCGCTGGAGGTGCTGGCGCCGGGCATATTCCTGTTCTGGCTCGGGCTCGCCGCGCTGCTCGTCGGCCTGATTTCGTTCACCGTCGTCCTATCGTGGCAGATCCAGCTCGTGATGTTCGCGGTGTTCGCCGCAGCCGCCGTGCCGATATGGCGCCGCCTTGCGCGGCCGAAGCCGGATGCAAGCGCCAGTCCGTTCCTCAACAAGCGTACCGAGGCACTGCTCGGCCGCGAGTTCACGCTGGAGAAGCCGATTATCGACGGCAGCGGCACCGTGCGCATCGGTGACACGGTGTGGCGCGTCGCAGGTCCGGATACGCCGGCGGGGACGCGGGTGAAGGTGGTGCAGGTGGACGGTGCGAACCTGACAGTGGCCGCGGCGTGAGGATTCTTCGCCTCTCCCCGCTTGCGGGGAGAGGCGGGATTGCATCGCAGATTCAATCCGGGTGAGCGGACTCTCCGCGAGTCCGTCTCTCACCGTTTGCGCGGAGGCTCCCCCTCACCCCGACCCTCTCCCCGCAAGCGGGGAGAAGGGGAAGAGTCCTTCCACCTCTCCGCAAACCGGTGCAGCGGCATGAACGTCTCGCACAATTCCCGCCCGAGCGGCGTCAGCCCATAACCTCCGCCTTCGCCAAGCTCCACGAACCCCGCCTCGCGCAACTCCGTCAGGCGCGCTTGCAGCACTGTCGGCGAGGCGTCGTCGCAGGCGGTGCGCAGGGCGCGGGAGGTGAGGGGCTCGCCGCGCAACTCCCACAATATTCGCAGGCTCCAGCGCCGTCCGAGCAGGTCCAGCAGCGCCATGACCGGCCGGCCGGTGCGCGAGCCGCGGACGCTTCGTGATGCCGCCTGTTTTGCCATCGCCACCCTCTTGCGACATGCTACAGATAGTGTAGCATGTTGCTACAATAGATGTAGCAAAGGAAACGGCCGGTGTCCCAGTCCACGCCGCGCATTGCCCCGCTCACCCCGCCTTATCCCCCGGAGATCCAGGCGCAGTTCGATCGCATCATGCGCGGCGCGCCGCCGCTGATCCTGTTCCGGGTGATGGCGGGCCACAGCCGCGCCTGGGACAAGTTTCGCGCCGGCGGCCTGCTCGACCCCGGCCCGCTCTCGCTGCGCCAGCGCGAGATCGTCATCGACCGCACCTGTGCGCTGAACAGATGCGAGTATGAATGGGGCGTGCATGTCGCGGTTTTCGCCGGGCCGGCGAAGCTCGCCGAAGACGAGGTGCGTGCCACAGTGCAGGGCGATGCGACGTCACCGTGCTGGTCGCCGGCCGAACAGGCGCTGATCGCAGCGGTCGACGCGCTGCATCACCGCGCGACGTTCAGCGATCAAGAGTTTGCCGAGCTGTCGGCGCATTACGACGAGGCGCAGATTCTGGAAATCATGCTGCTGTGCGGCTTCTACCGCACGGTATCGTATCTGGCGAACGGGCTGCGGTTGCCGCTGGAGGAGAACGCGGCGCGGTTTCCGGTGTAGCTGTCATTCCGGGGCGCGCGAAGCGTGAACCCGGAATCCATTGGGCAGCGAGCTCGGAGATGAATGGATTCCGGGCTCGCGCCGAATGGCGCGCCCCGGAATGACGGTGCGGAGAGAAAGCGCGTGCCCTAGGCCACGCCCGCCCGCAGCAGATCGTGCAGGTGCACGATGCCCACCACCTTGCCGGCCTCGGTCACCACCAGCGTGGTGATCTTGCGCGTGTTCAGCACCTCGATCATCTCGGTCGCGAGCATCGAGGGCGGCACCGTTTTCGGCTGCTTCGTCATGATCTCGTCGACCGACGCCGTCAGCAGGTCGGGGCGCATGTGGCGGCGCAGATCGCCGTCGGTGATGATGCCCGCGACCTCGTTTGCTTCGTTGACGATGCAGACGCAGCCGAGGCCCTTGGCCGACATCTCGACCACGGCCTCCGACATCTTGGTGCCCAGGGGCTTGACCGGGATCTCGGCGCCCGTGCGCATGTAGTCGCGGACGAATTTCAGCATCGCGCCCAGCTTGCCGCCGGGGTGGAAATGCGCGAATTCCAGCGCGGTGAAGCCGCGGCCTTCGAGCAGCGCGATCGCGAGGGCATCGCCGATCGCGGCCTGCATCAGGGTCGAGGTTGTCGGCGCCAGATTGTGCGGGCAGGCCTCGCGCGCCTTCGGCAGCTCGATCACGAGGTCGGCGGCCTGGCCCAGCGAGGAGGCCGCGTTCGACGTCACCGCGATCATGGGAATCGCAAAGCGCGCCGAATAGTTCACGAGGTTCTTCATCTCCGGCTGCTCGCCGGACCAGGACAGCGCCATGATGACGTCGTCGGTGGTGATCATGCCGAGGTCGCCGTGGCCGGCCTCGGCGGCGTGCACGAAGAAAGCCGGCGTGCCGGTCGAGGCCAGCGTCGCGGCGATCTTGCGCCCCATATGGCCTGACTTGCCGAGCCCGGTGACGATGACGCGGCCCTTGGCGTTGCGGATCAGGTCGACTGCTTTCGAAAATGTCGCGCCGAGCGGGCCGCGCAGGGCGGCGGCGAGCGCGTTGATGCCGCCGCTCTCCGTCTCCAGCGTGCGGAGCGCGGATTCGACGCTGTCGGGGATGGGGCCGGATGATGCGGTCATCAGCGGTTTCGAACTCGGCATGTACTGGTCCAGGGAGAAGGGGGCATTTGCCCGGTCGGCGCCTCATTAGCACGCCGCGGCCGTGGAGGCGACGCGCGCGCCTAAGCCCTCAACCGGTCATTAACCATAATTGTTTTAACTCCATTAACGATGGTTCCCGCTGACCGGCGGAAGCCACCGTGAAAGTGTTTGATTTCGTTGGAGTTATTCCATCGTGGGGTCGTCTCCAGGCACCGGCCGGAGCAAACGCGCGCAGTTCCTGCGCGCGGCTTTGCCGTGCCTTGTGCCGGGTCTTGCGCTGACGGCCCTCACAAGCGCGCCCGCGGCCGGCCAGAGCCTCACGCCCGATCTGTTCAATCCCAACCGCGGCGGCTTCGCCGCGCCCGAGACGCTGCCGACGCGCCGCACCGCGGGCGTGCCGCAGGCGCCGTCGGACGCGCTGCCGGCCTTGCCCGATCCGAGCGCCGATCCGCGCAAGGCCCGCGAGCGGCCGGCGGCCTCACGCGTCGGTCAGGTCCCGACTTATGGCCTATCTGCCGCCACCGGCGCGAGCAGCTCCGGCTATGATTCGCTCAACCGCAAGCGACAGCAACCCAAGCTCTATCCGGGCCAGCCGAAGCCGAAGCGCGCGGCCGGTCCTGGCTCGCCGGCGCCGACCACGGTGTCGCCGCCATCGACGCTCGGCCTGCCCAGAATCGCGCCGCCGCCATCCGCCTCCGCCAACAAGGCGCCGGTGCCGGCGGCGATGGCGGGCACCGTGCCCGGCCAGCCGCTGCGCCGCCGCCTCAAGGCGGATGACGATGCGTTTGGGGCCGTCGGCGACTACGCCGGCAGTTTTCTGATCAAGGGCGGGCTTGAGCTCTCCACCGGCTACGACACCAATCCTGCGCGTCTCAACAAGCCGGTGGGATCGCCGGTCTACGTCGTCGCACCCGATCTCCTGGTGATGTCCGACTGGGAGCGCCACGCGCTGGTCGCCGATCTGCGCGGCTCGTTCTCCGGCTACACCAACAACATGCCGGCGACGATCGACGGCTTTGCCTCGCCTTCGCCGGTCGAGATCAATCGTCCCGACTTCACTGGCCATGTCGACGGCCGCCTCGACGTCGACCGCGACCTCAAGCTGACCTCGCAGCTGCGCCTGCGGCTCGCCACCGACAATCCCGGCAGCCCGAACGTGCAGGCCGGCCTTCAGAAATATCCGGTTTACGCCGCCTACGGCACCACTGTCGGCTTCGACCAGACTTTCAATCGTTTCCAGGTCGCCGCGGGCGCCACCGTCGATCGCACCGCCTACACGGACTCCAAGCTCACCGACGGCTCGACCTTCAGCAACGGCGATCGCGATTTCAACCAGTATGGCGGCATCGGGCGCTTCTCCTACGACCTCAAGCCCGGCCTGAAGCCGTTCGTCGAGATTCAGGGCGACACCCGAATCCACGACCAGGCCGCCGACCGCAACGGCTACTTCCGCGATTCAAACGGCGGCTATGCCAAGGTCGGCTCGTCCTTCGAGTTCTCGCGCATCCTCACCGGCGAGATCTCGGTCGGCTATTCCGCGCGCAACTACACCGACCCGCGTCTCAGCCAGCTCGCAGGCTTCCTGACCACGGGTTCGCTGATCTGGAACGCGAGCGGCCTCACCACGGTGAAATTCTTCACCGACACGCAGATCGCCGAGACCACCATCCCCGGCTCCTCGGGCGTGCTGGTGCGCACCTATTCGGCCGAAGTCGACCACGACTTCCGCCGCTGGCTGACGGCCGTGGGCAAGTTCACCTATGGCACGCTCGACTACCAGGGCCAGAACCGCAACGACAAGACCTACTCGTTCGAAAGCAACCTGATCTACAAGCTCAACCGCAACATCTGGGTCAAGGGCACGCTGCGCCACGACATCCTGGATTCGAACCAGGCGGGCTCGAGCTCGCAGGGGACGGTGGTGATGGTCGGGGTGAGGCTGCAGAATTAGTGCGCCTGTCGGCACACGTCGGAGTGAGATGCAGCGCGGGGGCGAGGCTCTCTCCGCTCGTCATTCCGGGGCGCGCGAAGCGCGAGCCCGGAATCCATTTATCCACTAAGCTTGCGGCCTGATGGATTCCGGGCTCGCGCCAAGTGGCGCGCCCCGGAATGACAGCTCAGCGTGGCAGATCCGTCTTCCCCATCAGGAACGTATCAATCGACCTTGCACACAGCCGGCCCTCGCGGATCGCCCACACCACCAGCGACTGACCGCGGCGCATGTCGCCGGCGGTGAACACGTTCGGGCGGGAGGTCTGGTAGTCCAGCGTGTTGGCCTTGACGTTGCCGCGGGGGTCGAGCTCGACCGAGAGCAGCTTCAAGAGACCCTCATGCACCGGATGCACGAAGCCCATCGCGAGCAGGACGAGCTCGGCGTCGAGTTCGAACTCGGTGCCGGCAATCGGCTTGAACTTGTCATCGACGTGGACGCAGTGCAGCTTCTTGACCTGGCCGTTCTCGCCGGAGAACTTCTGGGTCAGCACGGCGTATTCGCGCACCGCGCCTTCGGCCTGGCTGGAGGACGTGCGCATCTTGAGCGGCCAGTTCGGCCAGGTGAGGCCCTTGTTCTCGCGCTCGGGAGGAGCGGGCATGATCTCGAGTTGGGTCACCGACAGCGCGCCCTGGCGCAGCGAGGTGCCGATGCAGTCCGATCCCGTGTCGCCGCCGCCGATGACGACGACGTGCTTGCCGCCGGCCAGGATCTCCTGGACGCCGTTCAGCGGCTCCTCAGAGACGCGGCGGTTCTGCTGCGGCAGGAAGTCCATGGCGTAGTGGATGCCGGACAGCTCACGGCCGGGGATCGGCAGGTCGCGCGGGGCTTCTGCGCCGCCGGTCAGCGCCACCGCGTCATACTCGTTGAGCATCTCGCGCGGATCGACATTGCCGTCAGCGCCGACATGGCTGTTGTAGTGGAAGGTGACGCCTTCACCTTCCATCTGCTTGACGCGGCGGTCGATGACGCCCTTCTCCATCTTGAAGTCAGGGATGCCGTAGCGCAGCAGGCCGCCGGCCTTGGCGTACTTCTCGAACAGGTGCACGTCGTGACCGGCGCGCGCGAGCTGCTGCGCGCAGGCCATACCGGCCGGGCCCGAGCCGATCACCGCGACCTTCTTGCCGGTCTTGACGGACGCGACCTCAGGCTTGAGCCAGCCATTGTCCCAGGCGCGGTCGACGATCGCGCATTCGATGGTCTTGATGGTGACGGGGTTGTCGTCGATGTTGAGCGTGCAGGAGGCCTCGCACGGCGCCGGGCAGATGCGGCCGGTGAACTCCGGGAAATTGTTGGTCGAGTGCAGATTGCGCGAGGCTTCTTCCCAATTGCCCTGGTAGACGAGGTCGTTCCAGTCGGGGATCTGGTTGTTGACCGGGCAGCCGGGCGTGCCGGGCGCGACCGAGCCGGTGCCGTGGCAATAGGGAATGCCGCAGTTCATGCAGCGCGCGGCCTGGTCGCGCGTTTCCTTCTCGGTCAAGGGAAGGACGAACTCGTTGTAATGCTTCACGCGCTCGGCGACCGGGGTGTACTTGCGGTCATGCCGTTCGATTTCGAGAAAACCCGTGATCTTGCCCATTAAACCCGAAGTCCCTGCCGCTTAGTCGTTTGTTCTCTCACTCCTCATCCTGAGGAGCGGCGCGCTCTTCGCGCCGCGTCTCGAAGGATAGAGGCCCGGATGATGGTCTCATGGTTCGAGGCGGCGCTTTCCGCGCCTCCTCAGCTTTCTCTTACGCCCCGATCGCGATTTTCGGCTCGGCGTCCGCGTTGGCGGCCATTTCGCGCAGTGCGCGCCGGTACTCGACCGGCATCACCTTGCGGAATTTCGGCAGCCATTCCTTCCAATTGGCAAGGATGTCGGCGGCGCGCTTGGAGCCGGTCGCTTTCGCGTGGCGCGTGATCAGGACGTGCAGGCGCTCGACGTCGGAGTCGAGCAAATTCTTGAACACGTCGACCCGGCCATGCGCCTCGAGGTCACCGGAGTGATTGTAGGTGCCGGCGTTGATCAGCTCTTCCGACAGCACCGGCTCGAGCTCGACCATCGCCAGGTTGCAGAGCTTGTCGAAGTCGCCGGTCTCGTCGAGGACATAGGCGATGCCGCCCGACATGCCGGCCGCGAAGTTTCGCCCGGTCTTGCCGAGCACGACCACGATGCCGCCGGTCATGTATTCGCAGCAATGATCGCCCGCGCCCTCGACCACCGCAACGGCGCCCGAATTGCGCACGGCGAAGCGCTCGCCGGCGATGCCGCGGAAGTAGCACTCGCCCTGGATCGCGCCGTACATCACGGTGTTGCCGACGATGATGCTCTCTTCCGGCACGATGCCGCTGTTGGCCGGCGGCTTGACGATGATCTTGCCGCCCGAGAGGCCCTTGCCGACATAGTCGTTGGCTTCACCCTCGAGCTCGAAGGTGACGCCCTGCGCCAGCCACGCGCCGAAGGCCTGACCCGCGGTGCCCTTGAGGCCGACATGGATCGTGTCGTGCGGCAGGCCGGCATGGCCGTAGATCTTGGCGACCGCACCCGACAGCATCGCACCGGCGGAACGGTTGGTGCTGTTGATCGTGGCCTCGATCTTCACCGGCGCGCCGCGGTCGAGCGCAGGCTTTGCCTTCTCGATCAGCGTGCGGTCGAGCACCGCTTCCAGATGATGGTTCTGGCGCTCGGAGTGATAGATCTTCTGGCCCTTCTCTTCCTTCTGCTTGACGAACAGCTTGGAGAAGTCGAGGCCCTTGGCCTTCCAGTGCGCGACCAGCTTGGTCTGGTCGAGCAGCTGAACCTGGCCGACCATCTCGTTGAAGGTGCGGAAGCCGAGCGAAGCCATGATCTCGCGGACTTCCTCGGCGACGAAGAAGAAGTAGTTGATCACGTGCTCGGGCTGGCCGGTGAAGCGCTTGCGCAGGACGGGGTCCTGGGTCGCGACGCCGACCGGGCAGGTGTTGAGATGACACTTGCGCATCATGATGCAGCCGGCCGCAATCAGCGGCGCGGTGGCGAAGCCGAACTCGTCGGCGCCCAGCAGTGCGCCGATCACGACGTCACGGCCCGTGCGGAAGCCGCCGTCGACCTGGACCACGATGCGGCTGCGCAGCCGCTCGCGCACCAGCGTCTGGTGGGTTTCGGCAAGGCCGATCTCCCACGGCGAGCCGGCATGCTTGATCGAGGTCAGCGGCGAAGCGCCGGTGCCGCCTTCGAAGCCCGCGATGGTGACATGGTCGGCGCGCGCCTTGGCGACGCCCGCGGCGACCGTGCCGACGCCGATCTCGGAGACGAGCTTGACCGAGACGTCCCCCGTCGGGTTGACGTTCTTGAGGTCGTAGATGAGCTGCGCCAGATCCTCGATCGAGTAGATGTCGTGGTGCGGCGGCGGCGAGATCAGGCCGACGCCCGGCGTCGAGTGCCGGACCTTGGCGATGGTCGCGTCGACCTTGTGGCCGGGCAGCTGACCGCCTTCGCCGGGCTTGGCGCCCTGCGCCATCTTGATCTGCATCATGTCGGAGTTGACGAGATACTCCGTGGTGACGCCGAAGCGGCCCGAGGCGACCTGCTTGATCGCCGAGCGCATGGAATCGCCGTTCGGCATCGGCTTGAAGCGGTCGGCTTCCTCGCCGCCTTCGCCGGTGTTCGACTTGCCGCCGATCCGGTTCATGGCGATCGCGAGCGTGGTGTGGGCCTCGCGCGAGATCGAGCCGAAGCTCATCGCGCCGGTGGCGAAGCGCCTGACGATGTCCTTGGCGGGCTCGACCTGGTCGAGCGGGATCGGCTTGCGCTTCTCTTCGTCCGCGTTCTTGATCCGGAACAGGCCGCGCAGCGTCAGCAGGCGCTCCGACTGCTCGTTGAGGATCTTTGCGAAGGCGCGATAGCGCTCCTGCGAATTGCCGCGCGCGGCGTGCTGCAGCAGCGACACCGATTCGGCGGTCCAGGCATGGTCCTCGCCGCGGCTGCGATAGGCGTATTCGCCACCGACATCGAGCGCGCCCTTGTAGACCAGCGCCTCGCCGAACGCGTCGGCATGACGGCGCACCGCCTCTTCGGCGATCTCGCCAAGGCCGACGCCCTCGACGCGGGTATGCGTGCCCGCGAAGAACTTTGCGACGAAGTCGGCCTTGAGGCCGACGGCGTCGAAGATCTGCGCGCCGCAATAGGACTGGTAGGTCGAGATGCCCATCTTGGACATCACCTTCAAAAGGCCCTTGCCGATCGACTTGATGTAGCGCTTGACGATCTCGTAATCGTCGAGCGAGCCGGGCAGGCGGTCCTTCATCGCGATGATGGTTTCGAACGCCAGGTAAGGATTGATCGCTTCGGCGCCGTAGCCGGCAAGGCAGGCGAAGTGATGCACTTCGCGCGGCTCGCCGGACTCGACGACGAGACCGACCGAGGTGCGCAGGCCGGTGCGGATAAGATGATGATGCACGGCGGCGCAGGCCAGCAGCGACGGGATCGGAACCCGGTCGGTGCCGACCATGCGGTCGGACAGGATGATGATGTTGACGCCTTCGCGCACAGCGCTTTCGGCGCGCGCGCAGAGCTCGTCGAGCACCTGGTCCATGCCTGCCGCGCCGAGACCGGCGTGGAAGGTGGTGTCCAGCGTGCGCGACTTGAAGTGCGACTCGGCAACATCCGAGATCGAGCGAATCTTTTCGAGATCCGCGTCGGTCAGGATCGGCTGGCGCGCTTCAAGGCGCTTGGTGGTGGCAAGCCCCTGCAGATCGAACAGGTTCGGCCGCGGTCCGATGATGGAGACCAGGCTCATCACCAGCTCCTCGCGGATCGGGTCGATCGGCGGGTTGGTGACCTGCGCAAAGTTCTGCTTGAAGTAGGTGAACAGCGGCTTGGCCTTGTCCGACAGCGCCGAGATCGGCGTGTCGTTGCCCATCGAGCCCGCGGCTTCCTCGCCCGTGGCCGCCATCGGCGTCATCAGGATGGCGATGTCTTCCTGGCTGTAGCCGAACGCCTGCTGGCGATCGAGCAGCGACAAATTGGAGCGCACGCCGGTGGTCGGCACCTTCGGCAGCTCTTCCAGCACGATCTGGGTCCGTTCCAGCCACTCCTTGTAGGGATGGCTCTTGGCGAGCTCGGCCTTGATCTCGTCGTCGGGAATAAGACGGCCCTGCTCGAGGTCGACCAGCAGCATCTTCCCGGGCTGCAGCCGCCACTTGGTGATGATCTGATCTTCGGGGATCGTCAGCACGCCCATCTCGGACGCCATCACGATGCGGTCGTCCTTGGTCACGAGATAGCGCGCGGGCCGCAGGCCGTTGCGGTCGAGCGTGGCGCCGATCTGGCGGCCGTCGGTGAAGGCGATCGCGGCGGGACCGTCCCACGGCTCCATCAGCGCTGCGTGATATTCGTAGAAGGCGCGGCGCTTCTCATCCATCAGGGGATTGCCGGCCCACGCCTCCGGAATCATCATCATGACGGCGTGCGGCAGCGAGTAGCCGCCCTGCACCAGGAATTCGAGCGCGTTGTCGAAGCAGGCGGTGTCCGACTGGCCTTCGTAGGAGATCGGCCAGAGCCGGTTGATGTCCTTGCCGTAGAGCTCGGAGCTCACCGAGGCCTGGCGCGCCGCCATCCAGTTGGTGTTGCCGCGCAGCGTGTTGATCTCGCCGTTATGCGCGATCATGCGATAGGGATGCGCCAGCGACCAGGCCGGGAAGGTGTTGGTCGAGAAGCGCTGATGCACCAGGGCGAGCGCGCTCTCGAAATCCTTCTCGTGCAGGTCGGGATAGTACTTGCCGAGCTGGTCGGCGAGAAACATGCCCTTGTAGATCACGGTGCGGCAGGACATCGAGCAGGGGTAATAGCCTGCAAGTCCGCGGTCGCGGCGCTGGTAGATCGCCTGTGAGATCGACTTGCGCAGGATGTAGAGCCGGCGCTCGAACTCGTCCTCGGTCTTGGCGGTGCCATTGCGGCCGATGAACACCTGCATGCAGGCCGGCTCGGTCGGCTTCACGGTGACGCCGAGCGAGGAATTGTCGGTCGGCACGTCGCGCCAACCAAGCAGGGTCAGGCCCTCTTCCTTGATCTGGTCGGCGATGATGCTCTTGATGACGTTGCGCCATGCGGTGTCGCGCGGCATGAACAGCGCGCCGATGGCGTATTCGCCGGGCGCCGGCAGCGCGAAGCCGAGCTCCCCGGCCTTGCGGCTGAAGAAGGCGTGCGGGATCTGCACCAGAATGCCGGCGCCGTCACCGGCGCGCGGGTCGGCGCCGACGGCACCGCGATGCTCGAGATTGCACAGGATGCTCAGCGCGTCCGCGACGATCTCGTGCGACTTCTTGCCCTTGATATTGGCGATGAAGCCGACGCCGCAGGAATCCTTTTCCAGGCTCGGATCGTAGAGGCCAACGGCTGGCGGGCGCGAATTGTGTTCCCGAATCGGATCGGTCGTTTTCGAGGCGACCGTCGCCGACAGTTCTTCTGCCACGATGTTTGCGCTCTCGAATTGCGACCCGTTCATTGTTCTAATCCTCTCCATGCGGCAAGCTGCCTCACCGCCATCTTCGGCGCACCTTGGGCGTTCCGCGGCACCCGCCTCTGGGTCACCGCTCGTCCGCTGCGAGCCGCATTTTCTTAAATTCAGGCCTAGGCGTTCTTCGTCCCCGAGAACGGCTTTGCCTGTTGCCTTATTGTGCTCGAAAGCACCGACTTTCGTTGCAATCCCTATGCCGGAACCGCAAGCAAAATTGAGACAGTCTTCCTGTCCTAACCGTCACCTTGCCAAATTTTTGTCTATCACACAAGCGCGTGGAAGTCCCGATTCCCGATATGTCAATCAATCGCTTTCCGAAAGTTGCGCGGCCCCGGTTTTGAAGCAAACGCGCCCCGATCCGGCCCTGTGGGCGCCGAAATCCCAAATGAAGCTTCGGATCAGCCCTTCGAAAGGCGCGCCACGCCGCAAGAGGCGAAAGAGCGCGAGGCATTCGGGGGCCTGACAGGAGCGTGTCGACGATGAAGTTTTTCACAGGATGTGTGGCTGCTGCCACGCTGGCGCTCGCCATGAGCGCCGGGCATGGGCAGGTTCTGGCGCAAGTTCCCGCGAAAGGTATCGCAGGAGGGGCGGCTATCGCGGTGTCGGATTTCGACGGACCCTATGCGTCCCCCGAAGCCGCCCCGCCACTGCCGCCGCGTTACGGCCAAGGCTACGGTCCCGGCTATGGCTACGAAGAGCGCGGTCCGGCGTTGCTGCCGTCGACCGAGGTCTACGCGGTCTTGCGCGAAAACGGCTTCTCGCCGCTCGGCATCCCGCGCCTGCGCGGCAGCGTCTACACCATCGCGGTGATCGACCGTCGCGGCGACGACGGCCGGCTCGTGATCGATGCCCGCGACGGGCGGATCATCCGTTTCATGCCGGCCGCGGACGCCTACGGCATGGCGCCCGCCTATGACGAGCGCGCGGCCTCGCCTTACGGTCCGCAAAGCGCGCTGCCGCCGCCGACCGTGATCCGCAGCGGCCCGCCGCGGCCGCCGGCCTCGATCCCGCACGTGGCGAGCCGCACCGTGCCGCTGCCCAGGGCCGCCCCGCCGCGCAGCGAGACGCCGGTCGCCGCCGCCAAGCCGGCCGAGCCTGTGACGCAGCAGGCTCAAGCGCCGCAGGCACAGGCACCGCAGCAGACCGCTGCCGCGCAGGCCAAGCCGGCGGAAGCGGCACCGCAAGCCCCGGCTCCAACCGTCGGTCAGGCCAAGCCGTCGGCGACGATTTTGCCGACGCAGGAGATGCCGGCGGCACAGGGACTGGATTAGCACTGCGAGTTTGATGCGATAGCGCCAGCCACACCCACGCTGTCGTCCCTGCGAACGCAGGGACCCATACCGCGTGATCTATCGGTGGGGATGAGGTGCGAGTCCCGAACGACCAATCTTCGCCAAACTGCTCCCTGTGGTTATGGGTCCCTGCGTTCGCACTAGGGCATGCACATTCTGGTGCGGCGGATTGACTCGGGTTCGCCCTGGGGGTTCCAGAATCGGAGATCTGTGTGATTCCTATTGCGGCACTCCATGGTTTGGACGGGGGTGCTGCGATGTTGTCACGGATTGACTGGACGCTGGGCCGGTTCGGGGATCGTCGTCTCGATAAAGGGGGGCGGCGCTCGCTGAACGCATGGTTGCGGGCAAAACTGTCTGCCTTCGGCAGCTCTCCAGGGGGAACCGCGCGCTGGAAGTGCGGTTCAACCGCTTTCTTGGCCATGACAAGGTGACGGTGGATCGGATCATCGAAAGCTGGAGCAATAGCACGGGCCCTGCCGTGGAAGGCCGCCACGTGCTGGCCATCCAGGACACCAGCGAGATCCACTTCAACACCACGCCGCAACGCCGGCGCGGGCTCGGAGAAATCGGCAAAGGCAATAACCACGGCGTGCTGCTGCACCCGCTGCTGGCTGTGGACGCCGACGACGGCAGCTGTCTTGGGCTTTTGAGCGGGCAGATATGGACGCGCGCAGGTCGCCGCACGACCTCGCATGATGATCGGGAATTATCGGACAAGGAATCGCAACGCTGGATATCGACTGCCGTGGCGGCAAGGCCGCTGCTCACCAAGGCCGCGGCGGTGACGGTGCTGGGTGACCGCGAGAGCGATATTTTTGCCCTTTATGCCAGCTCGGCCAAGCAACACTTCCACGTCATCGCGCGCAGCATGCATGATCGCAAGCTTGCCGACCGCAGCAGCCTGTATGAGGCCAGCGATGCCATGGCCGCGGTGGACCAGCGTATGATCCAACTGCCTGCGCGCGCCGCGCGGCCGGCTCGCCTGGCCCACCTCGAACTTCGCTTTGGCGCAATCGAGCTCGCCCGCCCGCAGAATAAGTTCTTGCACCATCTGCCGAAAAGCTTGCCGCTGGCGGTGGTCGATGTGCGCGAGATTAACGCCGAAACCGGCATAGAGCCGCTGCACTGGCGGCTTCTCACCTCTCACGAGGTCACCAGCATCGAGGACGCCTGGCGCATCGTCCAATGGTACAAGCAGCGCTGGATCATCGAGCAGTTCTTCCGCATCCTGAAGACACAAGGCCTCAAGCTCGAAGACAGTCAGATCGGATCCGCCGATCGGCTTCTCAAGCTGGTTGCGATCGCCGCCAAGGCGGCCGTCATCACCATCCAGCTTCTGCAGGCCCGCAATGGTGGTCGCCAGCCCATTCTCGCGGCCTTCGACAACGGCCAAATTGGCGCGCTCACAGCCCTCAACCGGCAACTCGAAGCCGCGAGCAAGCGACTAAAGAACCCACATCCGCCCGATAGTCTCGCTTGGGCCGCCTGGATCATCGGCCGTCTCGGCGGGTGGGATGGCTACCCATCGTCCAAGCCGCCGGGCCCGATCACCTTCAAAAACGGCCTCGAATACTTCAACGCCGTCGCAGCAGGATGGAGCCTCAGAGATATGTGCATGCCCTAGTGCGAACGCAGGGACGACGGCCGGGCAAAACAAAAAAGGCGCCTGAGCAATTCAGGCGCCTTCCGCATTTCAGCGATCGCTTCAGCTCCGCGGATATCCCGCGGCTTCCAGGATCAAATTGGCGACCTCCTTCGGATGCGACACCAGCGAGAGGTGGCCGGCATCGAGCTCGACCGTGGTGGCGTTCATGCGCTTGGCGAGGAAGCGTTCGAGATCCGGATTGATGGTGTAGTCGTTCTTCGACACCGCGTACCAGCTCGGCTTCGAATGCCACGCAGCTTCCGTGGTGCGGCCGGCGAAGATCGACGCGGCGGTCGGCCATTGCACGGCATAAAGCTCCCTGGCCTGCTCCGGCTTCACGCCATTGGCGAAATATTTCAGGAAGGCGTCTTCCGAAAGTTTTGTGTCGCCGTCGCGCTCGACGATGCCGGCGCGCACCGGGCCGGTCGGGAATTGCTTCGACAGCGCGACGAAATCCTCGTTCGCATCGGGCGCACGTGCGGCGACATAAACGAGGCCGGTGACCTTCGGATCGGTGCCGACCTGGCTGATCACCGTGCCGCCCCAGGAATGCGCGACCAGCACGGTCGGTCCGTCCTGCTCGGCCAGCGCGCGCCTGGTCGCCTCGACCGAGTCCGCAAGCGACGACAGCGGATTCTGCACGGCCGTGACATGCAGGCCCGCGGCCTGGAGGATCGGGATCACCTCCGACCAGCTCGAGCCGTCGGCCCAGGCGCCGTGCACCAGCACGACGTTCTTTGCTTTCACCGTCTGCGGTGTCTGCGCGTGAGCGAGGCTGAGGGGGGCCGCCAACAGGCTCGCGGCGACGAAAAGGCTGCGCCAAAGTGACATGATCGTGCTCCGTCTCGTTTTGTGTTCGATGTCCAAAGGACGGAGCGTGGGGCAGCGGCGTTACGCTCAGTCACCTACCTGTGAGCAGCGTCTTGGTCGGGCGTGTACGGGACGCGTGGGCGAGCTTGCAGTGGGGGTAACGTAGAACGACAGGCCCAACCTGTATTTCCATTTCAACCGAAAACTGCCGCTGGATTCTGCGGCACTGACAAACAGGCCGGTACGAAATATATCGACGCAGGAGTCGCTGCGGGGCTACTCGCGGCGTTTCGCGATACAACTGGACAAGTAAAAAAACGCCCCGGGGCACCGGGGCGTTTTCTCAAACCTGGAAGTGGCGTGCCGTGGTTAGGCGGCGACCGAGTTCTCGATCACCTGCGCCTTCGGTGCGCTGGTATTGATCGCGATCTGGCGCGGTTTCTTCGCCTCGGGAATCTCACGGACGAGGTCGACGTGAAGCAGCCCGTTTTCCAGCGAGGCGTCCTTCACCTGCACGAAGTCGGCGAGCTGGAAGGCGCGCTCGAATGCACGCGCGGCGATGCCGCGGTAGAGCACTTCGTTCTTGCTGTTCTCGCCTGCGACCTTCTCGCCCTTGATCGTCAGCGTATTTTCCTTCGCGACGATGGAGAGCTCATCCCTGGCGAAGCCCGAGACCGCAACGGTGATGCGGTAGGCATTCTCGCCGGTACGCTCGATGTTGTAGGGGGGATAACCGGGGCTGCCGTCCGAGCTGGCCTGGTCGAGCAGGCTAAAGAGGCGGTCGAAGCCGACGGTGGAACGGTAGAAGGGGGTGAGATCGTAGCTACGCATGGTCTAGTCCTCCATTGAGCGACTGTTGGGTAACCCGCCCGCCAATCGGGCCGGGCTTTAGTCTGTGTGCAGCCTGATGTTCCGGGTCCGAAACACTGGTAGCGGCCTGCACGAAGATGATATGGGTGGAACGAGACGGCGTTCAAGAGGGCGGCAATCAGCGCCTTTTCGGCGCTCCCGCCCCTTGATTTGCAGCACTTCGCGCCCAAGCACTTCCAATCATGACGCTGGTCTCGATCCCGTCCAATCCCGTCCCCGAAGACGTCGTCAGCGGTACCATCAAGACGCCCGATGGCGCCGAGCTGCGCTTTGCGCGCTGGGCGCCGCCGGCGAACCGCAAGGGCACCGTCTGCGTCTTCACCGGACGCAGCGAGCAGATCGAGAAATATTTCGAGACCGTGCGCGATTTGCGCGACCGCGGCTTTGCAGTGGCAATGATCGATTGGCGCGGGCAGGGCCATTCCTCGCGCCGCCTGCGCGACCCGCGCAAGGGCTATGTGCGCGACTTCTCCGATTTCGAGGTCGACGTGGAGGCGTTCGTGCAGCAGGTCGTGCTGCCGGATTGCCCGCCGCCGTTCTTCGCGCTGGCCCATTCCATGGGCGGCACGGTGATGCTGCGGGTGGCGCATGCGGGCAAGCGCTGGTTCGACCGCATGGTGTTGTCGGCGCCGATGATCGACCTGCCCGGCCGCACCACCTCGCTTCCGGTGCGTGCGCTGCTCAAGACCATGCGCCTGCTCGGGCAGGGGGGCCGTTATGTCCCCGGCGGCAGCGACCGTCTCACCGGGCTCGATCCCTTCATCAACAATCCCGTGACCAGCGATCCGGTACGCTATGCGCGCAATGCCGCGATCCTGGAGGAGGACCCCACGCTCGGGCTGGCATCACCGACCGTGGCCTGGGCCGATACCGCCTTCCGCGCCATGAACACCTTCAAGGGCAAGAACTACCCCTCGCAGATCCGCCAGCCGATCCTGATGCTGGCGGCCTCCAACGACGCGGTGGTCTCGACCGCGGCGATCGAGGAGTTCGCCTATCACTTGCGCGCCGGCTCCCACCTCGTGATCGCCGGCGCCAAGCACGAGATCCTCCAGGAGCAGGACCGCTACCGCTCCCAGTTCTGGGCCGCCTTCGACGCCTTCGTGCCGGGCACGCCGTTGTTCAAGTGAGGAAAGAGCGCGTCATCGCGCTACAAACTCGTCATGCCCGGGCTTGTCCCGGGCATCCACGGACTTCGGTTCGGCGAGACAAGAACGTGGATGGCCGGGACAAGCCCGGCCATGACGAGACGAAGAACTCTGGTCGCGTTAAAGCGTCTTCAAATATTCGATCAGATCGTAGCGCTCGGCATCGTCCTTGAACATGCGGCCGATGACGCCATCGCGCTTCGGTTCGCCTTCCTTGCGCTCGAAGGAATGGCCGAGCACGCTGTTGCCCTGGATCGGGTCCTTCTCCGATCCCGCCGAGAACTGCGTTTCGCCCGTCTTGCATTTCTCATCCGCGGTCACCGCAAAGCCGACGGTCACGGGATCATAGTCGCGGCGGCCCATGCAGAATTTGGTCGGGCGCTCGTTCGCCGGCTTCAGCAACCAGTACAGCGAAGGCACCGAACCGTTGTGCAGGTAAGGTGCGGTAGCCCAGATGCCGTTCAATGGCCGCGCCCGATAGCGCGGGTCAGGCGCCGGATTGAGACAATTCTTGCGCGCGAGATTCCACATTTTCGCCCGTTCGGCCTCCGGGACCTTCTCGTCGTCCATCCATTTGCGGGCGACGAGGTCGACCACCGTCATCAGGCCGAGCGCGTAGACCATCTCGTTGGGCGATTTGCTTGCGGTCGGGATATCGCATTGCCACCATGTCTGGAGGTCGGCCGTATTCACCTTCAGGAAGCCGGGCACATCGACCATCCTGTTGCTGAGAACAAGGGATTGCTCGGGATCCGTGTTGATCTCCTTGAGGGGAATCGTGACCGCGTTCAGCACCTTGCTGTCGCCGCTCGGCTCCCAATGTGTCGAGGACCAGAAAGCCTTGGTGTTGACGGCCGGCAGGTGACATCCGGAGCACATCTCAGTGTAGATCTTGCGGCCGTTCTCGACCTTGGCCTGATCGATCCTCCATGCGTCGCCGAGGATCTGCGAGGGCCATTGCGGCGCCAGCAGGCCGCCGAATTTCGGATCGGCGGAGGGATCGGCCGGCTTGAACGGATCGGGGCCTCTCAGCATGTCCTCGATCCAGCCGAGTGTCCTGATGTTCACCGAGGACCGCCACACCCGGTCCTCCGGATAGGCGTCGGACAGGTTGAGCAGTGCGGTCACGCCGAGCGCTTCGCCGGCATTGCGAATTAACGGCTGCTCGATCGATGCGTCGTACTGGGCGAATTTGAACCAGGGCACGGTCCAGATCGCGGGGTAGCTGACCGGAGCATCCTGGGCATGCAGGTTCTTCTCGAAGCCCTTGACCCCGCTCAGCGCGAGATCCTGCGAGAAGACCTGGTTGCCGATGCGATTGAGAGCGTCGAGGCGGCCGAACCCTTCCTCCGTGTCCTGCTGCTGCCTGCCGTTCCAGGTCTTCTTGCTTTCAACCGTCTTTTGCTGGGTTTTCGCCCAGTCGATCAGGAACGTGCCGATCGCGCTGAGCTTCTGCTTGAGCGCGGCGCGGTCCGTCTTGCTGGCATCGGGGCCGAGCACGCGATCGGCAAAGCGCTGGAAGCGGAACGGGACATACAGGGTGTAGGCGATCGACAGGCCGGTCGAGAGCTCCAGCTTCTTCAGGTCGGTCATGGCCGGGCCGCCGTCGAAGCGCACGTCCACGCCCTGGTAATGGATCTGCCCGGTATGGCAGGCCGCGCAGGTCAACCCGATCTTGTCTTCCTCGCGACGGCCGGTCGCGGGATCGACGACCCCGGTCATCCGCGCGAATCCGACCGGCAGGCCGTCGACGTTCTCCACCGGCGTCCATCTGGTCGACCAGTCCGGCACCTGCGTCGTCTCATAGACATTGGCGTAACCGAAGCGGCGCAACGTCGTCGTGTCGGTCTGGATCGACTGCGGGCTCGGGATGAAGCCGAAGCCTTCGAGATAGGCGCTCTCCTTCATCATGCCGGGTTTCGAGAACAGATGAAGGCGTGGCTGCTCCAGCGCCATGAACCATTCATAGGGCACGGGGAAGGTCGCGGTGCCCTGGCTGGCATGATGGAACCAGTGCCGGTCCTTCAGCGACCAGTTCTGCTCGAGCCAGAAGGCCGCCTTCGTCTCCGGGACCGCAGGCAAGGGCGGCGGCAAGAGATTTACGAGAATTCCCTTCTGCGGCAGCATGGCGCGAACCTGATTGGGGAATTCGGCCACCGCGACGAGGGCAACGAGGCCGACGGCGATCAGCAAGGCCGCAAGCTTGAGGGCGCCCCGCACCACGCGCTGGCAGGTCGACAGCACCGGCGGGACCAGCCGCTCGTTGATGCGCGCCGGGAATTGGCGCTCGTTGAACAGCGTGCGCACGTCGGCAACGCCGAGATAGCGATCCTCGCCCCTGCCCTTGCCGATGATCTTCAGGAGGATCGGCCATTCGAACTTCATCAGCAGCGGGTAGTACCAGCGCGCGGCGCTGCCGGCGCGCTTGAGGTTGTCGCGCATGAAGATGTCGATTTCCGAGGCGTTGAGGCCCAGCTCGGAGCCGCCGTTCGGATCGGTGTAAGTCCGGCCGAAACTCGCGAGCCGCGCGATCTCGTCCTCGTTGATCTTGCCGTCGACTCCGAGGATGCGCGAGCCGGCACCGCGCTTGTCCAGCGGGCCGCCGCGCAGCGCATCGAGCTGCGCGCCCGAAAAGATGCTCTTGAGGATGTGACCCAGACCGTTGGCGATGAGCGCCACGCCGCGGACCTGAAGCCGGGCAGACGCCTTCTTCAGCCCGGTTTCGCCGGTCGCGTTCGCGATCGTCTCCGACAGCTTGCCGAGCGGGACAGTGCCGCCCTCGACAAAGCCCTCGCCGACGAGGCCGCGCAGGAATGGGCAGGGATTGTTCGGCGAGACCTGGATCGAGGGGTCGAACGGCGGTTTCGAAGCGGGGTCATGCATGGCCCAAAATCCTGAAAACAGCGAATCGTGAAATGAGGCGCCGATCAAGCGCGGAAAGTCCTAACAAACCGACAGCAGACTATACTACTTCAGCGTGTGGCGAAGTGTGGCCGAATTCACTGTCCTGTCAACAAGTGCAGGCGGGGTCTCGCCAAAGACCTAAGGGAACGGCTGCGGGGGGACCGTGGCCTGCCGGTCAGGACTCGGCGACGCGTTTGACGTCGCTCTGAACCAGGGTCAGCTTGCCTAGCGGCACGCCGGCCTTCAGCAGTCCCTCGCGATAGTGGGCGAGGTCCTCGGGCCGCTTCCAGTGGAAGTTGCGCAAGTGACGATCGACATTGAGCGTCGGGTAATTGCCCATCAGCACGGAGGTCGCTTCGCTCGCCTCGGCGGTCCGGCCCAATTGTGCCAGGGCCGCGGCGCGGATTGCCAGCGCCTGCATGTGGTTGGGATTGATGTAGAGCTGCTCGCGCGCCCATGACAGGGTCGCGTCATATTGGCGCAACAGATAATGACTGAAGGCGTTCAGCGCCGCCCATTGGTAGCGCGGGTCGCTGTTGTCGCGCTGCGCGGCCATCGAAAACATCTCGATCGCCTCGCGGTGCTCGCCGATGACGAAATGGCAGATGCCGAGCACGCCGCGCGCGCCCATGTCGTAGGGATTGAGCGCGACCGCGCGCTTGGCCGCGTCCATCGCCGCCTCGTAATGCCCTTCCATGGCGTGCGCCCAGGACAGGATCGAGAACGCAAAGGACGAGCGCGGGTCGAGCCGGACGCTGGTTTCGGCGAGGTTCATCGCCTCGGCCCACATCTCGCGCGTGCCCTTGACCCAGCCGAACTGGATGCTCTGGATCTGGATCGTGGCGAGATAGGCGTGCGCGATCGACAGCTTGGGATCGACCATGATGGCTTCCCGGAACAGATCGACGGCGGCAGTCAGGTCCTCCTTGGTCTGCCGGTAGTAATGCGACAGCCCCTTGAGGAAGCGATCCCAGGCGGTGACGTCCGTCGAGAGCCGCGCGGGCGCCGAGGCTTCGGCGCGGACGATCTCGGTGGCGATGGCGGCGGACAAATTGGTCGTGATCTCGTCCTGCATCGCGAAGAAGTCGCCGATGTCGCGGTCGTAACGGCCGGTCCAGAGCTGCTCGCCGGTCTCCGGGGCGATCAGCTCGGCGGTGACGCGGATCTTGGCGCCGGCACGCCGCACCGAACCCTGGATCAAATAGGTGGCGTCGATCTCGCGCGCGATCAGGCGGGTGCTGGTGTTCCTGCCCTTGAAGGCGAAGGTCGAGTTGCGGCTCAGCACGCGATAGAAGGATTGCAGCGACAGTGCGTGGATGAGATCCTCGGTGAGGCCGTCGGAGAAATACTCGTCCTGGGCATCGCTGAGATTGGCGAACGGCAGCACGCCGACGATCGCGGTGCGGTACTGTTGCGAGAGGGCGGACGCCTCGCGGAGCTCGGGCGCGAGCGCCGGTGCACCCTCGGGCGTCCAGGTCCAGACCCCGATTGCATCCTTGATGTTCTTGAAGCGATGATTGCCGGCATCGACCAGCGGCACGCTGAGATGCTTGCTCGCCTCCTTGTAGGCCTTGGCCGAGATCGCAAAGCCGCCGGGGCTCGCGACCGACTCCAGGCGGACGGCGATGTTGACATCGTCACCGAATACCTCGTCCTCATCGGCGATGACGTCGCCCATGTGGATGCCGAGGCGGAACTGCATGGCGCGGTCGGCCGGCAGATGGTGGTTGCGCTCCGCCATCAGCGTCTGCATCGCGATCGCGGCCTCGGTGGCGCCGACGATCGAAGGGAACTCCAGCAGGAAGCCGTCGCCGGTGTTCTTCACGACGCGGCCGCCGTGATTGAGGATGATCGGGTGGATCGCGCTGCGATGGGCCTTGAAGGCGGCATGGGTGCCGGCCTCGTCGCTGCCCATCATGCGCGAATAGCCGGCGACATCGGCGCAGACGATGGCAGCCAGACGTCTTTCCATATCCCGGAAGCTCCAAGGGATCGAGAAGGGATCTGGGACTGGCCACGGCGTGGCAAGTCGACGCGAATCCCGCATTTCAAGAACCTCGCCTTTATAAAGCAGATGTGGCCGAGCGGAAGCATGATCCGCATTGCAAATTCGAGGTAAATCCTCCGCAATCCCGGCGGTGGACGGCGGCCGCCGAACCGACTAAGCGGAATTGACCGCCGGAACGGGCGGCAGGGGGCACCTTTGCATGCTGGGCATTCACGAAATCGGGCTCTTCATCCTGTCGGGCGTGCTGCTCAACATCACGCCGGGGCCTGATTCCGTCTACGTCATCGGCCGCAGCATGCAGATGGGCTGGCGGGGCGGCGCCGCGGCCGCATTCGGCATCAGTTGCGGCTGTTTCGTCCATGTCGCGGCCGCCGCGATCGGGCTTTCGGCCCTGCTGATGGCCTCGTCGACCGCCTTTTCGATCCTGAAGCTGGTCGGCGCGGCCTATCTCGTGTTCACCGGGCTTCAGATGCTGTGGTCGCGCCCGGTGCTGGCGACGGCGATCGACGAGCCGGTGCGGAGCTCGCTGCGGCGGGTCTTACTCCAGGGCGTCTTCACCAACGCGCTCAATCCCAAGGTCGCGCTGTTCTTCCTGGCTTTCCTGCCGCAATTCGTCGCGGCCGATTCACCGCACAAGCCGCTCGCCTTCCTGACGCTCGGCCTGATCTTCATCTCTACGGGCACGCTGTGGTGCCTGGTGCTGGCCGCGTTCGCGGCCAAAGCCGCCCACCGCCTGCGCGAGTCCGAAGGCGTGATCGCCTGGGTCAACCGCGCCCTCGGCGGCCTCTTCATCTATCTCGGCATCCGCGTCGCCATGCTGGAGACGCGGTAGGCTCATTCGAACGAATGAGGCGGGCAGCGTAGGGCGATCTTCCCTCAAACGAACTCCTTCGCCAGCGCACTGCCGGCGAGATAAAGGCCGAGCAGGATCATCGCGATCAGGAACCAGCGGCGGAACGCTTCGGCCGGCATCCGTGCTCGCACCGACTGTCCCACGAACATGCCGGCAAAAGCCATCGCCATGCCCACCGCGCCCGGCACGACATTGGCTGGCGTCAACAGCCCAACGGCCGTCAGGTTGAAGGCGAGCGCCAGTGTCGCCGTCGTGAAGAACACGCCGAGCGCCTGCACCAGCTCGTCCTTCTCCATGCCGATTGCCTGCATGAACGGCATCGAGGGGATCACCTGCACGCCGGTCGAGGCCGAGATCACGCCGGTGACGACACCGACCACGCCGCCGACCCATTTCTCGTTCTGCGGCGCGACGCGGAATTGGAACTTGTTCAGACCGATCACGGCATAGATGACGAGCAGGACGCCGAGCACGATCGTGCCGTAGCGCGCATGCGGCCCGGTCAGCGCGCCGGCATTGAGCCAGCATCCGATCACGGTGCCGATCATCAGCGGCCACAGCCGCTTCAGGATGTCGCGCAAATAAGGGCCGACGAAGGTCTGCCAGATGTTGGTGACGATGGCGGGCACGATAACGATGGCGATCGCGCGGCTGGGCGTCATGCTCACCGCGAGCAGGCCCATGGACACCGTCGGCAGGCCGAGCCCGACCACGCCCTTGACGAATCCGGCGATCAGGAACACGGCGGCGATGACAATGAGAAGCGGGTCGATCATGACAGCACATTGACCGAAGCCGCGCGGGCGCACAATCTGGAGGTTACGGAGTAAGCCTTCGCTCTGAACGAAGGCTGGGAGATCTGCCATGCGTTTTGACCTCGTCGACCTCCAGCTCTTCATCGCGGTCGCCGACCAGCGCAGCATCACCCGCGGCGCCGAGCGGTCGCACCTGGCCCTGGCCTCGGCCAGCGCGCGCATCAAGGGGCTCGAGGACGCGCTCGGCGTCGCGCTGCTCAAGCGCGGGCGGCGCGGCGTCGAGCTGACCGCGGCCGGCGAGAGCCTGCTCGATCATGCCAGGCTCGTGATCCACCAGATCGATGCCATGCGCGGCGATCTCGCCGGTTTTGCCAGCGGCGTGCGCGCCAGCGTGCATTTCCTCGTCAACACCTCGGGCCTGTCGGAACATCTGCCGAAGGCGCTGGCCGGCTTCCTGCGCGAACACCGCGACGTCGCCATCGACATCGAGGAGCGCGAGAGCACCGACATCGCGGCGGCGATCACCGCAGGCGCCGCCGACCTCGGTTTCGCCGCCGAGCACGCGCTGCCCGACCATATTGAGCGCTTCGTGTTCAGCGAGGACCACCTGACATTGGTGACGTCGCGGCGCGGCCCGTTCGCGGGTCGCCGCCAGATCGATTTCCAGGAAGCCGGCAGTTGCGACTTCGTCGGGCTCACCAGCGCCACCGCGCTCCAGATGCACATTTCGAAGCACGCCGCCCGGCTCGGCATGCGCCCGCATTACCGCGCGCGCCTGCGCGACTTCGATGCGATCTGCCAGATGGTCGCCGCCGACGTCGGGATCGCGCTGGTGCCGATATCCGCCGCCCGCCGCTGCGCAAAACTGATGCCGCTCGCCATGGTCCGGCTACGCGATGCCTGGGCCAACCGCAAGCTCGTGATCTGCGCGCGCAGCTTCAAGACGCTGCCAAGGCCTGCGAAGATGCTGGTGGAGCATCTGCGGGCAGAGGCGGTGTGAGCAGTTGTTCCTGCGCTAGTGTGAGGCACGCTCCCGCAGCGAGCAAACTGCGCTCCCTCCCCCCTTGTGGCGGAGGGCGGGGGAGAGGGGTAGTCCAGGAACAGGTGCCTCTGTCGTGAAGAAGAGAGATCGATGGGGTCCCCGTGTGGCCCCCTCTCCCTAACCCTCCCCCGCAAGGGGGGAGGGAACGCACCTGTCGCGTTGTGAAGGTGGTGCTTACCCAGCGAAAACGCGAACTACTTCGCCGTCTCCACCCCGGCGTCCTTGATCACCTTCGCCCACTTCCTAGTCTCGTCCGCGATGAATGACCGAAAGTGCTCCGGCTCGTCGCCGACCAGCGTCGCGCCTTGCGCGGCGAGCTTCTCCTTCACCGCGGGATCGGCCATCGCCTTCGTCGCCAGGGCGTGCAGCGCCGTGACAATCTCCTTCGGCGTGCCCTTGGGCGCCACCATGCCGTACCAGTTCTCGACGCGCAGATCGGGAAAACCCGCTTCCGAAAGAGTCGGCACGTCAGGTGCGGTCGGGGCGCGCTCTGCCGAGCCCATCGCGATCGGCCGCAGCGCGCCGGCCTTGACCTGCGGCAGCAGCACGGGGAGATCGAGAAACGTCATCTGCACCTGCTGGCCCAAGAGATCGTTCACCGCGGGGGCTGCGCCGCGATAGGGCACGTGGACGATGTCGATCTTCCCCGTCAGCTTGAACAGCTCGCCGGCGAGATGTGGCAGGCTGCCGGGGCCGGAAGAGGCGAAGTTGAGCTTTCCCGGCTGCGCCTTGGCCAGAGCGATCAATTCGCCCATGTCCTTGGCGGGCACGTTGGTGGCGACCACGAGCATCTCCGGCACCGTCGCAACCAGCGTCACCGGTGTGAGGTCGCTCAAGGTGTCGTAGGCGACTTTCTCCATGCTCGGGCTGATCGCGAGCGCGCCGGCTGAGGAGATCGCTGTGGTGTAGCCGTCGGGGGCGGCCTTGGAGACCGCATCGGTGCCGAGCACGCCGCCCTGGCCGCCGCGATTGTCGATCAGCACCGGCTGCCCTGACAGCTCCGACATGCGCTGGCCGATGACCCGCGCGATGATGTCGTTGGGCCCGCCGGCCGGAAACGGCACGATCAGCTTGATCGGCTTGGCCGGGAAATTCTGAGCGGACGCCACTGATGGCAGCAGCAGCAATAATCCAAGAAGAAGCCTGCGTGAGATGGTCATGCAAGCCTCCGCTCGCGTGTTATTGGTTGAGCAGCTTCAGTGCTTCTTCGTGAACCCTGGCATCCCCGGCGGCGACGATGCGGCCGCCGCCCTGGGCCGGCTTGCCTTCCCAGGTGGTGACGACGCCGCCGGCGCCGGTCACGATCGGGATCAGCGCGGCGATGTCGTAAGGCTTCAGCTCGGTCTCGACCACGAGATCGACGTGGCCGGCCGCCAGCATGCAATAGGAGTAGCAGTCGCCGCCATAACGCGACAGACGCGCGCCCTTCTCGATGCGGCTGAAAATGGCGCGGTCGCGCTCGTTCATCAGGAGCGGGCTGGTGGTGTAGGTCGTGGCTTCCGAAAGCGAGGCGCAGCGGCGAACCTGGAGCCGGCGCTCGCCCGACGGGCCCTTGTAGTTGGCCGAACCGTTGTCGCCGGAGAAGCGCTCGCCGATGAAGGGCTGGTGCATCATGCCGTAGACCGGCGCGCCCTTGTGCAGCAGTGCGATCAGCGTCCCCCAGATCGGAAAGCCGCCGATGAAGGATTTGGTGCCGTCGATGGGGTCGAGCACCCAGACATAGTCGGCCTCCTCGCGCTCATTGCCGAATTCCTCGCCGACGATGCCGTGCTGAGGGAAGTTGGCCTTGATCAGCCGCCGCATCACCGCCTCCGCGGCGCGGTCGGCCTCCGTGACGGGGTCGAAATCCTTGGTCTTGCTCTTGTCGTCGATCGACAGCGAGGTGCGGAAGAACGGCAGGATGGTTTCGCCGGAGGCGGTGGCGAGCCGTCCGATGAAGGCGGAAAAGTCGATCACCGTCACAGGCCGAATCCTCAAAGCGAAGGTTGGATGGAGCTCCCTCTTGCCTAGCTCAATTCGCCTCCCGCGTGCAGCGCTGACTTGATCTTGCACCCTGGTATTTTGGATGCCGAAGGCTGCTGCCCCATCCAAGTCATCTGCTGGCCAAATATCGATCACAGAGTTGAAAACTTAGTTCCGAATATGCCTTGTTCGTATGCAAATGGCTATCAACCCATTGAAATTCCTTATCAAAGAAACTGAATCTGGGTTTCCATAGAAGCAATTGAGCCATGTGCGTATTGCATGGGAAATGGCTCAAAAGCCCTTGCACTTTGTGCGGCGCGGTCGCATATTGTTGCGGTGCGGTAGCGCTTGGCGTTACCGCTGCCCTCCTTGGGCGTTTCCTCCCTAGACTTGGGCCGCTTGCGTCATTCGCGAGCGGCCCTTTTTTCTTTGGGCCTGTCGTTTTCGTTTCAAGGTGCGCAGCGAAAGCGAAGCGAAGACGCGTTCGCCCGATCACAGACAATACGATCTGACGAAGAAAAGCCGGCGCCTATTCTGCCGCGGCCTGGAACGGGCCGAGATCGCCGAACGGAATCGTGGTCGCCAGCACGTCGGCGAGAACGCCGAAGTCGGACGCCACCTGCGCAAAGCGTGCACTCCGCTCGCGCCGCCGCTCGTCCATGTAGATCGCACGGTTGAGCTCGAGCTGCACCGCGTGCAGGCCGCTCGCGGGATTGCCGTAATGCTCGGTGATGAAGCCGCCGGCATAGGGCTTGTTGCGGCCGATCGAATAGCCGAGCCCGGTCATGGTCTCCTCGACCCGGTCGGGCAGAAGCGGGGTGCAGCTTGTGCCGTAGCGGTCGCCGATCACGACGTCGGGCCGGCGCGGCTCGTCCCTGCTGACGCCGACCGAGGGCATCGAATGGCAGTCGACCAGCACCACGGTGCCGAACATCTGGTGCACCTTGTTGATCAGCCGGCGCAGCGCGCGGTGGTAGGGCTTGTATAGCGTCTCGATCCGCCCCAGCGCATCGTCGACCAGGATGCGGTCGCGGTAGATCTCCTGGCCGTCGCCGACCACGCGCGGAATGGTGCCGAGGCCGCCGGCGACCCGCATCGAGCGGGTATTGGCAAAGCTCGGCAGCCGTCCGCTGAACATGCGGGGATCGAGCTCATAGGGCTCGCGGTTGACGTCGACATAGGAGCGGGGAAAGTTGACCCGCACGGTCGGAAAGCCGCGCTCGCTCAAGTGGCCGATCAGCTCGTCCATGAAGGAATCTTCGGACCGCCGCAGCGTCGGCAGGTCGATCCTGGACGCCGCGAGGAATTCGTCCGGATAGGTCGAGCCGGAATGGGGCGAGTTGAAGATGACAGGCGCGCGCCATTGCGCGGGCTCAACGATCTCGAAGGCTGGCGACACCTCGCCGTCAAACCGGGTCATCTTCTCAGGCTTCGTCCCTTAGCGGCAGGATCCGGGCCTCGGATCGAATTGATTCGGCCGATCGATGCGGCTCTTATGTGTCGTCATTGTCCGGAATCGCAACCATTCTGCCAAGCGAAAAGATGTGATTGGCGCTGGAACATGTCTTAACCGTGTGGGCAGGGAAGCGGGGATGCGCCGGCGGCTCGATTGATTCGAGCGGCATTCCGGTTCACAAGGAGCCGGCAGTGCAGCCGGCTTGGGGTTAAGATTTTCACCCCAAATTTACCCTCTGTCCGGCTTAGTAAGCTCTGCTGATATCCTCTGGGGATTCGACGTTTCCTGCCATGCCAAAAATCCTGCTCGCCGAAGACGACAACGACATGCGCCGTTTCCTGGTCAAGGCGCTGGAAAACGCCGGTTTTCAGGTCTCGTCCCATGACAACGGCATGGCCGCCTATCAGCGGTTGCGGGAAGAGCCGTTCGAGATGCTGCTCACCGACATCGTGATGCCGGAGATGGACGGCATCGAGCTCGCCCGCCGGGCCTCGGAACTCGACCCCGACATCAAGATCATGTTCATCACCGGCTTCGCCGCGGTCGCCCTGAACTCGGATTCGGACGCCCCCAAGAACGCCAAGGTGCTGTCCAAGCCCGTGCATCTGCGCGAATTGGTCAGCGAAGTGAACAAGATGCTGGCGGCCTAAATCGGCCCCGTTCCGTCCTTGCACAGGGTCCCCTCGTCCGTTATAGGGACCCCACCCGACGTAAGTGGACTTTTAGGGCACGTAGCTCAGCGGGAGAGCACTACCTTGACATGGTAGGGGTCACAGGTTCGATCCCTGTCGTGCCCACCATCCTTCGCTCGCGATAGCGAGAGAAGGATGCCGCGCCGAAGCCCAAAGGGCGCAGGCGGGCTGCCGCCGCGAGCTTCGGCTCGGCAAGCCACGATCTCCATGCGAAGCGTGTCCGGCGTAGCTCGAAGAGCGGAGACGGACTGGCGCGTCTTGCTCGGTTTCCCTGGACAGCCCGTAGCCGGGATGGAGCGAAGCGCAATCAGGGATGCCCCTCCAGAGGCCCATCCCGGCCATCACTTCAGTTCCGTGTTCGCCACCGGCAGGATGGAGGCGACGTGCCAGCCGGTCGCATCCTGAACGTAGGTCTGGCTGATCAGAAACGTATTTTGTTGCGACGGCTTGCCCGGAAGGCCGCGTGTGAAAACGATGGGAACGAGGATCTGCATCACCTCGTTCGAGATCACCGCAACGTGGAATTCCGACATGTTGGGCTCGAGGTGCCAGGTGCCCTCGTAATACGCCTTGAATCGGGTGGCGACCGCATCGCGGCCTCTCGTCTCGATGCCCCTCGCAAACAACAGTGTGCCGGGCGAATTCCAGAGCATCATCTTCACATCGTCCGCATCATGCGCATTCTGCGCGGCGATGAATTTTTCGAAGATGTTTCTTGCCTCCGCGTCATTTGCGGCAGCTTGCGCGCCTCCTGCTGGCCAGAACGCTGCGGCGAGGAGCAGCGCTGCGGTCGCTGCCGCAGCACGACGACGACATCGCGCAAAGGGCCGCGGCCTGATGGAGCCTCGAGACATCTCGGAAGGGGGCATGGTCACCTCTCGTTTGAATGTTGATCGTCATATCATCAATCGCCTCGCCGGCCTTTCAGGATCGCGCGATCCGCGGTCGCCGCTGCATCACGTCTTCGTTGCCCACGCCTTGGTGGATTGCCGCAGGGATTTAGCCTGCCCTCGCGCGGTCGGGGGCTGCCCCCTGGAACAGGCCGGTGCTGCCGCGCATTGATCGGCCATGTCCAAGACCCCCGGAAAAAGGTTTGCCGTCGGCGACCACGTCAGCTGGAATTCCGAGGCCGGCCGGGTGCGCGGCCATATCCTGCGCGTGCACACCGCCGACGTCGATTACAAGGGCTACGTCCATCACGCTACGCCCGACGATCCGCAGTACGAGATCAGGAGCGACAAGACCGATCACGTCGCCCTGCACAAGGGCCGCGCATTGCGGTCGTTGAAAAGCTGACGGCCCGCGAGCCGGGCGGTCGAGGTGTCACCATGGCTCATCCGTTCTTCACCATCGGCCACGCCACACGTTCGATCGAGGAATTCGTCGAATTGCTGCAGGGCAGCGCGGTCACCTTCGTGGCTGACGTTCGGACCGTGCCCCGCTCCCGTACCAACCCGCAGTACAATCGCGAGACCCTGCCGCAATCGCTCGCGGCTGCTTCGATCGGCTACGAGCACATTGCCTCGCTCGGCGGCCTGCGCAGCCGCAAGCGCGAGGTGCCGCGCGAGACCAACGCCTTCTGGCAGAACGTCAGCTTTCACAATTACGCCGATCACGCGATGGGCGCGGCCTTTCACGAAGGGCTCGCACATTTGCGCGCCGTCGGGCAGGTGGAGCGCTGCGCCATCATGTGCGCGGAAACATTGTGGTGGCGATGTCACCGTCGGATCATCACCGATTACTTGCTCGCGGCGGGCGAGACGGTGTTCCACATTCTGGGGCCGGGGCAGGTCAAAGAGGCCGAGATGAATCCGGCTGCGCGGGTCGTTCCCGAAGAGCGTCTGGTCTACCCGGCGGAAAATCAGCCAATCGCGTAAATCCCCCGCGTGGAGCTAGCCAACGCCGTCAATCGGGCTGGCTCGCCGGTTGGAGCAGCACATCCTTCAACCCGGCCGGATAAAGGCTCGGTCCACCGTCCACGTCGAGGTCGGCAAGGTCGAACCAGCGCGCGACGATCTGCTCTCCATCGTCCTCGAGGAAGTCGAGGCGATCCCGGTCGGCGAAGGCGCCGTCGGGAAACTCCACCTCGCAGATGAACATCACCTCGTGCCCGGTTGCGCCCTCGTGCATGAAAATGTTCTCCAGCACCAACGGCTCGCTTGTGATGGTGACGTCGATGCCGAGCTCCTCGTTGAACTCGCGCATCAGCGCAGTGCGCCAGCTTTCGCCGAATTCGATCTCGCCGCCGAGCGGCCGAACGCCCTTGATCCGCCCGGCATCGTCGCGAATTTCGGCCGCCAGCAGGCGCCCGTCCCGCCAGTGCAGGCCGATCGCGACGACGCGGATGTGGGGATGCGGGCGCCAAATGGTCATAGCGGATCGTTATCGCGCGCGCCGCCGTGGTGCAATGCGTGGGGCGAGCTCCGTCGGGCCGGATGAGGCTTCGCAGCCTTGATCCATGACTCGCCGCCTGCCATTGTCCGGTTATCCACCACGGCAACGAGCCGGTGCGATCGAGTTATGGCGTGCGGCGAAATGCGTCGCTTCGCCGGATGTGAAGCAAAGGCAGGCTATTGAGATGAGCAGCGTGAACAAGCCCGGCGGCAACTATTTGCCGGTGATCATCCATGGTGGACTCGCTTATGTCAGTGGCCAGCTGCCGCGTCGCGGCGAAGACCTGCTGTATGTGGGCAAGGTCGGAGCAGGCGTCGATATCGCGGCCGCACAAGAAGCTGCAGCCCTTTGCGCCGATCTCTGCATTTCCGCCATCAATCACGCCACAGGCGGAGAGGACCGGATCGTCCAGGTCCTCCAGCTCGTTGGATACGTCGCTTCGGCACCTGGATTTACCCAGCAGTCGCAAGTCATGAACGGTGCCTCCGATCGGCTGATCGAACGCCTCGGCGAGCGCGGTCGTCATACGCGGACGTCCGTCGGTGTCGCCGAGTTGCCGCGAGGGGCGCCGGTCGAGCTGAACATGATTGCCGCTGTTCGGTCATAGCAAGCAGCCTATCCAACGAGATATTTGGCAACTGCCGCCTCGTCCCACGCAATCCCGTTGCCGGGCTCCTCGCTCGGCAGCGCAAAGCCGTCCTTGATCTTCAGTCGCGTCGAAAGCACCGCGTCGGCCCAATCGACATATTCCAGCCAGTGCGCGGTCGGCGTCACGCAGAGCAGATGCGCGCTGACTTCAGAGAACAGATGCGTCGACATCTCGATGCCGGCGGCATGGGCGAGCGAGGCGGCGCGCAGCCAGCCGGTGACGCCGCCGATGCGCTGCACGTCGGGCATCACGTAGTCGCAGGCCTCCGCCGAGAACGCTGTTTGCATCGAAAAGGCGCTGTCAAAATTCTCGCCGATCTGGACGGGCGTATGCAGTGCGTCGGCAATGCGGGCGCAGCCGGCATAATCGTCATGGCGGATCGGCTCCTCGATCCAGCTCAAGCCCTCGTCGTCGAGCATCTCGCCGCGGCGGATGGCTTCGGTCACCGTCAGTGCCTGGTTGTAGTCGCACATCAGCGTCACCTCGTCGCCGACGGCCTTTCTCACCGCGCGGACGACGGCGAGATCCTCCCGCGCATCGGGCCGGCCGACGCGGATCTTGGCGGCCTGAAACCCCTCGGCCAGCAGCTTGTGCGCCTCCTCGACGGCGGCGCCCGCCGGCATGATGCCGAGCCCCTTCGAATTGTAGGCCTTGACCGGCTTCGGCGCGCCGCCGAGCAGCCGGGCCAGCGGCAAGCCTCTGCTGCGGGCAAGCGCGTCCCAGGCCGCCATGTCGATGCCGGATTGCGCCAGCCGCTGCAGGCCGGCAAGGCCAAGCAGGGTGAAGCGCTGGCTCAGCTTGCGCTCGATCTCGAACGGCAGCAGCTCGTCGCCGGCAAGCAAGTCTGACATTTCCGTGACCATCGCCGTCAGCGGCTTCAAGGCCGATGGTGTGATCGAGAACAGATAGGCGTGCCCGCGGGCGCCCTGGTCGGTCTCGCAGTCGATCAGCACCAGCGGGGCCTTGGCGACAGCGCCGGTCGAGGTCTGCAGCGGCAGGTTCATCGGCACGATCACGGCCCGCGCATGGAAGCGTTGGATGCGGATGGTCTCGGTCATGAATCTCTCCAGGCGGGATGGAACGATCAGGCTACTTTTGCTGCAAGGCCATGCGAACGCCAAGACCCAGGTAGATCACCCCGATGACGCGGCCCTGCCAGCGGCCGATGCTGCGATGACGGGTGAGCCAGCCAGCGACTTGTCCGGCAACAAGTGCGATCAACGCGGTGTAGATCGCGCTCATGATGACGAAGATGAGGCCAAGAATTGCAAGCTGGGCAACGACGGAGCCCTTCTCGAAATGTACGAACTGTGGGAGAAAGGCCAGGAAGAAGAGCGCCGTCTTCGGGTTGAGCAGTTCGGCCAGCACGGCCTGCCGGAAGGCGAGCGACGCGTCGACCAAACGCGACTGCGCCAACTTGATATCCTCGCCTCTTTCCATAAACGCGCGGATGCCAAGATATATGAGGTAGGCAGCGCCGGCGTACTTCACCAGGCTGAAGGCGAGCGCCGAGGTCATCAGCACCGCCGACAATCCGAGCGTAGCCATCGCGGTGTGAAGCAGGTCTCCAGTAGCGATGCCAAGACCGGTGGCAATTCCGACGCGATGCCCGCCCACAGACGCGCGCCCGAGCACCAAGAGGACGGCGGGACCCGGAATGAGAAAGAGGCCGAGAACCACCGCGATATAAGTCAGCAACGTGTCGAACTGGATCATGGTGAGTTCCGGTCTGATTGTCAGGAGCTCAAACCAGCCAGACCCGGTCTCTCAATGCAAGTCCTCGATGCGGCATAGGCTCCTGGTTCTCAGAGCTGTCTCCATCAGCCGCGAGGTGATTCCCTATTCGGTCGACGACGCTGAACGACGCGGCTTCCCGAGCCGGATTATCCGGCCGAAGCCGCGGTGCGCCAGGTTCGCTCCAACGGCGAGATCAAATGGCGAGGCGAGCTCATTCACATTTGCAGCGCTCTCGTTGGTGAAGCCGTTGCCGTCGAGGAGACCGAAGACGGATCCTGGCAAGTGCGCTTCTCGACGTACCGATCGGCATCATCGACCAGAAAACGCGCAAGCTGCGGCGCAGCGCCAGCGCCGCGCCGCAGCCGACCAGATCATGAACGACTGTTACCCATCCATCCGGTCTGTTTTGTTACCTATCCATCCGCTGGACAGCGTTCAGGTGGGCCTCACCTCGCCGCCCCCTCCGTGAACGCCGTCTCGATCACCTCACCAAAGGGCTGCCACGAGCGGCCGTCGAACTGCACGAGCCGCATCTGCCTGATCGGCAGATAGTTGTTCGGCGAGGTATTCATCCTGATGTTGGGCAGCGCGACGGAGGGGTTGTAACCCCTCAGCGAAGCCGCCTGACGCATGATGTTCTCGCGTGACAGGTCGTTGCCGCATTGCTTCAGCACCTGCGTCAACGCCTCGGCCGCGGCGTAGCCGTAGACCGCTGCGCTGTTGTTGGTGCTTTCGACCTGATGGTACTTGTCCATGAAGGCGAACCATTCCCTCATGGCAGGATCGTCTTTCCAGGCGGGGTCGCTGGGGTCCTTCAGGAAGGCGGCCGAGATCACGCCGGCCGAATTCTCCAGGCCCGCGGGCGCCATCGCATTGGCGATCGAGGCGGAGGTATCGTTGACGATGAAGACCGGGCGCCAGTTGAGCGAAGCCGCGAGCCTGATCACCTTGGATGCAGTCGACGGCACGCCGAGAAAGACGAAGATATCGGCACCCGCGCGTTTGAGGATCGAGACGTGCCCGTCGAGGTGCTCGTCGCCGATGTCGAAGGCGATGTCGACGAGGACATGGCGGTTCAGATCGCCAAGTCCGTCCTGGATTCCCTTGTAGAGCATGCGTCCGAACTGGTCGTTCTGCCAGAGCACGACGATCTTCTTCCTGGGATAATAGGCCTGAATGTAGTTGGCGTAGATGCGCCCCTCCGACCGGATCGACGGCTGCCAGCCCATGGTCCAGGGGAAAGCCCTGGCCTGGCTCAGCTCCTCGTCGCCGGAGGCGACGAAAAGCTGCGGCACCTTCTTCTCGTTCAGATACCAGCGGGTGGCGAGATTGCCGGGCGTGCCGAACGATCCGAACATCAGGTGCACGTCGTCCTTCTCGACCAGATTGCGCGTCAGCTCCAGTGCGGTCGACGGATCGGAATTGTCGTCGCGCGTGATGAAGCGGATCTTGCGGCCATTGATGCCGCCGCGCGCGTTGACCATGTCGAAATAGGCGGCCTCCGCCTGACCGATCGCGCCGAATTCAGAGAGCGCTCCCGAATACGGCATGACATTGCCGATGCGGATTTCCTTGTCGCTTGTGGGTTGGTCTGGGCGTTGCTCGGACATCGCGCCAAGCGACGCGAGTGCGGCGATCAAAACGAACAGCAGTCTGCCGGTGACGCGCATGCTCGACACCTTGTCGTTGGCCCCCAACGAGGTCGGCTCAGTCCGCACCAAGGCGAGTTGATCTAGATCAGGCGTTTGGCAATCGTGTGGCCTGGCAGCCCGCTTCAATACAGCGCAGGCCCGTACGAAGTGGCAGGCGTGCTGACACGCCGCTACGGCAGCCCCCGCGCTTCCAGCTGATGCACCAGCAGCAGGGTCGGTTCGGCGAGGCTGTCGCCGGAGCCATCCAATCCGAAGGCGGAGGCGATGCCGTCGCGACTGCGCAGCAGCGCGCTGCGCGGACAGTGGCCGGCGCCGCAGAGCGTCTTCTTCAAGGTCTCGCCCTGTGTCACGAGGCCAGGGGAATCGTCCGCGGCCCAGGCCAGCACGATCGGCACATCGACATTGAGGATGCCGGGGAATACCGAGCGCGCGTTGTACTGGCTGGCGTCACCGCCGAGATAGGCCTTCTCGCTGTCGCTGGCGTCCTTGCCGGCCCGGTAGATGCCGGACACCAGCACGACGGCCGCAACATCGGCGCGGTCGGCCTGGAGCTCGGGATGCGCCAGCAGGGTTGCGACATGGAATGCGCCGGCGCCGTAGCCGACCGCGACGATCTCGCGTGCGTCGCCGTTGAACAGGTCGATATTGCCGTGGACCCAGGACAGCGCCGCCGCCACATCGGTCGCTCCCATCGGCCAGGTTGCTGCGGGTGCCAAGCGATAATTGACGCGCACCCCGATCATGTCGTTGCGGGCGGCAAAGCACATGACCTGGTCCTGGATCTGGCGCGACAGCTCGGGCGCGGCGCGGTCGCCGGTGAAACTGTCGCCGGCCACGAACAGCAGTACCGGCCGCGGCGTATCCGCCTTGGTCGTGCTGGCGGCAACGTCGAGCACATTGGCCTCGTTTTCGCCGTAGCGCAGGCCCCGCGAGAAGGTGACCTGCTCGCACAGCCGCGCGGTGCCGCCGGCGGTGGTGTCGGAATCGGTCAGGCCTGTCAGGATGAGGTCGGAGGGCGGCGTCAGCCGCGCCGGCAACGGGCCATGCGCGGATGCTGTCGTGATGGTCAGAAACAGGAAAAAAGCGAGATAATTCTTCATTTGGTGCCGGCCTTTGCGCCCCCCATATTGGTTCGCCGGTTTGGCCTGTCTTTTCAATTCGCCTTATTCGTCCGCCTTGAGGCGATTTCACGGCACCTTTGTTCGGCGACAGCAAGGCGACCATCCCGAAAGCCCCACCGTCGTCGTGTGCGAGATTTTCGGCTGGCGCCCGGCCGCCAGCGGCCCCCGGTCGCACTGGCGACGACGTGGCCCATGTGAGGACAGGTTGCGGCCCCCCGCATCCCTGGCTTCCGAGGTCTCAGGCGGCGCTCTTGCGCCTGGCTGCCTTCTTCGTCGTCTTCCTTGTCGTCTTCCTGGCCGATTTCTTCTTTGCCGTCTTCCGGGCGGCGAGATAGGCCTCGACCTTCCTGGAAGAATGGCCGGCCGCGGCGACGGCAGCCTTCAGCTTGGCCGGGGTGATCTTGAATCTCTTCGACCAGTAACGGACCTCATAGGCCTCGCTCAGCGCGATCCGGCTCTTGTCGGAGGCGCGGTGCTTCTGGAGCTTGATATACGCCTCGACCTTCTTGGCGGAACGGCCGACCTTCTTGACGGCGTATTTCAGCTTGGCCGGGGTCACCTTGAACTTCTTCGACCAGTAGGCGACTTCATATTTTTCCGTGAGCGCAATCAGCGCCCGATCGGCCCCGCCGCGCTTTGCCTTATTGTCGGCCATGCTTCCCTCCTGCCGCGGAATGCGTGCCGCCAATCTAGCATGCAACCGGATTCGGAAGGCAAGACGCAAGCCGTGCGGTGATTGCGCAAGGCGGCGGTTTTGCACCGATGTGTCAAACCCTTGTGCGGCGCCGCCGCGCCTCGGGCGGAACGGGCGTTTTACTTTGCATGGGGTTGTTTCGCATTTTTTGTCTGGCCGGCCGCGTTACGCCCGCTTCATCGTCCGGAACGTGATGGAGTAACGGCGCGCCTCGACCGGCGGGATACTGTGCTCCCATTGCGAGCGCGCCTCGCCTTCCATCATGTACAGCGAGCGCGGCTGGGCCTCGCGCGTGTGGCGCTGCCATTTGTCGCCGCTGCGGCGGCGGAAGCGGAAGTTGCAGGCCGAGCCGAGCGACAGGCCGAGGATCTTGTCGAAGTGCGGCTTGTCGCGGTGCCAGCCGATGCCGACGCCGGCCTCATACTCGGTGCAGAGCACCTGCCGGACGCTGGCCTCCGGCAGCTTCGCCCAGGCCTCGGCCTGACGCGCGACGGGCAACAGCCAGTCCGGAATCGGCTCCGCCTCGGCCAGCCGCTGCAGCGTGTAGTCATAGCGATAGCCGAACGACGCCACCCGGCGGTTGCCCTCGAACGCCCCGAACTGGAAACGCTCGAGCCGCAATGCTGCGATGCGGCCGATCAAGGCCTGCTCGACGGCGGCTTCGATAAAATTGTCCATGTAGCGAAGGCCGGTCGGGCCTTCGTCAGGGACGGCGAACAAGCCAAGCTGCGTCATTCCTCGCATTTCCGTGATGGAACCTAATGGCGGCTGATGCGACTTACATATGACGCGGGAAGAAACGTGCGAGGCTGTCATGGCACACAAACATACCGCCGATCCGGCAGAGATCATGCGGGCGACCGGTCATCCTGAGCTGGAATATGCCGCCGGTTGGACCATCGCTGGTCTCGTCACCATCGGCACCATCGTCGCCGCCTGGGTGTTCGCGATCTAGACCGCAGGGAATTGCAGCTCGAAGGCCGCGCCCTCGTCGGTCGGCTTGAGCCTGATCGAGCCGCCATGGCTCGCCATCACCGCGCGCGCGATCGCAAGCCCCATCCCGGTGCCCCCCTGGTCGCGGCGGGTGGTGAAGAACGCATCAAAGATCCTGTCGCGGTTCGGTGCCGAGATCGGCTCGCCGTCATTGCTCACCGTCAGACGCAAGGTCGTGCGTTCGTCCACAGCCTCCAGCCTGATTGTCCCAGCCTTGTGCCGCATCGCGTTGTCGGCGAGATGCGACAGCACGATCAGTGCCTTTTCACCGGACATGCCGATGGGGCGGTCGAGGCTGCCGCTGGCCTCGATGGAGCTGGCCGGAAACCTGTTCCTGAGGTCGGCGATCACGGGCGCCAGCTCCGTGCGCTCGTTCTGCGGCAGGCTCTCGGCGCGCGCCAGATCGCGCAGCCGCTGCGCCATCGCTTCCAGCCGCTGAGTGTCGGACAGGATGTTGGCGATGAATGTCTTCTGCTCGGCCGGCGTCAGTCCGTCTGACCTGCCTTGATAGGAATCCTGCAGCAGCTCGGCCGCGCCCTTGATCGAGGTCAGCGGCGATTTCAGCTCGTGGGTGAGATGGGCCGAGAACGTCGCGATATAGTCGGAACGTCGCGCCAGCTGCTCGGCCATGCCGAGGAAGCTGTGCGAGAGCTGGGCGAACTCACGCGTGCCGTAATGCCGAAGCGGCTGGAAGGCCTCGCGGTCGCCGCGGCCGATCCGCGCGGCGCGGTCGATCAGCTCGCGCATCGGCAGGGTGATGGTGCGCGAGAACACGAGGCCGATCGCGATCGTGCCGAGGATCACGGCGAGCCCCGCCAGCACGAACTTTGCCCGCTCCTGGTAGAGATGGTCGAAGATGTTGCTCGGCGTCCGCGTGGTGTAGATCACGCCCGCGACGCGGTTGTTGACGATCACCGGCATTGCCGAGAACACGTGCACGCCGAGGCCGCGGCTGAAGGAATAGATCGGGGGCGGCGGCTTGTCCGGCACGCGGTTGCGCAAGGTGGCCCGATACTGCCCGTGCAGCGCGTCGGCGACCTCCTCGATATGGGCGAGCGATTGGCCGACCTCCTGCCGCCCGGCGATAACGACGCCTTGCGGATCGAGGATACGAAAGCCCGCCAGCGTCACCTTCTGGGTCTCGCGGATGATCGGCGACAGTCTTGCGCCGATCTCGATATAGGCCGCCTGCGCCGGATGAGGCGCGGCCTGCGCATCCGGTCGCCGCCGCAGCAGATCGTTGGCGGTGAGGTCGAGCGCGGGGCGGATCGGGGTGACCTGGTCGCCGGGGTCGGGCAGCACGTTCGGCGGCACCTCGGCGCCGAGCGTCAGGCCGCTGTCGAGCCTGGCCGTGACCTCCTGCGCATAGATCGTCGCCAGCACGCGGCTTTGCGCGATCAGCTCGGCCTGGGTCTGGCGGATCAGCTGGTTGTCGTAAAGGCGGAAGAAGAACAGGCCGACCAGCGGCAGCACGCCAACGGTGGTCAGCACCGTGAAGATCACGAGGGCGAGCGAGGGCCGCCATTTGTCGGGCGCCGCGCTCATGCCGCTTTCTCGCAGCGGCCGAGCTTGAAGCCGACGCCGTGGATGGTCTCGATCACGTTGTCGCAGGCCAGCACTGCGAGCTTGGCGCGGATGTTGCGGATGTGGCTGTCGATGGTGCGGTCGGAGACCTGGATGTTGAGCTGATAGGCCGCCCGCATCAGCTGCTCCCGGTTGAACACCGAAGTTGGCCGGGTCAGGAACGCGCGGAGGATGCCGAACTCGATCGCGGTCAGCTTCAGCGGCGTGCCGGCGAAGGTCGCGACATGCTGCTCGGGATCGATCAGCAGGCCGCCTTGCGACAGCGCGGCCGGGCCCGCCTTGGCCTCGCCATTGCGCGGGCTGAGCCGGCGCAGGATGACGTTGACCCGCGCCACCAACTCGCGTGGGCTGAACGGCTTCGTCACGTAGTCGTCGCCGCCGATCTCGAGACCGAGGATGCGATCGATCTCCTCGTCGCGCGCCGACAGGAACAGGATCGGCACGTCGGACGCCTTGCGGATCTCGCGGCAGACATCGAGGCCGTCGAACTCGGGCATGCCGATGTCGAGCACGATCAGATCGGGCCTGTCGGCGGCAAAGCGGCTGAGCGCCTCCTTGCCGTCGCGGGCCTCGATCACGTCCATGCCGGCCTTCTTCAGCGCAACGCGGATGACCTCGCGGATATGGCCTTCGTCGTCGACGATGAGAATGCGATGCGCCAAGAAAGTCTCCGCTCACCCTGCCGGCCGGCTGCCGGACTGATCTTTCGCCTGCGCGTCCAGCCTGCGCTGCAGCCGCCAGCTCCGAAAGCCCCAACTCCGCCAGGCCAGATCCTGGCGCTGCAGTTCTACAAGGCGGTCGCGTCGGGACACAAGACAGTAGCCTCGTGCCGAAAGATCGCTGCCCTTCGCGTTCGCCAGGAGTTCAATGGCCTTGTCGATCGCAGGCAGCGCCTGCGGCCCGAGCGAGAGGAGATAATTGGTGTCGAGCTGCACGCCTTTACCTGAAGCTTCCTTGCTGTGCGCCACATTATAGTCGGCAATGAAGGCGTCGAAGTTCACCAGCGCGCAGCCATACAGCACGATCGCGAGCGCGGTCAGATTGACGCCCACGAGCCAGCCGTTGGACCGGCCGAGCGCGATGCGGGCGACGATCAGGAGCAATCCGAGCGCCACCAGCCCCATCCAGATGAAGGCCGCGATCCGCCAGTAAGTCAGCATGTAGATATCGACATACAGGTCGAGGCGAAGGATGGAGGAGGCGACGAGAAGGACGTTCTGGCCGACCCAGAGATAGACCAGCGGCCGGATCACCGACGATTTCTCGGCCGGCCCGCCCGGGCGCATCGCCACCAGCACGAACGCCGCGGCGAGCAGGGCGGTTACGATCAGCGGATAGGCGCCGCGATGCGCATAGCCCGCATAGGTCAGATTGTCCGGCAGCGCCATATGGCCCCAGAGATAGATGCCGTCGAGAATGGACTGCGCCGCGAACAGCAGGTTGAACAGGATCAGCGAGCGCAGGATGGTGGAGGGACCAAGAAACTCCGCCGAGACCAGAGGCGGGAGCGGCGGCGGCACAGGTCCGTCCGCGACGGCGGTGGTGACGATCGTCTTGCGCCGCCAGCGCACATGGATGAACGGCCAGACCAGCGCCAGCATCAAGGCCCAGAAAAGTACGCGCGGGATGCTGATATATTGGAGGATGAGTTTCGGATTGAGCATAAACACCCATTGCTCGATCACCGGATTGGCCGCGGCGAACAGCGCGACGAAGACCGTGCTGAGTGCTGCAGGGAGCAGCCAGCGCGCGATGCCGCGGGTCAGCGCCGACGCGTTGAACACCTGGGGCGCATCGAGGAAGAACCTGAAGGGCCCGAGCAGGACGAAATTGCGCAGCGCGCGGACGCGGTCGGCGAGCCCGGTCGCTTCCGGATTGGTCGCCAGCAGCAGGGCGATAAGCAGCGCCGCGCCGAGGATCAGCAACGAGAGCGCGTTGAGCTCCTCGACGGCCGGTGCGAGGCCGGCGATGAGAATGGCTGTGCCGATCAGGGCGCGCCGCAGGTTTAGGGCCGCGTGATTGAAGAGCACCGACACGCCGGCGAGCGCGATCGCAAAGAGCGTCAGCGACAGCCCGATTCGCTGGCCGTAGAACAGCCAGTCGGCGAGTGCGGCCAGCACCAGCGCGAGACCGAGCTTGGCCGGGATCGAGGAATGACCGATCGGCTTGATTTCCTCTACGATCGTCGAAGCCAGGCTCGTCATGTCCAGAAGACCTTTCGTGATGGGTGGCATCACGAAGTCTGAACGGTGCTTGTGCAGAAGCCGGGATCATCGTCTGCACGGTTTCAGGAGTCTTTTGCAGATTTCGTGCAGGCACGCGTTTGCCTCTCGCGGAGCGCAAATCGCTTTGATAGGTGCGAAGCATCGCCACTCCCAGCGCGTGATGCATCATGCAATTCCTCCGCCGTATCGGTCTCATTCTGCTCTGGCTTGCCGCACCCCTGGTCGCATTCGTGGCCGCGAACAAGAACGATCCCTATCTGGTCGCGCTCCGGGGCGCCGGAAACGTCGCGCTTGTCGTCGCAAGCCTTGTGATCGTCATCCTCCTGCTGCGCGGAGAACGGTGGCGCACTATCGCGGGCAAGCTGCTCGTCACGCTCTGGTGCCTGCCGCCGCTCCTGATGTCCGCCGCGCATCTGAAGTTCGAGCTGCGCAAGCACGACGTTCTCGGCGCAAGCGCCGCCGAGGCGCGACAGCTCGGGCCTCATTTCATGGTCGGCTATTCCTCGTTTTCCGAGGTCGCGCGGCTGGCCGAGCAGGGATTGATCGGCGGCGTCTATGTGACCCGGCACAACATCCGGGGCCGGACGATTGCGGCGCTACGTGCCGAAATCTCGGCGCTTCAGGATATCAGGCGCGCGGCGGGCCTGCCGCCGCTGGTCGTGGCCGCCGACCAGGAAGGCGGCATCGTCGGGCACCTTGCCCCGCCGCTCACCAAGGTGCCGGCGCTGGCGACGCTCACCGGGCTGGCTCCCGACGACCAGCAGGCCAAAGCGGAAGAATTCGGCCGCATCCACGGACACGAGCTCGGCGCGCTTGGCGTCAACCTCAATCTCGCGCCGGTGCTCGACCTCAAGCCGCCGGCGAGGCGCAACCGTCTCGATTTCCACACGCTGATCGGCCAGCGCGCAATTGCAACCGATCCTGCTGTCGTCGGCACGATCGCAAGCGCTTATGTCCGCGGGCTGGAAGAATCCGGCGTCGGTGCCACGCTCAAGCATTTTCCGGGCATCGGCCGCGTCCGCACCGACACGCATCATTTCAGTGCCAATCTCGATACGCCGGTCGGGGAATTGGAAGCCTCCGACTGGCTTCCGTTCCGCGATGTGCTGTCGCATTCGCGCAGCGCGCTGATGGTCGGGCATGTCACGCTGACCGCGGTCGATCCCGACCGCGCCGCCTCGCATTCCAAGCGCGTCGTCGATGGCATTCTCCGGGACAAATGGGGCTACCAGGGCATGGTGATGACCGACGACCTCGTGATGGGTGCGATCTACCAGAACGACGTCTGCAAGGCCGTGGTCGAGGCGATCAATGCCGGCGTCGACCTGCTGCTGGTCGCCTATGACGGCGCGCAGTTCTATCGCGTCTTCGCCTGCGCTCTGGACGGGTTGCGGCACGGCAGGCTCGATGCGGCGATGCTGCGCGCAAGCGCGACGCGTCTGGAAAGAGGATTTCCGATCGAGCAGGCCCGAGCGGGTTCTGGCGCGATCAGCCTCGCCCGTCAGGACTAAAGAATGATCCGGAAAAGTGCGCAGCGGTTTTCCGAAAAGATCATGCTTAAACAAAAAGCCAAAGCGCGATGACGATTCGTCCTGATCGTATCGCGGTTTAGCCTTTCGCATACTGACGGTAGTCCGGCTCCCGGTGAAACCAGAATTCGTAGCCGGTGACGGCCTTCTGCATGGCGACGTCGTGGATCGGCTGGTTGAGCGGAACGACCGGGACGTCGCGGATGCAGAGCGCAATGAAATCCTTCACGGCCTGGTCGTACTCGGCCGTATCAGCGGTGAAGCGGGCCTTGTCGATGAGCACGTCCATCTCCTTGTTCTGGTAGGAGGAGATGTTGAAGATCGAGTTGTTGCCGTGGAAATTCCAGTAGAAGTAATATTCGGGATAATCCAGCCAGCCGCTGAAGCGGTTGAGCGCGAGCGGCAGCTCCTTCTTGTTCAGCGTCGTCCGCCAGTTCGCGCCGGGGATCTTTTCGATTGCCGCCTTGATGCCGATCTTGGCGAGGCTCTCCTGGATAAGGATCGCCGTCGGTTCGCCGACGGTCGCGGTGCCTGTGTCGAGTGACAAGGTCGTCTCCACGCCGGAGGCGAAGCCGGCTTCCTTCATCAACGCGTTGGCCTTGTCGAGATCGGTGACATAGGGAAACGGCTGCGGCCAGACCGGCTTTGAAATGTCGGCGGCGCCGCCGTACATGGGAACGGCACGGCCGAAGAACGCGCTGCTCTGGATCTGCTCATATGGCATCGCCCAGGCGATGGCCTGGCGCAGCTTGACGTTGTCGAACGGCGGCTTTGCGGTGTTCAGAGCAACGTACCAGAGCGCATTGGGGATCGGCACGCCCGACACCTTGACCTTGCCTTCCCTGATGAGCTGGTCGAAATCCCGCGGCGCAAAGCCGCTCGACAAGTCCGCATCGCCTCGCTCCAGCATGGCGCGGCGGGTCCCGCCGGAGGGGACGTCGCGTGCGATCACGCGCCTGATCTTCGGCAACGGTCCGCTCTTCCAGTCGTCGAAGCGTGCCAGCACGGTCTCGCTGCCGGGCTTCCAGCTCTCGATCCTGTAGGCGCCGCCGCCGGCCTCGTTGTTCTTCAGCCACGCCAGCGCCCACGGGTCTTCGGCCGTCGCATTTTTCTTCGCCAGCTCGGAATTGATGATGAACGGCACCACGACGGCGACGTTGAACAGCAGCATCTTGTCCTTGCGGACATAGTCGATGCGGAAGGTGTGGTCGTCGACGACCACGAACTGCTCGGGCTTTTCCAGCGATCCGGCGGACATCTGGAAGGTCGGGAAGCCGCCGACCTTCACCGCGCGGTCGAACGACCATTTGACGTCCTTGGCCGTGACCGGCGACCCGTCGTGGAACTTCGCATCTTTTCGGAGGCGGAAGGTGCAGGACATGCCGTCGGCCGCGACCTCCCAGCTCTCGGCGAGTTCGGGCGCGAGCCTCTCGCGATCATACGACAGCGTTCCGTCCGGCAGCGTCTTGGAGGCGTAGGAGAGCAGGCGGTCGTAGCAATTCCACGATAGCCCGTTCACGGTCTGGTTGGAGCCGACGCCCTGCATGTCCAGCGAGTTCGGACCCAGCTCCTGCACCACCAGCAGCGTTTCGCTCCGGCCCTGCGCCCAGGCGAAGGGAGGGGCGACGGCACTGATGCCGGCGGCACCCACGCCGCCGAGCAGCACGCTGCGGCGGCTCATATGGAAGGGTGAACTGCTCATGGGTGCCTCCTGTCCGGCAATTGTCCGGCATCGAGAGGCAAGGTGTGTGCCACCGGCACGAATGATCGTACCGTGTCCGTGGCCGGCCGCCCCGCGCGACGGCGCGAGGCGGTTTCATTCGGTGCGTCTGCGCGCGCCAGGCGCTTCCTATTCGGCCTGCTCCAGTGCGGCAGGCATCTTCGCAACCGACATCAGCGATCGCGCGACCTGATTGAGCAGGAGATCGGCGTTTTCTTCTTCGGCGAGGGATTTGGAGAGCAGGGCGACCACTGCGCTATGCCGGAGCTGCTGCGCCAGGTTGCGCGCGGTGGTGTAGCCGGACATCTCGTAATGTTCGACGCGTTGAGCCGCAGAAATCAGTGCGAGGTCGGCGGCCGCGTCCTCCTTTTCCTCGCCTTCCTTCATGACCTCCTGGCCTTCCTCGATGAGGCCCATCATGCCCTTGCAGGGCTTGGCGCGTGCGTTCTCGCCGAGCAGCTCGAAGCACTCGTTGATGCGCTCGATCTGATTCTCGGTCTCGGTCAGATGCTGCTCGAATAATTCCCGCAGCTGGTCGAAGCGGGCGGCCTGCGCCATCTTGGGAAGCGCCTTGGTCAACTGCTTCTCGGCATGGAGAATGTCGCGCAGTTCATGGAGCAGGAGATCGGTCAGGCCGGCTTCGTCGACGGGCGGTGAGCTTTCCGTGACGATCGGCGTGCCGGCGCCGGGATCGGCGGACTGCAGCGCAGGCGATTCCGTGAACACCCAATCCTCGCCCTCGTTCCAGGGACCGCGGGTGTCGATTTCGCCGTGGTCACCGCTGCCGGTGGAGTCGTTGAAGTACTGGTTCACGAGGCCGGGCGTCGGCGCGAGCCTGCCGACGCTGAAGGCCGGCTTCGACAGGCTTTCGAGCGCTCGCGCGAACGCCTTCATATGAGTGATCTCCCGCGTCATCAGGAACTGGAGCGCGTCCTTGCTGCCGGCGTCGTCGCAGAAATTGATCAGCCGTTCATAGACGATCTTGGCGCGCGCCTCGGCGGCGATGTTGCTGCGGAGATCGACGTCGAGCTCGCCGGTGATCTTGAGATAGTCGGCGGTCCAGGGATTGCCTTGCGAATTGAACAGGTTGACGCCGCCGCCGCCGGCGATCGCAATCAGCGGATCGGCTTCCGCCGCCTGGCGGTCATTCTTCGAAGGCGCAAGATGCATCCGCGCGAGACAGCCGACGACTTCGAGATGGCTGAGCTCTTCGGTGCCGATATCCATCAGGAGATCCTTGCGGTCGGGGTCCTCGCAATTCAAACCTTGAATCGAATATTGCATCGCTGCCGCGAGTTCCCCGTTGGCGCCGCCGAACTGCTCCAGCAGCATATTGCCGAAGCGGGGATCGGGTTCGTCGACACGCACGGTGAACATCAGTTTCTTGACGTGGTGATACATGGGAAGGCTCGCGCTCTGAGGGAAACTATGCGCGTCAACCGACCCTCGGAATGTTCGTTCCTAGCTCTCGCCGAGATTCAGATCCGGTGCTGCGCGAAGGAGTGAAGCGGAGCGCATATGCACGTTCGTTGGTGCCGGCGAGATCTCTATGATCCCGCTGCTGCGCGGCCCTATGCTGCCCGCGCGATCAGTCCGTCAATCATCGCGCGCACGAGGCCAGCGATTTCCTTGCGCAGCGCCGGCAGTGGCACGGCGACCAGCTTCTGCTCCAACCCCAGCGCCACCATGCCATGGGCCGCCGAGAACAGGCTGCGTGCGGTGATGCCGAGCTCCTCCGGGCCGCGCTTTGGAAACAGCGCGGCCAGCGGCTGGTAGATGTGGCGGAACAGCCGCATCTGGTCGTCGACGGACCAGTCGGGGACGACCTTGTCGGCCTCCATGCGGTGCTCGAACAGCGCGCGCCAGAGCTGGAGATTTTCCGCCGCGAAATCGCAATAGGCGATGGCGATGCGGACCAGGGTCTCCTGCGGCGAGGGGGCGCCCGCGCCTTCCGCCACGCTCAGCGCCTCGTCGAGCCGGAGCAGCGTGCGCGACCCCACACGCAGGATCAGCTCATCCATATCGGCCACGAGATTATAGACTGCACCATTGGCGCAGCCGATCTCGCGGGCGAGATCGCGAGTTTTCAGCCCTGACAATCCACGATTCGTAATCATCCGTTCCGCCGCCTGAATGAGCGCGGATCGAAGTTTCTCTCGACGTTCCAAGGCTTTAGACATGCATCGGTCAAATTCTTGAGCGTTGCTCAAAATTCCCTTGAACAATGTTCAAGGTTGTTGCTACAAAGTATCTGTGAGCAACGCTCATAACAGGGAGCAACAGATGTTCAAGACCGTCGTGACACTTTTCCGCGGCAGCGTGGCCGCCGCGGGCGAAGAGCTGGAGGACCGCACGGCCCTCCTCATTCTCGACCAGCAGATGCGCGATGCGGCCGCGGCCGTCGAGCGCAGCAAGCGGACGCTGGCGCTGGCGATCGCGCAGGATCAGCAGGAAGGCCGCAAGCTCGAGGCGACGATCGCCCGCATTGCCGATCTCGAGACGCGCGCGGTTGCGGCGCTCGACGGCGGCCGCGAGGATCTCGCCAGGGACGCTGCCGAAGCCATCGCAGGCTTGGAGGCCGACCGCGATGCGGCAATGACGGCCCGCGCCTTGTTCGCGACCGAGATCGCCCGGTTGAAGCGGCACGTCGCGACCGCGCAGGCCCGCATCACCGAGCTCGATCGCGGCCGCCGCGTCGCTCGAGCCTCGGAGGCGGTACGCTCGCTTCGGCGCAGCGGCATCGAGGCGGCACGCCCTTACGAATCCACGCTGCCGGAGGCGGAGAGCACCCTGCGGCGCCTGCGCGAACGGCAGATGGAAACCCAGGCCGCCGATGATGCGCTGGTCGAGCTCGACGCGGCCACCGGTCCGCTCGCCACCGCCGAGAGATTAGCCGAGCAGGGTTTTGGCCCACGGTTGAAGACGACTGCGGACGACGTGCTGGTCCGGTTGAAGTCCAAGCGCGCGCCGACTGCCTGATCCCCAATCCCATCATCATTCGAACCAACAGGAGACCGTCATGAACCAGAACGGCCAACCCCATAGCAGCGCCTGGGTGACCTTCACTTACGCGTCCTTCGCAGCCTCCGCGTTCCTCGTCGCCATCGGCATCTTCTTCCTGCCGATCGACCTCTGGATGAAGGGCTATCTCACCATGGGCATCGTCATGCTGATCCAGACCTGCATCACCCTGACCAAGACCGTGCGCGACAATCACGAGAGCAGCCGGCTGGTGAACCGCATCGAGGATGCCAAGGCCGAGCGTTTGCTGATGGAGGTTTCCAAGGCGGCTTGAAAAATGTGCCTTGCGCCAATCGGACGACGAGCAGGAGAGCCGCGGAGCGACGCGCCGCGGCTCTCGCGTCCGGGGCCACCCGGAATGACGTCTTGATCGTGCCTCGCGGTCCGCATCTCGCATTGTACTTCGAACGCAGGTGCGATATGGCTCTCGCGCTTTCCAGAGGCGGAGACGAGCTTTGTCGAAACAATCGCTGCGTGAGGAGGCCGAGCGCCTGATCCGCGAATCGATGGAAAAGAAGACCATCGTCGTCAAGCAGGGCGCGACCCGCATCGAGGCCGTCTGCGGCAAGTGCGGCGCGCCGAACCGGGTCCAGGCGGAGAAAGGCCAGACCCGGGTCAAGTTCGCTTGCAAGAATTGCGGGCACCAGCAAGAGACGCTGTAGGGCGGTTGCGCGAACTGCCGCGCCGCGAACACTCCAACCCTCATCCTGAGGAGCCCGCTGAAAGCGGGCGTCTCGAAGGATCGAGGCCGGGCTGCTGCAGCCGCGCCTGCATGGTTCTCGCGGCGATGCGCAGCATCGTCCGCCTCGCGCGCAAGGGCGCGCTCCTCACCATGAGGGTCTGACAGTTACTTCCCCTCCACGAACCTCGTGAACGCATCCGCGTAATCCGGGTGCCAGCGCGACAGCGGCGGCCGGTTCTCGACGATGTCGCCGGCGGCCCATTGCATGCGCTTCTCGTCGAGCGCGCGCGGCACGTCGTTGTCCGGGCACAGGATGTAGAAATCGCCCATCTCCAGCCGCGCCAGCATGAAATCGACCGTCTGCTCCGGCGTCCAGGCGCTGGCCGGCTTCTCGGTGCGTCCTTTCGCGGTGAGGCCCGTGAAGACGAAGCCGGGGATCAGCAAATGTGCCGTGACGCGACAGTCTCTCGTGTTGCGCAGCTCGTGCTGGAGCGCTTCGGTAAATGCCTTCACGCCGGCCTTGGAGACATTGTAGGCGGGATCGCCCGGCGGCGTGGTGATGCCCTGCTTCGAGCCCGTGTTGATGATGAGGCCGCACCTGCCGCGTGCGATCATGTTGGGCGCGAAGATGCGCGAGCCGTTGATGATGCCCCACATGTTGACGGCGATGACGCGCTGCCAATTGTCGGGTTCGCCGAACAGCGTGCTGCCCGGCTGGATGCCGGCATTGTTCATGAGCAGGTCCGTTCCGCCGAACTGCGCGGCCACGGCGCGTTCCAGTTCCCTCACGCTCTCCGCGCTGCTGACATCGACGGCGAAGGTCATCACGTTTGTGGCAGACGTGACGGATGAGAGTCTTGTTGCGGCGTCCGCCAGACGTTCGCGGTCCACGTCCGCGATACACACCTTCATGCCCGCGCGCGCGAAGGCCGCGGCGGCGGCAAATCCGATTCCGGATGCGCCACCTGTAATCACGGCGACATTGTCTTTGACGATGGCGGGATGGGGCATGGATCATCTCCGGGGAGGACTCTTCATCGAGCTATAACATGGCAGCAGTCCGACCCTGCACAAGTTGGCATGGGAGGTCTTCGTTCAGCGCTGCCTTTACGCCTTTCCGGCACGGCTGTATCCTTCACCCTAACGATCCCGCCCAGATCGAACCAATCAATCACCTGACAGGGAGTGCAGCCATGGCTGTGTCGCAGGCTATTCCGATCACGCGCCATCCGTTCGCGAATGGGTCCTACAAGCAGATGCTGATCGACGGGAAGTGGGTTGATGCAGCCTCAGGCAAGCGCTTCGAGACTCATAATCCTGCCACCGGCGAATTGCTCGCAACCGTCGCCGAGGGCGACAAGGAAGACATCGATCGTGCGGTTGCCGCCGCCCGCCGCGCCTTCGAGGGGCCCTGGAGCAAGGTGAAACCGTTCGAGCGGCAGAATCTGCTGCTCAAGCTTGCCGACCTCGTCGAGAAGAATTTCGACGAATTGTCGCAGCTCGACACCCTCGACATGGGTGCGCCTCTCAGCCGCACCCGCGCCTATCGCCTGCGCGCCGTCGGCATGCTGCGTTATTACGCCGGTCAGACCACGGCGATCCACGGCGAGACCATCGAGAACTCGCTGCCCGGCGAGATTTTCTCCTACACGCTGAAGGAGCCGATCGGCGTTGTCGGCGCCATCATTCCCTGGAACGGCCCGCTCACCGCGACGATCTGGAAGATCGGCCCGGCGATCGCGACCGGCTGCACCGTGGTGCTCAAGCCCGCCGAAGAGGCGCCGCTGACCTCGCTGCGCATCGCCGAGCTGGCGATGGAGGCCGGCATTCCGCCCGGCGTCGTCAACGTCGTGCCCGGCTATGGCGAGACCGCGGGCGCCGCGCTCGCCTCGCATCATGACGTCGACAAGGTCGCCTTCACCGGCTCGCACGTCACGGGGCAGTCGATCATCCGCGCCTCCGCCGGCAACCTCAAGCGTGTCTCGCTCGAGCTCGGCGGCAAGTCGCCGGACATCGTGTTTGCGGATGCCGATCTCGATGCCGCCGTGCCCGGCGCGGCGATGGCGGTGTTCGCCAATTCGGGCCAGATCTGCAGCGCCGGCACGCGCCTGTTCGTCGAGCAGTCGATCTACGAGGAGTTCGTCGGCCGCGTCGCCGAGTTCGGCAAGAAGCTGCAGGTCGGCAACGGTCTCGATCCCAATGTGCAGATCGGCCCGCTGGTGTCAGAGCAGCAGCTCGAGCGCGTCACCGGCTATCTCGATATCGGCCAGAAGGAAGGCGCGAGGGCGCTCGCCGGCGGCGGCCGCGTCACCGAGGGCGCGCTGTCGAAGGGCTTCTTCGTCTCGCCGACCGTGTTCGCGGGCGTTCAGGACAACATGCGCATCGCGCAGGAGGAGATTTTTGGCCCCGTCATCTCCGCGATCGCATTCAAGGACATGGACGAGCTGGTCAAGCGCGCCAACAACACCACCTTCGGCCTCGGTTCGGGCCTGTGGACGCGCGACGTCAGCAAGGCGCATGCGGTTGCAAAGTCGCTGCGCGCCGGCTCGGTGTGGGTGAACTGCTACCAGGCGATGGACCCGGCCGTGCCCTTCGGCGGCTACAAGATGAGCGGCTATGGCCGCGAGTCCGGCAAGCAGCATGTCGAGGAATATCTCAACGTGAAGTCCGTCTGGATCAAGACGGCCTAGCACTTGTTCTCTCCCCTTCCGCGGGAGGGAATATCTGCTTTTATGGGGGCGGCGCCTTTTCCGGGTGCCGCCCCTCGCGATATGATCCGCATCCTTCCAAAGAAACTCGGGGTCAGCATGAAATTCGAGGCGTTGTTTAGACCGTTGCAGGTCGGTCCGTACAAGCTTGCGCATCGCGTCGCGATGGCACCGCTGACACGCATGCGGGCCGAGCGCGAGAGCTTTTCACCGCGCCCGCTCAACGCCGAATATTACGGCCAGCGTGCGACGCCGGGCGGCCTGCTCATCGCCGAGGCCTCGCCGGTGCTCTCGCACGGCCGCGGCAATCCGGCGACGCCCGGCATCTATTCGGAGGCGCAGATCGCCGGCTGGCGCAAGGTGGTCGATGCCGTGCACGCCAAGGGCGGCATCATCTTCCTCCAGCTCTGGCATGTCGGCCGCGTCTCGCATTCCTCCTTCCACGGCGGCGAGCTGCCGGTTTCGGCCTCGGCGATCCCGATCAAGGCGGAAGGCATGAAGGCGATGACGGCCGACGGCAAGATCTCGGACTATGAGACGCCGCGCGCGCTGGAGACCGGGGAAGTCAAGGGTATCGTCGAGGCCTTCAGGCAAGGCGCGAAGAATGCGCTCGCGGCCGGTTTCGACGGTGTCGAGATCCACGGTGCCAACGGCTATCTGCTCGAGCAATTCCTGCAATCACGCAGCAACCAGCGCACCGATCAATATGGTGGATCGATCGAGAACCGCGCCCGGCTGCTGCTCGAGGTGACGCAGGCCGCGATCGACGTTTGGGGTGCGAACCGCGTCGCCGTGCGGCTGTCGCCGCATGGCATCGCCAACGATTCCGGCGAGCCCGATCCGATGCCGCTATACACCCACGTGGTGAAGGCGCTCGACAAGCTCGGCCTCGCCTATCTGCACTTCATCGAGCCGCGATCGAGCGGCTCGGGTCGCGCCGAGGTCAACTGGCAGAATGTGCCGTCGGCGATGCTGCTGTTTCGTCCGCTCTACAGCGGCGTGCTGATGACCGCCGGCGGCTTCACCGGCGAGACTGCGAATGCGGCGATCGCCGACGGCCATGCCGACATCATCGCCTTCGGCCGCATCTTCATCTCCAATCCCGATCTGCCGCGCCGCCTGCAGCACGACTACCCGATCACGCCGTACAATCGTGCGACGTTCTATGGCGGCGAGGAGAAGGGGTACACGGATTATCCTGTTTATGACGAGCTGACGCCGGCGTAGTTCGGCTGTCATTCCGGGGCGATGCGTAGCATCGAACCCGGAATCCATCTCTCCGTCTGAACAAGCCGCCTGATGGATTCCGGGCTCGCGACTTTGTCGCGCCCCGGAATGACGATCGTATTGTCTGCAATGACAACGGAAAGACGTCCATGGCCAAAGCCGCAGCCGCCGCAGGGATCGCCACCGGCCAATGCCTCTGCGGCAAGGTCACCTTCGAGATCGATGTCCCCGCGCGCTGGGCCTGGCACGATCACTCCGCCGCCAGCCGCCGCGCCCATGGCGCGGCCTATGCGACCTATGTCGGAAGCTGGAAGAAGCGGTTTCGCATTACGTCGGGCAAGACGGCGCTCACGCGCTACGAGGACAAGGCCACCAGGACCACGCGCAGCTTCTGCTCGCAATGCGGCACGCCGATTGCCTATGAACGACCGCGTGGTCCGCACATGGTCAACATCCCGCGTGCGCTCTTCAGGGAGCGCACCGGCCGCCAGCCGCTCTATCACATCGCGATCGAGGAGCTGCAGGAATGGGCCTATACCGGCGAGCCGCTGGTGCCGCTCAAGGGCTTTCCGGGCGTGGTCTGCCAGCGCTCGAAAAAGAAGAAGCGCGCGGGCGGCGAGGACCCGTTCGAGCTGGGCCGGGAGGAAATTTAGCTCCACTCTCATGCCCCGGACGCGGTGCGGCACGAAGTGCCGCGCCGCCGAGCCGGGGCCCATGCAGCGGAGAATGCGGTGAGCAACTGGGTCCCGGCTCTGCGCCGCAACGCTTCGCCGCGTCGCGTCCGGGACACGAGAGCGGGGCTTCCACGCAACGCAGCCATGAGCACGCTTCCTTGCGCGCCTCCCGCGACTTCGGCCATCATGCCGCCGTCCTTACGGCAACGTCCGCTCCCTGGAGGAAACATGAAGAACAAGATCACCGGCCGCTCCGCCTTTCTCGCGCTGCTCAAGGACGAGGGCGTCACGCATCTGTTCGGCAATCCCGGCACCACCGAGCTGCCGATCATGCATGCGCTGAAGGACCATCCCGACCTCACCTATGTGATGGCGATGCAGGAGAGCCTGGTGGTGGCGACCGCCGATGGCTATAGCCGCGCCTCCGGAAAACTCGTCGCCTGCAATGTTCATGTCGCGCCCGGCCTCGGCAACGCGATGGGCTCGCTCTACAACGCCCAGTTCACGGGCACGCCGATGATCCTCACGGCCGGCCAGCAGGAGCAGGGGCACGGCCTGATGGAGCCGGTGCTGTATGGGCCGCTGGTGCGGATGGCCGAACCGCTGGTGAAATGGGCGGTGGAGGTGACGCGGCTGGAGGATTTGCCGCGCATCGTGCGCCGTGCCGCCAAGATTGCAACGACGCCGCCGACCGGTCCGGTGTTCATCTCACTGCCCGGCGACATCCTGAACAGCGAAGCGGGGATCGATCTCGGTCGCTCCACCCGCATCGACGCGCGGACAAGGCCGTCGGACGAAGCGCTCACGGCCTTTGCCGCGCGGCTGCTGAGGGCGGAGCGCCCCGTCATCGTCACCATGGACGAGGTGGTCAAGAGCGATGCGCTGAAGGAGGCTGCCCAACTTGCCGAGCTGCTCGGCGCGGCGGCTTACCAGTCCTCGACGCCCTATGGCTCGCACTTCCTGTCGGAGAGCCCGAGCTTTGTCGGCACGCTGGCACGCGTGCAGAAGGTCGCGCGCGATACGCTCGCGCCGTACGATCTCCTGATTGCGCTCGGCGGCGATCCCTTGCGGATGTCTGTCTATAGCGAGGTCGATGCGCTGCCTGACGGACTCGGCATCGTCCAGATCGGCCTCGTCGATTGGGAGATCGCCAAGAATTACGGCGCCGAGATCGCGCTCAAGGCGGATCTGAAGGAAACGCTGCGCGCGTTGATCCCGGTGCTGAAGGAGATGGGTGGCGCGACACTTGCGAGCCGCGCCAAGCAGCGCCTCGCCGAGATCGCGCCGAAGAACTGGACCGCGCGGCGTGCCGCGCTGGTCGAGCAGATCGGCAAGAGCGCCGGCCGCGCGCCCATTGATCCGGACTTCCTCGTGCTGCAGATGGTCGAGGCGATGCCCGATAACGCCATTCTCGTCGACGAAGGCCTCACCTCCAGCCGCCAGGTGACGGCGCTGCGACCGCATCGCGATCGCTACGGCTATCACGGCCTTGCCTCAGGCGGCATCGGCTGGGGCCTGCCGGCCTCGGTCGGCGCCAGCATCGCCAATCCTGATCGTCCGGTCGTCTGCTTCTCGGGCGACGGCAGTGCGATGTATTCGATTCAGTCGCTATGGACCGCGGCGCATCACAAGCTGCCGCTCAACGTCGTCATCGCCAACAATGGCGGCTACCGTATCATCAAGCAGCGCCTGCTCGCTTTCCATGACGACGACAATTATGTCGGCATGGATTTCGTCGATCCGCCCGTCGATTTCGCCGGCGTCGCCAAGGCGCTCGGCTGCGAGGCGATCAAGGTCAGCGATCCCAGAGAGCTGAAGGCGACACTGGCGTCGGCGTTCAATCGGCCGGGGACGAAGTTGATCGAGGTGATGGTCGACGGGAAGGTGTAGATCCGCTGTCGTCCCGGCGAACGCCGGGACCCATACCGCGTGATCTATCGATCGCGGCTGCCAATCCCGAACGACCAATCTTCGCCAAAACTACTCCCTGGGGTTATGGGTCCCGGCGTTCGCCGGGACGACACGGCGGGTGTGGCAACTACCCCTTCCTCCCCACCCGATATCCCGCCGCCGGATGCGGCGCATCCAGCCTTGCGCGGCCGTTGCCGAACAGTTTTTCCCGCAGCGTGCCCTTTGCGTATTCCGACTTGTACCGTCCGCGCCGCGTCAGCTCCGGCACCAGCATGTCGGCAATGTCCTCGAAGTCGCCGGGCGAGACCGCAAACGCGACGTTGAGGCCGTCGACGTCGGTCTTCTCGAACCAATCCTCGATCTTGTCCGCGACCATCTCCGGCGTGCCGACCACGACAGGGCCGGCGCCGCCGATGCCGACATGCTCGATGACGTCGCGCACGGTCCAGACGCGGTCCGGGTCGCCCCGGGTGACGTTGTCGAGCGCGCTGCGACCGGCGTCGTTCTGGACGTGACGCACTTGCTGGTCGAGCTCGTAGCCGGAGAAGTCGATGCCGGTCCATCCCGACATCAACGCCAGCGCGCCTTCCGGATTGATATGCGACCGGTAGTCGGCATATTTCGCCGCAGCTTCCGCTTCCGTGTTGCCGAGGATGATTGTCATCATGTTGAACATCAGGATCTCAGCCGGATTGCGGCCGACCGCGGCGGCCTCCTGGCGGATCGCCGACACGCGCGGCCCGATGATCTTGGCCGACGGTCCCGACATGAACACGCATTCGGCGTGACGTGCCGCGAATTGCCGGCCGCGCGGCGAGGTGCCGGCCTGGTAGAGCACGGGCGTGCGCTGGGGCGACGGCTCGCTGAGGTGAATGGTGTTGTTGATGCGATAGTTTGCGCCCTCATGGTTGACGCGATGGACTTTGGCGGGATCGGTGAAGATGCCGCGCTTGCGGTCGCGCAGCACGGCGTCGTCTTCCCAGCTCCCTTCCCATAATTTGTAGACCACCTCCATGTATTCGTCCGCGATGTCGTAGCGGTCGTCATGCCCGGTCTGCTTGTCCTTGCCGGCGCCACGCGCGGCACTGTCGAGATAGCCGGTGACGACGTTCCAGCCGATCCGCCCTTCAGTGAGATGATCGAGCGTCGACATCCGCCGCGCGAACGGGTAGGGCGGCTCGAACGACAGATTGCTGGTGACGCCGAAGCCGAGATTTTGCGTTACCGCGGCCATCGCCGAGAGCAGCAGCAGCGGCTCGTTCGACGGCGTCTGCGCAGCGTTGCGCAAGGCCGCGTCAGGGCTGTTGCCGTAGACGTCGTAGACGCCGAGCACGTCGGCGAGGAACAATCCGTCGAAACGGCCACGCTCCAGCGTCCTGGCAAGATCGATCCAGTAGGGCAGGCGGTTATACTCGGCGGTGCGGTCGCGCGGATGGGTCCACAGGCCCGGCGACTGGTGCGCGACGCAATTCATCGCAAAGGCATTGAGCCTGATCTGCTTGGCCATGATCGTTCCCCGGCGCTCTATACTGAGCGCTCTTCGAATGGTAGATGTGCGCCCGAACTTGGCGAAGTTCTTGCATATAACCTGCGCTTGGCAAGGCCAAAATCAGCGGGCGGCAGCCTTTGGCAAGCCAATCTCAAGAGAGCAAGAACGAAATCCCAAGAGAACTACAAGAGAAGTACAAGAGCTATCCAAGTCCCTGCCACTTTCGAAGGCCACCCTGTCTCGGGTAGGGTCCTTCGCCTCGAAGTCCGAAAAGAAAATCATGACCAGAGCCGACGCCATCGCCCGCGCCCGTGAGGATTTCAAATCCGGTGCGTTCCTCGCTGAACTCGACCGCCGCGTCGCCTTCAAGACCGAAAGCCAAAATCCCGCGCGCGGCCCCGAGCTGCGCGCCTATCTGGAACAGGAGATGGTGCCGGCCTTCGCGGCGCTCGATTTCACCAGCCGCATCGTCGAGTCCCCCAGTGGCAAGTCGCCGTTCCTGTTCGCCGAGCATCACGAAAGCGCCTCCGCGCCGACCGTGCTGATCTACGGCCATGGCGACGTCGTCGACGGCATGGAGGGCGAGTGGCGCGAGGGCCGCGATCCCTGGCGCACGACGGTTGCGGGCACGCGGCTCTATGGCCGCGGCACCGCTGACAACAAGGGCCAGCACAGCATCAACATGGCGGCACTCCGCGCGGTGCGCGACGCCCGTGGCGGCAAGCTCGGCTTCAACGCCAAGTTCATCGTCGAGATGGGCGAGGAGATCGGCTCGCCCGATCTTGGCAAGGTCTGCGACCTCAATCGCGACGCGCTCAAGGCCGACCTGTTCATGGCCTCCGACGGGCCCCGTTTGTCCGCCGACCGCCCGACCCTGTTCCTGGGATGCCGCGGCGGCATCCGCATTCATCTGGATGTAAACCTGCGCGATGGCGGCCACCATTCCGGCAATTGGGGCGGCGTGCTCGCCAACCCCGCGACCATCCTGGTCAACGCGATCTCGACGCTGGTCGACGGCCATGGCCGCCTGCAGCTCGACGCGCTGAAGCCGCCGCGCCTCAGCAACCAGATCCGCAGCTATCTCGCCGACGTGCAGGTGGTACCGACCGAGGACGAGCCGGCGCTTGCCGAGAACTGGGGCGAGGAGGGGCTGTCGGCCGCCGAGCGGCTTTACGCCTGGAACACGCTGGAAGTGCTGGCGATGTCATCGGGCAATATCGAGAAGCCGGCCAACGCCATTCCGGGCCATGCCAACGCCGTGCTGCAACTGCGTTTCGTGGTCGGCACCGAGGTCGGCGGCCTGATCGAGGCGGTCCGCGCGCATCTTGTCCAGAAGGGCTTTCCGATGGTCGAGGTGCGGGCGGCGCAGAGCTTTGCTGCATCGCGGACCGATTTCGACAGCCCCTGGATCAAATGGGCGGCGGATTCGGTGAAAGAGACCACGGGGAAACCGCCGGCGGTGCTGCCGAACTTCGGCGGCTCGCTGCCCAACGACGTATTCTCCGAGATCCTGGGTCTGCCGACGATCTGGGTCCCGCACTCCTATCCCGGCTGCTCCCAGCATGCGCCCAATGAGCACATCCTGCTGCCATTGACGGAAGAAGCCTTGACGGTGATGGCCGGCCTGTTCTGGGATCTCGGGGAATTGCCCAAGCCGCTGACCTGAGCCCATTAACCTCTGCCGCAAGCCAGCCGAAAGTCACATTCTAATCCGGCCCAATCTGTGCTTGCATCCGGGCCGCATCATCCTGAAAGGGGACCAAAAAAGTGAAACATTTCCGTAGCATTGGGCTCGCGCTCGCCGCGACCTTCGCCGTCAGCCAGGCCGGGGCCCAGGAGCTGGCAGGCACGCTGAAGAACATCAAGGACACCGGCGCCATCACGCTGGGCTTCCGCGACTCCTCGATCCCCTTCTCCTATCTCGACGACAACCAGAAGCCCGTCGGATTCGCGATGGACATCTGCTACAAGATCGTCGACGCCGTGAAGAAGGAGCTCAAGCTCGACAAGCTCGAGGTCAAGCTCAATCCGGTGACGTCGGCGACCCGTATCCCGCTGATGGCCAACGGCACCATCGACCTCGAATGCGGCTCGACCACCAACAATGCCGAGCGCCAGAAGCAGGTCGCCTTCACCAACACCCACTTCCTGACCGCCAGCCGCTACGTCTTCAAGAAGTCGAGCGGCCTGAAGTCGATCGACGACCTCAAGGGCAAGACGGTGGTCTCGACCGCGGGAACCACCAACATCAAGCAGCTCACCGAGGCTAACGTCGCGAAAAGCCTCGGCGCAAACATCATCCCCGCCAAGGACCACGCCGAAGCCTTCCTGATGGTCGAGACCGACCGCGCGGTCGCCTTCGTCATGGACGACATCCTGCTCGCGAGCCTCGTCGCCGGTTCGAAGTCGCCGGATGACTACGCCGTCTCCAAGGACGCGTTCTCCAAGCCCGAGCCCTACGGCATCATGCTGCGCAAGGACGACGCCGCCTTCAAGAAGGTGGTCGATGCGGCGACCGCTGCGCTCTATACGTCCGGCGAGGCCCAGAAGATCTACGACAAATGGTTCACGGCCAAGATCCCGCCGAAGGGCCTCAACCTCAATACGCCGATCTCGGCCGAGCTGAAGAACGAGTTCGCGAAGCCTTCGGACTCGCCGAACCCGGACGACTATAAGTAAGATAACCTCGATCTTTCGATCGGGATCATGTCCGGCCACTCTTGACACAGGGGTGGCCGGACATTTGCATAGGCGGCCAGGATATCTCTGACTGGCGCGTTCGCGCGGGGGACACGTGAACTATAACTGGAACTGGGGAATCTTTTTCCAGCCGAACCCGATGGGGACGGGCACCTATCTCGACATGCTGCTGTCGGGCCTGGTGCTGACCCTGAAGACCGCGGCGTTGGCCTGGGTCATCGCGCTGATCACCGGCTCGCTCGTCGGCGTCATGCGCACGCTGCCGTCGAAGGGTGCGAACTGGTTCGGCTTCGCTTATGTCGAATTCTTCCGCAACATGCCGCTGCTGGTGCAGCTGTTCCTGTGGTTCTTCGTGCTGCCGGAACTGCTGCCGAAAGGCGCCGGCACCTGGCTGAAGCAGCTGCCGAACGCGCCGTTCTGGACGGCGGCGATCGGCGTTGGTTTCTTCATGTCGGCGCGCGTCGCCGTGCAATTGCAGGCCGGCATCGGCTCACTGCCGCGCGGGCAGAAGATGGCGGCGACCGCGCTGGGTCTGACCACCGCGCAGGGTTATCGCTATGTGCTGCTGCCGATGGCGTTCCGTATCATCCTGCCGCCGCTGACGTCGGAGTTCCTCAACACCATCAAGAACACGGCGGTCGCTATCACCATCGGCCTGCTCGAGTTGACTGGACAGGCGCGCTCGATGCAGGAGTTCTCGTTCCAGGTGTTCGAGGCCTTCACCGCCGCGACGCTTCTCTACCTCCTCGTCAACGCCGTCGTCGTGACCGCGATGCGCTTCCTCGAGCGCTGGGTCGCGATCCCCGGCTACATCACGGGGAAATAGCGCCATGTTCGGCAATCTCGATTTCGACGTCATCCGCCGCGCGCTGCCCTATTTGTTCTACGAGGGCATGACGTTCACCCTGACGCTGACGGGGCTCGCAGCTCTCGGCGGCCTGGTCTTCGGCACGGCGCTCGCGCTGATGCGGTTGTCCGGCTTCAAGATCCTCGGCCGCATCGCCGGCGTCTATGTCGACTTCATGCGCTCGCTGCCGCTGGTGCTGGTCATCTTCTGGTTCTACTTCCTGGTGCCCTATATCGGGCAATGGCTGACCGGCGCCTCGCGCCCCATCAGCGTCGGCGCGTTCGCATCCTCGCTCATCACCTTCATCATGTTCGAGGCGGCGTACTTCTCCGAGATCATGCGCGCCGGTATCCAGTCGATCTCGCGCGGCCAGCCGGCCGCGGCCAGCGCGCTGGGGCTGACCTACGCCCAGACCATGCGCTACGTCGTGTTGCCGCAAGCCTTCCGCAACATGCTGCCGGTCCTGATCACGCAGACCATCGTGCTGTTCCAGGACACCTCGCTGGTCTACGTCCTCTCGATCACGGACTTCCTGGGAGCGGCGAGCAAGGTCGCGCAGCGCGACGGGCGCCTCGTCGAAATGTACCTGTTCGCAGCTGTCGTCTACTTCACCATTTCCTGTATCGCGTCCTTCGGCGTCCGTCGCCTCCAGGCGCGCATCGCCATCATTCGATAGAGCGTGTCGGTCATGATCGAAATCAGCCACGTCAACAAATGGTACACTCCGAGCTTCCAGGTGCTGACCGATTGCACCACCAGCGTCACCAAGGGCGAGGTGGTCGTGGTCTGCGGTCCCTCGGGCTCGGGCAAGTCGACGCTGATCAAATGCGTCAATGCGCTGGAGCCGTTCCAGAGCGGCGACATCAGCGTCGACGGCACCAAGGTCAACGATCCCAAGACCAATCTGCCCAAGCTGCGCTCGCGCGTCGGCATGGTGTTCCAGCACTTCGAGCTGTTCCCGCATCTCAAGATCATCGACAATCTCTGCCTCGCGCAGCAGAAGGTGCTGGGCAGGTCGTCTGACAAGGCGGTGACGAAGGGCATGATGCTGCTGGATCGCGTCGGCCTGAAGGAACAGGCGCAGAAATTTCCCGCGCAGCTTTCCGGCGGCCAGCAGCAGCGCGTGGCGATCGCGCGCGCGCTCGCCATGGACCCGATCGTGATGCTGTTCGACGAGCCGACCTCGGCACTCGATCCCGAAATGGTCAGTGAAGTGCTCGACGTCATGGTCGATCTCGCCCATGAGGGCATGACCATGATGGTCGTCACCCACGAGATGGGGTTTGCCCGCAAAGTGGCGAATCGCGTGATCTTCATGGACCGCGGCGAGATCGTCGAGGACGCGGCGAAGGACGATTTCTTCGGCCAGCCGCGCAGCGACCGCGCGCAGAAGTTCCTGTCGAAGATTTTGTCGCATTAACCGGTCGTCATCCCGGGGCGCGCGTAGCGCGAGCCCGGGATCCATACTCCCGATGGTGGTTATGGATTCCGGGCTCATTCGCTGCGCGAATGCCCCGGAATGACGAAACGAGGGATGATTGCGCCCCTCAATCGGCGTATAACGCCCCAAATCCCCCTTTCTCCCCAGGAGACCTGCCTTGGACCCGATCGCCTACGTCAACGGCTCATTCGTCCCGCTCTCGGACGCCAAGATCTCGGTCCTCGATCGCGGTTTTCTGTTCGCCGACGGCATCTATGAGGTCTCGGCCGTGCTCGACGGCAAGCTGGTCGACAACGCCTCGCATCTGGCGCGGCTGGAGCGCTCGGTCGGCGAGATCAGCTTGAGGCTGCCGGAGACGCTCGAACGCATCACCGAGCTGCAGAAGGAACTGATCGCGCGCAACAAGGTCACAAGCGGCCTCGTCTATCTCCAGGTGACGCGCGGCGCCGACAAGGGCCGCGACTTCCCCTTCCCCAAGGGCGACGTCAAGTCGAGCCTGGTGATGTTCACCTCGGAAAAGGACATCATCAACGCCGCCTCCGCAAAGACCGGCATCAATGTCATCACGGTGCCGGATATCCGCTGGGAGCGGCGCGACATCAAGAGCGTGGCCCTGCTGGCGCAGGTCTTGGCAAAGCAGGCGGCGGCCGAAGCCGGCGCCGGCGAAGCCTGGATGCTGGAAGACGGATACGTCACCGAGGGCGGTTCATCCTCGGCGTTCATCCTGACCAAGGACGACGTCATCGTGACCCGCAAGAACTCCAACGCGATCCTGCCGGGCTGCACCCGCAAGGCCGTGGTGGCGCTCGCCGAGGAACGTCAGCTTCGCGTCGAGGAGCGCTCGTTCACGGTGGCCGAGGCGCTGGCTGCAAAGGAAGCTTTTGCCACCTCGGCGTCACTGTTTGTCCAGCCCGTGGTTGCGATCGACGGCAAGAAGATCGGCGACGGCAAGCCCGGCCCGATGGCGACGAGATTGCGCGAAATCTACGTGGAGTTTGCCAAGGCGACGGCGGTCTGAGCCGCGTACCGCTGCCGTAGGGTGGGCAAAGGCGCACTTGCGCCGTGCCCACGTCTTGTCTCGCTCTGGGCACGCTTCCGCCTTCGCTCTACGAGCTACGGCGGACAAGTCGCTTTGCCCACCCTACGAGACCTGCCTCGGGGCGCGCCCCTTCACGCCGCCGACGCCTTCACCTTCACCGGATGAACCGCGCGGAACGCGATCGCGATCCTGTTCCAGGCGTTGATGGCGCCGATCAGCATGGTCAGGTTCACCGTCTCTTCCTCGGAGAACTGCGCGCGGACCTGCCCGTAGACGTCATCAGGCGCATGCGTCTGCGCGATCAGCGTGACCGATTCCGTCCAGGCCAACGCGGCGCGCTCGCGATCGGTGTAGAGCGGGGATTCGCGCCAGGCATCGAGCAGGTAGATGCGCTGCTCGGTCTCGCCGCGCTTGCGCGCGTCCTCGGTGTGCATGTTGATGCAAAAGGCGCAGCCGTTGATCTGCGACGCCCGGATCTTGACGAGCTCGATCAGCGATTTCTCGAGCCCCGTGGACTGGATCTGCGTCTCCAGCGCCATCAGCGCTTTGATCGTGTCCGGCGCGGCCTGATAGTAGTTCATGCGGGGTTTCATGGTCGTTCTCCTTGCTGCTGGGTTGAGTCAGTGGGCACCACCGGCTGAGGTCTGGCCGGGCTTCTTCAGGAACAGGACCGCGGCGAGCGCGACGATCAGCGCCATGCCGAGCAGATAAAACGTGTCGCTGAAGGCGAAGATATAGGCCTGCTTCTGCACGATATGGCCAATCGCGACATAGGCGCGATGCGCCGCATCCGCACGGTCGAGGATGCCATGATTGACGAAATATTGCGTGAGCTGTTCCAGCCGTGTGCGGGTGGCCTGCTCGAACACCGAGACCGACTGCATCAGCACGTTGGAGTGATACTGCTCGCGCTTGGTCAGCACGGTCTGGAGCAGTGCGATGCCGACGGCGCCGCCGAGATTGCGCATCATGTTGAACAGGCCCGAGGCCGAGCCCGCGTTCTCCGACTCGATGCCTGATGTGGCGACCGCCGACAGCGGCGCCATCACCAGCGCCTGGCCGATGGCGCGGACGATGTTGGGCCACAGCAGCTGGTCGGCGGCGTAATCAATGGTCATATAGATGTTCATGAAGTTGGAAGCCGCGAACAGCACGAAGCCGACGCCGATGATGATCCGCGCATCGAACTTCTGCATCAGGCGCGGCACCAGCGGAATCAGCAGGAGTTGCGGCAATCCGGTCCATGCCAGCACCATGCCGATCTGCTCGGAATTGTAGCCCTGGATGCGCGACAGATATTGCGGCAGGATGAAGACCGAGCCGTACAGCGCGATGCCGAGCAGAAAATTTGCGAGCATGCCGAAGCCGAAATTGCGGCGGACGAGCAAGCGCAGGTTGAGGAGCGGCTTCTTCACCGTGAGCTCGATGATCAGGAAGGCGGTCAGCGCGACGGCCGCGATCACTGACAGCCTGACGATGAAGGGCGAGCCGAACCAGTCGTCCTTGTTGCCTTCCTCCAGCACGGTCTGGAGCGTCGATAGCCCGATCGCCATGGTGACGATGCCGGCCCAGTCGCCGTCGCGCAGCAGCGCCAGCTTCATCGGCTTGGGCTCGAGAGCGTACCAGAGCATGCCGACCATCACCGCGCCGGGGACGAGGTTGACGTAGAAGATGTACTCCCAGCCGAAATTCTCGGTGAGATAGCCGCCGATGGTCGGGCCGATCGCCGGCGCGAACGTCGCCGACAGCGCGAACAGCGCAAGGCCGACCGGCTGTTTTGCGCGCGGCAGCAGCGTGATGATCAGCGTGAACGCCATGGGAATCAGGACACCGCCGGTAAATCCCTGCACGGCGCGCAGCACGATCATCTGCGGCAAATCCTGCGCCAGTGCGCAAGCCGCCGAGAGAACCAGGAACAGGACCGCGTTGGTCAGAAGGTAAATCCGGATCGAGAACACCTGCGCCAGCCAGCCGGAGAGCGGGATCACCACGATTTCGGCGATCAGATAGGAGGTCGAGATCCAGCCGCCGTCGTCGATGCCGGCGCCGATCGCGCCCTGGATGTCGGCGAGCGAGGCGTTGACGATCTGGATGTTCAGCACCGCCATGAAGGCGCCGAGCGTCGCGCCGATCACCGCGACCCAGGTTTTTGCGGATACGGCCGGCGTGGTCGGAGCTGCGGGGGCGGTGAGATTGGCGGCGGCGTCGACGGTCGGTTGCAGCGTGCTCATGGAAGCCTCGTCTCGGGTACGGAGACAGGATGCGTTCGGCGAATGGTTTCGATCATCGATGAAGTTGTGGAAGGATCGTCCGGCAGGATTTGATAATCCCGCCGACGCCTTCCGGCTTCAGCCGCCGTTCGGGCGGGACGTGTTGTCGGCGAGGCGCTTCGCCGTCTCGCGCTCGGCCAGCACCGCATGCTTGGTATCGACCGTCGGCACCGCCGACATGCCGGGGCGCAGCAGGCCGGTGAGGCTGTGGTCGTCGAGCACGATCTTCACCGGGACCCGCTGCACGATCTTGGTGAAATTGCCGGTGGCGTTGTCGGGCGGCAGCAGCGCGAATTCGAGCCCGCTTGCCGGCGACAGGCTGTCGACATGGCCGTGCAGGGTTCGATTGCGAAAACTGTCGACGTGCAACTCGACCGGCTGACCCGGCCGCACATGCGTGAGCTGGGTCTCCTTGAAGTTGGCCACCACGTACACCGCATCGAGCGGTACCACCGCCATCAATTGCGTGCCGGCTTGCACGTACTGGCCGACGCGCAGCGAGCGGGCGCCGACGGTGCCCTCGACCGGCGCGGTGATCTCGGTATAGGACAGGTTCAACGCCGCCTGCTGCGCGACGGCGCGGGCCCGTTCGAGCTGGGCCGCCGCCTGGGCGCGCTGGGTGGTGAGCACGTCGATCTTGCGCTGCGCGGCCAGCAGGCCGGATTTCGCGTGCTGCAATTGCGCGCTGCTCGCGCGTAGCGCCGCGTCGGTCTGCTGCGCGCGCTGGATCGTGCCGGAGCCGGTCTTCATGAGGTCGTCGTAACGGGCGCGCTCTTCCTGCGCGAATTTCAGGTTGGCGTCGGCAGCGGTGACATCCGCCGTGCTCTGCTCGATGATCGGCTGTTGCAGTTCGAGCTGGGCATCGATGTTGCGCACCGAGGCTTCGCCCGCGGCGACGTCGGCTTTGGCCTGGTCGAGCGCCGCCTTGAAGTCACGATCGTCGATCTTGGCCAGCGCCTGGCCAGCCTTCACCTTTTCGTTGTCACTGACCAGCACCTTGGCGATGTAGCCGGAGATTTTTGGCGCGATGATCGTGGAGTCGGCCTTCACATAGGCGTCGTCGGTTGTCTCGAGGTAGCGGCCGTTGGTCCAGTAGTCGTGCCCGTAATAGACAGCGGTTGCCGTGCCCGCGAGGAGCGCGAGCGCCAGCGCCGCGCGCCGCACCCTGTTCCGGAGCGGGATAGTCGGCGGCGGCTTGGTGCTATCGGGGGTGATTTCAGTTGCCTGCTGAAAAATCTCGGCGCGGGGCATCTCGGACATGGAAGTCTCCTATCGGCGTACCGAGACTATTGGTCTTTCTGGGCCGGGTGATAATCGGCGAAATGCTGGAAGGATTATCCATCGGGGCTGGATAATCCGGCTGGTTGTAATGTCTAGCGGGCCAGACCCGCGCCTGCCCCAGAGCGATTGCCGCGCCCGTCGAGCGATTTGCGCTAACGTATGCGTCCTGCTGGACCCGAGCCTCCAAGCCGGACGAACTCCAAGTTTTTGATAGATAATCGGGGTGAATTCATTGCGATTATCCATCAAAGGCGGATAATCCGCTGCCATGGATCGATTGACCAGCCTCGAAGTCTTCAGCCGGGTGGTAGAGACCGGCGGCTTCTCTGCAGCCGCCCGTAAGCTCAACATGTCGACCACCATGGTGAGCAATCACGTTCAGGCGCTGGAAGATCGGCTCGGGGTGAGGCTGCTTCAGCGGACCACGCGCAAGGTCAACCTCACCGAGATCGGCAAGGCCTATTACGACCGCTGCGTCCAGATCCTCGCCGACATCGAACAGGCCGACGATATCGCCGGCGAATTGCAGTCGGTGCCCCGCGGCACGCTGCGCATCCACGTCGCCACGCATATGGTGCAGTTCGTCGCGCCTGTGGTGGCAAAGCTTCTGTCGACCTATGCGGAGCTCAAGATCGATCTGCGCATGGGCGAAGGTGACGTCGATCTCATCGAGGAAGGCTACGACGTCGCCTTGCGCATGACCTCGCCGCCGGATTCAAGCCTGATCGTCCGCAGCCTCGCCACCTGGCGTCACGTGCTGTGCTGCTCGCACGATTATCTCGAGAAGCACGGCCGGGTGCAGAAGCTCGACGAGCTCGCCGCGCATAATTGTGGCCGGCACCTGAACTATCCGTTTGGCGATGAATGGCGCTTCCTGGATCGCAAAGGCGCACCGGCCTCCGTACGCATCTCGGGCAGCTTCGTCACCAATAGCGGGGAAGCGCTGCGCAAGGTCGCACTGGAGGGGGCCGCAATCTGTCTGATGGCGGGATTTCTCATTCAGGACGACCTCGAAGCCGGTCGCCTCGTGCGCCTCTTGCCGGAATATCGGACGATCGAACTGTCCATGAACGCGGTCTATCCGCATCGTCATCATCTGTCGGCGAAGGTCAGGACCTTCATCGACCTGCTCGCGCACCACAGCGCCGAGCAGCAAAAGCTGATCAATCCGTATTCATGAGCGACGTCGGCAGTGCCGTAGGGTGGGCAAAGGCGCAACGCGCCGTGCCCACCATCTCCATGAATTCGAAAAGAGGTGGGCACGCTTCGCTGTGCCCGCCCTACGATTCCATCAGCGTGGCGGCGGCAATCGTCTGAACGCGTTGTCCAGAACCATGCCGATTGGGAGCAGCCGGCGTCAACCGGTGGCGTGCATCCTCGCCGGCGACGGTGTGTCGAGTTCGGTGAGCAGTCGCTCGACGTCGGCCTTCACCTTCCCGATCGCGGCGTCCTTGACCGGGCCGTAGCCGCGGATGTCCATCGGCGCTGTTGCGATTGCGACGAGACCTGGCAGATGCGCCGCATCGAGCCCGCCGAGCATCCGCTCGATCAAGCCTTCGTACCAGGCGATCAGTTCGCGCTCGGTGCGCCTTTCCCAGGTGTAGCCGAATAGATCGAACGGCGTGCCGCGTAGTCCCTTCAAGCGCGCGAGCATGGCGAGCGGCATCTGGATCCATTGACCGAAGGCGCGCTTGCGCGGACGCCCACGTGCGTCGCGCCGCGACGGCAGGAAGGGCGGGGCGAGGTGATATTGGACTCTGAAGCCATCGAACTCGCGCTTCAGCTCATCGAGGAATCCGCCCTGCATGTGCAGGCGCGCCACCTCATACTCGTCCTTGTAGGCCATCAGCTTGAACAGGGCCCGGGCGACGGCCTCGGTCAGGACCTCGCTGTTCAGGACAGCTTCGGCGCGGCGGACCCTTGCGACGGTCGCCCGGTAGCGCGCCGCATAGGCGTCGTCCTGATAGGCGGTGAGGAAATCGGCGCGACGCTCGATCATCTGGTCGAGCGTCTCGGCCCTGGGCGCATCGTCCACCCTCGGCAAAAAGTCCTGATCGGCTGCCGCAATCCGGCCCCAGGCAAAGGCCTGCTTGTTGCGTTCGACGGCGACGCCGTTGAGCTCGATTGCGCGCAGCAGCGCTTGCAGCGAAATCGGCACCAGTCCGCGCTGCCAGGCAAAGCCCAGCATGATGATGTTGGCATAGACGGCATCGCCAAGCAGCCGTTCCGCCAGTGCGTTGGCGTTGATGGTACTGAGATCGCTCTCGCCGATGACTTGGCCAATGGCACGCAGGCGCGCGGGGGAGGCGAGATCGGCGTCGCGAAAGCGGACCACGTCACCGGTCGGCATCTCCGCGGTGTTGACCGCGGCGCGCGTGCCGCGGTGGTAGGTGCCTGAGGCTTTTGGCGAGGAGCTCACCACGAGGTCGCAGCCGATCAGCGCATCGGCTGCGCCCTGGTCGATACGGACCTGATGCAGAGCCGCGGGGCTCGCGGCGAGGCGGATGTAGCTCAGCACGGGCCCGAACTTCTGCGCAAAGCCGGTGAAGTCCAGCACCGAGACGCCGCGGCGTTCGAGGTGCGCGGCCATGCCGATCAGCGCGCCGACAGTAATCACGCCGGTGCCGCCGACGCCGGTGATGAGCAGATCGTAGGGACGGTCGAGCGTTGCCGTCGCGGGCAACGGAAGTGTGGCGGCCCGACCAACCGCGTCGATCTGGCTCGCGCCCTTCTTCCGGCGCGTCGCGCCTTCGACAGTCACAAAACTCGGGCAGAAACCGTTGAGGCAGGAAAAATCCTTGTTGCAGGCCGACAGATTGATCTGGCGCTTGCGGCCGAACGGCGTCTCCTTCGGCTCGACGCTGAGGCAGTTGGATTCCACCGAGCAGTCGCCGCAGCCCTCGCAGACGAGATCGTTGATATAGGCGAAACGCTTGGGGTCGGCCATCTGCCCGCGCTTGCGCCGGCGTCGCTTCTCCGTGGCGCAGGTCTGCTGATAGATCAGGACCGAGACGCCGGAGATATTGCGTAGCTCGCGCTGCACGGCATCCATCTCCTCGCGCGGATGAAGGGTGACGCCGGTCGGCAGGTCGGCAGGCGAGAACTGTGCGGGATCATCCGACACCAGTGCGATGCGCGCCACACCTTCGGCGCGGACGCTGTGGGCAATGGCATGAACGCTGATGGGACCGTCGACCGGCTGGCCGCCGGTCATTGCGACGGCATCGTTGAACAGGATCTTGTAGGTGATATTGGCCTTGGCGGCGATCGCCTGCCGGATCGCCATCGAGCCGGAGTGGTAATAGGTGCCTTCGCCGAGGTTCTGAAAGATGTGCTTGTGGCCAGTGAAGCGTGACGAAGCCGCCCAGTTAACGCCTTCACCGCCCATCTGGATCAGCGACGAGGTCTCGCGGTCCATCCAGCTTGCCATGAAGTGACAACCGATGCCGGCCAGCGCCTTGGAGCCTTCAGGTACCTTTGTTGATGTGTTGTGCGGGCAACCCGAGCAGAAATACGGCGTGCGCGTTGCGCCAGCGACGTTGATGGTGCGTGCGGCCTCTGGCATCAGGGCGGCCGCGCGTGCGGCGAGATTGAGGCCTGGAAACATCGGATCGAGCCGGCGCGCCAGCACGCCTGCGAGCGCGCGAGGCGACAATTCGCCGATCCAGGAGATCAGCCTTGCCCCGGTTTCATCGTGCTTGCCGACCATGCGCTCCGGCTTGCTGCCAGGATAGTCGTAAAAATATTCCTTGAACTGGCTCTCGATGATGCCGCGCTTCTCCTCGACCACGAGGATCTCGCGCTTGCCTTTCACGAAGTCCATGGCGTCATGCAGCGCCAGCGGCCAGACCATGCCGACCTTGTAGACGTCGATGCCGATGCTGCGGCAGGCGGCCTCATTGAGCCCCATTAGCCGCAGCGCCTCCATCAGGTCGAGATGGGCCTTGCCCGTGGTGACGATGCCGTAGGTGGCGCTGGGGATGTCGTAGATGTGACGGTCGATCGGATTGGCCTTGGCGAAGGCGTAGACCGCGTGCTTCTTCGCCTCCAGCCGCTCCTCGATCTGCGGGCCCGGCAAATCGGGCCAGCGGTAGTGCAGTCCATCAGGCGGCGGCGTGAAGTCGGGCGTGCGGAAGTGGCGGGGCGGCTGTAGCGCGACGGACGCACCCGACTCGACGATCTCCGAGATCGCCTTGAAGCCGACCCACATGCCGGAGAAGCGACTCAGCGCATAGCCATATTCGCCGAACGCGAGGTATTCGCTGACGCTCGCGGGATGCAGCGTCGGCATGAACCAGCTCATGAAGGCGACGTCGGACTGGTGCGGCATCGAGGAGGAGACGCAGCCATGGTCGTCGCCGGCGACCACCAGCACGCCGCCATGCGGCGAGGAGCCGTAGGCGTTGCCGTGCTTCAGCGCATCGCCGGAGCGATCGACGCCCGGGCCCTTGCCGTACCAGAGGCCGAACACGCCATCGACCTCGCGATCTCCTTGCGTCTCGACCTGCTGCGAGCCGAGCACCGCGGTCGCGGCGAGGTCCTCGTTGACGGCGGGGAGGAATTCGACACGGTCCCGCTTCAACCGCTCCTGGATGCGCCAGAGCTCGAGGTCGATGCCGCCGAGCGGCGAGCCGCGATAGCCCGAGATGAAGCCGGCCGTGTTGAGGCCGCTGGCCCGATCGCGCCTGACTTGATCGAGCGCGATGCGGACGATGGCCTGTGTGCCCGTGAGGAAGACGCGGCCGTGTTCGCGATCGTAGCGATCGGAGAGTTCGTAGGGGTCGAGTGACGGAAAGGCGTCCATGCGGACCTCCCGCGGCATCCTTGCCGAATGAGCGGAGGGTAGGCCCTGATGGTTGGTAGGTCTTACCTATCTTTCCTAGCTGCAACCAGATTCTGGTAAGTTATCCCGAACTAGGCTATCATGCGGTAGAATAAACCGAATTGGGTCGATCGATGATCGAAGACCAGGACGCGCGGATTCTCGCTCATCTCCAGAAGGATGGCCGTGCCACCAACCAGCAACTGGCGGACGAGGTCGGCATGTCCACGTCGGCCTGCTGGCGCCGGGTGCGCGCGCTGGAGGAGGTCGGCATCATCCAGGGTTACGCGGCGCTGGTCGCGCGCGAGCCGGCGGGCTTTGCGATGTCGGCCATTCTCCACGTCTCGCTGGAACGGCACGACGCGAAGTTCGTCGACGAGTTCGTCGCGCGGGTAACCAAACGCCGCGAGGTGCTGGAGTGCTTTGCGACCACGGGCGATGCCGATTATCATTTGCGCGTCGTCGTGCAGGACATGGCCGCCTACAACAGATTCCTCGACGAGTTCATGTTCCGCATTCCCGGCATCCGCTATGTCCGCAGCAACGTGGTGTTGAAGGAGATCAAGTCGAGCGTGGCGCTGCCGTTTTGACATGCGGGAGGTGCCGGAGGGTGGGCAAAGGCGCATAGCGCCGTGCCCACGATCTCTCCATGATCGAGAGAGGTGGTGGGCACGCTTCCGCCGTCGCTCTTCGAGCTATGGCGGACAAGTCGCTTTGCCCACCCTACGGCACCGGTGCTACGGGGCTGCTATTGCCCCTCCCGCACAAACCTGTTCCGCAACGTCCCGACACCGGTGATGTCGATCTCCACGACGTCGCCGTGCTTGATGTCGGGCGAGGCACCGTCCGTGCCCATCCAGATCACGTCGCCGGGCCACAAGGTAAAATACTTGGTCAGCTCGACCAGGAACGGCACCACGCCAAAGATCATGTCGCCGGTAGCGAAGCGGTTGGTCTCCTTGCCGTTGACCCGGACGATCGTTTCCATCTGTTCGAGATCGGCCTCGGTCTCGATCCACGGTCCCATCGGCTTGAACGTGTCGGCGTTCTTCGAGCGCCACAGGCTGCGGTCGGCCTTCTGCCAGCTGCGCTCGCTGACGTCGTTGCCGATGGTGTAGCCGAACACGCAATCCATCGCGGTGTCTTCGGTGAGATGTTTCACTTTCTTGCCGATGACGACGACGAGCTCGCCCTCGTAATGGATTTTCTCCGTCGCGAAAGACGGGATCACGACCTCCTCGTCATGTGCGATCAGCGCGTTCTGCGCGCGATAACCGATCTCGGGGCGATCAGGCACGGCCGGCACTTCGCCACGCTTGTCGGCGGCCTCCTTCAGATGCTTCAGATAGTTGAGGCCGACGCAATAAAAGGTGCGCGGGATCAGCGGCAGCTCGATCTTGACCTGCGGCAGCGAATGCGTGCGCGAGGTGCGCTGCCATTCACCGAAGGGATCGCCGTCGACTGTGATGACCTTGTCGCCCTCGATGATTCCCCACGATGTCTTGCCTGTCTCAGTGAACTTCAGCCAGCGCATGTTGTGTACCCGCCATCATTCCGCGGCATCGCGCGGCGGCACCTTCCAGGCGCCGGCGGCGGGCCGCTTCAGCCCGAGATTTTCGCGCAGCGTCTTGCCGCGATAGTCTTTCTGGAACAGGCCCCGGCGTTGCAGCTCCGGGACGACATGCTGCACGAAATCGGCGTAGGAGCCGGGCACATAGGTCGCCGCGATGACAAAGCCGTCGCAGCCGCGCTCGACAAACATTTCCTCGAGCCTGTCCGCGATCTCCTTGGGGCCGCCGACCATGGCGTCCTGCACCTGGCCGCGGCCGGAGAAGGTGACGAAGTCGCGCGCGCTCGGATTGCTCTTGCCGGAATTCTTCAGCACGCCGTCGCGGATGCCCAGAATGCCCTGCATGCTCTTCAGCTCGTCAGTGGTCAGCGGCTCATCGAGATCCTTGGAGGCGAAGTCGTAGTTGAGTGCTTCGGCAAGCAGCGACAGCGCGTCGATCTGGAGCGGCAGCTTGTTGATCAGCGCCATCTTGTCCTCGGCCTCGGCCTTGGTCGCCGCGCAGACCGGCGTCGTCAGATTGCAGAGGAACATCTGGTCGGGATCGCGGCCGGCCTTGGCGGCCTCGTTGCGCACGGCTGCGTAGCCGTCCTTGGCGCCCTGAAGATTGCGCGCGGCGGTGAAGATCACCTCGCCCCATCGCCCGGCAAAGCGCTGGCCACGGCCGGATGCGCCGGCCTGGATGATCACGGGGTGGCCCTGCTGCGAGCGCGGCACGGTGAACGGCCCGCGTGACCTGAACGCCGCGCCCTTGTGGTCGAGCCGCTTCACCTTGGTCGGATCGGCAAAGCGGCCGGTCTTCTTGTCCATGATCAGCGCGCCGTCTTCCCATGTGTCCCAATGGCCAAGCACCACCTCCATGAATTCGTCGGCCTTGTCGTAGCGGGAATCATGTTCGGGATGGGAGTCGCGCCCCATGTTGAGGGCCTCGCCGTCATTGAGCGAGGTCACGACGTTCCAGCCGGCGCGTCCGCCCGACATGAGGTCGAGCGTTGCGAAGCGGCGGGCGACGTCGAACGGCTCGTAATAGGTGGTCGAGCAGGTTGCTCCCAGCCCGAGCCTCTCAGTGACCATGCCCATCGTGGTCAGCACGATCAGCGGATCCATCTTCACGCAGCGGATGCCGTATTCGACGGTATGGGCGTGGTCGTTGCCGTAGCGGTCCGGCATCGCCAGGCGGTCGTCGAAGAAGGCCATGTGGAACTTGCCGGCTTCGAGAATCCTGCCGATCTCCTGATAGTAGTCCGCCGACATCGAATCGTCGCGCGAATCCGGATGCCGCCAGGAGCTCGGCAGGTTGGTGCAGTTCTGCGCCTGGAGGAAGCCGACCAGGACCATCTGTCGATTCATGCTGCTGTTCTCCTGATGCCGTCAGGCCAGATCGAGGACGGTGTCGAGCCGGTATTCCCGCGCCAGCGCGCGCAGCTTTTCCCAGGTGGCATCCTCGATCTCGATGCCGTCGCGCAGACGCTGCTGCTCGCGCAGGCCCTCGATCTCGCCGGGATAGTAGACGCCTTTGCTGCCCTCGGACGGCGGCGTCGATTTCAGATAGCGCGCGAACTCGGCGACCTCGCGTTTGAACTCCTGCAGCGGGCGGAATGCGGCGACATTGAACACCGCCATGAAGCATCCGTCATTGTGCCGCCCCGTAGGCTCGACGCCGAAGCCGAGGCCGGTGAGCAGGCCGCACAGCACCTCGACCATGGCGGCGAGGCCGCTGCCTTTGTAGCCCTCGGTGCCGCCGAGCGGCAGCAGCGCGCCGCCCTTGCGGTATTGGGTCGGATCGGTGGTGTGCCGTCCCTCGGCATCGATGATCCAGCCCGTCGGAATCTCCTCGCCGCGGGCGACCGCGAGCTGGATCTTGCCGGCTGCGACAGCTGAAGTCGCCATATCCAGATAGAACGGCGCATCGAGATCGGACGGCACCGCGATCGAGATCGGGTTGGTTCCGAGCCGCGCCTCCTTGCCTCCAAACGGGGCGACGTGCTTCGGCGAGCGGCCGGAATCCGCCGTGGCAATCCCGATCATGCCTGCGCGCATCGCCATCAAGGGGTAGGCGGCGAGGCGGCCGACATGGCTTTGCCGGAACACGGTGCAGGCAGCGACATTCGCCGTCCTTGCCTTCTCGATCGTCAGCGCCATCGCCTTGGCGTTGACGTGGAAACCAAAGCCCCAATGGCCGTCGATCACGGTCGTGGTCGGCGATTCCTGGATGACGGTCCATTTGGCGCCGGGAACGATGTGGCCGGCCTTGATGCGGTCGATATAGGTGGGAACGGCGATCACGCCGTGGGAATCATGGCCGGCGAGATTGGCGTTGACGCAGCCGATCGCGACGGCGTCGGCTTCTTCCTCGGAGGCTCCGGCGGCGCGGAGCAGGGCAGCGCTGACGCGCGTGAGGCGATCGGCCGTGACGATCGGCATGGCGTTTCCCCGGGGTCTTTGCCCTTGGCGGGCACTGATTGTTGGGGGCCATCGTCTCAAAGCGCGGCTGTGATATCAATCTCCCGTAAACCAATACAGGGCTGCAAATTCGTAAAGAGATCTCGCCTCCTGCTGAGGATTCGTCCCGTGCGGCGGTATTTTCGATAGTTTACCCCGGGTCGTTCGCAGCTCGTTCACTTTGATCGATTGTTTGCAGCGCGCAATAACGACCACTTAGGCGATGGCCCCTCATAAAGGCACCCGGGAGAAATAGGCAGAAATGCCCGGGAGCTGAGATCGTGCCGACGACACTCGCGCGCACCTTTGCGGCGTTGAGCGCCATCAACGAAGCGATTCTCTATGCGAAGTCGCCGGACGAGCTGTACCAGAAGGTCTGCGACGCCGGGTTTTCGAGCGGGGATTTCTTGGCTGTCGCCGTGTTTCTGGTCGGACCGGACGACCGGCGACTCCATTTTGCGGCCGGCTGTGGCGACGACGTTGCGCGGCTGCGCTCGATCGAGATCACGACGGTTGCCGGCACACCCGAAGGCTCGGGCGTCGGCGGCGAGGCATTTCGAGATCAGAAGCTGTGCGTCAGCAACGATTATCTGAACGACCCCCGTTCGCTGGCGTGGCGCGCGGGTGCCGCTTCGGCCGCCATTGGCGCGGCTGCGGCGCTGCCGCTGCTCTGCAACGGCAAGAGTGTCGGCGTGCTCTACGTGACCCGCCGCGAAGCCGGCTCGCTGAACGAGCAGATGGTGTCGCTGTTCGGGCGCATGTCGGCCAACATTTCCTATGCGCTGGACAATTTCGCGCGCGAAACCGCGCGGCAGACCAGCGAACGGGCGACGCGGCGGCTCAACCGCATGTTCGGCGCCATCAGCGCCACCAACGAAGCCATCCTGCGCGCCAAAACCGAGCAGGAGCTCTATCAGCTCGTGTGTGACGCCTCCGTTCACGGGGGCAAATCGCTGGCGACGATCGTGTTGCTCCGCGAAACGGATTCGCATTGGATGAGTCCGGTCGCGTCCACCGGCCAGAACCTCGCACTGATCACCCAGGCGCGCTATTCGATCGATCCGGAGAATCCCTACGGCAAGGGAATATCCGGCGAGGTGTTCCGGACGCAGAAGGCCATCGTCGAGGACGATCTCGCCAGCCGCACCAGAGGCTCGCCGTGGGAGCAGGCCAACGTCAACACTGGCGTTGCCGCCTGCGTGGTCGCGCCGCTGATCAGGCACGGTGAAAGTGTCGGCGTGCTCTTGTTCTTCATCAGCCGCTCCTGGGCCAAGGACGAGGAGATCGTCGCGCTCCTGCTGCGTATGGCGGAGAACGTCTCGTTCGCGATCGATAATTTTGGCCGCGAGTCCGAGAAGGCCAAAATCGCCGCCGAAGAGGAACGGCTGGCACGCATGTATGCGGCGCTAAGCGCCACCAACGAGGCGATCCTGCGGGCGCGGTCGCGCGCCGATCTGTTCGACCTCGTTTGCGAGGCGACGGCGAAGGGCGCCAAGTTCACTTCGGCCAACATCGCACTGGTCGACCCTCACGCCAGGCTGCTGCGCGTCGTCGCCTGTTACGGACCTAACGCCGATCAGGTTCGCAACTTCAAATTCTCGATCTCCGAGGAGGTGCCGGAAGGGCGCGGATTGACCGGCATCGCGTTCCGCACGCGCCAGCCCGCCGTCAGCAACGACGTGCTCGCCGACGAGCGCATCGCGCCGTGGCACGCCAGCGCCCGCCGCAACGGGATCGCGTCCTCCGCGGCGTTGCCGCTCTTCAACGGCGACCGTGTCGAAGGCGTGTTCCTGTTCAACTCTCCGGAGTGCGGCACGTTCACACCCGAATTCGTCGAATTGCTGCGCAAGCTCCAGGCCAACGTCGCCTTCGCACTGGAAGGCTTCGATCGCGCCGAGGAGAAGGCGCAGGTGGACAAGCAGCGCAATCGCCTGAGCGGAATGTTCGAAGCGCTCAGCGCAACCAATGAAGCGATCATGCGCGCCAAGACGCGCGAGGACCTGTTCGAGGCCGCGTGCCAGGCAGCTATTCTCGGCGACGTGTTCGCGTCGGCAACGATCGGGATCATCGACGCGGAAAACGAGCTCGTTCGCGTCGTCGCGGTGAAGGGGCGACTGCAGCAGCAAATGGTTGGACGGACCTGCAGCATTTCCGTCGACCATCCCGAAGGCGAGGGGATCATCGGCACCTCGCTCCGGACCCGCCGGCCCAGCGTCATGAACGACTATCTGAACGAGCCGCGGTCGGCATACTGGCGGGCGAAGGCGATCGAGGACGGAACGCGGGCCGCCGCCAGCTTCCCGCTTCTAAAGGCGGGCCAGGAGCCGATCGGCATCCTGCTTTTCCTCGCGCCCGAGGAGGACACATTCACGCCCGATCTGGTCGAACTGCTCGGGCGCCTTGCCGAGAACGTCTCCTTCGCGCTCGACAATTTCGACCGCGCCGAGGAGAAGGTCCGGACCGATGCCCAGAAGGAGCGCCTGACGCGCATGTTCGCGGCTCTGAGCGCGACCAACGAAGCGATCATGCGGGCGAAGTCGCGCGCCGAGCTGTTCGAGCTCGTCTGCCTTGCCGCATCGAACGGCGCCAAGTTCACCTCGACCACGATCGCGCTGGCCAGGGCCGACAGCGACCAGCTGGAGATCGTGGCGAGCGCCGGGCCATCTTCCGACACCACGCGCAACGTTCGCCTCTCCATCGACCCCGAGCGTCCCGAAGGACGCGGGATGAGCGGCACGGCGTTCCGCACGCGCCAGCCCTGCATCAGCAACGATTATCTCAACGACGATCGCGTCAGCGCATTCCACGCCGTTGTCCGCGGCGACGGGGCGCGGTCGGGCGCGGCATTTCCGCTCATCGTGCACGACCAGGCCGTCGGCGTCATGATCTACATGTCGACCGAGCCGGCTACCTTCACGGTCGAGTTCGTCGAGCTGTTGCAGCGTCTGGCCGACAACGTATCCTTTGCGATGGAGAATTTCGATCGCGCCGACGAGAAGAACGAGGCAGACGAGCGGATCGAGTACCTCGCCTCGCATGACAGCCTGACCGACCTTCCGAATCGCGAGACCTTCAACGGGCTCTTGCGCGAGGCGATCGAAACGGCGGAGCGCCTCGATCACCGTTTCGCGGTGCTGTTCATCGATCTCGACCGCTTCAAGGTCATCAACGATTCGCTCGGCCATGAGGCCGGCGACCTGCTCCTGCTCGAAGTGGCAAATCGCTTGCGCGGCGCGCTGCGGGAAAGCGACGTCGTGGCGCGCCTCGGCGGCGACGAGTTCGTGGTGATCCTCGACCAGTGCGGCGAGATCGACGACGTCCAGCGCATCGCGACCGGGCTGCTCGCTGCACTCGCCGAGCCCATGGAGCTGGCCGGACACGAGTGCCACACCACGGCCTCGATCGGTATCGCGATGTATCCGGCCAACGGCTCCGATGCGCAGACCCTGACCAAGAACGCCGACATGGCGATGTATCTCGCCAAGGAGGACGGCAAGAACGGCTACCGCTTCTTCTCCAAGGAAGTGACGACGCAGTCGATCGAGCGGCTGTCGCTGGAGAGCGCGCTGCGCCGCGCGCTGGAGCGCGAGCAGTTCTCGCTGAACTACCAGCCCAAGGTCGACATGGCGACTGGCCAGATCACCGGCGTGGAAGCGCTGCTGCGCTGGGCGCATCCCGATCTCGGCAACATCTCGCCGGCTCAGTTCATCCCGCTTGCGGAGGAGACCGGCCTGATCGTGCCGATCGGCCGCTGGGTGCTGAGGGAAGCCTGCGCGCAGGCCATGGCCTGGCAGCGCCGCGGCCTGTTGCCGTTGTCGATGGCGGTCAATCTGTCGCCGCGGCAGTTCGCCGACGAGCATCTGTTGCAGGACGTCGACGAGGCGCTGGCAGCCAGCGGCATGTCGCCGGTGCTGCTCCAGCTCGAGGTCACCGAGAGCATGATGATGCGCAATGTCGGCCGCGCGCTCAAGGTGCTCGATGCCATCCAGAGCCGCGGCATCCGCCTCGCCATCGACGATTTCGGCACCGGCTATTCGTCGATGTCGCTGATGAAGCACTTCCCGATCGACACGATCAAGATCGACCGCTCCTTCGTACGGGACCTGCCGCAGGATTCGGAAGACCAGGCGATCGCACAGGCCATCATCAGCATGGGCAAGGCGCTCGGCATGACCGTCGTCGCCGAAGGCGTCGAGAACGCCGAGCAGGAGGCGTTCCTGCGCACCCATGGCTGCGACGAGATGCAGGGCTTCCTGATCTCGAAGCCGCTGCCAGCCAAGCAGATGGCCGGGCTGTTGCGACCGATGGTCCTGCCTATCGCGCCGCCGCTCCAGCCGGAGCCGGACGTTGCGGCCATGGAAGCTGCAGCGTCACGGCTGAAACGCGCTGTCGTCTGACGGCTGCGGGTGCAGCTCGCGGGCGTCGTGTTCCCCGCCCTCGGCCTTGCTCGGAAAATCCTGCGGTCCCGTCAGCGATGTCTGTTCGACGAAGAGCGCGAGAATCGTGTGCGCGCCCTCGGCGAAGCTCGCGCCCTCGTTCAAGCCGAGTTCGGCGCACCATGCGCAGCTCATCGGCTCCCGGTCATCGAACACTGCCATCGCGGGTCCCCACCACCAGGCGGGCGCAGGCGAGCGCTCGTCCGCGGGCACAATGTGCCAGCGGGCAAACTCCTCCATCACGCGCTCGAACTCCAGGCGTGCGGCCTGATGCATTCGTTCCATGCTCCCAGGGATCCGCGACCGATGACGGGCCTTCGCGCCGAAATGATCGTGACCTGACGCTCGGAAAAATCGGCTCGCGCATTCGGACGAGCCAGGCATGCCGGCATCGTCGCCGGCAGCGAAGGCCCAGTCTAGCCGTTCACGCCACCGCTGAGCAAGGCGCGGGCGCCCGGATTGCCTAACGCTGTCTGAACGGATGCGCCTTCTGGTGCCAGGCCCAGGCGGTGCGGATGACCGTAGCCAGGTCGGAATGGCCAGGCACAAAGTCCAGCACCTTTCGCGCAGCGGAGGGATCCGCAACCAGATAGGTCGGATCGCCGGCGCGGCGCGGCTTGATGGTATGCGGCACCTCACGGCCGGTCTCCTGCCTGATCGCGTTCAGGATCTCGCGCACGGAAAAGCCGGAGCCGGTGCCGAGATTGAAGCTGCCGCCGGCATGCCCCTCTTCCAGGAGCTTCAGGGCCGCGACATGCGCCGCGGCGAGGTCGGTGACGTGGATGTAGTCGCGGATCGCGGTTCCGTCGGGCGTGTCGTAGTCGTCGCCGAACACCGCGAAGTCGACATGGCCCTGCAGCGCCATCATGGCCCGGGGAATGAGATGGGTTTCATTGTCGCGCAGCTCGCCGATGCCGCCGGCCGGATCGGCGCCGCTGGCGTTGAAATAGCGCAGGCAGAACGCGCCGAAGCCGTAGGCCGAGCGGTAATCGGCGAGCATCCGCTCGATCATCCATTTCGACGCGCCATAGGGGTTGATCGGTACGCAGGGAAAGTCTTCCGGCAGCTCCTTGGAATCGGCATTGCCGTAGACGGCGCCGGTCGAGGAGAACACGATGCGATGGCAGCCTGCGTTGCGCATCGCCTGCAGCAGCGACAGCGTGCCCTGAACGTTGTTGATGTAGTATTTCTGCGGATCGGTCATGGACTCGCCGACCAGGCTGGCCGCCGCGAAATGCATCACCGCCGTGATCTTGTGGTCGGCGAAGGCGCGTGCCAGCGCCGTGCCATCGAGCAGATCGCCCGTCACCAGGGGGCCGGCAACGAAGCTGCGATGACCTGTCGAGAGATTGTCATAAACGACGGGCTGATAGCCGGCGGCGGTCAATGCGCGGCAGGCATGCGAGCCAATATAGCCCGCGCCCCCAGTGACGAGGACAGTCGGTCGGTCGGTCATATCGTCTTATGCTCTTCTCTTAGCGGAGTGGTCGGTTGCGGCTGAAGAGAAGATAGAGCGCGCGGGGGTTGGTGGTCAAATAGCGCCAGAACAGGCGGCGCGGCTCGAGCAAGGTGCGCCACGCCCATTCGAGTCCGACCTTCTGCATCCATTGCGGCGCGCGGGAACGGCTGCCCGACAAAAAGTTGAAGAGGCCGCCCGATGTCTTGATAACGCCAACATTGGTGAGGTACGGCGTGAACTCTTCCACGAATGCCTGCTCGTTGGGCACGCCGAGCGCGACCCACAGATAGTCCGGCGCAAGTGCGTTGATCTCCTCGACCTTGGCGCGCAGCGCCTCGCCTCGCAGATAGCCATGGCTGCGCCCGATGATCTTGAGGTCCGGATACAGCTTCTGGACGTTCTCGACGGCCACGATGTTTTCGGCCTCGCTGGCGCCGAACATGTAGAAGGTGCGGCCGACCGCCTCCGCCTTGCGCGCGACGACGTGGAACAGGTCCGTGGTCGCGACGCGCTCGGGCAGGGGAAACCAGGATTGCAGCCTCGAGGCCGCCACCAGCGGCTGGCCGTCGGCATTGATCAGGTCGGCGGCGCGGAAGAGGCGCTCGGTCTGCGGTTCCGTCGAGCAGCGCGCCAGCACCTCGCCATTGGCCGAGGTCATGAACAGCGGACGTCCGATGCGATTGTCGGGATCGGTCGCCTCGATCATGAAATCGGCGGTCGCTTCGAGATCGATCGCGGCCATGCGGAGCCCGCCGACGGTGATTCGCGGCACGTCGGCCGTTGCTGCCCGTCCGTCGAGGTTGACGCGACGCTCAAGCATATTGTCTGCCTCGCTGGCGCGTTTGGATTGCAGGGGTGAGCTCGTCCAGCACGACGCCGACGAGCTTGCGCTCGGCGCGGCCCAGCGCGGTCAGGATCTCTTCCAGGCTGTCGTTGATGTCGAGGCTGGTTGGCAGCACCGCCACCAGCGCGTCGGTGTCGTCGAGCAGCTTGCGGCCGCCGGCCGAGAGCGGCATCGCGGGGCCGTCGAGGATCACGAGGTCATAGCCGCCTGCGGCGCGCGCCTGCGCAATCGCCTTGCGGATCGCGTCGGCAGCCTTGCCGGCATCACCCTCGCCGGCCGGCAGCACCGAAATGCCGTTGACCGTCTTGATCTCGCGAGCGGCCTTGCTGCCGATCGAGAGCCAGCCGAGCCTGCTCGGCTCGCTCTTGCCGGGGCGGCTGACCTTGTTCGAGAGCGCGCGGGCCTGATGGTCGGCATCGATCATCAGCACGCGGGCGCCGTCGCGCGCCGCCGCGAGCGCGAAATTCAGCGCGATCACGCTGCGTCCGGTGGTGTCGCCGGCGCCGACCAGCGCGATGACCGGCATCGTCTTGTCGCCGGCGCGCCGGGCCACGGCAGCTCGCATATCGCGCCAGGCGTTGAGCAGTTTCGTCAGGGGAAAGCCGGGCCGCAACGTCGGCCAGCCCAGCCGGGTGAGGTCGACGCCGCCGCCGGTGGCGAGAATGGCTCCGAGCGTGTGGATGACGTCGGCCTCCTGGAGGCGCGCGATCAGCGGCTTTTCGATCAGGGGCTTTTCGACCATCGCAGGCTGCAGCGATGGCGCGGCAAGTTCGGGCAGGGCCTGCGCCACTTCCTGAGGTCGCGAGACCTGCGGAGGCTGCGGAGCTTCCGGAGCCGGCAAAGCCTCGGGAGTGCGCGTTCTCTCCGGTGCCGGCTTGCGCTCACGGCGGGCCGGTGCGGGCGCCGGTGCGCCGACGAGCAGGAGTTCGACCGCGGCGAACCAGCTTGACGCCGCGAGCGCGCCGAAGACGAAGCCGATCATGGCGAACAGGCTCATGGCGGGCGGGAACGAGCGCCGCTGCGGCACCGTCGCTTCGCCGATGACGCGGGCCGCCGAGGTGTTCAGCGTCTCCTGCTCCTCGGTCTCGCGCGAGCGCTTGAGGAAGGATTGATAGACGTCGCGGCTGGCATCGGCCTCGCGCTCGAGTTCGCGCAGGCGGACGGCGGCCTGGCTGAGCTGCACGCTCTGCCGCTTCTGCGCTTCCATGGCCCGGTTCAGCGAGGCCTCATAGTCGCGAGCGCGCGTCAGATCGTTCTTGGCCGACTGGGCGAAGCGATCGATCTCCTCGCTGATGGTGCGCTTGAGATCCTCGACCTGCTTCTCGGTCTGGCGCAGCGCCGGATGGCGCGGCCCGAGCTCGCCGGCCTGCTCAGCATATTTCTTGCGGGCATCGGCATATTGCGCGCGCAAATTCGCGATCGTCGGCGATTGCAGCGCTTCCGGAATCGCGCCGGCATCGGCAGCGGTACGGCGGCTCGCCTCGATCTGATCGAGCCGCGCCTGCGCATCCATCGTCGCCGCGCGGGCCGCGGAAAGCCGCTGGTTGCTGGCGGAAAGCTGCTGATCGCTGATCAGTGCATCCTGAGTGCCGACGAAATTGTTCTGGGCCTTGTAGGTCGCGAGCGCGGTCTCGGCGTTGCGCAGCCGCTCGCGCAGCTCCTTGAGGCGGCCGGAGAGATCGTTGGTGGCGCGCCGTGCCGCCGAAGCCTGTGAGTTGCGGGATTCGGTGAGGTAGGCATTGGTCAGCGTGTTGGCGAGCATCGCCGCTTTCGCCGGATCCGTCGACCAGACCTCGATGTCGACGATGAAGCTCTTCTCGGTCTTGCGGATCGTGATGTGCCGGTTCAGCGCCTCGAGCGCCGCAAGCTGCACTTCCTTGTTGTCCGCCGCGGAGGGAGCGCGGGGCTGCAGGCCGATCAGGCCGAGCAGTGACGACATCAGGCTCTGGCCGTCGCTGCCGCCGCCGAATTCCGCGTCCTTGTCGAGACCCGCCTGCTGGATCACCTTGAGCAGCACGCTGTTGGAGGTGATCAGCCGCGCCTGGCTCTCCACCACCATGGACATGCCGGACACGTCCTGCGCGCGCGGCGTGAGCTCACGATCGACGAGCTGAAGCTCGCGCGGATCGACATAGAGCTGGGCGGTGGCGGTGTAGCGGGGCGTCAGGCTCTTGCCCACGGTAACGGCAAGAGTTGCGCCGAGCAGGGCAGCCGCGGCAATCGCGACCTTGCGCCGCCAGAGCAGATTGGCGAGCTCCAGCACGTTGAAGCCGGCCTGGGGCCGTTGTAGCGGCGACTCCGGTCCGGCCCGATCTATCGGCTGGTTATAGTCAAGCATGATCCCCAGCTTTCATTCCAACTGCCGCAGGCTGAGGGGCTACTCTTCGCTCTACGCCATGCACCCGGGATATAGGTGCCCAATCAACGCAACAGGGAAAATTAACCATACTCATTGAGGGACTATTCACCGAAATGGCAAACAAAGCGTTTAAGCGCATGCCACTCCGCAGTGCGTCCTCGTGACGCCAGCGATGCCGGGGCTCCCTTGAGATTAACAGTTCGTTACCGCGCACGGCTTGGCCGCGAGGCTCGGCTTGTTCTGCAATGAGCCGCGCGCGCGCCATGACCGTCAGCTCTTCCGCAGGATGACGTGATAGTCGCCGCGACGGACGTCGGTCCCACGCGAGAGCATGGTATTCAGCACGGCCGCGCCGGCGTCCACGAGCGCCGCGAACAGCGGCTTGCGCCGGCGCATCTCGGGATAGCGCGGACTTTCGACCTCGCGGCGGTAGATCATCTCAAGGCCGTTGGCAGCCGCGAAGGCTTCGAGCCGGGGCAGCGTCACCAGCGGATGGAAGAAGGTCGGGAATGGCGGCTCACCGGGCATGCCGGCATCCTTGATGCCGCGGATGTGCCGGTAGAACCAGACGTGAAACCAGTGCGGCGAGTATTTGGTGACGATTCCGGAGAGCGAGCGGGGATTGGGCGCGCCGATCAGGATCAGCCCGCCGCGCTTGAGCGCATCGCGGAAGTTCAGGAGCGCGGCGTCGACATGGGGCAGATGCTCGATCACGTTGTAGCAGATCACGAGATCGAAGGTCTCGCGTCCGAAGCGATAGGTCTGCACGTCGCCGAGGATCGCCCCATCCGCGTAGGTGTTGTTGCGGACCTGGTCCTCGTCGATGTCGACGACGGTGACCTTGCTGCGTCCAGGCAATTCCGGCGGCAGGACGCTGCACGAGCCGCCGCCGGCTTCATAGATGGCGAGCTGGCCTTGCGGCAGTTCACGGCGCAGCACGTCGTGAACGGCGAGCAGGCTGTCGCGGGCTTCGCCGGGGACGAGATCGTGAAGTGCCTGGACGGGGGCCGCGGCCGCAGGAATCTGGATCGCCGTGGCTCGCGCAAAATCGATCGTGGCTGGCTTGTTCATATTTTCTGACCGCGCTTGTTCTATTCAAATTTACAGGAAAAATATCGCGAGCCCGAAGAGCAAATCCGATGCCGCGCCGTCTCACCGGTCGCAGTGCTTACGGTCGGGTTAATGCCCATGCGCATTAACTACGGCATTGTTCATGTTGGGTCTTCGCCGGCGCATGGACCGCGAATTGCAGTACCACGTGCTCATGATTTCGCGGGAGAAACAGACGAAAGCAGTTAAACGCATGATGTTGTCTTGGGACCGCCGGGAGACCCGCGTGAGGCGCCATGAACTGGCCGTTCGTTTTGGGACGCATCTGTCCCGCGACGATGTGCCGTCGCGGGACGTACGAATGAAGCAGGGCTTTTTCAATATATCTCGGACATCTAGAACGTCATGACATTGATCCCGACAGACCTGTCTGCCACGCGTATCTCGGATGCCGTGCGCGATCCCAACCGGGAGATCGCGGCGAGCTCCGGGGTCATCGACCTGTCGGTCGGTATCGTCGTCTGCATTCCCTGCTTTCGCCGTCCGCAGCACCTGCGGCTGACGCTGGAGTCGCTGGCGAGCCAGCGGACCCCGCGGTCCTTTGCCGTCGTTATGGTCGAGAACGATGCCACGCAGCGCGAGAGCGCGCCGGTTGCCGCGGAGTTTCTGGCCGCCGGCAGGTTGCAGGGCGTCTGCCTCGTCGAGAAGCGGCAGGGCAATTGCCAGGCCATCAACGCTGCGTTCGAGACGGCGCAGGCACTGTTTCCTGCCGCAACCCGCTTCCTGATGATCGACGACGACGAGATCGCATCAAGCGACTGGCTCGAGCTGATGGTCCGTACCGCGGAGGCGACCGGCGCCGACGTGGTCGGCGGGCCGGTGCTGCCGATGTTCGACGATGACAGCAAGCCGTGGCTTTCGCGTCATCCCGCCTTTTGTCCCGCCTACGACTATTCCGGCGCTGTGCCGCTGATCTATGGCTGCGGCAATTGTCTGATCACGCGCGCCGCCTTCGAGCGGTTCGACCGTCCCGCGTTCGACCTGCGCTTCAATTTCCTCGGCGGCGGCGATTGTGATTTCTTCGTGCGGTGCCGTGATGCCGGCATGATATTTTACTGGACCGCGGAGGCGGTCATCACCGAGACCGTGCCGCAAAGCCGCACCAGCCTCGGCTGGATCGCCAAGCGTGGCCTGCGCATCGGCGCGATCAATTACCGCGTGCAGTACAAGGCCGCGCAGGGCGCGGCGGCGCGAGCGCGGGTGTTCGCGCAGATGCTCGGGCGATTGCCGCTCTCGCTGGTTCGGTCCGCAGGTCTGTTGACGTCGTCGAAGGCCGTCGTCGCGATGCATCCGGTGATGGTCGCGCTCGGCTCGATGCTCGCGGCATTCGGGATCGAGCCGAAGCCCTATGAGGCCTCGAAGATCGTGTCGTGACGATTAGATGCCGAAGCGGGCGAGGGCGGTCCTGGCCGCGGCGCGCGGCAACGCCTTGAGCGAGCGCCGGCCGACCATTCCGAGATAGCCAAAAGCCTGGCGATATCGGCCGAAGCGAACCGCCTGCATCGCCGAGTAGGTGATGAGATGAAGTTCGGCGGCGAGGCGCAGTCCGGTCGCCATGCCCTCGGGCAGGCGTGCCAGGATCAGTCCGTCGTCGAATACCCTCGCGATGGCAGGGAAGAAGTCCTTCGGCGTCCGCACCGCCGCGTTCATGGTGTTGGCGGTGTGCAGGCGATAATCGAGCAGCAGTTTTGGCGCGAACTCGAACTCGCCGATTGCGGCGAGGCGACACCAGCAGTGCCAGTCCTCACAATAGCGCAGCGATGTGTCGAAACCGCCGATGGCCCGGAAAGCTTCCGCGCGTGCCAGCGCAATACCGCCATTGACGATGAAATTGCCGGCGGCGAGCCGCGTCAGCACGTCGCCGGACGGCTTCCGGCGCCCTTTCAGCAGGCCGCGCCGGCCGATCTGGTGTCCCTCGCTGTCGATCGTGTTGTAATCGCCATAGACGAGCACCGCCCGCGGAGCCCCGCGTGCCGCCTCCAGCAGTGCCGCCACTGCGCCGGGGCGAAGGCGGTCGTCGGCATCGAGGAACAGCAGCCATTCGCCGCGGGCATATCGCGCACCGAGATTGCGCGCGGCCGACACGCCGGCGGAATCATTCGTCATCAGGCGCAGCCGCGGATCGCGAATGCCGCGGACGATGGCGGTGGTGTCGTCGGTCGAGCCGTCGTCCACGACGATCACTTCGCCCACCTCGCCCTGCGCCAGTGCGCTGGCGAGGGTTTCGCCGACATAGGCCGCAACGTTCTTGGCGGGAATGACGACGGACACCGACGAGGTCGAGCTCGACGGCAGGGGCTGGCGTCCCGCCGGAACGAGGCGCGTGGTGGCCGGCAAATCGAGAACGTCTTCGGCGGTGATCTGAGCCACGGCTCGCCTTTAAGAGTCTGTTAACCAGGACGCATGCGCTGAATGGATGATGCGATCGATCGCAGCATGGGCAGGCCCAGCGAATGATACTCGCATTACAGCCTGATCGTTGCCGGGAAGGCCTGCGCGGCGCCGGTTTCGTCAATTAGCGTTAAGCCGCTGGCATTAAGCCTGTGGCAAATTTGGAAGAGAGTGACAGCCGGTCCCATGCGAGAATGCGCATCCGGTTGCCGCGGATGGAATCCAGTGCCCGCAAAGACATTCGAACACGACCCAGATGCGATGATCCTCAACCTCTTCTATGAGGACAAGGACGATCGCTGGTTTCCCGGCGACCGGCATCTGCGGCGCATGGCGCGCCGCTTGCTGCTCGGCGAGCCGCGCATGAGCGGCCAGCTTCGCGTGTTCCTCAATCTCTGTGCGGGGCTCGACCGGCTCGGCATCCGCTACCGCGTCAACGACTACGGCTACATCGCGCGGCATCCCGAAGAGCTGGCCTGCATCGTCGGCCGCACCTTCCTGCTCGACAAGTTCGCGTGGAAGAACCCGATCTTGCTCGGCGTCGCCGCCCACAATCATCCGCTCGACGATCCTGATTTGTTCAAGCGGCTGCCGGTGAAGAAAGTCGTGGTACCCGGCCCCTGGTACGTGGACATGTACCGGCCGTACTGGCCCGAGACGGAGGCCTGGCCGGTCGGTATCGACACCGATCTATGGGCGCCGTCGCAGGCCTCGCAGAAGGCCGTCGACGTGCTGATCTACGACAAGGTCCACTGGGATCGCGAGCGTTTTGCGCCGGAGTTGATCGAACCCGTCCGCGCCCGCCTGCGAAAAGAGGGGCGCTCCTTCGCGGAGCTGCGCTATGGCAGCTACAAGGAGGAAGATTATCAGGCGGCGCTGGCGGCCTCGCGCGCGATGATCTTCCTGTGTCAGAACGAGAGCCAGGGCATCGCCTATCAGCAGGCCTTGTCTTGCGGCGTGCCGGTATTCGCCTGGGATCCGGGCGGCCCGTGGCGAGACCCCGATTACTATCCGCACCGCGTGCAGTTCGCGCCGGTGTCGTCGGTGCCGTATTGGGATGAGCGCTGCGGGGCCAAATTCGTCGACGTCGCCGGGTTCGAGGCGGGGTGGAACGACTTCTGGGAAGGGTGCGCTGCGGGCGTGTTCGATCCGCGCGGCTATGTCCTGGACAGCCTCACGCTGGAGCAACGGGCGCTGCAATATTACGAGATCGCGCGGAGCATCGTGCGGCAGCCGGCGGCGTCGCAGGCCCCCGCTAACCCGGTCGATGGACGCTCGATGGGGTTAAGCCACGACCTGGAGCCTCACCGGCATCACCAGGTGTCCTGAACCATGGACCGCAGCGCCGCCGACATCACCGACCTCGAGGCCCGATCGTTGGGCCGCGCCTTCCGCGACGGCCTTGCGGGGCTGAATGCCGTGCAGGCGGCGCGCTGCCTCGTCGCCGTCGCCTCGCTGCTGCTGGTGCTGGTGACGCTCGATCCGTTCCCGGACCTGCGCAATCCCGATGTCACCACCGTCGTCGGCGGACGAATGGCGCTGGCCTATATTTCCTGGGGACTGCTCGCTGCGGTCGCGGTGCTGCTCGTCGCCACCACGGATGCGCCGGCGCTGAAGACCCTGGTGACGCCGCTTCATCTCTGTCTCGTGGGCTGGTTGGTGATCAACATCGCCCTCTCTGAAAGCCGCGGCGTTTCGATCCAGCGCTTCGTGCTCGCCGCCAGCGTGACATCGCTCGCCGTCCTGCTGCCCTTGCTGCCGCCGACGCAGCGCAGCTTCAATCTGTGCCTGGGTACGGCCGCGCTGGTGCTGCTCGCGCTCTGCTATCTCGGTGTCTTCCTCGCGCCGCACTATTCGATCCACACCGCGTTCGATATCGGCGAGCCGCAGCTTGCCGGCGACTGGCGCGGCAGTTTTGGCCATAAGAACATCGCCTCGCCCGTGATGACCATCCTGGTCTATGTCGGCATCTACCTGACCGCCGTCGGCTCGTTCGTGATGGGACCGGCGATCGCCGCGCTGGCCGGCATCTTCCTGATCTTCACCGGCGGCAAGACCTCGACGGTGCTGTGCCTTGCGATCTACGCGCTCGCGTCGCTCGTCTACGTGACGCCAAGCCTGTGGCTGAAGCGGATCATCTGCTTCGTGCCGCTGATCGTGATGAACCTGCTGACGGTCGGCAGTGTCTTGAGCCCGGCGTTGGGAGCGATGACGCGCTTGCTGCCGCTCGATCCGACCTTCACCGGCCGCTCCGCGATCTGGGAGTTCGCGCTCGCGGCCGTCGCCGAGAAGCCGATCATCGGTCACGGCTATGCGGCCTTCTGGGATGATGTCACGGCGCGGCAGACCGCCCAGGGCGCCGAATGGGCGACGTCGGCGGCGCACAGCCACAACAGCTATCTCGACCTCGCGGTCACCATCGGTCTGCCGGGGCTGCTGCTCGTGATTCTCGTGTTCGTGCTTGCACCGCTCGGCAATTTCCAGTCAGCCCAGGCTCACAGCCGCAGTGGGGCGCTGGCAAAGCTGTTCCTGACCGTGTGGCTGTTCGGCCTGTACTACGGCGCGACCGAGACCTTCCTGCTCGAACGGCAAAATCCGATCTGGTTCATGTTCGCGCTCGCGGTGGCCGGCCTGCATTTCCTCGCCAGGTTCCAATGCGTCGAGCCGATGGAACCGGAGCGCTGACAGCTTGTCGCAGCCGGGGCGATGGTGGCATCGGCTTAACGATTGAGCGGCTACGTCTCTTGTGATGTGCGACAAACATAATCTATCTCGAAACATTCAGTAATCGTATGCCCCGCAGATGACGTTCCTCAGCGTCGAGCAACCAGATGGCCTCGTGTCCAGCACGTCGAACGTCGCTGTCGATTTCGTGCGTGACTGGCGGCAGGCCGCGTCGCGTCTGAACGCCGGGCATCGCACCGCATTCCAGCATGGTTACTGGCTCGATGCATGGTATGAGGCGTTTCACGATTTTGCGCCGCTGATCGCGATGATCTCGGATGCCGCCACCGGCAAGGATATCGCGGTCGTGCCGATGGTCAGCCACATCAGGCGCGGCATCCGCATCGTCGAATTCGCAGATCTCGGCGTCTCCGACAACAACGCGCCGATCCTGGCGCTCGATGCCGCGTTGGACGCGGCGGCGATGGATGCGATCGGCGGGGCACTGGTCGAGGCGATGCGCGCCTTGCCGGATCGCTTCGACCTGCTTCGCCTGAGGAAGATGCCGGCCCAGGTCGGCGGCAAGCCGAATCCGCTGGTGTCGCTCGGGCGGATCGGATCCTCATCGCTCAACGGCAATGTCGTGCTGCTGAGCGACGACTATGAGGACTACCAGGCCTCGATCAAGCGCATGCAGATGCCGCGTTGCTGGCGCGTCTTCAGCCGGCACGAAGGAGCGCGGTTCGAGATCGCCGCGGACGTTGCGCGCGCGCATGAGCTCCTTGACGTGACGGATGTCCAGCAGCAGGCGCGCATGCGTCAGCTCGGCTCGCGGTTCGTCCTCAACGACGACGCCCATGCCCGGTTTTACCGCGAGGTCGCCCGCCAGGGCGTCGCGGAAGGTTATGCGGTCGTCACAGCGCTCGTCTGCGATAAGGGTATTGTCGCCACCGCGTTCGGCGTCAGATCCGGCGCGACCTACTACCTCTTGCGCATCAGCCACGCCGGCAATTCATGGTCGAGCTGCTCGCCGGGGCTGCTCGTCGCCGAGCGCACGATGGCGGCGCTGCATGCAGAGGGCGTGCGCCGTTTCGACCTCAGCATCGGCAACCAGGATTACAAGCGGCGCTTCGGTGCCGAGAGGGTGCCGCTGACCGACGTCAGCATCGCGCTGTCCTGGCGCGGCGTTCCTTTCGCATGGCGCGACCATGCCGCGCAGGGCCTGCGCCGCCATCCCGCGGCGGCCGCCCTTGCGGCGCGCGCCATGGGCAAGGGAACACGTTGAAGCGGCACTCCCGAACGGGAATGCCGCCTGCCGCATCAGCCGTACATCTCAGCCATGGAGCTCAGCCGTGCAGCTTCCTGGCGGTCTCCGCGATCTGGCGGCCCTGATAGCGCGCGCCGGCGAGCTCATTGGCGCTGGGCTGGCGGCTGCCGTCGCCGCCGGTGATCGTGGTGGCGCCGTAGGGTGCGCCGCCGGTGACTTCGTCGAGCTTCATCTGGCCGGCAAAGCCGTAGTTCATGCCGACCACGACCATGCCGAAATGCAGGAGGTTGGTGATGATCGAGAACAGCGTCGTCTCCTGGCCGCCATGCTGGGTCGCGGTGGACGTGAAGGCGCCGCCGACCTTGCCGTGCAGCGCGCCCTTGGCCCAGAGCCCGCCGGCCTGATCGAGGAAGTTCGCCATCTGCGAGGCCATGCGGCCGAAGCGGGTGCCGGTGCCGACGATGATCGCATCGTAATTGGCGAGATCCTCAATCTTGGCGACGGGGGCGGCCTGATCGACCTTGTAATAGGAGGCTTTCGCGACCTCGGCCGGCACCAGCTCCGGCACGCGCTTGACGTCGACGGTGGCGCCGGCCTCGCGCGCGCCTTCGGCGACGGCGTTGGCCATCGCTTCGATGTGGCCATAGGCGGAATAATAGAGGACGAGAACTTTGGTCATGGTGGTCTCCGTTGAGGGGAAGAGTTGGATGATTGTTGGGATCGTCATGCCCGGGCTTGTCCCGGGCATGACGATCTTCGGCTCGTCGAAGCCGTGGATGGCCGGGACATAGGCTGGCGGAAGCGACGCCGTCCTTCAGACGGCTATGCCCGGCCATGACGGCGAGAGCGTTTACGCCGCGTCGACGAGCACGAGCTCGGTGTCCTCGAGCGCGGTGATCTTCAGCCGGTCCTCGTCGCGGATCGCGGCGCCGTCGCGGGCGTTGACGCGCACGCCGTTGATCTCGACTGAACCTGCCGCAGGCACCAGGTAGAGATGCCGCGCCTTCTGCGGCGCGTACTCCGCGCTCTCGCCGGCCTTCAGCGTAGTTGCGAGCACCCGCGCATCGGCGCGGATCGGCAGCGCGTCTGCATCGTCATCGAAGCCGCTCGCGATGGTGACGAGCTTGCCGGAACGATCCGCTTTCGGAAACGGCTTCGAGCCCCAGGTCGGCTGTCCGCCGCGCGTCGTCGGCTCGATCCAGATCTGGAAGATCCGCGTCTGGGTCGGCTCCAGATTGTACTCGGAGTGGCGGATGCCGCTGCCCGCGCTCATCACCTGCACGTCGCCCGCTTCAGTGCGGCCTTCGTTGCCGAGGCTGTCCTGGTGCGTGATCGCGCCCTCGCGCACATAGGTGATGATCTCCATGTTGGCGTGGGGATGAGCGGGAAAGCCGGTGTTGGGCGCGATCTCGTCGTCGTTCCACACCCGCAATGCGCCGTGACCCATGTTGTTCGGGTCGTAATGGCCAGCGAAGGAGAAGTGATGCTTGGCCTTGAGCCAGCCGTGATCGGCGCCGCCGAGCTTATTGAAAGGTCTGAGTTCGATCATTTGCGTAATTCCTGTGTGGGTGGTTGGCGCCTCGATCAGGCGCCGAACCCGCCGTCGACGTTGAGCACCGTGCCAGTGACGAAGGAGGCGTCCGGGCTTGCGAGGAAGACGATGCCGGCGGCGACTTCCTCCGGACGGCCGAAGCGTTGCAATGCGTGCTGCTTGCGCTGGCTCTCGGCGAACTCGCCGCCATCCTTCGGATTCATGTCGGTGTCGATCGAGCCGGGCTGCACCACGTTCACGGTGATGCCGCGCGGTCCGAGGTCGCGTGCCGCGCCCTTGGTGTAGCCGACCACGGCGGCCTTGGTGGCGACGTAGTCGGCAAGACCCGGAAACGAGGCGCGGTCGGCCAGCATCGAGCCGACGGTGACGATGCGGCCGCCTTCACCCATCAGCTGCGAGGCGGCGCGGATTGCCGCGATGACGCCGTGCACGTTGACCTGATCCTGGCGGGCGAGGGCATCCGTGTCGGCATTTGCGTCGTCGATGCCACCGCCAGCGGCAACGCCGGCATTGTTGACGAGGATGTCGAGATGGCCGAATTCCTTGGCGACGTCGTTGACGAGCTGCGCGACGTCCTTGGCGGAAGCCTGGTCCGCCCTGAAAGCGCGGGCCCTGACGCCCTTGGCCTTCAACTCGGTGACGACGGCTTCCGCCTTGTCCGGCGAGGCCACGTAGCTGATGGCGACATCCGCGCCTTGGTCTGCGAGAGCGCGGGCAGAGGCCGCGCCGATGCCGCGCGAACCGCCGGTGACGAGGGCGACCTTGCCTGAGAGCTTCTTGGTCATTGGATTTCTCCATTGCGTAGGTTTGCGATTGACCCTTGGATAAGCCTCCGCTTGTGGTATAGAAATAGAAACTGTTGAAACGCATTGTTTCCATAGATGCCCCGATTGGATAGCCCTGATGGCAAAACTCCCTGATTTCGAGGCGCTCGCGATCTTTGCGAAAGTTGTGGAGTTACGGTCGTTTGCGGGGGCCGCGAGCGAGCTCGTCATGTCCAAGGCCACGGTGTCCAAGGCGGTGACACGGCTGGAGGAGCGGCTCGGCGCCCGGCTGTTCAACCGCACCTCACGCCGGCTTGCGCTGACCGATGCCGGGCACAAGCTCGCCGAGCGTGCGACGCGGCTGCTGACCGACGGCGAAGCGGCGGAGAACGAGGCGCTGGCGCAATCGGTGGCGCCGCGAGGTCTGGTGCGGCTCGCCGTGCCCATGACGTTCGGCATCAAGGCGGTGGCGCCGCTGCTGCCTGAGTTCTTCGAGGCCTATCCGGAAGTCTCGGTCGATCTGCATTTGAGCGATGCGACCGTCGACCTGATCGGCGAGGGTTTTGACATGGCGGTGCGGATCGCGCGGCTGCCGGACTCCTCGCTGATCGCGCGGCGGCTCTTCACCATGCCGCGTTTCACCGTGGCCGCGCCGTCCTATCTGAAGAAGCACGGCCGGCCGACGCATCCGATGCACCTGGCCGAGCACAAATGCTTCAGCTACGCCTATATGTCGACGCCCAACATCTGGCACTACACCAATTCCGCCGGCGAGCAGGCCAGCGTGCGCCCGGGTGGACAGCTCCGCGTCAACAACGGCGAAGCCGTGATGCCGGCGCTGATTGCGGGCCTCGGCATCGCCGAGCTGCCCGAGTTCATCGTTGGCGAAGCGATCTCATCGGGCGCCGTCGAAGTGATCCTGAAGGATTGGAAGCAGGCCGAAGGCGCCGTGCACCTGGTGACGCCGCCCGGCGGCCCGCGTCCCGCCCGCGTCGAAGCCCTCGGCGATTTCCTCGCGGCCAAGTTGCCGGGCACCTGCAAGCGGCGGACGCGCGGGAAGGTCAAGGCGTCGTAGGAAAGCGGGCGGCATCAATGACGGTGTTCGCCTACGCCACCTTCACGCCGTCGATCGCGACGATACGCAGGCTTGGCTTCAGCGTTTCTTCCAGCTGCGACTTCAATTCGTGAACGCGAGGGTCTCTCGAACGCTTCGCACAAACCGCATATTGATGGACCGATTGCGCCAATGCGCGGCGCGCTTCCGGCGTACGCGTCACTTCGGGCCTTGCAAGCCGCAGAACGATCGCGGCGAGATTCACCAGCATCTCGTCCAGGGCGACATCGATGGTTCCAATGTTTGGCATCACGAACTCCCTCAAGAGGGCAACAGCGGCTCCAGGCATGCGTTCCGGGCTCGGCCGAACATGGCTAACGCTTCGTAAAAATCTTGTTCTTGCCGATCGCGGCGCTAGGCTGGGTGCGAAACAAGAAAATTCGGGAGAGGGACCTGCCATGGATCGACGCGACGTCCTGCGCGCCGCTGCTGCACTGCCGTTGCTGCGCGCTGCGTTACCCGGACCGGCCTCTGCGCAAACCTACCCCGCCCGCAACATCACCATGATCGTGCCGTTTCCCGCGGGCGGACAGGCCGATCTCGCCGCGCGGCCGGTGGCGATGGCGCTGGAGCGGATCCTCGGCAAGGCCGTCATCGTCGACAACCGTGCCGGAGGCGGCGGCGGCTCGGTCGGCAATGCCGCGGCGGCACGCGCCGAGCCCGATGGCTACACGCTGCTGATGACGCTGTCCTCGCTCGCGGTGCTCCCCGAGGCCGACCGGCTGTTCGACCGTCCCGCCGCCTACGAGGTCTCGCAGTTCATGCCGATCGCGCGCGTGCTCGCCGATCCCACGCTGCTGGCGGTGCCGGCCTCCGCGCCATGGAAAACGGCGCAGGATTTCGTCGAGGACGCGAAGAAGCGGCCGGGTCAGATCACCTACGGCTCGTCAGGCCCTTACGGGACGCTGCATGTGGCGATGGAGATGTTCGCCAACAGTGCCGGCATCAAGCTGCTGCACGTGCCGTTCCGTGGCGCGGGTCCCGCGCTCACCGCAATCCTCGGTGGGACCGTGCAGGCGATCGCCGCCGCGCCGGGGACGCTGAAGCCGCAGGTCGACGACGGCAAGCTCCGCGTGCTCGGCAATTGCGGCGCCCAGCGCATCGCGAGCTTTCCCGATGTGCCGACCTTCCAGGAGCTCGGCTACAAGGACGTCGAGATGTATATCTGGGCCGGGCTGTTCGCACAGAGCTCTCTTCCCGCGCCGATCGCGACCCGCCTGCGCGAGGCGATGGCACAGGTGATGGCGAGTCCCGAGGTGCTCAAGGCCTTCGAAACCTCGGGCAGCCTCGTCGCCTATCAGGATGCGCCGGCCTTCGCCGAATTCGTCGCGACCGACAGCAAGCGGCTGATCGCGGCGGTGAAGAAGATCGGCAAGGTGGAGTAGGGCTTCGCTTCAAGTTGTCTGTTTAAGCATGATCTTTCGGAAAACCGCTGCGCACTTTCCGGATCATGCTTTAGAATTCGCTGCGGACAACGCCCCGAAGGGTATGCCGGTCATATCCCGGCGCGAACGCGCCCTCGTAGGATGCCTTGAACGATGTCGCGGCCGTGAGGTCCCATCGGATCTCGGCACCGGTGAGCGCCACCGTGCGCGCGCGCTCGACGCCGGTGATCGCGAACGGAATGCCGGGCGCGCCTTCGAGCGCAGCGGTAATGGTTGCTGCGTTGCCGGAAAACTCATGGCGTACGGCAAGGGTCGCGCCGAACTGCGCCGCGTGACCGTTCGGCATCATCATGCGGTGATGGGTGCGCAAGCCGGCCGTGCCGTAGCCGACGTCGAAGCTGCCGGCGCGCACCAGCTGATTGACGCCGGGCGCGCCGGTCTCGGAGAAGCTGCCCTGGCGCGTTGAATACCAGTCGGCCTTGGCGAACGGCTCGGCCGCAAAACCCCATCCGGTCTCGAAGGGACGTGCGATGCCGAACGACGCGGCAAAGGTATTCGCCCGCGAGGAAGCCGTTGCAGTCTGTCCCAGGAACGAGATCGTGCGGGAGGATTCCAGCGCCGCGAAGGAATAGCTGATGGCGGATGCGAGATTGAATCCTCCCGCTTCACCGCGTGCGTAGAAGCCGGCATGACCGGCATTGGCGTCGATGCGGTCGGCCCGGCCCGCCATGCGCAACTGACCGGTCGATGCGCCGATCGCAAGGCCGGCCGTGAAGCCCGGCAGGTTCCAGAGATCGGCGCCGAGGGCCGCGCCGCCAACGGCCGTGCTGGTCCCGAAAGCAATGTTGCTCGCCGCCACCTTGTCCCAGTTTCCGTAGCCGCCGAACCAGATGCTCTGCACCGGTGCAGCGCGGCGACCCCGCAGCGCCTTGCCGATCGGGTCCACCGGCGCCTCGGCGTAGGCTGTGGCTGACATCCGCACGCTCTCGCCGCGCGACTGCGTGCCGGCGTTCCACATGAAGCTCTGGAACATGTCGGCCTGGTCCGCGGTGAAGCGGCGACCGTCGGCGTGAATCTGCCCGGCGAGATCGTCGAGGCCGGCCTTGATGCCTGACGTATTGAGCGCGGCGAGCGTATTGATCGCGGTGCCGAGCGGACCGGATGCGCCGCCGGACTGCGCCTGATCCAGCGCGCCGGCCACCGCCGTCTGGTTCGGGGTCAGGCCCGACAGCGTTCCGAAGCCGCCGATCTGTTGCAGAAGGAAGTAGACATTGCTGGCATCGTAGCTGAGTTGCCCCGAGACCAGCGGGCTGCCCGAGGTCGTGAGCGTCGCGAACGTGCCGGTGACGCCGCCGGTCGCGGTCAGGATCGTATATTGGGTGTTGGCGAGGAAGCCCGCGCCGAGCGGCACGATCTGCACCGTGCCACCATTGAGTGTCGCCGTCCCGGTCGCTGCGATCTTGTCGGACTGGCCGCCGGGATTGATCTCGACCTGAAAGGTCGAGCCGGTGTTGAAGGTCAGGTTGCCGCTGACATTGAGGGTCCCGATTGAATTGCCTGAAACGACCATGCCGCCATTGTTGACGACGATGCCGCCGACCGTGCCGGTGCCGCCGAGATAGCCGCCGTTGACGGTGACGACCGATGGCAGCGTGCCGTTCACGATCAGGCCGCCCGCGTCCACCGTGGTGGCTCCGTTGAAGGCGGTGGTGCCGGTCAGCGTCCAGACCGAGGTGCCGGTCTTTGTCAGTTGCTCGAACTCGTCGAATTGAAGGCCGGCTCCGAGATTGCCGAGATCGAACGAGGCGCTGCCGCTGCTGCCAAGGTTCAGCGTGTCGGTGCCGGTCCCGCCGCGAACATTTCCGGTGATCGTCGAGCCCGGGGCGAGGCCCAGCAGGTCATCGCCTCCGGACAGGTCGATCGCTCCGCTGCCGCCGCCGGAGATGGTTCCGGCATTGAGGACAGTGTCGGTGCCGGAAGAGCCCTGGATGGCGATGAAGAAGCCGCCCGAAATCGTGCCGCCATTGATGAGGGTATTGCCGCCGGCAATGAGCTGCACGCCGGTATGGCCGCCGCCGATCGATCCACCCTGATAGACAAGGACGACATTGTCGCTGGACGTGCCGCTGATCCGCAGTCCCGTCGTGTTTCCTCCGGTGCCGACGACCGTCCCGCGAATGTTGACGAGATTGCTGTTCGAATTGTCGATGACGATGGCCGCTTCGGCGTTGCCCGTACCTTCCGCGATCCCGCCAGCCGCGATCGTCACATTGTTGTGGCTTGATCCGTTGGAGAGCAGCACGGCTCCGCTGTAGGTCGAAGCTGTCGCCTGATCGTTGACGGTGACATGCGAAGCGATGGTGCCGTCGAACACGATCGCGGGAATCCCGGCGCCCGGCAGGAGCGACGTCAAGGTACCGTCGCCGACGTTGACCGTGACGTTGCTGCCGCCGGTGGCGTTGATGTGGTCGGTGTTGCCGAGGCCGGTGCAGGTCGCGACATCGCCCGAATTGAGCGCGCCAATCGTGCCGGTGCCGGCCACAGTGCAGGCCGCGAGCGCCGGGACGGCTGTAAGGACGGGCAGCGCGGCAAGCACCAGCGGCGCCAGCGCCGCAGTCACGAGCAGCCTGTTACGCAGGATGGCGGCCGTTGTGGTGTTTTGCGCACAGGCCGGTATTGCAGTCGGCATCGACGGATTCCCTCATTCCAGCGCAATTGCTAGCGGGGCCGTCGCCGCGGTTCTTGGCGTTATGCGAAATGCCCTATGGCCAAAGGCGCAAGCCCGCCGGTTTGCGCTGGCCCTGTTGCGGCGGTGCCACGGACCGTGGCGCCGCATGTCGCCCGGGCAAGTGGACAACAGCGCAGGGGATGACGTTGCGGGCAACCCGAATATTTAGGGTGAATTGGGTTCCGAAGCCATTTTCACATTTTGTTGTTGGTTCAGAACCGGGTCCTGCCTCATTGATTGATGAAAATCGACGGGAATCGAGAAGGATCGGGACATGCGAACAGAGCGGATTGCGCTGGGTGTGGCGCTCGCGGTCGGCGGCATCGTCGCGCAGGGCGCTGCATGCGCCCAGGAATATCGCGGCACCATGGAACAGCAGATGGCATGTACGCCGGACGTCTGGCGTCTGTGCAGCGACCAGATTCCGGACGTGAGCCGGATCACCGCCTGCCTGCAGCAGAACACGCCGCAGCTGTCGAGCGGCTGCCGCGCCGTGTTCCAGTCCAACAACCAGATGCCGCCGCAGCAGCAGGTCCCGCGCAATCGCGCCGCACCGCCGCCGCGCTATAACAATGCGCCGCCGCCACCTCCGCAGCGTCCCTATGACGATTACGACGATTAGGCTCTGAAGAGAGCAGGATCCGGAAAATTGCGCAGCGCCAGGCGCGACGATGCGGTCGTGCCGCCGGGTCAGCGCTCGGTCTTGCTGTCCGATTCAGGTTGTCCAAGCACCATCCGCAGGACGACACCGAAGAGAATGGCTGCGACCGGCCAATGGAACCAGATCTTGTTGCCAGTGAAAAGATTGATCAGAATCAGGAAGGCCGACACCGTGAGGGCCGCTGCCAGCGGGCGGGGCAGCTTTGCGAGCCAATCCGAGACGACATTCGTCGCCGAAGACAGCTCGCGCCTGTTGTCCATTCGCGGAGCACGCGCTCGCTCTGAGGGCGCTGCGCTTGCCTCGATCGGGACGCTTCCCGGCACCGCCGTTTGGCTACCCAGGGTCAGCCGATAGCTGGTCAGGGGCGCGATGTTCTTCAGGGGACGCTGGCCGAGACAGTCGAAGCCAACCGACAATTTGTTGTGCACCTGGTCGTAGACGGAGCTCGAGATCACGACGCCGCCGGGCTCAGCGAGCTCTTGCAGCCGCGATGCGATATTGACCCCGTCGCCATAGATGTCGGAGCCGTCCACCATGACGTCGCCGAGGTTGATGCCGATGCGAAACTGCATCGGGCTCGCCTGCGGCGCGTCCGCGGCCTGACTGGAGATTTCCTGCTGAATCTCGACCGCGCATTGCACGGCCTCGACGACGCTGGCGAACTCGGCGATCACGGCATCGCCCCAGGTATTCACGATGCGGCCGTCATGGCGCTCGACCAATCGCGCGATGGCGGTGCGGTAGCGGCGGAGCGTCTCCAGCGTTCCGGTCTCGTCTGCTTCCATGAGACGAGAATAGCCGTACACGTCAGCGCACAGCACGGTGGTCAGTCGTCGTTTCACCTTGTCGTCGGTCATCGGCGCCATGCTAGCCTCCCTGATCGGCAAATGCATCAGGGATCGTATCCGGTGCCGCCTTACGGCCTGACCTCGCAGACATCGACCCATTCGGCGGCGGTCAGCTCGGCCATCCGGTCGGGCGTGATGCGCACCGCGCTGTGGGTCGAGCCCGCGGCCGGGACCACGACGTCGAATGCCTTCAGGGAGACGTCGCAATAGATCGGCAGCGGCGACTTCAGCCCGAACGGGCAGACGCCGCCGACCTCGTGTCCGGTGATGTCGGCGACCTCCTCCAGCCCCAGCATCTTCGGCTTGCCGCCAAACTGCGCCTTGACCTTCTTGTTGTCCATGCGCGAGGTGCCGGCGGCGACGATCAGAATCACGCGTTCGCCGACGCGCAAGCTCAGCGTCTTGGCAATCATTCCGGGCTCGACCCCGTAGGCTTCGGCCGCCAGCGGCACCGTGGCCGAGCTGATCGGCGATTCCATCACTGTGATGTCGGGGGCTTTCTCGGCGAAAAAGGCGCGAACGGATTCCAGGCTCATTCCGGGCAGCTCATTTCAGACTTTGCGGGCGGCGATGCCTAAGCAATCATTGGCAGCTCGGAGAGCGCCCGGACACGATGATCCGGTGCGAAACCAAGCTCGTCCATCTGGGTGCGGATCGCCCTAAACATCGTCAGCGGTGCCATGAGTTCGTTCTCGACGCAAGCCAGCGCCATGGCTTCCGGTGTCACCCGCTCGATCCAGGCGACGTTCAGCCCGAACGCTTTCGCGCCCGCCACGTCCCAGGGGTTGGAGGACACGAACAGAGTCTCGCTCGGTGCGGTGCCGAGCACTTCCCCGATCAGCAAGTAGGCCTCCGGGCTCGGCTTGAAGATCTTCTTGGCATCGACGCTGATGGTGGCATCGAGCAGACGATCGAGGCCGGAATTGCGCACCAGTGCATTCAGCATGTCCGGGCTGCCGTTGGAGAGGATAGCGAGCTTACGCGGCTTGAGCGCTGCAAGCGCGCTTGTCGCGTCCGGATAGAGGTCGAGATGCAGATATTTCTCGATGACGCGCTCGAACGCCTCGCTCTCATAGGCCAGCCCGAGCACGCGCAGCGTATAGGCCAGCGAGTCGCGGGTGACCGCGGTGAAATCCTGGTAGCGCTGCATCAGCGAGCGCAACCAGGTGTATTCGAGCTGCTTGATGCGCCAGACCTGCGTGATGATCTCGCCATAGCCGGGAAACGCATCCTCGGTGACCTCGGCCACCGACTGGATGTCGTAGAGCGTTCCGTAGGCGTCGAAGACGACGGCTTTGATGGTCATCGGCTGTCCTTCCAGGATCGTTGTGGGCACAAGAACTCCGCTTGGGGGAGTACGCGTTGTCGTCAGCTTACCAAGGCACAGCGGAAGTTTGCCAAACTGCAGGCACGGCATCGAAGTGTGATCAGCATCACAGAGCCAATGCTTGCCTTTCATCAGGCTCGACGTAGGCTGCGCACACTTTGATCGGGGCCTACGATGGGCGCTCTTCGCTGGTTTTCATTATTCTTTTTCATCTGGCTGACCTGCGGTTCGGCGCAGGCCGAGCGTCGCGTGGCGCTGGTGATCGGTAACTCGGCTTATGAAAAGGTCGCCCGGCTCGGCAATCCCTCCAGCGACGCTGCGCTCGTGGCGGAAACCTTGAAGGCTGCCGGCTTCGATCTTGTCGACCTGCGTCATGACCTGAAAGTAGCCGATATGAGGCGGGCGCTGCGGGACTTTATCGAACAGTCCCGCGATGCCGAGGTTGCGGTCGTTTACTATGCAGGTCACGGCATCGAGGTTGATGGGGTCAATTATCTCGTCCCGATCGATGCTGTCCTCGAACGTGACACTGACATTTATGACGAGGCAATGTCGCTGGATCGGGTGTTGGTCGCTATCGAGCCTGCGAAAAAGCTGCGGCTGGTGGTTCTTGACGCATGCCGTGACAGCCCGTTCTCGAAGGTGATGAAGCGGACCCTCGCTTCCAGGGCGATTGGGCGCGGCCTCGCAAAGGTAGAACCGTCAGGCCCCAACACCCTGATTGCCTTCGCATCGAAGGCAGGTTCAACAGCGCTGGATGGTGACGGCAAGAATAGTCCGTTCACGGCGGCGATGGTTCACCACGTCACCAAGCCGGGCCTGGATCTGCGAAAGGCTTTTGGTTACGTCCGCGACGAAGTTTTGAAGTCTACCGCCAACAGGCAAGAGCCATACCTCTACGGCTCACTTGGAGGCGATGATCTATCGCTTGTCCCGGCAGTGGCGGCGCCGTCACCAACAGGACCGCAGGCGGATCCGCAGACGGCAATCCGAAGGGACTACGAACTGGCGCTGCAACTCGGCACCCGCGATGGCTGGGAAGCCTTTCTGTCTCAATATCCGGATGGTTTCTATGCCAACCTTGCGAGAGCGCACGCGAAAAAAATCGCTGCAGAAGAGGCGCGGGCAGCTGCCGCTGAAAAGGCGAGGCTAGCGGAGCAGGAGAGGGTTCGACTTGCCGCAGAAGGTGCAAGACAGTTCGAGATAGAAAAAGCAGCTGCGGCTGCCAAGGCAGCTGAAGAGGCCCGCATCGCTGCCGAGAAGGTCAAGCAGGTCGAGCAGGACAAGGCTGCTGCGGCTGAAAGAGCTCGTCTGACAGCCCAGGAGAACGCGGCGCGGGAACTCGCAACTCGAGAGAATGCCTCGCGAGAAAAGAACCAGCAAGTCGCTGCTCTACCACCTCCCGTCGAGACGGAGCAGATCAGTGCCGACACAGCTCGCGCGCTGCAAGCCGAGCTACGTCGCGTGGGATGCAATGTGGGCGTTGTCGACGGCGTTTGGGGTGAGCCCTCGCAGAAAGCCCTCGACCTCTTCAACAAGCACGCTGGCATGAAACTGAATGTGAGCGTCGCCACTACCGACGCGCTGGACGCCGTCAGAAACAAGGGCGGGCGAATCTGTCCGCTGACTTGCGAGAACGGCTACCGCGCAGAGGGGGACCGCTGCACGAAAATCACCTGCCGCAAGGGCTACGTCCTGAACGACGAGAATGAGTGCGAGAAGAAGGGAGCGTTGCCTGAAGCAAAGAAAAAGCCAGAGCTGCAGCACCGCGAAGCAAGACCCTCTTCGTCCTCCGCCGTCACGCGCGCTGATGCGGCTCTATCTAACGGCACCTACCAGAAATGCATGGGCCCCATCACGGGATGCTATGCAAGGGCCATTCAGCAGATGGACCCGCAGAGAGCCAAGATCTGGTGCAGTCGGCAGCCGACGTGCTGAATCACCAAGGCGGAGAAAAATGAAATTTGCTTGTGTTTGGGCTGTTGTCGGCGCAGTCGCGTTTTGAACTCGCATCGGCTCAAATGGATGGAGTCGTTCAACGGTCGAGGCGCAAGGCGCATGCTCTCAATGATCGATTTGCTTTCTTTCTCAGTCAAATTCTTGGGTAAAGTCTGACTTGACACTGAAACGAGGGGCCGGGTGATGTCGAGGATTCTTGCAGTTCTTTTTGTTGTAATGTTTCCGCTGGTGTTTGCGGTCGAAGCGAGGGCTCAGGTGCACAGTCCAGCAGCCAAGATGAGCTCTGACAACGGACAATGCCCCACCGGCAGTTGCGCCATGGACGGTTCGGCTTTTGCAAAACACCGCAAATATTGTTCGCCAGCCAACTGTCTGAACAACCGTTTTAAGAGGAAGCAGACGCAGAGGTAGAGGTTGCATGGCGTTCGATGCAACCATTCAAGCTAGCCAGTCGGCTGACGTCCTCGCCGCGTCCAGGTCGCGCGCTCGGCGAAGACCTGGCTGACCTCCGCCATGTGCTCGGTGCCCCACGTGCAGAGCGGCACGAGAGCCTGGGCCAGGCTGTGACCCAAGGGAGTGAGGCTGTAGTCGACCCGCGGGGGCACTTCCCTGTAGTCGGTCCGCTTCACGAGACCGTCAGCCTCCAGCTCCTTCAACTGCTGGATCAGTACCTTGTCGCTGACGTCGCGGATGGCGCGGCGGAGCTCGCCGTAGCGGGTCGGGCCGTCCTGGGCGACGAAGTACAGGATCAGCGGCTTCCACTTGCCGGCGACGACCCGCAAGGTTGCATCTAAGCCGCAGGTGAAGCCGGGCAGAGTCGGCGTGCAGCTCTGGACCGGTGTTGGAGACTGCGCAGGCGGGAAAGTCGTGTCTGACATTTTTTTGGGTACTTACCAAAAGGTGCATACTTGTCGATAGGTGGGTATGCCGCCAGCTCAGTGCAACCTCAGTGAAGGAGCACATCATGAGCAGACTACAAGGCAAGACGGCAGTGGTGACCGGCGGCGGCACCGGCATCGGATTTGGAGCGGCGAAACGGTTCATCGACGAAGGCGCGTTCGTCTACATCTTCGGGCGGCGGCAGGAGCAACTCGACGCCGCCGTGGCGAAGCTCGGATCCTCGGCGCGCGCCGTCAGGGGCTCGGTGACGGATCTGGCCGACCTCGACCGGCTCTATGAGACGGTGAAGAAAGAACGCGGCGGGCTCGACATTCTGTTCGCCAATGCCGGCACCGGACTATTCGCCCCGCTCGGCGAGATCACGGTCGAGCATTACGATCACATCTTCGACGTCAATGTGAAGGGACTGGTTTTCACGGTGCAGAAGGCCCTGCCCCTGATGACGAAGGGATCGTCGATCATCCTGACCGGTTCGAGCACGGGCGTGATGGGGACGCCGCAGTTCAGCATCTACAGCGCGACCAAGGCCGCGGTTCGCAATCTGGCGCGGAGTTGGGCGCAGGATCTGCGCGGCACCGGCATCCGCGTCAATGTGCTGTCGCCGGGGCCGACCAAGACGGAGCTGGCACTGGAGATCGTCGGAGAGGAAGCCTTCGACGCGCTTGGAAGCACGACGCCGCTCGGCCGCGTGGCAGCCCCGTCGGAGACGGGCGCGGTCGCCGCGTTCCTGGCTTCGTCGGACAGCAGCTTCATGACCGGCAGCGAAGTGTTCGTCGACGGAGGCCTCGCTCAGATCTGAGGTTTTTCGCATGAGGGCTTCGGTCACCCGAAGCCCTCATGCGCGGCGCTGATGAGAAGCGCTTCAGATCCCCAGCAGTTTTCGCGCGTTGGCCTTGAGCACCTTCGGCCGGATCTCGTCGCGGATCTCGATCTTGGCGAAGTCCGACAGCCAGCGGTCGGGCGTGATCACCGGCCAGTCCGAGCCGAACAGCATCTTGTCCTGCAGAATCGAGTTGATGTAGCGCACCAGGATCGGCGGGAAGTACTTCGGCGACCAGCCGGACAGGTCGATATAGACGTTCGGCTTGTGGGTCGCGACCGACAGCGCCTCTTCCTGCCAGGGGAAGGAGGGGTGGGCGAGGATGATCTTGAGGTCGGGGAAATCAGCCGCGACGTCGTCCATGTACATCGGGTTGGAATATTTCAGCCGCATCCCCATGCCGCCGGGCATGCCCGAGCCGACGCCGGTCTGGCCGGTGTGGAACAGCGCGACCGCGCCGCCATTGTTGATCTCTTCGTAGAGCGGATAGGCCATGCGGTCGTTGGCGTAGAAGCCCTGCATGGTCGGGTGGAATTTGAAGCCGCGCACCCCGTATTCCTCGATCAGCTTGCGCGCCTCGCGCGCGCCGAGCTTGCCCTTGTGCGGGTCGATCGAGACGAAGGGGATGAGGACGTCGAGATGGTCGGAAGCGGCCTCGATCATCTCGTAATTGTTGTAGCGGCGGAAGCCGGTCTCGCGCTCGGCATCAACCGGGAAGATCACCGCGGCGATGTTCTTGGAGCGGTAATAGGCCGCGGTCTCCGGCACCGTCGGCGGATGCTTGTTCGGCGACTTGAAGTATTCCGCCATCTGCGCCTGGAAATCGTCATAGCCGTCGTCGGGGTGGCAGCCGCAGGGCTCCTCGGCGTGGGTGTGGATGTCGATGGCGACGACATCGTCGATGTTGGGCAGCTTCAGCTTCGGCATGGGTTTCCTCCCGACGGGTTGCCGAATTGATTATATCATATAACGAATTTGGCAAGGCGTCGTCGACAAGGCGTCGTCGAAAGGTCTGATTCCCCAGCGCTGAATCGGGCCGATTCGGCCGCTTCGACTGTGCATGGGGTTGTTTTCGCGAATTTGCCGGTTCGGAACCGGGCAGTTAACATTGACATCACCTCCCGCCATGCCTTAAGAACCGCCCCGTCCCGGGCGGTCGTCCGCCGGCGGGAAAAATCTCATTTTGCCACATTCGCGCGTGCCGAAACGGTAGTGCCGAACACGGCCTTTCGAACGTTCAGGATTCCGCCATGAAGGTCCGTAACTCGCTGAAATCGCTGCGCGGTCGCCATCGCGCCAACCGCCTGGTCCGCCGCAAGGGCCGGGTCTATGTGATCAACAAGGTGCAGCGCCGCTTCAAGGCTCGTCAGGGCTGATATTGCCCTGCCGGACGCCCGCGCGCGCCCCGCAAGACCACGGTCTCACACGAGTTTGACGCCGCCTTTGCTTTGCAAGGGCGGCTTTGCGCGTTTAGACTTCGACCATGGCAGTGAGATTCCTCTTCGCGCGCACCTTGTGTCTGGCCCTTGTGCTGGGAACCTCCGGCCTTGCTCCGGCCCTGGCACAGCAGGTTGATCCACCCGGCAAGCAGAAGAAGCTCCCGGAAGCGCCGGCCAAGCTGCCCAAGGTCGATCGCAACAAGAATCTCGAATTCCTGTTCGGCGCGTTGAAGGCGGCGCCCGACGAGGCCAGCGCCAAGCATGTCGAGGCGCGGATCTGGGCAATCTGGCTACAGACCCCGAGCGACACCGCCGCGCTGTTGATGGCCCGCGCCAAGACCGCGGTCGACGCCAAGAAGATCGAGGTCGCGATCAAGCTGCTGGATTCGGTCATCAAGCTGAGGCCCGACTACATCGAGGCCTGGAACCGGCGCGCCACGCTCTACTACATGCAGAATGACTATGGCCGTTCGCTCGCGGATATCCAGCAGGTGCTGATCCGGGAGCCGCGCCATTTCGGCGCGCTCGCTGGCCTCGGCATGATCATGCAGGAGGTCGGCGACGAGAAGCGCGCGCTCGAGGCCTATCGCAAGGCGCTGGCCGTCAATCCGCACCTCGAAAAGATTCCCGACCAGGTCAAGGCGCTGACCGAGAAGGTCGAAGGCCGCGATATCTAGAGCTCGATCCGGAATAGTTCGGGAGGACCGTGCTCGCGCAATAGCGGATAGTTTGATCATCTTCCGAGCGATGGCGCCTTACGTGGATTAACCACGATTGGAAGCGCGGCATCGTGAGGACTATTGCCGGCGCCGCCAGGGGCCTACCTGCATGGCAGGAGCAAAAGCCATGAAGCGTTTGATCTTTGCGGGTAGCTTGCTGCTCGCGTCGGGGACGGTGAGCTTCGCCGACGGACTTTTCTGGGTGGTCGGCAACCGCGCCACCGGAAAATGCAACATCGTGACCAGCAATCCGGTCATCATCGGCGATATCTGGTTCGGCGACGGTCCCTACAAGTCGAGGGCCGATGCCAAGCTTGCCCGTTCGACGATCCGCGCCTGTCCCGCACTTACCCCGGACGAGGAAAAGGACGAGGACGGAGCGAACTAGTCTGCGTGCCAAGCATGATCCGGACCCGAAGAGCCGCGTTCGCGAAAAGTGTGCAGCGGTTTTCCGACGAGATCATGCTCGATAGAGAGCCTAAAGTGCGGTCCACCGCACTTTAGTGCAGAGCGTTGCCGCCGCGCTCGACCAGGCCGCGATCGGCGGCTGCGGCGTAAGCCTTTGCAAGCTCCGATTCCAGGTGCTCGTTGATCAGCAGCAGCGCCCGCAGGGCACCGCGCAGATCGCCGTTGCAGCTCGCCACGATCTCGTCGATCGCAGTGTCGTTCGATCTGAAGCTCATCGAAAATCCTCCGGTTCAAATCAGGACAAATCCTGCCGGTCTTTCCCGCATCCCCTGAGGTTGCCCTGGGGCCTGCGAGGAGGATCGGCGCCCACCCGCGCCTAGATGGCGGAACCGACCATGGCGATTATAAGGAAGCCGCGATGACGGCTGCATGAAGCTGTTCCGAGGCTTGCGCGGCCTCCTGGAATGTTGTTGATTCCATTGAGTTTTCACGTTCTTCAATTATGCACATATCCACAGCCCCGGCAGTTTCGGCGCAAATCCGGAAAGCCGGCGGAGCGAAACTGCCACCCGTAACGCCCGTAACTGCCCTGTGCCCAGGATCACCCGGATTCTCTCCATGATCGTGATGTCAGTCGTGACGGCGCTGGTTCTGCTGGCGCTGGTCACGCAGGCTGGAATCGTCGCCGTGCAGCGCGCCTTTCCGCCGCAGGGCGGGATGGTCGAGGTCGACGGCGCGACGCTTCACGTCGTCGATATCGGTCCGCGCGATGCAGGCCTGCCGATCGTGATGCTGCACGGCGCCAGCTCCAATCTCGAAGCGATGCGGCGCCCGCTCGGGGACCTGCTCGCCAAAGATCATCGCGTCATCCTGGTCGACCGTCCCGGCCATGGCTGGAGCACGCGCGCGCGGCGCCAGGATTCCACGCCGCAGATCCAGGCCCGGATGATCGACGAGGCGCTTGGCAAGCTCGGGATCGATCGCGCGATCTTCGTCGTGCATTCCTGGAGCGGCGCGCTCGGCGCGCGGATTGCGCTCGATCATCCCGGCCGCGTCGCCGGCCTGGTCATGCTCGCCCCCGTCACCCATCCCTGGCGCGGCGGTGTCGGCCGTTACAATGAGTTCATCGCAACGCCGGTGATCGGTCCGCTGCTCGCCTACACGATCACCCTGCCGCTCGGCTATTTCGTCGCTGAGGCCGGCGCGCGCAACGTGTTCCTGCCGCAGATGATGCCGGATGGATTCGTGCAGGACTCCGCGACGCCGCTGCTGCTGCGCCCGCGCGAGTTCATCGCCAATGCCTATGATCTGGTGACGCTGAAGGAGGCGGTGACTGCGCAAGCCGCGCGCTATGGCGAGATATCGGCGCCAGTCACGATCATTGCCGGCGAGCCCGACAAGACGGTGAAGACCAACATTCACGCGCGCCCGTTCGCAGCCATGGTGCCGAATGCGAAGCTGATCGTGCTGCCCGATCTCGGCCACATGGTGCAGAACGCCGTGCCGGAGCTCGTGAAGACGGAAATCGAAACGATGATCGGGAAAATCGCCCCGGCGCAGGCGGCCGCCGATTAGGGCGTCTTCGAGCGAAGTGGCTGCTCCCGTAGAGCTCTCGTAGGGTGGGCAAGGCGCACTTGCGCCGTGCCCACGATCTGCGTGTGACTGGGGAGGATTCGTGGGCACGTCGCGCAAGAGCGCGCCTTTGCCCACCCTACGGGACCGGGCCTGTGTCGGCCCCTGTCAATCCGCTCCGCTAAAAATATTCCACTTTACCGAAATTCGGTTTCGGCGTATGTGTCGCTCATCCCGGCTTGACCTTGAGGGGCGATCGCGCGTCGTCACGTTTCGCGAGCCGGGTTGCGGTGGACGCGGCAGCGTCGGCACGAGATGGTAGCGGGCAGGGCGGGTCGTCCCTGTGAGCCCGAAACCGCGTGCGGACGAGCGACGCTGAACGCGTACGGCAAAACCGTGTGGTCCTGGCCGTCGTTGCTACGGTCAAGTCTTGCGAAGGTGCGAGCGAGCCCAACCGGGCGGACTGCATCATCCAATTCGCGGGGCGAGGGAGGCCAGAGGGAACTCGGCTCCCGGGAGAGCACGGCATAAGCCGTCCGACCACCGCGCAGGGAAGGCCGAGTGATCGGCACCACCTGTATGCTGCTGTGCGGTTCTTCCTGCGTGCGCTTTTCGCGCAGCGGACCGCGGGTGCGAGCCGGCACCCGGCCTTCCCTGCGCCCTCTTGGCTATGAGGGTGGCGAGATCAAGCAAAGCTCGGGCGAAATCCGCCGCGAGGACGAGAAGGCATGTCCGCGACTTGAGCTGTGTGCCACAATCTCGATCTCGTAGGGTGGGCAAAGCGCAGCGTGCCCACGCCTTGTTGCTCATGGAGGGAGATCGTGGGCACGGCGCTACGCGCCTTTGCCCACCCTACGGCACTGCAGCTGGGATGTGCATTGGAGCATCGCGATGCCGCCTCATACTCGTCATTGAGGGGCTCTTGCGACGAAGCAATCCAGAGTCTTTCCGAGGAGGGATTCTGGATTGCTTCCGCCTTCGCCGAGGCTTCGGCGGACAAGTCGCGGCGCTTGCAACGACGCCGTGAAGAAAACGCATCAAACAAAAAGCCGCAGCTTCGGTTCTGACCCGGTCAGAACCGAAGCCGAAGCTGTCGACGGATCCGTGCTTACTGCTTGATCTTCCCGTCCTTGTCGAACTGCGCGACATAGGCCCAGAGATTGTTGATCTCGGTCTCGTTCTTGATGCCGGCGAACGCCATCTTGGTGCCGGGGATCTTGGCCTTGGGGTCCTTGATGTATTCCTTGAACACGGCCTCGTCCCAGGTGATGCCGGAATTCTTGTTCGCGTCCGTGTAGCTGTAGCCCTCGACCGTGCCCGACTTGCGGCCGTTGAGACCGTTGAGCTCGGGGCCGACCTTGTTCTTGGCGCCTTCGCCGATCGCGTGGCAGGCCAGGCATTTGTTGAACGATGTCTTGCCGGCCGCGACATCCTGCGCCATCGCGGCGGGTGCGGTGGCAATCATGGTGAGGATCGTCAGTGCGCCAAAAGTCAGTTTTGTCATCGGATGCTCTTCGTCTCTTCCCTGGTGGGTCTGGCCTGGTCAGTCTCTCGCCGGATCGGCAATCGCCCGACCTGCCGGTTTTGGCAGGCCTGCTCGGCTTGGACAAGCCACCAAACCATGACAGGTTTCATGATTTCCGACTTGTCCCAGAGCGAACTGGCGAAAGATGGCCGATCCGACTTTCGGATGGCCTACCCAAACACCCGCGGACGTGATTGATTTGCCGAGACAAATTGATCGTGCGGCGTGAGCCGGAAAGATATGCCATGAAGGATTTGATATGGCCATCATGATGCCTGCGAGCGACCAGGCGGTGCTCGCGCGCCGCGCCGAGATCGTTGCTGCATTGCGCGCGATCGTGCCCGGCGAGGGCGTGATCGATACGCCTGCCGAGATGCGGGCCTATGAATCCGACGGGCTGACGGCCTATCGGCAGCCGCCGATGGTCGTGGTGCTGCCCGATACGACCGAGCAGGTCTCGGTGATCCTGAAATATTGTGCAGGGCAAGGTATCAAGGTGGTGCCGCGCGGCTCCGGCACATCGCTATCAGGCGGGGCGCTGCCGCTCGAAGACGGCGTGCTGCTGGGGCTCGGCAAGTTCAAGCGCATCCGCGAGATCGATTTCGACAATCGCGTCGTCGTCACCGAGCCCGGCGTCACCAACCTCGCCATCAGCCAGGCGGTCGCCCATGCCGGCTTCTATTACGCGCCCGACCCGTCCTCGCAGATCGCCTGCTCGATCGGCGGCAATGTCGCGGAGAATTCCGGCGGCGTGCACTGCCTCAAATACGGCATGACCACCAACAACGTGCTCGGTTGCGAGATCGTGCTGATGAGCGGCGAGATCCTGCGCATCGGCGGCAAGGGGTGCGAGAACCCGGGCTACGATTTGATGGGCGTCATCACCGGCTCGGAAGGGCTGCTCGGCGTCATCACCGAGGTCACGGTGCGCATCCTGCAGAAGCCGGAGACGGCGCGCGCCTTGATGGTCGGCTTCGCCGAGGTCGAGGCCGCCGGCGAATGCGTGGCGCGGATCATCGGCGCCGGCATCATCCCCGGCGGCATGGAGATGATGGACAAGCCGGCGATCCACGCCGCCGAGGCCTTCGTCCATGCCGGCTATCCGCTCGATGTCGAAGCGCTGCTCATCATCGAGCTCGACGGCCCCAAGATCGAGGTCGACGAGCTGATCACGCGGGTCGAGACCATTGCACGAGGCTGCGGCTCGGTAACGCTGCAGATCTCCAATTCGGAAGCCGAGCGCAATCTGTTCTGGGCCGGCCGCAAGGCCGCGTTCCCGGCGGTGGGGCGCATCTCGCCCGACTATCTCTGCATGGACGGCACCATCCCGCGCGGGGCGCTGCCGAAGGCGCTCGCGCGCATCCGCGAGCTCGGCGAAAAATACCAGCTCGGCTGCGCCAACGTGTTTCACGCCGGCGACGGCAATCTGCACCCCTTGATCCTCTACGATGCCAACAAGCCCGGCGAGATCGAGCGCGCCGAAGCCTTCGGCGCCGATATCCTGCGCGCCTGCGTCGAGTTCGGCGGCGTGCTCACCGGCGAGCACGGCGTCGGCATCGAGAAGCGCGACCTGATGCCCGACATGTTCAGCGAGATCGACCTCAACCAGCAGCAACGGCTGAAATGCGCCTTCGATTCGCAAGGCCTGCTCAATCCCGGAAAGGTATTTCCGACCCTGCACCGCTGCGCCGAGCTCGGCCGCATGCATGTGCATGCCGGCAAGCTGGCGTTTCCTGATTTGCCGCGGTTCTAGCGTCGGTCGCTGCGCCTCGCTGCAACGCGCCAAATTTGCTTTCCGTTCTAAACTTGGATACCGGCTGAGTCGTGGATACGCTTAAGGTCAGAGACGCCAAAGACGTCGAAGAAGTGGTGCGCGCGGCGATTGCCAATGAGCAGCCGCTCGAGATCATCGGTCATGGCTCTAAGCGCGGCATCGGCCATGCCATGGCGACCAACGCCGTGCTCGACCTCTCCGCGCTGAACGCCGTCACTTCCTACGAGCCGAACGAGCTGATCATCACGCTCCTGGCCGGTGCGCCGCTGGGCGACGTGCTGTCGCTGATCGACGCCAAGAACCAGCAATTCGCGTTCGAGCCGATGAATACCGCGCCGCTGCTCGGCACGCCCGTATCGGGGACCATCGGCGGCATGATCGCGGCCGGGCTCGCCGGTCCGCGGCGGATCAGGGCGGGCGGGGCGCGCGACCATTTGCTCGGGGCCCACGCCGTCTCGGGCTTCGGGGACAGCTTCAAGACCGGCGGCAAAGTGGTGAAGAACGTCACCGGCTACGACCTCTGCAAGTTGCTCGCGGGGTCCTGGGGCACGCTGTCTGTCATGACTGAGGTTACGCTGAAGGTGATGCCCAAGCCCGAGGCCGAGCGGACGCTGCTGCTAAGCGGCCTCGACGATGCCGCCGCCAACAAGGCGATGACCGCGGCGCTCGGCTCGCCCTTCGACGTCTCCGGTGCGGCGCACCTGCCGAAATCGGCGTTCCGGGCCAAGACCGACGGGCTTGGCGATCTCGCAGGCCAAGGCGAGGCCCTGACCGTGCTGCGGCTCGAGGGTATCACGGCCTCGGCCGCCCATCGCGCTGGCTCGCTGCGCGAATTGCTGGCGCCGTTCGGAACCGCGACTCTGATCGAGGACGCGGCGTCGGCCGCGCTGTGGGCCACCATCCGCGACGTGCTGCCGTTCGCGGCCAGCGGCGCGCTCGGCGCCTGGCCGGTCTGGCGGATCGTCTGCCCGCCGGCCTCAGGCGCTGCGCTCGGCACGCAATTGGCGCGGGAGACGGGCGGCGACGTGATCTATGATTGGGGCGGCGGGCTGATCTGGGCGGCATTGCCGCCGAAGGGCGACGCGCATGCTCCCGCGGTGCGGATGCGTGCCAACGCCGTCGGCGGTCACGCAACGCTGATCCGGGCGGCCGAGGATGTCAGGCGCGATGTCGACGTCTTTCATCCGCAGGCGCCGGGCATTGCCGCCCTGAGCGAGCGGGTGCGCGCCAGTTTCGATCCAAAGGCCGTTCTCAACCGGGGCCGCTTGAGCCGAGGCGCTGTGGCATGAAGACCGAATTCTCACTCGCCCAGCTTGCCGATCCCGACATCGCGGAAGCCGACAAGATCCTGCGTGCCTGCGTCCATTGCGGCTTCTGCACCGCAACCTGTCCGACCTATGTGCTGCTCGGCGACGAGCTCGATAGCCCGCGTGGCCGCATCTATCTGATCAAGGAGATGCTGGAGAAGGACCAGGCGCCGACGGCGGAAGTGGTCAAGCATGTCGACCGCTGCCTGTCGTGCCTGGCCTGCATGACGACCTGCCCCTCGGGGGTGAACTACATGCATCTCGTCGACCAGGCCCGGGTCAGGATCGAGCAGCGTTATGAGCGGCCTCTGGCTGAGCGGCTGCTGCGTCAGGTGCTGGCTTTCGTCCTGCCCGACCCGCAGCGCTTTCGCATGAGCATGGTGCTGGCGCGGGTGGCCCGTCCGCTTGCCGTTTTCCTGCCGACGCCGCGGCCCTCGGCGACGCCCGGCCTGATCCAGCGCATCAAGGCGATGCTGGCGCTGGCCCCGCACCGGCTGCCGCCGCCGGGCCCCGCCGCCGGCAGTGTGTTCGCGGCGCTCGGCAAGAAGCGCGGCCGGGTCGCGCTGCTCCAGGGCTGCGCCCAGCAGGTCCTGGCGCCGCGCATCAACCAGGCGGCCATCAGTCTTCTCACCCGCCATGGCGTCGAGGTTGTCCTGGTCCGGGACGAACAGTGCTGCGGCGCGCTGACCCATCACCTCGGCAACGATCAGGATGCATTGGCGCGGGCGCGAGCCAACGTCGCGGCGTGGCGGAAGGAAGCGGCCGGTGAGGGGCTCGACGCCATCCTGGTGACGGCGTCCGGCTGCGGCACAGTGATCAAGGACTACGGCTATCTGCTGCGCGAGGATGCTGCGTTCGCCGCCGATGCGGCGAAGGTGTCCGCGCTCGCCAAGGACATCACCGAATACATCGCCGGCCTCGCACTCGAGCCGACTGCGCGACAGGACAACATCGTCGTCGCCTATCACTCGGCGTGTTCGTTGCAGCATGGGCAGAAAATCACGGGCCTTCCGAAAGAATTGCTTTCCAAGAATGGATTCGTGGTGAAAGATGTACCGGAGAGCCATTTGTGTTGCGGTTCGGCGGGGACCTACAACATTCTCCAGCCCGAGCTTGCGGGCCGATTGCGCGATCGCAAGGTCGCCAACATCGCGAGCGTCAAGCCGGACATGATTGCCGCGGGCAATATCGGCTGCATGGTGCAGATTGCCAGTGGCACGTCAGTTCCGGTCGTACACACGATTGAGCTTCTCGATTGGGCTACGGGCGGGTCGCGGCCGGCATTGAACGCGCAAGTTTGAGCTTTCAAGCCTGAGCTTTCCTCCGGAGGCGACGGTAGAACGACGCCCGATCGACCATTGTTCGTCGACAACAGGAGGACCACGATGGCGAAAGCGAAGAAGAAAAAAAGCAAGAAGGCCAAAAAGGCGAAGAAGGCTGTAGCGGCGAAGAAATCCGCGAAGAAGGCAGCCAAGAAGTCCGCGAAGAAATCTGCCAAAAAATCCACGAAGAAAGCTGGCAAGAAAGCTTCGAAGAAGGCCGCTCCAAAGAAGGCTGTGAAGAAGGCAGCCAGGAAAGCAGCCAAGCCGGCTGCACCGAAGAAGGCCGCGAAGAAAGCGGCACCGAAGAAGGCGAAGGCAGCTCCCGCGCCGAAGCCGTCAGCGCCGTCGCCAGCTCCGGCTCCCGAGCCGGCCGCCGAGACGAGCTGGGCGATGCCTTCGTCTTCTGCGGAAGCGGCACCGGCCGAGGGACAAGGCTAGGTCCCATCCAGCGACCGCGATCGCCAACAACAGGGAAGGCCGCTGCGGTGACGCTGCGGCCTTTTTGCATCGCCGCAGGGCCTCCGGAAGTCTTCCGTTCACGGCGCCTGTTTGATTCGTCGCCCGGATGCCACGCTAGCCGCCTTCCCCGTACTTGCACGGGTCCTGCCGTGCCCTTTGGAATGCAAATAATGTGATCGAGAAGACACACAGGCTGACAACCTTTCCTGGAATCGTCAAAACGCCCAAAAAGTCGGCAGATGCCCGTGATTTTTGCTTCACGGTCCCCATCCCTCAATCCAGATTGTCGCAGTAACGCAATTTTGCAGACAGGTCGTTGCCCCGGGGGGCCTCCGGGATCCGACTGGGTAAGAACTGGCGATGGGGATCGAAATGAAAAAAGTGGCTTTGTTGGCAACGGCGCTGGCAATGGTGACGACGGGTTCGGCTTTCGCGGCAGACTTGCGCGTGAAGGCATTGAAGGCCCCGCCGCCGCCCGCCTTCGATCCCTGGGATATCGCCTTCGGCGGTGCGGTCATGAGCGACTACATCTTCCGCGGTATCACCCAGTCGAACCACAAGCCGTCGGTCTCGGCCTATTTCGAGCCGCGCTACAACGTCACCAAGGACCTCCAGCTCTATGTCGGCGTGGCCGGTGAGAGCATCTCCTTCCCGAACCGCGCCGCAGCCGAGATCGACGTCTACGGTGGTATCCGCCCGACCTTCGGTGCGTTCGCCTTCGACATCGGCGTCTGGGGTTACCTGTATCCGGGTGGGACCTGCTATTACGGCGCGCCGATCGACACCGCCGGCAACGCGCTCAGCGCGCAGTGCGCCGCGAACGCCCTGCTCAACGGCAACGTGATGAAGAAGGACGTCAGCTTCTTCGAAGTCTACGGCAAGGTGAACTACACCATCAACGACAACTGGAGCGTCGGCCTGAACGAGTACTACACGCCGAGCTTCCTGAACTCCGGTGCGTGGGGCGACTACGTGTCGATCACCGCCAAGTACACCGCTCCGAGCACCATTTTCGGCTCCAGTGGCGTCGGCATGTATGTGTCGGGTGAGTTCGGCCGCCAGTTCCTCGGCACGTCCGACTCGTTCTACGGCACGGGCTTCGCCGCGCCGGGCTTCGCCGGTCCGTTCCCGAACGGCATCAAGTACGCCGACTACAACACCTGGAATATCGGCGTCGGCTTCACCTACAAGGTCTTCACGCTCGACCTGCGTTACTCCGACACCGACCTGTCGAAGGCGAACTGCAACGCGTTCACCAGCGACTATACGGCGACCGCCAACGGCAGCTTCAGCAACATCAATCCCACCGGCGTCGGCTCCAACTGGTGCGGCGCGGCCGGCATCGCCAAGCTCTCGTTCGACCTGACGGCGATGACCAACCTGAAGTAAGTTTCTTCCCGAGACCATTTACGAGGGCGGCAGAGCAATCTGCCGCCCTTTTGCTTTATGGGGTGCGGGTGCCCAGCCTTGGTCGTCCGAGACGCCGGCCGGCCTCTCAGCGCGCCGCGGTCGGCTCCGCCCGGGCCGGCTCGACGGCTTTACCGAGGACGTGGATCTCGCCGTCCTCCACCAATGCCACCTTCCGGGTGTGGAAGGCGTCGAGCGTCGAGCGATGGCCGATCGAGACGATGGTGGCCTGCGGCAGCTTCTCCGTCAGCAGCCGATAGAGCCGGTCCTCGGACGGCTCGTCCAGCGAGGCGGTCGCTTCGTCGAGGAAGAGATAGTCCGGCATGTGTAGCAGCGCACGAGCAAGCCCAAGGCGTTGCTGTTCGCCGAGCGACAATGTCCGGTTCCAGTGGCCGTGCTCGTCGAGCCGGTCCGCCAGTCGCGGCAGGCCGACGGCAATCAAGGCATCGCGGATCTTCTCGGGCGGGACCGAGCCGTGCTCGGTCGGGTAGATGACGGCGTCGCCAAGCGCGCCGATCGGGAAATACGGCCGCTGCGGCAGCATCATCAGCTTCGCCGTCTCGGGAATGGCGATCGTGCCGGTGCCGAACGGCCAGACGCCGGCAATGGCCCGGAACAGTGTCGACTTGCCGGAGCCCGACGGGCCGGTCACCAGCACCCGCTCCGAGGGCTGGATCGTGAAGGCATCGGCTGCGACCAGAGGCGCGCCGTTCGGCAGTTTGACGAGCAATTGCTCGAGCGCGATTGCCTTGCCGTTCGATGGTGCGATGTCGATGGTCGGTTCGAGCGCCGCGCCGTGGGCGGCGGAGCTGACCGACATCTCGAAGCCATCGAGGCGGGCGATCACCGCGCGCCACTCTGCGAGCGAGCGATAGGCGGTGACGAAGAACGACAGCGCATCCTGCACGCTGCCGAACGCCGAGCCGGTCTGCATCATGTCGCCGAGCTGGATGCGCTTGGCGAAGTAGGCAGGCGCCACCACCACATAGGGAAAGAGCGTCGCCGCCTGACCGTAGCTTGCCGTGAAGGCGGTCAGGCGCTTGGTCCGTCCCATGATCTCGTACCAATTGCCGATGACGAAGCCGAAGCGCCGCAGGAGATGCCCTCGCTCCGCGTTCTCGCCTTTCAGAAGGGCGATCTGCTCAGAATTTTCGCGCACGCGGATCAGGTTGAAGCGGAAGTCGGCCTCAAAGCGCTGCTGCTCGAAATTGAGATTGATGAGCGGGGCGCCGATCCAATGGGTCAGCGCGGTACCGACGATCGCGTAGGCCAGTGCGCACCAGACCAGAAAACCGGGCACGAGGATATCGGTGCCGTAAATGTACAAGGGTGCCTTGTAGGACAGGCCCCAGAGGATGACGACGAACGAGGCGAGCGTCACGATCGACGACAAAAGGCCTAGGCCGATGGTCAGCGTTTGCTCGACGAAATTCTTGACGTCCTCGGTGATACGCTGGTCCGGATTGTCGGCGGCATCGCCCCTGAGCTGCATGCGGTAATGGGTGGCGCCCTCGAGCCATTCGCCGAGATAGTGTTGCGTCAGCCATTGCCGCCAGCGGATCTGGAGCCACTGGTTCAGGTAGAGCTTGTAGACGGCCAAAGCGACGAAGGTGAAGGCAAGCCCAAGGAAGATCCAGACCTCCTTGACGAATTCGGGCAGATCGTAGGCCTGCAGGGCGCTGTAGAACCGGTTCTGCCACTGATTGAGCAGCACGTTGATCGCGACCAGTACCAGCTCCATCGCGACGACGACGGCGAGCAGGCCGCGGCCGGCCCACTTGTCCTCCGACCGGAAATAGGGGACGGCGATTCGCCAGACGATCGCGAGCGTGGCGCTGAGGTTCTTCACAGAGCAGAATCTCCTAGGGGGATGTGCACAACGGCCCGGAGCCAGAGGCTTGAGGTAATGGCGGAAATGGGCGCGCTTAGACTAAAGTCGCAAGTGCTGCAATTTGCGTTGGCTTGTCGCAGCTTGCAACCCTAGCATGGGGCTCGACGGCGCGGGGTGGGGTGCTCTGGGATTTCGCGAGCTTGTGAGCGGGACGGGAACCGCCGCATTCGCGAAGAATTCGCGTCCAGCTCGGGGGTTATCGCTTCCAGCGTCAAGCAGGATCGGCTCTCCACGCGGGCCGTCTGCCGCAAACATGCGTGGGGGAGGAAGACCATGTGGAATCAAGTCTATGATCCGCTGCACAGTCCGGTGCTGTCGACGATTGCGGCGGCGGTGCCCGTCGTCACGCTGCTGGTCCTGATCGCGAGCGGTCGCGTCCAGGCGCATATCGCGGCGGTCATCGCCGTGATCGTGGCCAATTTGATCACGATCTTCGTCTTCACCATGCCGGCGAACATGTCGATCCGTGCCTCGGTGCTGGGCATCGTGACCGGCTTTTTCCCGATCGGCTGGATCGTGCTCAATGTCATCTTCCTCTACCAGGTGACGGTGAGCACGGGACGCTTCGAATTGCTCAAGCGCGCCATCGGCGGCGTCACCGAGGACCGGCGGCTGCAATTGCTGCTGATCGCCTTCTCCTTCGGCGCGTTCTTCGAGGGCGCCTCGGGCTTCGGCACGCCGGTCGCCATCACCGGCGCCGTGCTGATCGGCCTCGGCTTCTCGCCGCTCGCGGCGTCCGGCCTGTCGCTGATCGCCAACACCGCGCCGGTCGCCTATGGCGCGCTGGGCACGCCGATCCAGGGCCTTGCCTCGGTCACCGGGCTCGATCCCTACATCGTCGGCGCGATGGTCGGCCGGCAATTGCCGGTCTTCTCGCTGATCGTGCCGTTCTGGGTGGTGTGGGCGTTCGCGGGCTGGAAGGGCATGAAGGATGTCTGGCCGGCAATCCTGGTCACCGGCGTGTCGTTCGCGATTCCGCAATTCGTGATCTCGAACTTCATCAACCCCTGGATCGTCGACATCGGCGCGTCGCTGATCTCGATGGGCGCGCTGATCCTGTTCCTCAAAGTCTGGCAGCCCAGGCAGCTCTGGCTGTCGCCGGCGCTGCGCGGCCGCGATGAATCGGCAGCCACCATGGCGGCGGCCAAACCGCTCGACAAGACGCCGCTGACGCAGAGCGAACTGTTCGGCGCGCTGCTGCCGTGGATCATCGTCTGCATCGTGATGCTGATCTGGGGTAACGGGGCGTTCAAGGCCTGGGCGAATTCGATCTTCGTCTGGAACTATCCCGTGCCCGAGCTGCACCAGATGATCAACAAGATGCCGCCGGTCGCGCCAGGGCCGACGAAAGAGAGCGCCGTGTTCGGCTTCACCTACCTGTCCTTCACCGGCACGGGCATGCTGATCGCGGCGATCATCTCCGGTGTCCTGATGGGCGTCGGTCCCGGCAAGCTCGTGACCGAGTACGGCCGTACCATCCGGCTCTGTGCGATCTCGCTGATTACGATCTCGGCGATGCTGGCGATCGGCACCTTGACGCGGCTCTCCGGCGTCGACGCGACGCTCGGCCTCGCCTTCGCCGCAACCGGCGTGCTCTATCCCTTCTTCGGCACGCTGCTCGGCTGGTTGGGCGTGGCGCTGACGGGATCGGACACCGCCTCCAACGTGCTGTTCGGCAACCTGCAGAAGATCACCTCCGAGCAGCTCGGCCTGTCGCCGGTCCTAATGGCCGCGGCGAACTCGTCCGGCGGCGTGATGGGCAAGATGATCGACGCGCAGTCGATCGTGGTCGCCTCCACTGCCACCAACTGGTACGGGCACGAGGGCACGATCCTGCGCTTCGTGTTCTGGCACTCGATCGTGCTGGCCTGTCTCGTCGGCGTGCTCGTGACGTTGCAGGCCTATGTCTGGCCGTTCACGGCAATGGTCCTGAAGTAGCAGGCCAACTCCGGCTCGAACGCAAATCCCCGCGAGGTTCCGCCCCGCGGGGATTTTTGCGCCCAATCAAATCTCATCGCGCTCCAGGTCGAGCGAACCTTCTCATTGGCGCCGCCGTCTTATAGAAGGTGCGGCAAATCAGGTCGGACGAGAGGTCTCATGGTTTCGCTCAGGCGATTGGTGTGTGCTGCGGTTGCAATGCTAGCGATGTCCATTGTCGCGCGTGCCGAGGACGGTTTCCCGTTCGGCACCGAGATGACGCTGGAAGCGCTGCCGCAAGCAGGCTCGAAGCGAATTCCGAACATCGAAATCGGCGACCATGGCGAGGTCGTGCTCGAGCTCTGGTGCAAGGGCGGCAAGGGCCAGTTCTCGGTCGCCGGCAACACCGTGATCTTCGTCCCCGGTCAGATCCAGGATCGCTCCTGCCCGCCGGCAAGGGCGCAGGCCGACGACGATCTGGTCGCGGCACTGAGCAGCGTCGAGACCTGGAAGCGTCAGGGCGACGTGCTGACGCTGATCGGCCCCAAGCCACTGCGCTTCAGGACGACGGGGAATTAGCTCCGCTCTCGTGTCCCGGACAAGGCGCGTCGCGCAAGCGATGCGCCGCAGAGCCGGGACCCAGATTTTCTATCGGCAAATTCGTGTGTGGCCTCTGGGCCCCGGCTCTGCTGCGCATCACTGACGTGCTGCGCAGCGTCCGGGGCACGAAAGCCTACTTCCACACCGACTTGTCGGCATCCCAGCGCTGGCCCTTGAGCTCCTTGGCAAGCGCCTCGATCGAACCGTTGTCGTCGGGCTGCTCGCCTTCCTCGTCGACCGACGTGTCGTCGGAGAGATTGAGCTTGGCGCCGCTGCTCTCGTCGGCGGTCGTCGTCGCGGGGCTGCCGATCCACAGCATGAGCTTGTCGGTCGCGCCCGGTTTGTCGGGCGAGACGAGCCCTGCGACCTCGATCGTGTCGGTGAGATCGAGCGCGGGGAAATCCGGGTTCGGCCGCTTGAAGACCAGCTTGAGCTTGCCCGTGGCGGGGTTGAAGCTTTGCGAGACCGGCTTTGCCGCGAGCGTCCGGCTCAAAACGTTCGAGACGGCGGCCGCGAGCTTGTCCTTGCTGATCTTGTCGCCCTCGCGCCAGTCGGCTGCGGCGAAGCGGATGGTGCGGTCCATCTCGGTCATGCCCGCGGTCCAGCCCGCGGAGGTGACGCCCGGCGTCGCCTTGAATTTCGCCAGCAGCGCGCCGGCGCGCTCGGGATCGACCGACATGTTGATGGTCTGCTCGCCTGCGCGCAGCGCATCGCAGCCGACCGTGAGGCTCGCCAGCGTCACCTCGACCGCCTGGCCCTTCAGGCTCTTCAGGAAGTCGGTTGCAGCGTCGAGCTTGACCTTGACCGCGATCGCCTCCGGCGAGACGTCGGTGAAATCCTTCGGCTGCGGCGTGATGCCGTCGTCGGAGGTCTGGTTGTCCTGAAATTCCTTCTCGCTGAGATCGGAATTGTCGGGCGAGGTCACCTCGGTCACGACCTGGCCAATGCTGATCTGGCCGCGGAATTCGAAGGTGTCGCCGCTCTGCTTGCGCAGCAGCTTGACGCTGACGGGCGACTTCTCGCTGATGCTCTGCGTGGTGCCGGTCAGGGTCTGGCCCGCGACCTGGAGATTGACGACGAAGCGGTCCTTGCGGTCGGAATTCTTTGCGACGGGATAGCAGACGTCGAGCACGGCCGCCGTCACCGTCTTGCCCTGGCGCGTCTCCTTCAGGATCACGTCGGCATTGCCGTCCATCAGCCCGTCGATCGAGGTGAAATAGCGTGTCTCCGGCCCACCGGGCGTCGTGGCCTTCGGCGACAGCTTCATCTGGGCGGATGCGGAATGCGGAGAAGCTGCAAGCAGAGCCAAAAGGGCTGTCGAACAAACCAGAAGCGCACGCATCGATGAAATCCTCGCGCAACGGGCATGATCCGGAAAGTGTGAAGCGGTTTTCCGAGAGGATCATGCCCAAACAATTCGAATCGGCGCGTCACCGTAGTGGGTTTTGGCCGTCGGTTGAATCGGAAAGCGGAGGGGCAGGGTCGGCAAAAAAGAAGGCCGCCCGGAGGCGGCCTTCGCAACATTGTAACGGAACGGAGGCTTAGAAGCCGCCCATGCCGCCGCCGCCGGGCATCGCGGGCGAGGCTTCCTTCTTCGGCGTTTCGGCGACCATGGCCTCGGTGGTGACCAGCAGGCCGGCCACGGAGGAGGCGTCCTGGAGCGCGGTGCGCACCACCTTGGCGGGATCGATGATGCCTTTCTCGATCATGTCGACATAGTCCTCGGTCTGGGCGTCGAAGCCGAAGGTCTCGGACTTGTTCTCCAGGATCTTGCCGACCACGATCGAGCCTTCCACGCCGGCGTTTTCCGAGATCTGGCGGATCGGAGCCTCGAGCGCCTTCAGCACGATGTTGATGCCGGCCTGGACGTCGGCATTGGCGTTGGTGAGACGGCCGACCGCCTTCTTGGCGCGCAGCAGCGTGACGCCGCCGCCGGGGACGATGCCTTCCTGCACCGCGGCGCGGGTGGCGTTGAGAGCGTCCTCGACGCGGTCCTTCTTCTCCTTGACCTCGATCTCGGTGGCACCGCCGACGCGGATCACGGCGACGCCGCCGGCCAGCTTGGCGAGACGCTCCTGGAGCTTCTCACGGTCGTAGTCCGAGGTGGTCTCCTCGATCTGGGCCTTGATCTGGCCGACACGGGCCTCGATGTCCGGCTTCTTGCCGGCGCCCTTGACGATCGTGGTGTTCTCCTTGTCGATCACGACCTTGCCGGCGCGGCCCAGCATCTTCACCGTGACGTTCTCGAGCTTCATGCCGAGGTCTTCGGAAATGAGCTGGCCACCGGTGAGGATGGCGAGGTCCTCGAGCATGGCCTTGCGGCGATCGCCGAAGCCCGGCGCCTTGACGGCGGCGACCTTGAGGCCGCCGCGGAGGCGGTTGACGACCAGGGTGGCCAGCGCCTCGCCCTCGACGTCTTCGGCGATGATGACGAGCGGCTTGCCCGACTGCACCACGGCTTCCAGCACCGGAAGCATGGCCTGCAGGCCCGAAAGCTTCTTCTCGTGCAGGAGGATGTAGGCATCCTCGAGCTCGGCGGTCATCTTCTCGGGGTTGGTGACGAAGTAGGGGCTGAGATAGCCGCGGTCGAACTTCATGCCCTCGACGATGTCGACTTCGGTGTCGAGCGACTTGTTCTCTTCGACGGTGATGACGCCTTCGTTGCCGACCTTCTGCATCGCCTGGGCGATCATCTTGCCGATGGCGGCATCGCCGTTGGCCGAGATGGTGCCGACCTGGGCGACCTCGGAGGAGGCGGCGACGGGCTTGGCCCGCTTCTCGATGTCCTTGATGACGGAAGCGACCGCGATGTCGATGCCGCGCTTGAGGTCCATGGGGTTCATGCCGGCGGCAACCGCCTTGGCGCCTTCGCGCACGATGGCCTGGGCCAGCACGGTGGCGGTGGTGGTGCCGTCGCCGGCGAGGTCGTTGGTCTTGGAGGCGACCTCACGCACCATCTGGGCGCCCATGTTCTCGAACTTGTCCTCGAGCTCGATCTCCTTGGCGACGGTGACGCCGTCCTTGGTGATGCGGGGTGCGCCGAAGCTCTTCTCGATGACGACGTTGCGGCCCTTCGGGCCGAGCGTCACCTTGACGGCGTTGGCGAGAACGTCGACGCCGCGCAGCATGCGATCGCGCGCGTCTCCGGAAAACTTGACGTCTTTGGCAGCCATTTTAGCAATCCCTCGTGTTTGGTGATGTGTCTGCCGCACGCCCGTCGCATCAATTCCGGGATTCGTGGACCGAACCCGGCGGAATGATGGATGCCCGGACCGCCTGGATCCGGGCATGACATTCAGCGGCTGTTCAGGCGGATGGCCTTAGGCCAGTACGCCCATGATGTCCGACTCCTTCATGATCAGGAGCTCTTCGTTGTCGATCTTGACCTCGGTGCCCGACCATTTGCCGAACAGCACGCGGTCGCCGACCTTGAGGTCGATCGGGGTCAGCTTGCCGGTCTCGTCACGGCCGCCGGGGCCGACGGCGACGACCTCGCCCTGGGAGGGCTTTTCCTTGGCGCTGTCCGGAATGATGATGCCGCCCTTGGTCTTTTCCTCGGCGTCGATACGTTTGACCACGACACGGTCATGCAGCGGACGAAATTTGGATTTAGCCATGACGTTTCCCTTTGGAGGCTCGCTTCGGAAGTAGTGGAAGTGGGTGGGGCGGCGCTTCCGTCCATCCCCCTATCCCGAGGATCGAACGGCGTGCTTAGCAATCGGGCTTTCCGAGTGCTAATAGTGGGCCCGGAAATATGGCTTGGCCGCGATCCTGTCAAGCAAAGGTGGTTAAGCGATTGGTGAGGCGGATATAGGATGGTGGCACTGGAAACTTGTTCGGGGCGCCGACGTATTAAAGGACGTCATTGCTCCGGCAGCGGTTTTGCGCTTGGCTGCAGGAGGGGTGCGGCCATGGTCTTGTTCGGGGGAATGCCATGATCAGTTCAGCTCACGCGCGCACGGTTGCCAATCTGGCCGCCGCCTCTTGTCTGGCGCTGCTGCTGGGCGCCTGCGGCGGCGGCATGAGCCTGCCGTCCTTCTCGTCGTCCTCGCCGCCGCCCGAAGCCGAGCCGGGCGTCGCGCCCGAAATGCCTGCGACCATTCGCGGCGACGAGATCGTCGGCCGCTGGGGCCTCGCCTCGTTCCAGAACCCGGCCGACCGCGCCCGCACCGAGGCCGCCGCCCGGGCCCAGTGCAAAAATCCCTACGTGATCACCGCCGGCTCCTCCGGCGGCGTGATCATGCATCTGGCCGACCAGGCAACGCCCCAGGAGCTGCGGCTGAAGGGCTCGCCGAGCGGCAAGAACTACATCGGACCGGCGGGTCCGACCCCCGGCGAGCAGGACCGCGAAATCATCTCCTTCGACGGCCGCGTCCTGATCACCCGCTTCATCGACAAGGACGCCGCCACCCGCTACGGCAACATGGTCTACGTCCGCTGCGCGCCGCGGGCGTGATGTTCGTCTTCCGTCATTCCGGGGCGCGCGAAGCGCGAACTATGGTGCGCACTCGCGCACCTGAGAATCTCGATGTGGTGAGCTTCCTGCCTTAAATCTCCGGATTCCGGGTCCGGCTCTGTCGAGCCGCCCCGGAATGACGGGCTGGGCCAAAATCAAAAACGCCGGCTCTCGCCGGCGTTTTGTTTTTCGCTATGCCGCGTCCGCTCAGTCGAACAGCGCGTCGATGTCGTCCTGCGAGGCGTGGCCGACGTCGCCGGCGAGCTTGGGGCCGTTGAGAAGCTTGTCGTCCTCGCTGCGATTGTCGACCTGCGGCACGACGTGGGACTTGATCGCGTCGACGCCGCCCCAGATCTCCATCATCGCATTGATGTGCTGTTCGATGAACTTCATCGTGCCCATCACCTTGCTGATGCGCTGGCCGGTCAGGTCCTGGAAGTTGCAGGCCTCGAAGATCGAGATGACGCGTTCCTGGATGTCGTCGGCGAGCCGCTTCTGCTGGTCGATCGAGTCCACCTTGGACATTGCGCTGGCGGCCTGGTCGATCGACTCCGCGGCCTCGAGGATCTGCTGGGTCGCCTGCTCGGTGCCGCCGACCACCGCGCCGAGCTCGCCATTGACCTTGGCCATTTCGCCGCCGTCAAAGCTCTTGCCGTGCAGTGTCGCGATTTCGCGCTTGGTGCGGTCGATGGCGTCATGGATGAGGTCGAGCTCGACCTTCAGCTTTTCGCACTGCTCGATCTGGGCCCGATAGGTCTCGAGCATGGTCCGAGCCTCGGAGAGCTCGTGGGCGGTGGAGGCGTCGATCGCCGCCATGGCTGCGCTGCCGGACAAGGGCAAGGGCGCGGTGCCTTTCGCCATCTGTGCACGGATCGCACGTAGCTCGGCCATGATCTCGCTATGCATCGGGATTGCCTCTTCAGTTACGTCCAAAATCGGCATCTCGCCACCAGCGATATCCTCGACGCGAAAACGTTTGCGGTGAACAGCCATCTGGATACTCCCCCCACCTCACTCACGCGTCTTTGTAGGCAGAAGCGATTTAACACGAAGTTCACGGCAGGAACTGTTGTGCGGCTGCGCGCGACGGCGCGCAAAGAAGCGATTAACCATGGGCGCGCGGCGTTCATCGAAAATAAACGCTGATCGCCAAATTGCCCCGCTGCTGACGACGTGGTGAATCCAAACGCCGCTTCTGTTTACCAAACAAAACGGCTTTTGCTTTTTATTGACCACGTCGGGGGCGCGGACCAGCCATCAGCTCTCCACGGCGCATGTGATCTAGACGAAACAGTACAGAGTACGTCGATGTTCAAGAAAATGTCTGTCGCGCTGCTCGGCAGCGCTTGCACCTTCATTGCCGGCGCAAACAGTGCCAGCGCCTTCGACAATTCGGTGCCGAACGATCCGCCCGCGGTGCTCTACCAGCCGCAGGTGCCGCCGGCGCCGGTGCGCGTCGCCTCCAATGCGAACATGGGCGGCGGCTTCATCGAGTTCCTGTTCGGCGACGGTCCCGGCCGCGGTCCGGCCTACGCGCCGCAGCAGCCGGTCTATCAACAGCAGCCCGGCTATTACGACCAGCGCCGCCTGCCGCCGATGGGCGAGCCGCAGATGCAGGGTGGATATCAGCAAGGCGCGGTTCAGCAGGAGACGGCCGACCCGCGGCAGCGTCAGTTCGATCCAAGGTTCGAGAAGCAATCTGTTGACTATAGCGGCAAGGAAAGTCCCGGCACCATCGTGGTCGATACCCCGAACAAATTCCTCTATCTCGTCGAGGGCAACGGCAGGGCGATGCGCTACGGCATTGGCGTCGGGCGTCCCGGCTTCACCTGGTCCGGCGTGAAGGCGATCACAGCCAAGCGCGAATGGCCGGACTGGACGCCGCCGGCCGAAATGATCGCGCGCCGTCCCGATTTGCCCCGGCACATGGAAGGCGGTCCGGAGAACCCGCTCGGCGCCCGCGCGATGTATCTGGGCTCGACGCTGTACCGCATCCACGGCTCCAACGAGCCCTGGACCATCGGCACCAACGTCTCCTCCGGCTGCATCCGCATGCGCAACGAAGACGTCATCGACCTCTACGGCCGCGTCAATGTCGGCACCAAGGTCGTGGTGATGTAGCCCAGCGCTCGCTGCGAGCCGTCAACTCCGCGTGTCGCGCCGGCTCGCGACGCGCGGCATCGAAGGCGTTGCGCGCCGCCGGCGTACGTCCTCCGGCCAAGGTCCAAAGCGCGATGCGATCAGGATGAATCGTCATCGCGCTTCAGGTTGTTGCTTAAGCATGATCTTTTCGGAAAACCGCTGCGCACCTTTTCCGGATCATGCTTTAGGCTGGCCGACGATGCCGCCTCGAACCGAGACGAGGGGCAACAGAGCAGCGACGACGAGTTGATGAATGGGAAAGCGATGCGCGAACGGAGCGTTTCAACCGCCGCGCCGACAGCTCTGCCTTCTTGAGGCGCTCGTGCAGTCCCTCCAACTCCGACAACTCGGTGATGAGATGAGTTGTCACGTTGGTCAGGGTTGCGATGCGCTGCTGAAGTGGACTCATTTTTAAAACCCCGACTATAACCAAGAGAGGCAACCACATTGGTGTGTGGCATGAGCAACGTGTTCTTCCAGTTGAACACCCATGTCCGAATTTGGAAATCCGGGAGTCTACGGTCGCACGCGTCAGACGGCGATTTGATTTGTCATGGTGAATTCAGGCGCGTCGGGTAACGTTCAGCTCAGTCCAATGGCGCTGCGCATTAGTCATACTATATCGAGCGTCCTCTCTGCTTGCCGTGGCACAAAAGGCGCTCGAGCCCATGCTCTAAAGAAAACGGCCGCCGAGAGGCGGCCGTCCGCATCTTTCGGACGAATTGCTCACGCGTAATCGCTGCCGCCATCGTCGTCGCCGCCGAAATCGCTGTCGTCGGCTACGTCCATATTGCCGTCGTCGTTGTTGTCGCCGTAGTTCTGGTCGTTGTCGTTACGATCGTTGTTCGCCTGGTCGGAGAAGCTCTGGCGGGACTCCCGGTTCGAGCCGATGTCATTGAGGCCGGCATCGCGCGCGAGCGAGCCGCCGGACTGGTCGCTGCCGCCCCAAGGACTTCCACCAGCGCTGCGGTCGCCGAGGGCGTTGGTGTCGCCAAAGGCCTGCTGATGCGATCCGCCCATCATGCCGCGGATGCTCGAGAGCAGCAGCGAGCCGCCGACGACGCCGGCGGCAGCTGCCGCTGCGGTACCGAGGAACGAGCCGCCGCCACCGCCCATCGGCGGTGCGCCATAACCCTGGCCCTGGCCCGGGCCCTGACCTGGGCCTTGGCCGTAAGGCGGCTGACCGTAGCCCGGCTGCGTCTGCTGCATCGCTCCGCCGCTGTTCCAGACCGGCCGCGTGTCACGCGGCGGCACGTTCGGAACCGAGCCGCGCGAGGGGCCTCCGCCGAACAAGGTATCGCGCATGGTGTCGAGGAAGCCGCCGGACTGCGCCTGCTCGGGCGCATGGGCCGCTTCCAGCTCCTGGATGCGGTTATGGGCGCGCTTCAGCGCTTCGTCCTGCAGCAGCGTGGTCTGCACCAGCGCATAGATCGCGCCGGGTGCCTTGCGCAGCCCGTCCGAGATCGCGGCGATCGCGTCGGGATCGCGCGGTGCGTTTTCCAGTTTCGAAAGCCGGTCGAAAAGGTCGTCGACGAGCTGGCGTTCCTGCGGCGTCATGATCAGTCTCCCTCGCGCAAAACAAGCGCGAAGCAGATGTAGGGTTCCATTGTGGCCCCAACAGTGCCGGCCGGATTAAATTTCGGTATGCGACAAGCTGCCCCGCGGCTTGCTGTCCGCCGGTGTCATCCCAGCGTGGCGCCGCTGTCCGCCAGCAGACGCGCGAAGGCGTCGCCCGCCAGATAGGCGTGCTCGCGTTCGCGGACATCCGTCATCGGATCGAGGCCGGCGAGGACATCGTCGACGAAGCCGGGGTGGCACATCACGAGGCCGCCATCCGGCAAGCCTTCCAGGAATTGCCGCATCAGCTCGCCAAAATCGGCCGCCCGCGTGAAGTCATAGGCGCCGGCAAAGCCCGGGTTGAAGCTGAGCCCCGCGCTGCCGGCACGGCGGCGGAATTGCGCGCTGAGGACGTCGAGCACGATGGCCTTGGGTGAGGCCAGCCGCTGCTTGAGCGGCAGGTCGCGGCCGCCCTGGCGCACCCAGGCGTTCGGCGCGCCTTCGCGGACCGCATCGACAAAGCCGTCGCGCACCTGCGGATAGAGCTGCACATGCTGATGGCCGTCGACGAAGTCAGGCGCGCGCCCGAACGCTTCGGCGAAGGCGGCGAGCTGCGCCTTCACCTCGTTGCGGAAGAATTCGCGGTCGAGCCGCCGCAAAATGCCCGCGCGCAGCAGCTTCGGAAACGGCATGAACATGTCGCCGTCGAGCGGGCGGAAATGCATGGTGAGGGGGCGGAACGGCGCCGACAGCGTCACGTGCAATCCGATCGCGCAGCGCGGGCTCGTCTTCGCCGAGGCCTGAAGCGCCTCGACCTCGCTGCGCGCGATTGCAGGCCCCACCATCATCACCGAGGTGGCGTTGAGGCGGCCGCGTTCGATCAGGTCGCGGATGGCGCGGTTGACGCCCGGGCTGATGCCGTAATCGTCGGCACAGAGCCAGATCCGCCGCAGACCCGCGGCCGCGCTCATTCGGCCGCCGTCCTCTTCGCGGCGTCGCTCGAAGCGTCCTGCGCCGCTTCGAAGTGCTTTTCACTATGCTCGGCGACGAAGTAGATCGGGCGCGCCTTCAGCTCGGAGAGGATCTTGCCGATATATTCGCCGACGATGCCGATCATGATGAGCTGCACGCCGCCGATCGTCATCAGGCCGATCACGAGCGAGGGATAGCCGGGCACCTGCTTGCCGGTCGTGAACACCTCCCAGAGGATCGAAAGGCCGAACAGGAAGGCGCCCCCGGCGAGAATGACGCCGAGCAGGCTGGCGAAGCGCAGGGGGGCCACCGAAAACGAGGTCAGGCCCTCGATCGACAGGCCGAGCAGGCTCGCGGCGTTGAAGGTGGTGACGCCATGGGCGCGCGCGGACGGCTCGTAGTCGACGCGGATCTGGCGGAAGCCGATCCAGCTGGCGAGGCCCTTGAAGAACCGGTTGCGCTCGGGCAGCTGCCTGAGCGCTGTGACCGCGCGCGGCGACAGCAGGCGGAAGTCGCCGGCGTCCTCGGGAATCTTCTGCCGTGCCCCCCAATTGATCAGCGCGTAGAAACCGTGCACGGCGACCCGGCGCAGGAAGGTCTCGTTGTCGCGATGCGCCTTGGCGGTGTAGACGACGTCATAGCCGTCATCGATCCAGTGCCGCACCAGCTGTTCGATCAGGGCCGGCGGATGCTGGCCGTCGCCGTCCATGAACATGACGGCGCCGAGCCGGGCATGGTCGAGGCCGGCCATCAGCGCCGCTTCCTTGCCGAAATTGCGCGACAGCGACACCACCTGGACGTCGATCGCGTCGGCCGGCAGCGCGCGGGCGATCGCCAGCGTCGCATCCTTGCTGCCGTCGTCGACATAGACGACCTCGCAAGCCAGCCGATAGCGCTCCCGCAAGGTTTTTGCCAGATCGCAGATGCGCTGGTGCAGGGCGGCGAGGCCCGCCGCCTCGTTGTAGACGGGGACGACGATCGACAGTCCCTTCGCCGCGGCGGTGCCTGCGGTCGTCGTCATGCCGGAAACGTCAGAGCCCAGCGTCATCGATCAAGTTCCAGAAGCGTTCAAAGTCATCTTAACAGCATATGGTAGCTGCCGTTTGCTGTCGCAAAGCTGAACGGAAAAGCCGAACGGCCTGAGGCTCACTGCCGCAGGAACGCCTCCAGCTTGGCGAACAGCGGGTTCTCCCGGTCGAACACGTAGTCGAGCGAAACCACCGAGACGGTCTCGGCGCCATGCTCGCGCAGGAAGCTTGCCAGCGCATAGAGCTGTCCCGGCGGGCAGTGCAACGTCAACATGCCCGACGAGGTCGGCCCGCCGAACGGGGCCTCGACGCCGAACCGGCCATGGGCTTCGCCGAGCAGCGCGGCGTCGCATTGCCGGAAGCGGGTGCGGACCTCGCGATACTTGTTGGCTCGCGCCCTTGCTGCGATGTGATCGAGGATGACGCGCGCGGTCTCCCGCGCCTGCGGCGTCCAGTCGGCCTCTTTCGAGGCGACCAGATTGGCCTGGCTGCGCAGGATCACGCCGTCGTCGAGCACCCGCAAGCCGTTGGCGGCGAGCGTCGCGCCCGTCGTGGTGATGTCGACGATCAGCTCGGCGCTGCCGGCCGCCGGCGCGCCTTCGGTCGCGCCGCTACTTTCAACGATGCGGTAATCGGTGATGCCGTGGCTCTGGAAGAAGGTGCGGGTGAGGTTGACGAACTTGGTTGCGACCCGCATCCGCATGTGATGCTGCTCGCGGAAGCCGGTCGTGACGTCGTCGAGGTCGGCCATGGTGCGAACGTCGATCCAGGCCTGCGGCACCGCGACGACGACGTCGGCGTAGCCGAAGCCGAGCCCGTCGATCAGCGACACGCGCTTGTCGGCGTCCGCGATGTTCTCGCGCACCAGGTCTTCCCCGGTGACGCCGAGATGCGCGAGGCCGCGCGACAGTTGCGAGGCGATCTCGCTCGCCGAGAGATAGGCGACCTCGACATTGTCGAGGCCTGCAAGCGTGCCGCGATAGTCGCGGGCGCCGCCGGCCTTCGACAGCTTGAGCCCGGCACGGGCGAAGAAGGCCTCGGTGTTTTCCTGCAGGCGGCCCTTGGAGGGAACGGCCAGAACGAATGGCGCGCTCATGACTTAAGCTCCCACCTTGCGGCCGATCTTCGTCAGCGCATCCACCCAGACCGAGAAGCCGACCGCAGGGATCGGTTCAGTCGATCCAAGCTGGGTCATCAGCCCGTCATAGCGGCCGCCGGCGACCAGCGGCTCGGCGCCGTTGCCCCGGTGATGCAGTTCGAATTCGAAGCCGGTGTAATAGTCGAGGCCGCGTCCGAACGCGGTCGAGAAGCGCGTCTGCTTCACGTCGATGCCGCGCGCCGCCATGAAGCCGACCCGGCTCTCGAACTGGTCGATCGCTGCCGTGAGGTCGAGCCTGGCGTCGGCAGTGAGCGCGCGCAGCTCGGCGATGGCATCGTCGGGATTGCCTGCAATCGTCAGGAAGCGCTTGAGCACGGCAATCGCCTCGCGCGGCAGCGCGCCGCCCTTCAGCGTCGATTGCTCGAGGAAGCGGTCGGCGATCTCGGCCGTGGTGCGTCCCCCGACATTGGTGGTGCCGGCGATCGACATCAGATCGGTGACGAAGGCGAGCGCCGCCTTGCGGTCGGAGCCGGCGAGGGCGGCGAGCACGCCCTCATATTCGCTGCGGGTGGCGGTGGTCGCGGCCGCCAGCCGTTCCAGATCCTTTTCCAGGCTGATCTTGCGGTTGAAATCCTTGACCAGGCGGCGGCGCCAGACCGGATAGAGGTCGAGCGCGTCGAGCAGCGCGTTGAACAGCGCCACGTCGCCGGTGCGGATCTCGACGTCGCGGACACCGAAGGCCGCGGTCGCTTCGAGCCCGAGCGCCAACGTCTCGGCGTCGGCCGCGGCGCGGTCCTGGCGGCCGAACGATTCGATGCCGGCCTGCAGGAATTCGCTGGCTTGACCGCTGCGGTAGCGAAACACCGGGCCGAGATAGCTGAACCCGGCCGGCTGGCCGGCACGACCGGAGGTCAGGTAATCGCGCGCCACCGGAATGGTCAGGTCCGGGCGCAGGCACAGTTCCTCGCCGGAGAGGTCACTCGTCAGGTACAGGCTCTTGCGGATGTCCTCGCCGGAGAGGTCCAGGAACGGCTCGGCCGGCTGCAGGATGGCGGGCTCGGCCCTGACGTAACCGGCCTGCGCGAACGACAACAGCAGCGTATCCGCCCAGGCGGCGGAGCCGGCAGCATTTGAGGTGGCAGTCGCGGTCATAACTGGGTCCATCGTCCCGGTGGAACCGGGCAGGGCAAGGGGAGGCAAGCGAATTGCGCTGCCCTTAGCATGGCCCGAAAGCGGTTTCGACCTCCAAAGGATCAATCGCTTAACAGGCGGGCAACGCCGGGATCAGCTGGCATTGCCCCAATCGCCCAGCACCGCCTGTACCAGCGCCAGGGCGGCCACGGCGGCGGTATCGGCCCGCATGATCCGCGGGCCGAGCGCCAGCCGGAGGATCCTGGGCTGCCGCAGCAGCAGGGCCCGCTCTTCCTCGGCAAAGCCGCCTTCGGGGCCGATCAGCACGTCAATCCCCTGTCCGGCCTCGCGGGTGTCTTGCAGGCTTTGCACCGGGTTTTGCACCTCCGCCGCCTCGTCGCAGAAGATCAGCAGGCGGCCCGCAGGGCGCTGACTGAGATACCGCTCCAGCGGCACCGGCTCGGCGACCATGGCGATGCTCAAAATGCCGCATTGCTCGGCCGCCTCGACGACATTGGCGCGCATCCGCTCGGTGTTGACCCGGGAGGCCTGGGTGAACCGGGTCAGGACCGGCTGCAGCGCGGCTGCGCCCATCTCGATGGCCTTCTGGACCATGTAATCCAGCCGGGCATGCTTGAGCGGGGCGAAAACGTAGGCGACGTCGGGCAGTCCGTCCTGGGGCCGGGTCTGCTGCAGGATCACGAGACCGTCCGGCCGCTTGCGGCCTTCGATGGCGGCCTGCCACTCGCCGTCCCGGCCGTTGAAGGCCAGAACCTCGGCCCCGGCAGCAAGCCGCAGCACATTGCCGAGATAATTGCTCTGGTCGCGGTCGAGCGGGATCCTGGCGTCCTGGGCAAGAGGAGCGTCGACGAACAGGCGGGGAGCGCGAAAATCGTGGGAGGGCATCGTTCAGGGGTCCGATTTGGGGCCGTTCTTAACCGAAAGCAGCCATTCCGGGGGTAAATATTGCCGAAATGGTGCGTCCCCGCGCCGCGCTCTTGCCCTATTCAACGGGTTGTTAAGCGCCGGCGGGAATCGTAAAAACGCGAACACGCTGGTTGCGCTTCAATTGGGAAGACGCTGAACCCCGTAGCTCCTGCCGGAGAGACTATCCTGATGATCCGTCATTTGATGGTTCCGATCACTGCCGCCATGGTCACCCTGAGCACCGCGGGCGCCTATGCGCAAAGCGCCTTCCCGGCGCCGCTGCCGAACCAGGCCGCCACCAGTTCCGCGTTTCCCCCGGTGAACGGCTCGGCGCCGACCGCTTCGGTCGGCACGGCACCGCAATCGTCCTTTCCCGTGAATGGCGCCGCGCCCGTCGGCGGCGCTGGCGCGTTCAGCGCGGCCCCGCCGACCCAGGGCGGCCCCGGCGAGGACTGCATGAAGGCTTTCATTCCTCTGCGCGAGGAAGCCGAGAAGCGCGGCAAGCTGATCAAGGCCGCGAGCGACCGTCATGCGCCGCCGGACGAAGCCTGCAAGCTGATCCGCAATTTCAGCCAGGCTGAGACCAAGATGATCAAGTACATCGAGTCCCACGCCGCCAAATGCGGAATCCCGGCGCAGATCGGCGCGCAGATGAAGGACGGTCACAAGAATACCGAGGCCATGGCGACGAAGGTCTGCAACGTCGCGCAGCAGATGCAGAACCAGCCGCGCGGTCCGGCCGGCCCGTCGCTGAGCGAGGTGCTCGGTTCAGGCTCGGCGCCTGAGGCCAATGCCGGCAAGAAGGGCGGCAGCACCTTCGACACGCTCAACGGCAACGTCCTGACCCGATGATACACGTGCCGCCGATTTGAAGTTCCTACGGTGCTTGCCGCGAGATCCTCATAGGAACTTCAAATCGACAAGCGGCACGTGAATTATAATTTCTTGCTAGTGCCCTTGTAGTTTTCGAAGTTCGTACCGGAATACGCCGCGATGGAATACGAACTTCGAAAACTGGGCACTAGCACATCCGCCCGCGTTGCCGATTCCACCGGCAACTGGGTCGATACGCTCGCGCCGCCATGGGCGCGGCCTTATTTGCGATTGTCCCGCTTCGATCGTCCGATCGGCTCATGGCTGCTGTTGATGCCGTGCTGGTGGTCGGCGGCGCTCGCGAGCGGCATGGCGCATGACGTCCGCGGACTGCCGCTCACCATCGTGCTGTTCTTCATCGGCGCCTTCGTGATGCGCGGGGCGGGCTGCACCTGGAACGACATCACCGACCGCGACCTCGACGCCAAGGTCGAGCGCACTCGCTCGCGGCCGCTGCCCTCGGGGCAGGTGAGCACGAAGCAGGCGCTGGCTTGGATGGTCGTGCAGGCGCTGATCGGCCTTATCGTGCTGCTGCAGTTCAACCGCTTCGCGATTGCGACCGGCATCGCTTCGCTCCTGATCGTCGCGATCTACCCCTTCATGAAGCGCATCACCTGGTGGCCGCAGATCGTGCTCGGGCTTGCCTTCTCCTGGGGCGCCCTGATGGGATTTGCCGTCACCTTCGGCCGCATCGACGTCACCGCGATGGTGCTCTATGCCGGCGCGATTTCATGGGTGATCGGCTATGACACGATCTACGCGCATCAGGACGCCGACGACGACGCGCTGATCGGCATCAAGTCCACCGCGCGCCTGTTCGGCGCGCACACGCACCAGGCGCTGATCCTGTTCTACGGGCTCGCTGTGATGTTGATCGGCGTCGCGCTGGCCTCAGGCGATGCGCGCTGGCCGGCCTGGCTCGGGCTGATCGCCTTCGCCGTGCATCTGGCGTGGCAGATCATGCGGCTTAGGATCGATGATCCGGAGCTGTGCCTGCGCCTGTTCAAGTCGAACAAATATGCGGGAGCGCTGCTGTTTGCGGGGTTGCTGGTGGACGCGGTGATGCGGGCGGCGTAGCTGCCGTAGGGTGGGCAAAGGCGCCCTTGCGCCGTGCCCACGATCTCTCAATGATTGACAAATAAGGTGGGCACGCTTCGCTTTGCCCACCCTACGGCACCTGTGAATGCCGTCTAATTCCTCGCGATGATCTCGCGTTCTTCGCGATGAACCGACAGCTCGCGCGCCATCGCAACGCGGCGGCGCATCAGGAATTTCGGACGGCGGGCGCGGATCGCATTGGCGCGGCGGCGGCGGGCTGCGGGCTTGCGCGCACCTTCGTCGAGCTGCGGAAGCGCGAACAGCTCGCTCCAAATCGCCAAGGCCTCGACGAGCTCGTCGCCTTCCGCGCCGACGAGCAGCGGAACGGAGAGCGAGGGATCGCGATGCACCAGGACGAGGGCCTGCGCTTCGTCATTGCCGCGCAGTGCGACGCCCGTGAAGTCGCTGACGCGGACGTTGATCGCCATCTGCATGCCGCGAACGGCACGGCGAAGCACGACGCGTTCGCGATGAAGCTCGATCTGCCTGACATGTCCGTCGGCGCGCGGATCGTGCGCATCGAAGCGGACCGGAAGGGAAAGGGGGTCGAGCCGCAGAGAGCGGCTCGACCCGGCGGGAGCGACCCCGCATGTTGCTGTTTGACGCCTCACGGCTTTTGTTCTCCCCGCCGGGATTATGTTCCCGGTCGATGCGAGGACCTTAGCGCGCGGCTTTCCGAAACCGCTTAAAAAGGCTGGTTAACCCACCGTCACTGCTGCTCATGATTGACAAGACCTTGGCGCGCATGATTGACGAGACGTTGCGCCAAAGGTGCGAATCTGAGCTTTTGGCGGGCTGAAAATGCTTGAAGTCCGCGCGATCAGGGCACATCTGTGGGTTCCGGTCCCGAACCCCCGCCCCAACAGGATTTCGTTCGTGAACTCTTCACCATCCGCAAGCTCGACGCTTTCGTCCAAGGATTCCGCCAAGGGGTCAAAGGCCAGCCGTGACCTGTTCGACCAGTCCGCCTTGTCGGATCTGGCGCAGCGGCTGGTGGAGGCGGCCAAGCGCGCCGGCGCGGATGCGGCCGACGCGGTCGCGGTGCGCGGCGTCTCGCAAGGCGTCGAGGTGCGCGACGGACGCGTCGAGGAATCCGAGCGCTCCGAGGGTGACGACGTCGGCTTGCGCGTGCTGGTCGGCCAGCGCCAGGCGGTGGTCTCGACCAACGACGTCAGCGGCGATGCCGTGACCAAGCTTGCCGAACGCGCGGTCGCGATGGCGCGCGTTGCGCCCGACGACAAATATGTCGGGCTCGCCGATCCCGCGCTGCTCGCGCGCGACTTTCCCGATCTCGATCTGCTCGATCCCGATGTGCCCGCCACCAGCGAGCTCGAGCGCCGCGCGCTCGCAGCCGAGGCTGCGGCCCTCGCCGTGAAGGGCGTCACCAAATCCGGCGGCGCCTCGGCGTCCGCGGGCATGGGCGGCATGGTGCTGGTCACCTCGACCGGCTTCCACGGCTCCTATTTGCGCTCCAGCCAGGGCATCTCGGCCACCGCCATCTCGGGCGAAGGCACCGGCATGGAGCGCGATTACGACTTCACCTCGGCGCCGCATGGCGCGGACCTGTTGTCGCCGGAGATCGTCGGCCGTTCCGCCGGCGAGCGCACCGTGGCGCGCTCCAATCCGCGCAAGGTCGAGACCTGCAAGGTGCCCGTCGTGTTCGATCCGCGCGTCGCCGGCTCCCTGGTCGGTCATGTCGTCGGCGCCATCAACGGCGCCTCGATCGCGCGCAAGACCAGCTTCCTCAAGGACAAGCTCGGCCAGCAGCTGTTTGCGAAGAACATCCGCATCATCGACGATCCCCTGCGCAAGCGCGGCCTGCGCTCGCAGACGTTCGACGCCGAAGGCGTTGCCGTGAAGAAGATCGCGCTGATTGACGAGGGCGTGCTGACGACCTGGCTGCTCGACTGCGCCACTGCGCGCGAGCTCGGCCTTGCCACCACCGGCCATGCCCACCGCGGCGTTTCTTCCTCGCCCTCGCCCGGGCCGTACAATCTGCATCTCGAGCCCGGCACGCCGAGCCCGGCCGAGCTGATCTCCGATATCAAGCAGGGCTTCTACGTCACCGATCTGATCGGCTCCGGCGTGAACGGCGTCACCGGCGATTACAGCCGCGGCGCTTCCGGCTTCTGGATCGAGAACGGCGAGATCACCTATCCCGTCAGCGAGGTGACGATCGCCGGCCATCTGTTCGAGATCTTCAAGTCGATGCAGCCCGCGAACAATCTCGAGTTCCGCTACGGCATCAATGCGCCGACGGTGCGCATCGAGGGATTGACGCTTGGCGGACGTTGAGGCGAACGCCCCGGGCGAAACCATCCTGACGCGCGATGCGGCGCTGCTGCAGGACACGGTGCGGGAAGCGGGCGCGCTGGCGCACTCGATGTTCCGCACCGAGCTGAAGAAGTGGACCAAGGGTGCGTCCTCGCCGGTCTCGGAAGCCGACATCGCCGTCAACGACCTGCTCGAAACGCGCTTGCGCAGTGCGACGCCGGATTATGGCTGGCTCTCGGAGGAGAGCGCCGACGATGCGGCCCGGCTGTCGCGGCGGCTGACCTGGATCGTCGATCCCATCGATGGCACGCGCAACTACCTCAACGGCCACGACGATTGGTGCGTCAGCGTCGCGCTGGTCGAGGATGCCGCGCCCGTGCTGGCCGCGGTGTTCGCGCCGACGACCGATGAGTTCTTCTTCGCCGCACGCGGCCAGGGCACCACGCTCAACGGCGCAGCCGTGCAGGCTTCGCCCGGATCGGCGCTCGACTTCTCCCGTGTCGCCGGCCCGAAACCCATGGTCGAGCGGCTCAACAGCTCCGGCCGCGAGATCAAGCTGCATCCGCGAATCGGTTCGCTCGCGCTACGCCTGTGCCGGGTCGCCCACGGCGCGCTGGATGCGGCTTTTGCGGGGGGCAACAGCCATGATTGGGACCTTGCGGCGGCCGATTTGATCGTGCAGGAAGCCGATGGTAGGATGAGCGACCTCTCCGGAGAACCCATCCTCTATAACCGCCGGGAAGTGGCGCACGGGGTGCTGGTGGCAGCGGGACGCGATCGTCATGCGGGCATTGTCGCGCATTTTCGAAACCGTCCCTTGGCCTAAAGCGCTTTTCGTCGTGCTCGTCGAACACTGCTTTTGCCGGGCAGCCCGCTAGGAACAGAACTCATGCCAGATAGTGCCCCGCAACAACTGCTTCACCTCGTCATCGGCGGGGAGCTCGTCGATCTCGAGCAGAACGTCTTCAAGAATCTCGACGACGTCGAGATCGTCGGCCTCTATCCGAATTATGCGACCGCGCATGCCGCCTGGCGGGCCAAGGCGCAGAGCACGGTCGACAACGCGCAGATGCGCTATTTCATCGTCCATCTCCACCGGTTGCTCGACCCGAATCAAGAACCGGCGCGTTGAAAAAACTGCTTCGCAATACGCTGCGAAGCAGCTTCGTTCAGCGTGCCGTCGGGGTCCTGGCGGCCGAATATCTGCGTCTGGTCTGGCGGACCAACAAATTCACGTTGGATCCGCCCGACGTCTATGCGCAGGTTGAGCCGCAGCTCCCTGCGATCTTCGCGTTCTGGCACGGCCAGCATTTCCTCACGCCCTTCATCAAGAACCAGAACAAGGCTTCCTATCGCGCCAAGGTCCTGATCTCGCGCCACCGCGACGGCGAGTTCAATGCGATCGCCGCCGAGCGGCTCGGCATCGGCACCATCCGCGGTTCCGGCGATCATGGCGGCGCCTTCCACCGCAAGGGCGGGGTCGGCGCCTTCAAGGAAATGGTGCGCACGCTCCAGACCGGTTGTAATGTCGCGCTGACCGCCGATGTCCCCAAGCGCTCGCGCGTGGCCGGGCTCGGCATCATCATGCTGGCACGGGAATCGGGGCGGCCGATCATGCCTTTCGCGATGGCGACCAGCCGCTTCGTCCGGCTCAAGAACTGGGACCGCACCACCATCAATTTGCCATTCGGGCGGGGCGCATTGGTCGGCATCAAGGAAATCCACGTTCCGCCGGACGCCGACGCCGCCATGATGGAAGCGCTGCGGCAGGAGCTGGAAGACACGTTGAACGAGGCGACCCGCCGCGCCTATGCGCAACTCGGCCGCCCGGGACCGGAAGATGCCTAAATCGCTGCCCATTGCGCTGCCGATCACGCTGCGGATGTACCGGCGCCTGGCCTCCGGCCTGGTGCCGCTTGCGCCGGCGCTGATCAAGCGGCGGCTGAAGCAGGGCAAGGAGGATCCCGCGCGCGTCGGCGAGCGGCGCGGCCTGTCCCGGGACGTGCGGCCGCATGGTCCGCTGGTCTGGATCCACGGCGCCAGTGTCGGCGAGGTGCTGGCCGCGGCGGGGCTGATCGAGCGCCTGCGCGATCTCAACTTACGCATCCTGCTCACCTCGGGCACCGTCACCTCGGCCGCCGTGGTCGCAAAGCGCTTTCCGCCCGACGTCATCCATCAATACGTGCCGTATGATTCGCCGCGCTATGTCGCGCGCTTCCTCGATCATTGGAAGCCGTCGCTGGCGCTGTTCATCGAATCCGATCTGTGGCCGAACCTGATCCTGGCGGGCGCGACGCGCCGGGTGCCGATGGTGCTGATCAACGGGCGGATGTCGCCGCGCTCCTTCCCGCGCTGGCGGCGCATGCAGGGCACCATCTCGGCGCTGTTGTCGCGTTTCGACATCTGCCTTGCGCAGTCGAAGACCGATGCCGAGCGCTTCGCCACGCTCGGCGGCCGCGACGTCGTCACCACGGGCAACCTCAAGCTCGACGTGCCGGCGCCGCCGGCCGATCCCGCCAAGCTCGAACGGCTGATGGCGATGACGCGCGGGCGCCCCATCATCGTCGCGGCCTCGACCCACCCGGGCGAGGACGAGATGCTGGTCGACGCGCATCGCAGCCTCTCCGGCTTCTTCCCGCAGCTCCTCACCGTGATCGTGCCGCGGCATCCCGATCGCGGCTCCTCGATCGCCGGCCTGATCACGGCCTCAGGCCTGAAGCCGGCATTGCGCTCGCGCGAGGAGCTGCCGACCGCGACCACCGATATCTATGTCGCCGACACCATGGGCGAGCTCGGCCTGTTCTACCGGCTGTCGCCGATCGTGTTCATGGGCGGATCGCTGATCCGTCATGGCGGGCAGAACCCGATCGAGGCGATCAAGCTCGGGGCCGCGATCGTGCATGGCCCACACGTCTTCAACTTCGCCGATGTCTATGAGGCGCTCGACGGCAGCGGCGGTGCGCGCCAGACCGACACGCAGGAGGCGCTGGTCAAGCAGCTCGGCCAGCTGCTGGCCGATCCCACCTTGCGCGACAAGATGCAGCGCGCAGGCAGCGGCGTGGTCGAGGAGCTCGGCGGCGCGCTCGATCGCACCATGATCGCACTCGAGCCGTATCTGCTGCAGCTGCGGATCGAGATGGGAGCCGCCAATGCGTGAGCCGGCCTTCTGGTACCGGCCACGTTCCCTCCAGTCGTACGCGTTATGGCCGCTCGGAGCGCTCTACGGCGCGATCACCGAACGGCGCATGCTGCGCAAAGGCGTGGATGCCGGCATCCCCGTGATCTGCGTCGGCAATTATCACGTCGGCGGTGCCGGCAAGACGCCGACCGTGCTGGCGCTGACGAAGCTTTTGCGCGAGCTCGGCGAGACGCCGGTGGTGCTCAGTCGCGGCTATGGCGGACGGCTGAAGGGCCCGGTCATGGTCGACCGCGCGCGCCACACCGCTTCCGACGTCGGCGACGAGCCCTTGATGATGGCGTGCGACGTCCCGGTCGCTGTCGCGCGGGACCGCCTCGAGGGTGTCGCGCTCGCCAAATCGCAAGGCGCCACCGTCATCCTGATGGACGATGGCTTTCAGAACCCGCGCCTGGTCAAGGACACCTCGCTGATCGTGATCGATAGCGAACGTGGCCTCGGCAACGGCAAGGTATTTCCCGCCGGCCCGCTGCGCGCGCCGCTGAAGGCGCAGCTTGCGCGCACCGACGCGCTGGTGTTGATCGGCGACGGCTGCGCCGCCAACGATGTCGCGACCGAGCTTGCCAAGCGCGACAAGCCGGAGCTGCGTGCGCGCCTGAAGCCGGACGCCGGGTCGGTCGCAAGACTTTTGGGCAAGCCGGTGTTCGCATTCGCGGGCATTGGCGATCCCGAACGATTTTTCCGCAGCTTGCGCGCCTGCGGCATCGAGGTCGCGCGCACGCGCGCCTTCGCCGATCACCACATGTTTTCAAACGACGAGATCGCAGCTCTCGCAGCGGAGGCGCAGCGCGAGCAGCACACACTGGTGACGACGGAAAAGGATCTCGCGCGCCTCCGCGGCCGTGAAGGCGTGCCTGACAGCATCGTGCCGTTCGCCGTGCAGCTCGAATTCGATGATCCGGCAGCGCTCCGGCAATTGATCAGCGATCATCTCTACAAGGCGCGCGAGCGGCGGTTCAGCAGGCGATGATCTCGTTGAGTGGGCAAGCTAGTCCGCCGTAGCGAAAGAGCAAAGGATGGAAAAACAATTCATCCATCGCCATGCGGTATTCGATAACTGATCGGTCGACATGTCGCGGCTGATGAATTCTCTTCCGCACGTTCGGGAGTTGATGTAGCCTTCCATGAGAGCCGTCACCGGGACGTGCCGACCTCCCGGAAATCATCGGCGGCGTTTATGCCCACGGCGGGCAGTACCTTCATCACTTCAGATGCAGCGGCCGTAACGATCAGTTCGGAACGGCAGGGAGAATCATTGCCAAAAAACCAGAGGAGAACATGCCATGCATTTTTGCCTCACCGGACAGTACACCCCACGCGCTCTCAATGCCATTTTGGAGAATCCCACGACCGATCGCCAGGAGGCGGCACGAAAGCTCATCGAAGCGGCCGGCGGAAAGCTGCTTTCGATGTACAGCGTTGCGGCCGACGGCCCAGGCGTTTTGGTGATTTTCGATGTGCCTGATCCGGGTGCGGCGCCGGCCATTTCCGGCCTGACCGTCACCGCCGGCACCCTGCAGAATGTGAAACTGACCAGGTTGTTCACGCAGGACGAGATCAAGCAGGTTCGCCAGAACGCGGCGAAGCTGCGTTCTTCGTATACCCCGCCCGGAAGCTGACATCCGGACCTGGAGCATAATCCGGAAAAGTGCGCAGCGGTTTTCCGAAAAGATCATGCTTAAACCAACCCAAAGCGCGATGACGATTCATCCTAATCGCATCGCGCTTTGGAGCTTCGGTTCTGATGAGCAGAACCGGAGCTCTGAATTCCCGTTCTTGACGCGTCTTCTTCACGTGAACCGGTATCGGCTCGGCAATCAGTCATGCTCACCACGCCCCAACGGCCATTAATCCAATAATGGTCAGGCACGAGACGCAGGCCACCACGACGGTATAGCATTCGGGCGTATTCATTGTTCACTCCCAAACTGTTGCCAATTGCTTGGTCACTGCTACGCGGGAGAGATCGCCGGTTGCGGGCCACTTTCAATGCGGCAGGCCGAGACCGGTCTTGCGATGTGCGTCCGTCCTCTCATCGTCAACCTGATCCGCAGGATGATGATGCGCTTCGAGAGCTTCGGCGCGTTCAGCCGCGATCAGAAGCTGTTTGCGCATTTCAGCGAGACGGGCGCGACAATATTCACGATAGAGCAGGTCCAATATGGTGGGCATGATCACCCCCATCGTTTGACTCTCGATTTACAGATATTCCACCGCAAATTTTCGAGGTGATCGTAGCCCGTCAGATGGCTCTTTCGATATGAGCCCGTTCACAGACTGCGCCAATTCCAAAGCTCGAGGGCCGTTTGGTTGACCTGATTGTCTGTGCGATAAAAGGAACAGGGCCAATTACCTAACGAACACTGTAGCAGCTCTCTGTTTCAACAAGACTTCGTCAAACAACTTAAGGGCGCCGGATCGCGACAAAGAATCCAACCACAACGCGAAATGACTAACTACGGAGTGCAAGTATTCTTCGATGCAACGCGGATCGGCACGATGGAGATTTTTTCCTCTGTGAGACTCGCAGTTCAGGTGCATGCGAACATCACCTCATCCCGATGATGTGCAAAAGCTGCACCGCTCGTGCCATGCCGCACTGCTGCGCTTTGCCCAACCTGCAGCAGCCTGCCATTCAGGCGACATTCATCGCAAAACGCCTATCGGTTCCCGACGATCAGGAGAATTCGATGAAACTGCCGTCTGCGACCGTTGCCGCCAGCCTTGTGTGTCTGATCGTTGCGCCCGTGTTCGCACAAACGCCGCCTGCGGCTTCTCCCGCTGCGCCAACCAGCACGGTGCCGGTTCCCGCGACCAAGCGCGTGACGTGCCTTGCCGCGACGGCGAGCCTGAAGGGGCAGGACAAGCGCGACCAGCTGCAGCTCTGCATGGCGCAGGCGCGGCTCGATTGCCTGAAGCAGGCGATCGATCAGAAGGTCGTCGGCGAAGCCAGGAAGAGCGCGATCAAGACTTGTGTGGGTGCGGATGGTCACGAGCAGCAATAGCAGAACGACGCCACGAACTCGCTCTCGTAGGGTGGGCAAAGCAACGCGTGCCCACCTTGTCCATCGCGGTCATCGAGAGATGGTGGGCACGGCGCTTTGCGCCTTTGCCCACCCTAGGAGAGCGGAAAGCTCATTGCTGCGGTTTCGGCGCGCCGGGGAAATGCCGCTGCAGCACGGCGGCGGGTGTGGCGTAGGCCTCCTGCAAATCCACGCTCCAGTACTTCAGCTCGTCGAGCGGAATCCGCGTGTCGGTGATGGCACAGCGCACGAAGGTCCCCGGCGAGATCACGCGGAAGTCGCCGTCGAGATATTGCACTTGCGCTTCGCCATGGCCCGAGGGGCCGAACTTGTTCAGCACGGTCGAAAGTCTCCGTGGAAGGCCGCTCCGTGGAAACTGGAGGGCACGATGTGTTGGACGGGATGTAGCATAGATAGGGTGGCTTGTCCGCCCGGTAAACCCACCGGTTTGTGATGTTTTGCCGCCGTTTCCGCGTGATAGTGCTTGGGCGAAGGATCGCTGGTTCCGGCATCTCCTATGGCAGAGTCCGATGCGCCTTCGACTGACCACCCTGTTCCTGATGCTGCTGATGTCGGCCGCGCGTGCCGCGCCGGCGCCGCAGCCGGTCGACATTCCGCTGGCGTCCGGCGTGCTGCACGCGCAGCTCTACAAGCCTGAAGGTCCGGGGCCGTTTCCGGCCGTGGTCGCGCTGCACGGCTGCGGCGGCCTCGGCAGCCATTCCGATCCCGTGCTGCCGCGCTATCGCGATTGGGCCGAGCGCCTGCTCAGGGCGGGCAATGCCGTGCTGCTGCCCGACAGCTACGGCTCGCGTGAGCTCGGGCCGCAATGCCGCGTCAAGGAGATGCACGTCAAGGCGCGGCGCGAGCGCGTCACCGACGTCGCAGCATCGCGCGCCTGGCTGATGAAGCAGTCCTGGGTGGCGCGCGATCGCGTCAGCCTGATGGGCTGGGCCAACGGCGCGAGTGCGCTGCTGTGGGCCGTGCGGCCGCAGGGCGCGGCGCGTGACCTGGAGCCGGATTTCCGCGCCGCGATCGCGTTCTATCCGGACTGCCGGATCTCCGCCGGTCTCGGCTGGAGCACGCGGGTGCCGACCCTGGTGCTGATCGGCGCCAATGACGACGTCTCCTCGCCGCCGGCCTGCCGCCAGATGGTCGAGGGCGCGCATGGCCGCAGCGCGCTCGCACGCATCGTGGTCTATCCCGGCGCCTATCACGATTTCGACCGCGCCAACACGCCGCTGCACGCAGCCGGCGGCAGCAACGATGCCGCCGTGCCCGAGCGCGGCCATCTCGGCACGGATGCCAAGGCGCGCGCGGAGTCGCAGAAGGACGTCGCGCAGTGGCTGGCGCGCTAGCTCGGATGAGCGGACTTGTCGCGCCGTAGCTCGGTCGAAGCGAAGGCGGAAGCGGCCGCCCGAGGAACAAATTCAGGCGGACAGCCCCGCATCGACCACCGCCCTGCACGGACTTGATGGCCGACCGGGAATCTACGGATCGCATGCGGCGCCGGTTTCAGCACGTGACGGCGCCTTAGTTCGACCACGATGTCGATTAAACGCAGTCCTCATGCGCATCGTCCTCTTCGCTTCCGCACTGGCCGTCTTCACCGTCGCGATCTTCCTGTACGAGGCCCACGCCGGCGCGCCACAGCGCGCGCCGGAACATTGCGGCTTCTGGACCACGATCGATGCGGGATTGTCGTGTAGGTAGGGGCATGCTGTCCCGACATGCTCCGTCATTGCTTCGTCGCTTCGGCGCAAAATTGCTACGCAATTTTGTCGCGAGCTCCCCGCAATGACGCTTTGGGAATACACGCGCGTCCCACACAATCGCTGTCATCGCCCGGCTTGACCGGGGATCCAGTACGCCGAGGCGGCTGTGAGTCATCGAGAAGCTGCGGCGTACTGGATTCCCCGCTTTCGCGGGGAATGACACCGAGGGTGGAGCGCCGTTCTCACACCTCAGAACAGGCTGCCCTGATCCACCGGCTTGGCCACGCGCTTCGGCGCGGGCTTTGCGTCCGCCGCAGCCGACTTTGGCTGCGCTGGTGCGCGCTTTGCCGTTGGCGCCGGCCGATCCGCGTCCGCCGTTGCGCCGACACGGCCATCGGCAAACTCGATCTCGAGCCGCGCATTCGGCCCGATGCTGTCCGCCGCATGCAGCGGATGTCCCGCCTCGTCCCGCACCAGCGCAAAGCCGCGCGCGAGCACGCTGCGATACGACAAAGCCGACAGCAACTTGCCGCTGTTCTCGACGCGGGCCTCCAGCCGCTGCAGCAAGGTGACGAGTGCGCGGCCGGCGCGCTCGCTGAGGCGATGCGTGCGCTCGCGCTGCCGGGCGATGGCGTTGCGCTGCGCCTGCGCATTGGAGAGCTTCGACGCGCGCAAGCGAACCTCGAGTCCGGCAAAGCGGTCGCGCCGCCGCCGCAGCAGCGAGCGCGCGGACAGACCCAGCCGTTCGCCGCACACGGTGAGGCGGTGGTCGGCCTGCGTGATCTGGCCGTGCAGCACCCGCAGCGTCAGCTTTGAACTTGCGGCGGTAAACCGGCGGAAATGCGCGTGCGTGTTGGCCTTGAGACAGCGCGGCAGGGCGCTTCCTGCCGAATCCAGCCGCTGCCGCGGAATCGCCAGCAGATCGCCCGCCGCTGGCAGCGCGCGTGCGGCGGCGCGCAGCTCGCTGCGGCGGCTCTCCTGGCTGCGTTGCCAATAGGCGCGGGTGCGGCGTCCGAGATCGGCGACCTCGACGAACAATTCGCTGCGCACGGGGACCGCCATCTCGGCCGCCGCCGTCGGCGTCGGCGCGCGCTTGTCGGCGACGAAGTCGATCAGCGTGATGTCGGTCTCGTGCCCCACCGCCGAGATCAGCGGGATCATGCTCTCGGCTGCCGCCCGCACCACGATCTCCTCGTTGAACGACCAGAGGTCCTCCAGCGAGCCGCCGCCGCGCGCGACGATCAGCACATCGGGGCGCGGAATCTTGCCGCCCGGGGCAATCGCGTTGAAGCCGCGGATCGCGGCCGCGACCTGCTCGGCCGAGCCGTCGCCCTGAACTTTCACCGGCCACACCAGCACGCGGCGGGGGAAGCGGTCCTCCAGCCGGTGCAGGATGTCGCGGATCACCGCGCCGGTCGGCGAGGTCACGACGCCGATCACCTCCGGCAACCACGGCAGCAGCTGCTTGCGCGCCTCGTCGAACAACCCTTCCGCGGCGAGCTTCTTCTTGCGCTCCTCCATCAGCGCCATCAGCGCGCCGATGCCGGCGGGCTCCAGCGCCTCGATCACGATCTGGTACTTCGAGGAGCCCGGATAGGTCGTCAGCTTGCCGGTGGCGATGACCTCGAGCCCTTCCTGGGGCTTGAAGCGCATCCGGCCGTGCACGCCCTTCCAGATCACCGCCTCGATCTTGGCGCTCTCGTCCTTGAGCGCGAAATAGCAATGGCCGGAGGAGTGCGCGCCGCGGAACCCCGAGATCTCACCGCGGACCCGGACATGGCCGTAGGTGTCCTCCACCGTCCGCTTCAGGGATTGGGAGAGCTCGGAGACGGTGAATTCAAACGCGTTGTTCAGTTGTTCCGCAGGCGGCATCGGCAAACGATTCGGCATTTTGGGGTCAGACCCGACGTTAAGGATTTTCGCCGCGCGGCGCCAATCCAGGGATTGATCGGGAGAGTACTCTGTAATATAGAGTTCTCTATTGATTGGTGCATTTACGGGAGTAAGCCATGGCCATGCGGTTGCTGCGCGGCGTTTTGAGCGGCCTGAAATGGGCCCTGTGTGCGGTCGGCGGCGTGGCGCTGATCCTGATTGCGATGATCGCCACGCCGCTGGAGCGGCCGCCCGAGATGCGGTCGGTCTCCGACTCCGCCAAGGGGATCGACTGGTCCAGCCTGCCTGCGCTGGAGCGCTTCCAGGCCCGCGACGGCACCTGGATCGGCTATCGCCACTACGCGCCCAAAGCGTTTTCAAGCGAAGTGGAAGCCGGTTCGCGTGAAGAAAACGCGTCAAAACAGGAATCCGGAGCCCGATCCCATCGGAACGGAAATGGCTCCGGGGGCCCGGCGGCGGGCCGCGGCGCGATCTTCATCCATGGCTCGTCCGGCTCCAGCGGCACCGTCAACCATGCGCTGACCCACGCGATCGCCGCGCGCGGGGTGGAGACCTGGGCGCTCGACATCCGCGGCCATGGCGGCTCCGGCACCCGCGGCGATATCGGCTATGTCGGCCAGCTCGAGGACGATCTCGTCGATTTCGTCGCCGAAATTCGCAAGACCGCGCCGGACCTGCCGCTCACCTTGATCGGCCATTCCGCCGGCGCCGGCTTCTCGCTGCGAGTCGCCGCGACGCCGATCATGCAGGACATGTTCGTGCGCACCGTGCTGCTCGCGCCCTATCTCGGCTATGACGCACCGACCAACCGGCCGAGCAACGGTGGCTGGGTCAGTGCCGACATTCCACGTTTCCTGGGACTGACGGCCCTGCGCAAGCTCGGCATCGACTGCTGTGCGCAGCTTCCGGTGCTCGCCTTCGCGGTGCCGGCAAGTTCGGCGAAGTATCTCACCTCGACCTATTCCGACCGCCTGATGCGCAATTTCGCGACGCGCGGCTATCGCGTCGATCTTCCGGCAACCACGCGTCCGATCACGATCTTCGGCGGTGCCGAGGACGAGATGATGATCTCGGACAAATATGCCGAGACCGTGCAGGCGGTGAAGCCGTCGGTCGACGTCAAGGTCATTGACGGCATCAATCATATGGGCATCGTCACCCATCCGAAGGCGATCTTGGTGATCGCCGAGGACGTGGCAACGCGCGGGGCAGGGCAGTCATGATCGACAGCAGGGAGGCGTCCGCAGCGCTGGCCGATATCGACGATATCGTCCAGCGCGTGAAGCAATCGCAGCTCTATGAGCTGGCGAGCCTCGCAGCGGTCTGGTGGGGCGTGCTGGTGTTCGCGGCCAATCTCGTGACCTGGCTTTGGCCGATCTACGCGGCCTACGCCTGGGTTGCTGTAGACGTTCTGGGCGTCGGCGGCCTGATTGCACTTCGCGTGTTCGATCCGAAAAGCCACCCCTTTGGCGCCGGCGTTGGCATCAGGCTGTTCCTGGTATTCGCACTGTTCTTCGCGTTCGGCTATCTCGTCACCAGCGTCGTCGGTCATTTTGGTCCGCGCCAGTTGGGAACGTTCTGGCCGATCTATTTCATGCTGTTCTACACACTCGCCGGGCTCTGGTTCGGCTACGTGTTCGTTGCGATCGGCCTCGGCATCACGGCGCTGACGCTGTTCGGCTTCTTCTACATCGGCGAGGCGTTCCCGCTCTGGATGGCCTTCGTCAACGGCGGTGGCCTCGTCCTCGGCGGCCTCTGGATGCGGCGGATCTAGCGCATGCCCGGGCTCGACGACATCATCCACCGGCCTGCAGCCAAGACCCAGGAAGGAGCGCTCCCGTGACCGACAGCAAGCGGGCTTCCGATGCGCTGAACGAGCGCGAGAATACCATTCGTCCTGTGCGGCGGTCGCAGATCTACCTGGTCTCTGGCCTCGTCCTGCTGCTGTGGGCCGTGCTGCCGTTTGCCGACGATGCCCTGATCTGGTTCTGGCCGCGCTACGGGGCCCATTATTGGAACAGCTGGTTCGTGGTGAATGACGGGCTGTATTTCTGGTTTGCACTCTACGTCGTCTCGGCCCTCGGCCTCGTTGCTCTCGGCGCCTATCATCTTTCGCGAAACGGAATTCGTCTGTTCGACAGGCGCAGTCTGCTGGCGCTTGTGCTGATCGCCGCCTTCGGCCTCGTCTGCTGCTACTTCGGCAGGTTCTCGCCGCGGCAGCAAACGGTGTTTTGGCAGGTCTACATCACGCTGGTCTACCTGACGGCGGGGCTTCGGTTCGGCTACGCCTTTGCACCGCTCGGCGCGACCATCATCGCGCTGACGCTGATCGGATATTTCACTATCCCGGGTGTACCGCTGTTGCCGTGGATGGCGGCCGTCAATGGCGGCGCGCTGATTGCGGGTACCCTCTGGATGCGGCGGGGCTAGCCGTGGCGGAGTTCGACGACATCATCCACCAGCCGCTGCGGCTGAAGATCATGGCAGCGCTGAACGCGCTGCCTGCGACAGCGGGGCTGGAGTTCTCGCGGCTGAAGAAGCTGACCGGCGCCACCGACGGCAATCTCGGCGCGCACATCGAGACCCTGGCGAAGGCGGGATACGTCCAGGTGGACAAGGCGTTCGTGGGCAAGAAGCCGCAGACCACGGTCACCGCCACCGCTGCGGGCCGTGGGGCGTTCGCAAGGCACGTGGCGACGCTGCAGGAGATTATTGCGGGGAGCCAGGTTTAGGCCGTCAGCCGATAGAGGCTGCCAGCCGAAGCCTTGCCGGAGACCGCCATGCTCGCGCGACCGTGCGCGCCTCGCATGCGGTCGGAAAGCCGCGGCTTGACTCAGCCTTAATTTCATATATGCAATTATAAAATCATATATAAAAACAGAGCGAGCCGAGCCGATGAGCGATGTGATCACCGATCCCGACGATCCGCGTCGGCGCGTGTTTGGCGAATACCGGCTCAAGCCGAACAGCGGGGTCAATCCGCCCTATTCGCCGGCCTATCCGGTGGAGTGGGGCTGCACCTTGCGCACCGTCGAGATCATGACCCGCGTCGCCCCGGGCAAGGTCTCAACACTGCTTGCCGACACGCCGTTCGAGATCGCGAGCGATCGCGTCGCTTTCCGCTTCATGCGCTCGCCCGGCCATTCCCTGGCCGTGCACGCCGGAGAGATGTTCGATCTGATGATCTCGGTGCCGGTGCGCTACAACGGGCTGTTCACCGAGACGCATATCTTCATGTATTGCAGCGATCCCATGGGGATCTGCGCGGGGCGCGAGGTGTTCGGCTACACCAAGAAGGATACCCACTACGCCTTCGATGAGCATCCGGACGGATCAATCACCGGGTGGGTCCGTCGTCGCGGCATTTCACTTGCCGATTTCTCCTTCACGCCTGACGCGTCCGCACCGGTCGTCAGGATCGTCGACGGCGATGAGCTGCCGGCCGGTGAAATCCACGTGCGCCGCTTGCCGCATCCCGAGCGGCTCGGCACGGCCTATGCCGACATCGTCTATCGCCGCACGCCATTGAAATACTCCAAGCCGGTGCCGGGCCGCGCCTCCATGACCCTGCACGCCAGCGCGTACGATCCCATCGCCGAACTGAATCCGGAAATCCTCGGCGCGCATTTCATGGTGTCGGACGTCTATGGCGGCGGGTTCGAGGTCGAGGACCGGCGGCTCATCGAGCGGCTTACCCCGTAAACAAAAGATCAGCCTGCGCGCGATGTACGTGCGGGCGGCTAATAGCGCGCGGAAAGCGCGGGCAAAGCAAGGGAGGGTTCGGACATGGCAGGACAATATCGTGTAAGCCGCCGCCGACTGTTGGCCGGCGCCGGCGGCCTTGCGTTGGGCATGACGGGCCTCGGTGCGCAGACGCAGGAGGCAAAGCCGCTTCGGATCGGCGTGTTGACGGACATGTCCAGCCTCTATGCCGATGTCACCGGCCCGGGCTCGCTGCTGGCAGCCAAAATGGCGGTCGAGGATTTTCAGGCCTCGGCTCACAAGATGACCCGACCGATCGAAGTCATCAGCGGCGACCACATGAACAAGGCCGATCTCGGCGCCAACATCGCGCGCGAGTGGATCGATCGCCAGAGTGTCGACGTCTTTGTCGATGCGCCGAATTCAGCCGTCGCACTCGCGGTGCGCAGCGTCGTGCAGCAGAACAACAAGACGCTGCTGGTATCGGGCGCCTCCTCGTCCGATCTGACCGGCAAGTCCTGCTCGCCCAATCTCGTGCACTGGACGTACGATACCTATGCGCTCTCGTCGGGCGTTGCGCGCGCGGTGGTCGAGAGTGGCGGCAAGAGCTGGTTCCTGCTGACTGCGGACTACGCGTTCGGCCACGCCATGGAAGGCGACATCAAGAATGTCGTGCAGAAATTCGGCGGAAAGATCCTCGGCGGGGTGCGTACGCCGATCAATACACAGGACTTCTCCTCCTTCCTGCTGCAGGCCCAGGCTTCGAAGGCGGAAATCATCGCGTTGGTCAATGCCGGCGGCGACACCATCAATTCCATCAAGCAGGCGGTGGAGTTCGGTATTCCGCAGGGCGGCCAGCGCGTGGTTGCGACGGTGCTCTATCTGAGCGATGTGCATTCGCTCGGCCTCAAGATCGCGCAGGGGCTGCAGTTCACCGAATCCTTCTACTGGGACCTGAACGAGGATACCCGCGCCTGGACCAAACGGTTTGCACCGCGCAACAACGGCCGCTACCCGACCGCTTTGCATGCCGGTGCCTACGCGACGACCCTGCATTACCTGAAGGCGGTCGATGCGCTCGGCGCTTCCAGCGACGGCAAGGCCGTCGTCGAACAAATGAAGAAGCTGCCGACCGATGATCCCCTGTTCGGCAAGGGCAGCGTGCGGGCTGACGGTCGCAAGCTGCACAACATGTATCTGTTCGAGGTGAAGACGCCCGCGGAATCCAAGCAGCCCTGGGATTACTACAAGCTGGTCAAGACCATTGCACCGTCCGAGGCCTGGCGGCCTCTGGAGGAGGGCGGCTGCGAGTTCCTGAAATCATGACCGCAAATGACCGGCGGCCGGTGGCGCTCGTCACCGGCGGCGGGGGCGATATTGGTCGGGCCATTGCGCTGAGGTTGACACAGATGAGCGCTGCGGTCGCGATCGTCGACCGCGATGAAGTGGCGGCAAACGCCAGTGCGCGCCTTGTCGAGGACGCCGGCGTGAGGGCGCTTGCCATCCGCGCCGATGTCTCCAGTGCCCTCGATACGGCGGCCTTCGTCGAAACGGTCGAAGCAGAGTTGGGGCCGATCGGCATATTCGCCAACAATGCAGGCATCGAGGGCGTTGTCGCTCCTCTCCACGAATATCCCGACGAGACATTTGATCGGCTGCTGCAGGTCAACGTAAAGGGGGTCTTTCTCGGCCTCAAGCATGTGCTTGCACGAATGACGCAACGTGGCGCGGGCGCGATCATTAATACGGCGTCGACGTCGGCGATCCGCGGGCGTGCGGGGCTCGCCGGCTATGTCGCGTCCAAGCACGCGGTGCTTGGACTGACGCGGACGGCGGCGCTCGAGGTGAGCGGGACCGGCATTAGGGTCAATGCCGTTCTCCCCGGACCGATCGAGTCGCGCATGATCCGGGAATTGGAGGGACAGGCGCGCGATAACGCCGTTTCGTTGCGCCGAAACGGCGCGGTTGTTCATGGCCGGCCGCGGGATGTCGCCAATATCGTGGCGTTTCTGGCCTCCGACGAGGCCGCGCATGTCAACGGTGCGGCCTGGGTCGTCGACGGCGGTACCACGGTCGCTTAAGCGACGCCGCCGATCTTCTCGGAAACGATCCTGGCGGCGCTGCGCAGCTCGGCCGCAATGGTGTCGGCTTCGTTCGCGGGAATCCGATCCTGCCTCACCAGTGGAACGGTCAATGCGGCGGCCGCGCGGCCGGAGGCTTCGATGATCGGGCAGCTATAGGCCAGGATGCGCGTGTAGCCGTCGTCATTGGAGAAGTTTCCTCCCTCCGAGGAAATGCGGTCTAGCGCTGCCAGCGCCTTCTTGGCGCTGATGCGATCGTGTTCAGCGATGACATGGGCAAGCTCCTGGCGCCGGCCTTCGAGCTGAAATGCGGCCAGGACCTTCGCAGAAGCGTATTGCTGGGTGAGGGGAAATACTGCTCCCACCTTGACCGACCAGCCCATCAACCATTCCGGCTCGATGCGGGCAATCACCATGAACTGCTCGCCGTGCAACACCGTGAGGTGGCAAGACAACTGCACGCGGGAAGCGAGCTGCTCCATCACCGGCAGCGCCGCCTTCAGCAGCCGCTCGGTCGGCGGGAATTGCGAGGCGATCCGGAACAGTTTCAGCGTCAACGTGTATTCGCCGGTCGCCGGGTCCCGCGCGACATAGCCGCGGCGCTCCAGCGCCACCAGCATCCGGAAAATCTCGCTGACGGAGCGGCCGACGCACTCGGCGAGCTGCTTCTGGCTGAGCCCGCGCGACGCGCCCGCCAGCGCTTCCAACAGGTCCAGTCCCTTCTCCAGGGCCGGAGCGCCCGGCTGCAGCTTCTCAGGGTTCATCCATCAGCCCTTGTACGATCCGCCCCGGCAAGCGCGCTGTGGGACGGCAGACCGTGTACCTGATCGTGCGCACGGCGAAAAGTCGTGGTCCGAGCGGGCGTACCCTGAATGACGGGCAGATTGAATGGCGGGGAGTTCGGGACAAGCCCCTTGAGACGCGAGCCGATTCGTGCGACCTCCGCCCCCAGCAAATCCTTCATTCTGAGCCTTCGATGCACATTCTCCTGCTCGGTTCCGGCGGCCGCGAACATGCCCTGGCGTGGAAGATCGCGGCTTCCCCCCTGGTGACCAGGTTCTGGTGCGCGCCCGGCAATGCCGGCATCGCGCGGGAGGCGGAATGCGTGGCGCTCGATATCGCCGACCATGCCGCGGTGATCGACTTCTGCAAGACGAACAAGGTCGAGCTCGTGGTGGTCGGGCCGGAGACGCCGCTGGCGGCCGGCATCGTCGATGATCTCGCCGCTGCCGGCATCAAGGCGTTCGGCCCGAGCAAGATCCCCGCCCAGCTCGAAAGCTCCAAGGGTTTTACCAAGGCGCTCTGCACCGAGTTCGGTATTCCCACAGGCGCCTACAAGCGCTTCACCAACGCCGATGACGCGCGTGCCTACGTGCAGAGCACGGGCGCGCCGATCGTCGTGAAGGCCGACGGGCTCGCCGCCGGCAAGGGCGTCGTCGTCGCCAAGACCGTGCGCGAGGCCGAGGACGCCATCGCCATGATGTTCGAGGGCGCTTTCGGCGAGGCCGGCACTGAAGTCGTGATCGAGGAGTTCTTGCCGGGCCGCGAGATCAGCTTCTTTGCGCTGTGCGACGGCGAGACGGCGATTCCGCTGGCCTCCGCCCAGGACCACAAGCGCGTGTTCGACCACGACGTCGGGCCGAACACCGGCGGCATGGGCGCCTATTCGCCGACGCCTTTGGTCACGCCCGGGATCCACGACGCGATCATGGCCAAGATCATCCTGCCGACGGTATCAGGCATGAAGCAGCGCGGCACGCCGTTCCGCGGCATCCTCTATGCCGGGATCATGCTGACGACGCAGGGGCCAAAACTGTTCGAGTTCAACGTCCGCTTCGGCGATCCCGAGTGCCAGGTGCTGATGCTGCGCATGATGTCGGACATCGTGCCGGCCTTCCTCGCCGCCTGCGACGGCCAGCTGAAGAATTTCGATCTGCGCTGGCATCCGGACTCCGCGCTCACGGTGGTGATGGCGGCGAAGGGTTATCCCGGCGACTACCAGAAGGGTACGCGGATCGACGGACTCGATGACGCGGCGAAGGTGAACACCGTCGAGATCTTCCACGCCGGCACGGTCGAGAAGGACGGCGCGATCCTCGCCAATGGCGGCCGTGTGCTCAATGTCTGCGCGCTCGGCAAGACCGTGACGGAGGCCCAGGCCCGCGCCTATCAGGCCGTCGACCGCATCAGCTGGCCCGAGGGCTTCTGCCGCCGCGACATCGGCTGGCAGGCGGTGGAGGCGGAGAAGGCCAAGGGCTGAGCGAGGGCTCGTCCAGAGCTAGCTTGGCGCGGTCGTCGTCACCGGATGGCCACATGTGCACCCCAGAATGTGTAATCAGTCGTGGGGCTTACTGACCCCGATGATGATACCGGTACTGTGCATGGGGTTGTTTTCGCAATTTTAGGTGTCGGGGGCAGGCCCCGACTGACCTCTCAAGGATGCAACAAGATGTCCGATCTCGCCGACCTTTATCCGGATTTTGCCTCCGAATGGATCAACACCTCCTTCGGCCGGATCTTCGCCCGCGTCGGCGGCAGCGGGCCGCCGCTGCTGCTCCTGCACGGCTTCTCCGAGACCCATGTGATGTGGCACCAGGTCGCGCCTGAGCTGGCCAAGCACTTCACGCTGATCATCGCCGATCTGCCGGGCTATGGCTGGTCCGACATGCCCGAGAGCGATGCGCTGCACATCCCCTACAGCAAGCGCGCGATGGCCAAGGCGATGGTGGAGGTGATGGAGCGGCTCGGTCACGTGCACTTCGCGCTGGCCGGCCACGACCGCGGCGGCCGCGTCTCCTATCGCCTCGCGCTCGACCATCCCGGCCGGCTGTCGAAGCTCGCGGTGCTCGATATCCTGCCGACCTATAATTACTGGGAGCGGATGAACCGCGCCTACGCGCTGAAGATCTATCACTGGACCTTCCTGGCGCAGCCCTATCCGCTGCCGGAGACGCTGATCTCGAGCAATGGCGAGTTCTTCCTGCGCTTCAAGATGGCGAGCCAGACCAGGTCGAGGACGCTGGATGCCATCGACCCGCGCGCGCTCGAGCACTACATCGCCCCGTTCCGCGATCCCGCCCGCGTGCATGCGATGTGCGAGGACTATCGCGCCGGCGCCTATTTCGACTACGACCTCGACAAGGCCGATTTCGAAGCCGGCAAGAAGATCACCATTCCCATGCTGGCGCTGTGGGGCAACGCCGGCGTGGCACAGGCCGCGGCGACGCCGCTCGACACCTGGCAGCAATGGGCGACGAACGTCGTGGGGATGCCGGTGGATTCCGGCCACTTCCTCACGGAGGAGAACCCGGATGTGACAGCCCAAGCGCTGCGCGAGTTTTTCGCAGGCAGCTAGCGCCGCTCGCGAAAGAACTCCTTGAGCAGCCGCGCCGCCTCGCTCTCGCCGACTCCGGAATAGACGTCCGGCGCGTGGTGGCAGGTCGGGGAGGCGAAGAACCGCACGCCGGATTCGACCGCGCCCCCCTTGGGATCGGCGGCGCCGTAATAGAGGCGCCTCACCCTTGCAAACGAGATCGCGCCCGCACACATGGTGCAGGGCTCCAGCGTCACGTAGAGGTCGCAGTCGACGAGGCGCTCGCTGCCGATCTTTTTCGCGGCCTCGCGCAGCGCGACGATCTCGGCATGGGCGGTGGGGTCATAATCGGTCAGCGTCCGGTTCGCCGCGGTGGCGATCACCTCGTAATTGCGGACCACCACGCACCCGATCGGAACTTCGCCCGCTTTTCCGGCATTTTCGGCCGTTCTGAGCGCCAAATCCATGAAGGAGGGGGCTTTCAAGCCTCGTATCATCGCCAGAAACCTGCTAGTAGCTGCGCCTTCAGCAGAAGTGCTTACCGGTTTTGCCTGGGCATGCGGCTCCGAACGAGCGCGCACAATGCCTAACGGCCACCCCCTTGAGTGAGATTATTCATGCCTCGCGACAGCGACAAAGACAACGATTCCCGCGGCCGGCGAGGCCCGGCCAAAGGCGGCCGTTCCGGCAAGGCGCGCGGCCCCGAGAAGAAGTTCGCCAAGCGCGGTTTTGAGGGCAAGAGCGAAGGGAGGGGCGATCGCGACAGCCGCCCGCCCCGTGGCGACCGCGACAGCCGCGCGCCCCGCGAGGGTCAACCCTTCCGCCGCCGCGAGGAGGGCGATGCCCCGCGCCGCGATTTTTCCGACCGTCCCCGCTTCAAGCGCGATGACCGCGGCAGCGAGGGTCGCGGCGAGCGCAGCTTCAAGCCGCGTGGCGACCGTCCGTTTTCCGATCGCTCCTCGCGTGATGGCGAGAAGCGTCCCTTCAAGCCGCGCGGTGATCGCCCCTCCTATGGCCGCGACGACCGTCCGCCGCGCAGGGATCGCGACGATTCCCGCCCCGCCGGCCGGACCGGTGACAGAAAGTTTGGCGACAAGAAGCCCTATGCGCCGCGTGGCGATCGCCCGGAACGCAAGTTCGACGGCGAGCGGAAGTTCTCGCGGGGCGGTCCTGATCGCGACCGCGGCGAGCGCTCCGATTCCAAGCCGTGGCAGAAGCGCGACGACCGTCCGCGTGGCGATCGTCCGCCGCGCAAGGATTTTGGCAAAGGCCCGCGCAAGGATTTCGGCGGCCGTGATCGCGGCGAGGACAAGCCCTGGCAGAAGCGCGACGACCGTCAAGGTAGCGGCGAGGACCGTCCGCGGTTCTCGCGCTCGCGCGACGATCGCACATCGGGCGATCGTCCGTTCCGCGAGCGGCCCAAATTCGATCGGCCGCGCGAGGACCGTCCGAAATTCGATCGGCCCCGTCGCGATGGCGATGGCGACCGCGGCGGGCGTGGCGGTGACCGGCCGAAATTCAATCGTCCGCGCGAGCGGTCGGAAGGCCGTTCCGATTGGCACGAGCATCCGCGCAGCGAAGGCCGTTTCGGTGATCGCCCGCGCCGTGAAAACGAAGACGATAGCAGGATTTTCGAGAAACGCCCCGCCTTCGGCGGCCGCGGCGCCTATCGCGAGCGCGACCGTGATTTCGACCGGCGGCCGCGCCGGGAAGAAGAGCCAAAGCCGAAGAAGGCCGGCGAGCGCATCGCCAAGGCGCTGGCCCGCGCGGGGCTTGCCTCGCGCCGCGATGCCGAGGAGATGGTCACGCAGGGCCGCGTCACCGTCAACGGCCGCGTCATCAACTCGCCGGCGCTCGACATTACAAAGAACGACGTCGTTCTGGTCGACGGAAAGCCGTTGCCGGAGCGCGAGCGCACGCGGCTGTTCCTCTATCACAAGCCGCGCGGGCTGATGACCACGCATGACGATCCCGAGGGTCGTCCGACCGTGTTCGACAATCTGCCCGAAGGCCTGCCGCGGCTGATCTCGATCGGCCGGCTCGATTTCAATACCGAGGGCCTGCTGCTGCTCACCAATGACGGCGGCCTCGCGCGGACGCTCGAGCTGCCGGACACCGGCTGGCTGCGCCGCTACCGCGTCCGCGCCCATGGCGACGTCACCCAGGCGCAGCTCGACGAGCTCAAGAACGGCATCGAGGTCGAGGGCGTCAAATACGGTCCGATCGAAGCGACGCTGGAGCGCGACCAGGGCGCCAACGTCTGGCTGGTGTTCGCGATCCGCGAAGGCAAGAATCGCGAGGTGCGCAATGTCTGCGCCCATCTCGGGCTCGAGGTGAACCGGCTGATCCGGGTTTCCTACGGTCCGTTCCAGCTCGGCGAGGTGCCCGAAGGTCAGGTCGAGGAGATCAAGTCGCGCGTGCTGCGCGACCAGCTCGGCGACAAGGTGATCGAGAAGTCGGGGGCGCAGTTCGACGTGCCCTCGAAATCCTCGTCGCGCGTCGACGATGCGCCGCGCGAGGCGAAGCCCGCCAGCAAGCGCGCGGTGATCAACGACCGCAAGGGCCGCCGCGTGCTGGTGCAGCGCACCGGCAGCGAGGAGGCGCGCGAGCGCAACGAGGAGGAAGCCAACGGCTACGGCCCGCCGCGCCGTCCGAAACGCGGGTATCACGGCAAGCGCGACCTGACGCCGAAGGAGGACTAGCTTGCGCGTCGTCGGCGGTCGTTTGAAGGGGCGCAATCTCGCCTCACCGTCCTCGCGCGACATCCGCCCCACGGCGGACCGCCTGCGCGAGTCCGTGTTCAACATCCTCGTGCATGCCTATGACGATCCGATTGAAGACGCGCGCGTGCTCGATCTCTTCGCCGGCACCGGCGCGCTCGGCATCGAGGCGTCGTCGCGCGGGGCGAAGTTCACGCTGTTCGTCGATAATGGCGCGGAAGCGCGGGCGCTGCTGCGCAATAACGTCGAGTCGCTCGGCCTCGGCGGCGTGACGAAAGTCTATCGCCGCGATGCGACCGATCTCGGCCCCGCGCATCCCGTCGAGCCGTTCTCGCTCGCGTTCCTCGATCCGCCCTATGGCAAGGGCTTTGCGGAGAAGGCGCTGGCAAGCTTGCGCGATGGCGGCTGGCTCACGCCCGGCGCGCTGCTGGTGGTGGAGGAGGCGAAGGCCGCGCAGTTCGCGACGCCGGAAGGTTACGAGGAATTGGAGCGGCGGGCGTATGACGACACGGAGTTCGTGTTTTTGAGGAAGCCGTAGTCTCGCTCTCGTAGGGTGGGCAAAGGCGCAACGCGCCGTGCCCACGATCTCCGCATGATCGAGAGAGGTGGTGGGCACGCTACGCTTTGCCCACCCTACGGCACCGTCACCACGGCACCGTCACCTTCGCCCGAACAGTTTCTCCACATCGCTCAGCTTCAGCTCGACATAGGTCGGCCGGCCGTGGTTGCACTGCCCGGAGTTCGGGGTGTCCTCCATCTCGCGGAGCAGGGCGTTCATCTCTTCCGGCCGCAGCCTGCGGCCGGCGCGCACCGAGCCGTGGCAGGCCATGGTCGCCGCGACGTGCATCAGGCGGCGCTCCAGCGGCAGCGCCTGGTCCCATTCGGCCATGTGCTCGGAGAGATCGCGCAAGAGGCCGCCCGCATTGGTCTTGCCGAGCAGCGAGGGTGTCTCGCGCACCGCGACCGCGCCGGGGCCGAAGGATTCGATGGCGAGGCCGAACGATGCGAGCTCCTCGCTGCGCTCCAGGAGGCGCTCGACCGTCGCCTCGTCCATCTCGACGATCTCGGGGATCAAGAGGATCTGCCGCTGCACGCCGTTCGCAGCCAGCGAGGCCTTCAACCGCTCATAGACGATGCGCTCATGCGCGGCGTGCTGGTCGACGATGATCAATCCGTCGCGGGTCTGCGAGACGATGTAGGTCTCGTGGATCTGCGTGCGGGCCGCGCCGAGCGGGCGGTCGACGAGGTCGCTGACGGGCTGCGACTCGATCCTCACGTCCGCACTGGGCGTGCCGACGTCGAAGGCGGCCTGCGTGCGCTCTGCGAAAGCGGGTGCGGCGGCACCTTCAAATGACGGCATCGGCGCAACGGGCGCGGACGGCGAAGCCCGCCAGTCCCAGCTTGCGGGGCGCGGCGGCGTGAAGGCCGGCCGGAACGAGGACAACGCGCTCTCACCGCTGTTGGCGGCGGTGCGCCGGCCCTCGCGCGCGAGGCCTTCCTTCAGCCCGTGCACGATCAGCGCGCGGACGAGGCCGGCGTTGCGGAAGCGCACTTCGGTTTTGGCCGGATGGACGTTGGCGTCAACCTCGCGCGGATCCAGCGTGACGAACAGCGCCAGCACGGGATGCCGGTCGCGTGGCAGATAGTCGGCATAGGCGCCGCGCACCGCGCCCAGGATCAGCTTGTCGCGGACCGGGCGGCCGTTGACGAAGAGATATTGCCCGAGCGCATTGGCTTTGGTCAGTGCGGGAGCTGCGGCATAGCCGCTGACCACCACGCCCTCGCGTTCGGCATGGACCTCGAAGGCATGGCTGCGAAACTCAGCGCCCAGAATGTCGCCGAGCCGCGTCAGCCGTCCGGCCGCGCCGGGCAGCGCGGCAGCCCAAGTCACCGGTGCGCGCTCTTCGCCCGCGAGCGTGAAGGCGATATCGGGCCGCGCCATCGCGAGGCGCCTGACCACTTCGCGGATCGCCTCGGCCTCGGTGCGGTCGGTCTTCAAAAATTTCAGCCGGGCCGGCGTCGCATAGAAGAGGTCGCCAACCTCGACACGGGTGCCATGCGCCAGCGCCGCCGGCATGATCTCGGACTTCTCGCCGCCCTCGACCGTGAGCGCCCAGGCGTGCGGCTCACCGGCATGCCGGGTGGTGATGGACAGTCGTGCCACCGAGCCGATCGAGGGCAGCGCCTCGCCGCGGAACCCGAGCGTGCGGATCTGCAGCAGATCCTCGTCGTCGAGCTTGGACGTGGCGTGGCGCTCGACCGCGAGCGCGAGGTCTTTCGCGGTCATGCCGCCGCCGTCATCGGTGATGCCGATCCGCCGCCGCCCGCCGCCGTCGGTGAAGACGTCGATCCGGCTCGCGCCGGCATCGATGGCGTTCTCGACCAGCTCCTTGACCACGCTCGCCGGCCGCTCGACCACCTCACCGGCGGCGATGCGGTTGACGACCTGTTCTGGCAATTGGCGGACGGGCATGAGGTTCTGAGTTTAGGCTTACGAATCTGGATTCGCGGACGGCGCTATTCTAGGCCGTGTTGCGTCAAAAGCATGTGTTGGGCAACAGCGGTGCAGCCGCCTGGGGAAGAGGGCTACCTATCACATTGAAGACATTGAGCGTTCGAGAAAGTTGCGCAACCGGGATCGGCCGACATCCGACGACGGTCCGGATTGTGAGGCGCCGGGCAGCGGTGTAGCATCGTGAAAAAACGGTAACAGGACGGGAGGACGCCATGTGCCATCTCTTTGCGCATCAGCCCCAGGGCGACTACGAATCCCAGACCCGCTCCTTGCGGATCGGCGGCCATTGCACCTCTATCCGGCTGGAAATGGCGTTCTGGGATACGCTGGAGGAGATCGCTGCCAGGGAGCATATGAGCGTCGGCAAGTTCCTGACCACGCTCTACAACGAGGTCCTCGACCATCACGGCGAGGTCAACAATTTCGCCTCGCTGCTGCGCTGCTCGTGTCTGATCTATCGCTCGAAGAGCATGGCGACGGTGCCGGAGTTCAAGGCGACGGTGGCACCGATTCTCGATGCGGCGGAGTAGCAGGTAGGCGCGAGCACGCTTCCACAATGTCGTCCCGGCGAACGCCGGGACCCATACCGCGTGATCTCGGTGTTGCAGAAGGTCGGTGTACCGAACGATCAATCTTCGCCAAATGTCTCCCTGTGGTTATGGGTCCCGGCGTTCGCCGGGACGACACCTTGGGTGTGGATACGCAATCCCTCAACGTCGCCATCGCTGGCGCGGTGACAACACCCCTTCCTCAAATCTCCTTCTTCTGCATCGCCCCCGCAATGTAATCCGCCTGCCGGATCGCCAGCGCGACGATGGTCAGCGTCGGGTTGCAGGCAGCCCCGCTGGTGAACTGGCTGCCGTCCGAGACGAACAGGTTCTTGACGTCGTGGCTCTGTCCGAACTTGTTGACGACGCCGTCGCGCGGCTTCTCGCTCATGCGGTTGGTGCCGAGATTGTGGGTGCTCGGATAGGGCGGCGTCGGATAGGTCACGGTGGCGCCGACGGCGTCGTAGACCGCAGCGCCCTGCTTGTAGGCGTGCGCGCGCATCGCGAGATCGTTGGGATGATCGTCGAAATGTACGCTCGCGACCGGCTGCCCGAACTTGTCCTTCACGCGAGGGTCGAGCGTGATGCGGTTGGTCTCCTGCGGCATGTCCTCGCCGACCAGCCACATGCCGGCCATCCTGGGATAACCGTCGAGCGCTGCGGTGAATGGACGGCCCCAGGCGCCGGGATTGAGGAACGCCGCCATGAACGGCAGCCCGATCGACAGCGTCTCCATCTCGTAGCCGCCGACGAAGCCGCGCTTCGGATTGTTGGCGGCTTCATCGCGGATGATCCCGGCCATGGTGGTGCCGCGATACATGTGCACGGACTTCTCGAATACGGCATAGACGCTGCCGGTCATGTGCCGCATGTAGTTGCGGCCGACCTGGCCCGATGAGTTGCCAAGGCCGTCGGGGAACATGGTCGAGGCGCTGTTGAGCAGCAGCCGCGGGCTCTCGATCGAATTGCCGGCGACCGCGACGATGCGCGCCTTCTGCCGTTGCATCGCGCCGTTCTCGTCGGCGTAGACGACGCCGGTGACCTTGCCCCCAGCGTCATGCTCGATCTTGATCGCCATGCTGCTCGGTCGCACTTCGAGATTGCCGGTCGCCTCGCCCTTGGGGATCTCGGTATAGAGCGTCGACCATTTCGCGCCGGATTTGCAGCCCTGGAAGCAGAAGCCGATCTGCTGGCAGGCGCCGCGGCCGTCGCGCGGTTGGCTGTTGATCGCCATGTTGCCGGTGTGCACGGTCTTGTAGCCGAGCTTCCTGGCGCCGGCTTCCAGCACCTTGAAATTATTGTTGCCGGGAAGGCCGGGAATGCCGTTGGTGCGGGTCACGCCCATCTTGTTCTCGGCCTTGGCGTACCACGGCTCCATTTCGGCGAGGGTAACCGGCCAGTCGAGGAGGTTTGCGCCGGGAAGGTTGCCGTAGGTGCTCTTCACCCTGAACTCGTGCTCGTCGAAGCGCAGCGAGGCGCCGGCCCAATGGGTCGTCGAGCCGCCGACCGCCTTGACGATCCAGGCGGGAAGGCCGGAAAAATCCTTGGCGACGCGCCACGTGCCCGACGTGGTGCGTGCATCGGTCCAGGCGAGCTGGGAAAAACTCTCCCATTCGTCGTTGACGAAGTCGTGGTTCTCGATGCGGGGACCCGCTTCGAGAATAACCACCTTGACGCCCTTCTGCGCGAGCTCGTTGCCCAGCGTGCCGCCGCCGGCACCGGAGCCGACGATCACCACAACGCTGGAGTCGTTCAGATCGAATTTTGCCATATGCGTTCTCCTGAACCGTTGGGGTGGGTCTCAAGCCTTCGGCAGCCAGTCGATGTCGGCGAAGCCACGGTTGATGTAGCCGCCGTGCTCGGCCGAGGAGCCCTCGTAGCCGAAGCGTGGCCAGACCTCCTTCTGGTTGTAGAGCGACACGATGAGGTCGCCGCGCACCTTCTGGAAGAAGTCGCTTCCCTCAATCTCCTTCAAGAGCACCACACGGTCGGCTTCCCATGGCACTTCGACATAGGGCAGCTTGTGGCGATCCCGCGCATTCTGATCTAGCCGCGTGATGCCGTCGCTGATCAGCGACTTGACGACGGGATCCTTCGCCGCCTTGCCGTCCCACGGCTTGATCGCGGTGATGTAGTAGTTGTCGCCGAGCACGTCGTGCGGGTAGATGTCGCGCGCGACTTTCAGCAATGTCTTCATCGTTGCGGGCGAGAGCGCGCTGGAATCATCGGCCCACGCATCCTCGATGCTCACAGCGACGCTGGTCGCGACGGCCACGACCGGCACGGCGGTCGCCGCGCCCTTGAGAAAGACGCGGCGGCTGTGCTTGCTTCGACGATCGACTTCTCTCATGGCATTCCTCCGTCAATTTTGATTTTATGATTGGATCAGTTGAAACGTCCGCCCCGCTGGATCACCTCGATCTTGTAGCCATCGGGATCGCTGACGAAGAAGAAGCGCGCCAGCGTCCTGCCGTCGTGCTTGAAATCGCGTAAGGGCCCTGGCGCGAGCTTCTCGCGCTCGAAGCGGGCATGCTCGGTCTCGAGATCCTCGACCACGACGGCGAGATGGCCGTAGCCGTCGCCGGGCTGGTACGGCTCCTTGCGATCGAAATTCACCGTCAGCTCGACCTCGAAAGGTGAGGAGGGATGACGCAGATAGATCAGGGCGAAGTCCGCGAATTTCAGATGGTCGGCGACTTCGAGGCCGAAGGCACGCCGGTAGAAGTCGAGCGAGCGCGCTTCATCAAGCACGCGGATCATGGAATGCACCGGCTTTGCCATTCAGTGCTGCTCCTTCAGGTAAGCGATGATGGCGGCGCGCGTCTCCGGCTTGCCTTGCCGGTAGGCCATGACGACGCCGGGAATGACGGCTTGCGGATTGGTCAGCCACGCGTCGAGCCGGGCTTCGTCCCAGGTGAAATCCGCGTTCGCGAGGCCTTGCGAATACCTGAAGCCCTCGACCTTGCCGGCGGGACGGCCCACGACCTTGAGCAGCGGCGGTCCCTGGCGCGCCGGCTCCGACAGGCTCAACGTGTGGCACGCCGCGCATTGTTGCTTGAAGAGTGTCGCGCCAGCTGGCGGCATCGCGGCCGGCAAAGGCATTTGCGCGTCGGCAACCCGCACCATCAGCACCATCGCGGTGCACAATCCCAGCACGAACGCGCGCATCGTCTAGAGCCGCCCATCCACATCAACCTGCGCAAACTCTAGGCGGCGTCAGATGGGCGGTGGTAGTAGCGGGCTGTTTCGTAGCGCGCGGAGATGCTCGTGATGCGCACTGTTCCGCGCCGCCTTATATGCGGAGCACAATTCCGCGAAACCGCCGTCAAATCCCTAAACGATCACCACACCATGCGCATTGCATGACGATTGCGCCGCTCGAATTCTCGACGCGATGCAATGGCCCGGTACAGACGAGCGGCGTGAAAGCCGCCGGGCCATTCATCGCGAAAAAATCCAGGAGAAATGGATGAAGTTGGTCAAGACCTCGATGATCGCATGCGCTCTGTCGGCTCTCATTGCGACGCCCGTTCTCGCGCAAAGCGCGCCCCCCACCGCCAAGCCGGGCGGCACCGTGCAGAGCAAACCCATGCAAGGCAGCACGATGGGCAACGGCGACGAGGAGATGAATGCTCAGCCGGGCGCGGCGGGCGAGAAGGCCGGCATGAAATCGACCAAGGGCACCAGGGGTACGGTCGGCACCACAGGCAGCGCTGCGCACAAGGGAACGGCCGACGATGCGGCGACGGGCGGCGCAGCCCCTTCCAAGCGTTACTAGTCCAGCCGCGTAAGACGGCACAACTCCGGTCGCCTCGCGGCCGGAGTTTTTTGCCGCGCTAATTAGTCGTCGAAGCGCCCGCCGCGTCCGGCCTTGACGTCGCTGCGGCGCTTCTTGCCGTCGAGCCGGCGCTGCTTTGAGCCAAAAGTCGGCTTTGTCGCCCGACGCGGCTTTGGCCGCACCATGGCTTCGCGCAGCATCTCCGTGAGGCGGTCGATGGCATCCTGGCGGTTGCGCTCCTGGGTACGGAAGCGCTGCGCCTGGATCACAATCACGCCGTCCTTGGTCATGCGCTGACCGGCGAGGCGGGCGAGCCGAATCGCCGCATCCTCCGGCAGGGTCAGCTTGCGCGCGTCGAAGCGCAGCTGCGCCGAGGTCGCGACCTTGTTGACGTTCTGCCCGCCCGGGCCGGAAGCACGGACAAAGCCGATCTCGATGTCGTCCTCGTCGATGACGAGATCGCGGGATATCCGCAGCATGATGGCACCATTCGTGATGTCCGGACATATCGCGGACGTCTGCATTGGGCAATGGTGCTTGGTGGAAACGCAAATGGCCGGGCGAGCCCGGCCATTTCAGGACATCCGAGAGGGACGTCAGTTCGACTTCGTCGCCGGAGCCGCGGACGGCTGCGCCGCGGCCTGCGGGGCGCGGCCGACGACGACGGTCAGGAGACCCTGGCCCCAAAGGCGCTTGGCGGCGGCCTTGGCGTCGTCCAGCGTCACGGCGTCGACGATGGCATTGCGCTTCTCGATATAGTCGATCGGCAGCTTGTCCTGCTGGTACTGCAGCAGCGCCTGCGCCAGCTTGGAGGAGGTGTCGAGCGCCAGCATCTGCGAGCCCTTGAGGTAGGACTTGGCCTCGTCGAGCTCCTTCTGCGTCGGGCCTTCCTCGGCGATCCGGCGCACTTCCTTGTCGATGGCGTCGATGGTGTCGCCGGCGCGGTCGGCGCGCGTGCCGGTATTGCCGATGAACACCGCCGAATGCTCCATCCAGAGCAGCGATTCGAACACCGAATAGGCCAGGCCTCGCTTCTCGCGGACCTCGCGATAGAGCCTGGAGGACAAGCCACCGCCGCCGAGGATGTGATTGACGACATAGGCCGCCATGAAGTTCGGATCGCTGCGCTTCACCCCTGGGCCACCGAATGTGATCACGGTCTGCGGCACGTCGAGCGTCACGAAGGCGCGCTGCGGCGGCTTTGCGGCCTCGACGTCCGGAACCGGCGTGAGGTTGGCCTTGGCGGGCAGGCTGCCGAATGTATGGTCGAGCAGCTTGCCGAGGGTCGCCGGATCGACGTCGCCGACGACAGCGATCTTCAGCCCATCCTTTGCAAGCACGCGGCCGACATAGTCTTTCATGTCGGGGACCGTAATGGTCGGCACGCTGTCGAGGTTGCCGTTGGTCTGCCGGCCATAGGGATGATCGCCGAAGGCGACCTCCAGGAACTTGCGGCTCGCCAGCGAGGTCGGATTGGTGGTCTCGCGGCGCAGGCCCGAGACGACCTGCGAGCGGATGCGTTCGACATCGGCGGTGTCGAAATGCGGCGAGGTCAACGCGCTCCTGAGCAGGTCGAAGGCCTCGTCCTTGTTGTCGCGCAACATGCGCAGGCTGCCGCGGAAGGTGTCGCGGGTGGCGCTGAAGGAGAGCTCGATGGCGCGGCGGTCGAGCCGCTCGTGGAAGGTCTTGGAGTCGAGATCGCCGGAGCCTTCGTCGAGCAGGTCGCCGACCAGGTTGGCGACGCCCGGCTTGTCCTTGGGATCCTGCGCCGAGCCGCCGGCAAAGGAATATTCCATGGCGATCAGCGGCACGGTTGCGTCCTGCACGAACCAGGCTTCGATACCGCCCGGCGAGATCAGGTGCTGGATCTTTGCGGCCGCCTGTGACGGCGAGACCGCAGCGAGCGCGAGCGCAGCGCCGGTGGCAAGGGAGAATGCAGCGCGTCGAAGGAAGGGATAGGTCACGAACGCTTCTCCTCGCGCTTGGTGGCGGCAGTGTCCTTGATCAGATAGCCCGTCACCGAGCGCTTCTTCTCGAGCCATTTCTGCGCAACGGCGCGGACCTGCTCGGCGGTGACCGCGCGGATGCGGTCGGGCCAGCTCCTGATGTCCTCGATCGACAGGCCCGTGGTCAGCGCGCCGCCATACCAGCGTGCCAGCACCGCCTGATTGTCCTGGGCGTAGATCGCCTCCGCGATCAGCTGGGTCTTGACCCGCTCCAGATCCTCGGCGCGGATCGGGTTCTGCGCGACATTGGCGATGACGCCGTCGACCGCCTGCTCGACCTCGGCAAAGCTGACGCCGGGTTTTGGTGAGGCCGAGATGGCGAACTGGGTCGGGTCGAGTGAGATGCTCGAATAGCTGGCGTTGGCGGAGACCGCGAGCGGCTTGTCGACGACGAGGGCGCGGTAGAGATAGGAATTGCTGCCACTGCCCATCAGCTGCGCCAACACGTCGAGTGCCGCGCTTTCACCGGCCGCAGCCGTGGTTGCCGAGGGCACCAGATAATAGCGCCGCATGCTCGGCTGCTCGACGCGCGGGTCGGCCAGCGTGACGGTGCGCGGGGCGGCGGGCTCCGGCTCCTGCGGACGGACGCGCCGCGCCGGAATCGTTGATTGCGCCGGGATGGAGCCGAAATTGCGCTCCACCAGCGGGCGTATGTCGGCGGCCTCGACGTCGCCGGCGATCACCAGGATCGCGTTGTTCGGCGCATAGAAGCGGCGGTAGAAGGCGAGTGCGTCCTCGCGGTCGAGCTTCTCGATCTCCTGATGCCAGCCGATCACGGGACGGCCGTAGGGATGATTGAGATAGAGCGCGGCCATGATCTGCTCGTTCAGCCGCGCGTCCGGATTGTTGGCGACGCGCATGTTGTACTCTTCGAGCACGACGTCGCGCTCGGGCAGCACGTTCTCGTCCTTGAGGATGAGGCCTGTCATGCGGTCGGCCTCGAACTCCATCATGGTCGGCAGCTGCTCTTTCGGCACGCGCTGGTAATAGTTGGTGTAGTCGACCGAGGTCGAGGCGTTCTCGTTGCCGCCGACGCGAAGCACGGTCTGGGAGAATTCGCCAACGGGATGCTTCGAGGTGCCCTTGAACATCAGGTGCTCGAGGAAGTGGGCGAGGCCGGACTTGCCCGGCGTCTCGTCGGCCGAGCCGACCTTGTACCAGATCATCTCGGTGACGACGGGCGTGCGGTGGTCGGGGAACACCACGACCTGCATGCCGTTGCTGAGCGTGAAGCTGGCGGGCGGGGCCGATGTTACCGTGGTCTGGGCAAGGGCCGCGCCGGCCGAGAGGATGCTCGTCGAAAGCAAAGCGGCAAGGAGGCAGGCAGCCGATCGGTAAGAGGACATTATGATCCTTTTGAAAGGCCGAGGTCCGGATATCCGGCTCGGACGGCACGGCATGCTACACCGTGCGGCTGTGGCTTCGCGTCACGAAGCAGAGAACCCAACGCATAGGCAAGTTACTGATCAGCAATTTATGCGCCTCGGCCGGCGTACATGAAGCGCCGGCGCGGGGTTTCGGGTCTGTGGAACAGGAACGCTATTGTTCCTTGTCCTTGCCGGACATGATGTCGAAATAGGTCCGCCGCGACTTGTCCGGTCCGGCGCCATAGGAGTAGTTCGGAGACGGCGTCTGATAGCCCGGCGGCGGCTCGACCAGCGACTGGCGCGGCGGCTCCTCGGTGAATTTCTTTTCTTCGGTGGCGTTGCCGCCCTTCATCATATTCCACAGGCCGCCGGAGAAGCCGAGTTCGGCGGGGCTGAGTGACGGATTGCCGTTGGTGCCCGGCTGGATCGGGTCATTGCTTGTCCGGGGGGCTGCGGCGACCTGGCCGGCCTTCATCTCGGCAGGCGTCAGCTGTCGGGCGGCCTGCCAGTTTTCCGTTTCCTTGGTTGCCTTCTTGCGCGCGGCGATGGCTTCCTTGCGGCGCTTCTCCTCGGGGTCCTTGGGCCAGTTCGGAGCGGCCTTGGCCTGGGTCGCGGGAGGCGGCAGGTCGAGCTTGGGCGGCACCACCAGCGGCGAGCGCTCGCGGTATTCGATGCCGGGCTTTTCCATGCTCTTGGCGCCGATGCCGGACATCAGATTGTCGATGATCTTCTCTTCGAAGGTCATCCCGTCATCATCATCGTCGTCATCACCGGCACGCGCTGCGCCGACCGACATGACGAGACCGATGCAGAGCGCGACGGCGGACAATTTCAACGCCTGCCAATGCCCCGATCGGGGGTCTCGAACCATCGAAAAGCTGGTCTTCGAGCTGCGCATTACTGTACCTGTTCCATATTGTGTCAGATCGCCGCTCGCACGCGGCAAACCCTCGCAAAGGCCGGGTTCCACCTGCCGGTCCGTATCGACCGGGATCAGGGCGCTTTTGCGGCGGGTACCCCCAGGAAGGAATCATACAATAGCCCCGCCACCCCAGCAACGATGGCCACGTCGGCGAGGTTAAACACATACCAATTATAGGTATTTCCGCCGATCTCGATGTGGAGCAGGGCGAAATCGACCACCGCGCCATAGGCGAGGCGGTCGATGCCGTTGCCGATGGCGCCGCCGATGATCAGCCCCAGCGCGACCGTGGCAAGCCGGGTGTGCGAGCGGGCCATCCAGATCGCCAGCGCGACCACGGCGATGGCCTTGACGGCCATCAGCGCGAGCTGCGCGGCCTGGCTGTCGTTCTGGAGCCAGCCAAAGCTGATGCCGATATTCCAGGCCAGCACCAGGTCGAAGAACGGCGTCACCTTCACCACGCCGCGACGGGCGAGGTCGAACCCGTTCAGCAGCCAGAGCTTCGAGGCCTGGTCGGCCACAAGCGTGACCAGGGCCGCGAGGATGCCGGCGCGGAGCGGGGTCATGGGGTGCCGATCAGACGCTCACGCCCAACGCCTTCCACTCGCGCAGTGCTTGTGCGTCGCGCGGGGTGACGTCGGGGTATTCAGCGTCTTCGCCGACCGTCGGGGAGATCTTCCAGGAGCGGGCGCATTTGGTGCCGACCGCCTTCTCCACCACGACCGCGACACCGGGCACGGCATCGAGCCGGAATGCATCGGCGGGAGCCTCGCCCTCACGCACCTCGTAGTTCGAGGTGATGCAGATTTCGGCCAGGTCGACGTCGAACAGCGTCATCAGCATGTCCCGGTCGGCGACATAAATCACCGGCGAGGCTTCCAGCGACGAGCCGATGTTCTTGGCGGCGCGTTCGAGCTCGAGCGCGCCCGTGACGACACGGCGGACGTTACGGATCGCTTCCCATTTCGCGGCGAGCTTGTCGTCGCGCAAGGCTTCGAGATCGTTCGGGAACTGGGTCAGATGCACCGACGGTTCGGCGTTGGGGCGATACATGCGCCAGCCTTCCTCCGCGGTGAAGCTTAGGATCGGCGCCAGCCATTTCAGGACCGAGGCGCACAACAGGTCGATCGTCGTCAGCGCCGCCTTGCGCGTCGGCGACGACGGCGGATCGCAATAAAGCGTGTCCTTGCGGATGTCGAAATAGAACGCCGAGAGTTCGCTGTTCAGGAAAGCGGACAGGATCGCGACCACCGACTTGAAGTCGAACTCCTGATAGGCCTTGCCGATGGCGGCGGCGCGGATCGCGAGCTCGTGCAGCATCAGCCGTTCGAGCTCGGGCATCTCGGCGGGCGCGACCGCCTCAGTCGGCTTGTAATGATGCAGCGTGCCGAGCATCCAGCGCACGGTGTTGCGCAGCTTGCGGTAGGTCTCGACCGTGTTCTTCAGGATCTCGGGACCGATGCGCTGGTCGTCGGTGTAGTCGCAAGACGCGACCCAGAGCCTCAAGATGTCGGCGCCGGATTCCTTGATGACGGCCTGCGGCTCGATGGTGTTGCCGAGTGACTTCGACATCTTGCGGCCGTCCTCGGCCTGGGTGAAGCCGTGGGTCAACACGATGTCGTAAGGAGCCCGACCGCGCGTGCCGCAGCTCTCCAGCAGCGAGGAGTGGAACCAGCCGCGATGCTGGTCCGAGCCTTCCAGATACATCACCGTGTCGGTGCCGCCGTCGACCTTGCGCTTGATGCCGGCGAGCCCGGGAAACTGCACGGGGTCTTCGAGCACGAAGGCGTGTGTCGAGCCGGAATCGAACCAGACGTCGAGAATGTCGTCGACCTTCTGCCAGTCTTCATTGGCACGCACGCCAAGGAAGCGCTCGCGCGCGCCTTTCGCGTACCAGGCATCGGCGCCTTCCTGCTCGAAGGCATCGCCGATACGGGTATTGACGGCCTCGTCCTGGAGGATCTCGGCGGAGCCGTCGCCCTTCTCGCGCACGAACACGGCGATCGGCACGCCCCAGGCGCGCTGGCGCGAGATCACCCAATCGGGCCGCGCCTCGATCATGCCGTTGATGCGGTTTTCGCCTGAAGGCGGCACCCATTGCGTCACCGAGATCGCGTGCAGCGCGCGGGCCCGCAGCGTGTCGCCGCTCTTCGCCTTGCCGCTCGCCGCAACGTCCTTGTCCATCGCGATGAACCATTGCGGCGTATTGCGGAAGATCACCGGCTTCTTGGAGCGCCAGGAGTGCGGATATTGGTGCTTGAGCCGGCCGCGCGCCAGCAGCATGCCTCTTTCGACGAGCGCCTTGATCACGGCCTCGTTGGCGTCGCCCTTCTCGCCCTTGTCGTTGATGACACGCTTGCCGGCAAAGCCCGGCGCATGATCGGTGTAGGCGCCGTTCTCGTCGACGGTATAGGGGATTGCCGTGGTGATGCCGCGTGCATCGAGATCGCGCGCCTGCGCCATCCAGGCATCGAAGTCCTCGCGACCATGGCCAGGCGCGGTGTGCACGAAGCCGGTGCCGGTGTCGTCGGTGACGTGGTCGCCGGGCAATAGCGGCACGATGAAGTCGTAGCCGCCGGCAAGGCCCTTCAGCGGATGGGCGCATTCGATCGCGTCCATGGTGTCGCCGGGGATATCGCGCACCTTCTCGAAGGCCGTCACGCGGGCCTGCTTGAAGACCTCTTCAGCGAGCGCATCGGCGAGGATCAGGAGGTCGCCCGTCTTGGTCCAATTGTCGGCGGGCGCGTCCGTCACCTTGTACAGGCCGTAGGCGATCTTCGGCGAGAACGAGATGGCGCGGTTGCCCGGCAGGGTCCACGGCGTGGTGGTCCAGATCACGACGCTTGCGGAGGCGAGAGCGCCGTGCGCGGGCGACGTAACCGGGAATTTCACCCACACCGTATCGGAGGTGTGGTCCTCGTACTCGACCTCGGCTTCGGCCAATGCGGTCTTCTCGACCACGCTCCACATCACCGGCTTGGAGCCGCGATAGAGCGTGCCGTTGGCGGCGAACTTCATCAGCTCGCGCGCGATCTGGGCTTCGGCCGGATAGCTCATGGTGGCGTAGGGATGATCCCAATCGCCGATGACGCCGAGGCGCTTGAACTCCTCGCGTTGCACGCCGAGCCAATGCGTGGCGTAGGCGCGGCACTCCTTGCGGAAGTCGATCATCGCGGTGGAGTCGCGGAAATCGGGCTTCTGCTTGCCCTTCTTGCGATAATGCTCTTCCTCGACCTTCCATTCGATCGGCAGGCCGTGGCAGTCCCAGCCTGGCACGTAGTTGGAATCGAAGCCGAGCATCTGCTGGCTCTTGGTGACGAGATCCTTGAGGATCTTGTTCAGCGCCGTGCCGATATGGATGTTGCCGTTGGCATAGGGCGGGCCGTCATGCAGCACGAACTTGGCGCGGCCCTTCGCGCTCTCGCGCAGTCTCTCGTAGAGGCCGATCTCGTACCAGCGCTTGAGGATCTCCGGCTCGCGCTGCGGCAGGCCGGCGCGCATCGGGAATTCGGTCTGCGGCAGGAACAGGGTCTTCGAATAGTCTTTGGCTTCAGACTTTGGGGACTTTTGCGGCTTTTCGGACATGAGGCTGACTGGCTCGGAAGGGCGCGGGAACGGATGGCGATGCGGAATCGCGGGGTGAAACGACAAAATCCCGGTCTTGCGCCGAGCCCTCAGGCTCAGGCGGAAGCCGGGCCGCTAATCCCTATGATGCGCCGCGCAAACATGGGCTCTCCATAGCAGGGGGCCAAGGGAAGCGCAAAGGTTCGGGGAAGCCGGGTTCGGGCTCAATCGATGGTGCCGAGCCGCGGAAACGCGTCCGGGGCGGCCGCCAGGATGGCGCGGGCACGGGCGGAATCGTCGTCCATCTGCCGGATCAAGGCCTCCAGACTGTCGAATTTCAGCTCCTCGCGAATGAAGCCGACGAAGGCGCAGTCCAGAGCCTGCCCGTAGAGGTCGCCCTTGAAGTCGAACAGGAAGATCTCGAGGAGGGGAGCGCCATTATCAAAGGTCGGGCGGCGGCCGAAGCTCGCCACCCCGTCCAGCCGCTCAGGCCCGCGGCCGACGCGCACCGCATAGATGCCGTGCTTCAATCCGCAATTGGCGTCGAGGCGGATGTTGGCGGTGGGGTAGCCGAGATCGCGGCCGCGCTTCTCGCCGTGGATCACCTCGCCAGTGACGAACCAGGGTGCGCTCAGCATGGTGGTGGCCTCGTCCAGCTGGCCTTCGGCGAGTGCGATCCGGATCGCGCTGGAGGACACCGGCCGCTCGTCGATATCGACATGGGGCTGCACGTCGACCTCGATGCCGAGCCGGGGCGCTTCGTTGACCAGAAGGCTCGGCGAGCCGACGCGGCCTTTGCCGAAATGGAAGTCATAGCCGACCGCGATCCCGCTGACGCCGAGCCGCCCGATCAGGTCATGGTGAATGAAGTCTTGCGCGCTGGTTCCGGCACGGGCCTTGTCGAAGGTCATGACCACGGCGCCGGCAAGCCCGGTGCCGGCCAGAAGCCGCAACTTGGCCCGCTCGTCCGTCAGACGGAATTGAGGGGTGTTGGGGCTGAAAAAACGCCGCGGATGCGGCTCGAAGGTCAATGCCAGCGCAGGGCGGCCCTGCGCCCGGCCCATTTCCAGGGCTGCGGCGATCACGGCGCGGTGGCCGAGATGAACCCCGTCGAAATTGCCCATGGCAACCACGGCACCCCTTGGAATAGCGGAGACCGGCGTGGTGTCGCGGATAATGGTAAAATGCGGAGCCATCAGGGGAATTCTCAAACCGGCAGGACCGGCCGGGACCGTGGCGCGAGCGGCCGGATGAAGTCAAGCGGGAGGGGGCGGCCGCATCGAACGCGATTTCAGTTCTTGGGAGGCGTCCCCAATTAACGCGCTGTTTAACGCCTTGGTGCTAGTCCTTGAGCGTGGAACTGCCGGGCTCCGGCTTGGGCAGGTCCGATCGTAATATTCCTGCGTTTGTGTTGGGGGAGTCGAGATGGCGGTTGATTTGTCGATGCCGGTTCTGGTGGTGGATGACTACAGCACCATGATCCGTATCATCAGGAATCTGCTGAAGCAGCTTGGCTTCGAGAACATCGATGATGCCAGCGACGGTTCGGCAGCACTGAACAAGATGCGCGGCAAGAAATACGGGCTCGTGATCTCCGACTGGAACATGGAGCCGATGACGGGTTACGACCTGCTGCGCGAAGTGCGCGCGGATCCGAACCTCGCCACCACGCCCTTCATCATGATCACCGCGGAATCCAAGACCGAGAACGTGATCGCAGCCAAGAAGGCCGGCGTGAACAACTACATCGTCAAGCCGTTCAACGCGGCGACGCTGAAGACCAAGATCGAGGCGGTCTTCCCGGACATGGCGAGCGCGTAAAGCGCCGCCTGATCCAAACACAGCTTTCAAAAGAGATCGTCATGCCCGGGCTTGTCCCGGGCATCTACGTTCTTGGACGCTAGAAGCAAGTCGTGGATGGCCGGGTCAAGCCCGGCCATGACGGTGTTGAGAGCTAAGCAATTAGTCTAAGCCGGCGTCAGTTCACGCCCAGCCGTCACCACTTCAATTCGCGCATCAGCGCCTTCGGCGGGTGGCCGAACAATTCCATCACCGATGCCGGGTCGAGCTGGTCGAGACCCTCGAACTCCTCGGCATGGATGCCGCGGGTCACGAACAGGCAGTCGATGCCGAATTCGCGCGCGCCGGTTAAGTCGGTGCGGACGGAATCGCCGATCGCCAGCACTTTTTTCCGGTCGATCGGATGGCCCTGGCGTTCGCCGGCGAGTGCCATCGCGCGCTCGTAGATCGGTCGGTGCGGCTTGCCGTAGAAGATCACCTCGCCGCCGAGCTCGCGATAGAGCTCCGCGATGGCGCCGGCGCAATAGATCAGCCGGTCGCCGCGTTCCACCACGATGTCGGGGTTGGCGCAGACCAGCGTCAGCTTGCGCTCGCGCGCCTTCAGCATCATGCCGCGATAGTCTTCCGCCGTTTCGGTCTCGTCGTCATAGAGGCCGGTGCAGACGATGTAGTCGGCTTCCTCCAGCGGCGCGGTTTTCGCATCGAGGCCGCGATAGATCGAGTTGTCGCGCTCGGGGCCGAGCCAGAACATCTTGCGGCCGGGATGCTCGGCGACATAGAGCCGGGTCAGGTCGCCCGAAGAGACGATCGCGTCATAGGTCTCGTCGGCGACGCCGAGCTTGCGCAATTGCCGCTGCACGCTATCGGCCGGGCGCGGTGCGTTGGTGATCAGGATCACCGTACCCCCGCGGCTGCGATAAGTGTGCAGCGCCTCGCAGGCCTCGGGGAAGGATTCGAGGCCGTTATGGACCACGCCCCAGATGTCGCTGAGCACGACATCGACACCGCCCACGAGCTCGCGCAGGCTTTCGGCGAAATGCAGCGTGGTCATGATGCGCAGCGCCGATCAGATGCGGCGCGCGAGCGCCGCGTTGCCGGTGATGCGTTGCGCCGGAGGAGTGGCTGACGTTGCGCCAGGTGTCGCGCCAGATTTCGTATCTTGGCTGGGGGGAGCGGAGCCATTGGATCCCTGAATGTCCTGCGCCTGGTTCGGCGAGGCCCCGCCGGTAGCAGATGCCCCCTCAGGCCGCAATGGCCGGGGCGGCGCGAACAGGAACCCCTGGCCGAACCGCACGTCATAGTCGAGCAGGTCCACGACCGCGCGCTCGCCTTCGATCCGCTCCGCGATCAGGTCGATGCCGAAGCGGCCGAGCAGGTCGGAGAGGTCGGAGGGATGGATGTCCGAGGCCGAGGCCTGCCTGGGGTCGAGCAGCAGCGTGGCCGGCACCTTGATGAAGCGCACCCCGCGGTCGGCCAGCTCGCGCGGCTCGATGCGCAAATCGGTGACATGGTCGATCGAGAAACGGAAGCCGCGCTGAGCGAGCGCCGCGAGATTCTCGGTCTCGGCCGGGCCGAGACTGCGGAAGGTCGATTGCTTGAACTCCAGCACCAGCGAGGGCGCCAGCGCCCGGTTGGCTTCGAGGAAGTCGAGGCATTGCGCGAAGGTGGTGGAATTACCGAGCGTGGAGGCCGCGACGTTGCAGAACACGCCGACGTCCTTGTTGCGCACCATCAGGCGCCGCAGCACCTGCACACAGCGCAGCATCACCATGTTGTCGATGCGACCGATCAGCCCGGACGCTTCCGCGATGCTGATGAACTCCTCGGCGGCGATCAGCTGGTCGCGCTCGTCACGCAGGCGCGTCACCGCCTCGTAGAACCGCACCTTACGTTGCGGCAGTGTCACCATCGGCTGCAGGAAGATGTCGATGCGGTTTTCGTCGATCGCGTTGCGCAGCGTCGCCAGCAGCTGGGTCTGGTTGCGCCCGGTGACTGCCGGAACCGGATTGGCGGCCTGGGTCTGGATCGCCGGTGCCGGTCGTGACGGCGGTGCGGGCAACGGGGGAGGGGCCGCCGGCCGCTCCTCGAACGGCGCAATCAGGTCGATCGGCGCCTCCGGCTCCAGCCTGGCGATCGGAGCGGGAACGGGAGCCGGCGCTGGCGCATGGCCGGCCAACAGATCCTCATGGGTCGATACGGTGGTGGCGAGCTGCCTGACCAATCCGCCGAGCTCGTTGATCTCGCCGACCACCGACTGGATGCGGTCGGAGTTGGTCGAATTGGACGAGGCGATGCGTCCCTCGATCGCGGCTAACCGGCGGCCGAACTCCGCCACCTGGCGGGCCAGATCGGCGGTGCCGCGCGACAAATCGGCGATCTGGCCGCCGACGTCGCTGCGGTCGCGCAGCCGCATCGACACCGCGTTGTAGAGGATCAGGAAGGTCAGCGCGGTCAGCGCCACGATCGCGGATTCGGTTCCGCTGATGCCGGCGACGGCGTAGAGCACAAGCCCGAGCGAGGCCGCGACCAGTACCATGCAGATGGCGATGAAGATCGTCGAAATGCGAATCATGCCGCGCGTTACGCCTCAAAGAGCTGACTGCCTCACCCGGGAAAACACGGGTCACTGTGCGAACCCGTCACGCCTCATGCTCCCCCTAGGCCGTATGAGCTTAGCATCATTGTTGATTCGAGGGGATAGCAGCCCGGTCCCGGGCGCGGTCAGGCTGGCGCGGCGGCTCCGACCGTGTCGGCCGAGACGGCGTCGCGGGTGCCGAGCGGCTTGGATGGCCCTTCGGTCGTGTCCTTCAGCGTCTGCCGTTCGATCTCCGAATTCAGCTCGGCGCCGAACATGATGACGATTGCCGACATCCACATCCAGGTCATCAAACCGATTGCGGCGCCGAGCGAGCCGTAGGTCGCATTGTAGTTGGTAAACTCGGAGAGATACCAGGAGAGCAGCGCCGAGCCGGCAATCCAGAGAATGGCGGCAATCACCGCGCCGAGGCTGAGCCATTGCCAGCGCGGCGCATCGCGGCTGGGCGCGAAGCGGTAGAGGATGGCAAGCGCCACCAGCAGGACGAGGAACATGAGCGGCCATCGTGCCAGCGCCACGATCAGCTTGCTTTCGGGCGCCATGCCGAGATGATTGAGCGCCAGCGGGAAGGCAACGACAAGCCCCACCATCACCAGCAGCGCCACGATGCCACCGACCGTGAAGGCCAGAGACACCATGTTAAGCTTGATGAAGCTGCGCTTCTCGCGCTCCTCATAAGCGACGTTGAGTGCATCGAAGATCGCCTTGACGCCCGCATTGGCGCTCCAGATCGCCAGCACAAGGCCGAACAGGAACGTCGCACCGAGCGTGGTACTGCCATGTGAGACCACGCGCGCCACCTGCTCCTCGACGATCTGGAACGAGCCCTCAGGGAGCATCGTCGCGAGCGTCTGCAGATTGGCGCTGATCGTCTTAGGATCGGCGAACAGGCCGTAGGAGGAAACCAGCGCCGTAACCGCCGGAAAGATCGCGAGCAGCCCAAAGAACACGACGCCGCCCGCTGTCGCCAGAAGGCGATCCTCGTCGATGCGCTGATAGGTCCGCCAGAAGATATCCTTCCAGCCCTTCCAGGGGATCTCAAGCGGGCTCTTCGCGCGGCGGCCATGGCCGGGCTGCACGGCCGCGTGCGCGGGGTGCGTCTCCGGAGAATTCGCCTCGCCTTTGCGATGGTCTTGCGGCGGCCCCGATGGGACCAGGTCCCTGTCCTGAAAGTAGCGCTCCGCCGTCAGCACGAAGACGGCCGTCGCTGCCACCAGCAGCCAGGAGTCGAGCTGTTCGGAGCGCCGCAGCAGCATTCAAGCGTCCAATCTTTGACCGTGACGTCTGCGGCGCGCCGCCGTAAACCCCGCCAGCCCAATCGCCGCGAGCATCAGGCCAAGCTGCACGGGCCGGTTGGTGCGAACGGGTGAGGCCCTTCTGCCATGGCCGCGCTCGCCCGGCGCGAGCGGCACCAGGGGAATCGTCGTCGCGACCTCCTTCACCGCCTGCTTGACCGTTCCGCGCGGAATCCGAGGGGAGGCGATCGCAACGCGCATCCGGCTGGCGAGCGGTACGATCTGCTTGGTCGGCCGCTTCATCATCGCCATGGCGACGCCGGCGCAAACCGCGGCGAGCACCAGCAGCACGGCGGCGACGGCACCAAAGCCCCAGAACTGTCCGTAGGTGATTGCAACCCAGCGGTAGAGGGCGATCAGGCCGACGAAGAAGGTCGCGATCACGAACAGCCCGGCGACCGCGAACAGACCGGCCGCGACCGCGTAGGACGTCGCGCGCCCGGTGGCCTGGCTGGTGCGGTCACGCAAATAGGATTGCGCGGCGCGCTTGAGGTGGTTGAGTTTCAGCGCCATGCCGGCGCGCAGCAATTCGCCCGATGGCGCGAGCATGCGGACATCCTCCGAGAGCGAGAAAATTCGTTCGGGGGATGAACGTGGCGGAATTTGACTTGTTCCGACGGAGCTCCGTCCGTTTGGTGAATCAGGCGAGATCGGCGGCCGCGATCCAGAACACCTCGCCCTCGGAGTCCTCGGTGTCGAGCCAGAGCAGCGGCAGTTCCGGAAAGGCCTCGTCGACCAATTCCCGGCCGCGGCCGATCTCGCAGATCAGTCCGCCGTCCGGGGTGAGGTGATCGGGCGCCTCAGCCAGGATGCGGCGGACCACGTCGAGGCCATCGGCGCCGCCGTCGAACGCGAGCTTGGGTTCGGCCCGGCACTCAGGCGGCAGTGCGGCCATGCCTTCTGCGTCGACATAGGGCGGGTTGGTGATGATCAGGTCGTAACGCGCATCGCCGAGCGGGGCGAACAGATCGCCGCGATACAGGCTGATCCGGTCCTCGAGCCCGTATTCGCCGACATTGCGCGTGGCGACCTCGAACGCGCCCTTGGAGATGTCGACGGCATCGACGGCGGCGTTCGGGAAATGATGCGCGGCGAGGATGGCGAGGCATCCCGATCCCGTGCAGAGATCGAGCACGCGCTCGACGCCCGTAGGGTCGTCGATCAGCGCTCCAGCATTGCCTTCGCCGCCGAAATGCGACTCGAGGAGCTCGCCGATGAAGGAGCGTGGAACGATGACGCGCTCGTCGACATAGAAGGGCAGGCCGCGCATGTAGATCTTGTTGACGAGATAGGCGGCCGGCTTGCGCGTGGTGACGCGTTGATGGACGAGGTCGAGGATGGTCTTGCCCTCCGCCGCCGTGACCCGTGCGTTGGCAAAAATCTCGAACTGCTCGGGATTGAGATGCAGCGCTTCGCTCACCAGGAAGGCTGCTTCGGCAATCGGATCGGTCGTCCCGTGCGCAAAGGCGAGCTCGGCTTCGACAAAGCGGCTCACCCCGTAGCGGACGAAATCGAGCAGCGTGAGAAGTTCGCCCGGGCCGACTTTGGCGAGCTTGGGCGCGGCGCGGCCGCCGACGGTCTTTTTGGATGCTTTTGCCATCAGGATCGGGTCCAGCGCGCGGCGGCCTCGTCGTCACGGGCGTGGGCCTCGACCCAGCCGGTGCCGGCTTCGCTCTCTTCCTTCTTCCAGAACGGGGCACTGGTCTTGAGGTAGTCCATCAGGAACTCGGCGGCATGGAATGCGGCCTGGCGGTGCTGCGAGGCGGTCAGCACCAGCACGATGTTCTGGCCCGGCATGAAGCGGCCGACGCGATGGATCACGGTGACGCCGTTCAGCGGCCAGCGCGAGGTCGCCTCGTCGGCATGACGCCTGATCTCTTCCTCGGCCATGCCAGGATAGTGCTCGAGCGTGAGCGCGGCGACCTTGGCGCTGTCATCGTCCGCGCGGCAGATGCCGGAGAAGCTCACGACCGCGCCGATGTCGGTCCGGCTCTTGGTCAGGACCGCGATCTCGCGCGCGATGTCGAAATCGTCTTCTTGAATACGGATGGTGACGGGGCAGCTGGCGACAGGGGAAGTCATGGCCTAGCCGCCGGTCATCGGCGGGAAGAACGCGATCTCGCGGGCGCCCGCGATCGCGGCATCCGATTTGACATGGGCATGGTCGATCGCGGTGCGGATCACCTTCGGCTTCTCGAATGCGTAGGCATAGGCCTCGCTCTGGCCGGACAGCCAGGCGATCAGCTCCTCGACGGTGCGCACGGTCGCCGGCGGCTCGATGGTCTCCTCCGCCTTGCCGACGCGCTCGCGCACCCAGGCGAAATATTTCACCTTCATCCCTCGTCCTCCTTGATGAGGTGATGGATGCCGGCGCGGAAATAATCGTAGCCGGTGTAGATAGTCACGATCGCCGAGGCCCACAGCAGCGCGAGGCCAATCATCGAGACGACGGGCACCACCTCGTCGCCGGCGGGTCCCGCGAGCAGGAAGCCGATGGCGACCAGCTGGACCGTGGTCTTCCACTTCGCAAGCTTGGTCACGGGCACGCTGACCCTGAGCGCGGCGAGGTATTCGCGCAGGCCCGAGACCAGGATCTCGCGGCACAGGATGACGATGGCGGCCCACAACGACCAGCCATGGATGATGCCGTCGGCGGCCAGCATCAGCAGGCACGAGGCGACCAGCAGCTTGTCGGCGATCGGGTCGAGCATCCGGCCGAACGCCGATTGCTGATTCCAGATCCGCGCGTAATAGCCGTCGAGGTAATCGGTGACCGCGGCCGCGATGAAGAGGGCCACCGCCACCCAGCGCAGCCAGAGCGGCTGATCCAGAATCGACTGCGCATAGATGCATCCGACGACAACCGGGATCGCGGCGATCCGGCCATAGGTCAGGATGTTGGGGAGGGACATCGCGCGGCTGGTCGTCCCTCGTGTGGTGGCGATGTTCATCCGTCCTACCAATACCGCTGCTGCCTGAACGTCAACCGTCCCGCGCCCCAAATGAGGTGCGGACACGACGATCATATGACTGCGGTCCCCCTTTAATTCATCCCGGCTGGGGATGGAAATACTCGAAAATCCTGCGCGCGCTCTCGGCACTGACCCCCGGAACCTTGCCGAGATCGGCGATCGAGGCCCGTTCGATCTCCTTCAGGGTTCCGAAATGATGCAGCAAGGCACGTTTGCGTGACGGGCCGATGCCCGGAATTTCCTGCAAACCAGCCTCGCGGATATCCTTCTTGCGCAGCTTGCGGTGAGAGCCGATGACGAAGCGGTGGGCCTCGTCGCGCAGCCGCTGGATGAAATAGAGCACGGGATCGCGCGGCTCCAGCTTGATCGCCTCACGCTCCGGCATGAACAGGGTCTCGCGGCCGGCATCCCGGTCCGGTCCCTTGGCGACCGACATCAGCGACACCTGGGTCAGGCCGAGATTTGCAAAGATCTCGCGCACGGCGTTGAGCTGGCCGCGGCCGCCGTCGATGATGACGAGATCGGGCCATTGCGGGAAATCGTCGTCCTTGGCTTTGGCCGCCCCTTCCTCGGGCGGATTGATCAGGCGCTTGAAGCGCCGCTCCAGCACCTCGCGCATCATGGCGAAGTCGTCGCCCGGCGTGATCCCTTCCGACTTGATGTTGAACTTGCGGTACTGGTTCTTCACGAAACCGTCGGGGCCGGCGACGATCATGGCGCCGACCGCATTGGTGCCCTGGATGTGGCTGTTGTCGTAGACCTCGATGCGCTTGGGCGAATGCGGCAGGCTCAGCGTCGTGGCGATGGCGTCGAGCAGGCGGCTTTGCGTGGCGGTGTCCGCGAGCTTGCGGCCGAGGGCCTCGCGCGCATTGGTCAGCGCGTGGGCGACGAGTTCCTTCTTCTCGCCGCGCTTGGGCGCGGTGACCTCGATCTTGTGGCCGGCCTTGATCGAGAGCGCATTGGCGAGCAGCTCGCTCTCCTCGATCTCGTGCGAGAGCAGGATGTTCCTCGGCGGCGGCTTGTCGTCGTAGAACTGGGCGAGGAAGGAGCCGAGCACCTCTTCGGGGGTGTACGTCTTCTCCGCGCGCGGAAAATAGGCCCGGTTGCCCCAGTTCTGGCCGGTGCGGAAGAAGAACACCTCGACGCAGGAGAAGCCGCCCTCCTGATGGATGGCGAACACGTCGGCTTCCTCGACGGTGCGCGGATTGATGCCCTGCTGCGACTGGATCGCCGACAAAGCGGCGAGGCGGTCGCGGTAGAGTGCGGCGCGCTCGAACTCGAGCTCACCGGACGCCTTCTCCATCTCGCCCGCAAGCTCCTGCTTCACCGCATGGCTCTTGCCGGACAGGAAGTCGCTCGCCTCGCGCACCAGGGTCGTATAGCCGGGAAAGTCGATCTCGCGGGTGCAGGGGCCGGCGCAGCGGCGGATCTGGTAGAGCAGGCAGGGCCGGCTGCGGCTCTCGAAGAAGGAATCCGTGCAGGAGCGGATCAGGAAGGCGCGCTGCAGCGCCGTGATGGTGCGGTTGACCGCGCCGGCGGAGGCGAACGGACCGAAATAGCGCCCGGGCCGGCTCTGCGCGCCGCGATGTTTCAGGATCTGCGGCGCCCAATGGTCACCGGTGATCAGGATGTAGGGAAACGATTTGTCGTCGCGCAGCTGCACGTTGAAGCGCGGCCGCAGCTGCTTGATGAGGTTGGCTTCCAGCAGCAACGCCTCGGTCTCGGTGTTGGTCGAGACGATCTCCACGGTGACCGTGGCCGCGATCATGCGCAGGATGCGGGCCGGCTGTGGCGCATTCTGGCGCGCATAGTTGGAGAGGCGCTTTTTGACGTTCTTGGCCTTGCCGACATAGAGCACGTCGGCATTCGCATTGAGCATGCGATAGACGCCGGGCGAGGTCGGGGCGAGCCGGACCGCGCGCTCGATCGCCTCATGGCCGGACGCCAGCGGGCCTTCGCCGACGGCGCCGCTCTCTTCCAGGATATCGGGCAGCCGCGCATCGTCCTCGTCATCGCCGCCGCTGGTGGCGGGATCGAGATCCGGAGGCGTCTCGGCTGGGACGTCCGGCGCGGTGCCAAGCACGGGTTTGGGCGCGCGGTCGTCCGGATTGTCGGTGGAATCGTGAACCATGGAGCGAATTTAGGCGCTGGGGGTGCCGATTTGAAGTTCCGGCCGTGCGGCACGCACAGGATGGCGGCGCAGTTCCCGGTAACGCTTGCTTAAGCCTGTTAACAGCGCGGTAACCCGGCTTAACAGCCCTTTAACTTAAAACTCTCGATAAATCTTACCCGAAAAGGTCGTGGTTCCGTAACGATGCGGTTTGCCTGGCGCGGCGGCGCGGGCGCCGCACCGGTGACGGCAGTTGCGTTGGAGTGTGTGATGAAGAGGCTCGTTGTGGGCGCAGCCGCGTTGGTTGCCGCCGGCTGGACAGCTTCGGCGGAGGCCGCCGACATGAATTACGGTCAGCGCGCGCCCTATACCGTCAACCAGCCGCTCAACGCGTATAGCTGGGCAGGCCCCTATCTCGGCGGCAACATCGGCTATGAATGGGGCTCGGTGGACAACAACCCCTCGAAGCCGTCGGGCTTCGTCGGCGGCGTGCAAGCCGGTTACAACTTCCAGAATGGCCCGTTTGTGTTCGGCGTCGAGGGCGACATCCAGGCCGCCGGTGCCGACGACACCTTCGCACCGTGGAAATTCTCCAATCCGTGGTTCGGCACCCTGCGCGGCCGCGCCGGCTATGCCTTCAGCAACGTGCTGTTCTATGGCACCGCCGGCCTCGCCTTCGGCGAGCTGCGTGCGCAGACCTTCGGCTGGACGGAATCGCACACCACCGCCGGCTGGACCATCGGCGCCGGTGCGGAAGTCGGTCTGGCCCCCAACTGGAGCGCCAAGCTGGAATATCTCTACATCGATCTGTCGACGACACAGTTCGCAATTACAGGGGTGTCAAACGGCTATAGCGCCAGCGTTGTGCGCGCAGGCGTGAACTATCGTTTCTGATAGCTGAAGAAGAAAATACCGGACCACAACCTCCCGGCCGCTCGCGGCCGGGAATTTTTTGCGCCAGGTATTTTTTGCGCCAAGTATTGCGCCGAATGTTGTGCGTCAGGCCCGCTAGGACAGGATGACCAGATTGACCGCCTTCGGTCCCTTCCCCTTCTTGTCGGGTTCGACTTCGAAAGTAATACGCTGTCCTTCCGCAAGGTCCTTCAGTCCGGCTCGCTCCACAGCAGTAATATGTACGAATACGTCGCGGCCGCCGTCGTCAGGCTTGATGAAACCGTAGCCGCGTTCGCCGTTGAAAAACTTGACCGTTCCCGTCATGGCCATCGGGAAACTCCCCCTCATTGCTCCTCCGCCGCGACGCAGACTCACGTCACGACATGACCGGGCACTACGGAGCCCGGGAGCTGGCCATCCTTGGGCGGACCGCTGGCGGTCCGGCCGGATCTTTCTTAGGCCTTCACTCCGCCGCAACCATTCGCGGAAGCGGAACGTAAAGCCAGTCACGGAAACAGCATAATACGGTTCTCTGCAGATTGACTACCGCTCCTGCATATTTTTCCCAAGAATGCCGGAGTGTTACGGCTTCTTGGCTCTAGGGCTTGGGCACCTCCAATCGGAATCTGGCAGCACCACCTTGGCCGAGCGGCATTTCCAGCTCGGGCAGGATCGTCTTGAGCTCGCCCTGCAGCGTGTAGGGCGGATTGACGATCAGGAGCCCGGTGGAGGCGAGAGCCCCGCCATCGAGCTGAGGCGCGACGCTGAACTCGAGGCGCAGACAATTTCCCGGCGGCTTTGCTGCAGCTGCGAGCCGCGCCACCGTTTGGACCAGTGTGTCGGTGGCACGCCGGTTCTTGGCGGGATACCAAATGACATAGATGCCGGTCGGCCATTTCGCGAAGGCGGTGGAGAAGGCTTCGCCCAGCCGCTCGAACTCGTCCTTGGCCTCGAAGGGCGGATCGATCAGCACGAGGCCGCGCCGCTCCTTCGGCGGCACGAAGGCCGGCAGCGCCACCCAGCCGTCGAGGTCGACCACGCGCGCCTGTTCGTCGCGGCGCAGCACGGCGATCAGCGCTTTCCGCGCCTTCGGCTCGAGCTCGCAGGCGACGAGTCGGTCTTGCGGCCGGAGCAGGCCGCGCGCAATCAACGGCGAGCCCGGATAGGCTTTGAGCTCACCCTTCGGATTGAAGGCGCGGACGATATCGAGATAGGGTTGTACCAGCGCCAGGGTCTCGTTCGACAGGCGTGCCTGCATCAGCCGCGCGATGCCGGTCAGCCATTCGCCGCCCCGGCGCGCCTCGTCGCTGTCGAGATCGTAGAGGCCGGCGCCGGCATGGGTGTCGATGACGCGGAACGCCCCCGGCTTGTCCTGCAGATAGGTGATGATGCGCGCCAGCACGATGTGCTTGATGACATCGGCGAAGTTGCCGGCGTGGAAGGCGTGACGATAATTCATGGCGGAGAGTTACGACATCGCGCGATGAAAGTAACTGCCGTCATTCTCCGGGGCGGTGCGCAGCACCGAGCCCGGAATTCATTTCGCCACCGGCTATACGGGACAATGGATTCTTCGCGCTTCGCGGCCCCGGAATGACGGTCTGAGAAGTCGGCCTATCCGCCCCTGATCGGCGGCATGGTCACCTGATCGCGGCGGCAGGTGCGGCGTTCGATCTCGTCGCAAGCGCGGAATTGCAGGTCCTTGCTGAGGCAGATACGGACCTCGGACAGCCGCGTCCGGTTGCAGGTGACCGAGACGGCGGCATTGCTCAGTCCCGGATTGGCCTTGAGGAAGGCTTCCTCGACCTCCGCCGGCGCCACGGACTTGGCCTGCGGCAAATCGAGATATTCGGTCGGGATCTTGATCGCAGCGCGCGCCTTGCGGATCGTCTCGAAATAACTGCGGCCCTCGAGGCCCGAGCAGGTGCCGTGCTTGTCCCATTCGTTGAAGATCAGGCCCGGCGCCGGCATCAAATCGAGCATCGAGGAGACGATGCTGCGGTTCAGCCGCGGTGCGGGCCGCTGGCAATATTCCGGGAAGCCGTTCTCATATTGCGGCCACAGCCCATGCACCACGAAGGCGTAGGGCCGACCGCTGCACTGGATCTGCGAGCGGCCGCCACGCTCGGCCGCCTCCTCGCAGAACGAGGGCGACCACGATAGCGACAGCACATAGAAGTCGAATTCGCCGGGCGCGTTCTGCCGCTTGTCCTGGGCGCTTGCGCTGCCGGCGAGCAAGGCCAGTCCGGCGGCAAGGGTCAGGGAGATCACGAGACGGGAAAACAAATGCAATCTGGAATGAAACATGGCGACGCCCCTCAACTAGACTGTGCGAGGAAGCCTAGCAGGCGATGGGAACATTTCAAGAACAAAATTCCGGCGGCCGCCGTTCGGCGCCTCGAGCGACCAATCAGGGCTTCCTAATCAGGGCTTCCTGATCAGGGCTCCCCATCAGGGCTTGGCGGCGCGGCAGGCCGGATTGTAGGCCCAGTTGCGGTCGAGCCCGACCACGCACCATTCGACGCCGTTGCCATAGCCGGCGAAGCCGCCATCCTCGATGATCGAGAAGTGCACCTTGCGCACCTTGCCGTCATTGAGCATGGCCTCGCCGGTGCAATAGCGGCGCGGAATGTTGTCGGACTGCCAGGGCCGGAATGCGGTCTCGCGAACGGCGGAGAAGCCGGTGATCCTCAACGAGGAATTCCAGAACGTGCTTTCCTTTTCCCAGAACTGGGTAGCGATGGTCGGTAGCGCCCTGTCGCAATCGGCGACGGCGCCGTCATAGCGCGGTCCGCTCAGCCAGAAGTTCAGCTCCAGCGGATTGGCGGCCCTGGCCTCACCGAGCGACATCGCTCCGAACATGAGGCCGAGCACAGCGGCATAGCGGAGCAATTTCAGGAGGGGGGCGCGCATGGTCAATCCGGACAGCTAAAGTCTTGCGAAGGTTGGACGGTGCCGCGAAGGCCGGGGGAGGTCAAGTGCAGCGCGGCAACACTTCGCCAGGAGTTGACCACAACTTCGTGGTTGGCAGGGCTTGGGTTCTTTCCACTTTCCTTCCGGCACCGTAAACTGGCGACCAGCCAATTGGAGTGACGGGAATGCGAATCATTGCGGCCGCGGGTCTTCTCGCCAGCCTGGTTGTCTCGGGTCTGATGGCGAGCCAGTCGGCGCGCGCCGATTATGTGCCGCCGTTCAAGGGCAACGACACCGGCGGCATCATCGCCTATTCGATGGCCACCCAGGTCGACGCCCGGCAGGCCGCGGTCGACCACTGCGCGCGCTACGGCAAGGTCGTGAAATTCCTGGCGGTGCAGGCCTATGAGGGCGGTTACATCTCGTTCTCCTGCCGCTGGGTGCCTTATGGCGCCGCCGACCAGCCGATCCGCACGCTCTACTGAGGCGCTGTCGTAACGCCGCACTCTCTCAGCCGGGAGCCTTTTCACATGACGCGCAAACTCGCTTTGCTCGGCTCGGCCCTTTGCCTCGTGGTTTCGGCAGGCGGTGCCTTTGCCGACGACCTGCCGGTGCGCAAGGCTGGTCTTTGGGAGATGAAGCTGGTCACGAGCGGCTCGCCCGTGCCCGAGATGACCATGCAGCACTGCACCGACGAGACCGTCGACAAGGAGATGAGCAACAACGTCTCCCCGATGGCCAAGCAGATCTGCGCCAAGCAGGAGATCAAGAAGACCGCGACCGGCTATGTCAGCGATTCCGAGTGCAGCGTCGCCGGCGTCAGCACGACCTCGCATGCCGAGATCACGGGCGATTTCAACTCGGCCTATACGGTGAAGACCTCCTCGCACGCACAAGGCGGTGTCGCCGGCGCTGCGGGACGCGATACCACCATGACGCTGCAAGCCAAATGGCTTGGGGCCTGCAAACCGGACCAGAAGCCCGGCGACATCGTGATGCCCGGCGGCTTCAAGATGAACGTGCGCGACATGGATAAGCTGAAGGCGCTGCTGCCGAAGTAGGTAAGCGTTGCCCCGAAACCGGTGCGCTCCCTCGCCCCGTTCTTACGGGGAGAGGTGAGGCTGCAGCTACAGCTACAGCTACACCGGTATCCGCACGCTCGCCCGCAGTCCCCCCATCGGACTGTCGCCGAGGGTGATGTCGCCGCCATGCGAGCGGGCGATGTCGCGGGCGATGGCAAGGCCAAGGCCCGTGCCGCCTTCATCCTGGTTGCGGGCGTTGTCGAGCCGCAGGAACGGCTTGAACACTTCTTCGCGCAAATGCGCGGGAATGCCGGGGCCGTCGTCGTCGATCGTCACGGTCAAATAACGGTGATCGCGCTGGCCGGTGATGGCGATGGCCTTGCCGTAGCGCGCCGCGTTGGTGACGAGATTGGCGAGGCAGCGTTTGAACGAGGCCGGCTTCACCGTCACGACGGGCAGGCCGTGGAAGGCGACGGTCGCGGTGTGACCGTGGCGCTCGGCGTCGCCGCGCAGCTCCTCGAGCGCCTGCGCCATGTCGGTCGGCTGCGACTGCTCGCCGGAATCGCCGCGGGCGAAGGCGAGGTAATCCTCCAGCATCATCGACATTTCGTCGACGTCCTTGCGCATGCCCTCGAGCTCGGGGCTGTCGCCGATCAGCGCCAGCTCCAGCTTGAAGCGGGTCAGGATGGTGCGCAGATCGTGGCTGACGCCGGCGAGCATCGCGGTGCGCTGCTCCATGGTGCGCTCGATGCGCGACTTCATCTCGAGGAAGGCGACCGCCGCGCGCCGCACCTCGCGCGCGCCCCTGGGGCGGAAGTTCGGCGCTTCGCGGCCCTTGCCGAAGCTTTCGGCGGCGTCGGCAAGACGCAGGATCGGCTTGATCTGGTTGCGCAGGAACAGCACGGCCACGATCAGCAAAATCGAGGACGTGCCGACCATCCAGAACAGGAATATCTCCGAGTTGGAGGCATAGGCGGCGCTGCGCTGCGCGAACACGCGCATCACGGCATCGTCGAGCTGGATGCGGATCTCGACGAGATTGGAGCGGCCGACCGTGTCAATCCAGAACGAGCGCCCGATCTGGCGGCCGAGCTGCACCGACAGCGTCTGGTCGAGCAGCGAGAAGAACGGCTTTGGTCCCGGCGGCGGCATGTCGCCGGCGGGCAGGAAATCGACGACGAGGCCGAGGCGCTGCTGGGCGATGCGGCGGATCTGCTCGCGATCCCGGTCTTGCGGATACCCCTTGTAGACGTCGATCAGCGCGGCGATGTCCTGCACCACGGCGGCCGACAGTCGGCGCGTCACCGTATTCCAGTGCCGCTCCATGAACACGAAGGCCACGACCGATTGCAGCACCACCATCGGCACAATCATGATGAGCAGCGCGCGGGCGTAGAGGCCGGTCGGCATCCACCCCTTGAACGCGTTGCCCATCCAGCCGTTGACGGCGGAGACGCGGCCGGCGGCGCTTCGGAGCAGCGTCAGGCCGGTATCGATCGTGCTCATCGGTCGCGCTTCACTGATTTATGGCGAGGCTACCAGCCGGTAGCCGATGCCGCGCACCGCCTGGAGGAACAGCGGATTGGCGGGGTCTGTCTCGATCTTGCGCCTGAGGCGGTTGATCTGCACGTCGACGGCGCGCTCGTTGACGCTGCCGTTGCCGGTCAGCGCACTGCGCGGCACGGTCTCGCCCGGCGTCTCCGAGAGGATGCGCAGCATCTCGCGCTCGCGGTCGGTGAGGTGGATGACCTCCTCGCCCTGGCGCAGTTCACCGCGATCGAGATGATAGACGTAGGGACCGAACGCGATCTTCTCCACCGTCGTGGCCTGCGGCGGCGGCGCGGCGCGCTTGAGGATGTTGTTGATGCGCAGCGCCAGCTCGCGCGGCTCGAACGGTTTCGCCACGTAGTCGTCGGCGCCGATCTGCAGGCCCTCGATGCGCGCTTCCGCCTCGTGTCGTGCCGTCAACATCACGATCGGCACGGAGGAGGATGTCCGGATGAAGCGGGCGAGATCGAAGCCGGTCTCGCCGGGCATCATCACGTCGAGGATCAAGAGGTCGAAATGCAGGCCCAGCAGTTTCGAGCGTGCATCGCCGGCGCTCGCGGCGGTGGTGACGCGGTAGCCCTCGGCGGCGAGGAAGCGCGAGAGCAGATCGCGGATGCGGCGGTCGTCGTCGACGAGCAGCAGATGCGGCGCGTCATCGGCCGGGCGCGCCGGCGGGCGGGCGAGAGTGGCAGCGAGCGTCACGGTCACTCCTTGGCGTCGTGGTTGACGGAAGCGAAGATCGTCTCGAGCACCTTGTCCGGATCGTCGCGATCGATCATCGCGCGCAAGAAGCGCTTGACGGTTTCCGCATCCTGCGGACCCATTTCGGCGAGCGCCTTGGTGATCCGCGTGGTCTGCAGACCGGCGAGCTTCTGCACCAGCGCCTCGCCCTTCGGCGTCGCGTAGAGCAGGCGCTGGCGGCGGTCATTGTCGCCGGTCTTCTGTACGATGTAGCCCTCGTCCAGCAGCTGCTTGAGCACGCGGCCGAGCGATTGCTTGGTGATGCGCAGGACGTCGAGCAGATCGGCGACCTTGAGGCCGGGATAGCGGTAGACGAAGTGCATGACCCGGTGGTGGGCGCGGCCGAAGCCGAAAGCCTCCAGCTCCTGGTCGGGATCGCCGACGAAGTCGCGATAGGCGAAGAACAGTAGCTCGATGATATCCCAGCGCAAATTGCCTCCGTCGTCTGCGGCCGGCTTGGGCTCGGCGGCGTCGTGAGAGGAAGTCGCGAAATTTATGTCAGGCATATTGACGTATCTTGGGTTCAATGTTACAAAACGATTGACCAGCACGAAATTTTAGATCGTTTCGCGCGGGTGGCATCGAAGCAGGGCGGCTGGAGAGAGCCGGACAGGCGACGACGGCCGGATCAGATCTACCGTGCGATTGTCGAGCGGCGTTTCGGCAAAACATACTGGACTTCCGCCTTCCGCAAAAGCATGTCCTCGGCGATATGCTGGCCACGGAAACCGGCCGTAACAAGGCTGGCGGCGGTCCGGCCTAAAACCAATCAAGCCAGCCGGGCCCGAAAAGGGCAGGCCGGCGCCAGAACGGCGCCGCCACCGGCAAGCGGGAGGCAAGGACATGAGCATGAAATTCGACATCCAGCCCGCATCCAATCCGACGTCCGAGAAGGACCGCGTGGCCAAGCTGGTGGACCCCGGCTTCGGACGAGTCTTCACCGATCACATGGCGATCGTGCGCTACAACCAGGCCAAGGGCGGCTGGTACGAGGCGAAGATCGAGGCACGCGCCAATTTCCAGATGGATCCGGCCGGCGCGGTGCTGCACTACGCCCAGGAAATCTTCGAGGGCCTCAAGGCCTACAAGCGCGACGATGGCGGCGTGAACCTGTTCCGTCCCGACGCCAATGCGCGGCGCTTCAAGGATTCCGCCGACCGCATGGCGATGGCGCAGCTGCCCGAGGACGTCTTCATCGAGGCGGTCGAGCAGGTCGTGCGTATCGACCGCGCCTGGATGCCGGGCGGCGAGGGCAGCCTCTACCTGCGGCCCTTCATGATCGCGAGCGAGACCTTCCTCGGCGTCAAGCCGTCGTCCGAATATATCTTCGCCGTCATCGCTTCGCCGGTCGGCTCCTACTTCAAGGGCGGGCCTGCGCCGGTGTCGATCTGGGTCTCGGAGAATTACACGCGCGCGGCCGTCGGCGGCACCGGTGCCGTCAAATGCGGCGGCAACTATGCCGCGAGCCTGCGCGCCCAGGCCGAAGCGATCCAGCATGGCTGCGATCAGGTCGTCTTCCTCGACGCGGTCGAGCGCCGCTACATCGAGGAGCTCGGCGGCATGAACGTGTTCTTCGTGTTCGATGACGGTTCGCTCTCGACGCCGCCGCTCGGCACCATCCTGCCCGGCATCACCCGCGATTCCATCATCGCGCTCGCCAAGGATGCCGGCAAGACCGTGCGCGAGGAGCCGTATTCGCTCGACCAGTGGCGCAAGGATGCGGCCAGCGGCAAGCTCAAGGAAGCGTTTGCCTGTGGCACCGCGGCCGTGATCTCGCCGATCGGCAAGGTGCGCTCGGTGAGCGGCGATTTCGAAATCAGCGGCGGCGCCGCCGGCCCCGTCGCCATGGGCCTGCGCAAGCAGCTCGTCGACATCCAGTACGGCCGCACCAACGATCCCCACAACTGGATCCGCAAGGTGTTTTGAGATACGGCGATGCGCGTTTCCCCTCTCGTGAGGAGAGGGGAAACGCGCATCGTTTGTGGTTTTTCGTGCACTGAACGTGCCGTTGCCGACATGCGACAAAGTCTGGACACATCTGGACATCAGGACTTCGCAACCATGGCAACGAAACTCTCCCAACCCATGAAATGGGTCGTTCTCGCCGCAATCGCCGGCGTTTCCGTTTTCGGCATCCTGACCATCGGCCCGATGCATGAGGTGGTCGCGCAAGATCGCTCGCCGATCGTCGATGTGCGCACCAGCGATCCCGAGATGAATGCCGCGATCGCGCGCGCCCGTGGCTCGCTTCCAACTTTCTGGGCCTCCTATGACACGCCGAAGCCGTCGGAGGCTGGGCACGCCCTGAAGGTGCGCTTCTCGACCCGCAAGGGCGGTGAGCACATCTGGATCGGCGAGGTGAAGAAGCGGCCTGACGGGACCTATTCTGGTCTCCTCGCCAACGAACCGCGTGACCTGCCAGGCAAGCGGGCCGGCGACGAGGTCAAGTTCACCGAGGCTGACATTTCGGACTGGATGTTCATGCGCAACGGCAAGATCGTCGGCGGCGAAACCATCAAGCCGACGCTGAAGTCGCTGCCGAAGGCAGACGCGGATGCCCTGAGAGCGCGGATGGAGAAGCCGTAAAGGTTGGCAGTCATTCCGGGATGGTCCGAAGGACCAGACCCGGAATCTCGAGATTCCGGGTTCGATGCTTGCGCATCGCCCCGGAATGACGGCGTCCCCTAAGCACCGGTTGCCGCTTCGCGCCCCGGCTGGTAAATGCCGCGCATGGCCGAGAAACCCAAAAAACCCCAGAAACTGAAGGCGCGCCTGCCGCGCGGGCTCGAGGATCGCGATCCCTCAGCGATCCGGGCGACGCGCGAGATGGTCGAGAAGATCCGCGCCGTCTACGAGCTCTACGGCTTCGAGCCGGTGGAAACGCCGGCGATGGAATACACCGATGCGCTCGGCAAGTTCCTGCCCGACCAGGACCGTCCGAACGAGGGCGTGTTCTCGTTCCAGGACGACGACGAGCAGTGGATCAGCCTGCGCTACGATTTGACGGCGCCGCTCGCCCGCTACGTCGGCGAGCGCTACGGCACCGACGCTCTGGTCTTGCCCTACCGCAGCTACCGCGTCGGTTACGTCTTCCGCAACGAAAAGCCCGGCCCGGGCCGATTTCGGCAGTTCATGCAGTTCGACGCCGACACGGTCGGCTCGGCAACGCCGGCGGCGGATGCCGAGATCTGCATGATGGCCGCGGACACGATGGAGGCGCTCGGCATCGCGCGCGGCTCCTATGTCGTGAAGGTCAACAACCGCAAGGTGCTCGACGGGGTGCTGGAAGCCATCGGGCTCGGTGGCGACGAGAACGCAGGCCGCAGGCTGACCGTGCTGCGCGCGATCGACAAGCTCGACAAGTTTTCCGCCGACGAGGTGCGCAAGCTGCTCGGTCCCGGACGATGGGACGGCGGCGAGGAAGGCAAGGGCGACTTCACCAAGGGCGCCAATCTGAGCGCCGCTGAAGCTGATGTCGTGCTCGCCATCACCAAGCCGCGCGAGGATTGGAAAGAGGCCATTGCCGCGGCCGAAACCTACCTCGCCAAGAGCGAGATCGGTCAGGCCGGCGTGAGCGAGCTGGACGAGATTGCCAAGCTGGTCACGGCGTCGGGTTACGGTGCGGACCGCATCAAGATCGATCCCTCCGTCGTGCGCGGCCTCGAATACTACACCGGCCCCGTCTACGAGGTCGAACTGCTGCTCGAGACCAAGGACGAGAAGGGCCGCCCGGTGCGCTTCGGCTCGGTCGGCGGGGGCGGGCGTTACGATGGCCTGGTCTCGCGCTTCCGCGGCGAGCCCGTGCCGGCGACCGGCTTCTCGATCGGCGTCTCGCGGCTCCAGGCCGCGCTGACGCTGCTCGGCAAGCTCGACACCAAGCCGGAGTTCGGTCCCGTCGTCGTCACCGTGTTCGACCGCGACCGCGTCGCCGACTATCAGAAGATGGTGGCTAGCTTGCGCGCCGCCGGCATCCGCGCCGAGCTCTATCTCGGCAATCCCAAGAACATGGGCAACCAGCTCAAATATGCCGACCGCCGCAATTCACCGTGCGTGATCATCCAGGGCTCGGATGAAAAGGCGCGCGGCGAGCTGCAGATCAAGGATCTGATCGAAGGCGCGAAGGCGGCCGCGGCGATCGCCTCCAACCAGGAATGGCGCGAGAGCCGACCGGCGCAATTCTCGTGCAGCGAAGCCGATCTCGTCGCCAAGGTGCGTGAGGTCCTGGCCCGTCATGACGTAAAGTGGGGATAGCTATTCCGCCAGGCCGTCATGCCCGGGCTTGTCCCGGGCATCGACGTCTTGTTTGATGGATAAGCACGTGAATGGCCGGGACAAGCCCGGCCATGACGACAGCAACAGGGAGAAAACAATGCCTGAGATCACTGTCAGCATGGCCGAAGGCCGCACCGACGAGCAGAAGGCCGGCATGATGCGCGACATCACCCAGGCGTTGGTGAAGAATCTCGGCGTCGATGCCGATGCCGTCGTCATCCAGATCAACGAAGCCCCGCTCCGTCACAAGATGAAGGGCGGCAAGACCTTCGTGGAGCGCGCGGCGGCGGCGAAGAAATAGCCACTGGCGGTTCGGCATTCACCGCTGTCGTCCCGGACAAGCGTCAGCGCAGATCCGGGGCCCATAACCACAGGGAGCGGTTATCTGGCCAGCTGGTAACTCCGAATCTTCGCCAAACTCGATCCTGTGGTTATGGGTCCCGGATCAGCGCTCGCTTGCCCGGGACGACAGCGGAGTTTGAGGCACCATGGACGCACGCGATTTCATCAAGGTCGGCATGAATGCCGAGCGCACGCTGGTGGTCCCGGCGGAGCGCACGGTCGGGCATTTCGTGCCGGGCATGCCGTTTGTCTACGCGACGCCGATGATGATCCTGGAAATGGAGATGACCGCGGGCGATGCGATCCGCGCTGCGCTTCAGCCCGGCTGGGTCACTGTCGGCACCGAGGTCGACATCCGCCATCTCGCAGCCGCGCTCGTCGGCGCGACGGTGCGGACCACCGCGAAGGTCGTCGCCGTCGAACGCCGCGTCATCCGCTTCGAGGTCGAGGCGTCCGAGGGCACGCGCAAGCTCGGCGAGGGCCGCCACGCGCGCGGGCTCGTCAATGTCGAGATGTTCAACAGGCGGTTAGCCGCGGGCACGACGCCGTAGGGTGGATTAGCCCTGCGGACTACGCGAAGCGTAGACCGCTTGGCGTAATCCACCACGTCTGCGTCCTCGGAAATAGAAGAGGTGGGTTACGGCTTCGCCTAACCCACCCTACGGCACCTGCTTACTTCGCCAATTCCTTCGACCGCTTTGTCGCCGCCGCGATCGCGCGGATCATGAGATCGCGCAGACCCGGCTCGGCCATCAGCACACCGAGCGCGGCGGCCGTGGTGCCGCCGGGCGAGGTGACGTTCTGACGCAACGTGCTCGATGGCAGCTCCGACTGGTGCAGCAGCTCGCCGGAGCCGGCCACGGTCTCGCGCGCCAGCCTGGTCGCGAGCGACTCGGGCAATCCGGCCTCGACGCCGGCGCGGGCGAGCTCCTCGGCGAGCAGAAACACATAGGCCGGGCCGGAGCCGGAGACGGCGGTCACCGCGTCCATCAGGCTCTCGTCATCGACCCATTCGACTGAGCCGGTGGCGCGCAGCAGCGCATCGGCCACCGCGCGCTGCGCGGCGCTGACGTTCTTCGCGGCGACCGCAACGGTGATGCCGCGGCCGATCGCGGCCGGCGTGTTCGGCATCGCGCGCACCACGGCGCCGCCGCAGACCTCGGCAAGCGATGCGATCGTGGTTCCCGCCATGATCGAGACCACCGAGGTCTTGTCCGAGACGAACGATTTCAGCTTCGCGCCGGCCTCGCGGAACATCTGCGGTTTCACCGCGACGACCAGCGTCTCGACCGTGCCGACCGTTGTCACATCAGGATTGAGCGCGACGCCCTTGGCGGCAAGCGCGGTGATCTCGGGCGAGATGTGCGGATCGACCACCGCGACACGGCGCGGGTCGAGTCCGCCCGACAGCCATCCGGTCAGCATCGCGCCGCCCATCTTGCCGGCGCCGGCGAGGAGGATGGTGCCGGTGATGTTTTTGAGGGTGCTGCTATCTGCCACTGCGATCACCTTGCAAACGGTGTCGTCCCTGCGAACGCAGGGACCCATAACCACCGGCGGTTCTAGTGGATCGAGAGCAGAGCAACAAGCCGCGCGCCACAAGAGGCATCACGCGGTATGGGTCCCGGATCTTCGCTTCGCTTGTCCGGGACGACGGCGCAGCGCTGGGCGAGACTTACGCCTCTCCCACCGTGTCGAACATCGCCGCGTCCATCGCTTCGGTCGTGGTCTTGCCCGCCCACACCACGAACTGGAACGCCGGGAAATAGCGCTCGCAGGCGTGGATGGCGCCGGCGAGCATGGCCTCGCATTGCGCGGTCGAGGCGGTCAGGCCGCCGGGCAGCACCAGGGCCTGGCGGTGCATGACCATGCCGGTGTTGGTCCACAAATCGAAATGACCGACCCACAACTGCTCGTTCACGGCGGCGACGAGCCGCTGCACCTCGCCGCGGCGCGCAACCGGAATCTTCATGTCGAACGCGCAGGCCAGATGCAGCGCCTCGATCTCGCCCATCCAGGTGAAGGAGAGCTGGTAGTCGGTCCATTGTCCCTTGGAGACAATGGTGAGTTCGTCCTCGCCGGAGCGTTCGAACGGCCAGTTGTTGCTGGCAGCGATATCCTCGACCACCGCGAGCGGATGGCTTTTGGAATCGATAGTGCTTTCGAGCAGGGACATGCCGTCTCGACCTCTTGCCTTCTTGTTGTCCTTGATACGCACGCGGTCGGCCCGGCACGCTCCCTCAACGTCGCTGGTGCGATCCCTCGGATCAGCGCGGGCCTGTCGCGGATCAAGTGATGTGATTTGCGGAATCTGCGCAACGGGGTCCCGAGTCCGTCCACAAGTCAGGACTCGTTCGTCCACAGCTCATCTCCGCCACAATTCTTAACGGAGGGAAGTCCTCGATCCGGATGGATGAGAACAAACCGGAATCGGATTCCCGGGGGAGGGCGCCATTCGTTAATTCCGCCGCGCGAGGGCCGGGCCGCCATGACGGCATGGGACCATGCGCCTTCCCCATGCGGAACACGCTTGCTGCGGCCGCCGGCTGGCGTCATATTTCCAGCCAGGCCGTTCATCCCGGACGGCCGATGTTCTCAGGGCGGGGTGAAAGTCCCCACCGGCGGTAAGGGCCGAAAGGCCTAAGCCCGCGAGCGCCTTGCCTAAGGTCTTCTTGCCGAGGGGAAGGGTCAGCAGATTCGGTGCAACTCCGAAGCCGACGGTTAAAGTCCGGATGAAAGAGAACGGTCGGAGGCAGACGCATCGCAAGATGCGGCTGTTTGTCGTTCCGTGTGCCCTGATTCTGGTCCTTGAGAAGGAAAGCCATGAATCAGATGCTGCAAGACCCCAAAACCGAAACTTCCGAAGTCAGCCAACCGCCGGTTCCGCAAGACCCGGCGCCCGACCACCCGCGCTTTGCCAAACCGCAGCGGGTGGCCTTCGTGCAGGCCTGCTGGCACCGCGACGTGGTCGAGGAGGCGCGTATCGCCTTCATCAAGGAGGCCGAGGCGCGCCATCTCACCCATGTCGACGTGTTCGAGGTACCTGGCTCGTTCGAGATCCCGCTGCACGCGCAGGTCCTCGCCAAGACGCGGCGCTATACCGCCATCGTCGCGGCCGGCCTGGTCGTCGATGGTGGCATCTATCGCCACGAATTCGTCGCCGACACCGTGATCAAGGCGTTGATGGACGTGCAGCTGCGCACCGAAGTGCCGGTGTTCTCCGCGGTGCTGACGCCGCAGCAATTCCACGAGACCGAGGTGCACTACGACTTCTTCCGCAAGCATTTTGCGATCAAGGGCGTCGAGGTCGCGGCCGCTTGTGCAGAGACGTTGCTCGGCCTGGAGCGCCTGCGCGGCCAGGTCGCGGCGGGGATCGTGGGGTAGGCATGGTCATTCCGGGGCGCGCGAAGCGCGAGCCCGGAATCCATTGATCGACACGGATTGCTGCAAGATGGATTCCGGGTTCGGCGCTCTCGCGCCGCCCCGGAATGACGGTGTCAGTCGAACAGGCTCGACACCGACTCTTCCGCCGCCGTGCGCGCGATCGCGTCGGAGATCAGGCTGGCGATCGGCAGCGTGCGGATGTTCGGCGCCTTGGTCACCGCGTCCGTCGGCAGGATCGAATCGGTGATCACGAGCTCCTTCAGCCGCGAGCCCGCGATGCGGGCGGCCGCGCCGCCGGAGAGCACGCCGTGAGTGATGTAGGCGTAGACGTCCTTGGCACCCTTGGCGATCAGCGCGTCCGCCGCGTTCACCAGCGTGCCGCCGGAGTCCACGATGTCGTCGATCAGGATGCAGGTGTAGCCGGCGACGTCGCCGATCACGTTCATGACCTCGGATTCGCCCGCCCGTTCGCGGCGCTTGTCGACGATCGCGAGCGGGGTGTTGATGCGCTTGGCGAGGCCGCGCGCGCGGGCCACGCCGCCGACGTCGGGCGAGATCACCATGGTCTTGGAGAGGTCGAACCTCTCCTTGATGTCGCGCACCATCAGTGGCGCGGCGTAGAGGTTATCTGTCGGAATGTCGAAGAAGCCCTGGATCTGGCCGGCGTGCAGATCGAGCGTCATGACGCGGTCGACGCCGGCCTGCGTGATCAGGTTGGCGACCAGCTTGGCCGAGATCGGCGTGCGCGAACCCGACTTACGATCCTGCCGGGCGTAGCCGAAATAGGGCAGCACCGCCGTGATGCGGCGCGCCGAGGAGCGGCGCAGCGCGTCGGTGATGATCAGCAATTCCATCAGATGGTCGTTCGCCGGGAACGAGGTCGACTGGATGATGAAGGCATCCGAGCCGCGCACGTTCTCCTGGATCTCGACGAAGATCTCCATGTCGGCGAAGCGCCGCACCACCGCCTTGGTCAGCGGCAGGTCCAGGCCCTGCGCGATCGCCTGCGCGAGGGCCGGATTGGAGTTGCCGGCGACGAGCTTGATGGAGCCGTTTTTGGCCGACATGGACGCTTCCTCCCGCGCTTTGCTGGATACGACGTTCAACATCTCAGATCCCACTGGAAGCACGGTTACGACGGGCGAGGAAATATCAGGCCGGAGGCTGCAATGGCAACCCGGGATGCTACGTTTTCCCTTCGAAATCCTGAGTCGGGCCAACGGCTTGGCCGCAACTTGAGGCCGTGGTTTAGCGGGGGTTATCGGTCGGCGTAGCCGAGTGCCGTGGCCGGCATCTCCGCCACTGGGCCCTGCGGGATCACGCTCGCCACCGCCGGGCCCCGCAAGCCAGGAGCCGTGCCCGGGGCATCCGGCGTTCCGTTGATCATGTTGGAAAGTCCGCTGAATCCGGCCTGGGCGATCTTCCGCAGCACGAGGTCGTCAGCTGCTCCCCACGGATCGCGGCCGCCTTTGGCCGAGGTCGGTTCCTCGCCGGAGAGGCGCAGCGCCCGTTGCTGGTTGGCGTCGTAGACGTCCCAGACCCAGGCGATCACCGTCTTGCCGCGCACCACCTGGGCGGAGAGATAGCTGCGCACGCGGTAGGCGGCGGTCCCTTCGCGGGAGACGACGGACAGGCTGCGCAGCTTGGATTCGCTGTCGATCACGCCGACCATGCGGTCGAACACCTGCGGCGGCGGCCCGTCGATCGATTCGAAGGCGACCGTTGCCCCGGAGCCGGCGCTCGGCGCCATCGCATAGGAGTTGGCGGCCCCACCGCCGCCGGCGCAGCCGCCAAGCGCGGTCGCTGCCGCGAGCAGCGTGACCGCCAGCACGCGCGAACCCGCACGGCCCAGGATGAATGACGCGTCCCTCATTATGGAGGGCAGCGATATCGTTAAAATCGATTAAGGTCTAGGGCGGGAGCGACACAACACACGGTCATTCCGGGGCGGGCCACTTGGCGCGAGCCCGGAATCCATTTCGCCGCGTGAATGCTGCACGATGGATTCCGGGTTCTCGCTTCGCGAGGCCCGGAATGACACACAGTGTTGCCCTTGTGTTCACGCTTCCAGCGCGATCGCGTGGACGTGGCGGCCGTAATCCGGCTCCTTGCGATGCACCGAGCGGCGATAGCTGAAGAAGCGCTCGTCGGCGTAGGTGTCGACGCCGAGATCGTCGATCATCAGGATGCCGGCGGCCTCCAGCCGCTTGCGGATGAAGCCGGCGAGGTCGAACATCGCGTGGCCCTCGCGCACCGACGGGATGAAGAACATCGCGTTGTCGGCATCGGCCTCGATGAAGCGCGCCACGAACTCGTTGCCGACCTCGTAGCTGTCCTGTCGGATCAAGGGCCCGATCGCGGCGATGATGCCGCTGCGCGTCGCGCCGAGTTTTTCCATCGCTAGAATCGTCGCCTCCAGCACGCCCGTCAGCGCGCCCTTCCATCCCGCATGTGCGCCACCGATCACGCGCGCGTTGGGATCGACGAACAGCACCGGCCCGCAATCGGCTGTGGAGACGCCGAGCGCGATGCCGGGCGTGTTCGTCACCAGCGCATCGCCCTTCGGCCGCGGCCCGTTCGGCCACGGCGCTTCTGCGACGAGCACGTCGGGCGAATGGATCTGGTGCAGGCTGAGGAAGCGTTCCGGCGCAACGCCGACATGCTCGGCCATGCGGCGGCGGTTCTCCGCGACAAGGGCCTGATCGTCATTGGAGCCGAGGCCGCCGTTCAGCGCGGAGTAGATGCCGCTGGAGACGCCGCCTTCGCGGGTGAAGAACGAGTGGCGCAGGCCGGGCACAGCCGACAGCAGCGACGAAGCGAGCGTCATGAGGCTTCTCCGGCCTGTTCGAGATCGCTGAGGCCGGCAATGCCTGTCAACCGCGGCTCGGAGATGCCGAGCACCTTGAACATCGAGCCCATGCCGCTGCGCCCGGTATCCGTCAGCCGCTTGAGGGCGATCGAAATGTCGGTGGCGACCTCCGGCGTTGCCTTCTGCATCAAGGCGGCGGCCCTTGTGTCGATGCCGATCCGCTTGAGGAAGTCGCCTTGCGTCACCGGCCCGTGCACGCGCGCGCCGACATCTTCGGCCGCGCGCGCCAGCGCCTGGAAGTCGACATGAGCGGTGACGTCGGCCTGGCCCGGCGCCTTCAAGGGATCGGCGAAGGTGTGGCGCGCAATCGCCTGGAACGTGTCGCCGGCATCGCTGCGCAAATGGCCATAGTCGATGATCAGCGCCGCGCCGTCCTGGTCGCGGACGCGCGTGGCGAGCTTCATGATCTCGCCGTCGGGGCGCCATTCGAACACCGCGCCGACGGGTGCGGCGCGCACGAGCGGCGGCAGGAGCACGTCGAAGCGCGGCGTCGGCTCGGGCGCTGCGCCGAATTGAAGCTTGCCGTTGGGATCGATCTCGATGACGCGCTCGTGCCAGCCGTACTCGTGGCGGACCATCTGGTGGACCGGCAGCACGTCGAAATATTCGTTGGCGAGGATGATGCTCGGTCCCTCAGGCACGTCGTCGATGCTGTCGTGCCAGGCGATGTTGCGCACGCCCGACAGCGTCGCATTCTGCCGCTCGCGCAAGACGGGATTGACCTCGACCATGTGGATGTGAAGCGCCTGGTAGAGCGGCGGCAGCACGCGAAGGGCGCGCAACGCGTCCGCCATCATGGTGCCGCGGCCGGGGCCGAGCTCGATCAGCCGCAGGAACTGCGGCGAGCCCATCTGCTTCCACACCGAGGCGGTCCACAACCCCAGGAGCTCGCCGAACATCTGGCTGACTTCGGGTGAGGTTGTGAAGTCGCCCTCACGCCCGAGCGGATCGCGCGAGACGTAATAGCCATGGCGCGGATGCATCAGGCACAGTTCCATGTACCGCCAGACCGGCATGGGACCTGAGGACTTGATCAGCGCCTTGATCTCGTTGAGTAGCGGCTGTTCGGTCACGGCTATCTTCTCGAAATGAATTAACGAACGGCCCCTGCGGGCTTCGGCGCACCGCGCCGGACTGCCAATACAATAAGTATGCCGCCCACGATAAGCATCGGAATCGACAGCAGCATGCCCATGGTTAATCCGCCCCAGAGGAAACCGAGCTGGGCGTCCGGTTCGCGGAAGTGCTCGCCGGCGATCCGGGTCAGACCGTAGATCAGGATGAAGGCGCCGAGGATCATGCCCGGCCGCTTCAGCGCGCCGAGCCGGATCATCACCGCGAGCACGGTGAACAGCAGGATGCCTTCCATGCCGGCCTCGTAGAGCTGGCTCGGATGACGCGGCAGCTGCGTCGGATCGTTGGGAAAGATCATCGCCCAGGGCAGGCTCGCATCGGTGGCGCGGCCCCACAATTCGCCGTTGATGAAGTTGGCGATGCGCCCGAGCAGCAGCCCGACCGGGGCGACCGCGGTGGTGATGTCACCGAGCGACAGGATCGAGATGCCATTGCGAAAGGCGAACCACATCACCGCGACGACGCAGCCGAGGAAGCCGCCATGGAAGGACATGCCGCCCTCCCACAACCGGAAGATCGCGGCAGGATGATCGATGAAGAAGGGCAGATTGTAGAACAGCACGTAGCCGGTGCGGCCGCCGAGAATGATGCCGAGCGTGACCCAGAGGATGAAGTCGTCAATCTGCAGCAGCGACATCGGCGCGGGGCCGCCCCACAGGCGCTCCTTCTTCAGCAGCGAGCGCGCATAGAGCCAGCCGAACACGATGCCGCAGATATAGGCCAGCGCATACCAGCGGATCGCGAACGGGCCGATCTCGAGCGCAATCGGCTTGAAGGCGGGGAAGTCGATGAGAAGAAGCTGCATCTCGCCTTCTATATCTGGACGAGATTGCGGCGATAGAGCGCCAACAGGCGCTCCCAATGCCGCTCGGCGGCGTCGCGGTCATAGACCGGGCGCTTGGGGAAGGCGAAGCCGTGATGCGTGCCGGGATAGATCTCGACCTCGGCCTTGGCGCCGTTCATGGCTTCTTTGACCTTCTCGATAACCTCCGGCGGCGCGTAGACATCGGTCTCGGCGCAGGCGAAATAGAGCTCGGCCTTGGTCTTAGCCGCAGCCAGGTGCGGGCTGTCGGCCTGATCCGTTGCCAGCTGCACGCCGTAGACCGAGGCGGCCGCCTTGACGCTGTCAGGGAAATGCGTGGCGGCGTTGATGGCGTAGCGGCCGCTCATGCAGTAGCCAACGGTGCCGACCAGTCTGGTGTTCGCGGCCGCCTGGCCCTCGGCATAGGTGAGCAGCGCCCGGGTGTCGTCCATGATCATGGGGATGGTGAGCGACCCCATCAGCTGGAACATGCGCTTGCGCTCCGGCGCGTTCGGGTCGGCCGGAAGCGCGCCGAGCTCCATCACGCCGGAGCGATAATAGAGGTTCGGCAGCATCACGTAATAGCCCGAGGTCGCGAGCCGGCGCGCCATGTCGCGCAGCTCTTCGCGGATCGCCGGCGCGTCCATGTAGAACAGGATGACCGGAAACGGCCCGCCGCGTTCGGGATGGCTGATGAAGGTTGCGGTGTGGCCGTCCCTGGTGGGGATCGCGATCTGCTGGTCGATCATCTCATGCGCCTTGTGATTCTTCTTATGCAGGGACGATGAATACGATTGCAAGGAAACCGGGGCATGACAAGGATACCTCCGATCGGGCCTTGAACCGTTCCGCTCGGATTGCCATTGTCTTTTCGAGAGTTCGCGCAAAGTAGAGGCCGCCAGGAGACCGAAATGACCCAGACCAACAACCGGTTTTTCGACGAGATCGGCCGCCTGATGAACGATGCCGCCGGTGCCGCCCAGGGCGTCAAGCGCGAGTTCGACACGGTGCTGCGCACCCAGGCCGAAAAATTCCTGCGCGACATGGATCTGGTCAAGCGCGAGGAGTTCGAGGCGGTCAAGGACATGGCCCGCCTGGCCCGCGAGGAGAACGAGGCGCTGAAGGCGCGACTCGCGGCGGTGGAGGCCAAGCTCGGCGGGGCGCCGAGCTGAGGTCGTCATGCCCGGGCTTGTCCCGGGCATCCACGTCTAACCTGGTGCCCGGCAACACGTGGATGGCCGGACAAGCCCGGCCATGACGGTGTTCCCCGGGATACCGGCCGCACAAAAAATCCTCGCATTTCCTTGTCATTTCCGCATCTTCCGGGTAAAAGCCCGCCAGTTCGTGGCCCCCGCACCCCTGGAGGCTTGCTGCGAACGATGCCATGGGCCGCGCTGCGGCCCATTAACTTTTGCAAAAACAAGGACTTAACGACATGGCGACGACCGTCAAGGAATTGAAGGCGACCGCACGTCCGAAGAGCGGCAAGGGGGCCGCCCGGGCTGAGCGTCGCGCCGGGCGAGTGCCCGGAGTGATCTATGGCAACAACCAGCCCCCCGTCACGATCTCGATCGAAGATCGCGAACTGCGCCAGCGCATCCTCGCCGGCCGGTTCCTGACCACGCTGGTCGACATCGATCTCGAGGGCAAGAAGCACCGCGTGATTCCGCGTGACTACCACCTCGATCCGGTCAAGGACTTCCCGATCCATGTCGACTTCATGCGGCTCGGCGAAGGCGCCACCATCCGCATCAGCGTGCCCTTGCACGTGGTGAAGTCGGAAGCCTCCCCGGGCGTGAAGCGCGGCGGCACGGTCAACATCGTCGCCCATGCGATCGAGCTCGAATGCGGCGTCGAGAGCATTCCGCAGTACATCGAGGCCGATGTCGGCTCGCTGGAAATCGGTCACTCCTTGCATCTGTCGGACGTCAAGCTGCCGAACGGCGTGAAGGCGCTGACCCGCGAGGACGCAACCCTCGTCACCATCGTGCCGCCGTCCGGCTACGCCGAAGAGCAGAAGGCCGCGGCTGCGGCTGCAGCTCCTGGCGCTGCTGCGGCTGCTCCGGCGGCTGGCGCTGCGGCTCCGGCTGCTGCTGCACCTGCCGCGGCTGCCAAGGCTCCCGCCGGCGGCGACAAGAAGAAGTAATCTCTCAAAGCTGGCGCGCGGTCCCTGATCGCGCGCCGAGCGAGGGGCGCGCCGCGTCATGCGACTCTTTGTTGGGCTCGGCAATCCCGGCGCGAAATACGCACGTAACCGGCACAATATCGGCTTCATGGCCGTCGACGAGATCGCGCGGCGTCATGGTTTCGCACCATGGCGCCGTCGTTTTCAGGGCGAGACCTCGGAAGGCACGCTCGGCACCGAGCGCGTGATCCTGCTCAAGCCCACGACGTACATGAACGATTCCGGCCGCAGCGTTCAGGAGGCGGCGAGCTTCTTCAAGATCGCCATGGGCGACGTCACCGTGTTTCACGATGAACTCGAGCTGCCGCCGGGCAAGGTGCGGGTGAAGATCGGCGGCGGCATCGCCGGCCATAACGGCCTGCGCTCGATCTCGGCGCATATCGGCAACGACTATCGCCGGGTGCGACTCGGCATCGGTCATCCCGGCGTCAAGGAACTGGTGCACGGCCACGTGCTGTCGGACTTCGCCAAGGCCGACAACGACTGGGTGACGGCGCTGTGCGAAGCGGTGGCCGAGCACGCAGGCCTGGTCGCCAAGGGCACGGACGCGACCTTCGCCAACAGGGTGCATCTCGCCATGCAGGCGAAGGGATTTTTGACCAAGGACGAGAACGGCAAGGAATAACGCTCGTGGGATTTAAATGCGGAATCGTCGGATTGCCCAATGTCGGCAAGTCGACCTTGTTCAATGCGCTGACCGAGACGGCCGCGGCGCAGGCGGCGAACTATCCGTTCTGCACCATCGAGCCGAATGTCGGCGAGGTCGCGGTGCCCGATCCCAGGCTCGACAAGCTCGCGGCGATCGCCAAGTCCGGCCAGATCATCCCGACCCGGCTGACCTTTGTCGACATCGCCGGCCTCGTGCGCGGTGCGTCCAAGGGTGAAGGCCTCGGCAACCAGTTCCTCGCCAACATCCGCGAGGTCGATGCCATCGCGCATGTCGTGCGCTGCTTCGAAGATTCCGACATCACCCATGTCGAGGGCAAGATCGCCCCGCTCGCCGACATCGAGACCATCGAGACCGAGCTGATGCTCGCCGACCTCGACAGCCTCGAGAAGCGCGTCGACAACCTCACCAAGAAGGCCAAGGGCAACGACAAGGACGCCAAGGAGCAGCTCGACCTCGTCAACCGCACCCTGGTGCTGCTGCGTGAAGGCAAGCCCGCGCGCCTCGTCGAGCGCAAGGCGGAGGAGGAGCGCGCCTTCGGCATGCTCGGCCTGCTGTCGTCCAAGCCCGTGCTCTATGTCTGCAACGTCGAGGAAGGCTCGGCCGCGACAGGCAATTCGTTCTCCCAGGCGGTGCAGGAGCAGGCCGCCAAGGAAGGCGCGGTTGCCGTCGTCATCTCCGCCAAGATCGAATCCGAGATCGCCACCATTTCGCGTGAGGAACGCGCCGACTTCCTGGAAACGCTGGGCCTCGAAGAGGCCGGTCTCGATCGCCTGATCCGTGCCGGCTACACGCTGCTCGACCTCATCACCTATTTCACCGTGGGCCCGAAGGAAGCGCGCGCCTGGACCATCTACCGCGGCACCAAGGCGCCGGGCGCGGCCGGCGTGATCCATACCGATTTCGAGAAGGGCTTCATCCGCGCCGAGACGATCGCGTTCGAGGATTACGTCGCGCTGGGCGGCGAAGCCGGCGCGCGCGATGCCGGCAAGCTCCGCCTCGAAGGCAAGGAATACGTCGTCGCCGACGGCGACGTGATGCATTTCCGGTTCAATACGTAAGGCTGAATCTCGTGCCCCGGACGCAGCGCAACGCTTCTTCAGCGGTGCGCTGCAGAGCCGGGGCCCAGAAGCTTCGAATTGTGGATGCATGGGTCCCGGCTCTGCGTCGCGTCATTTCATGCCGCGCCGCGTCCGGGACACGAGAGCCTCACCGCATTCCGCTGCCCTGGTCGCGGATGGCGCCGAGATGCTCGTTGATGCGGAAGACGATCAGGATCAGCTCCGCGGCGATGCGCGAGAATACGATTCCGACGACGACGCTGGCGATCGACGACAGCAGCACCAGGAAGCCGCCGAAGGGACTGATCGCCATCGCAGCCAGGCCGGAGAAGATGCCGGAGAGGCCGAACAGGCAGATCAACGCGATCACCAGCCAATAGAAGGTCTTGATGATCGTCGGCGTGATGAAGCGGTCCCACTGAAACAGATCGCTGAATGAAAACATTGCTCTCCCCAGGGCATCGGGCCTTGGTAAAATGGATCTTGGCCCTCGGTTGATCCGACTCAAGACCAACGCCGCCACCCCGTATGTAGCACGAGCCATGCGGGCCGGCGGGTTGAGATTGCCGCAAAGTGCGGCCACAATCTGTCATTTCCGCTAGCCAATCCCAAGATGACCCTGACCTTCGAAGATTTCCCGCCCGGCCGGTTCGGAACATTCGGCCCGCGCCACGTCACCCGCGACGAGATTTTGGCCTTCGCGGCCGAGTTCGATCCGCAGCCGATGCATCTGGACGAGGAGGCTGCCAGCAAGAGCATGTTGCGTGGCCTGTCCGGCTCGGGCTGGCACCTCTGCTCGCTGATGATGCGGATGATGGCCGACGGTTTTATTACCCGCGCCGCGTCGCTGGGGTCTCCCGGCGTCGACGAGGTGCGTTGGCTCTCGCCGCTCCGGCCCGGCGACGATCTCATGCTCGACGTCGACGTGTTGGAGGCGCGCCCCTCGAAGAGCCGCCCCGAGCTCGGCATCGTCAAGTTCAAATGCACCGTGCGCAACGCCAAGGGTGAGCCGCTGGGCGAGATGACCTCGCCGATCCTGATCAAGCGGCGCGAGGGGGCGGTCTGATGCGGTTCTTCGACGACATCGAGATCGGCCAGCGCCGCGAGATCGGCACCTATACGTTCACGGCCGAGGCCATCAAGAATTTCGCCGCGAAGTTCGATCCGCAGCGTTTTCATCTCGACGAGGAGGAGGGCAAGAACTCGCTGTTCGGCGGGCTTGCCGCCTCGGGCTGGCATGTCGGCTCGGCCTGCATGAGCCTGCTTGTCGCCGACGGCCAGCGCCTGGCGCGCGAGGCCGTATCGCGCGGTGAGGAGGTTGCGGTGTGGGGACCTTCGCCGGGCTTTCGCGATCTGCGCTGGATCAGGCCGGTGCTCGCCGGCGACACCGTCGCCTACGTCAACGTCGTCACCGACAAGCGCACTTCGGCCTCGCGCCCGGGCTGGGGCATCCTGACCGCCCGCACCACCGGCACCAACCAGCGCGGCGAGGACGTCTATTCCATCACCGCCAGCGCCTTCGTGCCGATGCGGAAGAGCGGTTAGATCTGTTCCAAGATGAACGGGCAAATGAGTGCGCGAGTGTTGCCCGCGCGCTATGGACGCGATTCCGGGCGGCTGCCATAAGCCTGCGCAACATGGTTACCGCGAAGCAGTTTGGCGGAACCAGTGAGTTGCTAACTAATTATGAACCTGTCGCTGTCTAATTGAAACGAATTGGGCAGAGTACAGGGGACGAGGACCATGGCAGATCGCGGCGCACTCAAGCTTGTCGGATTTCTCTTCGCTACCGCGACGCTGGCAGTGATGTTGGTCGCCGGCATGGTGGTGAAGGGCTATGCCGATGGCGCCTACACCCTGGAAGCCTCGGCTGTCGACGCGAGCCGGTAAGAATCTGTTAAGTTCTCGGGGCCGGAAAACGGCCCCGCCTCAGCGGCTGTAGACGAACGCCAGCACCGCGATCGCAACCACCAGCAATCCGACAAAACGCAGCATGATCGTGCCGAGCTGATTGGGCGCGGGCCGCAGCGAGATCGGGTCCGTGTTGTCGGGCCGAATGCTTTCCATGAAGTAGATCCCCAAGCCCGGCCGTAGGCGGCACGGGCGCTTGGCATTGGTCGCCGGGAAGGCGCGGGGGGTTCAAATGTGCACTCTCGTGTCCCGGACGCGCTGCAGAGTGTAACGCTGCGGCGCAGAGCCGGGACCCATTGCGCCGCGCAATGAATCCTGACCATGGGTCCCGGCTCTGCGGCGCGTCACTGCGTGCCGCACCGCGTCCGGGGCACAGACCCCCCAGAATCAAAATCGCCGCGTTCCTTTCGGAACGCGGCGGTTCGGTGATGCTCAGTACGATCAGCTATTGCGCAGGCCGTCGGCGGCGCGCTTCCACTGCGCGACGTTGTCGGCGATCATGCGGGTCGACTTCATCGCGGCCTGGCTGAGCTGGGCGTAGCCGGAGATCTCGCGCTGGACGCGCTGGCCCTCGGCATGCAGCAGGTCACGCAGGCTCTCGAGCTCCGAAATCAGATTCTCGATCTCGGCGAGCGAGGTGCCGGCGACGCGCTGGATCAGCGAGTTGACGTTGGTGACGGTGGCCTCCGCGCTCGGATCGAGCGGGGCCGCATCCGTGGTCGTCGCCGCCGGACGGCGGAGATAGGCGATGTCGTTGCGGACGAAGTCGCGGATGCCGGCTTCGACTTCCGTAACTGCAGCGAGGTTGGTGTCGACCGTCTCGGTCTCGGCGGCTTCGGTCTTTTCCGGACGCATGGCGTTCATCGTTATTCCCCTGTTCGCGTTGAGCGCAGCGCGAGTGTCCCCCGCACGACGACGTCTGTGAGGCAGCCTGCATCTGGGCGCCGGAATTGGGCCGCAAATGGGCCGAGATGCGGCAAGGGCGGACCATTCGGGGGTTTTGCCGTGGCGTATGGTTACGAGAGTCTGAATGGCGGTAACCGCGTCGGAACCCATCCCCTCATGGTGAGGAGCACGCCCCTTCGCGCGCGTCTCGAACCATGCCGGCCCCGCTCTCGCAGCGCGGCCTCGATCCTTCGAGACGCTGCTTTTGAGCGCCCTCAGGATGAGGGCAAAGAGTAGAGGCTTGGCCTACCAGCTCTTCTTGAAACCCGCCGTCACGCTCTTGTTGATCGCGCCCTGCGAGGTCTCGCCGACTGAGCCGGAGACGGTGACGTTGTCGAACAGCTTTTGCTCGGCGCCGACCTTGCGCAGCCATTTGTCGTCCGTGGTCGACAGCGTCTGGCCGGCGGTGACGCTGGTGCCGGTGTCGGTGAGGGTGACCTTGGCGGACTGGTCGGTCTCGTAATTGCGGGTGATGTGGCCGCCGATGCCGGGGACCGCACTCGTGCCTTGCTGGTTGACGCTGTAGCCGTTCTGCAGCGTCAGCGAGGTGTCGCCGGACAGCGGCACCGATTTGGTCAGCGAGGCCCCGAGCTTGCTCTGTTCCGAGCCGGGATCGACGCGGGCTTCCACCGCGGTCTTGTCCCAGATGACTCCGGCGCCGGGCGCGGTCGCCGTCGCCCAGGCGCTGCCGGAGGATTGCGGCAGGTTGCCGCCATTGGTGGCCTTTTGCGCCAGCAGCTCGGACATCGTCCGCGGCTCGCTGGTCACCGTCATGTCGGCGCCGATCCGCGTATCCCAGAACGAGAACACGGACTGTTTCACCGTCACCGCCGAGGAGCCGTTCGCATTGGCATTCGACGACCAGTCGAGGCCGTCCTTGGCGGCGGCCTGGGCGCGCTTCTTGGCGGCGATCGGGTCGATGCCGGTGCCGGCGTCGACCGCGAGTTGACTCCAGTCGAGCTTGTCGACGTCGATGCCCTTGAGCACGTCGGGGTCGTTGACGTCGGGGGCCTCTGCCGTCTCGGTCTCGGCCTCGTCGGACGCGCCCGCGGGTGGGGAGAAGGGGGGAATGATCTGCGCCGAAACCGTCAGCACAGAGCCCAAGATGAACGCGGCCGCCAGCACCGGCAGCCTGGTCCAGCCACAACCTGTCGAGAATTCCATCGTCCTGCCCGCCAACCCCAGCGCATGCTGTCCGCCAATATAAGGCGGTCCTTGGTGATGACCATGCGCCATTCGGTCTGCTCGCATCAATGCGGATTTATCGTTGCGAAATTGTGGCAACTCGCGTGGGGACGCGAACCAACGGGCCGCGCGAGAGGCGCGCGCCCGACGACGAGCTTCCGGCACGACGGCATCCGGCGGGGCTGGAGGCCAGGACGTCGCGTCAGGCATTGTCATCGGTCCCGAACAGCGGGGCCCGTTGGCGTCCCCCTCAGCCGACGCTGGTCATCTTCGGCAGATGAATGGCGCGGCCGAGTGCCTGCTCGACCAGGTCGAAGGTGTCGATCAGGACGCGCATGCTGGTGAGCTTGCCCGCCCTGAACTGGGCGAACTGCGCGACCCGCAAGCTGATCGGCTTGTTGGAATCCAGTGCCGTCAGCGAATAGCGCAGCATCGAGGCGGCGGAATCGACGCCCAGCATGATGCTCTCGCGGTCGAAGCGGCGGACCTGGAAATTGTCGGCGAGCTGGCGGATGACGTCGAGCACGGCGTCCTTGCCCTGGCGCGCGCCGAGGAACGGAAACATGTCGATCGGGCCGTAGAGCGCCCATTCGACGTCCTCGTCGATCAGGGCCTCGATGTCCTCGAAATGCCGGTCGTTGATCGCGCGGTGCAACGCGCGCGAGAAACGCCAGAGGCTGTGCTCTGTCATTTTGGGCAGTCCTGATGCTGGCTTTGCGAAAGAAAAACGGAAAACGACCCCAGCGCAGTCAGGCGGTGGGGCTCAACTCATTTGTATACGAATAAAATACCCGATTTCGGCCAAAACGCAATTCACGTTTTCGCAATGCACAATTGATGGCGATCTGTGAGATTTGCAACAAAACCCCGTAATCTCCCGGGTCCCGGCGGATCGCGTGCGGGTTCCAGGGGAGGAGCAGGCTCAGTCCACCCGTGCACCCACGATCAGCGGCCCGATCTCGCGCTCCAGCACCTGCTGCACCAGATCGTAGGAATCGATGATCTCGCGGATCTCCGCCACCAGCCCGCCGCGGAAGGTGTAGAACACGGCCATGTCGAACTGCACGATGCGGTCGTTGCTACGTTTCCTGAAATAGGCCTGCATGTAGGTCGCGACCGCCTCGCCTTCGGCCAGGATGTGCGGTGCCTTGTAGCGGATTTCCGAATAGCGCGACCAGACCGTCTGCCAGAGCTCGCGCAGCTCTTGCTTGCCGTGGCGCGGCACCATGTGCGGCAGCACGTCGATCGGCGCATGAGTGAGGAAGTCGACGTCGTCGGTGCAGCACGCCAGCGCGGCCTCGATATCGCCGCGCGCGAAGGCGTCGAGCAGATGAAGCACGCGTTGCCTGTTCAGCTTCTCAACCGTCATGCTGCTCCTGCCCTCACTGGCCGTGCTTTGCAAACGCTATCGTGCGGCTCGCGGGTCCATCAATCCGCAAAATCACAGAGTGATTGCAGGGTATGACGCGCGAGCACAATGCCCGGTTCATGGGGTGCAATTGCGGGTTGCGTGCGTTTCCGCATGCAAGAATTCGCTCGGCGCTTTGCGTCCTGCGTGACGCCGCGGGCACATCGCGGTCGCCTCCTGCCATGGCGGGCGCTGGAACCCGGACCCATCGGCGCCCGTTGAGACGCCGATACCGCATCCGGAGACATCGATCCATGAAAGCCCCGCTTTTCGCCATCGCCGCCGCCCTTCTGATGCTTGGCGCGACCTCCGCCGCCAACGCCAAGGGCTGCATCAAGGGCGCCGTCGTCGGCGGCGTCGCCGGTCACTACGCCGGCCACCACGGCGTCCTCGGCGCCGCCGCCGGCTGCCTCTACGGCAGGCATCACGCCAAGGAACAGGACAAGCAGCGGCAGCAGCAGGGTCAGGTGAACGGCCAGGGCAAGCTGTAGGGGCGACCTCGATCCGCAGCGGCAGTCTGCTTCCTCTCCGCGCAAGCGGGCGAGGTGAGGAAGGGCGCGTGATCCATCTCACATCACCCCGTTCCCGATGCGCCTAACGTCATCGGCATGTCATCAGGGAGACGTGCCATGGCTGCCCTCGCCACCGTCAGAAAGTCCCGCCTGCACAACGCGCTCGAAGGCCTCGCGCTGACCACGATCCTGCAGAGCTTCCCGACCTTCGCCGCTGCCGCCTTCCTGCTCAAGCTCTGCGGCAACCACGATCTCGTCGGCGACCCCGGCGTCGCCATCTTCGTCGCCATCGCCTCGCTCGCCCACGCCATGCTCGCCGTGACCCTCGGCCCGAGCTTCCCGCACCTGTTCAAGACCGTCTACGAACCAAAGTTCTTCGAGGCCCATCTGTCGCTGTCCGACAAGATCACGGCCTGGCGCACCCAGCCCGTCGCCTCGCTGCAGTTGGTGACCATCGTGCTGCTGCTGTCGGTGATGGCCGTGGTGACGGCGAGTGTGGGGTGAGGGGAACGCCGAGCGAGTCTCGCTTGCCGACGATCAACCCCTGCCGCAGTGTCGGACAATCACCTCTTCTTCCACCCACCCCGCCGCCCGGGCATCCCGCCCGTCGACTTCGGCGCCGGCCCAAACTCCGGTCCCGACTGCCGCGAGTCCGTCGGCTGAATAATCCGGCTCTCGCCGCCGAATGGCTTTGCCGGCAGCGCGCGGTTCTCGCGATAGGGCAGCGATTCCGGGCCGTGCATCTCGTCGAGATGCGGCTTGTGGACCTTCGAACCGCTACCGCCGCCGCTGGCTTTCAGCGCGGAGCCCACGGTCTTCTTCTTCATGGCGCTGACCGGTAAATTCGCGGCGTCGCCGTACTTCTTGCTGCCGGCATAGGCGCCGGCCTTGCCCTGCACAGTGCGTTGCTTGGCGGTGGGATCGTCCACCACGGCGAGCTCGGTGGCGCGCAGCCGTTTGACCTCGTCGCGCAGGCGCGCGGCTTCCTCGAAGTTCAGATCGGCTGCGGCCTCGCGCATCCGCGTTTCCAGGTCGCCGAGCACGGCTTCGAAGTTGTGGCCGATCGAGATGACGTCGTCGGTCATGTCGTGGCCGCCGACCTCGATCAGCACGTGGTCGCGCTCGTAGACGGAGTTGAGGATGTCGCCGATCTGCTTCTTCACGCTCTCCGGCGTGATGCCGTTGGCGGTGTTGTATTCGACCTGCTTCTCGCGGCGGCGGTTGGTCTCGGCGATGGCGCGCTCCATCGAGCCCGTCATCTGGTCGGCGTAGAGGATCACCTTGCCATCGACGTTGCGCGCGGCGCGGCCGATGGTCTGGATCAGCGAGGTCTCGCTGCGCAAAAAGCCTTCCTTGTCGGCATCCAGAATCGCGACCAGCGCGCATTCGGGAATGTCGAGGCCTTCGCGCAAGAGGTTGATGCCGACCAGCGCGTCGAACGCGCCGAGACGCAAGTCGCGGATGATCTCGATGCGCTCGATGGTGTCGATGTCGGAATGCATGTAGCGGACGCGGATGCCCTGCTCGTGCAGATATTCGGTGAGGTCCTCCGCCATGCGTTTGGTCAGCACGGTGATCAGCGAGCGATAGCCGGCCTGCGCGGTGGCGCGGACCTCGCCGACGAGGTCGTCGACCTGGGTGCGGGCCGGGCGAATGTCGACGGGCGGATCAATCAGCCCCGTGGGGCGGATGACCTGCTCGACGAACACGCCGCCGCTCTCGTTCAGCTCCCAGCCGCTCGGCGTCGCCGACACCGCGACGGTCTGCGGCCGCATCATGTCCCACTCCTCGAAGCGCAGCGGGCGGTTGTCCATGCAGGACGGCAGGCGGAAGCCGTATTCGGCCAGCGTCGCCTTGCGGCGGAAGTCGCCTTTGAACATGGCGCCAATTTGCGGCACGGTGACGTGGCTCTCGTCGGCGAACACCAGCGCGTTGTCGGGGACGTATTCGAACAGCGTCGGCGGCGGCTCGCCGGGGCGGCGTCCGGTGAGGTAGCGCGAATAGTTCTCGATGCCGGCGCAGCTTCCGGTCGCCTCCATCATCTCGAGGTCGAAAGTGGTGCGCTGCTCCAGCCGCTGCGCTTCCAACAGGCGCCCCTGGTCGTGGAGCTGGTCGAGCCGCTGCTTCAGCTCGGACTTGATCGACTTGATCGCCTGCACCAGCGTCGGGCGCGGCGTCACATAGTGCGAGTTGGCGTACATCTTGATGAATTCGAGCTCGTCCTGCTTGTGGCCGGTGAGCGGATCGAACTCCTCGATGGTCTCGATGGTGTCTCCGAACAGGTTCACGCGCCAGGCACGGTCCTCGTAGTGCGCCGGGAAGATGTCGATGACGTCGCCGCGCACGCGAAAGGTGCCGCGGGTGAAATCGGCCTGGGTGCGCTTGTATTGCAAGGCGACGAGGTCGGCGATGAGCTGGCGCTGGTCGATGCGCTCGCCCTTCTTCAGCGCGAAAGTCATCGCGGTATAGGTCTCGACCGAGCCGATACCGTAGATGCAGGACACCGAGGCGACGATGATGACGTCATCGCGTTCGAGCAGCGCGCGCGTCGCCGAGTGGCGCATGCGGTCGATCTGCTCGTTGATCGAGGAGTCCTTCTCGATATAGGTGTCGGTGCGCGGGACGTAGGCTTCCGGCTGGTAATAGTCGTAATAGGAGACGAAATACTCCACCGCGTTGTCGGGGAAGAAGTTCTTGAACTCGCCATAGAGCTGGGCGGCGAGCGTCTTGTTCGGCGCCAGGATCAGCGCGGGGCGCTGCGTCTTCTCGATCACCTGCGCCATCGTGTAGGTCTTGCCCGAGCCGGTGACGCCGAGCAGCACTTGGGTGCGGTCGTTGCGCTGGACGCCTTCGACCAGCTCGGCGATCGCGGTCGGCTGGTCGCCCTTGGGCTGGTATTCCGATTTGATCTCGAAGCGCACGCCGCCTTCGGACTTCTCCGGACGTGGCGGCCGGTGCGGCGTCCATACCTTGGTGGAGCCGTCGTTCTTGCGGAACTCCGGCCGGCCCTCGCGGATCAGCGACTCCAGCGCCTCCGCGGTCGCCTTGACGCCGAGCGCCTCCATCTTGTTGCGCGGCGGACGCGCCAGCGCCTCGGCATCGTCCTCCTCGGTGGGCAGGCCGAGCTGCCGCGCCAGTTCCGGATCGAGCGTCGGGATCGTGGCCGCGGTTCCGTAATTGGCCTGCGGCGCTTCTTCCAGCCCACCAACCTCGGTGGATTGCCGGGCGCCCGGCGGCTGCGGGTTGGGCCGCAGCGGCATCGGCCGCGCACTATCCTGCGGAAACTGCTTTTGAAGGTCTTTGGGCGTCGAGGCCCGCGCGCGATGGGCCGCGGCCTCGCCGCCCCAGCGGCGGTCGCGGGAATTGTCCGGCGGCGGCTGCAGGCCGGTGCCCGAGCCAAGTCCGGCGTCGCCGCGATTGATCGCGGGATTGAGCAGCTCGGCCAGGGCCGGCCCGATCGGCTGCACGTCGGGCCGATGTGCCTTGGAGTTCGGAGCTTTGGATTTAGGGGATTTTGGGGGAGCAGGTTTCTTCGCCATGAGCCGAATATGGGATGAGTCCGCCTCCCGATAAAGGGTGAATGACCGTCCTCATGCAGCCTGCTGACAGCAGGTTGGCAGCAGCCTCGGCCCTACGCGGTCGGCAGCGGACCCTCGTCGTCCTCGCCCGCCTGATGCGGCTTGAGGATGTCGAGATGGATGCCGCCGCAATCGGTGCAGCGCATGGTCCAGTACTCGCGTCCTGCGCGGCCGCCGATGACGCGGAGCACCGTGAGATCGCCGTCGCATTCCGGGCAGTTGGACAGCACATTGCGGGCATAAATTCTCGGCCGCGGCGCGTCTTCGATTTCGATGACTGACATGACCCGGTTCCCCCCTTTATGCTGTTGCCCTGGTTCGCTTGCCGTCCGGCTCGCTTATTCGTCGTCGCTGTCGGCCCGCCGGCGGAAGCGGTCGATGTGGTGCTTGGCGTCGGCGATCGCGGCGTTCTGATCGGGCCAGGCGAAACCGACTTCCATCGCCGGAAACAGCACGCCGTCGATGGCGACGGGGCTGAGATCGGCGCGGCGGATGCGGGCGTGCCAGAGGCCTTTGCCAGCCTCGAAGGATTCAATGTCAAAGCCGTCGTAGAGGGTCGTCATTCTTGTCGGTCCCACGTTTCTTTTCGGAGGGTCAGGGGACCACGTTTGCGGATTCCGGAATGTGAAGCCGTTCACAAGCGGCAGGCTTTTTTGCCTCGGGCGTCAGTTCCGCGCGGCGACACGGCCCGTCCGCTTGACCGGGCGGGCGGCGGGTTCCGAGGCCGCGCGCATGATCCAGCGGCGGAACGCGGCAAAGTCGCGGTGCTCGGTTTGAAAGCTGCGATAGAGCAGGTACCAGCGCATGCCCTTGGGCACCGAGAGGTCGAACGGGGCGACCAGCCGGCCGGCGGCGAGGTCGTCGTCGATATAGGGGCGGATGCCCATGGCGATGCCGAGCCCGTCGGCGGCGGCCTGCAGCGCCTGCCCATAAAACTGGAACTCCGGCCCGCGCGGATTGATGCGGGTGAGGTTCGCGGCTTTCAGCCAGATCGGCCAGTCCTCCGGCGAATGTTCGACACGGATCAGGCTCGGTCCCTTCAGGTCGGCCGGGCGCTTCAGGCCGCTCGCGAGGCGGGGCACGCAGACGGGCGTGAGATCGCCGGCGAACAGGGGCTCGGCGACGAGACCAGGCCAGTCGCCGGTGCCGAGCTTGATGCCGCAGCTCCAGTCCTCGCCGAACGGTACCGACGCGCCGCCGGTGGTGAAGCGCACCTCGATGTCGGGCTCTTCGCTGCGAAACTCCGACAGGCGCGGGATCAGCCAGCGCATCGCAAAGGTGTGGCCGACGCCGATCGTGAGCACGCGGACGCTTGCCGGCGCCGTCACCTGAGCGGTGAGGCTGGCGAGCGCGTCGAAGATCGGCGTCAGCCCGCTCTGATAGGCGCGGCCGGCCTGCGTCAGCACCAGGCGATTGGCCTTGCGCTCGAACAGCGCTACGCCGAGCCGCTCTTCCAGCAGATGCACCATGCGGCTGACGGCGGCCGCCGATACGCTGAGCTCGAGCCCGGCGGCGGCAAAGCTGCCGGTCCGCGCCGCCGCCTCGAATGCCTTGATGCCGTTGAGAAACAGCAGACGCCGCAAAGGCAGGACCCTTATGCAAGACCCTCAGGAAAACTGATGCCAGGCCAAGATAACTCAGTTTGCGCGGAAGGGGCAAGCGAGGCACGTTCCCTTCGCCGCTCCCCGCTTGCGGGGGGAGGCCGACGCGCAAAGCGCGGCGGGTGAGGGGGAGTCTCCGCGGGGCAGCGTGACTGCGGAAGCGGTCCCTCACCCCCCTCTCCCCGTAGGAACGGGGCGAGGGAGTGAAGCAGCCTGCGTGCCCTGCTCAACGGCCCCACCACCGGAGATTCCCCACGTGACGCCCATCATGATCGCTGCCCTCGGATTGCTGATGGTCGCCACCGCGTTCCTGTCGGGACTGTTCGGCATGGCGGGCGGGCTGATCCTGATCGGCGTGCTCTTGGCACTGATGCCGCTGCCGACCGCGATGGTGCTGCATGCGATCACGCAGATGGCCTCGAACGGCTGGCGCGCGCTTCTATGGCGCGCGCATATCCGCTGGCGGCCGGTCGCGAACTATATGGTCGGCGCTGCCGTCGCGCTCGCGGCCTGGTCGATCACGCGCTACGTGCCGGACAAGCCGATGGCCCTGCTGCTGCTCGGCATCACCCCGTTCATGGCGCGGCTGTTGCCGTCGAACATCAAGCCGGACCCCGATCGTCTCTGGCAGGGCACCGTCTATGGCACGATCTGCATGGGCTTGATGCTGATGACCGGTGTGTCGGGTCCGCTGCTCGACACCTTCTTCCTCGGCGGCGATTTCGGCCGGCGCGAGAAGGTCGCGACCAAGGCGATGTGCCAGCTCGTCAGCCATTTCACCAAGCTCGTCTATTTCGGCGGCATCATCGACCAGGCGGCGAGCCTCGATCCCGTGCTCGCCGGCGTCGCCATCCTTGCCTCGATGCTCGGCACCACACTGGCGCGGCGCATCCTCGAAGCCATGACCGACCAGCAGTTCGTGGCCTGGTCGAACAAGCTGATCACCACGATTGCCTGCTACTACATCGCCTATGGCTGCTGGCTCATGGTGCGCACACCGGTGCTGGCCGCCTTCGACAAGGGAGGTTTGCAATGAGCTGTAGCGCCGATCCGCTGGTGCTGGACTTCGTCGAATGGGTCGCGCGCGAGCCGCGCGCCTATGCCGAGGTGATCGCGACCTGGAAAACCTCGTGCCCGCGCCTCACCATCTGGGAAGACGCCGCCGATCGGGGCTACGTCGCGCGCGAGACCATTGCAGGCCTTGGCCTCGTCATCGCGGTGACGGAAGGTGGCGAAAGGTTCTTGCGCGCCAACGGGCGGTGAGCGCGTCGCTTTCGACGGCTCTCGCCGGAGTGCTATCGCGTAGGCACCGCAAGCCGTGGCCGGATGATCTCGACCATGCGCTCGGCCGAGGTGCCCGGGGGAAAGAAGCCGAGATATTTTCCGTCGCGGTCCATGAGATAAATGAAGGACGTGTGGTCGACCGTGTAGTCGTTGGCCCCCTTGCCGATCGGAATCCTGGCAAAATAGACCTTGTAGGCCTCTGCCGCTGCTCCGATCGCTTCGGAGCTGCCGGTGAGCCCGAGCAGCCGCGGATGAAACAGCGGCACATATTCGGCAAGATGCTCGGCCGTGTCGCGTTCGGGGTCGAGCGTGATGAAGACGGGCTGCACGGCCTCTGCGTCCGGTCCGAGTTGCTCGAGCGCCTGTCCGATCGCCATCAGGTCGGTCGGACAGACGTCGGGGCAATGGGTGAAGCCGAAATAGACCAGCATCAGCCGCCCGCGGAAGTCGCCCTCGCTGCGCGGCTTGCCGGTCTGGTCGATCAACTGGAACGGTCCGCCGACCGGCTCCCGATTCCACATCAGGATGTCCATCGTCTCGGCGGCCGAGCGCGCCTGCGCCGCTGCCGCGCAGGCGAGCGTCAGCATCACGTACAGCCAGGCGCTGGCGAGCCGCATCACAGCCCGAAGGTGAGACGGCTGCCTGTCGTCGTCACCACCACCTTGCCCTCCATCTGGGCATTGGCTTCCTGTGCGAAGTTGAGCCCGCTGCAATGCATGGGCACCACGACGTCGGGATTGAGCGCCTTGATCTCGCTCACGACCTGCGTGAGGTAGTTCCTGGGCGCCGGGCCGAGATGGAAGCCGCCGACGACGGCGTGCACCTTCTGGACGCCCGACACTTCCTGCGCCTGCTTCACCGAATTGACGATGCCGACATGGCCGCAGGACGAGATCACGACGAGACCGAGATCCCGCACGTTGAAGCAGGTGGCGTGCTCGTGAATGTGCTCGTCCGGCACGATCTTGCCCTCCATTTCCGCGGGCAAATAGTGGCCGACATTGCAGCCCAGCCCGTCCTTGATGCCGAACTCGACGAGCGTGTTCGGCAGTACGCGTTCGCCGCTGCGCCGGGTGATCTTGCCGGTGGTGAAGGCATGATCCGCAATGACGGTCGGCGTTTCGCACAGCACGGTCGTGACTTTCTGCGCCGCAAGCTGCCGGCGGTCGAGGGTGCCGAAATCGGCGAATTGCCCCTGCGTCGGCGTCGGGGTGACGCGATGGCAGAAATTGTCCTCGCCGCCCGCATAGAGCTTGAGGTCGGCGGGCAGCCTGTCGCGGAACTTGTCGAGGAAGCCGTTCAAGCCGCCGAAATGATCGTAGTGGCCGTGGCTCACGATCAGCGCGTTGAGCTTGGCCGGATCGACGCCGATCAACGCCATGTTGTTGAGCAGCACGTCGGGCGTGTAGCCGTAGTCGAGCATCAGCGTGCGCTGATTGCCGCCGCCCTCGGATTCCAGCCAAAGCGACAGGCCCCATTCATTGTGGAGCGATTTGCGGAAATCACCGCCGCGTGCAGCCGGAGTGATGGAGACCCCGTTGATCTGCTTGGGACGGAAGAACAGGTCGAAACTCGAATCCACCAGCACGCGGATCGAGAGCTTGTCGACGGTCGGAACGGCAATCGGGGCAGCGCTCGCGATCTCGACGCAGGTGAAAGCGTTGGCGGCCGCAGCTCCGGCCAGTGCCGCCGAGCCCAAGAGAAAATCGCGCCGTTGAATGGTCCTGGTCATTGCAACGCCTCCTGTATCGGATCTTGGACATGCCCAAGCTTAGGTCCAATCCGGTGCCGGCTCAACAAGCCGTGGCCAAATCCGGCAGGGGCGAGGCAGCCGGTCGCCGGTCACACCCCGACACCGGCGGCAAGACGGCTTGCTTGCGCTCGTCGGCATGACGGCTACTCTGATCGCCAATCACAGCAGCTGGATCAGCCATGTCACTCAGACTCTTCGAACTCGTCGGCACCGACGCCTCGCGTCCCTTCAGCCCATATTGCTGGCGCACACGGATGGCGCTGGCGCACAAGGGCCTCGCGGCGGAATCGCTGCCCTGGCGCTTCACCGAGAAGAGCGCGCTCGCGCCGCACGGGTCGGAGAAGGTTCCGGTGCTGTTGCACGATGACAAGCCCGTCGTCGACTCCTGGACGATCGCGACCTATCTCGAGGACAATTTCCCGGACCGTCCGTCGCTGTTCGGCGGCGAGGGCGGCCGCGCCATGGCGCGCATGATCAACGCCTTCGGCGACATCGCCGTGGTCGGTGGCATCTTTCCGCTGATCGTTGCCGACATCCCGAAGAATCTCGCCGAGGTCGACGCTGCCTATTTCCGAAAGTCGCGCGAGGCGCGCTTTGGCGGCAAGAGCCTGGAAGAGGTCATGGCGAGCCGCGACATCGGCGTGGTCGCCTTCCGCAAGTCGCTGGAAGTGATGCGGCAGACGTTGAAGAAGCAGCCCTATCTCGGCGGCGCCGCGCCGAACTACGCCGACTACATCGTGTTCGGCGGTTTCCAGTGGGCGCGCGTGGTGAGCCCGTTCAAGCTGCTCGAGGCGGACGATCCCATTTATGCCTGGCGCGAGACACTGCTCGATGCGTTCGACGGCATGGCGCGGAAATCGCCGGGGCATGAGGTGTAAGGTACCGTCTCTCCGACGTCGTCCCCGCGAACGCGGGGATCCATACCGCGTGATCTATTCGAGCGCGGATGGTCGATGTACCGGACGACCAGTCTTCGCCAAACCTCTCCCTGTGGTTATGGGTCCCTGCGTTCCAGGGACGACAGGGAGGGTGCGGTGATCCTCTCGCGGTTAACGAGCCGCCGCGCTCGCTCCCGCCGCTGCCTTGCGCAAACACTCCCGGCATAAACAATCCTCGCCTTCGACCGGCATCGGCAGCTTCGCGGTTTCCTCCGCGCACCAGCAGGTGCCCGAGAGGTCGCAGCCGAATTCGGTGCCGCAGCGCGCGCAGGCGAGGCGGCGCGGTTCCGGCGGCGGGGATTCTTTCGGATTTGTCATGATTTGCGTCGAAGCTTCGCCGTGATTTTCATGTCGGGTTCATCGGTCGTTGCGGTATATTAGGCGTCGCGCGCGGACTCCGAAAGCGGCTCCCGGCACGCGAAGGACAAATCGATGGCCCGCGATTCGCAAGCCGCGCTCGTCGCGCTCAACCGTTTTGGCTTCGGCGCGCGCGGCGGCGCGTCCGGAGATCTCATCAACGCAGCCTCCGATCCGCGCGGTTTCGTGAAGGCAGAGCTGGTCCGTGCGAGCGGGGTGCTGCTGGAGGCGCCCGGTCTGCAATCGACGCAGCAACTCGGGCAGGCCGTCTTCGCCTATCAGGATCAGGTCAGGCAGGCGCGCGAAGCGGCGAAGGCCGCCGCGCCCGCCGAGACGCCGTCGCCTGCGCCGACCGAACAGAAGCCCGGGCTCCGCCGCAATCTCTCGCTGAATGCGGCAGCAACGGAGGTCGCCGGCCAGATGACGGAGACCAAGCCGGCGGACAATGCGGCAAAGCCGGACGCGATGCAGCCCAATGCGGCTGCACCGCCGGCGGCAAAGCCGGCCCCGCAGCCGCTCAACGTGATTCAAAAGACCTTCCGTACCGAAGCGCTGGCGCGCCTGCAGCGCGCGACGCTGGCCACCTGCGGCTTCACTGAGCGTCTCGTCGCGTTCTGGTCCAACCATTTCTGCATTTCCGCGACGAAGGGCGAGCTGGCGCGGATCTGGGCCGGCGTGTTCGAGCGCGAGGCGATCAGGCCGCACGTGCTCGGGCGCTTCGCCGACATGCTGAAAGCGGTCGAGCAGCATCCGGCGATGCTGTTCTTCCTCGACAACCAGCAATCGCTGGGGCCGGATTCGCGCGCAGGCCAGAATCGCAAGCGCGGGCTCAATGAGAATCTCGCGCGCGAGATCATGGAGCTGCATACGCTCGGCGTCGGTGGCGGCTATACGCAGGAGGACGTCACCTCGCTCGCGCGCATCATCACCGGCTGGACCTTTGCCGGACGGCAGGGGCAGCTCGGCACACCAGGCTCCTTCGTGTTCAACACCAATGCGCACCAGCCCGGCGCGCAGATGCTGCTCGGCAAGAGCTACGAGGCGACGGGTCTCGCGCAAGGCGAGGCCGCGCTCGCCGACATCGCGCGCCATCCGTCGACCGCGAACTTCATCGCGACCAAGTTCGTTCGCCACTTCGTTGCCGACGATCCGCCGCCGGGCCTGGTGGCGCGGCTGCGCGAACTCTTCGTCAAGACCGACGGCGACCTCAAGGCGCTTGCCGCGGCGCTGGTCGATTCCGACGAGGCGTGGACGGCGCCGCTGACCAAGATGCGCAGCCCTTACGATTTCCTCGTCGCGAGCGGCCGGCTGCTCGCGCGCGTCCCGGAAGATCCCGGCGCCTATCTGAACAATCTCAATCTGCTTGGACAGCCGCTGTGGTCGCCGGCCGGCCCCAATGGTTTCCCCGATACCAGCGCTGCATGGGCCGCGCCCGAGGGCATGAAGCTCAGGCTCGATATCGCCGCGCAAATGGGCGCACGGCTCGGGCCCAACATCGATCCGCTGGATCTGCTGGAGTTCGCGGCGGCGGATGCGGCCTCGATCGAAACGCGCCGGACCATCGAGCGCGCGGAGTCGCGCCAGCAGGCGCTGGCGCTGCTCTTGATGTCGCCGGAAATGCAGAGGAGATGATGATGGTCGACTGCGTCGAGAACCGGCTCCTCACCTCGCGCCGCGGCCTGCTGCTCGGCGGCGCCTCCTTCGCGGCCTGGGCTTACCTGCCGAAATTCGCACGCGCCGCCGATGGGCGCGATCCCCGGCTGCTCGTGGTGATCCTGCGCGGCGCGCTCGACGGTCTCTCGACCGTCGCGCCGATCGGCGACCCTGACTATGCCGGCCTGCACGGCTCGATCGCGCTGGCCGCGGACGGCGCGCATCCCGCGATCATGCTGGACTCCTTCTTCGCCCTGCATCCGGCGATGCCGGAATTCGCGCGGATGTATCGCGACAAGTACGCTGCGGTGATCCATGCGGTGGCGACCCCCTATCGCGACCGCTCGCATTTCGACGGCCAGGACGTGCTGGAGAGCGGTTATGCCGGGCCTGGCCGCGTGCAGTCCGGTTGGCTCAATCGCGCGCTGGAAGCGCTGCCGCGCGGCGAGCGCGTATCGAGCGCTCTTGCGGTCGGGCCTACCACGCCGCTGGTGCTGCGCGGAAACGCGCCGACCGTCGGCTGGGCGCCGGTGCCGCTGCCGCAGGCGGATGACGACACCGCGATGCGCCTCGTCGATCTCTACCGTCATCGCGATCCCGCGCTGGCGATGGCCTTGTCGCAAGGCCTTCAGCTCGACAAGGCCGCGAGCGGTGACGACATGAAGCCAAAACCCGGCAATGCGGTGGTGCAGATGCGCCAGGTCGCGCGCGGCGCTGCGAAGCTGATGGCGGCCGACGATGGCCCGCGCATCGCCGCGCTCGCCTTCGACGGCTGGGACACGCATGCCAATGAAGGCGGCCCGGTCGGTCGTCTCGCCTTCCTGCTCGGCGGGCTCGATGGCGCACTCGCCGAATTCCAAAGCGGTTTGGGGGAGCGCTGGCGCGACACCGTCGTCATCGTCGCCACTGAATTCGGCCGCACCGCGCGCATCAATGGCACCGACGGCACCGATCACGGCACCGGGACGATCGCGCTGCTCGCCGGCGGCGCCGTGAAAGGCGGCCGGATCATCTCCGACTGGCCGGGCCTCAAGCTCGCGAACTTGTATGAAGCTCGCGATCTCAAGCCGACCACCGATCTTCGCTCCGTGATCAAGGGCGTGCTGCAGGGCCAGTTCGGCCTGTCCGATCGCGTGCTGGCCGAGACGGTGTTCCCGGATAGTGCGGGAGCACGGCCGATGAAGGGATTGGTCGCCTAACCCCACGCGCCGTCATTCCGGGGCTGCGCCTTGCGGCGCATCCCGGAATGACGAGATAATGGTGCAGCATCAGGAGAACCATCCCCATGTACATCGCCATGAACCGCTTCCGTGTCGCCAAGGGCTCCGAGGCCGCCTTCGAGCAGGTCTGGCTCGGCCGCGATACGCATCTGGACAAGGTGCCGGGCTTCGTCGAATTCCATCTGCTGCGCGGCCCCGAGCTCGAGGACCACACGCTCTTTGCCTCGCACACCGTGTGGGCAAACCATGCCGCGTTCGACGCCTGGACCAAGTCCGAAGCGTTTCGGGCCGCGCACCACAAGGCAGGCGACAACAAGCCGCTCTATCTCGGCCATCCCCAGTTCGAAGGCTTTGAGGTGATTCAGACCGTGGCGAAGTAGCGCCGCGCTTCGAACGTCAGCCCAGCGTGATCTTGTCGATCTCCGCCATCTCATCCGCGCTGAGCTTCCAGGCGATCGCCTTGACGTTCTGCTCGATCTGCTCGACACGGGTGGCGCCGGCGATCACGCTGGACACCTGCGGGCGGGCGGCGAGCCAGGAGAAGGCGAGCTCTAGCATGCTGTGGCTACGGGCCTTGGCGAAGGCCTGGAGCTTCTCGACGATGTCCTCGTTGCGCGGTGTGACGTAGCGGTCGCGCAGCCGCTCCACCTTGCCGAAGCGGGTGTCGTCGGGCGCGGCCTCGCCCTTCCGGTACTTGCCGGTCAGGAGTCCGCTGGCGAGCGGGAAGAACGGCAGAAGGCCGAGCTTGTACTCCTGCGCTGCCGGCAGCAGGTCCTTTTCGATGTCCCGCACCAGGAGGCTGTATTCGTCCTGGCACGACACGAAGCGGCTGACATTCATCGCGCGCGCGACGTACTCGGCTTCAGCGACGCGCCAGGCCGGGAAGTTGGAATTGCCGATGTAGCGGACCTTGCCCTGGCGGACGAGATCGTCGAGCGCGCGCAGGCTCTCCTCGATCGGCGTCAGCGGGTCATAGTCGTGCTGCTGATAGAGATCGATGTAATCGGTCTTCAGCCGCTTCAGGCTCGCTTCGACGGCGTCCATGATGTAGCGGCGCGAGGCGCCCTGCTTGGTTCCGTCCTCCGCCATCGGCTTTGAATATTTCGTCGCCAGCACGATGTCCTTGCGGCGGTCGCCCAGCACGGCGCCGAGCACGTTTTCCGAGCCGCCCATGTTCGAATAGATGTCGGCCGTGTCGAACAGCGTGATGCCGAGGTCGAGCGCGCGATGGATCACCTTGCGCGAGGTCTCCAGATCCGTGCGCTGGCCGAAATTGTTGCAGCCGAGCCCGACCGCGGACACGCGAAGGCCGGAGGCGCCGAGATTGCGAATTTCCATGGGAGATCCTGTCAGAGAGAGCAGCCACTCATTGTGACCATCGTGCGCCGCAGCAGCAAGGCGCGCGCCGCGCTGCTGCCATGCTGACAAGGCGGACAAAAAAATGCGGCCCCTGTCAGACGCGGCGACTGACGGGGACCGCTTGGGGCGCTTGATCGGTGACGGGGGGCCTGATCAGACGCAAATGCAGCGTAGCCCCGCTATGTTACGGGCGGGTGACAGGCGGAGTTATCCACAGGGTGCGGGCGGGGATCAGAACAGCTTGCGATAGACGATGAAGCCGGAACGCTCCGCGACCTTGTCGTACAGGCGCTGTGCCGTGAGATTGGTCTCGTGCGTCTGCCAATAGACGCGTGGCGATCCCGCCAGTTTCGCCCGCTCATACACGCCGTGGATGAGCGCCGAGGCGACACCCTTGCCGCGCGCGGCTTCCAGCGTGAACAGGTCCTGCAAATAGCAGGACGGCTCGATCGCGGTGGTGCTGCGATGAAACAGGTAGTTCGTCATGCCGAGCAGCTTGCCCTCGCTCTCGGCGACCAACCCATGTACCGGCTCATAGGCATCGAAGAAACGCTGCCACGTCATCGCAGTGATCTCGCCCGCCAGCGCGGTCGGGCCGGAACGGCCGTAGAAGGCGTTATAGCCGTCCCACAGCGGCAGCCATTGATCGTAGTCCTGCCTGGTGACGGCGCGAATGGTGAGCGACATGTGGAATTCCTGCGATCGATGGGACGTCCTTCATACGTGATGACGGGCGTGCCGATCAATCGCCAGTCGCATCACTCCGCGGCGCGCAGATGCCGGATCAGCCTGCGGCCCGTGGGATCGCGCAGCGAGCGGTAGTAGTCGGCGCGTGAGGGCGCGTCGGTGTGGCGGACGAGATCGGTCACCGGCGTGTAGCTCAGCATGCGTCCGCCGTCGGGCAGCGCGGCGCAGACGAAGCGCAACACCTCGCCGGTGCGCAAGGCGATGTTGATCGGCGTGGCATCGCCGATGCGCACCATCTCCATGCGCTGCGCGATGAAGGTGCCGAGCTCGTCTTCGGGCAGCTCGAACGCGCCGGTGTCGCGGCCATGATACATCAGGGCGATGAAGGGCGGCTTGCCGTCGGCGATCTCGTCCGGCACCGCGAAATAATCGCGAAACGCGCGGTTGATGAACTCGGCCCGCGTCTCGGTATCGAGCAGCACGATGCCGATATCGACCTGGTCGAGCGCGGCCGACAGCCGTGCCGCCGTGGCGTGGCTCCGGCGCTCGGCCGCGACCGTGCCGAGCAGCCGCTCGCGCATCAGGCCGGTGATGCCGGCGGTGGCGGCAGCCGTGATCGCCAGCAGGCCGAGTTGGACCAGATCGGTGATGGTCAAGCCGGAAACGCCGTGGCGGCCGAGGAGGAGCAGCGCCGCACCGATCACCGCGACGGCCGCGCTGGTGATCGCGGAGGCGAGACCCGACAGTGCGCCGGCGAGCGCCACGATGCCGACGAGCAGCGGAACGGGCGAGGTAGTGGGGAGAAAGCGATCGAAAAGCATCGCCGGCAGCAGGGTTGCTGCCATCAGCACCGGACCGGAGATCGCACGCCATCCGAACCGCATGGACCCGTCTCGCTCCTCCCGAACGAGGTAACGTCGCAACACTGACTGATCGTTGCGCCACCGCGATACGTTTTCCCGCGGTGTGTTTAAGGCCCGCTTGCGTGCAAGCTTCAGGTTTTCGGATGATTTTAGACCAAGTGGGCGTGCTTGAGGGGCTGTTGCAGCGCCGGCGCATTCAGCGTCGAAATCCCCGGGCCCTTGCGCGTGACGACAATCAACAGCGACGCCGCGACCAAAATGGCCGCAGTCAGTGTGATTGCAACGACTACCACGGGTGATTTCATCGACGTCCTGTCGCGATGCCTGAAGGCGCGGGGCACGCGGCGCCTTGAAGGCTGGACCAGGATGAAACGGGAATCAGACCGGCAGGCCCATCGCCATGGTCGCCTTGGTCGACAGCACCGTCAGGGTGACGATCAGGCACAGCGAGAGCGCGGCGACGGCGAGCGAGGCCGCGACCGCGTTGGTCAGCCGGGAAGACGCGACGGTAGCGGGATGGCCCTGAAAGCCTGCCGTGCCGGACGCCCGTATCATGGTCTAAATCCTTCAACGCGCGAGCGAATCACCCGCGACTTTCCACAATTTCCCAGTTTCAACCGGCAATATTGCGGCGGCTATCGCGCGGAAAATGGCGGGATTGCGGCGAATGTTGCCCTTGTACCCGCTATTCGCCAGAGCGCGCGCTCAGGCGCCGGCGGCAATGCTGGCGGGGTCGTCGACGTCGGCCGGCCGCCAATCCATCGACACGAAGCCTGGCGCCGCTTCCACCCGCTTCAGCCAGTCGCGGATCGCCGGGAAGGCCTGGAGGTCGAAGTCGCAGCGGTCGGCGAGGTGGGTGTAGCCGTACAATGCGATGTCGGCGACCGTGAGCTGGCGCGCGGCGAAATAGGCGTTGGTCTTGAGGTGGTTCTCCATCACCTGGAGCGCGCCATAGCCGCGCTCCATCCAGTCCTCCAGCGAATGGGTCTGGAGGTCGCGGCCGCCCTTGACCAATGATAGCCAGAAATAGGCGGCGCCGATGTTCGGCTCCAGCGCGTGCTGCTCGAAGAACATCCATTGCAGCGCCTCGGCGCGGTCGATGCGGTTCTCCGGCGCGAGTGGCGTGCCGACGGCGACGTACCAGAGGATGGCGTTGGACTCCGCGAGAAAGCGGTCGTCTCCGACCTCGAGCAGCGGCACCTGTCCCGACGGGTTCTTGGACAGAAAGTCCGGCGTGCGGCTCTCGCCGCGCAGAATGTCCACCTCGATCGCTTCGTAAGGCACGTTGAGCAGCGCCAGCGCAAGGCGGACCTTGTAGCTGTTGCCCGAGCGTTGCATCGAATAGAGCTTGTACATTCTGAGAATGATTCCGGAAGACGGGGACGCGCGTCGCTCGTTGCCGCGCGAGGCGGCTAAACAATGATGCCGATGCGAATCCGCCGCAAGGGCCGGCCAATAGAAAAACTCGAAATCCCTACCGCACTGCAACGCCGCGAAAGATCATTTCCGCGCGACGATGCAAATCAGATCACGCTTGCGTCAGCATGCGAGCGCTTGGCTCGCGCGATCGTGCGCAGGGCGAGCGATTGGGGAAGAGCGCTGTCATCAATCCAGTGCAATCCAGTGTGCCGTCATGCCCGGGCTTGTCCCCGGGCATCCACGTTCGTCGTGCCGCGGTGAGGCGTGGATGGCCGGGACACAGGCGAGCGGAGAGCGACGCCGTCCTTCGGGCGGCTATGCCCGGCCATGACGGAGCTTGAGCGCGCAACACGCAAAATTGCTCCGAGGACAAGCTTTCCGGGATATGAGCGATTCGCGCGGTAAAGTTGCGGAAAATTGCTTGGAATCGTTGCTTGAACCACTCCAGATCCGTAAGTTTTTCCGAGATCGGGCCGAAGTTTCTTGCGGCGCAGCGGCACACGTTTTAGGGTATCTCATTCCCACAATCAGAGTCGTGAGGCCCAGGGCTTTTCGACGCTTGTCAGGAGATGACGATGTCCTTCCTTGCCGCTGCGCTCGACCGTGTGAAGCCGTCCGCGACCATCGCGGTCACGGATAAAGCACGCGCGCTGAAAGCGGCGGGCCGCAACGTCATCGGCCTCGGTGCCGGCGAGCCCGACTTCGACACGCCCGCCAACATCAAGCTGGCCGCGATCCGCGCCATCGAGGCCGGCAAGACCAAGTACACCGCGGTCGACGGCATTCCCGAGCTGAAGGACGCGATCATCGCGAAATTCCAGCGCGAGAACGGCGTTGCCTACAAGCCGAACCAGATCATCGTCGGCACCGGCGGCAAGCAGGTGCTGTACAACGCGCTGATGGCGACCATCAATCCGGGCGACGAGGTGATCATTCCCGCGCCGTACTGGGTCAGCTATCCTGAGATGGTGGCACTCGCCGGCGGCGAGCCGGTGCCGGTGGTCTGCACCGCCGCGACCGGCTTCAAGCTCCAGGCCGAGGCGCTCGAGCGCGCGATCACGCCGAAGACGAAATGGGTGATCCTGTGCTCGCCGTCGAACCCGACGGGAGCCGCCTACACGCGTTCGGAACTGAAGGCGCTCACCGACGTGCTGGTGAAGCATCCCCATGTGTGGGTGATGACCGACGACATGTACGAGCATCTCGTCTATGACGACTTCCAGTTCACCACGGTCGCGCAGGTCGAGCCGAAACTCTACGACCGCACACTCACCGTGAACGGCGTGTCGAAGGCCTATTGCATGACCGGCTGGCGCATCGGCTATGCCGGCGGTCCCGCGCAGCTGATCAAGGCGATGTCGACCATCCAGTCGCAGTCGACCTCGAACCCGTCCTCGATCGCGCAATGGGCCGCGGTGGAAGCTCTGAACGGTCCGCAGGACTTCATCCCCGCCAACAACAAGGTGTTCAAGGAGCGGCGCGACCTCGTCGTCTCAATGCTCAACCAGGCCAAGGGCATCGAATGCCCGCGTCCCGAGGGCGCCTTCTACGTCTATCCGTCCTGCGCCGGCACGATCGGCAAGACCGCGCCGTCGGGCAAGGTGATCGACAATGACGAGACTTTCGTCACCGAGCTCCTTGAGACCGAAGGCGTCGCGGTGGTGCAGGGTTCGGCCTTCGGCCTCGGCCCGGCGTTCCGCATCTCCTACGCGACCAAGACCTCGGACCTCGAAGATGCCTGCAAACGTATCCAGCGCTTCTGCGGTAATCTGCGCTGAGACCGTCGCAACGAGAATTGAAAAGGCCCGCTTCGTGCGGGCCTTTTTTATGCGTGTTCGATAAGTGGAGTTGGATGGACGATTGATCTGGCCGACATTTTGCCATGCCCCTCACCCGGATCACATCTGCGATGTGATCCGACCTCTCCCCGCTGAAGAGCGGGGAGAGGTTAGGACGCCCGCCACGCGCGATTGAAGTTTGATTGGCTTTGGGCGAGGGGCGCGCCGCTCTCTCACTCCCTCGCCCCGTTCTCACGGGGGCGGGACGAGCAAAGCTCGCCCTGAGAGGGTGGGGTGAGGGGCTCTCTCCACAAGCTCGATTCTAACCGCCTGCGATCTGGCACCCACAACGCACTTGTGGCATAGACCATCGCGCAGCGTGCAGTGCGCCTTCTCTGCTCGCATCACTTCATCGCCGGAGACATTTCATGCGCCGTTCGTTCATCTTCGCCGGGCTCGCCGCCGCCAGCCTCGTTGCCTCCAGCGTGAGCGGCAGTGCGCAGCAGCGGATGGCGCGGGTCGGCGTGCTCGAATGCCGCGGCGGCGCCAGCGTCGGCTTCATCGTGGGATCGGTGACCCATCTCGGCTGCGTGCTGCGCGCCGACGGTCTGCCCGACGATCGTTACGTCGCAACCATCCGCAAAGTCGGTCTCGACATCGGCATCACCCAGGAGACGGCTTTGGCGTGGGGCGTGTTCGCGCCGGTCGACCGGCTCGGCCCCGGCGACCTCTCCGGCAATTATGCCGGTGCGCAGGGCAGCGCCTCGGTCGGTGTCGGCTTGGGGGGTAACGTGCTGGTCGGCGGCTCCAACAATTCGATCGCGCTCCAGCCGCTCAGCGTGCAGGGCCAGGTTGGCCTCAACATTGCCGCCGGCCTCGAGAGCCTGGAACTTCGTCCGGGCCGTTGATCGCGCGCCGGGCGGGTGGTGCTGCTCCACCTCTTCCCAGCGGGAAGAGGTGGAACACCACTGTTAAGACTTGGTCTAATCGACGACGCACCGCAGCGACGTTTGATGCTTGCCAAATCTCGGGGACGGGCAGAGCATCCGCGATTGCCGACCCAATCATGGGCCGAGCTCCACACCAAGGAGGCGGCGAATGGGACAAGACGTCAGAAGTCCCCGAGGTCCACGGTGCATCGCGCTGGTGGGCCCTTTCCAAAGCGGTAAAACCACACTTCTCGAAGCAATACTGGCGCGAACGGGCGCAATCCCGCGTGCCGGCAGTGTCGACGCCGGAACTTCCGTCGGCGACGCTGCGCCCGAGGCCCGTCATCACAAGATGACCGTCGGGCTCACTGCCGCCACCACGAGTTTCATGGGCGACAGCTACACTTTCCTCGATTGTCCCGGTTCCGTCGAGTTTGCCCACGACATGCGCGCCGCGCTGCCCGCGGTCGATGCCGCGATCGTGGTCTGCGAGGCCGACGAGAAGAAGCTGCCGCAGCTTCAGATCATCCTGCGCGAGCTGGAGGAGCTGAAGATCCCGCGTTTCCTGTTCCTCAACAAGATCGACCGCGCGAGCCAGCGCATCCGCGAGTCGCTCGCAATGCTGCAGCCCGCCTCCCGCGTGCCGCTGGTGCTGCGCCAGATCCCGATCTGGAAGGACGAGCTGATCGAGGGCTTCGTCGATCTCGCGCTGGAACGCGCCTTCATTTATCGTGAGCACAAGGCCTCCGAGGTGGTCGCGCTCGAAGGCGGCAATCTCGATCGCGAGAAGGAAGCCCGCTTCTCGATGCTGGAGAAGCTCGCCGATCACGACGACGCACTGATGGAGCAGCTGCTCGAAGACATCCAGCCGCCGCGTGATGCCGTGTTCGACGATCTCGCCCGCGAATTGCGCGAAGGGGTGATCTGCCCTGTGCTGTTAGGGGCAGCCGCGCGCGAAAACGGCGTGCTGCGCCTGATGAAGGCGCTGCGTCACGAGGCGCCGGGAATAGCGGAGACCGCAAAACGTCTCGGCGTTCCCGAGACCAGGGACGCGCTCGGCTTCGTGTTCAAGACGCTGCATTCGCAGCATGGCGGCAAACTGTCATTGACGCGGCTGCTCGCCGGCCATCTCGACGACGGCGCCACGCTGCAATCCGCTTCGGGAGGAGCGGGCCGCATCTCCGGCATCCTCGCCGTCAACGGCGCCTACGACACCAAGCGTGCCGCAGCCGAAGCCGGCGACACGGTGGCGCTCGCCAAGCTCGATCCGGTCAAGACCGGCGACACGGTCTCGAGCGGCAAGACCCCGCCTGCGGCGCTCGCGGTCCCGGAGCCGACGCCGCCGGTGCTCGCGATCTCGGTTGCGGCCACCGACCGCAAGGACGACGTCAAGCTCGGCCAGGCGCTGACGCGGCTGCACGAGGAGGATCCGTCGCTCGTCATCGTGATGAACGCCCAGACCCACGACACCGTGCTGTGGGGACAGGGCGAGATGCACTTGCGCGTCGCCGGCGAGCGGTTGCGCGACCGCTTCGGCGTCAAGATCACATCGCATCCACCCGCCATCGGCTATCAGGAGACCATCCGCAAGCCGATCGTCCAGCGCGGCCGCCACAAGAAGCAGTCCGGCGGCCACGGCCAGTTCGGCGACGTCGTGCTCGACATCAGGCCCTTGCCGCGCGGCGAGGGCTTCAAGTTCGCCGAGAAGGTCGTTGGTGGCGCCGTGCCGCGTAACTACATCGGCGCGGTGGAAGAAGGCGTCGTCGACGGATTGACGCGAGGTCCGCTCGGTTTCCCCGTCACCGATTTGCAGGTGACGCTGACCGACGGCTCCTATCACAGCGTCGATTCTTCCGATCTCGCCTTCCGCACGGCGGCGCGGATCGGACTCAACGAGGGCCTGCCGCATTGTCAGTCAGTGCTGCTGGAGCCGATCCACGTGGTCGAGATCGTCTGTCCGACCGACGCCACCGCCAAGATCAACGCGATCCTGTCGGCGCGGCGAGGCCAGATCCTCGGCTTCGACACGCGTGACGGCTGGGGCGGCTGGGACTGCGTTCGCGCCATGATGCCGGAAGCCGAGATTGGCGAACTGATCGTGGAGCTGCGCTCGGCCACTGCCGGCGCCGGCAGCTTCACCCGCCAGTTCGACCACATGGCCGAAGTCACGGGCCGCGCCGCCGATCAGATCATCGCCGCGCATCAACACGCGGCTTGATCCAGCTGGCCTAGTCAGGGACCGCACTCTCTCACACCCTCTCCCCGTCCTTACGGGGAGAGGGTTGGGGTGAGGGCTGTCTCCACGGTTGCGGCGCTTCATTCAGGCCGCGCCCTCTCTCCACTCGTCATTGCGGGCGTAGCGAAGCAATCCAGACTGTCTCTGCGCAGGCAGCCTGGATTGCTTCGTCGCAAGAGCTCCTCGCGATGACGGAGGCGATAGGCGCAAGCCCCCTTGCGCTTGCCCACCGAGGATGTATTTTACATCATTGTACACGTCTCAGATATCATTTATAAGTTCTGGTAAGTGAGGCCAAGGTGATCACGTCGTTCCAGATGCGGGCAGCCCGCGCGCTGCTGGGCATTGACCAGAAAACCCTGGCCGAGCTCGCCGGCGTTTCGCTGCCGACCATCCAGCGGATGGAGGCCAGCACCGGCAATGTGCGTGGCGTGGTCGAGACCCTGATCAAGGTGGTCGAGGCGTTCGACCGGGCCGGTGTCGAGCTGATCGGCGAGCAGGTCCGCAGCGACAGCGGCGGGCGTGGCGTCCGCCTGAAGGACCCCGGGCCGCCGCGTCGGGTGGGGGCGTGATCTTGCGGGTCATGCCCGGAGCAGACTGAACCAACGCACCGTCGCGTCCGAATCGCGGCCGCACGATGCAGTGGAGCATTGTGGGGCAGCGGAGCATGAGCATCACAAGCGATCACGCAAGCCGGCTGCACCAGCTGCGTCAGCCGACCTTTGCCGAACTTTATCTGCCAAAGCTCGTCACCGTCTGGCGTGAAGGCTACGGCGTCGCGGACTTCCGCGCCGACGTCTTCGCGGGTCTGACGGTTGCGATCGTGGCGCTGCCGCTGTCGATGGCGATCGCGATCGCCTCGGGCGTGACGCCGGACCGCGGTCTCTACACCGCCGTCGTCGGCGGCTTCATCGCCTCGCTGCTCGGCGGCAGCCGGTTCCAGATCGGCGGACCCGCCGGCGCCTTCATCGTATTGGTCGCGGCGACCGCGGAACGTCACGGCGTCGATGGCGTCATCCTCGCCACCCTGATGGCGGGCGTATTCCTGATCGCCGCGGGCCTGCTCCGGGTTGGCACCTACATCAAGTTCATTCCCTATCCGGTGACGGTCGGATTCACCGCTGGCATCGCCGTGATCATCTTCGCCAGCCAGCTCCGCGATCTCGGCGGCATCACGCTTGCGGGGAAAGAGCCCAGCGAGTTCGTTCCAAAGCTGGTCGCGCTCGCCGGCGGTCTCAACACCATCAATCCATCCGCCGTGGCGGTCGCAATCATCAGCATCGCCATCATCGCGGCCTTGCGGATCTGGCGGCCATCCTGGCCCGGCATCCTGATCGCGGTCGTGCTCGCCGCCGTTGCGTGTGCCGTGCTGTCGCTGCCGGTGGAAACCATCGGGTCGCGCTTCGGCGGCATTCCGCGCGAATTGCCCTCGCCGGCGCTGCCGGCGTTCTCGATTGCGAAGGCGACCGCCGTGCTGCCGGATGCGATCTCGTTCGCGCTACTGGCCGCCATCGAATCGCTGCTGTCTGCCGTGGTTGCCGACGGCATGACCGGGCGCCGTCACCGCTCCAATTGCGAGCTGGTGGCGCAAGGCGCGGCCAATATCGGAGCGGCGCTGTTCGGCGGCATCTGCGTCACCGGCCTGATCGCGCGCACCGCGACCAACATCCGCGCCGGCGCGCGCGGGCCGCTGGCCGGCATGCTTCACTCCGTGTTTTTGCTGCTGTTCATGCTGATCGCGGCACCGCTCGCAAGCTACATTCCGCTGGCCGCACTCGCCTCGGTGCTGGTCGTGGTGGCCTGGACCATGGCGGAGAAGCACGAATTCGCCACGCTCCTGCGTTCGTCGTGGGGCGATGCGGTCGTGCTGCTCGCGACCTTCCTGCTGACGATCTTCCGCGATCTCACCGAAGGCATCCTGGTCGGCTTCGCGCTTGGCGCGGTGCTGTTCATCCATCGCATGGCGGAGATGACGGGCATCGAGGAACGCTCGCCACTGGTCGCCGGCGATCGTCCCGACGACGGCAATGGCGAGCGCGTTCGCTACGATCCTGCGCTTGCGGTCGATCGTGACGTGCTGGTCTATCGCATCACCGGCGCGTTCTTCTTCGGCGCGGCCTCCGCCATCGGAGGCGTGCTCGACGAGGTCGCCGACAAGCGCAAGGCCTTCGTGGTCGATTTCGCCGCGGTGCCGTTCCTGGATTCGACGGCGGCCAACGTGCTCGGCCGCGTCGCCGCCAAGGCTCATCGCCAGGGCATCCGGCTGTTCATCACGGGGGCTTCGCCCGCGGTCCGCCGCGCGCTGCTCACCCATGGCGTGACGCCGCCGCGGGCGCGCTATCGCCAGAGCCTCGAACGCGCGATTGCCGACATCAAGGGCGGCGCGGGCGAGGAGGCTGCCGCGAGCTGACGGCGCGCCGTTCTCGCGCCGGCCGGCCTGACCGGCGCTGCGGCGCCCGCGCGCTTGACAGAGCGGGCGCGACGCGAAATGGATCGCCTCGGATACGACCCCGAGGAAGAGATGACCGCGCCCAAAGCTCCTGCAGCCTGTCTGATCGGATGGCCGGCCGCGCATTCGCGCTCGCCGCTGATCCATCATTACTGGCTGCGCACGCTCGGCATTGCCGGCGGCTATGTCATCGAAGCGGTTCCGCCCGAGGATCTCAGGGATTTCGTGCTGCGGCTGTCGCTGCGCGGCTTCGTCGGGGCCAACGTCACCATCCCGCACAAGGAAGGTGTGCTGGCGCTGTCGACGCCCGACGCCCGCGCAAAGGCCGTCGGCGCGGCGAACACGCTGTGGTTTGCCGACGGCGAGCTGCGCTCGACCAACACCGACGTCGAAGGTTTCATCGGCAATCTCGACGCCAGCGCGCCCGGCTGGGATGCCGCCGAGGAGGCGCTGGTGCTCGGCGCCGGCGGCTCCTCGCGGGCGGTCGTGTTCGGTCTGCTCGAGCGTGGGATCAAGCGCATCCATCTGGCCAATCGCACCATCGCGCGGGCCGAGACGCTGGCAAGACAGTTCGGGCCGAACGTGCATCCCGTGACGTGGGACGGGATCGACGACGTGCTGCCGCGCGCAAAACTTCTCGTGAACACGACCTCGCTCGGCATGCACGGCCAGCCCTCACTCGATGTTGATGTCGCGCGCCTGCCGCAGGCGGCGGTGGTCGCCGACCTCGTCTATGTGCCGCTGGTGACGCCGCTGCTCGCCGCCGCAACGGCGCGCGGCCTGAAGACGGCAGACGGGCTCGGCATGCTGCTGCATCAGGCGGTGCGCGGCTTCGAGCTGTGGTTCGGCCGGCGGCCGGAGGTCACGGCCGAGCTGCGGGCGCTGGTCGAGGCCGATCTCACAAAGACTTGAGAGAATAGCGCGCGTCGTCCGGAGTTCTCCATCCGTGGGGACAATCGGAGACCGTCATGTCTGTTCAACGTGCAACTTTCACACGTCCGCTGATCGCCGTCGCGATGGTGGCCGCTTCCACCCTCTATGCCTACGCGCAGAGGGCACCGGTGCCGACGCGCGTGCGCGGCACGATCGAAAGCGTCAATGGTGACACGATGCAGGTCAAGTCGCGCAGCGGCGAGGACGTCAAGCTGCGCATCGCTCCCGACGTGAACGTATCGGGGATTACCAAAATTTCACTCGCCGACATCAAGGTCGGCTCCTTCGTCGGCGCCACCACGGTGCCCGGACCGGACGGCGGCCAGAATGCGGTCGAGGTCCACGTGTTTCCGGAGAGCATGCGCGGCACCGGCGAGGGCTCGCGGCCCTATGACCTCAAGCCGAATTCGAGCATGACCAACGCCACGGTGTCGGAGAGCGTGGTCGGCAATGACGGCCATACGCTGCTGGTCAAGTACAAGGACGGCGAGAAGAAGGTGTTCGTCGCCGACAACACGCCGGTGGTGACCTTCGTGCCCGGCGACAAATCCGACCTCAAGGCCGGCGCCAAGGTCATCGCCTTCATGAAGCAACTGCCGGACGGCTCGTTCGAGACCAACCGCGTCAGCGTCGGCCGTGACGGCCTGACGCCGCCGATGTGAGAAAGGACCGGATCATGCTGACTTCGACGATGAAATCCGGCCTGCTCGCAGCGGTCCTCGCTCTCGCCTCGTTCGCGGCCTCGGCGCAGCAGGCGCCGACGGTCCGCATCCGCGGCACCATCGAAAGTGTCGACGGCAACATGCTCGGCATCAAGACGCGCGAAGGCAGCGACGTGAAGGTGCGCATGACCGACAACGTCGCCGTCTTCGCCGTGGTGAAGACGGAGCTGTCGGAAATCAAGGAAGGCTCCTATATCGGCGTCACCGGCATGCCTGAACCGGACGGCACGCAGAAGGCGATCGCGGTGCGTATCTTCCCGGAGAACCAGCGCGGCGCGGCCGAGGGTTTTCGTCCCTGGGACGCGCGTGCCAATTCGACCATGACCATGCCACCGTGGCGCAGACGGTGAAAGGCACCGACGGCCAGAACATCACGGTCAAATACAAGGACGGCGAGAAGAAGGTCGTGGTGCCGCCGGACACGCCAATCGTCACCTTCATCGCCACGGACAAGTCGGAAGTGAAGCCGGGCGCCAAGCTGATCATCTTCGGCGCGGCGAAGAAGGACGACGGCTCGCTGGAGGCCAACCGCGTCAATGTCGGGCGCGATGGAGTTACGCCACCGATGTGAGGCTAGAGTCGCCGATGCATTCTCGGTGTCATCCCGGACAAGCGTAAGCGCAGATCCGGGATCATAACCACAGGGCGGAGTTTGGCGAAGATTGGTAACCCCGAGTCCCGTAACCACACCTTCCTGTGGCTATGGGTCCCGGATCAGCGCTCCGCTCCCGACAACGCTACGCGTTGTCGAGCGCTGCGCTTGTCCGGGACGACAGCCGTTGTTGCTGCCGCGTCCCGGCATGCCTTTCACATCGCGATGACATGATCGTCGATCTCGTCGATCCGGTTGACGCCGCACAGGCCCATGGTGGTGAGCAGCTCCTTCTGGATGATGTCGATCGCCTTGGCGACGCCGGCCTGGCCGCCGGCACCCAGGCCGTAGGCATAAGCGCGGCCGAGCATGCAGGACTTTGCGCCGAGCGCGAGCGCGCGCATCACGTCCTGGCCGGAGCGGATGCCGCCGTCGAACATGATCTCCATCCTGTCACCGACCGCATCGGCGATCTCCGGCAGCACCTCGATCGATGACGGTGCACCGTCGAGCTGCCGGCCGCCATGGTTGGAGACGACGAGCGCCTGCGCGCCGGTCTTGGCGGCTTCCTCGGCATCCTCGACGTCGAGGATGCCCTTGATGACCAGCTTGCCCGGCCAGATGCTGCGGACCCACTCGACGTCCTTCCAGTTCAGCGAGGTGTCGAACTGCGAGGCCGTCCATTCGGCGAGGCGATTGAGATCCTCGGTGTTCTTCACGTGGCCGGCGATGTTGCCGAAGGTGCGGCGCTTGCCCTGCAGCACGCCGGAGACCCAGCTGGGCTTGCTGGCGAAATCCAGCAGCTTCGACAGCGACCATTCGGGGGGCACGGTCATGCCGTTCTTGATGTCGGCGTGGCGCTGGCCGATGACCTGGAGGTCCACGGTGAGCACCAGCGCGCTGCACTTGGCCGCGATCGCGCGCTGGATCAATTCCTTGATGAAGCCGCGGTCCTTCATGACGTAGAGCTGGAACCAGAACGGCTTCTCGACATTGGCGGCGATGTCCTCGATCGAGCAGATCGACATGGTCGATTGCGTGAACGGGATACCGGCGGCCTGCGCGGCGCGGCAGGCATAAATTTCGCCGTCGCCATGTTGCATGCCGAGCAGGCCGACGGGGGCGAGCATCAGCGGCATGGTCGAGGGCTCGCCGAGAATCGTGGTCGAAGTGTCGCGCTTGGAGACATCGACCAGGATGCGCTGGCGGAACTTGATCGCCTGCATATCCTCGCGGTTGGCGCGCAGCGTCTCCTCGGCATAGGAGCCGCGGTCGCAATAGTCGAAGAACGCCTTCGGCACGCGGCGCTTATGCAGCGTGCGAAGATCGTCGATACAGGTGATATGTTTCATGATCGTTCCCCGGCCCGTCTTGTACCAAGAGTCTTGCATCGGAAGATTTCGGGGTCATCTAGCATGGTTGGATGCACAGCCAAATCCGTTTGCAGACCGTTTTGCAGGAGGGCGCCATGACGAAGCCGCACGCTGGACCTTCGCCGGAAGAGATCAAGGAGAAGCGTGATCTCGAGGAAGCCCTGGAAGAGGGTCTGGAAGAGACCTTTCCGGGCTCCGATCCCGTCAACGTCACCCAGCCGGCGCCGAGCCGCGGCGATGGCCACGTGAAGCGCAGCGATTAAACGGGTTCCACCCTGTTTCGAGGCTATGGGCCGGAAATATAATGTTAACAAGACGTTGTCGGTACGGCGGCGCCCCGGTTCCGTAATGATTCATCATATTTTTTGAAGCCAAGTTAGCCTCACAGGCATTATAACACGCCTAGCAAATCAGGGATGCGGGCCCCGTTCGGGCAGCCCGTGGTTGTCAAGGGGATCCCCTGGTTGTTGCTTGGGGGACGATATGAGTCGCAAATATTTCGGGACGGACGGGATTCGGGGCCGCGCCAACGGACTGATCACGCCGGAGCTCGCCCTCAAGGTCGGCCAGGCCGCAGGCCTTGCGTTTCAGCGCGGTGACCACCGCCACCGGGTCGTGATCGGCAAGGACACCCGCTTGTCCGGCTACATGATCGAATACGCGATGGTCGCCGGCTTCACCTCGGTCGGCATGGACGTGCTGCTGGTCGGCCCGATGCCGACGCCGGCGGTTGCGATGCTGACCAAGTCGATGCGCGCCGATCTCGGCGTCATGATCTCGGCCTCGCACAATCTGTTCGAGGACAACGGCATCAAGCTGTTCGGCCCGCAGGGCTTCAAGCTCTCCGACGACGTCGAGCGGCAGATCGAGCAGCTGCTCGACGAGCCCATCGACAAGCGGCTGGCACAGAGCGCGAGCCTCGGCCGCGCCCGCCGCATCGACGGCGTGCATGACCGCTACATCGAATTCGCCAAGCGCACGTTGCCGCGAGACCTCTCGCTCGACGGCCTGCGCGTCGTGATCGATTGCGCCAACGGCGCCGCCTACAAGGTGGTGCCCGAAGCGCTGTGGGAGTTGGGCGCCGACGTCGTGCCGATCGGCGTCGAGCCCGACGGCTTCAACATCAACAAGGATTGCGGCTCGACCTCGCCGGAAGCACTGTCGCGGAAGGTGCGCGAGATGCGCGCCGACATCGGCATCGCGCTCGACGGCGACGCCGATCGCGTCATCCTGGTCGACGAGCGCGGTCATGTGGTCGACGGCGACCAGTTGCTCGCGGTGATCGCGCAGAGCTGGAAGGAAGACGGCCGCCTGTCGCGTCCCGGCATCGTCGCCACCGTGATGTCCAATCTCGGGCTCGAGCGCTTCCTGAAAGGGCAGGGGCTCGATCTGGTGCGCACGCCGGTCGGCGACCGCTACGTGCTCGAGCAGATGCTGAACGGCGGCTACAATCTCGGCGGCGAGCAGTCGGGCCACATCATCCTGTCCGACTACGCCACCACCGGCGACGGTTTTGTCGCTGCGCTGCAGGTGCTGGCGGTGGTGCAGAAGCTGCGCCGCCCCGTGTCGGAAGTCTGCCACCGCTTCGATCCGCTGCCGCAGATCCTCAAGAACGTCCGCCACAAGGGCGGCAAGCCGCTCGACGATTCCGACGTCAAGTCGGCGATCTCCGACGGCGAGAAACGGCTCAACGGCCACGGCCGCCTCCTGATCCGCTCCTCCGGCACCGAGCCGGTGATCCGCGTCATGGGCGAGGGCGAAGACCGCATCCTGGTCGAGGACGTCGTCGACACCATCGTCTTCGCACTCGGCCAGGCGGCGGCCTGAGGTCTTTCAAGCACTAGCGGGTAGGGTGATCTCACCCCACGGGCAGTATCGTAGGGTGGGCAAAGCGACAGCGTGCCCACGATTCTGGCGCCGTATCGGAAAGATGGTGGGCACGGCGCAAGGGCGCCTTTGCCCACCCTCCGATATCGGACTCGCGGGGAGGGTAAGACCCGCGCATTCCAGCCATTTGCGATTGACGGTGGTTCCATCGCCGCTTGCATCGTAATGAGCCGATGCGGCGGTTCGCCGCGCCGGCCGGGACCGCTGCATTGAACAAGCCTGTCGTCGTCTCAGAGGAAACGCTGACCGAGCCCGTCGTCGTCGACGTGGCACCCGCCGCCAAAACGGCAGGGCCGGCCTATGTCGTGCTCGCCGGCATCAGCTTCTCGCACTTCCTCAACGACACCATGCAGTCGCTGATCGCCTCGGTGTATCCGATCCTGAAGGACACCTACGCGCTCGACTTCGCGCAGATCGGCATGATCACGCTCGCCTTTCAGTTCACGGCCTCGCTGCTGCAGCCGGTGGTCGGGCATTACACCGACAAGAAGGCACAGCCCTATTCGCTGGCGATCGGCATGGCCTCGACCTTCTTCGGCCTCTTGCTGCTCAGTGCCGCGCACCAATATCTCGTCATCCTCGTCGCCGCCGCGCTGGTCGGTCTCGGCTCGGCGGTGTTTCACCCCGAATCCGCGCGCATCGCGCGGCTCGCCTCCGGCGGCCGCTACGGTTTTGCGCAATCGGTGTTCCAGCTCGGCGGCAGCTTCGGCACCTCGATGGGGCCGGTGCTGGCAGCGTTGATCGTGGTGCCGTTCGGGCAGGGCAGCATCGCCTGGTTCTCCTCGATCGCATTCCTCGCAATCCTCATCCTCTGGCGCATCGGCCGCTGGTATGCGCCGCAGATCAAGGCGAAGAAGACGGCGGCCGTTCAGGCGCATCCCGACGCGCCGAGCTCGCGCCGCGTCGCCGTTGCGCTGCTCGTGCTGGTCGCGCTGCTGTTTTCAAAACAGCTCTATGTCTCGAGCCTGTCGAGCTATTACATCTTCTACCTGATCGACCGGTTCGGCGTGTCGACGCAGGCAGCGCAGATCTATCTCTTCATCTTCCTCGCGGCGAATGCGGTCGGCGCGTTTCTGGGCGGTCCCCTGGGCGATCGCTTCGGCCGCAAGATCGTGATCTGGATCTCTATCCTGGGCGCGCTGCCGTTCACGCTGGCGCTGCCCTATGCCGGGCTCATCGGCAGCGCGGTGCTGTCAGTCATCATCGGCCTGATCATCTCCTCGACGACGTCGTCGATCATCGTATTTGCGCAGGAGCTGGTGCCGCACAGATTCGGCATGATCTCCGGCGTGTTCTTCGGCGTTGCCTTCGGCATCGGGGGCCTGGGCGCCGCCGTGCTCGGCAAGCTCGCCGACCACACCTCGATCGAGTTCGTCTACCAGGTCTGCGCCTACCTGCCGGCGATCGGCCTGCTTGCGGTGTTCCTGCCCAAGCTGCCGCGGCACGCGCGTTAACGGATTCTCTCCCGCTGCACTGCGGCTTTACACATCGTTAGCAATTGCGGCGTGAGGCGCTGCAATTTTGCAACGCTTCTCGTCCATGCGCGCGAGCAGTCAGGAAAAATCAACCTTAAAAATTAGGGTTAAGTGGCGCTTAAACATTTGCTGGCATCGTCCGCTCCGTGAGTTTCCAGAACGTGAGGCCTGCGTATTTGCCTCACCGGCCAAAAGGACGAAGCCAATGCGTAGCGTTAAGTCTCTCCTTGCCGCGGGTGCGGCAACCCTGATCTCGTCGATGGCATTCGCCGCCGATATGCCGATCGCGGCGCCCCCTCCCATGTACGCGCCGCCGGCCCCGCCCGCCGATTTCGGCGGCTGGTATCTGCGCGGCGACATCGGCTTCAGCAATCAGAAGACGAAGGATCTGCGCTACGGTCGCGAGTCGGCTTATTCGCAGCTCACCTCGTTCGATCAGCAGACTTCGTTCGACGCGGCCGGCATCTACGGCGTGGGCGTTGGCTACCGGTTCAACAATTGGTTCCGTGCCGACGTGACCGGGCAGTATCGCGGCAATTCAAATTTCAAGGGCACCGATCGTTTCACCGGGACCGCGGGCGGCGTGCCGTACAGCGGCATCGACAATTACAGCGCAAGCAAGTCCGAATGGCTGGTTTTGGCCAACGCGTACGTTGATCTGGGCACCTGGTGGTGCATCACGCCGTTCATCGGCGCCGGCGTCGGCGGTGCACGCGTTTCGATCGCGAACTTCACCGACACGGGCATCAACAACCTCGCCGTCGGAAATACCAGCTTCGCGAGCGCGCCGTCCGGCTCGAAGTGGAATTTCGCCTGGGCGGCCCATGCCGGTCTTGCCTATAAGGTCAATCCCAATCTCGTCCTCGAACTCGCCTACAGCTATGTCGACCTGGGCCCCGGACAAACCGGTGTCCTGTCGGACTACACCGGTGGGACCACGGGCAACGTCTTCAAGTTCAAGGATATCACCTCGCACGACCTGAAGCTCGGCGTGCGCTGGAATCTCGACAGCGCGCCGGCCTACATGCCGCCGCCGCCGCTTGTCACCAAGGGCTGATCGACACTTCGATCGGTTAGGACTTCTTAACGGCGCGGGATCATCCCGCGCCGTTTTGCTTTGCGTATTTTTCATGGCGAGTAGCGATGAAGGCGGCCGGCGCAACCATTGGTTAAGGTTAACGAGCCATGATCACGGATGAAAGTTCGAGTTCGATGGAGCGTTGCGATGCGTGGCCTTTTGTTGGCGGCGGCGATGTTGGGGACGGTGTCTGCCGCGCATGCGGCCGATATGCCCGATCTTCCCATCCTGCGCGGCAGCTTCACCGACGGTCTCACCAGGTCCAGCGTCAACTGGCAAGGCTTCTATGTCGGCGGGCAGGGTGGCTACGGCTCGTCCGATGAGAATTTCAACGGGTCGACCAGCAATATGATGGCGGCGCTGCTCGCAGACACCCTGATCGAGCAGGAGATGCAGGTCTCGCAATGGAATCTCGGCCTCGGAAAGGCCTCTCAGCGCAGCAGCGGATATGGTGCTTTCGTGGGCTACAATGCCCAATGGGACGATGTCGTGATCGGCCTGGAGGCCAGTTACCTGCACGGTAAGTTCGGCGGATCGACCACTGCCAGCGAAGCTCGCAGCAATACGCTGTCCGACGGCAACGTGCACACGGTGACGGCGAGCTCGACGGCTTCGATCGCGATCAAGGACATGGCAACGTTTCGCGGCCGGGCCGGTTATGCATGGGGATGCTTCCTGCCCTACGTGTTCGGCGGGCTCGCGCTCGGCAATGCCGATATCGTCCGCACGGTGAGCGCTCAGGATTTCGTGACGCCTGCCGGCGTTCTTCTGGGGCCGGTTTCCGCGAGCGAGGCGCAGCACAATCATCTGATCTACGGCTACAGCGGGGGGCTGGGCGTGGACGTCAACCTCGTCGGCGGTCTCTTCATGCGCGCCGAGTGGGAATACATTCGCTTCACTTCCCAGGTCGACACCAGTATCAACACCGTCCGCGCCGGCCTCGGCTACAAGTTCTGACGCAGCCGCGCACGCCGCGGTTGACAGCTCCGCGCCGTCCTGATGCTCTGTCGTTCCAACGCGGGGCGGCAGCGATGAAGATCTACGGCGACAGCAATTCCGGCAATTGTCTGAAGGTGAAGTGGGTCTGCGACAAGCTCGCATTGCCCTACCAATGGATCGAGATCGACACGCGCAAGGGCGAGACGCGCACGCCGCAATTCCTTGAGATGAACGGCGCCGGCCAGGTGCCCACCGTCGCATTCGACGACGGCCGCACGCTGGCGCAGTCCAATGCCATCATCCGCTATCTCGCCCGCGACAGCGCGCTCGTCCCGCGCGACGCCTTCATGGCGGCCAAGATGGACGAATGGCTGTTCTGGGAACAGTACAGCCACGAGCCCTATATCGCGGTGTGCCGCTTCCTCCTCGTTTATCTCGGCAAGGACGCATCCGAGCTCGACCCCGAAAAGGTCAAGCGCGGCTATGCGGCGCTCGACCGCATGGAGCAGCATCTTTTGGCCTCCCGCTTCTTCGCCGGTGAAGAGGTTTCGCTCGCCGACGTCTCGCTGCTCGCCTATACCCGCGTGGCGCATGAAGGCGGCTTCGATCTCGGCCGCTATGCCGCTCTCCGCCGCTGGATCGGCGAGGTCGAAGCGCTTCTCGGCCTCCCGCCGGCGCGCTGAGGTTGGACTTGCCTGACATGAACGCCGAATCCGTCTCCATTCGCCGCGCGCGCCGCGACGACGTTCCAGCGATCGTGGCGATGCTCGCCGACGATCATCTGGGCCGCGCGCGCGAGCGCGTCGAGGATCCGTTGCCTGCCGCCTATTACGAGGCCTTCGCGCGGGTCGAGCGCGATCCGAACCTCACGCTCGTGGTCGCCGAGAGCGAGGGCAGGGTGGTCGGCTGCCTGCAACTCGCGATCCTGCCGGGCATCAGCTCGCAAGGCGGCGTGCGCGGCCTGCTCGAAGACGTTCGCGTTGCTTCGGATTGTCGCAGCCGCGGCATCGGCGAGCGGTTGGTGCAATGGGCGATCGCGGAAGCGAAAGCGCGCGGCTGCAGTCTGGTCGAGTTGCTGACGCATGCGAGCCGCGTCGATGCGCAGCGCTTCTACAAGCGGCTCGGGTTCGCGGCGAGCCACGTCGGTATGACTGTCCGCTTTTGAGGCAGCTCCTCGCGAGCCTTGCGCGATCAGCGAATTCGGATCGCGCGCTTGTTCATATTAACAGCTGATAAACTACCCAGCCGTCGTTCGCGTTGATCCGGGAACGAACGGTGCTAGGCAGCGTCAGACACCGGGCTCTGTCGGTTCGGGGATTTCGATGACAAGCTATTCAATGATCAAGGTCGGCAACGATTACGTCGTGCAGGCCAATGACAAGTGCATTTTGAAAGTCGGCAGCCGTCGCAGAGCCGCGCAATTGATCAGCGAGGCCACGGACTTGCTGAATGCGCTCGCGGTCGTCGAATCCCCTGATATCGCACCGGAAGCACCATCACGCCGCCGTGAGACGCCGGAACTTCCTTGACGACTCTTCCTGTTTCCCGTATCAGCCGCGGCGGGACACCTCCCCCCAACGGGAGGCTGACTATCTGGAAGGGTAGATATTATGACTGTAGCGAAGCCCGCTTCGCGGCCGAACGTGCCGCATTTCTCCTCCGGCCCCTGCGCCAAGCGCCCCGGCTGGAACGCCCAAAATCTCCAGGACGCAGCGCTCGGCCGGTCGCATCGCGCGAAGGTCGGCAAGACCAAGCTCAAGCTCGCGATCGATCTGACGCGCGAAGTGCTCGAGGTGCCCGCCGATTATCGCATCGGCATCGTGCCGGCCTCCGATACCGGCGCGGTCGAGATGGCGCTGTGGTCGCTGCTCGGTGCGCGCCCCGTCACCACGCTCGCCTGGGAATCCTTCGGCGAGGGCTGGGTCAGCGACATCGTCAAGGAATTGAAGCTCAAGGACGTCACCAAGCTCAACGCAGCCTATGGTGAGATCCCCGACCTCGCCAAGGTCGATCCCAAGAGCGACGTCGTCTTCACCTGGAACGGCACCACGTCGGGCGTGCGCGTGCCGAACGCCGACTGGATCAGCTCTGCCCGCGAAGGCCTGACCATCTGCGATGCCACCTCGGCCGCGTTTGCGCAGCCGCTGGACTGGGCCAAGCTCGATGTCGTCACCTTCTCCTGGCAGAAGGCGCTCGGCGGCGAAGCCGCGCACGGCATGCTGATCCTGTCGCCCCGTGCGGTGGAACGGCTGGAAACCTACAAGCCGGCCTGGCCGCTGCCGAAGATCTTCCGCATGACCAAGGGCGGCAAGATCAATGAAGGCATCTTCGTCGGCGAGACCATCAATACGCCGTCGATGCTCTGCGTCGAGGATTATCTCGACGCGCTGAACTGGGCCAAGTCGATCGGCGGCCTCAAGGCGCTGATCGCGCGTGCCGACGCCAACACCAAGGTGCTCGCCGACTGGAAGGCGAAGACGCCCTGGATCGACTTCCTGGCCAAGGACGCTTCGATCCGCTCCAACACCTCGGTGTGCCTGAAGTTCACCGATCCCGCCATCACCTCGCTGTCCGAGGATGCGCAAGCCGACTTCTCCAAGAAGCTGGTGGCGCTGGTGGAGAAGGAAGGCGCCGGCTACGACTTCGCGTATTATCGCGATGCGCCGGCCGGCCTGCGCATCTGGTGCGGCGCCACCGTCGAGGCCAAGGACGTCGAGCTGCTGACGCAGTGGATCGACTGGGCTTTTGCCGAGACCAAGGCCACGCTCGCCAAGGCGGCCTGAGTTCTGACCCTCCCCTGGAGGGGGAGGGTCGACGCACCGTCAGGTGCGGCGGGGTGGGGTGATCTCTCCACACGGCGCACTGGCGAATTTCGAATTCGCAGCTTCACCCCACCCCGGCGCTTCGCGCCGACCCTCCCCCTCCAGGGGAGGGTGTGAAGGACACATCCCATGACCAAACCCAAAGTTCTCATTTCCGACGCGCTCTCGCCCGCTGCCGTGCAGATCTTCAAAGACCGCGGCGTCGAGGTCGACTTCCAGCCCAATCTCGGCAAGGACAAGGACAAGCTCGCCGAGATCATCGGCAATTACGACGGCCTTGCGATCCGCTCCGCGACGAAGGCGACCGCAAAGATTCTCGACAAGGCGACCAACCTCAAGGTGATCGGCCGCGCCGGCATCGGCGTCGACAATGTCGAGATCCCCGCCGCCACGGCCAAGGGCATCATCGTGATGAACACGCCGTTCGGCAATTCGATCACGACCGCCGAGCATGCCGTCACCCTGATGCTGGCGCTCGCGCGCGAAATCCCGCAGGCCGACGCCTCGACCCAGGCCGGCAAGTGGGAGAAGAACCGCTTCATGGGCGTCGAGATCACCGGCAAGGTGCTCGGCGTCGTCGGCTGCGGCAACATCGGCTCGATCGTCGCCGACCGCGCACTCGGCCTGCGCATGAAGGTGATCGCGTTCGATCCGTTCCTGTCGCCGGAGCGCGCCAAGGACATCGGCGTCGAGAAGGTCGAGCTCGACGACCTGCTCAAGCGCGCCGATTTCATCACGCTGCACACGCCGCTGACCGAGAAGACGAAGAACATCATCGACGCTGCCGCAATCGCCAAGATGAAGAAGGGCGTGCGCCTGATCAACTGCGCGCGCGGCGGTCTCGTCGACGAGCAGGCGGTGGTCGATGCACTCAATTCCAAGCACATTGCCGGCGCCGCGTTCGACGTCTTCGTCGAGGAGCCCGCGAACGCCAACGTGCTGTTCGGCCATCCCAACGTGATCTGCACGCCGCATCTCGGCGCCTCCACCACCGAAGCGCAGGAGAACGTCGCGCTCCAGGTCGCCGAGCAGATGTCGGATTACCTGCTCACCGGCGCGATCTCGAACGCGGTCAACTTCCCCTCGATCACGGCGGAAGAAGCGCCGAAGCTGAAGCCGTTCATCTCGCTCGCCGAGAAGCTCGGCTCGTTCGCCGGCCAGCTCACCGAGACCGGCATCCTCAAGGTCGAGATCACCTATGAGGGCCACGTCGCCGAGATGAAGATCAAGGCGATCACCTCCGCCGTGCTGTCGGGCCTGCTGCGGCCGATGCTGGGCGAGGTCAACGTGGTGTCCGCGCCCGTCGTCGCCAAGGAGCGCGGCATGGTGGTGGACGAGATCGTGCGCGCCGCCCAGAGCGACTATGAGAGCCTGATCACCGTGACGGTCGCGACCGAACGCCAGGAGCGCTCGGTCTCCGGCACCGTCTATCACGACGGCAAGCCGCGCCTGGTCGACATCAAGGGCATCCGCGTCGACGCCGAGTTCGGCAAGTCGATGATCTATGTCACCAACGAGGACAAGCCGGGCTTCATCGGCAGTTTCGCTGGCCTATTGGGCGACGCCAAGATCAACATCGCGACCTTCCATCTCGGCCGCGTCGAGCAGGGCGGCGACGCTATCGCGCTGGTCGAGGTCGATGGCGCGGTCCCGGCGGAGGTGCTCGCCAAGGTGCAGGCCCTGCCGCAGGTCAAGCAGGTCAAGGCGCTGACGTTCTGAGACGCTGACATATTCCGACCCGCGGAACAACGCCGCCTCCGTCACGGGAGGCGGCGTTTTTATTTTCCGCGCCTGCCAAACTTTGTGTACCAATGGCGCCAGGACAACTCGTTCAAAGAGCGCTCCGTTCAAAATCGCTCGACAAGGGAGAAAACAATGCGTGAAGCCGTCATCGTTTCCTATGCGCGCACGGGCCTCGCAAAATCCGGCCGCGGCGGGTTCAACATCACGCCGCCGATGTCGCTCGCGGCCCACGCCATCCAGCATGCGGTGAAGCGCGCCGGCGTCGACAAGGATTATGTCGAGGACTGCTATCTCGGCAATTGCGCCCATGGCGCGCCCAACATCGGCCGCCAGGCCGCGCTGCTCGCCGGCCTGCCGAAGACCACCGCCGGAGTATCGGTGAACCGGTTCTGCTCCTCGGGACTGCAGACGATCGCGATGGCCGCCAACTCGATCCGCTCGGACGGCGCCGACTGCATCGTAGCCGGCGGGGTCGAGAGCATCTCGATGCCGGGCGGCGGCACCCCGAAGGAATCGATCGATCCTGAATTGCTCAAGGTCGCGCCCGATATCTTCATGGCGATGATCGACACCGCCGACATCGTCGCCGAGCGCTACAAGCTCAGCCGCGAATATCAGGACGAGTTCTCGCTGGAATCGCAGCGCCGCATGGCGGCGTCGCAGCAGGCGGGCAAGTACAAGGACGAGATCGTCCCGATGAAGACCAAGATGAAGGTCGTCGACAAGGCGACCAAGGCGGAGAGCATCGTCGACTACGTCGTCGATCGCGACGAGTGCAACCGGCCCGAGACCACGATGGAAGGTCTCGCCAAGCTCGAGCCGGTGAAGGGTCCCGGGAAGTTCGTCACCGCCGGCAATGCCAGCCAGCTCTCGGACGGCGCCGCTGCCGTGGTGCTGATGGAAGCCAAGGACGCCGAGAAGCGCGGCCTCAAGCCGCTCGGCCGCTTCGTCGCCTGGGCGACCGCGGGCTGCGAGCCCGACGAAATGGGCATCGGCCCGGTGTTCGCAATTCCGAAGCTGCTCAAGCGCACCGGCCTCAAGGTCGACGACATCGACCTGTGGGAGCTCAACGAAGCCTTCGCCAGCCAGTGCCTGTACTGCCGCGACCAGCTCGGCATCGATCCCGCCAAATACAACGTCAACGGCGGCTCGATCGCGATCGGCCATCCCTTCGGCATGACCGGCGCCCGCCTCACGGGCCACCTGCTGCAGGAAGGCGCGCGCCGCAAGGCCAAGTGGGGCGTGGTGACGATGTGCATCGGCGGCGGCCAGGGCGGCGCCGGCCTGTTCGAGATCTACAGCTGATCCGGACCGCCACCGTCGTTTGAAGACAGGACAGCACGGCGCCACGAGCGCCGTGTTTTTTTGTCCGCGCCTGTGTATCTCACCGTGCATAACATGCCAGTAGAAACCTGGCGTGGGGAGTCCGTTACCTCTCGTATGACGGGTATCGTGCACAAGTACGTATTCATACGTGCCGGTAAATTAACGGTAGTTTCCTCGCCCTGACGTTTCATACTCGCATCAGCCACAACCGATTTTTGAAGCCAAGATGCGATTTCTCTCCCTTCGTCTCACCCACAAGATCACCGCGATCGGCGTCATTGGCGTCATCGGTGTCGTCCTGATCGGCGGCATCCATCTCTACGGCGAGAACGCGATGGCGTTCTATCGCGACGCCGCCGAGAAGGCGCGCACCATCTTCGAGCTGAACAACAGGATCGCCGTCGAGCTGCTCGAGGGACGCCGCGCCGAGAAGGACTTCCTCTTGCGCAGCGAACCGGCCAAGGCGCAGCGCCAGGCCGAGATCAGCCAGCAGGTCTCGCTCGATATCGAGAAGCTTCGCGCCAGGATTTCAGGGCTCGGCAAGCCCGAGCTGGTCGCGAGGATCGACGCGATGACCGCATCGCTGAAGACCTATCAGACCCGTTTCGCCGCGGTGGTCGAGCAGAGACAGCGGCTCGGGCTCGATGAAAAGTCCGGTCTCGAAGGCCGCTTGCGGGCCTCGGTCCACGACATCGAGACCAAGGTCGGCGAGCTCCGGAATCCGTCGCTCAAGGTGACCATGCTGATGATGCGAAGGCACGAGAAGGACTTCATGCTGCGTCGCGACGCCAGATACGGCGACGACATGAAGAAGCGCGCGGCCGAGTTTGTGACGGGCCTCGACGAGCCCTCCATTCCCGCCGATGCGAAGGCCGAGTTGCGCCAGAAGCTCGCCGATTACCAGCGTGACTTCTTCGCCTGGATGGAGACCGCGCTGGCTCTGGGAATCGAACTCAAGGCGATGTCGGAGGCCTTCTCCGCGGTCGAGCCCGTCATCGAGCAGGTGTCGCAAGCGGTCGACCAGATCCGCGCCGAAGCCGACCGGCTGAACGATGCCCAGCGCGACAGCATCCAATGGTGGATCGGCGTTGCGATCGCGCTGATCGCATCCGTCGTGCTCGGCCTCGGCATCTTCATCGGCCGCTCGGTTTCCAAGCCGCTGTCGGCCATGCGCGCGGCGATGATCGAGCTCGCCAACGGCAATTTCGCCATCGTGCTGCCCGGGCTCGGCCGTCCCGACGAGATCGGCGAGATCGCGCAGGCCGTCGAGACGTTCAAGGTCAATGCCGAGCGGAAGGCGCAGGAAGAGGCGGAAGAGAAGATCAGGCAGGACAAGCTTGCCGCCGAGCGCCGCCGCGCCGACATGATCAGGATGGCCGACGATTTCGAAGGCGCGATCGGCGAGATCGTCGAGACCGTGTCGTCTGCCGCCAACGAGCTCGAGGCGTCGGCGACCTCGCTGACCACAACCGCCAGCCGCTCGACCGAGCTTGCCACGCTGGTCGAGGCGGCCTCCGAAGAGGCCGCGACCAACGTGCAGTCGGTGGCCTCCGCGGCGGAGGAGCTGACCGCCTCCGTCCACGAGATCAGCCGCCAGGTGCAGGCCTCCGCGCGCATGGCCGGCGAAGCCGTCAGCCAGGCCGGGCAGACCAACGACCGCGTCAGCGAATTGTCGAAAGCGGCTGCGCGCATCGGCGACGTGGTCGAGCTCATCAGCGCCATCGCGGGTCAGACCAATTTGCTGGCGCTGAACGCCACCATCGAGGCCGCGCGTGCCGGCGAAGCCGGGCGCGGCTTTGCGGTGGTCGCCTCGGAAGTGAAGGCGCTGGCCGAGCAGACCGCGAAGGCCACCGGCGACATTGGTCAGCAGATTTCCAGCATCCAGGTTGCGACGGAGGATTCGGTCGGCGCCATCAAGACCATCGGCGGCACCATCGAGCGGCTGTCCGAGATCTCCTCCACCATCGCTGCCGCCGTGGAAGAGCAGGGCGCCGCGACCGGCGAGATCTCGCGCAACGTCCAGAACGCGGCCGCCGGCACCACGCAGGTGAGCGCAAACATCAGCAGCGTGCGCCAGGGCGCGACCGAGACGGGCTCGGCCTCCTCGCAGGTGCTGTCCGCGGCGCAGTCGCTGTCGAACGACAGCAGCCGGCTGAAGATCGAGGTGAGCAGGTTCTTGGACACCGTGCGCGCGGCGTGATGTCTGAGTTCTAGCGCGTCGATGCTTCCACATCGTCATGGCCGGGCTTGTCCCGGCCATCCACGTCTTGCCTGCGGTACCTAGAACGTGGATGCCCGGGACAAGCCCGGGCATGACGCCTGTGGCGACGCCTACGCCCCCGCCACCACCGGTGCGAACACCACTTCGATCAGCGTGCCGGAATTCCCCGCGCTCTTGATGTTGAAGCGGGCGCGGTTGGCCTCGACCAGGGCCTTGGTCAGCGACAGGCTTAGCGCCGAATTGTCTGCGGCGTCCCCGGGCGGCGGGGTGCGGAACGGCTCCATCGCGGCGGCGACTTCGCGCTCGGACAGGCCATGGCCGGTATCGCGGATGCGCAGCGCAATCTCGCCGCGGTCGGACAGCGCGGTGGAGACGATGACCTGGCCGCCGGCGCTGGCAAGCCTTATCGAGTTCGAGATCAGATTCATGGTGATCTGCCGCATCGCGCGCGCGTCCGCCGTGACCTGCGGCAGCGCATGCGCGAGCGAGGTGCGGATGATGATGCGCTCGCGATTGGCCTGCGGCTGCATCACGGTCACGCAGGCTTCGACGAGGTCGTTGAGGCTGAGGTTGGCGAAGTTGAGATCGAGCTTGCCGGTCTCGATCCGCGACAGCTCCAGGAGGTCGTCGATGATCGCGATGACGCGCTCGCCGGAGGCACGGATGTCCTTCATGTATTCGCCGTAGCGCTCGTTGCCGAGCGTGCCGAAGCGTTCGGAGATCATCACCTCGGCAAAGCCGATGATGGCGTTAAGCGGCGTGCGGATCTCGTGGCTGATCCGCGCCAGCATGTCGGCCTTGGCGTTGGCCGCGCTGTGGACGAGGTGGCGCGCCTGTGTCAGCTCGCTCTCGCCCTTCTTGCTCTGCGAGAGATCGCGGAACACGGCGAAGAAGTTCGGGCCGTCCGGCCGCGTGCGGCCCATGATCATCGCGAGCGGAATGACGCCGCCCTTCTTCTCGCGTCCGAGCACCTCGCGGCCGTGGTCGAGCAGGCTCGAAATGTCCTGGCTCTTGAGGCTTTCGAGATAGTCGGCGACGATCTGCCGGCTCTCCGGCGCGAACAGCGTCGCCAGATTCTGCTCGAGCAGGTCGGCGCCGTCATAGCCGAACAGCGCCTCCGCGCTGCGGTTGCAGGCGTGGATGTTGCCTTCGGCATCGAACATGACGATGCCCTCGGCGGTGGTGTCGAGGATCGCGGCGAGATCCTCGGCATCGGCATCGCCGGCCGCGGAGTCCAGCTCGGGCGCGTAGGGGAAGGATTCGGCGACAACAGATTCAGTGACGATCGTCTGTGCGATCACGGGCGCCGCGACGCTGGGCGCCGCCTGCGGCAGCGCGCAGATGAGCGCATGTGCGCTCTCGCCGTCCCAGTCGATCGTGTGCAGATGCGCCTCGGTGGTCGCAAGCGGTGCTTCGCCGTTCGCGAGCGTCGCGCTGATCGTGACAGGCGTGCCGGCTTGCGAGGTGCTGCTGGCCGAGGACACGCCGGGCTCGACATAGAGCGCATCGAGCCCGCCGGCATTCTCCAGCGCGTTGATGCCGGCATAGCCTATGCGCGCGAGGAAGGCGGGGTTGGCGTAGAGCAGGCGGTCGAGCCGGTAGATCAGGATCCCCGTCGGCAACAGGTCGAGCAGGGTGCGGTCGCGCGCGCTGGCGCCGCGCGCCGGCGGCGCGGGCTCGGTCAGCCATTCGGCCGGCGCGTGGGGCGGTTTGGGCTCGGGCGCCGGCGGCTCGTTGGTGATCTCCGCCACAGGCTCGGCGCCTTCTGCCGCGATCGTCTCGCGCTCGCGTTCGAGGCGCTCGGACAATTGCCGGGCGAGCTCATTGAACGCGCTGTTCTCGACCGGCGTCAGCGTCGGCGATCTCTGATCACTGAGTGATCTGACGTCGCCGTGCGGGCGGAACGGCACGACATTCGGAGGGGTTTCGACTGGCGTTTCCACTGACGTTTCCGGATCGGTTGGGTGTGAATTCGCGTCGCTGGTGGGCTCTAGCAGTTCAGGTTCGGGTGTTGGCTCGGGCTCGGCTGCGGGCGGCTCGATCGGCGGAGGCGGCGCCTCCGCGACCGGCTCGGCCTCGGGCGCGACCAGTTCGGCAGACGGGCCGTGCTGCGCCGGCGGTTCGGTCACCGTCTCGAAGCGCCTCATCGCTGCGAGACGGTTGAGGCCGTCGAGATCGCGGCAGACGCCAAAGCCCTTGAAGCCGGCAAAGTTGCGCGACTGGTCGTAGACCGGCAGGCCCGCGAGCTCGACCGGCAGATGCTCGCCGCCGTCAGCTGGCCAGTTCACGGTGATCCCGGCCCAGGTGTCGTGGCTTGCAAGCGCCTCCGCGACGCGGCCATCAGGATCGAGCGAGAATTGTTCGGCGATCTCGCGCCAAGGGCGGCCGAAGCCGGCGGCGGTGCGCGCGCCGATCAGGCGGATGAATTCGTCGGAGAGAAGCACAAAGCGACCCTCTGCATCCATCTGCCAGAGGAAGCGCAGCGGATGCTGACGCGGTGCGGGCGATTCTTGGCCCGACGACTCCCGGCCAGACGATTCCTGGCCCGACGGCGGCTCGACCATGCCTGATGTGATCGGCGCAGCCTGCGGCGACACAATGGCTTGGTGCGGGTTTTCAACCGGAGTCTTTGGCGCGATGTCGGCGGTCTGGTCCGGCGTTTCGCGAGCTGGTTCTCGAACAGGCTCTTCGGCCGCGTCCTCAATCCTTGCCGAGCCCTGCGGTTCAGGCGCGGTCGTCTCGGTTGCCGTGGGCGCCTCGATCGGCTCGGCGAACGCATCGAACAACGAGATCCCGGCCGATCCGTCCTGCGCCGGTGGCGGCTCGCTCGGCGTGGCCGCGGCCTGCGGCGCAGATTCAACCGGCGTCTCGTTTGCGGCTTCCGCCGTGCTCTCTTGCACGGCCGCTGCGGGCGCAGCTTGCCTGGCCGGCTCGATCAGCGCGATTAGGCCGACATCGGCCCCTAGGCCGACCCGTTGCAGCACCATCTGGCCGATGCCGATCGGCGTTTCGACGCGGCCCTCGCGCAGCGCATCGTTGCGCGCCTGTTCGAGGCCGGCCTCGCCGAGATCGCGGAAGCCGAGCAGGGAGCGGGCGGCCTCGCTGGCGCCGACGAACAGGCCGTCGGGCGCGAACGCCGCCATCGGCATCTTCGCGTCTTCGACCAGGCGATGCAGCCGCTCGACCAGCGGCATGGTGCGCAAGGTCGCGTCCATCGCGGTGACGAGCACCGCGTGTCCGCCATCGGCAAAGTCGAGCCGGGCGCAGGCGCAGGTCATCAGCGTGCCGAACCGGGCGCCGAAGCCGCGCAGACGTTCGAGCCGCACGGTGCCATTCGCGGGCAACTGCCGGGCGAGCCGGGCAACCTGGCGGCGATGGGGGTCGGCCGGACCGAACACTTTGTCCGCGAGCGTTGCGCCGTTCGCCGCGCCGAACAGCTTTGCGCCGACCGGATTGGCCCACAGCACGCGCGTCCCGTCGATCGACCACAGCCATGTCGCGAGCTGCGAGGTCGCATGCACGGCCAGCCGGGGATCGCCCACACCTCGCAACTGGAAATCCGAACTCGTCATCCGACCGGCTGTGTCTCACGCTTGAAGCTGGCGGCTGCCGGGAATGACAGCCTTAAGAAAGGGTTAGTATCGCCCGCGCCCGCGGGCAGGTCCACGGCCCCGGTCCGCGGCGGCGGCCCTAAGCCGCGATAACCTTAATCAGCCCGAACCCGCAAGCCGCCGCCCGGTTCATCCAAGGGATTCGAGGCGAGGCGCTCTCCGCCGTCATTCCGGGGCGCGCTCAGCGCGAACCCGGAATCCATCGGGCCGCAGAGACGGTGGTGGAATGGATTCCGGGCTCGCGCTGAGCGCGCCCCGGAATGACAGCGGGCTAGCCCGACCCACCCACCTCAACCCCCGGTTCCCCCATACCGGAACCTCATCCTAACCTAGATTAAATTTCGCAGCGCACCCTGTTGGCGCATTGCGCTGCACAATGTTGACACGATAGGCAGCCATAATGCTGAGCGCTGGGCGAGCCATCTCTTTGTTTCGCGTTTCCAGTCTTTCGTACCCGCTCAATGTGTGACGGCCCAGACCGGGGGCCGGCGGGCGCGCCAGAAGGCTCACTCCATTTTTTTCAATTAGCGTGAGGGACAACCATGACAGGTGCGACTGATCCGTTTTCTGCCTCGATCATTCCGTTCGAGGTCCCCGAGCAGATGCGTGCGTTCGCCGAAAAGGGCGTGTCGCAGGCCCGCGAAAACTACGCCAAGTTCAAGGACGTGGCCGAGAGCCACAACGGCACCGTCGAGGCCGTGTTCACCTCGGCCAGCAAGGGCGCGAGCGAATACACCGCCAAGCTGGTGGAGTTCATGAAGGCCAACACCAGCGCCCAGCTGGACTTCGTCCAGCAGCTGTTCGGCCTGAAGTCGCCGGCGGAAGCGCTGGAGCTGTGGACCGGCCACACCCGCACCCAGCTCGAGACCCTCCAGTCCCAGGCCAAGGAGCTGGTCGAGCTCACCCAGCGCGTCGCCGCCGAGACCGCCGAGCCGATCAAGGCCAGCGCCTCGAAGTTCTACAAGCCCGCCGCCTGAGCGGTGAGGCAGGTTTGAACTGGCGAAACCCGGGCCAAGCGCCCGGGTTTTTCTTTGCCTCTCCCGCTTGCGGGTATGCTGGTAGCCACGAAGGTCGTCATGCCCGGGCTTGTCCCGCCTGCGCGGCCGAAGCCGCTTCGGCGAGGCGAAGGCCCGGGCATCCACGTTCTCAGTGCCGCGCGCAAAGGCGTGGATGGCCGGGCCAAGCCCGGCCATGACGATGTGGGAGCCTGAGCGCCTAAAGCTTCAGCGTCACACGCGGTGCCCTGCTCGAGCGGACGGCGGGCAGCGTAACCCCTCGATGCCCGCCATCAAGCCCGATTTCGTCGCATCGACGGCGATTTCAGCTGGTTTTTCGCCCCATTGCGGCCTTGCCAAACCGGGCCGTTGCACCTAGTTTCCGCCCCGTCCAGCCCCCTAGGTCGACGGCCTTTTCAGGTAGCCCCGAGGGCGGCTCGCCAGGATGCAGTTGTAGCTCAGTTGGTTAGAGCGCCTGTCTGTGGAACAGGAGGTCGGTGGTTCGAGCCCACCCAACTGTACCAGCGCCTCCACGTCAGCCATCCAGCTTGTCGAACGGTCTGAGATCAGCAGCTCTCCTGAAGCCAAGTCACTTTAATCAAAGATTGAACGTGCATGCGTCTCAACCGGCTTCTCGGATTGGGACTGAGCGCTCTATCGTCTTCGCATTGGGCCGAGGCTCGTTGGTCGTCGGGGTGGTGCATGATTGGTGGAGCTTCGGAGAAAGTAGGGGGCGCGAGCCGCCCGGATAGTGTCATTTGGTACGAGCGCCTGGCTGGTGCGGCGCTTGTCACGGGCTTGGGGTCGGCTGCTGCGAATCCCGCCAGCCTCGCCAAGTACTACAGCCTGTATCCAATCGGCTATCCGATCATGTTCCTTTGCTCCATCTTAGGGCAGTCGCTTTGGATTTGGCTGATTGCGCGAAAGCGACAGAATTGGGCTCGCTGGATCAGTCTCGTCATGGTCATTATCGGAATTCCGAGCGTCATCATCGACTTCGACGAACGTTTCCGGCTCAACGCTGTTGCGGCGATCCTCTTTCACATCGGATATCTATTGTTGGTAGTCGCCGTGGTGCTGCTCTTTCGCAGCGACGCCCGCCAGTGGTTCTCGCGCGCGCGTGTCGCGCCAGACGTCTAACGATTGTGTTGCTCTTTCAGTAGCGTCCCTTGCGATATATTTTCAACGTTCCCGGAAAATGAAGTGCCGCGAGTACTGCTCATGCAACGGAGTAAGCACTGGTCGAGCCGCGGCAAAGACGGAAGAACTTTCATTGTCAGTTAAGCGCACTGTCACCGTAATTCGGAGCGATATTTTCATGCATTCGCCGGGCGATAGTTTCCGCCTGAACGCATGGGTGCCGCAGCCGTAACGCAAGCAGGGAATTGCGGTGAGGGTGCACGAAAGACGTTTGCGCGGACAGTGCACCAAACCCTCGACGCGGGGAGTGCCCCATCCGCAACGCTGTTCAAAGCCAATTCTGTCCGCCGTCACCGTAGCTCCTCGTTCCGCAATGCGCTATCGGTAGTGAACCAAAGACGTTCAAGGACCAACAAGCCAGGCAAAAACCATCGTGAGTTTCTTCGAGCGTCTCAAGACAGAAGCATCCGTTGAGTGGCGGGCCTACACCGAACATCCCTTTACGAACGGATTGGCGGACGGCTCGCTCTCTGAAGCTGCGTTTCGTCACTACCTCGTTCAGGATTACCTGTTCCTCATCGAGTTTGCTCGCGCCTACGCGCTCGCGGTCTACAAGTCGCCCAGGCTTGCCGACATGCGTGAAGCAGCGGCCGGCCTGTCGGCCATCCTCGATGTCGAGATGAACCTGCATGTGAAGCTCTGTGCCGATTGGGGCCTATCCCCGGCCGATCTTGAACAGGCCCCTCCGGCGGCCGAGATGCTGGCCTATACACGCTACGTGCTCGACGCTGGAATGCGCGGCGATCTGCTGGCACTCAAGGTGGCGCTTGCCCCCTGCGTGATCGGGTACGCCGAGATCGCAACGCGGCTCGCCTCGCGACCCCATGCGGACGCTGCGACGAACGCCTATCGCGTCTGGATCGCGGAGTACGCCGGCGTGCCGTACCAGGAGGTCGCTGCCAAAGCCCGTGCGCACCTCGACCATCTCGCCGATCTCTACGCCACGCCGGCCCGCGAGGCCGAGCTGACTGCGATCTTCAAGGAAGCCACCCGGCTCGAGGCAGACTTCTGGGAGATGGCCTGGCGCGAGGGCCAGCGTGTTGCCGAGTTACGGTGACAGTGCGCGAAACTCCTACGGAGCTGCATCCCGCCTCACGCAATCATCGCCTTGATCTGCGCCGTGTCCGCAAACTCGATCAGCTCGGCGATCTTGCCATCCTGAAATCTGAACAGGTCCAGGATCTCGGTGCTGAAAGTCTTTCCGCTCGGATTGTATCGAACGAGAACCCGGGAATGGACTGCAACGCGATCCCCGTCGACCAGCTCAGCCAGGATCTCGCGGCTTTCGAAGCCGAAGGTGGCAGTGAACTGAGTGAAAGCCCCGCGCAGGGTCGGGTGCCCCTCCATGCGTCCCGTCAGTTCGAGCGCACCCTTGTCGCCCATCAAGGTGAAGTGGCCGTCGGGATGAAAAGCCGCCACCAGGCCTTCGACGTCGCCGTCGCCGCGCGCGGCGTAGGCGGTCCTGATCAATGCGAGCATGTCTTCGCGCTGTGCCATGTGCCCCTCCCTGAAACACGTATCAGGGCAGCCTAGCGACCTTCGCGTGTAAAGGCAAAATCTTCGAGACGATGCTGCGCGTGCTCAGCGCGCCACCACCCAAACCACCACCGGCAGCGTCGCCGCCGCCAGCAGCGTGCCCAGCGCCACCGCCCCCGACACCGGGTTCACCAGCCGCTGATACTGCACCGCGAAGATGTACGCATTCGCGCCGGTCGGCATTGCCGCGAACAGCACGACGACACCGGCGGCCAGCGGCGGCAGGTCGAGCAGCTTTGCCAGCACGAACGCGGCCGCCGGCATCGCCGCCAGCTTGAGCGCGCACATCACCAAGATGCTCAGCTTCTCGCCCTTCACCTCGAAGCGGAACAGGTTGATGCCGAGGGCGATCAGCGCCGTCGGCGAGCCCGCCTGCGCGAGCAGCTCGATGGTGCGGTCGACGACCGGGGTGAGGCCGAGGCCGGTAAAACGCCAGACCACGCCGAAGCCGATCGCCAGCATCAGCGGGTTGCGGGCGAGGTCCGTGAGCACCGGCCAGATCACCGACAGGGCCGAGCCGGTCCGCTTGCGGTTGACCAGCTCCATCTGCAGGATGCCGCAGAGCCAGAGCAGCGGCGTGTTCACCGACAGGATCAGGGCCATCGGTCCGGCGGCCTCATTACCCAGCGCCGAGAGCGTCAGGGGAATGCCGAGCATCACGATGTTGCCGTAGACCGAGCCGATCGCGAACACGACGCCGTCCTCGCGATCTTCCCGCGGCGCGCGGAGCAGCGCGGAGATCGCGAGCGCCGCGATCCAGATGACGGCCAGCGCGCCGTAATAGGCGCCCCACATCCTGTAGGGGCTGACATCGGGGAATTCCGACACGACGATGGTGCGGAACAGCAGCGCTGGGATCGCGATGCTGAAGGCGAATTCGCTGATGCCCTTGTGCGCGGCCTCGGAGACGAAGCGAAACAGCACCGCGGCATAGCCGGCCGCGATCAGCGCAAACACCGGCGCGACGATCAATAGCGTGGCCATGCGCCGCTACGACCCCAGTCCGATGATCCGGCGTGCCATCCGCCCATTGGCATAGTCGATCATCTTGCCTTCCAGCGTCACCGCCCCTGATGACGGTGGCAGTGCTTGATGACGGTGATAGTCCACAAGAACGCCCGCACCGCAGAGCGCACGTTAGCCGCAAGGAAGACCAAAGACAATTTTGTGCACCGCCACCGTAACCGATCTCTCACGTAGAAATCCGGTAGAAGTCCCGGGAAAGCGGCCGGACGGCAATTGCTTGAAGGCAATCTCGTGTAACCTGAATGCATTCTCTGATCGATTTGGATCCCATGCCCCTTGCCGCCGACCGTCTCCTCGCTGCCGTCGAAGCGATCTACGATACAGCAGCGAGCCCATCACTCTGGCCATCCGCTCTTGGCAAGATCGCAGGCTGCTTCGATGACGCCGGCGCGATCCTGCAATGGCGAAGGGACGACGGGGCCTTCGGAGCCATCGCCTCCGAAAGTCTCGCGCCGGCGCTCACCGACTATGGGACGCGTTGGGCGCAGCACGATTTCAAGGCCGAACGTTGCATCTCGGCCGGCCTTTACGTCAGCGGCGAGCCCTTTACCGATCGACACATCGGCCCGATCGACGACGCCTACCTCAACCATCCGTTCAGCAGGGAATTCCTCGCAAGGCACGGTTTGGGCTGGTTCGGATCGATCGGGGTGTCACCCGACCCCCGGATCATCGTGGCTCTCAGCGTGCAGCGAGCCTTCGCCAGGCCGCAGTTCTCCGACGCCGAGCTGGACCTGATAGCGACGCTCGGGCGCCATGCCGAGAAATCGTTGCGGCTGTCGATCAGGCTGCTTGATACCGAACTGGCCAATCTGGGCCTTGGCGACGCCCTCGCGCGGATCGGCATCGGCGTGTTCGCGCTGGACTCGTCGGCGCGTGTGCTGTTCGCCAATCCGGTTGGGGAGAGCCTTCTCGGCGAGGTGTTCGACCTCGTGAACGATCGTCTGCGTGTTCGCATGGTGGCGAGCCGCGCGCCGTTCGAGGCCGCCATGACGCAAACGCTTCGCGCCGAGGCGCGCGATCTGCTGGCCGAGCCGAGACCCATTCTCGTCGAGTCGAGTGCAACAGGCCGGCGTTTCGTCATCTACCTGCTCCCGATCACCGCCGGCGCACTTTCAGACGGCCATTTTCTGACCCGCACGCGAGCAATCGTGCTCGCGATCGAGCAGAAATCTGCCGAGCCTCCGGATCCCGCCATCGTGCGGGACATCCTGGGCTTGACGCTCGGGGAGGCCAGGATCGCCTCGCTGGTGGGCTCGGGCGTTCCCCCGAAACAAGCTGCGGGCCGGCTCGGGATTGCCGAAGACACGGCGCGCAATGTGCTGAAGCGCGTATTTCAGAAGCTCGGCATATCCAGGCAAAGCGAGCTCGCGGCGCTGCTCGGCCGGCTCGTGTTGCGAGGGCCTTGAATCACCGGCCTTGGAGCACCGGTCTTGCATTCTGGTGCACCCACCATATGAGAGTGATTTCGCCCGTGGCCATCCTTCGAGACGCCCGCCGTTGGCGGGCCCTCAGGATGAGGACCGAGTGCCTTGCGCTAGTTTCAACGGGCTCGATTGCCGCCTAGCCTCACCCTGAGGAGACCGCGAAGCGGGCGTCTCGAAGGACGAGGCGCTTGCTCCGATGTCCCCGCGAAGCATATGCGATAGCCCTGCTCGAAGGGGGCGTCGGGAATGGCTCGTAAGCGCCGCTACGACCCCAGGGCGATGATCCGGCGCGCCATCCGCACATTGGCGTAGTCGATCATCTTGCCGTCGAGAGTCACCGCGCCCTGGCCTTGCGCCTCCGCCTGCTCCATCGCTTCGACGATCCGCCGCGCCTGGGCCAGCTCCTGCTCCGACGGCATGAACGCGCGCAGCGTCGGTTCGATCTGGTCGGGGTGAATGACCTGCTTGCCGTCAAAACCCATCGCCGCGGCCTTTTGCGCAGCGCTTTCGGTCAGCGTGGCATCGCGGAACGCGCCGCAGGGGCCGTCGATGGCATGAAGGCCGAACGCGCGGGCGGCGACCAGAAGGCGCATCATCGGATAGGCGAACAGGTCGAGCGGGGCAGAGGCATAGCCGCTTTGCGCCGATCCGACATGGCGGTAGCCATCCGGCGACACGCCGATGTCGGAGGAGCGGGCGCCGATCGACGCCGCGAAATCGCCGACGCCGAGATGCAGCGCGGCGACGCTGTCGTGACATGCGGCGAGCGTGTCGACATTGACGAGACCGAGCGCCGTCTCGATCAGCAATTCCAGCGCGACCGGCGAAGCGCGATCCGGCGCGGCGGCGCGCAGCTGATCGGCGATCGCAACGATGTCGCCAGCGCGCTCCGCCTTCGGCACGATCACCGCATCCAGCCGGGGAAGCGCCGCCAGCGCGCGGATTTCCTGCGCGATGAAGCGGCTGTCGGCGGCGTTGATCCGCACCGTGACGCGCTTGGTGCCCCAGTCGAGCGAGGAGAGGGAGCGGACGGCTTCCTCCAGCGCAAAGCTCTTCTCCGATGGCGGCACCGCGTCTTCGAGATCCATGAAGACCGCGTCCGCAGCCGAGGCCGCCGCCTTGGCGACGAGACGGGAGCGATGCGCGGGGACGGCGAGGTAAGCCCGCGTTGGCCGTTGTGCCATCGTCAAATGTCCTTCGCCAGACCGAGTTCGCTGAAAATGGCTTGATTGTGCTGCCCCACATCCGGCACCGGATCCATCCGCGGCTTGACGCCTGGAATGGTGAGCGCGGGCAGGAAGCTCATCACCGGCCCGCACGGCGAGCCGACGCTCTGCACCCGGGACCGCGCGCGGAGCTGCTCATGCTCCAGGAAGGCCTCGATCGAATTCAGATGCGCGTTGGCGATCGAGGCCTCATCCAGCAGTCGCAGCACCTCCTCGCTGGCCATCGCGGCAAAGCGCTGCTCGATATGCGCCTGCAGATCGTCGCGGTTCTGCATGCGCAGCGGATTGGTGCGGAAGCGCAGGTCGTCGGCGAAGCCGGCATCGCCGAGCACGATGCGGCACAGCGAGCGCCATTCGCGATCGTTCTGGATGCCGAAGAAGATGGTGTTGCCGTCGCCGACCCGGAACGGGCCGTACGGCGCGATCGTCGCGTGCCTGGCCCCGGTTCGCGGCAACGGCCGTCCCGTGCTTTGCGTGTAGAAGGCGGGATAGCTCATCCAGTCCGTGATGGAATCGAATAGCGAGGCCTGAAAGGCGGTGCCCTTGCCGGTCCGCTCGCGACGGTACAGCGCCATCAGCACGCCGTTGAGGATGTACATGCCGGTGGCGATGTCGACCACCGACAGCCCGACCTTGGCCGGCTCCGCCTCGGTGCCGTTGATGGCGAGAACCCCGGCCTCGCACTGGACCAGCAGATCATAGGCCTTCTTGTCGCTGTAGGGGCCGCCAGTGCCATAGCCCGAGACGTCGCAGGCGATGATGCGCGGATGTTTGCGCAGAAGCGATGCGGCATCGAGGCCGAGCCGCTCGGCAGCGCCGGGCGCCAGGTTCTGGATGAACACATCGGCCTGCGGCAGCAGGGCATCGAGCACCTTGCGGCCGTCCTCGCTCTTGATGTCGATGGCGAGGCTTTCCTTGGAACGGTTGGTCCAGACGAACTGGCTCGACATGCCGTTCATCACGTGGTCGTAGTCCCGGCAGAAATCCCCAGTGCCCGGCCGCTCGATCTTGATCACCCGCGCGCCCCAGTCGGCGAGGTGCCGGCTGGCCAGCGGCGCTGCGATCGCCTGCTCGAGCGAGACCACCGTGACACCGGACAGCGGCAGATCCGCTTCATTCCCTTCCATTGCGATCGCTTCCTCTCGTGCGCTTTCCGACCAGCGCAGGAGACAGGCCGACCACCCACGCGCATCTTTTTGATGATGACATAATGCTCCCGTTTTGCCCGACGAGTCAAATTCGGCTTCGTTAAATCCTAAGTCGTGAAATGCGTAACGATTGCCGCGACTTGGCTACTGTGCATGGGGTTGTTTTCGCGTTTTTTGTGGGGCGGAGCACTCTTTCCTCGCGCACAGCTGTCAATCCCCCGCGCCTCCATGTGGTCGTCATGCCCGGGCTAAACAACATGCCCGGCCATGACGTCGTGGACAGCTAGCGGAAGTCTGCCCCATCCTGTTGCCAAGACCGCACAGGTCCGACCTTTCGCATCTGCCCTCGTTGCCAACGAACCGCCGTTCACCCACTATTCCCTCCGACTCGACATGTTGGGGGGATCGATGCCGGCGTTTCGCTTCAAGACATCCTTGGCTGCTGCAACCCTCGGGATGGCCCTGGCGGTGCTGGTCCGGCCCGGTATCGGCTTCGCCTACACCCCGGAGGAGCAGCAGGCCTGCACGCCGGATGCGATGCGGCTGTGCGGCGAGTTCGTTCCGAACGTCGACGCCATCACCGCCTGCATGATCAAGAAGAAGGCGCAGCTCTCGCCGCAATGCCGGGTGTTCTTCCGGCCCGGACCCGAGCCGGGCGAGGCCCGCGCCGGCAAGCCGACCAACATCGCGCCCAAAACCGCGAAGAAGAGCACCAAGCCGGCGGCGAAGAAGAAAAAGACCAGCGACAGCTGAGCGCGGGACAGCCGCGTTCCTTGTCTGAAACCTTCGTCATGCCCGGCGTCAGCCCTGCGCCAGCGAGCGGACTCCTTTTGTTCGCGCAGGCCGCGCTGATGCCTGCGGCAATTACGAACGCGCGATGGAAAAGAGTCGGATAAGGGTTTGCGCGGGAGGGTTGCATTCCGCCTGGTCCCGCTCGGCTGCTCAAAGAACGCACAGATGCTCGCGCGGGCGGCGTTTCGCTGCAGTTGGTCTCTCGTCCTGCGACGCAGTGTGACTCAAAAGCCAACACGCCTTGTTATTTCGTGGCGGTAACGCAACCCCCGATAAATTTTTCTTTCACGAATCAGCGCGGTGATTCATTTTCGCGGCCTGGGGTCAATCTGGAGGCCGAAGGTATGAACGTTATTGTTTTTGCATCGCGTAAAGGCGGCTCGGGCAAGAGTACCCTAGCCGCGCATCTCGCCGCGCAGATCAAGGCGAGCAAGCAGGTCATGCTCGTGGACGCGGACCCGCAGGGCTCGCTCACGCTGTGGCACAAGCTGCGTGGCACCAACGAGCCGCCGATCAAGGCGGCCGTGAACTCCGTCAGCGGCATCGTCTCCGCTGCCAAGCGCGACGGTTATGAATGGGTGTTGATCGACACGCCGCCGAACCTCTCGGCCGTGGTCGACGACGCGATCAAGAACGCGACGATGGTGGTCATTCCGGCGCGTCCCGGCGTGTTCGACGTCAACGCGGTGCAGGAAACCATCCAGATGTGCCGCGCCGCGCGCAAGCCCTATGCGGTCGTGCTCAACGGTGCACCGGCCAAGCGCGACGAAGCCGAAAGCCCGATCGTCACCATCGCCCGCGAAGCGCTGGCCAAATTCCGGGCTCCGGTGTGGGGCGGCCAGATCACCAACCGTTCGGATCTCCTGATGGCGCTGAGCCACGGCGAGGGCGCGCGGGAATATCAGGCCGAGAGCCGTGCGGCTCAGGAAATCGCAAGGCTGTGGGCGGCGATCGAGCGTTCAGTCAAGGCCATTCGCGGCACGGCGTCGGCGTCCGGCGCAATGCACAAGCAGGCTGCTTAATTCTTTAAATCATTCCCCGGACGAAAAACGCGCGGGAACGTCCGCGCGTTTTGCGTTTTCGGAAACTGCTTGAAGCGGCTACGCCACCATCAGCATGTAGAACACGATGACCGGCGACATGGTCAGGATCACCGACCAGATGCCGGCGGCCCAGAGAATGTCCTCGGTGGTAAAGCTCTGCTCGGTGGACAGCTTCTCCTGTCCGGCGCCGAAATACGACGCCATCTCATTATGACTATTCATAAACGCCCCCGCGATTTCTTCGCTTATGGGCGTGAACGATACGCGGGATGTTTTAAGATTCCGGCTTGCAAACCGCTGCGCATTTTGAGCGCATTTGTGACGGCCGCTTAACCATCCGCGCGACGTGCCGCCTTCAGGCGAGCCAGATCCGATACAGCAGCACCGGCATCAGGCCGAGCATCACTGCCCAGAACCCGAACGACGAAACGACGAGAATTCCCTGCAAAAGATCGGCCGGCGCGTATTGGCTCGCCGCCGTAGGCCGGGTGCGATGTCCCATGGTCATTCCCCCTCTGGAAGTTCCTGGAGAGCAACGATAGGGACGGATGGGTAAACGAGCGGTGGATGCGCCATGCGGCGGGCGCGAAGGCCGTTGGGGTGATGTTAACCACGGGCGGCGCTCTTACCCTCCCCTGGAGGGGCCCTCCAGGGGAGGGTAAACGATACTACGCCGCGACCTTCGTCCGTCGCTCGATCTCGCGATCGATCGCGGCGGCGAGCTCGCTGCTTACTTCCACCATCGGCAGGCGTACTTCGGGGCTGTCGATCAGGCCGCACCGCCACAGCCAATACTTTGCCGGCGCCGGGCTCGGCTCGGTGAACAGCAGCTGCGTCAGATCGGCGACCTCGTGCCAGCGCGCCAGAGCCGCGTCGTGGTTGCCGCGCTTCGCTTCCGCATACACCGCCGCAAAGGTCGCGGTCTCGACATGGGCGGACAGCACGATGCCGCCGTCGGCGCCGTCGACGAGCGCCTCGAAATAGTTGGCGTCCTCGCCGGTGAGCACACGAAAATCCTTCGGACGGTCGCGCAGCAGCGCGATTGATTGCTCGCGGCTCGCGCCGCAATCCTTCAAGCCTACGATGTTCGGATGCTCGGCGAGCCGCAGCATGGTCTGGTTGGTGATGTTCACCGAGGTGCGATAGGGAATGTTGTAGAGCGCAATCGGCCAGGCGGCGTGATCGGCGAGCGTCTCGAAATGCGCCAAGAGGCCGCGCTGCGAGGGGCGCACATAGTAAGGGCTTGCGATCAGATAACCGTCGATCGGCCAGTCCGCGGTCTCGTCGAGACGGTCCTTCAGCCGCGCGGTGTCCGCGCCTGACAGTCCGAGGCAGATCGGCAAGGTGCGCCGGCCCGCCGCCATCTCGTCGCGCACGATGGCGACGAGGCGTTCGAGCTCGGCCTCGCGCAACGTCATGCCTTCACCGGAGGTCGCCCCCAGGATGAAGCCGTCGATGCCTTGCGCGCTGTAATGTCGCGTCAGCCGCCGCAGCGATCGCTCGTCGAGCGCGCCGCCCTGAAACGGCGTCACCAGCGGCAGCCACAGCCCGTGCAAATGATCTTCAAGTCCGGTCATGTTTCCATCTCCTTCTCGGGAAACCTGAGACGGAGGGCACATGAAAAAACCCCGTCCAGGCGGCGGGGTTTTCGGGATTGCAGCGATGACGAAGCCGGTCTAGCGCGCGCAAAACTCCGAGGTCCCCAAATGGGGGCCTTTTTTCGAGGCGATCGCCTTCGACGAGATTGCGCACGACTTCGTGATCATCTGCAAATGATGCGGGGTATGCCTGGAACTGTCAATACACGCGGAAGGCGAAAGCCGATTTGACCGAAAAAAAGCCGGGCTCGAATGAGCCCGGCTTAAGGTATTGGCCACGTGAGGCCGACACAATCACCTTCCAAGAGGGATTACTGAACTCCCGCGCCACTGGAGGAGGGGGACAAATGCGCAACGCGAAGGCTCAGCGTGCAAGCAGTATGAGCTTGACGAGCGCCATGCAGCAACAGCCGAGGCCGCATGTCAGTCATGCGGAAATCAGGAAGGCCAGCGCTGCGCCTTGCTCACCACGAAGTCGCGGAACACCTGCACGCGCGCGACCGTCTTCAACTCCTCGGGATAGACAAAGTACGTATCGAGCTGGATCGAATCCGACTCGCCGAACAGCTGCACGAGTTTGCTCTGTTCCTCGACGAGGTAGTCGGGCAGCGCCGCGATGCCGAGGCCCTGCTGACAGGCGCGCACCAGGCCGAGGATGTTGTTGACCCTGAAATAGGCTTCGCGCGGACCCGAGCCGTTGCGGCCCGCTTCGACCAGCCAGTTGCGGTTCTGCAAATGCGGCGCGAAGTTGCCGTCCGAGAGCGTGATGATGCGGTGGGAGTCGAGCTCCTCCAGCGTGCGCGGCGTGCCGAAGCGCTTGATGTATTCCGGCGAGCAGTAGGCGTGGAATCCCATCGCGAACAGCTTGCGCTGGATGAGATCCGGCTGCGTCGGCTTGCGGGTGCGGATCGCGACGTCGGCCTCGCGCATCGACAGGTCGAGCTCCTCGTCGGTGACGATCAGCGAAATCCGGATTTCCGGATAGAGCGCGGTGAACTCGCCGAGCCGCGGGATCAGCCAGTTGATGCCGACGCCGGGGGTGGTGGTGATCTTGAGGTCGCCGCTCGGCCGCTCGCGGCTGTCGGTCAGCTTGGCGCGCGCCGCCTGGAGCTGCATGAACACGTCATGCGCGGTGCGGAACAGCAAATCGCCCTGCTCGGTCAGGATCAGGCCGCGGGCATGGCGGTGGAACAGCGAGACCGAAAGCTCCTGCTCCAGCGCCGAGACCTGGCGCGACACCGCCGATTGCGACAGGCCGAGCTGCTCGCCCGCATGCGTGAAGCTGCCAGCTTCCGCCGCTGCGTGAAACACCTTCAGCTTGTCCCAGTCCATATCTGTAAATCCGTCGCGTGTTCGGGGCATGATCTTTATTCCGCTGCCGCGCGCTCGCTGGCGCGCAGGGCCAAGAAACGTTCGGCTTCGAGAGCTGCCATGCAACCGAGGCCGGCGGCCGTGACGGCCTGGCGATAGGTTTCGTCGGCGACGTCGCCGGCGGCGAACAAGCCGGGCACCGATGTCGCGGTCGAGTTCGGGGCGACCTCGACATAGCCCGACGGTTTGAGCTTGATCTGGTCTTTCACGAGCTCGGTCGCCGGCGCGTGGCCGATGGCGATGAAGACACCGTCGGTCTTCACGTCCGTCAGCGCGCCGGACTTGACGTTCTTCAGGCGCACATGGGTGACCTTGTTCGGGTTCTCGGTGCCGCAGATCTCGTCGACGGCGCTGTCCCAGATCACCTTGATCTTGGGGTGCTTGAACAGACGTTCCTGCAGGATGCGCTCGGCGCGGAAGTGGTCGCGGCGATGCACGATGGTGACCTGCGAGGCATGGTTGGTGAGGTACAGAGCTTCCTCGACCGCGGTATTGCCGCCGCCGACCACCACGACCTCCTTGTTGCGGTAGAAGAAGCCGTCGCAGGTGGCGCATGCCGACACGCCGCCGCCCTGGAACTTTACTTCGGACGGCAACCCGAGCCAGCGCGCTTGCGCGCCGGTGGCGAGGATCACGGCGTCGGCGAGATAGACGTCGCCGGAGTCGCAGGTGAGGCGGAACGGCCGCTGCGAGCTGTCGAGCTTGATCACAAGGTCGGAGACGATCTTGGTGCCGACATGGACCGCCTGCTTCTCCATCTGCTCCATCAGCCAGGGGCCCTGGATCACGTCGGCGAAGCCCGGATAGTTCTCGACGTCGGTGGTGATGGTGAGCTGGCCACCCGGCTGGATGCCCTGAATCAGGATCGGCTCGAGCATCGCGCGCGCGGCGTAGATCGCCGCCGTGTAGCCGGCGGGGCCGGAGCCGATAATGACGACCTTTGCATGGACAGGGGCGGACATATTGACGGACGCCTTTCACGGGGGATTCACAGCGCGGGAGCGGAACGTGCCGGGAGGCCTCGCGGAGGCGCTGAAATATCAGAGCTAATCTAAGCCTTCTGGTGAGCTATGCAAGAATTGCATTGCCTATCGGCGGATTTTTCCAACAAGGAACAAAAGTCGATTGCGGTGCACGCGCAATAAAATTGCGCTAGCCGCGCGGACTGGGCTATGAGGATTGCGGCAAACCCACCAATACAGCCGCAAAGGCCAGGAGTTCCAATCAAGTGTCGCGGAACCTAGACGACATCGACCTGAAAATTCTCTCCGAGATTCAGGCTGACGGTCGAATCACGAATGTCGAGCTGGCCAAGCGGGTCGGCATCTCGCCGCCGCCCTGCCTGCGCCGCGTCCGGGCGCTGGAGGAGGAGGGCTATATCCACGGCTATCGCGGCCTGCTGGACGCCCGCAAGCTCGGCTTCGACGTCACCGTATTTGCCGCCGTGCACCTGTCCAGCCAGGCCGAGGCGGACTTACGCGCCTTCGAGGAGTTCGTCCGCGCCGAGCCCCTGGTGCGGGAGTGCTGGATGCTGTCGGGCGAGGTCGATTTCATCCTCAAATGCGTCGCCCCCGACATGGCGACCTTCCAGGATTTCGTCACGCATCTGACCGCCGCGCCCCACGTGCGCAATGTGCGGACATCGCTGGTGCTGCATAATTCGAAATACGAGGCGGCGGTGCCGCTGGACGTGAAGGGGAGGCGGTAGCCGCTCCAAGGTCCTGCCAGTCCCGTCATCCTGATTGAGGTGCGGGCTGCGCTCGCAACGACCAGCGGTGAGAGAGCGTGCTCCACCCACACAAGCAACACGCCGAAACAAAAAGGCCGCGCGATGCGCGGCCTTTTGAAACGTCTCAGCGCGGGCGGCAAATTCTTACCGCCATTCCACCTTGGTAATTTCATACGCCTTGGCGCCGCCGGGTGCGTTGACCTCGACGGTCGAACCCTTCTTCTTGCCGATCAGCGCGCGGGCGAGCGGCGAGGTGATGGAGATGCGGCCCTTCTTGGCGTCGGCCTCGACCTCGCCGACGATCTGCCACACCGTCTTCTTCTCGGTGTCCTCGTCGACCAAGGTCACGGTGGCGCCGAACTTGATGGTATCGCCGGACAGTTTCGAGATGTCGATGATGTCGGCGCGCGCGAGCTTGTCCTCGAGCTCGGCGATGCGGCCTTCATTGTGGGACTGCTCTTCCTTCGCGGCATGATATTCCGCGTTCTCCGACAGGTCTCCGTGCGAGCGCGCCTCCGCGATGTGCTCGATGATGCGCGGACGGTCCTCGGACTGGCGCTTCTTCAATTCTTCCCCGAGCGCGGCAAAGCCGCCCGCTGTCATCGGAACCTTTTCCATCTCTTCTCTCGTCCTTCGGCTCCGCGTCCCCACAACAGCGGGCGCGGCAACCTTGATTCGTCGGTATTCCCGGCCCTGAACACGCGGCCACCGGAACGTTATGTGGGCTGGCGCCGGAACAGAACAACCACCATGGCCGGACAGTTCCTCCGGCCATTGTGGCTTCATTGCCAATCACTTAACGGATGGCTTAACCCTTAAGGCTCGGCCGTCCGCTCGCGATCAGGTTTCCGAAAAGTAGCTCTGCAGGGTACGAACCTCAAGGTCCCCGCCGAGATAGGCGCGGATGCCCTGCGCGGCCGCCACGGCCCCGGAAAGAGTGGTGTAATACGGCACTTTATGCAAGAGGGCCGCGCGCCGCAGCGAACGGCTGTCGGCGAGCGCCTGCGGGCCTTCGGTGGTGTTGAAGACGAGCTGGACGTCGCCATTGGTAATGGCGTCGACGATGTGCGGCCGGCCCTCCAGCACCTTGTTCACCTTCTCGGTCGGGATGCCCTGGTCGGTCAGGAAGCGCTGGGTGCCCGAGGTCGCCAACACCTTGAAGCCGAGCGAATGCAGTTCGCGGACCGCCTCGGCGATGCGCGTCTTGTCGCTCTCGCGCACCGAGACGAACACCGTGCCCTTGCGCGGTACTCGCGTGCCGCCGCCGAGCTGGCTCTTGGCGAAGGCGACCTCGAAATTGCGGTCGATGCCCATGACCTCGCCGGTCGAGCGCATCTCGGGCCCGAGCACCGTGTCGACGCCGGGGAAGCGCGCGAACGGGAATACCGATTCCTTGACGCCGACGTGCTTGAGCTTTGCCTTCTTCAGCTTGAAATCGGCGAGCTTCTCGCCCGCCATGATGCGCGCGGCGATCTTCGCGACCGGCGTGCCGACGACCTTGGCAACGAAGGGCACGGTGCGCGAGGCGCGCGGATTGACCTCGAGCACGTAGATCTCGCCGTCCTTGATGGCGTATTGCACGTTCATCAGGCCGACGACGTCGAGGCCGAGCGCGAGCTCGCGGGTCTGCCGCTCCAGCTCCTCGATCATCTCAGGCTCGAGCGAATGCGCCGGTAGTGAGCAGGCGCTGTCGCCGGAATGGATGCCGGCTTCCTCGATGTGCTCCATGATGCCGACGATGAAGGTGTCCTTGCCGTCGCAGAGGCAGTCGACGTCGATCTCGATTGCGTCCGAGAGATAGCGGTCGAACAGCAGCGGGTTCTTGCCGAGCACGGTGTTGATCTGCCCGGTCTTGTCGTTCGGATAGCGTGCCTTGACGTCGGCCGGCACCAGCTCCGGCAGCGTGCCGAGCAGATAATCGTTGAGCTGGTTCTCCTCGCGGATGATCTGCATCGCGCGGCCGCCGAGCACGTAGGATGGGCGCACCACAAGCGGCAGGCCGAGATCGGCGGAGACGAGCCTTGCCTGCTCGACCGAATAGGCGATGCCGTTCTTCGGCTGCTTGAGACGGAGCTTGTCGAGCACGCGTTTGAAGCGGTCGCGGTCTTCGGCAAGGTCGATGGCATCAGGCGAGGTGCCGAGGATCGGCACTTCGGCGGCCTCCAGGGCGCGCGCGAGCTTCAGCGGGGTCTGGCCGCCGAACTGCACGATCACGCCGTGCAGCGTGCCATTCGTGCGCTCCTTGGCGATGATCTCCAGCACGTCCTCGGCAGTGAGCGGCTCGAAATAGAGCCGGTCGGCGGTGTCGTAGTCGGTCGACACCGTCTCCGGGTTGCAGTTGACCATGATGGATTCGTAGCCGGCATCGTGCAGCGCGAAGCAGGCGTGACAGCAGCAATAGTCGAACTCGATGCCCTGGCCGATGCGGTTCGGTCCGCCGCCGAGAATGATGACCTTCTTCTTGTCGGATGGCGTGCTCTCGTCCGCCGGTGCGCCGGCGAACAACGCCTCATAGGTCGAATACATATAGGCGGTCGGCGAGGCGAATTCGGCCGCGCAGGTGTCGATGCGCTTGTACACCGGGCGAACGTCGAGCGCGTGGCGCTTCGCGGTGACCTCGGCTTCCGTCGTCTCGGCAAGCACCGCCAGCCGCGCATCGGAGAAGCCCATGGCCTTGAGCGTGCGCATGCCGAAGGCATTGCCCGGCAGGCCGTTCTTGCGGACCTTCTCCTCCATGTCGACGATGCCGCGCATCTCGCTGAGGAACCACGGGTCGATCTTGCAGGAGTTGAAGATCTCCTCGTTCGACCAGCCGAGCCGCATCGCCTGGGCGACCTGGAGCAGCCGGTTCGGCGTCGGCGTGCCGAGCGCGGCGCGGATCGCATTCTTGTCGTCGTCGCGGCCGAGACCTTCGATCTCGATCTCGTCGAGGCCGGTCAGTCCGGTCTCGAGCCCGCGCAGCGCCTTCTGGAGGCTTTCCTGGAAGGTGCGGCCGATCGCCATGACTTCGCCGACCGACTTCATCGACGTGGTCAGCGTGGTGGAGGCGCCGGGGAATTTCTCGAAGGCGAAGCGCGGCACCTTGGTGACGACATAGTCGATGGTCGGCTCGAACGAGGCCGGCGTGGCGCCGCCGGTGATGTCGTTGGCGATCTCGTCGAGCGTGTAGCCGACCGCGAGCTTGGCTGCGACCTTGGCGATCGGAAAGCCGGTGGCCTTCGAAGCCAGAGCGGAGGAGCGCGACACGCGCGGGTTCATCTCGATAACGACCATGCGGCCGTCCTCGGGATTGACGCCGAACTGCACGTTGGAGCCGCCGGTCTCGACGCCGATCTCGCGCAGCACCGCCAGCGAGGCGTCGCGCATGATCTGGTATTCCTTGTCGGTCAGCGTCAGGGCCGGCGCCACCGTGATGGAATCGCCGGTGTGCACGCCCATCGGATCGAGGTTCTCGATCGAGCAGACGATGATGCAATTGTCCTTCTTGTCGCGCACCACCTCCATCTCGTACTCTTTCCAGCCGAGCACGGATTCTTCGATCAGCACTTCGTTGGTGGGAGACGCGTCTAAGCCGCGCTCGATGATGTCGAGGAACTCTTCCTTGTTGTAGGCGATGCCGCCGCCGGTGCCGCCCATGGTGAAGGAGGGGCGGATGATCGCGGGCAGGCCGATCTCGGACAGCGCCATCATGGCCTGGCCCAGCGCATATTCCTGATAGCGCTTGCGGCGGTCGCTTTCGCCCAGCGTCCACTGCCGATCGTGCTCTTCGAGGGCCGCGCCCGAGAGCTTTTCGCGTTCAGCCTGACGCTTGTCGCGGAAGGACTTCTTCAGGGCGGAGGCATTGGCGAGCCGCGACTTCGGCGTCTCGAGACCGATCTTGGTCATGGCCTCGCGGAACAGCTGGCGATCCTCGGCCTTGTCGATCGCGTCGGCGGTGGCGCCGATCATCTCGACGTCGAACTTCTCCAGCGTGCCCTGCTGGCGCAGCGACAGCGCGCAGTTCAGCGCGGTCTGTCCACCCATGGTCGGCAGCAGGGCGAAGCCGCCGGGAATGACGTGACGTTCTTTCTCGATGATCTTGGCGACGATCTCGGGCGTGATCGGCTCGATATAGGTCGCATCGGCCAATTCCGGATCGGTCATGATGGTGGCCGGGTTGGAATTGACGAGGACGATGCGATAGCCCTCTTCCTTCAGCGTCTTCACCGCCTGGGTGCCCGAATAGTCGAACTCGCAGGCCTGGCCGATCACGATGGGACCTGCGCCGATGATCAGGATGGTGGTGATGTCTGTACGTTTGGGCATCAACTCTCGCCGGACTGGAATTTGGGCACAAAAAAAGGGCGCGCTCCTGCGCGTCCCTTTGGCCGAGAGCGCGGTGGTCTCCCTCGCGCGCGGGTGGGTCTTAGACCAGATTCCGGGGCGGCGAAACCCCGAAAAACGCCCATCAACCGGCAATTTTGACGGGTTTTGGCCTGGCCTGCCAGCCACGGGCGAGATGCACCAGAAGTGAGGCCGCAACGCTCATTCCACCGATCCAGCCGAGGTCGTTCGGCGAGAGGGTCGCCAGCACCGCCCCGCCCAATGCCCCGCCGATGGCGAAGCCGAGATACATGGCGGAGGCGTTGAGCGAGAGCGCGATCATCGAGGCCTGCGGCTCGATCCGGATGATGCTGGAGACCTGGGCCGGGTAGAATGCCCAGCCCGAGATGCCCCAGAGGAAGATCGTGCCCAGCACCGCATAGTGCGCCTGGCCCGGCATCAACTTCAGGACCACCGAGTGAAGGATCAGCGCGGCTGCCATGCCGGCGAGGCCGAGGCCCACGGTGGCGAGCGTACCGAGCCGGTCGGCAAGTAAGCCGCCGAACATGTTCCCGATCGCGGCCGCGCCGCCAAACACCAGCAATGCAAGGCTGATTTGCGACGCATCGAAGCCGAGGCCGCGCAGCGGAACCGCGAAATAGGTGAACACGGTGAAGCCGCCGAGCGCCCATAGGATCGTGATCACAAGCGCGACCAGGACATTGCTGTGACGCGCCACCGCCAGCCGTTCGCCGAGCGAGGCCGTGTTGCGCGGCAGGCCGCGGGGCAGGCCGAGCAGCAGACCGGCGAGCGCGACGGTGCCTATCATGGCGACCATCGCAAAGGTCGCGCGCCAGCCGAGGAGGCTGCCGACGAGGTTGCCGAGGGGAACGCCAATGACAGTCGCGACCGTCAGGCCCGACGTGACCAGCGCCACCGCTCGGCCGCGCCGTTCGGGCGAGGCGACCGCCACGGACACCGCGAGCGCCGTCGGCATGCAAAGCCCGGAGCCCAGCGCCATCAGCATCCGCGAGGCCAGCAGCAGGGCGTAGCTGGAAGCCACCATCGCGGCGAGATTTCCGGCGATGAAGGTCGCCAGCGCCAGGGCCAGCACGGTTCGGCGGTCGATATTGTTCAGCGCGACGGCCAGGATCGGCGAGCCCACGGCATAGGTGAGGGCGTAGGCCGTGACCAATTGGCCGGCGGCGGAGACCGAAATCTGCAAATCGGCGGCGATGCCGGGCAAAAGACCCGCGATGACAAAGCCTTCGGTGCCGATCGCAAAGGCCGCCAGGGCCAGCCAGAATACGCTCATTGGACGATATCCCTATGTTCAACGTTTATTGAACTATTGGATATGGTGGTTTGTAAGTCAATTGGTTCAAGAACTATTGAACATTGCGGCCGCTTCGCTATGATTCCCGGGTCATGAGCCGCACACCTCTCCACCCGACCCGCGAGCAAATCGAATTGCCGATGGTGCTGGATTGCCTCAGCGATCCGATCCGGCTCGCCATCGTCTACCAGCTCGCCCAGCAGGAACGTGTCAGCAGCGAGCTCTGCTGCGGCGACTTCAACGGGCTCGCGGGCAAGTCCAACCTCGCCTATCACTTCGCCAAGCTGCGCGAATGCGGCGTGATGCAGACGCGCGTGGCCGGCACCAACCGCTTCATGCGGCTGCGCCGTGAGGATCTGGACGCGCGTTTTCCCGGCCTGCTCGATGCGGTGATCAGCTCTGCCGCCAAGGATGCCGAGCGGCTTCAGCTGATGGCTGAGTGTGAAGTGGTGGAGGCAGGTTGAGGTTTGCGCGGGCAGTCCGTCTACGCTTCCGCTGCGCTCCAGCTACGCCGGACACGCTTCGCCCCTTCGGGTCAAGCGTGGCTGCGCCACGCGTAGCCCGAAGGCGAAGCGTGGAGACCCGGCCTGGATTTGAACCAGGATGTAGAGCGTTGCACCGCCCTCGCGTAGACGCTTCCGCCACCGGGCCACGGCGATCATTACCGATTGCAGTGCGACAAGCTACAACGGCTAATTGTTATGCTTAACGAACCAGAGGCGGCCGCGCGACGAAGGTCATGCGCCAGCGATTATGGCCGATATTGGTGTGGGCGCGCTGGACCGCGAACCCGGCCGCTCTCAGCTTGGCGGTGATCTCCTCCTCGCTGTAGCGCTGGAGCCCGATGCGCGTGCGCAGATGTCGGTAATCGGACAGCGCGGTGCTGATGAGCCCGACCAGCGCGTCCTTCAAGAAACCGTGGCGCAGGCCGAAGCCGAGCAGCGCCATGACGTCCCTGACCATGCCGACATTGGGCTGGAGGATGTCCCCCAGCACCAGCTTGCCGGAGGGCTTCAGGATACGGCGGATGGTGAGGAGCGCGGCGTCGAGCTCCTCCGGCGCCATGTATTGCGCGACCGAGTTCATCACGACGAGGTCGATCGACTGGTCCTGCATCTTGCGGACATCGTCGAGCGAGCGGACGCGGATCTTGGTGTTCGGGGCAAACCGCGCGATCAGCCGGCCGCGCACGCCCGGCGCGGGCTCGGCGAGGATCAGCTTGCCGCAGCTACCAGCCACCTGGCTCGCCGACAGCGCCTCGCCGCAGGCATAGTCCAGCACCGTTGCGTCCGGCGAGGAGATGTAGCCGATGATGTCCCGCGCGATGATCTGGAAGTGCAAGTCGCGATGCAGCTTGCTGACATAGATCGTATGCGTCGAGTCGTAATAATCGATCCAATCGTCCATGGTATTCGAAGGTCCCGGCCAAACGGTTCCCGTCAAGGAACCGGCGCTGCCCGCCTTGCGTTAGGGGTGCGACGGCGCGCCGTCAATGTCCGCGTCCTAACAGGAAGGCTTCCCGTGAGCAAAACCAACAACAAGGTCTCGCCCGATCTCGATACCCCCACCGACCTGTCGCCCGACGGGGTCAAGAAGGTCTCGGAGGCGCTCAACGTACTTCTGGCCGACGCCTTCGCGCTGTATCTGAAGACCAAGAATTTCCATTGGCACATCAGCGGCCGCCACTTCCGCGACTATCATCTGCTGCTCGACGAGCAGTCCGACCAGATCTTCGCCACCACCGACCAGCTCGCCGAGCGCGTCCGCAAGATCGGCGGCACCACGCTGAAGTCGATCGGCCAGGTCGCAAAGCTCCAGACCATCAAGGACAACAACGAGGACTACGTCCCGCCGCACGAGATGCTGCGCGAACTGATGCAGGACAACAAGCACGTCGCGGCCGCGATGCGCAAAGCGCACGACGTCTGCGACGACGCCGGCGATGTCGCCAGCGCCAGCATTTTGGAAGTGTTCATCGACGAGACCGAGCGCCGGACGTGGTTCCTGTTCGAGGCCACGCGGCAGGAAGGCAGCAACGCGGCGTAGGGCGAACTGCCGTAGGATGGGTTAGCCGCAGGCGTAACCCACCTCTTCTGTTTCGGCGGAGACAGACGTGGTGGATTACGCTTCGCTAATCCACCCTACGCACCTTCGCTTTTGTCTACCGCCACAACCGCATTAACGCCCCATCCTTGCCGGTCACTGGATCGGCCGGCGGCAGCGCGACTTGTGGAATCGTCTTCAGCGCCTTGGCGTGGTTGTCCGGCGTTGCGCGCGTGATCTCCATCTTCGCGCCGCGCGGATAGGCGCCGATCACGCAGAAATCACGGCTCGCCCTGATGCATTGATGTCCGGTGCCGGCCGGCAGGATCGCGACATCACCCGCCTTGATCTCGAGCTCCTGGCCATGGTCGCCGCCGAAGCGGACGCGGGCGCTGCCGCGCGCCACGCCGAGCACCTCATGCACCGTCGCGTGGTAATGCAGATAATCGTAGACACCGTTGCGCCACGTCCCGCCCCAGCCGTTCGCTTCGAACAGGTTCTCGATGGTCTCTTCCGGCTGCTTCGGGTCGAGCTTCACCGCACCCTGGTAGACCAGGAAGGGGCGGATGTTGTTCGGCACGAGCCCATCATCCTCGAACACGATGGCGAGCGGCTCGGCCTTGTCGCGGACGACGGACATGGCGGGCTCCGGCTGCAAAAGACAGCGGGACAACATTCTATCGTGTGGAGGTGTTCCTCAACGGGTCACCTGTCCCGGACGCGCTGCAGCGTGCAACGCTGCGGCGCAGAGCCGGGACCCAGAGAGCCGCGAGTGGTAGGCCCCGGTTCAGCGGGGGCATGAGAGCGCGCGTCTTACGCGCTCTTCTTCTGACGCATCAGATCCGCAAAACGCTGGAACAGATAGTGCGAGTCGCGCGGGCCGGGCGATGCTTCCGGGTGGTACTGCACCGAGAACACCGGCTTGCCGTCGAGCTGGATGCCGCAATTGGAGCCGTCGAACAGCGAGATGTGGGTCTGCGTCGCGCCCTTCGGCAGCGTGGTCTCGTCGACCGCAAAGCCGTGGTTCATCGAGGTGATCTCGACCTTGCCGGTGGTCTCGTCCTTCACGGGGTGGTTGGCGCCGTGATGGCCCTGATGCATCTTTTTCGTCTTCGCGCCGACGGCGAGGCCGAGCATCTGGTGGCCAAGGCAAATGCCGAAGGTCGGCGTGCCCGACTTGATGACGTCCCGGATCACGGGCACGGCATATTTGCCGGTCGCGGCCGGATCGCCGGGACCGTTCGACAGGAACACGCCGTCCGGCTTCATCGCCAGAATGTCTTCGGACGAGGTCGTCGCCGGCACCACCGTCACCTTGCAGCCGACGCCGGCGAGCAGGCGCAGGATGTTGCGCTTGATGCCGTAATCGATGGCGACGACGTTGAACTCAGCCTTGTCCTGGCGGCCAAAGCCCTTGTCCCACAGCCACGGCGTCTCGTCCCAGGTGAAGCGCTGGCCGCTTGTGACCATCGGCACGAGGTCCATGCCCTCGAGGCCCGGCCATTCGCGCGCCTCTTCCTTCAGCCCATGCAGGTCGAACTCGCCGTTCCTGGCGTGCGCGATCACGGCGTTGGGCATGCCCTTGCTGCGGATCAGCGCGGTCAGGGCGCGGGTGTCGATGCCGGAGAGGCCGATGATGCCGCGCGCCTTCAGCCACTGGTCGAGATGCTTGGTGGCGCGGTAGTTCGAGGGATCGGTGATCGCGGTGCGCAGGATCACGCCGCGCGCGCCCGGCGTCGCCGCCATGTTCACCGTCTCGATGTCTTCCTCGTTGGTACCGACATTGCCGATATGCGGGAAGGTGAAGGTGATGAGCTGGCCGGCATAGGAGGGATCGGTGAGGATCTCCTCATAGCCGGTCATCGCGGTGTTGAAGCAGACTTCACCAACGGCGTGGCCTTCGGCGCCGAGGCCAAAGCCTTCGAGCACGGTGCCATCGGCGAGCACGAGGAGCGCGGTCGGTTTATGGTCCGGCCAGGCGGGATCGTTGTCATGTTGTGTCATGAGCGCGTTTCATAAGCCTGCCGGACGCCCCCGTCAAAGCGCAGATGCGCCGATTCACATGCGTTTTTGCATATTTGACAGCCCGTCTCGGGCTCCTAAGCTTGGCCGCACAATTTCCGGCAAATTCCTGGGCTTGCGAGGCAATAATGGACCAGACCACCCCGATTCTGTTGGTTCCGGGGCTGGCCTCCTCGGCCCGGATCTATGCCCCTGTCATCCCGGCGCTGTGGCGCTTCGGCCCGGTCATGGTTGCCAACCATATCCGCGACGACAGCATGGCGGCGATCGCCGCCCGCGTGCTGAGCGAGGCCCCCCCGCGCTTCGCGCTCGCTGGCCATTCCATGGGCGGCTACATCGCATTCGAGATCATGCGCCAGGCGCCCGAGCGGGTGGCCAAGCTCGCGTTGATCAACACCCAGGCGCGGCCCGACACCCCGGAGGCGACCGCGCGCCGCCGCGGCCTGATGGAGCGCGCCCGGCGCGGCGAGCTCCGCGCAATCCGCGAGGAGAGTTTTCCGGAGCTCGTGCATCCGTCGCGCCGCGATGATGCCGATATTCTCAAGCTGGTGCATGCGCAGGACGAGGATGTCGGTGTCGAGGGCTATCTGCGGCAGCAGACCGCGATCATCGCACGGGTGGATTCGCGCCCGACGCTTGCAGCGATCAAATGCCCGACGCTGGTGTTGACGGGCGATGCTGACAACACCATCCCGAACGCTCTCTCCAGGGAGATGGCCGAGGGCATCGCCGGCGCTAGGCTCAAAGTCCTCGATCGCTGCGGGCACTTGCCGCAAGCCGAGCAGCCGCAAGCGACAGTGCGGGCCTTGACCGAATGGCTCGGAACCGAGGTTGTCTAGGGGCCGCGAACGGCCTAGATCAGGCGTCAGATATTCGAAGGGATCACGATCATGTTGCGCGACGACATCAACAATGCGGTCAAGGAGGCCATGAAGGCCAAGGACGAGCGCAAGCTGTCCACGCTGCGCATGGTCAATTCGACCATCAAGAATGCCGACATCGATGCGCGCGGGCAGGGCAAGCCGCCGTTGTCGGACGCCGACCTGCTCGGCGTCTTTCAGAAGATGATCAAGCAGCGGCAGGAGTCGGTCGAGCTCTACGAAAAAGGCGGCCGCGCCGAGCTTGCGGCCCAGGAGCGCGAGGAGATCGCAGTGATCTCGGCGTATCTGCCGAAGCAGATGGCCGACGACGAGGTGAAGAAGGCGATCGCGGACGCGATCACTGAAACCGGCGCCGCCGGCATGAAGGACATGGGCAAGGTGATCGCCGTGCTGCGCGCCAAGTATGCCGGACAGATGGATTTCGGCAAGGCCAGCGGTTTGGTGAAGGCGGCGCTGTCGGGCTAGGCCGTCATTCCGGGGCGACGCGTAGCGTGAACCCGGAATCCATCGCGCTGCTGAGTCCGTTGCTTAATGGATTCCGGGCTCGCGCTACGCGCGCCCCGGAATGACAAGAAGAAGAAGGGAGGCAGCCAATGACCGCCATCAAACCGTTCCGCGTCGCCATCAGCGACGACATCCTCGCCGATCTCAAGTCGCGTCTCACCCGCACGCGCTGGCCGGAGGCGGAGCTGGTTGACGACTGGAGCCAAGGCGCGCCGCTGAAGTGGATTCAGGAGGTCTGCACCTATTGGGCCGATGGCTACGACTGGCGGGCGCGCGAGGCAAAGCTCAACCGCTTCGAACAGTTCACCACCGAGATCGACGGGCTCGACATTCATTTCTCGCATGTGCGCTCGAAAGAGCCAAACGCGCTGCCGCTGATCATCACCCATGGCTGGCCGGGTTCGATCGTCGAATTCCAGAAGGTGATCGCGCCGCTCACCGATCCCGTCGCGCATGGCGGCAATCCCGCGGACGCGTTTCACGTCGTCTGTCCCTCGCTGCCGGGCTTCGGCTTCTCCGCCAAGCCGAAGGCGACCGGATGGGGCGTCGACCGCATCGCCGCGACCTGGGCGAAGCTGATGGAGCGGCTCGGCTATGCGCGCTACGGCGCGCAAGGCGGCGACTGGGGCTCGGCGGTGACGGCCTCGCTCGGTGCGCAGGATGCGGCGCACTGCGCCGGCATTCACATCACGCTGTCCTTCAACTCGCCGCCGCGCATGGAGGGCGAGCCGACCGCGGAGGAGAAGCGAGCGCTCGCCGGCCTCAAGCATTACGTCGATCTCGACTCCGGCTACTCCAAGCAGCAATCGACGCGCCCGCAGACGCTCGGCTATGGCCTCACGGATTCGCCGAGCGGGCAGTCGGCCTGGATTCTGGAGAAATTCTGGGCCTGGACCGATTGCGACGGCCATCCCGAGAACATCTTCACCAGGGACGAGTTACTCGACAACGTCATGCTGTACTGGGTGACGGAGACGGCGACCTCCTCGGCGCGGCTCTACTGGGAGAGCTTTGGCAAACGCCGCACCACGCCTGTCGTCAAGGTGCCGACGGGCGTCGCCGCGTTCCCCAAGGAGATCATCACGCCGGTGCGACGCTGGATGGAACCGAACTTCCATGACATCACGCATTGGAGCGAGATGGAGAAGGGCGGCCATTTCGCCGCGTTCGAGCAGCCGGAGCTGTTCGTGCGCGATGTCAGGAAGTTCTTTGCGACGGTGCGGTGAAGGGTCCCCTCAAACGTCATGCCCGGGCTTGTCCCGGGCATCCACGGCCTTAGACTAGCAGTGAAGCAAGAAGAGCGTGGATGGCCGGGACTTGATCGCGAAGACGCGCTTTGCGCTTTTGCCGGCCATGACCGAGACTGACGGAAACGATCCAAGCCCATGCTGACCGAAGCCGCAACCTACGACGAACTCACTCGCAACTTCCGCTGGGACATCCCGGCGCGCTTCAACATGGCGGAAGCATGCTGCGATCGGCATGCCGACGGCACCGGCCGGCTCGCGCTGATCTATGTCGACGAGAACGGCGCCACCACGCGAACCTCCTTCGACGAGGTCGCGGACATGTCGCGCCGCTTCGCCAACGTGCTGAAGGCGGATGGGCTTTCGCGCGGCGACCGCGTCGCGGTGTTCCTGTCGCAATCGCTGGAGCTGCCGATCGCGCATATGGCGGCATTCCGCTCAGGCCTGGTCTCGATCCCTCTGTTCGCACTGTTCGGCGAGGACGCGCTGGAATTTCGCCTGTCGAATTCACACGCGAGGGCAATCATCACCGATGAGGCGGGCTGGGAGAAGCTCACGAAGATCCGCGAGCGGCTGCCCTATCTGCAGGACATCTATGTCACGAGCGGCGCCGTCCACGCCGGCGCAAAGCCATTCTGGCCGGCGATCGAAACCGCGTCCGAGGACTTTGCGACCGTCGACACCGCCGCCGACGATCCCGCGCTGATCATCTACACCTCGGGCACGACGGGAAATCCCAAGGGCGCGCTGCATGCGCACCGCGTCGTGCTAGGCCATCTCCCCAATGTCGAGATGTGTCACAACTTCCTGCCGCGTCCCGGCGATCTCATGTGGACGCCGGCGGACTGGGCCTGGATCGGCGGCCTCGTCAACGGCCTGCTCGCATTCTGGTATCACGGCATCCCCCTGGTCGGGCATCGCGCGCGCAAATTCGAGCCGCAGGCGGCGATGCAGATGATGGCCGACCTTGGCGTCCGCAACGTCTTCCTGCCGCCGACCGCGCTCAAGCTGATGCGGCAGGCCGGGGTGAAGCATCCGGGCGTCAAGCTCCGCAGCATCTTCACCGGCGGAGAATCGCTCGGCGGCGAACTGCTCGGTTGGGTTCGCGAGACTTTTGGTATCGACGCCCATGAGGTGTTCGGCCAGACCGAGTGCAATCTCGTGATCGGCAGCAACTCCAATCTGTTTCCGATCCGCCCGGGTTCGATGGGCAAGGCGACGCCGGGCTTCGACGTCCGCATCGTCAACGACAAGGGCGAAGAATTGCCGCGCGGCCAGCGGGGCATCATCGGCGTGCGCCAGCCATGCCCCGTCACCATGCTCGAATACTGGCGCAATCCGGAGGCGACGGCGAAGAAATATGCCGGCGAATTCCTGCTCACCGGCGATCTCGGCGTGCAGGACGAGGACGGCTATTTCTGGTACGTCAGCCGCGAGGACGACGTCATCACCACCGCCGGCTATCGCGTCGGCCCGTCCGAGATCGAGCACACGCTGATGAAGCATCCCTCGGTGGCAATGGCCGCGGTGGTCGGCATCCCCGATCCGATCCGCACCGAATCGATCAAGGCCTGGATCGTGCTGCGTCCGGGCTTTACCGGCACCGACGCGCTGGCGCGCGAGATCCAGGAGTTCGTCAAGGTGCAGCTCGCCGCGCATGAATATCCGCGGTTCGTCGAATTCGCCGAGACGCTGCCGATGACGGCGACAGGCAAGGTGCTGCGGCGCGAGCTGCGGGCCAAGGGCTGACTCTTACAAGGGCTGACTTCTTACAAGGGCTGACTTCCGACAATGGCCAGGACGTCTCAAGCCGCGGGACTTCACCGCGCTTCGCTCGACAAGCTGCACGATCTCGATGCGGCGCTGGAGCTCATGTATTACGGCTGGCGCGGCATGACGCTGGAAGCCGACGAATATCTTGCGAAGCAGGGCCTGTCGCGTCCGCATCATCGTATCCTCTATGTGGTGGCACGCCGGCCCGATATCGCGATCGGCTCGCTGCTCGAGGTCCTCGGCATTTCCAAGCAGGCCTTGAGCCGGCCGCTCAGTCTGCTCCTGGAGCGCAAGCTGGTGACGTCGAAGCGCTCGCCCGAGCAGCATCGCTCCAAGCTGCTGCGTCTGACGGCCGCCGGGCAGCGCATTGAGCAACGGGCCTCGGACCACGAGCGCAAGGTTTTGCGCGAGGCGTTCGATCGCGTCGGCGCATCCGGGTCGGCGGCATGGATGGCGGTCATGGGGACGATCGCCGACAACAATTGACCGTTCTTAAAGTCAATATAGTTGACATGAGAAGCGGGCTTTGTCACTGTCCTGGCAACGAGCCGGGGAGGGCCCGTGTCATGAGCGGACAGAATCCATTGAGCGCGCAGAAAATGAATCGCGCGGCCGCCGAACGCTTCGTCGCGGCCTGGTGCGCGAGCTGGTGCAAGGTCGATATCGACGCGGTGGTGGCGCATTTTGCCGAGAACGCGCAGATGCGCAGCCCTCTGGCGCTGACGCTGACCGGTTCTCCCGTCGTCGCCGGCATCGAGAATATCCGCGCCTATTGGCGCAAAGCCTATGGCCACATCGAAAGCGCGGACCTGAGGATCCTGAGCTGGAGCTGGGACAACGCCATCGCGCGCCTGACGGTGTGGTGGCAGCTGGGAGACACGCGCGCCAGCGAGTTCATGGATTTCGACGATACGGGGCGCGTCGTGCGCAGCGAAGCCTTTTACGGAAAATGACCATGCGCCTTTCGGATATCGTCCTGCTCCTCAACACGCTGTGGTTCGGCGGCGCCTTCATCCAGTTCAGCATTGCGCAGGCCAACACCCTGAAGATCTTGCTGCCGCGGGAAGAGCGCAGCAATCCGATCGCGCCAACCCTGGCGGCCAGCGTCGCGTTCCTGGGCGGGATGAACCTGCCGATAGGGGTGTTGTCGTTCTACCTTCTGGCTGCGCGTCCGCTCTTCTTTCAGCCGGTCGAGGCGCAGCTCACGCTGTTCCTGTTCTTTTCGGCCTGCCATTTCAGCCAGTTCGCCTATAACCTCCCGGTGCTGATGCGTGGCGGGCGCGTCGGGGTCGCCTACTGGCCGGTGTTGAAGGGGCCGATGCTCCGGATCTTCGTCATCGACGCGGGCCTGTTCGCGGCCAATCTCGCAGTGGCGCTCCAGCTCGCGATAGCATCCTGATCTACCGCGACGGCTCCGAGAGCGCGGCCCGCAGCATCGCCGCAAGATCCTTTCGCCGGAACGGCTTGGTCAGAATGCGGGCGTCGCCGACCCCGTCCGATGTCTTGACGGGCGTCTGGCTGTAGCCGGAGGTGAAGAGCACCTTGAGATCAGGCCGCAGCCCGGTTGCTTGCCTCGCAAGCTCCGGCCCGAACATGCCGCCGGGCATGACGACGTCGGTGAACAGCAACTGGATGTCCCCGGGCTGGCGCAGCACCTCCAGCGCCGCCGGTCCGTTCGACGTGGCGATGACCCGGTAGCCCAGCGTCCTGAGCTCGTTCTCGACATAGGCCCGCACCATGTCGTCGTCTTCGACGAGGAGAATGGTCTCGTGTCCCGCTTGTGTGACGGTCGCTTCCGCCGGGCGCAGGTCCTGGCCTGGCGGCGTTGCGATACGGGGAAAGAACAGCCTGACGACACTGCCTCGTCCCGGCTCGGACTGCATCTGCACAAGTCCGCCGGACTGTTGTGCAAATCCGTAGACCATGCTCAGGCCCAGGCCGGTCCCCTTGCCGACCTCCTTGGTCGTGAAGAACGGCTCGAACGCGCGGCTGACCACCTCGGCGCTCATGCCGCTGCCGGTATCGGTGACGGCCACCATCACATAGTCGCCGGGCCGCGGCTCGCCGTTGACGTCGAGGTCGGATTCACCGAGCGAGCTGTTATGGACCTCGACCGTCAGCTTGCCGCCCTCCGGCATCGCGTCGCGCGCGTTGAGTACGAGGTTGAGCAGGGCCGTCGTCAGCTGGCCGGGATCGACGCTGGTCGGCCATAAATCCCGGTCGAACGCGAAGCGGCACTCGATGTGCTCGCCCAGCGTCCGGCGCAGAAGCTGCTCCATGCCGAGCACTTTCTCGGCGATGTCGATCTCTCTCGGCCGCAGCGGCTGCTTGCGCGCGAAGGCGAGCAGGCTCCGCGTCAGGTCAGAACCGCGCTCGGCGGCGGTCGCGATGTCGCCGGCAATGCGGTGCAATTCCTTGTTTCCCGCCAGCCGGTCGGCGAGATGCTCCGAGTTGCCGAGAATGACGGTCAAGAGATTGTTGAAATCATGCGCCACGCCGCCGGTGAGCTGGCCCATGGCTTCCATCTTCTGGGATTGGCTGAGCTTCTGGTTGAGATCCGCGATCGCGGCGCGCTGCTGTTCTAGCGATTCGGCGGTGCCGTTGAGCAGGCTCATCAATCCGCCGAGCTCGCCGCCCGGATGGGGCTCCGGAATGCGGGCGCTGAGATCGCCGCGCGCGAGCCTCTTCGCCATGGTGGCGAGCCGCCCGATCTGGCGGCCGATGCTCACGGTCGTGAGGATCCATAAGCCGGCGAGGAGCAGCAGCAAGGCCACCGCGAGAATCGCCATGTCCTCGTAAAGCCGGCGGTTCGCCGCCGCGACCAGTCCGTCCTTGGAGCGTCCGACCATGATGGTGAGGCCGGCCTTGCGCATCGAGGGCGAGCGGGCAACGCCCCAGATCTGCGTGCGGCCCCCGCGGTCGGTGACTTCCCGAAATGGCTCGCCATCGGGCGCTGCGGCAAAGCGGAACAGATCGGAGCCCGCAATGGTCCCGCCGACAGGCTCGCTCCAGCCGCCGCCCTTGGGGGCGACCAGGACCGTACCTTTGGCGTCGACGAACAGGATATCCTTCTCGGCGAGCAGCCGCTTGTCGTGAAATTCCGCGAATTTGTTCAAGTTGAAGGACGCGAGCAGCACGAACTTCAGCGCGCCCGTCTCCGATCGCACGGGATAGGCGATCTGCAGCACCGATAGCCCGGTGAGGCGGCCGAACACCGGCTCTGCGGCAACGACGCCTTGAAGACCCTTGACCTCTTTGAAATAGCCACGGTCGTTCAGGTCGAGGGTGCGGTTGGTCCGAAGCGAGTCGCAGAACAGGCTGCCGTCGGGATCGATGGTCAGGATGCCCGTGAACTGCGGGTATTCTTCGCGCACTTCCGACAGAAACGCCGAGCACGCCGCCTTGTCGCGCGTGTCGAGGTCGCGGGCCCGGGCCAGACCGTAGTGGAGCTGGGCGGTGCCCTGGATCTTCTCGTTCAGATCGCTGGCGATGTCGTCGGCGGATGCGGCCAGATTGGCCAGCGCCGCGTCGATCTCGCTGGCCCGGTTCTGCACGAAGCGCAGCCCGACCAGGATCGCCGGCACGAGCATGGCGGCGATGACGAGGATCAGTAACCGGGTACGCAGGCTCATCGGTGGGGCGGTCCGCTCTCAGGCGTATCTGCTCGGAGGTATAATTTGCGGCACGATCGTCTGCTCAGTCCATAGCCATTGGGCGAAAATCGCACTGATGGTCAAGGATTTCACACCGCGAGCATAGTTACCTCGCCGCTATTCTTCGCGCCCGCTCGCATCAAGTTGCGCCTGCGCGCGGCGGCGCTAGTATTGCAGCCTGCGGGCGACGAAAGATCGCGTCGATGTGTGGAGGGAGCTGATGTCCATCTCCGGCAAGGTTGATCCGGTGGTACGTCGCGTCGCGGCGACCGACATCGCCGAGGCGCTGGTCGAGGGTCTGCGCGATTTCCAGGCGCTGCCGTTCTACGGTCTCTGCTTCGGCGCGCTCTACGCCGCCGGCGGCATCGCCATCATGCTGTGCCTCACCGCCTTCGGCATGGTCTATCTCGTCTATCCCCTGGCGGCCGGCTTCGCGTTGATCGGGCCGTTCGTGGCGATCGGACTCTATGAGGTCAGCCGCCGCCGTGAGCGCGGCGAGCCGGTCTCCTTCGGCGCGATCTGGTCGGCCGTGCGCGCGCGCAGCGAGATCGGCTGGATGGCGTTCGTCACGCTGTTCGTGTTCGTGATATGGATGTACCAGGTGCGGCTTTTGATCGCGCTCCTGCTCGGCCTGCACGCTTCGTTCTCGAGCCTTCAGGAATTCATGACCGTGGTGCTGACCACGAATGAAGGCCTGCTGTTCCTCGGCATCGGCAATGCGGTCGGTGCGGTGCTGTCGCTGATCCTGTTCTCGTTGACCGTGGTGTCGTTTCCGCTGCTGCTCGACCGCGAGGTCGATTTCGTCACGGCGATGGTGACCAGCGTGCGCGCAGTGGTGACGAGCCCGCTGCCGATGATCACATGGGCCGCCGTGATCGTGATGCTGCTGATCGTCTCGGCGCTGCCTTACTTTCTCGGGCTGATCGTGACACTGCCCGTGCTCGGGCATGCGACCTGGCATCTTTATCGGCGGCTGGTGGTGCCGGCGGCGTAAGAAGGGAGCCGGGCGCGACGGCGGCGAGCTATTCGCCCGTTGCCAAGCGGCGAACGCCGGATGAGGTCAGTTCGAGTTCGCCGAGCCGCCTGATCGCATAACCCAGGTTGACCAGGCGTTCGCCGTGTCCTTGCGGAATTTCGTCTTGCGCCTTGCCCTTGCCGACCTCGGCCAGCGACGCGAATTCATCGGCGCTGAGCGCAGCGGTGCTGTCTGTCATCAGGCGACCTCGTCCGTCCATACCTTGAAATTGAGCAGGGTATTCGGCCCGAAGGTCTGGGTGATCGGGACGTCTGCGGCGTCGCGTCCCTGTGCGATCAGCACGCGGCCAATCCGCGGCGTGTTGTTGCGCGGATCGAACATGTGCCAGCTCCCACCGATGAAAGCCTCGAACCAGGCCGCGAAATCTCCCGCAGGCCACGGCTGCGGTGTGCCGATGTCGCTGAGGTAGCCGGTGCAATAACGCGCCGGGATGTTCATGCAACGGCAGAAAGCGATGGCGAGATGGGCATAGTCGCGGCATACGCCCTTGCCTTCGTCGTAGGCTTCCCGGGCTGTCCTGGTCGCACGCGCGTGCTCATGCCCGAACGTGATGCGGCGATGAACAAAATCGCAGATGGCCTGGACCCGCGCCCAGCCCGGCGGCGTCTGCTCGAACAACTTCCACGCGATGTCCGACAGGCGATCGGTCTCGCAGTAGCGACTACCGAGCAGATAGACGAGCGCGTCGGCCGGCAGCGCTTCGACGGCGTGCTGAATCGCTTTTGGAAACACCGGGTCGGGCAGGCCGCTGTCGCCAGCGACGCCATCGCCGGCAAGGCGGAAGGCGCCGGCTGGCGCTACGATGCGGCTGCACCAATTGCCGAAGAGGTCGCGATAGGGACTGATCGCCACCGAGGGGCTGGTGGTCAGCAGATCGGGCACGATCACATCGGAGGCGCGCGTGAAGTGCGTGCCCAACACCATGATCATGGGCGTCGGCTGCGGGAATTCGTACAGCATCTCGTACCCGACGCGGAGCTTCATACGAAACACTTTCCCTTGGCTAAGCTCTCAACATGGCTACGAAGCGGTCGAACACAAGGCTTCGACCGCCTTATTCGCCCGCGAGCGGCATTTGGCGCTTCAAAAGCGCGGCGCGGGCGAGAAAACGATAGCTAATTGCAGTGATTGCGCGCACGGTGCGCCAATGTCGGGCAGGCCGGTCGTCTCTGCGCACACAGGCCGCTACGACTCCAAGCGCGCGACGTGAACGGCTCATTTCTGGCGTCGGCGGAACCGACACGTCGTAACGACGACCATTGGCGTATTGCCCGTTTCAGCGGCTGAGCCGCGCGCGGCGGGCTCGTGCCGCTCGATGACGGGAAGATTCCATCGCGGTCGATGTGAGATCGAACGCCAACCGAAAGCACCTGATGCAAACGCTCTCCCCACGGCACGTCAAGGCAGACGAAGCGCTCCGGCTCGGCGTGGAGTCGGGCTGGTACGCGATCAAAGTCAGCGGGACCTTTGTCTCGGGGCCGCACGACTCTGAAGGGGAATGCCGTCGCAAGATCGACGAGATTCATCCGCCGCTGGTGAAGAAGAAACGATGAGGGCCCAGGTTCCGGCCGCTACGGCGTCTTGATCCCCATCGCCTTCAGCGCATCCAGCATCCGCTGCGGCGGGCCCATCTTCACCGCCAGCGGCTTGCCGGTTTCCAACAGGCTCTTGAGGCTGGACAGGATCGCGGGCCAGCCCGAACGGCCACCGGCCAGGATGTCGTCGCTGAGCGGGCGGTCGTGGCCTTCGCTCATGGTGAGGCGGACCGCATCGCCGGCTTGTTCGATCTCGTAGGTGACGAGCGTCGGGCCGAGCTTCTCGATCAGCTCGGGCCAGTTCACGTTGAATGTGACCGAAAGCTTTCGCGGCGAATCGTAGGCGAGAACCTCGCCGCTGATGTGCAACGCGCCATCGGGCGTGCGCACGGTGAACGCACCGCCAAGACGCGGCTCGACCTCCACGGCATTGCCGAAGAAATACTGCTTGCTGAACTCGGCCGAGGTCAGCGCCTCCCATACCTTCTCCGGCGTCGAAGCGATGTAGATGGTGTAGACCGTCAGCGGCTTGAATTGATCGAGGTTCATTTTGCGTCGAATCCCTTGTTGAGCGCCGTGCGCGGGATGGCGAGCACTTTGCCGCTCTCCAGCAGGCTCTTGAGCCCGGACAGGATCGCCGGCCAGCCATTGGAGACGGCGCCGAGATATTTGCCGCCCTCGACGAAGCCGTCATGCAACACGGTCAAACGCACGAGCGCGCCGAACGGTTCGATGGTGAAGACGACGCGTGAGATCGGCTCGCCGCGCAGCTCTTCGAACTTCTGGTGCTTGAAGCTGTAGGACAGGCGGCGCGGCGGATCGGCCTCGAGGATCTCGCCGGAATCGGTGATCTCGCCGTCGAGCGTGAGCGCAAAGGGCGAGCCGGCTTTCCAGTCGGAGCGGACCTCGGCGCCGAACCAATATTGCCTGGTGAATTCGCTCGACGTCAGCGCCTCCCATAGCTTTTCCGGCGTGGTCTCGATATAGGTCACGTAGACGAACTCCGGCTTACTCATCGCGCTTCTCCAACTGGCGTTTCAACTCGCTGAGTGCGGCGAGCTTGCCGCGCTCGAATTTTTTGATCCAGCGTTCGCCGATCTGATGGATCGGCACCGGGTTGAGATAGTGCAGCTTCTCGCGGCCATGCCTGATAGCGGTGACCAGATTGGCCTCTTCCAGAATGACAAGGTGCTTGGTCACGGCCTGTCGCGTCATCGCAAGGCCCTCGCAGAGCTCGTTCAGCGTCTGGCCGTTTTTGGCGTGAAGCCTGTCGAGCAGCGACCGTCGTGACGCATCGGCGAGCGCTTTGAAGACCTCATCCATGGCATCGATAATAGGCAACCAAATGGTTGCATGTCAAGCGCGCCGTCATTCCGGAAACCGCGCAGCAATTATCCGGAATCTCGAGATTGCGGGTTCGCACTTTGTGCGCCCCGCAATGTCCAGCCGCAGAATCGTGTTTTGGTCGCCCGCAATCGGCCGTGCTAGCCTTTCAGCTCAGCCAACGCAGATTGGTTCCGGGAGGATTTTCATGTTCCGTCGCGTTTCACTTGCTGCCGCTCTCGTCCTTTTCGCGTGCAGCACCGGGGCCCAGGCGCAGAAACAGACCATCGGCGCGCCGCCCGAAGCGTCCAACATGAAGCTCGTCGGGAGCAACGACCTCCAGGCCCGCAGCGCCTATCAGCCGACCATCCATCACCAGGGGGATCGCTGGATCGCCTATATCGGCCATCACGGCGGCACTGATGATGTGCCCGCGCCTGTCAACCCGATGACGGGCAAGGCCGAGCCGAACGGAACCTCGATCGTCGACGTCACCGATCCCGCGCGTCCGAAATATCTGCGGCATCTGCCGGGGCAGGAGGGCAAGTACGACTCCGGCGGGGCGCAGATGGTGCGGGTGTGCGACGGCAAGGCGTTGCCGAAGGGTGATCCCAACGCGGTCTACATGCTCAGGACCTTCGGCGGCGAGGCGCATGAGTTATGGAACGTCACTGATCCCGCGAGCCCGGTCCTCATCACGCGCATCGGCGGCCTGAAGGACACGCACAAGAGCTGGTGGGAATGCGACACCGGTATCGCCTATCTCGTCTCGGGCGCGCCGGACTGGCGCACGCGGCGCATGACGCAGATCTATGATCTCTCCGATCCCGCGCATCCGCAGAAGATCCGCGACTTCGGACTGCCCGGTCAGGAGCCCGGTTCGACCGGCGCGGTGCCGACCGAGCTGCACGGGCCGATCTCGACCGGGCCCGATGGCAACCGCGTCTATTTCGGTTACGGCACCAATAAGGGCGGCATTTTGCAGATCGTCGATCGCGACAAGCTCCTGAACGGGCCGAAAGAGCCGACGCCGGACAATCTGCGCTATCCCGAGATTTCGCGCATGCCGATGTCGGCCTTCAACGGAGCGCATACGACGTTTCCGATGCTCGACATGCCGATCGCCGAATTCGCCGAGGACAAGGACGGCAAGATCCGCGACATCGTCATGATCGTGAATGAAGCGATCCTCAACGAATGCGGCGAGGCGCGGCAGATGGTGTGGTTCGCCGACGTCACCACCGAGACGCGGCCGATGATGATCTCGAGCTACACCGTGCCGGAGGCGAGCGGGCAGTTCTGCCAGCGCGGCGGCCGGTTCGGCTCGCATTCCTCCAACGAGAGCATGGCGCCGGTCTATTACAAGAAGATGGCCTTCATCGCCTTCTTCAATGCCGGTGTGCGCGCGCTCGACATCCGCGATCCCTATCACCCGAAGGAGGTCGGCTATTTCATTCCGTCGATCACTGGCGCAACCGACAAGCGCTGCATCCCGATCGAGGGCGGCGAGCGCTGCAAGGTCGCGATCCAGACCAACAATGTCGAGACGGATGATCGCGGCTTCATCTACATCGTCGACCGCGCCAATACCGGCCTGCATATCCTGGAGCTGACCGGCCCGGCGCGCAATGTCGCCGGCCTGCCGAAGAACTGACGATGCGGGGGCGGAGCGATGTCGGCATCGATGTTGGTACGTCGGCTCTCACATTCTCCGCTGTCATTCCCCGCGCAGGCGGGGAATCCAGCATTCCAGAGACGTTGGTGAAGTGCGGAGGCGTCGCGGCGTACTGGATCCCCCGCTTTCGCGGGGGATGACACCGTTGGTTGAGCGCGCACCTTGCGCTCATCTCGCTTCCCTCTGCGCTCAACCCATGCATTAATACCCGCAAGCCGCCATCAGCCGAGTCTCCCCCATGATGTCCATGCAAGCCTATTTCGCCTTCGTCGCCGCCTGCATTGCGCTGGCGCTGCTGCCGGGGCCGATCGTCACCCTCGTCATCGCCAACGGCCTGCGCCACGGCACGCGTGCTGCGCTGACCAACGTGGCCGGTGCGCAGGCCGGCCTTGCCATCGTCATCGGCATCGTCGCGGTCGGCCTGACCTCGCTGATGGCGACCATGGGCTACTGGTTCGACTGGGTGCGCTTTGCCGGCGCCGCTTATCTCGTCTGGCTCGGCATCAAGCTGATCTGGGCGCCGGTCGAGGGCGTCGATGTCGACACACCGCCTCCGCCGCCGCGCGGCGGCTTCTTCCTGCAGGGTTTTCTGGTGCTGCTGTCGAACCCGAAGGTGCTGGTGTTCTTCGGCGCCTTCATCCCGCAGTTCATGGACATGAACCAGCCGCACTTTCCGCAGGTCGCGCTCTTGGGCGCAACCTTCATGGTCACCGCCGTGGTGACCGATGCGCTTTACGCCATTGCCGCAGGCCGCGCGCGAAAATTCTTCTCGGCGCGCCGCACGCGGATGATGTCGCGCATCTCCGGCGGCTTCATGATCGGCGGCGGCATCTGGCTGGCGCTGACCAGGGCGAAGTGAGGCTTACACCAGCAGCTCCGCCTTCAGTTCCACCGCGACCTCGGCAAGGATTCTTGCCAGCCGTTCGGCCCATTGCTGCTGGCCCGCGTGGTCGGCGATCAGATCCTGTCGGATCTCGATGCCGGTGTTGACGAGGCCGCGCCCTTCGCCGTGGACGGGGATGGTGTAGTCGGTGAGGTCGCTGACCGCGTAAGGTTCGTTGTCGCCGACGACGAGATCGCCCTCTGCGCGCAGATGCTTGAGCAACAGCTGCGGCAGCACGGTGTCGCGGTTGTACAGCGCGGCGATGTGCCAGGGCCGCGCGACGCCGGCATAGACGGGCGTGAAGCTGTGCAATGAGACCAGCACCGTCGGCCGCTTGTCGTGCAGGCGGGCGTCGATCGCGGCATCGATGCGATCATGATAGGGCTCGAAAATCTCGCGCCGCCGTGCCTCGCGCTCCCCATCCGAAATCCCTTCGTTGCGCGGGATCGCGGTCGCTTCGGAGATTACGGGGATAGAGCTCACCGCGGCCGGCGGGCGGTTGCAGTCGATCACAAGCCGCGAATAGCGCTGCGCGATCAGGTGCGCATCCAGCAACCTGGCGAGCCGCTCGGCGACGCCGGCGATGCCGATGTCCCAGGCGATGTGTCGCGTCAGTTCGGCCTCGGTGACGCCGAGATCGCCGAGCGCGCGCGGCAGCACCCGTCCGTAATGATCCGAGGTGAGCAGGAAGGGTGAGGTCCCTCCCGCGTTCACCTCATGCACCGGCGGAATATCGCCCTCATCGAGCAGTTGATCGGCGGCCTCGGCCGTGTGCAGGTCCATCCTGATTGCCTATGAAACGATTACGTTGTCTAAACGGAGTAACGATATTGCACCGACGTCGCAACTTTAGAGCAGCATGACCTCCGATCGCCTTTTCGTCTACGGCACCCTGATGCGCGGCTTCGACCATCCGATGGCGCGGCTGCTTGCGGGCCACGCGGATTTTCTGGGTGAAGCGACCTGCCGCGGCAGCCTCGTCCTGGTGAAGCATTATCCGGGATTGCTGCTGTCGGAGGCGGCCTCCGACATCGTTCATGGCGAGCTCTTCCGGATGCGCGTGCCTGACGAACTGCTGGGCGAGCTCGACATGTATGAAGCCTGCGGCGAAGGCTTTCCGGAGCCGACCGAATATCTGCGCCGGCTGATCGACGTGACGCTGGCTGATGGCGCCACGGAGAAGGCCTGGACCTATGTCTACAACTGGCCGGTCACGGGTCTGCCGCGCATCGAGTCCGGGCGCTTTCTGAAGCATTAGTTATTTTCGAGCATGATCTTCTCGGAAAACCGCTTCGCACTTTGCACTGACGCGGCCGTCCGGGTCCGGATCGTGCTCTAAGCCGACAGCACTTCCTTCACCACGCGCACGTCGACCTCGCGCTCGACGTAACTCCATTCCTCGGTTTCCCGGAGCATCGCCACCAGCTCCTCGAACAGCGGGGCGTGCGCGGGGGCGAATTCGAACCAGGTCAGGAAGTCGAAGGGCTCGCCGAGGTCGCGGCAGTGATAGAGCTGCCGCGCGATCGCGGGCAGGAAACGAAGACTGCTCGCGATGTGGTGCGATTTGTCCTCGAAAATCTTGCGGCGCTCTTCCTGGGTCAGCTCCCACCAGGCCTGCGATTTGCGGATCGGGATCAGCGCCGCGCTGGTTGCTTCCATCCGGCCGAGCCCGGCCTGCACGGCCACGAGTTGCTCCTTCTCAGGCCGCTCGGTGTAGCGCAAATTGCTCGGGGCCCCGACCAGCCGCCACGCATTGCGCGAGGGCACCAGCGGCAATGAGACGGCCTCGCTGTCGGTGACCGACAGCGCCGGCATGAAGGGCAGGGGCTCGCCCGTCACTGATGAAATCGAGGTGACGCGCCAACCCCCGCTGTGGCCGCCTCGAAACGTCCTGAACATGGCCTATGGAAGCGCGGAACCGGGGCGGGTTCAAGCTTTCCGTCGAAACTTTCGCCTGTGAATAGCCGGGAGAAGCCACACATGCTTCGTATTTCCCGGGACCGTCCCTATATGCCTATCCGGTTGGCCATAACGCCCGACTCAGCCCAGAAATCAGCATAATGCGCTTCACACCCCAATTCCTCGACGAGCTTCGTGCCCGGCTTTCGGTCTCCGAAGTCGTGGGCAAGCGCGTCAAGCTGAAGAAGGCGGGGCGGGAGTGGAAGGGGCTGTCGCCGTTCCAGCAGGAGAAGACGCCGTCCTTCTACGTCAACGACCAGAAGGGTTTTTACCACGACTTCTCCTCCGGCAAGCACGGCGACATCATCAGCTTCGTGATGGAGACCGACGGCCTGCCGTTCGCGGAGGCCGTCGAGCGGCTCGCCAGCATGGCGGGCCTGGCGCTGCCGGCAGTGACGCCGGATGCGGCGCGGCACGAGCAGCGCCGCCGCACGCTGCATGACGTCATGGATCTCGCCGCGACCTATTTCGCGGAGACCCTGGCCTCGCGCGTCGGCGCCAAGGCGCGCGGCTATCTCGCCGACCGCGCGATCTCGCCGGCGACGCAATTGCAATTCCGCCTCGGCTACGCCTCGCCCGATCGCTTCGCGCTGAAGGAGCATCTCGGCAAGCTCGGAATCTCCGTCGACGACATGGTCGAGACCGGCCTGCTGGTGGCCGGCAACGACATTCCCGTGCCGTATGACCGCTTCCGCGATCGCGTGATGTTCCCGATCACCGATTTGCGCGGCCGCGTCATCGCCTTCGGCGGGCGCGCGCTGGAGAAGGACGTTCCGGCAAAATACCTGAATTCGCCGGAGACGCCGCTCTTCCACAAGGGCGACAATCTCTACAACCACCAGACCGCGCGCAAGGCCACCCATGACGGCAGCGCGCTGATCGTGGTCGAGGGCTATGTCGACGTCATCGCCATGGTCACCGCGGGCTTTGCGGGCGCGGTTGCGCCGCTCGGCACCGCGCTCACCGAAAGCCAGCTGGCGCTGCTCTGGAAGATGGCGGACGAGCCGATCCTCTGCTTCGACGGCGACCGCGCCGGGCAGAAGGCGGCGTATCGTGCTGCCGATCTCGCGCTGCCCTTCCTCGCACCCGGCAAGAGTCTTCGTTTCGCGCTGTTGCCGGAGGGGCAGGACCCCGACGATCTCGCGCGCTCGGGCGGTCGCGGCGCCATCGAGGAAGTCATCGCGGCGGCCAAGCCGCTTGCCGAGATGATCTGGTCGCGCGAGCTCGAAGGCGGCAACTTTGCCACCCCCGAGCGCCGCGCTGCGCTGGAGGCGCGCATCAAGGAGCTCGCGAACGGCATCCGCGACGAGGTGGTGCGGCGCTATTACCGCGATGATTTTGCCGAGCGGCTTCGGCGCACTTTCGCGCCCGAGGGTGGCCGCGGCGGCTTTGCCGGCCGGGGCAATTTCCAAGGTAATTTCCAAGGCAATTTTCAAGGCAATTCCAGTCGCCAATTCCAGCCCCGGGCTGCGGGAGGCGCGAATCGATTCGGGGGGCAAGGATTCGGTGGCGGCCGCCGCGGCGCGCCCGGCCCCACCCTGTTACCCTCCGGCCCCTACCAGGCGGCGAGCCCGCAGCTGGCGGCCAGCCCGATCATGCGCGGCCAGCGCAGCGCCATCTCCCGCCGTGAGGCCCTGATCCTGCAAAGTCTGATCAACCATCCCTGGCTGCTGCACGACCACCTCGAGGAGGTCGCCGCCCTGGAGCTGGCCCATCCCGAGGCCCACAAGCTCAGGGCCGGCATCATCGCCGCCTTTGCCAACGACCACCACCATTCCCCGGACCCGGGCGAGCAGGCCGAAAAGATGCGCGGCGATCTCGCCAGGAGCGGATTTTCGCAAGTTCTTCAAAGGGTTGAGAGTGGCATCACGACCGCGGCGGTCTGGGGCGCCCGCGAAGGCGCCGCCCCCGACGACGTTCTCGCCACCTGGCACCAGCTGGTTGCCTTGCATCGGCAATACCATTCACTACTTAGAGAGTTGAAGGACGCCGAGCTGGCCTTGGGGGAGGACCCCAGCGAGGCCAATTTGGCGTGGCTGCGTGACGTCAAGGCCCGTCTGGCCGAGGTCGACGGCACCGAGGCCCTGATCGAGGGTTTTGGCGAGCTGTCGGGCCGGTTCCAGAAGAGCGTATGATGAAAGAATCATGCGGACGGCCGGAGCCGGAACCGCTAAAAGACTCGCCAAATCCAAGGTTTGGCGGCAAAAACAGGGTTAATCGAGGCTTAACGGTCTTGTAGCACTTTGGCCACCAGGCGGCCGCAGGCAGAACAGACGCGTCAGGAATGAATCCGCGCATTGCTGTTGGCACTACACCTGCATCCGCTGCGACAAAGAGGCTGACGAAGCGTTAGGCATTTCCGGCGAGAGAGAGTTGGGGGTGGCGAGAGACATGTGCGCCGCCCTTTCCGTGTCGAGAGCTGCCGAAGCGAGAGCGTCGGGCAACAGGTTCATGTGAATTCAGGCAGGCGCGGCGAGCCGACTGCATTGAAGCGCGTTTAGGAGCAATGGATGGCCACCAAGGCAAAGACGCTGCAGGCGAAGGACAAGGAAAAAGACGACAAGGCAGCGGACGCGCCGGAAAAGGATTCCCAGGACGCGCCCTCGCCGTTGCTCGACCTGTCCGACGCCGCCGTAAAGAAGATGATCAAGCAGGCCAAGAAGCGCGGCTTCGTGACCTTCGATCAGCTCAACGAAGTCCTGCCGTCCGACCAGACCTCGCCCGAACAGATCGAGGACATCATGTCGATGCTCTCCGACATGGGCATCAACGTCACCGAAGCCGACGATAGCGAAGGCGAGGACGACAAGGACGAGGGCGGCGAGGACGAGACCGACAACGAGCTCGTCGAGGTCACCCAGAAGGCCGTCACCGAGGTCAAGAAGAGCGAGCCGGGCGAGCGCACCGACGATCCCGTGCGCATGTATCTGCGCGAGATGGGCACGGTCGAGCTCTTGTCCCGCGAAGGCGAAATCGCCATCGCCAAGCGCATCGAGGCCGGCCGCGAGGCGATGATCGCAGGGCTGTGCGAAAGCCCGCTGACCTTCCAGGCCATCATCATCTGGCGCGACGAGCTCAACGAAGGCAAGATCTTCCTCCGCGACATCATCGATCTCGAAGCCACCTATGCCGGCCCCGACGCCAAGGCCGGCATGAACAATGCGATGATCGCAGGTCCCACTGGCGAGAACGGCGAAGCGCCCGCCGAGGGCCAGGCCGCCGCGACCGGTGCGCCCGCGCATGTCGCTCCGCCCGCCGCGCCGCCGTCGCCGACCCCGTTCCGTGCCGCGCCTGCGCCGGGCGGCACGGAAGCCGGCGAGGAGAAGGATCCGGGCGAGGCCGCGGCCGAGTCCGACATGGACGACGACGAGTTCGAGAACCAGATGTCGCTCGCGGCCATCGAGGCCGAGCTCAAGCCGAAGGTGGTCGAGATCTTCGACAAGATCGCCGACAGCTACAAGAAGCTGCGCAAGCTTCAGGAGCAGGACATCCAGAACCAGCTCCAGAACGAGTCGCTCTCGCCGCACCAGGAGCGCAAGTACAAGAAGCTGAAGGACGAGATCATCGTCGAGGTGAAGTCGCTGCGCCTCAACCAGGCGCGTATCGACTCGCTCGTCGAGCAGCTCTACGACATCAACAAGCGCCTCGTCTCGCACGAGGGCCGCCTGATGCGCCTTGCCGACAGCCACGGCGTCGCGCGCGAGGACTTTTTGCGCAACTACACCGGCTCGGAGCTCGATCCGCGCTGGCTCAACCGTGTCTCGAAACTTTCGGCCAAGGGCTGGAAGAACTTCGTCCATCACGAGAAGGACCGCATCAAGGACCTCCGTCACGAGGTGCATCAGCTTGCTGCGCTGACCGGCCTCGAGATCGTCGAGTTCCGCAAGATCGTGCACTCCGTGCAGAAGGGCGAGCGCGAAGCACGTCAGGCCAAGAAGGAGATGGTGGAAGCCAACCTCCGTCTCGTGATCTCGATTGCCAAGAAATACACCAACCGCGGCCTGCAATTCCTCGACCTGATCCAGGAAGGCAACATCGGCCTGATGAAGGCGGTCGACAAGTTCGAGTACCGCCGCGGCTACAAGTTCTCGACCTACGCCACGTGGTGGATCCGGCAGGCGATCACCCGCTCGATCGCCGACCAGGCGCGCACCATCCGCATTCCCGTGCACATGATCGAGACGATCAACAAGATCGTGCGCACGTCCCGCCAGATGCTCAACGAGATCGGCCGCGAGCCGACCCCGGAAGAGCTGGCCGAAAAGCTCGGCATGCCGCTCGAGAAGGTCCGCAAGGTCCTCAAGATCGCGAAAGAGCCGCTCTCGCTCGAAACGCCGGTCGGTGACGAAGAGGATTCACACCTCGGCGATTTCATCGAGGACAAGAACGCGATCCTCCCCATCGACGCCGCGATCCAGTCCAACCTGCGCGAAACCACCACGCGCGTTCTGGCCTCGCTCACCCCGCGCGAAGAGCGCGTGCTGCGCATGCGCTTCGGCATCGGCATGAACACCGACCACACGCTGGAAGAAGTGGGGCAGCAGTTCTCGGTGACGAGAGAGCGTATTCGCCAGATCGAAGCCAAGGCGCTGCGCAAGCTGAAGCATCCGTCGCGGTCGCGGAAGCTGCGGAGCTTCTTGGATAATTGATCCGACCGTCGTGCCCGGGTCTGACCTGGGCATTCATCCAAACGAGAATGGCGGGCCGAAAGCCCGCCATTTTTCTTATTGTTCACTCCACTATGCGCGCTATAGTTGCGAAAAGCGCGTTTGTCGCAACTTGCCGGAGGAACGATGGCGGAGTGGTTTGAAGACTATGCCGATGAGGAAGACGAACTACAGATCGACGAATACGACATTACGGCGACTCCAAACGATTTCAATGTCTCTACGCTCTTCAATTTCATAGAGTCGGGCGCGGTTCGAATACCAGGATTTCAGCGTAACTTTGTTTGGGATCAGGTGCGGGCATCCAAGCTCATCGAGTCGCTCATACTTGGCATCCCAGTTCCTCAGCTCTTCTTGTACGAGCAGGCTCGGAATCGTTTTCTGGTGATCGATGGCCAGCAACGATTGATGTCTATCTATTATTTCATCAAGCGAAGATTCCCTCGAAAAGATAAGCGCGTTGAGATACGGGCGATCTTTGACAAGGAAGGAAGAATTCCAGACGAAGTTTTGCACAACGATGAATATTTCGACGATTTCAAGCTGAAGCTTTCAGAGAAGCTTCCTAATCAAACCAACAAGTTTCACGGCTTAAACTATTCGACCCTAGGCGATTACAAGACACAATTCGATCTGCGCCCCATACGCAATATTATTGTAAAGCAAAATAGTCCAGTCGATGATGACTCGTCGATGTACGAGGTGTTCAACCGTTTGAATACAGGGGGGATCAATCTCCGTCCGCAGGAAATTCGGACGAGCATGTATCATTCGAAATTCTACGACATGCTCTGCCCCGTCTGTGACGCCGGCATCGACTGGCAGCGCAACAAGCTGCTGGCGCTGGTGCGCGCGGGGACGATCGAGTTCAGGGACATCAACGAGCAGCCCGACGCGCTGGCGCGCTTTGGTGCCTCGCTCGACGACATCAGGCGCCGCCTGCATGCGACCGATGAGGCCGGCCGGCTCATCGTCCGTGCGAACGTTGCGATCGCGTTGTGGCGGCTGACGCCGGGGGAGGGGTGGCTTGCGGGGCTGCTGGGCAATCGCGTGGCGCTGCCGTTCACGCGGTTTGTCTATGACCGGTTTGCCGATCTGCTGTTTGCCTGGAATAAGAGGAGCGGGCGCTGGTGAGCGCCTGCTGATGTCGTCCTACTTCTTCTTCACCCCGACCCGCTCGATCCGCTTGATCTCGAGCGCGGGGCGGCCGCTCTTTTCCGCGATCTCGCGGTCCTGCTCCATGATGAAGTTGCGCGCGGGTTCGTCGCCGTCGAGGCCGCCGAGCAGCTCTGAGGGCACGCGGCGGTTGGAGCGCTGGGAATCGTCTTCATAGAAGACGTTGAAGAAGGCGAATTCGCCTTTGGGATTGGTTCCGGGTTTCTTGGCCATGGCGGCTTGTCGTCGATTGGAGGGCCGCAGTCAAATGACTTTGGCGGCCACCGACGTCAGTCCAGGCCCGAACGCGACGGGGATCGATGCGGCTGATTGAAATCGGGCTGCGGGGAGGGCGGCGGGCGCCTGTTGCGATCTGGCGAGACCCTTGCTCAACCAGCCCTTGTTCAGGCAACGCTTGCCTCAATAAACGGCGGGCCGAAGCCCGCCGTCTATTTCTGGTCTTCAGTGTCGCCCGGGGCTGGCGGGGCGACAACCTAAAATAGAAGGCTATAGAAAGTGCCCTGCGATGGCAAGGCAAATCGTGGCGGCGTCGATGTCGCAGCCAGCGGATCAGATATGCGGTGGTTGCGACGTGTGATTACCATCCACGTCGAAGCAATTGTTTAGAACGTCAAATCAATTTGTTCATCTTGCCGGCTTCGCGATGCAACGCGCGTGCCGTGCTGTGTCGGAAGGCGCGCCAACCTGCACCTCTTCCCGCCTGCGTGCAGACAGTGTGATCCCGATCCGCAATAGCGGGTTCCATCGTCGCCGCTCATGTCTCAATGCGTGCGCGTGCGCCGCGCCGTCTCCTGCACCGCGAGCCGCGAGCCGCGATCCGTGTCCGCCGCCCTTGCCGCTGTGCTCTTTAAGTCCCTGCGCCATGATCGCGCTGCCCATCGCAGCCGAGCCGAAGGTGATGAGGAAGGATGCCAGCAGCAGCGCGAGCGCGATGCCGGGCGAACTGTCGGCGAAGATCAGCTCGCGCAGATGTCCGGGGTTGAGCCAGAGCAGGCCGCCGACGAGCAGCGCCGCGGCGCAGGCGCCGATCGCGAGGTTGATGGCGAGCAGGCGGAACAAGGGGATGCGCAGGAGCGAGGGGCGGGCCGGCTTGTTCTGATGGTCGGGCATCGCTGGTTGCCTCAGACTTTGTCGCGCCCGGGAATGACGAGAGAGAGAAGTCTGCGGCATCCATCTCACGCCGTCCGCGCCGCGATGTTGACCCGCATCAAACTCCCGCGCGACGTTTCACGGCGCCACCAGCTCCACGCGCCGGTTGAGCGCGCGGCCGGCGTCCGTCGCGTTCGGGCCGACCGGCGCCAGCAATCCGACGCCGGCGGTGCGCAGGCGTGTCGGCACGATCCGAAAGCTCTTCACGAGCTCGGCGGCCACCGCCTCCGCGCGACGCTTGGAGAGGTCGAGATTGTACTCATAGGCGCCCTGGCTGTCGGTGTGGCCGACGATGAAGACGTTCAGTTGCGGCTGGCTCGCGAGCAGCCTGGCGATCTGCTCCAGCGTCGGCCGGCTTTCCGGTTTCAGCACCGCCTTGTCGGTGTCGAAATAGATGCCGTAGAGCGCGATGTGGCCGGTCTCGCCAAGACCCTTCGCCATCGCGGCGGCGTCGACCATCTTGTTCGCGATGGCCCCGAGCTCGGCGATCGTGACCTGCGCGGTGATGTCCTGGTTGTTCTGGCTGACGATGACGCTGGCATAAATCTCGCGCCCGCCTTCGGCCTTGCGGCCGGCAAAATAGCGGTAGTTGAAACCGTCGACCCACATCTGCGGCACCGGCAGCGTGTCGATGCTTTCGGTGAAGGGGATGGCGCCGCAGGCGTCGGTGTCGCAGGCCAGCAAGGTCTCGAAGCCGGCCTTGGCAAGCTGCGTCTCGAAATTGCGCGACACCTCCAGGATCGAGGGCCCGGGATTGGTGCGATAGGCGATGCGGATGATGCGGCCCTCGAGCCGCCGCGCGTCGGTCGGCTGGCCGTCCCTGAAGCTTGCGGCCTGCATCCGTGCCGCGTCAAAATCCTTCACCACATAGCCGGTGACGACGCTGCCGGCGAACCGGCCGATGCCGGGATAGTCGCGCGCGCCCGCCACGTCGCGCGTCTGCGCGGAGGCGGGGATTGCGTGCAGGACGAGCAGGGCGGCAAGGACGAGCATTCCCGGGATGTTCTGCGGCGCGGACATCGGCACTCTCTGTCGGTTGCGGGGGACGGGACGCAAGACGTTAGTCTCGCGCGCCGTCCTGCCGGTTCTAACCGACGAACCAATCCCGGTTCGATTGTCCCGGAAAGCGCGCAGCCGCCTCAGGCCGCAGGCGTGGCCCGGCCGACGGCCCCACGCTCCTGCGCCGCCTGCTGCCGTTCCATCATGGTCTGCCAGAGCGTTGCGATGCTCGCTTGCGTCTGCGGCGCGATCAGGCAGTGGCCTTCATTGTCGAAGCCGCAGAACCGCACCGAGGGGTCCTTCTTCACCTCGATCAGCGCCTGGTTGATCATCTCCAGGCACGTCATGACCCCGCCGATGTCGGGCAGGCGGGTGTGATGCAGGATGTCCATCAGGCGGAAGGTCATCACCGCGGGCTGGCCGAAGCTGATGCCGGGACGGCCGAGCTCGAGCAGCACGTTCACGGCCGGAAGCACGCCCCTGATGTGCTCGAGCACGCCGGCGACGTCCTCCACGCTGCAGGCGACGAGATGGGAGGCCTGGGGCGGGATCGTCACGGGCGCGCGCGGCGCAAGGCCGAGCGAGGTGATGACCTCCTGTTCGATCCATTGCCGCACCGCTGCGGGGGCATTGCGGATCTGCTCGGCGGTCAAGGTAATTCCGGTCATGGACGCTTCTCCTGGGCGACTCTCCTGTTCGCTGCAATCTAGGAAGCGGGACGTGAGACAGTTTGATGCGGATCAAGCCTTCCGATTCAAGCCTTGCGCCTTCAAGCCTTGCGCTTTCAAGTCTTGCGCTTTCAAGCCTTGCGCTTTGACGCTCGCGTCTTTCCCGGGCATGATCCGCACGCTGCTTCGCAGCTAGGATTTTCAGGGGATTGCTCCACATGCTGAGACTGCTTCTTGCCGCCGCGTCCGTCCTTTGTCTGGCCGGCGGATCGGCGCAGGCCGCGCGCTGCGGCGGCGACTTCAACAGCTTCGTCGCCAGCATGGCCCAGGAAGCGCAAGCGGCCGGCGTCTCGGCAAGCGTAACCAGCGCGGCGCTCAGCGGCGTCACTCCTGATGGCGCGGTGCTCGCCTTCGACCGGCGCCAGCGCCACACCTTCAACAAGAGCTTTGAGCAGTACGTCTCGACCCGCGTCGGCCCCGGCCGCATCAATGGCGGCCGCGCGCTGCTACAGCGCCACGCCGCGCTGCTCTCGCGCATCGAGCAGCAGTTCGGCGTGCCACGTTATATCCTGGTCGCGATCTGGGGCTTGGAGAGCGATTTCGGCAAGGGCGACATCGGCAAGATGCCGGTGGTGCGTACGCTGGCGACGCTCGCGCATGATTGCCGCCGCACCGATCTGTTCCAGGGCGAGCTGCTCGCTGCGCTGAAGATCGTGCAGCGCGGCGACCTGCCGCTGCACGACCTCATCGGCGCCTTTGCCGGCGAGATCGGACAGACCCAGTTCCTGCCGTCGTCCTACATCAAATACGGCGTCGATTTCGACGGCGACGGCCATGTCGATCTCCGCCACAGCGTCCCCGACGTGCTCGCCTCGACCGCAAACCTGCTCCACACCAGCGGCTTCAAGATGGGCCAGCCCTACGGCGAAGGCACCGCCAATTTCGAAGCGATGCGCGAGTGGAACAGGGCGGTGGTGTATCGCAAGACGATCGGGTATTTCGCCGATCGGCTCGCGGGGCAGTGACCACATACTCAGTCTCGTAGGGTGGGCAAAGGCGCAACGCGCCGTGCCCACCATTTCCATCCGTCGTCGGAAGTCGTGGGCACGCTCCGCTTTGCCCACCCTACGACGGCGCAGCTTGTCGTTTGTAGGATGGGTAGAGCGCAGCGAACCCCATCGCGTACTCTCTTTGCGGAAACATGATGGGTTTCGCTGCGCTCTACCCATCCTACGAATTCACGTCCCCTTCGCCATTTTCTCCAGCCGCCGCTGCAGCGGCGCCCAATACGTTGCCGGGCGGAAGCGCTGCAAAAGGTCCATGAAGCGGGCGTCGTTGCCGATCAGGATGCGGGGTTCGTTCTTCTCGACACCCCTGATGATGCGCAGCGCGGCGTCTTTCGGCGTGGTCCTTGCCGCGGTCTCGAACCGCTCGATTGATTGCGCGCGGCGGGAATTGTCGGTGACGCCGACCCCGGTGCGGGAGTTGCGCGCGATGGCGGTGGCGACGCCGCCGGGATGCACGACCGACAGCCTGACCGGGCTGCCCGCCACCGCGAGCTCATGCCGCACGCTCTCGGAGAAGCCGCGCACCGCGAACTTCGCCGCCGCATAGGCCGATTGCCCCGGCGGCGCGATGATGCCGAAGATCGAGGAGAGGTTGACGATATGCGCCTCGGGCCTCGTCTTCAGATGCGGCAGGAAGGCGCGCGTGCCGCGCACCACGCCCCAGAAATTGATGTCGAACAGCCAGTCCATCTGCGCCTGGTCGATCTCCTCGAACGAGCCCATCAGCGCGACGCCGGCATTGTTGACGACGATGCCGAGCGCGGGATGCGCGGAGATCGCCTCGTTTGCGAACTGCGCGATGTCGTCGGGTTCGCCGACGTCGATGCGGTGCACGCTGACTTTGCGTCCCGCACCGATCTCGGCCGCGAGCGTCTTCAGCCCGGCCTCGTCACGGTCGGCCAGCGCGAGATCGCAGCCGCGCTGCGCAAGCTCGATCGCCAGCGCCCGGCCGATGCCGCTGGCGGCTCCCGTGATGGCGGCGGCGCCGCGAATCGCTGTCATGATGTTCCCCGTCAAGCCCCTGATGCGGGAACTATGCTTTACACTTTTTCAGAATGGAACCGAACCGCAGCCGAGTTGGCTCCTTAACTTACGTTACGCGAGCAAGCATTGGGAGACGCCGATGGGACAAGCACAACCATTTCGCGCGACTGCGCTGATCGTCGAGGACGACGTCATGCAGCGGGAGATGCTCAGCCTGCTGCTGGAGGAGAGCGGCTACCAGGTCATCCAGTGCGAAAGCGCCGAAGCCGCCGAGCGCGTCCTCGACAAGAGCGCCGGCGCGCTCTGCCTGATGATGACCGACGTCCAGCTCGCGGGGCGCATGACCGGCGTCGAACTCGCGCACGTCGCCAAGGACCGCAATCCCAAGCTCGACGTCGTCGTCACCTCCGGCCGTCCGTTGAGGCAGCCCTTGCCCGACGGCGCAAAGTTCTGGGCCAAACCCTGGGCGCCACTCGACGTGCTGCGCGAAGCCGAGCTCGCGCAACTGGCTTGAGCGAAGGTTTCACTATCAAATCCGTCATCCTGAGGCGCGAGTGATGGGGCGCTCGGCGCCCCACCGGGAGCCTCGAAGGATGCACGGCCGAGATGCAGCCGGGCCGTCGCCCTTCGAGGCTGGCCGAAGAGGCGAGCACCTCCAGCGACAACGGCTCCGCCGTTGCGCGGGGGTGACGGAATGAGAACCTGAAGGCCCAAGGTCTGACTTTCCCGCCGTGATGCCGGGTGATAGCGTCGGCCCATGTCCTGGTCCTTCCTGCTCACCTCGCTCATCGTCGTCGCTTCCCCCGGCACCGGCGTGCTCTACACGCTGGCTGCGGCGCTGACGCGCGGCTCGCGCGCCAGCCTCGCCGCCGCCTTCGGCTGCACGCTCGGGATCGTGCCGCACATGATGGCGGCGATGCTCGGGCTCGCCGCCGTGCTCCACACCAGCGCGCTCGCCTTTGCCGCGCTGAAATGGGGCGGGGTGCTTTATCTGCTCTACATGTCCTGGCAGGCGCTGCGCGAACAAGGTGCGCTGGCGGTCGAGGGCGAGATCCGCGAGCGTTCGGTCGGCCGTGTGATCGTCACCGGCTTTCTCATCAACATCCTCAATCCGAAGCTGTCGATCTTCTTCCTCGCCTTCCTGCCGCAGTTCATCACCGCGGACGAAGCCCATGTGCTGGCGCGCATGCTGGAGTTGAGCGGCGCCTTCATGGCGATGACCCTTGCGGTGTTCGTGGTCTACGGCCTCTGCGCCGCCTCGGTGCGCGAGCACGTCATCTCCCGCCCGCGCATCATGGCCTGGCTGCGCCGCAGCTTCGCCGCCGGTTTCGCCGCACTCGGCGCCAAGCTGGCCTTCGCGGAGAGGTAACTTCTTTCCCTCTCGAAGGTGCGGGAGCGTCCGCGTCTCCAACACTCAGCCAATAAAAAAGCGGGCCTCGCGCCCGCCGCCTTCAAACTCTCTACCCGAAGCCCGGGCGGAGCGAGGCTCCACCCGGGCAAAGAAACAGAAGCCTCGTTACTTCTTCTTCGCCTTCTTGGCCTTCTTGGCCTTCTTCTTCGTCGCCTTCTTCGCTTTCTTAGCCATAGGATCCTCTTAAGGGTTAATGGTGGAACGCGACACGAGGGATGCTCGGCGGAGGGCCAGCCTCGCAACATCCTCGACGACAAACTCAGCAGATTCGCGGGTCTCTGCCCCGCGCTGTCACATCCGTGTCATCGCGTTATCCACAGCTCAGATGCATTTTCGGGTGATTTTGGTGCGCGAATCCGCATCGCGGCGTCGAAGCAGCGTCGCCGCCGACATCCCTAACGATCCGACAACGCAAGCGGCGCCGTTCATGAATCCAAAACCAAAGGCGCGTTTTGCCGGATCGCGGTGAGACTCCATTAAGCGCGAGCGCCGCATTCTTCTCCGCAAGAAAACGGGGATGGGTCATGGACGGACGGCTGCCAGGGACGGGGGGCGCGACGCTGCGCATGCCGCACGCGTCATGCTGAACGTACCGACGCTCTGGACCGTCTTCGTCGTCAACTTCCTGGCGCTCGGCGTGATCTGGGCCTACGTGACGCGCTCCTATCCGAAATTCGCCGCCGCGCGGTTCTGGATGGCATCGTCCTTCGTCGGCGCGATCGGGGCGATGACGGCCCTGGTCCGCCTGTTCGTCGCCTCTCCCCTCCCGCTTCTGCTCGGCGCAGCCGGCGTCATCGCCGCGAGCTGCCTCGCCGCGATGGGCATAGAGCGCTTCTATGGCCGGCCGGTCTCTTGGCGCCTCATGACGGCTACGGGAGGCCCGAGCCTTGCCGGCGTCGTGGTCTTCATGGTCGGCTTCGAGCACATGCAACTGCGCATGCTCAGCTACACGCTCGGTCAGGCCCTGCCGCTGGTGCTGGCGCTGCGTCTGCTGCTGTCGCCGCCGGAAGGGCGCGTCAGCCCGGGCGCGCGGCTGTCCGGCATCGTCATCCTCACCATCATCGCGATCCTCATTGCCCGCACGATCGGCAATCTGCTCGGACACGATCTGTCGGCGAAGGCCGGCGGCCAGACCCATGCCGTCATGGTGCTGGGGCTGCTGTTCCTGTCGATGACGCTCAATTTCGGCTTCCTGCTGATGGCGATGGACCGGCTGCGCGGCGAGGTCGCCGATCTCGCGCTGCTCGACGATCTCACCGGCGTCGCCAACCGGCGGCATCTGCTGCAGCGCCTGACCGAGGAATGCGCCCGCTCGGAGCGTAGCGGCGCGCCGTTCTCGCTGCTGGTGATCGATCTCGACGGCTTCAAGACCATCAACGACACCCACGGCCATGCCGCCGGCGATGCCTGCCTGCAGCACTTCACACTGATGGCGCAGACGCGGCTCCGGCCCGGCGACATGCTGGCCCGCACCGGCGGCGACGAGTTCTGCGTCGTGCTGCCGTCCTCGTCCTTGCGCGAGGCCGCCGCGATCGCCCGCCGCGTGCTCGAGGTCTGCCGTCAGGATGCCGAGGCCTGCACCGGCAGCGAGATCCCGATCGCGATCTCGATCGGCGTCGCGCAGTGGGATCGCGGCGTCGGCGAATTCCCGGATCGCCTGATGGCCAATGCCGACCACGCCCTCTATGCCGCCAAGAAGAACGGCAAGAACGATTTTGCCGTCTACGATCCGTCGCCGCCGCTCTCGCCTGAGCCGATCGGCCGGGGCGAGGCCGCGCGCCATTTCGCCTGAGGCCATGCTAGGTTTGGTCTCTGTTGGACCTGCATGATGATCGCTCGCCTGCTCGCGGCCGCCCTGGCCGTTTTCTTTCTGACCGCCCCCGCCGCTGCCGTGGATGCTGAGCTCGCAAAGCTCGCCCGCGCCTCCGGCACGCCCGACATTCCCGGCCTGAAGATAGTCTGGCTGGCGCCATGGGGTGACGTCCGGAGCGCAAGACCCTGGCGCAACATCATCGTGCACCAGACCGAAGGGCCGGCGGGCTCGGCGCGCGGCGGCGCGCAAGCGCAAGCGAAGACCCCGACGCGGCGCGGCGTCACCGTGTGGGTCGAGACCGACGGCACGGTGTATTGGGCGGTCGCGGAAAACCTGGTGCCGACCCATGGCGACGGCGCCAACCGCAACGACAACAAGTTCATCGACAACCGCGCGACCTATCGCCAGGTCGTGCGCGACAATTCGATCGGCGTCGAGTTCGCCGGCAATTATCCTGATGTCGCGGCCGGCCCCACCGAGGCGCAGGTCGCTGCGTGGCAGATCCTCGTGAAGGTGCTGCGCTCGCGCTACGACATCCCGCTCGAACGCGTCTATGCCCACAACTGGATCGACTACAAGGACGCGCGCTATTGCGAAGGCTGCTGGCTCGCGACCCTGGCGAGGATGTGGGGGGAGTGACGGAGGCGTCACACCGCCTGCGCCATCCAGCCGAAGAACCGTCGCATCAATCCCGGCCGCTCCGGCAATTCGGGCGGTCCATCTGCCGCCAGCACGCGTTTGAAGAAGTAATCCAAAAACACCATGTCGTTCGGCTCGGTGACGGTGAAATTCTCCTCGCCGAAGAACACGCTGTAACTGAAGAAGAACGGACCCATGAGCGGGATGGTCGCTGTGCCCGCATAATCCTTCGATATCACGAACTCGGACGGCTCCAGCCCGCGCTCGCGCATCGCCTGCTCGACCAGCGGCAGCTTGCGCATGAACTGGGCTGAGAAGCCGCCGACGGTGGATTGCAGGATGATCGACATGGTGTTCGTCCAATCGATGCTGTCGGTCCGATCATTCTGGGTCGGATGACCGGCGAGGCCGGTTCAAGATGACTGGCCCCGCGCCTCCGCGAACATGCTGGACATCACACGCAAAAAAGCCGGCGTTGCCGCCGGCTTTTTCTCTTTTCGATCCGCCAATTTCTCGCCGCGGCGAAGCCCCGCTTAGTGCGCGGCTTCCAGCGCGGCCTGTTCGGCCCTTGCGATCGTGCCCTTGACCGCGGACTGCACCTTCTCGAAGGCGCGGACCTCGATCTGGCGGACGCGCTCGCGCGACACGCCGAACTCGGCAGCGAGGTCTTCCAGCGTCATCGGCTCATCGGCGAGGCGGCGAGCCTCGAAGATGCGACGTTCGCGCGGGTTGAGCACGCCCATGGCGCCGTTCAGCGCGTCACGGCGTTCGTCGTACTCCTCGTGCTCGGCCAGCATGGCTTCCTGGTTGGGCGTATTGTCGACCAGCCAGTCCTGCCATTCGCCGGCTTCGCCGTCGTCGCGGATCGGCGCGTTGAGCGACGCGTCGCCACCGAGGCGGCGGTTCATGTCGATCACGTCCTGGTCCGTGACGCCGAGGCGCTTGGCAATGATCTTCACCTGGTCGGGGCGCAGATCGCCCTCGTCCAGCGCGTTGATCTTGCTCTTCGCCTTGCGCAGGTTGAAGAACAGCTTCTTCTGGTTCGCGGTGGTGCCCATCTTCACGAGCGACCAGGAACGCAGAATGTACTCTTGAATCGACGCCTTGATCCACCACATGGCGTAGGTGGCGAGACGGAACCCCTTCTCGGGTTCGAAACGTTTCACCGCCTGCATCAGGCCGACATTGCCTTCCGAGACGACCTCGGAGATCGGCAGGCCGTAGCCGCGATAGCCCATGGCGATCTTGGCCACGAGCCGGAGATGGCTGGTGACGAGTTGGTGCGCCGCGTCGCGATCGTCATGCTCGCGCCAACGCTTGGCGAGCATGTATTCCTGCTGGGGTTCCAGCATCGGGAACTTGCGGATCTCGGCGAGGTAACGGGAAAGGCCGGATTCTCCATTGAGGACCGGCAAAGCAGCGGTACGGGCCATACTGAAGCCCTCCAAAGGTTCAGGCCCCCGATAGCGGCGGGCCAGGCAGACGACCGCTGTGTTAAAGCCGGCCGTAGCTGCGATGTTCCGTTGGTCATTTCCAACGCACGCGCAATATACCCCATGGGGGGCCAAAAAGGGAAGGATTGCTGACGTCACGACCCCGTGTGGCAGCTATAACTTTTTGTAATGTAACGCTTTTCTTAAAGGGCCTGCGTCATACCGCCGCTTTCAGGGAGCCCTGGAGGAGAAGCAAATCCTCCGGCAAAGCCGCCTCCCAGTGGAGTAATTCTCCAGTCCTCGGGTGCTCCAATACCAGCAAATAGGCATGCAGGGCCTGCCGCCCAAGCGCGGTCAGCGCGACCTGCGACTCGGGACCGAGCTGGTTCGCCTTGGTCTTGAAATGCGGGCCATAGACCGCATCGCCCATCAGGGGATGACCGATATGGGCGAGGTGGACGCGGATCTGGTGGGTGCGCCCGGTCTCGAGCTCGCAGGCCAGCAGCGTCGCGATCGGCTTGCCGTCGCGCCCGTTAAAACTCTCCAGGATCTCCCAATGCGTCACCGCCTCGCGGCCGCCCTGGCGCACCGCCATCTTCTCGCGCGCATGCGGATGGCGGTCGATCGGCGCGTCGACGGTGCCGCGATGGCGGCCAGGGACGCCCCAGGCAAAGGCCATGTAGCCGCGGCGCATTGCACCGGTGCGGCCGTGGTCGGCGAATTGCGCGGTCAGCGAGGCGTGGGCGAGGTCGTTCTTGGCGACCACCATCAGCCCCGTCGTGTCCTTGTCGAGCCGGTGCACGATGCCGGGCCGGCGCACCCCGCCGATGCCCGACAGCGAAGAGCCGCAATGGGCGATCAGCGCGTTCACCAGCGTGCCGGTCTCGTGGCCGGCCGCGGGGTGCACGACCAGGCCCTTCGGCTTGTTGATGACGATGATATCGTCGTCCTCGAACACGATATCGAGGGCGATATCCTCCCCCTTCGGCTCCGGTGGGGCCGCTTCCGGCACGTCGATTATGATCGTATCCCCGGATGTGACGTGATAAGCGGGGTCGCGGACCGCGGAGGCCTTCAGGCTCACCGCGCCCGCCAGGATCAGGGCTTTCAGCCTCGATCGCGACAGGTCGGTGAGGTGGGCCGCCAGCACGCGGTCGAGCCGGGTCGAGCCCTCGTTGCCGGCGACGACAACCTCCAACCTTTGCGCAGAGCCAGAATTTTCCATGACGACGACTGATACCGCTGTTCCCGAACCGAGCCCCGAGCAGGCCGCGCTGTTCGCGCGGGTGCGGCGGATGATGCTGATCGCGGGGTTGACCACGGCGCTGGCGATCTGCGCCGTGCTGATCGCGGTGGGCTACCGCCTTTTCAAGTCCGAGGGAAGGGCGGCCGAGGCGCCCAGTGACGTCACCGCCATCCTGCCGAAGGGCGCCAAAATCGTCTCGACCGGCCTCGCCGGCGACCGCCTCGTGGTCACCCTGGATGTGGGGGGCGTGATAGAGATCCGCGCCTTCGACGCCCACACGCTCAAGCCGGCCGGACGACTGAAATTCGCCAATGAGCCGTAAAAGGCTCCTCGGGGTCCTTGCGGCGGACAAATTTCGAGGCTATTGGCTAGCCCTCACGCTCCCTTCGTCTAGCGGTTAGGACGCGGCCCTCTCAAGGCTGAAACAGGGGTTCGATTCCCCTAGGGAGCGCCAAATCCGCGATATTCCTCGACTTTTTGCTGCGCCCCCATCCGACGGCGGCCCTGTCCGCCGCGCGATCTCGCTTGGTCATAGGTTGCGCGCCGCAGCGTCGACGCTGATGCTGATGAAGCGATCGAGTGGACCCGCCCTCACATTCACTCCGGCGCAAAGTAAGCCACATCGCGCCGTCGCTTCCGTGCCGCGCGATGGTTGCATGACGAGCGCACGGCTCGGGCTCCCCTCAACGCCTGTTTGAGTGGCGATCGCGAGAAGAGTCTTGGCCGCAACCCTTGGCCGCAAGTCCTGGCCATAAGTCCTGGCCGCAAGTTCAGTGATGCGCCGAAATGCTCCTGACGGTCTCGGTGAGCATATCACCGGACGTGGAATGGCCGACGTCGCCCAGGCTGATGATGCCGACCATCCGCTTGCTCTTGTTGATCACCGGCAGCCTGCGGACCTGCAGCTTCTCCATGTGATGCATCGCCTTGGCGAGGTCATCGTCCTCGCGGCAGCAATGGATGCCCTCGGTCATCACGTCGCGCGCCGTCGCGCGGCCGGCATCGAAGCTGTGGCTCGCGAGCCCTTTGCAGACGATATCACGGTCGGTCACCATTCCGACCAGCTTGTCATCCTCGCCAATCGGAATGCAGCCGATGTCATGCGCCCGCATCAGTTTGGCAAGCTCGGTGATTGGGGTGTTGGGGCTGACCCAGTCGACACCCTTGTGCATCACGTCTTTGACTTTCATGGCGAGCCTCCGTTCGTGGGTTTCAAGTGCGTTGATGCAATGCAACGGCACCCCCAATCTTCCGAACTCCGACCAGACAAGCGCAGACACTCTCGCCGCCATCCTGCGGAACAGTATGGCGGCGACCTCGCGGCCAGAGTTCCCGCCCAAGATCGCAACGGCAATGGGCGGTCTAATCCTCAGTCATGCGCGCTGAAGCGCCCGTGCGGTGCGTTGGCCGTCAGGCGCGCAAACTGCGCGTGACCCATATGGAGCAGCGTCTCATGATCGCCGGCTTCCATATAGATGTCTGGCTGTGCCTCGATGCTGTCGTCGACGATCATTTCCAATCCGTAGCATTTGCCGACGGCGGGAACCGCACCGTGTGCACAGTCGCTGAACAGCCGATTGACCTCGGTTTCATTGGCCATGTGGACATTGTCGCCGAGGCTTGTCCTCAGGTCCGACAGGCGGAGGTGATGCGATGCGGGCAAGATGGCCAGCACGTATCCGCCGTCGCGCCGCAACACGATGCCCTTGGCGAGGCGATCGCCCGAGATATGGCATGCCTCGGCCGTTCGAGCCGACGTCATGCTGAGTTCGTGCGGGATCACCTCGTACTGGATGTTCTCAGCGGCGAGGTATTTCTGGAGCGTGGGAGCAACGGCCATGGCATCACCTCCGATGCGGAATGCAAACCATCCACCGTGAGGTCGACCTGCAGACTCTCGCCATACGATGGGCGGCTGCCTGACTAGAGACCCAACATAGGTCTTCCATCCGCAAGCTGCAATTCAGCGTTCGCGGTTTTATTCTGCGCGGAGCGCCATCGGTCGAGACTGGCACTCAAAGCCGGCCGTCCTTCGGGCCGCAGCGAGCGTGCGCAGGGGTTTGCGCATGGCTCGGGGCAGCCACTCCGTCACGCCGTCGTGCCGTCGATCGAGCGGCGGATCACCTTCTGCACTTCCGTATTCGACAGGAACAGATCGTGGTTGATGATGCCCCAGCCCTCCTGGGAGGCATCGACCACGCGCACGCCGAGCCGGGCGATGACGGCCTTTTCGGCGGCGCCGACCCTGGTCATTCCACCTGCGATCTGGCCCGACAGCGCGAGTGCGCGGTCGTTCGTCGCGGCGATCACGGTGATCTTGCCGGCCAGCGGGCCGATGCGCTGGATCGCCGACGAGAACACGTCCATGTCGATATCAGGCGCGGCAAACACGACCGCGCCGATCTTGCTCGTAACGGTGTCGCCGTATCGCGCATGGAGCTGACGCAGGCTTTCGAGCGTCAGCATGGTTCCCATGCTGTGGGCGACGATGTGCACGCGGCCGGCGCTTGGCGCCGACACGAGCGCAGAGAGTACGCGTTCGAAATCGTCGCGAGACCACATCGCGCTGTCGCGGTCATAGGCATAGTCGAACAGGCCGGCCTTGGAGGGCCAGGAGAACACCATGGTCCGGCCGCGGAACTTGATCCCGTCGGAGAGATGGGCGCCGTCCAGCACCGCCGTCTCGAATGTCTGCTTGAAGCCGTGCACATAGATCAGCACGTCTCCTGTCCCGGCCTGCGCAGCGAGATCGCCAGCGTCGGCCGGCACCGGTTCGACCCGATCAAGGCGCCAATCGCCAAGTCCAACGGAGGCGAGGGAAAGACGACTCTCGTCCGGCGCCGCCAGCTTGGCCCGCGCGACCGTCATGGCCGTCGCGCGTTCCGGCCCAAACCAGGGTTTGACACGGGCGCCGTTGATGGGTTTGCGCGTGGTGGTGACAAGCACTGTCGGATCGACGGAGAGGGACGAGGCGTCGAAGCGCGCGCCGGTCGCACCCAGGCCGGCGCATCCGCCGAGCGCGAGGGCACTCCCTGCCGACATGAGTCCGCCGAGGAAAGCGCGGCGCGAAACGGAATGCTGGGAGTCGCGTTGCAGAGGACGTCGGACGATCACTGGGAACCTTTGGGAACTTTGCCCACCTCACGCCGCCCCGCCTAGCTCACTGAATGACAATGCAGGCGAGAAGACGGCGGAGCCGCTTCGCGGCCGGTTCAAAGTCATGGCCTTCGAACAGCGGCCGCATCAGCCGATGATGCCGATCGCGTGGAGCGTGCACAATCGCGCAAGGCTTACTCCGTGGCGTTCGCCGCGTAGGCCCGCCCCGTCAAGCGAAACAGGCCAGAGTTCTGTCAACCCCTCCCCGCAAAAATATTCCCCTTTAACGAAATTCGGATTTGTCGTATGTGTCGGCCATCCCAGCCCACCAAAGGGGCGGTCGTACGTCGTTTCGAACGCGGGCGGGGAGTTGCGGTGGACGCGGGCGGCGTTAAAGGCGGAGCTTGCGCGTGCAGGGCGAGAGAACCTCGTGAGCGCGCGTGACCCGCGAAGACGAACGGCGCTCCTGCGTACGGCAAAACCGTGTGGTCCTGGCCGTCGTTGCTACGGTCAAGCCTTTCGCGGAGATGCGAGCGAGCCCAACCGGGCAGACTGCATCATCCAATTCGCGGGGCGAGGGAGGCCAGAAGGAAAGTTCGGCTCCCGGGAGAGCGCGGCATATTGGCCGTCAGACCATCGCGCAGGGAAGGCCTGGTATCGGCTGCCCTGTGTCTCCCCTGTGCATTGCGTGTGCAATCTGTTCAGCACGGGGGCTTTACGGGTGCCAGCCGGCGCCCGGCCTTCCCTGCGCCCTTTCTTTCGAGAGGGTGAGGAGAGCAGCATCACTCGGGCAAAACATGCCGCGAGGACGCGTGCGCGCGTCCGCGGGTTGCCTGCCAGATGACCTTCCGTGCGAGCATGCTGCGTCGGCTTCAGTGGAGGTGGTCGTCGCTTCCGGAATCTGCCTTGATGCGTTTTCGAGGTGGAGGGAGTGACGATATGAGCGGCTTGGTGATCTCTGGCGGCCGGGTGGTGGATCCCGCGACTGGGATGGACGCCGTCGGCGACGTGGCGGTGGTGGACGGCAAGGTCGCCGCGGTCGGCACGGGCCTCGGCAGCGCCGAGCGGGTGATCGACGCGACCGGGCTCGTGGTCGCCCCCGGCTTCATCGACCTGCACGCCCATGGCCAATCCATTCCGGCGGACCGCATGCAGGCGTTCGACGGGGTGACGACGACGCTCGATCTCGAGGCCGGCGTGCTGCCGGTCGGGTCCTGGTATGAGCGCCAGGCGAGAAAAGGCCGCGTGCTGAACTACGGCGCCGCTACCAACTGGGCGTTTGCGCGTATCGGCGCGATGACCGGCTCCAATGCGGAGAGCTCGCTGGAGGCGTTCGGCAACGCCATGCGCGACCGCCGCTGGATGGACAACGTGGCGAGTGATGCGGAAGTCGCCGGCATTCTCGAGCGTCTTTCGCGCGGTCTCGATGAAGGCGGCATCGGCGTCGGCATCCTCAATGCCTACGCGCCGGGCGCCGGCGTGCAGGAGCTGACCGCGGTCTGCCAGCTCGCCGCCGCCAAGGACGTGCCGACCTTCACCCACGTCGCCTTCATGTCGCGCATCGACCCCGAGAGCGCGGTGGAAGCCTATATTCGCCTGATCGGCTATGCCGGCGCCACCGGCGCGCACATGCACATCTGCCATTTCAATTCGTCGAGCAAGACCGACGTCGAGCGTTGCCGCGTGCTGATCGCGAAGGCGCAGGCGCAGGGCCTGCCCATCACGGTCGAAGCCTATCCTTACGGCACCGGTTCGACCGTGCTGGCCGCCGCCTTCTTCAGCGACCCCGAATTCGTCGAACGCAACGGCACCGGCTACGATTCCGTGCAGCGCGTGACCGACGGCTATCGCTTCCATGACCGCGAGGAGCTCTTGAAGGCGCAGGCCGAAGAGCCGTCCTCGCTGGTGCTCTGGCACATCCTCGACATCGATAACAATGCGCATCACCGCGACCTGCTCGACATGTCGGTGCTGTATCCCGGCGGCGCGATCGCGTCCGACGCGATGCCGTGGACGACGTCGGACGGCAAGACCTACACCGGTGATGCCTGGCCGCTGCCTGACGATGCCACCTCGCATCCGCGCTCGGCCGGCTGCTTCACGAAATTCATCCGCGAATGGGTGCGCGAGCGCAAGACCGTGTCGCTGCTCGAAGGCGTGCGCAAATGCGCGCTGATCCCGGCGGAAATCCTGTCGCAGAGCACGCCGGCGATGCGCGCCAAGGGCCGGCTGACGAAGGACGCGGACGCCGACATCGTCGTGTTCGACTACGAGAAGCTCTCGGACCGTGCGACCTTCACGGCGATGAACCGTCCCTCCGAAGGCGTGCGGCATCTCGTGGTCAGCGGCCAGGTGCTGATCAGCGACGGCGTGCTGGATCTGGCGGCGCGGCCGGGTAAGCCGGTGCGCCGCCCCGTCGTCGGGGGCTGACCCATGCCGGTCCCCATTCTCCTGGTGACGGGCTTTCTGGGGGCGGGCAAGACCACGGTCGTGAACCATCTGTTGGCGCATGCGGAGGGACGGCGGATCGCCGCGATCGTCAACGATTTCGGCGCTATCAACATCGATGCGGAACTGATCGCGGGCGCCAGCGACGGCGTTGTCAGCCTCGCCAACGGCTGCATCTGCTGCTCGCTCGAAGGCGATCTCCTGCGCACGCTTTCGACACTGCTGCGGCGAGATCCGAAACCGGACTACATCGTGATCGAGACCAGCGGCGTCGCCGATCCCGCCGACATCGTCCGCAATCTGATGGACCCCGTGATCCTGCGCGAGGCGCCGCTGGAGACGGTGCTGTGCGTGATCGACGCCGCGACACCGCCGGCCGCCCTGGACGATGCCCTCCAGCGCTCGCAATTGCGCGTCGCCGATATCGTGGCGCTGACCAAGCTGGATCTGGCGGAAGAGGGCGCGGGTGCGCGGATGCGTCAGGCCATCCGCGCCTTGCGCCTTCCCGCCGTGGTGGTCGAGGCGCGGCATGGCGAGATTCCGTCCGCGCTGCTGTTCCCCGCGAACGTCGAGCGTCCGCCCGTGGCGCGCGATCCGGGCCCGAAACGACCGGCAGAGGAGCGCTTCGAGACGCTGAGCTGGACCTCGGACCGCGCGATCTCGCTGCCCCGCCTGCAGCAGGCCATCGGCAAGCTGGCGCCAAAACTCGCGCGCGCAAAAGGCCTGTTCGAGACCGTCGAGCAGCCCGGCCGCCTGATGGTGTTTCAATTCGCCGCCGGCCGCGCCACGCTCGCGCCTGGCGAGGCGCCGGCGGCAGGCGTGCCACGGTCGCGGATCGTCTTCATCGCCGAGCTCGGCGTGCTGTCGAAGACCGAGCTCGACGGCATCATGGAGGCGTGCGTTGCCGAATGAAGCTGCAGTCTGTGCCGTCTCACGCGAACTGCGCGATGCCGTTTCCAACCGACCAGTTTTCAGCTGGGGCGTCGAGCACGTTGACGAACACGTCCTCGGGCCGGATGCCCGGGCTTTCGCCGAGAATGTCCGCGATGCGGCGGTACAGCGCTTTCTTCTGCTCGGGAGTGCGCGAGGCGAACACCGTGATCTGGATCAGCACCGCGTCGTCGCTGCGCTCGACGCCGTAGGCGTTGCCGCAGCGGAAATTCGCCGGCTCGTGCTCGCTGATGGTCATGAACTCGTCGCCCTCGGGCACGCTCAGCGCCACGCGCATGGCGCGGTAGAGGCCGTCGAGAATCGCCTGCCGGTAGGCTTGCGGCTTGCCGGCGCGCATCGAGATGTGGAGCAGAGGCATCGCGCGTCCCTTTGCATGCGGGCCCGACCAGCAGGGCGAATGCGTGCGCCGCTGTTCGGCCCAGTGTTGAAACGGGCTATCAATTCCGATTGGTTTTTGACACGATGTCGAGAAAGCATGTTCTTGACGTCGTGTCAAATACTTCCAAAAGGAGCCGAGCTTGCGGCCGCGCGAATTCGATCATGACGAGGTCCTGCGCATCGCGTTCGACCAGTTCTGGCGCAAGGGCGTGCGCGGCACCTCGCTGTCGGACATCGCGCGCGATGCCGGCGTCCAGCGCGGCAGCCTCTACAACGCCTTCGGCAGCAAGGAAGCGCTGTTCCTGCAGGCCTATGAACGCTATGCCGGGGATAATCTCGCAGCGCTGCAGAAGGCGCTCGGGACGGGCTCCTTGCGCAAGCGCCTCACCGCGTTCTTCGAACTGACCATCACCAATTTCCGCTCGGGCACGCCGCCGCGCGGCTGTCCGACCACGCGCGGGCTCATGGAGCTCGGCGCCGCGGAAGGCGAGGGGTTGGACGAAGACGCGCGCCAGGTCTTTGCGGGCCTTATTTCGCGCATCACAGCACTGGTTCAGGACACGTTGTCGGCAGGCGCCGAGCGCGGCGAGTTCAACGGCAATGCCGCGGCCGCGGCGCTGCACATCGTCACCGTGACGCGCGGCCTCGCCGTGCTCGAACGTGCCTTCGGCGACGAGCCGCAGTTGCGCAAGATCGCCGCGCACACCATCGATCTCGTGCTCGGCAGGAAAGGCGGCTAGATGTCAGCACAGAGCAAGCGCGTTGACCGCCCGTGTCGCCGCGGCTTCCTTGCCCGAGCCGACGAACGCGCAGACGATGGATTCGAGCTCGCCCGGCTGCTTGCGGCGCGCGACCGCCAGCAATCGCATCAATTCCGTCTCATCCTTCGACAGCCGACGACAGGACGGCGGCATGAAGCACAGTTCGCATGGGCGGCCGCTGCGCAGGATCCTGACCAGCGCGGCCACGCGCGCAACCAGCAGCGGACTGTCGGCAATATCAGGTGCCTCGTCGGCAAAGCGATAGGCGGCTTCCCAGCAATCGGAGGCGCCGGTGGTGTAGGCTGCTCCGATGAAGCGGAACAGCGACAACGCGACGCGGCAGAAATCATCGTAGCTGTCGACGCAGGGGCGCGCTCCAAGCGCGGCCTGGAGCGGACAGAGCCGCGATTGGCCGGCGTCCGCGACCGGCACCGAGGCGCAAATAGCTGGGGTCATGATCGATCTCGTCAGTGCAATGTCGGGCTTCCGACCAGCCAGCTCTTCATCGCCATGGTCCGGTCATGGTCGAGGGATCGCACCTGCCGGTCGGGCAGGATGAGGCCTGCCATGCGGAAGATCGTGGCGAGGCCCCGCACGGGCGCCAGCGCCCAATCGGCGCCGACCGGCGGCAGCCAGCTCTCGAACCGTTCGCGCACGATGTCGATGCGATCCTGTTGGGCCGCGGCGATGGCCTGCAGAATCGCGCGCTCGCTGCCAGACATGCGCGGACAGGTCGGGCAATGCACTTCGATCGCGGTATGGGCCGTACAGGCGAAGATCTCGATGATGGATTCCAGCGAGAGCACGGCATCGCCCACGCGGAAATGGTCGTACACCTCCTGGACATCGGCTGCGGTCGGAACGGCGCCGCCGCTGCGTGCCTTGGCCCGGAATCCCCAGATGAAGAGCCGTTCCGCCGCACTGAGCGCGGGAAGATCGACAGACCCTGATGATGTCGATTGATGCATGAAACCTCTGGCCCTTGGCTGCGCTCACGCCACAGCTGGCGCTGATTGTCTGCATCGATCGTTCTGCCGGAGCCCTCCCCAAGTCAACGCTCGCAGGGGCGATATCGAGGTCTTCTAGTTTTGAAGAGGTTTATATTCGAAGACGGGCGCGGCGCCGCGAGGGCGCGAAAGCCGTGCGCGGCGGGCCGGGCCTCGGCGGCCGCTTGGGGAACCCGAATGCTTAAAGCTTTGCTAAGAGGATCGGGATAAATTGGCATGTCTGTCCCGCCAAATTTCGTGAGCTCCGATGATTTTCTCCCGCATCAGTTTCAAGCTGGTCCTGATTGTCGGCATCAGCCTTCTCGGCATGATCGCGCTGGCGCCGATCGCGCTGTCGACCCTGCGCACGCAGATGGTCGCCGATCGTCAGGCCAAGACGCAGCAGATGGTCGATGTCGGCTACGGCATCCTCGCCCACTACCAGAAGCTCGAGAGTGACGGGAAACTCCCGCGCGAGCAGGCCCAGGCCGCCGCGATCGCCGAGATCAAGAGCCTGCGCTACGACAAGGTCGAGTATTTCTGGATCAACGACATGGCCCCGAAGATGGTCATGCATCCGATCAAGCCGGAGCTCGACGGCAAGGATCTGTCCGGGATGAAGGATCCCGCCGGCAACGCGCTGTTCATGGGCTTCGTCGACGTCGTCAAGAAGCAGGGCGCGGGCTTCTACGGCTACCTCTGGCCGAAGCCCGGCTTCGACCAGCCGGTCGGGAAAATCTCCTATGTGAAGGGCTTTGCGCCCTGGGGCTGGATCATCGGCACCGGCATCTATCTCGACGATGTCGACGCCGTCTTCCGCCAGGCCGCGACGACGTTCGGCTATGTCTGTCTGGCCGTGCTGGTCCTGGTCCTCGGCGCCTCCTTCCTGATCGGCCGCAGCGTGACCCGGCCACTGGCGAAAATCACCGCGCTGACCGAGCGGCTTGCCGCCGGCGACAGCGCGTTCGAGGTGCCCTATACCGACCGCAACAACGAGGTCGGCGGGCTCGCCAAGGCGCTGGCCGTGTTCAAGGACAATGCGTCGGCCGTCGGGCGGATGCATGCCGAGCAGCAGGAGCTGAAGCAGCGGGCCGACGGCGAGAAGCGCAAGGCGATGACCGATCTCGCCGGCAAGTTCGAGGCGAGCGTTCAGGCCGTCGTCCGCGACGTCTTCAACGAGGCGCGCGCGATGCAGCAGGCAGCCCAGGGCATGTCGGAAACCGCGGACAAGGCGACCGACCGCGCGAGCTTCGTCGCCTCCGCCTGCCAGCAGGCCTCGAGCAACGTGCAGACGGTGGCCTCCGCCGCCGGCCAGCTGTCGTCCTCGATCTCGGAGATCAGCCAGCGCGTCGCACAGGCCGCGACGGTGGCCGACAAGGCCGCCGCCGACGGTCAGCGCACCAACGACACCGTGCAGGGGCTGGCAGCGGCCGCGCACAAGATCGGCGAGGTCATCGACCTCATCAACCAGATCGCCTCGCAGACCAATCTGCTCGCGCTCAACGCCACGATCGAGGCGGCGCGGGCGGGCGAAGCCGGCAAGGGCTTTGCGGTGGTTGCGAGCGAAGTGAAGTCGCTGGCGAGCCAGACGGCAAAAGCGACCGACGAGATCGGCGCTCAGATCACGGCGATCCAGGCCGAGACCAATCAGGTCGTCGGCAACATCGAGAGCATCCGTGCCACCATCATGGAGGTCAACGAGATCTCCTCATCGATCGCTGCCGCGGTCGAGGAGCAGGGCGCCGCGACGCAGGCGATCGCCCACAGCGTGCAGGAGGCGGCCTCCGGCACCGACCAGGTCTCGCAGAACATCTCCGGCGTCAGCGACGCGACCGCGGCGACCGGCCAGGCCGCAGGCCTCGTGCTGCAATCGAGCGGCCGCCTGACGCAGAAGCTGCAATCGCTCGAAAACGAAGTCAGCGCTTTCGTCGCGGGCGTGCGCGCGGCGTAGCGAAACGCGCTGCGAGAAACTTTCTTTTTCCGCGTCGCGGCATCGGCCGCGACGCCGATGCTGTTTTTCTTGACATGACCTCTGCCGTGCTCGACGTGTAGCGATGTCGATTGACGGCACGTGCGTGCCTTCGAAAAGAAAAGCAACACGGGAAAGACGTCATGAGCGCGGGTCTCAACGAGAAGGATTATCTCGCTACCTTGCGTGGCCTGTGGGACAAGGCTTGGCCGAAAGGCATGCCGCGTTCGCCGAATTATCTGCACGGCGAAGTTCCCTTGTCGGAATATCTGCGCGCCTGGGCGAAGCGCAGTCCGGAGCGGCCCGCAATCATCTTCTACGGCCACGTCACCACCTATGCCGATCTCGATCGGCAGAGCGACCGTTTTGCGGCGCTGCTGCAAGCCAAGGGCGTCGGCAAGGGTGACCGCGTCGCCGTGTTCCTGCCGAACTGCCCGCAATTCCACATCGTGTTCTTCGGCATTTTGAAGCTCGGCGCGATCCACGTCCCCGTCAGCCCGCTGTCGCGCGCGTTCGAGCTGTCCTACGAGCTCAAGGATACCCAGGCCGATGTGATCGTGGCGCTCGACCAGCTCGCCCCCGTCGTCGAGCAAGTCAGGGGCGAGGTGCGCCTGCGCGAGATCATCGTCACCAGCTTTGCCGACGTCGTTCCGGCAGCGCCCGCGTTCCCCACGCCGGACTCGATCCGCACGCCGCGCGTCGCGGTGCCGGGCGCGACCGATCTGCTGCCGGCGCTCGCCGCAACGCCCACACCTACGCCGCTGCCGCCGCCTGGGCTCGATGACGTCGCCGCGCTCAACTACACCGGCGGCACCACCGGCATGCCCAAGGGCTGCGTCCATACCCATCGCGACATGGTGTACACGGCCGCCGCCAATTACGGCATCTCGGTGCTGTCGGACGAGAACAGCGTGTTCATGTCGTTCTTTCCGGAATTCTGGATCGCCGGCGAAAACTTTGGCCTGATCTTCCCGCTGTTCTCCGGCGCGACGCTGGTGCTGCTGGCGCGCTGGGATGCCGTCGGCGCCATGGCGGCGATCGACAAATACAAGGTCACGATCACCGCGATGCCGGTCGACGGCGCAGTCGAGCTGATGGACCATCCGCGCTGGAGCGAGTTCGATCTGTCGTCGCTGCAGCAGGTCCGCGTCGTCTCCTTCGTCAAGAAGCTCAACGCCGACTATCGCAAGCGCTGGAAGGACCTCACCGGCACGATCCTGATGGAGGCAGCATGGGGCATGACCGAGACCCACACCTCCAACACTTTCACATCTGGCTTCCAAGACGACGATTTCGATCTCAACAACCAGCCGATCTTCGTCGGCCTGCCGGTCCCCGGCGCCGAGTTCAAGATCACCGATTTCGAGACCGGCGCATTGCTGCCGCTCGGCGCGGAAGGCGAGATCCGCGTACGGACGCCCTCGCTGCTCAAGAGCTATTGGAACAAGCCGGAGGCGATCGCCGAGTCGCTCGTCGACGGTTGGCTGCGCACCGGCGATATCGGCAACATCGACAAGGACGGCTTCCTGCACTTCCTGGGCCGCCGCAAGGAGATGCTGAAGGTCAAGGGCATGAGCGTGTTTCCGCCGGAGATCGAGGCACTGCTGGGCCAGCACCCGAAGGTGCTAGGCTCGGGCGTGGTCGGGCGCGACGATCCTGACAAGGGGCAGGTGCCGGTGGCCTATATCCAGCTCAAGCCTGAGGCGGTCGGCACCATCTCTGCGGAAGATCTGCGCGCCTGGTGCGCCGAGCGCATGGCCGTCTACAAGATCCCGGAAGTGCGTATTATCGATGCCCTGCCGCTGACGGCCACGGGCAAGGTGAAGAAGCAGGATCTCGACCCGAATCTTCCTGCTGCTGTCTGAATGAGAGAGACGATGTCGTTCAAGAAGCTCCTGATTGCCAATCGCGGCGAGATCGCCATCCGCATCGCGCGCGCGGCAGCCGATGCCGGCATCGCGACCGTTGCGATCCATCCCACTGATGATGCGCTGTCGCTGCACGTGCGTGTTGCCGACGAAGCGGTCGAAATCCCCGGCCGTGGCGCCAGGGCCTATCTCGACATCGATGCGGTGGTGACGGCGGCAAAGAGCGTCGGCTCCGATGCCGTGCATCCCGGCTACGGCTTCCTTAGCGAGAACGCGGCATTCGCCAACGCGTGCGCCGATGCAGGACTCACCTTCGTCGGCCCGAAGCCGGCCGCGCTCGAACTGTTCGGCGACAAGGTCGCGGCACGACAACTGGCAAAGCGTTGCGGCGTGCCGATCATTGCCGGCACCAGCGGGCCGTCCTCGCTGGAGGAGATCACGGCGTTCTTCAGCTCCCTCGGCAGCAATGCTGCGATCGTGATCAAGGCCATGGCTGGCGGCGGTGGGCGCGGCATGCGCGTCGTCGAGAACGCGGCCGATCTCACGGAGGCCTATGCGCGCTGCCAGTCCGAGGCCAAGGCTGCCTTCGGCTTCGACGGTGTCTATGCCGAGCGGCTGATCCGGCAGGCGCGCCATATCGAGGTGCAGATCATCGGCGACAAGCACGGCGCGATCTCCCATCTCTGGGAGCGCGAATGCACCATCCAGCGCCGGCACCAGAAGCTGATCGAGGTGGCGCCGAGCCCCTCGCTGAGCGAGCCCTTGCGCGGCCGAATCATCGAGGCGGCGAAGCAGCTTGCGACAGCGGCTGCTTACGACAATCTCGGCACCTTCGAGTTCCTGGTCGACGGCACGGCCGAGGACAGCTTTGCCTTCATTGAGGCCAATCCGCGGCTTCAGGTCGAGCACACCGTGACGGAGGAGGTACTCGGGCTCGACCTCGTCCGCGCCCAGCTTGCGGTCGCGGCGGGCAGCACACTCGCCTCGCTTGGCCTTGCGCAGGGATCGATCCCGAAGCCGCGCGGCCATGCCATGCAGCTCCGCGTCAACATGGAGACGCTGGACGCATCAGGCGCGACGCATCCGACCGGCGGCGTGCTCGCTGTTTTCGAGCCGCCGTCAGGGCCGGGCGTGCGCGTCGATAGCTTTGGTTACGCCGGCTACAAGACCAGCGCGGCCTTCGACTCGCTCCTCGCGAAAGTCATCGTGCATACGCCGGGCGAAACCTGGCATGATGTCGTTGCAAAAGCCTCGCGCGCCTTGCGCGAGTTCCGGATCGACGGCGTGGTCACCAATATCGCCTTCCTGCAGGCGGTGCTGGCGCATCCTGATTTCAGGACCAACCGAATCGCGACCGACTTCATCGATCGCAATATCGCAAAGCTCGTCGATGCCGCCGACGGTGCGGCCAAGCCGCTCTACTTTGCGCCGACCGAAGGAAGTGGCGTTTACGGCGCGGAGACGCATGTCGCGCAGATCGTGCCTGAAGGCACGGTGATGGTCGCAGCGCCCTTGCAAGGAACCATCGTCACCATTCAGGTGAAGGAGGGCGAGATCGTGCGCCCCGGCCAGCAGCTCGCCGTGATCGAGTCCATGAAGATGGAGCATCTCGTGATGGCCGAGCAGGGCGGCCGGGTGACAAAACTCGCCGCCGGCGACGGTGCCACGCTGCTGCATGGCGAGGCGATCCTCTATCTGGAGCCGCTCGACGTCGCGGCCGACAGCACGACGGCCGAAGCCGATATCGATCTCGACCACATCCGCCCCGACCTCGCCGAGCTGATCGCGCGCCAGGCCAACACGCTGGATGCGAATCGCCCCGCCTCGGTCGAGCGCCGCCGCAACACCAATCAGCGCACCGCGCGCGAGAACGTCGCCCAGCTCGTCGACGAAGGCTCGTTCATGGAATACGGCAGCCTTGCCATCGCGGCGCAGCGCCGCCGCCGCAAGCTCGACGATCTCATCAAGAACACGCCGGCCGACGGTCTCGTCATGGGCGTCGCCACGGTCAATGGCGAGAAGTTCGGGCCCGAGGGTGCGCGCTGCATCGTCGTGGCCTATGACTACACCGTGCTCGCGGGCACGCAGGGCCACATGAACCACAAGAAGATCGACCGCATGCTGACCTTGGCGGAAGATTGGCGCGTGCCGCTGGTGTTCTATGCCGAAGGTGGCGGCGGCCGGCCCGGCGACACTGATCGGCTCGGCATGACCGGTCTCGACGGTCCGTCCTTCGTGCAGTTCGCAAGGCTCTCCGGCCTCGTGCCCGTGATTGGTGTCGTCTCCGGCTATTGCTTCGCCGGCAACGCCGCGATGCTCGGCTGCTGCGACGTCATCATCGCCACCAAGAACGCTTCGATCGGCATGGGCGGTCCTGCGATGATCGAGGGCGGCGGCCTCGGCGTCTATCACCCCGCCGAGGTCGGCCCTGTCTCGTTCCAATCGCCGAACGGCGTCATCGACATCCTCGTCGAAGACGAGGAGGAGGCGACAAGGATCGCGCAAAAATACCTGTCCTATTTCCAGGGCGCGGTGACGGAGTGGGAGGCCGCCGACCAGCGCCTGCTGCGCCGGGCCATCCCCGAGAATCGCCTGCGCGTCTACGATATCCGCAGCGTCATCGATCTCGTCGCCGACAAGGATTCCGTTCTGGAGCTGCGCCGCGACTACGGCGTCGGCATGATCACCGCGCTGATCCGCATCGAGGGAAAACCGTTCGGCCTGATCGCCAACAATCCGCGTCACCTTGGCGGCGCCATCGATGCCGATGCCGGCGACAAGGCCGCGCGCTTCCTCCAGCTCTGCGACGCGTTCGATTTGCCCGTCGTCTCGCTCTGCGACACGCCCGGCTTCATGGTCGGCCCGGAAGCGGAGAAGACCGCGATCGTGCGCCACGTCTCCCGCATGTTCGTCACGGGCGCGAGCCTCACCGTGCCGCTGTTCGGCATCGTGCTGCGCAAGGGGTATGGCCTCGGCGCACAGTCGATGATCGGCGGCGGCTTCCACGCCTCGTTCTTCACCGCGGCCTGGCCGACCGGCGAGTTCGGCGGCATGGGGCTGGAGGGGTACGTCCGCCTCGGCTTCCGCAAGGAGATGGAAGCCATCGCCGACCCCGAGGAGCGCGAGACCTATTACCGCAACAAGGTCGCCGAGCTCTATGCCAACGGCAAGGCGGTCTCGATCGCCTCGGTGTTCGAGATCGACAACGTCATCGACCCCGCCGAGACGCGGCGCTGGATCATGGCCGGACTCCGTTCGGTGCCGAAGCCGCCGGCCAGGGCCGGGAAGAAGCGGCCGTGCATCGATACGTGGTGAGGGCGGTGCAGCAATAGCTGCGTTTCGGTTCCGGATTGACATCCCCGCCTGTGGTGCCAGACTTTGCACAATAATACAGGGTGGAGACGTCCGCGATGGCCAGCCTGTCGGCCTCGAACCATGTCGCCCGCGTCTTGTCCGTCGCCAATCAATTGGCCGACGTCGATGCCTCTTCGCGCATTGCCGATTCTTGGCGGCGCTGCCTGATCAGCCACAAGCTCGACCCCGCCCGCCAGGGACCGCCGCAGACGCTGACCGAGGCCGAGGTCCGGCATGTCGCCGAACCGATGGAGCAGCTGATCCAGCTGGCGACGCCGGAGCTCGAAGACCTCGCGCGGGTGCTGCGCGAGGCCGGCTATTGCGTCAATCTCGCCGACCCCAGCGCCACGATGCTGTGGAGCCGGCTGCCCGGCCCGGCCGATACTGAGATATTCATGCGCTGGAAGGTCTATACCGGCTCGAATTTTTCCGAGGCTTTCGAAGGCACCAACGGGCTCGGCACCGCACTTGCGGAGCAAAGGCCGATCCTGGTGCATCGTGACGAGCATTTTCGCGCGCAGTGGCACATGTTCTCCTGCGCCGTGGCGCCGCTGTTCGACCACGCCGGTCGCCTCGCCGGTGCCGTGAACATCACCTCTTGCCGAGAGGATCTCGAGCGCGCTGCGCATCAGCTCGCGCTCGCGGTGACGATGGAGGCGACGCGGCGCATGGAGGGCGCGATCTTCCGCGGTCATTTCCGCAACGCCTGGATCGCGACCGTGCCGGGCGACGGCGGCAGCGGTCTGCTGGCCTATGACGACGATCGCCGCATCGTCGGCGCCTGCCGTTCGGCGCGCGCACTGCTGGGCCTCACCGACGGCTTGATCGCATCCGGCATCGACCTGTCGCGCTACGTCAAGTTCGATCGTCATGCCGCCCGCGGCGCGGACGAGACAGTCGAGTTGCGTCGCGCCGATGGCAGTGCGTTAGGGCAGGGGCATGTTGCGCCGCCCCTGCAGACGAGATCATCGGCGCGTCCGCTCGCGCCGCGCCGCGATGCGCCTGTCGATCGCTTCGACGCGCTGCACCGGCTTGCCGGTCGCGATCCCGGGCTGATCAGGAGCGTGAAGCGGCTCCGAAGCATCGGCGATCACAATCTGCCGGTGCTGCTCCATGGCGAGACCGGCGTCGGCAAGGACGTGTTCGCGCGCGCCATTCACGCCGCGAGCAGCCGGGCGCGCAGCAATTATGTCGCACTGAATTGCGCGGCGATGCCGGAGAGCCTGATCGACGCCGAGCTGTTCGGCTACGAGGCCGGCGCGTTCACCGGGGCGCGGCGCGACGGCTCGAAGGGCCTGATCGTGCAGGCCGACGGCGGCACGCTGTTCCTCGACGAGATCGGCGACATGCCGATCGCGCTGCAGACGCGTTTGCTACGCGTGCTGGAAAACCGAGAGGTTTGGCCGCTCGGCGCACTCAAGCCTGTCGCCGTCGACATCCGCCTCATCAGCGCCACGCACCGCGATCTCGGCCGCATGGCCGAAGAAGGCGGCTTCCGCGCCGACCTCTATTTCCGCCTGCGCGGCCTCGAGGTACGGCTGCCGGCCTTGCGCGAGCGTGCCGACCGGGACGACGTCATCCGCCAGATCGCGCGCGAGGAGGCGCCGAACTGCAGGCTTTCGGACCAAGCGTGGTCGCAACTCTCGGCCTATTCCTATCCCGGCAACATGCGCCAGCTTCGCCACGTGCTGCGGCTCGCCGGCTGCACGGCGGAGAACGGCGTCATCACCGATGCGGATCTCGACCTGCCGCCGTTCGGAAAAGCGGAGCCGGACCTCGAAGCGGCCGAGCGCGCCACGATCGTCGAGGCGCTGCGCAAGCACGGCGGACGCGTCGCCGAAGCAGCACGGGCACTGAAGCTCAGCCGCGCGACGCTCTATCGGAAGATCAAGCTGCTGAAGATCGAAACGGCGCAGTAGCGGTCTCTGTCCCAGATCACAGACGTCGGAAGGTGGGCAAAGGCGCACTTGCGCCGTGCCCACGTCTTCTCGTTTAGGACCTAAGACGTGGGCACGCTTCCGCCTTCGCTCTTCGAGCTACGGCGGACAAGTCGCTTTGCCCACCCTACGATCTCTGTAGTCGTGGATCGCTTGCGTGGCGCCTCTTACGAAAAATCCGTCCAGCTCAGATGCCGTGAATCGAGGTCGCCGACCGTCACCGTTTCGCGCATCTCATGCGGCGTGTGAAAACTGCTGCGCAGGTACACCAGCGGCGCTGCGGTCGCCAAATGCGACACGCCGCGCACTTCGCCGACGAAGATCGAATGCGTCGTCGTCTCGAACTCCTGCGCCAGCACGCAATCGAATGCGGCGACCGCATCCGTCAGCACCGGGGCGCCGGTCGCGCCGCGCGTCCACTGTCCGAACGCAAAACGGTCGTCGCCGTTGACGCCCTTCTGGCCGCTGAAGGTGAGCGCGAGCAGGGCGTGATCCTCGTGCAGGAAGTTGATCGCGAAGGCGCCTTCCTCGCGGATGCGCGCATGTGCGCTGGCGTTGCGGTTGACGCAGACGATCAGCGACGGCGGGGAGTCCGACAGCGAGCAGGCCGAGGTCACCGTCAATCCCGTGCGCTTGCCGTGCTCGGCGCCGACCGTCACCAGCGCGACGGCGCCGGCACATTGGCGCATCGCCTGCTTGAAATCCTTTGCGTCCACGCTCACGCCGAGGCCTCCGAAATGGAAACGGGTGCGGCACGATCGCGCCGCACCCGCTGAGCGTCAAGCCGCCTTCTTCGCGGAGCCGAGATGCGCAAGGCGCGGCATCACCTCGTTCTTCAGCAGCGAGAGCGAGTGATGCCAGGCTTCCGCCTTGTGCTTGTAGTCGAAGCCGAACACCAGCAGCACGCCGAAGCCGCCGACCTCGTCGTAGATCTTCTCGATCTTCTCGGCGACGGTCGCGGGCGAGCCGAGGATCCAGTTCCGCTTGGCGCAATATTCGACGGTGACGTCGCTGTCGGGCACATCAGGGGCGTGCTTGAGATAATCCTTGAAGCCGAAATGGCCGAGCAGCGGCAGGAAATACTCGCCCATCATCCGGCCCATCATGTCGCCGGTCGAGAGCTTCCAGGCTTCCTCGTCGGTGTCGGCGACGAACACCTCGCGCACCAGACGCCAATCCTGCCGGTTCGGCTTGCGCCCGGTCTTGGCGGCGCCGATCTCGACGGAGTCCCAGTGGCTCGAGACATAGGCCGGGTTGAGGTTGAGGCTCATCGGGATGAAGCCGCGCTCGCCGGCGAGCTTCAGCGTGTCCGAGTTCTTCGACAGCCCGGCGACGCCGATCGGCGGGTGCGGCGCCTGCAGCGGCTTGATGTGCGGCTTGAGGAAGTCGAACATCGTGTCCGGCTTGGTCACCGTCCAGAACTTGCCCTTGTGGGTGAAGGGCGCGGGCTCGGTCCACAGCTTCAGGATGATCTCCAGCGCCTCGCGCGTCATGTCGCGGTTCTGCCCGCTCATGCCGTCGACGTTGAACATCGCCCAGTCGCTCGGCAGGCCGGAGGCCGCGACGCCGAAATTGAGCCGGCCCTCGGAGAGATGGTCGAGCATCGCGACCCTGTTGGCGAGCTCGGCCGGATGGTGATAGGGCAGCAGGAATCCGCCCGGCCCGATCCGAAGCTTCTTGGTCTGCATCAGGGCCTGCGCGATCAGGAGGTCCGGCGTGGGATTGGGTTCCCAGGGCGCGGTGTGGTGCTCGCCGACCCAGGCCTCCTGATAGCCGAGCTCGTCGAGCCAGCGCATGACCTGCAGGTCCCAATCGTTCCCTTCCTTCAGGCCGCACTCCGGCGGATGCGAAGGCATCGTGAAATAGCCGATCTCCATGGGTTTCCTCATCTGATGTTGACGCGTCTTGTCGCGCGTTGACGGAGTTGAGCAACGAAGCTTCAGCAAGCGCTGTGCCAGCGGTTCAGCAAGCGCTGTGCCAGCACGGCTGAGCCTCGAATTGCGGAGAAAGGGCTGGTTTGCCCGCACAATAGCCGGTATCCCGGCGGTAGACCCGCAAGACGTCGTCTCATTGTCGCGAGACGGCGTCCCGGCCGTGAGACGAGGACAGTTTCGAATGACCGAACCCGCTTATGTCGCGGTGGACTGGGGCACCAGCAGTTTCCGGTTGTGGCTGGTCGATCGTGCCGGCCAGGTGCTGACCGAGCGCCGCAGCGGCGAGGGCATGCTGGCGGCGGCGAAGGCAGGCTTTCCCGCCGTGCTGCGATCGCATCTTGCGGCGATCGAAGCGCCGGATCATCTGCCGGTTCTGGTCTGCGGCATGGCCGGTGCCAAGACTGGCTGGGTCGAAGCCGGCTATGTCGACACGCCGGCGCCGCTCTCGGCCGTCCTGAAACAGGCCGTGCGCGTCCCCGGCGAAGCGCGCGGCATCCGCATCCTGCCGGGCATCGCGCAGCGCGATGCAGCCGCGCCGGACGTCATGCGCGGCGAGGAAACGCAGCTGCTCGGCGCGCTCGGCCTCGATGCCGCGGGCGAGGCGCTGGTCTGCATGCCCGGCACGCATTCGAAATGGGTGCGCGTGAGGGACGGCGTGGTCGAACGCTTCTCCACCTTCATGACCGGCGAGCTCTTCAGCGTCGTCTCGCGCGAGACCATCCTGTCGCTCGCGGTCGCCGGCGCCGACGAGGCCGAGGATGTCGCGAGCTTCAAGGCGGCGGTGAAGGCCGCCTATGAGGCGCCGGCCTTCGCCGCCAATCTCTTGTTCGGCGCGCGGTCGCGCCAGCTTCTGTTCGGCGGCACGCCGGCCGCGGCGCGCGAGACGCTGTCGGGGACGTTGATCGGCGTCGAGCTGGCGGCGGGGCTTTCGGGCCTCGTGCCGCAAGCGGGCGTCAAGCTGATCGCCTCGGGGCGGCTTGCGATGCTGTACCGGCTGGCGTTTGAGGCGCTGTCGGTCAACGCTGATACGGTCGATGCGGATGAAGCCGTCCGCCGTGGCCTTTCGATGGCAGCTGCCGCGATCTGGACGAAATCAGAGGATCTTTGAGATGAGCGTTCCCTTTCCGCCGATGAAGCGGCCGCTGGTTGCGATCCTGCGTGGCGTCAAGCCCGAGGAGACCGAGGCGATCGTCGCCGTGCTGATCGAAGCCGGCATGACCGCGATCGAGATCCCCCTGAACTCGCCCGATCCGTTCCGCTCCATTGCAACGGCGGTGAAGCAGGCACCTCCGGGCGTGCTGATCGGCGCCGGCACGGTGCTGGCGACCGCGGATGTCGATCGTCTCAACGACGCCGGCGGCAGGCTGATGGTCTCGCCGAATGTGGACACGCAGGTGCTCGTGCGTGCGCATCAGTACGCCATGGTCACGCTACCCGGCGTGTTCTCGCCGACCGAGGCGCTGCTTGCCGCGCGCTCCGGCGCATCGGGCCTGAAATTCTTTCCGGCCAGCGTGCTAGGTGCCTCCGGCATTGCCGCGATCCGCGCCGTGCTGCCATCAGGCGTCATGATCGCGGCCGTCGGCGGCGTCTCCGATCAGAATTTTGCCGAGTACATCAAGGGCGGCGTCACCGCCTTCGGGCTCGGCTCCAGCCTCTACAAGCCCGGCATGAGCGTCGCCGACGTCGCCGCGCGCGCGAAGGCGACGATCGCGGCTTACGATCGGGCAATTCAGAAAGATTGAACGGACAATAACTAGCCGTGATCCTGACATAGCCTATTGTGCCACCACATGGAGTCGCGATGCTGATATTTGCGCATCGTGTGATGTGACTGGCTGAATCAGGAGACCGACATGGCGATCAACAACGTGGCCGATCTGTTCGTGGCAACGCTCGAGCAGGCCGGCGTCAAGCGCATCTACGGCATCGTCGGCGACAGCCTGAACGCCCTGACCGAGGCGCTGCGCCGCCGCGGCACCATCGAATGGATCCATGTCCGCCACGAGGAGGTCGCCGCGTTCGCCGCCGCCGGCGAAGCCGAGATGACCGGAAGCCTTGCGGTGTGCGCGGGCTCCTGCGGCCCCGGCAATCTGCATCTGATCAACGGCCTGTTCGACGCACATCGCAGCCGCGTTCCCGTGCTGGCGATCGCGGCGCAGATCCCGACCGCCGAGATCGGCGGTGGCTATTTCCAGGAGACCCATCCGCAGAACCTGTTCCGCGAATGCAGCCATTATTGCGAGCTGGTGTCCGACCCGAGCCAGCTTCCTTACGTGCTGGAGAATGCCATCCGTGCGGCGGTGGGCCTGCGCGGTGTCGCCGTCGTCGCCATGCCCGGCGACGTCGCGTTCCGCAGCCCGCCCAAGCGCGCGCTGTCGACCACGCGCGGACTCGCGCTGTCGGCGCCCCATGTGGTGCCGCAGGCGAATGAGCTGAAGGCGCTGGCCGACCTTCTCAACGGCACCGAGCGCGTCACCCTGTTCTGCGGCCGCGGCTGCGCCGGCGCGCATGCGCCCTTGATGCAGCTGGCCGAAGCGCTGAAAAGCCCGATCGTGCATGCGCTCGGCGGCAAGGAGCACGTCGAATACGACAACCCCTATGACGTCGGCATGACCGGCTTCATCGGCTTCTCCTCGGGCTATGCCGCCATGCACGCCTGCGACGCGCTGGTGATGCTCGGCACCGATTTTCCCTACAAGCAGTTCTTCCCTGATGATGCGAAGGTCGCGCAGATCGACATCCGCCCGGAAAATCTGGGACGGCGCTGCAAGATCGATCTCGGCCTCGTCGGCGACGTCAAGCTGACCATCGAAGCGCTGCTGCCGCTGCTGAAAGCGAAGACGCAGCGCAAGCATCTCGACGACGCCGTCGCGCACTACAAGAAGGCGCGCGAGGGTTTGGACTCGCTCGCCAAGGGCACGCCGGGCAGCAAGCCGATCCACCCGCAATATCTCGCAAAGATCATCAGCGATCATGCCTCCGACGATGCGGTCTTCACCGCCGATGTCGGCACACCCACGGTGTGGGCCGCGCGCTATCTCGACATGAATGGCCGCCGCCGGCTGATCGGCTCCTTCGTGCACGGCTCGATGGCCAACGCGATGCCGCAGGCGATCGGTGCGCAGGCCGCCCAGCCGGGCCGCCAGGTCATCTCGCTCTCCGGCGACGGCGGCTTCACCATGATGATGGGCGATCTGATCACGCTGACGCAAGAGAAGCTGCCGGTGAAGGTCGTGATCTTCAACAACGGCGTGCTCGGCTTCGTCGCGCTGGAGATGAAGGCGGCAGGTTTCGTCGACACCAATGTCGACCTGGAGAATCCCGATTTCGCGGCGATGGCGCGCGCAATGGGCATCTTTGCCAAACGCGTCGAGGACCCCGGCGAGCTCCCCGGTGCGGTCAAGGAGATGCTCGCCCATGACGGCCCGGCCCTGCTCGACGTCGTCACCGCCAAGCAGGAGCTGTCGATGCCGCCGACCATCACCACCGAGCAGGTCAAGGGGTTCAGCCTCTGGGTCCTGCGCGCGGTGATGAACGGCCGCGGTGACGAGGTGCTTGATCTTGCGAAGACGAATTTGTTGCCGCGTTAGCCCCGCTTCACCGAAGGCGCGGGCAGCTGCTCCTGGCGGCGCTGGAAGCGCTGCCAGTGCAGCACGCTGCCGATCAGCAGGGCCGGCAGGAAGCCGAGCGCGATCAGGAAATGCGGCAGCTGCGTCGGCGAGACGAAGGCGATGGCGATGTCCGAGATCAGCCAGAGCGCTGCGAACATCACCGCAAAGTCCGTTCGCGCGCAGCGCAAATAGTAGAACACGGCGGTGATGACGATCGCGGGGCCGATCGCAACGCCGATCATGATCGCGGTCAGCTCCTTCGGCGTCAACGCGTCGAGCATCATCGCGGCCAGCAGCCAGAGTGCGGCGAACATGGCGACGATGTCGAGCGGATGCCGCAATTCAATACCTCTCGCGGGGACGCGCTATCGTTGTGGCCGGAGCTGCGGCCGTCAAGTCAAAATGCGCTTATTCCTCGTCACTTCCGGGCGTCGGGCGCAGCATGAAATGGCCGAAGGCGGTGGCGATCGGCTTGGCCGCGTCATCCTGCCAGGCGCGCGCCTCGAAGGCGACGATACGCCGGCCCTGCTTCACGATCGAGACGTTGGCAAACGTGTCGAGCGCACGGCCGGAGCGCAGATAGTTGACGGTGAGCCCGATCGGCTTGGGTGGCGCGGCGGCGCCGAGCTCGCGCGCGACGCCGATGACAGCCGTGGTCTCGAGGAAGGCTCCGGTCATGCCGCCATGGATCGCGGGCAGGATCGGGTTGCCGATGATTTTTGGCGAGAACGGCATCGTCAGTGTGCCGTCGTCATTGACGCGGATGCCGAGAGCGCGCGCGAACGGGCTGCGCGCGAAGGGGCCATCCGGATCTTCCGGCGCCTCCAGCACCGGGATGCTGCGCGCATCCATCCTGCGGTCGGCGAGCATGTTGGTGCGGTTGGCGCCGATCATGAAGCAGGCGGTCGCAGTCGCTACCGGATCGTCCTCGGACTCCTGATAGGCGGTGGAGCGCACGAAGGCGATCGAGCGCGTGGTGCGGTAGCAGACCGAATGCGCCTTGATGTCGAGGCCGGGTGTCGCCGGCTTCTGGTAGTCGATGCGCAGGTCGAGGGTTGCGATCGCGCGCGTGCCGTCGAGCGCAAGTTGCACCGCCATGCCGCAGCTCTCGTCCAGCATCGCGGTGACGACGCCGCCATGCAGCACGCCGGTCTCGGTGTCGCCGACGAAGACGGGACGATAGGGCAGGCTCGACCAGGCCTCAGCCGGCGCAAAGCGGTCGAGCTGGAGCCCGCTGATATGGCCGTAATCGGAGCGGCGGCCCTGGACGGCGTCGGCGAGTTCCTCGAACGGGAGCGTGGTTGGTATGGTGCTCATGGGAAGGTTCTAGACCAGTGTCGGGCGCCGCGCAAAACCCCGAATTGGCCTCGACAGGGCAGGCCGAAGCACCGATGGTGGGCGCTTCGTTCGCCGACTAGCCGCAAGGAGCGCCCATGGCCGACCCCGAAACGCCCGCCAACAATCAGGGGCCCGTCACCATTTCGAGCTCCAGCTCCGAGCGGGCGCCGATCATCTATTTCGACGGTGCGTCCTGCTTCGGCCATCACAACGGCGCGATCCAGATCGAGCTCGCCGCGAACCTCCTGATGCCGGTCGGCGCGGCCGTCAGGGTCGACGTGATCCAGACCGCGCATCTGCGCTGCAGCGTCGCCGCAGCGCTTGCGCTGCGCGAAGCCCTCGACAAGGCACTGGCGATGTTCCGGCAGGGCCAGCAACAGCCGGTGACGGAGGAGATCCCGGCGGTGAAGAATTGAGATCGGAACGCTCTAGGATCTCGTCGCGAAACAAGACCTCATCCTGAGGGCCCGCCATCGGCGGGCGTCTCGAAGGATGGCCGCGAGCGCGAGGGCCTACGAAACAAATAGGCCTGCCTCAGCCCACATGCACCTTCGGCTTCTTGCCGCCGTTCCACTTGCCGTCGAGCGCGCGCTCGATCTGGGCGGCGAGTTGCAAGAGCAGGCCGTCATTGGCCTGCTTCCCGATCGCCTGGATGCCGAGCGGAAGGCCGTGGTCCTGGGCCGCCATCGGCATCGAGATCGCGGGCATGCCGCAGAGATTGGCGAGCGGCGTGAAGGCGAAGAAGCGCCAGAGATTGTCGAACCAGTCGCGCACATCGGGATTGTCGGAGATGGTGAGATATTCCCTGGTGCCGACCTTCGGTGTCGGCAGCGCGGTGATTGGCGTCAGGATCACGTCCCACTGCTCGAAGAAGGCGCCGAAGCCGCGTGACGTGGTGTTGAACACGCCTTGCATCTTCGCCCGCTCGGCAAAGGTGGTGTGGCGGCCGGCTTCCCAGATCCGGATGTTCATCGGCTCGATCAGGTCTTCCGGCGGTCTTTCCAGCCCGCGGGCGGCGAGCATGTTGGAGATCACCACCGCGAAATTCGAAATGTAGCACGTGGTCTGCGCCTCGAATGCAGCGGGAAGGTCGATCTCCGGCAGCGCATAGTCGACGTGATGGCCGAGGCCTTCGAGGAAGCGTCCGGCCTTCTCCAGCTCGGCTGCGAGCTCGGGCGTCGCGGTGTAGTTGCCCCATGTGTGCGACAGCGCGATGCGCAGCTTCGAGGGATCGCGCTTGATCATCTCGGAATAAGGCTGCGCCGTGGTCCAGAACGGCATGAACTCGCCGGGCGCAGGCCCGCGGGCATGATCGACGAAGGCGGCGGTGTCGCGCACCGAGCGCGACTGGCAGCCCTGGATCGAGACGAGGCCGGTGAGATCGGACATGTGGGGGGCGAGCGAGAACACGCCGCGCGAGACTTTCAGCCCGATATTGCCGTTGACGCCGGCGGGAATGCGGATCGAGCCGCCGCCGTCGGTCGCATGCGCGATCGGCACCACGCCGGCCGCGACCATCGCGGCGCTGCCGGCCGACGAGCCGCAGGTGGTGTAGTCGGTATTCCAGGGATTGCGGGTGACGTAGACGGCGGGATTATCGGCCGAAGAGCACACGCCGAATTCCGGCGTCGTGGTGCGCCCGATCAGGTTGAGGCCGGCCTGGCGGAATTTGCCGGTGAGGAACGTATCGGCCGCGGCGCGATTGCCGCGCATCAACAGCGAGCCCATTTCCTGCAGCCGGCCTTTCATGGTCGGCCCGAGGTCCTTCATCAGGAACGGCAGGCCGGCGAACGGACCTGCGAGATTGGCGCCGTCCTTGGCGGGATCGGCGATCACGTCCTCGAACAGCTCGACCACGCCCGACAGCGCCGGATTGACCTTGGCGACACCCGCGGCAGCCTGGCGCGCCAATTCCTTCGCCGTCAGCTCGCCCTTGCGGACACGCCCCGCCAGCGCGACGCCATCGTGCTGCGCCCATTCAGTCCAGCTCATCGGCAAAGTCATGAAGTCCAAATCCCTTTGATGCGGCGCCACCTTCCTTTAGCAAGGGACCGCCTGAATCAACTGAGCCGGCACGAGGGGCAGGGTTGCATGGGGCGGAGAGGTCGCAAGGCGGGTCTCAATCCGGCAGTGGTGCGATGGTTGCAACCGGGCTGGCGGACGTTCGACCGTAGCCCGTAGCCTGCCGCGCCAATCCCGGATTACGCCTGCGCTGCATCCATCGTTACTGTGTCGCCCTCTGTCAATCCATAAGCGCAAAAATATTCCACTTTACCGAAATTCGGTTTCGGCGTATGTGTCGGCCCATCCCGGCTCATCCTTGAGGGGCGGTCGTACGTCGTCACGATATGCGAGCCGGGTTGCGATGGACGCAGCAGCGTCGTCACGAGAGGTCAAGGGCAGGGCGGGTAGTCCCTGTGAGCCCGTTGGCCGCGTGCGGACGAGCGGCGCTGATGCGTACGGCAAAACCGTGTGGTCCTGGCCGTCGTTGCTACGGTCAAGCCCTTGGCGGAGATGCGCGCGAGCCCAACCGGGCGGACGGCATCGTCAATTCGCGGGGCGAGGGAGGCCAGAAGGAAAGTTCGGCTCCCGGGAGAGCGCGGCATAAGCCGTCCGACCATCGCGCAGGGAAGGCCGAGTGATTGGCGCCACCTGTATGCTGCTGTGCGGTCTCTTTGCGCTACACTTCGCGCAGCAGACCGTGGGTGCGAGGTCAGCACCCGGCCTTCCCTGCGCCCTCTTGGCTTCGAGGGTGGAGCGACCAGCCAAAGCTCGGGCGAAATGCGCCGCGAGGACGAAAAAGCGTGTCTGCGATTTGAAGATGACAATGAAGCGAATTGCGCTCTCGTGCCCCGGACGCTGCGCAGCGCTCCTTCAGCGGTGCGCTGCAGAGCCGGGGCCCATCTCGCCCGCATTGTGCCGTGCGGCCTCCTGGATCCCGGCTCTGCACCGCATCGCTAGCGCGCTGCAGCGCGTCCGGGACACGAGCAGCACGTCCCCACGAATGTGGCGAGATCGCATCTGTTCGACAAAAAAATCCCCTGTCGACGGTCCTCCGCGGTACCTTGATGAATCAACCCCGGTTGGTCCATAAGCGGCGTCCCGTGGCCGGTGGTTCGCCCCCGCGTTGCGTGCTTGGATAGAGGAATTCTCGCGTGGCAAATATCAACCAGAAAATTGCGCAGGAGCTTGGGGTTCGGGCGGAGCAGGTCGAGGCGACGGTGACGCTGCTCGATGGCGGCGCCACGGTTCCCTTCATCGCCCGCTACCGCAAGGAAGCGACCGGTGCGCTCGACGACGCGCAATTGCGCACCCTGGAGGAGCGCCTGGGTTACCTGCGCGAGCTCGAGGACCGCCGCAAGGCCATCCTCGAATCAGTCCGCGAGCAGGGCAAGCTCGATGCCGCGCTCGAGGCCTCCATTCTCGCCGCCGACAGCAAGGCCCGTCTCGAAGACATCTATCTGCCGTTCAAGCCGAAGCGCCGCACCAAGGCGGAGATCGCCAAGGAGGCCGGCCTCGAGCCGCTCGCCAACCAGCTGATGGCGGAGCCGACCAACGATCCGAAGGTCGTGGCCGAAGGCTTCATCAACGCCGAGAAGGGCGTTGCGGATGCCGCCGCCGCGCTGGATGGTGCCCGCGCCATCTTGGTCGAACGCTTCGACGAGGACGCCGATCTGATCGGCGCGCTTCGCGAGGAAATGTGGACCAATGCGCGCATGGCCTCCAAGGTGCGCGACGGCAAGAAGACCGAGGGCGAGAAGTTCGCCGACTATTTCGAGTTCTCCGAGCCGCTGACCAAGCTGCCCTCGCACCGCATCCTCGCGATGTTCCGCGGCGAGAAGGAGGAGATCCTCGACCTGCAGATCCAGGCCGAGGCCGAGGCGCCGCCGCCGGGCGTGCCCAGCGCCTATGAACTGAAGATCATGAAGCGGTTCGGCATCGCCGACCTCAAGCGCGCCGGCGACCGCTGGCTGATCGACACCGTGCGCTGGGCCTGGCGCACCAAGATTCAGGTCCATCTCAATATCGACCTGCGCATGCGGCTGTGGAACGCCGCCGAGACCGAGGCCGTGCGCGTGTTCGCCTCCAATTTGCGCGATCTCCTGCTGGCCGCGCCGGCCGGCACCCGCGTCACCATGGGGCTCGATCCCGGCTACCGCACCGGCGTCAAGGTCGCCGTCACCGATGCGACCGGCAAGGTGGTCGATACCGCCGTGATCTATCCGCACGAGCCGCAGCGGCAGTGGAACGAGTCGCTCGCGATCCTCGGCAAGCTCGCACTGAAGCATCGTGTCGAGCTGATCGCGATCGGCAACGGCACCGCCTCGCGCGAGACCGACAAGCTCGCAGGCGATCTCGTCAAGGGTCTGGCCGAGCTGAAGATGACCAAGATCGTGGTGTCGGAGGCCGGCGCGTCGGTCTATTCGGCCTCGGCGTTCGCCTCGGAGGAATTGCCCGGTCTCGACGTCACCCTGCGCGGCGCGGTCTCGATCGCGCGGCGTCTGCAGGATCCGCTCGCCGAGCTCGTCAAGATCGAGCCCAAGGCGATCGGCGTCGGCCAGTATCAGCACGATCTCGGCCAGGCCAAGCTCGCAAAATCGCTCGACGCCGTGGTCGAGGATTGCGTGAACGCCGTCGGCGTCGACGTCAACACCGCGTCCGCACCGCTGCTGGCGCGTGTGTCGGGCGTCGGCTCGGGCTTGGCGCAGAGCATCGTGGCGCATCGTGATGCCAACGGCCCGTTCAAGTCGCGCAAGGCGCTCAAGGAGGTGCCGCGGCTCGGGCCGAAGGCGTTCGAGCAGTGCGCCGGCTTCCTGCGCATCCTCGGCGGCGAGGACCCGCTCGACGCGTCCGGCGTGCATCCGGAAGCTTATCCGGTGGTGCGCCGGATCCTCAGCGCCACCAAGAGCGACATCAAGGCGCTGATCGGCAGCAGCGAGATCGTGCGCACCTTGAAGCCGAAGGATTTCGTCGACGAGACCTTCGGTCTGCCGACCGTCACCGACATCTTGAAGGAATTGGAAAAGCCCGGCCGCGATCCGCGTCCGGCGTTCAAGGCCGCCGTGTTCAAGGAAGGCGTCGAGGAGATCAAGCATCTCCAGAAGGGCATGATCCTCGAGGGCACCGTGACCAACGTCGCCGCGTTCGGCGCCTTCGTCGACATCGGCGTGCACCAGGACGGCCTCGTGCACATCTCCGCGATGTCCAAGACCTACATCAAGGATCCGCGCGAGGTGGTGAAGCCCGGCGACATCGTCAAGGTCAAGGTGCTGGACTTCGAGGTCGCGCGAAAGCGCATCTCGCTGACCTTGCGCCTCGACGACGAGGTCGGCGCCAAGAAGGACGCCCCCGGCATGCAGCGCGACAACAGCTCGCGCAACCCTTCCCGCATGACGTCGTCCGCACCGCGCAAGCAGGAATCGTCCGGCGGCGGTGCGCTCGCCGAAGCCCTGCGCCGCGCGGCGGAGAAGAACAACGGCAAGCGGGCGTGAGATCTTAACCTCTCCCCGCCCTTTGCGGGGAGAGGTGAGCTGCTCGACGGTGGAAAGCTTTCTCCACGTCGTCATTGCTTCGTCGCAAGGGCTCCTCGCAATGACGGGGAGAGAGTTGGGCTCCCTCTCCCTAACACCCGCGTCAGAATCTGGCGCGTTTGTAAGTTGAAGGCGCCGCTCGCTTCCTCTCATCTGATCGTCCTCGTGCGGCGTTAAGACCGCCGCACTGCAAGGAGGATGCTTCGATGAACAGCAGGCTTCTCAAAGGCCTCACCGCGGTGACGCTCGCCGCGGTGATGGCGGCAGCTTCACCGGTGCTCGCCAGAGGCGGCGGTGGCGGACATGGCGGCTTCGGCGGTGGTGGCCATTTCGGTGGTGGTGGCCATTTCGGTGGCGGCGGGATGCGCGCCGGCGGCTTTAGCGGCATGCATGTCGGCGGGATGGGCGGCGCGCGCTTCGCCCATGTCGGCGGTCCCGCCTTTGGCGGCGCACGCTTCGCGCATGCGGGGATCGGGCCGCGGTTCGCCGGTGCCGGCTGGCACGGTCACCGCGGCTTCCACCATCATCATTTCCGTCGTTTCGCCGTCTTCGGCGCGCCCTTCATTTACGCCGGCTACAATGACGGCTGCTGGCGCAGGAGCTGGACGCCCTACGGATGGCAATGGGTCAATGTGTGCGGAGACTATTGGTAGTCGCATCGCCGTACCGCACCATTGTCGCGGTCGCCACCGGGCGGTTCCGTCCAGCCCCGGAACGGGATAGTCTGGTGGCGATCGTCGCGCGGAGTTTTGCATGACCGGAGGTCACCGTCGCATCCTGGTCGTCGAGGACGATCCGGAAACCGCAGGCCAGCTCGTCGAGGAATTGACGACCTCCGGCTACGACGTCGATCTCGCAGCCAACGGCCGTGAAGCCCTGAGCCACGGCGCCGCGCGCGACTATGCCGTGATCACGATCGACCGCATGTTGCCCGATATCGACGGCATCAGCGTGATGCGGCAATTGCGCGACGACGGCGTCGCCGCGCCGTTCCTGATCATCTCCGCGCTCGGCGAGGTCGATGATCGCGTCCGCGGCCTGCGCGCCGGCGGCGACGATTATCTCGTCAAGCCGTTCTCCTTCACCGAATTGCTGGCGCGGCTGGAGGCGCTCGGCCGCCGCAGCGAGACCATCGCCAAGGAGACGCTGCTGCGGGTCGGCGATCTCGCCATCGACCTGATCGCACGCAACGCCAGCCGCCGCGGCCGCAAGATCCCGCTGCTGCCGCGCGAATTCCAGCTGCTCGAATATCTCGTCCGCAACGAGGGCCGCGTCGTCTCCCGCGCGATGCTGCTCCAGCACGTCTGGGACTTGCATTTCGACCCCTCCACCAACATCATCGACGTCTATGTCGGTCGCGTCCGCCGCAAGGTCGACGATGCCCAGGCCTATCCGCTGATTCATACCATACGCGGCATCGGATATTGCCTCCGTGCTCCTGGTTAAGACGCTCCGCTCCTCGACCTTCCGCCTGGCGCTGATCGCGATCGCGGCCTTCGGGCTGATCGTCGCGGCGATCATGGCCTATGTCTATTTCGGCACGCTGGCCTATGTGGAGAGCCGGGTCGGCGACGCCGGCGATCACGGCGGGTTCACCGCGATGATCGAGCTTGCGATGGCCGCGGTTGCCGTGCTGCTGCTGGTGCTCGCCGGGCTCGCCGCCGTGCTGGTGACGCGGCGCACGGTGGGGCGGATCGAGGAGATCAACGCCACCAGCCGCGCCATCATGCTTTCCGGCCTCGACCAGCGCATCCCCTTGCGCGGCAGCCATGACGAATGGGACCGCGTCGCCGAAAACCTAAACCAGATGCTCGACCGCATCGAGACGCTGATGGGCGAGGTCAAGCAGGTCAGCGACAACGTCGCCCACGATCTGCGCACGCCGCTGACGCGGATGCGCGGCCGGCTGGAAAAGGCCTATCACCACGAGCGCAACAGCGAGGCGGATGCCGCGCTGATCGGCGACACCATCGCCGATCTCGACGCCGTGCTCGGCATGTTCGCCTCCATCACCCGGATCTCCGAGATCGAGACCCGCGCCCGCACCGGCGCCTTCCGCGCGCTGAACCTGACTGAAATCGCCGGCGAGGTCGTCGAGCTCTACGACGCCGCCGCCGAGCAGGTCGCAACCCGCCTCAGCCTTGCCGGAGACCGCCAGGTGCCGATCACCGGCGATCGCGACCTGCTGTTCGATGCCATCGCCAATCTCGTCGACAACGCGATCAAGCACGGCCGGCCGGGCGGGCAGGTGACCGTGACGTGCCGCAGCGCCGAGGGCGGCGCGGTGATCGCGATCGCCGACGATGGTCCGGGCATTCCCACGGAGGAGCGCGATCACGTCTTCAAGCGCTTCTACCGGCTCGAGCAGAGCCGCTACACGCCGGGCAACGGGCTCGGTCTCAGTCTCGTCGCCGCGGTCGCGCGCCTTCACGGCGCGGGAGTAGCGCTAAGCGACAATGCGCCGGGCCTGACGGTCGAACTCAGCTTCCCGATCGCGCTATAGCTCGATCACGCCGCGGCGTGCCGCATGCGCCACCGCGTCGGTGCGGCCGGTGGCGTCCAGCTTGTCGAGCAGCGAGCCGACATGGAATTTGACGGTGTGCACGGAGATGCCGAGCCGTCGCGCGATCATCTTGTTGGAGGCACCCTCGGCCATCAGCGCCAGCACGTCGAGTTCGCGCTGCGTCAGCGCGATGTCGGCGGGCATGATGCGTGGATCGCGGGCGACGATCGTCGCCGTGGCGGCCTCGCCCGGCGCGGCAAGGCGAAGTCCGGCGATATTGCCGAGCAAAGCCGCCAGGCGATCGGCCAGCGCAGGATCGTCGATCTCCAGCGACAGCACGATTTCCGGTGCGTTGTCCTCGCTCACGCCTCCGGCCTCTCGCCGACCGTGACCTTGAAGCTGACCGGCTCGCCGCCGCGGCGCGCCGCGACATCGACCACCGCGCCGACGCTCGCAGGTCCCAGCGTTCGTGACAGCGCGCGCACGCCTGATAGCTTCTGGTCGTTGACCGCGACGATCACGTCGCCCTGGCGGATGCCGGCCGCGGCCGACGGACCGGCCTTGTCGACATTCATCACCATCGCGCCGATGCCGTCGTCGAGCCGGACCGGCTGGAGCCCGAGGCCGAGATATCCGCGCGCGATGCGGCCGCGCGTCTCGAGTTGCGCCGCGACCCGCTCGATCGTCGCCGTCGGGATCACCAGCACGCGCCGCGGCCCGAGCACGGCCATGCCGAAGGCTTCACCCGAAGCATCGAGTGCGAGGCCGCCCTGCTGGCTGGCGCGCAGGCGGACATCGAGCTCGATCCGCGCATCGATCTCGCCGCCGCGCAAGGAGCGCCAGCCGCTGCCGGATGCCGACACCAGCCCCAGCGCGGCACTCGGCGTCTCGCGGTTGGTGGCCACCACGATCGACAACGCGCCGAGGGGCGGGACGGTTGCGGCGAGCTTGACCGGGGCAACAGCGGCCTCAGTGCGTAGCAGCGCGATATCGGTGGTGTGGTCGCGGCCCACGATCGTGGCGGCCGCCCGGCTGCCGTCGGGCAAGCCGATTTCGACCTCGCCCTCATCGGCCAGCGCCTCGTCGGCGGTGACGATCAGGCCTCCCTTCCAGACGAAGCCGGTCGCGCGGGAGCGATGCGAGTGCACGGAGGCGACAGAGGGCGCGGTGTGCGCCACTACGTCCGCGAGGGCGGACGATAGTGAGGACAGGGGAGTTGGGTCGGTCATGGCTGACTCCTGTAAGCTGCCCCAATCTGGGATGTCGGGGGGAAACGCGAAACTGGCCGGTGGTCAGGACAGAGCCTGTTACGGCCGACGAACATGTGATTGGGAGCGGCTCACGGGAACGTGTAGCAATCGGCCCGAGATTGCGCCTCACGGCCTTAAGCCCTTTCAGCGAGCCCTGACTGACCATGACCATCGACCTCACCCGCCGCACCCTGCTGCAACTCGCCGGCGCGACCTCGCTGGCCATGGCGGCCGCGGCCGCGGCGCGCGCCGAGGGCACCCCGCAGGGCGGCGGCCCGACCTATGCCAGCCGCACGCCGATGCGGGTCGGCATGGTGACGCTCCGGGTGAAGAATCTCGACAAGGTCGCGGACTACTACCGCGATGTCATCGGCCTCACCGTGATGGAGCGCTCGGCGACTGCGGCGAAGCTCGGTACATCAGGCATTGCGCTGCTGGTGCTGGAGGCCCGCCCCGATGCGGCAATCGAGCCGCGCAATGCCGCCGGCCTCTATCACACCGCCTTCCTGATGCCGACCCGCAAGGACCTGGCGCGCTGGCTTGTGCACGCGGCCTCGCACCGCGTGAAGCTGTCGGGCTTTGCCGATCACCTCGTCAGCGAATCCGTTTATCTCGATGACCCCGAAGGCAACGGCATCGAGGTCTATGCCGACCGCGATCCCTCGCAATGGCAATGGAGCGAGGGCAGCGTGAAGATGGCGTCCGACGAGCTCAACATTCCCGACCTGCTGTCGCTGACCAATACGCGCGTGCCTGATTACGCCAGGGCACCGGACGGAATGCGCATCGGCCACATGCATCTGCGGGTCGGCGATCTCGCGCAGGCCGGAGGCTTCTATCATGGCGCGATCGGCCTCGATCCGACCCGCAGCCGCAATGGCGCCGCGTTCCTGTCGTCGGGGCGCTATCATCATCACCTCGGCATGAACGTCTGGCAGAGCCAGGGCGCCGGCCAGCGCGACGATCAGATGACTGGTCTCGCCTGGTTCTCGCTGGTCATGGCGAAGCCGGAGCTGCTCGCCGCGCAGGAAGAGCGCCTGCGCAAAGGCGGTGCGAAGGTCACGGCGCTTGCCGACGGCGTGGAGGCGATTGATCCCTGGGGCACGCGAGTACGCTTGCTCAAGGTTTGATCGCGGGGTCGGGCATTGCTAAGACCCATCGGGTGCCAGCTTCCGGAGCCCCCGACATGTCCGAATTCCACGGTGTCTTCCCCTACCTCGTTTCCCCCGTCGATGCCGACGGCACGGTGCGCACCGGCGTCCTCGCAAAGCTCTGCGACGATCTGATCGGCGCCGGCGTGCACGGACTGACGCCGCTGGGCTCGACCGGTGAGTTCGCCTATCTCAGTGCCGCGCAACGCACGGCGGTCGTGCAGACCACGATCGAGGCGGCGAGGGGCCGGGTGCCCGTGATCGCGGGCGTCGCCTCGACCTCGACGGCGGATGCGGTGGCGCAGGCGAGGGCCTACCAGAAGTGTGGGGCCGACGGCATCCTCGCGATCCTGGAGGCGTATTTTCCGCTCAATGATGCCCAGGTCGAAGCCTACTTCCGCGCCATCGCGGATGCCGTCGACATTCCCGTCGTCATCTACACCAACCCGCAATTCCAGCGCTCGGACCTCACCCTCGACGTGATCGCGCGCCTCGCCGAGCATCCGCGCATCGGCTACATCAAGGACGCCTCGACCAACACCGGTCGGCTGCTCTCGATCATGAACCGCTGCGGCGATGCCTTGCGGGTGTTCTCGGCCTCCGCCCACATCCCTGCCGCGGTGATGCTGATCGGCGGGCTTGGCTGGATGGCGGGACCGGCCTGCATCATCCCGCGCCAGAGTGTCGCGCTCTACGACCTCTGCAAGGCTGGCCGCTGGGACGAGGCCATGGCGCTGCAGCGCCGGCTGTGGCGCATCAACGAGGCCTTCGCCCGCTTCAATCTCGCCGCCTGCATCAAGGCCGGGCTTTCGATCCAGGGCTACGACGTCGGCGACCCCGTCCCGCCGCAGGCGGCGCTGACGGCCGAGGCGCGACAGGTGGTGGAGGCGGCGCTGCGTGAGCTGGCGTAGCTTCCGTAGGGTGGGCAAAGCGACTTGTCCGCCGTAGCTCGAAGAGCGAAGGCGGAAGCGTGCCCACGACTTTTCTCGACGTCCAAGAGATCGTGGGCACGGCGCAAGTGCGCCTTTGCCCACCCTACGGATTCGCGGGTCGCGGGACAGCATGCCGAATCCGCGGATATCCCGCCCAAAACCGCGGCTGGTATGCCCTTGATCGATCCGCTAAAAGGCTGCCCGCAGTTTCGAAAAGACCTCAAGGACCCCACGGAATGAACATTCTTCCCGGCAATTTGCGTTTCGGAGCGGGGCAGCCCGTCAAGCGTTTGGAAGACCAGCGGCTGCTGACCGGGAAGGGGCAATTCATCGACGACAAGCCGGGCGACGGCGCCCTGTGGCTCTACGTCCTGCGCTCGCCGCATGCCCACGCCAAGATCGTCTCGATCGACACCAGTGCAGCCGCCGCGATGCCGGGCGTGACCGCGATCTACACCGGCGCCGACCTCGTCAAGGACGATGTCGGCAGCATCCCGACGCTGAGCATCTTCAAGCGCCCCGACGGCAAGCCGATGACAGTGCCGCCGCGCCGATTGCTCGCCCATGAGGTCGTCCGCTACGCCGGCGAGGCCGTGGCGGCCGTCGTGGCGTCGTCCCGCGTCGAGGCGCAGAGCGCGGCAGAGGCAATCGTCGTCGAGTACGACGTGCAGCCGGCGGTGGTCGACCCCGTCGAGGCCGTGAAATCGGGCGCGCCCGTGGTGTGGCCGGAGGCGCCCGACAACATCGTCGGCGCGATGGCTTACGGCGATGCCGCCAAGGTGGACGAGGCGTTTGCCAAGGCGGCGCACACCGTCGAGCTCGACCTCGTCAGCCAGCGCCTCGTGCCGTCCGCGATGGAGCCGCGCTCGACCATTGCCGAGATCGACAAGAAGACCGGCCGCCTGCTGCTGCACGTGCAGTCGCAGACCCCGGCCTCGACCCGCGACGTGCTCGCCGAGGCCGTGCTGAAGCGTCCCAAGGACAGCGTGCGCGTGCTGGTCGGCGACATCGGCGGCGGCTTTGGCCAGAAGACCAACCTCTATCCCGAGGACGGCATCGTCGCTTACGCCGCAACCAAGCTGAGCAAGAAGATCCGCTGGCGCGGCGATCGCACCGACGAGTTCGTCGGTGGCACCCACGGCCGCGATCTCACCTCGACGGCGTCCTTCGCGCTCGACGAGAAGGGCAAGGTGCTGGCCTATCGCGTCAAGTCGATCGGCTGCACCGGCGCCTATTCCTCGGGCGCGGCCAACATCATCCCGCTGGTGCTCGGGCCGTTCGTGCAGACCGGCGTCTACGATCTGCCGCTGGTGCATTTCGAGGTGAAGTCGGTGATGACTCACACCGCGCCGGTCGGCGCCTATCGCGGCGCGGGCCGGCCCGAGGCGGTGTTCATCGTCGAGCGCCTGTTCGACGCCGCCGCGCGAAAAATCGGCATCGATCCGCGCGCGATCCGCAAGGCCAACTACATCAAGCCGGCCCAGCTGCCCTACACCAATGCCGCCGGTCAGGTGTACGATTCCGGCGCCTTCGCGCACATGCTCGACCGCGCCGTGAAGCTCGCCGACTGGGACGGCTTTGCCGCGCGCAAGAAGGCGGCGAAGAAGAAGGGCCTGCTCTACGGCCGCGGCCTCACCTCCTACATCGAATGGACCGGCGGCCGCGCCCACACCGAGAAAGTCAGCCTGCACGCGACCTCGCAGGGCCGCGTCGTGCTGCATTCCGGCACCATGGCGATGGGGCAGGGGCTGCAGACCACCTACACCCAGATGATCTCCGACACGCTCGGCATTGCCATGGACAAGATCGACGTCGTCCAGGGCGACACGGATCTCGCGATGGGCTTTGGCAGCGTCGGCTCGCGCTCGCTGTTCGTCGGCGGCACGGCGGTCGCGGTCTCCTCCAACGATCTGATCCAGAAGGCGCGCGAGAAGGCTGCGAACGTGCTGGAGACCTCGGTCGAGGACATCGAATATCAGGGCGGCATGCTCACGGTGGTCGGCACCGATCGCCGCATCAGCCTGTTCGACATTGCGGAGAAGGAGAGCGGGGCCAAGCTCAGCGTTGATTCCGAAGGCGAGGTCGATGGTCCGAGCTGGCCGAACGGCACGCACATCTGCGAGGTCGAGATCGACCCCGAGACCGGCGTCTCCAAGGTCGTGCGCTACACCACCGTCGACGACGTCGGTGTCGCCGTGAACCCGATGCTGGTCACCGGCCAGATCCATGGCGGTGTTGCGCAAGGCATCGGCCAGGCGCTGTATGAGGGCGTCTCGTATGATGCCGACGGCCAGCTCCTCACCGCCAGCTACCAGGATTACTGCATCCCGCGCGCCGACGATGTGCCGCCGATCGTGGTGACGCTGGACGATACCGCGCCGTGCCGCACCAATCCGCTCGGCGCCAAGGGCTGCGGCGAATCCGGCGCCATCGGCGGCCCGCCTTGCGTCACCAACGGCGTGATGGACGCACTCGCCGAGCTCGGCATCACCCAGCTGAACACGCCGCTGACACCGCAGAAGGTCTGGCAGGCGATCAAGGAGGCGAAGGCGGCGGGGTAGTCGTTCGCTCCAAACTCCGCTGTCGTCCCGGACAAGCGCGCCATAAGCGCGCGCCGATCCGGGACCCATAACCACAGGGAGTGGTTGTGGCGCGAACTGGTAACTCCGAATCCCCGCAATCACATCTCCCTGTGGCTATGGGTCCCGGATCTGCGCTTACGCTTGTCCGGGACGACAGTGGAGTGTGTAGTGCTCGCTCGCGCCAAATGCTCGGGCTGCGGCGCTAAATCCCCAGCATCATCTTCGCAATAATATCGCGCTGGATCTCCGAGGTGCCACCGAAGATGGTGTAGGCGCGGCCGTTGAGATATTCCGGCACCATTGTCAGCATCTCCTCCGGCGTCGCCGGTTCGTGGTTGAGCTTGTAGAGTGGACGCATCGGTTCGACGGCGAGGGCGTCGTGGCCGATGACGTCGACTCCGAGCCGCGTCACGGCCTGGCGGATTTCACTGTTGCGCAGCTTCAGGATCGACGACACCGCGCCGGGATTCTGTCCGGTCTGCAATGCCGAGAGCACGCGCAGCTCGGTCATTTCAAGCGCGTCGATATCGACTTCCACCTCCGAGATGCGCGCCGCGATATCGGGGCTGTCGATGGCGCGGCCGGTCAGGTCCGATTCGGCGAGATCCGAAATCGCTTTCAGCCCCTCGCGCAGCTTGGCCGAGGCGATGCCGGAGCCGCGCTCGAACTCGAGCAGATATTTGCCGTAGGTCCAGCCCTTGCCTTCCTCGCCGACCCGGTTGGCCACGGGCACGCGGACGTCGTCGAAGAACACCTGGTTGACCTCGTGGTCGCCGCCGATCGTCAGGATCGGGCGTATCGTGATCCCCGGCGTCTTCATGTCGATCAGGATGAAGCTGATGCCGTCCTGCTGCCGCGGCCCGTCGCTGGTGCGCACCAGCGCGAACATGCGGTTGGCGTGATGCGCATGCGTGGTCCAGATTTTTGTGCCGTTGATGACGTAGTCGTCGCCGTCGCGCACCGCGCGCGTCTTCAGCGAGGACAGATCGGAGCCGGAGCCCGGCTCGGAATAGCCCTGGCACCAATAATCCTCGCCGGAGAGAATCCGCGGCAGGTAGAAGTTTTTCTGCTCGGGCGAGCCGAACCCGATGATGACGGGCCCGACCATCTTTACCCCCATCACATTGACGTTCGGTACGCCGGCCCGTGCGGATTCGGTCTCGAAGATCCAGCGCTGCGCCGGCGTCCAGCGCGGCCCGCCATGCTCGACCGGCCAGCCCGGCGCGCCCCAGCCCTGCCTGTGTAGCGCGCGCTGCCAGGCCATGCCGATATCAGGGTCGGAGAATACCGACGGCGTCAGCGCGGTCGCGCGCTTCATCTCCTCGGTGAGATTCTTGGCGATGAAGCCGCGCACCTCGTCCTGGAAGGCGCGCTCCTCGGCATTGAACGACAGGTCCATGAGGCTCTCCCGATATCAGGCCTTGCGGCCAAGTTCGGCGTGACGGGCATAGTGGTGCGCGCTGCCGCCAAACAGCGTGTCGAAGGCGACCAGCCGCTTGAAATAGGCGCCGACCTCGAGCTCCTCGGTGACGCCCATGCCGCCATGAAGCTGGATCGACTGCTCGCCGACGAACCGTGCGCATTTGCCGATCTTGGCTTTCGCGGCAGACGCCGCACGGGCCCGCTCGACCGGCGGGCTATCCGCCTTCAGCGCAGCCCGCAGCGCCATCGAGCGCGCCTCGTCAACCTGCATCGCCATGTCGGCGAGGCGATGGCGGATCACCTGGTTGGCCGACAGCGGCCGTCCGAACTGCTTTCGGATCTTGGTGTATTCGAGCGTGGTGTCCAGCAGCGTCTGCATGATGCCGACGGCTTCTGCGCCGAGCGCGGCCATGGCGCGGTCAATGGCCCATTCGATGGCCGGCAGCGCGTCGTGGCTGTCACCGAGCAGGGCGTCCTCCGGCAGATGCACGTCGGACAGCTCGATGTTGCAGGCGCGTCCGCCGCCGAGGCGCGGATAGTCGCTGACGACGAGGCCAGGCGTCGTCGCCGGCACGAGGAACAGGCCGATCCGTCCCGAAGGCCTCTGATGATCATGAATGTGCGCGGAGACGATGATCTCATCGGCGGCATGGCCGTCGAGCACGGCGATCTTGCTGCCGGCAAGGCGCCAGCCGTTCGCCGTCTTGTTGGCTGATGTCGCGACCTTGGCGAGATCGAACCTCGCCGCGCGCTCGGAATGCGCAAACGCAAGCTTCAAGGATCCATCCGCGATCTTCGGCAGGCTCTCCTGCTTCTGCTCATTGGTGCCGCAGCGGTCGATCAGTGCAGCACCCAGCACCACGGTCGCGACATAGGGCTCCGACACCAGCCCGCGGCCGAACGCTTCCATCAGGATGCCGATCTCGACGGCACCGCCGCCTAGCCCGCCGAACTCTTCCGCAATCGGCAGCGCCAGCCAGCCGAGCTCGGCGAACTGCTTCCACACCGCCGGGCTGAAGCCGAGTGGATCGTTCGCCATCTTGCGGCGGTGATCGGCATCGTAGCTTCCGGCCACGAAGCGCTCCGCGCTCTCGCGCAGCAGTCTTTGCTCGTCGCTGAGGTTAAGATCCATCGCAATTACTCCGCGGCCGCCGGCGGCTTGCGCACGGAGGGATGCAGACCGGAGGGATCGACGATCATGCCGAATTCCTGAAGATTGTGGGCGTGGCAGAGCTGATGCAGCGCGAAGGCCTGGTCGATCGCGGCGGGCTGGCCCATCACGTCGACGGAGCGGTTCACCGCTTCCTTGGTCATCTTCAGCGCGAAGGCCGGCTTTGCGGCGATCCTGCGCGCCAGCTCCAGCGTGCGCGCAGAAAGCTCCGCGCGTGGCACGACCTGATTGACCATGCCGAGCTGCCGCGCCACCTCGGCGCTCCAGTTGTCGGCGGTGAACAGGAACTCCTTGGCCTTGCGCGCGCCGAGCTCCCAGGGGTGCACGAACCATTCGACGCCGCAGACGCCCATGGTCACCACGGGATCGCAGAACTGCGCGTCGTCGCTGGCCATGATGAGGTCGCAGGCCCAGGCCAGCATCAGTCCGCCGGCGATGCACTTGCCGTGCACCTCGGCAATGGTCGGCTTGGCCAGGTTGCGCCAGCGCCGGGTGATCTGGAGATAGATTTCCTGCTCGCGCGCGAAGCGGCCATGGGCATTTGGTTCAGCAAAACCGCCCCAATTTCCGATCGGTGGAAAATCGACACCGGCGGTATTCTTGCCGCCGGGACGCAGATCATGGCCGGAGGAGAAATGCGGACCGTTGCCGGCGAGGATGATCACCTTGACCGAGTCGTCCTGCACCGCCGCGTCGAAGGCGGCGTTGAGGTCGTAGGTCATTTGCAGGTTCTGCGCGTTGCGCGCCTCCGGCCGGTTCATCACGATCCGGGTGATCGCTGGATCCGGCCTCTCCACGAGGATGGTCTCGAACGAGGTCATCGCGTTCCCCCGGTGTTCTGTCTTATTGTTTCGTCGAGTTGACTATGTCGGTCAGGGATAGGCAAGAGGCTTGCGTCAGTCGGCTGGGGTGCGCAGCGCAGTCATTCCGGGATGGTCCGAAGGACCAGACCCGGAATCTCGAGATTTTCAGGTGCGCAAGGGCGCACCATAGCTCGCTTCGCGCCCCGGAATGAACCCGAAAAGCTGGTACCGCGTTATCGCTATCTGATATTGAGTTACGGGATTCCACCGGGAGAAATTTAATGCGCAAGATCCTGACCGTGCTGGCGGCGCTGGCCTCGCTGAGCCTCACCAATTGCGGCTACAACGCGATCCAGAGCGAGGACGAGCAGATCAAGTCCAACTGGTCCGAGGTCGTGAACCAGTATCAGCGCCGCGCCGACCTCGTGCCCAATCTCGTCAACTCGGTGAAGGGCTTTGCCCAGCAGGAGAAGGACGTGCTGCTGGGCGTCACCAATGCCCGCGCCAAGGTCGGCAGCGTCCAGGCGACGCCCGAGGTGCTGAACGATCCGGCCGCCTTCCAGAAGTTCCAGGCCGCGCAGGGCGAGCTCTCCAGCGCACTGTCGCGGCTGCTGGTCGTCACCGAGAACTACCCGCAGCTCAAGTCGGACGCGCTGTTCAAGGATCTGATGTCGCAGCTCGAGGGCACCGAGAACCGCATCACGGTGGCGCGCAACCGCTACATCAAGGCGGTGCAGGATTACAACGTCACCATCCGCTCATTCCCGAGCAACCTCACCGCCATGATGTTCGGCTACAAGGAGAAGCCGAACTTCTCGGTCGCAAACGAGAAGGAAATCTCGACCGCGCCGAAGGTGGACTTCAACCCGGCGCCGGCACCGTCGAAGTAAGCGCGCGCCGTTTTGCAATGCGCCAAGCTCCACCCACCGCCGTCATTCCCCGCGAAAGCGGGGAATCCAGTACGCCGCGGCTTCACGGCTCATGCACTGCGGCCTCTGGAATACGGGATCGCCCGCCTTCGCGGGCGATGACAGCGAGGGTGTGGCGAGCGTATTCGGTGGTCGCCTCACTTGTCCTCGCCATCGCACTCGTCTTCGCGCTCCCCGCCTCAGCCGACGTCGCCGTCCCCCAGCTCACCGGCCGCGTGGTCGATCAGACCGGGACGCTGTCCAGCAGCGAGACCGCCGCGCTGTCGCAAAAGCTGCGTGACTTCGAAACACGCAAGGGCAGCCAGATCGCCGTCCTGATCGTGCCGACCACGCAGCCGGAGACGATCGAGCAATTCTCGATCCGCGTTGCGGAGGCCTGGAAGATCGGCCGCAAGAAGGTCGACGACGGCGCGATCCTCGTCGTCGCCAAGAACGACCGGCATCTGCGCATCGAGGTCGGCTACGGCCTCGAAGGCGCGCTCACCGACGTCACCTCGCGCCGGATCATCGATGAGATCATCACACCGAAATTCAGGAGCGGCGATTTCGCCGGCGGCATTGCCGACGGCGTCGAGCGCATGATGCGGGTGATCGACGGCGAACCCTTGCCGGTTCCCTCGCCCACCGTGAACTTCGGCAGTCTCGACGATCTCGCGCCGCTCTTCATCGTCACGCTGTTCGTCTCGGTGGGCATCGGCGGCGCCTTCCGGGCCGCGCTCGGACGGCTGCTCGGATCGTTCGTGACTGGAGGCATCATTGCGGCGCTGACCTGGTTCATTCTCGGGTCTTTCGCACTTGCCCTCGCGCTGGGTGGTCTCGGCTTCATCATCGGATTCGTCGCCGATCTGTTTTCGGTGATCACGCCGGGCACTGGCCGCTCGCGCGGCGGCTCCTGGTCGAGCGGCTCCTCGTCGGGCGGCTGGAGCAGCGGATCGTCGAGCAGTGACAGTGGCGGCTTCAGCGGCGGTGGCGGCAGTTTTGGCGGCGGCGGCGCCTCGGGGAGCTGGTAGCGGTATGAGCATCAAGCGCATCGCCAGACATCTCGTGCAGCATCATTGGCGGGCAAAGCAGATCTTTCCGCCGGCCGTGCTCGCCCGCATCGAGCAGGCGATCAGGCAGGGCGAAACCACCCATTCCGGCCAGGTCCGCTTCGTGGTCGAAGGCGCGCTCGACGGCGCGCCGCTGTTCCGCAACCAGCCGGCCCGCGAGCGCGCGCTCGACGTGTTTGCGCATCTGCGCATCTGGGACACCGCGCATAACAACGGCGTCCTGATCTATCTCCTGCTCGCCGACCGCGATGTCGAGATCGTCGCCGATCGCGGCATCCACGCCAAGGTCGGTGCCGAAGGCTGGGAGAGCATCTGCCGCGCCATGGAGGCGGAGTTCAGGTCGGGCCAGTTCGAGCGCGGCGTAATCGACGGCATCACGGCGGTGTCGCGCGAACTGGCGCGGCATTTTCCGCCCGGCGCATCGCATGCGAACGAGCTGCCGGATGCGCCGGTCGTGATGTGAACGGAGCGCGCTCCGTTCTCTCACCGTCATCCCCGCGCAACGGCTCCGCCGTTGCGCGGGGATGACGGAAGTGACAAGGGACGCCCAGCGCCTATTCCGCGGCCGTTCATCTTCGCCCGATTACAATTTGTTTCACGCCCGCCACACCGGTTCCACTTTCCCGGCCAAATTCGGCCCCGGATAACTTCCTAAAATTTCGGTAAGCGGGTCCGCAGGTAAGGATTTCGCAAGCAATGAAAGTTACCAAAAGGTCAACCCAGACTGGAGTATTTGAGCCGTGAGCGAACCAATGCCCGAGCAGGCTGCCCAGGACGCCGGCGTCGTCGAAGCTGCTGCGACCGCGCCGCAGGCCAATGAGGCCGCTGGGATCGAGGCTCCCTCGATTGCGCCGGACCATGAGGCGCCACCCAAGCCGGATCCGGTGAAGATCGAGCCGCCGAAGATTGAGGCATCCCGGATCGACGTGCCGAAGCTCGAAGCCAAAGCCGAAACCAAGCCCGAGCCGAAGCCCGGCAAGCTGATCGTCATGGCGCCGTCGGAGCGGAACTGGGACCGTGAGGATTTTGCTCCGCATGTGAAGGCGGAAGAGCCGCGTGAGACCGGCAGCAAGCGCCGCCTGTCGGCGATGGCCGCGGTGGTGGCGATCGCCGCCGGCGTTGGCGCCATCAGCGGCGCGCTCGCAACCGCCGGCATGATGCATTTCGCCGCCCCGGCCCAAGCGCCGGTGCAGGTCGCCGACACCAGCGCGCTCGATGCTTCGGTCGCCCGGATCGATGCCGACCTCGTCGCGCTCAAGGCCAATGTCGACCACAGCTCGAAAACCGGCGTCACCCAGTTCAACCGGGCCAACGACCGCCTCGACAAGCTCGAGAAGGCGCAGGCCGAGCCGATGGCCAAAATCGCAAAGCTGTCCGAGACCGTCGACAAGCTCCGCGCCACGCCGCCCGCCGCCCCCGCGCAGGCCGCAGCAGCGGTGCCCAAGGAGACCACCGGCTCGATCGCGCCGACCCAGGTTGCGACCGCCGCCGCCGCGCCGGCCCCAGTAGCTGCCGCACCCAAGACCGAGGTCGGCCGCCTGCCGACGGTCGAAGGCTGGCGGCTGCGCAACGCCGGCAATGGCGGTGCGCTGATCGAGGGCCGCGACGGGCTCTACGAGGTCTATCCCGGCGATCCCATCCCCGGCCTTGGTCGCGTCGATGCGATCCGGCGCCAGGACGGCCGCTGGGTGGTCGTCACCAGCAAGGGCCTGATCACCGGACGCTGAGCGGCTCGGATACGACTTTCGAAAGGCGCTTCACCACCATGTGAAGCGCCTTTTTGCTTGAATAGGCGGACCGCCGCGGTGTTACCTCAGGCATGAGCCGCGCGTTGCGAATTTTCCTTGCTGCCGCCGTGTTGTTCGGCGGTACTGCCGCGCTGTCGGCCGCGCAGACCCCGTCGCTGACGCGCGGCACCGCCATCACCGATCCCGATCTGCTGCGCAAGCTCGACGACGGCGACGCTCTCACGCTCCAGCACCTGTTGGCGCCGGAGCGCAAAGCGAATGGTTCGCTGACGACCGACCGGCTGTTTTCAGAGCTGTCCCAGCTCAAGGACATTCCGCCGGCGATCGATGCGGAGTTCGAGCGCTACATCACAGGGCAGAAGGCGGCCTATCCGAGCGAGACCATCGGCGTCGGCGAGGGCTTTGACGTGCAGCTGTTCGATCGGGCCGTGCTGAAATCGCGCGACACGCGCTTCGTGCTGGCCGGCATCGTCAACCGCATGGACCGCGCCTACGCCTCGGAGGAGTCCTGCGGCGAGATCCGACTGATCTATCGGCTGGCGCGTTTCGACGGCACAACCGCGACGCGGCTGCCGATGACGCTCAATCTGGTGATGAAGGCGCGCGATGCGCGCCAGACGGACGCGAACGGCAAACCGATCAATTGCGCCGAACTCGCGCGGCGCTGGCTCGACAACGGCAACTGGCAGGAGCTGATCGGCAGTCGAGACGACGCCATGCTCGATCGCATCGAGACCAACATCCAGCTCTCGGTCGCGGCCAAGTCGGCGCTGCATGACTTCCGCTCCGACTATCTGCTCAAGGTGTTCAAGTACAATTCCGCCACGAAGGCCTTCGAGGAATCGACGCTGGAGAACCAGATCGACCGCGACCGGATCATGGCGGACGAGGCGCTTCGGCGCGACTTCAAGGATTGGCTGCTCGCACCCGAGCATCTTCGCGAGTTCGATCGCGGCACCGTGCTGATCCCCGAGAAATTCCTGGCAAGGAGTGCGGTGGTGCCGACGCCGGCCGGCCTCGATGCTTCGGCGCTGCAGCCGGAATTCGGCTTGATGCAGGCTGAGGGGGAGGGCAAAGCGGTCTTCGCCGATAACGACGTGGTCGGTGCGTTGAAGCAGGCGGCCGCGCGCGGCGACATGCAGAACATCCGCTCGGTCGCGGGCTTCCAGCGCCGGCTCAACGACGTCACCTGTTCAGGCTGCCACCAGACTCGCGGCATCGGCGGCTTTCACTTTCCGGGCGTCGATTGGCTGGCGGACAGGCCGTCCAATGCGAGCATCGTACCGGCCTCGCCCCACTTTCTCGGCGACCAGCCCCGCCGCCGCGACATCCTGACCGCGTTCGCCGCAGGCAGACGCCCTGATTTCTCACGCGGATTTGCCAGCCGGCCGCAGACCCGCGGCAGCCGGGAGCTCGCCGGGAGCGAATATCAGGACGGCTGGGGCGCGCATTGTTCCCTGCAAGATGCGGGATCGGGAACGCGAGATGAGAGTTTTACGTCATGGAGCTGTGCTAACGGTCTCACCTGTCAGGCTGCCCCGGCCTCGCGCCGCATCGGCATGTGCTTCATCAAGACGCGTTGAGCCCGCAAAGCGATTTGGATGATTCATGACGAATACCGGCGACGCCAACAAGGAGCGCAATCGCGAGATTGCACGCAACGAGGAAGTCAAGCAGGTCACCGGCGGCGCCCGCGTCAGCATCTGGGCGATCGCGATGGCCGTTATCGTCGGTGGCATCCTGTTCACGCTCGGCTGGCTGTCGCTGCGGTAGCTGCGCTCTCTTTCGTCATGGCCGGGACAAGCCCGGCCATGACGGGGCTGGGGGTTCAGTGCTCGCACCCTCACGTCGCGTAGTTCGTCATCCGCTTGCCCGGCAGCAGCTCGTACGCCGGCTTCCAGCCGGGCAGTGCGGCCATGCGGCCGAGCCAGGCGTGGATGGCAGGATGGCTCGTGGCGAAATCGAAGCCGTGCTCGTCGCTCGGATAATGCAGATAGGCCATCATCGAGATGTCGGCGACGGTCGGCCTAGTGCCGATCGCGAAGGCGTTGTGCTGAAGATGCCCGTCCAGGATGCCGAGGAAGTCCTCGAGCCGGCGGCGAAAGTGTTTCAGCACTTGCGGATCGTTCTTCTCGGTGAAGGCCCGCATGAAGCGATAGGTCGCCATGTAGCCGGTGAGCTTGTGGTTGTCCCAGAACAGCCAGCGCAGCAGCTCGAACTTCTCTTCCTCCGTGTCGGCGCCGAAGCGGCCGTACTGCTCGGCGAGCTTCAAGAGGAGCGGCGCAGTCTGCGTCATCTTCAGCCCATCGACTTCGAGCACCGGGATTTCGCCCATCTCGTTGACCGCCTTGCGCCATTCTGCCGTGCGCGTGACGCCGCCGCCGAAATCGGTCCAGACCGGCTCGAACCTCTCGCCGCAAAGCGTCAACATCAGCGCCAGCTTGTAGCTGTTGCCGGATTCGGGGAAGTAGTGCAGGCGGTAACTGGGCATGGGACCTCGCGGCGTGGTTTTGGGCCGGTAGTTTATAGCGAGATCGCCCGGCATCGTCATTGCGAGCGTAGCGAAGCAATCCAGCAATGCAGCCGCGGAGATACTCTGGATTGCTTCGCTGCGCGCAATGACGGAGGTCGTGAAGACGGGCTGTCTCCCCGCTGTCGTCCCGGACGAGCGAAGCGAAGATCCGGGACCCATAGCCACAGGCCGTGGTTTGGCGAAGACTCGGAGTGACCAGTCGCGCCCACAACCACTCCCTGTGGTTATGGGTCCCGGGCTCGCGCTTTGCGCGCCTCGGGACGACGGCGGAGTGTGAGTGCGCTCCTAGCCCACCGCCCCCGACGACCTCAGCTGCTTGATCGCCGCTTCGTCGTATCCCGCCTCGCGCAAAATCTCGTCACTGTGCTCGCCGACAGCGGGCGGCTTGCGCGGCTGGACCTTCTTGGTGCCGTCGATCCAGATCGGGCTGGAGATGGTCAGCATGGTGTCGTTCTCGAACGGCACCAGCACCTCGTTGTCGAGCATCTGCTTGTCGTTGGGGATGTCGTCGAGAATGCCGACGATGCCGAACACGAGGCCGTTGCCGTCGAGAATCTTGCGCCATTCGGCAAGATCCCTGGTCGCGAAAGTCTCGTCGAAGATCTTGATCAACTCCACCGAACGGGCGTGACGGTCGGGTTTGGTGGCGAAGCGCGGATCGGTGATGAGGTCTTCGCGTCCCAGACATTTCGCCAGCGTCGGAAACTGCTTCTCCTCGCTCAGCAGCGACAGGATCAGCCAGCGGCCGTCCCTGCATTGATAGTGGTTGGCGACTGCGTTCAGCGCGCGCTCACGCGGACGCCGCTCGCCGAACTTGGCGCCGCAGAGTTTTGCCTGCGCCAGCACGCTCGCGGCCCACACCCCGTTCGCCATCAGATTGGAGGCGACGTGCGAGCCCTTGCCGGTCTTCTCGCGCTGATAGAGCGCGGTGACGATGGCGCCGTAGAACGCCATGGCGCAGGGGTGGTCGCCCATGCCGGCGACCGAGCGGGCCGGGGTGGTGTCGATGTCGGCACGGACCAGGTCCATCAGGCCCGAGCGCGCCCAATAGGCATTGCTGTCGAAGCCGGGCTTGTTGGCCTCTTCGCCCTTCTCGCCATAGCCGGTGAAGGAGGCGTAGATCAGCCGGTCGTTGAGATGGGCGAGGTGATCATGGGTGATGCCGAGCTTGGCGCGCACCGGCGGCGGCATGTTGGTGATGAAGACGTCGGCCTCTGCCACGAGCTTGTAGAGCACGGCCTGCGCCTCCGGCTTGGCAAGATCGAGCGCGATGCTCTTCTTGTTGCGGGCTTCCAGCAGCCAGGCGAAATTGTGCTCGCCGGTCGGATAGCCGGGCAAATTCGGCAGATTGCGGTAGGGATCCCCGGCGCCGGGCGGCTCGATCTTGATGACGTCGGCGCCGAAATCCGACAGCACGGTCGCCGCCGCGGGCGCTGCGATGAAGCTCGCGCAGTCCAGAACCTTCAGGCCTGAAAAGATGCCTTTTTCCATCGCGGCGTTGCTCCCTCGCTCTTGTCGTTTCCCGCGCGCTGGAATTGGTGCGGGCTGGTGATGGAGCAATTAGACTGATGTTTTGCCGGGATGCAACGGCGCTCGGCGCAGGGCCTCACTCCTCCCCCGCAAGCAACGCCGCATTGCCGCCGGCTGCGGCCGTATTGATCGTCACGGTCTGCTCGGTCGCGAAGCGCGCGAGGTAGTGCGGGCCGCCGGCCTTGGGACCGGTTCCGGACAGGCCGTTGCCGCCGAACGGCTGCACGCCGACCACGGCGCCGATCATGTTGCGGTTGACGTAGATGTTGCCGACCTGCACGCGGTCGATGATGGCCTCGATGGTGTCGTCGATGCGGGAATGGACGCCGAGGGTGAGGCCGTAGCCGGTGCGCTCGATCGCCTGCAGCACGCGTTCGAGGTTTTCGGCACGGTAGCGCACGACGTGCAGGATCGGGCCGAACACCTCCTCGGTGAGCTGGCCGGCGTCTTTGAGCTCGAAGATGTGCGGCGCGACGAAGCAGCCTTGCGGCGCGTGGCCTGCAAAGTGCAGTCGCGCCTCACTCTTCATCCGCGCGATATGGGCGTCCAGCCGCTGCTTGGCCTCCATGTCGATCACCGGGCCGACATGGGTCGCGACGTCACGGGGATCGCCGATCTTCAACTCGCGTGCCGCGCCCGCGATCATCTCGATCATGCGGTCGGCGACGTCCTCCTGCACGAACAAGAGCCGCAGCGCCGAGCAGCGCTGGCCGGCGGAGCGGAACGCGGAGGTCACGACGTCGTCGGCGACCTGCTCGGGCAGCGCGGTGGCATCCGCGATCATGGCGTTGATGCCGCCGGTCTCCGCGATCAGCGGCACGATCGGCCCATCCTTGGCGGCGAGCGTCCGGTTGATGTTGCGGGCGACCTCGGTCGAGCCGGTGAAGACGACGCCCGCGATATCAGCGTGCGCGGTCAGGGCGGCACCGATACGGCCGTCGCCGACAACGAGATGCAGCGCATCTTTCGGGATGCCGGCCTCGTGCAGCAGGGCCACGGCCTCGCGCGCGATGCGCGGCGTCTGCTCGGCGGCCTTTGCCACCACGCTGTTGCCAGCCATCAGCGCCGCCGTGACCTGGCCGAGGAAAATCGCCAGCGGAAAATTCCACGGCGAGATCGCAACGAAGACGCCGCGGCCACGCATCGCGAGCGCGTTGCTTTCGCCGGTCGGGCCTGGCATTGCCGCATCAACGCCGAACAGCTTGCGGCCCTCTGCGGCATAATAGCGGCAGAAATCGGCGGCCTCGCGCAGCTCCGACAGCGAATCGTCGAGCGTCTTGCCGCCCTCGATTTGCAGCAGCGCGATGAAGCGGGCGCTGCGGCTCTCCAGGAGATGCGCGGCCTGCTCCAGCGCCGCCGCGCGCGTGGCCGCAGGTGTCCGGCTCCAGGCCGCAAAGCCGACACGCGCGGCAGTCACTGCCGCGTTGGCTTGATCCGGCGTGGCATCCGCAATCGGCTCGAGCTCGGTCGCTGCGGCTTTGACGTCAGCGAGCAAATGATCGAGCGCGACGCGTGCGCCGAACTCGACGCCGCGCGAATTGCGCCGCTCCGGCGCGTAGAGATCACCGGGCAACGGGATTTTGGGATGCGCCGCCGCTTGCGGCCGGACGATGGCGTCCGCCGGTCGCTGCAACAGCGCTGGCACCGGAACGCGATAATCGGCGGCCTGCGCCACGAACGACGAGTTGGCGCCGTTCTCCAGCAAGCGACGCACAAGATACGCCAGCAAATCGCGGTGGCTGCCGACCGGCGCATAGGTGCGGTAGGCGATATCAGGATGATCCTTGGCGAGCTGCTCGTAGAGCGCTTCGCCCATGCCGTGCAGGCGCTGGAATTCGAATCCGCCGCTCTTCCCGGCAAGCTCCAGCACGGTCGCGACCGTCAGCGCATTGTGGGTGGCGAATTGCGGGAAGATGCGCGGCCGAAGACTCAAAAGCTTCGTCGCACAGGCGACGTAGTTCAGATCGGTCATCGCCTTGCGCGTGAACACGGGATAGCCGTCGAGCCCGCGTTCCTGCGCGCGCTTGATCTCGGTGTCCCAATAGGCCCCCTTGACCAGCCGCACCATCAGCCTGCGGTCATGCGCGCGGGCGAGCGCGTCGACGTAATCGATCACCGCGCTGGCGCGCTTCTGATAGGCCTGGATGGCGAGGCCAAATCCGTCCCAACCTCTCAGCGAGGGATCGGCGAGCGTTGCGGCGATCATTTCGAGCGACAGCTCGAGCCTGTCTGCCTCTTCGGCATCGACGGTGAAGTTGAGGTTATGCGCTTTGGCGCGCCGCGCGAGGTCGAGCAGCAGCGGCACCAGCTCGGCCATCACGCGGTCGCGGCTGATCGCCTCGAAGCGCGGATGCAGCGCCGAGAGCTTGACCGAGATGCCGGGCCGGTCGGGCAGGGGATTGCTGCCCGCAGACTTGCCGATCGTCTCGATCGCACTCGCATAGGCATCGAAATAACGCCTGGCATCGGCGGCCGTGCGCGCGCCTTCGCCGAGCATGTCGAAGGAATAGCGCGGCTTCTGGCCGGAGCGCGGCCGGCCCCGTTCCAGCGCCTGCTCGATGGTCTCGCCCAGCACGAAATGACTGCCCATCAGCCGCATCGCCTGGCGCGTCGCGGTGCGCACCGCAGGTGCGCCCAGCCGCTTCACCAGACGGCCGATGGTGCCGTCGGGCGTCTCGCCGGGCTGGATCACCCGCGCCGACAGGCCGAGCGCCCAGGCCGAGGCGTTGACCAGGAAGGCCGTGGACTTGGTCTCGTGGTGGATGAAGTCGCCCTCGCCGAGCTTGTCCTCGATGAACTGGTCGGCGGTGCGCGCGTCCGGCACGCGCAGCAGGGCCTCGGCCAGCACCATCAGCGCCAGCCCCTCCTTGGTCGAGAGCGCGAACTCCCGCAGCATGTCCTCGACCCCGCCAAGACTACCTGCAAGACGGTCGTCGCGCTTGCGGATCGCCTCGATCAGCCGGGTCGCGGTGCGGTCGATCCGGGCCTCCTGCGGCGCGGACAGATGCGATGCCGGCAACAGGCGCGCGGCGATCTCGGCATCATCGGGCGCGTAGGGGGCGGTGAAGGGCGGCGGGATGTTCGGCATGGCGTGTCCTGTGGCTAGATCCAGGATAAGGCCCGCGTGACCGTAGTTCGATAGACAATCTAGCCAATTTGCCTTAGAAAATGAAGACAAGAAGCAACTTGGCCTGATTAAACATGGAACTCGATCGAATCGACCGGAAGATCCTCTCGATTTTGCAGGAGGATGGGCGCATCGCCAATGTCGAACTCGCCGAGCGCATCGGGTTGTCGCCAACCTCGATCGGCGAGCGGCTGAAGCGCTTGCAGCGGGAGGGCTTTGTCGAAGGCTATGGCGCGCGGCTCAACCCGCACCGGCTCGGCCTCGGTCTGTTGGTGTTCGTCGAGGTGCTGCTCGACAAGACCACGCCGGACAATTTCGAACGTTTTGCGCGCGCGGTGAAACTCGCGCCTGAAGTTCTGGAGTGTCACATGGTTGCCGGCGGCTTCGACTATCTTGTGAAGGCGCGGCTCGCGGACATGGCGGCGTATCGACGCTTCCTCGGCGAGACCCTGCTGTCGATGCCGGGCGTGCGCGAGACGCGGACCTATGCGGTGATGGAGGAGATCAAGCGCGACGCACCGTTACCGGTGGGCTGACGAAGTGCCGTCGCGATTGTCATTGCTGAGGCGTTGAACGAGCGGTCCTCGCGGGAAAATAGCTCTCCGTGTGCAGTCGCAACGCCTGTCGTCGAATGCACTGGCCGTCTTCTAAAATTTTCTTGGCCCGGCCCCCGGATCGATCCGGGAGGCAGCAAAAGCTGGCGGGCTTATACTTTGAGGTTCTCTGCGGAGGTCTTGCCCCGGTTTGCGATCTCTTCGTATTCCACCGTCTGTCCTTCGTTCAGGGACGACAGACCGGCTTTCTGCACTGCCGAGATATGCACGAACACATCCTTGCCGCCCGACGCAGGCTGGATAAATCCATAACCCTTCGTCGGGTTGAACCACTTGACCGTACCTTTAGCCATCACGACTTCTCCGCGGGTCTTCCTCCGAGATCTCGAACCGCCAGTCCCCGCCAACCGGCCGGTTCGGTCCTAACAGGATACGCGGAATGTGGCCGGCTTGGTAGCTCAAACCACATCGGCCTTTCGCCGAATTCCGCTCAACTTCGCGGCGTTTTTGCCGGTTTTGCCCGTTTCGCGGTCAAATGGCCGGCGTGCTGCGCGCTGTCCGTCAATACGTCGCCGCCAGATAATCGACGATCTTGCCGACATCCGCATCGTCGATCGGTGCGCCATAGACCTTGATCATCTTGGTCACCTCGGCCTGCCAGAAGCCCTTCTTGTCCTTCATCGGCGGCTGCGTCTTGACGTAGTCGGCCGAGTGGCAGGCGCTGCAATTGCCCTGGACGATTTCGAGATTGGGCCCCGCCTTGAAGGCGGCGACCTCGTCCGGAAGCTGGTAGTTGACGGGCGCCGCGGTCACGGCCGTCAGGCCGGTGGCGAGGGCGAGCGTGACGGCGAGGAGAGCGGTGCGCTGCATGGTCATTCTCCTTTCAGGCCACGGTGACGCGGACGGTTTCGACGACGTTGCGCAAGTATCCCGCCGGGTTCCAGCGCGGCGTGTCCGGCTGCGTCTCGCCGCCATTGCCGGTGGCGCGCACCTTGAGCTCAACGCTTCCCGCCGCAAGCTTCACCGGCAGCTTCCATTCGCGGAACGAATATTTGCCGAGATCCTTGCCGAGCTTGGCGCTCACCCAGGTCTTGCCGCCGTCGGTGGAGACCTGGACCTCCTTGATGCCCTTGCCGCCGTCGAAGGCGATGCCGCGCAGGGTCACAGCTCCCGCCTTCAGCTTGGCGCCATCGGGGATGCTGGTGATGAAGGAGCGGATGGTGAAACGGTTGATCGGGATCGTCGCCTTCGGTGCGGTGCCGGGCTCGATCGCGTTATCAGGCGTATCGGGAATGCGATAGGCGGACTTCATCCAGAAGCCGTCATAGACGTTGTCGATGACGGTGATCTCGTTGAGGTGCTTGACCCAGTAGGTGCCGTAATAGCCGGGCACGATCAGGCGCAGGGGGAACCCGTTGAGGAACGGCAAATCCTCGCCGTTCATGCCATAGGCCAGCATCACCTCGCCGTCACTGGCGTGAGCGATGTCGAGTGCCTTGACGAAGTCAGGCGTCTTGTCGCTGACCGGCCCGTCCATGCCGTTGAAGGTGACCTGCCTGGCGCCGCTCTGCACGCCGGCCATCTCCAGCACCGCCTTCAACGGCACGCCGCGCCAGCGCGCATTGCCCATGGCGCCGTTGGCGAGCTGGCCGCCGGCGACGCGCGGCTCGAAGAAGCCGCGGCTGTTGCCGGAGCACTGGTTGACGGCGACGATCTCGGTCGCCTTCATCTTCCTGATGTCCTTCAGTGAAAGTTTCAGCGGCTTGTCGACCTTGCCCTTGACCTCCAGCGTGAACTTGTCGGGGTCGAGATTGTAGGGCAGGTCCGAGAGGTGATAGCGGACGAAGAACGCATTGTTCGGCGTGATCGGGCCGTCGTTGAAGATCGCGAACGGCGTCTCGAGCTGCGGCGGCCGGCTGGTCAGGCCGATCATCGGCCGCTTCTGCGGGTATTTCACCAGCGGCCGTTCGCCATTGGCGAAGGGCAGGGTCACGGTGTCGAGTGCCAACGCCCTGGTGGCATTCAGTGTGGCCGCCATGGCGGCAAGCCCCGCTCCTTTGAGCAGGTCGCGTCGATCGAACATCTGGTCCCCTCCCGGAGCTTTTCGTTGGCTTGCGGTCATCACCGCGAGCCGCGCTCATCTGTCGCAACGATTTGAACGAAGTCAATTCGTGCTTTCGCAGCAGGCCCATGCCGCTGCGTTGCAGCAGGCCGGTGTTACGGAGACATGCATGTGGCCAAGTTCTCACCGCGGCGGCGGTGTGCTCCCTCGTCCCGCTTGCGGGGAGAGGGTTGGGGTGAGGGGGAGTCTCCGCGAGGGAGGAAGCAGTTGGACTCGCGGAGAGTCCCCCTCACCCGCCGCGCTGCGCGCGTCGGCCTCTCCCCGCAGGCGGGGAGAGGCGAACATCAGGCCGCGACGCGCTCGCTTCGATCGACCAGGGCTGCCAGCTCCCGCGCATCCGCGACGACGCGCACGGCCATCGGCTCGTCGCGGCCGCGGATCGCGACCTCCTGTTGCGGCAGCGTATCGTCGGCGAGGCCCGCGGTGCCGCGGATTTCGTCCGAGACGATCGCCTCGCAGGCCAGCGTCTTGGTCATGTCCTGCAGGCGGGCGGCAACGTTGACGGCATCGCCCAGCGCCGTGAAGACGATGTGATCGCGATAGCCGATGTCGCCGATGATGACCTCGCCGCCGTGAATGCCGATGCCGAAGCGGATCGGCTGGCGAAGATCGTGGCTCAGCAGCTCGTTCAGTTCGTCGATATGGGTGGCGATGCCGCTGGCAGCCTTCAGCGCCTGCCGGCAGGCGGTTTGCGGATCGGCCGTGAGTCCGAACAGCGCCAGCATGCCGTCGCCGACGAACTGGTTCGGCTGGCCGCCATTCTCGATCACGGCCTGCGACACCGCGCCGAGGAAGCGGTTGACGATGAAGACGGTATCGAACGGCAGCCGCTTCTCGGCGAGCTGGGTCGAGCCGCGCATGTCCACGAACAGGCTGACGAGATAGCGCTCCTGGCCGATCCTCGCCGGCGCCGAGGCCTGCGCGTTGGCCGACGACGTTTGCGGGGTGAAGAGCTGGAAGAAGGAGAGATCCGACGTCGGCCGCAGCTGGCAGGCCAGCCTGATCGAGGGGTCGTTGGTGCCGACGCGGGTGAGCACGAAGGCCTCGCGCTGCGACGGCTCGGGCAGGACGCCATGATCGCCGATGACGCGGATGCGGCAGGTCGAGCAGCGGGCGCGGCCGCCGCAGACGCTGGCATGCGGCAGATTATGGCGCAGGCTCGCTTCCAGCACGGAGAGACCCTTGGGAACCCGCACCGTCTTGCCGTTGCCGTAGGACAACGCGATCATGCCGCCGCGCCGCTCGCGCCAGGCCCGCACGCCGCGTGCCGCCAGCGCCAGGCCCAGCAGCCCAAAATAGGTGACGGTGAAGGCGCCGGTGATGCGATCGAGCGTGTTGCCTTCCGCGACCGTGCCGACCTGGCGTCGCGTGAGATTGTGCGTGCGCCATTCCCCGTCATCGGCCTCGATCGCGACACTGCGGCCGCCCTGGTAGATGCCGAGCAGCGACAATGTCGGGACCAGCACCGCGGCGGCGAGCAGATAGGGTGCGGCGCGCGTGAAGAACGGCTTGAGGCGGAGCCAGAAATAAATCCCGATGCAGCCGTGCACCCAGGCAATGAGAAGCAAGATCGTCATCTGCCAGAGCCGGCCCGGCGCCGCGACGAAGAACAGATAGAGCTCCTGCGGATAGAGCTTCTGGTGATCGTACAGCGTGTAGCCGAGCCGCACCCCGACCACGTGCCCCATGATCAGTGCGGGGATGCTGAGGCCCAGCACGAGCTGAAGCGGCTCGATCGTCCGCCAGCGGAACTGCCGGCGCTGATACAGCGCGTAGATGCCGAGCCCCATATGCGTGAGCGCGGCGGTGTAGAACACGATCGAGACGGGGAGGAACTGCCAGAAGACGGTGTGGTAGTAGACCCCGGCCTCCATGGCCTCGACCGAAATATTGCCGAGCGCATGGTTGAGGAAATGGCTGATCACATAACAGAACAGGATCACGCCGCAGACGAGCCGCACCTGCCGCACGCTGGTCCCGCGGACGAGTTCGGAGATGGATGCAGCAGCGGTGGCCATGATTCGGTTGTATCAGTTCATGAAGGAGAACAGCCAGCGTAGCGGTTAATTCCCGATGTGGACAGGTTCGGGGATCACATGCCCGGGAAGGCGCCTCACACTCCGCCGTCGTCCCGGACAAGCGCGCCCTAAGCGCGCCGATCCGGGACCCATAACCACAGGGTCGGGTTTGGCGAAGACTCGTGGTTACCAGCTCGTGCCATAACCCCTCCCTGTGGTTATGGGTCCCGGGTCTGCGCTTCGCTTGCCCGGGACGACACCTATGTCTGGACAGCCGACATTGACTCCCCCTCCCAGGTTGGCGAAAAGCGCGGCCGTGACGACATCCCCTGATATCACCGTGTTTCCCCGTGGCGCCGCGCGCCGGCCCCTCGTCATCGCCGTGCTCGTCATCGCCGCGATGACGCTGCTGCGCATCGTCTACGCCGGCGCGATCGAGCTGCGCACCGACGAGGCCTATTACTGGACCTGGTCGAAGGAGGGCGCGCTCAGCTTCCTCGATCACCCTCCGGGCATCGCCTGGCTGATCCGTTTCGGAACCGCGATCTTCGGCGACACCACGCTCGGGGTCCGTTTCGGCGGCATCGTCGCGATGCTGGCGACGCAGCTCCTGCTTGCCGACGTCGTCCGCCGCCTCACCCATGATGTGCGCGCCGTATTGTTCGCGGTGCTGATGCCGGAAGCCGCGCTCTATTACGGCCTGCTGATGGCCAAGGTCGCGCCCGATGTCGCCATGATCCCGTTTGCGGTGGCAATGATATGGTCGCTGGTGCGGCTCGCGCAAAGCGGCGACGGACGCTGGTGGCTTGCGGCCGGGTTGTTCGCCGGCCTCTCGATGCTGTCGAAATTCACCGCCATCATGTTCGCGCCGGCGGTTGCCGCCTTTCTGCTGGTGCCGGATTGGCGTTGGCGCTGGCTGCGCAGTCCTTACCCTTATCTCGCGGTGCTGGTCGCAATAGCCGTGTTTTCGCCGGTGCTGGTCTGGAATGCGCAGCACGATTGGGCCTCGTTTCGTTTCCAGGGCGTACGCGCCACCGCCAATTACGGCATCTCGCTGCGGACCATCGGTGACTTTATCGGCCTGCAGTTCGGCCTGGTCGGCTTCGTCATGCTGCCGGTGGTGCTGACCGGGCTGGTGCTGACGGCATGGCGCGGCTATCGCGCGCGCGAGCCCGTTGGAATTCTCTTGTCGACGGCGGTGCTGGTGCCGTTTCTGTATTTCCTCGCGAAGTCGACCACGCTTCGGGTCGGCGACACCTGGCCGATGTTCATGTGGCCGGTCGGTTTCGCCGCGGCCGCCGTGAACCTCGCGGCGATGGCGAAGGAGGATTGGTCGGCCCGTATGCTGAGATCGTCGGTGTTCTGGGCCAAGACAGCCGTCGGCTCGGGCATCGCCTTCGTCGTCATCGTGTTCCTCTATTACGTCGCAGCGCCCTGGAATCTCCTCGGCAAGATCGATCCGATCGGCGCCGAGGCCGGCTATGAGCAGGTCGCCGCGCGGGCGCAGGCCGCGCTCGACGAGACCGGCGCGACCTGGATCGCCACCACGGACTATCGCACCTACGCGATGATGCGCTGGCTGTTCAGGGGCCGCGTGCCCGTCATCGAGATCAACGAGCGCGGCCGCTTCCAGGATTTCCGCGATCCCGGCCTGGACCGGATCAAGGGCCATGCCGGCATCTATGTCGGCCGCGAGCCGGACGATCGTTCCTCGCTATGGGAGAACATCCCAGCCAAGCGCGAGCAGCTCGGCGAAGTCGAGCGCCGCTGGCGCGGTGTTCTCGCGGACACCTATGTGATCGAAAAGCTCACCGGCTGGACCCCCGAGCTGTCGCCGTCGAAGGATTCGCCGCTGTTTTGGTGGAAGGTGCTGGCTTTCCTCTCCCTCTCCCCGCTTGCGGGGAGAGGGTTGGGGTGAGGGGGACTCTCCGCGGGGGAGGTGACAGTTGAACTCGCGGATAGTCCCCCTCACCCGGATCGCATCTGGCGATGCGCTCCGGCCTCTCCCCGCACGCGGGGAGAGGCGAAGAAGCTACGCCTCGTCGTCCTTCTTCCGCAAGAGATCCGTCGCGAGATCCGACAGTTTGGGCGGCGGCAGCGCGGCGAACGGCAGCGGACGCGTGACGTCGATCGCCGCCAGGCCCAGCCGTGCCGTCAGCAATCCGTTCAGCACGCCTTCGCCGAGCCGCTGTGACAGCTTTGCCGCGATGCCGTGGCCGAGCATCTGCTGCACCAGGCTGTCGCTCGCGGCCATGCCGCCGGTGATGGCGAGGTGGGCGATGACGTGGCGGAGCAGTCGGATCATGCCGAGCGCGCCGGGGCGCCCGCCGTAGAGATAAGCGAGCTGGCGGATCAGGCGCAGCGCGGCGACGAACACGAACAGCACGTCGATCGCCGCGCGCGGGCTCACCGCGGTCACGATCGAAACCTTTTGCGCGGCTGACGACACCAGACGCCGCGCCTCCGCATCCAGCGGAGACATCAACTCGCGTTCGGCGAGCCGGATCATGTCGGCGCCGTCGATGATCTCGCCGGTGTGGCTCTCCAGCGTCGCGCGGGCGCGGGCGAGCTGCGGGTTCTGGTGCGCGATCTTGAGCAGATCCTGCACGATGACGCGGCTCTCCTTGCGGTCGTCGCTGGCGAGCACAGCGGCGGCGCGCGCATGCAACTGCTCGATCGTCGCCAGCCGCGCCAGACCGACTGCCTCGCGGCCGATCACCACCGCAAGCGCAAGCGCGGTGACGAGCGCGAAGGCGAGACCGACATAGCCGAGCGTTTCGCTGCGCGCGAACAGGTCTTCGATCAAATGCACCACGCCGAGCCCGGTGCCGAGCAGCGTCAGCCCGGCGAGGCCCGACCAGAACAGCGTACCCCAGGGAAAACCGCGGCGCGCCGGCAGCGCCGCTTGAACTGGGACCGGAAGCGCCAGGGGATCGGGCTCCGGCGTGATCTGGATGGTGGCGCGGCTGAGCCGGCTGGTCTCGTCGGCTTCGGTGACGACGACGCCGGGATCGTCGAGCCGGAACGTCGCCGGCCGCCGTGGCTTCGATCGGTCGTTCATGCGAGCTTGTCTCCGATCAGGAACTGCAAGGCACGGTCGAGGCGAATGTGAGGCAGCGTCGGCGGCTCGGAGCCTTCGCGGTCGAGTGTGGGCGGGCGGAAGCGCAGGAAACGAAAGTCGCTTGTCCCGGCGGTCTCGGTCGCGAGGCCGCGGAACGCGGCATTGCCGTTGAACAATGGCTCGGGATCCAGGGGCAGGTCGCCCGGAAAGGTCGCAACCTCCGTATTGCCGTCGAAGAATTCGCCGCCAGCGCTCTCGCCCGCGGCCGGTGTTCCAAGGATCGACGGCAATTTGTCGCGGCCGCGCGCGACTTGAGCCTCTCTCGTGGCGCGCACCGCGGCGAGCGCCACCACGTCGATCGCCGCGCCGGTATTTTCCGCGCGCGCAACGGCGCCCGAGACGGCGCGGCGCAATACGGCCTCGAGCCGGTCGTGGCTGGAATGGTGCAGATGGTCGGCCTTGGTCGCTGCAAACAGGATGCGATCGATGCGCGGACGGAACAGGCTGGAGAGGATCGTGCTGCGGCCGATGTTGAAGCAATCGAGAATGCCGGCGAGGGCTGCTTCGAGATCGTGCAGCGCCTCGGGTCCGGAGTTGAACGCGGACAGTGCATCGGCCAGCACGATCTGGCGATCGAGCCGGGCAAAATGATCCCTGAAGAACGGCCGCACCACGACGTCCTTGTAGGCCTCGAAACGGCGCACCATCATCGCCCACAGCGACCCATCCGGCGCCTGGCCGCCTGCGGGCACCTCGAGGGGCGCGAAGGTCAGTGCCGGGGAGCCTGCGAGATTGCCGGGCATCAGGAAGCGGCCGGGCGGCAACAGGCTCATCGCGAAGCGCTCGTCGCGGCAGGCGCGCAAATAATCGGTGAAGAGTTTTGCGGCCGTCAGCGTCGCTTGCTCGTCCTCTCGCGCGTCGGGCTTGAGCGTTGCCAGATGCGCGTGCCATTCGCCCGCAAGATGCGCGCGCGGCGCCTCGCGCGACAAGACCAGGCTCTCCGCCGACCATTGCTCGAAACTCTTCTGCAGCAGCGGCAGGTCGAGCAGCCACTCGCCGGGATAGTCCACGATGTCGAGTGTCAGCGTGCGGTCGGCGCCGTTCGGGCGCTGATAGTCGATGACGAGCCTGAGCTCGCTGATGTCGACGGTCGAGTTCGGCCAGCGGCGCTCCTCGATCAGCGCGCGCAGATGGCTCTCATAGGCAAACCGCGGCACGGCATCGTCGGGCTGCGGCGCCAGATGCGCCCGCGCGATCCGGCCCGAGGCGTAAGCGTCGAACACCGGAAACCGGCCGCCGCGGGTGAGGCCGTGGATCAGCGCGGTGATGAACACGGTCTTGCCGGCCCGCGACAGGCCGGTAACGCCCAACCGCACCGTCGGGTTGAAGAAGTGCTCGCCATAGTCGATCAGCGCCTGCGCGGACAAGCGCGCTTCTTCGACCATATCCTGGAAACTGAATGCCATATGAACGTTAGTGGATCGGGGGCGGCGGGACTGTGTGACCGATCACAAAAGTGGCAATTGCGTGAAGAAAATCAAGCTCCATACTTCCACCGTCTTTGTCGGAAAATCAGCCGTTTGAACGACGCGCCGATCCCGAAAGACCCATACAAGAGGACATTGCCTCATCTTGCGGATTGCCATGACCGTCTTCCAACTGAAAGAGTTCGCCTCCACCTCCGTCCACGCCGCAGCCGACGTGATGGGCTGGAATTACGACCGCGCCGAGCTGATCGCCGACGGAATCATCCACGCGATCGGCGTCCTCTCCGGCCTCATCGCCGCGACCGTGCTGGTGGTGCTGACGGCGATCTATGCCGATGCGACCGACATCGTCGGCGTCTCGATCTATGTCGCCGGCCTGCTCTCGATGCTGGTGCTGTCGGCGACCTATAATCTCTGGCCGGTGTCGCCGGCCAAATGGCTGCTGCGGCGGTTCGACCACTCCGCGATCTATCTGCTGATCGCGGCGACCTATACGCCGTTCATCCTCGAGGTGAAGGACAGCGGATTCGCGCTGGTGCTGCTCGCCGGCGTCTGGTGCGTCGCCATCCTCGGCATCGTGCTGAAGCTCTTCTATCCCGGCCGGTTCGACCGCGTCTCGGTCGGCATCTATCTCGCGATGGGCTGGAGCGGCGTGATGCTCTACGACGCCGTGGTCCGGGCGCTGCCCGCGCTGGTGCTGGGCTTCATCCTTGCGGGCGGGCTGCTCTACAGCTTTGGCGTGATCTTCCATGCCTGGCGGCGGCTGCGTTTCCAGAATGCGATCTGGCACGGCTTTGTGTTGGCCGGCGCGGCGTGCCATTATACCGCGGTGCTCGACCTCATGTTGAGCTGAGCAAGACCCAGGGGGTCTTCCAAGAAGCAGTATAAGACAAGAGGAGACGTCGCATGCAGGTGACCGGCAAGGTCGTGGTCGTCACGGGCGGCGCAAACGGCATCGGCAAGGCGCTGTGCGAGGCGTTTTACAATGCGGGCGCAGCCAAGGTCGTCGTCGCGGACATGGACGCCGCCAATGCGCGGGCGGTCGCGGCCATGGTGGATGGCGCGGCCTTCAAATGCGATGTCGCGCAGGAGAAAGACATCTCGCACGTCATTGAGGAGACCGAGCGGCAGTTCGGCCCCATCGCCCTGTTCTGCTCCAATGCCGGCATCGGCGGCGGCTTCGATCCGATGTCGGTCAATGCCGGCGGAGCCTCCGACGAGCCGTGGCAGCGCAGCTGGGCGATCCACGTCATGGCCCATGTCTATGCGGCGCGGCATCTGATCCCGCGCATGAAGGCGCGCGGCGGTGGCTATTTCCTCAACACGATCTCGGCCGCGGGCCTGCTGTCGCAGGTCGGCAGCCCCGCTTATTCCACCACCAAGCACGCCGCGGTCGGCTTTGCCGAGAATCTCGCGATCTCGCACAAGGCTGACAACATCAAGGTCTCGATCCTCTGCCCGCAGGGCGTCGACACCAACATGCTGCGCTCGATCCCGAAAGGCCCGCAATCCGGCGACGGCGATCTCACGCCCGAGCAGGTCGCGAAAGACGTGCTCGCCGGCCTCGAGCAGGAGACGTTCCTGATCCTGCCGCATCCGCAAGTGCTCGGCTATATGCGCAAGAAGACCGAGAATTATGATCGCTGGATCGGCGGCATGGCCAAGATCCAGGCCAGGATGCGGGAGGATTTCGCGAAGTAGCCGTGAGGTCGGTGCTATTGAGGCACACTCGCGCCAAACACTCGCTGTCGTCCCTGCGAAAGCAGGGACCCATAACCACAGGGAGAAGTTTGGCGAACACTGGTAGATGTTCTTGCGCGCGGTACTGACACCTGCGCTTTACGGATAAATCACGCGGTATGGGTCCCTGCGTTCGCAGGGACGACACCGGTGGTTACCGAGGCAACGTCTCCTCCCCCCGGCTCTGCCTGAGCGCCCGCGCATAGAGCATCATGCCCTCGCGCACCGTGCGCTGTTCCGCCGCCGTCAGCGCCGCCAGCGCGCCGCGCACCTGTTGCCGGCCGAACGCGTGCAGCCCCTCCAGCGTGCGCCGACCCTTCGCGGTCAGCGACAATAGCTTGCTGCGTGCATCATTCTCATCCGGCGTCTCCCTGAGCTCGCCGCAATCGATCAGCTTGCGCACCAGGCGGCTGACGCTGGATTTCTCTAGCCGCAGAAAATCACCGAGCTCGCCTGATGTCATCGGGCCGCGGATGCCGATCTCCAGGATCGTGTGCACGGCCGAGGGCGGATAGTCCGAGGCCGCCACCGTCGCATCCATGAAGCCGAGCTCGCGCACCATCAACCGCGAGGCGGCGCGAATGTCGTCGATCAGCGCAAGCTCGGCCATCTTGACTCCCGGCATATAGTTGTATCATACAACTATATGTGCGCAACGGCGCGCGCAAGCGTTTTGGAGTTGACCATGAGCGGAGCTTTGCCGACGGGGACGCGGATGACGGGTAAGGTTTGCCTGGTGACCGGCGGCGGCAGCGGCATCGGCCGCGCCACCGCTCTGCGGATGGCGTCCGAGGGTGCCGAGGCGATCATCGTGGCGGGCCGGCGCGAGGCCGAGATCGAGGCGACCGCCGCTTCATGCCGCGAGCTCGGTGCGGAGGCGATCGCGCTCAAGACCGACATCACGCGCGAGGACGACGTCGCGCGCCTCGTCCGCACCGCCATCGAACGTTGCGGCCGGCTCGACGTCGCCTTCAACAATGCCGGCTTCCAGGAGCGCCGCGCGCCGCTGGAAGAGCAGGGCACTGATATCTACGACAGCGTGTTCGACACCAATGTCCGCGCGCTGTTCCTGTGCCTGCGCCACCAACTGCCGGCGATGCTGGCGCAAGGGCGCGGCAGCATCGTCGTCAACGCTTCCGTCAGCGGCGTGCGCAATCCCAATCCCGGCTTCTCGCTCTATTCGGCCTCGAAGGCCGCCGCGATCTCGCTGACGCGCTCGGCCGCGCTGGAGAATGCCCCGCGCGGCATCCGCATCAATGCCATCGCGCCGGGCCGCGTCGTCACCGACATGATGCTGCGCGCCGGCGTCGGCGACATCGCAACGGTGAGTGCTGGCCTGCCGCTGCGGCGGATGGGGAGCCCGGAGGAGGTGGCGGAGGCCGTGGTGTGGCTGTCGTCGGATGCGTCGTCGTATGTCGTCGGGCACGTGCTGGCGGCGGACGGGGGATTTCTGGCGTCGTAGTTGGCAGCGGTGGTGCGGCAAACTCGATGTCGTCCCGGCGAAGGCCGGGACCCATAACCCCAGGCAGTAGTTGTGGCACCAAGCTGCCCACTACGAGTCTTCGCCAAACCTCTCCCTGTGGGTATGGGTCCCGGCCTTCGCCGGGACGACAACTCAATGCTTCTGCCCGTAGAGCACCGGCACCGCCGAATCCACGACGACCTCGACCAGGCTCGTCCCCTCAAACGCCATCCCGCGCTTCAGCGCCTTGCCGAGCTCAGCCGCCTTCGTCACCCGCACCGCGTGACATCCCATGCCTTCGGCGAGCCGGACGAAATCGATCCCCGGCAGCTCCAGCCCCGGCACATTGCGCACCTGCATGACCTGGCTGAATGAGCGCATCGCGCCGTAGCCGGAATTGTTGATGACGACGATGGTCAGCGGCAGCTTGCGCTGCGCGGCGGTCCACAGCGCCTGGATCGAGTACATCGCCGAGCCGTCGCCGATCAGGCAGACCGTGCGGCTGTTCGGCTTGCCGAGCGCCATGCCGACGGCGGCGGGCAGGGAATAGCCGAGGCCGCCGCTCGCCATGGTGTAAAAACTGTCCTGGCCGCGCATCGGCATGAACTTCTGCATCGCCGGCCGGTGCGAGGGCACTTCCTCGACGACTGACGCACCATCCGGCATCGCCTGCGACAGCGAATGCAGCAGGAATTCGACCGGCAGCGGATCGGCGGCTTGCGGCGCCGGCGGCAGTGTGCGGCCGTTCGGCGTGGCGCGCTTGCTCTCCGGCAGCAGGTCGAGCAGCGTGCTCAGTGCCGGCTTCATGGTGGCGATGATGCTGGTGCCGACGGGCGTCACAGCCGCCGCATCCGGGTCATCCGTGATCTGAAAGATCGTCGTGCTACCATCGAAGATCGCGGCATGGCCCTCGACATGGAAGGTGAACACGGGCGCACCGATCACGACGATGAGATCATGCTCACGCAGTGCGTCGGAGAGTTGCGCCGGCGAGGCATGCAGGAAGCCGGCGAATTGCGGATGCCGCTCGGGGAACGAGCAGCGTGCCGAGAACGGGCTGACCCAGACGCTGGCCTTCGCCTTCTCGGCGACGCCCACCATCAGGTCTACCGCGCCGGCGCGGTCGACGCCGGGGCCGACGACGAGGGCAGGGTGCTTTGCGGAACCGAGCGCGGCGACCAGTGCCTTCATCGGCTCAAGCTCGGGGCCGATTTCCCGGCTGACCTTGCGCGCCTCGGACGGCGCGCAGGCATGCGCCCAGTCGTCGATCGGGATCGACACGAAGGTCGGCCCGCACGGCGGCTGCATCGCGGTGTAATAAGCGCGCGCGATCGCAGCCGGCACGTCCTCGGGCCGCGCCGGCTCGACGCTGTATTTCACGTAAGGCCGCGGAAACTCCGACGCGCGCTCGGCATAGAGGAAGGCCTGCAAGGGCAGGATCGAGCGCGCCTGCTGGCCCGCGGTGATCACCAGCGGGGTCTGGTTGCGATGCGCGGTGTAGATGTTGCCGAGCGCGTTGCCGACGCCGGCGGCCGAATGCAGATTGACGAAGCCGGCATTGCGGGTCGCTTGCGCGTAACCGTCGGCCATGCCGACGGCGGAGGCTTCCTGCAGCGCCAGCACGTAGTCGATGTCATCGGGCCAGTCGCTCAGGAACGGCAGCTCGGTTGAACCAGGATTGCCGAACACTTTTGTGATGCCGAACGAGCGCAGCAGGTCGAGCGTCGCCTGCTTGACGGTGACGGACTTGCTTTTTGTCGCGGCGGGCTTGCGGGACGACATCGGACGGCTCCCCTGATCTTCTTGTGTTCCGTCGCCGTGCCGAGCATGAGCGACGATTTGTCCGCCTTGGCCTTTGAGCACAGGCAAAAGCAACCTACCTCTCGGTGGATTGCTTGGCGAAGTCAAGATGAGGCTGCGTGTGATGCTGGGGCGCTAGCGCGTGGCGCCCTTGACCAGTGGGCACTTGCTCTCCGAGAGCGGCCACGCGGTCTGTTCCGATGGAATCGGACGCACGATCTCCAGATAGTCCCAGGGATATTTCGACTCCGAAGGCTTCTTGACGCGGGCCAGATACATCGTGCGTGTCACGCGGCCGTCTTCGCGCAGCGTCGCGCCCTGCGAAAAGATGTCGTCGATCGGGATCGCGCGCATGGCGGCGGCGACCCGCTCGGCGTCGTCGGTGCCGGCCTGGGTGACAGCCTTCAGATAGTGCCGCACCGCGCCGTACACGCCGGCATGCAGCATCGACGGCGGCGCGCCGGTCTTCACCATGAACTCCCTCGACCAGGCGCGCGTCGCCTCGTTCATGTCCCAGTACGATGCCGTCGTCAGATACGTGCCCTGTGCGGCTTCCAGGCCCAGGGTGTGGATGTCCTGCAAGAACAGGATCATCGCCGCAAGACTTTGCCCGCCCTTCACGATCCCGTACTCGTTGGCCTGCTTCATCGCATTGATGGTGTCGTTACCGGCATTGGCAATGCCGATGACCTTGGCGCCGGAAGACTGCGCGGTGAGCAGGAACGAGGAGAAATCCGGCGTGTTGAGCGGATGGCGGACGGCGCCCAGCACTTTGCCGCCGGCCGCCGCGATCACGTCGCTGGCGTCTTTCTGCAACTGCTGGCCGAAGGCATAATCGGCGGCGAGGAAGAACCACGTCGTACCGCCGGCCTCGACGACTGCCGAGGCCGTTCCGTGCGAGACCGCGTAGGTGTCGTAGGTCCAGTGCACGCCGAACGGCGAGCACTGCTCGTTGGTTAGTGCCGTCGTGCCCGCGCCGGAATAGAGCACGATCTTCTTCTTTTCGCGCGCGAGGCCCTGGATCGCGAGCGCGACACCGGAATTCGGTACGTCGACGATCGCATCCACGCCCTCGACATCGAACCACTGGCGGGCAATTCCGGTGCCGATGTCGGGCTTGTGCTGATGATCGGCTGAGATCACCTGAACCGGCTTGCTGAGCACGGTGCCGCCGAACTCGCGAACCGCCATCTCGGCGGCAACAAGCGAACCCTTGCCGGTGACATCAGCGGTTACACCAGCCATATCGGTCAGGACGCCGATTTTGACGACGCCACCCGAGACTTCCGCCTGTGCCGCAATCGGAACGATCAGCGCGATCAGGGCCGCGCCGAGCAGGTTCGATCTCATCTTCATCTCCTCCTGATCTTCTCGTGTCTTGTCGGGTCAGCAGCCGGCCGCATCGAGCCAATCGAGGACCAGCGCGGCGAGATCATCGCTGTTGTCCTCGATCATCATCATGTGGCCGTTGCCGGTGATGCCGCGATCCGGCAGCCAGATGAAGTCGGCATCGAGATAGGCCGCGGTCGCAGCGTCCACCTCGCGTGGATGACGCGGATCGAGCTCGCCGGTGACGATCAGGATGCGATGGTTGCCGAGTCTGTTGAGATCGCCGACGCGGAGGCCGCGTCCGCCGATGTTGAAGCGCTCGTTCAGGATACGCGGGCTTTCGGGCACGATGGACGCGAAATAGTGCTTGAACGCATGTTGCGGAAATCGCGATGTGTTCGCCCAGGAAGAAGCGGCGAATTCGGCGTTCAGCCGGACGGGCCGATCCTCGGCGGCATGCACCGGCCGACCGGCGCTGGCGTCGTCGCGTAGCGCTGCAAGCGCGGCCGGATCGTCGGGCAGATCCTTCAGCAAATCGGCGGGCGGGCCCGGCGCGATGCCGACGACGGCGCGGACCAGATCGGGCCGTCGCTCGGTCATCCACCATGCCATCGGCCCGCTCGCGGAATGCACCAGCAATACGGCGGGGCCGATCTCCTCCAGCAGTGCGAGCAACGAGTTGGCGACGTCGGCGCTGCCAAGCGTCGGAAAATCCGCCCGCTGTGGCGAGCGGCCATGGCCGGGCCAATCAGGCACGAACACATGGCGGCCGGTACCTGCGAATCGTGGCGCCCAGCCCGGCCGCAGATCAGGCGTCGCCATGTAGCAGGCGCCGGTGTGCGCAGCGCCATGTACCATCACGACGGGCGTCCGCTCGGTTCCGCCTTCGGGCGGTCGGACGTGATCGACATAGATCGGATGCACCTCAGTCCCTGCGTAGAAGCACGATGGCCCCTGCGCGCGCAGCAAATGCCTCCGTCGCGCGGACGCGACGGGTCCCGCCTTGTTCACAGCCGGCGATCTCCCAGAGTTCTGTTCTATTCCGCTGCGATGTTAGGATGAGATCAATCCGAAAGGCAATGAGAAAGTCACATATGAGACGATCTAGCAAAGACGCGACCCGGCCCAATTCAGGGGAAAGCGCCGACCGCGCCAGGGACGTGCTCGGCGGCACCGAAGTCAGGATCGCCTACAAGATGGGTTACGTCCTGAATTTCTACCGTGAGCCGTCGTTTCGGAAGATCGAGATGGAGCTCGGCATCACACGTCCGGAGATCGTCACGCTCATCTTCCTGAGTTTTCGCGAGGGCGTGACCGCCAGCGAGATCTGCGAGTTTTCCGGTCATCTCAAGGCCAATATCAGCCGCGGGATCATTGCGCTGGAAAAGAAGAAGCTGTTGCGTCGCGACGTCGACAAGAACGACAATCGCCGCCAGCGTCTGTATCTGACGCCAGCCGGACGCACGCTCTATGCCAGATACATCCCCACCTTGCGCGAGCGCGAACGGGCGATGCTGTCATGCCTCAGCGTGTCCGAACGCAAGGTGTTCGAAGGTCTGCTCGACAAGCTGGCCGAGCATGTCCCGCAGTGGACGGCGCTCGATGAACTGTGAAGGGCGCGCTCCTGGCGGCGTCATGCCGGGGGGCGCGAGGCGAACCCGGAATCTCGCGATTCCCCGGTGCGCAATTTGCGCACCTGAGGTCCGATCCTGCGGACCGCCCCGGAACGACGGGACGTCCCTCACCAAACCGCCGTGCCCTTCATCGTCGGCTGCCCTTCCGCATTCGCGGTCCACAGCTCCATGCCATCAGTGGTCTCGTTGGCGTTGACCGAGAACTCCGTGCCCTCGAACAGCGGCTGCAGGCCGCGATAGGTGAACTTCTTCGGCGCCTCGCCGCCGTGCAGCTTCGCGGCCAGCTCGATGATCAGCGCGGCCTGCAGCGGGCCGTGGAAGATCAGGCCCGGATAGCCCTCGACCTTGGTGACGTAGTCGCGGTCGTAATGGATGCGGTGACCGTTGAAGGTCAGCGCGGAATAGCGAAACAGCAGCACGGGGTCGGAGACATGGGTCTCGCGGTGCTGCGCCTTCGGCGGCGGAGGCGGGGCCTTGGCGCCAGCCGGCGCGCTGCTCGTCATCTCGCGATAGACGATGTCCTGCCGCTCGCGAATGGCGACGCCGCGCGGCGAGGAGATGCTGTGCTCGACCGAGACGAAGCACAGCGTGCCGGTCGAGCCCGTCTTGACCTGCACGTCGGCGATGCGCGAGGTCCGAGTCGATTCATCGCCGACCTGCAGCGGCTGCAGGAACTCGATCTCGCCGCCGGCCCACATCCGGCGTGGCAGCGGCACCGGCGGCAGGAAGCCGCCGCGGGTGGGATGGCCGTCGGGCCCCAGCATCGACATCGGGAACACCGGCTGCGCCAGGCACCAATGCACCGTGAACGGCGCGGCGTCGCCTCTCCTGGGCTCGCCGACCTCCTGGAACAGCGTCGCGCGCAGGCCCATCACGAGCTGCGCGGTGACGATGTCGGTGGCCTCCGTGCTGCGGCCGATCCATTGCCGCAAGTGATCGATGTCGAGCTTCTCGGTCATGACGCCTCGCTCTTCTTACGTCTTGGACTTTGGGTTTTCGCCGATGGCGGGCACAGCGCCGTAAGCGCGCGTTTCGCCGACGACGATCGGCGCCGGCGCGGGATAGCTGACGCGTCCCTGCGGCGTGTCGACCTCGATGCGGCGCAGATGCGGGTGGTTGGTGAGGTCGGCCATGGTGTTGACCTCGGCAAAGGCGATATCGGCATCCGACAGCCGCTTGAGCAGCTCGTCGCGCGTCATCTTGCCGAAGATATCCGCCACCGTCGTATCGGTGAAGTCGCGGTTGCGCACGCGCTCGACCATGTTGGCGACGCGGGGATCGGCGGGCAGATCGGGTTGATCCAGCACCTTCGCGCAAAGCGTCCTCCACTCGCGCTCGCTCTGGATCGAGATCAGGATGTCCTTGCCGTCCTTCGACGTGAACACGCCATAGGGCGCGATCGAGGGATGCCGCAGCCCCATGCGCTTGGGCGGATTGCCGGCTTCGGAGTTGAGCAGCGGCACGGTGCACCAGTCCGCCATCACGTCGAACATGGAGATGCGGATGTCACAGCCCTTGCCGGTACGCCCGCGCCCGATCAGCGCCTCCAGGATCGCCGCATGCGCGGTCGCGCCGGTCGCGACGTCCACGATCGACATGCCGACGCGCGAGGCGCCATCAGGGTTGCCGGTGATCGAGGCCAGGCCGCTCTCGGCCTGGATCAACAGATCATAGGCCTTGCGATGCGCGTAGGGACCTTCGTCGCCATAGCCGGTGATCGTGCAGGAAATCAGCTTCGGATAGTCCTTCAGCAGCCGCTCGCGCGAAAAACCGAGCTTGTCCATCGAGCCCGGCTTGAGGTTCTGGATCAGCACGTCGGCGCTGGCGATCAGCTTCTCCAGCTCGGCGCAGCCTTCTTTCGTTGCGAGATCCACCACCGCCGATTGCTTGCCGCGGTTGAGCCAGACGAAATAGCTGCTCTGGCCCTTGGCCGCCGCGTCATAGCCGCGGGCGAAGTCGCCTTCGGGCCGCTCGATCTTGATCACCTCCGCGCCGGCATCCGCCAGGCGCGAGGAGCAGAACGGCGCCGCCACCGCCTGCTCGACCGCAATCACCCTGATCCCGTCCAATGCTCCCATGATGACGGCCTCAGTACGAGCGCGGCATGCCGAGCACATGCTCGGCAACGAAGGAGAGCACGAGGTTGGTCGAGATCGGCGCCACCTGATAGAGCCGCGTCTCGCGGAATTTGCGCTCGACGTCGTATTCCTCGGCGAAGCCGAAGCCGCCATGGGTCTGGATGCAGGCGTTCGCCGCCTCCCAGGACGCATCCGCCGCCAGCATCTTGGCCATGTTGGCCTCCGCGCCGCAGTCGAGCCCGGCCTCGTATTTGCGCGTGGCTTCCTTCACCATCAGTTCGGCCGCGCGCATCGAGGCATAGGCCTTGGCGATCGGGAACTGGATGCCCTGGTTCTGGCCGATCGGCCGGCCGAACACGCTGCGCTCCTTGGCGTAGTTCGTCGCCTTGGCGATGAACCATTTGGCGTCGCCGACGCATTCGGCGGCGATCAGGATACGCTCGGCGTTCATGCCGGAGAGGATGTAGCGAAAGCCCTTGCCTTCCTCGCCGATCAGATTCTCCGCCGGCACCTTCATGTCGGTAAAGAACACTTCGGTGGTGGCGTGGTTCATCATGGTGCGGATCGGGCGGATCTCGAGGCCGTTGTTCTTGGCCTCGCGCATGTCGACGATGAACACCGACAGGCCATCCGTACGCTTCTTGGCCTGCTCCTTCGGCGTGGTGCGCGCCAGCAGAACCATCAAATCGGAATGCTCGGCGCGGCTGGTCCAGATCTTCTGGCCGTTGACGATGTAGCTGTCGTTGCCGTCCTTGCGCGCGAAGGTTTTCAGCGAGGAGGTGTCGGTACCGCTGGTCGGCTCGGTGACGCCGAAGGCCTGCAGGCGCAATTCGCCGCTGGCGATCTTCGGCAGATATTTTGCTTTTTGCTCGGCGTTGCCGTGTCGCAGCACGGTGCCCATCGTGTACATCTGGGCGTGGCAGCCGCCGCCGTTGCAGCCCGCGCGCTGGATTTCTTCGAGGATCGCGGCCGCCGCGGACAGCTTCAGCCCCGCACCGCCATATTCCTCGGGGATCAGCACCGAGAGATAGCCGGCCGCTGTCAGCGCGTCGACGAACGCCTTGGGATAGGCCATCTCGCGATCGAGCTTGCGCCAATATTCGCCGGGGAACTGGGCGCAGAGCTTTGCGACGGCTTCACGGATGTCGGCGTAATCTTCGGTGTGGTGTTCTTCACTCATGGCGTTTCCAGTTCTTAGCGGCAGTTAAGATAACGCCGGCCGATCCTCAGGCGTTGTGAAAACAACGCCAACCCCCTATGCTCATTTGTTATAGCGTATGGAGTAGCCTTCCAGGATTGGCAAGCATGGATTTCCGGCAGCTCAGGACCTTCAGTTGCGTGGCGGAGCTCGGCAGTCTGAGCAAGGCCTCCGACACGCTGCGCGTGGCGCAGCCGGCGCTTTCCAGGCAAATCAAGCTGCTGGAACACGAGCTGCGCACGGAGCTTTTCACGCGCAACGGCCGCGGCATGGTGCTCACAGAGGCCGGGCGCCTGCTGCTGGCGCGCACCTCGGGCATCGTGCGTCAGATCGACCAGATCCGCGACGATATCCAGTCGTCCCAGGGGCCGCCGTCCGGCCAGGTCGTGCTTGGCCTGGTTCCAACCGTGAGCTGCGTGCTGTCGGCGCGCTTTGCGCGGCGCTGCGTCGAAAAATTTCCCGGCATTTCGCTGCGCATCGTCGAGAGCTACAGCGGCCATCTGGTCGAATGGCTGCATCGCGGCGAGATGGATCTCGCCATCCTCTATGGCCGCTCGGCCGATCTGCATCTCAACGTGGAGAGCCTGGGGCGCGACAACATCGTCGCGGTCGGCCCGCGCGGCTGCGGCCTCGCGCGCAAGAAGAGCGTCGACATCGGCTGGCTGCTGCGGCAACGGCTGGTGCTGCCCTCTCACTCGCACGGCCTCCGTGCGCTGATCGAGCACGCGGCCGCCCAGCGCAAGATCAAGCTCGACGTCCAGCTCGAGGCGGATTCGTTCCGCGTGCTGACCAGCCTGGTCGAGGAGGGGCTCGGCTTTGCACTGCTGCCGCCGTCGTCGGTCCACGGCGAGGTCGCGGACGGGCGGCTGGAAACCGCTGTCGTCTCCAAGCCGATGACGCGCGAGCTCATTTTCGCTTCTCCGATCGACCGCCCGGTCTCGACGGCCTCGCTCGCCGTCACGGCGCTTCTGCGCGAGGAAGTCGCCGCCTGCCGCAAGGAAGGCGTGTGGGATATCAAATTGAGTTAGATGCGGCTCGTGTCGTAGAACAGCCGCGCGCCGCCCGGCCATCGCATCTGGCGCGAGCTGTCATGCCGAAATTTTATAGCTGGGCTGGAACGCCAACATACCGCTCTCGTGCCCCGGACGCAGCGCAGCACGCCCGGCGATGCGAAGCATCGTCCGGTGTGTGATGCGCTGCAGAGCCGGGGCCCATGTTGCAGCGAGGCCGTTGCTTGCTGGGTCCCGGCTCTGCGCCGCACCGCTACGCGCTGCGTCCGGGACATGAGCGAAGAAGACGCTTCGCTCGCAATGACGGAGGTTAGAGCCTACCCCGGAATCCTCACCGGCAACGTCTCGTACCCCTTGATGAAGCTCGAATAGATCCGCTTGGGCTCGCCGACCACCTCGATGCGGTCGAAGCGCTTCAGCATCTCTTCCCAGACGATGCGCAGCTGCAGCTCGGCGAGGCGCATGCCGACGCAGCGGTGGATACCGAAGCCGAAGGAGAGGTGGGTGCGCGGGCGCGGACGGTCGATGATGAAGTCGTTCGGCTTGTCGAACATCTCCTCGTCGCGGTTGCCGGAGACGTACCACATCACCACGCGGTCGCCCTTCCTGATGTGCTTGCCGCCGATCTCGGTGTCTTGCAAGGCGGTGCGGCGCATATGCGCCAGCGGCGTCTGCCAGCGGATCACCTCGGGCACCATGGAGTCGATCAGCTCCGGATTGGCGCGCAGCTTGTCGTATTGCTCCGGGTTCTCGCTCAGCGCCAGCACCGAGCCGGTCATGGTGTTGCGCGTGGTGTCGTTGCCCCCGACGATGAGCAGGATGATGTTGCCCATGAGGTTGTCGGGGTCCATGTGGCGCGTGGCATCGTTGTGCGCCATCAGCGACAGCAGATCGTTGCGCGGTGCGGAGTTGACGCGCTCGTTCCACAGCTTTGACATGTAGGCGTAGCACTCGTCCATCTCGCGGCGGCGCTCTTCGGCGGAGGCGACGATGCCGCTCTTGGGCAGCGCGGTCGAAACGTCCGACCAGCGCGTCAGCTTGCGCCGCTCCTCCCAGGGGAAGTCGAACAGGGTCGCGAGCATCTGCGTCGTCAGCTCGATCGAGACGCGCTCGACGAAGTTGAAGGTCTCGTTGCGCGGCAGATTGTCGAGCACGGTCTGCGAGCGCTGCCGGATCAGCTTTGCCAGCTCGTCCAGATGTGTCGGCGTGAACATCGGCGACACCGTCTTGCGCTGCGACGAATGCCTGGGCTGGTCCATCGCGATGAAGCTCGGATAGTCGTAGCCTTCCGGCACGTCGCGGATCGAGATGCCGCCGAGCGTGGAGTCCGAGGAAAAGATGCCGTGATTGGTGTCGACATGCATGATGTCGTTGTATTTCACCACCGACCAGTACGGCTCGATCGGCGCGTTGGTGCAGTAATGCACCGGCTCTTCCTTGCGCAGACGCTCGAACCACGGCCACAGCGTGTCGTCCTGGAACAGCCTGGGCGCGCCGGGGTGGAATTGCGCCAACGGCGTCGCATAGGCCTCCTCGCGGGCCCTGCGCATGCGTTCGGCCTTGTCCACTTTAACCGGCGCTTGGATGTTCATCGTCGTGGCTCCAGTTGGCTCTTCCTTCACCTCGCCCCGCTTGCGGGGAGAGGTCGGATCGCATCGTTAGATGCGATCCGGGTGAGGGGGACTCTCTGCGATTCGGCTGTCGCCGTCTTCGGGGAGAGAGCCCCTCACCCCCTCCCTCTCCCCGTAAGAACGGAGGGAGGGTTTTTCGTCTCACGCCGCAATCTTCACCGGCAGTTCTTCCAGACCCTTCACGAAACTCGAATAGACCCGCTTGGGTTCGCCGACCACGTCGATATGATCGAACCGCTTCAGGATCTCCTCCCAGATGATCTTGAGCTGGAGTTCGGCAAGCCTGAGGCCGACGCAGCGGTGGATGCCGAAGCCGAACGACAGATGCGTGCGCGGGCGGGCGCGGTCAATGATGAATTCGTAGGGCTTCTCGATCGCCTCCTCGTCGCGGTTGCCCGAGACGTACCACATCACGACCTTGTCACCTTTCTTGATCTCTTTGCCCCGGAACCCGAAGTCGGCGAGCGCCGTGCGCCGCATATGCGCCAGCGGCGTCTGCCAGCGGATCACTTCGGGCACGAAGCTGTCGAGCAGAGCGGGATTTTCGCGCAGCTTGCGATACTGCTCGGGATGCTGGCTCAGCGCGTGGAGCGAGCCCGACATGGTGTTGCGCGTGGTGTCGTTGCCGCCGACGATCAAAAGCACGAGATTGCCGAGGAAGTTCTTGGCGTCCATGTCGCGGGTCGCGGCGCCATGCGCCATCATCGAGAGCAGGTCGCTCTTCGGCGGCTGCGCGATGCGCTCCTTCCACAGCCGCGCGAAATAGCCGGCGCATTCGGTCAGCTCGGCCTGCCGCTCGTCCTCGGTGGCGACGAGTCCGTCAGGCCCGGGAATGGTGGTGGCGATGTCGGACCAGCGCGTCAGCTTGCGGCGGTCCTCCCAGGGAAAGTCGAACAGCACCGCCAGCATCTGCGTCGTCAGCTCGATCGAGACGCGATCGACCCAGTCGAACACCTCGCCGCGGGGCAGATTGTCCAGGCACTCGGCCGAGCGCTTGCGGATGTTGAGGGCGAGATTGTCCAGATGCGTCGGCGTGAACATCGGCGCCACGGTCTTGCGCTGCGCCGCATGGCGCGGCGGGTCCATCGAGATGAAGCTCTCGCGGCGCAGGTCCGGATCGATGTCGCGGATGGTGATGCCGCCGAGGGAGGAGGCCGAGGAGAACACCGAATGGTTGGTCTCGATCTCCATGATGTCGTTGTAGCGCGTCACCGACCAGTACGGGCCGAACATCGAGTCCTTGCAGTAGTGCACGGGATCTTCGCGGCGCAGCCGATCGAAATACGGCCAGAACGTATCGGTCCTGAACAATTCCGGATCGCCCGGATCGAATTGCTCCAGCGGCAGTGTCGTGGCGCGCTCGCGAAGGGCGTCGAGCTTGGCCGCGCTCTCGATGGTCCCATGCATGACCGTTCTCCCTGGCATGTACCGCGCGTTCTCGTTGAATTCTGCGCTGCGGTATTTGATGTGCAATTACAGCCGGTTATCTGCGCCGGAGCAAGGGAGAGTTTTGTCACATCCAACCTTTGCGAGAGGGTGGATGTGAAGCCCGAATGGAGCCACCGGGTCGGCGCAAAGCGCCGCCCGATGACAGGCTCCGCGTCATCCGGGGCCGGCGTCGCTTGGGGCACGATCACGGATTACGCTGACGGGATCTCGATCAGCGTGACCCTCCGCACACCGTTTGTCGTGAAAACGTGCCAGAAACCGACTGGAATCAAGGTAAATCGAACCCCGCCATCTTGGGGGCCGACCAACCTCTGATCTATAGTTTGACCCGATCAAGACCGCATCCCGAGGTTGCCGCCGTGAACGACATGCAATGGACCCCCATCGGCTCCGAGCCCTTACCGCCGCCGCTGCCGCCCACGCGGGTCGATTTCAGCGGTGACCGCTCCGAGTTCCGCAAAATGGTCACCAAGGGTGCCATGCTGGAGCTGGTCACCTTCGGCTTCTACCGGTTCTGGCTCGTCACCGACATCCGTCGTCATCTGTGGGCGAACACCGCGATCGACGGCGATGCCGCCGAATATACCGGCCGCGCCAAGGAGCTGCTGGTCGGCTTCCTGTTCGCGCTCGCGATCCTGGTGCCGATCTACCTCGCCTACTTCCTGATCGGCATCGAGTTCGAGCGCTGGCAGGGGTTTGCCTCGACGCCGCTGTTCATCGGCTTCTACGCCTTCGGCCAGTTCGCGATTTTTCGCGCGCGACGTTACCGGTTGACGCGCACCGTTTGGCGCGGCGTCCGCTTCTGGATGGACGGCTCGGGCTGGGCCTATTCGTTCCGCGCCATGGCGTGGGGCTTGCTCGTGTTCCTGACGCTCGGCCTGGCGCTGCCCTGGCGCGAGGCCGCGCTCGAACGCTACAAGATGCAGCACACCCATTACGGCGATCTCCGCGGCGATTTTGAGGGCAACGGCTGGACCTTCTTCAAGCGCGGTTGGTGGCTGTGGCTGCTCAGCCCGATCGCGCTGGTGATCTTCCCGCTTGCGCCGTTCTTCTATGCGGAATTCAAGGCGCGCGAGTGGCGCTGGTGGCTCGACGGCATCCGCATCGGCGGCGTCAGCCTGTCCTCGGACCTGCCGCACGATGCCTTCTACGGCCTGTACTGGAAGGTGATCGGCTGGTGGACGCTGCTCTCGATGGTGTTCTCCGCCTATCTCGGCGGCAGCGCCTTAGCGGTCGTCCAGCTGAGCGGCGTTCCGGCCGATCAGGTGTTCGGCTCCGACAATGCCGCCAGGAGCATCCCGATGGTGGTGATGATGGTGATCGGCTATCTCGCGCTGGCGCTTGCGATCAACATCGTCATGCGGGTCTATCTTCAGCGTGATCTCTGGGCCAAGGTGCTGGAGACCGTCAAGGTGCACGACATCGGCGCGGCGTCGGATGTGCAGGGGCGCGGCGTACTTGCCAGCGCGCTCGGCGAAGGTTTTGCCGACGGGCTCGATGTCGCGGGATTCTGAGCTGTGACTGACGTATTTGCCGAGGCGCCGGCGCAGGCCGCCAAGCCGACCATCTTCTTCGACGGCACGTCGAGCCGCCGGCGGCAGGTGACGCTGACGTTCGCCGACGCGCTCGATATCCTTGAGGAGGGCGGAACGCCGGTTCGCTGGTCCTATGCTGACATTCGCCGCGCCGACAGTCCGCCCGGGATTTTGCGTCTGGCTTGCACCACGGCGCCGCCGCTGGCGCGGCTCGAGATCCGCGACGCCGTACTCGCGGCAGACGTGACCATCCGCTGCACCCATCTCGACGAGCACCGGACCTCGCGCCGCGGCGTCGCAAAAATCGTCGGCTGGTCGGTGGCCGCCACCGTCTCCATCGTCTGCGTCGTGCTGTTCGGCGTGCCGCTCGCCGCCGACCGCCTCGCGCCGCTGGTGCCGAAACCGATCGAGCGGCGCATCGGCGATGCCTCCGAAGTCCAGGTGAAGACCATCTTCGGCCGCAGCGTGTGCGAAGACCCCGCGGGCAAGGCCGCGTTCACAAAGCTGGTCAACCGCCTGCGCGATGCCGCCGGCCTCGACGACGATTCCATGACGGCGGGCGTGCTGCCGACCGCGGTGCCGAACGCGTTCGCGCTGCCCGGCGGCAAGGTCTACGTGCTGAGGGGCCTGCTCGACAAGGCGCAAAACCCCGACGAGCTCGCCGGCATCCTCGCCCACGAGCTCGGCCATCTCAAGCATTACGACAACATGCGCGGCCTGATCTACAACGGCGGCACGTCGTTCCTGATCGGCCTGTTGTTCGGCGACGTCACCGGCTCATCCGCCGTGATCTTTGCCTCGCGCACCGTCGTCGAAGCCTCCTATTCGCGCGAGGCCGAGACCGCCGCCGATACGTTCGCGATCGAGATCATGCACAAGCTCGGCCGTTCGGCGAAGCCCGCGGCCGAGCTGATGTTCCGCATCACCGGCAAGGAGGGCGGCTCCACGCTCACGTCGATCCTCGCCAGCCACCCGCTGACCGAGGACCGCCTCGCCCGCATGACCAGGGAAGATCGCCCGGCCAGCGGCCCGCCGCTGCTGACGGACAAGGAATGGCAGTCACTGAAGGGGATTTGCGGCAGCGGGAAGGTGTGAACTTCTCTTACCGCGTCCCGTAAGCGCGGTCGCCGGCGTCGCCGAGGCCCGGCAGGATGAACCCGTTCTCGTCGAGGCCCTCGTCCACCGCCGCGGTCCAGATCGGCACGTCCGGATGCAAGCCGCGCAGCCGTTCGAGGCCTTCCGGGGCGGCGATCAGGCAGGCGAGGCGGATGTCCCTGGCGCCGCGCTCCTTCAGGCGGTCGATGGCAGCGACAGCCGTGTTGGCGGTGGCGACCACCGGGGTCACCACGATCGCGAGGCGCTCGCCGAGGTCGGACGGCGATTTGAAGAAATACTCGACCGCCGCAAAGCTGTGCGGCTCGCGGTAGAGTCCGATATGGGCGACGCGCGCGGTCGGCACCAAATCCATCATGCCGTCGACGAAGGTGGTGCCGGCGCGCAGCATCGGCACGAACACCAGCTTCTTGCCGGCGATCTTGGCCGAGTGCATCGTCGCCAGCGGCGTCTCGATGACGGTGTCAGCAAGCGGCAGGTCGCGCGTCACCTCGTAGCACAAGAGCATGCCGATCTCCTTGATCAGCTCGCGGAACGACTTTGTTGAAATCGATTTGTCCCGCACCAGCGTCAGCTTGTGCTGCACCAGCGGGTGATCGACGATCGTGACGCCTTCCATGATGGGATGCTCCTGAAATTCATCAAGTGAATGTGTGAGCGGCAGCGAGGATTAGAAAACCGTGCCGTCGCTGATGACCTTGAGCGGGGGGGAGCCATCGGGACGGCGCGCAAACGCAATGGCGCGGCCGGCGGCCCAGGTGCCGCCTTCCAGGATGCTGGCGAGCGGCAGCGACTCCGGCGAGCGACCGAGCTTGGTGCGGATGCGCTCCGCAAGCCGATCGAGCAGCGCGACGGTGAGCGCGCGCCATTCCACGACGAGCAGCGAATCCACCGCATGTGCGCGCTCGGCATCGGCGGCATCGCGCAGGCGCAGCACCTCGTGATCGACGAACAGGCCGCCGTTGCGGTATTCGGCAAGCCCGGTCAGGCCGTCGATGTCGGTGACCTCGAAGCCTGCGCGCTGCAGCGGCTCGATCAGCGAATAGCTCAGCCATTGCGACAGCTTGTGAAGGGGCACGAGGCCCTCCGTTGAGTTGTTCGCCTTGATCGCCGGGTGGCGCCAGCAATCGCCAAGCGGAATCCCAGCAAGCTCCAGCCGCGATGGCCAGATCGGCCCGAGCTGGTTCAGCACGGCGGTCAGGATGGTGGGCGCGGCAATGGTGCCGCTCACAGCGCGAGCTGCGATATGATCGAACAGCCCGCCCGGCCGCGGCGCATCGTGCCGTGCAAAAATCTCCGGGTAGTTCGCAACATGCTCGCCCAGGCGCCGCAGCAGATCCGCACGCCCTTCGAGGCCGAGCAGAGGGTTGGCATCGCTGACCTGAAACGCTGAGGTGAGGAAGGCGAGGGGCAGCTGTGCGAGCACATCCGCATCAGCCCTGAACGGCGCACGCGCATCGCCGGAAAAGAGCCCGCTCGCGAACATGTCGAGGCTCGCAATCGCAAGCCCCTCGGAGCGGCCGATGGCTTCGCCCGTCACCGCGCCGCGATAGCGCCACGCAGCGCCGGCGCCGGCATCGAGCAGGACGGAGACGATCGCGAGGTCGAACTCGGCCCGCGCCCGCGCCGCGCGATCCGGCCATAATGCAGCCTCGGCAAGCCTCGCCCAGCAGTCGACGCCGCCGAGCACGAAGTGACGCCAGCGCGCGTGGAAGGGCACGTCCAGCGTCGGATAGGCTTTTCGGGTGACCGCGATCACGGCGTCGGCAACGCCGTCCATGTGGTCGAGATCGATCGTGAAGTGGCTCAACCCGCCGGCAAGGCCGATCTCCAGCATCTGCCCGGCCCGCGCGCGCACCGCATCTGCGGTGAGCAGGGAGCGTGCTTGCAATTCCAAAGCCTCCGCCATCGCGCGATCAGTATTTTTCCAGCGAACGTCCGACCACGCCGTCCACGTCCTTCTCGGGCGCAATGTCGGTCGAGTAATAGCCGGCGGCCTTCTTCGCGGCGATCTCGACATGGGCATCGGCCGGAATCAGCTCCAGCGGGATCGGCACGCGCTCGACGATGTCGATGCCTTGGGAGGTCAGCGCGTCGTGCTTCATGTCGCTCATCGACAGGAAGCGGTCGATGCGCTTCAGGCCCAGCCAGTGGATCGTGTCCGGCATCAGCTGCTGGAAGCGTGCGTCCTGCACGCCGGCGACGCATTCGGTGCGCTCGAAATAGGCGGCGGCCGCATCGCCGTCCTCCTGGCGCTTGCGCGCGTTGTAGACCAGGAATTTGGTGACCTCACCGAGCGCGCGGCCTTCCTTGCGATTGTAGACGACGAGCCCGAGCCCGCCCTCCTGCGCGCCGCGTGCGGATTCCTCGATGCCGTGGATCAGATAGGGCCGACAGGTGCAGATGTCGGAGCCGAACACGTCGGACCCGTTGCACTCGTCATGCACGCGGCAGATGATCTTGGTGCGATGGTCCGGCAGTTTCGTCACATCGCCGAACATGTAGACCGTGGTACCGCCGATCGGCGGCAGGAACACTTTCATGTCCGGCCGCGTGACGAGCTCGGGGAACATGCCGGCGGTCTGCTCGAACAGCGTGCGCCGCAGCTCGGTCTCGCCGGTGCCGAAGCGCGCCGCAAGGCCGGGCAGGTGCCAGACCGGATCGATCGCGATCTTCACCACGGAGACGCTGCCATTGGCATGCACGACCTCGCCGTCGGCACGTAAGCGTTTTGCAGCCAGCGCCTCACGGATCTCCGGCAGGTCGAGCCGCGCCCGCGTCACCGCGATGCTCGGGCGGATGTCGGAGCCTTCTGCGATCTCCTTGCCGAAATTCTCCGCGACCAGATGCCCCCAGGGATCGAGCGCGACGATCTTGGCGGGATCGCGCCATTGCTCGAACGGACCGATGGTTGCCGCCGGAAAGGTGTTGGTGAGGTCGGGCCTCCGAATGGGATCGAGCGCGCCGGCGGACACTGCGAGCGCGCGGTACATCGCATAGGACCCGCCATGGCTGCCGATCACGTTGCGATCCCCGGCGCGCGAGACTGTGCCGATGATCGGTCCGCGGGCGCGCGCGTCAGGGGCGCCCCAGTGGATCGGGAAGGCGGACTTCCGGCCCGGCTCCGGATGGGAGGTCAGGCGGATGTGGTCGGTACGGTTCGCGCGGCTCATGACCAAACTCCCAAAAAGCCAACGGCCCGCCGCTCGGACGGGCCTGGCTCGGTCGCGTTGCCGACGCGGAACATCGGCGACGCAAGCTCAATCCAACATATTGTAGCGGCAAGACGCGACAGACAAGTTAATCGTGCTGCGCGCCCCGGAAGGATCATTCCCGCGCCCGTCCGGATCGGCGGTCGACGCCGAAATGCTCCCTATATCTATGTAATCGTTTGAATTTTTGAAAGGGGCGGGCGGCGCCTCGGCCTCCAAACGCGTGACTGGATAAAGCCCGTATATTCAGACATATCGACTGGATCGGCTGCCCGCCCCGGAGACCCCCATGCCCGCCAGCTACATCGACCCCCGCAACGCAAAGCTCTACCCGCTCGACCAGCCGCGCTGGTGCTCGGACGAGCGCACGCCGCTACTGGTGACGCCGGGGGCGGGGATCACGCGCGAGGACATCGATGGCCGCACGCGCTCGCTCTGGCGCTACCGGGCGGCGCTGCCAGTCGAGATCAAGGCTCCGATCACGCTCGGCGAGGGCTGCACGCCGCTGGTGCAGCAGGACTGGGGCGATTTGCGGCCGTTGTTCAAGCTCGAATGGTTCAACCCGACCGGCAGCTTCAAGGATCGCGGCTCCGCCGTGATGCTGTCGTTCCTGCGCCAGATCGGCGTCGACGCAATTCTCGAAGATTCTTCCGGCAATGGGGGCTCGTCGATGGCCGGGCTCGGTGCCGCCGGCGGCATGCGCGTGAAGATTTTGGCGCCGGCCTCGACGTCGCCGGCCAAGATCGCGCAGGTGCGCGCCTACGGCGCTGCGGTGCAGCTCGTCGAGGGCCCGCGCGAGGAATCGGAGGCCGAGGCGATCCGCCAGTCGAGCCAGTCCTTCTATGCCAGCCACAATTGGCAGCCGTTCTTCCTCGAAGGCACCAAATCGCTCGCCTATGAGATCTGGGAGGATCTCGGTTTCCGCGCGCCCGACAACGTCATCGTTCCCGTCGGCGCCGGCAGCTCTCTGCTCGGCTGCGCCTTCGGCTTCCGCGAGCTGTTGAAGGCCGGTCAGATCGCGAAGCTACCGCGGCTGTTCGCGGCGCAGCCGCTCAATTGCTCGCCGATCGATGCGAGCTTCAAGGCGGGCGTCGATACGCCAGTCGCGCGCGAGGTCAACAAGACCATCGCCGAAGGCACCGCCATCAAGCACCCGCTGCGCCTGCGCGAGATCGTCGCAGCTCTGCGCGAGAGCGGCGGCGCCACCGTCGCGCTCACCGAGGACGAGATCGTCGCCGCCCTGCGGCGCCTCGCGCGCCAAGGCCTGTTCGCCGAGCCGACCAGCGCAAGTGCTGCCGCCGCGCTGGAAGAACTATCTGCCATCGGCGCCATCAAGGCGAACGAGACCACGGTTGCCGTCCTCACCGGCACCGGCCTGAAGGCCGCGACCACGGTTGCCGATCTCGTGCAATAGGGCCGCGACGATGAAAGACCGTGCCGTCGCCGTCATGAGCCCGCGTTGAACCTTCGGTGACCTTCGCCAGCCTCATGGAGATCGACCTCGAGCAAAGGGAGAGTTCCATGACTGCGCAGGACCCGTTTGCAGCTTTCAAGGCAGTCCAGAAGGAAGCCTGGTCGCTGTTCACGCCGATGGAAGTTTTCACGACACCGACCGCCGCCAGGCTCGTCGGTTTTGCCGGCGTTGCCGCCGGCCAAAGGCTGCTCGACGTCGGCTGCGGCACCGGCGTGGTCGCGATCACGGCGGCGCGCCGCGGTGCGAAGGTCAGGGGTCTCGATCTGTCGCCGGTCCTGATCGAACGCGCCCGCGAGCATGCGCAACTGTTGAACCTCGATGTCGACTTCAAGGACGGCGACGCCGAAAGCCTGCCCTATGGCGACAACGAGTTCGACGTGGTGCTCAGCCAGTTCGGCCACATGTTCGCGCCGCGTCCGGACGTCGCGATCGGCGAGATGCTGCGCGTGCTGAAGCCCGGCGGCACCATCGCCTTCTCCACCTGGCCGCCGCATCTGTATGTCGGGCGGATGTTCGCGCTGATCGGCCGCCATCTGCCTCCGCCCGAGGGCGTGGCATCGCCGGTGTTGTGGGGCGATCCGAAGATCGTCGCCGAGCGTCTCGCGGGGAAAACGAAGGATCTCTCCTTCGAGATGGACATGATGACGCCGTCCGCCCTCAGCCCGCAGCATTTCCGCCGCACCATGGAAGCGACGATCGGGCCTTTGATCAAGCTCGTCGCCCAGTACAAGGACGAACCGGACAAGCTCAAGAGCTTCCGAGCCGAGTTCGAGGCGCTGATCTCGGAATATTTCGACGCCGGCCACAATGTGATGCGCCAGCAGTTCCTGATGTCGAAGGCAAGGAAGGTGTGAGGCGCGTTTGACCGTGAGATTCTGCCTCATGTGAGAGCCCGCCAAAGCAGGCGTCTCGAACCATGGGGAGGGTCGCGCGGCTCACTCCTTCAGATCATTCACCTGCCTGACCCAGGTGCGCACGTCGGCGAGCACGGCGGGCAGTACCGCCTTGACCTCGGCCACGGTCATGCCGGGCTTGATGCGGGGATCGTACAGCAGATTGAGGATGTACTGGTCGTAGACGTCGAAATAGCCCATCGAGACGTTGTCGTTGAACATGGTCCACGGCACGCTCGCGGTGTCGTTGATGGGCCCGAGCGATTGCAGCAGCTCTTCATAGGCGCAGTCGAGGAAGACGAAATCGCCGTTGTCGACGGTGAGGATGACGTCGGAATGCTCGATCTCGAAATTGTCGTTCTTGCGGAAGCCGGACAGGCATTGCGGGTCGAGCGAGGTGCGGATCTCGCGCGCCTTCTCGGCGCCGTAGAAGCTGGAGATGGTGCGGAAGAGGTCGCGGTCGCGCACCAGCTTCACCCGCACATTGGCCGCTTCGGCGGTCGCGATCATGGCGATGTCGAGGTGCTGCACGCGATGGGCGATGTCGGCCACGACCTTGGCGAGCTGCGTCTTGCGGTCGGCGCGGTCGCTCTCGGCGTACACGCGCACCGGCCCGTCGAATTTGCGGATGCGGTCGACGCGGCCGGCGAGATGATATTCGGCGCCGAACGCCGTCTTCAGGAAGCCCTCGACGATCTCTCCGTCGGTGAAATTCTTCTTCTCGGAGCGCTGGCGCGAGGAGATCGCGGGTAATTCGCCCGGGGCGGCCGTGGTAGCGGTATCAGGAAGCAAGGTGAGCGCGCCGAGCGCCAGCAGGGCGATGCGAAGGGCAGCCGAGGACGGATTGAGTGCGCTCATCGTCGTGCGACGCTGCCGTATTCACGTCGCGCGCACAAGGCCGCAGATTCACGCGGCCTGCGGGTTCCCGGCGTTGTCTGTAACAAGAGAGTTACAGTGTCGTAGGGTGGACAAAGGCGCGAAAGCGCCGTGCCCACCATCTCAAACCCGTGGGCACGCCGGCAGACCGCGCGTTCGCGCGATCCTCCGGCTTTGCCCACCCTACGAGAGTTGCGTCAGTTGTTCAGCACCACCACCGTGGTACCGACCGAGACGCGGCCGTAGAGATCGCTGACGTCGTCATTGGTCATGCGGAAGCAGCCCGAGGAGACCGCCTGGCCGATCGTCTCCGGCTCGTTGGAGCCGTGGATGCGGTAGAGCGTCGAGCCCAGATACATTGCGCGCGCGCCGAGCGGATTCTCGACGCCGCCCTTCATGTGGCGCGGCAGGTCCGGCCGGCGCGCCAGCATCTGCGACGGCGGCGTCCAGTCCGGCCATTCCTTCTTGGCGGTGATCCTGTGCACCCCGCCCCAGCGGAAGCCGTCGCGGCCGACGCCGATGCCGTAGCGCAGCGCCTGGCCGTTCTGCAGCACCAGATACAGCCGCCGTTCGCTGGTGTTCACCACGATCGTGCCGGGGGCGTAATTGCCGTTATACATGACGGTGGTGCGGGGGATCGGATTGGCGCCGGAACGGAAGAAGTTCGGGCCGCCGCCCATGATGTCGCGCGAGTCGAACTCTTCGGCGAACGCGCCGCCCGCCATGGCCGACAGCAGTGCGACGGCGGCAATCGGCGCGGCAAAAAACCGGATCATTGTTTCCCCCAGCAAAAAATCGATTCAACACAGGCCACAGGCCATATTTGCGGGCTTTTCGCAAGCCACGGCCCCGTGAGGGACATCATCCAGCACAGGCGTTATCAAATCGGCAACCATGCCATTTGCCGAAAAGCGCCAGAGCGTTTTCAAGCGAAGTGGATACCGGTTCGCATCAAGAAAACGCGTCAAAACATGGGGCTAATACCCCGTTCCGACTCTATCGGAACGGGCTATTAGCCAAGCCGGCGCATCGTCGCGCGGGGCAGGGCCGCGATGCCGCCTATTGCTTTGACGGGACGAGCGAACAATGATTGATCGAACGGGTCTTTGGATATTGCCGGTTGCGGGAGCAGAACGAATGAACGGTGCGGAAAGCCTGGTGCGGACGATGGTCAAGGGTGGGGTGGATGTCTGCTTCACCAACCCAGGCACCTCCGAGATGCATTTTGTCGCAGCTCTCGACCGCGTGCCCGGCATGCGCTGCGTGCTCGGCCTGTTCGAGGGCGTCGTGACCGGTGCAGCGGACGGCTATTTCCGCATGAAGGGCACGCCGGCCTCGACGCTGCTGCATCTCGGCCCAGGCCTCGCCAACGGCCTTGCCAATCTGCACAACGCCAAGAAGGCCAATTCCGGCATCGTCAACATCGTCGGCCAGCATGCGGTCTACCACATCGGCTTCAACGCGCCGCTGACCTCCGACATCGAGGGCCTGGCCCGGCCGATGTCGTCCTGGGTCCGCACCTCGCCGGATGCCAAATCGGTCGCCGCCGACGGCGCCGCGGCGATTGCCGCCGCCAAGAGCGCCCCGCCGCAGATCGCGACCCTGATCCTGCCCGCCGACACCGCCTGGAACGAGGCCGACGGCGTTGCCGAGGTTCCAGCCGAGCAGCAGCGCGCGAGCTATTCGCCGCAGGCGGTCGAGCAGGCCGCAAAAATCCTGCATGGCGACGGTGAGGGTACGCTGCTGCTGATGACCGGCAGCGCCCTGAGCGAGCAGGGCCTTGCGCTGGCCGAGCGCATCGCCGCCAAGACCGGCTGCACCGTGATGGGTCCGACCTTCCGCCCCAAGATGGCGCGCGGCCGCGGCCGCTACTCGATCGACCGCATCCATTACGTGATCGAGAACGCGCTGCCGATGCTGGCCAAGTTCCGTCACATCGTGCTGGTCGAGTCCGACGATCCCGTGGCGTTCTTCGCCTATCCGAACAAGCCGAGCATGCTCAAGCCCGAGGGCTGCGACGTGCATCGCATGACCTCGTGGGGCGAGAATTCGGTCGCAGCGCTCGAAGCGCTCGCCGGCGCCGTCAAGGCCAGCGCCAAGGACGTCAAGCCGCAGGCGGTGCAGGAGCTGATCAAGCCGACCGGCGCGCTGACCCATGCCTCGATCGCGCAGTCGATTGCGTACGCGATCCCCGAGAATGCGATTCTGGTCGACGAGTCTCTCACCACCGGCCGCGCCTTCTTCCCGCCGACGGCCGCCGCCGCGCCGCACGATTGGCTCCAGAACATGGGCGGCTCGATCGGCTTCTCGACGCCGCTCTCGATTGGCGCCGCGATCGCATGCCCCGACCGCAAGGTGATCTGCATGGTCGGTGACGGCAGCGCGATGTACACGATCCAGTCGCTGTGGACCCAGGCGCGCGAGAACCTCAATATCGTCACCATCGTGTTCGCCAACCGCATCTACCAGATCCTGCGCGGCGAGTTCGACAATGTCGGCGCCGGCGAGCCCGGTCAGCGCGCCAACGACATGCTCCGGCTCGACCGCCCGACGCTGGATTTCGTCGCGCTGGCCAAGGGCATGGGCGTGCCCGGCCGCGCCGTCACCAATGCCGACGAGTTCAACAAGGCGCTGGCCGAAGCCGTGGCCGAGCCGGGGCCGCGGCTGATCGAAGTCCAGATGTAGGGGGGTGATTGAACAAGCTCTCTCCCCACGTCGTCCCGGCGAACGCCGGGACCCATAACCCCAGGGAGAGGTTTGGCGAAGACTCGGAGTTCGGTACGTGCGCCGTGTACACTCGATAGACCTCGCGGTATGGGTCCCGGCGTTCGCCGGGACGACACCGAACCAGGTGCGTGAGATGGGCCCGGAGGCACGATGCAGACCGAGCTGAACAAGGTGATCGCGGCGCTGCGGGACTTCTACGCCCACGAGGGCTTCCTGTTCGAGAAGGACATCGGCGAGCGCGCGGTCACCCACCGGTTCGCCGTGCATCTGGAGAAGCAGTTCGCCGGCTGGTCGGTCGACTGCAATTACGACCGGCTCGGCGAGCGCACGCTGCATCTGCCGCACGGCACCATCATCTCGACCGACGACCATCTCGGCAAGTCGATCTACCCCGATGTCGTCGTGCATCAGCGCGAGATCCCGAACAATCTGCTCACGGTGGAGATCCGCAAGGCGAGCAATCACACCCCGCTTGAGCACGACCAGCACAAGCTGCGGGCGCTGACCGACGTGCATGTCTGGTTTCCCTACTGGATCGGCGTGCTGCTCGTGCTGGACAAGCATCATGTGACGATGTCGGAGGTGTATGTCAGCGCCGCAATCGATCAGCCGCTCTCGCTCTGGTTCGCGACGCGGCTCGAGGAAAGCGGATTGGGAGCCAGCGCGCAGAGGCCGGGCTAATCACTTCCGGCACAACAGGTGCTCTCCCTCTCCCGCTTGCGGGAGAGGGAGTCTCACCACCTGCGTCATCAGTAATGATACGGCTGCGAATAGGCGTAGCGCGGGTTGATGCCGCAATAGGCCGACGTTCCGGAGGCCGTGGCGGCACATTGCTGGTAGCTCGCGAACTGGCAGTTGCCGGGATAGCCCCAGTTGCGGCCCTGCAGGCAGTATCTGTCGCTTCCGGCCTGGGCCGGGGCCGCCGACAACGATGCGGCGATCAGCGTTGCGAACGATGCAAGCGTGAGGATGGTGCGACGCATTTCGATCTCCTTCAATGGTAGGTGGAACGACCGAGCCTTGGCGTTCCCGTGGCCTGTCTGACGCGGGGTCATGCTGTGTTGGTGTCCGCGACGCCGGATGCGTTCGAAGCGAGGTACATCGTGACGCAGCCAGCGGCTTGCACTGTGATCTCCGCCACAGTTCGCGCACGGGTTCCGACCTATCCTCGGCGAACTTGCACGCCTCGATCCCGTGGGACTAGGCTTGCCTCATACGGATCAAGGCATTTGGAGGTTCTGATGCAGAAATCATATTTGCTGGCTGCAGTGGCAGCGCTGGCGCTCATGACGCAAACGCCGCATGCCCTGGCCCAAAGCACGCCTGCTGCCGGCGGAACCGCGGCGCCTGCGGCGACAACCACTGCGCCGGCCACGACGGCGGCGCCGAGCGCAACCACCGACACGTCCAGCCAGCCGACCGACTCCAAGAAGGGCGCGTCGAAGAAGCCGGCGAAGAAGAAGATGACGCGGCAGCAGGAAATCGACCACTCCGTCGACAGCGGCACCGTGCCCGCGCGCTATCGCAGCTCGGTGCCCAAGCAGTACCAGCAATATATCCCGTTCGATAAGCAGTGACGGGTCGCACGGCGGCGCGACGTGATCAGCCGTCGCGCCGCCGGTGCCTGCCCAGATGGGCGCCGGCCGGGCGGCTGCCGACCTCATATCCCCGGTGGCGGTCTGCGAGCGCAGTGCTAGAGTAGGCCGAAGCCTGGGGGGAGTGATGAGTGACGACGTGAAGGATGCTGGCCTTGTGGCCATGATCAGCAGCATCCTTGGAGGCAACAAGCGCGCAGACAGTGTTGCACCGCCGCCGCTCACCGAGGGGCCGCCGACCGTGCCGTCGAACGGAGCGGACGCGGTCGCGACGCCCGTCCCTGAGGCGACGTCGACCGGGCAGGAGGATGCGGCCAGCGCCGCGCCGGCCACCGTGGAACCGGTCGAGCCGCCTGCGAAAATCGTCACGACGCGGGATGGCAAGCAGCTGTTGCCGGCAGAAGCGATCGCCGATCTCGTGCTCGGCGAGCTGCGCAAGCTGGAGAATTTCCCGGCGACCGGCGCCTCGGTCACGGTCTATGGCTACCGGCACTGGAACGCCATGATTACCTTCGCCCCGTTCTCGACCAATTTCCAGAACGCGACGCGGTTCCGCCAGGCCATGCCGGACCTCGTCTTCAAGCTCCGTCGTTTCGTCGAACTTGAGATATAGTCCAGGGCAATCGTCAGCGGCGCCTCTGCGCGATTTCCCCTCGGTGAATCGCAGCATGATGGTGCGCGCCGTTACCCGAAACAGTTCGACAGGATCTTTGAATTGAGCGTCGCCTTTACCAAGGAAGAAAGCGCCGAAACCGCGTCCGAGACGCTGTTGCCGGATCGCCCGATCTCGCCGCATCCCAACCTCGTGACGGAAGCAGGGCTGCAGGCGTTGCAGACGCAGCTTCAGCAGGCCCGCGAGGCTTATGAGGCCGCGCAGGCCATCGAGGACGTCAACGAAAAGCGCCGGCAGTCGGCGGTGCCGTTGCGCGACGCCCGCTATCTGACCGAACGGCTGCGCACGGCGCAGCTCATTCCCGATCCGACCTCGACCGAAACGGTCGCCTTCGGCAGCACCGTGACCTTCAGCCGCACCGACGGCCGCGTGCAGACCTACCGCATCGTCGGCGAGGACGAAGCCGACCCGAAGGCGGGGACGATCTCGTTCGTCGCGCCGGTCGCGCGGTCGCTGATGGGGAAGGCGGTGGGTGACGTCGTAGGGACGGGCGCGCAAGAGATCGAGATTCTGTCGATTGCGTAGCAGCGTGCAGGGTGAGGCGAGGATTGCAGGAGCAATCCCATTCGCCTAAAGCATGAGTTATGTGTTTCCGTTGTCTTGTCCTGATATCGATGATCCCCGCCGTGTCCGCGAAACAAAGCCCGATGGTTGGATGAGACGGTTTCTGTCGGGAGCATTGCCGTTTTACGCGCTGGCTGCATTGGCCATGTGCATGTATCTCGTCCTGTACAGGGCAAACCTTTTCGATCTGAACGCCATCGTCCAGGGTGCGACCGGTTCGTCGTGGTTTCTGGTGTTCATGTTCGTCTGCGTGCTCCTGGAGTCGGTCTTCCCGTATTTCGGCTATTTTCCCGGAACCGCCCTCATCCTGATGTCCGTGGCGCTCAATCCAAAGTCGGCGGATGCTTCCGTCTTTGTGGTGGCGTGGCTCGCTATCATCCTGGGCGCCGTCTTGAGTTACGGACAGGCTCGTTTCTTCAGGCCGTTCCTGCAGCGGGTGGCCTCGAAGGCGGCCCTGCGCCGATGTGAGTCCCTGTTCGACGCCTATGGCGCTTACGCGCGCATTGCCTTGTTCGTTCATCCCAACGCCTGCGCGATGTATTTCACGGCGCTCGGACTTCTCGGCCGCAGCCTGACGCGAGAGCTCGCCTATCTCTGCGCGGGTGCAGCGGCCGCCGTGGGCATCCTGTTCGTGATCGTGACCAGGTTGGTATCGTCCGTCGGCCCTGCTGATGACGGCGAATTGCAGGTGCTGTTGGCGGCAGCGCTGGCCGCCATGGGGACGCTTGTTGGCCTCTACGCGGCCTGGCGGCCGGAGCGGGTCGCCTGAAGCCTGCTCCGTCTTACACCTCCGGCAGCTCAACGCCCGTCAACTTGTGTGCATGGGGTTGTTTTCGACATTTTGAGGCAGCTCGAAGGACCGCTGGCGGGCGCCGTGATCGCCTGCGATCGACAGCTTCAGGGCGACGGCGCTGATCTAGCCACACCTAAATAATGCGCCTCTACCCGCCAAGCTTAGTGCAATACGCGAGCGGCTTCTGCTAGCCGGACTTTCTCTCTGAGGCCCTCGAGATCCTGTATCGCCTTAAGCAATCTCACCAAATCGGAAGCTATGTGTGCCAGAGTAGGCTTTTGCGGCTTTGAGGTTCGAGATTTCTGTTTCATCGCGAAACGGCTCCCTGCCAGGACCGGTAAAGATAGGCCGGGATTGGCAAGGACCGTGCCAGGGAAGCGCAACCGGCATTTCAGGCCAGAGAGCGCGCAGGAGGCAAGCGAAAGGGTTATCTGGCCGGTGCCGCTTTCCATCCATACGACTGGCGTGCGATCTGGCCAGTGATATCGGTGTCCTTTTCGTCAGAGAGGCGCCACGCCGCCACCCCGAAGCAGACGGTTAAAACCACGGCTGTTGTTAGCAGCAGCATCGATAGAAACTGGCTCACACCTACACCCCCGAATACGGCGCATGCGCCAGCGACCATGGAACGTCGATTCGGAAAATGCAGATGCGTTGACCTATTAGCAGGTATCCCCAAGCTACGCACAATGCGCAATTATCCTTGGTCGCAATTGCTATTCGTTCAAGCCGTTGAGATTGAATCAGGTTCTGATCGACCAGCGAAGTGCCGATCCATGGTTCGGAAAATAGCCGCTCAAGAACGCACGCTCAAACCCGCCCGCGGCCTGGGGGCGAAAGTGCAACTGGGAGCATTTGGTGCTGGCGCGAACCGCGTTGAGATCGTTGCGGACTTCGCATCCCGCGTTGCCGAAAGAGCGGCCGAAACAAACGATGAAGATCCGATCGTTGCTAGCGCTACGAGCACTACCCCGAAAATTAGGCTGCGCATTTAATCCTCCCTCACTCGATCTCAGCATCGGACGCCGTTGTTTCAGCGCCGCTTCGTTTGGCCGCCAAAATGGTTTCGTGCACGCGACCGTGAAGTGTGAATTGCTGTTTTGCTCTGGCCCAAAGGCTCTCTAAGCCGAAGCAGAGCCCAGCCGGCCTCAGCCGCCCAGACTGCTTCAAGAACGCGCGCGGCCACGGCTGCTCTTTGAGGACAATTCGATGAGCATTATTGCCTTCCGCATCAGGAAGGGACAAACCCATCAGGTGGACCGATAGCGCTTACAAGTCCGATGACTATGGGGACGAACCCCGATAGGACAGGTGAGCTGAATGAATGGTCGGAAATGCAGCGGCCCCGGCACCCGTTCGCTGAGGCCGCTTTTATTTGCTCGGTAAGCGGAACGACTTTCCCAATTCCGAGTCGAATCCAAGCTTCCGACAAGTCCCCAAATCAAAAGCCCCCGTCGGGAGCAAACCTTCCCCAAGGTTGGCGATCTCGGCCCCAAACCGAGGTCGCTTGTCATAAATGTGGAAAAAGGCGTCGGTAAGGCCTGTGCGAGCAAACGCAAATCGCGCGCTTCTTGCTTTGAATGCGCCGGTCGCAGTCGCGTGAGAGCGGAATTAAATCAGACCTAATCTCCATGGCAAAGTGCATTTAATTTAGCCATTTAAAGCTGGAGTGTCGCGGCAGAGACTCGGCTGCCGTGCCATGATTGCCGCAGCAGGAAGCTTAAAGGTCCTATCAACCGTTTCCAGTAAGCTTTGGGCTTGACCGGCGCATAATGCGAGTTCCCATTTAAATCTCCAGTTCGAGATGAGTCGGGATTTGCCGTGGGTATTTACTTGCTCTCGCTCGCGGCGTGCGTTGTCGGGGTTCTTCTATTTATGGCATTCCATCGATAGGGCCGACAACGGACGCAACAGTTACATTGAATCCTCAACCCAAGCCGAAATTAATAGTTTTGGCCGGTTGTTTTTGACTGTGCACGGTTGCTCGCGTTCAATTCCAAAGGTGGAGGCGAACGTGTTTTTGAACTGGGTCCTCGTTATCCTTATCGGCGTCAGCGTTGCGGTCCTGATAGCCCACGCGATTGACGCGATGCGTTCCTGAGGTGCCCTCTTGGCGATGTCTCTGATGGACCTTGCCGGTACGGGCGGGGCGCTAGCCCGGCGCGGTGGAATTCGTCGAGGTCGATGAACTCCACGGCTCGCTGTCTTAGTGAAACCCTGGCTACAAAGCCGGCATGCAGCCAAGCCATAGATTGCGTGTGACCGGCTTTGCGCAAATTGTTTCCCCACCAGGCATTGAACTTGTACGCTGACGGCGGCAACGGTCTGCCGAGAATTGCTTCAATTTCCGAGAATGTGAGCCGAATCGTTTGCGGCCCTGTGCGCTGTAGCTCTTCCCGTAATGGATCGTAAACGGACATAACATTCGGCTCGTCACGTTGGCCCGTAGGCGTCCCTGCCATGCTCCAGGTATCTGGTGCAGCTGATTGATCGCTCCGCTTCGCCCCGGCATGAGTTGGCTCGCATCACCAGATTCAATTGCTCCTGGATCAGCGACGATAGCGCAGCGAGTATCGATTAGTGCACTTTTTGCTCAAGGTCTCTCAGTAGCGCGTGCAGAAAGTCGCTGGCATGGTCATATTGAGCGTTGCCGTTCGTGATTTGACGGACGCGCGGGCTCACCAAGCGACCAACAGTTTCAGAGCGGAGCAGCTCAGCTCTGTCCGAACACTGCAGCAGTAAAGCATCGGGTAAATCTTCCGCAGATCCGAATAGCTTCAAGAGACAATGTTCGCCCTCGGCCTTACGGTCGTGATGCGCCTTCGCAGCATATAAAGCAAACAGCCCACGGAAAGCATCGCGGGAAACGGCAGGTTTTCCCATCGCAGCGCCCTGAAAAATTAAATCCATAATAAAGGCAAGTCTGAAGCATTGGTGCGGAAAAAGCTAGCGCAAAATTAAATCAACCCGTATCTCCCATTGAGAGATTAGAGGCGGTCCGAAATCAGCCGCCGCAATAGCCGCACTTGGATCCGGCGATCTGCCACCATGTGGACCAAAGCGGCGCGACTTGTGGAGCTCGCTGCCTCGGTAGATCGAGGAGGCGAATTGACGCGTGGTCGATTGAAAATCAACTAGCGATACGTCTGGTCGGAGGCACCTGATGGTGGAATAATTCCGACGCTTTCTTGATTGGATTTTGACGTCGGCCGCGAACCGGCTGGCGACCTGGATTTTCATCATGGCCGCGCTTCCTCAGGGCGTTGTGGCGGAATTGCAGCACGAGAACGCGCGGCTCCTGGCCGAATTGCGCGCTGCACAAGATCGCGAGACCGCCACCGCGGACATCCTCAAAATCATTGCCAGTTCGCCATCGGAGGTGAAGCCGGTATTCGATGCGATCGCGAGGCGCGCCAATGCCCTGCTCGGCGGCTTTTCGACGACCGTATTCCGCTTCATTGACGGCACTGCCCATTTGGCGGCCTTCACGCCGACGAATTCTGCGGCCGATCGAGCTTTGCAGCAGATGTTTCCGCGGCCGATTGCCGATTTCGAGAGTTTTGAAAGTGCGCGGGCCGGTAAGGTGGTGCCGACCCCCGATACCGAAGCGCTGACAAACGACATCAAATTCATCGCGCGCGCCCGCGGCTTTCGCAGCATGTTGTTCGTTCCGCTCGCGACCGGCGGCGTGGTGATCGGCATGATCAGCGTCACGCGGGTCGCGCCGGGTGCCTTCGCTCCGCATCATGTGCAACTTCTGCAGACTTTCGCCGATCAGGCCGTTATCGCCATTGAGAATGCGCGGCTGTTCGATGAGGTGCAGGCGCGCACTGACGACTTGCGGGAATCGCTGCAGCAGCAGACGGCGACTGCCGATGTGTTGAAGGTCATCAGCCGCTCCGCGTTTGATTTGCAAACGGTGCTCGACACGCTCACGGAATCGGCGGCGTGGCTGTGTGGTGCCGACATGGCGGCAATCGTCCGGCAGGACACCGACGGCGCATACTATCATGCAACTCGGTACAATTTCTCGCCCGAGTGGGCCGAGGTCTCGGCGGGCATTCGACTCAATGCTGGACGCGGCAGCGTCGTTGGGCGTGTCCTGCTGTCCGGCAAGGCTGTCCAGATCCAGGATGTCCTGGTCGATCCCGAATACGCTTATCCCGAGCAGCAGAGGGCCGGCGGCTACCGGACCCTCCTGGGCGTACCTTTGCTTCGATCCGGAGAAACGATCGGCGTGCTGTTCCTGGGCCGCAAGGCCGTGAACTCGTTCACGGACAAGCAGATCGACTTGGTCTCAACTTTCGCCGATCAGGCCGTGATCGCGATTGAGAATGTCCGGCTGTTCGATGAGGTCCAGGCGAAGACGCGCGATCTCGCCGAATCGCTCCAGCAGCAAACCGCGACTGCCGATGTGCTGAAAGTGATCAGCCGCTCGACCTTCGATCTGCAGACCGTGCTCAACACGCTGGTCGATTCGGCGGCACGGCTGTGCGAAGCGGAGATGGCATTCATCATGCGCCGCGAAGGCGATGAATATCAGGCCGGAGCAGCGGTGGGGTTTTCCGAGGAATACATCGAGTTTCTGCAGGGTCACCCGATTACGCCCGGCCGGAGCACGGTAACAGGTCGGGCCGTACTTGAGCGCCGCCCAGTGCAGATCCTCGACGTCGCTGCCGATGCCGAATACGGCCTGCACGAGTCCATCACCATGGCTGGTCAGCGCACGGCGCTCGGTGTTCCCCTCATGCGCGAAAATGAGCCGATCGGCGCGCTCGTAATCGCTCGCAAGCGCGTGCAGCCCTTCACGGAAAAACAGATCGAACTGGTCGCCACATTTGCCGACCAGGCCGTGATCGCCATCGAGAATGTACGGCTGTTCGAACAATTGCAGACCAGAACGCGAGATCTGTCTGAGGCGCTGACGTACCAGACCGGCAGCGCCAATATCTTGCGGGTTATCGCTTCCTCGCCGACCGAGGTCGGTCCGGTGCTCAAGGCGATCGTGGAAAGCGCATGCGGACTTTGCGAGGCATATGATGCACTGGTGGTTCTGAGGGACGGCGACGACATCGTCATCCAGGCCCATCATGGACAAGTTCCCGTGGTGTGGAGCCGGCGGGCGATCAGTGTCAAATCGCCCACCGGCCGGGCGATTATCGACCGTCGCACCGTTCATGTGCACGACCTGCTCGGGCCCGAAGGCGAGGAGTTCCCGACCGGACGCGAATATGCGCTTCGCTCAAACGTTCGGACCGTTCTGAGCGTGCCGCTGTTGCGCGATGACGAGAGCATGGGTGCGATCGTGCTTCGTCGCACGGAGATTCGTCCATTTGGCGAGAAGCAGATCAACCTGCTTCAGACTTTCGCGGATCAAGCTGTCATCGCCATCGGTAACGTGCGTCTGTTCGAACAATTGAATGAATCGTTGGAGCGGCAGACGGCAACGTCGGAGGTGCTGGAAATCATAAGCGCTTCATCGGGCGCATTGACTCCGGTCTTCCACAAGATGCTGGAGAACGCGACGCGAATTTGCGGGGCCGGCTTCGGCACCATGAATCTCTACGAGGATGGCGGCTTTCGCACGGTTGCGTTACACAACGCGCCACAGGCTTATGTTGATACCCGGCTGTACCAGAGCATTCGCCCACATCCGGCGAGCGGGCTAGGCACCGTCGAGAAAACTCATCAGACGGTTCATATCGACGATATCAGGACTCAGCCGCCCTACGTCGAAGGCAACCCGAACGTTCGCGCGCTTGCCGACCTTGCCGGCGCACGGACCCTCGTCATCGTGCCCATGCTGAAGGAAGATGAGCTGATTGGCACCATCACGATCTTTCGCCAGGAAGTTAGATCCTTCACTGACAAGCAGATCGAGCTCGTGTCCAATTTCGCACACCAGGGCGTGATCGCGATCGAGAATGCACGCCTGCTGAACGAGCTGCGCGAGCGCACCATGGAACTGTCCCAATCGCTCGAGGAATTGCGAAATGCGCAGGATCGGTTGATCCAGACCGAGAAGCTTGCCTCGCTCGGGCAACTCACCGCCGGCATTGCGCATGAGATCAAGAATCCGCTCAATTTCGTCAACAATTTTGCTGCGCTTTCCTCCGAACTGATCGAAGAACTCGGCGACGCGCTGCGCTCAGCCGGACTCGGCGAGGCAGCAAGGCTGGACATCGACGTGCTGATACACATGCTACAAGGCAACCTGGAAAAGATCGTGCAGCACGGAACGCGCGCCGATTCCATTGTCAAGAATATGCTTCTGCACTCTCGCGAAGGGTCTGGCGAACGCCGCGCGGCCGATATCAACGCCATCCTCGAGGAAAGCCTCAACCTTGCTTATCACGGAGCGCGCGCCGAGAAAGCAGGCTTCAACATCACGCTCGAAAGGAACCTCGATCCGTCTGCGGGGGCGCTCGATCTGTATCCGCAGGAAATCACGCGGGTGTTCCTCAATCTCGTTTCAAATGGCTTCTACGCGGCGAGCAAACAAAAGGACGCCGCCGGCGACGGCTTCGAGCCAAGGCTGCGCGCGACGACGACAAACCTCGGCGGCGCCGTCGAGATCCGGATTCGCGACAATGGCGCCGGCATCCCGGCCGACGTGAGAGGGAAAATATTCAACCCATTCTTCACAACCAAGCCCGCAGGCGAAGGAACCGGCCTTGGCCTTTCAATCTGCCACGACATCATCGTGAAACAGCACGGCGGCAGCATCGAGGTCGATACCGAGCCCGGCGACTATACGGAGTTCATCATCAGGCTGCCGCGTAGGCTGGCGGCGCACCGGAACGACGCGAAGTGAAATTATCGTAGGCATCAATTCAAGCGAAACTAGGAATCCTGCGTCGAACTTCACTGCAAACACCGGAGGTCGAAAATGAAGACGCTCTTGGTCCCGCTTCAGAATATTCCGATGATGACACCCACGCTCGATGCCGCCGTACGCCTCGCGCATCGTACCGGCGCCTATATCGAAGGCTTTCCGCTCCGGTTCGGCATCCCTCAATATCTGGCCGCGGAGTTGGCCACCGGCATTCTGTTAGATTCGTATGAAGTGAAGAGCGCAGCCGAATTGAACGACATGCGCGTCTTTTTCGAAGCATTCATGCTGAAGCACGATGTTCCTCGATCCGCTGGATTGGGTCGACCATGTTTCGGCTGGCTGGAGACCGCCCCTGAGGGCGAAGATTTTGTCGGAAGCTATGGGCGCGCTTTCGATCTGATCGTGATGGCACGGTCTGACATTGATGCTGCGGGCCCTCACCGTCGCGCGATTGAATCTGCGCTGTTCGAGAGCGGCAGGCCCGTTCTACTTGTGCCGTCGAATGCACCAAGAAGCATCGCAACAAACATCATGATCCATTGGAACGGTAGTACCGAGCAAGCTCGGGCAAACGCATTTGCCATGCCGTTGCTTCGTCTGGCCGAAAAGGTATCTGTCCTAACCGTCGTTGGCGGCCAAGCGGTACCGGGACCGTCTGCCGATCAGATCGTCCAGCAACTGCGGTACAATGACATTGCAGCGCAGGCGAGAACGGTTGAACTGGAGGATCGCGACACCGGAGAGGCAGTCCTCGATGCCGTTAGAGCTGAGGGCTGCGACCTCTTGATCAAGGGAGCCTTCACCCGCGCCCGGTTGCGGCAAATGATATTCGGCGGGGCGACCAGCTATATCATGGAGCATGCGGATCTGCCTGTCCTGATGGCTCATTAGCGCCGCACGATTCTCTTCAGATCATGCAACCCTGCTCCTGTCTTGCCCCGGGTCAAACCAGGATTCGGAAAAGGCGCAGCCCCTTGATCCGACTGAGGCCGGCTACCGTGCATGGGGTTGTTTTCGATGTTCTTGATATGGGCGGTCCCGAACAGCCGTGAGGCCAGGGCGATCGTCCGCAACCGGCAGCGGTCAGGAAAATGAATGGTGGGCGCACAAGGGATCGAACCTTGGACCTCTCCCGTGTGAAGGCCAGACCTGCGATTGATGCAATTTGCAAATTTCGTGACCAACGCGATCTCCCCGTCTTTTCCCCACCCCAGAGGGGATTGGAGCTATGGGCCCGCTAACCCGCACAGCGCCGGCTCATCGGAGATTCTGCGGATTGCCCCTATGGCTGCAGGCAACGCCGCCCGTCCCCGAGAGCTTGCCGGCCGAGGGCCTGGTTAGTTTGTAAGCACGGACGCAGTGGCTGCGGCGATCAATCGCTTTAACGGGGCCGGCGAGGCGCTGGGCGCCCCGCGCTGGGCCGATCCCAACCTCAGCAGGGACGCCGTGCCGCACGGCTTCCGGGCGACATTCAAGGACTGGTGCACCGAACAGGCCGGCTCCCCCAACCATCTCCGACATGGCCTAGCCCCACACGATAGCCGACAAGGTCGAGCCGGCCTACCGCCTCGGCAACATGCGGGAGAAGGGCGGGGTCGATGGCGGATGGTCAGACTATTGCGCAAGCCGCCGGCCCCACCAGAGTGGGAATGCATGCCTCTAAGGGCTAATGCACCGCGCCCGCTCGAAGTCTAGACGTGCCTGAATCGGCGCCGTCGGGATATAGTGGGCGCCGGAACGTCCCCGGGGAGGCTGGAATTGGTAATTCAAGTAAGGGGTTCCCTAAATACCGAAACTCGGCACGGTAAAACAGATCAAGAACTATTTCGATCGATCCGAGCTCGCAGAGGGCTGAATGCAGGAACTGGGAGAGTAAGCATCCCCAAGCTGATCATCGGCGCGGTGGTCCTTCATCCAGCTATAATTGTCATGGTTTGACCTTTGCAAGCCGTCGGACGGGTATTGATGATCGGGCGGTGGTCAGAGAGATTTTACAACAGGATGATTATGATCAAGGTTGAGCGGAAAGACCTGCTGCCTGGCGATACCGTGATCCATGTAGACAGTGATGGTGATCAGTTTGGTAGGTTCGGATCAATTCGTCTCGCAAATGGCTGCAAGCGCCTCAGTACCGTTGATGCGGACTCCCACTTTCCAGGCTCAAGGCCAAATTCAGGACGTGACGTCAAGGACGTCAGGACGAGGCCGTCATTTGCTTGAAGGGCCACAAACGTAGTGCGCAAAGCGGGCACGCGTACCTGCGCAAAATGGTTGGTACCGCCAGGTGCTTGCGCGGTCGAGTTCGCTTTTATATCGCTGCGGGCACGTGCCTCGTTTGGCGTTCCGAACGCTGCAGCGACCCATTCCCCTTTTATCTCTGCGATAGTGACGGAGGATTTGGTCTTTCCATCGACGGTGATCGAATAAACAAACTGGCCCGTCGGACGCAGCAGCTTCATCGGATCGCCGCCGTCCCACTCCCGCAGAGGATCAAGCCCGATCATGTAGTCGGCAACGGGGTCTCCGATCGAAGCGTGGGAGGCGTCACCGGGAGCGTCAAGACCAAGTGTCTTGAACTGCGTCGGAGCGTTCGAGATCGAGCGGAAAGTGTCGAGGGATTGGGCCGCAGCGGACGTGGCCGCGGCAGGCGCTGCAGTTTGCAGTTTGGCGTCCTGTGATATGGCTGGCGCCGCGGCAAGGACGAGGATGCTCGACAGAGCTACCGTGTTAGCGAATGTCATAGAAGTCGTCCCAATGAGTGTGATCACCTGGAAGCTGGTCGTAGACCTCGTAGAGGATTGTCCGAGTCGCTCCGATATTCGGTTCCCATGGATCGTTGACATGGACGTAGTTCTTTCCATCGGGTGTCGTGGTGTAGCCCGTTGCGACCATCATATGGCCACCATTCCCGATCCAGCGCCAACTGAATGCGAAAGGCGTGAAGCTGCAAGGCTCGCCCACCTTCTTGGCGGCAAGCTGACTGCGCAGCTGATTCCAAGTCAACGGAGTGCCGTTTGTACGCTTGAATTGAAATCCGTATCTCTCGAACTCCGGCCAACCGCCCGAAACACATTCGTCGGGTGTCGGGGAATTGCAGCAGTCGCTGCGGTGCAGACGATAGTTCGCCTGAATGCATTGCTCGACCGACTTTCCTAGATACTCCATGACCATCTGACCGCTTGCCGCCCAGCACCACATACCCGTCTTTTGTGGGCGTAAGGTGACCTGAAGTTCCATCGTGCTAGGCGGATCGCAAGACGGCACCGCTGTGGGTGCCGCTTGGGCAAACGCTCCGCTCGAAGCCGCCGCAGCCAATCCAACGATCAACAATGCGCGGACTAGCATCTTCACTCTCCTCAAATGTCGCTCGATCCAAATTCGTAGAAGAAACAATTCGGGTTGGGCTTACGGTTTGAGCTGCTGCCCTGTCTTAACTTCAGAAAGGTAGAAGGCCGGCGGGGCGGTTAGGGCGCACTGGTATCCGCTCTCGCAGCTCGCGTTCATCGTCCGTATTCCTGCGCTTCCCTTGTTCTACTCCGCCGGGCCCAGGTGCCAAGTTGGCGCCTTGCGTCAAGGTTACCGCAATTGTGCGCTGTGGCTGGCGGCCATATTGGGGTGCAAATTCGTCAGCGTAAGTGATGCAATAGACAACGGGATCAGTGAGACGCAGCTGCTTAAATGTGTTCTCTCTTGTGCGGGCATCCTGGACGCAAAGGTTATAGCGCGCTCGCCAAGGTGCAGGCCGCAAGAATGGCGCGTTTAGGTCTCCATCAAAACGAACAACATTTTTGATTCCCCCCTCTGACGGCGGATCCAAACGGGGAAACACAAGGCTAAGCGTCAGTTTGTGAATGTCCAGTCGCGACGCGCTGATGCCGGCAGTCGCCGCCACAGGCCGGAACTGATTAGGCACTGGGTCCAGTCTTACCGCGGCGCCAGCGCCTCCACCGGCGTCTGTCGTAAAGGTCAGTGTGTCGACAAAGCTGTCCTTAGCACCCCCTTGCTGTTCGATATCGATGAAAGTCTCGACAACGCGTCCCACTCCGATCGCCCCTGTTAACGGATAGATGAAGTTTGCTGGATTTTCTGGCTGTTCAAAAACCCCCAGACACCGTTCGCGATTGGTGAGCAGTTCGTCCCAAGTGTCCTCGGAGGTGAAAACACGGTGACCTTGGCGCGTCAGATCGAGCGACGCGGAAGCCCCGGCGTCCAGCACATTTGACGTCATCCAGGGAAGATTAAATGCTGCACTGGCGCCAGAGATGTTCCGCTCTTTGATATCGAAGTCGAACGCGTAAACCACCGCGACTTTTGCTATCTTTCGGAGCAACACCTTCTGCTTTGGGCTCAAGCTTGTTAGGGGTTTCTTCGACTCTCCGTTCGCTGCGGCAATCTGTGCTGCAATCCGTTCGGGGGTAGCTGGAAGATCGATGAGTTCTTTGGAAAGCATGTAGTTGATGACTGCGGACCTCATCTCGCAACGAGCATAGCGAACGATGTCCTCAGTCTTTGAATAGCCGACGTCGTCGGGTATGGGATAAAATGAACAACCTCCAAGCCCCGCCGTCAAGATACAGACAGCCCAATTCACCGCGCGCATCGTTGCCCCCGTCCAACTTAAAAGACTTCGCAAACTAAAAATTCTTACTGACGAAATTTCTCGAGCCCACCGACAAAGCGAGCAGGTGCCACCCCATACATCCCTAGCGTGTCTAAGTGGTTCTGGCTGGTCAAGTAGAAAATCGTTCGGGAATAACCTTTTCCGTCGGTCCATGTCACTGGCTCAAACTACGAGACGTGAGCGCAGCCCGCGTTGCACCAGGTAACCACCCAGTCAAAGATGCTTGCTTTGAAGCGCTCCGATTTCACGCCCGGTAGAGCGCGGCTCGAACTTTCGGAAATATCCAACCCAATAGCTCTTGATTGGTAGAGCGATGTCACGAGAGCATCGGCTTCCGTAAAACGGTGACACGCATGGGTCTGTCAATTCGCTTTTATCTGTTCGCCGAGGACGGGCTTCTAGCGATCTCGCAGCGCGTCATGATGGGACTGATCCGCGGCCAAGACGCAATGCCGCAGTACGCTGGCACGAAGCAGAAGGTTGCCGACGTCATCCTTGAGAATGAGGGCAAGAAACCGCTCCGGATCGAAACAGTGCAGGGGAGTTTCCTGACGTTCGACGACAAGGGTAAGGTGCACAAGGACCTCGTGGCATCTGGCTTTGCGGCGCTCGAAACCGGCATGGCGCTCGAGGAAGCCTTAAAGCAACCGCAGACCAAGATCGTGGACCTCACGCCAAAGCTCAATCGCGAGAAGTGGGAGAGAGAGAACCGATGGACACTCTCCAAGGACGACCTGGACGCCATTGCGGACGATATCTGGAGACGCAAGGAAGCGAGTCAGCCGCGCATCGAGCGCGCCCAGGGGATCGCTCCTAAGCTCCTAAGGTCACCTACGAGGCCAAGGAGGCGATCCGAGAGATCAGGACGAGCCTGATTAGCATCGCCAACAAGCTTCAATGGCTAAGCGAGCCTGCTCTGAAAGGCGCCGCGTTCGAGGCTCGCGAGAACGCCAAGATCGAAGCGGATGGGCCGCTGTGGCTCGGGATTGCCGCGGCGGCTGATCGCTATCACGAGATCCAGGTTCGCCGACGCACAGGACGGGGTATCTGGTACGCGCTTGTGGAGATACTGCGATGGGATGCGGTTCAACGAACTGGAGAAGTGATCGCAAGCGTCGGTGAGCGCTGCGATTCCAAAGCGAAAGCAGAGGAGGCGGCTCGGAGACTTATGACCGAGAATGCCAACTGCTTTACCGCGGAGACGTCGGTCCATACCGAGGTGCTATGTGAACTGGAGTGGGATGAAGAGGCGGGAGCTAAGCTTCTATGAGCCAGAACGCTGCAAGAACAAATTCCCCCGCCTTTCCCCGAGTGTTGCTGCTTAGTTCTGCTCTTTCGTGCCTGCAACAGCCGAATATGCCCGCGGCCGAAATTACAAAAAAAGGCTGGAATAACAGAGGTTTTGGTGGTGGGCGCACAAGGGATCGAACCTTGGACCTCTCCCGTGTGAAGGGAACGCTCTCCCGCTGAGCTATGCGCCCGGGACCATCATGCAGACGGCCGGACCTGTTCGGCCGGCCGGCGCATCGGAGCCCGCGATTTAGAAGTGCGGGCTTAAGGTGTCAAGTTTCCAGGCGCCGCGGGGGGCGGAAAACCTTGGCCCGGTCGCGCAATTCGCAAGGGAGACCGGATTTCGGGCTGCTTACGCGCCCTGCTGGCGGGCCCGGGAGGCGTGGGCCTGCAGCGCCCGGATGCGCTCGGCCAGCGTTCCGCCGCCTTCGGGCAGGCTCGGCGCGCCATTGGTCGCGGCGTCGTTGGCCGGGCGCGGCGCCGGCTTCGGCGGCTGGCCGGCCTCGGCCGCCAGCAACGCCTCGATCGGGGAGTTCGGGCCTTCGAGCTGCATCGCGAGTTTTGCCACCTCGGCGGCGATGTCGTTGATGCGCTCGCGGAGCAGCGCGTTCTCCATGCGCTCGGTCGCCCAGGAGCTTTCCGCCTGCTGCTGGATCGCGTTGATGTCGCGCTGGAGTTTGGCGCGCTCGTCGCGGGCGGTGCGCAGCTGTTCCTCCAGCGCGGTCTTTTCCGCGCGCAGCGCTTCCATGGCGGCCGACGACTTGCCGCCGCTCAAGGCCGCGATCTCGACGCGCAGCTCCTTGACGGTGCGTTCGGCGCCTTCATTGGCCTGGCGGAGCTGGTTGTTCTCATAGTCGCGCTCGGCGAGCAGCTTGCCCTGCGTGGCGAGCCGTCCCTCGAGGTCGGCGACGCGGCTCGACAGCATCTCGGCTTCCTTCACCTGTCCGATCAGCTGGCGATCGAGCTCGGTGACGCGCTGGCTCAGATTCTCGACCCGGCCGCGGGCATCGCCGAGCTCGCGCGAGGCGGTCTCGGATTCGGTGCGCTCCTGGGCGAGGCGGGCTTGGGTGGCGGCAAATTCCTTCTCGGCATCGTCGACGCGGTTCTTCAATTCCTCGATCTGGGCGCGCACCGCGACCAGCTCGACCTGACGGCTCTCCGCCATCATCGAGCGGTCGGACAGTTCGGAGTTGATCTTGGCGAGCTCGTTCTGCTTGTCGGTCAGCGCGTTCTCGGCGGCGCGCAGGGCTTCGGTCTTGGCGTTGAATTCCTCTTCGGTGGCGCGGAGCTGCTCCTTCACCGCCTTTTCGCGCGCCTCCAGCGCGAAGATCGTGGCGTTCTTCTCGCCAAGCTCGATCTTCATGCGGTTGATGGCGTCGCTCTTCTTGCCGAGCTCGGCGAGCTGGCTGGTGGTCTTGTTCTTGAGCTGATCGACGCTCATCTCGAGCCGCCGCGCCGACATGGCGAATTCAGCGCGGAGCTGGTCCTTGTCGGCCTGGATCTCGGCCATCGACAGCGGCGTTGCGGCCTCCAGCCGGCGCGTGGTCAGGCGCACGGCGCGGTTATGCACCAGCGGCACGATCGCGAGCCCGCACAGCATCGAAAGCAGGAAACCGATCGCCAGGTACATGATCGGTTCGACCATGGGGCAGAACTCCCAAGCTTAAGGAAAAATTCACCAACGACCATGCCATGGCGACCCGGCAAAAAGCCAGCCCCGGCCTGTCGTTAACCTTGATCCGTAAGCCCGATGGGAGAGGAAAACCCTAGAATGGGTTCCAGGTCGCACGCGGCGTGTATTTGAGGTAGCCGATATTGGCGCCGAGCCTGAGGCCGAGCCCGGAGCGGATCGGCACCAGCACGATGTTGTTGGCGGTGAGCGCCGTCATGCCGAAGCCGCCGATGATGTAGGCCGAGCCGTCGAGGCCGGCGAAGCGCTGGTAGATCGCGTTGGTGGCGGGCAGGTTATAGACCAGCGTCATGGTGCGCGCGCCGTCGCCGCCCCAGTCGAAGCCGAGCGAGGGGCCCTGCCAGTAGACGCGCAGATCCCCGGCATTCTTGGTGTAGAGCGTGCCTTCGCCGTAGCGCAGGCCGGCGACGAACGCGCCGGAACCTTCCTCACCCAGGATATAGCCGTTGGGCAAGCCCCATTGGCTGATCGCCTTCTCGATGATCGAGGCGAGCCCGCGCGAGACGTTGCCGAAGAAACGGTGTCCGGCGCCGACGAGCTCGTCCGGCCCATAGGTGCTGGGCGTCGGGGTCCGCTGCGGCGGCGGCAGATTGGGCGGCGGCGCCTGCTGGGCGGAGGCCGGCACGATCCAGCCGACCATCGCGGCAAGCGCGAGCGCAGCAAGGCGTGATGCGAAAGTCATAAAAGAACCCCTGGTACCGAAACCGGTCGCTTCCTTAACCTGACGCCAACAGGCGAGGCTCTAGGTTGCGCCGGATGTCCCCTCGACTCGGATGTTATCCGCAGCAACTATGACGGCACAACGGCAGGAAGATAGCCCTTTGCGCCCCGGAATTGCCTTGATCGGCCTCCTCGTCTGCCTGCTGTCGGGCATATGGCTGACCGGCCCGGTCACGCCGGCCGGGGCCGCCACCACCGAGCGGGTCGTCGTCAACCGCTTCACCGGCGTCGCCATCGAAGGGTTCGATCCCGTCGCCTATTTCGTCGCGGGGGCGGCCATGCAGGGCACGGCGGAGTTCGAGGCGAACCTCTGGGGCGCGGTCTGGCGCTTCCGCAACGAGGGCAACCGCGCCTCCTTCCTGGCCCATCCCGAAATCTATGGACCGCAATTCGGCGGCTACGACCCCGCCGACATCGCCCGCGGGGTGACCGTCGCCGGCAATCCCCGTTTCTTCGCGATCGTGGCGCAGCGGCTCTATCTGTTCAGCCGGGAAGCCAACCGCGACGCCTTCGCCGCCAATCCCGAGCGGTTCCTCTATGAGGTGGGCAAGCGCTGGCCGGCCCTTCAGGACAAGCTCGGTCAGTAGCAGCCTTCAGAGTCTTGCCGCCTGCGGGTCGCCCCAGGCGATGAACTCCGGGATGATGAAGCCGCTGGCGTGCCGTTCGCCGAAGCGGAGCTCGCCGCCCTTGCCGTCGGTCACCTTGCCGCCGGCCGCGGTTACGACCGCAGAGCCGGCCCCGACGTCCCATTCGCAGGTGGGCCCGAACCGGGGGTAGATGTCGGCGCTGCCTTCCGCGATCCGGCCGAATTTCACGGCCGAGCCGACGGTCCGTCTGACGGCTTTGGGCCTGCTGTCGATGAACGCTTCGCTCCTGGGATCGCCGTGCGAGCGGCTCACCGCCGCGATCCAGGGCTCGCCTTGCGCAGGCAGCTTGCGGGTGTGGATCGGCTCGGCCACGCCGATGGTAGCGCCGTCAAAGCTCACGCGCTCGGCGCCGCGGCCGACGATGCCGCGCCAGAGCAGGCCGAGCGCAGGCGCGCTGACGATGCCCAGCAGCGGCACGCCTGATGTCACCAAAGCGAGGTTGACGGTGAACTCGTCGCGACCGGCGACGAACTCCTTGGTGCCGTCGAGCGGGTCGATCAGGAAGAAGCTGCCATCAAACGAGGGCGAGGCGAGCTGGGTCCGCTCTTCCGAAAGGGTCGGCACGTCGCCCGCAAGCTGGGCCAGGCCGTCCGCGATGATATGGTCGGCGGCGAGATCCGCCTCGGTTACCGGCGAGCCGTCCTGCTTGCCGTCGATCCGCATCGCCGCGCGGTTGACGCTGAGGATCGCCTCGCCCGCCTTCACCACCAGCGCGGTGAGCGGCTCCATCAACCGGGATGCGGCCTCGGCGTCGATGATCCTCACCTGTGTGCCTCATTCGTCAGCAAGTCTCGCCCCTCAGTTGATTCGCCCGCAGCCCCTTTATGGCCGCTTCGAACCTATCGCAAGCTAGCTGCCACGGGCTGGCGAATGTTAGAACCCGAAGCATCCGTCAAGCATGCGTGATTCGCGGCGTCCGCCGTGCAATTTCAGGAACCCTCCAGGACCCCTTTATATGTCTGACGCCTCGTCGCCCGCGACTGCTACTGCTCCCGATATGCTCGAACTCGCAGCGCTGCTGTGCTCGCGGGTCTGTCACGATCTCATCAGCCCCGTCGGCGCCATCGTCAACGGGCTCGAAGTGCTCGACGACGATCCCAAGCCGGAAGACCGCGAATTCGCGCTCGACCTGATTCGCAAGAGCGCCAAGACCGCCTCCGCCCGGCTGCAGTTCTGCCGTCTCGCCTTCGGCGCCGCCGGCTCGTCCGGGGCGCAAATCGATCTCGGCGATGCCCAGACCATGGCGCGCGGCCACATCGAGGATGGCAAGTGCTCGATCACCTGGAATCTGCCCCGGCTCCTGCTGCCGAAGAATCGCGTCAAGCTGCTGCTCAACATGCTGGTCGTGTCCCAGCACACGATCCCGCGCGGCGGCATGCTGACGATCGACCCGATCGGCGAGGGCGAAACGATGAGCTTTCGCATCACCGCGACCGGACATAATGCGCGCCTGCCGCAGAACATCTCCGAGCTCTTGAGCGGCGAGCGCGGCCCTGCCGCGGATGCGCATGCGATCCAGCCTTATTATACGCGGCTGCTGGCGCAGGCCTGCGGGCTCACCGTGACGCTCAAGCCGGAAGGCGAAGCCATCATCATTACCGCTTCGTAAACGCGCGCAGCGCTCGGCATCTTAATCAAAACTTTACGAGGCGCTTCGGCTTGTCCGGAGCGCCTTATCTCTTTGTTGGTTCCGTTCTTTTGCACATACTCAACCAATATTAAACGCTTTGCGGTGAAGCTGGCCCCATTCCGAATAGGCGCATCACAATTCGTGCGTGCCCGCCCTGTATGAAGGCCTGTTTTCATGGATGATCTGTTGCGGGAGTTTTTGACGGAGACCAGCGAGAGCCTGGACACCGTCGACAACCAGTTGGTGAAGTTCGAACAGGAGCCGAACAACGCCAAGATCCTGGATAACATCTTCCGCCTGGTCCACACCATCAAGGGCACCTGCGGCTTCCTCGGATTGCCGCGGCTGGAAGCGCTGGCGCATGCCGGCGAGACGTTGATGGGCAAATTCCGTGACGGCATGCCGGTGACCGGGCAGGCGGTGACGGTGATCCTGTCCTCGATCGACCGCATCAAGGAAATCCTCGCCGGCCTCGAGGCGACCGAAGCCGAGCCCGAGGGGACCGACCGCGATCTCATCGACAAGCTGGAAGCGATGGTCGAGCAGGGCATGGCGGCAATGGCCGCGGGCGCTGCCGCCGCTCCCGTTGCCGAAGCTCCGCCGCTGGTGCCGGAAGCACCGGTTGCCGCTGCTGCGCCGGCAAACCTGACCTCGGGCACGCTGATCGACCAGACCCTGGAGCGCCCGCTGCGTCCGGGCGAAGTCTCGCTCGACGAGCTCGAGCGTGCCTTCCGCGAGACCGCGATCGAAGCGCCGACGCCCGCGCCCGTCGCCAAGCCTGAAGCCAAGGCCGAGCCCGCGCCGGCCGCTGAAGCGCCCGCGCCCGTTGCCAAGGAAGTCGCAAAGCCCGCCAAGGAGAAGGCCGCGCCGAAGAAGTCGATGGCCGACGAGGGCGCCAGCGAAGGCGACCGCATCGCCAACCAGTCGATCCGCGTCAACGTGGATACGCTGGAGCATCTGATGACCATGGTCTCCGAGCTGGTGCTGACCCGCAACCAGCTGCTGGAGATCTCCCGCCGCAACGAGGACACCGAGTTCAAGGTGCCGTTGCAGCGCCTGTCCAACGTCACCGCCGAGCTGCAGGAAGGCGTCATGAAGACGCGCATGCAGCCGATCGGCAATGCCTGGCAGAAGCTGCCCCGCATCGTCCGCGACCTGTCGAGCGAACTCGGCAAGCAGATCGAATTGGAGATGCACGGCGCCGACACCGAGCTCGACCGCCAGGTGCTCGACCTGATCAAGGACCCGCTCACCCACATGGTGCGCAACTCCGCCGATCATGGCCTGGAGACCCCCGCCGAGCGTCTCGCATCCGGCAAGGGCGAGCAGGGCACCATCCGCCTGTCCGCCTATCACGAGGGCGGCCACATCATCATCTGCATCGCCGACAACGGCCGTGGCCTCAACACCGAGAAGATCAAGGCCAAGGCGATCTCCTCAGGGTTGGTCACCGAGGCCGAGCTCGAGAAGATGAGCGAAGCCCAGATCCACAAGTTCATCTTCGCGCCCGGCTTCTCCACCGCAGCCGCCATCACCTCGGTCTCCGGCCGCGGCGTCGGCATGGACGTGGTGCGCACCAATATCGACCAGATCGGCGGCACCATCGACATCAAGTCGGTGGCCGGCGAGGGAAGCTCCGTCACCATCAAGATCCCGCTGACGCTGGCCATCGTCTCCGCCCTGATCGTCGAAGCCGCCGGCGACCGCTTTGCGATCCCGCAGCTCTCGGTGGTCGAGCTGGTGCGGGCCCGCGCCAACTCAGAGCACCGCATCGAGCGCATCAAGGACACCGCGGTCCTCCGCTTGCGCAACAAGCTGCTGCCGCTGATCCATCTGAAGAAGCTGCTCAAGATCGACGACGGCGCCGCGTCGGATCCCGAGAACGGCTTCATCGTGGTCACGCAAGTCGGCAGCCAGACCTTCGGCATCGTCGTCGACGGCGTGTTCCACACCGAAGAGATCGTGGTGAAGCCGATGTCGACCAAGCTGCGTCACATCGACATGTTCTCCGGCAACACCATCCTGGGCGATGGCGCGGTGATCATGATCATCGACCCCAACGGCATTGCCAAGGCGCTCGGCGCCGCCGGCTCCTCGGCCCATGACATGGGCGACGAGAACGGCGCGCATCACATCGGAAGCGGCGAGCAGACCACTTCGCTGCTGGTGTTCCGCGCCGGCTCGTCGCAGCCCAAGGCGGTCCCGCTTGGCCTCGTCACCCGCCTGGAAGAGCTGCCCGCCGACAAGATCGAGTTCTCGAACGGCCGCTACATGGTGCAATACCGCGAGCAGCTGATGCCGCTCGTCGCCATGGAGAGCGTCACCATTGCCAGCCAGGGCGCCCAGCCGATCCTGGTGTTCGCCGATGACGGCCGCTCCATGGGCCTCGTCGTCGACGAGATCATCGACATCGTCGAGGAACGGCTCAACATCGAGGTCGGCGGCTCCGCCTCCGGCATCCTCGGCTCGGCCGTGATCAAGGGCCAGGCCACCGAGGTGATCGACGTCGGCCACTTCCTCCCGATGGCGTTCGCCGACTGGTTCACCCGCAAGGAGATGAAGCCGTCGATGCACTCGCAGTCGGTGCTGCTGGTCGACGACAGCGCCTTCTTCCGCAACATGCTGGCGCCGGTGCTCAAGGCCGCCGGCTACCGCGTCCGCACCGCGCCGACCGCGCAGGAGGGCCTCGCTGCGCTCCGTGCCCAGAGCTTCGACGTGGTCCTGACCGACATCGAGATGCCCGACATGAACGGGTTCGAGTTCGCGGAAGTTATTCGCTCCGACAACAACCTCGGCTCGATGCCGATCATCGGCCTGTCCGCGCTGGTGTCGCCGGCGGCGATCGAGCGCGGCCGTCAGGCTGGCTTCCACGACTATGTCGCCAAGTTCGACCGTCCCGGTCTGATCGCGGCGCTGAAGGAGCAGACCGCGGGTGCCGCCGGCGCCTCCGAGCTGAACCGGGCAGCGGCGTAAGGGTAGGACAGGGATCAGGAGAAGCAGATGAACAAGAAGACGCAAGTGGGCGAAGGCGCCATGGTCGAATACGTCACCGCGATGATCGGCGGCCAGCTGTTCGGCCTGCCGATCTCCCGGGTCCAGGACGTGTTCATGCCCGAGCGCGTCACCCGCGTGCCCTTGTCCTCGCGCGAGATCGCGGGCGTGCTCAATCTGCGCGGCCGCATCGTCACCGTGGTCGACATGCGCGCCCGCCTCGGCCTGCCGCAGCCCGAGGACGGCAAGGTGCCGATGGCGGTCGGCGTTGACCTCCGCGGCGAATCCTATGGCCTCCTGATCGACCAGATCGGCGAGGTGCTGCGCCTGCCCGAAGCCGGCATGGAAGAAAATCCCGTCAACCTCGACCCCCGCATGGCCAAGCTCGCCGGCGGCGTCCATCGCCTCGACGGCCAGCTCATGGTCGTCCTCGACGTCGATCGCGTCCTCGAGCTCGCGCCCGAGATGATGGCGGCCTGATACTGCGGCATCGTCGCCGACGGACTTGCAATTGGAAGTGCCCCCCGCAAAGGGGGAGGAAGCAGAGGTTCACATGCGAACTTGTCTCGTCGTTGATGATTCCAGCGTCATTCGCAAGGTTGCGCGCCGGATCCTGGAGGGCCTCGACTTCCAGATCCTCGAAGCTGAGGACGGTGAGAAGGCGCTGGAGGCTTGCAAGCGCGGCTTGCCCGATGCGGTGCTGCTCGACTGGAACATGCCCGTGATGGACGGCTACGAGTTCCTCGGCCATCTCAGGCGCATGCCCGGCGGCGATCAGCCCAAGGTCGTGTTCTGCACCACTGAGAACGACGTCGCGCATATCGCGCGCGCACTGCATGCCGGCGCCAACGAATACATCATGAAGCCGTTCGACAAGGACATTGTGACGGCGAAATTCCAGGAAGTCGGCCTTATCTGAGCGATCGGCCGGAGGCCGAAGGATGCTTCGGCGCTCGTTTTCAACTGTACCCTTTCAGTCTGAGTTGGTGAGTAATGAGTGTTGCGTTCGCAGGTAATTCGACCACGACCGGCTCGCGCGAAGCGGGGCCGCTGCGGGTGATGATCGTCGACGACTCCGTCGTCATCCGCGGTCTGATCTCGCGCTGGATCGGTGCCGAGCACGACATGGAGGTCGCTGCCTCGCTGCGCACCGGGCTCGAAGCGGTCAACCAGATCGAACGCATCAATCCCGACGTTGCCGTGCTCGACATCGAAATGCCCGAGCTCGACGGCATCTCGGCGCTGCCGCAGCTGCTGGCGAAGAAGCGCGATCTCGTCATCATCATGGCTTCGACGCTGACCCGCCGTAACGCGGAGATCAGCTTCAAGGCACTGTCGCTCGGCGCCGCCGATTACATTCCGAAGCCGGAATCGACGCGCGAGGCGTCGGCCGCCGACATCTTTCATCACGACCTGATCCAGAAGATCCGCCATCTCGGTGCGCGGCTGCGTCGCAAGGCCGCGGTCGCAAGCCCGCCGCTGGCGCCCGCAAGCCCGGCTCCGGCCCCGCGTAGTCCTGTTGCGCGGCCCACAGCGCCCGTTCCGGCGGTGCCTGCTGCGTCGTCAGGGGCGCTCACCATGCGCCCGTTCTCCACTCAGGCGCCCAAGGTGCTGCTGATCGGCTCCTCGACCGGCGGTCCGCAGGCGCTGATGGCGCTCGTCACCGAGCTCGGCCCGGTGATCGACCGCTTCCCGGTGCTGATCACCCAGCACATGCCGCCGACCTTCACCACCATCCTTGCCGAGCATCTGGCGCGTTCGAGCCGTAAGCCGGCAGCCGAGGCGGTCGACGGCGAGCCGGTGAAGCCGGGACGGATTTATCTTGCGCCCGGCGGCAAGCACATGCGCGTGGTGCGCAGCGGCGCGGACACCGTGATCGCGCTCGACGACGGCCCCGCCGTCAATTTCTGCAAGCCCGCGGTCGATCCGCTCTTCACCTCCGCCATCGACATCTGGCACGGCAGCATCCTCTCCGTGATCCTGACCGGCATGGGCTCGGACGGCATGCGCGGCGGCAAGGACATCGTTGCCGCCGGCGGCAGCGTCATCGCGCAGGACGAAGCCTCCAGCGTGGTCTGGGGCATGCCGGGCGCGGCGGCCAATGCCGGCATCTGCGCGGCGATCCTTCCGCTCAACCAGATCGGCGCCAAGGTCAACCGCCTGTTCGCGGGAGATCGCGCGTGACGCCGGTTGACTACGACTATCTGCGTAAGTTCCTGAAAGAGCGCTCCGGACTCGATCTGTCCCCTGACAAGCAATATCTGGTCGAGAGCCGGCTCTTGCCGCTGGCGCGCAAGGCGAGTCTGTCAGGCATTCCCGATCTCGTGCTGAAGATCAGGAACGGCGACGGCCGGCTTGCCACCGACGTCGTCGAAGCGATGACCACCAACGAGACCTTCTTCTACCGCGACAAGATTCCCTTCGATCACTTGCGCGACACCATCCTGCCGGGCCTGATCAAGGCGCGCGCGGCGCGCAAGAGCTTGCGCATCTGGTCGGCGGCGTCGTCGACGGGTCAGGAGCCCTATTCGATCGCGATGTGCGTGAAGGAGATGGGCGCAGCGTTGGCCGGCTGGCGCATCGAGATCGTCGCCACCGATCTGTCGCAGGAGGTGCTGGAGAAATCCAAGGCCGGAATCTACAGCCAGTTCGAAGTGCAGCGCGGCCTGCCGATCCAGCACCTGATGAAGTATTTCACGCAAGCCGGCGAGACCTGGCAGCTCAATGCCGACATTCGCGCCATGGTGCAGTTCCGCCAGCTCAATCTGCTGCAGGACTTCTCCCATCTCGGCACGTTCGACGTGATCTTCTGCCGCAACGTGCTGATCTATTTCGACCAGGACACCAAGGCGGTGATCTTCGAGCGGATGGCGAAGGGCCTGGAGGCCGACGGCACGTTGCTGCTTGGCGCCGCCGAATCCGTCGTCGGTATCACCGATGCGTTCCGTCCCATCACCGACCGCCGCGGTCTCTACCAGCTCAACCCCGCACGCTCCGGCCGCCCCATGGGCGGATTGATGCCGCAGCCGCTGAAGATTGCTGCGGCGAGGTGAATTCCTCCACGCGTTAGGAATCGTAGGGTGGGCAAAGGCGCACTTGCGCCGTGCCCACCATCGATCCAATTGTGCAACTGAAATGGTGGGCACGCTTCGCTTTGCCCACCCTACGATACTGCTGCGAGGTGAATCTTCTCCTCGTCATTCCGGGGCGGCGCGTCAGCGCCGAGCCCGGAATCCATAACCACAAGCCATCGTAACAGGCAGGTGGTTAGACGCGGGGCCATTCGATCCGCCTGTGACTATGGATTCCGGGCTCGCGACTTTGTCGCGCCCCGGAACGACAAATCACAAAATCGCATGCGGCAGAAACCGCGAGCGGTTGCCGGTGATTGGGCTCTCGTCCTCGCGGATCGACAATCCGCACGGCTCGTGGTTCACCAGCCAGCTTCCCACCACCGGATAGAAGCCTGAAAAATTCGGCAGCGGCGAGAGCGCCTGGCGCACGAAACCTTCGGCGCCGTAGGGACCTTCCTGCTCGTCCAGCGATACGCCGCCGGACACGATCGTGACGTTGGCGCCTTCGCGCGACAGCAGCGGCTTGCGGACATACGACGTTCCGAGCTCCGCTGCCCGCGCGTCGTCCTCGAAGAACGCCGGCAGCAGATGGGGATGGTTCGGAAACATCTCCCACAGCAGCGGCAAAATGCCCTTGTTGGAGAGCACCGCTTTCCACGGCGGCTCGATCCAGCGCGTCGGCGCCTCCTTCAGCTTCGCGCCGAAGGAATCCTGGAACATCCATTCCCAGGGATAGAGCTTGAAGGCGAGTGCGATGTCGGCCTCGTCGAGATCGACGAAGCCGGCAGGCTCATCGCGCCAGCCGACCTCTTCGATGTCGAGCAACCTGGTCGAGAGGCCGGCCTGGCGCGCGGTGTCCTCGAGATAAGCGAGCGTGCCGGCGTCTTCCGAGTTGTCGGTGGTGCCGGTGAGATGGACGTGGCGGCCCGCGGCGATCTCCTTCCACGCCGCGATCAATCGCTCATGGATGGAGTTGAACTGATCGGCGCGAACAGGGACGATGCGGCGCTCGATCGCCTGCTCGAGCCAGGTCCATTGAAACACCGCGGCCTCGAAGATCGAGGTCGGCGTATCCGCGTTGTATTCGAGCAGTTTTGCCGGCGACTTGCCGTCGAATTTCAAATCGAGCCGGCCATAGAGGCTGCGGTCGTCGCGCTGCCAGCTCTCGGCGATCAGGCTCCAGAACGCTTCCGGAATCTGCAAGCGCCGCAAATATCGCTCCTCGCCGATGACGCGGCCGGCAAGCTCCAGGCACATCGCCTCGATCTCGGCGGTCGGCGTCTCGATGCCGCGCTCGATCTCGTCGAGCGTGAAGCCGTAATAAGCGCGCTCGTCCCAATAGCGTTCGCCGTCGATGGTGTGGAAGACGAAGCCGCATTGCGCCGCGGTCTCCCGCCAGTCGTCGCGCTCCAGGCAATTGATGCGCTGCATGGATCAACCGCCGCCCGAGAAGCCATGGCCGAACGAGCCGAAGCCGCCGCGGCTGACGCTGCTGTGGCCGGAATCGGACGACGTGCTCGAGGAGGAATGGCTCGAAGAATCGCTGCTGAAGAAGCTCGACCGCGACGACCAGCGCGAGCTGCTGCCGCCTGACGAGCTGCTGCCGCTGCTGCTTGTGCAGGTCGTGGTCGTCTGCCCCGGCACGGCGCCGGGCGTGGGCTCGCAATTCTGCCGCGGCATCATCGTGTAGGCGGTGGTGCCGACCGCGAGCGTGCCCATCACCAGCAGGGCGACATGGCCTGAGCGCTTCGTCGGCTCCTTGGCCGGCAGCGGCAATGGCCGTGGCAGGCGCGGCCGACGCTTGCCGAACTGCTGTTTGGACGGTTTGTCGGCCATCTCAATAGATCATGCTGGCGGCGTTGAGCAGGCCCGCGGCGAGCGAGGACAGCCCGAGCCAGATCGCGGGCGCAAGCTCGCCGGCGGCGATCCGCTCCGACAGCTTCGGCACCGGCACTCTCACGAGAAAGAACACGATGATCTGCACGATCAGCGCGATCGTCGCCCAGATCAGGCAGTCCAGCACATTGGCCGAATGCGCGATGGCGCTGACCAGCGGCGCCACGAAGCCGAGCAGGCTGAGGCCGAGCGCGATCGCCGCGGCCGGCTCGTTGTCGCGGATCAGCTGGAACTCGTTATGCGCGGTGATGCGGGTATAGACGAACAGATACGCCACGATCGCGATCAGCCCGGTGCAGAAATAGACCAGGAAGGCGGGCAGGCCGGCCAGTGATTGCAGGATCATCGTTCCCCCATCGTGCAGCGACCATTCGTCGGCGGGGGAAGCATAGCGGTTCAATGGCGGGACGGCGACAAAGCCGCCTTCACGTCCCCAAAAAACAAAACCCCGCCATTTGCGGCGGGGTCCAGGCTGGGAGGAGCGAGCCCGAAAGGGCCCGCGACGTAAACCCAGAAGATCAGGCGGGAATGCGCTCTTCGTGCTCGTGCGGCTCGCGCAGCACGTAGCCGCGGCCCCACACGGTCTCGATGAAGTTGCGTCCCTCGGAAGCGTTGGCCAGCTTCTTGCGGAGCTTGCAGATGAAGACGTCGATGATCTTCAGCTCGGGCTCGTCCATGCCGCCATAGAGATGGTTGAGGAACATTTCCTTGGTCAGGGTCGTGCCCTTGCGGAGCGAGAGCAGCTCCAGCATCTGGTATTCCTTGCCGGTCAGATGCACGCGCTGGCCGCCGACTTCCACCGTCTTGGTGTCGAGGTTGACGACGAGGTCGCCGGTCTGGATGACCGACTGGGCGTGACCCTTGGAGCGGCGCACGATCGCGTGGATGCGGGCCACCAGCTCGTCCTTGTGGAAGGGCTTGGTCATGTAGTCGTCGGCGCCGACGCCGAGACCCTTGACCTTGTCCTCGATGCCGGCGAGGCCGGAGAGGATCAGGATCGGTGTCTTGATCTTGGAGACCCGAAGCTGCTTGAGCACGTCGTAGCCGGACATGTCGGGCAGGTTGAGGTCGAGAAGGATAATGTCGTAATCGTATAATTTACCGAGATCGACGCCTTCTTCCCCCAAATCGGTCGTGTAGACGTTGAAGCTCTCAGACTTCAGCATCAGCTCGATCGACTGCGCGACGGCGCTGTCATCTTCAATCAGCAAAACGCGCATGCCAGTTCCCCATAGTCGCCGCTCCTGGGCGTCAGGTCGGCCGCATTCGCGGCACTCAACAAAACGCCTTTGAACAACTGATTCGGATCCTGACAACAGATGGTTAACAAATCCTGATTCTGGAACGCAAGTCCCCCGGGTGCAATTTTTGTCGAATCGCCCTAAGGTCCTGTGCGCGAAGCAGCTTTCGTCACCCAGCTCAGTTCAAGTTCCACTTTAAGAGACGGGCCTAACCGACTCCCGCGACTCAGCCTTCTTCTGAAGGGGAGTCACGCTCAGTCACAAAGACAGTGACGCAATGATTAATGATGCGGGTAAACACGAAGTTAAGCGCCGTTCAGAAATATGGCGAAACTTAAGGTTTTCACCGTGAAGTCCCGGGGATCGCAAAGGGCGACCCTGGGGATGACCAAGGCGCGGTCCTTAATGAAGGCTCCCTTATGAAGGCGCTTGCCGAACAGATCGGCGACATCGACGGCATCAATATCTATGGCCGCGTCGTCGGTGTCCGCGGCCTGATGGTCGAGGTGGCCGGCCCGATTCATGCGATGTCGGTCGGCGCGCGGCTGGTGATCGAGACCGGCGCCAACCGTTCGATTCCCTGCGAGGTGATCGGCTTCTCCGGCAACAATGCTGTCGTGATGCCGTTCGCCGGCCTCGACGGCGTGCGTCGCGGCTGCAAGGCCGTCATCGCCAATGCCGCCAATCTGGTGCGGCCGTCGTCGGCCTGGCTCGGCCGCGTCGTCAACGCGCTGGGCGAGCCGATCGACGGCAAGGGACCGCTGCCGCAGGGCGCCTCGCCGATGCCGTTCCGCAATGCGCCGCCGCCGGCGCATTCGCGCAAGCGTGTCGGCGCCCCGCTCGATCTCGGCGTGCGCGCGATGAACACCTTCCTCACCTGCTGCCGCGGCCAGCGCATGGGCATCTTCGCAGGGTCCGGCGTCGGCAAATCGGTGCTGCTGTCGATGCTCGCGCGCAACGTCGATGCCGCGGTCAGCGTCATCGGGCTGATCGGCGAACGCGGCCGCGAGGTGCAGGAATTTCTGCAGGACGACCTCGGCGAGGAGGGCCTCGCCCGTTCGGTCGTGGTGGTCGCAACCTCCGACGAGCCGGCGCTGATGCGCCGGCAGGCGGCGTATCTCACGCTCGCGGTCGCCGAATATTTCCGCGACGAGGATCAGGACGTGCTCTGCCTGATGGACTCGGTGACGCGCTTTGCCATGGCCCAGCGCGAGATCGGCCTGTCCGCCGGCGAGCCGCCGACGGCCAAGGGCTACACGCCGACCGTCTTCACCGAGCTGCCGAAGCTCCTGGAGCGCGCCGGACCGGGCCTGGGGGAGGGCGCCATCACCGCGATCTTCACGGTGCTGGTCGACGGCGACGACCATAACGAGCCGATCGCCGATGCGGTCCGCGGCATCCTCGACGGCCACATCGTGATGCAGCGCTCGATCGCCGAGCGCGGCCGCTACCCCGCCATCAACATCCTCAAATCCGTCTCCCGCACCATGCCGAAATCGGCCGATCCGCAGTTCTGGCCCGTCATCCAGAAGGCGCGGGCGGTGATGGCGACCTATGCCGACATGGAGGAATTGATCCGGCTCGGCGCCTACCGGGCCGGCTCCAGCCCCGAGGTCGACGAGGCGATCCGCCTGCACGAACCGCTCGAGGCGTTCCTGCGCCAGCGCAAGGACGAAAATGCGTCTCTGGCGGACGGGTATCGCCAATTGGCGCAAATCCTCGGTAATTTGGAAACGGAACGCTAACTTTGTCAGGTCATCATCCCATCCCACAGAGTAGCAGAGCCGGTCTTGGCCCCTGTTGGGCCTGTGGGGAGACCGGTGACGTCCCACGTGCAGCGAGGGGACTTCTGGGGAGTACGAGTCGATGAAGTCACGAGATACCCTCATCCGCCTGAAGAAGTTTCAGGTCGACGAGAAGCGCCGCCGGGTCACCCAGATCGAGACCATGATCGCCGACTTCCAGCGGATGTCGACCGATCTCGAGCGCGAGATCACGACCGAGCAGGAGCGAGCCGGGATCAACGATCCCTCGCACTTCGCCTATCCGACCTATGCCAAGGCCGCCATTCAGCGCCGCGAGAACCTGACCCGCTCGGCGGACGAGCTCAAGGGCCAGCTCGACGAAGCCAAGGCCGCGCTGGCCGAGGCCTTCGAGGAGCTCAAGAAGGTCGAGCTCCTGGACGAGCGCGACCAGGCCCGCGAGCGCGCCGAGGAAAATGCGCGCGAGCAGGCCGATCTCGACAGCATCGGCCTGATGCGCGCCCGCATCGGCGCCGTCGCCTGAGCCGCTAGCCGCCAGACCATCCTGGAATTATTGCCAAACCCGGACCCGCAAGGTCCGGGTTTTCGCATGTGCTATCCACAGTGTGGCGCCGCACCCCTTGGTGGACGGCTTGGCCGCGCGCTATGGTAGCGAAGTGCCGGGGCCTGCGCGGAACGCGATGGCCCGCGTGTCGGGGGGCTGAATGCTGACGCCAGCAGAGCTGGTCGGGTTGATCGAGGCGGTGGCGAAGGGCGATCAGACGGCGTTCGAGCGCCTCTACGCCGCCACGCGCGCGAAACTTTATGGCGTCGTGCTCCGTATCTTGCGCCGACAGGATCTCGCAGAGGAGGTCATTCAGGAGACCTACGTCAAGATCTGGAACGGTGCCGGCGGGTTCAATCCGGCGCTGTCGTCGCCGATCACGTGGATGGCCTCGATTGCGCGCAACCGTGCGATCGACATCGTGCGCAAGAAGTCTGAGGTCTCGATCGAGGAAGAGCCTCAGGCGATGGAGGTCGCGGCCGACAGCCCCGATCCGCTGGCGCGCCGGGAGATGACCGAAGAGTTGAAGCGGCTGCTGGAATGCGTCGGCCGGCTCGAGCCGGACCGTCAGCGGCTCGTGCTTCTCGCCTATTACAACGGCTGGAGCCGCGAGCAATTGGCGGAGAAATTCGCCGCTCCCGTCAACACGGTGAAGACGTGGCTCCGGCGCAGCATGTTGGATATCCGGGAGTGCCTCGGACTATGAGGGTTTATACTGTGAGGGTGGTTCTGGACTGCATGTGATGGCCTACTCGGAGGACCATATCGCGCTCGCCGCGGAATATGCGCTCGGCACCCTCGATGCCGATGAGCGCGCGCAGGTCGAGACCATGATGGCGGTGGACCCGGCGTTCGCCGACATCGTGCAGGCCTGGGCCTATCGGCTCGGCGCCCTCAACCAGATGGTCGGCTCGGTCGAGCCGCGTCCGATCGTGTGGGAGAACATCAGGTCCGAGATCGCGCGCACGGCGCTTGCGCAGCAGCCGCCCGGTCTGGCCGAAATCGTACCGCCGCCAATCCCGCCCGTCGAGGCCGCGCCGCCGGAAGCGCCGCTGGAGCAGGGACCGCAACCGGAGCCGCAGCCTCCCGAAGCAGAGCAGCCCGAGCCGATGCGCTCCGGATCCGATGTGATACCCGACATCGCGCCGGTGTTCATGCCGCAGGTCCATGCGCCCGATCCTGAGGTCGTCCGGACGCCGCAGGTGCCCATCGCCGACGACACCAACGTGATCCGTCTCGAGGGCCGCGTGAAGCGCTGGCGCTCGATCGCATCCGCGGTCGGTGCGCTCGCGGCTGCGCTGCTGGTGACGCTATCGCTTCAGATCTTCCTGCCCGACGCGCTGCCGGGGGCTTTACGTCCGGCGCCGCGCATCCAGACGGTGGAAGTGAAGACACCGGCCGCACCGCTCGCCGCCGCGGCGCAATATGTCGCGCTGCTGCAGGGCCAGGGCGGTGGCCCCGCCTTCATCCTCACCATCGACGGCGCGACGCGGAATTTCACGGTGCGCAAGGTCGGCGCGACGCCGGAGCCCGGCAAGAGCTTCGAGCTCTGGCTGATCTCCGACAAGCTGCCGCGCCCGCGCTCGCTCGGCGTGATCGGCGCGGGCGAATTCACCGCGCGTCCGCTGCTCGCCTCCTATGATGCCGACGTCGTCAACGGCGCGACCTACGCGGTCACCGTCGAGCAGGCCGGCGGCTCGCCCGACGGCCGGCCGACCTCGGCCCCGGTGTTTTCCGGCAAGCTGATCGAGACCGTGCCGCCGTCCCAGCCGCAGGCGCCCGCGAAGAAATAGGTGCCGTTCATGCGGGCTACGACCCTGTCGTCAGGGTCCGCTTCGCCGTCGCATCCCGACAAGTCTCCCTGAATCCGCCCCCGATTTGAACCTCGCCGCAATTTGCGGCGTCAAATCCCCGGAATTTGCAGTCGGCGCCGCCGATCGTGACGCCGGAGAGGGGCTAGAAATCAGATGGATGCAGCGAAAACGTCCGGCATCTTCGTTCACCAATACACGGGACTGCCGCACGGCCCTGCGTTCGAACATTGGCGCGAGCGGGCTTTCGGGGCCTGCGGCCTCGATATCGGGCCGAGTCATGGCGACAGCATCGATTGCCGGCTCCAGATCAGCGTGGTCGACAACATCGCGCTCGCCATTCCGGAAGGCGCCTCCGCGCAATATTCCCGCACCCAGAGCCACCTTGCCGACGGCAGCGACGACCTCGTGCTGATCGCCGCACATGCCGGCCTCGTGTGTGTCGGGCAGAACGGCCACACCGTGGAGCTTGCGCCCGCGCAGATGGTGCTCGTCGACATGAGCATCACCGGCACCGTCGGTCACACCGATGAAAACCGCTTCACCACCATCCGCATGCCGCGCCGCGCGTTGCTTGACATCAGTCCGCGTGCCGAGGACAAGCTGTCGCAAGTGCTCAGCGACGGTGCCGTCGCAGAGACCATCTTCCGCTACCACGCGCTCGCTGCCAATCACGCGCCGCATCTCGACGCGGTGGGCCAGCGCCTGACCGCGCAGCATATGGTCGATCTCGTCGGCCTCCTGCTCGGCACCGATGCCGAGCATGCCAGCCTTGCGCGCGGCCGCGGCCATGCGGCGGCGCGCCTCGACCTCATGCGCGCCGATGTGATGGCCGCGCTCGGCCGCAACGATCTCTGCCTGTCCGAGGTCGCGACGCGCTCGGGCCTCAGCCCGCGCCAGGCGCAACGCCTGTTCGAGCAGGCCGGCACGACCTTCACCGAATTCGTGCTGGAGCAGCGCCTGCTGCAGGCACGCAAGCTGCTCGGCGATCCCCGCGCCAGGACGCGCAAGATCAGCGACATCGCACATTCCTCGGGCTTTTCCGATTTGTCCTATTTCAACCGTGCATTCCGCAAGCGCTTTGGCGCGACACCGTCGGAATTGCGCGAGGCGTGAGGCGCACCGGTTTCGTTCTGCGGATCACGGTTGGCCCGTTGGCGGCGATGAGCTATATCTACCTGTGCGGGTAGACCGCTCGATCGCTTGTTGTTCGCTCGTCGTTCCATTGGGAAAGTGCAGTCAACGGACATGGCGCGTATCGTCGTGCTCGGCGCCGGATTTGCAGGCCTGTGGGCGGCCATCGGTGCCGCGCGCAAGCGCGACGAGATCGGTGCTGTCAGCGACATCGAGATCTGCGTGATCGATCGCAATCCCTATCACAACATCCGGGTGCGCAATTACGAGGTCGATCTCCGCGAGGTCGCGATACCGTTGCCGAAGCTGCTCGATCCCGTCGGTGTCCGTCACGAGATCGGCGAGGTCGAAGCCATCGATCCGGTCTGGCGCGAGATTTCGCTGGTCACGAGCAGCGGCGAGCGGACGCTGGCCTATGACCGCCTGGTGCTGGCGCTCGGCAGCGAGGTGATGCGTCCCGACATACCAGGCCTTGCCGAGCACGCCTTCGATGTCGATACCTATGTTGCGGCGCTCCGCCTCGAGGACCATCTCGCCTCGCTCGGCCGCAGCGCGCCCGCGCCGGGGCGGTCGACCGTCGTGGTGGTCGGTGCCGGCTTTACCGGCATCGAGGTCGCAGCCGAGATGCCCGACAGGCTGGCGCGGGCAGGCATCGCCGGCAGCCGCCGCATCATCCTGGTCGATCCCAATCCCGCGGTCGGCGCCACCATCGGCGCGCTGGCGCGTCCCATCATCGAGACGGCGTTGGCCGCGCTCGACGTCGAGACGCGTCTCGGCGTGCGCGTCGTCTCGGTCGAGGCCGCCGGCATTCGCTTGAGCTCCGGCGAGTTCATTCCGGCGCAGACGGTGATCTGGTGTGCCGGGATGCGTGCGAGCCCTCTGGCGGCGCGCTTTCCGGACGCCCGCGACCGGCTCGGGCGCCTGCTGGTCGATCCCTTCATGCGGGTTGCCGATGTCGGTGGCGTGTTCGCGGCCGGCGACGTCGCCTCCAGCGTGGTCGACGGGCTGCATCCGACCGTGATGTCCTGCCAGTTCGCGCGTCCCATGGGTCGTTTCGCCGGCCACAACGTGGTCGCCGATCTCGCCGGCCTGCCGATGTTGCCGCTGCGGATCGACTGGTACGTGACCGTGCTCGATCTCGGCGGCTGGGGCGCGCTCTATACCGAGGGCTGGGATCGCGAGGTCAAGGCGACCGGTCAGGCTGCGAAGGCGACCAAGAACATCATCAACCGCAAGCGCATCTATCCGCCGCTGACCGGCAGCAAGGATGAGCTGTTCGCCGCCGCTGCGCCGACGGTGCAGGCACCGCCGCCGACTTACGGGGCTCCGCGTCGTTGAGCTGGCTCGTGCGTATCTGCCCCTCCGCTCACGACCAGATAATCCTAAAAACGGAGGAACGTCGCTCCCTGGCGAATGTTGGCTTGACGGAGACAAAATCTTCGTGAGCAGCGGACAGTCGCCGTCGCAGCAGGAGCGGCGTAACGCCCGCCTGGTCGCGCGATCTAGTCCATCCCCTCATCGCGAAAGAAACATATGAACAGACCAAAGCCGACCCATTTCCGCAATTCGCTGGATTTAAGAGATAAAGTGCAGGTCAGGATCCTGCGCAGGCGGCTCAAGCTATCGGATGAGCAATTTACCAACGTCGTTCGCAAGTCTGGCAGTTCAATCTCGGCCATCACCAAGGAGGCCTCTAGTTTGAAGTAGCGGACCGCCGGCCGCCGTTGCCAACGCGATCGTCCCCGCAGCCATTTCGAGTCAATGCAGTCGAGGCAGGCCCTGAACATGAAAATACAGGTTGGCTTCGAGATGACCTACGAATTCCAGCAAGTCACACCATTGATTGCTGTCGTCGGTATGCATTTCACCCGGGCATCCGACATCATCGTGCCGGATTATCTCATCACCGAGCCTCCCGTGCCGATCTCGCCCTACCGCGACGGCTTTGGAAACTGGTGCAATCGATTTGTCGCGCCCGCCGGCCGCATGCGTCTTTCCGCCAACGGCACAGTGCGCGATAGCGGGCTGCCTGATGTCATTGTGCCTTCCGCCACGCAATGCGCGGTGCAGGATCTGCCACCTGATACCATCGTCTATCTGCTTGGCAGCCGCTACTGCGAAACCGATCGGCTTTCTGACATCGCATGGAAGCTGTTCGAGAACGTGGCGCCGGGTTGGTCACGGGTCCAGGCGATCTGCGATTTCGTGCACAATCACATCGCATTCGGCTACCAGCATGCGCGGGCCACCATGACGGCTTGGGACGTATTCAACGAGGGCAAGGGCGTCTGTCGCGACTATGCGCATCTTGCCATTGCATTCTGCCGTTGCTTGAACATTCCAGCGCGCTATTGCACCGGCTATCTCGGCGACATCGGCATCCCGCCGCCCCACGCCCCCGGAGACTTTGCAGGCTGGTTCGAAGCCTATCTTGGCGGTCGCTGGTACACATTCGATGCACGCAACAACACTCCGCGAATTGGGCGCGTCCTGATTGCACAAGGCCGCGATGCGGCGGATGTTCCGATTGCCCAGACTTTCGGACCCAACACGCTCGTCAGCTTCAAGGTGTGGACTGATGAACTTGTGTAGAGCGCTCGCCTTGGGCGATTGGGTGCCAGGCGGCTGAGATTGATCTCGCTAACTGATTAGAAGACTGCTACACAGTTCGCATCACCGTGCGCTACGTGGCCGTTATCGGTGACTGAGAGCTTCGCGCTCCCGCCTCAACCCAAGAGAAGGCGGTCAGATGTCAGATTTCGACAAATTCGACATTCGTGAGTGGTTGGTGCCGGTCTTTCTCGTGCTGCTGATTGCGGTGACGGCCATTTTGTAGCGGCAAGTCGGTTCAATCACCATGCGTCAGAACTGCAAACCGCGGCGTTGAGCCAGTTCAAGCTAACGGGAGCCCAAAATGGCAAACACGGCGATCATCAGGGATGCCTACGGGGTTCCGGCAATCTTCGTTGGTTCGAAGACTGGCCGGGACGATGCGCCCTTTGTTTTCGTGAGGGTCGGAGGTGAGGAGCGCCGGATGCGTTGGTCCGAATGGGATGCTCTTCCGGCCTGGACCGGCGAGCGTCCCACCTGGGCGAGTAAAACCAAATAGCTATGGAGTGTTCAGCATGAGGATGGTTCGAACAGGCACATGGACCGCGGCGCTCTTGCTGGCATTCGCACTGGGCACATTCACGCCAACAGCTTTTGCCGCCGAGCCGAACTGCCGTGCGATCGAAAGTACCAGCGCGCGCCTTTCCTGTTACGATGCGGCATTTCCTCCAAGAACCAGGAAGCCCGATGAAGCCGGCATCGACCCATCGTCAGGTTACAAAGATCCATTTCGTGCGGAAGAAGCCCGAACCGCCGCGAAGCTCAAGAATATTTGCCGCGGTTGCTGAGTCTCGCTTCCGAACATGCGCGCCAATTGAGAGAGCCTGTGAGATGACGAACGATGATGCCAAAGGTTGTCGAGTGGTGCGCCAACGAAAGCGTGCTCTTCATCTGGCTGGCACGGTATTGGATGGGAGGGCAGACCGCACAAGGCGCCAGTGGATGCGGATAGTTGCTGCCAGGAACCGAACAAAGCGCTCGCTATCCGGCAGATAAAGGCGCACTGTCCCACGACCATCGAGCGGCCCATAGCATCTATCGGTGGTGTGAACGCAAGTTGCGCTCCCGCTCAACCCCGCAGCGGAGCGTCATACATGCCGGCTCAACGGTCCCCACGACAATCCTTGACATTCGAATACCGCCTTGCGCAAGAGGCGATCAATCTCCGCCTACAGGCCAACGGGATGCCCGCTGGCGTCCGCCGCGCGGAGCTTCTGCGAAAAGCCCGCCAGATCGATGTTGCTGGGGAGCTCAACAAGTGGCTGACCTCGCCGGGCCTACTGCCGCCATCTTGAATTCAGGTCTCGTTCTCCTTCATCGGGATTTTGCTCTCACCCTCCCGGGGGCTGGTAAGCCGCCGCCTGCGCTTCATTTAAGCGGTCGGCGTTTTTCTCGAGATGGAAAGCCATTGGGCGCGACGTCTAGCGGCTGATCGTGATTTCCATGTAGCTTTCCAGGAACGCCGCTGGAAGAGCGGCTTTAAGCTTTATACCTGACTTGCGGTGCGGTTCGCCGACATCAGCCTTGATTGCAATCCTGGAAATTTGACACGGAGGCTACTGACCGAGACCAATTCGGTGGATGGGCCCAGCTTACAAGCCCTTGTGTTGCCCGACGGGCAAAACACCCAATCCATCGGTCAATCGGCGCCTTAAAAATATTCCACTTTACCGAATTTCGGAAAGGGCGTATGTGTCGTCGCAACCCGGCCCAAGGAAGAGGGGCGTATCGCGATCGTCACGAACGCGGGCCGGGCGGCGGTGGACGCTGATTGCATCGGCGCGAAGAGCTTTCGCAGGGCGGAGAGCCGTGAGCGAAAGCATCGCGCACACGACCGGTGAGATCGGCGTACGGCAAAATCGTGTGGTCCTGGCGCCCGGGGTCTGTGCGCCAAGTCTTGTGGTGATGTGTGCGGTCCAACCGGGCCCACGCATCAGCCATCCGCAAGGCGACGGGGGCAATAGTGCAACGCTCCCCGGGGAGATCACGACATAAGCCGTAAAGCCACTGCGCAGGGAAGGCCGGGATGTCCTGGCTACACCTGTATGCCGCTGTGCAGCTTCTTGTTACGCAGGATTCGCACAGTGGACCGCGGGTGCCAGCCGGCGCCCGGTCTTCCCTGCGCCCTCTCCATTCAAGAGGGTGAAGAGATCAAGCAAAGCTCGGGCGAGATCAGCCGCGAGGATGCGAAGGCGTGTCTCGGAAGCGTAGGATGGGTAGAGCACTTGCGAAACCCATCATGTTTCAACACAGGGGAAGTGTTGATGGGTTTCGCTGCGCTCTACCCATCCTACGAGCTGCGTCCAAATTCCGCTCTCATGCCCCGGACGCAGCGCAGCGCTTCTTCAGCGATGCGCTGCAGAGCCGGGGCCCACGTGGCAGCAAATGCTGTGGCTTCCTGGGTCCCGGCTCTGCGCAGCAGCGTAAGATCGCTGCAGCGCGTCCGGGACACGAGAGTGGTGGGCGCTGGTACTTCACACTCCGTCACGGCGTTCGCACAACAGAGCAGGCGGTATCGTGACGCGGCAAGCTGCAACATCCTTCATGACGCCGGCGTGGCGAAATCCACACGCCTCGCGCGCCGACAACTCCGTCATCAAATTATTGCTTGATGTGCCCAGGTTGTTTCGTCTAGCGTCACCCGCAGGGGTTGGGAATGGCATTCTGTCCATAGCAGCCCGTAGGATGGGTTGAGCCCTTGCGAAACCCATCATCCTCTGCCGCTGAAACGATGGGTATCGCTTCGCTCCCCATCCTACGGCCGCTCTCAACTTCGGCCTTTCTCGCAAGGAGAACAGGCCGATGCCGGGCACCGGGAAGAAGACGCGTGGAGAGAAGCGGATGACGAAGACCGGAGCCGCGAAGCGGATCGAAGAGCCGACGCCAGGCGCAGCGGGGCAGGCGAGCGCCGGCCTTGGCGGAGCGTCCGGCAGCGCTCCGCACGCGAACGGCGCCCAGGCCGCGAACGAATCCGGGGCTTCCACCGCCGCCGCGCAAGCGGTCCCGCCGCCCAAGACCGTGTCGCAGGTGCTCGGCGAGATCACCTGGCTGATGACGCAGTCGCCGCGCCACAAGGCGATCCCGCTCGGCGATCTCGAATGGCTGGTGATGCCGGCGATCCTGCTGCAGCAGTTCCGCATCTTCTACAAGGGCGAGCAGCCGGTTGGCGTCGCATTCTGGGCGCTGGCGGATGAGACCGTTGCGAAGCGGATCGATGCGGGGGATGTGCGGTTGACGCCGACGGAATGGAAGAGCGGGGCGAACAGGAAGATCATCGATGTGGTTGCTCCGTTTGGGGGCGAAAGCGAGATGCGCGATCAAATAGAGCCCGGTAAGTGGTAAATTCGATGCCGCCTGTGTTCCGCGTTTATGCGTATCGATTGGCTAATGCAGCTTGGTGTGGTCGGCTGCTGTCTGTTGCCGCGAGCTGCCTAGAGCCTACCATTAGGGCGCTTCCGGCTGCATTGTTTTTCCTCAGCTCGCTTAGCTGTCTGAACTTTCCTCTATCTGCCGAGCCGAGTAGCGGTAACGGACTTATATCATCGTCAAAATACCTTTGGTCTATCCCGGAGGTCACGGTACTGGAGGTTGCTCCAGCGACGAACGGCACCGCGGTCCTCCTTCTTCAAGATCGTGAGAAGCGCCTGGCATTGTCGATCGGCGCGAGCGAGCTTAGCACTGGTACCCGCGTTCCAATTCTGAGTGCGAAGATGCTTGCTGCCTCCGCCATCCATTTGGCAGTGGCAGCGGACGGCTCGCTCTGGGTCGGGGGAACGCAGAACATCCGACGTTCGATCGGTGGTGCTCCTTTGTCTGATGGCTACATCGCAAAGCTCGACCCGGCCGGGCACGTGATTCGGGAAATTGAGGTTGCGCGCAATCGTGATAACACAATTGCTGATATAGCGGTTTTGCCCAGCGGTGACGCGGTGATCGTCGGGAGAGAAGACGACGCAAGCTGGCTCGCGCGAATATCTGGAGATGGAGAGATCGTTTGGGAGAAGACGTTCGGCGCGGGCAAAATCGCCTCGGTTACTGTATTGAATGATTTGATTGCGGTAGTGGCTTTCGAAGCTGTCGATGGCCATCCTGTCGGCGCTGCTGTGCGAGTCGCTTTATGGCGGTTTGAGACTGAAGGTCGACTTCTTGATCGTCAACTTGTCCGTGAAGAGCCGGCTCAAAATCCAAGCTCCGCTTGGCTAATGAAAGTTGTTTCCGGACGGGGCGACCTTTACGCAGCGACTGCGTGGACTGAGCCATGGTCGAAGCCTCCTTCGGCAAAGCCATTGAGCGTTGCGCGCATCACTCCGAAGGGCCAGATTATTTGGCAGAAAGACGTTCCCGATACTGTTGTGCCAGGTCGCCTAGGACCCATGCCGTGCCCTCGTACCGTTGTTGCTCCTCTAGACGGTGGTCTGATCACCTTCTGTGTCGCTGCGGAAGGTACAAACCTTTTTTATCTAGAGCGGGCAACGGCCCAAATCACCCGTGATCTTCTCCCCAATACGGTAGAGCGAGTGTGCGACGGATCGAATGGGCGTGCCTCGTTCATGCTCCCGCATTCCGATTCGAGCATTTTGATATTCGGGACCGGCGGGAGTTGCAGTTGGCTTCAAAAGGTCCAGCTCAGGAAAAAGTGAACAAGTCTTGCTGAGCCCGTAGGATGGGTTGAGCCCTTGCGAAACCCATCACTTTCTTCTCGGCCAATTCATGATGACAAATTATCGTCGCAACTTCGTCCCGGGAGGCAGCTTCTTCTTTACCGTCAATCTGGCGGAGCGCAGGCTTTCCCTGCTGACGGACCATGTCGAGATCTTGCGCGCGGCCTTCCGCGAAACACGCCGACGTCATCCCTTCACGATCGACGCCGTCGTTGTGCTGCCCGATCATCTCCATGCGGTATGGTCGTTACCCGAAGGCGATTCCGATTTCGCAACACGCTGGCGACTGGTCAAGTCGGCATTTTCTCGCGGCGTCGAGCGCGGTGAACGAATATCATCGAGCCGCGCCGCGAGGGGCGAACGCGGAATCTGGCAGCGCCGCTATTGGGAGCATGCCATACGCGATGAAGGCGATTTCGTGCGCCATGTCGACTACGTCCACATCAATCCGGTCAAGCATGGGCTGGTCCCGCGCGTATGCGACTGGGCATGGTCCTCGTTTCATCGCCATGTGAGGCTTGGCAATTATCCGGTCGACTGGGCCGGCGATCGTTCGGAGGATGCACACGAATACGGTGAAAGAGGAGAGGGCAGATGATGGGTATCGCTGCGCTCAACCCATCCTACGCGGGCCGGGAATGACGGAGTGAGGCGGGTGCTGAAATCGCGTTGCAGCGCGTCCGGAACACGAGAGGAGACAGTCGTGTGTTTGATGAATTTGGCGAGCGCGCCTGCAATCACACCCCCAGACATGAGAAAGCGCCCGTGGGGGGCGGGCGCTTTCTGTAGTCGACTTGGGGTTGGGGTCGTCTACATATCCACGTGGCGACTTTGGGGGGCTGGTAAAGAGCCGCGTGAATTCAAAAAACTCGTCAGATCTCCTTAGCGAACGAGGGATGCATTCGCGCTGGTGATAACAACCGGCTTGTCGGCCTTGATGACGCGGGCGGTCTGGGTCAGACCTTCGTCCGAACCCGTGCGTGCCGTGATGCCGAGGCCCGCCACCGCGATCCCTGCGACGAGGGCAACGACCACGACTTTCAAATGGGTCGCGCGATCTGCGCTGTAGATCGAGTGGTTCATGGAAGCCTCCTGCCGCCATCTACCCGAAGTAGTCGCCGGCCGTTTCAGGCAGGTTCATGCTTCCGGTGCCCAACAACCTAGTATTGGGGGGATTCGTTCCCAAGAGGCCATCACAAGAGCGTGACAAGACGTGAAAGATCGCGATCAAAAGCGACCCTTGATCGTGCATTTTTGCAATTATTTCAAAGCTGTAATGTGCCTGTCAGGCGCCTTGTCGAGGTTTGGTCCACAAGGCGCCAGGAACTCAGAAACCATTTGCCTGTGGCCGAAAAACACACGGCTTCTTAAGGCAAATCAGATGCTTCCGACAGTTTTCAATCTCGCCCTGGGGTGGATCTCGGCCTGCGACAGCACCGTCGTCTGGGCCCGGAACCGCTCCACCAGGGAGCGGACGAAGGGACGAATTGCCGCAGAGGTGACCAGCACCGGCGCCTCGCCTTCGCGGGCGGCGCGCTCGAACGCCTCGCGCACGCCGGTCATGAACTCCGACAATTTCGAGGGCTGCATCGCAAGGCTGCGCTCTTCGCCCTGGCCGATGATGGATTCGGCAAAGGCCTGCTCCCACCGCGCCGACAGCGCGATCAGCGGCAGATAGCCGGCATAGGAGGTGTTCTGCGCGCAGATCTGCCGCGCCAGGCGGGCCCGGACGTGCTCGACCATGGTGGCGGGATTGCGCGAGAAGGCGAGCGAGTCGGCGATGCCTTCGAGGATGGTGGAGAGATCGCGGATCGAGATGCGCTCGGCGAGCAGCAGCTGCAGCACGCGCTGGATGCCGGAGACCGTGACCTGTCCCGGCACGATGTCCTTGACCAGCTCGCCCTGCTCCTTCGGCAGCTCCTTGAGCAGTTTCTGCACCTCGCCGTAGGAGAGCAGGTCCGACATGTTGGCCTTGAGCAGCTCGGTGAGATGGGTCGAGAGCACGGTCGCGGCGTCGACGACGGTGTAGCCCTTGAGCGAGGCCTCCTCCTTGAGACTGGCATCGACCCAGGTCGCGGGCAGGCCGAAGGTCGGCTCGGTGGTGTGGATGCCGGGCACCTGCACCTGGCTGCCGCCGGGGTCCATCACCATGAACTGGTTCGGCCAGATCTTGCCGGTGCCGGCGTCGACCTCCTTGATCTTGATGATGTAGGTGTTGGCCTCGAGCTGGACGTTGTCGAGGATGCGCACCGCCGGCATCACAAAACCCATCTCGATCGCGAGCGAACGGCGCAGCGCCTTGATCTGCTCGGTGAGGCGGTCGGTGCCGTCGGGGCCGTTGACGAGCGGCAGCAGCGCATAGCCGAGCTCGATCTTGAGGTCGTCGATCTTGAGCGCCGCCGAGATCGGCTCTTCGGCCGCAGCCGTGCCCGCCGCACCGGGCGTTCCCGGAGCGGGTGCGGCCATGGCGGCTTCCTCGGCCTTGGCCGTCACCCGATTGCGGTTGCGGGCGTGCCAGGCGAGCGCACCGGCGCCGGTGCCGAGCGCCAGGAAGGGGAGGGTCGGGATGCCCGGCAGGGCCGCCAGCACCAGCATGACCGCCGAGGACATCGCGAGCGCCTGCGGATAGCCGGAGAACTGCTTCATCAGAGCCTTGTCGGCGGCGCCGGAGACGCCGGCCTTGGAGACGAGCAGGCCGGCCGCGGTCGAGACGATCAGCGCCGGCACCTGGGTGACGAGGCCGTCACCGACGGTCAGCAGCGTGTAGCTGCGCCCCGCATCGGCAAAGGACATGCCCTGCTGCGCCACGCCGATGATCATGCCGCCGACGACGTTGATGAAGACGATCAACAGGCCGGCGATGGCATCGCCGCGGACGAATTTGGAGGCACCGTCCATGGCGCCGAAGAAGCCGCTCTCGTCTTCCAGCTCCTTGCGGCGGTGCTTGGCGACCTTTTCGTCGATCAGGCCGGCGCCGAGGTCGGCGTCGATCGCCATCTGCTTGCCGGGCATGGCGTCGAGGTGGAAGCGGGCGGCGACCTCGGCGATACGGCCCGAACCCTTGGTGATGACGACGAAATTGACGATGATCAGGATGGCGAAGACGATGATGCCGATGACGAAATTGCCGCCCATCACGAAGCTGCCGAAGGCCTCGATGACGTGACCGGCGGCCGCCGTGCCCTCGTGACCGTGCGACAGGATCAGCCGGGTCGAGGCCATGTTGAGCGACAGGCGCAGCATGGTCGAGATCAGCAGGATGGTCGGGAAGGCCGAGAATTCCAGCGGTGTCTGGATGAACAGCGAGGTCATCAGGATCAGGATCGACAGCGTGATCGAGATCGCCAGGAACAGGTCCAGCACGATCGCGGGCAGCGGCAGGATCAGCACCACCAGGATGGTGAGGATGCCGAGCGCCAGCGCGATGTCGCCGCGCTTGAGGACGTTGACGATCTCGTTGAGGGAGGGAATCGAGGGCCTTGCGCTGCCTACGCCCTGTCCCGCGGTGACGTCGACCATGGTAGCTGCCTCCCCGCGCGACTGCCGTCCGCGCGCCCCAAATGTCTGCGCGGCGGCCGAAGGGCCGCCGTTCCGAAAGTGAGGCACCGCACTGGCGTCCACGGGAGCTCCCGTTTTACGCGGCTGACGACACTCGACTTCACCCGGCAATTCTTGCCGGGTGTATGGTTAGCAAAGGGTTAACGCGGGGTGGGAAGAGGGGCGGACCGGGGTGTTTCGGGAGCAAAGTTCGTCATTCCGGGTTCGCGCCGCGCGCGCCCCGGAATGACCGGGCGACCCCTACTTCGCCTTGTCGATCTTGGTCACCGTATACCCCGACGCCGCCTCCTCGGCCTCGAAGGTGACCTTGTCGCCGACCTTCACCTGCTTGAGCATCGCCGCGTCCTTGACGCGGTAGACCATGGTCATGGGGTCCTCCATGCCGAGGCTCTTGGCCGGCCCATGCTTGAGCGTGATCTTGCCGGCGCCCTCGTCGATCTTTTTGACCTCGCCGTTGATCGCGGCGGCCCCCGCCGCGAGGGCGGCAGTGGTAAGGCCGACAGCCAGCGTCAGCGCTGCGGCAATGCGGATGATGCGGTTCATGGGAGGCTCCTTTGTCGCTACTTCACGGTGACGTGGCCGACCATGCCGTAGTCGCGATGGTCGGGAATGAGGCACGAAAATTCGAACGTGCCGGCCTTGCTGAACTTCCAGAGGATCTCGGCCGTCTTGTTCGGTGCGAGCCTGACACCGTTGGGATCGTCGTGCTCCATGTGCGGATGCTTCTTCATCTCCACCGCATGCGCGAGATTCTCCTTGGGCGTGGCGAGCAGGAATTCATGGTCCTCCTTGCCGACATTGCGCAGCACGAAACGGACCTGTTCGCCGCGCTTGACGTCGATTTTGGCCGGCGCGTAGTCCATCTCGTTGAGCAGGATCTCGATGGTGCGCGCGGGCTTGTTGGGATCGCCGGGTTCGCCGGCCGAAAAACTCGCGTGCCCGTGCTTGTCGTGCGCAAGGACCGGCGCGGTCGACAGCGCCGCCAGCGCGAGGCCGAGCTTGATCGTCTTCTTCATCGTCATCTCCAGTTGGTGGTTCATCGAAACGCTCACATCTTCATCTTGTGCGTCGGCTTGCCCGGCTGCCGCACTGGTGCCGCATCGGGCGCCTCGACCTCGTAGGCGACGGTGCCTTGCGGGAATTTGTACGGGCCGGGATCGCGATAATCGTCGCGTGCGAGGTCCTCGCGGATCTTCATCACCGTGAACATGCCGCCCATCTCGATCGGCCCGAACTGGCCGGTGCCCGTCATCATCGGCAGCGTGTTGTCGGGCGCGGGCATCTCCATGTTGCCCATCGCCATGCCGGTCGAGCCCATCGCCATGCTGTCAGGCGCGAGCTTGCCGACCGCCTTGGCGAGGTCCTTGCGCGACACGCCGATCAAATTGCGCACCGCGTGCCCCATCGCATTCATGGTGTGATGCGACTTGTGGCAGTGGAATGCCCAGTCGCCGGGATTGTCGGCGAGCACGTCGAACACGCGCACCGCGCCGACCGGCACGTCGGTCGTCGTCTCCGGATATTGCGCGCTCTCCGGAATCCAGCCGCCATCGGTGCAGGTCACGGCAAAGCTGTGGCCGTGCAGATGGATCGGATGGTTGGTCATGCTGAGATTGCCGATCCGCACGCGCACCTTGTCGCCGAGCCTGACCGGCAGCGGATCGATGCCGGGAAACACCCGCGCATTCCAGGTCCACATGTTGAAGTCGGTCATCTCGTTGACCTGCGGCAGATAGGTGCCGGGATCGACGCGATAGGTGCTCATCACGAAGACGAAGTCGCGGTCGACGGGCCGGAAGTTCGGATCGCGCGGATGCACGACGACCATGCCCATCATGCCCATCGCCATCTGCACCATCTCGTCGGAATGCGGGTGGTACATGAAGGTCCCGCTCTTCCTCATCTCGAACTCGTAGACGAAGGTCTTGCCCGGCTGGATGTGCGGCTGGGTCAGCCCGCCGACGCCGTCCATGCCGCTCGGAATGATCATGCCGTGCCAGTGCACGGTGGTGTATTCGGGCAGGCGGTTGGTGACGAAGATGCGGACCTTGTCGCCCTCGACCGCCTCGATCGTCGGGCCCGGCGACTGGCCGTTGTAGCCCCACAGATTCACCTTCATGCCCTCGGCGAATTCGCGCACCACGGGCTCGGCGACGAGATGGAATTCCTTCCAGTCGCCGTTCATGCGAAACGGCAGCGACCAGCCGTTCAGCGTGACGACGGGGCGATAGTCGGGCCCGCTGACGGGATGCAGTGGCGGCTGCATCACCACCTTGTCCATGTGCGCAGCTTCCGGGATAGATGCCGCCTGCACGCGGCCCTGGACCGCGGATGCGCCGACGAGCGCGGCGGTGCCCAAAAACCCTCTGCGGGAAAACATGCCGGCCTCCATCTCAGTGGCCGCCGTCGGCAGGCGTTGCCGCGGCGATGGTGGTTGAAGTGTCGCCGCCCGCAGCAGGCGCGCCGCCGCCGTTGACGGCGGTTTGCAGATCGGACTGGGCGAGGAAGAATCGTTGCCGGGCGTCAATCGCGCCGCGCAGCGAGGCCAGACGCTGTCGTGCCTCGGTGAGCAGCGCAAAGATATCGACCTGCATGCTGGAGAAGCGGAGCTGCATCTCCTCGGTGATGATCTTACGCAACGGGATGATCTCGCGCTGGTAGTGGCTGGCGACGTCGTAAGCCGAGCGATAGATACGATAAGCATCGCGTGCCTCCGAGCGCACGTTGACGGCGCGCTCGGTCAGGCGGTTGAAGGCGAGATTGTAAGTCTCGGCCGCCTGCCGCACGCGGACTTCGCCGCCGTCGAAGATCGGGATCTGGAACTGCACGTCGAATCCGCGTTCGCGGAAGGGCGCGCCTTCGGGATCCCGAGTGCGGCGGGAGATGCCGGCGAGATCGAGCAGCGTCACGAAGCGCGTCGCCTCGGTGAGGTTCAGCGACTTCGCCAGCGCCGTCAGCTCCAGCCGGGCGATCTGCAAATCGATGCGATGGGCCACCGCATCGGCCTCGATCAAGGGCAGTGCCTGCGGCCGGCGCGGCAGCGGTGGCAATTGGTTGGGCAAACGGAAGTCGAGGCCGCCGTCCCACAATCCCATCAGCCGCGCGAGCTTTTCGCGCGCACTCGCCGCAGCCTGGCGCGCGCTGGCGAGGTCGGCGGTGGTCTCGGCGTAAAACACCTGCTCGCGGGCCTGGTCGAGCTTGTTGAGCGAGCCGGTCTCGCCGAGCTTGACCGCGAGCTGCGCTGTCGATTCCGCCGTCGCCTTCGCATCCGTCAGCAGCGCCACCATCTCGTTGCCGGCGACAGCACGCACGTAGGTGCCGCGGACGTCGGCGGCGAGCCGCAACGTCGCCAGCGCCGCGCGCAACTGCGCCTGGCGGAACCGGTCGCGGGCAATGTCGGAGCGGAACGGCAGGGTGGCGAGCGCTAGGATGTCGCCGACCACCTGGCGCTCGATCTCGCTGGCGCCGTTGCCTGAGATCCGCGAGATCGAGAACACGGGATTGGACGGCAGGCTCTGCTCGACCAGATCGGTCTCGGCCAGCGCCAGCTCGTTATAGACGGCTTGCAATCCCTTGTTGTTGAGCAGTGCGACCTGAACGGCGGCGTCCACGCCGAGCGTCCGCGACAATAATTGGCGAACGCGCGCGTCGACCACGCCCGCTCCCTCGGGCGTGCGAACGAAGGCGACATCCTTGTTGATGGTCTGGCTCGTCAGCTCGGAGACCGCGCTCATGCCGCTGTCGGGCGAGAACGCGGCGCAGCCGGCAAGACCGGGTGCGCAAAGGCTGAGCGTGGCGAGAACGAGCAGGCCTCGCGCGAATTGATGTGTCATGGCGCGCTCCTACCGGTCTTGCTTCGGCTGCGGCGTCACGGCCTCGTTGCGGTCGCGCCATGGCGCCGGCGCTGCAGGCCGCAGGCTGGTGTAGGGCGCAATGGTCGACCCATAGCCGACAGGCGCGACCTTCGCCGAGGGATCAGCGGGATCGGCGCCGGCGACTTGCGTCGTTGCCGGCATGCAGCCGGACAGCGCCAGCGCAAGTGCGGCCAGCAACGGCCAATGGAATCGAAAGTGTCGTCCTCGCGCCGTAGATGCGGCGGCGGACGTCGCCACGGAAAGCGTCAGCATGCTTCATCCCTGATCTGAAAGACCACAGGTCCGCGCGCGCAAACGCGCGCTCGGCCCGAAATCGTCGTGTCAGATCAGGCGATGGGAGGGCGGTAGTGCAGGGGCGGCGCCGTGCTGTGCAGGCTGGCCACGATCTCGGGGGCACAGGCGGAGACGGGCTGAACCGGCTTGGCGAAGCCAGGCAGATCGGCCGGCAGCGCGCTGATGCACATCATCGCGCAGCACGGTCCGGCCGTGCCCTTGCCGCCATGATGATGCGAAGAAGCGGGCGCGTCCTGCGCGGCGGCCTGGTGATGCGCGTGTGCCGCCGCGTGATCGTGCGAGCTGCCGTCGTGCATGTGACCGCCCGGCATCTGCTGATGCACCGGTGCGAGATCGGCCAGCAAGGTCTCATCGAGACACGGCGCCGGGCCGCTGCCCCAGGCGAGGCTTGCCGCCGGCGCGAGCACGCAGAACAGATAGGCGAGGGCAATGAAGCGCCCCACCTTGATCCGCATCGATCGTGTCAATCGCAGCAACATTCCGCCGACATGCTTTCGCGCGGCGATTTGCTCACGCGGATTGCAAACTAATGGCAAATCGCGCGTTCGCCAAGCTGCTTCTTACCGCAGTGCACCGCGCATGCCCAATATCGCGCCACGATGCTTGACCCTGTGACGATCCGCGGGCCATGTTCCGCCCCGTGCACGCGCCAAATCACTCCGGACAAACGCCTGGAACATTCAGCCCTGATTCCCGTCAGGCCTGGATACGGCTTGTGCTTGCGCTGGTGATCGGCTCGATCGGTGGAGTCGGCATGTGGGCGATCGTGGTGATGCTTCCCGCGGTGCAGACCGAATTCTCCGCCACCCGCGGCGCGGTGTCGCTGGCCTTCACCCTCATGATGTTCGGCTTCGGGCTCGGCGGCGTGATCGCCGGCAAGATCACCGACCGGTTCGGCATCGTGCCGGCAATGGCGATCAGCATCGCCTTCCTCGGCGTTGCCAATGTGCTCGCGGGGCTGTCCGGACAACTCTGGCAGTTCGTGGCGGCCTATTTTCTGATTGGGCTCGGAACGTCGGCGACCTTCGCGCCACTGATGGCGGAGGCTTCGCACTGGTTCGAGCGCTATCGCGGCCTCGCCGTGACCATCGTCGCGAGCGGCAATTATTTCGCCGGAACGATGTGGCCCCCGATCGTGAACTGGGGCATGCAGGAGGTTGGCTGGCGCTACACTCATATCGGCATCGGGCTCGTCTGCGTCAGCCTGATGACGATCCTCGTGCTGGTCCTGCGCGCGCAGATAGGTCACGACAAGGTCCACGACCACGCCAATGCGCCGCCGCCGCGCGTCGATCTCAGGCTGTCGACCAACACGCTGACGGTGCTGCTCTCGATCGCCAGTATTTCCTGCTGTGTCGCCATGGCGATGCCGCAAGTGCATATCGTCGCCTATTGCGGCGATCTCGGCTACGGCGTGGCGCGCGGCGCCGAGATGCTGTCGCTGATGATGGCCTGCGGCATCGTCAGCCGGATCGGCTCGGGCTTCCTCGCCGACAAGATCGGCGGCATCCGCACGCTGCTGGTGGGATCGCTGGCGCAGGGCTTCGCGCTGGTGTTCTATCTGTTCTTCGACAGCCTCGCCTCGCTCTATCTCATCTCCGCGATGTTCGGCCTGTTCCAGGGCGGCATCGTGCCGAGCTACGCCATCATCGTGCGCGAGGCGATGCCGGCGAGCGAAGCCGCAACGCGCGTCGGCATCGTGATCTTCGCCTCGGTGTTCGGCATGTCCTTCGGCGGCTGGGTGTCGGGCATCATCTTCGATGCGACCGGTTCCTACGCCGCGGCGTTCGCGAACGGTGTGGCGTGGAACGCGCTCAATATCGGCATCGTCCTGACGCTGCTGATCCGCTCGCGGATGAAGTCGGCCAGGACCGGACCGGGCTTTGCAACCTAAGCCGCCTGTCCCGCCTTCAGCAGCGAGCAGCCGGTGATCTTGTAGCTGCCGTCCGCCTGCTGCTCGAGCGTGTACAGGGCTTCCCACGCCTCGCCATTGGCGTCGATGATGTGGACGCGCTGCGCAATCCAGCTGCCTTCGCTCTTGCTGTCTCCGAACTCGAAACTCTTGTGCCGGTAGACCGGCGCATAACCGCTTTGCACCATCGACATGAAGGCGCCAGGTGCGGGGAAGATCTCCTTGATCGCCGGCGCGGCGTGGGAATAGGCCGCGGCCGCATCGTCGCGCGCAAAAGCCTGCTCCTGGGCGCGGATGACGCCCTGTGCCGTCGCGACATCGTCGGCGCGTGCTGAGATAGGGTTGAAGGCAATAATGAGAGCGACCAGCAAGGCGGCAATGCGCATGACAGGCTCCGCGTTGAAATCCCGGCAATGCTGATCCTAGCATGACCTCAGGGAAATACGGGCGCGCTATCGCTTCCGTTTCACCGCCGGCTTCGCTGGCTTGGCCACGCGCGCCCTGGTCTTGGCAGCGGATTGCACCCGCAGCCCGTCGACGAACACGTCGAGCAGGCGCAGCACCGAGGATTGCCACCCCCGCTGATCGTGCATGTAGCACATCCCGAAAAACGCCCGCAGCAGGTCCTCCGGGCTGATATCGGCGCGCATCTGGCCGGCCGCGACCGCGCGCTCGAGCAGCGAGCCGATCGCCTTGGTCAGCCGGTCCATCGAGAAAACGGCAAGTTCCGACGAGCTCTGATACGCAAGCGCCAGCGCGGCCAACATGCCTTTTTTCGTGGCGACGAACTCGACGGCGGATTGCAGCCAGCGCCGCAGCGCCTCGACCGGATCCTTGGCGCTTCGCAGATGCTCGGCAAGCTCGCTGAGCTGCTCGACCTCGCGCCGATACACGGCCTCGAACAGATCCTCGCGCGTTGGGAAATGCCGATAGAGCGTGCCGATGCCGACGCCGGCGCGCTTGGCCACGGCCTCCAGGCTCGCTTCCGGGCCGCCCGCATTGAACACGGCCTTGGCGGCTTCGAGCACGCGCTCGCGATTGCGCACGGCATCGGCGCGGGGCTTCCGGGTCTGGTCGCTGTGGTCGTCCATATCGGGCAATGTAGATCACGAATTGGTTAGATTGAACCCTTGTTGAACCCTTGCCGGGCTGCATCGCGTTGGTGGCGCACGGGCTTTTGACAAATTCCAATATTTTTCCACCGGCCCTTGTTAAACGGAGGGAGCCTCCGTATCTTCGCCTGGATGTTGGCCGGCTTCTGCCCGCGTCAACGTAGATCGACGGCGGCCACGGCGGTGGCGCGCTGCGCGATCACTCATGTCCAAATCTGATCGGAGCCTTGTATGAACCACTCCATCAGCCTCACCGTGAACGGTGCGCGGCGCGACTTCGTCCTCGACGATCCGCGCGTCACGCTGCTCGATCTCTTGCGTGAGCGCCTCCATCTCACCGGAACCAAGAAGGGATGCGACCGCGGCCAGTGCGGCGCCTGCACCATTCTGGTCGACGGCAAGCGTATCAACTCGTGCCTCGCGCTCGCGATCAGTCATGACGGCGCCGATATCCTCACCATCGAGGGCGTTGCGCGCGGCGACCAGCTGCATCCGGTGCAGGCCGCCTTCATCGCCCATGACGGCTTTCAGTGCGGCTTCTGCACGCCGGGTCAGGTCATGAGCGCGATCGGCATGATGCGTGAAGGCCAGGCCGGCGACGATCCCGAACGCATCCGCGAATGCATGAGCGGCAATCTCTGTCGCTGCGGCGCCTATGCCGGCATCGTCGACGCCGTGCTCGACGCGCAAGGACAGATGGACGAATCCAACCAGAGGCGCCCGGCATGAAACCGTTCGATTATGTCAGGCCCGCCACCGTCACTGAAGCCGTTGCCGCCGCCGCCCAGCCCGGCGCCGTCTATCTCGCCGCCGGCACCAATCTGCTCGATCTGATGAAAGGTGGCGTCAGCCGTCCGGATCGTCTCGTCGACATCACGCACCTCGAAGGGCTCGACGGCATCGAGCGCCTCGCCGACGGCGGCCTGCGCATCGGCGCCCTGGTGAGCAACGCCGATCTCGCGCATGATGCGGACTTCGCGAGGTCCTATCCGGCCGTCGCCGAAGCGCTGCTCTCCGGCGCATCCGCGCAGCTGCGCAATGCCGCGACCGTCGGCGGCAATCTCTTGCAACGGACGCGTTGTGCGTATTTCTACGACACCGCCAGCCGCTGCAACAAGCGCGAGGCCGGCAGCGGCTGCGACGCCCGCGGCGGCGAGAACCGTACCCACGCGGTGCTCGGCTGGAGCGAGAATTGCATCGCCACGCATCCCTCCGATTTCTGCGTGCCGCTGGTCGCGCTCGGTGCGGTCGTCGAGATCGAGGGCCGGGGCGGCCGGCGCGAGATCGGGCTCGACGAACTACATCGCCTGCCCGGCGATACGCCCGAGCGCGAGTCCGCGCTCGAGCCCGGCGATCTCATCGTTGCGGTGCGCCTGCCGCCGGTGGCGCGCGAATTTGCCGCGCATGCGCGCTACCTCAAGGTTCGCGAGCGCACCTCCTACGCCTTCGCGGTGGTCTCGGCCGCGGCTGCGTTGCGGATCGAGAACGGCAGGATTGCCGAAGCGCGGCTTGCGCTCGGCGGCGTCGCCGCAAAGCCCTGGCGTGCCCGCGCTGCGGAGGACGTTCTCAAGAGCGTCGCGCCCACGGCCGACGCCTTCCAGGAAGCCGCCTGGCGTGCGCTCACCGACGCAAAGCCGTCCGGCGACAACGCCTTCAAGATCGAGCTCGCGCGCCGCATCGTCGTGCGCGCGCTGACCCTCGCCGCCGCCGGGACGCCCGCGCGCCTGCCCGCCCTGCCGGCCTCTCCCTTTGCCTCGACGTCCGGAGCCATCCATGCCTGAGCTCAATCTCACCAGCGCGCCTGCCCATCTGCGCCACGGCTCGAACATCGGCCAGCCGCTGACCCGCCGTGACGGCGTCCTCAAGGTCACGGGGCAGGCGACCTATGCCGCCGACAATCATCCGCCCGGCATGCTGTTTGCGGTGATCGCGACCTCCAGCATCGCGCGCGGACGTGTGGCGTCGCTCGATGTCGCTGCCGCCAAACGTCATCCCGGCGTCGTCGACGTCATGACGCAGGACCACAAGCCACCGCTCGCCATCGACCCCGAGATCAAGACCAATCCCTTCGTGTTTCGGATGGAGGCTTTGCAGAGCAACGAGGTCCGCTACGCCAATCAGCCGATCGCGGTCGTGATCGCCGAGACGCTTGAAGCCGCGACGGAAGGTGCCGCGCTGCTGGCGCCGCGCTACGAGGCGCAGCCTCCGCTCATCGGCCTCGATGCCGGCGAGAGTTTTGTGCCGCCAGTCGTCGGCGTCGGCAACCCCACCGAAAATCACCGCGGCGATGTCGAGGCGGGCCTTGCCTCGGCCGAGACGCAGATCGACGCGACCTATGAGACGCCGCCGCAATATCACAACGCGATGGAGCCGCATGCGGTCGTGGCTCACTGGGATGGCGACAGGCTGTCCGTGGACATGCCGACCCAGGGCCTGAAGCTGTCGCTCGCGCGCATCGCCGAGCTGTTCGGCATCGCGCACGACAAGATCCACATCCGCAGCCCGTTCCTCGGTGGCGGCTTCGGATCGAAGGGGCTCATGGGCGGTCCGCCGGTCCTCGGCATCATGGCCGCGAAGCTGGTCGGCAAGCCGGTCAAGCTGGTGCTGCGCCGTGAGCAGATGTATGGCCCGGTCGGCCATCGCGCGCCGACCCGTCAGCGCTTGCGCATCGGCGCCGACGGTGAGGGGCGCCTCACCGCGCTCGATCACCATGCGCGAACCGTATCGAGCACGTTCGACGATTTCTACGAGCCGGCGGCCGACGCCTCGCATACGCTCTATGCGGCACCTGCGATCCGCACCTCGCATGACGCCGTGCGCGTCAATACCGGCACGCCGCTGTTCATGCGCGCGCCGGGCGAGGCAACGGGATCGATCGCGCTCGAAAGTGCGATCGACGAGATGGCCTGGGCCTGCGGCGTCGATCCGCTCGCCTTCCGCCTGAAGAACTATGGCGAGGTCGAGCCGATCACCGGCAAGCCGTTCTCCTCAAAGGCGCTGCGGGCCTGTTACGACCAGGGCGCGGCGCGCTTCGGCTGGGCGAAGCGTCCGTTGCAGCCGCGGCAGATGCGCGACGATGCCGGCCTGCTGGTCGGCTGGGGCATGGGCACCGCGACCTTCCCCGCGCTGATGTTTCAGGCCGAAGCGCGCGCGGCGATTCGACGCGATGGCTCAGGCGCCATGGAGATCGGCGCACACGACATGGGGCAGGGCGCCTGGACGGCACTGGCCCAGATCGCGGCCGACGCCGTCGGCCTCGATATCGACCGCGTCGCGTTCAAGGCGGGGACATCTGACCTGCCCGATGCCGGCATCGCCGGCGGCTCCGCGCACACCGCGACCGCGGGTGCGGCGATCCACAGCGCTGGCGCGGCCGTGATCGCAAAGCTCGCCGATCTCGCCACCAATGACGAGCGCTCGCCGCTGTTCGGGGCCGGCAATGCCGGCGTGATCGCGCGCGACGGTAGATTGATCCGACGCGACGACGAGAGCCGCGGCGAGAGCTATGCCGAGATCCTGGCGCGCGCCGGCCTCGCCGAGGTCGAGGCGCGCGGCACTGGTGCGCCGAACCCTGCGGCGATGGAGGAATATGCGATGCATGCCCATGGCGCGGTATTCGCGGAGGTGAAGGTCGATCCCGAACTCGGTCAGGTCCGCGTCACCCGCATGGTCGGCGCCTTCGCGGCCGGGCGCATCGTCAACCCGCGGATGGTGCAAAGCCAGCTGTTCGGCGGCATGATCTGGGGGATGTCGTTTGCGTTGCACGAGGAGGCCGTCACCGACCGGCGCAGCGGCCGGATCATGAACGCTGATCTCGGCGAGTACCATGTCCCCGTGAATGCCGACGTGCCGCCGCTCGAAATGATCACGGTCGAGGAGCACGACCCGCACGTCAACGCGCTCGGCATCAAGGGCGTCGGCGAGATCGGCATCACCGGCAGTGCCGGCGCGGTCGCGAACGCCGTCTGGCACGCGACCGGTGTGCGCGTGCGCAAATTCCCGATCCGGATTGAGGAGTTGCTGACGCAGCGTTGAGGCGGCAGGCGGGGCGAGCCCTGCTCGCTCCGCAGCGGCGATCAGTTCATCATCCTGCGGAGAGCCTTGATCTGCTCTCTCTGCGCTTCGATGTGTTTTGCGATGGCCTTGCGCAGCTCGCGCGAGTGGAGCTTATCCGTGTCGCGCAGGACTTCGTCGAGCGCAGCTTCCGCATTGACAAGAGTGATCTTCATGCGCGGGCCTCTGTTACGAAGCGGCCCCGGAATACCCTGGAGTCCGGGGCCATAACCTCAGCACCTCTAAGCCAGGCTGCTCGGCTACGGTTCGTAATATATAGCGGTCTGACGCACAGAAATTGAGATGGCTCAACCACCGTAAGATACCGGTGGCCGCCCGTAACCTTCCGGATGCGACTGTTCGCAATTCAGAACGTCGGCGGCGTGCAGGCCGAGATCACTTCGCACGGCTTGCCGCCGACGCAGCGGAACCGATGCGGGCGGCGGCTCTCGAAATAATAGGCATCGCCCGGATTGAGGATGCGCCGCTCGTCCTCGACGGTGACTTCGAGCTTGCCCGAGATCACGATGCCGCCTTCCTCGCCGTCGTGGACGAGATGGACGCGTCCGGTGTCGCTGCCGGGCTCGTAGCGTTCTTTCAGGATCTGCAGGCTGCGACCGAACAGATTGTCGCCGACCTGCCGGTACGAGATCGGCTTCTTGCCGACTTCGGTCAGCTCCTCGGCGCGGTAGAAGATCTTGCGCCTGGACTCCGGCTCCAGCGCGAAAAACTCGGCGAGCCCCATCGGGATGCCGTCGAGGATGCGCTTGAGCGCGCCGACCGAGGGGTTCATCTGGTTGGATTCGATCAGCGAAATCGTCGAATTGGTGACCCCGGCACGCTTGGCCAGCTCGCGCTGCGACAGCTTGTGGCGCGCCCGGATGAATCGCAGCCGTCCACCGATGTCGACGCTCATGGCCCAGGTCCTGTGTTGCAGGTGTTGCGGATCGCGCAAATATGGCCCGACAGCCCCAGCTAAATCAATGGCTTGCAGGTCACCAGAAAAGGACTTGTTGCGCATTCCAAGCCGTGGCTCTGCTAGAGGGTCAGCAAAGGAGCGCGGCCGTGACCCTTCATCAGATTCCGAACACTATCAAGACCGACTCGTTCTGGATGCCGTTCACGGCCAACCGGCAGTTCAAGAAGGCGCCGCGCCTGTTCTCCTCGGCCGAGGGCATGCACTACACCACCGTGGACGGCCGCAAGGTGATCGACGGCTCCGCCGGCCTGTGGTGCGTCAATGCCGGCCACGGCCGCAAGCAGATCGCCGCCGCAGTCGAGCGCCAGCTGATGACGCTGGACTTCGCGCCGTCGTTCCAGATGGGCCATCCGCTGGCGTTCGACTTCGCCGAGCGTCTCGCCGAGATCGCGCCGAAGGGCCTCGACCGCATCTTCTTCACCAATTCCGGCTCCGAATCGGTCGACACCGCGCTGAAGATCGCGCTCGCCTATCACCGCGCCAACGGCCAGGCGAGCCGCACCCGCCTGATCGGCCGTGAGCGCGGCTATCACGGTGTCGGCTTCGGCGGCACCTCGGTCGGCGGCATGGTCGCCAACCGCCGCGCCTTCGCGACGCTGCTGCCGGGCGTCGACCACATCCGCCATACCCACGATCTCACCCGCAACGCCTTCGCCAAGGACCAGCCGGAGCATGGCGCCGAGCTCGCCGACGATCTCGAGCGGCTGGTAGCTCTGCACGGCGCCGAGACGATCGCCGCCGTCATCGTCGAGCCGGTGCCGGGCTCGACCGCGGTGCTGCCGCCGCCGAAGGGCTACCTGCAGCGCCTGCGCGAGATCTGCGACAAGCACGGCATCCTCCTGATCTTCGACGAGGTCATCACCGGCTTCGGCCGTCTCGGCACGCCGTTCGCCGCCAACTTCTTCGGCGTCACGCCTGATATGATGACGACCGCCAAGGGCATCACCAACGGCACCATTCCCTGCGGCGCGGTGTTCGCGCATCGCAAGGTGCATGACGCCATGATGATCGGCCCGGAAAACGTCATGGAGCTGTTCCACGGCTACACCTATTCGGCGCATCCGACCGCCTGTGCCGCCGGAATCGCGACGCTCGACATCTACAAGGACGAGGGCCTGCTCACGCGCGGTGCGTCGATCGCCGAATACTGGCGCGACGCGCTGCATTCGCTGAAAGGCCTGCCCAACGTCATCGACATCCGCAACTGCGGCTTGATGGGCGCGGTAGAGTTGTCGCCGCGCGACGGCGCGGTCGGTGCGCGTGGCTACGACGTCATGGTCGACTGCTTCAATCGCGGGCTGTACTTCCGCATGAGCGGCGACTCCTTTGCGCTGTCGCCCCCGCTCATTGTCGAGAAGAGCCATATCGACGATATCGTGTCGATCCTTGGTGACGCCATCAAGCGGGTGGCCTGATAATTGCTCTCGCCGTTGCGAGTTGTTTCCTTGCAGCGGCGAGCGTGATGCCGCGGGAGTTTGACCAAGCGTGAAAGTTCTGATCCTCGGCAGCGGTGTCATCGGTGTCACCTCTGCCTACTACCTTGCGCGTGCCGGCCACGAGGTCACGGTCGTCGACCGTCAGCCTGAGCCGGCGCTGGAGACCTCTTTCGCCAACGCCGGCGAAGTGTCGCCCGGCTATTCCTCGCCCTGGGCGGGCCCCGGCGTGCCGGTAAAGGCGGTCAAGTGGCTGCTGATGAAGCACGGCCCGCTCGTGATCCGGCCGAAGCTCGATCCGGTGATGTGGGTCTGGCTGCTCAAGATGCTGCGCAATTGCACCAGCGCACGTTACGCGGTCAACAAGAGCCGGATGATCCCGATCGCGGAGTACAGCCGCGATTCCCTGCGCGATCTGCGCCGCGACATCGGCATCCAGTATGATGAGCGCTCGCAAGGCACGCTGCAGCTGTTCCGTTACCAGGCCCAGCTCGACGGCACCGCTGAGGACATCGCCGTGCTCAAGCAATACGGCGTGCCGTTCGAGGTACTGAGCCGCGAGGGCTGCATCGCGGTCGAGCCGGCGCTCGCAGGCGTGAAGGAAAAGTTCGTCGGCGGGCTTCGTCTGCCGCAGGACGAGACCGGCGACTGCCACATGTTCACGCAGGCGCTGGCCAAGCATGCCGAGGCGCTCGGCGTGCGTTTCATGTTCAACACCGGCATCGACCGCATCATCACCGACGGCGCGCGCGTCAGCGGTGTTGTGACCAGTGCCGGCACATTGCAGGCCGACGCTTACGTCCTCGCGCTCGGAAGCTGGTCGTCGCGGCTCGCCGCGCCGCTCGGCATTTCGCTGCCGGTCTATCCGGTGAAGGGCTATTCGATCACGGTGCCGATCAAGGAGGCCGCAGGCGCGCCGGAATCGACCGTGATGGACGAGAGCTACAAGGTCGCGATCACGCGGCTCGGCAATCGAATCCGCGTCGGCGGCACCGCCGAAATCTCGGGCTATTCGGACAAGCTCTACGATGCGCGCCGCGCTACGCTCGATCATTCGCTGACCGATCTGTTCCCGCGCGGCGGCGATCTCGCCAAGGCGACGTTCTGGAGCGGCCTGCGTCCGATGACGCCGGACGGCCCGCCGGTGATCGGCCCGACGCAATACGCCAATCTCCACCTCAACACCGGCCACGGCACGCTCGGCTGGACCATGTCCTGCGGCTCCGGGCGCGTGCTCGCAGACATGCTGTCGGGCAAGAAGCCGGACATCGATGTGAGTGCGCTGACGGTGGAGCGGTATCAGCACCGGTTCGGGTAATGTGCTTCCCGGCACGATAAGCTAGGCGGTTTACCGTTGCGCTTTGGAAAGATCGAAGCGTGAGCCGTGGGCTAAGAAGGTCACTATCGTCTCAAGCGACGATTCATTTTAGTCAGTGTTGCTATCCATCGCCTCATAGGCCAGCCCACAACCTCTGTCAGAGACTCAATCTTTTCATTCGACATCAAACCTGTGGGAGGGAATTCATCCCGAATCGGCGCTTGGTAGGTGCCAAACACCAAATCCCACACCGGAAAAAAGGCCGCAAAATTGTGGTTATCCACGCACAAATATTCGCTTCTTTGAGGATATTATCAACAAAATAGTCGGAGCGGACGCCAGCTCTGACCTTGTCGGATCGGCTGAGTGTCGGTCGATCATTATCGACAGCGATGGCGATATTGAAGCCCACGACGTTTCGCGAATAAACAAGAGTGGGGCACATTTCGAGTTCAATGTACATCGTGACTCGATTTCGAGGGTCTTTGATGATCCTACTTTCAAGAAGTTGAACCAGACGGAACGGGTACCCCAAAAATGTTCCGAGTGTCCGGTCTACAATATCTGCAGGTCGGGCTTTGTACCCCACCGCTACTCGAGGGAAAATGGTTATAACAATCCAAGTATATACTGCGAAGTTCTGTTCAACTTGATCTATCATATTTACTTCAAGCTGCTAACTGACGGTTGCTCTCCCACGGTCCACGATGCTCCGCACTCACAGCCTCAGTGGGCCTAGGAGAGGGGGCTGCTACACCGCTATGAAGTCTGTCGCATGATCTATGCGATGCAGTTCCCTGTGGGCGCCTTGCTTGATCGTAAGCTCGGCTAGCCCGTCACGCAGTTCACCCACAGCACCACAGCCTTCGCATCCTCGGCCGGATTTGAAAACCGGTGCGGCCTTCGGCTGGCAAAGCGAAAGCTGTCGCCGGTCTTCAGCGACCATGTCTCGCTGTCCACTGTCAGCATCATCTCGCCCTCGAGCACGAGGCCGGCCTCTTCGCCGTCATGGGTGTAGAGCTCGTCGCCGGTGGAGCCGCCGGGCTCCAGATGCACCAGGAACAGATTGAGCTTGTTGTCAGCGCTGGCCGGGCTCAGCAATTGCTTCGACACGCCGGTGCGCCAGAGCTTCAACTCGGGCCGCTGCAGCCCACGCGTCACCACCTGATCGGAGGTGCCGTCGGCGCTCGGGCTTGCGCCGAACAGTGCGGCGATGCCGACGCCGAGCACATCCGCGAGCGTCGCCAGCACGCGCAGCGATGGTGACGACAGGCCGCGCTCGATCTGGCTGAGAAAGCCGATCGACAGTGAGGTGCGCGCCGCGACCGTTTCCAGCGAGAATTGCCTGACGCGCCTGAGATCCCGGATGCGGCGGCCGACCGCCACGTCCATCGCAGGCTCCGCCGGCTTGGTGACGGCTTTGGGCTTCACCCGCTTCGCCGGCTTGGTTGCCGCCGGTTTGCGCATTCGTTTGCCACCGCTCACGTCAAACCGCTTCCTTCATGTGCATGAAAACCACTTGCATCATCAGCGAAAGTGTGACCAAATTTTCATATTGGTGAAAATAGGCCGAAACGGCTCGACTCGCAACACCCGCGAGCGCCGCCATCGGCCAGACCCAAAGGAGGATGCGATGAAGCGTTTTGGTCTGGCCGCGGTCGCGGCGCTCGCACTGGCGGCCGTGACGCCCGCTTCGGCGCAGCAGGTGCTGAAGGTCGGCTCGACCCCGACAGGCATTCCCTTCACCTTCCTCGACACCAAGACCAACACCATCCAGGGCATCATGGTCGATCTCGTCACTGAAGTGGGCAAGGATGCCGGCTTCAACGTGCAGATCGAGCCGATGCAGTTCTCGGCGCTGATCCCGTCGCTGACCTCGAGCAAGATCGACATCATCGCCGCCGCGATGTTCATCACCGCGCCGCGCAAGGAGGTCGTCGACTTCTCCGATCCGATCTACACCTATGGCGAAGGCCTCGTCGTGCCGAAGAGCGACACCAAGGCCTATGCCACGCAGGAGGATCTGAAGGGCGAGACGGTCGGCGCCCAGGTCGGCACCGCCTTCGTCGACGCGCTGAAGAAGTCCGGCCTGTTCGCCGACGTGAAGGCCTACGACACCATTCCGGACATCCTGCGCGACGTGAACACCGGCCGCCTCAAGGCCGGCTACGCCGATTATCCGATCCTCGCCTATAACCTGAAGCAGGGCGGCTTCCCCGAGGTGCGTCTCGTCGACGGCTACAAGCCCGTCACCGTCGGTTCGGTCGGCATCGGCGTGCGCAAGGGCGAGACCGCGCTGCTCGGCAAGATCAACGCCTCGCTCGCCAAGCTGAAAGCCAACGGCACCATCGACAAGATCCTCGATAAATGGGGCCTGAAGGCTCAGGGCTGATCGGTAGAGACTAGGCTGCCCGATGAAAGGCTTCTGGCACGACGCCGCCGAGTTCTTCCCGATCCTGATGAACGGCGTCGTGCTGACGATCGTCGTCACCATCGGCTCGCTGCTGCTCTCGACGGTGCTCGGCCTGATCTGGGCGATGATGCGGGTCTCCGGCATCAAGGCGCTGTCGATGATCAGCGCCAGCCTGATCAACGTGATCCGCGGCATCCCGATCATCGTGCTGTTGTTCTACCTCTACTTCGTGATGCCCGATCTCGGCGTCACGCTGTCCGCCTTGCAGGCTGCGATCCTCGGGCTCGGCATCGCCTATTCGGCCTATCAGGCGGAGAATTTTCGCGCCGGCATCGAGGCGATCGACAAGGGCCAGATCGAGGCGGCGCAGTCGATCGGCATGGGCTGGTGGCTCACCATGCGCCGCGTGGTGCTGCCGCAAGCCGTGCGCATCGTGCTGCCGCCCTACGGCAACGTCATGATCATGATGCTGAAGGATTCCTCGCAGGCTTCGACCATCACGGTCGCCGAGCTCGCACTGCAGGGCAAGCTGATCGCGTCCTCGACCTTCAAGAACACCAGCGTGTTCACGCTTGTTGCGCTGATGTACCTCACCATGAGCATCCCGCTGATCCTGCTGGTCCGTCACTTCGAGAAGCGGGCCGGCAAGCGATGATCGATCTGAACGACGTCCACAAGAGCTTTGGCGAGAACGAGGTGCTCAAGGGCATCACGGCCTCGGTGCAGAAGGGCGAGGTGGTCTGCATCGTCGGTCCCTCCGGCTCCGGCAAGTCCACCATCCTGCGCTGTATCAACGGGCTCGAAAGCTACGACCGCGGGGAGATCAGCGTCGAGGGGCTCAAGGTCGACCGCGACGCGCCGTCGATCGTGAACATCCGCACCCAGGTCTCGATGGTGTTCCAGCGCTTCAATTTGTTTCCGCATCGCACCGCGCTTGAGAACGTCATCGAAGGACCGCTCTATGTGAAGAAGGAATCGCGCGCGCAGGCGCTCGATCGCGGCCGCGCGCTGCTCGCCCAGGTCGGGCTTGCCGAGAAGGCCGATGCGCATCCGCCGCAACTCTCCGGCGGCCAGCAGCAGCGCGTCGCGATCGCGCGGGCCCTCGCCATGCAGCCCAAGGCGATCCTGTTCGACGAGCCGACCTCGGCACTCGATCCTGAACTGGTCGGCGATGTCCTCGGCGTGATGCGCAAGCTCGCCGACGACGGCATGACCATGGTGGTCGTCACCCACGAGATGGGCTTTGCCCGCGACGTTGCCGACCGCGTGCTGTTCATTGACGGCGGTGTCATCGTCGAGCAGGGGCCGGCCAAGGCGCTGCTCAACCACCCCCAGCATCCGCGCACGCAGGATTTCTTGCGGCGTGTGCTGCATCCGCTCTGACCGGACTTCGCCATGCCCGCGCGCCTGCCTCTGCCGCCCTCGCTCTATGCCGACACCGCCGTCGCGCCGGTTGCCACGCCGCCGCTCGATACGGACAAGAATGTTTCGGTCGCGATCATTGGCGGTGGTTACACCGGCCTGTCCAGCGCGTTGCATCTGGCGGAGCAGGGTGTCGAGGCGCTGGTGCTGGAGGCGCAGGAGCCGGGCTGGGGCGCGTCCGGCAACAATGGCGGGCACACCAATCCCGGCCTGAAGCACGATCCTGATCAGATCGAGGCTGATTTCGGCGCTGACCTCGGCCGCCGCATGATCGCGTTCTCCTACGGCACCACCAACTTCACCCATGACCTGATCCGCCGTTACCAGATCCCCTGCGAGGCGCGGCAGAACGGCACGCTGCGTGCGGCCTATAACGCGGCCAGCGCCGCGGCGATCGAGACGACGGCGCAGCAATGCGCCCGCCGCGGCATGCCGGTGACATATCTGAACCGCGAGCAGCTGCGCGAGATGACCGGCACCGACCGCTACATCGGCGCCATGCTGGATGCGCGCGGCGGCGATCTGCATCCCCTCAGCTACGCCCGTGGTCTCGCACGCGCCGCGATCTCGGCCGGCGCGAAGGTGCATGGCGAGACGCCGGCGCTGTCACTGCGCCGCGATGGCAGAAGCTGGCGCATCGAGACGCCGCGGGCGGTGGTTCATGCCGACAAGGTCCTGCTCGCCACCAACGGTTTTACCGGAGATCTCTGGCCCGCGCTCCGCCGCACCATCGTGCCGGTGTTCTCGTCGATCGCGGCCACGGCGCCGCTCTCCGATGCGGTGGCCAGCTCGATCATGCCGACGCGGTCCGTGTTGTACGAGAGCGGCCACATCACCGTCTACTACCGCATCGACCAGCACAATCGCCTGCTAATGGGCGGCCGCGGCCCGATGCGCTGGATCAAGTCGCCGCACGACGTCGCCTATCTCATGCGCTATGCCGAGCGGCTGTGGCCGCAATTGAAAGGCGTTGCCTGGACTCACGGCTGGAATAGCCGTCTCGCCATCACCGGGGATCACTATCCCCATGTGCATGAGCCGGCCGAAGGCATCCTGATCTCGCTCGGCTGCAACGGCCGCGGCGTCGCGCTCGCGACCGCGATGGGGGCGCAGCTCGCGCGCCGGCTGATCGGCGGCGCCAAGGCGGAGATCGACATGCCCATCACGGGCATCAAGCCGATCCCGATGCACGCGTTCTGGCCGGTGGGTGTGACGACCGCGGTGATTACGGGCCGCATACGGGACCGGCTCGGCATGTGAAGAAGGCGTCGCCCGGTCAGGAGCGGCGCCTTGCATCATTGGCAGATATCCGACTTCAGCAGCGGCCTTGTTTCCACAGGCCGGGCGGGCACCCGTGACCGCGCCAGCCGACCTTGCGTCCGCGCGACCATCCGGGCGGTGAGCCGTGGTGATGATGGCCCATCGAATGACCATGACCATGGCCGTGCCCATGTCCGCCTCCATGTCCGCCACCATGCCCGCCCTTGGCCAGGGCAGGACTGGTGAATGTGAGGCCGGCTGCAAGGATCAGCGACGCGGCGAGCGCAAGTTTCTTCATCATGTCCTCCACTGGGGCGAGCGCATTTGTCCGTTCAATCAATGAACGACGGGTAGGTAAGTTCCCTGCGAATGTGGAGGAGTCGTGACGCTCGCGGAGATGCGCGATGGCGCATCGAATCAACGCAAGCTGGCGCAGTCTGGTACTGATCTGCGCGTCGAGCGTGCCCCGGACGCTGCGCAGCAGCGTAAGAACGCTGCAGCGCGTCCGGGACACGAGAGAGGCTCGCGTCGTGGCCGCGTGGGCGCGATGACCCGTTGAAGCAGTTGCGCGTCTCTGCTAGCGCCCGCTTCTTATTCGACGAACGCTCAGGCTTCTGCCACCGCCTCGGCCCAGGGCTGAAAGATCTCGACCGCGCCGGAATTCGTGTCGCCCTCGCGCATCACCACGCTCGGGCAGGCGAATTTTTGCGGCAAGGCCTGCACGCGGGTCTCTTCATAGTCGAAGCGCGAGCCCAGCGTCTTGCGCACGTCCTCAGGCAAGCGAGCATCGCCGATCACCACCGCGCCCTCGCTGGCGTCGATGCGCGGCTGGTGGATGGCGGCATCGAGGTCCATGCCGAAGTCCATCGCGAACGACACGAGCTGCATCACCGACGGCAGGATGCGGCGGCCGCCTGAGGCGCCGACCGCGAGCCGCTTGCCGTCCCTGGTCTCGGCGATGACGGGCGTGTAGTTGCAGAGGCAGCGCTTGCCGGGCGCGAGCGAATTGGTGGTGCCCGGTGTCGGATCGAACCACATGATGCCGTTGTTCATGGCGATGCCGGTGTGCGGCGTCACATATCTCGAGCCAAAGGACGAGAGCAGCGTCTGCGTCACCGCGGCGATGTTGCCGTGTCGGTCGACCACGGAGAAATGCGTGGTGCAGGCGGGCGCCAGATATTCGGCACCGAGCGAGCGTTTGCCGTCGGCATCGCCCATGTCCTTGAGCCGCTCGCGGAAGGCCGCTTGCAGAGCGAGCGCATATTCGACATAGGCGGCTGCGTCCGGCGCGCTTGCCGGCTTCAGGCTCTGCTGCAACAGGCGCAGCGCGTGCGCCATGGTGGGCCCGGCCGTGAGCTCAGGCGTCGCGTACACCTTGCCGCCGCGATACGGGATCGCCAGCGGCTCGCGCAGATGCGCGCGGAAGGCGGCGAGGTCCTCGACCGACAGCGAACCGCCATCGGCCTTGATGTCGGAGGCGATGCTCCTGGCGAGATCGCCCTGGTAGAAATCGCGCGGTCCGGCCTCGGCGAGATGCGACAGCGTCGCTTTCAGCGTGTCCTGCGGCAGTCGCGTCTCGGCCTTGATGCCCCATGGCGCGCTCGGCGGCAGCCCATCCTTCAGGAACGCCGCCGCGCTGGCGGGATAGCGCCTGAGATCGGCGGCCGAGCCCGAGATCGTCACCGTGGTCCACCAATCGACCAGCAGGCCTTCGCCGGCGAGCCTGGCTGCCGGCGCGACCAGATCCTTCCACGGCATTCTGGCGTAACGGCGATGCGCCTCTTCCATCCCGGCGACGACGCCGGGCACGGCGATCGACCCGGGGCCGTGGATGTTGCGATCGTCCTTCACCCGCGGCCAGGGAAAGAGATCGGACGCCGCGCCTTCGCCGCTGAGCGGATAGTCGGCAACGCGCAGGCTCTGCGGCGCGCACATGCCGTAGTCGATCACCTCAAAGCGATTTTCCTTGGCGCGGTAGAGCACCATCGCACCGCCGCCGCCGATGCCGCTATTCCAGGGCTCCAGCACATTCAGCGCCATGGTGGTCGCCACAATCGCGTCCACGCTGTCACCGCCCGCCGCCAGCACCTGCGCCCCGACTTCGGCCGCTCGCCGCGATTGCGAGGCGACGATGCCGCCCTTGGAGGTGACGGCGGGTTTGCGGACGGTTTGGTTGAGGCTGAACTGATGAGGCATGATGTCGTCTTGATCTCTGTTGTTCTGGCGCCAGCTGTGTTGGCGCGGAAGCTCAGCATTGGCGGGGCATCCGAAGGATGGCACATTGCCACCAACGAGAAAATCCTAAGGGAGACGCGACATGGCTGGTGTGAAACAGGCGCGGGATGGCGCGGTCGGGATCCTGACGCTGGACGAGCCGGCGAGCCTGAACGCGATGACGCCGGACCTGCTCGGCGCGCTCGCCGCCGCCATCGGCGAGATGGCGCAGGACGAGGGTATTCGAGCCCTGATCCTCACTGGCGCGGGGCGCGGTTTTTGCTCAGGACAGAATTTGAAGGCGTCGGAAGCGCTGGGTGAGGATCTTGCTGCCGGCGTCATGCGCCTCTACTGGCCCGCCTTCAAGGCGCTGCGCGAATGCCGCGTGCCCGTCGTCGTCGCCGTCAATGGCGTCGCGGCCGGCGGCGGCTTCAGCCTGGCGATGGCCGGCGACATGATCGTGGCGGCGCGGTCGGCGAGCTTCATCCAGGTGTTCAGCCGCATCGCGCTGGTGCCGGATCTCGGCTCGACCTGGCTGTTGCCGCGGCTGATCGGTCGCCAGCGCGCCCTCGAGCTGATGCTGCTGAACGAGCCGCTGACGGCCGAACGGGCCCAGGAGATCGGCCTGGTGCGGCAGGTCGTGGACGACGCGAAGCTGATGGACGAGGCGCTGATTCTGGCGCGCCGTCTGGCGGAGGGCCCGACACGCGCTTTGGTGGCAACGCGCCTGCTCGTCGAGGAGAGCGAGCATGCGACCTACGAGGCGCAATTCCGCCGCGAGATCGAGCTCCAGGCGGTGGTTCGCAAGAGCGCGGACGCGATCGAGGGGCGCAATGCCTTCGTTGAGAAGCGCAAGGCTACGTTTACCGGGAGGTGAGGTGGGGTCCTATCACCAAGCCGTCATGGCCGGGCTTGTGCCGGCCATCCACGTCTCGCTTAGGTGATCTAAAAACGTAGATGGCCGGGACAAGCCCGGCCATGACGAAGGAGAGACGGAGTTGGAAGCGGCGAGGCCGTAGCGCTCAGAGCGAGCGGTTCAGCCGGCTGCCCTGATACTTGGCGCGCCATTTGGGGCCCGGCCCGCGCATGTAGTGCAACTCGGGGCGGTAGGGGTCGCCCGCGACCCTGATCAGCGTCTGCCATTTGGCGGCGACGAAGTTCACGGGCTGGCGGAACAGGCTCAGTGAAGCGAGCAACATGACATCACCTCAATGCGGCTTGCCGAGCATGGCGGTGAAAGGAAGATCGAACAGATCCTCGCCGTCGGAGCCGCTGACATGGATCACCCAATCGCGCCAGTCTTCAGCGCCGGGCGTCTGGATCATCGAATTCATGATCTGGGAGGCACGGTCGCGCGCCTCCGTGAGATTGGAGACGGCGGCGCCGTAGCGGTCGATCAGCGTGCCCTCGGTGTTGGAGCAGTGAAAATAGACCTGGACCATATGCGCCTCCTGGCGGAGCAACTTGGATGGCAAATCGATACCACCCGAAGCCTTCGCGAAACATTCGGGTCGAGCCCGGTAAGGGAATCTACGGATATTGGTCGGCTCAGAGGTCGTTACAGGTTTAATCACAGGCGAGTGATGTTCGGCTGGACGGCGTTCGGACGGCATGAAACAGCTTTTTCGGGGGAAATCTGGGGGGCCGCCGTGAGCTACTTCACATCCAGGCGTGAACGCCGAAGCCTGCGCGCGTGTGCGGGGGTGTTGGCGGCCCTGCTTGGGCTCATCTCGGCGGCGTCATCGGAGCCGCTCCGCCGCAGCGGCTATGCGATCGGCGCGGAAACCTGCGGCAATGGCGATCTCGCTTTTCCCAGGATCCAGATCGACATGAAGGCCGGATTTTGCGCCGGGCTCGTCGCCAGCGAAGAGGATGGCCTGAAATTCCCGCGCGCGATCGTCCAGCTGCCGGGCCGGGAGCTGTTCGTGGTGGCCGACATGGGTGGCTGGGGCCACACCGACGGACGGCTGTTGCTGCTCGATCCGCGCGCGGCCCAGGGCCAGCGGTTCAGGGAGCTCCTGGCGGGAATCGAATATCCGTTCGGCCTCGCCATCGGTCCGGACAGGAAGCTCTACGCCTCGACCGCCGAGACCATCTTCCGGTTCGATCCCATCGCCGACAATCCGCGCGGCACGGTCGAGACCATCATCCGTCATATGCCGGGCCGCCGGATCACGCTTCCCGACGGCACAAGGCTCCAGGAGAGCGCGCATCCGCTCAAGCAGTTTGTCTTCGACTGGAACGGACGGCTATTCGTCAATGTCGGCTCGCACAGCGACGACTGCATCACGCCGGCGCCAATCACAAAGCCTTGCGCGGCGGCCGAGGGCGCTTTCGCGATGGCAGCAATCTGGCTGTTCACGCCGCCCCCGGGTGGTGTCTTCCCGGCGCTGAAGCCCGGCGATGCCGATCCGCCGCACACCGTCTATGCGCGAGGCTTGCGCAATTCGATGGCGCTGGCGCTGCATCCGAAGTTTCCCGAGGCCGGCTACGCCTTCCTGCAGGGCGAGAACAGCCGCGACTTGCCCGACATCTTCAAGCCGAACGAGGAGATCAACGCGATCGAGCAGGGCAGGCACTATGGCTGGCCCTATTGCTACGATCTGTCGACGCCGAGCCCGGAATTCAGGAACGTGCTGCAAGGCGGGCTCTACAAATCGCTCTGCACGGCCAACGCGCTCTACAAGCCGCCGCTCTCGCTGATGCCGCCGCACGGCGCGCCGCTCGCGATGCTCTATTATCATGGCAGCAAATTTCCGGAGCTGGAGGGCAAGCTGCTGGTCGGCCTGCACGGCTATCGTCCGACCGGAAGCCGCGTCCTCGTCTACGACGTCGACGATCGCGGCTTCCCCAAGCCTTCCCCCGCGCCGGTGCGCTACCACGTCAGTTGCGCCGCGGATCCGGTGCGCAGTTTTCAGTCCGACGCCGGCGAGGTCGCCGCCGCGCCGTTCGACGAGCTGATCGCAGGCTGGCACCGCGTCAACGGCGCGCGGCCGCAAGGGGCGCCGGTCGGCATGACGGTCGCGGAAGACGGCGCGATCTGGCTGGTCGAGGACAAGAACCAGACGGTGATCCGGATCGATCGTGCCGCGGGTGATCCGCCGCCACCGCTGCCGTGCGACATGCGCAGCCAGGCGATGATCGATCAGCTCGCGGCCTTCGTCGCCAGGGATGCGCAGAACAGCGCCCGGCTGACCACGCTGCGCAAAGGCCTCGTCGAGAAGCATTGCGTCGGCTGCCATTCCGATTTCGGCTTGAAGGGCGGCCAATCGGAGGCGGAGAAGGATGCAACGGTGCTCCGCTTCATGCTTTCGCAGGACGGCTGGATCTATCCCGGGGATCCCGACGCCGGCAAGCTGCGCACGCGGCTCCGCGGTCTCGGCGCGGAGAAGCTGATGCCGCCGGGCGGCGAGAGCCTGCCGAAGACCGAGCCCGGCTACAGACGTCTGCTGGACACGGCGGATCTGCTCGTCGCGACAATGGTTCCGGGTACGCGGATGCGGATCAAGCCGGGCCCGCCGCAGCGCAAGTTCTTTGGCAAAACCAGCAAGGAATGCGGCGAAATACCGGCCGGAAAGGTCGTTGTCGTGACACAAAGGAGCGCTGTAGACAAACCCGGCTTCAGCCGATTCTTCCGGCCGGCCGATCCCTATTTGAATGGCGAGTGCACCGACGGCGATGGCTATTACATCCGGCAGGAATTTCTGGTGCCTGTGCAGTAGCGTCCTACTCGCCGTCGCGGCTGCGTCCGCCCATGCGGAAAGGAAGCTGTTCGAGAGTGCGCAGGTGACGCCTCCCGGCGAATACACCTTCGGCATCGAGGGCCCGGCGGCTGACCTCGAGGGCAATTTGTTCGTGGTCAATCTCGGCAGGCCCGGCACCATCGGCCGGCTGCCCGCCGGCGGCACCGCGTCGGAGCCGTTCACGGCGCTGCCCGATGGCAGTGTCGGCAACGCCATCCGCTTCGACCGGAGCGGCACCATGTTCATCGCCGACTACAAGAAGCACAACATCTTCGCGATTGCGAAGGGGACGACCGAGCCGGGCATCTGGTTTCACTCCGACGAGATGAACCAGCCCAACGACATCACGATCGCCCGCGAGGGCACGATCTATGCGAGCGATCCGAACTGGAAGGGCCGGGAAGGCCATATCTGGCGGATTACGAAAGCCGCCGACGGCACGGTGCAGGGACAGATCATGTCGGCGCCGCGCGCGATGGGCACCACCAACGGCATCGATCTCAGCCCTGACGGCAAGACGCTCTATGTCGGCGAATCCAACAGCGGCCAGATCTGGTCCTATGCGATCAACGGCAACGAGCTGACGGCTGCAAAACTCGTCAAGGCGTTTCAGCCCGACACCGTCGACGGGCTGCGCACCGACGTTGCCGGCCGGCTCTACGTCGCGCGCATTCTCAAGGGCACGATCGCGCTGATGAAGCCGAACGGCGCGGTCGAGCGGGAGATCGCGCTGAAGGCCAAGGAGCCGACCAACCTCGCCTTCGGCGGCAGCGACGGCAAGACCGTCTTCGTCACCCAGCGTCAGGGCGGCTTCATCGAGTCCTTCCGCACCGATCAGCCGGGCCGCGAGCACTGCCTGCAGCGCGGGCGCTGCTGAGCGCCGATTGCGATCTGCTTCCGCCGCAGGGCGAGACGGCATTCTTCTTGCTTGCATCTGGCCGCCGCAGCGATCAAGACGTCTGTGGCAACGCCTCAAAGCGTTTTCGAGCGAAGTGGATACCGGTTCGCGTGAAGAAAACGCCTCAAGACCAGAGCATGCAAGCACGGAGTGTTTGAGTGAAAGCCGTCCATACCGAACTGCACCGCAGCCACGATCCGCAATTCTTCCTGGTTCGCGGTGTCGTCAAGCGCACCACCGAGCAGCCGGAGCGCGCCGACCGCCTGCTGAAGGGGTTGAAGGACGGCAAGCACCAGCTGGTCGAGCCGACCACATTCGGACAGGGCCCTCGCGAGCGCATTCACAGTCCGGAATATCTGTCGTTCCTGAGCGAAGCCTGGGACGCCTGGACCGCGCTCGGCGATTCCGGTCCGGAGATGATCGGCAACATCCATCCGGTGCGCCACGCTGCGACCTATCCGACCCACATCGTCGGCAAGCTCGGCTGGCACACCGCCGACACCGCGGCGCCGATCGGTCCGGGCACCTGGGCTGCGGCCTGCGCCGCGACGGATGTTGCGGTCACCGCCGCGCAGATGGTGATGGATGGTGAGGATGCGACCTATGCGCTCTGCCGTCCGCCCGGTCATCACGCCTATCGCGACATGGCCGGCGGCTTCTGCTTCCTCAACAACAGCGCGATCGCCGCGGCGCATCTGCGGCAGAAGCACGAGCGCGTCGTGATCCTCGACGTCGACGTCCATCACGGCAACGGCACGCAAGGCATCTTCTACGCCCGGCCCGACGTCTACACGGTGTCGATCCACGCCGATCCCATTGCCTACTATCCCTATGTGTGGGGCTATGCCCATGAGCGCGGCGAGGGGCCCGGCCTCGGCACCAATCTCAACATCCCGCTCGCCATCGGCACCGGCGATGACGGCTACATCCAGGCGATGGACGTGGCGCGCAAGGCAATCGAGTCCTTTGCGCCCGGCGCGCTCGTCATCGCGCTCGGCCTCGATGCCTCCGAGCATGATCCGCTCAAGGGATTGGCCGTCACCACGCCCGGCTTCCGCCGCATCGGCCAGGCCATCGCCAGGATGGGCCTGCTGACCGTGTTCGTGCAGGAGGGCGGTTATCTCTCGGATATTCTGGGCGCGAACCTGACCTCGGTGCTGGCCGGATTTGAAGAGGCGCGGTGAGGGATCTTCACCTCTTCCCGCGTTGGTCGTCATGCCCGGGCTTGTCCCGGGCATCCACGTTCTTCGAGCGTGGAGCAAGGCGTGGATGGCGGGACAAGCCCGGCCATGACGGCGAGAGTGATCTAAACATCCCGCTCGCCGCGAGCGCCTTGCAGACGTGCTGCATCTCGGTCTCGTCGGCGACCATGTCGAGCATAATAGTGGTCAGACCCTTGGCCGCAAAGTCCTTCAGCTTCGCGCCGATCTCCTGGTAGCTGCCGACGAGATAGGGACAGTCGGCCTGGAAGGTCAGGAACGGCAGTAGCCAATAGCCATTGTCCCCGAGCTCGCCGCTCTGGCCGGCATAGAGATGCCGCTTCCACACGGAATCGGTGTTCTCCATGGTGAGCACGAGAAGCTCGCGATCGTCAGGGTTGTCGCGGAAACGCAGTTTTGCGGCCTGCCGCGCCTCCTCGCGTCCCTCGCGGGCGAAGATGCCGAAATTCATGCCGGGCGCGTCAAGGCCGCGATCGAGATCCGGCGGCAGCATCTGCATCTTGATGCAGCCGGTCTCCTTCGCCACGCGCTGGGCCGCCTCGGATTGCCCCGCGATCAGGAATTCGGGCATCAGCTCCGCCGGCAGGCGCGGGCGAAGCTGCAGATGGTGCGCACGGTAGAAGCGGCCCGCGAAATTCACCGGTCGCGGGCTCGCCAGCAACTGCCGCATCAGCCCCACGAATTCTCCGAGCCTGATATAGCGGTCGGCATGCGACTGGTCGTCGCCGAGCCCCTGCAAGTCGCTGACCGCCGTCCCCGTGATCATGTTGAGATAGACCTTGCGGCCGTGAAGCTGCGCCAGGGAGGAGACGAATTTCGCCGCGGTGAACGGGTGCATGTAGACCGGATTGACGGCGATCAGCGGCGAAGAGCGCGTCGTCGCAGCCATGATGTGCTGGGCCATCGCCCAGGGCTCGACGAACACGTCGTTGCCTTCGAACAGCAAAATGCCTTCGAAGCCGTTGCGGTCGGCGAACTCAGCCACCCGCATCAGCTCGCCGATATATTTCTGGGGGTCGCGGTTGCGCGAAATCGCGGGAAAGACGCGCAGCCGCGGCGGCGTCATTCAGCCGCTTCCTGGAGCGGCCAGGCATTGCGGCTGATGGGAAGGCCACCGTTCGCACGGGAGCCGTCGGCGATCGCGAGGCGATGCGAGGGCGAGGGCGAGCACAGCGAGAAGCGCCAGCCGTCGGGATCGTCGGCGATATCGGGCTTGAAGCTGATCTCGATGGCCTCGCGCGAGACCTGCATCGCGAAAGCGTCGAGCGGCAGATTGAGCCCAAAGCCCCTGGCCTTCAGATAGGCCTCCTTGAGCGTCCAATAGTCGAAGAAGCGCTCGGTCGCCGCGGGCTCCGGCAGTCCGCGCAGCGTTTCGACCTCCTCCGGCGCAAAGAAGCGGAGCGCGGTGGATAGCGGCGCCACCCGCCGCGACACGGTTTCGACGTCGACGCCGACGGACTCATGCCTCGACACCACGCAGGCGACGCAGCCGTCGGCATGAGACAGGCTGAAATGCAGCGCGCTCGAGGTCGCGGGCGCTGCGACAAACGGCCGCCCATAGCGGCCGGCTGCAAAGGACCAGTCGGACGGCGCGACGTTGGAGGCGATCTGCGACAGCGCCAGGCGCAGCATCGCATGCGCGAAAATATATTGCCGTCGGTGCCGCTCGAACATGAAGCGATCGGCCCGGACCCGTTCGTCGACCGAGAGCAGCCGTCGGCACGCCTCGACCGCGCCCGGTGCGTCAATGGACTCGATCAGTCCGACAAAGAGTTCAATTCTGTCGTCCGCCATCAATTGGGCCTTTTGCGTCAGGCCGAGGGATGATCCCCGGTCCCGACGGAAGAAACAACTGAGCAAGAATCAATCAAGCGGACCGCTTCTAGCGGTCCACCCGGGCGAATTCTTGTCGATTTGCAGGCCGGTTTACAGGCGCAAGCTTGTGCGAGACCTTAACTCGACACGCGAGCGGCCCATCCCCGAAAAGCGAAGCTTGAAGATTCGTACGGCGTCCCGGCCGACGAATCTTACCTCTTCTTCTTCTTGGCTTTCTTCGAGCCGCCAAGCACCGAAAGGCTGGCGTCGACGTCCTTCAGCGCGGATTGGAGTTTCTTCTTCTCGGCACCGAGCAGCTTCTGGAGGGCCTTGCGGTCCTTGTCGCTCAACGAGGTACCCTTGGTAAATTTGATGAAACCCATAACACTCCCCCGGTTGAAAATAATCGTCCAAATCAAAACGCCGGAATAATCTTGCGCGACGACGCCAAATAATCAAGATGCAACTTGGTCATGCACAGCTTTGACGAGTGAACCCGTATTCGTCCGTGATGTCATCCGCTCACGCCGCGTTGCGCGCGAGTAATCCGTCGAGCGGCGTGTTGGGCTGGGCGACCGCGGCCCCCAGCAGCGCAACGAGATCCTCCATCCACGCGCCGACCGTGCGGCCGTCGAGCAGCTCGCGCTTGTAATTGCATGAGCCGGTGATGCCGGTCGGGCGCTCCTTGAGCATCAGCGACAGCCAGGTCTGGTCGATCGGGAGCACCGGCTGACCTTCGCGTGCGATGTTGCCGATCGATCCTGTCGTGAGATCCGGCAGATCGAGCGGCTGGCGCAGCGGGTTTTGCAGCGTGAAATAGACCTGGAGCAGCAAGGCCGGATCGATCCCCTCCCGCTCCAGATGGTTAGCCAGGATGTTGAAGGGCAGCTCTTGCCGCGCATGCGCGTCGAGCACGCTCTGGCGTACCCGCACCAGCGCCTGCGTGAACGACAGCTCCGGCGTGATCTTGGTGCGGACGATCACCGTGTTCTCGAACGGGCCGACGATTCGGTCGGTGTCCGGCTGGGCGCGATTGGCCATGGCGGTGGCGATAGAGATGTCGGTGCGACCCGTCCGGGCCAGCAGCAAGGCCTTCAGACCGGTGAGCAGGCACATGAACAGCGTGCAATTGTGCCGGCCGGCGAACGCCGTGAGCCGGCTGAGCAGCTCACGATCCAGATTGACCGGATGATGCCCGGTGGACGCGCCCGGGCTCGATTCGCCGTCGAAGACAGGGACCGCGCCGCGCAAATTTTCCGTCCAATCCGCCGCCTGCCGGCGGGCGGCGTCCGTGCCGCACCACCAGCGCTGCCAGCGTGCGACGTCCGAAAAGGCCGGGGGCGGCTTCGGTAGCGGTACCGACGGATATCCGGCCAGCGCCGCATAGCGGCTCGACAATTCCTCGAACAGCACGCCGATCGACCAGCCGTCGACAATGGCGTGATGCAGCGTCAGCAGCAGCACGTGATCGTCGTCGTGGAGCCGCAACACCCGGGCGCGGAGCAGCGGCGCGCGCGACGTGTCGACCGGCGTAGAGGTCTCCTGTTGGATCAGAAGATCGATCTTCCGGAGCTCCAGGGCCTTGCGCCGCTTGTTATTGTGAGCGTGACCGTCGCCGATCGTCTCGATGGTCAGGACACGGCCGAGGGATCCGGGTGCGGCGATATGGCTGACCGGCTCCTCGCCGTTCCAGCCGAACGCGGTCCGCAGCGATTCGTGCCGGCGCACGAGGTCCTCGATCGCCTGTGCCAAGGCGGCCGCATCGAGCGGACCCTGAAGACGGAAGGCGAAGGGTAGGTTGAACAGCGGCAACCCCGGGAGGTTCTGCTCGATCCGCAACATCTGGTCCTGTGCGATCGAGAGCGTTGGCCCGCCGCTGTCGGCCCGGCTCGCTTCAGCCAGGCTCGTCACGCTTGCGACAGGCTTGCGCGGCGTCGCCGCCATGGCCTGGTCGACCCGCCGGGCAAGCTCCTCGATCGTCGGTGCCTCGAAGATGGTCTTGATCGGCAGCGACACGCCGAGCGCGCGGGCGATGCGCGCCATCGCCTGGCCCGCCAGCAGCGAATGGCCACCGAGGTCGAAGAAATTGTCGGTGACGCCGAGGCTTTCCACCTTGAGCAGGTCGATCCAGATGTCGGACAGCACCTTTTCAGTAAAGCGCCGCGCCGGCACGGGCGCGTCCGGTCCGGGCGCCTCGTGCTGCGTCGGCGCCAGCAGTGCGGACCGGTCGATCTTGCCATGGGCATTGAGCGGTACGTGATCCAGGAACAGGAATGCGGACGGGATGGCGTGGCCCGGCAACCGGCTCTTCAGGAATTCGCGCAGCTCGCTGGCGCTGATCCGGCTGTCGGGCTTTGCGACGATATGGGCGATCAGCCTGACGTCGCCGCTCGCCTCGCGGCGCGGCTCGACGATGCCGGCCCGCACGCCCGGATGGTCGGCCAGCGCGTTCTCGATCTCCTTGAGCTCGATACGGTAGCCGCGGACCTTGACCTGATGGTCGGCGCGGCCGAGGCATTCGATCGTCCCGTCGGCGCGGCGACGGGCAAGATCGCCGGTGCGGTAAAGCCGACCGCCTGGCTGGCGCGAGAACGGATCGGGCAGGAAGCGCTGCCGGCTCTGCGCGGGATCGTTGACATAGAAGCGGCCGATGCCGGCGCCGCCGATGCAGAGCTCGCCGATCACGCCGACCGGCTGCGGCTGCAGGTTGGCGTCGAGCACGTAGAGCTGGGTGTTCGGCAGCGGCGCGCCGACCGGAACGTTGCCCGTCGCGGTCGCCGGCGCTTTGGTCAAGCGGTGCAGGGAGACGTCGTCGGAACATTCCGACGCGCCATAGGCGTTGATCAGCGGCACTTTCGGGCAGCAGGCGAACCAGGCCCGGCAGAGCTCGACGGGCAGCGGCTCGCCGGTCGAGATCAGGAGGCGCAATCTCGCAAAGGCGCGCTGGACCTGCGCCTCGTTCATCCGTTCGACGATGACGCGCAAGAGCGATGGGACGATCTCGAGCACCGTGATGCCTTCGCGTTCGATCTCCCGCGCCAGCAGGATCGGGTCCTGCACGATCGCATTGTCGCAGACATGCACGCGCGCGCCGACCATCGGCCCCGCCAGGAACTGCCAGACCGAGATGACAAAGCTCTGCGGCGCGGACTGCGCGATGACGTCCCTGGCGGAGAGGCCGAGCTCGGCAATCAGCGAGGCCAGATGGTTCGACAGGCCGCGCTGCTCGATCATGACGCCCTTCGGCGCGCCGGAGGAGCCGGACGTATAGATGAGATAGGCGAGGCCGGAGGCTGCGCGCCGTACCGCACGGGCCGGCTTGGTCGATCCCGAGGCGATCGTATCTTCGAGTTCGGCCACCGGGATGCGCTCGACCAGCGGTTCGAGCAGCGCGCCGACCATGGGTGACCGCGCGCGGCCGGTCAGCAGCATGCGGGCGCAGCTCGATCCGAGAATGGTCGCGAGCCGCGCCGGTGGAAGATCGGGATCGAGATTGAGAAAGGCCACGCCCGCGCGCTGCACCCCGATCATCGCGGCGAGCAAGTCGGGGCCGCGATCCGCAAGCAAGGCCACCACGCTCTCGGCACCGATCCCTTCGCGCACCAGCCAGCGCGCAACCGACCGGCTGCGGCGCGCCAGCTCGCGATAGCTCAGGCAGGTGTGTCCGTCCGTTACCGCGATTGCGGTCGGCGTCGTCCTGGCCTGGCGGTCGAAGCGTTCGCTCACATTGCCGCGGGTGGTGAAATTGGCCGGCACGCCCCGGCCTGTCGCCAGCAATTGCCGGCGTTCGGCCTGGTTGAGGAGCGGCAGGCGCGAGATGCGCTGCTCCGGATTAGCGATGGCAGCCTTGAGCATTGTCTTGAACTGCGCGGCCATGCCGTCGATCGTCGCGGCGTCGAACAGGTCGGTGGCGTATTCGAAGAAGCCGGTGAAGTGGCCGTCGGCCTCGACCAGCTCGAGCGTGATGTCGAAGCGCGCCACTTTCGGATCGATCTCCAGCCGCCGCGTCGAGAGGCCGGGAAAGCGTGCCGCCTCGATCGAGGCGTTCTGGAGGATGAACATGATCCGGAACAGCGGATTGCCGTCACTGCGGCGTGCGATCTGCAATGCGCGCAACACCTCCTCGATCGCAAGGTCCTGGTTGCGGTAGGCATCGAGCGTGACCTGCCGGACCCGCCGCAACATCTCGCCGAAGCTCGGGTCGCCGCCAAAATCGTTGCGCAGGATCAGCGTGTTGGCAAACAACCCGATCAGGCGCTCGCTCTCGATCTGGTTGCGATTGGCGATCAGCGATCCCGTCGCGACGTCCTCATGCCCGGTGTGGCGGAACAGCAGGCACTGGAAGACCGCGAGCAGCGTCATGAAGGGCGTGACGCCCTGATCCTGGCTCAATGCGCGGACATCGCCCGAGAGAGCCTTGGAGAACGCGAAATAGTGGCGAGCGCCGTGACCGCTCCAGGCCTCCGGCCTTGGCCGGTCGGTCCGAAGCGGCAGCGTGGTGACGCCGTCGAGCTGGCCTCGCCAATAGTCGAACTGGTCCTTGGCTGCCGGCGTCTGTGCCCAGCTCTGCTGCCAGAGCGCGAAGTCGCGATATTGAAAAGCTGGCGCGGGCAGGGCCGCCACGCTCTTCTTGTGTGCGGCGGCATAGTGGGCGGCAAGCTCCTCCCAGAACAGGCGTTGCGACCAGCCGTCGGTGACGAGGTGATGGACATTGACCACCAGCGCATGGCTCGTCCTATCGAACGACAGCAGGGTGACTTTCAGCGGCGGCTCGCGCGCCAGATCGAACTTGTATTGCGCCAGCTTGAGCGCCTCGCGCCTGATCACTGCGGCCCGCTTGTCGGCAGGACAGGGCTTGAGCTTGATCCGCTCGAACCGCGGCGGCGATTGCAGCACGAGCTGCGCCGGTTCGCCCTGCCGCTCGATGAAGACCGAGCGCAGCGCCTCGTGGCGTGCGCAGATCGCCGCAAGGCTTGCCTGAAGTGCGGCGACGTCGATCTGGCCCTTGAGCACGGCGACTTCGACGACGTTGTAATTGTAGCGGGTCGGATCGAGCCGCGAGAGCACGTACATCCGCTGCTGCTGGAACGAGAGCGGCGCGTCTGCTTCCGTCACCTGCCGCCAGGCCGGCAGTGCCGCCCCATGCCGGCTTGCGGCGGTATCGATCCGGGCTGCAAGCGCGGCGACCGTGGCGCAATCGAAGATGTCCTCGAACGAGAAGTCGATGTTGAAGCGTTCGCGCAGACGAGAGCGCATCTGCGTCACTGCGAGCGAATCCGCGCCGAGCGCGAAGACGTCCTGATCGACGCCGACCTGCGGCAGCTCCAACAGGCCGGCCCAGATCGCGGCGAGTTGTGTCTCCAGCGCGGTGCGGGGCAGCCGCGCCTCGTCGCCGTCCTCCGGCTCGGCGATCAGCTCGGCCAGCGCGTTGCGCTTGACCTTGCCGCTGCCGCCTTTCGGCAGGGCTGCCACGCTGCGGATCAAGCTCGGCACCTTGTAGGCAGCGAGCCGCTTGCGCGCGAACTGGCGCAGGTGATCCGAGGTCGCCTCGGCATCCGGTCGCAGCACCACGACGGCGGCGACGTTTTCGCCGAGCTTTTCGTGCGGCACCGCGAACACGCCAGCCTCCAGCACGGCCGGATGGCTGAGCAGGACCTCTTCCACCTCGAGCGGCGAGATCTTCTGCCCGCCGCGGTTGATGACGTCCTTGATGCGGCCGACGATGAAGAGATAGCCGTCAGCGTCGAGATAGCCGAGATCGCCGGTCCGGAACCAGCCGTTGCGGAAGGCGGCCTGCGTCGCCGCCTCGTCGTTGTAATAGCCGCGGCTCACGTTCGGTCCGCGCAACATGATCTCGCCACGCTCGCCGCTCGCAAGTGCGCGGCCCGTCTCGTCCATGATGGCGATCTCGGGGCCGGCAGCGCGCCCGACCGATCCGACCTTGCGCAGCTCGAACGGGTTGGCTGCGATCTGCGAGGCCGCTTCGGTCATGCCGTAGGTCTCGAGCACGGGAACGCCGAACGTCGCCTCCAGCCCTTCGAGGATCGTGGGCGCGAGCGAGGCCGAGGCCGAGCGGATCACGCGCAGCGACGACGATCGGGCGCGGTCCGGGTCGGATTCCGCCGCCGTCAGCAGCGCGCGGTGAATGGTCGGCACGGCGGTGTACCAGGTCGGTTGCAGCTCCCGCATCCAGCCGAAGAAGGACGGTGCATCGAAACCGTCGGTGCAGATCACGCTGGAGCCTGCGGCCAACGCCGTCAGAAGGCCGGAGATCAAGCCATGGGCGTGAAACAGCGGCAGGACGTTGAGCAGGCGATCGTGAGAGGTGAGCGACAGCACGCGGCCGGCATTGGCGGCGGACAGGCATACATTGCGATGCGTCAGCGGCACCATCTTCGGCCGCGCTGCCGTGCCCGACGTCAACAGGATGAACGCATCGTCGTCGCCGCGCGAGGCGCCCCCGGTCGCCGCCGGCCCGACCGTCGGACCGATGAATTTGCAGCCGCCCAGATCGTCTTGCGGTCCCGGCACGAAATCGATCACCGCGATATCCAGCGCCTTGGCGACGTCGCGGCTCGCCGAGTTCATGTCGGCCCGGGTCAAGAGCGCGGTCAGCTTCAGTTCGCTGAAATAGCGCTGCAGCTCGTCCGCGGTCAGATCGGGATTGACGGGGACGCAGGCGCCGCTCGAGGCAACCGCGATCAGCGCCAGTGCGCTGTCGGCGCCGCGCGGCAATGCAACCGCAATCCGGTCGGCAGTGGTGATGCCGAGCCGGCGCAGCGTGTCGACAAGATTTTGCGTCACCTCGCCAAGCGCGCCGTAGTTGAGGACGGGCCGACCCGGGGCGAGGAGGGCGGGTGCCGCTGGCGTCTTGCGGGCGTAGAAATCGAGAACGCCGCCGATATGGGCGAATGTCTTGGTTTCGGCTGCCGTGCCGCTTGATTCCTCCGGGGCTGGGAGTGTGACGTCCGACAATTCCGTTCCCTTTTGATCCGATTGAGCTATTCTTCCAAGAAGTCAGGGAACGCGTCCAGTCTGAGGTGAAGTTTTGGCCGCAAAATCTGTGGTTGAGGGGCCCTAAGCCCTTCGACGGAATTATGGTCGGGCGGAAATCACCATGCTGGAGAATGAGCCGGACACGGGAACGGATGGCGGGCTGAAGCGCTGGCTCGAGGGCGTCGGCCTCGGCCATTACACCGATCTCTTCGCACAGCACCGTCTCGATCTCGACGTCATGGGCGACCTGACCGAATCCGATCTGGTCGAGCTCGGATTGCCGCTCGGCGATCGCAAGCGGCTGCAGCGGGCGATGGCGGCGCTGTTCCAGGCGGAAACGGCCGAGGCGCCCGCGACAATGGTGCCGCAAACCCGCACCGAGGTCGGCGCTGAACGGCGTCAGCTCACCACCATGTTCTGTGACATGGTGGATTCCACCTCGCTGTCCGTGCAGTTCGATCCGGAAGACGTCCGCGACATGATCGCGAGCTTCCGCGAAACCTGCGTCCGCGTGGTCAAGCATTACGAGGGCTTTGCCGCCCGTTTCGTCGGCGATGGTATCCTCGTCTATTTCGGCTATCCGACCGCGCATGAGGACGATGCCGAGCGCGCGGTGCGCGCCGGGCTCGAGATCGTGCGATTGCTATCGACCGCACGCGCGACCGAGCTGCGCGGTGGGCTCAGCCACGCACCCGCCGTCCGCATCGGGATCGCGACCGGCCTCGTCGTGGTCGGCGACCTCGTCGGACAGGGTACCGAAGAGCGCGACTCCGCGGTCGGAGAAACCGTCAATCTCGCCGCGCGCCTGCAGGGCCTCGCGCCGCCCAATGGCGTGGTGATTTCCTCATCGACCCAGTCGCTGCTGAAGGGGAAGTTCGACTACCGCAATCTCGGGGTCCACGCCTTGAAGGGGATATCCGAGAAGACGCAGGCCTGGCACGTTGTGCGCGCCTCGCGGGTGGAGACCCGATTCGCCGCCGCCATGGGCACGCGACTGACGCCGCTCGTCAACCGTGAGGAGGAGATCGCGCTATTGATGGGCCGCTGGGAGCAGGCCAAGGATGGTGACGGTCAGGTCGTGGTCAAGTTCGGCGAGCCCGGCATCGGCAAGTCGCGCATCATCCAGGAGATATTCGAGCGGATATCGGGCGACCGGCATGGACAGGTCTCGTTCCAGTGCTCGCCCTATTACACGTCCACTGCGTTCTATCCGTTCGCCGAGCAGCTCAAATTCTCCCTTGGCCTCGACCGCGAGGATGCCTCCGCGCTGTCGCTGGCGAGCCTGGAGAGCGCGATTGCCGCCGCTCATGGCGACATCGAGCAGGTCACGCCGCTGTTTGCCGCGCTGTTGTCGATACCGACCGGCGACCGCTATCCGCGGCTCGACCTGTCGCCGCAGCAGCAGAAGGATGCGACCGTCGGGGCGCTGGTCAATCATTTCCTCGGCCTTGCGCGCGAGATGCCGCTGGTGATCGCGTTCGAGGATCTGCACTGGATCGACCCGACCTCCCGCGAGGTGATCGATCTCCTGGTCGACCGGGTGCAGAACCGGCCGATCCTGGCCATCATCACAGCGCGGTCCGAATTCCAGCCGAGCTGGAACGCGCATTCGCACATCACGACGCTGGTGCTGAACCGCCTGAGCCGGCAGCTGCGCACCACGCTGGTGGAGCGCGTCGCCGGCAGAGAGCTGCCCAAGGAGGTCGTCGAGGAGATCATCGTCAAGACCGACGGCGTGCCGCTGTTCCTGGAGGAGCTGACCAAGACGGTCCTCGAATCCAACCTGCTGACCGAGCGGCATGGGCGCTACGTACTGTCGGGCCCGTGGCGGCAGCTCGCGATCCCGGCAACCCTGACCGACTCGCTGATGGCGCGGCTGGACCGGATGGGGCCGTTCAAGCGCATCGCGCAGATCGGCGCCACCATCGGCCGCGAGTTCTCCTACGAGACGCTGCATGCCGTCGCCAACACGCCGGCCGAACAGATCGAGGCGGCGCTCAATCATCTGGAGCAGGCCGGGCTGATCATGCGACGCGGTCTTCCGCCCGATGCGCTCTACTCCTTCAAGCACGTCATGATCCAGAACGCCGCGCATGCGAGCCTGCTGCACAGCGAGCGGCGCAAGCTGCATTCGCGGATCGCCCAGGTGCTTGCCGAGATGTATCCGGAGAAGACCGAGCGCGAACCGGAGCTGCTCGCCCATCACATGACCGAATCCGGCCAGAGCGAGGGCGCCGCGAGCTTCTGGCTCAAGGCCGGCAAGCAGGCGGCCAAGAGCGGTGCCAATCTGGAGGCGATCGGCCATCTGCGCCGCGGTCTCAGCGTCGTGCAGGCCAATGCGCGGATGCAGGGCGCGGACGAGATGGAGCTCGAGCTGCGCATCGCGCTCGGCAACGCGCTGATCGCCGCCAAGGGCTACGCGGTCCAGGAGGTCGAGGAGAACTACATCCGCGCGCTCGAGCTCGGCCAGCAGCTCGACGACGACGAAAAGATCTTTGCCGCCACCCGCGGCCTGTGGGTCTGCCACTTCATCCGCGCCGATCTCACCCGCGCGCACGATCTCAGCGTCGAGCTGTTGAAATTCGCCAAGCGCGAGCGGCTCAACGAGCGGACGCAGCCGGCGCAGCAGACCGGCTATCTGATCGAAGCGCACCGCTCGATCGCGATGACCATGCTCTATCGCGGCCGTTTTGCAGCTTCCCAGCATCATCTGCACCGCTGCATCAATCTCTACAGCCCCGATCTGCACTCCGATCTGATGGAGCGGCACGGCACCGATCCCGGCGTCGTCTCGTTGTCCTATCTCGGCTACCTGCTGTGGTTCCTCGGCCGGCCCGACGCGGCGCGCCAGCACAGCGAGCAGGCGATCGCGAATGCCGAGAAGATCCGCCATCCCTTCACGCTCGCCTTCGCGCTCGTGTTCGGTGCGTATCTCTGCCAGCATTTGCGCGACGTCGAGGGCACGCGCGACCATGCCAACCGCGCCATGATCATCGCCACCGAACATAATTTCCTGCACTGGAAGCAGCAGGCGGCGATCCTGCGCGGCTGGGCGCTGACGCAACTCGGCGAGGCCGACGAAGGCCTCAGCCAGATGCGCTTCGGCCTCGACGAGTACGAGGCGATGGATTCCTGGCTCGCCGGGTGCTGGTTCCGCTGCCTGCTTGCGGAAGCCTACGCCAAGGTCGGGATGCGCGAGGCCGCCTTGCGCGCGCTTGACGGTGCGCTCGCGACCGCGCGGCGGACCGGCGATCACTCCTATCTCGCCGAAGTCTATCGCCTGCAAGGCGAGATCACGCTGTCGGACGGCGACCCGGCCTCGGCCCAGGAGGCCGGCGATCTGTTCGCGCTGTCGCTGGAGACCGCGCGCAAGCAGGGCGCGCTGTCCTGGGAGCTTCGCACGGCCGTCAGCCTCGCGCGCCTGTCGCATCAGGCCGGCAGGCGCGAGCACGCGAGTCTGCTGCTCGTGCCCGTTGTCGGCAAGTTCAGCGAGGGCTTTTACACCCCGGACCTGAAGCAGGCGGTGCAGCTCGTCAACGAGCTCGGTGCGGACGCGCCGGTCCGCGAACGCGCCGACCCCTGACATGAGTGATCTTGCCGCCGCGCGAGCGCGTTACGTCGAGCTGATTGCAAAGCGCGAGCGGATTGCCTCAAAGCGCCTGCTCGAAGCGCTCGTTGCCGTCCCGCGCGAAGACTTTCTGCCGAGGGGCCGCTGGCGCATCAAGAGCGAGGCGGCGCGCAGCTACCGGCTGACGCCCGATGCGGATCCGGTTCATCTCTATGACAACGTGCTGGTCGCGATCGACGCGCGCCGCAAGCTCGACACCGGGCTGCCGAGCTTGTGGGCCCATCTTATCGACGTGCTCGACATCAAGGAGAAGGACCGCGTGGTCCAGATCGGCTGCGGGCTCGGCTATTTCACTGCGATCCTGTCGAAGATGGTCGGTCCGAAAGGGCGCGTGATGGCGGTCGATTGCGACCAGCGCCTGGCGTTCCGTGCTGCGAACTATCTTCGCCCCTATCGCAACGTCATCATGTTTCATGGCGATGGATGTGAGGAGATCCGCGAGCCCGCTGACGTGATCATCATCCACGCCGGCTTCTCACATCCGCATCCGCTCTGGCTCGAGGCACTTCGGCCGCGCGGCCGCCTGTTGGTGCCGCTGACCCAGCGGGACCGTGAAGGCGCCGCCCTCAAGATCACGCGCAAGGGCAGGGGGTACGAAGCCGAGGCGGTGCAGCAGATCCGGATCTTCCCCGGCCACGGCCGCGGCACGACCGCGCTCGACGACCGCGTCGCCGACTGGTGGCAGCGCGCCTCAGCTCTGGCGCCGCTGCGCTTTCGCGGGATCGAGCAGGGACTGCCGTCGGATGGCTAACGCTTCGTTTCATTTTACCTTGATTGCGAATGGAAGTATCCAACGCACCCCGACGCCGCTATGAGTACGGCCTGATGGCCATTTGAGCGCGCTCCATGCATTCCGTTGCCCTGCTGACCGCCAGCTATGCCAAGGATATCGAACGCTTTTCGCTGCTCAGCGAGAGCATCGATACCTGGCTCACGGGATACACGCGGCATTATGTTCTCGTTAACGATGAAGACGTGCCGTTGTTCGAGCGCTTCGCCTCCGACAAGCGGGTCATCGTTCCGGCTTCGCGCTACTTGCCGAAATGGTTGTTTGCGCTGCCGCCGGCGCTTCAGTTCATCAGCAAGCGCCGCGTCTGGCTGTCGCTGCTGTCCTCGCCGGTGCACGGCTGGCACATCCAGCAGATCCTGAAGATTGCCGGCGTCCTCAACGCGCCCGAGCAGCGCATCTGCATCCTGGATTCGGACAATCTGTTCTTCCGCGAATTCGACGTCGGGCAATATGCCGGGGCTGAGAAGACGCCGCTGTTCGTCACGCCGAAGGACATCGGTGCTGACCACCCGTTGCATGGGCTGTGGCTGCGCACCGTCGATCAGCTGCTCGGCATCAAGAACCGCTCCTTCCCCGCCGACGATTATGTCGGCAATGCGTTGGTCTGGGACAAGGACACCGCGCGCGCGATGACTGCGCAAATCAAGTCGGCGACCGGCTTGAACTGGGTTCTGGCGCTGTGCCGGAAGAAGAAGTTCTCGGAATATCTGATGTACGGCCATTTCGTCGCGAACTCGCCCGGGCATCTTGCCGCCCATCGGGTCACCGAAGACAGCGTCGCGGTCTCGCATTGGGACGACACGCCGCTCGACCGCCCGGCTATCGAAGCGCTGATGCGTGCCGCCTCGCCCGAGCAGGTCGCGCTCTGCATCCAGTCCTATTCGTCGACCTCGGTCGAGGACATCCGCGATGTGTTCCGCCTCAGCTCGCGCGATCGCCGGGCTCCGAGCCTGTCGCCCGAAGATATGGGAGAGGCGGCCGAGTTCGAGGTGAAGACGCGCGGCTAAGCTCGCGCGTTCAGGCATCCTTCGTGAACTTGCTGATCACGTCCATGAACGGCTTCGGCTTGAACTCGCCGTCGAGCGGCAGGGGGCGGTTCGGCTGCTTGTCCGCGCGGGCGAAGGTGCCGTTGATCCAGCTGTAGCGGTCCGAGAGACCCCAGGTCAGGATCGAGCGCACCGGGCCGCTGGTCGAAATCGCCGTCAGCAGGTCGTTGACGCGCTTGGCGACGATGGCGTCGCGCTCCGCCGGGCTTCCGGTCAGCTTCTGGTCGTCGACGTCGAGCTCGGTGACATACACCTCAAGTCCCCACGAGCGCAGCTCGGTGACGAATTCGGCGAGCCCATGGGTGTCAATCTCGAGCTCGGCATGCAGATGCGATTGCAGTCCGACGGCGTGCAGCGGAACGCCCTGGTCGAGCAGGTCCATGATCAGATTGCGGTAAGCCGCGCGCTTGGCAATGAAGGAGTCCTTGGCCGACTCGATGTCATATTCGTTGATCGCGAGCTTGACGAACGGATCTGCCGCAGCCGCCGTGCGGAAGGCCAGCGGAATCCAGCCTTGACCGAGATGCTGCGTCCAGAACGTGTCGCGCCGGTCCTTTGGGCTGCGGGGATTGTCCGGGATCGGCTCGTTGACGACGTCCCACGACGTCAGCTTGTCCTTGTAGTAGGAGACGACGGTGCCGATGTGGTCGACATAGGCGCGCTCGACGCCGCGGGTGTCCTTGATCTGCTTGGCCCAGTCCGGAATGTCGTGATACCAGGCCAGCGCGTGGCCGCGCATCGTCAGATCGTTGTCCCGCGCAAAATCCAGAATCGCGTCGGCGCGCTCGAAATTGAACGTGTGCGCATTCGGCCGCAGCATCGGCCATTTCAACTCGAGCACCGGGACGACCTGGGTGCAATAGGTGCTGATGGCTTCGCCGAGCCTGGGATCGGCTTGCAGGTCCCAGAGCGTGGCCGCTGCGCCGAACCCCGGACGGCGCTGCGCCAGTTTCGACGCCGGCGCCGCCGACGCGGATGCGCCCGCCGCGAGTGCTGCGGCGCTGCCGAGGAGAAATTCGCGTCTGTCGAGCCTGGTCACTTCAGTCCTTTTCGAACCAACGCACCATCGTACCAAGCGGCGCCTCGCGACGCCGGGGTTTCGGCTTGTTGGGTTAACCTCTGCCGCTTGGAAGTCGGTTCCTTTTCGTGATCGCGCCTTGCCATTCGAGGAAGGGCAAATTTAACGCTAACGCGCGAAAGCGGCTTCAAGGCTTCATTCGCCGCCCGATCTGCAGACTTATGTGACACTCTTGAGCGATGCTGCGGCGCATTCGCTCGCCCCGCCAAGGTCCCATTTAAGGCCACATTCAAGGCCCCATTGATGAACGGCCGCCACACTCGCAAGACCGTTGCCGGTCCCATGCTCGCATGCTGAACCGCCATTTCTCGATTTATCTCGTCGCCTACATCCTGCCTGCGGCGGTGGGCTTCTTCGCGGTCACGGCCTATACGCGGCTGCTGACGCCGGCGGAGTACGGCGTCTATGTCGTCGGCATCAGCCTCGCCGGCATTCTGGGTGCGATCTTCTTCGCCTGGATCAAGCTGTCGGTGTCGCGTTATCAGGCGATGTCGGCGGAGGTGGATTTTCGCGGCCCGGCGATGGTGGCTTTCGGGCTCACGGTCGCGGTGCTCTGCGCCACGACCCCGCTGGTCTTCCTGTTCCGCAGCGACCTCAGTGTCGAGCTGCTGCTCGCCAGCATGTTCGTCGCGATCATGGCCAATGCGGTCGATGTCGGCCAGGAGTTCGAACGCGCCAAGTTGCGACCCTACCGGTTTGCCGCGATTTCGATCGTGCGCAGCGTGTCGAGCGTCGGCTTCGGCCTCCTCGGCATCTGGCTCGGCTGGGGTGGATTGGGCCTGCTGGCCGCGTTCGGCCTGGGGTCGCTCACCGGCATCATCCTGAACCTCGTCGGCGACCGCACGAAGATTGCCCGCTTCCAGCGCAGCCAGTTCATGCAGCTCGCGCGCTACGGCTTGCCGCTGACGCTCGCCGGGCTTTCCGTCGCAGTTTATTCGGCCTGCGACCGGCTGATTGTCGCCTATCTGCTCGGCAAGGACGCCGCCGGCATCTTCGGCGTTGCCGCCGACCTGCCGCGCCAGTTCATGGTCATGATCGCCTCCAGCGTCGCCGCGGCCACCGTGCCGCTGGTGTTCCGGTCATTGTCCGAGAACAGCAAGGAGACGACGCGGGAGCGGCTGACTGAAAGTCTCGAGCTGCTGCTCGTCGTCGTCACGCCCGTTGCGATCTGGCTCGCGCTGGCAGCGGATCAGGTCGCCGGCACGCTCGTCGGCGTCGACTTCCGCGCCGGCGTGTCGGCGCTGCTGCCGACCCTGGTGCTTGCCCGCTTCTTCGGTATCGCCAATCAGTTCTACGTGCAGATCAGCTTCCAGCTGGCCGAGCGGCCGTTCATGCTGGCGGCGCAATCTTTCCTCACGCTGGTGGTCGGCGTGGTCCTGATGTTCGCGCTGGTCGCCGGCTACGGCCTTTACGGCGCGGCGCTGGCGACGCTTGCGACCGAGGCGCTCGGCTTCCTCGTTGCCGTCGTCCTGATGCATCGCGCCCACCCGGTCCCGTTCGACCTCGGCCGCCTCGCCGGTATTGCGGCCTCCGCTGCGGCGATGGTGGCTGCGATCCTGGCTGCGCGGTCGCAAGCGGGCGGCACCGGCTTCGTGGCGCTCGTCATCGTCAGCCTCGCCGGCGGCCTTGCCTATGTCGGAGCGGCCTGGCTGCTCAACGTCGCCAATGTCCGGACGCTGTCGCTGCGCTTCCTGCGAGGCTTCAACCGTAAGGCTCTGGGCGTCTGACGGGCGTGTCCTCGCCGGCACAGCCGGACATTCTGCCGCAGTGACTGCACCTGGTTCGCGGCTGCAACCGACCTTCCGCCGGCTCAGGCCGTCGTATATGAGGGATTTGTCGCCGGACCGGGCCGAATATCGCCACAGACGGAACGTATGGCGGCTGCGATTTCTTAATTGAATGACCGCAATCTGATACATGATCGGCACGAGCGGGCCGGCATTTCGACCGAGGATGGCATGAAAAACCGACTGACGACGGCGCAACCCACCAAGGCGATGCGGCGTCGGGTGCCTCCCGGAATCGTGACATTGGCGGCAATGGCGGTCCTGGCGGCGGTGGCGCCGGCGAGCGCGGCCAAGCAGGCGCGCCAGCCGGCCGAGGCGGTGGCCCAGCGCCAGGCCGGCGACCCCATCATGGCGATCGTGTCGATCAAGAGTCAGCAGGTCACGTTCTACGATGCCGATGGTTGGATCCTGCGCGCGCCAGTGTCGACCGGCACAACGGGACGCGAGACGCCGGCCGGCGTCTTCGCCATCATCGAGAAGGACAAGGACCACCGCTCGACCATGTATGACGATGCCTGGATGCCGAACATGCAGCGCATCACCTGGAACGGCATCGCGCTGCATGGCGGACCGCTGCCCGGCTATGCCGCCTCGCACGGCTGCGTGCGCATGCCCTTCGGCTTTGCCGAGAACCTGTTCGACAAGACGTATATCGGGATGCGGGTGATCATCTCGCCGCACGATACGGTCCCGACCGATATCTCTCACCCCTCGCTGTTCGTACCGAAGCCGGAAGCGATCGCGGCAGCGCCCAGGCAGGCCGACAAGCTCTCCGCCGAAGCCGACGAGGCCACAAGGGCTGCCGACGAGGCCAAGAAGGCTGCTTCCGCTGCCGCGAAGGAAGCTGCTTCGCTTCCTGCCGTTCTGCGCAAGCTGGAACAGCAGAAGGCCCGCGCTGACGCCGAGCTCGCCTTCGCCGACAAGACGCTCGCGAATGCCAAGAACGATCAGGCCCGCGCCAAGGCCGAGGAATTGAAGCAGAAGGCGGCGACCAAGGCCGCCGACGCGGCGACGCAGCTCGACGCCGCCAAGGCCGCCGCGCAGCCGAAGCGCGATGCCGTGGCCGCGACGAAGGAAGCCGCGAAGGCCACCGCGGCCAGGAAGGCCGACGCGGTGAAGGCAGCGACCGACGCAAAGCTCGCCGGTGAGCCGGTCTCGGTCTACATCAGCCGCTCGACGCAAAAGCTCTACGTGCGGCGAAACACGCATAAGCCAGCACCCGATGGCGGCGGTGAGGTGTTCGACACCAGCATCGAAGTCCCCGTCACGATCCGCAATCCCGAGCAGCCGATCGGCACGCATATCTTCACGGCGATGGCGAAGTCCGCTACGGGCCTGCGCTGGAGCGTGGTCACGATCGAAAACGGCGACGAGGCGAGGAATGCGCTCGACCGCATCACCATCCCGCAAGAGGTGTGGGATCGCATCGGGCCGACCGCATTGCCGCGCTCTTCCATCATCGTCTCGGACGAGCCGCTGAGCAGCGAAACCAATTACCGGACCGAATTCGTCGCGGTGTTAAGCGACCAGCCGCAAGGCGGCTTCATCACGCGCAAGCCGACCGCACCTGCCATGATCGCCAGCGATGACGGCTGGGACAACGGCGGTAACGGCTTCGGCTTCTTCTACCAGCGTGACCCCTACGTACAGCCGGCCAATCCGCGCCGGCAGCGCGGCCAGTACCAATATTATCAGTCGACGCAGCCGATGCAGGGAAGCTGGTGGTAGGACGCGGGATAGCCGCCCGGACGACCTGCAGTTACGGACGCGCTTCGATCACCACAGCCTGAATCTTGCCCTCCACCGGTCCGGCGCCATGACGCGTCCGGATCGCCTCGGCGACGATGTCGGTCGCGGCCTGAAGCGTGCTGGCATCCCTCGCCTCGATCTCGCCGCGCAGCGGCGTGCCCTGGCAAAGGGCGAGCGCGACATATTCGGGCGATGGCGCGCGGCTTGTTTCAGCTCGCGTCTCGATCGAGATTTCGCGGAAGCCGGCACGTTCGAGGTCGGCTCTGATGACGTCTCTGTCGTGATAGCCGTGGGGCGTGCGGACCATGAAGCGCGGCGGGTCGTCGGGAAACAGTTTGCCGAGCGCGACCGTCGCTTCATGCGTCAGCACATTGTCCTCGATCCGATCCCAGACGTTGAACACGAACGTGCCGTCCGGCTTCAGGACGCGCTTCACTTCCGCGTAAGCTCTGGTGCGGTCCGGAAAGAACATGGCGCCGAACTGGCAGCAGACCGCGTCGAACTCGGTATCACCGAAGGGCAGGGCCGATGCATCCGCCTGGCGCCAGCTGATGCGGTCATCGTCCTTCTGGCGCTGCGCGGCGACCGCGAGCGTGGGCTCGTTGAGATCGGTTGCTACGTAACGGATGCCGCGCGGCAGCGCCGCCGCCACGGCGCGCGTCACTGCGCCTGTGCCCGCGGCGATCTCGAGCAGCACGGAGGGCGAGCGGGCGGCGATGCGTCTTGCGATGTCCTCCGCATAGACAGAGAAGATCATCGGAACGAGATACTCGTCGTAGATTTTCGGAATCGAGCCGGCGAAAACCTTGTCAGTGTCGGACATGATTGCCTCGCTGAAGGTTCGGACACGGGCACATGCGAATTTCCCATCACCAGCGCCATGCGCTGGTCGGCAAACGCGCCAGCGGGCACGCATGCCATAGTCAGCCCGCTGAAAAAGAAAGAAAAAAAGAATTTCATCACGGCCCCCAAGCCGGGATCTGCAATATTTGCGAGAATAGCCGGCCGGGGCCGCAAGACAAACTCTATTTGAGCTTGGCCGGCGTCTCCTGCGGCTGCGCAGCTCTGAGGCAGGCAAGCAATCGCTTGCCGGTCGTGAGGATGGGTTTTGCCTGTTGGCGAAGTATTTGGGCCGGCGCTCGTCCCGCGACCACGGCGCGCGCGCCTTCCCAGTCGTCCTGCGCGTCGTTGAAATAAGATGTCAGCTTGTTGACGCCACCACCGAAAAAGAGCGCAAAGGTCACGCGGGAGGCGACGCTGGCATTGAACAGCAGGTCCGGCTCCTCTTCGAGCGGTTCGCCAATCAGTGCCGCATATTTTTGATAGTTGCCGCGGCCGGTCAACTGGATCATGCCTCGGCCGCGATAGCGCCAGCCGTCGGCCGGCTCCGTGTTTCCCATCTTGCCGCTGTAAATCCTGTTTGCCAGACCCTCGGGATTGTTGACGAACCGTGGCGCTTCGTCCTGGGGGATACGAAATACGGACGTCAGCCTTGTCGCGTTCCTGTAGACGAGATTTTCGGACAACATCCTGAAATCCCAGGTTTCGTAGGCCGCGGTGGCGAGAACATAGGCGAGCTGCCGCAGGTCAGTCAGCTCTGGATGGTGGTCCCATTCCCTGAGCAGCGCCTGCAGCGCATGGACCTGGAACGACTTCACCGGAAGTCCCGATCCGTCGGCGTAGCATCGGCTGATCGCCCTGATGTCGAGCCGCGACGGAACGTCCTGACGAGCATCGCCGAGCTCTCGATAGTGGTTCTCGATGGCGATCTCGTGGGCGGCCAAGTCGACCGTCTCATCCAGCTCGTGCGCGAGCAGGACCTGAATGCAATCCGCTGTCGCGCCGCTGCGATCGCTCTGGGTGAAGTCTCGCCCGGCTTCACAATCCCAAAAACGGCCGCTCTGCTTTTCGATGATCTCGCGGGTCTTGTCCGACATGGTCCATCCGAGCGGGAGCGGGTAGTACGGGTTGCTCAGTGAAGCGAGACGCAGATTCCTGACGATGCTGGTCTCCTGCGTCCCATGGACGTCGATCACGAAAGACTGAGCCGACAGCGCCCGCGCCGCACGGTTGATCGCGATGTAGGCCCGGGAGTCGCGTGTGTTCAGCAGCGCCTTGATCGGTTCGAGCATCTCCCCGAAACTGAACGAGGTGCGCTCGGGATAGCTGCCGCCTCCGAGCACGATCAGTTTGATCGAGACACGGGGGCTCGGCTTCGCTGCACCATCAGGCGCATCATCGGCGGACTTGTTGATCTCCGCGATGGTTCCCCGCAGCGAGTCGATCAGATCCATGGCCGTATCGACACCGGAATTCTCGAAATAGCCGCCGTCGACCAGCCGCATCTTGTCGATGCCGGGCGACGAAGGGTCCTTCGCCGTCACGCTGGCTGCGGGCGAGACCCATGGAAATCGCGCGCTGACGAACGCGGCGGTGCTCAGGGGAACGTTGATGGGACCGGAGTTGGGTGGCCCGCCGTCCGGCGGCTTGAGGGATTGGAAGAACGACAGCGAATCGACATTGTCTCCGTTCGCCTCCCTCCCGAACGTGAACGGTGAAAATACCACGCGCCGTCCGCTCGCCGCATCGGTTGCGTTGAGCAGCAGCGCCGGCCTGCTGCCATCCGCCAGCCAGTGCGCCATGAACGGCTGCTCCAGCGGCCCGGCCGTCGCGCCGGATCTCGTCGCGCTTTCGAGCGAATATTCGAGCGCGCGGGCCCGGTCGAGCGGTCCGACCGCACGGAAGATGAAGCGCTGGAGAAAGTCGCCGAACAGCGTCGAGGCGATGAGCGGCGAGAGCAGGTCGGCAGAAAGCGCCTGTCGAACGTACCGCTCGTTCGGTCCCGGCGTTTCGATCGCCGCGTCCAGCGGAGACTGCCGTTCGAGATAGCTGGCGATCTTGGGGCATGCCGTCTCGCCGGCCTCCTTCTGCGCAACGGTCGCAAGCGCCGACGAGAACACCGAAGCGCCGATGCTCCCGCCGGATACGCCGCTGATTGCGAACAGGTGATGGCGAAAGGCCGGACAAAGATCCTGCAGCCGGGCCAGGAAGATCGCGCTCTGATAGGCGGCGTAAATGCCGCCGCCGCGGGCGGCGACGACATAGACGGGATAGTCCTTGCTGAACTGATCGCGGTCGGGGCGGAGTGAGAGCCATCGTGTGAATTCGGATGTCGCCGAATCAAGGCCCGACGCCGGTGCCGGACCGTCCAGTGTCCGGATCCCGTGGTTGTCGTTGCAGTCGATCCAGGACAGGACGACCGCCAGGCCGAGAAACAGCGGCAACCACGGCATGCGCGAACGGACGGTAATGAGGCTCGCATAGGTACAGAACGCGGTGATGCAAACGGCGAAGAGCGCGAGGACGACGAAGGGCCCGAGCGCGCCGGCAAACCCCGTCGGCCCGACGGCGAAGATCGCGGTGGTGGCAAGGATAAGCCCAATCGTGCCGAGCAGGAACGATCGGCTGCGAAAGCGCTGAACGTAGGATGGGTCGGCCGCGTGCCCCTTTCCCACAGCGTACCAGAGGCAGGCCGCAAGAAGTGTGAGAAACAGGACTGCATAGCCGCTTCGGTGCAGCGACTGCCCGACCGAGATGGCGAGCGAGGCGTCGAACTTGTCGAAGGCGCTTCCGGGGGCGTTGTAGATCTCGTTCAGCTTGGCGTCGGCTTCGCCGAGCCGCAGCGGAATTGCGCCGAAGTGCCCGGCCGCACCTGCGATCAGCGGGAGCGCTCCCAGCACGATCGGTGCGAATCTGGCAGTCCAGTTGAACATCCTCGTCGGTTTGCCGGAGAGCCGGGCCCGGCTCTCCAGAACCACCATGGCGGAGCCGAACCATATCAGGCTGCCGACGAGAAGGAGCGTCAGCCACAGCAGGACGAGGCTCAGGAACTTCAGGTCGGCGTAGCTGATGCGATAAAGCTCGACGATCTGCGCCGGCAGCGACAGGATCGCAGAAAAGACCAGGCTGAGGACGACGAACCATTTGAGATTGCGGAGCAACCCAAAGACCTGGTCTCGGCTCATCTTGCGCCCCTGATGATATCCCCGTCGAGCGGACCTCCGGCCAAGGCGGTTTCAATCAGCGGACCCTACCACACAGGCGTGCAAGTGATGCACCGGCCTTGCCGGCTATGATTTTGCCCCACCGACCTCGCGGATCGGCCGCGTGCCGTCCCAGCTCATCGCGGCTTGCCGGACCTTCTCGAAGAACGGTCCCTTGGTGCCGCTGATGTCCGAGATCTCGATCACCGTGCCCGGATGGTCCTGCGTGTCGAAATAGGCAAAGCGCCCCTTGTCGCCGCCGATCTGGCCCTCATGGCCGATCCTGTAGCCGAGCCCGATCGCCTTGTCGTAGAGGGCCTGATAGTCGTGGCTCCAGTAGGACATGTGCTGGAGGCCTTCGTGCCCGGCATCGAGAAACTCCTTGTACAGCGAGGGCGCGTCGTTGCGCTGCTGGATCAGCTCGATCTGGAGGTCGCCGGAATTTGCCAGCGCGATGCTCATCTCCACGGCGGAGTCCTCGCCGCGGTGACGAAACCAGTCGGTCTTGACGCGGTCCATGTAGTACCAGGGGCCGACACCCATCACCTCGATCCAGTGCTTCATCGCGGCCTGGATGTCCCGCACCACATATCCGTTCTGGCGCACCGCGCCGAAGATGCGGCTCATGCCCGCGCTCCTGTTCTCTGCCTATTCACGACGGGACCTCATCCTGACGGCCCGCCGCCGGCGGGCGTCTCGAAGGATGGTGCACGCGAGCTGCCCGCCACGTTCCTGCTCACTTGACCTCAATGCCGGCGTCCTTGGCAACCTGCTTCCAGGCCGCGATGTCGCGCGCGTTGAGATCGCGCTGCTCGTCGCCGGGGACGAATTGCGGGGTGATGCCGAGTGCCAGCAGCTTCTGCTTCACCACCTCGTCATCGAGCGCCTCCTTCAGCGCCCCCGACAATTTCTGCGCAACCGGCGGCGCGAGGCCCGCGGGCGCATACATCGCCCAGGACAGGCTACGGTCGAACGGCACGCCCTGCTCCCCGTAGCTGGCGACATCGGGCAGGCTCGGCGAGCGCTCGCCGCAGGCGGCCAGCGCCTTGATCGAACCGTCTTTCACCAACGGTGTTGCGGTGGCCACGTCGAGTGTGGCCAGCGAAATGTGTCCCCCGAGCAGGTCGCCGGCGAGTTTTGCGATGCCGTTGAACGGCACGTGGTCCATCTTGATGCCGGTCTGCTGCATCAGGATCTCCGCGCAGAATTGGCCGGTCGAGCCGACGCCCCAACTGCCGTACTGGATCGGCTCGCCCTTCCTGGCCAGAGCGACCAGGCCCTTGATGTCGTGGGCGGCAAAATTCTTGGTTGCAACCAGCATGATCGAGGAGGTACCGACGCGGCCGATGGTCGTGAAATCCTTGATCGGATCGTAGGGCAGTTTTGGATAGATCGCGGGGGCCAGCACATGCGTGGTCATGCCGCCGACGGTGATGGTGTAGCCGTCGTTTGGCGATGTCGCGACCATCTGCGTGCCGAGCGTGCCGGCCGCACCGGTGTGGTTCTCGATATAGATGCTCTGCCCCAGCGTCTTGCCCATCCTGTCGGCGAGCAGCCGGCCGACCACGTCACCGCCGCCGCCGGCCGCGTAGGGCAGCAGCATCTTGATCTTGTGCGTGGGATAGGCGGCGGGTTCTTCGGCGTGTGACGGCAGTGCCGCCGACAGCAATGCGAGAAACGAAAGCGTGACGGTGCGCAGCATCATGATGGCATTCCCTAATCTTCGAAACGAAATCTGTAGGCGTCGCCGTGCCGAACCACGCGTCCCGCGGTCGGGGCCGGAAAATGGCCGGCGAGGAGATAGCTCGGGGTATCCGCGAGCTCTTCCAGTAGCGCCATGCGCGTTGCGAGCGCCGCGGCCGGATCGACGTCGGCAGCGTTCGATAGCCACGGCGCAGCGCACTGGATCGGATGATGAATGACGTCGCCCGACATCACCGCGTGATCGTGGCGGCCGGTGAGGTGGATCTGCATGTTGCCGGCGGTGTGCCCAGGTGCCGGCGCAAAGCGCAAGGCAGCGTCGCGGTCGCTAAACAGGCGATGATCAGTCTCGACGAATTCGGCAAGGCCGGCCGCCGCCACCGGCAGCACGGAATCCTCGAACGAGCCGTGGTTCACCGGGCTCCTCGGCGCCGCATTGTGCGCGGCCTCGAAGTGGCGATATTCGGCGCGGCCCATCAGATAGCGCGCATTGGGGAAGGTCGGCACCCAACGACCGTCGATCAGCCGCGTGTTCCAGCCGACATGATCGACATGCAGATGCGTGCACATCACGAAGTCGACCTGTTCGGGCGTAACGCCCAGCGCCTGCAAGTTCTCGAGATAAGGCTGGTCGAGGTTGTTCCACGCCGGCACGCGCGGCCGCCTCTTGTGGTTGCCGCAGCAGGTGTCGACGATGGCGGTCCAGCGCGGCGTGCGCACGAGATAGGAGTGGTGGCTGAGGATGAAGCGGCCGGTCTCCGGCTCGATGTAGCGGTGATCGAGCCAGCTCCGGTTTTCCGCGATCACCTCGTCGGTGACGTTGGCGAACAGCCAGCTCTTGTCGAAGGCAAGCGCGGGGATCTCGCTGACGAGATCGACCCGCATGCTGCCGATCGTCACCTGCCGCATCGGTCAGTTCTTCAGGAGATCGCCGAACGGCACCCAGCGCGTGCCGTCGAAACGGATCAGCTGGAGGCTCGTCATTGGCGTAAAGCGCTCGGGCGAGTTGCTCACCGCGGTGCCGTTGATCAGCATCGGCAGCTTCACGTCCTTCATCGTGGTCGCCTGCTTCATCACATTGGCACGGGTGAGGTCGTTGCCGGAGGCCTTCAGCACCGTCACCAGCGTCTGCGCGATGGTGTAGCCGTAGACGTTGAGCCAGTCGCTCTTGTTGGTATCAGGCATGTACTTGTCCATGAACGCCAGCCATTCCTTGTAGCCGGGGTCATCCTTGTTGGCGGGATCGGTTGCGTCCTTCAGATATTGGCTGGAGATGACACCGGTGGAATTGTCCTTGCCGGCCGGCTCCAGCACGCCGCTGATCGAGGCCGAAACGTTGGAGATGATGGTCGTCGGCTTCCAGCCGATCTCGCCGATCTTGCGGATCGCCTGAGCCGCGAACTTCGGCGTCGCCGCGACCAGCACGACATCGGCACCCGCGGTCTTCAACTGCAAAATCTGGGTGTCGACGGTCGGGGCCGAGGTCTCATAGGCCGCGCGCGCGACGATCGCTTCGCCGCTGCCGAGGCCTTCCTCCAGCGCCTTCAGGTAATCCTTGCCGAGATCGTCGTTCTGGTAGAGCACGCCGATCTTCGCATTGGCGCGGCTCGCCTTGATGTATCTTGCATAGGCGATCGCTTCGTCGCGATAGGTCGGCTGCCAGCCGACGGTCCACGGGAAATTCTTGGGATCGTCCCACTTCGCCGCGCCCGAGCCCAAAAAGAGCTGCGGCACCTTGCGGTCGTTGAGATATTTGTGCACGGCGCTGTTGGTCGGCGTGCCGACGCCGCCGAAGATCAGCAGCACCTCCTCGCTCTCGACCAGGCGCCGGGTCTGCTCCACCGTCTTGGGCGGGCTATAGGCATCGTCGGCGATGATCATCTGGATGCGACGTCCGTTGACGCCGCCGTCGTCGTTCACTTTCCGGAAATAGGCTTCGGCCGACTTCGCAATCTGCGCGAAGGCCGAGACCGGGCCGCTCAGCGGCGCGGTGGTGCCGATCTTGATGGTCTTGTCGTCGGCGCCGGGATCGTATTTTGCGGTTTGGGCTGAGGCGATACTGGCCGCGAGCAGCGGCAACAGGATGCAGGCCGCAGTGAGGCGAGGGCGGGCGAAGCGCGCCATGGGTCGTCTCCCAAAAATTGCTCTCCGCCTCTCGATCGAGCGGAGTTGAAACGCGAGAACAGCGCCCGAAGCAGGCTTGCGGGCCGCGACCGTTGCCGCCAGAGTGGGCGAGACGAACGATCGTTCGTACGGTTGACTAGCGAACGATCGTTCGTTAGTCAAGTCGCATGGCTCTCCACACCTCCAGCGCGGCGGAAGCGGCTGCGCCCACGACCCGTGAGCGCATCCTCACCGAAGCGCTCGACCTGTTCGCGCAGAGCGGCTATGGCGGCGCCTCGATGCGGGAGCTCGCGCGCCGCGTCGGCATCCGCGAGAGCAGCCTCTACAATCATTTCTCCGGCAAGGCGGCGATCCTCGAGGCGATCGTCAGCGAGCACGGTCCGGCAAGCTCGGCGAGCCGGCTGGAGGAGCCGCGCTACAAGCAGCTCGCGCGCCAGCCCGCCGCGTTCTGCCGCCAGTTTGCGCTCGACCTCGTCGAGCAATGGTCCGATCCGCGCGAGCACCAGTTTCAGAAGGTCATCACCGCCGAGCGTAACCGTGTGCCCGGCATCCGCGCCAAGTTCGCCGATCATTTCTATGCTCGCGAGCAGAGCATGATGACGGATTATTTCCGCGGCTTTGCGCTCGCCGGCCTGGTCAAGACGCCGGACCCGCGCGAGACCGCGCGGCTGTTCGCGGCCGGCCTGATCTACATCCGCCTCGAGCACTACGTGATGGGCGCCGCGCCCTCGCCGCGGCAGAAGGTGATCGAGGCGATCGACCGCTATCTCGCCTTCTTCCTGTCGCTGATCGCGGCAGGCGAGGACACCGACAAGAAACGAAAGCCTAAGGGAGAAACGCGTGGCAAGGCTGCCCCTGATTGATCCGGAGACCACGAGCGGCGATATCCGCGCCTCGTTCGACCGCATGCCGGTCAAACTCAATATCTTTCGCATGATGGCCCATGCCGAGGCCAACATGATCCCGGCGATGCGGCTCGGCAATTCGATCCTGCACAAGCAGAAGCTCAGCGCGGTCAACCGCGAGCTCCTGATCCTTCAAGCTGCCCAGTTAGAGGGCGGCGCCTATGAATGGCGTCAGCATGTTCCGATCGCGCTCGGCGTCGGCTGCACGCAAGCGCAGGTCGACGCGGTCGAGCGCTCCGACTACGGCGCGGCTGCCTTGAACGAGGCCGAACGCGCGCTGCTGAACTTCGGGCGCGAGGTCGTCAAGAACGTCCGCGTGCCCGAGGCGACCTTTGCTGCTGCCCGCAAGCATTTCAGCGACCAGGAGATCGTGGAATCCATCGTCGCGCTCGGCTTCTACATGATGATGGCGCGCCTGACCGAGGCGACCGAAACCGATCTCGATCCCGCAGCCGGCATGACGGTCTATGACGGCGGCAAGAAGTAGGCGGTCGCGATGACTGAAACCGACAGCAAGCCGGAGCGCTATGTTCGTCCGCCGAGCGCGGAATCGCTCGGTGAGGCGCCGGGCAGGGGACGGCTAAAGGGCCACCGCATCCTGATCGTCGGCGGCGGCCAGCGCGTGTTCGATGCCGCCACCGATCCGATCGGCAACGGCCGCGCCATGAGCATTTTATGCGCGCGGGAGGGCGCGAAGGTTGCAGTGGCTGACCTCAACCATGCCTCGGCTCAGCAGACCGTCAAGCACATCACCGATGAAGGCGGCGAGGCCTTTGCCATCGCGGCCGACGTGACGTCCGAGGCTGACGTCCAGCGCATGATCGAGGAAGCCCACCGCGCGATGGGCGGCCTTGACGGCATGGTGCTGAACATCGGCACCTTCGGCAAGACCGGCCTCGATAACGTCAGCCCCGAGGAGTGGAACAGGATCTACGACGTCAACGTCCGCGGTCCCATGCTGTGCTGCCGCGCCGCGATGCCGAAATTCGACGATGGCGGCTCGGTCGTCTTCATCTCCTCGATTGCGGCGTTGAAGGCGGGATCGCAGATGGCGGTGTATGATTCATCGAAAGCCGCACTCGGCGGCCTCATGCGCAACATCGCTCATCTCGGCTCGCGCCGTGGCGTCCGCGCCAACCTCGTCTATCCCGGCCTCGTCGACACCCCGAACGGCCGCGAAGCCGGCGCCGGCCGTCCCAATCGCGGCAAGGGCCACGTCCCGTTCGGCCGCCAGGCCACGGCGTGGGAGATCGCCTATGCGGTGCTGTTCTTCCTGTCGGACGAAAGCGTCTATGTCACCGCGCAGACGCTCGCGGTCGATAGCGGCCTGAGCGGAATGTGAGAGCGGATACGTAGTCCGGATTGCGCTGCGCACCACGTGCACCCGCGCCCCATCCGGTGGGCGGGGCTCTTGAGCTTGCCGGGCGTCTATAGTAAGGGTTCGGCCGGGTCTGCAGTTCACCCAGGCGTCACCGTCCCGCGAGGGAAGCTAAACCTGCAAGGCTCAATCGAATCGACACCAAACCTCGTGCCGCGTCGTAAGCTGGTGACCTCCGACAATCCATCTGTGGAACGGCACATCGAGGATTGGTCATGACCAGAACCCCCATTGAATTCGTTGCGGGCGACATTTCCGCGCTCGCGAAATCCCTGCGCGCCCAGCTTCTGGAGCGTACGTCGCCGCCCGGTCACGTCGAGCTCCTCAACATTCTTGCACGTGCGACGGGGCACAGGAACTATCAGCATTTCCGCGCGCGTGCGGTCGGCACTGCCGTGGACGATCGCGGCACGCCGGCACCACAAGTCGATGCGGTCGATCTGAAGCGCGTGCAGCGCGCCGCGCGCCATTTCGACGACCACGGCAGGCTGCTTCGCTGGCCGGCCCGCCACAGCCTGCAGCAGTTGAGCCTCTGGGTGTTGTGGGCCGGCTTCCCGCCGCGGTGCAGTCTGGCCGAGGCGCAAGTGAAGACGTTGTTGAGCCGTCAGCACGCTTTCGCCGATGATGCCTTGCTCCGCCGCGCGCTGTGCGATCACGGCCTGGTCTCCCGCACGGCCGACGGACGCGCGTATCGCAGGATCGAGCGTCGGCCGCCGACGGAGGCGGCAGCGCTTCTGCGCCACCTCAAGGCCAGCGCATCCGGACGACCGGAAGCCGCGACATGATCGCAAATCCGGACGCATTGCCGCTCGCCGGGCCCGCTCCGGTCTCGGTGCGGACCTCCCGCGGGACAGTCCAATGCGCAATCGCAGGCGAGGGGCCCGCTATCATGGCCATCCATGGCGGCATGGGCGGCCACGACCAGTCGTGGCTGCTGGCGCGCGCCCTCGCCGCGACGCTCAGGGACAAGCGGGTGGTGGCCGTGTCCCGCCCGGGCTATCTCGGCTCGCGCCTCGAGCTTGGCGCGTCGCCCGACGACCAGGCTGACGTCTATGGCGCGCTGCTCGATGCGCTGGGGATTTCGACCGTGGCGGTCGTCGCGGTCTCCGCCGGCGGTCCCTCCGCACTGCAATTCGCCGCACGGCATCCCTCGCGCTGCCGCTCGCTCGTGCTGGTATCGGCCTGCACGGGGAAACTGCAAACGCCGCCGGAGATCACCGCGCGCCTGCGCATGATGCGCCACCTTGCGCGTCTTCCCGGATTGCCCCGCATCCTGAAGTGGCGAAGTGAACGGAATCCGCAGGCTGCCGCGCGCCGCGCGATTCCCGATGACGCCATGCGCGAACGGACCTTGGGACATCCGGAGGCAGGGCCGCTGTTCCGCGCCTTGCAGTCGACGGTGTTCGAGCATCTGCACGCCCGGCTTCCGGGGACCGTCAACGACATCGCGCAGTTTGCCGCGCTGGGGGAGTTGCCCGAGGGATCGATCTCGGCACCCGCGCTCATCGTTCACGGCCGCGCCGACAATGTCGTGCCGTTCTCACATGCCGAGAACGTCTGCCGGGCGATCCCGCAGGCAAAGCTGCTGGCGCTCCCCGACGGCGGCCACGTGGCGCTGTTCACGCACCTGAACGTGGTGCGCAAGGAGGCCGAGCCGTTCCTGGACGCACACGAACGCGCTTCCCTGCAGCCTCTTCGCATCGAGGATCCCCATGAAGACGACATTGCTCAGACCTGAAGACTACACCCGCTCGCCCTGGAAGAACGGCGGCGGCGTCTTCACCGATATCGCGGATGCACATCGCGCTGACGCTGGGGTGAAGGATTGGAGCAGCCTGCTCTGGCGCTTTGCGAGCACGCCGATCGTGGCGCCCGGTCCCTTCTCCCACATGCCGGGCATCGACCGCTTGCAAATGGTGGTTAGTGGGCGCGGGCTGGTGCTCAAGGCCCCCGGCCAGGAATTCGACGAGCGTGAACCTTTTACGACCGTGCGGTTCACCGGCGAGCTCGAGATCGTGACGGAGCTTCAGGCCGGGCCGGTCGAGGTCGTTAACCTGATGGCGCGGCGCGGTGCGGCGGAGATCGAGCTCGAAGCGCTCAGGGAAGCCGGCGATCGACCGTTGCATGCCGGCACGCATCTGGTTTACGCGCCGCACGGCGATTGCCGCATTCGCCTCGATGGAGAGGATCTTGCCATCCCCGGCAACGGCACGCTCAGGATCGAATTGACCGAGACATCGAGGCTCGCGCTCGTTTCGGGTCCGGTGGTGCTGGGGTCGATCCGGATCGTCGGTTAAGGGGGCACAGCCCCGACAGCCCGATGCGCACAATCCATGCAACTGGCTAGGTTGACGCGGCGGAGCCGGGGCACGATATCTGCCCTGATGCAGACCGCCGTGAAGGGCAGGATATGACCGCGCAAGACAATCACGCCCCCGCCACGCAGGCCGACGGTGTCGCCGACTGGCTGACCAACGGCACGCGCGACGAGCGCTTCATCGACAATATCTTCGCCGACATGTGCATCCGTCTGCAGCAGGCGGGCATTCCGCTGAAGCGGTCGACGCTCCATGTCCTGATCCACCATCCGCAATGGCTTGGCGCCCGGTTCATGTGGTCCGACGGCATGCGCGAGGCGGAGATCGCGCGGGTGGATTATGACGTCCGGGAGCGGTCGGAATTCATCGGCAGCCCCGCCAATGAAATGCAGGACGGCGCGAGCGAGGTGCGCGAGAATCTCGAACGCGATCCCTTGCTCGGCCGCAAGCACGCCCTGTACGACGAGATGCGCGAAAAGGGCCTGACCGACTATGTGGCCTGGCCGCTCTACCACACGCTCGGCAAGCGGCATCTCATCACCTTCGCGACCGACCGTCCGGGCGGCTTCGAGGATTCGCATATCGCCGCGCTCAAGAAGCTCCTGCCGGTGCTGGCGCTGGTCAGTGAGATCCGCATCAAGAACCGGCTGGCGCGCACGCTGCTGGAGACCTATGTCGGCTCCCATGCCGGCCAGCTGATCCTCGCCGGCGCCACCAGGCGCGGCAGCGGCACGACGGTGCGCGCCGCGATCATGATCTGTGACCTCAGGGATTTCACCAAGATCTCCGACAATTGGCCGCGCGACGACGTCATCGATCTGCTCAACGATTATTTCGACGCGATGTCCGAGCCGATCGCGCGGCACGGCGGCGAGATCCTGAAGTTCATCGGCGACGGCCTGCTCGCCATCTTCCCGCTTCAAGAGCCCGATGCCTGCGCGAACCTGCTCCACGCCGTGACCGAGGCTCGTCAGGCCATGACCGCGCTGAACGAGCGGAACAATGCGACCAGCCGCGCGCCGTTGAATTACGGTATTGGCGTCCATGTCGGCGATGTCATGTACGGCAATATCGGCTCGACCAGCCGGCTCGACTTCACCGTGATCGGTCCCGCCGTCAACATGGCCTCCCGCCTCGAAGCCCTTACCAAGCAGCTCGGTCGAACGGTGCTGCTGTCACGCGACTTTGCGGAGCTGGTGGAGCGGAAGTTCGAGCTGGAGCAAGTCGGCAAGCACGAGGTGCGCGGCTTCAGCGATCCGATCGAGCTGTTCGCGTATCACGGGTAGGGCGACTGCCTCACCCGGGACGAATTCCCAGCGGCGGCATCTATTTGCGGTTCGTCCAGGGGGCGGAGGTCGAGCCGAGGCCGCCATTCGCCGGACCTGTGAGACCCGGTGCAGGCCCAGGCCCTGGGGTGGCACCCCCGTAACGCCTACGCGGACCAGCGATCCTGCTCTTGCTGGTGCGCGTGCTCGTTCAGACGTTCGGCGATCTGGTCCGCAATCTGCTCCGACTCCGCCGAGGCGACGGGCTCGCCCTTGCGTGTCCTGAGCTTGTCCTTGTCGGCCTCGATCGGGAAGTCGTCAGGCTTCAGTCCGTCATCCTTGCTCATGGCGCGCCTCACCGTGTCTGATGTCGGAAGAACACGTCTGAAGGCTGATCGTTGCTTGGACGAGTGAAAACTCTCGACCGACGAATGGACGGGCGGCTCGCGTTTTGGCACTGTCAGCACGATCCCGGTGTCAGGTGCCGCCGACAGTCTTGGGAAGCCCCTATTGCCGATGCAGGATTGTACGAATAGGCTTCCGCCCCGAAGACGCCCAAACGGTCCTTCAAATCGGCCGCACGTTCATGCCCAAATTCCTTCGCATCGGAGTCCTGCAGTCCAACGTATCCGGCTACACGTCGAAGGCGTGGTGCGTTCGGCGCGTCGGCTCGGCGGTGTTCCTGAAGTGGGGTGCCGTTGAGGTGCAGGGCGCCGGTGATGGACGAAGGGTCTACTGGACGCGATTGCCGCAGGAGAAGACAGTTCGCTGCGGCACGACGCAGCGCGCCCAGGACTACGCCAAAGCCGCCATCGCCCGGCGCCGCAGCCACCGCTACGAGCCGCTGGCCGGGCCGATCGCGCTCCGGCGCCGATCCGCCGAGCGGAGCGCGGAACTCAAGCAGGCACTCGCCACCATCCTGATCGTCGATATCGTCCGCTCCACCGAAAAGGCGGCAAAGCTCGGCGATGCGCGTTGGACCAAGGTCATGGGCCACTATTACGCGGCCGTGCGCAAGGAGCTGAAGAGTACGCGTGGCAAGGAAGTGGTGACGACCGGCGACGGCGTGCTGGCGACATTCAAGGCGCCGGCTTCCGGCGTCCGCTGCGCGACCGCGATTCAAAAGGCCGTGCGCACGCTGGGGCTCGACATCAGGGTCGGGCTGCATGCGGGCGAGTACAGTGTGAGCGGGGGCGAGATGGTCGGTCTCGCGTTTCACATCGGCACGCGCGTCGCCGCCAAAGCGCGCGCCGGCGAAGTCCTGGTCTCGAGCGCGGTCAAGGACCTGATGGCGCAGTCGGAGATCCGCTTCAGGGATCACGGCGTGCATCAGCTCAAGGGCGTGCCGGAGCGGTGGCGGCTGTTTCGGGTGGAGGATTGAAGGGATTGAGGCCTATCTGTTCGGATCGGTCCGGTCGCATTTGGGGCATCGTCCGTCCGCGGCGGCGGCGAGTTGGTGGCCGATCTCTTCCCTGAGAGCGTCTGCCTCGAAGGCCGTGCCGTCGCTCCTGAGGATTCGCTTGGCGCGTTCGTAGGCGTGGCTCTCGGCGGCGTCGTCGCCGACGCGAACGATCACCTCATCGTGGAAAGGGCAGACCGTGGTCGCACGGGTGGTTTCGAGCGCGTAGCGTACCACTGCGGTCAGATCGTCGACGTTGGCGGATATCATGGCTGCTCTCCTGATCGTGGCGGTCCCGATGGTGGCCTGTTTCCGGCGGCGGGGGTACCGTACGGCCGTGTCGGTCCGGTCAGGCGACAAGGGCGACGTCAATCCACCCCGGCTTCCTTGGAAGCACCGAGGCCGATCGCGTGTTCGTCCAGGGCTGCATTCAACCCGCGGCTTTTGCCCTGGTTCCATCGAACCCGTCGGCGAAGCCGCTCGTCCGGAGCCGGCTCCTGGTCGCGGTCGGTCGGTCCCCGTCTTGCGAAGCGGTGCCCGGAGTGCCTAGGAGTCCGGGCTCCGCTTCGTTCGGCACCGGAGCAGGAGCGCGGCCGATGTCATGCAGAGCATAGGCGTGAGCAGGGCCTTTGCATTGACCCATCTCAAACACAGGGAGGGCCCCTAAGGAATCATCCGCAATTTCGCCGGCCGCGGTTCGGGCGCATGAATAACGACATGCAGCGCCAGATTCTCTTCAGGTGCCCGCGCACCGGCATAAACGTCCAGCATCGGATCGATGACGAGCGGCCCGAGAGTTCCGAGCCGGCGGACAGCTATGTGTCCGTGAGGTGCCCGGCCTGCATGTCGCTGCACTTCGTCAACAGCACCACCGGCAAGCTGCTGGGCGAGCGAAGCGCGCAGCCCGCCTCGATGTCGCGTTCCGCCTGATCCGTCCGCGTTGATTGTGCAGCGACGTGGCGGAAGGGCAACCGTCAATGGATCGCCGCGTACATGATGGATTCCTCGGTCGCCTCCAGCGCGGAAAACTCCTCGACGACCTTGCCTTGCCTGCAAACCAGGATGCGGTCCGACAGCGCCATGATCTCGGGCAGGTAGGAGGAGATCACGACCACCGCCTTGCCCTTGTCGGCCAGCGAATTGATCAGCTCGTGAATCTCGACGATGGCTCCGACATCGACGCCCCGCGTCGGTTCGTCGAATATGATCAGGTCCGGATCCTGGATCAGCGATTTGGCGATCACGACCTTCTGCTGGTTGCCGCCGGACAATTCGACGACCTTGGCCTCGTCGCCGATGGCGCGCACCTTGAGCCGTTCGATCCAGGACTTTCCGGTCGCCGCGCCTTCGCGTCGTGACAGCCAGGCGCGTCCCTTGGGAAACTTGGCGAGCAGGCCGAGATAGATGTTGCGCGCAATGGATGCGGTCTCGAAAAATCCTTCGACCTTGCGGTCTTCCGTCACGTAGGCGATGCCGGCCTGCACCGCCGGGGCGGGGACGCGGTAGCGTACCCGCTTGTCCTCGAGGATCACCTCGCCGCCGTGGAAGAAGTCGCGCTTCATGATGCCTGCGACGATCTTGAACGTCTCGGTGCGTCCCGCGCCCACAAGACCGAAGACGCCGGTGATTTGGCCGGCGAACACCGACAGCGAATTATTCTTCACCATCGGCGCCATCTTCAGGTTCTGCACCGTCAGCACCCGCTTGCCCGAGGCGCGGACCGTCGCCTTGCGCGCGCCATAGAGCGTGTTTGAGAGATCCCGCCCCACCATCGCCTGGACGATGCGCGCCCGGTCGAAGCGGGAAGCGTCGTCGGTCACGACATGCCTGCCGTCGCGCAGCACCGTGATGCGGTCGGCGAGCAGCAGCGCCTCTTCGAGGGCGTGCGAGATGAAGATGATGGAGACCCCGCGCTTCTTCAGGTCCTTGACCAGGTCGAAGAAGTACTTCTTCTCCTCCGGCGTCAGCGTCGCTGTCGGCTCGTCGAAGATGATCACCTTGGCCTTGTGCAGGACCGCACGTGCGATCTCGACCATCTGCTTCTTGGCCGCTCCTAATCCGCCGACCGTCGCGGTGGGCGTCACGTCGAAGTTGAGCGATTGCAGGAATTGCTGGGCCGCGATGTAGATGCCGCGCAGGCGATTGTAGAACTTCTCCTGACCGAGAAACAGGTTCTGCGCCACCGTCATCGTCGGCACCAGGCTGTTCTCCTGGAACACCATGGCGATGCCGAGGTTGCGCGCCTCCAGCGGAGTCCTCGGAGTGACGTCGACGCCGTCGACAATCATGCCGCCGGACGTCAGCGTCACGACGCCGGCCATGACCTTGGTCAGCGTCGATTTTCCCGCGCCGTTTTCGCCGACCAGGGCGTGGATTTCGCCGCGCCGAAGCTCGAAATCGACGCCGTCGATGGCGGGCACGCCGGCGTAGAGCTTGGTCGCCTTCGACAGCGACAGGACGAGGTCGTTCATGCGCGGGCCTCCTCGCCGAGGGATGCCAGCGGCAGCTTGATGACGCGCCCGGGGCCCTTGGCAATCATCACGAGGTCGTTGCCGACTTCGACGGCGGACACGATGCCGTGGTTGACGCCGTCGGCCCGGCTGTGGAGCGAGTAGCGTGGAAAGCCGTCGGCTCCGAGCCGGATGACGAGACCATACGACCGCGGCGGCGCCCAGGGCTTCATCACGCCCATGGTCTTGATGTGGGCGCCCTGCAGCGGCTCCTTGAAGGAGTGGCCCGAGCGCAGACGCGGCGCCACCCAGAACTCCGGGTCGATCTCCGCGATCATGCGGCGGCGATAGGCGGGCTCGCGCAGCACGAACTCGACCAGTTGGGTGCGCGCGGTGAACGCGGTGAGCCAGAAGCCGCCGCCGCTCGCTGGAGAAAGCCGGGATGGGTAGACGGGCAGGTGCCGCAGCAGATCCTTGCGGCTTCCGTCCGGTGCGATCGAGACCAGGCGATGCCGCCAGCTTTCGCTGACGAGTACGGCGCCGTTGCTTGTGATGGCGCCGAAAGCGTAGCCCAATCCGCCGGCAAGCTCGCTGATCGCGCCCGTCTTCGGATCGAGCCGCAGCAGCCGGCCGGTCCTGCCGAGCTCCATCAGATCGCGCGCCCAGTCGCCGACATCGTGCAACGACGATCCATCGGTTGCGATCAACCTCCCGTCGGCCGCGGGCGCCAGCGCATTGACGGCGTGCAGCCCCTGCGTAAAGGCGGCCCTGGGTGTCTCGGCCGTGGCGTTGTCGTAGAGCCGGACCTCCATGCCGCCGAGCGCGACGGCAAGGCCACCACCGGGCAAGGACGCCAGCGCGGAGATCGGCCGCTCGAAGCTGCGAACCGTCGTTGTAGAGTTTCCGGTCAAACGCGTCAGCCGCGCGCCATCGGCGATGAGCAGCGAGGTGCCGTCCGGGGCGAGATCCTCCGGCGCGTCGCATTCGAGCAGGATCTCCGCCTGCTCGAGCGCCTGGTTGGGCTTCAACGCCCCGTCGAACGACGGCACGGTGATAGCCGCCTCGCCACGGCCGAGGAAGCGGTTGGCGAATTCTCTGATAGCGACGATCACGACGGCTTCCCCCAGCGCTTGTCGTACTGAACGAAGTCGGGATCGGCATTGTCGAGCTTGAAGCGGCCGATCCGGTTGTTGGCGATGCCGCCGAGATAGAGATAGCCGCGATGCTCCCGCATCGAGGTGATCATGGGGTGGTTGAGGCCCTTGAGGTCCCAGAACGATTCCAGGATCTTGCCCTGCTCGTTGAACTTGACGACGCAGCCGGTGTTGATGTTCGGAAACAGCCATTCGTCGACCGGCACGCGCTTGGCCATGCGCCGGCGGAAGCTCGGCATCTTCCAGGCGAGATCCAGTGACGGACTGCGCATGCCGACCAGCGCCAGCCAGTAATTGCCGTCCGAGGCAAGGTTGATGTTGTCGGGATAGCCCGGCAGATTGTCCATGACGGTCTCGACGTTGCCCTTCTTGGGACCTGCGAACCAGTAGCGCTTGATCGAGCAGCCGAACGTCTCCGCGAACAGGATGGATTGCCCGTCGCTGGCGACTGCGACGCCGTTCGGGAATTTGAGCCCGCGCAGCGCGGTGTGGGTGGTGCCGGTCTTGGTGTCGTAGCAGATGATGCGGCCGTTGCCGCGCGCTTCCAGCCCGTCGACTGGCCATTCGTCCATCTCGTAGCGGACGGTGGCTTCGGAGAAGAAGATCAACCCGTCGTCTGTGATGTCGAGATCGTCGGCAAGCCGGAGACGGCTGTCGTCGTTCACGGAGTAGATGCTGCGGTTGGTCTCGTCGGTGGCTTTCTCCACGGTGCCGTCCGGCTTGATGCGATAGAGGCCCATGCCGCCGATGCAGACATAGAGGTTGTCCTCTTTGTCGAACGCCATGCCGAGCGGCTGGCCGCCGATATGTGCGAACACTTCCATCCGCTCGTAATCGGGCGGAAAGAAGCGGATGATGTCGCCGTGCCGCGATCCCGCGTAGAGCACGTCGTTGCGGTCGAGAATGACGTCCTCGGGCGCCTCGATCCGGCCGAGCCCGATCAGCGAGACGTCACGCAGCTTGTCGTTCTGCTCGAACGGCCCACCGCTGCCGATCTCGGTCGGCGGCGGTGGCGGCAGCGCGTGATAGGTCGGGGCGACATAGACCTTGCTGATGATGCGGGTGCGATTCTTCTGCCAACGGATGTCGACCATCGCCGCCGCCAGCAGGATCGTCGCCAGCGCCATGCGGTTGACGCCGCCGCGCGCATTCATGGCGGTCAGGCCGTTGGTGACGAGCAGGACGACGAGCACGCCGACCATCGATTTGACGACCGACCCCTTGCCGCCGCCGAGCGTGATGCCGCCGAGCACGGTTGCCGTCAGCACGATCACCTCGAGGCCGACGCCGATATCGCCGCCGACCGTGCCGAGCCGGGCCGCGAAGAACAGCGCGCCGATGCTGGTCAGCACGCCGCTCGCGACGTAGCAGAGCGCGATTGTGCGGCGGACCGGAATGCCGGAATTGTAGGCCGAGCGCCGCGAGCCGCCGATCGCGGTGATGTGCCAGCCCGGCCGCAGCCGCGTCAGGAAGACGTGGCCGAAGATCGCGATGACGATGTAGACCAGCGCGACGCTGGGAATGCCGAAAACGCTGCCGCCGCCGATGAAATCCCAGGACGGAATGTCCGGGAAAGCCGACGCGATGGCGTTGGAATAGCGCTGGATCAGCAGATCGTAGGCCGAGCGATAGATGATCAGCGTGATCAGCGTGGTGATGAAGGCGCGGAGCCTGAGATAGCCGATCAGCACGCCGTTCACCGCGCCGAGCAGCCCTCCGACGATCATGGTGACGACCACCACGGCGGGGACCGGCCAGTTGAGCACGTCGAGCAGATAGAGCGCGCAGAAATCCGTCAGGGCGAAGATCGAGCCGACCGAGAGATCAATGCCGCCGACGATGACGACCAGCGCCATGCCGAGACCGATGAAGCCGATCTCGCCGGCCTGCCGCGCCGTGTCGGCGAGGCTCGATGGGGACAGGAAATGCTCGAGCGAGCGGCTGAGCGCGAAGCCGACGATCAGCAGCAGGATCACCGGGATGGCGGTTTCGGTCCAGCGTTTGGACAGGATCTCGCCGAGGAGATGGTCCGGCCAGTAGCGATATCGGAGCCTCGTCAGTGTCTCGCGCATCTGCCTTCCGCTGATTCCATGAGCAAGGTTGCGCGTTCCGCACCCGGAGCGACGGAACGCGCAGCTTTAGTGTGCGATCACTTCTTGAGATCGGAGAGATTCCAGCACGCCGTCTGGGTGTCGGCGTTTTCTTTCGTGATCGGGATCAGCGTCGTGTATTCGGAGCCCTTGACCGAACCCGGCTTGGCGCCCGACGACAACAGCCATTTGATCGTGCCGGCCATCTGCGCGGCCTGCGTCGGGACGTCGTAGCTCATGTTGAGATCGAACGAGCCGTTCTTCACGAGCTCGCACGCACCCTTGCGCTCGCCGCCGCCCGAGGTCGCCAGGAACACCTTGCCGGTCAGGCCGGCTTCCTTGATCGCGGCGGCGGTGCCGATGTCCATGCCGTCCCAGAAGCCGACGATGCCGCAGAGGTCAGGGTTCTGCTTCAGCACCGTCTGGGTGATTGCCTTGGCCTTGGCGGCATCCCAATCGGCGGCCTGGCTGGAGACGACCTTGATCTCGGGATGCTTGGCGAGAATGTTCTCGACGCCCTTGAGCGTGTAGGCGCTGGCCGCCGCCGAGAGCGCGCCCTGGATGATGGCGATCTTGTTCGATTTGCCCTGGCAGGCCTTCACCACGCCTTCGGTCTGGCGCTCGCCGATCTCGATCCAGTTGGCACCGACGAAGGCCGAGCTGCGATAGGCCGAGCCCATGTTGATCTGGATGACGTAGATGCCTTCGTTCTCGGCGCGCTGCAGCAGCTTGGCGTAGGTCTGGACGTCGGGATTGTGGATCACCATCACCGCCGGCTTCTCCGAGATCAGCGAGGTGACGGCTTGCGCGCCGGCGTTCGTATTCCAGTTGGGATCGCGAATCACGAACTTGACGCCGAACGGCTCGAGCTCCTTCTTGAGGCCGGCGTACCAGCCTTCGGTCAGGTCGAAGTTCATCGCCACCGGCACGTAGGCGACGGTCTTGCCGGCGAGCGCTTCGCGGAAAGGCTTCTGGAACGGCTCGTCGAGGCCCTGCTGGGCAAGGGCCGGAGCGGCGCCGGCTGAAAGCGCCAATGCGGCGATGCTTCCAAGCGCGAATTTATGAACGCAGGCCATTGTCTTCCTCCTTGTTGGATACGCGTTTTTTTCAGGCAGATCAGATGTCGCCCTGTTGGGCCGTTTCTTCGTTTCGTGGGTTGAGCAGCGTGTCCGTGATGACCGCGACCAGGAGCACGAGGCCCTTGATGAGGTTCTGGCCGGCATAGGGGACGTTGAGGATCGTCATTCCGTTCAGCATCGTTCCGATTAGGAGCGTGCCGATGATGACGTTGACGACCCCGCCGCGTCCGCCCGACAGGCCGATGCCCCCGAGCACGACGACGAGGATGACGTCGTAGATCAGCGTCGAATTGAAGATCCTGGTCGGCATGGAGTTGACGGACGCCGCCAGCACGAGGCCGGCAAAGCAGCCGATCAGCGCCGCAAGGACGTATTGCAGCACGATGATGGGCCGCGACGGGATGCCGGTCACGCGCGCGGCGAACGGGTTGTCGCCGATCGCGTAGATGTAGGCGCCCCAGCGCGTCTTGCGCAGCAGGATGAAAACCACGACGCAGGCGATCGCGAACATGACGATCGAGGTGGGGATGCCGAGGATGCTGCCCTGGCCGAGCCGCTCGAACCCGGCCATGCCGTCGCTCCATTGCACGACGTCGAGCTGGAAGAGGGCGGCCTGGCCGAGACCAGCGACGAACAGGCCGGTCGCCAGCGTCGCGAACAAGGGCGGCACTTCCGCATAGGCGATGAGCCAGCCGTTGACGAGCCCGATCGCGATCGACAGCAGGCCGGCGGCGAGCAGCGAGGCCGGCAGCGAATGCCCATTCTGCACCATCTGCAGCACGAGGCCGCCGGGGACCGCGAGTGCGGCGATCAGCGACAGGTCGATGCCGCGGCCGATCACGACGATTGCCATGGCGAGGCCAAGGATGCCGAGCACCGCCACGTTCTGCAGCAATGTCAGCATGTTGTCTGCGGAGAGAAAGCCGCTGAGGAAGACCGAGAAGGTCAGGAAAAGTGCGGCGAAGACCGCAAACACGATCTCCTGTTGGCTGATCCGAACGCGCTTCATCGCTTGCCATCCCTGGGATCGGCATCGCGCGTGCGGGATCGCCGTCTCGGCGCGCGCTTGCCTCCCCCCGTCCCAAGATTTGTTTTGCGCTTGATAAGCGAGGAGCCTCAAGGCGGCTTGCTTGAACGCGCAAACCTTTTGCGTTGGCGCGCAAAGAGTCTTGCGCGAAGCTGACAGGAACCTAAGATCGGCCGGCAACTTTTGTGCGCTGCACAGCCAGACCTCGCTGCAACGGGCCACCATGGATCTCGTGTTTACGACCGAGGAGCTAGACCCCGCCAAGCGCTTCGCAGCCTGGCAAGATGCGATCTGCGACCACTATGTTCATGTCGACGTGAACGCGGTGAAGCCGGCCGACTACCAGGGCTTTATCCGCGAGGCGCAATTTGGCTCGGTCACGATGAGCGACGTCTTCCTGTCGGAGCAGCGGATATCGCGGCGCGACCGGCACATCGCAAAGCTCGACAAGGATTGTTACTACGTCCAGTTTCTGCAACAGGGCAGCATGGACGTGCTCCAGGCCGGCCAGACCCTGGTGACCAGCCCGGGCGTTGGTGCGATCTTCTCGGCGTCCGACGCCTACGATCTCGAATGCTCGAACCAATTCCGGTCGTTGTATCTGGAGATCCCGCGCAAGGAATTTTCGTCGCGCTTCGCCGAAGGAAAGATGCCGTCGGCGGCGACAATTGCGACGGGACGGGGCTTGGGGCGGATCGCCGCCGAATTCTGCGCGCTGCTGGCATCGGAGGCCTCGAGCCTGGAGGAGACGGCGCGAACCCGGCTTGGTCATGAGCTGATGGACGTGCTGGCGCTCGCGCTGGACATGGGCGACAAGGACGAGTTCTCGGAAGACGCGACGGCGCGGAACGCGCGCCTGCGCTCGGTCAAGGGCTGGATCGAGGAGCATCTGACCGATCCGGATCTGTCGCTGGAGAAGATTGCCAGGAACAACGGCGTCTCGCTCCGGCATCTGCATTACCTGTTTCGTTCGACCGAGATGTCGGTGTCCGAATGGATCCTGAACCGCCGCCTGCAGCGTTGCTACGACGCGCTGATGCGCCCGGAGCTGCGCGCGCTGTCGGTGACCGAGATCGCCTATCGCCTCGGCTTCAGCAGCTCGTCGCACTTCAGCACGGTGTTTCGCCGGAAGTTCGGCCACAGCCCGTCCGAGCTGCGCCGGCGGCAGATGACGTCGATCGACTAGAGCGGGGATCGCGCGCCGAGCCGCCGGCGATGACGTTCGGCGGCAACGAGCCCCTGCAGACCGGCCCGCGCGTCCTATTTCTCGACGGCGCCCGTCCAGTCCTTGAAGCCGCCGAGGTTGTAGACCTTCTCGTAGCCCAAATCCTTCAGCAACTTGCCGGCCAGCGCCGACCGGCCGCCGGACGCGCAGTAGAGAATGACGCTCTTGCCCTTGTCGAACGCCTTGTCGTGGGAGGGCAACTCCGGATCCGCGCGAAACTCCAGCATCCCCCGCGAGACATTCACGGCCCCTGCGATCTTGCCACTGGCCGCCACCTCCGGCGCATCGCGCACGTCGACGACCAGCGTGTTGCCGTTCTTGATCATGTCAGTGGCCTGTTCCGACGTGATTTTGGGCACCGCCGCGTTGGCGGCTTCGAGCATTTGCTTGACGCTGGTTGGCATTGGGTTGTCTCCGTTGGTGGCGGGGAGGATAGCATATTGGCCGCACTTCGCCTCCTTCTGTCGGAGGAGCATGCTCTGTTTGATCATGCGCTCATTCTGCCCCCAATATCGTGCGAGCCAGCTCCGACGGATTCTCGACAGCCGAGAAGTGGCCGGTATTCCTGAGCGTCACCACCTGCGAGTTGGGAATGAGAGACCGTGTGCGCTCGCGCTCGTCGGGCCGGGACCAATCGCTGTCGCCATAGATGAGCGTCACCGGCGCCGAGATCTGCCAATAATAGTCGCGGGCCTGGCTCCAGGATCGCCATCCGGCCAACACCTTGCGTGCGGCCAGCTTGTATCCCGGGCGATGGGCCACCTTGTCGAACTCGGCGAGCAGATCGGCCGGCAGCTTGCGCGGGTCGTGGTATCCACCACCCATGATCTTGCCGAGAACGATCTTGTTTTCGAGCGACGCGTTGATCGCCCCGAGCACCGGGATCTGCAGACTTCCGATAATGAAGTTCGCGAGCCAGTTGCCGCGTCGAATGCCGTCCCCGTAGCGGGTTTCATAGTCGTAGGGGTTGATTGCATAAACCCGCTTCACCTGGTGTGGGAGAGAGGCCGCCACCGTGAGAGCCAATGCGCCCCCGATCGACTCGCCGACGAGCGTTACATCCGAGAGGTCTAGCGCCTCGATGAAGCGTATGACTGCCTGCCTGAAATAGGGCTCGTTGAAGCTCGCGCCCGGATCGATCGGTGAGTGTCCGTGGCCGGGCAGATCGATGGCGTACACCGTGTGCGACCGGGCGAGGAGAGGCGCGAGGCTGCGGAAATACTCGAGCTGCGTCCGGATCGTATGGACGAGGAGTAGCGGAGGCCCGCTGCCGGTCTTGTGAAAACGCACACTGAGCCTCTCCGATAATTTGAGCAAACTCGGCCCGGCTTCGCTCACGTCAAGCATCCGATCTCTCCAAGTTTCGAGGGGGCGGTCGTTCAAGCGGCGGCGGCGGCTTCACGGACCAGCGCGGCTGCGGCATCCAGAAGGGCTCGTGCGAGGTCGGTGTCGTTGACCGCGCGCGCCAGCGTCACGGCGCCGACCATCGTCGCGAGAATGGCCATGGCCTTGTCTCTGGACCCCTGGTCGCCGTCCTTGGTGATGAAGCGGCCGAGCACGTCGAGATGGGTCTTGATGCCCGCTTCGAACTCGGCCTTGACGTCGGGACCCTGCCGGGCGGCGTCCGCGCCGAGGGCCACGATCGGACAGCCGTCCATTCTCTCTTCGCGATGATCTGCACTGAGATAGAATCCGATCACTGCGCTGAGCGGATCGTCAGGATTGCGCGCGGCCGCGTCCGACCATCGGCCGGAAGCGCTCTCCAACGCGCGCTTGGATGCCTCGACCGCCAGGTCCTCCTTGGACGCGAACTGCTTGTAGAAGGCGCCCTGGGTGAGCCCGGCCCCCTCCATCAGATCCTTGAGGCCAATGCCGTCAAAGCCGCGATCCCTGAAGAGGCGACTTGCCACATTGATCACGGTTTGGCGGTTCTCCGCGGCTTGAACGCGACTGACGCGCATCGTGCTCCTCCATTTGGATTTCAGCCGAAATCTATGTCCAATATAGATGTCGAATGACATCTATCAAGTGGGCAGTTGCAGCTGGACCGGTGATTTCCTGAGATCACGTTCCCGTCAGGTCGCCAAATTTAGATTGTGTTCGACCTCTAATTCGATATAGAGTTCGAACGAAATCTAAATCGCACAGGAGACTGTCATGAAAAGGGGAACTGCCGTTTTGGCCGGTATTATGATCCCGGCGGGGGTGGCCACATTCGTCAGTCTCGGCATTTTCACCCCAAAGGCCTCTGCCGTGAGCGACCCGAGGCAGGAGCCGCCGATGGTCAGCTTGGTGAAGGCCGCGCGGGTGAACGGCTCCGAGCGCGGGTTCACAGGCACCATCGGCGCGCGGGTGGAGAGCAATCTCGGCTTTCGCGTCGCCGGCAAGATCGTCGAGCGGCTGGTGAATGTCGGCGAGCAGGTCAAAGCCGGGCAGCCTCTCATGCGGATCGACGAGACCGACCTCCGCCTTGCGCTTGCGGCGAAGCGTAACGCCGTGGCCGCGGCTCGCGCGGTAGTCGTGCAGACGGATGCCGATGAGCGGCGATATGCCAACCTGGTCAACGACGGATGGACGTCCAAGCAGCGCTACGAGCAGGCGAAGGCCGCCTCGGATACAGCCAAGGCGCAGCTCGCCGCGGCCGAAGCCGAGGCAGGGGTCGCCGAGAACCAGGCGACCTATTCCATCCTGGTGGCAGACGCGGACGGCACGGTCACCCAAACGCTTGGCGAGCCCGGCCAAGTGGTCTCGGCCGGCCAGGCGGTCGTTCGGCTTGCGCAGTCCGGGCCTCGCGAAGCCGTGGTGGCGCTTCCCGAAACGATCCGGCCGGCGATCGGCTCGTTCGCCGAGGCCAGCCTGTATGGAAGCGATGGACGCCGCTACGCGGCGCATCTGCGCCAATTGTCGAACTCTGCCGACGCGCAGACCCGGACTTACGAGGCCCGCTACGTGCTCGGCGGCGAGGCGGCGGCAGCACCGCTCGGCGCGACAGTCACGCTTCGGCTCGCAAGCCAGGACAGTCAGCCGGAAGTCCAGGTGCCGCTGGGCGCCGTGCTCGATGACGGCAGGACAACGGGCGTCTGGGTGTTCGACAGCGGCAGCTCGACCGTACACTTTCGCCCCATCAAGCTTCTGCGCGTGACCAGCGAAGCGGCCGTCATCTCTGGATCGAGCTCCAGTGATCCGATTGTGTCCCTCGGCGCTCACCTCCTGCACGAGGGCGCCCGCGTCAGGACCGCCACCGACGGCGGGAGCAAATCATGAGCTTCAATCTTTCCGCGGTCGCCGTTCGCGAGCGGGCCGTCACCCTGTTCTTCATCATGCTGTTGGCGGCAGCAGGCGCCTACGCCTTCTTCATGCTCGGACGGGCCGAGGATCCGTCCTTCACCATCAAGACCCTGACGGTCACGACGGTATGGCCCGGTGCGACGGCACGCGAGATGCAGGACCAGGTCGCCGAACCCCTGGAGAAGCGGATTCAGGAGCTGACCTGGTACGACCGGGTCGAGACGACCACGCGGCCGGGTTATGCGTACATGACGGTGACGCTGAAGGACAGCACGCCGCCATCGAGGGTCCAGGAAGAGTTTTATCAGGCTCGCAAGAAGCTCGGAGATGAAGCCCGCAAGCTGCCGGCCGGCGTGCTCGGCCCCTTCGTCAACGATGAATATTCGGACGTGAGCTTCGCGCTCTACGCCCTCAAGGCGAAGGGCATGCCGATGCGTGAGCTCGCCAGGAAGGCGGAGGTGATCCGCCAGGACCTGCTGCATGTGCCCGGCGTCAAGAAGATCAATATCTTCGGCGAACGTCCCGAGCAGATCTTCGTGGAGTTTTCCTATCCCAAGCTGGCAACGCTCGGCGTGTCGGCACAGGATATCGTTGCCGCCTTGCAGCGGCAGAATACGGTGACCCCGGCAGGTTCGATCGACACGAGCGGGCCACAGGTCTTCATCCGGGTCGACGGCGGTTACGACAGCGTGCAGGCGATCGCCGACACGCCGATCGTCGCTGCGGGACGAACCTTGAAGCTGTCCGACATCGCCGAGGTTCGTCGCGGCTACGAGGATCCTCCCACCTACATCATCCGGCACCAGGGCGAGCCCACGATCATGCTCGCGGCAGTGATGCAGGAGGGCTGGAACGGTCTGGCGCTCGGCAAGGCGTTGGAAGAGAGGTCCGCAGCCCTGGCGCGGACACTGCCGCTCGGGATGACGCTCGACAAGGTGACCGATCAGGCCGTGAACATCACCTCCGCGGTCGACGAGTTCATGATCAAATTCGCAATGGCGCTCGCTGTGGTGCTGCTGGTCAGCCTGCTCAGCCTCGGCTGGCGCGTGGGAATCGTCGTGGCCGCCGCAGTCCCTCTGACGCTGGCCGTCGTGTTTCTCATCATGCTGGAAACGGGCCGATTCTTCGATCGCATCACGCTCGGTGCTCTCATCCTCGCGCTTGGCCTGCTCGTGGACGATGCCATCATCGCCATCGAGGTGATGGTGGTGAAAATGGAAGAGGGGATGGACCGCCTCAGTGCGGCGGCCTACGCATGGAGCCACACTGCGGCGCCGATGCTCTCGGGCACACTCGTGACGATCGCGGGGTTCCTGCCGGTGGGGTTCGCGCGCTCGACCGCCGGCGAATATGCCGGCAACATCTTCTGGGTCGTCGGGTTCGCTCTCATCGTCTCCTGGATCGTCGCGGTGATCTTCACGCCTTACCTTGGTGTCAAGATGCTGCCCGCGATCAAGCCTATCGAGGGCGGCCACCACGCGATCTACGACACGCCGAACTACCGGCGCTTGCGGCGGATCATCACCCTGGCCGTGCGCCACAAGTTCCTGACCTGCAGCCTCGTCGTGATCGCTTTCGCGCTGTCCGGCCTCGGCATGGGCGCGGTCAAGCAGCAGTTTTTCCCGACGTCGGATCGCCCCGAGGTCCTCGTGGAGGTTCGCCTGCCGGAAGGCACCAGCATCGAGACGACGACCGCCGCCGTCGAGAAGCTCGAACGCTGGCTGCATGATCAACCTGAGGCGAAGATCGTGACCAGCTATGTCGGTCAGGGCGCGCCCCGCTTCTTCTTCGCGATGGCGCCGGAGCTCCCCGATCCGGCCTTTGCCAAGATCGTCGTGCTGACGCCAGACGCCGAGGCGCGCGAGGCTTTGAAGCAGCGGCTCCGGGAGGCGGTATCACACGGCCTTGCCCGGGAAGCGCGTGTGCGCGTCACCCAGCTCGTCTTCGGGCCCTACACGCCGTTCCCGGTGGAGTTTCGGGTGATGGGCCCCGATCCCGCGAAATTGTACGCGCTCTCTGAAAAAGCCGTCGAGGTCATGCGGGGCGTTCCCGACGTGCGACAAGCCAATCGGGATTGGGGCAATCGCACACCCGTGCTCCGCTTCATTCCAGATCAGGATCGGCTGAACCTCATCGGCCTCTCGCCGGCGGAAGTCGGGCGGCAGCTCCAGTTCCTCCTCACTGGCATCGCCGTCACGCAGGTCCGCGAGGACATTCGCAATGTCCCGATCGTGGCGCGCAGCGCCGGCGGTGAGCGGCTGGATCCGACACGGTTGGCCGACTTCTCACTGACGAGCCGAGACGGCCGTCTGATTCCGCTCGACCAGATCGGCCATTCGGAAGTCCAGCTCGAAGAGCCGATCCTGAAGCGCCGCGATCGCACGCCGGTCATCACGATTCGTTCGGACATCAATGAGGCGACGCAGCCTCCCGAGGTCTCCAAGGACATCGTGAAAGCCCTCCAGCCGCTGATCGCATCGCTTCCGGCCGGCTATCGGATCGAGACCGGCGGCTCGATCGAGGAGGCCACGAAGGCCAATGACGCGCTCGCGACCGTCTTTCCCGCCATGATCGCCGCAACGCTGATCGTCATCATGCTTCAGGTCAGATCATTCTCGATGATGGCCCTCGTCATGCTGACCGCACCGCTTGGTCTCGTCGGCGTCGTGCCTGCGTTGCTGATCTTCAACCAGCCCTTCGGATTCAACGCGATTCTGGGACTGATCGGACTGGCCGGGATACTGATGCGCAATACCCTGATCCTGACCGAACAGATCAAGGAGAACCGCGCGGCGGGCCTCGACGACTACCACGCCGTCATCGAAGCCACGGTGCAACGCACGAGGCCCGTGATCCTGACCGCACTTGCGGCCGTACTCGCGTTCATCCCCCTCACACACTCCGTCTTCTGGGGATCGATGGCCTATACCTTGATCGGCGGCACGGCAGTCGGCACGGTGTTGATCCTGCTCTTCCTTCCTGCGCTGTATGCCGCCTGGTTCCGCATCAAGCCGACTGCGGATGAGATCCCTGTGAGCGCGACGGACAAACCGGAGTTGCGAACAGCAATGGCTGCCGAGTAGGGCTATCTCTGATCAGCCGGCGGCGCGGCAGCCTTCACTCGCTTCGCTCTTGATGTGTGGCGCTGGCTTGCCGGGCCGAAGCTCGCGGCCGAAGTCCGTCTTCGCGTCCGCTTTGCTCCAGCTACGCCGGACCGTTCGCCCTTCGGTCGTTGCGTGGCTGTGCCGCGCGTAGCCCGCAGTGTTGGTCCACTTTAAGAACGACTCGCGCAAGCCTTTGATTTCGCTCCACCCCGCATTTTGAGTCCGACTCGATTTGGGCTTTAAGAACGACTCGATCCGTCCATTTCGACGATAAGAACGACTCGATTTCGTAGTTCGTTGTTTTTTCAGATTTTCTAGCGACGAGGATTCCGCCTTGCCGGACCGGCCCGTAAGGTCCCTTCCCAGCAGAGGGAGGCCGGTCATGGACACCAGAGTGCTGCCGCGGATGCAGGAGTTTCAGCGGCTCAATTTCGCGATCCTCACCAAGAGCCACGGGGATCCGCGGTGGGTCGAGATCACGACGCCTGAGCAGGCCGAGTTCGCCCATCGTGCATCGAAGACGCCGGTCCATGTTCAGTTCGCTGCCGAGCGCGCCGACAACGCGGGCCGGCCCGCCCCCCATCGCTGGTTCATGTACGCGGTGGTCGATCCGATCGAAGGCGCGATCCAGGGCAGCATCATCGTGGCCGCCCCGGGCCCCGGTGCTCGCTTGCGGCAGGCGGCTTGCCAAGTCGCGCCGACCTACACGGTCGGGTTCGCCGGCGCCAACCCGTATCCGGACAGCCGCGACGAGATCGATGAGCTGGCGAGAGCCGTCGGGATCCGGATCGAGCCGAACTTCGCCGGCAACCTGATCGAGAGCAAGACGCCGCGCCTGCACGAACTGCTGAACCTCTACGGCGCGAGCAAGTTCAAGGACGGCTGGCGTCCGGAGTCGTTCGGCGAGCTGGCGGCGATGGCGCGGACCAGCGGCCTCTTGGACGAGGACGCCGATTTTCTGGTCGCGGAGATGACGTCCTATGGCGAACAAGCGTTCGGATCCGCTTGGAAGCCGCGCGAGGCGGACGAGGTACTGGGAGGAATGGAGCGCGCGGACGAGCTGCGTGGTCTCCTCGACTGGCTCGAGGCCACCCTGGACGCCAAGATGTATCCGACTTCCTGACCGCGCCCGTAGCCAAATTGCCTCGGCTTCGCGCTCGATCAGTCCGACGTATGACTGATTTTGTTCTTGTCGTGGCCGTTCTTCCTGCGCGCTTCGACCACCGACTTCAGCACGATCCCATGACGGGATAGATTGACCTGCAGACTGTGAGGCCCGCACTTGAAGCCGCGCGTCGCCAAGGCGGCCGTGAGCTCCCGAAGCGTGACGTCCGGATTTGCATCGATCCGAGCACGGACGAAATCGAGGTGATCGTCGAAGGGATAGCGGCGAGTCCCGCGCCCCTTCTTGGCCGCCGTCTGTCCCGTCGATTTCCAGGTCTCGAGCCACCATTTGGCTTGCAGGAACGTGACGCCGAGCTCCTCGGCGACCAGACGGGGAGGCCGGCCATCGCGGAAGACGGCGCGGATGAGCTTCACCCGAGGATCGTCGCTCTGTTCCGGAAGCTTGGCCAGCCGTTTCCTGCGCGTTTCGAGCAAGGTCTCGACGACGGACTCGACCGCACCGCGGTCGTAGGCAAAATCCTTGTTCTCCTCGAGAGCGACCACAGGCTCGATCCCCAGTCCGGCCAGCAGCTTTCTGACGCCGCGCAGCGTCTCCATGGTCTTTTCGGCGACTTCCGCCGTGAACACCAATTTGCGCGCAACAGCCTCGACGTCGACCCGCCGATAGGGCTTCGCCCCTTCGCGCCCCGGCTTCAGCACGTCGGGGCGTCTGCCGACCAGCCGGTAGAAGAGGGGATCGCTGATCTTCAGGATCTCGGCCGCCGTGCTCGCGGAGATCCATTCGTCGGTCGAGATGCTTTCGTGCCGCATGTGCTTGCGGACGCCGGCGAGAAAGGCCTTCACGTCGGCGACGACGAGGCTCTGACGGATGGTGCCGCGCTTGTCGCCTCCAGCGAAGACCTCCACGTCACCGGCCGCTATGGCGGCGACTATGGCGGCCCAGGGGAGCTCGACCTCGGAGCCGAGAGACCTCGCCGCGAACGGCAGCGAGACCGTCGTGCGCGATCCTTTCGGCTTCGCCCGGCTCCAGATCCGGTCGTGGAGCTGCTCGATCGACTTGATCGAGTAGCCTTCTTCGCCCTCGAGAAAGCCAACTACCGCGCCGGTAAGGCGGACGACCAGGCCGCGGTCGGCGAGACTCTGCAGCACCGGTCGCGGTATTCCCAGGCGCTTCGAGGCCCCGAACACCGAGGTGGCGTCCTTCAACTCTTCCACCAACGGCAGAAGATCGGATCGGCTCATCTGCACGGGTGAACGGTCGGCCCCCTCTGCGCGGAGTGTCCGCACGCGCCCGCTTCTGGCGAGGCGTTCGATATGATGCTTGTTGATGCCGAACTCGCGCGCCAGCCGGTAGATAGGAAGGAAATCGCGGCCTTCGACCTTGTGCTTCATGATGCGATGGAAATTGCCGTTCGCGGCCATGTCCGTTTCGATCAGAACCTTGAGCACTTCCCGAAGCTCCGGCGAGAGATCTTCGTCGCTGGTCAGGCGACCGAGTTGCCCGAGTTCCTTTTCGCTGCCGTAGGCTCTGGGACGTTTGTCGGCGTCGACGCGATACCGCGCGGCGAGGGCCGCGAACCCTTTGTCGCCACCAATGATGGCGCGGCCTGCAAGGGCGATCATCTCGGGCGTCAAGCTCGCGAAATCGGCTAGTGTCCTACCGCGACCCAGCGCAAAATGACCGACCGACGGATCCTTCCGCAGCCCCGTGGTCATCGCGATCACGGTCTCGAATATCTCGTCGTTCGGGAAGTCCTGCCAGGGCGCCGGCAGAAGCCGCCGCACGGCGGACCTGACCTCCGGGTCCGGATCGACCAGGCCGGTGGCGAAGTCGAGGGCCTCCACGTCTTCCACCTCGACCAGGGGCTGCGGATAGTCCCTGAGGTCGACGCAATGGAAGCCGCGCCCATCGAAGCACTTCTCGCAGTGCTGAGGCGCGTGGACCTGCTTCCAGCCAAGCTTGTCGCTACAGACTGGGCAGGCGTCGAGCAACCTTTCCCTGGTCCGGGGGTCGAAGCAAAAGGGCCGCAGGTCCCAAACGGCGCGATGATAGAGATCGACCGATAGCGCTCTCGGAGAGACCCGACGGATCGACCACTCGCGATAGTGCCTGCGTACCTTCACGCCGAAGAAGTCGATGGCGGCGGCCCTGGCGCCGCGCCAAGAAACGGCCCGGTACGACCTGTCCCGAACGCTCTCGGGCGCGCAATCGAGCAACTCGGCGAAGGCGAGCGCCTCCTCGTCCGCGAACTCGATCATGGGCAGGGTTTCCGGCTGCTGCGCGAGTCCGGCGGCGGACATGGCCCGCCCGAGCCGTCTGAAGACCGTTTTACTGAGGCAGCGATGGGCGAAGCCCAGAAGGCTTTCGTCCGCATACGGCACTCCGATACGGCGGCCGCTCGGCGGGAAGTGCCCCGCGAAATTCATCAGGCGGGCTCCTTCTGCTTCTTCTTCGCGTCCAAGGCGACCGCGTCCAGCGTTTCCTGCCTGATGTTGTTCTTGAACGGATCGTGGTTCGGCTTCTTTCCGCGTTGGCCTGTCTGGTCGGAGCCGTTCCACGTCTGGAAGCAGACTTCGATGTCCTTCCACTCGAGGAATTCGCGACCGTTTTGCATCGCCCGACGGATGGCCAGCCGCAGGATCCGCGACACGGTCCCGAGAATGCCTTCCGCCATGTCGAAGAGTCTCGCGCGATCCTCGACGCTATGGACGAGACCGAGCTTCCTGGTGACCACGCCGTCCTTAACCATCTGGCTCTCGAGCCTGTCGATGAAGCCGAAGAAGTAGCCGCGGTCCTCCGCCTTCGCGACGTCGAATCTCGACAAGTCCGCCTTCATGTCGAGCACTTTTCGCGACTTCAGTTCGTCGTCCATCTTGAACAGACGCTCGACCTTTTCGGTACCCATCAAGATGACGGAAAAGATCCCCTCGTTGACCAGGCCGTGGATGCAGCGCGCCATCTGAGGACCGAGCTTGCCGCCGTCATACGCCAGAATGCTGTGGGCCTCGTCGATGACGAGGATGCGGGTGTTGTACTTCCGCGCCTGAACGCGGATGGCCTCGTTCACGATGTCCTCGTGGTATCCGTTCGTCTGTTTGCGCAGTTCGGAGGCCTGCTTGCGGTCCAAGGGCTCCAGGATGGACGCCTGGAATGCCTTGGGGCTTTTGACCCCGCGCATGGTGACGATCAGCACGGGGATATCGCCCTCGGGCGTTTCCTTGTCGGCGTAGATCTCGTCGATCACGATCGACATGGATGTCGACTTCATCGAGCCGGATGGCCCGATGATCGGCAGCACCCATAGTTCGCCCGACTTGATCGGGCGTCCTCTCGCGGCGGCCCTCCGCTGCTCGTCGCGGGCCAAGACCTTGTTGGTGGACGCCATCAGCGCCTTCGTGCACTTCCGAATGTCGTCGAGACGCGGATGCCTGAGGTGGATCTCGTCGAAGATCGCCTGGCGATCCGCGATCTCGTCCTCGGTGAATTTCTTCTGTTTTTCGCTCATGGTCGCCTTTTGTCCTAGTAGTCCCATCCTTCGCCGGAAGGCAGATTGCCCACGCCGTCGTCGTCACCCGTGTCGTCCCCCTTCTCGGGCGTCTTGTCTTCGAGCGGGTCCCACCCTTCGCCATCCGCGAGGTTGGCCTTTCCGACCTCTACCTTGAGGGTCGGATCGGTAGGAGCTACAGTGGCTTCGGCGAATTCGCGGACCTCGCGTTCGCGTCGCTCCTCTTCCGCTTCCCGCTTCTGGCGCTCGATCGTCCGCTGCCGCTTGGCGAGGGTCTTCTTGGGCTGCTTCTTGCCGTCGATCTTCGGATTCTCGCCGTCGATGGTGGCGGCGTACATCTCATCGGAGACCGGCTGCGGCTTCGCCTTGTTGTGTCCGTCCGTGGAGGGGTCGGCCTCCGCGTCCTCGATCGGAAAATCGTCGTCGTCCTCGTCGTTGACCATCGTGTCGTCGTAGGTGCCTTGCGAGAAGGCGAGCCCGCGTCGGGCGTCGCGGCTGTCGCGCATGGGCAGCTTGCCGGCCAGCCTTTCCCATTGGCGGCGCAGCCCGTCGCGCGCCTTCCACCGACCGGCCTCGCTCTTGCATGCGAGATCCTTGGCCTTGCCGAACTCCTGGATCTTCTCCCAGTGCCAGAACGACAGACCGTTGAAAAACTTCTGATCCTCGTTCCGCAGAGTGACGTAGCAGGGCGTCTTCGCTCCGCGATTCCAGACTACGACGGAGCCGCAATCGGCGGGATTCCACTTGATCACCACCTTGACGCGTCCCGGCCCATAGGTCTTGTCCGATTGCGTCCGCGCCTTTTCGTAGCGCACCAGATCGTCCAACAGATCGCTGGTGACCTCGGGGTCGTGGAAGGTCATGTTCTTGAACCGGATCCCTTCGGTCGAGAGTTCGACCGACTCGACCCGGCCGACGAGGTTATCGAGGGCCGCGACGTCGCGAATGATGTGCCGCTTGCGATAGGCGATCTTGTCCCGCCAGACGCGGGCGGGCATCGCGCCGATGCCTTTGTGCTTGCGGTGGTGGTATCCGATGATCGCTTCGTGGATGAGGGCGTCCAGATCGTCGAGCGACAGGACCGCGTCGCTCTTGGGATCGAGGCCGACGCTTCTCATGAGGTACGGATTGTACGGAACGCCGCCGGCCAGCTTGTGGGCGAGCATCTGGTTCATGGTGCGGAAGAACCGCTCGCCGATGGATTTGAATTCCGGCGTGCGCGCCGGCGCGAGAATGAGATCCGTGCCGAGGTCCCGCAGCGAGTGGCGGAACGAGGGGCTCTTGTTCTCCCAGGCCTGGTCGACCAGGACTTCGTTCGGCCGGCCCCAGCCGTCCCAGCCGTCCGTGATGTGCGGATAGAGGGTCCGGACGTAGCGCTTGTTCTTGTTGACCCGCTTCAGGACGGTCTGGATGGTGTAGACGCTCGGCGGCTCGAAGCTCAGGAGATAGCCGACGATCATCCTGGTGCAGACGTCGATCGCGACGGTCAGGCCCGGCCGGCCGAGCGGCAGGAATTCCTTGGAGTCGAAGACCATCCAGGTGTCGAACACGGTGTGGTCCATGATGACGAGCTCCAAGGGCCAGTCGGCCTTGATGTGCTCCTTATTGCCCTTGAACTTCCGCCAGGCGTCGGTCTTGTCGTACTTGGAAGCCCAGTTCTCGAAGCACATCGTCTTCCGGATGCGGCGGCGCAGGATGTCCTGCCGCTCAGGGAAGTCGAGGGGCTCGAGGTCGCTGGCCTCGCGCGCCTCATTGAGCGCATCGACTTCCGCTCGGAACTTGGCGTAGGCATTGTTGTAGTCGAAGACGCGGTCGCTCCAATAGAACTCGATCGCGTCCCCGATGAGCTTCTCGACTTCGTCGGGATACCGCCGCCGCGACGTCTTCCCGCGCAGCGAGCGGAAGACGCGCAGCGGCCTGTTCCCGGGCTCCCCGCAATGGTTGATGCAGTGGCGCAGCCGCGCTGGTTTGACGACGAAACCCTGTTCGCCCTTTCCCGGCTCCAGCCCTAGCTGGATGGCGACCGGTCGCCACTTGGCGATGAGAGCTTGAAGCCCCTTGTCACCCTTGGGCGCGCGGCCGAGTTCGTCCCACTTGCGGGTATAGAACTGCAACGCCAGCGAGCGCCGGCCCTCCCAGGTCAGCTTGGCGCGCTTCGGGTCGTCCTCGTCCGTCCAGAGTTCGCCGGGCGCGAACTCGGCGTTGTCCAGGCGCTGCGTCTCGTTGCTGGAGCGGAATTCGATCAGCTTCGCCTTGCCCTTGGAATGCAGGTCCACGAACCTGTGCTCGGGCATGCGCAGTTCTAGGCCGGTGTCCTCGCGCTCGAACAGGAGAACGTTGTTGCGCTTCTCCTGCTTGAATTCGTAGAGCCCCGTCGGAAGCTGGACGAGCTGACCCTGCTTGATATCGATGGTGAGCGTCATGTCGGTCTTCTCTTGGACAGGCGGGATCAGGCGGCCACTGCGGGCCGCCTGAAGGTTTCGTCGGAGGAGAACACGATGCTCTCCGGCCTGATCGACCGGGTGATGTCGATGCAGACCTCGCCTCTCACGATCATCGCGTGCAGCCGAGCGGTGCCGTCGCGATCCCACGGATCGTCGCGCCTGCTGAGGGCGGCGACGGCCTTCGCGTAGGTCGTCCTGCCGCGGCCGAGGCGCATCAGCTCGCCGAGCCGGAGGTGATCCTCGGTGCCGATCGCGGTGAAGCGATCGAGCCGGATCAGCTTGGCGTTCGCGAGCGCCAGCGTCGGCAGGATGTCGGTTTCCGCGGCGACGACGCGGAACGTCCATCCCTTCTTGCGGCAGACGACGCGCGCGAGCGCGATCTTACTCGCGTAGCGGGGATCCTTGGCGATCTCGGCCTGGGTCTTCTTGATCTCGATGATCTCGATCTTGGGGCCGAGCCTGCGCTCGATGTCGGGGAAGTAGTCCATCCTGTCGCCGTCCGCGAAGTGAAATTCCATACGGAACGGTTGGACGAGAAAGGACGTCACCCGGTAATCGACCTCGGAGATCCACATGAAGTGTCTCTCGTCGATCGCCTCCCAGGCGAACGCACGCCGGTTCTTGCGCGACGTGAAGACTCCCGTCGGCTTCCTGTGCCCCCGTTCGAGGATGGTGCGGATCGGCCCGCCACCCGTGGCGCGCACGATCTTCACCAGACTCGGCCGTAAGCTACCCGTGGTTCTTCTCTTTTCGGTTTCCTTCGACATCGCAGCCTCCTGCCGCTCGGCGATGGACATGGCTCCGCCGTTCAGGCTCCGCGTGCGTGCGGGCCCGTCGGTGGAGGACGGTTAGTGCAGGTCTTTCAGCGGGTTAGCGCCGGACGGTGCGGTGGCGCTGCGAGGATGTCGGCTGCGTCGCGTCGATCGTCTTCGATCGAACCGAACAACCTCCCGTTCACTCTCCGAAGCGAACGATCACGCAGCTACGCGCACCGCGGGTGCGCCAGCCCGTCCGGACGAGGTTGTCGTCTGCCTCTCGGCCGGCACCGGAACGGTGCGGACGACGACCTGCGACGACTGGCGACCTGAACGGCGTCTGCGCCGAGTTCGCCGTGGATCTTGGATCCGCGGAGAAGCTTGACGCCGTTCGGCCGGCGGTCGCGCCGCACCTCGAGGTGGCTCTGGGGATGGGGCATGGCACGTTCTCCCGAGTCCGGCGCGAACGTTTGCGCCGGCGCTCTACTGGAGGCGGGGGAGGAAGCGGCTCACGCCGGACCGCATCGCGCAGGTCGGGTCGCGAGAGTGCTACGGAGAAGCGGAAGCTCCGTTGCGGAGGTCGGGGACAATCATGGGACTTCTCCTCGTCGCCGGCACGGCCGACGTTCGAACTGGGACGGATCGTCTTCGAGGGAAGCACCGCGTCCACCGGCATCGCGCCGGCGGACCCTCAGGGATCTCGGCCGGCTAAGCCTGGCGTTCGAGGCGCATCGCTCTAAGGCGTGCGCGAGGTATGGCGGTCGATTTGGTCATCCGGCAACGCTACCACGACAGCGTGAATCAACCGATCCGGGTGTCGCTAAAATTCTACCCAATCGGCCTTCATGATCTCCTCCGAAGCACGCTGCAGCAGGGCCCAGACCTGCTGTTTGCGGTCATGCGAAAGCACCCTCGTCTGGGCGATGCCGGCCCGCCGTCCCGTCAGCGGGCTCGCGGCCTCCATAGCCGTGACGAGATAATCCGACACGTCCGCCAGGTCGGTCTCGTTCGAGATGGACATGGTGGCGAGGGTCCGGCGGAGGCTTTCGTCTCCGCCGGGCGCCAGATCAACGGTCACGACGAGCACGTGGACTGCTCCTTCACCTTGCGCGGAGGGTTCGGGCGATGGGCATCGAAGATCGCGCGGAGCCGGTCACCGCCGAGATGACGCCGGTCCCGCAGCGCCTCGGCAATGGCAACGAGCGCTGCACGATGGCGCTTCACGATGTCCTCGGCCCGCTTCTGCAGCCGCTGCAGATCGGCTTCCACGACCTCACGCAACGACCGATCGCAGCGCGCCGCTTCCAGCACCTCCCTGTGCGAGCCGTGGAAGGAGATCGTGTCCCCCAGGCCCCACCTCAGGTGCAGCGAGGCGACGTTCGAGAAGGCCAAGCCGGTGTCCGATGACTCGTCCCCGGATCCACCCGCAGAATTGCAGCCGAACAGAACGCGCTCCGCGGCGCGGCCTCCGAGCAGCATAGTGGTGCGGTCTTCCACGGTCTGCCGCGTCGCCAGGTCGGGAGACGAGGCGTATTCGACGAGGGTGCGGTTCTCCGAGCCGCTCTTGGCTCCGACGACACAGTGGCGCAGGACCCCGCAACCGAGAGCCAGCGCCAGCACGACATGGCCGGCTTCGTGCACGCAGATGCGCCAGTCCATCTCGGACGGGGGCCGCTCGGAACTGAGAAGCGCCGCACGCAAGTCCGCCGCGGACAGATCGCGTCCGGCATGACGCGCGATGCGGCGGGCTTCGCGGACGAACGCCATGATCTCCGCGCCGGTCGATCGCTCGATGGCCATCGCGATGTCCTGAAGCTCGTCATCGGGCACCGCGCCGGAGACGTGAAATTTCAGCATGTTCAGCGTGCCGGCGGCGTCGGCGCGATCGATCGTGATCAGTCGTTCGAAGCGCCCGGGCCGCAGCAGGGCGGGGTCCACGGCGGAGGGATTATTGGTCGCACCGATCAGGATCACGCCCCGCCTGGCCGACGAGGTGCCGTCGTCCAGCTTGGTGAGCAGGTCTGCAATTATAGGTAGCCAATAGTCTTTGTTACGACTATCGAGAGTGGCCCTGTCGGGGACCGCATCGACCTCATCCAGGAACAAAAAACAGATTCCGTGGGTACGCGCGAGAGCCGCGGCGCGATCAAGCGTGGACCTCATCGCTCGGATCACGTCGTCCATATACGAGCGCTCCTTCACGAACCAATCGGCCACCGACGAAATGACGATCGGCGCATTGCCACAGAAACGTGCGATCGAGCGCGCCAGCAGCGATTTCCCGCACCCCGGCTCACTCGCTAGACACACACCTTTAGGTAGTGATGCCCAATCGCACGCACCTTTGCGATAGTCCACAATATCGCGAGCCAAATTCAACGCCCAGATGCGGGCGGCGCCGTATTCGACGGCCGTGGCCAAGTCGGGCACGCGTTCGTACGGGACCTCGCCCCGCAGACCCGCGGACGTCGCCGCCAGACGCTGCACGATCTTGGCCGCGCCGGTGCCCGGCCGGAAGGCCGCCACCAGTTGATGCAGATCGAGACCGGCGATGTCCTCGGCGAGGATCGGGGCCGCCTTCCTCGCGAAGCGCTTGATCGCAGCCGCCATCACCGGCGCGTCCGGGGGCGAGATCCGGATCGTGACGTCGGCGGCACCGACGAGGCTGCGCGGGAGCAAGTCCGTATCGGCGGCGATGCCGACGACGCACCTTCCGCGCGACAGGTCGTGCGCGACGTCAGCCGATCCGTAGGAGGAGTCGTGGCGGCGATTGGAGCCGTCGCGCTCCTGCACCAGCCAGCGGTTGCCGAAGACGCTGGTGAAGTAGTGCGCCACGGGGGCCACCCACTCCGGGGACGGGACCACGACAATGGCTGCCAGCGCTTGGCCGTGGTCGAGCCTGCGGCGGACATCCTTCGCGACGGCCGCGTCGAAGGCGGCGCCGATGATCGCGGACACCGCCCCCGGGCGCGCGGCGCGGCGGCGCGGAACGGGGTCATCCTCCACGGGTTCGAGATCGAACGAGGGCTGGCCGAGGATGCCGCCCCATGCGGCGCGCTTGAACCCGGACATCCGACGGGCGGCGGCCGCCTTGCCATATTGGTCCACCAGGCGCTTCTCGAGCATGGTGTAGGAGATCTTGGGGGTCTTGCTGTTCGTCTTCTTCATGTGCGTGTCTTCACCATTGTCGCGGGCCCGATGGGCTGCGACGTCAAATCCAATTCGATCAGGTTCGAGCAAGCGAGCGACATCACCGCCGCCGTCGGATCGCGGTCCGAGCGGATGCTCTTCAGCAGGTGTCCGAGGGTGAATGGCCCGTCGTCGATCAGAATTCCGAGAATGCGCATCCGAAGGTCGAGCGACACAGGCCGGCCGTTGTAGGACCAGACCAGGTCGACGTTGCTGCGCCTGGGCTCGGCCTTCAGGTCCTCGGTGGTGATGGGGAACGGCTCGAGGGCGAGTTCTCGCAGCGCGAGCTGGAACAGCCCTTCCTCCTCGAGGTCCCGCAGCGGACGCGCCGGTACGACGTCCAGGTGGAAGCGGCCGATGTCGCGAGCGACGACGACAGCGTTGGTCTCTACCTGTACGGACGCAACATGTGCGGACGCAGCGAAACCGATGGTCCGGACCTGCGGGTCGAGCGAGGCTTGGACGAGCGCCGCTCGAAGAGCCGGATGTCGCGCCGGGATCGGGGCGAGGGTCTTGGCGGAAACGAAGAGATCGGGGTGGCCCTTGCGGGGCTTGCGGACGAACATGCGCGGTCACTTGAAACCTGATTGAGGAAAAGGGCGGTTTCTGCGCGCTTCTGATTGTCGACGTCGGCCATGTGCTCTCTCCGGATTTCAGACTTCGACGATGAGGTGAGGAACGAAACTGAGCTTTTTCCTAAGTTGTCGCCCCCGGGAGCCACGGCGTGCGCAATGCGTCACAACAAGGGCGACGCCATGCTGCCTTTTGCTGAGGTGGGGATGTGCTTCGACTAGGCCGCCCCAGTTCTGACGGGCGCCCCGGCTGGGCGGCACTCGGCAACTCAAAGCTTTACCCGACATGATCGGCCTCAAGCCTAGGGACCACTCAAGCCCGAGCATACACGCGCGCCGATACATCCTATTTATCTATTTAGTATAGATTCCTATATTTACCCGACGGAGGTACCACCATCGAGAAGGCGAGTTAATTCAAGACCATATGGGCCTAAGATTTATGACGGCGGCCAATTGTCGGGGAAAACGGCAGCGCTTTGGTTCGCAATCGCTTGCTGGGACAGGTCGCCCATGGGACGATTCCATGCAGCGCGCAAGCACGGGCAGGAGCAATGGCGGACAACAAGGAGGCCGGAAAGCCGGGGCGCAAACCGACTGCAGGCGATAAGAAGCAGTTTCTGTCCACCATGGACCCCTTGGTGATCCGTGACATCAAAGTCGCGGCCGCGGAGCTGGAGAATACCGCTTCTCAAATCCTCGAAATCGCGGCCAAGGAATGGCTCGAACGGTATCGCGCGGGCAAGAAGTAAGAAGTCGGGGCGTCTGGGGCGATGGCGGCCACCTGCAGCGTCTTCATAAAGATCCAAACGCGGTCAGACACACTACACTCGACGCCGCGGCCGCGAACGGGAGGCGGCACGCACCAACCGCAAAATCGGCAGGCGCAAACCTGAGCCGCTAAAGAGCGGGGCAATTCTTCTTTTCTGTCAGTTGGTTATTATCCCCAAAGGAGGCCAAATATCGAGTTTTGGCTGCATTGCGCCTCTTTGCGCGCTGTGATTTGTCTAGGCAGCACTGGGGGGATCTATTTTGGCAGGCGTTCGTCAGAAGCTTATTGGTCTGTTGGATTATGTAGAGCAAGTCGTGCGGCTTGATGAGCGCGTCTCATTCCGACTGTCCGAATATCATTTACCAGACGGAACCAGCTTCACGGTCCGCCAAGCCGATACGCGAAATCTGCCCGGTGTCCGCCACGATCACAATGATGATGACGGTCCAATTTGGCTCGAATTGGAGCGTCTCACTCGAAAGGAGCCTCCGACGCGGCCTGAGGCGATTGTGGATTGGGTAGTCGTCAGCGGAGACCCCACAAAAGCACCCGATGTCCGGTCTGAGCGACTAATTACGGTATCTGCGTCGGAAAAGGACGCAGCACTCGCGGCCGGCGAAGTTCGTGCCGATGATGTTCTCGATGCCCCGCGCAAGCGCGGTCAGGCCGAGACGACGCCGCCGCAATATGATTTGCGATTGCGCCTTGAAGATCGGCCGGAATTGGCTGAGCAAATCAATCAGTGGATCGCGGGGCCTTGGTCGGAATGGTCTGCACTTGAGATCCCGCGCCGACGAACCATTTCGCTCTACCAATCTTTCTACAAAGTTTTTCAACTATTGGAGGTCGGCGGCGCCGAGAGCCCGATTGAGGTCATCTGGGGAATCGGTACGGTCGATTGGCATAAGGAGGGGCGGGTCATCGATCGACCGCTGCTCGAGCGCCGCGTCGATATTGAACTCGACGATAAGCGCGGCGGCCTGATCCGGGTGCGGCCGGCAGGCAGCGATGCCCAATTCGATCTGAAACCCTATGAAGAACTCGGCTGCACGGGCCTTGTTGGCTTAGCCGACCTGATGCGCCGCGAGGTCCAGCGCGCTGGTGAAAATGAGGGGGTCTCACCCTTCGCTCGCGATAGTTTTGAGCCGATTTTGTCGGCTGCCGGAGTACGACTTGACCGCGACGGATCTTACGTTCCAGAAAGCGAGGCCGCATCCTCTCAGGAAGCGAGCCCAGCCCGTCTCATTGTGAGCGATCGATGGGTGCTTTTTGCGCGGCCTCGTTCGCAGCACATCATCCTCCAAGACATCGACAGGCTACGTAATTCGGCCGAGTCTGAGAAAGAAAATATCGTTGGTCTTCCTGAACGGCTGGTAACAGAGCCGACAAGAGAAGTATCGGAGGATGGGTGGCAACCGCTGAGCGAGCGAATCGGTGGATCAAGTGGGGCCTCGGTACACGCCGAGCAGCAACCTGCGGATCAGTTGGACGTCTTTTTTCCAAAGCCTTTCAACGATGATCAACTTGAGATCATTCGCCGCCTCACCAAGGCGGATGGACTGGTCGTCCAGGGCCCGCCTGGCACGGGCAAGACACACACCATCGCCAACTTGATTTGTCATGCCATGGCGACAGGCCAGCGCGTGTTGGTGGTGTCCCGCGGCGAAGCAGCCTTATCGGTCCTAAAAAATCAACTGCCGGCCGAAGTTCAGCCTCTCGCGATCTCCGTGCTCTCGAGCGAGCGCGAGGGGCTGCGGCAGGTCGAGAGCGCCATCCGTGAAATTCAAGGCGTGGTGGAAGGCTCTCAGCCGCAAAGCCGGCGTGCCACGATCGGCCGCATCGAAGCCGAGCTCGATGGATTGCGCCAGCGTATTGCCGCCATCGATGTTGAACTTGATCAGATGGCCACCGCGCACTTGACCAAGATCGGCCCGCGCGGTGAGACGCCAGCCGAAGTTGCCAAACGCGTTGTCGCGGAACGCGACGCCTTCGCTTGGTTCAGCGACCGTCCACATCGCTTTGCCTCCGAGACATCGCTAGATGAGCGCCTTCTGTCCGAACTCTTCGCCGCACGTTCTCGCTGCGGCGATCTTATCGATCACCTGAATGCCAAGGTTCCTTCGCCACACGATCTTCCTGCGGCTAACGATGTCGCCGGTTGGCATGATGATCTCATCTCAGCGACGGAGCATCAGCAGGCGGCTGCTCAAGGCCCTGTTCGCAATCTGCGTGTTGCGCAGCAAAGCGTGGATGGCGCTCTCGTCGTTGCGCACCTGCTTGAAAGCCTTAAGGAGACTTTTCAAGCTACTCAAGCATCATCTTGGTTAGACCCATTCCGGCGTGCGGCCCTGCTGGATCCGACAAACGCTTGGTGCGTGAGGTTGCAAGAACTTCTTACGGAGATGGCCTCGGTTGATGCTGAGCGCGCGCAACTTATGCGTCGCGCTGTTACCGTCCCAGAAGGGTTCGTTGACAATTTCGATGCAAGGGAGGCGATAGATCGCGCGGCGGCGGGACAACGGCTTTGGCCGATTGTGGCCCTTGGCAAGGGTGAAGCAAAAGCTCTTGTTGCTGCGATCCGCGTGAATGGCGGTCCAGTGAAGGACATCGATGCTTCCAGTTGGCAGCACGTCAAAGCCGTGATTGCTAACCTGCAACGGCAGCGTGACATACGGGCTCAGTGGGATGAGTTTGCGGGCGAAGTCGGGTGCCCGAAATATGTCGAAGCCAAGGCATCCATTGAGCTTGCCCGAGCTACGCTCAAAGCGTGCCAAGACGCCCGCTCCAAGACAGATGCGCTGACGGCGCTGACATCGGACGAAGTGTCGCTCGCGCGCGTGGCAAATGATCCGGCATTCTGCGAGGAACTCGCTCAGCAGATTCGCGCCGCCGCCGCGAGTATTCGCCTGGCAAGCGCCGAACTTTACCGTGAACAGACGTTGGCTAAGTTTGACGGGGACGACCGTACGTCGATCCTCGCCCGCCAGCTTTTCGAAGAAGTTCTCGGCAAGCCGGTCGTTGCAAGCGACAAAGTCTCGCAGGTCTGGACTGGGTTGCTCAAGCGCCTCGGCCGACTTAAAGAGCTATCTCCCGATTTTGCTATTATCTCGCGTGTTACAACAGCAATCAGCGCGGCGGGCGCTCCGAATTGGGCGAAGATGCTGGCGAGCGAGGCAGCAACTTCCGATGACCCGCGATGCTCGTCGTCATGGCGCGATGCGTGGGATCATGCGGCTGCTGACGCCGCCTTGGCACGCATCGATATGCGCCAACGACTGACTTCTTTAGCGGCGGAGCGCGAAGCGGCCGACAAGCGCTGCCGGCAACTGTTTGGCGAATTAGTTCGCGAGCGGACTTTCTACCAGTTGGAGCGTCGTCTTTCGCCGGCCATCAAAACCGCTTTGGTTGAATTCGTTAGAGCCCTCGCCCGTATCGGACGCGGAACCGGCAAGTCGGCCCTGACGCATCGGCGGACGGCGCGCGAGGCAATGGCAAAGTGCTATGGCGCAGTGCCGTGCTGGATCATGCCAACTTGGCGCGTGGCTGAGCAGCTTCCTGCGGAACTGGGGGCGGTCGAGCTGGTCATCATCGACGAAGCGTCCCAATCAGATATCACTGAACTCCCGGCCCTCTTACGGGGCAAGAAGATCCTGGTCGTGGGAGACGACCGGCAGGTCAGTCCCACCGCTCCGTTTGTCACCCAAGAAAAAATTGCTCAGCTTCGACACCATTATCTTGGCGACATGCCATTCAAAAGCCTCTTGGAGCCGGGTGAGAGCATATATGACTTGATGCGAGCGGTGTTCCCCAACGAACGACTGATGCTCAAGGAGCACTTCCGTTGCGTTGAACCAATCGTGCGCTTCTCGATGCAGTTCTATCCAGAAAAGATGATTCCGCTGCGCGTGCCGGAGGCACATGAACGCCTCGATCCGCCACTCATCGACATCTACGTGCCCTACGGCCGACGCGGCCGAAAGAAAGTCAACGAAGCTGAGGCCGATATCATTGTTCGCGAAATAGGCGCGTTGGTTGCAGATCCAGAGATGCGCGAACGGAGCATCGGCGTGATTTCCTTGGTTGGGGCGGAACAGGCTGAGCATATTCGTGGTCGCCTGTCCGAGACGATTGGTGAAGAGCTTATGCAGCGACACGCCATCCTGTGCGGCGACAGCGCAACCTTCCAAGGTAGCGAAAGAGACATTGTATTTTTGTCGATGGTCGCTGATCCGTCGAGCAAGACCGCGCTCACGATGCTGCGCTATGAGCAGCGGTTCAACGTGGCGGTCTCTCGCGCTCGCGATCGCGTGGTTCTCGTTCGGTCCGTCCGTCGCGAAGAACTAAAACCAAATGATTTAAAAGCGCGCCTAATCGCTCACTTTGAAAACCCGATGCCGGATGTTGAGCTGAGCGCCGATGCGTTCGCTTTGTGCGACTCCGATTTCGAGCGCGATGTAATGGGGCGATTGCTGCAGCTCGGCTACCGCGTTCGACCCCAAGTAGGATCGCTAGGCTATCGAATCGATATGGTCGTTGAGGGAGCCAATGGTCGACGCCTGGCAGTCGAGTGCGATGGGGATCGCTACCATGGTCCCGAGCAATGGCGGCAAGACATGCGCCGGCAGCGTGTGCTCGAGCGAGTTGGTTGGCGCTTTTGGCGGAGCTTTGCATCCAGCTTTTACAGGGATACGGATGCTGTCATGGATGACCTGGTGGCCATGCTCACTCGCATGGGAATAGAGCCTATGGCTGACATGAAGCGTTCGGTACAGCCCCACCGCTACACCGAACATCGCATCGCAGAGTCACCCACTTCCGAGAGAGAAGATGTAGCGCTCGCCGACGGAGATGTGGCTGTCGCCGAAGATGTTACGCCGGACGAACCGTCAGCCCGCATTACGTTGAGCGACAAAGTCGTGCTCTTCTTTGCAGACAACAATAAGCGATTGTCAGTTCGCTTATTTGACGGTGGCGAGGACCTCGAGAAAGGACGGCTGTCCATCCATTCCGCGCTGGGTATTGCCGTGTGTTCGTGCGATGCGGGCGAAGAGACAGAATATCACGACGGCAACGTCGATCGTAGGGTGTTGGTCGAAAGCGTTGAGCGGGGCCTAGCAATCGAACCTTCACTCGCCGGCGACGCGCTGCAAGCCAACTCAGGATCGGCGGCTAGAGCCATTGGATGAATGGCTCGTTTGCTAGGTGCGACTAACTGCGCCGGCTTCAGACAGCTTTACCTTCATTGCCATCTCCTCGAACCGGCAGAAACCACTTGCCCACTCCATCTGCTGCGGTGTGCGGCAATCGGGTTCGAAAAGTCGGGGATTTGCAACGACAATCACTGTGCTGCGCGCCCGGCTGGTGGCGACGTTGAACCGGTGCGGATCATACAGGAACGCCATGCCGCGTGGCGCGTCTTCGGGTGAGGAACTGGCGCACGAATAGATCACCACTGGCGCTTCCTGCCCCTGGAACTTGTCGACGGTGCCAACGCGAAACACGTTGAGATCGGTCAGTGCACGCTTTAGTGCACTGACTTGGGAGTTGTAGGGAGCAACGACGAGGATGTCCTTCGGCTCCAAGGGACGGCGTTCGCCGTCGGTATTCGTCCACGTGGTGTTCGACTGCAGCAACGAACGCGCAATAGCTCGAACAGCATCCACCTCTTCCGGGGATTGGGCCTGGTTGCCTTGGTGGGCCACTTCCACTAGGAACAGCCCAGCACCTGCGAATGGTGTGGTGCCTTCGATGCGCTGGAGTTCCAAGCCGCGCTTGGACTGAAGCCGACCCTCATAGTACGCCTCCGAAGTGAACTCGCAAACGGCTGGATGTAGTCGGTAGGTCAGGTTGAGAAAAAGGCCCTGCTCAGCACGCAACGTCGACTGCGACTGGCCGAGCAAGTGAACGAGTGCAGCAACGTCGGCGCCATCCTCATGCGCACCCTTCGTGGGCTGTTCGAGTTGCTGCGGGTCGCCGAGCAAGATCAAATTGCGAGCCGCGCGTGCAACGGCCAGCGCCTGTGCAAGGGCCATCTGTCCAGCCTCGTCGATGAAGAGAACGTCGAGGCGACCGATGGCATCGGGATCGGCCCAGAGCCACGCCGTGCCGCCAACGATGGTGCCAGGGGAAATGCAATCAAGTGCCTCGCCCGGCGACTTTGCGAATTCAATGCCCTCGACGCCATCATGCTCGTCGTCCTTGTGCACCAAGCGCAGGTTTTGCGGCCGACTCGACGAACTATCAGCCTTACGCACGGCGGCCAGCAGGTTGTCGATGACCTTGTGGCTGACTGCGGTAATACCAATCTTTTTGCCTGCCGCAGCGAGAGCTAGGATGGCCTTGGCACCCTGCGTCGTCTTGCCGGCTCCGGGCGGGCCCTGTACCGGCAGTACGCCTCCGTCGAGATCGCTAGATAGACGCTGTAGCGCTTGGCCCGCCTCCTCCTCGGCACCGCGCAATTCCCCACCAGCGCCCGCAAGGGCGCGCGGCGGACGTGCACGCAGGAGCTCGCTCGCAGCGGTGTACGGGCCCGCGTGGTCGAGCCCCTTTTCAAGAACATGCTCGGCGAAGGCGAGCAGTGCTTCCTCAAGTGGCTTATTGCTGACGACGGGATCTTTGAAGACCGAGATCGGAGGGGACTGTATGGCCTTCTCGTTCATACTCAGCACGACTGTCCGACCATCGAGATCGAGTGCTTCGACTGTAGCCTTAATCGTGGCTGGTTCTGCCCCCCCATCTGCTTTGACCGGCCACACGACCTTGTCGCCAATGTCGACGGCTGTCTCTTGGAAAGGGAAACGAAACCGACATCTCGCGTTCCGCTCGCGTCCCTGCTTAGGGAGCCGCTCGACGAATTCCAGCCCGGCGATCATCTGGCGTTCCTCCAAATGCTCATCACTCGGCAGGTCGCGGAGGCGGAAAAACTCCCACCATGCGTTCTTTTCCTCTTGCCGGTAGTAACCAAGCATCGAAGCCAGCAGGGAGCGCGCAATTTCGTCGACACTCCGCTTCTGCGGGTCTGCAGGCAAACCTTCCCGCAAAGTTTGCCGAAGTTTCTCGATGCGTTCATCCCGCGCGCTGATCTCCTCACTTGCTGTCAGCCTACCGGGCACCGGGCGGACAATACAATGGCCCCGCGCGAGCAAGTCGTTGCGCTGGCGCTCAAGCCAGCCACGCAGCGATTCTGTGGAGAGGCAGTCGTCACCGTTGTATACGGCGACGCGCTCTCTGACCTCGTCGGCGATGCCTTTGGCGTCGCCTAGTTCGAGGGCAACTTCGAGATCGCGCCGCGCAATGCCCGCGTCTCGCAGGTTTAGTCGGCGCTCGAAGCGGTGCAGAGCTTCTAGTTCCTTGAGACCATAACGCTCCACGCCTATCCGAAAGCTCTCGCGCACGACCGCGTGGAGATCCACAAAGCGCCGACCGCGCAGCAATTGATCCAGCTCTGATCCGCGCGTAGCATGGCGCGCTGACAGTCGCTTGAGAGCGGCGGGCTCATAGGCGCCGAAGTGATAGACATGCGCATCTGGGTGCTTTTGTATGCGAGACAGAGCGAAGTCGACAAAGCCCTCGAAAGCATTTTTCTCCTCGCCGACACTAAACGCCCAGCGTTGATCGAATTCGACACGTCCATTTTCGTTCTTGACGCTGACGCCAGTAAGATACTCCAATCCATGGGGAGCGACGAACGGGTCGCCCTCGAAGTCCAGAAAAATGTCGCCTATCGAAGGTTCGGGTAGCCGTGCCAAGCCGATGCCTGGTTCAACCGGTAATGCCTCAGTCTGCGGAATGTTCGCACCGCGGCTTGCTACTTGCAGTCGCGCCTGCTGTCCGAGCCGCCGGTAGGTGTCTTCGGATCCGCGCCTAGGCTTTTCAGGGAGCCGACCTTCACTCTCGGCGATCGCAGCGACCGTAAGAAGTGCCTGCTGCTGGAACTCACGCGCTTGACCGCTGCTGATGGCAGCAATCAGCGATGGGTGATCGTCCGCTCGTCTTTGCCGGTCGCAGTGGTGCCAGTAAATGCAGATGTCGCAATGCGCCGCCGGGTGCGGATAGGTGCTCGGCGGCGGCGTCGCGGTCACCGCGGCGAGCAAGCGGGCGCGCACAAGCCGGTAGTAAGCAGCGAATTTTTCGGTGCGATAAGATTCTTGCTCTATCGGCGTGATGACGTGGATGTAGTCAGGAACCACGCCCTGCATTGGTGTCAGCAATTCTGCATAAGTGCAGAGTTGCAAGATCGTGCCTGGCTTTGTTTCGAGCGAAAGCTTGGTGTCGGCAGGTTCGTAGGCGTAGCCTGGTAGTGACGAGGTCGCGCTGCCTACGCGAAGCAAAACGTCGACGATGCCACTGAACACCTCATTACCCAACGGTGCTTGCACGATGACATCGAAACCTTCCTCCATCGCTTGGCGTGTCGCCGTGGGATCGCGCTGGTCGCGCAAGTCGCAGATCGAGCAACCCTCACTTCGCAGCCTCGCGACATAGGCCGCTTCGTGTTGTCGGCCACGTTCGCGCAGCGCGTCGAGCCTTGCGTCGGGGCTAAACTCGATCCGAAGCAGCCCCTTGCGACGCTGCTCATCCAGTTGTGTGAGGTGAGGACAAGCCAAATGGGACGCGAGTTGAGTCGGAGTGAGGCGTCGGCGTAGAGCGCTAACCGCTTCCGGGGCGACGCAGTCGAGGTTTACGGACTTATGTCCATGTGCCGACGTCGGAATGTTCCGTGCATCCGCCATAGCTTCCCCCGGTCTCTCCACCACAGCTGCCACGCTGATTTATGCCGTCGCGGGCGTTTGAGATGATCAAAAAACATATTATGTGTCAATTACTTATATATCTATCATATATAAGAAGCCATTCATTCATTAATAACAATGGGATATGATCTCTTATAATAGGGCTCGTCGGTTCGCTGGAAGAGGGCCACGACACCATATGGTCGAACAAACGGATGCGCTGCAGGCAGAATGTGGATGGCCGGAAAGAAGAGGACGTCGAGGCGAGGGCTGCGGACGCCGATCGGGAAGCGCGTCACCGTGTTGATGATGATCGACCCCCAGGTCGCCGCCGACATAAAAGCCGTCGCCCTCGAAGAGAAGCGGGCCGCCTGGTCGGTGATGGAGGATGCCGCGCGGGAGTACCTGGAGCGACGAAAAAGACGGAAGCCTGCATAGTCTACATGCCCGCAAGCCAGCCGGCCGAGCGCCGCTCAGCGGGCCGTGTCATCTCGAAGTGGTCGTAATCCGCACTCTTCTCCGCGAGCATCTTACGCGCCGCTTCCAGCCACGCCGACTGGTACTTCGAAGTGCCGTCGCGAAGCGCGACCTTGCGCTCGGCCCGCACGCAGCGGGTCGAACTATGAGTGTCCCGCGCAACTCGTTGATAGCGGAACAGGCTTTAGCCTCTGATTTCGTCGTTTGCTGCCGGTGTGCTGCATCGTCGCGCAAGTAGTTGAAACGTGTAGTGCGACAAGTTCGAACCGACTCATAGTTAATCCAGACAGCGAGCAACCCGCAAACCGAAGCATAGTGCGCCCGCAAACCATGTTGGCGGAGAGAGTGGGACTCTCTTCCCCAGAGCGCCGGAGGCGCGAGAACCGCCGAAAAACAAGGATTCCTAAAAGGGCCGGTTGGTTTTTGTGGCCACCGCTGTGTACCACCTGTTTAGCGCTTCGGACGTTCAATCCAAGCCATTTTCGAGGCGGTCGAGGATCGTAGGATCGGATCACAGGGGATTCTCGCGAGGGGCGGAGACACTTCGCGAAGTCGGATTAGCGGCCGCCCTAAGCCCGCCTTCGCGGCGGGAGACGGTTTATGCTAGTTATCACGGGACCAAGACAGCGACGGCCCGCCTTGACAGCCACGACCATTGCCGACCCGCAATCCTTCATCCGCGCCAACACCCGGCTGCGGTCGGTGCCGCTGGTGCCGGAAATCGCGGTCTTCCTCGCCGATGAATCGGTGCCGATCTGGCAGCAGACCGAGGAAGAGCTGAACGAGGCCGGTCTCCCCCCGCCCTTCTGGGCCTTTGCCTGGGCGGGCGGTCAAGCGCTGGCTCGCTACGTGCTCGATCACCCCGTTACCGTGCGGGACCGGCACGTGCTCGACATCGCTTCTGGCTCTGGACTCGTCGGCATCGCGGCGATGAAGGCCGGCGCGGTCGGGGTGACAGTGTCTGATATCGACCCCTTCGCGATCGCGGCGGCCGAACTCAATGCGGAGGTCAACCTGGTCCACCTCACGTTGTGCGGCGAGGACGTGCTCGACACTCAACCAAACGGCCGATGGCAGACCATCCTCGCGGGCGACATTTTCTATGAGGGGGACACCGCGACGCGTGCCTTTGCATTTCTGGCCGACCATGCGCGCGCCGGCGCGACTATCTTGATCGGCGATCCCGGGCGCACTTTCCTTCCGAAGGCAAAGCTTGTCCGACTCGCCGACTATCGCGTACCGGTGACCCGCGATCTAGAAGACGCCGAGATCAAGCTTACGGCGGTTTGGACCATCTCGCCGGATTGTCTGGTAAGTTGCATTAGCCGGCGTTAGTCGTGCTCTCGATGAACAGGCGCGCAACAGCTCAAGCACCATCAGAAGCTCGGCGAAGCGCCGACGTTGGCCTCAGCGCCTTTTCGCCTGCGAGTACGACTGTATTTCTTCTTGCCCTCGACCTTCGGAGCGCGAGACGCGAAGGGTCAGAGTCCACAGTAAACACTTGTCATAGCGAGCAAATCTCGCCCCGCCTTCGCATCATGGAACAAAATGCCGGAACTTGGGTTAAGTTCATTCCGTTCCCTATGCGCAAATCCGCATCCCAGAAAAGTCTACTGACCACCGGCATTTGCTTGCCATAAGCTCTGAGTCAAGAAGGCATCACCCAGTGACCGAGTTGGATGACGGCTATCTTGAAGAGTGTGCCGCAGAGCCCATTAAGATCCCGGGAGCAATTCAGCCTCACGGCGCGCTTTTGGTGGTCGAACCTGAAACCCTGAAGATATTGCAACAGAGCGCGAACGCTCGCCGACTGCTTGGGTTCGATGTCCGCAATGACGCGTTGCTCTCTGCTTATGAGGAAGCGACCACGCTTTGCGAGGAAATCCGTGGGTGGTTGTCGGGAGGCGAAAACACGCTTTTCTACCTGGTTGCAGTCGGATCGCAGCAGCTTCAGCTCACCGCCCACCGCAGCCCCCAAGGACTCTTGTTGGAATTCGAACCACCGCCGCGGCCAGGCGAGTCGACGCTGGATGGTCTTTACCCGCGGTTGCGGGACTTTCTGGACCGCATATCCGGTGCCCACGATATTACTAGCATCGCTGAGGAGGTGGCCCGCGAGGTGCGGGCAATCACCCATTTTGATCGAGTTCTCCTTTACAGCTTCGACGGTAACGGCGACGGCACGGTTTTGGCCGAAGACACGAATAAAATTCTTCCTTCCTACCTCGGCCTTCGATTTCCCGCATCCGATATTCCCGCTCAAGCGCGGGAGCTCTATCGCCTGAACAGGATCCGGCTCATTCCTGACGCCAGCTACGATCCGGTCGAGATCGAACCCTCGATCAGTCCCCTCAACGGACTGCCGCTTGACCTGTCGCAGGTGGCGCTGCGCAGCGTTTCGCCCGTTCATCTCGAATACATGCGCAACATGGAGACGGCGTCGTCGATGTCGATGTCAATCATCGTCGACGGTGCGTTGTGGGGGCTCATCTCCGGGCATAGCCGCGCCTCTCGGATGGTCAACGCGCAGATCCGCACCGCATGCGACATCCTCGCTCAAGTCGTGTCGCTGCAGATTGGCTCGCGCCTGAAGGCAAGCAGTGCCGCGGAACGCCTTGAGCTGAAGAGCGTGGAGACGTCGCTGCTCAGCAAGCTTTCGGTCGCGACTTCGTTTCAGCGCGGGCTGGTAAACAATCCGCACGAATGGCTGCGGCTTGTGGATGCGGAAGGCGCTGCAGTTGTCGTGCAGGGCGGCATACTGACGACCGGTCAGACGCCGAGCGAGCGCCAGATACGTGATCTGGCGACGTGGCTCTTCGAGGCCGGGCACGACGTATTGGAAACGAATTCGCTGGCTTCGATATGGTCGGGCGGCGAGTTCTTGAGCGAAAAAGCCAGTGGTGTGCTGGCGGTCTCCATCTCGCAGATCCGGGGCGATTACATCATCTGGTTCAGGCCCGAAGTCGTCAAGACGGTTGCTTGGGGAGGCGATCCCAACAAGCCTATGGAGAGCGGGGCCGGCCGGCTTCATCCGCGCAAGTCTTTCGACCTTTGGAAACAGCTTGTCCGTCAGCAGTCGAAGCCGTGGACTTCGGCAGAAGTGGAGAGCGCGCTCGGCTTCCGCGCGTCGATTCAGACTCTTGTGCTGAAGGCTGCGGAGGAGCGTGCTGAACTCACGGACCGGCTGGAAGCCGCCAACAAGGAGCTGGAGTCGTTTTCCTATTCGATTTCGCACGATCTGCGTGCCCCTTTCCGGCACATCGTCGGTTTCGCAGAACTTCTGTCGGACAAGGAGAAGGGGCTCGATCAAAAGTCGCGTCACTACATCGAAACAATTAGGGGCGCCGCCATCTCGGCAGGAAGGCTCGTCGACGACCTTTTGCATTTTTCCCAACTCGGGCGCTCTCAGCTTCTCAAGTCGAACGTCGATGTCGCCAAGATTGTCAACGAATTGAGGCATTCGTTGCGGACGGAGACCGAGGGGCGAAACATCGAATGGCAGGTAGGGGCGCTTCCAATAGGCTATGGCGACCCCGCCATGCTTCGTCAGGTGCTTCAGAACCTGCTTCACAACGCCATCAAGTATACGGCGCCGCGGGACCCGGCCATCATCACCATCTCAGGCCACGAAGACGCGAACAGCACGACTTATATCGTCGCTGACAACGGCGTCGGCTTCGAGATGAAGTACGTCGACAAGCTTTTTGGCGTCTTTCAGCGCCTTCATAGGGCCGAGGAATTCGAGGGGACTGGCATCGGATTGGCCTTGGCCAAGCGCATCCTCGACCGCCACGGCGGCTCAATTAGCGCCGAAGGCAAGGTAGGGGCCGGCGCCTCCCTCACTTTCACCTTGCCGCGCCCCAAAGATTTGAAGAAGAGGAGCTCTTAATTGCCGGACCTCAGACCGATTCTGCTTGTTGAAGACAACCCGCGAGACCTCGAGCTGACGCTGGCGGCGCTTGCGAAGTGCCAGTTGGCTAACGAGATCGTCATTGCTCGCGACGGAGCCGAAGCGCTCGATTACCTGGCCGCGAGAGGCAGCTTCGAAGGCAGGCCGCCCGGCGATCCGGCCGTTGTGCTGCTCGATCTAAAGCTTCCCAAAATCGACGGGCTGCAGGTTCTCGAAAAGGTCAAGAATGACCGCCACCAGCGCCAGATCCCCGTCGTGATGCTGACCTCCTCGAGAGAGGAGCGCGATCTGGTGAAGAGCTACGAACTGGGCGTCAACGCCTTTGTCGTGAAGCCCGTGGACTTCAACGCCTTCTTCGAAGCCATCCAGGATCTCGGAATGTTTTGGGCCGTGCTGAACGAGCCGCCTCCCCGCCCCTTCACCAACGAGGCCCAATGATGAAGCAAGAGCCTATCCGCATTCTGCTGCTTGAAGACAGTGAGATCGATGCCGAACTGCTGGCGGCGCATCTATCGAAGGCCCAATTGGGCTTCACACTCGACCGCGTCTACAACAGACGGGATTTCGTCGCGGCTTTGGAAGGCGGCGGCCATGACATCGTGCTGGCGGACTATTCATTGCCCGATTTCGACGGCCTCTCGGCACTGAACATCTCCACGGTTCTGCAGCCCGATCTTCCCTTCATCTTCGTATCGGGAGTCGTTGGCGAGGAATTTGCCACAAACGCGCTCAAGCGGGGCGCCACTGATTACGTGGTGAAGCGGAATCTCACACGGCTGTCGACAGCGGTAGAGCGTGCGCTCGAACAAGCCCGCCAGCGCGCATCGGCCAAGAAGATCCAAGATGCTTTGGCCCGCAGCGAAGTCAGCGCGCGTCTGGCGATGGAAGCGGCCAAGCTCGGCCTGTGGGACTATGATCCGGCGACGAGAGAGCTCAAGTGGGACGCCAGCGCGAAGGCGATGCTCGGCTGGCCGGTCCAGAAATCGCCGGGTTATCGAGACTATCTTGCCGCCTGTCATCCGGACGACCGCGACCGACTTCATCAGGCTGTCCGCCAGGCGACGAAGTGGTCTCGCGAACACGATGGCACGTTCGGTGCGGAATATCGTATCTTCTCGGACGCCGGCAGCGAGCGTTGGGTAGCCGCCCGCGGTCAGGCATTGTTCGAAGAGAAGGAATTCAAACGCTTTGTCGGGGTCGTGCGCGACATCACCGAGGAACGCAGAGCGAAGAAGGATCTGGAAGACCTCACGACCGACCTGGAACGTCGCGTCGCGGAACGAACCGCGGAGCGAGACAGCCTTTGGCGGCTCAGTCCAGACCTGTTCGCCGTGATCGGACGGGAGGGACGATTGCGGCGCCTCAACCCGGCTTGGAGCACAATGCTCGGGTACGCCGAAGGCACCCTTACGGAGAGCATGTTCGATCTGTTGCTGCCCCCCGAAGAGCGCACCGAGGTGAAGCGACAGCTTGCCGATACGATCCGCGATCGCACCGTCGGTCGCTTCGAAAGCCGTATCCGCCATGCGAACGGCGAATGGCGGTGGGTCACCTGGAATGCGGCGCCGGATGAGGAAGCCATCTATCTCGTTGGACGCGACTGCACCGCCGAAAGAGCGGCAGCGACCGCGCTGGCTGAACGCAACGCCGAACTCGCCCGGCAGATCGAAGAGCGGGAGCGCGTCGAACAGACCCTCCGGCAGATGCAGCGGCTCGAGGCCGTCGGACAGCTCACCGCCGGGGTCGCTCACGATTTCAACAACCTTCTTACGGTCATCCTGGGCAACATTGCTTTCGTGGAGAAGCGGTTCGACAAGCCGGAGCGCGAGCAGGACGTCCGATCGCGCCTCCAATACATGCGGACCGCGGCTGAGCGAGGAGCCACACTTACCGCCCAGTTGCTGGCGTTCTCGCGGCGCCAGAAGCTCGAGCCAAAGCCCGTCGACCTGAATGAAACCGTGACCGGGATGAGCGAGCTTCTGCAGAGCACGATGAAAGGCTCAATCCGGATCGAAACCGTGTTGAAGAGCGACCTAGCCCCAGCACTCGTTGACCCGACCCAGATCGAATTGATCATTCTCAATCTGGCCATCAACGCGCGGGACGCAATGGAGATCGGCGGCGCGCTGACCGTCGAAACCAGTCAGGCGGTCGTCAAAGAACCGCCGGCCAGGCCGGCCGACCCGCCTCCGGGTGATTACGTGGTCCTGACGGTGAGCGACACCGGTACCGGCATTCCTCCACATGTTCTCGACCATGTGTTCGAGCCGTTTTTCACCACAAAGGAGGTCGGAAAAGGTTCAGGCCTTGGATTGCCGCAAGTATTCGGGTTCGCCAAGCAGTCCGGCGGTGGCGTGAAGATCAGGACGGCTACAGGGGAAGGTACCAGCGTTAGCGTCTATCTTCCTCGCGCCGCCAATGCCTCCCAGGCCCCTGGGCAGACGCCGAAAAGCGAGACCGCGTCAGGCCGGGCCTCCGCCAAGACAATCCTTCTGGTCGACGACGACAGCGCCGTTCGCGAGGTGGTCGGCATTATGCTCGAAGAGCTGGGGTACTCCGTTGTCAGCGTGGGTAGCGGCGCCGCCGCCTTGGATATCCTTGCCGGGCCGGAGCATTTTGACGCTCTGATAGTGGACTACGCCATGCCGGCGATGAGCGGCGTGGAGGTTGCCAAGAAGGCACATGGACTCCGACCGCATCTTCCGACTCTTTTTGCGACCGGCTATGCCGACCTCAAGGCTCTTGAAGAGATCCATCACGCGAGGCTGATAAGGAAGCCGTTTCAGGAGGAAGAGTTGGCGCGCCGGCTCCACGAAGCATTTGCCGAGTTCGACGATCCCAAAATCGTTCGTCTGCGGGGCGCCGGCTAGGTCATGGTCGGCAAAACCTTTCTATCTTGCCTGAGATGCACCTTTGGAGATCGACATGCCGCTGCGGCTGCTGGTGGTGGAAGACGAAAGCTTAATTGCCATGATGATAGAAGACATGGCCGAAGAACTGGGCCACGAAGTCGTTGCCAAGGCGACTAATGTCCCACAAGCAACGAGCTTGATCGACGCTGGCGGATTCGATGTAGCCCTCTTGGACGTCAACCTCGCCGGCGAATTCAGCTATGGTCTGGCCGAGATGCTGCAGACCAGGGACGTCCCATTCTTGTTCACGACAGGCTACGGAGCAGGGATCGAGGAAGAATGGCGAAATTGCAAAATCCTGCAAAAGCCGTTTGCAGAGGATCAGCTCAACGCTGAACTTGTCGCGTTCGAGAAAGGGTGAAGCGGTCGCCTTGTCGTGGTATTTGACACGCGCGCCCGGTATGTTTTCGCAGAAATCGTAGTCTGGCGCGGAAAATCTCGGCGTCAGTGGGACTCTCTTCCCCCTTCGCCGCGATTGTGTGAAAATCCGCGGAAAACAAGGATTCATGACCACCCCTGTGTACCACCCGTTCCGCGATTCAGGGTGTCATTCTCAGTCGATTTCGAGGCGCTTCAGGACGCCAATCGATCGTCGCTTGTCGTCCTGGAGAGGGTGAAGTCCAGGCTTTCCCCTTCACGTCGCGAGCGACCCGCAGGGCCCGTCCGACAACAGCCTTGCTTCTGCATCGCACGGCCCGGCGTTCTAAGTCTCTCCTAAGTTAGAGAGCGCAAAGGCGACGAGGAGGCCGACGACAACGAGCAAGCCGGCCAGCTTCTGTTCGCCTTCGACCGCTTCGGGCACCATGGTGTTCACCACCATCGTCAGGAGAGCGCCCGCAGCGACGGCACTCACGGCAGCAACGACCTGAGGGGAAGCTCCGCCAAGGAAAGCCGCTCCCGCGGAAGCAGCAAGCCCGGAGAGGACGGCGATCGTTGCCCAAAGGCCAAAGATGTAGAGCCGGGAGCGACCCGCGGTTCGCATGCCGAGCGCACTGGACAGTCCTTCCGGGAAATTGGACAGGAAGATAGCTGCCAGCATAGCGAGGCTGATGCCTTTCCCGCTCAACAGCCCGAGCCCCAGAACCACGCTTTCCGGAACCCCGTCGAGGAGCGACCCGATTGCGATCGCCAACCCTCCGCCTTGGCCGGCGTTCGCCTGCTGGTCCCCGGACCGTTTACGTGAATGCGCGCCTGCTCGAGAGACCGCCCAATCGGCAAGGGCATACATTGCGGAGCCCGCAACGGCACCGGCGACGATCGGCCAGATCCCGCCTTCCTGATACCCGTCCTCCAACAGGTCGTAGGCCACGGCCGAGATCAGCACGCCGCAACCGAACGACATGATCCCCGCGGTAACGTACCGAGGCATTCTGAGGACGAATGCGACGGCTGCTCCCAGGAGCAGCGATGAGGCACCAAGCAGCCCCCAAAGGCCGGCGGTCAACCAGATCGGCATCGGAGCACCAGCTATGTTTCGCGACCTGGGGGCGGCGAGACCTGGCTTGCGCTCTTCTCCCGCGTCTTACTTGCCTTCTTCACCGCCGAGCGGCGCTTCAGAACCGATGTCAGAGCGCTCGCCATCTTGCGCGCGATCTTACCTGCAGCCATTGCCCGTGCGCCATTTACCAAAGTTCGATCCTCCAATTGCTGCGTAAGCGATGCGACCAGCGGTTCTCGTTGGGATCATGACCCTGAGGCTTTGCCTAGCCTCCGCTTGCGAAGCCGGGGAATAGGGTCATGCCGCCGTCGATGAACAGGGTGGCGCCGGTGACGTAGTCGGCGGCGTCGGAGACGAGCCAGGCGACCGCCTGCGCGATGTCGTCCGGCTCTCCGATGCGCTTGTAGGGCACCAGCGTCATCAGGCTTTCGTACGCTTCCCTCGTCTCCCAGGCGCGCTGATTGATGGGCGTCCGGATGGCGCCGGGTGCGATGCCGTTGACGCGGATGCCGATGGGGGCGACTTCCTGCGCGATGCTTCGCATCATCTGCATCACGCCGCCTTTCGATGCCGCGTAGTTCGCGTGGCCCGCCCACGGAATCTCCTGATGGACCGAACTCATGCAGACGAGCTTGCCGGCCGCGGCCGAGATGTCACCGACGATGCCCCGTCTTTTGAATTCGCGGACTGCCTCCCGGGCACATAGGAACTGGCCGGTGAGATTGACGCCGATCACCTTATTCCACTGATCGATCGTCATCTCATGGAGGGGCGCGTCGCGCTGCAGTCCGGCGTTGTTCACCACGATGTGCAACGTGCCGAAATGATCGATGGCACGGGCGAACATCGACCGGACGTCATCCTCGTTGCTGACGTCCGCCTTGATTGCGATCGCTTTTCTGCCCCGGGCCTCGATTTCATGAACGACTTCTTCGGCTGAGACGGGATCCACGACATAGTTGACGACGACGTCGGCGCCGGCCGCGGCCAGCCCCAGCGCGACCGCGCGGCCGATACCTGAGTTGGCGCCGGTCACCAGCGCAGGCTGCCCTTCCAGGGTCACGGGAAAGCGGGCCTGCGGTCGCAAGCGCTCGCCCGGGCTTGCCGGAGCGGCCGGGTCGGTTGAATTCACTGTCATGGCGGACCTCCTAGTCGGAGCGCGCGGCTTCATCTCCCTCGCTGGGGAGGGCTCTCTTGCTACCGCGGTGCTCCGAGGGTTTTTCGCGGTGGGTGAGGTTGTGGGCGGTATTGACGAGGGCTATGTGAGAAAAGGCCTGCGGAAAGTTTCCGACCAAGCGCCGCCGCGAAATGTCGTATTCTTCCGATAGCAGGCCGACGTCGTTGCGAAGCGCGAGAAGCCGCTCGAACAATTCCTTGGCCTCGGCGTCGCGGCCGATCAGATGGTAGGCGTCCGCCAGCCAGAAGCTGCAGGCCAGGAACATGCCTTCCCCCGGCGGCAGACCATCCTTCGTCGCACCCGTATCGTAACGCCGGACGAAACCGTCCTGGAGCAATTCCCGTTCGATCGCCTGGATCGTCGAGATCACGCGAGGATCCTCGGGTGGCAGAAAGCCCACGGCCGGGATCAGCAGCAAGCTCGCGTCGAGTTGCGGCTCGCCGTAGACCTGGACGAAGGTTTTGCGCTCAAGGTCGTAGCCGCGCCGGCACACCTCGTCGTGGATCGCGGCTCGTTGCGCTTCCCACTCCTCGACGCGGCCCTTCATGCCGAACTCGGCAGCCGACTTGATGGCCCGATCGTAGGCGACCCACGCCATGATCTTGGAATACGTGAAGTGTTTCGCGCCGCCCCGGACCTCCCATATGCCCTCGTCCGGCTGGCTCCAGATGCTCTTGAGATGGTCGAGCAGCGCGCATTGTACTGCCCAGGCGCGCTTGTTCTCGCGGAGACCGCCGCGGCGCGCCTGATATAGGGCGTCCATCAGCTCGCCGTAGACGTCGAGCTGAAGCTGGGTGTGCGCCGCGTTTCCGATCCGGACGGGCTTGGAGTTCTCATATCCGGAGAGCCACGGGACTTCCCACTCGGTCAGCCTGCGTTCGCCGGTGACCGCGTACATGATCTGGAGCTGCCGCGGACTTCCCGCGACGGCGCGGACGAGCCAGTCGCGCCAAGCGCGCGCTTCGTCGAAGAAGCCCGCGCCCACGAGGGCCAGTAGCGTCAAGGTGGCGTCACGTACCCAGCAGAAGCGGTAGTCCCAATTTCTCGAGCCTCCGATCTGCTCCGGCAGCGACGTCGTAGCGGCGGCGACGATGCCGCCGCTCGGCCCGAACGTCAGCGCTTTGAGAGTTATCAGGGATCGCTGGACCGCCTCCGAATATGGCCCTGCCGTCTTGCAGCGGCTGGACCAATTGCGCCAGAAATCCTCTGCCTGTTTCAGAAGAGACGCAGGGTCCTCGGGAGCGGCGGGATCCTGGTAGGATATCTGATGGGAAAGCACGAAAGCCACGGTCTCGCCGCGCGCGACCGAGAACGAGCCCACAGTTTTCATGGCTTCGCCGCGCATCGGCACCGCGGTCCTGAGCAGTAGCATCGACGCGCCCGCGACCATGCTGACCGCTCCGTCCTCAAGGCGGCTGACCCAAGGTACGCTGGTCCCGTAGTCGAAGCGCGCGACAAGTTCGCTGCGCATCTCGACCTCGCCCTCCAGTCCTTCGACGATTCTGACGACCTTCGAGAGATCCGTCTTAGGCGGCATGAGATCGATGAGGCGGACCCGGCCGCAGTCGGTCGTAAAGGTCGTCTCGAGGATCAAGGTGCCCGGTCGGTAGCGTCGTTCGCTGCTCGAGCGAGCCTCGGGGCAAATCTTCCAGTATCCGTTGTGCTCATCGCCGAGTAGCTTCGCGAAGCAGCTGTCCGAATCGAAGCGGGGGACGCAGAGCCAGTCGATTGACCCGTCGCGCCCGACCAGACCCGCAGTCTCACAATCGCCGATCAAGGCGTAGTCTTCGATCCGAGCCATGCTGGGCATCCAACCGGAACGTTTGCCCTCCAGTTCCGCAGATCCCATTGCGGACGTTCATACTTTCGACTGAGGTCTAGTGGTCGATGCGCCTTACGGGGAACCCGCGAACCTCTTCGCCCGTTCTCTCAAAATCGGAGGATCTCATGCGTGATAGGCGGAAGAAAACGGAAGGCGGCACCGCCCGCTTCTTCGGCGAGTTTGCTACCCGCACCTCGCAGGCTGCGGGGCGCGCGTCGACCTTCGTGCTCGCGGCCCTGGTGGTCATCATCTGGGCAGTCACCGGTCCGTTGTTCGGCTATTCGGACACGTGGCAGTTGGTCATCAACACCGGCACCACCATCGTCACCTTCCTGATGGTCTTCCTCATTCAGAATTCCCAGAACCGCGACAGCGCAGCCATGCAGGTCAAGCTTGACGAATTGATCCGCGTCGGGACGGCGCGAAACTCCCTTGTCGGTATCGAGCATCTCACGGACGAAGAGATCGAAGACCTGCGGGAGAAATGCGAATCGCGCGCCAAAGCGGAAAAAACGGCGAACGAGCGTGTGAAGACGACCGGACGACGGGCCCGCCGCGCCGCCGAGCAGGCGGCAAGTTAATCGCTGCGGCACCTATACCGCGAAGGGTGTCAGGGCCGCCCGCAACAGGGTACAGGTCGGTCGTCACGATAGAAGGAAGGTGCTCTCCAGACGTAAGTGGGTCCTTGGCCGATCACCTGCGCGAAGCGACGAGAGCTACGCTCCGAAGGGAGTTAGGTACTCGCCGGGCATTCGCGTAGCGAGCCGACGCTGAGTTGAACCGCTGCCTACCGATTTCTCGAATGGTCAGATCGGAGAGTGCGGCAGCATCGGTCACACCGCGCTGATGAAGTTCGAGCATCTTCCTTGCGACGACAGCGCACAAGGGCCCTCGCGATCGACGAGTTCGAGTTTTCGGAGAGCGGCCTTGAAGGCCAACTCGAGAGCGTTCCGCTATTCTGGCGCAATGGTGATGTCCGCGAGCAAGCGCGCAATAGGCATGGTTGTGCTCCACTTGGTGCGGGCGGGAGCGCAATCGGTCTCTCAGCCACCGACGCCTACGGGCAGAGCCTCGGCCAATGATGCTGGAAGTATGTACCTCTGGGACTATACGCGGGCCGTGGAACCCACGGGCCATGGTGATCGTTGCTTGGCCGCGGCAGCAGTAGCGAGGAGTACACGTGAACCGACGCCAGCTTGTTCAAGGGTCGGCGTTACTGCCGGCGATGCTACTCGCCTCGCGCAGCGGCTTCGCCGCTGCGTCGGACGAGACCTTTGGCCCGTCGACGGTGAGGGATCTTGCCCGTGCGATCGCAAGCAAGCCGTTCGAGGCGCCCGACGAGAAGCTGCCGGCCGGGTTGAAAGACCTGGACTACGACCAGTACCGTTCGATCCGCTTTTTGCCTGAGCGGGCCCTTTGGCGTGGCAAGAATCTTCCGTTCGAAGCGCAGTTCTTCCATCGTGGCTTCTTTTACAAGAACAGGGTGAATATCTTCGAGGTCGCGGATGGAAAGGTCGCCGAGATCAAGTACCGCAAGGCGGACTTTTCTTTCGGAGAGAAGGTCCCGGCGTTCGAGGAGACGGATCTCGGGTTCGCAGGCTTCCGCATCCATGCGCCCATAAACCGTCCCGACTATTACGACGAGGTCTGCGTATTCCTGGGCGCGAGTTATTTCCGCGCTGTGGCCAAGGGGCAGACGTACGGGCTCTCCGCCCGCGGACTCTCGATCGATACCGGCGAAGCCAAGGGCGAGGAGTTTCCGCTCTTCAAGGCCTTCTGGCTCGAGCGGCCGGCGTCGGGTGCAACCTCGATGGTCATCCAAGCTCTCCTCGACAGCAAAAGCTGCGCGGCAAGCTACCGCTTCACCGTCCGGCCGGGCGAAACCACGGTGTTCGACGTTGAAATGTCGGTCTATCCGCGCGTCGAAATGCAGCGCGCCGGTCTCGCGCCCATGACCAGCATGTTCTTCTACGGCCCGAACGACCGCAACGACATCGACGACTTCCGTCCGTCGGTCCACGATTCCGACGGCCTGGCGATCTTCAACGGCAAGGGCGAAAGCCTTTGGCGCCCGCTCAGCAATCCGCGCGATCTGCAGATCAGCACCTTTCAGGATCTCAATCCCCGCGGCTTCGGCTTGATGCAACGGGAGCGAAACTTCTTCGCCTACCAGGACATCGAGTCCAGCTTCGAAAAACGCCCAAGTCTCTGGATGGAGCCCATCGGCGATTGGGGCGAGGGCGGGGTCACGCTATTCGAGATCCCGACCAAGGAGGAGGTTCACGACAACATTGCCGCGTTCTGGCGGCCGAAGAACCCCCTGCAGGCCAAGGGCGAACACAACTACACCTATCGGCTGCACTGGGGCCCGGATAGCCCGAAGCCGCATTCGCTGGCGCGCTTCACGCGAAGCGGAATAGGGGCGCGGGGCGAGGATGCCCGCCTCTTCGTCCTCGATCTGGTCGGTGAGAACCTGAAGGGCATCGATCCCGCGGGCGTGAAAGGCGTGGTGACGGCGGAGAAGTCCGAAGTGAAGAACATCGTCACGCAGCCCAATCCCTACACCGGTGGCTGGCGGCTCAGCTTCCAGTGCCAGGTGAAAGGCGAGCCGATCGAGCTGCGCGCGTTTCTGACCGAGGGTGACAAGCCCTTGTCGGAAGTCTGGGTCTACCGATGGGCCCCCTGACCACGGCGACGCGACCGGTCGCCGGCGATATCGCGACGGAGCGCCTGCTGCCTCGCGAGACGCCGCTTCCGATGGCTCCTGGCAACCTCGGGAAGGCCCGGGTCCCCGACCGCGTTCCTGCGGCGGTGGGCTCCGCGATGGCTTGGCGCCGCGGCCTCATTCTGCTCGCGACGGCGGCGCTCACGGGCGCGGGCGGCTACGAGATGTATCGCGTGCTGGAGGTCGGCGGCGTCACCGTACTGGAAGCCATGGTGCTGGTGCTGTTCCTCGTTTTGCTCGCGTGGGTGGCTTTCTCGTTTGCCTCCGCACTCGCCGGGTTCTTCGTGCTGCTGACCCATCCGACCGCGGTAGTTGCGGAGCTGCCTGCGATCGTGAGCCGCACCGCCATGCTGCTTCCCACCTACAACGAGGACCCGCACCGATTGACGGCGCGGCTTCGCGCGATGATCGAATCCTTGGAGGCGACCTCGCACGGGGAGCTGTTCGACTGGTACGTTCTGAGCGACAGCACCGACCCGGACATCTGGGTCGCCGAGGAGAAAGCGTTGCTCGCGCTACGGCAGGCGGTGGGGACGCCGCGACTGTACTATCGCCACCGCGCCGACAACACGGCGCGGAAAGCCGGCAACATCTCCGAGTGGATCACGCGGTTCGGCGCCGTCTACGACTTCATGATCGTGCTCGACGCCGACAGTCTCATGAGCGGACAGACCATCGTCCGGTTGGTCCATGCCATCGAGGCCAATCCGACCGCGGGGCTCGTCCAAACGCTCCCGATGGTGGTCAACGCGCGAAGTTTTTTTAGCCGCGTCCAGCAATTCGCGGGCCGGCTGTACGGGCCGATGATCGCCGCCGGCGTGGCCTGGTGGCACGGCTCGGAAGGCAACTATTGGGGCCACAACGCGATCATCCGCGTGAAGGCGTTCGCGGAAGCGGCGGCGCTGCCGCAGCTTCGGGGACCCAAGCCGTTCGGCGGGCACATCCTCAGCCACGATTTCGTCGAGGCCGCGCTGATGCGGCGGGCGGGGTGGGGTATCTACATGCTGCCGACGCTCGGCGGAAGCTTTGAGGAGGTGCCGCCTTCGCTGCTCGATTTCGCCGCGCGCGACCGGCGCTGGTGTCAGGGCAATCTTCAGCATCTCGCCGTGGTGCCCGCTCGCGGTCTCCATTGGGTATCGCGCCTGCATTTCATGGTGGGGATCGGGGCCTATCTAACGGCGCCGCTGTGGCTGCTATTCCTGCTGCTGGGGATGCTGATCTCGCTCCAGGCCCGCTTCGTGCGCCCGGAGTATTTTCCCAAGGGCTTCTCCCTCTTTCCGACCTGGCCGGCCCAGGATCCCGTGCTCGCTATTTGGGTGTTCGTCGCCACGATGGGACTGTTGTTGTTGCCGAAGCTGCTCAGTCTGGTCGTCGTTTGGACGCGGAGCCCGGTGAGGCGCCAATTCGGCGGCGCGTTGCGGACCTCGGCCGGAGTTCTCGCGGAGATCGTCATCTCTGCATTGATGGCGCCCGTAATGATGATCTTTCAGTCGATCGCGGTCGTCGAGATTCTGGCCGGCCGCGATGCCGGATGGCAGACGCAAAGACGAGACGACGGCACTGTGGAGCGCCGCGAGCTCTATCGGAAGTACGGCATCCCGACCTTGTGCGGCGTTGCGATGGCCGCAAGCGCCTACGCCGTTTCGTTGCCACTTTTGCTCTGGATGTCGCCGGTGATCGTCGGGCTGCTGTTCGCTGTTCCTATCGGGGCGCTGACGGCCAGGCCGTCGTCCGGCAAACTGTTCGCCACCCCTGAAGACCGGGAGCCGCCTTCAATCCTGCGCCGGGCCAACGAATTGAGTGCGGCGGCGGAGGTCGGCATCAAACCCGCTCTCACGGAGCTTCGCGAAGCCCCCGAGCTGCTGGCCTTTCATGTCGCCCAGTTGCCGCCACCGCGCGCTGCCAGGCCCGATACCGTAGACGCCAACCTGGCGGTCGGACGTGCCAAGGTGGATGCCAGCGAGACGTTCGAGGAAGCCGCCGCGCATCTGTCTTCGCGCGAGGTCTTCTCGATATTGAATGACGCCTCGGCGCTCTCGACCGTGCTGCAGAAGGGATGACCTTACCGAGTGCCTGGCGGACCACGCTCTCGGGGCTCGAGCCAATCCTTGATCCGAGCCGACTTCCCGCGCTCTCGCCTCCGACGTTCGGGAAAATATGGCAATTCTCCTGCCTCTTTCCGGAACCTTGCCATCATCTGCGGGTTCTCGCATGCCGCATCTGGCGGCGAGGAGAACAACATGAACAATCTTCTAGTGACGACGGCCCTGGCCGCGCTGATCTCGACGGGCGCGATGGCGCAGTCGACGGTCGTCACCACCACCGGCACCGGTCACTCGGCCGCCGTGCAGATCGAGCCGGAATACCGCACCAAGATCCGCACCTACGTCACCGAGCACAAGGTTCGTCCGGTGCAGCAGAAGATCGTGGTCGGCCAGCCCGTCCCGCGCGAGGTCGAGCTCGAGGCGGTGCCCGCCGATTGGGGTCCTTCGCTCAGGAAGTACCGCTATGTCTACTCGGGCGAGCGCGTGATGCTGGTCGATCCGTCGACCCGGACGGTCGTCCAGGAGATCGACTGAGCATTCTAGCGGGTCGCTGATCGCAGCGGCCCGCCTCCCATCCGCCGATACCTTGATTTCCCATTTCCGAGCGGCCATCCATGCCGATCATTCGTTATTTCGTCTTCGTCGGCGGGTTCCTGCTGGCGTTGCTCTTCGCTGCGGATCGGTACCTGCCCGCTCCGGTAGAAGCCGCCGCCGTGGCCGACCCCGACAGGACCATCATCCGGATAAAATCGGCGAGGAGCCTTCCGGAGAAAATCGTCTTCGACACCAGCCAGCGCGCCGAGGTACCGATGATCGCGCAGGCCGATCCGATCCCGGAAGAGCTGCCGCGGGAAGTGCGAGAAGCCATGGCCGCCATGCCTGCCGCACCATCCGGCGAGGCCCGGAAGGAAGAGCCGGCCCACGTTGCGGCGGTCCTCACGCATCCGAAGCGGTCGGCAATGCTGCGGAAGCGGACACCCGACCGCCGTCTCGCCTTCGAGCGCGCCGATGCGACTGCCGGCGGATCGTGGTGAGCGGAAAGCCTGGGAGAGGGTCAAAGAAGGGGACCGAAGGAGCAGCTTTGCAGCCGGGTGGGCTGCTCGCACGTGGGGGCCGTTCATGCTTGGGGCGGGGCGGTTAACTTTGTTGAATTCGTCGCAAAGCTATTCCGCGGTAAGCTAACTCTTCCTGCGTTGGGGGTTTCCATGTTCGATCCGGCCACGACCGCGCTCTTGCGCGCCGTATCCGACGAGGTCTGCGAAGACGTCTCGCGCCACGAAACCGCGGCGCGCACCCATGTTGCTTCGAGGATTCTGGAAGCGGCGACGAACGGCGACAGCTCGCCGGAGAAGCTGAAGCAGGTCGGACGCGCGGCCCTCCACGACGCTCCGACCATGTGGCGATAGGTCGAGGAAGGCTGGGGTGAACTTCCAGGTCACCGTGCTCAAGATCCTGGTGAGCTATCCCGACGGGTTCGCCGTCATGGTCGATCTCAAGCGCGACATGGCGATCCTGGCGACGAGCGGGCGCGACTGGGCCGAGCGGACCAAGCGCCTTGCCGCTCGCGTGCCGGAGCTCGACATCTTCTCGCAAGGATTGGTCGAGCGTCTGAATGGCGGATGGCGGATCACGGAGAAGGGCCGTGCCGTGCTGGGGTTCATGGAAGCCAAGCCTGCCGAGACAACGACGGAGAGCGCTGCGCCCGCCGTGGAGCCGCCGGCTTCAAGTCCAGCGGCGTCCACACCTCTTGCCGCCAGGCGCTCCGGCCGAAGCCAGCGCCTGCAGCGCCGTCGTGCGGCACGCGAGCGGGCCCGCGCAAAAGCTTGCTGAACGCCCGCTTGTGCGTTGAGGCACGCGCTCGGGAAAAACTGGAAACTTTGCCGACTGTGTCGAGTTGCCAGCGATCGGATCGGTCGCCGGGAGCGCAGAAATGGTTGACGATGTCGTCTTGAAGAACGCCTCGGAGACCCCCTGGAACGTGTACCGCGCTCGGCGCCCCGACGTCGGCGCTCGCGACAGCCGACGCTGTTTGCTGGAGCGCCATCTGCACAGGAGATGGGAAGAGCGCCAGGGTGATACCGGAGAGCTCGCCAGCTTCGGGATCGCCTACCTGCACCGGCTTCCCAGAGACGAATGTTGACGTGCATGAAAATGCTATTGGCACGCGCAGCCATCGGAAGCACAAGGCCCGGTTGGACGCTGCTCGCGATTTCGTTTCTGATCTCCGCGATCATCGTGATCGGCTTGCGCATCGTGTTCGGAGCCTAGCTCGATGCGGATCGCCCAGCTTGCCCCGTTGGCCGAGAGCGTCCCTCCGAAGCTGTACGGAGGCACCGAGCGGGTGATCGCCTGGCTGGTAGACGAGCTCGTCGATCGCGGGCACGACGTGACGCTGTTTGCGAGCGGCGACTCGAGCACGAAAGCCAAGCTCCATGCCGTGTGGCCGCGCGCGCTACGCCTGGGGCGGAAAGGCGTCGATCCGAACGCCGCCTGCGCGCTCTTGATCGAGGCCATCGGCGAGCGCGCGCGCGATTTCGACGTGATTCATTCTCATGTGGATTGGTTGCCTCTGCCGGTCCTGGGCCGCACTGGAGTTCCGTTTCTGACGACCATGCACGGGCGGCTCGACCTTCCGGGGCTGCCCGATGTGATCGGCACTTTCCCGAAGGCTCCTTTTGTCTCGATCTCGGACAACCAGCGGCGTCCGCTCCCGGACGCGAATTGGATCGCGACGATTCCGCACGGGCTGCCCAAGGATCTGTTTCGTCCCTCCTACGAAGCCGGATCGTACCTGGCCTTCCTCGGGCGGCTGACGGCGGAGAAGGGGCCTGAAGCAGCGATACGCATCGCGCGGGCGGTTCAGATGCCGCTCCGGATCGCCGCCAAGATACCCCGGGCCGAAACGGCCTACTTCAAGAAGAAGCTCGAACCCGAGATCGATGGAGAGACGGTCCAACTCATCGGCGAGGTGGACGAACTGCGGAAGCAGCCGTTCCTCGCCGGCGCCTCCGCCTTGCTGTTTCCGATCGATTGGCCCGAGCCCTTCGGCCTGGTGATGATCGAGGCGATGGCATGCGGGACGCCGGTGATCGCCTATCGCTCCGGATCGGTGCCGGAGGTCGTGGAGGACGGCGTCACCGGATTCATCGTGGACGGCGAGCAGGAGGCGATCGAAGCAGTCGAGAAGGTCATCCGCTTGGACCGACGAAGGGTCCGCGCCCGCTTCGAGGAGCGCTTCGTCGCGAGCCGAATGGCGAAGGAATACGAAGAACGATATCGCGAGCTGGTCGCTGGCAGGTAGCGCCTCCGAAGGAATCGTTCGGCCGAAACAAAGCGGCCCGCCCGGCGTACCGGACGAGCCGCTCGTTAAATCGGCCTGCGATCAGTGCTCGGTGCAAACCTTGGTGGTCTTTACGGCGGACTCGGCCTCCGTCTTGGTCTTGTAGACGCCGTTGCCCACCACTGTCGTGGTGGTGGTCGTCGGCTTGGTGTCGACGACGGTGCATTTCTTGGTCGTCGCATCGCGGACGATGTAGAACTCGGCGGCACTGGCGGCCTGGGTGCCGAGAGCGAAAGCGGCGAGCGCGCCGCACACGACCAGCTTCTTCATGGAGTTCTCCTCAAGCAGTTGTAAAGTGGCTATTGCTAACGAGGCGGACGCGGCAGAAATTCCACTTTTCCCGGTCTGGAAGCCATGATGGAACCGCTTTCAGGTGGTCTGCTTGCCCCCCTTGATGACCTGAAATCGCGGTCCGGCCAGCCTGTTTGGCGGCACGACAACCGGCTCGAAATCCGTGTCCTGTCCTTGCGCGCCCTTGCAATTTGGGCAGACGAAGAGGTGCGCGATCATCGTCGTGGGATTGTCCCGGACGAGTTCGGACCGAAACCATTTCATTGTTACACGGCAATTTGGACAGCTAGGATTGCCGACGTCCCCCAAGGAATGCCTTAGTCGTTTCATCGGCCGCCCCGCGGGCGCAACTTCCGCTCCGGTTCATAGGCCGGCACCCGCGGCTCCGCTTCGGAACGGCCCTTGGGCCATTCCGAATCGATGCGAAGAAGCGGATCAGGCCTTGGCCTTGACCGGGAGCCGAAAGGGCGCCCCCAACCGGTTGAACGCGTTCATGGCCGCAATCGTGATCGTGAGGTCCACGAGATCCTTTGGGGCGAAAGCCGCGCTTGCGGCCGCATAGGCCTCGTCGGAGGCGTGCGTCTCGCTGACGAGCGTAACTTCCTCCGCCCACGCGAGGGCAGCCCGGTACTTGTCGGGAAACAGGTGGGGCACCTCGGCCCAGACTGGAACGAGGGCGACTTTTTCAAATGACATCGTGGCCAAGAGGTCCCGGGTGTGCAGGTCAATGCAGTGCGCGCAGCCGTTGATCTGCGAAACCCGCAGGAAGACGAGGTGGATCAGTTCGTGGGGCAGGTCGGTACCCGTGGTGATGTAGTGGTGGATGCTGAAGAGCGCCTTTGCACCGTGGGGTGCCACTTCGTTCCAGACCAGCCGCTTGTTCTCGCTCATGACGTGCCTCGTTGTTCGGAACGCCGGAGATTCGACGCTCGGAGCGATGACGGGCCAAGCGGTCAGGGTGTGACATGACACTCGGCGGTTCCATTCAAAGCGGCCGATGTCACATCCACGCAGGTCCGATCGTCTTATTCTCGGGTTCGGGATGCGCGAGCGACGGTGACAGCGGATATGATCTGCGAGGAAATTGGGCGGATGGAGGCGATGGACGATCAGCGGACCACCGAGTTCGAAGCGGAGCGCAGGCGCCTGACACGCTTGGCCTATCGGATGATGGGCTCGCTCACCGAGGCGGAGGACGTCGTTCAGGACGCATGGCTACGGTGGGTCGGGGTGGAGGGTGGCGTCGATTCGCCTCCCGGCTATCTGACCCGCATTGTCACACGCCTGTGCCTCGACCGACGCCGCTCCGCGCGGGCGCGCCGGGAAACCTACGTCGGACCCTGGCTGCCAGATCCTCTCGTCGGTTCCGTGGAGCCGAACGAGACGGTCGCCGACGACGTCACGGTCACGTTGATGCTGGCCCTTGAGCGCCTGTCGCCTCTTGAGCGGGCCGCTTTCCTTCTCCACGACGTCTTTGACGTGCCGCTGACCGAAGTGGCCATCACGCTCGGCCGCCAGCCGGCAGCTGTTCGTCAGCTCGCGGCGCGCGCCCGCAAGCACGTGCAGACCGCACGTCCCCGCTTTGATGTCGAACCCGCGGATGCGGATCGGATCACCCGTGCTTTCTTCGCCGCAGCACGCGACGGGGACGTGGCGGCGCTTTCGGCGCTGCTGGCAAGGAATGTCGAGATCCATACCGATGGCGGCGGCAAAGTCCTTGCTTTCCGCAATGTCATTCGGGGGGTCGAGCGGGCCCTGCGCCTATTTGCTAGGCAGCGACGCAAATACGTCGTACCGCCGAAGCTGCTTCGTGTCGTCACCATCGACGGCCTGCCAGGCTACGTTAGCCTCGATGGACGCGGCGTTCTGCAGACGACTGCGCTCGACATCCGCGAGGACGGTATCACCGCGATCTACATCGTCAAAAACCCGGACAAGCTGTCGCACTTAGCGACAGAAATGGAATTTCCAGCTCGCATCTCGCCGATACCGCCAGCTTCATGAACTGCCCGAGTGACTGCGGCAACGTGGAGAGTCGTTCGATGGGCTGCATATGAGGCTCGCCCACGGTCGACGTCCGCTCCGGGTCATTCGCGTCGATCTGACCGCGTTCTCCGCACGTCCGGTGTCGCCTCAATTGCTGCCATGCTGAGCTCGACTTTCCTCCTTCGCCTGAGGACAAAAGCCCTCACTACAACCTTCTTACATCGCGCCATCGGTTTTGCATTTTAGCGGCATTGCATGCGACCGCTTCCCCTCCGGATATTCCGCTTGCAGAAGGATGAATTCTGACAGGCGTTCTTCCCTAACCACATCATTCCCTCCTATTGACACCTGCCGCAAATGGGCAAATCCTTTCCAAAGCGAATTTTCAGCACGATAAATTTCGGCGCTAAGGCCTTTCTTTGGCGCCTTCTGAATCCATTTGCTTCTAACCGAAAGCGGAGGGGCCCATGCGCGCGCTCGCTTTAAAAAGCGTCTCTCTTCTCCTCGCCACTCTTGCTTCGATCTGCGCCACGGCCTGCGCCCGCGCACAGGATGCGACCGACGAGCAGTTTGGCAAGGTGCACTTCCAGACCACTTGCAACGAGGTCGCGCAACGCCGCTTTGATCGCGGCATGCGCTACCAGCACTCGTTCTGGTACCGGCCTGCGAAGGAGATTTTCAAGGAGACGTTGCAAGCCGATCCGGAATGCGCGATCGCCTTTTGGGGCATTGCACTGAGCCTGCTCTACAATCCTCATTTTCCCGCACCGAAGGAAAATCTCGCCGAGGGCCTCGCCGCGCTGCAAAAAGCCAAGGCACTCGGCGCCAAGAGCGACCGCGAACGAGACTATGTCGACGCACTGCTGGCCTTCTACTCGGGGGACGAGAAGACGACGTTTGGCCAGCGGGCACAGGCCTATCTCAAGGCAACCGAGGCCGTCGCGGAGCGCTATCCCAATGATGACGAGGCGCAGATCGCCTACGCCATCACCCTGAATGTCACGGCCTCACCAAACGATAAGACGTATGCTAACCAGCTCAAGGGCGCGGCCATCCTGGAGCCGATCTTCAAGCGGCAGCCGCGGCACCCCGGCGTCGCGCATTACCTGATCCACCTCTATGACTATCCGGCGATAGCGGAGCAAGGCCTCGACGCTGCCAAGCGCTATTCCGAGATCGCGCCGGCGGCGCCGCACGCCTTGCACATGCCGTCACACATCTTCACGCGCGTCGGCTACTGGAACGAATCCATCGATGCCAATAGCCGTTCCGCCAAGGCTGCCAAGGAGGGCAAGGACCCTAGCGAGCAGCTCCACGCCGACGACTACATGGTCTACGCCCTGCTCCAGCTTGCACAGGACAGCCGAGCCCGCGACGTCATCGCGGACATGCTTGCGACCACGGGCTATGCGCCGGCCGTTCGCGCCGGCCCCTACGCGATAGCGGCGAGCCAAGCGCGCTACATGGTCGAGCGAGGTGATTGGCCGAGGGCTGCCGCACTGAAGGTCGAGCCGAGCCGGTTTGCCTATGTCGATGCGATCACCTACTTCGCCCGCGCCCTCGGCGCCGCGCGCTCCGGCAATGCCGACGCAGCGACGGCGGACATCGCCAAGCTGGCGGAGTTGCGGGACAAGCTGCAGCAGGACAAGGACGCCTATTGGGCCGAAATCGTCGAGATCCAGCGGCAGGTCGCCACAGCCTGGCAGCTCAACGCCTGGGGGAAACCGGCGGACGCGTTGGAAGCGATGCGCCTTGCGGCCGATGCCGAAGACAAGACCGAGAAATCCATCGTCACGCCTGGACCGCTTGCTCCGGCACGCGAGCTTTATGGGACCATGCTGCTCGAACGCGGCATGGCGACGGAGGCATTGGTCGCGTTCGAAAGCACGATGCGCAAGGAGCCCAACCGGTTCGGCGCGATGATCGGCGCGGCTCACGCCGCCGAGAAAGCAGGGGATGCCGTGAAGGCACGCCAGTACTATGCGAAGGTGGTCGACATGGCACGGGATGGCGACTCCTCGCGGGAAGATCTGGCGGCCGCACGAAAGTTCATGGCTCAGAATTAGAGAGAGTTCGGCGGCAGGTGCTATGCGTCTGACCAGCAAATTCACCGCGATCGGCGCAGCCGCGGCACTGTTCTGTGCGGTCGCTGCGGTCTGGATGCTGCGATCCGGCGACCTGACACGTGCAACAGCGGCAACCGGGCAGATCCGCCCGGTGTGGACGGAAACCGAGTGGCCCTTCGGGGTAGATCCTTGGGGGAAAGGCAAGGCGTTTCGCTGCAATGCCAACGATTGCGGCGGTGAGGTCCAGCTTTACGTTCGCGCCAAGCTCGGCTTTTGCAATTGCACCACCGGCGTCGCCGACGATACTGACCTCGAGCAAATGGGCGACTTGGCGCTGATTGGTAAGACAACGCCGATCGGTGCCGGTCGGGAGATTGTCGTTGGGCCCATGCAAGGCCGCAGCCGCGCGTATCGGGTCGAGGGAAATGGTAACGCAGCGCTTTCGTTCGCTTTCAATCAGCGCTGCGACATGGTGGCTGCAACGGCCTTGGTTGGACGGGGCGTACCCGGCTCACTGGAGCCAGCGGTGCTGGCATTCCTCAACAGCGATCGCATGTTGAAGTGGGCCGAGATCGCGTTAGGTTTATAACTCGGCGCTACCTCGAAGCTCGCATTTCGGCACGTCAGCGTCGCTCCCTAATCCCCGAGCACAAATCCGCAAACTTAGCATGCCTCAATCGTAAGATCGGGAAAACTCGGCTAAGATGCTACTTTCCCTTGTTGGGGGCATTTCATGTTCGACATGGCAACCACGGCGCTTTTGCGCGCGGTTTTCGACGAAGTGTGCGAGGGTCTTCCGCAGCGCGAGATCGGCGCGCGGACGCATGTGGCTTCGAAGATCCTGGAGGCCGCCAATGGCGGCGAGCTCTGTCCCGAGGACCTCAGACAGGTCGGCCGCAAGGCCCTTTCGCACGCGCCCACCATGTGGCGCTAACTGAAAACCGGGACGCGGGCGTGAACTTCCAGGTCACCGTTTTGAAGATTTTGGCGGCATATCCGGACGGGTTTGCCGTCATGGAGGACCTCAAGCGGGACATGGCAATTCTGGCGACCAGTGGCCGCGATTGGGCGGACCGGACCAGGCGGCTCGCGGCACGGGTTCCGGATCTCGACATCTGGTCACAAGGGCTGGTCGAACGCATCAGCGGCGGCTGGAAGATCACTGTAAAGGGACGGGCTGTGCTCGAGTTCATGGAAGCTCGCCCTGCTGCGCCGGAGCCCATTCCGGTGCCTTCGGTTGAGCAGACGGTCGTCGCTTCGCCGACACTGGTTCCTCCGCTGCGGCAGCCGGCCGACCGGGCCAAGCGCCGCCGCGAACGTCGGGAACGGCGCCGCGAGGCGCGCGAAAGGGCTAGGGCCAACGCTTCCTAAGTAGGATCAGGCCAAGAAAAAGCCGCCGGTACGCGCGGCGGCTTGGATAGTGCCGGACTGCCGGTTACTTCCCCAGCCCCAAGCGTACCGCCGTTACCTTGTTTGCGGCCATGCCAGTCCGACCTACCGGACGAGCTTCGATTCGGCGATCGGCGAGCCGAGTTGTGCACCGGCTCCTACAAAGCCGGCAGAGGTCCAACGAGGAGGACGGAAGGCGAACCCGCGCGGCATCACCAGCTGCGAACGCCCCCGGCCCGTACCATGTCCAGCACACCGGATTCGAACGGAGGGCCCGTTTCCGCCGACGAGAGCACCTGCCGTTTCAGCCGGTCCGGCAGCGATCAGGACACAAGGAGGGCGCACGGGCGCTCAATGGCCGCCGTGGCATGGGATCAATGAACATCCCTAGGGGCACAGATGTCCAGTGGTGGTGATGATGTCGCCCAAGTCTTCCGCTGCGACTGCGAACTCGGCTCTGTAGGGGTCTAAAAGAGCCCGGACGCGATGAGGTGAACCTGCTGCAGGTTGGGAAGCTGGCCCGCGGACGGTGATATAGCGATGGTGACGAGGGGCCGGCTGGGCGTCGCCTTCGACACCCCGGCCGATCCGACCCCGTGGCGGCCTGCGACACACCGCGGAAGACGCCGCCGATGGGGCGGCCGATTAAATCGCTCCGGTGGTGCGCTCGCGGACAACTCCCTTCACGACAGGAAAGTCGCGCCCGACGATTTTATCGAGCCGGATCCACGTCGGCACCTCCTTGATCAGGCGACGATCTGTCCCTTCCACGATGATCTCTTTGCCTTCGACCTGCCGCCACGGCAGATATCCCAAGTACACCGCAACGAAATCGGCGATTTTGCCGCGGAAAGTAACGTCGACTGCGAAGCCGGGATCCTTGGCGCAGACGTCTACGCCCTGCGGATCGAGGACCAGCCACAGAATGCTGTACTTCGTTCGGTTGGCCGGCACGCCGGCGAATTCGAAGCGAGCGACGACTTTCTTATCAATGGCGTCCCGAACCGCCCTCTTTCGGAAACCCCATACAAGGAAGAAGGGATCAAGGTCCGTCGGCTTGATCGCATCCCGCGCGTGTACCAGACCCCAATGTCCCATCTCGCTGACGATCGGCCGGAGTGCCTCGCCAGCGGGGGTAAGCCAATATTCGTGTCCAGTCCCGTTGGACCGCGCGCGCCTTTCGATGATTCCTTGATCTTCCAATTCGCGAAGTCGTGTCACAAGGACCGCTCTCGAGATAAGCGGCACGCCACGATGAACATCGTTGAATGTTCGGTTGTCAGCCATCAATTCGCGCAGGATCAGCGGCGTCCAACGCGTCGCCAGTACCTCAGCCGTTTTAGCGATGGGGCAAAATTGGTCATAGCCGTCTTGCATGATCGCGATTGAACCACCGAAGGCTTTGCTTCGCTAGTTCGAAAAACAGACTTGAGCGGAACCGGTAGCGATGTTTGCCTCGGCGCGCCCGGCTCTCACGCCTGGTCGGTCGCAGCAAACGGAGGCCTACATGAACCGAGCACCCCTGCGCCGCAGCATTCTCGCCGGACTGATGTTGTCGCTCCCTGTCACTTCTGCCTTTGCGGATGTCATTTCAGACTGGAATGAGCGAGCCGTCACTTTGCTGCTGGCCCAAAAGCTGGGACCGCCGGCGGCAGAGCGCGTGCTGGCGATGATGCACCTCGCGATGTTCGATGCAACCAACTCAGTGGAGCCGAGATACGCACCGTTCCTCACCAAGCTTCACATCAGCCGCGAAGTCTCCAAAGAAGTAGCGGCAGGCGTTGCTGCCGCAACCGTACTACTCGCGAGCAGCCCGGAGGCAAACGCGCCCGAGCTCAAACAAGCGCTCAGCAACGACCTTCAGCGCGTCCCCGACGGCCCAGCGAAGGAAGAAGGCATTAGAGTTGGCGAAACGGTGGCCGCGAAAATCCTGACGAACAGAAAGGACGACGGGTCCGCCGCGCCCGACGGCCATCGGCCCATCACCACTCCGGGCGTCTACGTTCCGACGCCCAGCCTGGTCGTCGCACAGTGGCCGGGCGTTCGACCCTTCGCGATGAATAAGGCTGACCAATTCCGACCGGAGCCGCCCGTTGCGCTCTCCAGCTCGGAATGGGCGCACGACTTCAACGAGATTTCCAAAGTCGGCCGCTTCGACAGCAAGTCCCGCACCGCGGATCAGACCGAAGCGGCCAAGTTCTGGATCTCGATCGGCGGCGACGTGTTCTATCCGCTCGCACGCGCTCTGATAGCCGCCAAGAAGCTAGACCAAACCGATAATTCCCGCATCTTTGCCTTGATCGCCGTCGCTCGGGCAGACAGCCTGATTGCAGTGTTCGACGCCAAGTACCACTACAATTTCTGGCGGCCGATTACGGCGATCCGCAATGGCGACAGGGATGACAACGCCGAAACAGAGAGGGACCCATTGTGGCGTCCGATCGCGGATACTCCGATGCACCCAGAATACCCATGCGCTCACTGTGTGCAGGCGTCTGCTATGTGTGCGGTTCTCGAAGCCGCATTGGGTACGACCACGTTCTCTGAGATCAGCATGACGAGCACCACTGCGCCGGGGGCTGAGCGCCGCTGGACAGACCTTAAATCATTCATCAACGCGGTGTCCGAAGCCCGGGTTTGGGCAGGCTTTCACTATCGGTTCTCGACAAGGGTCGGTCGTGAGATGGGGTATGAGATCGGCAAGTACGTCGTCAAGAATCTTCTCAGGCCGGTGGAAAGCGCGTCTAAGTGACTAACAACAGTTATTTGACCGAGGCCGGCCGGTGCGCTTGGCGAGTCCAGGCATGAAGATAGGGTAGGCCGTCCTTCGCGGCGCCGCCAGCGTGGTAAGCGTCGCAGGAGGCACTAGTCGGGGGCCTTCAAAGAATCGAGGCGTTTGCGGAGAAACGCGAACACCATGACTTCATCCGACGTGAGCTTGGCATACTGTCGCTTGAACTTCCGAGCGATCTTGGCTTCGATCATCTTGACAAGATCACCGGACATGTAGGCGTTCAGGACTTCCGGGTGCACGTAGCACTTGCGGCAAATGGCCGGCGTATTCCCGAGCTGCTTGGAGACGCTTTCGATCGCGGCGACGACGTTGCGCTTCGCCTCGGCCTGGCTGTCGTACTTCTTGAACTCGGTCAGCGCCAACGCCGCCAGAACCGTCCCCGCCCAAGTGCGGAAATCCTTGGCGCTGAAGTCCTCGCCCGTGATCTCCTTGATGTAAGCATTGACGTCGCCGGAATCGACCGTACGCGGCTGCCCGTCGTCGTCCAGGTACTTGAAGAGCTCATGTCCGGGGATTTCCGCGCAGCGCTTCACGATGGCGGCAATCCGCTTGTCCTCGACCCGAAGTTTCCACTGTTTGCCCGACTTGCCCGTGAAGTCGAACCGAAGGACGCCGCGACCCACCGCAACGTGCTTCCGTCGCATGGTGGTGAGCCCGTAGGATTTGTTTTTCTCGGCATACTCGGCGTTGCCGACCCGGATCAAAGTCTTCTCCAGAAGGCTGACGATCGTGGCAAGAACCTTCTCGCGAGGTAGTCCTTCCAGCTTCATGTCGGCCGCGACACGGTCGCGCAGCGCGGGCAACGCGGCTGCGAACTGGACGATGTGTTCGTACTTGTTCTGGTCGCGCAGCTCGCGCCATTTCGCGTGGTAGCGGTACTGCTTGCGGCCCCGCGCATCGAGCCCGGTCGCCTGGATGTGGCCGTTCGCCGAGGGGCAGATCCAAACGGATTCATAGGCCGGCGGGATACCGATGGACTTGATGCGCCGGATGACGGCGGCATCGGTGATGCGCTTGCCGTCCTTGTCGTAGTAGCTGAAGGTAGTCCCCGTCCGCTTGCGGGTGTAGCCGGGCGCGGAGTCGCTGACATAGCGAAGACCTTCTTCCGCAATGGCTGCTGCGACCTCGGCGGTGCGGTCCAGAACCTGTTCTTCGTTGCGAGTCTCTCGGAGCATGGGCCTGTTCCCTCGGAAGCACCCAGGGATCGAGGCTCCACTCCTTTCTAAAGGAACGGAGACAGCGGTTGGTTCCGTTCGTGAGATCGGCGGTTCGTAGATCAGATCAGTGGCCGCGCAAGATACTTGCCCTATCTGAAGCCGGCGGTTCCTTTCGACGGTCCGCTGCGCAGGCCGACGATGGCTGCAAGGCCGAGCTTCAGACAATCGCCACAAAGTTTACGGACACGCTTTCCCAATTAGTCTGTGCGAAGGCCGCTATGTCCCAATATTCGCTCGACGTGCTGCGCCAGCGCTATGTCGTCGAGAAAAGACCGCTTGAGGCCAATGTCGAGCAAATCTTGCGGGCCGACACCCGCGCGGGAGCTCGCGCCATCCTAGCTTCGATCGATAAGAGGCGCTTCGAAAACAGGTCCGAAGGACAGCGCCTCCGCAAGATGCTCCGCTTCGAGACCTCTCTTTGGGAAAGCGGCCGTCTTGTTGTTGCAGGTGTGGACGAGGCCGGAATGAGCCCTCTTGCGGGGCCAGTGTCCGCGGGCGCGGTGATCCTGAAGCCTGGCACGCGGATTGTTGGAATCGACGACTCGAAGAAACTCGACGCCGCGGCTCGCGAGGAGCTGGCGAAGGAGATCAAGGCAAAGGCGGAGAGTTGGTGTGTGGCGTTCGTGGAGGTAGAGGAGATCGACACGATCAATATCTACTGGGCGGGCATCCAGGCCATGCAGCGCGCGGTCAGGGGACTAGGATCGACGCCGCAGCACTTGCTGATCGATGCAAAGCGGTTGAAGGAAGTCGACATTCCTCAGCAGGCCATCATCAAGGGCGACGCCAAGTCCGCGAGCATCGCTGCTGCGTCGATCTTGGCGAAAGTCGAGCGCGACAGGGTCATGCGGACGCTCGACGCCCGCCACCCCGGCTACGGCTTCGCGGATCACAAAGGCTACCCGGTGCCGGCTCATTACGAAGCTCTCGCCAGGCTTGGTGCATGCGCAGCTCACCGGAGGTCGTTCGGACCCATTCGCAAGGCTCTCGGGTTGCCGCCCCTGCCGCCGTGGCCTTCTGCATCTGAGCGCGCCGGCGGTTGACCGAGTCGGACATCTCTTCACGGCGGCGCTATCTTCGCGACCAACTCTTCTCGCGAACGACGTCCTCAGCCTTTTTGTCTGACCGCAGGCCAAGATAGACTGGCTGGCGCAGCTCTCCCTTGCTGGTCCACTCCGCGAACTTCACCTCTGCGACCAGTGAAGGACGGACCCAGGTCGTGACCTGCTCATCCTTTACCCTGGCGGGAAAGGGCGACTTGGGCGTCTTGAGCTTCAGGAGCTTGCCGTGAAGCTCTCCGAGAACCTGGTGGCTGAAGCCGGTGCCGACGTGGCCAATGTACCGCCAGGCTTCGCCTTCGCGTACCGCCAGCACAAGGGCACCGAAGAAGGGCCGGGTCCGCCTCGGCGCCGTGAACCCGGCGATGACGACCTCCTGCCGCTGCGCGGTCTTCACCTTCAGCCAATCGGCTGTCCGGCGTCCGGACGCATACGGGCTGTCGGCGCGCTTGGCCATGATACCTTCGAGATGTCTCCGCTCGGCTTCTGCGAAGAACTTTGTGCCACTGCCTTTGCGGTGCTTGCTGAAGGCGATGAGCTTGTGGCGCGGCAGGAGGGCCTTGAGCCGCTGCTTGCGCTCGAGCAGCGGCAGCGTGCGTAGGTCCTCTCCGTCCGCGAACATGAGGTCGAACGCGCAGTACAGAAGCTTGGCCTCATGGCGCAGGGCGTTCTGGAGCAATTGGAAATGCGATGCGCCGTCCTTGCCGATCGCGACGAGCTCGCCATCGATCACGGCATCCGCCTTCACGCCCTCTAGCGATTTCGCAACCTCGACATAGGAGTGGCTGATGATTTTCCCGTTGCGGCTGTAGAGCGCGACCCGACCACGCCGGATTTCGGCCACCATGCGAAAACCATCGAATTTGTCCTCGAAGACCCAGTCGGGATCGTCGAACGGCGCATCCGTCAGCGTGGCCAGCATGGGCTGCAGGCGAAGAGGCAAGGTCGATTTTCGGGCCATGGCAGGGGCTCTCTACAGGGCCGGCAAAGGCCGAAACGAGGAGGATGGAAGGCGAACCCGCGCGCTGTCGCCGGCTACGACCGGTCCCCCGGCCCGGACCACGCCCAGCACTCCAGATTTGAACGCAGGGCCCGTTTCCGCCGACGAGAGCACCTGTCGCTTCAGGCCGGCCCGGAAGCGGTCGATGAGGACACAGGGCGTCCGGAGGCCCGTCAGCTCGACGACCGCGGACGGGCCGAGCTCGATTAGAGTCCCGAGCGGCATCCGTTCCAGGTCCAATCCGGCGGTGGTGACGTTCTCGCCGAGGTCGCCTGCGCCAACGTCGAAGCCAGCTTCTAGGAGGGACGGGAAGAGTTCGGACGGGATCAAGTGGACTTGCCGGAGATTGGGCAGGCGGGGCCGGCGGCGCGCCAAATAGCGGTGCCGGACGAAAGGGCCGGCGTGGGCGTCGCCTTCGACGCCGTGGCCTTGCACCAGGATTATGCGCTCCTGAGTTGGTTTGCTGAAGTGGTGCCCGCGATCGGCGGCGACCGCCACGACCCTGCCCTCGAGCGCCAGATCGTGCCCCTCCGACATCAGGCGGCGCGGGCGAGCGAGCGCCGCTTCTGGCGTAGGTAGCGCGTGATTTCTAAGAGCGGCATCGCGTTCAGGACCCGCTCGGCAGGGACACTGCCCTTGCGGGCCATCAGGACGCCCCAGCGCATGTGGTCGAGCTCGGGAATCGAGTGCGCGTCCGGATTGATGCTCAGCATGCAGCCGAACTCGAGCGCAGCCTGGTGCCAGCGCCAGTCCAGGTCGAGCCGCCATGGGTGAGCGTTGATCTCGACGACAACGTCGTGCTTGGCGCAGGCCCGCAGCACCTTCTCGACGTCGATTTCGTAGCCCGGCCGCCGCTGGAGTTGTCGCCCCGTCATGTGGCCGATGATGGTGGTGTGAGGGTCGGAAATAGCCCGAAGCAGGCGCTGCGTCTGCGCCTTGCGATTCAGCTTGAAGCGCCCGTGGATGCTGGCCACCACGAAGTCGAAGCGCTCCAGCACCTCGTCGTCGTAGTCGAGCGACCCGTCCGCCAGGATGTCGGACTCGATGCCCTTGAGGATCCGGAAGTTCTTTCCGTAGCGCTTGTTCAGTCGATCAGCTTCCCGGTGCTGCTGCGCGATCTCCTCAACGGAGAGACCGCCGGCATAGTGGGCGGACTTGGAATGGTCCGCCACGCCGAAATACTCGAAGCCCCGCTGGCGCGTGGCCTTGGCCATGGTCTCCAGTGTCTCGGTGCCGTCGGAGGCATCAGTGTGGCAGTGAAGAATGCCGCGGAGGTCCTGGTCGGTGACGAGCTTCGGGAGCTTGCCTTTCAGAGCCGCCTCGATCTCGCCGCGCCCCTCCCGGAGCTCAGGGTCGATGAAGGGCAGACCGAGGGCGCGGTAGATCTCAGCCTCCTCGCCGGCGATCAGCATGCGGCCCTTGTGCAGGCCGTCAGCGTCAAACCGCATGCCCTTCTCGGCGGCCCGGGCTTGGAGCTGCTCGATGTGGCCGGCGGACCCGGTGGCGAAGAGAAGGGCGGCGCCGAAGTGCTTGCGGTCGGATACTCGGATTTGCAGCCCGTCGGCCGATGGCGTCGATGTCTTGTCCGGCTTGGCAGCCTCGGCAACAATCGCGAGGTCGCCGATGAGTTCGCAGCCGCGGCGGAAATCGCCGGCGATCGTCACCCGCTTGAGTTCGGGGCGGGACTTGCGGATGAAATCCTTCGCATGCGCGAGCAGCGCGGCAGCGCGGTGCAGGTGGAGGCGGCCTTCTCCGCTTTTGGCGATCGCCAGGTTCTGCAGGATCTTGGCCTGCAGGGCGGCGCCGAGTCCTTTTGCCTTCTTGATGCGGTCATCCTTGGCAGCGGCCTCCAACTCCGATAGCGAGCCGATGCCGAGATCCTTGTATAGGCGCAGCACCTTCTCCGGACGAAGGCCGGGCACAGCGAGCATCTCGAGCACGCCCGCAGGAATCTCCTTCCGTAGCTTTTCGAGGCTAGGATGACTGCCCGTCTTCTGAACCTTGGTGATGATGTCGGCAATCGCATCGCCGACGCCCGGGATCTCGGTAAGGCGATCTTCGGCGACGAGCACGTTCAAAGGAACGGCCAGGGCCGCGAGGCTGTCGGCGGCCCGAGAGTAGGCTTTCGCCCGATAGGGATTGCCGCCTCGCAAGGCAGTGCGCTGCGCGTACTCCCGCAGAAGAGTTGCCACCCCGCGCGCATCGAGCGGAGGCATTCAGCCAGCCTCCCGACCGGGGCTTTGCGATGCCGCCGGAGCTGGACGGCCGCCGGAGCGGCCACTTGGCCGCCGATCGAGAGAGGCCTCGAGCTTCTGGGCTGCACGAAAGTCATCAAGGTGTTGGACATTGGGGCCGTAGGCAGCCTCCTTCTTGAGGAGATTGTAGATCCGGCCGGCCACCAGTTGCAGATGCTTCATCTTGCCCCGCGGCATGGATCTCGCTCTGCAGAGAGCCCGGACGGCGTAGGCGCGGAAATAGTCGAATGCGTCTGACATGATGTCAGTAAACGCGGGCTCTCGCCGGGAGTTCGATGGACGCTGCGAGGACTTGATCGCCCGTCGCAGCTTTGCGCAAACACGCGAAAAGTGCTGTCCCTGGAACTCCTCGCCGCCTTCGAAGTTGCGAGACTCGTTGATTGAGGTAGGTAGACTGCCCGCCGTCGGCCCCAACCCGGCGGCGGGTTTTTTGTGAGTTGAGTAGCGTGGCAAAGCGTACAAAGGCGCCTCGGGCCGAAGTGCCGGAGGTCCCTCCCATGCCGGGGTTCATCGGACCCCAGTTGGCGACCCTGAAGATCAAGGCACCTTCGGGATCCCAATGGATTCACGAAGTCAAATACGACGGCTACCGGATCCAGCTCCGGATCGACGGTGACGACCGGCGGGCCTACACCCGTAACGGCTACAACTGGATCAGCAAGTTCTCAAGGATTGCGGGTGCCTTCGATATCGAAGGACAGGCTATCGTCGACGGCGAGGTTGTCGTCATCCATGATGGGCGCACGAACTTCTCCGAGCTGCAGGCAGACCTCGGCAGAGGCGATCAGGATCGATTGGTCTACTTCGCTTTCGATCTGCTCTGGCTGGACGGCAGAGATCTGCGCAAGGAGCCGCAGATCGAGCGGAAGAGGCTGCTCAAGGATCTGATCGAGGAGCACGACCTGAAGGAGCCCGTCCTCAATAGCGAGCACCACGAAGGGGACGGCCAGGCACTGTTCGCCGCAGCGACCAAGCTGAATTACGAAGGCATCGTCTCCAAGCGGGTGGACGCGCCCTACCGATCGGATCGTGTGGAGGCTTGGCAGAAGATCAAGGTCGTTCAGAAGGGCAAGTTTCCCGTTGTCGGCTTCATCAAGGACCCATCCGGCGTGGCCGCGCTCTATCTGGGCAAGAAGGAAGGCAAGGATCTGGTCTACATGGGAAAGGTCGGGACGGGATGGAGCCGAACCACCTCAGCGCAGATCCGCAAGGCGCTCGACACCGTGGTCAGCCCGAAGCAAAAGCTGACCAAGACCATCAGGAAGCCGAAAGCCACCTGGGTCGAGCCCAAGTTCTACGCCGACATCGAGTACCGTGACATCACCTCCGAAGGTCTGCTGCGGGCCAGCTCGTTCAAAGGGCTAAGCAAAGGAACGCGCCGATCATAGCCGCGTTTTCCTGCGTAGTGTGTGGAGTACCGGTCATGAATCCGGAAAGGCGAGTTGCGAAGGCCTTGGAAGACGCACAAGGCATCTTGGCCCGGCATGTGGAGCCCGGCCCCAGAGATTGCGAGCAAACCATAAACAAGCTGCTGGATGTGCTCGACGACGAGACCGTCGTGCAGGCCCTCAAGGATTCGAAGATGGAAAAGCCCACTGAAGAACAACTCGCCGAGCTCAAGAGGCTCAGCGGGATCGTCACTTCGAAGGAGGAAGCCGAGATCCGGATACGCGACCTGAAAGAAAAGGCGCGGATGGAATGATCCCTGAGAAGCCGATAAATGGCGTGGAGCCTGAACGCTCAGAAGACGACGTCCAAAGCGAAGAGCTTGGTCCTCGCGGTGTCCCCGAAGGAAAGCCCGGCGACGATGACGCCGCAGCGGGAGAAGAAGACGCCGAAGGACGTCGATCCCGGACATTTGCATGAACCCGATGGACACGTTCGATCCAGATATGCCCTGCCGCGTTCACGATGGTCTCAACGATCAGCTTATAGAATGGAGCCCTCAGTGGGCTTCGATGTACCGCGAGCACGCGTCGAAATGGGATGAAGGCGTCATTTCCTGGGACGGCCTTTTGCTTGACGAGTGGGCGCCCATCGTTCCGAGCCATCCTTGCGGTCACTGAAGCGTCGCAGCGGAGCCGGCCCGGAACTCGCGATTCCTAGCGGCGTTGCACTTCATCAAACATTCGCAAGAGGAGGAGCCGATGGCCGCAGCGAAGAAGACCGCGCGTGGACGCAAGCAGGACCGGGCACGCGTCGCCAAGCGACAGGACTACGAAGTCCGCTACGAAGCCAAGAAGACCGGCCGCTCGGCATCGGCCGTGAAGAAGGCCGTCAAGAAGATCGGCAACAGCCGCAAGCGGGTCGAGAAGCGTCTCGGCCGCTAGGCCGCCTCAGATCCGGCCTGAGAACCGTGTGAATGCGGTCAACCTCTGCACGGTCGGTTCGACGTCCTCCATGTAGATCTCCGTCCGCAGGAACGCGATCTCGCCGTCGAGCGCGGTCTCCTCGACATCGATGAACCAGGACTTGGGCCGCCCGTCGCTGCCGTCGTTCCATCGATAGCCGCGTCGCTTGAGCGAGTCCTTGAGCTCGAATGCGGTCTGCTCCGCCCAGACCCGCAGGGTTGGCTTGCGGGCGGTCTCCAGCAGGAGCGCGAGCGCCGGCGCGCCCGTCGTCGGCAGTACGAAATCCAGGATCTCCAACAGGGCGTGGCAGTCGTCGACGGCGCGGTGCGCCTGGTGGAAGTAGCCGGCGCCGTTCAGCAGATAACCGAGTTGCGCGCCCGCGAAGCCGTGAGAGCGCCAGTCGATCTCGCTCATGCTGCAGCCCCAGGCCTTGTGCTCGAACACGGGCCAGTAGCGCTCGACGAACCTTCTGTCGAAAGAGCTGTTATGCGCGATCATAATAACCCCGCTTTCGACGAAGGCCGTAACGGCGGCATTGTCAAATTTGTGTCCGGCGACGACTTCGTTGGTGATTCCGGTGAGTGCCGTCACTTCCGCCGAGATCGGCGCAATCGGTTCGTTGAAAGCGGAGAACATGTCTCTGACGCCGACGATCCGCCCCTCCGGCGTGTAGTCGAACTTGACCATCCCGAGCTCGATGATCTCGTCTTTCGCGTGGTCGAGGCCGGTTGTCTCCGTGTCCAGCAGGATGCCGGTCCTGACCTCTTGCCCCGCAGTCGGCGTGTAAATCGGTCGGGCAACCAGGCGCCGCAGGACCCGGTAGTCGGGTGACCGGCTCAGTGCCTCAGCCATGGCGGCCAGGTCCGCCGACTCCAGTGTATGCTCGCCTCTAAGGGGCTGGGTCATGGCGTCCATAGGTCCATGATACCGGTCAAAATCTCCACGAGGTACCTATAAAACAAGCGATTCACGACGTTTTCGGGCGTGCCCGGGGGCGCTGCAGGCCATTGATCGATTTTCCTGTTGGCGGGCCCCCAGCATGTCGGAACCGGCCGGCCGCATTCGTCTTGAATCCGAGTAGCCAAATTTGGAGTTCCGCGTTCATGGCCCCCCGCGCCAACTGGAAAGGGTTTCTTCGGCTGTCCCTGGTCACCTGCCCGGTGGCCCTATACCCGGCGACGTCCGAGTCCGAGAAAATCTCGTTCAACCAGTTGAACAGGGCGACGGGCCACCGGATCAAGTATCTGAAGGTCGACGCGGACACCGGCGACGAGGTGGCCAACGAGGACATCGTCAAGGGCTACAAGGTCGACACCGACACGTTCATCGAGGTGACCAAGGAAGAACTCGAGAACGTGGCGCTGGAATCGACGCGGACCATCGAAATCGACGAGTTCGTCGACAAGACCGACATCGACCCGCGCTACCTGATCCGCCCCTACTATCTGCGTCCGGACGGTAAGGTCGGCCACGACGCCTTCGCGGTGATCCGCGAAACCATTCGCGAGATGGACAAGGTCGCGATCGGACGCGTCGTGCTGACGAACCGCGAGCACATCATCGCGCTGGAGCCCTTGGACGAGGGCCTAATGGGGACGCTGCTGCGGTACCCGTACGAAGTCCGCGACCCCAAGGAATATTTCGACGAGATCCAGGACGTCAAAGTCACGAAGGACATGCTGGACCTGGCCAGGCATATCGTCGACCAGAAGTCGGGCAACTTCGAGCCCGAGAAGTTCGAGGACCAGTACGAAACGGCCCTTGTCGATCTGATCAACCAGAAGCGCGCCGGCAAGCCGATCGTGCCGAAGGACCGGCCGAAGGGCGAGAACGTCGTCGACCTGATGGATGCGCTGCGCAAGAGCGTGGGCAGCGCCTCGGTAGAGGCAAAGGATTTGAAGAAGCCGGCCAAGAAGGCGAAGAAGGCGGAAGCCGGCCAGAAGGAGATGCTGATGCCGATTGCCGGCAAGAAACCGGCTGCCAAAGAGGCGACCACGAAGAAGCCGGCCTCCGGGGCACGGCGGAAGTCGGCATGAAGCATCCGGTGACGCCGGATGGTCGCTACTTCCTCGTCCGCGGCCGCCTATGGAGAACGGCCAATCCGGATCTCGAAGAGGGCATGCGCTCGCGGCTGGTCAAGCGCCTGATGGCAGCCAAGCGGGCCATCCGGAATGCGAAGGCTGACAAGGATCCAGACGCCGAAGCCGCGGCGCATCGCGCCGTGGACGAAGTTAAGCGAGCCCTGGGGGAGCGGGGACCGGTCTGGTGGACGGATGGCGCTGCGGACTTCAATCGCCAAATGGCAAAAAACACGCCTTACGTTGCATGGGACGCGAAGGTCTCATCCGCGTCTTCAGTCGCGCCGCAGAACCAAGCGCCTCCTGGACGCCACTCGGATTCTACGGTCTTGCGATCGCGGCGCGTTCGATGAAAGCGGTGCCCGGTGCAAGGCGCTGGTGGCCGGCGGGAGGAACGTAACCAGCTCACGGAGGTTTCGATCCTCAGCTCCATCCCGCGCCGACAAGCTCATCGTGCGGACCATTCCGAAGGCAGCGCACATGGCTCCATCGCGCAGGAGTTCTTCATCGTTCTTGCAGAACCCCGCGACCTTTCTCCCGCTGCGGCCCGCTATTGCGGCCGCCGCAGGCACAGCCGCGCTGCTGGCAACGGCGGCGCTTGTGAACCGGCAGCTCGCACGCAAGGCGGAACACGAAAATCCGCCTCAGGGTAGCTTCATCGATGTCGACGGTGTCCGGCTTCACTACGTGGAGCGCGGTAAGGGCCGCGCGCTGCTGCTGCTTCACGGCAACGGCACTATGATCCAGGATCTCCAGTCGAGCGGCCTGGTTGATCTTGCGGCCAAGAATTACAGAGTTATCGCGTTCGATCGCCCCGGGTTCGGTCACAGCTCACGGCCGCGCGGTGGCGTATGGGGGCCGGACGAACAGGCGGACCTATTCCGCAAGGCTCTGGAGCGGCTTGGGATTCCGCGAGCAATCGTGCTCGGTCATTCGTGGGCCGCCTCGATCGCCGTCGCATTGGCCATAAAGCACCCCGCTTCGGTCGAAGCGCTGGTGCTCGCCTCTGGATACTACTTTCCCACGTCCCGCCCCGATCTGGCGGCGCCGTCTGTGCCGGCGATCCCCCTGCTGGGGGATGTCGTCAGCAATACCATCTCACCGATCCTCGCCCGATTGATGTGGCCAGCGCTTTTGCGCAAGCTCTTCGGGCCCCAGCCTGTCCCGAGGAAGTTCGCCGGCTTTCCGGTCGAGATGGCCGTGAGGCCGTCTCAGCTCCGGGCCAGTGCCGAAGAGGCAGCGATGATGATCCCGGCAGCCGCTGCGGCTTCGGGGACCTACGGCGAAATCTCGATGCCGACGGTGATACTCGCAGGCGAGGAGGACCGCTTGATCGAGGTCGAGCAATCCGCGCGATTTCATCGCCTGGTCCAGGGCAGCAGGTTGCGCCGCATCGCCCGAGCCGGGCACATGATCCAGCAGACCGAAACTTCAAGCGTCATGGCCGCCATCGACGAGGTAGCCTCCATTTCCGCTCAAGGCGAGGACTATCCTGCGCTCGTCGCCCCGTCCGTTTCCTAGTCGGGCAGGCACTCCGGACAGGTGTCGCAGATTGAGTCCAAGACGTCGCGCACCTCCGCAGCCGCTTGGTCTGCAGAGACGCCGGTGGGCGGATACATGCGGGGCAAGTCAATCGCCCGCTCGCGTGCGTGCGGATCGGCCCGATCCTTGGCCCAGCCGTGCTCCTCGCATTCGCGGATGGCACCCGCCTCCTGCAGCACGTTGATCGCCCACCCGCGCAGCGTACGGATCGCCGGCCGTCGTTCCTTCGTCATCAGCATCGAGATCGCTCCTGCCGGGACGAATCCTTCCGCCCGCCTGCTCGTTCCGGGCGGTTAGCACGGGTCAGGGATTCTCAGACAGCAGGGCTCGGGCTTGTCCACGTGTTCCGCGGCGCCCTGTGCAGAATGCCTAGCCGGAGCTCTCCACGGACTGGACCCTCGCTGGCCTGCCGAGCATTGCTATCTTGAGGGAACCGGGTGTATTTCCAGTCTCAGTACCTCTGAAGTTGTAGGAGAGGTTCATGGGTAACTGGCTCGTTGTTCCCAAAGGGACAGGTCTGGCAAAGCGGACCCGATCGCGCCGCGCAGCGCAGTACGTCCGGATGTCGAGAGAGCTTCAGCGCTATTCCATCAAGAACCAGCTTGCGGCCATTGCCGCCTATGCCGAGGCGAACACCCTCACGATCGTCCGCACCTATTCGGACGAGGGCCGCAGCGGCCTCCGAATCAAGGGACGGCCGGGTCTCATTGAGCTGATTGAGGACGTGCAGTCGGGGCAAGCCGACTTCGACCACATCCTCGTCTACGACGTCAGTCGCTGGGGCCGCTTCCAGGACGTCGACGAGAGCGCCTACTACGAATTCTTGTGCAAGCGGAGCGGCGTGCAGGTCGAATACTGCGCGGAGCTCTTCAAGAACGACGGCACCTTCGTCTCCGGCATCGCCAAGAATCTGAAGCGCGGCATGGCAGCAGAGTGGAGCCGAGAACTCTCGGTCAAGGTTCACGCTGGACACTGCCGAGTCGCGAGCCTGGGGTACCGCGTCGGCGCTCCTGTTGGTTACGGCCTCCGGCGCCTGATGGTCGACGAGAGCGAGCATCCCAAGGCCTTCCTCGAAAAGGGCCAGTTCAAGGCTCTGCAATCGGACCGCGTTCGACTGCAGCCCGGCTCCGCCGAGGAGACAGCAGTGATCCGGATCATTTTCGATCAGTTCGTCAGCGGCAGAAAGTCTTACAGCGACATCAGGCGCCAACTGAACGACGCCGGCATCGCCAATCACAACGGTCGACCGTGGACCGACGGCATGATCCCGACCATCCTCGCGAACGAAAACTACATCGGGAAGACCATCTACAATCGCACCTCGCGACGCTTGGGGCAGAAGTTGGTCAAGAATCCGGATCAGGCCTGGGTCCGGGGCGCAGCGGCCATCGAGCCGATCGTGGAACCTGACATCTTCGCTCGAGCCCAGAAACTGCTGGCCGAACGGCGTGTGGAGATTCCGGAGGATGAAATGCTGCTGCGTCTTCGTCTCACGCTGCGCCGCCGTGGAAAGCTCAATTCGCACATCATCAACACGACGCTCGGTCTCAATCACGTCTCGTCGTACGTGAAGCATTTCGGCTCGCTGCGCAAAGCTTATGCGCTGATCGGGTACGTGTCGCCGCGCGACTGCGACTGGATCGACACCCGGGATTTTTGGGCTGCCGAACAGGCGAAGCTCGCAACCGAGTTCGCGGAGGTGTTGCGAAACGATCTTGGTCTTCGGCCGGAGCTCGCTCCGGACGGGATCGGCGTCGATGTCGAAGGCAGGCGAGTAGTTTCGTTTCTCGTCGCGCGACGGCTGGCGCGACGGGGAGAGGATCACGCTGCGCAATGGAAGGCCTACCGGAGGCAGATCTCATCCGGCCTGCTTGCTGTGATGCGGTTAGACGCGGCAAATCGGGAGATCGAGGATTACGTGCTACTGCCTGCCTCGTTGAGGTCGGGACGCTACGTCTGGCTCGCATCAGGCTCCCTTCGTCGCCATCGCGGGACGCTTTACCGGGAAAGGGGGGCACTGTTAGCGGCCATCAGAGCAACGCTGGCAAAAACCACCCGTGCCGCCCCAACCAGCTCAGCACCGCTGAAAACGCGATCGAGATCAGGCCAGCCCAAAGCCAAGGGCTTCGGCGGGCGGCGCTCACGGTGCGGAGGTACAAAATCGCACCGATGAGAGTGCCGTAATTCCTTCGGAAGTCACCGTTCAGTTTCGCGATCTTGGACAATTCCGAGGAGGTGTCCGCGTCATTCGCCATCGGGCTGGCTCCTTCGTCTCGCTAGGACCAGCGCCTTATGAACCACTGTTTTGCCCGACGGAGCAAGTCAAATTTCGTCTTATCGGAATCTTCTGGAGCCGTTTCCAAGCTACCCGATCGGCTCGAACCGCTAGGCAGCTTCGCCGATATATCTCTCCTCACTACGCTTCTGGTTGATGAGATTCAACAACTGCGCCGAGGCCCGCGCGTCGCATAGAGCGCGGTGGTGATTGTCGAGCGATATGCCGTAGATCTCGCAGAGCTTCCCTAGTCCGTAGGACTTGTGCCCCGGATAGCGCCGCCGCATCCCGGCACACGTGCAGAGCTTCGGAAATCTGAAGCGCCGCCCGATGCGCTCAAATTCGTGGGCGATGAAACCGTAGTCAAAGCTGACATTGTGGGCGACGAAGATGCCGTCTCCCATGAATTCCATGAACGCGTCGGCGACCTCTGCGAACGAAGGCGCGTTGCGAACCATGTCGTTGGTGATGCCGGTCAGCTGGACGATCTTTGCCGGGATTGCACGCTGCGGGTTGAGGAGAGAGTGCCACTCGTCCACGACACGGTGGTTCCGCACCTTCACCGCGCCGATCTCGGTGATGCGGTCGCCGTTCGACCATGAGCCGGTCGTCTCGATGTCGACCACCACGTAATCCTGCTCGGGGTCGAAGCGGTAGTCGACCCGGCCGATCTCGGCCACGATGCCGGCGTCGCCCAGCTGACGTAGGCGCGTCAGTTGGTTGCGTCGGATCACATCGCCTTCCGCCTTGACCTCCATAAACGACGCCTTGCCGCCCTGGACCAGCATGAGGTCGGGGAAGCCGTCTCGCATCCCACGGAAGTCGTCGCACATGCTGCGGACGATTGCGGCCACGCCGGCCGGATCGGCCCCCTCGAGCAGGGCGCGCAGCGCCTCCACTTGTACGTGATCCCAGTTGAAGATCCCATTCGGGCGGCCCCATCTCGATGCGACGGTGCGGAGGATCGATGGGAAGGCGGATCCGGACGCGATGGCTCCTAGTTTCTCGTCGATCGTCGCGGCGAAAAGCTGCCGGAAGCTGCGGTCCTTCAGGCAATGGGGCAACCAGTCGAACCCGCTGGGCATCCGCGTGCTCTCGAAGAGCTCGTCCCAGAAGAGCAGGCCGAACAGGGTGTGCCACAGCACGTTCTCGGTGAAGTAGACCTTCGTACCTTCGCGCCGCAGCACGCCGGCGACGCCTGCCTCGGGATTGCCGCGATGGGTGTCATCGACGGTGATCGTCCGGCCGGACCGCAGAAGTTCGGTACAGAGACCCGTGCGCCGTCCGCCGAACTTGCGGCCGTAGAAGTCGGTAGCGAAGAGATGTTCCTCGTCGCTGGCGGGATCATCGATCATCCGCTGCAGCAGCGTTTCGGCCTCGGCCTTGTCGCCCGTGTTGTAGAGCAGGCGAACCAAGCGCTCGTTGCAATCCGGGGAAGGGCCGGCACGGTAGAGCTGACGGGCGAGATCGCTCTCGCCCACTTTCTCGAAGAAAAGCCCGGTCCGATGCGCGGCCCGGCTGCGGAGATCGCTGGCGAACTCGGTCGTACAGGCGGGGCCGGCGAGTACGTCGATGGCCGCCCGTCTGTGAACAGCTTCCGATCCGTCTTCCAGGCTGTCCAGAACCTGGCTGTAGTGGAACGAGGCGAGCGCCTCTTCCGCATCGGTGAAGCGCGCGCTGAACGAAGTCTCGCGATTGGTGCGGAGAATTCCCAGATCGCGTAGCGCGAAGTTCTTCAGATCTACCTCGGTCTTCCCGAAGTAGAGGTAGAGCAGAAACTCGATCGGACGCGTCTCGTCGAGCGCGATGAAGTTGCGGGCGCCGCAGTGCTGCGCGGCGACCGAAAATGGGATGCGCTCGAGGTAGTAGTCGATGAACTTGGGCTTGGACCAGGACTTCCGGACGTCTCCTCGCCCGGCCGCCTGCGCTCCGGTGACGAGGATGTCCTTTGGCAGGCATGAGACGAAGGCCGCATAGTCCGCCTCTCCGAGCTCGCGTGCGTGACCGGCCGCGCTCAGATCGGATGCCGCACGCTCGACGTCATCGATCTCTGGGTAGCTGAACAGGGATCGGTTGAATATGGCACCGCGCCTGTTGATCATCCGGACCAGTAGGCATCTTGCATCTCTCGGAAGGCCCTCGAAGCGCGCTATGAAGGCGTGATGCTCCGGACCTAGCACGGAGGCGTACGTCCGCTGCACGAACCCCAGCATTTCGGCGAAGTGGTCGAGATAATAGTAGATGGGCAGTTGGGGCAGTTTGGCCAAGCGGACCTTCGGGGCAGAATCGTTCGTTCTATTTTTGTTCGAGGGCGGTCCTCTGAGTCAAGCGGATAGGCGCTACAGGTGGCCCCAGCCGCGGACTTCGGTGGTCGCGGGTGCAGCGTCTTCCTTCACGCCGCGAGCAACGATCTTCAGCGTCCCGTCCGGTAGGGGCCGCTGCAGCTTCAGGGCTTCCTCCGCCGGCGCCATCATCCAGGTTTCGACCTCATCAGACGTCGTCAGGATCACGGGCATTGCCTTCGGATGGATGGCGAAGACCTCGGCGTTGGCTTCAGTGGTCAGGAATGCGTATAGGTCGTTGGAGGTCTCGCCTTCCTTGACCTTCCTGACGGACGTCCAGTTGGTCCAGATACCGGCGAAGCAGAGGAGCGGGCGGGTCTCGTCGAGCGCAAACCAGATGTCGCCGCCCTCGGCCTTGTTGAATTCCGAGAAACTGTTGAACGGCACTACGCAGCGGTTCTCGACGCCCAGCCAGCGGGTCCAATGCTTCGACTTCACGTTCCGGATGTTGGTCGTCCCGCCGTCAGGCTCCATCCGGAGCAATTCCTTGAAGTCGACCTCCTTGCCCTTGGCCTGCAGCTTCTCCGCACGCTTCTTCGTCGCGTCCATGAGGGCCTTCGATGAGGACGGCATGCCCCAGCGGGCGGTCGCAAGCTCGCGTCCGCCGACGCCCGTGCGGACGATCGGCGCCGTGTAGTCAGGGAAGACGCCGGGCATCGGCGCGAGGTTGCCGACGTAGCGGTTGACGACGCGAAACAGCGCGCTGATGGCGGCCTGGTTGGTGGTGATCGAGTAGAGGTTACACATTCAGGCTTCCGGGTCCGGATGGCGGGCTCGCTGCGAGAGCTGTAGCAGCGTCGCCGGCGGCCGGCGACCGGCCCTTGCGCACTTGCTGCACCGGAGTCTACTCGCGAGATCATGGACGGCCGTCGTGGGCGGATGACGCAGCGCAGCCATGTCGACCTCGCGTTTTGCCTTGCATCTCGAGCATTCGATTTCGAGCCACGGATAACCACCGTTGATCGCCTGGTCGACAGTCGGCGACGGGTCGATCGGGCCGCCGTCGGCCCACATCCGCTCGTTCCAGGATTCGGAGAGCAACTTGTCGGCCTGACGGATCAGGGCCTCGCCTTTGGCGCGAGCCTCGGCGGCTTGGGCAGCGAGGATGCCCGTCATCGCGCGTGCCCTCCCCAGCTCCTTGCTGAGCGCCTTTCGGTCGCCGCCGCTAAGCGGGGTGGGATGGTGCTTCGGCGCCATGCCGGCCGCCGTCAGTCGTAGGACGGCCAGCAGCCGTCTTCCTCATGCCGGCCCGTTCGGACTGTGCACGTATTGTCCAGCAGGCGCTGGCCGACGTCCCGCCAGATCGCGTTCCAACCGTACAGCCGGACGGCGTCGGCCTTCAGGATTTCGACGGTCCTGCTGCATCGCCGGCAGGACACCCTCAGTAAATGCTGGGGAATTTCGTCCAGCCGCAGCGCGCGTCCGGATGCACGGGGGGCGGCATTGCCTCCGTCGGCGCAAGGGTCGTCTAGGAGCGCCTGCCAGTATTCAGGCGGGAGGTCGTCGTTCGGTGCCAACCCGCGCGCAGGAGGCATCTTTCTGCCGACGGCAGCGGCCATCTTATCCATTTGGGCTCGGGTCGGCATGCGCCAGCTCGCGGGTCGGTCGGACATGCCGCATTAGAACATATCAAGAACACAAGAGTCGAGTATGGGAAGATGTTTTTCGAAGGACTTCGTTGACGGGAACATCGCTCTAGCCCATCTATGGTGCTGTAGAGCCAAGCGAATTTATAAAAAAGGTTGGCCGAATGTATCGTCGATTCCCGAGTAAGTTGTAGAAACTCCTTGGTAATCGGCGATGGGGAGCGTTTTAGGGATGCTTGTGCTTCATCTGTCGGACATTCACTTCCGTCACCCGGTCTGTAATTCCGAAAGCGATCCGGACCGGCCTTTCCGGACAAGGCTAATTCAGGACGCTAGGGATCGGGTCCAGAGGCTCGGTCCCGTCGATGCGATTTTGGTCGGCGGCGATATCGCCTTCGCTGGCAAGCCCGAGGAGTATCAGGCAGCCCTGAAGTGGCTATTTGAACTGGCTGACGCTTGTGGTTGCGACCATTCACGGATCTACGTTATCCCCGGCAACCACGATGTGGACCAGGACATCATCAAAAAGGATGTCTCGGTGCAGAATGCGCAGCGCGCGATCATGTCGGCCTCCAACAAGGAGCGGGAGCTGCTGCGGCAGTTGCAGCATGCGGAAACCGGACCGGCGCTCCTGAGGCCGATCGGAGCCTACAACGATTTCGCGGGCCGCTTCTCGGCCGCAATTTTCGCACCCGAGCGCGTATTCTGGAAGGCCGACCTGCCACTTGGGGAGGGGGTGACGCTACGCATACACGGCTTGAATTCGACGATCCTCTCGGGGGCGCATATGCCCGAGGGCCGTAACGACGTGGAGCGCGATCTCTACGTCGAGCCGCGCCAGACGGCGCTCGATCCGGTCGACAATGTCGTGAACCTTGTGATGTGCCATCATCCCCCGGACTGGCTGACCGATGCGGACCGGTTCACCGACGACGTCAAGAATAGGGCTTCGGTGCACCTGTTTGGGCACAAGCACCGCCAGCGGATCGACCGGGACCCGAACTACGTGACATTCTCGGCTGGCGCCGTGAATCCTGATCGGCAGGAGAAGGGCTGGAGTCCGGGTTACAACATCATCAGGCTGGCTGTCGAGACGGATACCGCCGGAGAGTCGAAGCTGGCCGTCGAGGCGCATTTGCTCGAATGGCAGATGAGCCCGGAATACTTCCGGCCGATCCTCGATCACGGAAAGGACGTCCATATCTGGAATGTCCGCCTCAGAAATATCCATCCTGTTCCGCCTGCTGCCGCGGTTGCGCCGGTGTCTCCCGTCGCCAACCGGTCGCCGGATAGCATGGAGGCCGTCATGTCAGAAGATCGTGCCCGAAGTATCGTACTTCGCTTCTGGAACCTCGATATGAGCGACAGGCGCGAGATCTCGCGTAAGCTGAAGCTGATCGAACCCGACGAGAAGGATCTGCCGCTCGCCGAGCGGTTCGGTCGCGCCTTGTTGAGGGCCGGTGAACGTCGCCAGCTCGATGAATTGGATCGCGAAATAGAGAAGAGGGAGAAGCGCTGATGGCCGAGGCGACCGTTCCGCCGATGAGGGACGAGTTCCCGCGCTGGTATCGCGCGGTCGACCTCTCCGAAAATCGCACGAAGCTGGAAGCGAGGTGGAACGGTGTTTGGTCTCTGGCCAAGGCGGCAGACCGCCCGGCCATCGAGACCTTGCTCGCCGTGCTGCTAAAGACCAAATCGCAACCGAACGACCAGGCGTTGGCTTCCTTGCGCGGTCACTTCAAAGCCGCCGACGACATTTTTGAGATGTCCGGCAACGATCGTGAACTCGAGATTCTGAGCGGAGCCACTTTGGCGACCCTTCTCGAGGGCACGACTGACATCGCCGCGTGGGCGGCGCTATCGACCATGACCGCGCTGTTCGCCGGCGCGCGCCGGACCGACTTCCCCTACGACTTCGCTGGGGCATCGGAGGCGACGATCGCCAGGATTTCGGAGGCGCGGCGGAAGCGGCTGGACATCGGGCGCCTGTCCAAGGTGGGCGACTTCGGTCTGCAAGCTGACCTCGTCCAGAAGATCAAGACAGAAGGCGTGACGCCGGAGCACGTGGTCGCGGCGGTGAACGCCATTGCGAGCAAGGCGCAAGCGGTTACGCGCGACATCGCGGCGAAGGCCAATGACGTCATCAATGCGCTTCACTGGAACGTCGTGATCCAAGACGAAGAACTGCAGTTGCTCTGGTGGCTCTACGGCGCGCGCAGCAAGTCGCTCGATGTGCCGTTCGCCGACGTGCCGCCGGACGCGCAACCGATCGTCTTCGCGTCCGAAGTCGCCAATTCGGTCCGATACATTCCGGGCCCCGAGTCGGCCAAGCCGATACTCTCGCGAGCCGGTCTGAAGGAGCGCAAGAAATCCGGTATCGCTGCGGCGATCAACGCTGTCGATATCAAATTGCTTCGCGACCTCGTCGACGGGGTCGCGGCGGCGCCGGTCGTCCGCCCGCTCCATTTCGCCATTCTCCGCAAGCTAGAGGCCGGCGACGATACCTCCTGGGTCGCGAATTGGTCGGCGGTGACCGGTATCGAAGCCGACGCGAGTCTGCCGGCCATCGAGCTCGGCAATCTATTCTATCGCGAGCGGCTGGGCCTGAAGTTCGGGAGCTAGGCGTTGGCAGAGCCGTCAGTAGTCGAGTGCGCAAATCCCGCCTGCAAGGTGAAGACCGACGGTCGATGCGTCGAGGGACTGGAGACGAACGTCTGCCCGCATTACGGCAAGCCGCTCGAGACCACGGCGAGGGCCGGGGATGCACCGCCGGAACGGCATGGCGTCGTTCTGCCGACCGGAGACCTTCTGGTCCCGGAGGAGGCGTCGCAGTTGCTGCGACGGGGCGATTCGCGCGTGGTCGCGGTCGTCGCGCCTAAGGAGGCCGGTAAGACGACGCTGATCGCCTCAGTCTTCGAACTGTTTCTTCGCGGCCCGATCGGTCCGTTCGAGTTTGCCGGCTCGCGCACGATGTACGCGTTCGAGCGGGCGAGCCATCCTTCTCGCAGCGTTTCTCGCAACGCTCGGCCGGAAACGGAGCGCACGCTCCTGACCACGGTCAAGTTCTACCATGCGGCGTTGTGTCGACCCGGCGGAGCCATGCTCGATCTCGTCGTCGCGGACCGGAACGGCGAAGATTACGGCGCCGCCCCCGACGATACGGGCGTGGTGCGGGAATTCATCGAGATTCACCGGGCCGACACCATCACGTTCCTGGTCGACGGCCGCCAGCTTGTGGATCCAGTGACGCGCAACAGGGTCGGCACCGACATGCTGGCGATCGTGCAGGCGTTGATCGACGGTGGGGGAATTTACGGACGGCCGCGCGTCGCTATCGTGCTCACCAAGTTCGACGACGTCTCGCGGTCTGCCGACAAGGGCCGCGCTGGCCGCGATTTCGACAAGATCGTTGAGAAGTTCCGCTCACTTCATGCTGGCGTCTTCGGAGAGATCCGGTCGTTCGAGGTCGCGGCATGTCCTTCGGACGTTTCGTTGCCGCTCGGGCATGGCGTCGCGGATCTGCTGGCCTATTGGGAAGCGCCGGTCGCGGTGACCGTTCCCAAGGCCGCTTCGCACGTGTCGTCGTCGACGCGGTTCATGAGTCGATTGCAGGGGACGCCCGAATGACAGAAAGCCCTGCAGGATCGGTCGTCATTTGCGGTCTGCCTGCGTCCGGAAAGACGACGTTCTTGGCCGCAATGTGGTACGTCGTGTTCGACAGGCGCGATCCGAACGCTCGCCTCAGTTTCGAGACACTGACCGGTGTCGACCACTCGCATCTCAATGCGATCATGCGCCGCTGGCTGGAGGCCAAGGAGCAGATCCACACCGAGGTCGCGTCGGGCAAGATCGTGTCGATGAACCTCACAGACTCCGCAGGACGCAAGGTCCGGATGACATTCCCCGATCTTTCCGGCGAGTCGTTCCAGGAGATCTGGGAGAACAGGGAATGCGATCCGCAATTGGCTGAGCTTCTTCGCGACTGCGACGGCATCATGATGTTCGTCAATGCCGACAAGATCAAACGACCGATCGGCGTGGCCGAGACGACACAGCAGGCGGTGGGGTTGAAAGACGGTGCGGCTCCGGCCGGCCCACCGGTCAAGCCGAAGGATTGGCATCCCAAGGATGCCCCGACGGCCGTGAAGCTGGTCGAGATGCTGCAGATGTTTCGCTGCGACGCCCTGGACACGCCTGCGACACGGCTCGCCTTGATCCTTTCGGCATGGGACACCGTCGAGCCCGAGAACGTCACGCCCGAACAGTACCTGGCCAGCGAGCTGCCGCTGCTCGATCAGTATCTTCGCAACGGTCCGGACCGCTGGGACGTGCGCGTCTACGGCCTCAGCGCTCAAGGCGGCTCGTTCGAATCGGAGGAGATCAAGGACGACGAGGAGCGCAATGAGAGGGTTGCGGAGATCCGCGCTCTCGATGACGCGTCGGATCGGATCAGGCTGTTGACGCCCGAACTGTCGAAGGATCTCACGGAGCCGATCGCATGGCTCACGGAGTAGGCGGGCGCGTACCGCTGCAGCAGACGCTGCACGGTTACTCGGAAGGCCATCGCCTGCTGGCGTCGTCCATCGACTTGCCGTCGCGGGACGCTAAGACGTTGCTGATGATGAGCGACGCCTCGGGACCTGCGGCGACCATCGGTCCGGACGGCTATCTCACCGGCTTTCCCCTGGTCGAGAGCGGACACTATGCGTTGGCCCGCACGTGGCCGGCGCCCGAGTTGCCGCGACCCGGTTGCGTGTGGACCCACACGGTTCTGATCGATTTCAGCGACATCCCCTTGCTATCGAGCGCGGGCGGCCTGTTGGGTCTCTTCCGACGACCGAACGGCGACGAGAGTTCCTATCGGGCCCGGATCGATTACGTGTCGTCCGATGGGTCCGATTGTTTCGCCGTGCCGGGCGATCTCGCAAGGCAGATACTGTCGGGCATCTACGGTGAACCCGCCAGGCCGATCGTTTCGGCGGCCTCTGACGGCCCGACGCGGGACGCCCTAGTTCTGGCGATCTGGAGCCAGCAATGGCCGCGCCTCAGACGTGCCTTCCGGTTCTGCACGCTGTCGTTTGCCGACAGGTCGACCGCGAACGCGACGTTCGATCTGCAGTTCCTGCCGGCGTCCGGACGGGTGAGACCGACGCAGTTCAAGGGAGCCGTCGATGCGGACCGTCGCGATTTCGTCTCAACGGCCTGGTTGGAGGACGCGGTGGCCGACCTTGAGCAGGGGTCCCAGGGGAACTTGCGCAATTTCCTACGCTCTGCGGGCAGCGATGTCGGCGGCCGCGAATCGTTTGAGCCTTTGGCGGCATTGCACGCGCTTTCGCTGCAGTTCGAATCCGACCCGGCCGCGGTCGAACGCGCGATTGCGCTGCTGGAGCGGACGATGGCTACCGATCAGGGGCACGCTGCCCGTTCGTTGATCGTCCGCGCTGCGGCCGCTGCGGCCGACCGGATCGGGGCCGAAGGCCAGGAGTTCGTCGTGAGGAACTTCGCCCTGATCGACGCGAATGAGGCGCCGGCAGCCGCCGAACGCGTCGGCAGTGCGATCTGGCGCCGCGATCCGAAGGCGTTGTTCAACGTCCGCTCTGACCCGGAAAAGGCCGCGATCGCCGACCGCGCGATCGCGGCCTTGCCTCCGGCGGCGCTGATTGAGGGCGTGTCTTCCGCGCCGGCGCATCTTTTGGGACTGCTGCAAGCTAGACCCGATCTCGCGACGGAGGCGGCGTTCTGGTCGCTCCAAGGCGCCACCGGGCCGGATGTGCTTGGCTTCATCGGAAGTTCTTCGGACCGGGCCGACGGCACGATCGAAGCCATGATCGGGTCTGGCCAACCGCTTGCCCGGATGGCGCAGGCGGCATTCGGAAGCGATCGGGTCTTGCGTAGACTGCTTGCACGCTCTGGTGATCCGGCCGTCGACGGCGATAATCGGTCGGCGTGGCTTGCGGCGGTCGCGTCGGATTCGGATGCGGTCGCGCGGGTTTTGGTCGAGGATTGGCTCGACGATGCGCAGACGCTCGAAGCGATCGCTCGCGCGGTGTCGCCAGACTCGGTCCCGAACGCTTTCGGGGACGACCCGTGGTTGGTAGCGATCAGGCGACTGTCGGCCCCGCTGCAGAACTTATATCTGTCGTCCTTTCTGCTGATCCGGGGTCTGGGCAGGCGCACCTTGCAGAGCGTCGACCTTGTGCAGGCAACGTTCGACATCGTCTACGACGCGGCCGAAAAGCGGACGTTGCCTGACGATGCATGGAGAATCCTCGATCGCAGACTGGACCGATCGTATTGGTGGGAGGATTGGGACAAGTGTGTCAGGATTCGGCATACCGTCGTCAGCATGTATCTCGATCGCGGAATCGACGCACTGGCGTTCGTGAGGATCACGGAACGAGACGACTTCTTCGTTGCGCTGATCAGCGCGTTATCAGAAAAGTACGGAAGCCAGAGATACCTAAAATGGATGCGCAACCGCATGGGAGATGCGGGCATCGACGGCGAACGGCTTCGGGTCGTCAAGCACGCGATCTGGTTCTGATACCGCCAACTACATCCAAGGAAGCGAGATGCGCGCCTCCGCTTGCGGTTGTTGGTAGATATCGGGTGGCCGCCGAAAAGCGTCGGGCGCGCTTCTCGCTCGCAAGCGTGCCGACGCCCGGACAGCGGAGATCGAGTTGCGGGGCCTCGTCCGACGCGTGATGGTCAGGCGGCCGCTGGCTGGTCATCGGAAAGAATCCGTTACCTTAGGAATATCGGCTGTTTCGATTTCCCAAAGATTTATTCAGGAAGAGTCCAATCGTGTCCGTCGGGATAGCCGTGGGCGCTCCGGCTTAAAGTTCTGGAAGGTAAAGCGAGGCAGAACCGCCCTAACAAGGGTGGCGCTCAATGCCGGCACTGGCGGACGGAAAACTTGCGACTTTGGTAAGGCAGGTGATGCCGCCGAGAGCGCAGGAGTGGACTGTGCAAGTGGTCACGGATCACAAAGACGCTTGCGTGATTTTCAACCGAAACGTTTTGCGCGTTCACTGGACTTGGTCGACCGCCGTCCATGCCGCCGGCATGCACTCGATCTTGGATCACCATCCGTTGAGCCTAAAGAGGGTACCGTCGCAAATTCTTAGAGGCTTGTCGTCCCGAACAGTCGTCGATGTCTGGCAGGCTTGCACGGTCAAGAAGGGCTACATGGGACGCCTGTCCGAAAAGCGAGGATTTTTTGCCTGCACCGCAAGCGGACAGTTCGCGTTCGCCAGCAACGCGGCGGCCGCGGAGTTGGACGCACTTCGCGAGGCCAGGCGAACGATCTACGCGCGGTCTCGCCAAGTGCGGGCTCGTTTTCAGCGGGACGAGGACTATCAACGCTTGCTGAGCAAACGCCTGTCGAGCCGAAAATATGATGGTGCCTACCGCGTCCCACTTTCTCACTACGAACGGTGGTTGCCTAAGCACACGACGGAGGCGCTCAAGCTCTACGGTGAAGAGGGCGTCCCGCTTTTGGTGATCGAAGGCGAAGCGTTCGATCTGGTCCCCTCGTTGAACGACCATGATCTGGCGGACCTGGTCTACCAGTTGGACTGCGATGTGCTGCGTGCGCAGACTGAGGCCGACGACCGTTCGATCGACCAGGCACTGGCGCGCCTAGCGGAATTGGAGGTCGATCGGGGCTAGGTCTCGCCAAGACAAGGTGCTGGTCTCGTACGGCTTTCAATTAACGACGTCGTCGCTGATCCCTAGCGGGACGGAAGCCACCCGGTTACTTCCTCGGGACTTGGCCTCGGACGGATTCCCGACGCGTGATAATCGAGGATTATCGGCTTTACACGTTCCCAGACAATTTCGATGAGATCGAAGAAGAATTGGCGATAATCTGCAGCTTGCTGTCGATTGTCTGCGTGCAGGTTGGCGTCCGCTTTGGCCAGATTAGAGACGCGCTCCGGATAAGGTGGATGATGGGACCTCGGTGGGGGCTCGGCTCGGCCTGTTTCCAGCATCGCTCTTACGCGCCTGATGAGATCAAGCGCGCCGAGGATGACAACGGCGCCGGCTCCCGACACTGCGCAGAAGTTCTCTTCGTCGGGCTTCGAACAGATGGCTATGCAGCAAAGGCGCCCGAACAGGTCGGCGGCGAATTCGTCCTGAAACGGATCGGTCTCGGCTTCATCGGACGTAGTTACCCGACCATGTTTCATGGAATGATGGCCATATTCGTGTCCGAGCGCGAAGACCTCGATGGCTCGAAGCAACAGCGTCCGGATCACATTTTGCGGATCGTTCAAAGGTACCGTGGGGCTTTGAGCCTGCACGCCGGTTGCCGCAAATGACGCTAGTGCCTCGCTCCAGTCGTGAACGAGGTCTATGTCGAGTTCCAGTGTTTTGCGGACGAGATTTATGTCCCGCAAAATCAAGACTTGGTCTTCGTCCACCCGATCATAGGGGACGGTCCGTCCGAGTAGCCTCGATATCTGGTTGATGAACGACAGGAAATGGACGCTTACGTCGATAATGCTGGCTTCAGTGTCAAGGACCGGGCGTTGTCCGATTCCGAGACCCAGCGCTCCATCGTTCCCATAGGCGACGCCGGCGTGAATCGAAACTCCATGTTCCACGCACGCGTCTTCAATCTCTTGGATCAGGCGGTCCAGCGTGGCGCGGAGATTGACGTCATCGAACTCGGTACCTGCTGAAGCGTCCTTGATCGCCTGCTTGTAGGCTTCCAGGTGATCCTCGTCATCAGGTCTCGGAGGCTCCGTGCCTCTAATGAATTTGAGAAGCGTTTCCTTGTTTTCGTCGATCCACTCAAGCTGCTCCGCAGGCGTCCTGGCCTTGTAGCCGATAATCCTCGCCGACGCCGCCTGGCGCTGCCGGCGATAATCTTCCGCAGCTTCCTTGTCATTCATACTCAATGGTCGCCCTCCGATCGAACGCGACTTTCAGGTTGCGATTTCAACCGACGAGATAACCTAGTCATGTTGATGCCGGCAGCCAGCCCTTGCTGCAGACGAAATCGATGCCGTATGCGGTATTTTAACCCACGGCAGGATCTTTTCGGCGTTAATGTTGCAATTTCCGCATTCTCCAAAGCGCACCAGCGACTTAGGCGCTCGAGTCGTTCTTAAGGTCCGGAATCGAGTCGCTCTTATTGTTCAACCGAATCGTTCTTAAAGTGGACCAACACGCAGGGCGAAGCGTGGTGGGCCCGGCAGGACTCGAACCTGCAACCAGACCGTTATGAGCGGCCGGCTCTAACCATTGAGCTACAGGCCCCGCCGCGAGACGGCTCGCGGGAACGCGCGGCCGGCAACGGTGCGCGGTTCGTTTACAGGGATGGGGGCGGGGGTGCAATGCTGGCTCTGGCTCGCGAGAACGCCGGCGCGCAGTTTCGGATAACCGAATTTGACGACGATGTCTGTATATCCCCTGTTTTGCCCGACGGAGCAAACGCCCCGCGGCGGCCCGCTTTTTGCCCCCCGTAACCCATTGAAATTATTAGGCTCGTTTACTGTGCATGGGGTTGTTTTGCGATATTTGATGGAGGGGGCCTCCGGGGTCCCCCTCCGATGTCCTGCCGGCTCGCCGCTGAGCTGCCGCTAGTCCACCGAGACCCCGGCGAACTCCACCACCTTGCGCCACTTCTCCGTCTCATCATTGACCAGCTTGCCGAACTCGGCCGGCGTCATCGGCTTGGGGATGCCGCCGACTTCAGTGAGGCGCGCGATCAGCTTCGGGTCCTTCAGCGCTTCGCCGACGGCCTTGTTGAGGGTCTCGATCACTTCGCTCGGCGTGCCCTTCGGCGCGGAGATGCCGTAGAAGCCGACCGATTCGAAGCCCGGCACGGTCTCGGCGATCGCGGGTACGTCGGGCACGCTCGGCCAGCGCTGCGGCGAGGTCACGCCCAGCGCGCGGACATTGCCGCCCTTCACCTGCTCCATGGCCGAAGGCAGATTGTCGAAGATCAGCTGCACCTTGTTGGAGATGATGTCGGGGAAGGCGATGGCGGAGCCGCGATAGGGCACGTGCACCATGTCGCACTTGGTCAGCACCTTGAACAGCTCGGCCGACATGTGCACCGAGGTGCCGTTGCCGGACGAGGCAAAGGAGATCTTGCCGGGATTGGCCTTGCAGTAATCGACGAACTCCTGAACCGTCTTCGCCGGAAACGCGTTGGAGACGACCAGCATGTTGGTGAGCTGCATGATGCTGGCCACCGGCACGGTGTCGCGCAAGAAGTCGAACGGCAGCTTCTTGTAGAGCGAGGTCGAGATCGCGTTGTTGGGCGCGACGAACAGCAACGTGTAGCCGTCGGCCGGCGAGTTGATCGCGGCGGCGGCAGCGATGTTGCCGCCGGACCCCGTGCGGTTCTCGACGATGAATTGCTGGCCGAGGCGGTCCGACAGCCACTGCGCCATGATCCGCGCCACGATGTCGACCGGGCCGCCGGCCGCAAATCCAATCAGCCAGTGCACGGGGCGGTCGGGATAGGCGGCGGAGGCGGGAGGCGTGACGCTGAAAAGACCTGTGAGGACCGCGAGCCCAAAAAAACCGCGCCGCAAAATTCGCAACATGACGTCTCCCATTGTTCTATTGTCGTTGGGCGATATGCTTTCACAAAATCCGCTCCCTGCCTACATCGCCGCAAGTCGGTGTTGACGCAGGCCCGCCGGGAATGACCATGAGATTGGCGATGATCGCTCTTGCTGCAGTGCTGCTCGCCAGCCCCGCTGCTGCTCAAACCGGAGGCACGGCCATTCCGACCACGACGATCAGCTTGGGCACCGCGACGCCCGGCGGCGGCTTTCCGCTTTATGGCAATGCTTTTGCCGAAGTGATGAACGCGGCCGATCCGCAAATCTCCATCGCCCCGCGCAACACCAAGGGCAGCAACGAGAACATTCCGCTGCTGGAGAAGGGCGAGCTCGATCTCGCGCTGGTCGCAGGCGAGCCGGCCTATGAGGCCTTTGCCGGCATCGGGCGTGCGCCGGTTCGGCTGAAGATTCTCACGGCGATCTATTCCAACCCCGGCATGTTCGTGGTGCGCGCGGATAGTCCCTACAAGACGATCCGCGATCTCGTCGGTCAGCCCGTGGCGTTCGGCGCCAAGGGCTCGGGCCTGCCGATCCTGGCGCGCTATGTGCTGGATGGCCTCGGGCTGAGGCAGGATGAGGACTTCAAGGCCATCTATCTCGATCGCGCCGGCGACGGTCCCGCGATGGTCGAGGACGGCCGCGTCGCCGCGCTCTGGGGCGCCGGCATCGGCTGGCCCGGCTTTGCCGCGGTCGCATCGAGCGCGTCAGGCGCGCGCTTCATCGCGCCTGATGTTGAAGAGATGACGCGCATCCGCGCCAAGCATTCCTTTCTGAAGCCGTTGCTGGTGCCGGCCAATAGCTATCCGAACCAGTCCGCGCCGATCGCCTCGCTCGGGTCCTGGAGCTTTGTGCTGACGCGCGAGGATCTGCCCGACGAAATTGCCTATCGCCTGGCGAAGACGCTGCACGGCGTCGAGACGAATTTCTGCAAGAAGCTCGCGCAGGCCTGCGAGACCACGGCGTCGAACACGGTTGCCGCAGCGCCGAGGCCGGAGCTAATTCATCCGGGAGTCGCAAAGTACTTCCGCGAGATTGGAGTTATGAAGTAGCTCGCGACCACACCCGCGCTCGTCATGCCCGGGCTTGTCCCGGGCATCCACGTTCTTCTGTCTGCGCGGCTAGACGTAGATGGCCGGGACAAGCCCGGCCATGACGTTGCAGCTAGCTTGCGTTGCCGGTCACTTCTTCACCATCGCACATGCCGGGTCCGGCGGACCGAACGCCTTGTCGCCCGAGATGGTCGTGAGGATCTTGTAATAGTCCCACGGATACTTGCTCTCCTCCGGCGTCTTCACCTGCACCAGCCAGAGGTCGTGGACCATCAGATTGTCCTCCCGCAGCTTGCCGTTGCGGGAGAAGAAATCCTCGATCGGCTTTTCGCGCATCTTGGCTGCGACCTTGAGCGGATCGTCGGTGCCGGATTCCTTGATGGCGTTGAGATAGTGCATCACGGATGAATAGACGCCGGCCTGCCACATCGACGGCATCTTGTTCATCTTGGCGAAATAGCGCTTCGACCATTCGCGGGTCTTGTCATCCATGTCCCAATAGAATGACGTGGTCAGCAGCAGGCCTTGCGCCGCCTGCAGGCCGAGGCCGTGGATGTCGGTGATCAGCGCCAGCAGCGCCGCCATCTGCTGGCCGCCCTTGAACACGCCGAACTCCGAGCCGGTCTTGATCTCGTTCATGTTGTTGGGCGGTCCGGCCGCGATGCCGATGATCTTGGCCTTGGAGGCCTGCGCCTGCAGCACGAAGGAGGAGAGGTCAGGCGTCGCCAGCGGCGGCCGCACCGAGCCCAGCACCTTGCCGCCATTGGCGGTGACCACCGCGGAAGCGTCGCGCTCCAGCGAATGGCCGAAGGCGTAATCGTCGGTGATGAAGAACCAGCTGTCGCCGCCGCGCTTGACCACGGCGTCCGCGGTGCCGACCGCGAGCGCGCGGGTGTCGAACACCCACTGGATCGCGTAAGGCGAGCAGAACTTGCCGTGGAAATCGGCGGTGCCGGTGGAGTGGGTGATGAACAGCCGCTTCTTCTCGTTGGCGATGTTCTGCACCGCGAGGCCGACCGCCGAGACCGGCACGTCGACGATCAGGTCGACCTGCTCGACGTCGAACCAGCGCCGCGCGAGCGAGGCGCCGATGTCGGCCTTGAGCTGATGGTCGCCGACCACGACGCTGATCGGCTTGCCGAGCACGGTGCCGCCGAAATCGTCGATCGCCATCTGCGCCGCCGTCACCGAGCCCTGGCCGGTCGGTGCAGAGGCCGGGCCGTTCATGTCGGTGAGCACGCCGATCTTGACGACGTTGTCGGAAACCTGCGCCGATGCCGCACCGGACAGCAGCGCCGCCGTCAAGGCGGCCGCGACCGGCAGTCCAAATCTGATTGGATTCATGCTTGTCCTCCCCTGTTCCGGCACGTTGGCCGGTGTTGCCCCGGGTATGCCCGGCTGAATTGGTTTCTTTTGCAACTATTTTGGGGCGGGCGTCAATGTCAGGCTGCGAAGCGGATCTGTCCTGCGGGTGAGGGATCGTAGCCGGTCAGCTCCTCGGCGCGCTGGCGCAGCCGCCGCTCGTTCAGAAATCCGATCAAGGCCTGCATGGCGGGGCGAAAATAGCTGCGCTGCCGCATCGCGAGGTCAAAATTCTCCCAGACCAGCGGCACGAAATCGAGGCCGGCCGAACGCGCGGCGGCGCGCGTCGCGATGCCGCAATCGGCCTGGCCGGCGCGGACCAGTTCCGCGAGATCCGGTCCGGTGAGGGCCGGCGTCTCGACCCGGCGCAAATCCCGCGTCGTGGCGCCCGCGCGCTTCAGCAGCACGTCGAGCAGCATCTGCGCGCCCGTGCCCTGTTGCCGCATCGCCATCCGGGCGCCGAGCGCGAGCACGTCGGTCAGGCCGTGCAGATGCTTGGGATTGCCTTGCGGCAGCACGAGACCCTGTTCGCGGCGCACGAACGCGACCAGCACCGCATCATGCAAATCCGGAGCGGCCCGCAGCGCTTCGACACTGGCATCCCCAGTGAGATCGTCGGAAGCATCCAGGCCGTGGAAATGTATCGCCGCCGCCATCACCTCGTTGCGCTGCAAGCGCTCGAGCCCGCGCACGCTACCCTCGCTCATCGATCCCAGGCCCGAGCCGGATTCGCGCAGGCTCCAATCCAGCAGTTCGTCCTGGCTGCCGCCCACGACCGGCGGCGGCTCCGCGATCAGCATGCCGGCCGGACGCGCGAGGCCAGAGAGCACCCAGAGATCGAGTTCGTGGCGCGGGAAGAGCCACTTCCCGGTCACCTTGGTGCAGGGGATCGCGCCGGTGGTGACGAGTTCGTAGAGCTTGCGTTCGCCGAGCCGAAGATAGTCGGCGGCTTCGCTGGTCGTCAGGAATTCCATCCTGCATTCCTATGCAAATTCTTGCTTCTTTTTGACGTTCGACGCAGGTGGAATTCTGCATTTCAAGTTCTCGTCCGCCGGGACCATGCCTGATCATCTCGCTGCTTTGCAACACATCCTCACGCGCGTCTTTTGCTTTGGTGAACGATCCTGCGATGGCAATCGGCATGCCGATCTGCGTTGCCGAAATTTCCCGAGCCGCGCGATTGCCGCCTTAGGTCCAAGCCCTGCCGCCGGTAGTGGCTTGATTTAAATTCTATCTGTTGTTGTTCGCATGGGGCGTCGCAGCGCGCAAACACGTCACGAGTGCGGCGCAATCGATCATCATCATGATCGCGTCATAGCCAATGGGAACCTGATCATGGGCCGCCTGTCCGCTGCATTCGCGCTCTTCTGCGGCCTCACCGCGGGCGTTGCGGCCTCGTCCGCGGAAGACCGCGCAATCGTGCTGGCCTCGACCGCATCGACGCAGGAGTCCGGTCTGCTCGACTATCTGCTTCCGATCTTCCGCGACAAGACCGGCGTCGACGTGACGGTGATCGCGCGGCGCGCCGACGAGGTGCTCGACGGGCCTCGAAGAGGCGAGGCGGACGTCGTGCTGATGCATGCGCGACCGCAGGAGGAGAAATTCGTCGCCGACGGGTTTGGCGTGAAGCGTTTTAACGTGATGTACAACGACTATGTGCTGATCGGACCGAAGAGCGATCCCGCCGGCGTCAAGGGCAAGGATATCGCGACGGCGCTGAAGGCGATCGAGGCCAAGGGTGCGCCGTTCGTGACGCGCGGCGATCGGTCGGGCACGCATGCTGCGGAGCTGGCGCTCTGGATCGTCGCCGGCATCGACATCGCCGGGGCCAAGGGCCCCTGGTATCGCGAGGCCGGGCAGGGCATGGCCTCGGCGCTCGACGCCGCGCGCGCCGCCAATGCTTATGTGCTGTCGGATCGCGGCAGTTGGATCGCCTTCAGGGATCGCGGCGATCTCGATATCGTCGTCGAAGGCGACCGGCGGTTGCTCAATCAGTACGGCGTGATGCTGGTGAACCCCGAGAAGTTTCCGAACGTGAAGAAGGATCTCGCGCAGACCTTCATCGATTGGCTGACCTCGCCGGAGGGGCAGACGGCGATCGCAGGCTACAAGGTCGACGGGCAGCAGCTATTCTTCCCCAATGCGGATAGGTCGGGCGGTTGACGGCGGTATCGCCGGTGGTTGCCAAACCGGGCGATGCATGGTCCACCATGGCGCATGACCCAGCGCCTGCCGCCATCGCTGACCCCGCTCGACACCGCGCTCGCCGCGTTGCTGAGCGGGCTTGAACCGCTCGCACCGGTGGAGTTGCCGCTGAGCGAAGCGGCCGGCTGCATCGCGGCGGGCACGCCGCTGCTTGCGGCCCATCCGCATCACGACATCGCCGCCGCGGACGGCTGGGCGCTCTGCGCCAACGATCTCGTCGGCGCGTCCTCTTATTCGCCGCTGCCGTTGACACAAGCGCCCGTGTGGGTCGAAGCCGGTGACGCGATGCCCGACGGCTGCGACTGTGTACTCGATGCCGACGCGGTCGATCCATCGGGGCCGCTCGTGCAGGTGCTGGCGGAGGGCGTGCCGGGGCAGGGCGTCAGGCGTGGCGGCAGCGACATCGCGGCGCGCACGCCGGCCGGCGCCGAGGGCCAACCGGTCGTCACAGCCGATCTGCTGCTCGCGCGCGTTGCCGGTTTGGACAAGCTCGGCGTGCGTCGGCCCCGGCTGAGCATCGTCAACGTGCCGGGTGCAACGGCAACGATGCATATGATCGCCGCGATCGCGGGCGGCGCGGGAGTGGATGTGAAGACGCATGAGGCCGGCGCGCGCGATGCGGTGTCGATTGCCGATGCGCTGGATATATCCTCTTGCGATCTGATCCTGACGGTCGGCGGCAGCGGAGTTGGCCGCAGCGATGCGGCCGTCGCCGCGCTGGCTCAGCGTGGTCATGTGATCGCCCACGGTCTTGCGCTTCAGCCCGGGCGTACCGCCGCGGTCGCGAAGCTCGGAAAGGTTCCCGTCGTCGCCTTGCCGGGCTCGCCGGATCATGCGCTGGCGGTGTGGCTCGCGCTCGTGCTTCCGCTCATCGACCGATTATCGCTGCGCCGGCCGCGCCGGCAGGTGAGCCTGCCGCTTGCGCGAAAAATCGCGTCCAGCGTCGGCATCGCCGAGATCGCTTTGCTGGCCAGGGAACATCACGGCTGGACGCCGCTCGCCGTGGGCGAATGGCCGCTCCAGGCCATTGCCGGTGCGGATGCATGGCTGCTCATTCCTGACAGCCACGAGGGATTTGCGGCAGGCGTGCCGGTCGATGCCTATCTAATGTGGGAATAATATGGGTTTTGGCATGTCGATGAACCCGCAATCGCAAATCCGCAGCGCGCTCGAACAGGAGCAGTTCCTCAAGATCCTCTCGCGCGAGGAGGCCCTGGCGCGCTTCGAGGCTGCGTTGTTCCCGCGCGCCGTTCCGAGCGAAATGCGTAAGCTCGGCGAAGCGCTCGGCGTGGCGCTCGCTGAAGACATCACTGCGCCGATCGACGTTCCCCCTTTCGATCGCTCCAATGTCGACGGTTTTGCCGTGCGCTCGGCAGACCTTGCGGCGGCTGGCGAAGGCGCTCCTCGGCGCCTCACGCTGAACGGCGAGACCATCCACTGCGGCACCGCGCCGACGCTCCAGGTGGCAGCGGGAACCGCAACGCCGATCGCCACCGGCGGTCCGTTGCCGCGTGGCGCCGACGCGGTCGTCATGGTCGAGCACACCCACTCAGCCGGCCTTGATGCGATCGACGTGCGTCGGGCGGTCTCGCCCGGGCAATTCGTGTCGTACGCCGGATCCGATATTGCACGCGGCGAGGCGCTGCTGCGCACCGGCACCATCATCGGCTCGCGCGAGATCGGCATGCTGGCCGCGTGCGGCGTCGCCGGGGTGACCGTCGCGCGGAGGCCGCGTGTCGCCGTGATCTCCACCGGTGACGAGCTGGTCCAACCCGGCGGGGCTCTTCCGCCCGCCGCGATCTACGACACCAACGGCGCCATCGTCGCGGCTGCGATCGACGAGAATGGCGGCGAGGCGATCTTCCTCGGCGCCATTCCGGACGATGAGGCGAAACTCGAATCCGCCATGCGCCGCGCGCTCGCCGAATCCGACATGCTGGTCCTGTCGGGCGGCACCTCGAAAGGCGCGGGCGACTTGTCGCATCGCATCATCGGCCGGCTCGGCCAGCCCGGCATCATCGCGCATGGCGTTGCGCTCAAGCCCGGCAAGCCGTTGTGCCTTGCGGTGTGCGACGGCAAGCCGGTGGTGATCCTGCCGGGCTTTCCGACCTCGGCGATGTTTACCTTCCACGACATGATCGTGCCGGTGCTGCGCAAGCTGGCTGGCTTGCCGCCGCGCTCGGATGCCAAGGTGAACGCGACCGTGCCGGTGCGCATTGCGTCCGAGCTCGGCCGCACCGAGTTCGTCATGGTGTCGCTGGTCGAGGGCAGGGACGGCCTGATCGCCTACCCCTCCGGCAAGGGGTCTGGTGCGATCACGTCCTTCGCTCAGGCCGATGGTTTCCTGCGCATCGACGCACTCGCCGACCAGATGCCGGCCGGGACCGAAGCCGAGGTGACGCTGTTCACGCCGCATGTGCGCGTGCCCGATCTCGTCATCGTCGGCAGCCATTGCACCGGCCTCGATCTCGTCACCGCCCAGCTCGCGCATGCCGGCCTGGCCGTGCGCTCGATTGCCGTCGGCAGCCTCGGTGGACTCGCGGCCGCAAAGCGCGGTGAATGCGATTTGGCGCCGATCCATCTGTTCGATGACAAGAGCGAGACCTACAACTCGCCCTATCTCGTCGAGGGGCTCGAGCTCGTGCCGGGCTGGCGTCGGATGCAGGGCATCGTCTTCCGCACGGACGACAGGCGTTTCGAGGGCCTCGGTGCGAAGGAGGCCGTCGCGGCGGCGCTCGCTGATCCCGCCTGCATCATGGTCAACCGCAACCAGGGCGCCGGCACGCGCATCCTGATCGACCGGCTGCTCGGCGGTGCGCGCCCGGAAGGCTACTGGAACCAGCCGCGGTCGCACAATGCAGTTGCGGCAGCTGTTGCGCAGCACCGTGCCGACTGGGGCATGACCATTGCGCCGGTCGCCCAAGCGGCCGGCCTCGGTTTCATTCCGTTCGCGGAAGAGCATTATGACTTCGCGCTGGTCACGGCGCGCAAGGACCGGCCGGCGGTGCAGGCGTTTCTCGATGCGCTTGGCTCGAATGAGGCGCGCGCCGCGCTGGAGCGGGCGGGATTCCGGCCTGCGTAGCGACGGCGCAGAGTCCTCGCGCATCAAATATTCGGCTGAAGGAGCGGACTGATACCGGCTGGGTCTGCAGCTACGATGCCTGGTCGGTGCGGCTGGTGGCTTGATCGGACTGACCGCGTTTGCGCTCCCGTTCCTCGGCTTCGGCGAGCGCACGCTGGGCGGCGGCCGACAACGGTTTCGGGTCCGGCGGGACTTCCACGGTGTCAGGCTTGCCCAGCTGCTTCGTGCGATCGATTGCGTCCGAAACATCGAACGCGATATCGACAACATCGAAAATGACTTCCAAGAGCGAGTCGGCCATGGCTCATCCGGGGCAACGTCCCAATCATTGGTCGTTCGCTTCTTAGGTCCGGTTCATAGCCAGGAGCTCAAGGCCATGAACAGGCAACGCATTAGGATGCATCATCCAGCGCCGCCAGCCGTTCGGCCTCGGCGATATCCTCGACCGTATTGGCGTTGAAGAACGGATCTAGCGGCTCGGTTGGCCACGTCACCGTCGCGAGCGGATAGCGCGCGGTCCAACGGTCGATCTTGCGGAGGTCCTCGACGACCAGTGCGTGCCTGAGTTCGTCGCGCAAGCCGACGCGCCACAGGCCGATCACGGGATGGGACTGCTCGCCTGATGCCGCCACCGCGAGCTGAGCGTTCTCCCGTTTTCGCGCTTCATGCAGGCGCGCGACCAGATCGCGCGGCAGGAACGGGCAGTCGCCGGCGGCGCTGAGCACCCATTCGACGCCCGGCCGGTTCGCCGCGGTCCAGTCGAGCGCGGCGAGGATGCCGGCGAGCGGACCGGGAAAGCCGGGCACGTCGTCGGCGACGACTTGCAGGCCGAACGCGGCAAAGCGCGCGGGATCGCCATTCGCGTTGAGGATCAGTCCGCTGCACTGGGGCGAAAGGCGCGCGATCACGCGCGCCAGGATGGTGCGGCCGCCGATCGTGCGCATCGGCTTATCGCCACCGCCCATGCGCCGCGCCAGGCCGCCGGCGAGCAGCACGCCTTGCGTCGGCAAACTCTCAGTCGTCACCAGCTTCACCCTTGCGCTTGTGCTTCGCCGACTCTTCCTCGACGTAAGCGAGGTCCTGGTCGTAGACGATGCGTTCCTCGCCCGCGAGGACGATGAAGCGTTTGCCGCGGGTGCGTCCGACCAGCGTCAGCCCGACCTGTCTTGCGAGATCGACGCCCCAGGCGGTGAAGCCGGAGCGCGACACCAGGATCGGAATTCCCATGCGGACCGTCTTGATCACCATCTCCGAGGTGAGCCGCCCCGTGGTGTAGAGGATCTTGTCGCTAGCATCGACACCGTGGCGGTACATCCAGCCCGCGATCTTGTCGACGGCGTTGTGGCGGCCGACGTCTTCGGTGTAGCAAAGCGGGGTGCCTTCCTTGCACAGCACACAGCCGTGGATCGCCCCGGCCTCCAGATAGAGCGAGGGCATCGTGTTGATGGTCTGCGTCATCTGGTAAAGCCAGGAGGTGCGTAGCTCGGCCTTCGGCAGTGCGACGCTTTCGACCGCCTCGAGCAGATCGCCGAAGGCGGTGCCCTGCGCACAGCCCGAGGTCTGCGTGCGCTTCTTCAGCTTGGCCTCGAAATTGGTGTGGTGCGTGGTGCGCACCACGACCACCTGAAGGTCGTCGTCGTATTCGACCTCCGTGACCACGTCATTATATTTCAACATGTTCTGGTTCAGCAGGTAGCCGAGCGCCAGATATTCGGGGTAATCGCCGATCGTCATCATGGTGACGATCTCCTGGGAATTCAGGTAGAGCGTCAGCGGCCGCTCCATCGGCACCTTGATCTCGACCCTGGCGCCGGTCTGGTCGGTCCCGGCCACGCTCTGGGTCAGGCGCGGGTCGGCCGTGTCAGGGACGATCAGGGGCACGGGGGCTTTGTCGATCTTCATCATGGCGGCGAGGTTAGCATGACATTCGGGTCAAGCCGATATAAGCATGCTGACGGAAAACGAAATGCCTCCGTTCGTCATTGCGAGGAGCGAAGCGACGGAGCAATCCAGAGTGCCACCGTGGAAGCAGTCTGGATTGCCTCGCTTCGCTCGCAATGACGGGGAGGGATAGCGGTTCCACCAAAACCAAGTCGCTCGCGGACACGGAGCTGGAATGAAAGTCATCGGCCTTGCAGGCTGGAGCGGTGCGGGCAAGACCACGCTGTTGACGCGGCTGATCCCGCATTTCAACGCGCAAGGGCTGCGCGTCTCGGTCATCAAGCATGCGCATCACCAGTTCGACGTCGATGTCCCCGGCAAGGATTCCTGGCGCCATCGCGAGGCCGGCGCGGCCGAGGTGCTGGTTGCTTCGTCAAACCGCTGGGCCCTGATGCACGAACTGCGCGGGGCGGCGGAGCCGCGGCTGCCCGAGCTCCTGAGCAAGCTTTCCGCGGTCGATCTCGTCGTGGTCGAGGGCTTCAAGCGCGAGCCGCATCGCAAGATCGAGGTGCATCGCGCGGCGAACGGCAAGCCGTTGCTGTTTCCCGACGATCCCGGGATCGCCGGGATCGCGGCCGACACCGCCATTGACACGGGGCTGCCCACTGTCCATCTCGACGATGTCGCGGCAGCTGCGGCGTTGCTGCTGCGCGCCGCGATGCCGGTCGAAGAAGCGGTGGCGAAAAGCGCCGCGATACGCTGACGAGGCACCATGGCGCAACTGTCGGACGATTGCTTTGCCTTCGGCGGCCCGATGATGTCGGTCGACGAGGCCGTCGGTCTCATTACGACGCGCGTCAACGCGATCGCCGATCTGGAGACGGTGGCGCTGGTCGACGCGGACGGGCGCGTGCTGGCGCGCGATGTCGCAGCGCCTCTGCCGCTGCCGCCCTTCACCAACTCGGCGGTCGACGGCTACGCCGTGCGCAACGCCGACATTCCTGAAGCCGCGGAGCGGGCGTTCCCGCTCGATGGCCGCATCCAGGCCGGCGGCCTCGCACAGGCGCCGATCAAGCCCGGCCATACCGCACGCATTTTCACGGGCGCGCCGATGCCGCCGGATGCAGAAACCGTCTTCATGCAGGAGGACGTTCGCATCGACGATGACGGCAAGATCGTGCTGCCGCCGGGGCTGAAGCCCGGCGCCAATGTCCGCCCCGCGGGCGAGGACATCCCTGAGGGCCACATCGCGCTGCGCGCCGGCCAGCGCTTGCGGCCGCAGCATGTCGCGCTCGCCGCCGCGTTCGGACTTGTCAGTCTCGACGTCATCAGGCGCATTCGCGTTGCGGTGTTCTCGACCGGCGACGAGTTGGCCTCGCCCGGCGAGCCGCGCGCGGCCTCGCAACTGTTCGATTCCAACCGCTTCATGCTGATGGCGATGCTGCGCCGGCTCGGCTGCGAGGTCAGCGATCTCGGCATCTTGCGCGACGAGCGGACTTCGCTCGCGAATGGCTTGAAGCAGGTGGCCGGTGATCATGACCTGATCCTCACGACCGGCGGCGTCTCGACCGGCGAGGAGGACCACGTCAAGGCGGCGGTCGAGAGCATCGGCTCGCTGGTGCTGTGGCGGATGGCGATCAAGCCTGGCCGTCCCGTGGCGATGGGCATTATCGACGGCACGCCGCTGATCGGATTGCCCGGCAATCCCGTCGCGAGCTTCGTGACCTTCGTCCATGTCGTGCGCCCGACGGTGCTGGCGCTCGCCGGCGGCCTGCCGGAGCCGCTTCTGCCGATCCCGATGCGGGCGGCTTTCACCTACAAGAAGAAGGCGGGCCGGCGCGAATATGTTCGCGTCTCCTTGCGGCGGGCGCAGGACGGCACGCTGGAGGCGGTGAAGTTCCCGCGCGAAGGGGCCGGGCTGTTGTCCTCGCTGGTCGAGACCGACGGCCTCGTCGAGCTCGGTGAGAGCGTCACGGGCGTCGAGCCAGGGCAGGACGTAGGCTTTTTGTCCTACGCCGATCTGCTCTAGCGGCCTTGCGTTGACGCCATCGATCGGTCCCGCCATGTTGCGCCCATGACCAGAACGACGCTCGATCTCACCGGACTGAAATGTCCGCTGCCCGCCCTGAAGACGCGCAAGGCGCTCAAGCCGTTGCAGCCGGGCGATCAGCTCGAGGTCCACTGCACCGATCCCTTGTCGGTGATTGACATTCCGAACCTGATCCGCGAGACCGGCGACAAGGTCGAGATCACCGAGCGCAACGAGGCGCGCATCGTGTTCCTGGTCGAAAAGAGCGACGCCCCGTAGAAAGGCGAATATTCACGGCGGCGACGTTTGACTATGTTGCCTGCGCGGGACACGGCCGGAACTTCGCTGCAATGCGAAAGGCGCCGATTGGTGCCGTGCATGAGCTCAAACCCAAGTCTCTCAAACCCAAGACCCTCAATCCCAAGACCCTCAATCCCAAGACCCTCAAACCCAAGACTCTCAAAGACGTCGGGCATGACTTTCTCAACATCGAGGGCAAGCGCTGCTGCAGGTCCCGCGGCGGGCCGCGAGCCTGCCGTCAAGCCCGGCAAGACGGCTGCAGGGCCGGAGTTCGGCGCGCTGGCGCAGGCCTCGATCCTGATCGTCGACGACGAGCCGGGCATGCGCAATTTCCTGGTGCGCACGCTTGGACCGCGCTGCAAGCTGGTGGACGAGGCGGCCGATACCGACCAGGCCTCGCGCAAGCTCGATTCCAACCGCTACGACGTCGTCATTCTCGACAACATCATGCCAGGCAAGAACGGCGTCGATTGGCTCGCCGAGCAGCGCGCCGTCGGCTTTTTCGCCGACGCCATCCTGATCACCGCTTATGCCGACCTCGACACCGCGATCCAGGCCCTGCGCGCTGGTGCGGCCGATTTCGTGCTCAAGCCGTTCCGCTCCAACCAGATCCTCAACGCGGTGGCACGATGCCTCGACCGTGTCCGCCTCCAGCGCGAGAACTATGTCCTGCGCTATGCCCTGCGTGCCTCGTCCGACCGCACCTTTCTGCGCGACAATCTGATCGGACAATCGGCAGCGACGCTGCGCGTGCGTGAGACCATCGCGCGCGTCGCACGCCTGCCGACCTCGGTTCTCCTCACCGGCGCATCCGGCACCGGCAAGGAAGTGGCAGCACGCTCGATCCACTCGTTGTCCGACCGCGCCGATAAGCCCTTCGTGCCCGTCAATTGCGCGGCGATCCCGCCCGAGATGATCGAGGCGGAGCTGTTCGGACACATCAAGGGCGCCTTCACCGGCGCCGATTCGGGGCGTGAGGGCTTGTTCCTGTACGCGCATGGCGGCACGCTGTTCCTCGACGAGATCGGGGAGCTGCCGCTGCCGATGCAGAGCAAGCTGCTTCGCGTGCTCGAAGACCGCCGCGTCCGTCCGGTGGGCTCCGAGCGTGAAGTTCCGGTCGACCTGCGTTTCATCTTCGCAACCAATGCCGAGCTTCAGAAAGAGGTCGAGAAGGGCCGTTTCCGAGCCGATCTGTTCTACCGGCTCAACGTGATGCAGATTCACCTGCCGCTCCTGAAGGATCGCGGCGATGACGTGCAGGAGCTTGCCGCCATCTTCATGAGCAAGCTGTCGGCTCAGCTCGGCATGCCGCCGGTGCAGATCGACGCCTCGGTGCGGGCGGCGCTCGCAAGCTATGACTGGCCGGGCAATGTGCGCGAGCTGCGCAATTTGATCGAACGCACGCTGATCCTCGGCGCCTTCCCCGACGATTTCGCCGGTCCCCGCAACGACGGTCAGTCGGCACCTGCCGACAGTCTCGCCGAGCTCGAGCGCCGTCACATTCTCGGTGTGCTGAAGGAGGCCAACGGCAATCGCGAGGAGGCGGCGCGGCGTCTCGGTATCTCGCGCAAGACCATCGACCGCAAATGCGCGTTATGGGATGTCTGATGGTGCCCGCCGCAGCGGTGAGCTCGTGCGGGGACGCTCCGTCCGATTCCGGTTGCTCGCGATCGCTCTGCTGCCGATGCTGGTCATCCTGCCGCTCCTGCTCGGCGTTGCGATCTATCGCTGGAACGCGAAATTCGACGCGGCCCTGATCTCCAAGGTGAACGGCGATCTCACCATCGCCCATCAATATCTCGCCCGCATCCTGGAAAAGACCGGCGTCCAGATCCGGGCGCTCGGCCTGTCGGCCCGCTTCCAGGAGGTGCTGGCGCCGGATGCGCGCGGCTCGCTGCGGGACCTGCTCGACGAGACCCGCAAGGAGATCGGTCTCGATTTCCTGTATCTGACCAACGATCGCGGCGACGTTCTGGCCTCATCGCCCCCGCTGCAGCATCAACCGAGAGGCGACTGGCCGATCATCATGTCGGCGCTGTCGGGTCAGGTCCCTGCGACCGGCGTCGATATTTTCGGCAATGACGAGCTGGCCGCAATTTCGCCGGCCCTGGCCGAGCGCGCGCGATTGGATCTCGTGCCGACCCCGAATGCGGTGCCGACCGACCGCAGCACGGAGACGCGCGGCATGGTCGTGCACGCGGCGAGCCGGGCGATGCTGCCTGACGGAGGCGCCGCTGCGCTGGTCGGCGGCACGCTGCTCAACCAGAATCTCGAATTCATCGACACGATCAACGATCTCGTCTACCGCGCTGCGAGCCTGCCGGAGGGCAGCCAGGGCACCGCGACGCTGTTCCTGGACGACGTGCGGATATCGACCAATGTCCGTCTGTTCGAGGGACGGCGCGCGCTCGGCACGCGCGTGTCGGCGGCGGTGCGCTCGGCCGTGCTGGGCGAGGGGCACACCTGGCTCGACAGTGCTTTCGTGGTCAATGACTGGTACATCTCCGCTTACGAGCCGCTGGTCGACAGTTATGGCAAGCGGGTCGGCATGCTCTATGTCGGCTTTCTGGAGAAGCCGTTCAGCGAAGCCAAATACCAGACGTTGGTGATCATCATCGCAGCGTTCATCGCGATCACCGCCGCGACCGTACCGATCTTCCTGCGCTGGGCGACCTCCATCTTCATGCCGCTGGAGCGCGTCACGGCGACGATCGGCGAGGTGGAGCGCGGGAACCTCTCCGCCCGCACCAAGATGCCGGTGTTGGGTGACGAGATCGGCCGCGTCGCGGTTCATCTCGACAGCCTGCTCGACCAGATCCAGGAACGCGACCGGCAGCTCCGGGAATGGAATGAGGAACTGAACGTCCGCGTGCTGGAGCGCACCCGGGACCTCGAGCACGCCAATCTCAAGCTCGAGGCAACCACCAAGCAGCTCATCATGTCCGAGAAGCTGGCTGCGATCGGCGAGATCACCGCCGGCGTTGCGCACGAAATCAACAATCCGATCGCGGTGATGCAGGGCAATCTCGACGTCATCCGCAGCGTATTCGGGGCCGATGCCGACAAGGCGAAGGTCGAGTTTCGCCTGCTCGACGAGCAGATTCACCGCATCAGCCAGATCGTGACCAAGCTGCTGCAGTTTGCAAGGCCGGAGGAATATGCCGGCTATGTCGAGCGCCATGCGCCGACAAGCGTCATCTCCGACTGTCTGCCGCTGGTGCAGCATCTTCTGAACAAGACCGAGATCGCCGTGGTCAGGGACGACCGCGCCAGCCGGCTCGTGCTGATGAACCGGAACGAGCTGCAGCAGGTCCTGGTCAATCTCATCGTCAACGCGATCCACGCCATGCCGGACGGCGGAACCCTGACGCTCCGCTCCTTCGATGCCGAGCGCGACGGCCATCAAGGCGTCGCCATCGAGGTCACTGATACCGGCATCGGCATGAGCGCAGACGTAATCGCAAAGATTTTCGACCCCTTCTACACCACGAAACGGCGGCAAGGCACCGGACTGGGCCTCTCCATCAGCCAGACGCTGATCAAGCGTCAGGGCGGACAGATCACGGCCGAAAGCGACCTCGGTTCCGGGAGCACCTTCACGATGTGGCTGCCCGAAGCGACCTGATTGGACATTTTGTCCTTGGATTCGGGACATTCTGTCCGGCACGGCACGTTGCGCTGCGGGAAGTCGTTGAATCGTCACGATGCGACTTCTGGCACGCGCGTTGCTCCTCTCAAGACAGGGTGTTGAGGGGGATGAGGGCGCGATAGCCGTCACGGCAACGCTGCTTGCGAGGCGAAGGGACATCGCCCGCGATCAGTTGCTTGCTGGGCGCGCAAGACGGATGCGCACCAGACGATTCCACTTCGGCATGAATGAAGTCCGACCTGTCATGCGCGGCTGCCAAGCACGCACACGACCGGTCGCAAACCGATATGCCGGCAAGGCCGCGCTTGGGAGGGAATGCTTATGACGACTGCCGATACCGTTCTTGCACCGGTTGGTGCTTCCGGCTTCCTCGATCGTGAACGCACGATCGCGAAGGCCGGGTTCAATCGTTGGCTGGTGCCGCCGGCCGCGCTGTGCATCCATCTCTGCATCGGCATGGCCTACGGCTTCTCGGTGTTCTGGCTGCCGCTGTCGCGCTCGATCGGCATCACGCAGAGCAAGGCTTGCCCCGACATCTCGTTGTGGCAGGAGCTGTTCACCACGACGTGCGACTGGAAGGTCGCAAGCCTCGGCTGGATGTACACGCTGTTCTTCGTCCTGCTCGGCGTCTCTGCCGCGATTTGGGGCGGCTGGCTCGAGCGTGCCGGCCCGCGCAAGGCAGGTTTCGTTGCCGCGCTTTGCTGGGGCGGCGGCCTCTTGATCGGCGCCTTCGGCGTCTACGTCCATCAACTCTGGATCATGTGGCTCGGAGCCGGCGTCATCGGCGGCGTCGGGCTCGGCCTCGGCTATATCTCGCCGGTGTCGACGCTGATCAAATGGTTCCCCGATCGCCGCGGCATGGCGACGGGCATGGCCATCATGGGTTTTGGCGGTGGTGCGATGATCGGTGCGCCGCTCGCCAATCTGCTGATCAACTACTTCAAGACTGCAACGGATGTCGGCGTCTGGCAGACCTTCGTCGTGATGGGCGTGATCTATTTCATCTTCATGACGATCGGTGCCTTTTCATATCGGGTGACGCCGCCCGGCTGGCAGCCTGACGGTTGGACCCCGCCGAGCGAGAAGAAGTCGATGATCACCGAGCACCATGTGCACCTCAACAACGCGCACAAGACGCCGCAATTCTGGCTGATCTGGTGGGTGCTCTGCTTGAATGTCTCGGCGGGTATCGGTGTGATCGGCATGGCTTCGCCCATGCTCCAGGAAATTTTCGCCGGCAAGTTGATCGGGCATCCGGAGCTGACGTTCAGCCAGCTTTCGGTCGAACAGAAGGCATCGATCGCGGCGATCGCCGCCGGCTTCGCCGGCCTGCTGTCGCTGTTCAATATCGGCGGCCGGTTCTTCTGGGCGTCGATGTCGGACCTCATGGGGCGCAAGAACACCTACTACACGTTTTTCATCCTCGGCATCTTGCTCTACGCGCTGGCGCCCACCTTCGCGGCGATGGGCTCGAAACTGCTGTTCGTGCTCGGGTTCGGCATCATCCTGTCGATGTACGGCGGCGGCTTCGCGACGGTGCCGGCCTATCTTGCCGACATGTTCGGAACCCAGTTCGTCGGCGCCATCCATGGCCGGTTGCTGACGGCATGGTCGACTGCCGGCATCATCGGTCCGGTCGTGGTCAACTACATCCGCGAGTTCCAGCTCGCGGCCGGCGTGCCGCGTGATCAGCTCTACAACACGACGATGTACATCCTGTGTGCCATGCTGATCGCCGGTTTGATTTGCAACTACCTGATCAAGCCGGTCGATCCGAAATGGAACATGAGCCACGAAGAGGTGGCCCGCCTGCAGGCGGCCAGTGCGAAGAGCGAGGCGTCGGTCCAGCATGGCTCGTTCGGCATCGGCAAGGGCGGTCTGGATGCCAATGCGGCGCTGTTCTGGGCCTTTGTTGGCGTGCCGCTCGCTTGGGGCGTCTGGAAGACGCTGGAGAGCGCGGTCAAGATCTTCTGATCGCACGTTCATCGCGGCGGGAGCGCACCATGCGCGCTCCCGCCGCTCATTTCGATTGTTTCAAAACTACCCCTGGGGGAATTCGATGGTTCGTAAGCTCGTTTGTGCAGCCGCCGTGCTGCTCGTCGCCGGCGCCCTGCAATCCGCATCCGCACAGACTGCCGCGCCACCGGCTGCAACGCCGCCCGCCGCGACCGAGGCCAAGCCCGGCAAGATCAAGCTGACCGCGCAGAAGCTCAAGGACATGAAGGCCAAGTGGAGCGCCAACAAGTCGAAGCTCAGGGAGTGCCGCAAGGACGTGAAGGCCAAGGGCCTCGCGGGCGACGAGCGCTGGTTCTATATCGAGGAGTGCATGGGCAAAAGCTGACCCGTCAGCATCGGGGAGTTGAGGGGTTACCCGTGGTCCCGGAGCGGGAGCTCGATACGATTTCGCTATCGCAGCATGGGAAGCCTTTATTGATCTCCAGACCAATTCAGGCTTCGTTCTATCGATTGGCGCGTTGGACCAACGCAAGGTCGTGTCCGGGCAGCGATCCCAGGGCTGCTCTTGGGCTGCGCTTAACCGCTTCCGCGAGCATGATAATTTGCTTGGCATCTGGCATGCCAGGGGCTAAGACTGGAGCCGTTCTAAAAGACGAGATCGAGACGAATCGATGAGTCACGACGACGTGCACAAGGTCCGCCCGTTCGAGCATCCCGGTGAGGGACGCAAGCGAGCCAAGGCCACGCCCAAGGGGCGGCAGGTCGATCCCACCGCCGCGCACGAGATCGAGCAGCTGCTCGGCGACAGGCCGCGGCGGCGTGATCTCCTGATCGAATATCTGCACCTGATCCAGGACAGATATCATCAGATCTCGGCCGCGCATCTGGCCGCGCTCGCCGACGAGATGAAGCTCGCCTTCGCCGAGGTGTTCGAGACCGCGACGTTCTACGCGCATTTCGACGTGGTGAAGGAAGGCGAGCCGGATATCGCCCCGCTGACGATCCGCGTCTGCGATTCTATCACCTGCGCGATGCTCGGGGCCGAGAAGCTGCTCGAGGATTTGCAGAGCTCATCGGGTCCTGGTATCCGCGTCGTCCGCGCGCCCTGCGTCGGCCGCTGCGACACCGCGCCAGCCGCGGAAGTCGGCCACAACTTCGTCGATCATGCGACCGTCGCCAATGTGATGGCGGCCGCGAAGGCCGGCGACACCCACGCGCATCTGCCCAAATATGTCGACTACGACGCTTATGTCACGGGTAGCGGCTACAAGTTGCTCAATCGCGTGCGCTCCGGCGAGTTGTCGAAGGACGATCTCTTGAAGGGGCTCGACGACGCCTCGCTGCGCGGCCTTGGCGGCGCCGGCTTCCCGACGGGACGCAAGTGGCGCGCCGTGCTCGGCGAGCCCGGTCCGCGGCTGATGGCGATCAACGGCGACGAGGGCGAACCCGGCACGTTCAAGGACCGCGTCTATCTCGAAAGCGATCCGCATCGCTTCATCGAGGGCATGCTGATCGGCGCGCATGTGGTGCAGGCCTCCGATGTCTACATCTATCTGCGCGACGAATATCCGGCCTCGCGCGAGATTCTGGAGCGCGAGATCGCAAAGCTCCCGCCGGGTGGCCCGACGCTGCACATGCGCCGCGGCGCCGGCGCCTACATCTGCGGCGAGGAATCCTCGCTGCTGGAGAGCATCGAGGGCAAGCGCGGCCTGCCCAGGCACAAGCCGCCTTATCCGTTCCAGGTCGGCCTGTTCGGCCTGCCGACGCTGATCAACAACATCGAGACGCTGTGGTGGGTGCGCGACATCGTCGAGAAGGGCGCCGACTGGTGGAAGGGCCATGGTCGCCACGAGCGTCACGGCCTGCGCAGCTTCTCGGTCTCGGGCCGCGTGAAAAATCCCGGCATGAAGCTCGCACCCGCGGGCATCACCGTGCGCGAGCTGATCGACGAATATTGCGGCGGCATGGCCGATGGCCATCAATTCTATGCGTACCTGCCGGGCGGCGCGTCCGGCGGCATCCTGCCGGCGTCGATGGACGACATCCCGCTCGATTTCGGCACGCTGGAAAAATACGGCTGCTTCATCGGCTCGGCCGCGATCGTGATCCTGTCGCAAAAGGACAGCGTGCGTGCGGCGGCGCTGAACCTGATGAAGTTCTTCGAGGACGAGAGCTGCGGCCAGTGCACGCCGTGCCGCGTCGGAACCCAGAAGGCGGCGCTGCTGATGCAGAAGCCGGTGTGGAACCGCGCACTTCTGGAAGAATTGAGCCAGGCGATGCGCGATGCCTCGATTTGCGGGCTTGGACAGGCGGCATCGAATCCGCTGACCACCGTGATCAAATATTTCCCTGACGAGTTCAAGGAAGCGGCCGAATGACCAAGATTACGTTTGAGCTCGACGGCAAGCAGGTCGAAGCCAATCCCGGCGAGACGATCTGGCAAGTCGCAAAACGCCAGGGCCGCGAGATCCCGCATCTGTGCTATTCACCCGCGCCCGATTATCGGCCTGACGGCAATTGCCGTGCCTGCATGGTCGAGATCGAGGGCGAGCGCGTGCTCGCTGCATCCTGCAAGCGCACGCCGTCGGTCGGCATGAAGGTGAAGTCCGAATCCGCGCGCGCGGTGTCGGCGCAGAAGATGGTGATGGAGCTGCTGGTCGCCGACCAGCCGGCGCGCGAGACTTCGCACGATCCGGATTCGAAGTTCTGGCACTGGGCCGAGACGACAGGCGTCACCGAGAGCCGCTTCCCGGCCGCCGAGCGCTGGGCAACCGACGCCAGCCATCCGGCGATGCGCGTCAACCTCGACGCCTGCATCCAGTGCGGCCTGTGCGTGCGCGCCTGCCGCGAGGTCCAGGTCAACGACGTCATCGGCATGGCTTATCGCAACCATGGCTCGAAGATCGTGTTCGACTTCGACGATCCCATGGGCGAGTCCACCTGCGTCGCCTGCGGCGAATGCGTTCAGGCCTGCCCGACCGGCGCATTGATGCCGGCCGTGATGCTCGACGAGAAGCAGACCCGCGTGACTTACGCGGACAAGAAGGTGGATTCGCTCTGCCCGTTCTGCGGCGTCGGCTGCCAGGTGACCTACGAGGTCAAGGACGAGAAGGTGATCTATGCCGAGGGCCGCGATGGCCCTGCCAATCACAACCGCCTCTGTGTGAAGGGCCGCTTCGGCTTCGACTACATCCACCATCCGCACCGCCTGACCAAGCCGCTGGTGCGGCTGCCCAATGCGAAGAAGGATGCCAACGACCAGGTCGATCCCGCCAATCCGTTCACGCATTTCCGCGAAGCGAGCTGGGAAGAGGCGCTCGACATCGCGGCCAAGGGTCTCGTCAAGATCCGCGACACGAACGGCGTGAAGGCGCTCGCCGGCTTCGGCTCGGCCAAGGGCTCGAACGAAGAGGCCTATCTGTTCCAGAAGCTGGTGCGCACCGGTTTCGGCTCCAACAATGTCGACCACTGCACCCGGCTGTGCCACGCCTCGTCGGTGGCGGCGCTGTTCGAAGGTCTCAGCTCGGGCGCGGTGTCGGCGCCATTCTCGGCCGCGATGGATGCCGAGGTCATCATCGTGATCGGAGCCAACCCGACCGTGAACCATCCGGTCGCCGCGACCTTCATCAAGAACGCAGTCAAGCAGAACGGCGCAAAGCTGTTCGTGATGGATCCGCGCCGGCAGACGCTGTCGCGTCACGCGACCAAGCATCTCCAGTTCAAGCCCGGCTCCGACGTCGCGATGCTGAATGCGATGATCAACACGATCATCACCGAAGGCCTGACGGACGACCAGTACATTGCCGGCTACACCGAAGGCTTCGAGGACCTCAAGGAGAAGATCAAGGAATTCACGCCGGAGAAGATGGAGGCGATCTGCGGCATCCCGGCGCAAACCTTGCGCGAGGTCGCGCGAACCTATGCCCGCGCCAAATCGTCGATCATCTTCTGGGGCATGGGCATCAGTCAGCATGTCCACGGCACCGACAATGCGCGCTGCCTGATTGCGCTGGCACTGATCACCGGCCAGGTCGGCCGTCCCGGCACCGGCCTGCATCCGCTGCGCGGCCAGAACAACGTGCAAGGAGCGTCCGACGCTGGCCTGATCCCGATGTTCCTGCCGGACTATCAGCCGGTCGGCCGCGACGATCTGCGCGGCAGCTTCGAAAAGCTGTGGCAGCAGGATCTCGATCCCGTCCGCGGCCTGACCGTGGTCGAGATCATGAATGCGATCCACGCCGGCGAGATCACGGGCATGTATATCGAGGGCGAGAATCCCGCGATGTCCGACCCGGATCTGCAGCATGCGCGCCAGGCGCTCGCGATGCTCGATCATCTCGTGGTGCAGGATCTCTTCGTCACCGAGACCGCCTTCCATGCCGACGTCATCCTGCCGGCCTCGGCGTTCGCCGAGAAGGACGGCTCCTTCACCAACACCGATCGCCGCGTGCAGCTCGCCCGCCAAGTGATCAAGCCGCCGGGCGATGCGCGACAGGATCTCTGGATCATCCAGGAGATCGGCAAGCGCATGGGCCTGCCGTGGAATTATGCCGGTCCCGGCGAGGTCTTCACCGAGATGGCAGAGCTGATGCCGTCGCTGAAGAACATCACCTGGGAGCGGCTGGTGCGCGAAGGCGCGGTGACCTATCCGGTCGACGCTCCGGACCAGCCCGGCAACGAGATCATCTTCACCACGGGCTTCCCGACCGCGAGCGGCCGCGGCAAGATCGTACCGGCCAAGGTGATCCCGCCCGACGAGATCCCGGACGCCGAATATCCGATGGTGCTGTCGACCGGCCGCGTGCTGGAGCACTGGCACACCGGCTCGATGACACGCCGCGCGCAGGTGCTGGACCAGATCGAGCCCGAGGCGGTCGCGTTCATGTCGCCGAAGGACATGCACAAGAAGAAGCTGGTGCCGGGCGATTTCATTCGCCTGGAGACCCGCCGCGGCGCCGTCGAGGTCAAGGTCCGCTCCGACCGCGACGTGCCGGAGAACATGGTGTTCATGCCGTTCTGCTACGCGGAGGCGGCGGCGAACCTGTTGACCAACCCGGCGCTCGATCCGTTCGGCAAGATCCCGGAATTCAAGTTCTGCGCGGCCAGAGCCGAACGCGCGGAGATGCGGGACGCGGCGGAGTAGGGAAGACCTCCTCCCAGCGGGGTTTGGCGGCATAGCGCCTCCAAATTCCGCTGTCGTCCTCGCGAATGCGGGGCCGCGTGATATCTCGATTGCGGACGGTCTTAGTACCAAACGTCGAGCCTTCGCCAAACTCCTCCCTGGGGTTATGGGTCCCCGCGTGCGCGGGGACGACAGCGGATGTGTGGCGGCAATTACACCCCACCGCTTCGCTCCTCGCAATGACGGTGGTAGATGTGACCGATGTCCAAAGCCACCCCAGCCACACGCGCGCTCACGGCGGCCGGTATTGCCTTCTCCGTCCACGCCTACGACTACGATCCTGACGCCGAGAGCATCGGCCTTCAGGCGGCCGCCGCGCTCGGTGAGAACCCCGCGCGCGTCCTGAAGACGCTGATGGTGCTGGTGGACGGCAAGCCGGTCTGCGTGATCGTTCCGTCCGACCAGGAGATCTCCATGAAGAAGCTTGCTGCCGCTGCCGGCGGCAAGTCGGCGCAGATGATGAAGCCGCCCGAGGCCGAGCGCGTCACCGGCTACAAGGTGGGCGGCATCAGCCCGTTCGGGCAGCGCAAGCCCGTGCGCACCGTGATCGAGCAGAGCGCGCTCGCGCATGACCAGGTCTATCTCAATGGCGGCCAGCGCGGTTTGCAGGTGCGGCTGAGGCCGGCCGATGTGCGGGACGCGTTGAAGGCGGTCGTTGTCGACGTCGTGGCCTGAGCGTCACGCGCTTACTGCTTCTGCAGCAGCTTCAGCCGGCAGCGCAGCGCCTCGCGGATATGCGCCCTCGCAAGCCGCTCCGCTTTGTCGCCGTCGCGCGCGGCGATCGCCTCGATGATGGCCTGGTGCTCGCCGTGGCTGGACGAGGGGCGGCCGGATACGGTGAAGGTGGTCGGGCCGAGCAGGGCGATCCAGTCCTGCAATTCCCGCGAAGCGTTGTCGAGATAGCGGTTGCGCGCCGCCCGGCAGATGGCCTCGTGGAAGTTGCGATTGAGCCTTGCCATCTCGGCCGCGTCTGCCGCGGGAGTTTCGACAAAAGCCTGCTCGATGTCGTGGAGCGCATCGACCTCGGGCGCCGAAGCGTATTCGGCGGCGAGGCGCGCCGCGGCACCTTCCATGATCTCGCGCATGGCGTAGAGCTCGAGCACTTCCGAGATGTCGAGATTGCGCACGATCAGCCCGCGGCCGCCGGCGGGCTCGACGAAACCGCGCGCGGCGAGCCGGCCGAGCGCTTCGCGCACCGGGGTGCGGCTGACCTTGAGCCGCTGCGCGACCTCTTCCTCGCGCAGGCGGTCGCCGGCGCGGTAGCTGCCGGCCTGGAGCGCCTCGCACAGCGAGCGGAAAACAGCTTCGCCAAGGGCAACGCCGCCGCCGCGCGCGATCGATCCGCCTGTCTTTGCCGGACGCCTCGCCATGTTCCCTCGAAGCAAGGCGCATCCTGCCCATGCAGAGATGACGCTTGCGGGGTCTCTGTATATCTTTGTATACAAAAGTACGCAATGGTGGTGCCGGTTGACCGGGGCCGCCGGCGGATAGAATGTCTCAACTTCGTCGCATCGGGCGGACGGCATGAGCAGCAAATACGACGTGCTGGTGATCGGCGGCGGCAACGCGGCGCTGTGCGCGGCGATCGCGGCGCGGCGCGGCGGTGCCTCGGTGCTGGTGCTCGAAGGCGCGCCGAAATTCTATCGCGGCGGCAATACCCGCCACACCCGCAACATGCGTTGCGCTCATGATGCGGCAACCGAAATTCTGACCGGCCCCTATACCGAAGAGGAATTCTGGGAAGACCTGCTGCGTGTCACCGGCGGGCAAACGGATGAAGTGCTCGCGCGCCACATGATCCGAGAGTCCAAGGATATCCCGAACTGGATCGTGGAGCAGGGCGTGCGCTGGCAACCCTCGCTCGGCGGCACGCTGAGCCTCGGCCGTACCAATTCGTTCTTCCTCGGCGGGGGCCGCGCGATGTTGAATGCGCTCTATCTCACTGCCGAGCGGCTCGGTGTCGACGTCGAATACGATGCCGAGGTCACCGACCTCGTGATCGAGGATGGCATGTTCCTGGCTGCACGCCTCAAGCGGCCGATCAGGGGCGAGACCGAGATCCGGGCGACCTCGCTGGTCGCCGCGGCCGGCGGGTTCGAGGCCAACATCGAATGGCTCAAGCAATATTGGGGCGAGGCTGCCGACAATTTCCTGATCCGTGGCACGCCCTATAATCGTGGCTCGATCCTCAAGATGCTGCTCGACAAGGGTGTGCAGGAGGTTGGTGATCCCACCCAGTGCCATGCGGTCGCGATCGATGCCCGCGCACCGAAATTCGACGGCGGCATCATCACGCGCCACGACTCCGTCGTGTTCGGCATCGTCGTGAACAAGCACGCGCAGCGCTTCTACGACGAGGGCGAGGACATCTGGCCGAAGCGCTACGCCATCTGGGGCCGGCTGGTCGCGGCGCAGCCCGACCAGATCGCCTACATCATCTTCGACTCCACCGTGGTCACCAGCTTCATGCCGACGCTGTTTCCGCCGATCACCGGACAGACGGTGGCCGAACTCGCCGGCAAGCTGGAGCTCGACCCGGCGGCGCTGGAAAAGACCGTCGCCGAGTTCAACGCCGCGGTGCGCCCCGGCACCTTCGACCACACGATTCTGGATGACTGCGTGACCGAAGGCATCACGCCGCCCAAGACGCACTGGGCGCGCAAGATCGAGACGCCGCCTTATCTCGCTTATCCGGTGCGGCCCGGCATCACCTTCACCTATCTCGGCACCCGCGTGAACAAAGAGGCGCGCATGCTGATGGCTGATGGCCAGCCTTCAGGCAACATGTTCGCGGCCGGCGAGATCATGGCCGGCAACGTGCTCGGCAAGGGCTATGCAGCCGGCATGGGCATGACCATCGGCAGCGTGTTCGGACGGATCGCGGGACGGGAAGCGGCGCGCCACGCCAAGAACTAAAGAAAAGACTTAAGGGAGGAACCATGTCGCGCCTTGCCATTGCTTCGATCACGGCGCTGCTGACCGTCGGGCACGCCTACGCCGCCGAGCCGATCACCCTGCGCGACATGGGTTCGTTCCACGTCGGCGGGCGTCTCGTCGAAATCTCCGGCAAGCCGGTGAAGGAGGTGGTGTTCACGCCCGGCGGCGTGCCGGCCAAGGTCGATCCCAATGGCACGTATCAGGTCGAGCAGATGTACGTGCAGTATTTCCTGCCCGCGAACGAGAAGGGTGCCTATCCGCTGCTGATGTGGCATGGCGGCGGACTGACCGGCGTCACCTACGAGACCACGCCCGACGGACGCGAAGGCTGGCTGAACTATTTCCTGCGCAAGGGGTGGGCGGTCTATAATTCCGACGCGGTGGAGCGCGGGCGCGCTGGCTGGGCGCAATACCCCGACATATTCAAGAGCGAGCCGGTCTTCCTCACCACCGCCAATCCGTTCGAACGTTTCCGCATCGGCGAAGGGCTAAACTCCTACGATGCCGATCCCGCCAAGCGAAAGCTGTTACCGGGCAACCAGTTTCCCGTCGAGGGCTACGAGAATTTCGTCAAGCAGAACGTGCCGCGCTGGACAACGACGGATGATGCGATCGTCGCTGCCTATATCGCCGAGATCGATCGCGTCGGCCCGTCCGTGATCTTGTTCCACAGCCAGGCCGGCAGCTTCGGCTTCAAGGTCGCACAAGCTCGGCCTGACAAGGTCAAGGCGCTGATCGCGATCGAGCCGGCCGGCATTGGCGATCCCGCCAAGGCGGATGTGCTGAAGAACATCCCGACGCTCATCATCTATGGCGATTATATCGAGCGCGATTCACGCTGGCCCAAGATCCGCGCCAACGGCATCGCCTTTGCCGACGCCATCAAGGCTGCCGGCGGCAGCGTCGACATCGTCGATCTCCCGCAGGCGGGCATCAAGGGCAATTCGCATATGGTGATGATGGACAAGAACAACCTCCAGGTCGCGGGCCTGATTCAGAAATGGCTCGAGACAAAGGGCCTAACGAAGTAAAGCCATGCACGGAACCAGAATCCTGGACGAGGCCGACCGTCTGATGACGGTCTGCAATTCCTGCCGCTACTGCGAGGGGCTGTGCGCGGTATTTCCCGCCATGGAAATGCGCCGCGCCTTCTCCGACGGCGACCTCAACTATCTCGCCAATCTCTGCCATTCCTGCGGCGCCTGCTACGTCGATTGCCAGTTCTCGCCGCCGCATGAGTTCAACGTCAACGTTCCCGGAACGCTCGCGATCGCGCGGGCCGAGTCCTATGCCGCCTATGCCTGGCCGGGCGCGATGTCCGGCGCTTTCGCCCGCAACGGTCTGGTCATCAGCATCGTCGCTGCGCTCAGCATGGCGGCCTTCATCCTCGGCTTCGCCGCCCTGAACGACGGCAGCGTGCTTTTCGGCGTGCACAGCGGTCCCGGCGCGTTCTACAGACTGATGCCGCACAACACGATGGCAGCGCTGTTCAGCGTCGCGTTCCTCTATGCGATCCTCGCGCTCGTGATGAGCGTGCGCGCTTTCTGGCGCGACATCGGTGGACCGATCCGCGGCCGCGCCGATGGGGGCTCGATCTTCCAGGCGATCCGCGATGCGGGCGAGCTGCGCTATCTCCATGGCGGCGGTGTCGGCTGCTACAACGAGGACGACAAGCCGACCGACCGGCGCAAGCTGTATCACCACCTGACCTTCTACGGCTTCCTGCTGTGCTTTGCGGCGACGTCGGTGGCCACGCTGTATCACTATCTGCTCGGCCGCGAGGCGCCGTATCCATGGTGGGACCTGCCCGTGGTGCTGGGCGCGCTCGGCGGAATCGGTCTGATCATCGGCCCGGTCGGCCTGTTCACGGCCAGGATGCGACGCGATCCGGCGCTGCTCGACGAGAACCGCTACGGCATGGATGTCGGCTTCATCGCCATGCTGTTCCTGACCGGCCTCACCGGCATGCTGCTGCTCATCTTGCGCGAGACGGCCGCGATGGGGCCGCTGCTGGCGCTGCACCTCGGCGCCGTGTTCGCACTGTTCGTCACCATGCCCTATGGCAAGTTCGTGCACGGCATCTACCGCTTCGCGGCGCTGGTGCGTTACGCGCAGGAGCGTCGCGGCGAAGCCGGCTCTTGAGGGGCGTGCAAGGCTGACGTATCTCTTGGCCGTTCGCGCGCTGCGCGAATCGCTTGGGGAGCCCGTGCTCATGTACATGTTCCTGCCTTTTCTGCTGGCGCTCGCAGGCTGCGCCAGCGTCTGGCGCTCGCGCGCGGGGCTGAGCTATGCGCTCTGGAGTGGAACGATCCTCGTCACCGTCGCATGGTTCTTCCACCACGCGACCGACCCGCTGAAATTCTCGTTCTGATGGTGTCGAGATGAATCCTGTAGAGACGAGCGAGCAACAGCCGGTCGGCGCGATCCTGAACATGCTTGGGTTGCTCGGGATCTCGCTGATCTTGACCGTCGCATTCTTCTATCAGCTTGCGCTCGGTGAGCTACCCTGTCCGCTGTGCTTGCTGCAGCGGGCCGGGTTCATCGCGATTGGCATGGGATTCCTGTTCAACATGCGCCTCGGTGAACGTCCATCCCACTACGCGATGATCCTCGTGGCCAGCCTCGTCACCGGCTTCATCTCGATGCGGCAGGTGTCGCTGCATCTGGCGCCTGGCGATCCTGGATACGGCTCGGCGCTGTTGGGCTTGCATTTCTACACCTGGGCGCTGATCGCGGCCGTCGGCGTCATATGCTATGTCGCGCTCGTCTTCGTCTTGAAGGATGTGACCGGCAAGCGAGACGGGAATGCGCCCCCGAGCGGACCGGCGTCGAACGCGGTCTTCGCGATCTTTGCGTTGCTGGTTGCCGCAAATCTGCTGTCCACCGTGCTCGAATGTGGAGCGGGACAGTGCGATGACAACCCGGTTCGGTATCTCTTGCTCAGGTGAGCGGCGCGGTGCGGAAACGCCCATCGCGCAGGAAGGCGATGGTCTGCTCGATTGCGGCGGCGTGACGCGGAAGCCCGGTATGAGACGCCTTCACGACGACATGGTCGGTCATGCCAGCCAGCATCGCGCTCTGCACCGACACCCGCCCGTCATTCGGTTTCGGCAGAACAAGGAGGCCGGCGACGGAATCGATGAAGCGGTTTCCGGCGATCACGCCAACGGGGTAGTCCACGGTGGGCAGGGCGCGGATCGCAGTCGTAAGTTCAAGTCCAGCCGGGCCGTAGAACGTGCGGTAGAGGCGGGATCCGCTGAGGAGATCGGCGACCTCGCTGCCGCTGTTCGGCGTGCCCAGCATCACGACGCGGCCAAGCCGGGCCGGCCGGTGTTTTGCGATATAGGCGCGCGCGACGAGGCCGCCCATCGAATGCGCGACGAAATGCAGCGGCGCGTCGCGTTCGGCGAAACCGGAGATCGCGGGGTGAATGTCGTCTGCAAGGGCCGCGATCGCCTTCTTGCGGCTGGGATAGTCGATGTTGAGCGTCGCAAAGCCGCTCGCCTGGAGTGCCCGTTCCAGCTTCCTCAGGGATGCCGAGGTTCGCGCGATGCCGTGAAGCAGAACCACTCCCGGGCATCGCGCGTCGCCTGATTGAGGCGCCTCGCGCATCTGTCTTACGCTACCTCGCGCTCCGGCGAGGACGCCTGCTCGCGGGCCATCGTGGTTGCGGTGACGTAGTCGGTCTTGCCGGTGCCGAGCAGCGGCACCTTGTCGACCACCATGATCGCCGCAGGAACGGTCAGCTCGGATGCGCCGATTGCCTTGGCCTGGCCCTGCATCGCGCTGCGCTCGGCGGTCTTCTCCGTCGTCAGCAGCACGATGCGCTCGCCCTTGCGCTGGTCGGGGATCGACACGGCAACTGATGCAGCTTGCGGCCACAGCGTCGTCGCGATGCTCTCGACCGCCGACAACGACACCATTTCGCCCGCGATCTTGGCAAAGCGCTTGGCACGGCCCTTGATGGTGATGAAGCCGGCCGCGTCGATCGCGACGATGTCGCCGGTGTCGTGCCAGCCTTCGGGAAGTACTTCGAGCACGCCGGGATTCTCGGCCCGCAAGTAACCGAGCATCACGTTCGGCCCGCGCACCGAGAGCCGTCCACCTTCCTCGATGCCGGGGACCGGGTCGAGACGGCTTTCCATCAGCGGCGAGAGGCGGCCGACGGTACCGGGGCGGTTGGCCATCGGCGTGTTCATCGCCAGCACCGGCGCCGTCTCGGTGACGCCGTAGCCTTCGAGGATGCGGATGCCATAGCGTTCCATGAACACCTGCCGCGTCCGGTCCTTGACGGCCTCGGCGCCGGCGATCACGAGGCGCAGGGTGCGGAAGTCGTAGGCATGCGCCGAGCGGGCATAGCCGGTGAGGAACGTATCGGTGCCGAACAGGATGGTGGCGCCGGTCTGGTAGATCAGCTCGGGCACGATCCGGTAGTGCAGCGGCGAGGGGTACATGTAGATCGGAATGCCCGCGAGCATCGGCATCATCATCCCGCCGGTCAGCCCGAACGAGTGGAACACCGGCAGCACGTTGAACACCTTGTCATTGGCGTTGGCATCGACCCGCGCCAGCGCCTGCGCCGCGTTGGCGAGGATGTTGCGGTGGGACAGCACCACGCCCTTGGGCGTTCCTTCTGAACCCGACGTGAACAGCACGACGGCGGGGTCGGTTGCCTGGCGGGCGACGCGCGGCGCGGTGCCGGCGAGCAGGCCTTTGATCTTGTCGGCCGTCCCGATCGAGGCGCGGACGTCCTCGAGATAGACGACCCGGGCTTCCGCGGAGATCGCAGCCATCAGCTTGTCGAGCTTGCCCTTCTCGATGAAGGCCTTCGATGTCAGCACGGTCTTGACCTGCGCGGCCTTCATGGCGGCGAGGACGTTGACCGGGCCGGCCGAGAAGTTGAGCATCGCCGGGACCCGGCCGATGTTCTGCAGCGCCATGAAGACGACGGCGACGCCCGCCGAATTCGGCAGCAACACGCCGACATTCTCGCCCACGGCGGTACCGGTCTCCAGCTTCCGGCTCAAGACCTGAGCGCCAAGGATCAGCTTGCGATACGTCAGCTTGGTGCCGAGCGCGTCCTCGATGATGACCTTGCCGGTGTCGCGATCGCGATAGGCGTGTCCGAGCGCCTCGAACAGCGAGTGATCGAGCATGGCGTTCTTGACGAGAGCATCGATCATCACGTCCTGAAGCGCGGCGCCGGCGGCATTGCGGCGTGCCTTGCCCTTCAGCGCCGGATCGACCGGAAGCTTGACGGGCGGCAGGATAGTGACCGTCACCCGCGGAAACCACGAGCGCTTGATCTGGCTAGAGTTGAGGTAGCTGAGATGCGAGCGCTGCGCGCCTTCGATGCGAACCGGCACGACCACCGCATCGGCCTTGTCCGCGATCATCGCGGTGCCGTCATAGACCTTCATCAGCGAGCCCGAGACAGTGATACGTCCTTCCGGAAAGATCACCACCGGCTCGCCGGCGGCGACCAGCTTGATCAGGTCGCGCGCAGCCAGCGGCTTGCTCGGATCCATGGTGTAGTGCTTGACGACGCGCAGGAACGGCTTGGCCCACCAGGCCTTGGCGATGCCGGTATCCACTGCGAAGCTCGCGTCGATCGGCAGCACGGCGTGGAGCAGCGGGCCATCGATCAGGCTGACATGGTTGGGGGCGATCAGCATGCGCGTGCCGGCAGGCGGCAGGTTCTCGAGGCCGCGAACCTCAGTGCGGAACAGTGCGCGGAACAGCAGACCGCCGAAATCGCGCACGCCTTCCTTGCCCCATTTCGTCAGCACGAACCACACCGCGCCGAAGCTCGCGACGCCGAGCCCGAAGAAGATCCAGCCGATGTGGAGGCCGGCCGCCTGCAGCAGCGCGACGAACAGCGAGCCGACCACCATGAAGGCGGCCTGCAGTACGTTGCCGGCGGCGATGATGCGGGCGCGCTCGGATGGTGCCGACCAGGCCTGGACCGCGGCGAAGGAGGGAACGACGAACAGGCCGCCGCCGAATGCGAAGGCGACGAAGTCGACGAGCATACGCAGGCCTGCGAACGAGGTCGCGAAACCGGCCGCGGTGATGTCCTGGCCCTTGGCGGTCACGCCGATGGCCCAGGCGAGATCGAGGCCGGCAAACCCCATGATGATGGCGCCGATCGGCACCAGCGCGAGATTCGGGCGAACGTGGCTGAGGCTCGCGGCAAACAGCGAGCCGATGGCGATGCCGATCGCGAAGATCGCAAGGCACAGCGTCACCACGCCCTCGGTGCCGCCAACGACATCCTTGACCAGCGCCGGCAGCAGCGACAGCACGATCGCGCCGACCAGCCAGAACCAGGAGACGATCACCGTGCCGTCCCACAGCCGATGGTCGGCATGCAGGGTCTTGAGAAGGCCCACCGTCGAGGTCCAGGGATTGGCATCGACGGGCAGGTCAGGCGCAGAGGGCGTCGTCTGCGGAATGCGTGAGGCGAAGGCCCATGACAACAAGGCCAGCACGACCACGGCGGATGCGACCCAGCCCATATGCGCGGATCCCGCCACGAACTGGCCGCCGGCGACGGTGCCGAGCAGGATCGCCATGAAGGTCGCGCCTTCGACGAGCGCGTTGCCGGTCGCGAGCTCGCCGAGCTCGAGCTGATCCGGCAGCATGGAATATTTCACGGGCCCGAACAGCGCGGCGATGGTGCCGAACAGGGCGAGCGCTGCGAACAGCAGCGGCACCGAGTGCAGGAAGAAGCCTGCGGCGGCAAAGCAAGCAGCGAAGATCTCGGCGAATTTGAGCCGCCTTGCGACGACGGATTTGACGTATTTGTCGGCGAGCTGGCCGCCGAGCCCGGACAGGATGAAATAGGGGAAGATGAAGACGGCGCCTGCCACCGTCACCAGCGCATCGCCGTGGCCGGTTGCGGCACTGTAAAGCAGGATGATGACGAGCGCGTTCTTGAGCACGTTGTCATTGAGCGCCGAGAAGAATTGCGCCCAGAACAGTGGGGCAAAGCGGCGTGACGACATCAATTCCCTGATCATGACTAGTCCTGTTTTGGGAAGGCAGAATGAGGTTCGTTACGTTGTCTTTGAAGCGTCACGACCGGAAGGGGAGGGGACGAACGATTGCGGCGCTGATCGCCGCCCGCCTTGTCCCCTCGATCCCTCTGATCCTGTTGGTCTCCAGGCGGTGTCGTTAGGTTCGCAAAATATCTGGGCGCGCCTTACCGGGTATGCGCCGAGCGATGAGGAAAAGCTGAACCGCGTCACTGAAGTCTGGCGAGATCGGCCGCGAACATCGGGACATGGTGAGTCCTTCCTTGCAACCAGTTCTTGCATTCGAGCCGACCCGCGTGTGCAGGTCGCGTGCGCCTCAGGTGAGATGGGCGAGGTGACGAAAGGGCGAGAGGCGGCGGAGCAGGCTGAATCGGCGGCCCTCTTGACGGGCGCGCGTGCGGCTGGCCCGCCACATCCGGAAGGTCGCGCGGCGTTCGGCAAGCACGCCGGCAATGTCGCAGGCATTTGCGATGCGATCGATCGGCGTCATGGCGAACCGCAGCAGGGCGCGGCCAAGGCCAGTCACCAGGGCGGTGGCGTCGTCGACGAAGGTGGCGGCGATATCAACAGCGAGGGTTTGCATTTTGGTCGTCTCCAGGTTAATTTGAACAATGTTCACATGAGTAGCTCGAAAATGAACAATGTTCAAGAAGAATCGTTGCGGGATCAGAAAAAAAATCGGCGACGGCTCCAGATCCTGGAGATTGCCCGGGGGATTATCGCGACTAAAGGATTGAGATCGTTGAAGGTTCGGGATGTTGCCGAGGCCGCCGGCTGCTCCGTTGGCAGCGTCTACAACGAGTTCGGCGACTTCGACGGGGTCATCCTGACCGTCAATCGGGAGACCGTTCAGGCCCTCACGGCCCGGCTTCGCGGGGTTCCGGCCGAAGATCCTGTTCGCCAGCTCTACGGGCTTGCCGAGACCTATCTCGAATTCTTCGCGGAGCACGCCAATCTGCTGCGCTCGCTGTTCGAGCATCGGATGGAGGACGACCGTCCTTATCCCGACGACATCCTGCAGATGGTGATGGATGCTTTCGCGCTGATGCATCCGCCCCTGGTGCGGCTGCTACCGGATGCGGATGACGTGAAGATCGCGCTGTTGTCGCGCACCTTGTTTTCTGCCGTGCATGGCATCATCTCGCTCGGTCTCGAGGAGCGCATGGTGGCCGTGCCGCCGCAGATGCTGCGTCAGCAGGTCGAACAATTCATCGATGCGCATCTGGTGGGTCTCGGGATCGTGTCGCCGCGGTGACGACGGAGAGCGTCAGGCGCGCGCGACCTCGCGCGGTCGGGCTGCAACGACGATGACATCAGGTCTTCCGCCGTCGACCTGAACGCGGTTGCGTCCCTTTTCCTTGGCGCGATAGCAGGCGGCGTCCGCGCGCCGCATCGCGCCTTCGAGCGTGGTGCTGGCGTCGGCGATGCAGGTGACGCCGATGCTGGCGGTCACCGCAAAGTAGCGATCGTCCCAGGCGAAGCTGAACAGCTCGAGCGATCGCCGCAGCCGTTCGGCGATGTCGACCGCGTTCGCAGGCGAGCACTGTGGCAGGATCAGGCCGAATTCGTCGCCGCCCAGCCGGGCCACCAGGTCACGCGGATGCCGATCCTGTTGCAGGAGGCGGGAGACCTGGCAAAGCAGGCTGTCGCCGGCAAGGTGCCCGCAGCTGTCGTTGACGTTCTTGAATTGGTCGAGGTCGAGCAGGATCAGGCCCAGCGATCCCGCCGCGGCAACGTCCAGCTCGCTTTGCAGGCGCGCCTCGAAGGCGCGGCGGTTGGACAGCCCGGTCAGCCAGTCGTGCGATGCCTGCCACGCCAGGCGTTCCTTCTCGGCATGCAGGGCGTCTTCGAAGGCCTGCCGCTGCAGTACCAATCGCCTGGTGTGCCAGATCAGGAGCAGGATCAGCGTCACTGCGGTGACGATGTTGAGGCCGGTCAGCGTCAGCTTGATGGCGCGGGAGCCTTCGCCAAGCACGGTGGAGAACCGGTTGGCATGCACCGTGAACTGGGTGTTGAGCTCGGAGAGCCGCGACGACAGGAATTGCAGCCGGCTTGCGTCTCGAACAGGACCGTTCTCCCATTCGGACCGGATGACTTCGCCGAAGACGCTTAGTTCGAGCAGCATGGGGTCGGTGGCGGCCCACTCGCGGATCGCTTCCTGAAGGAAACTGACGCGATTGAAGTAGCGAAACAGCCAGATCAATCCCGCGACGTCATCGGGATGGTTGCCGCCTTGCAGGAAGCCGATGCGGGCGGCCTCGACGTCGATCGGATCGCGCTCGAGCGCCCAGCGCGCGAACTCGTCACCGATGGGAACGGCAAGCGAGGCCTGGTATTGCGTGAACTGGCTGGCATCGCCCGAATGCAAATAGAGATTGAGGAAATAGACGGCGTTCTTCTGCGAGCGCGACCACATCGCTTCGCCCGCGACGTAGGCGCGGACCGACGACATCACCTCGAGACTGAATCCCGCGATCGCCGCCTGGAGCACGACGACCATCACGAAAGGCGAGACGAGCTTGATGACATGAAGGAAGCTGTGTCCCTTCGTCGACGTCGCTGTTCTGCGAAACACCCTGCGTTCCCCAAATCGCGCAATGACCCCCAGCGGAGCGCTGCGCCTGCAACGCGAAGTAGAAGATATGGTTGCTTAACTCGGCCTGAAAGGCGGGGGAGACTGCATCGCAGGGTGAAAGCGCTGTGAAGCCGATATGCGCAGATCGCTTCAAATGCCGGTAAATCGGACAAAGCGGGGCATCGACGAACCAATGCCTCGCATTCGTCGTGCGCAGTTTACCCGATCGAGAGAGTCTCGACGGCGCCGTTAGACCAGCACCGGCTTGCGGACGCGGCCGGCGTCGCCGAACACGCGCAGATAACGCTCGATCTCCGAGGGCATGCCGGTCGCCTTTTCCGGATTGTCGGAGAGCTTGACGGCCGGCTGGCCATCGACCGACGACACCTTGCAGACCAGCGAGATCGGATCGAGATTGAACGAGCCGTCCGGCGGGCAGCCGACGAAGTCGTTGGTGAGGTTGGTGCCCCAGCCGAAGGAGAGCCGCACCCGGCCGGCGAAGTGGTGATAGGTCTCCTCGATCGAGCCGACATCCATGGCATCCGAAAAGACGAGCAGCTTGTCCTTGGGATTGCGCCCCTTCTTTTCCCACCAAGCGACGATCTCCTCGCCGGCCTGGATCGGCGGCGCGCTGTCGGGGCGGAAGCCGGTCCAGTCCGCGACCCATTCCGGCGCGTCGCGCAGGAAGGCCTTGGTGCCGAAGGCGTCGGGCAGCGCGATCAGCAAATTGCCGCCATAAGTCTGGCGCCACTGGTCGAGAATGCGATAGGGCGCCCAGCGCAACTCCTCGTCGTCCCTGGCAAGTGCCGCGGCGACCATCGGCAGCTCATGCGCGTTGGTGCCGATGGCTTCGAGATCATTATCCATCGCGAGCAGCACATTGGAGGTTCCGATGAAGGACGGACCGAGGCCTTCCTTCACCGCCTCCACGCACCAGCGCTGCCAGAGGAAGCCGTGACGGCGACGTGTGCCGAAGTCGGACAGACGCAGATTCTCCAGCTTGCGCAGCCGCTCCACCTTCGTCCACAGCTTGGCCTTGGCGCGGGCATAGAGCACGTCGAGCTCGAAGCGGCCGCGGCCCTTCATCGCAGCGCGCGAGCGCAGCTCGTTGAGGATCGCGAGCGCCGGGATCTCCCACATCGTGGTGTGGGTCCACGGTCCGTGGAAATGCAATTCGTACTGGCCCTCGACCTTGCGCAGCTCATACTCGGGGAGGCGGAATTCAGCCAGCCAGCGGATGAAGTCCGCCGAAAACATGTGGGTCTTGCCGTAGAAGGTGTTACCGGCCAGCCAGATCAGCTCCTTCTTGGTGAAGCGGATGGTGCGGGCATGGTCGAGCTGGGCCCGCAGCTCGCCCTCGTCGATGATCTCGGCCAGCCGCACGTGGCGCGAGCGGTTGATGACCGAGAAGGTCACCTGCTGGTTCGGGTAGGACTCCCGAATCATTTGCAACATCAATAGCTTGTAGAAGTCGGTATCAAGCAGGCTGCGGATGATGGGGTCCAGCCGCCAGCTGTGATTGTAGGTCCGGCTCGCAATATCGGTCACTGTCATGGGGGGATTTTAGCGCGGCGGCCCGCGCGCAACCAGTGGGTTTGGCGAGGGGTGGTCTTCCGAAAGGCGGTAACGGCGATCAGGCCTTGGCAGCCGTCGCTGCGACCGTCTCGAGCTGGCTCCTGACCCAACGATGAGCCGGATCTTTCTGATAGCGCTGGTGCCAGACCATGAACATAGGCAGCTCGGCCAGCGTCCGCGTGCGGGACGCCAGCGGTATCCGCGTTTGCGCGAAGCCGCGCATCACGCCGGATGCGAGCAGGCTCGGCATGCTCGCCAGCATCTGCGAGCCGCGCAAGAAGGACGGCACGCCGGAAAAGCTCGGCACCGAGATCGCGATGTCGCGGTGAAGACCGTTGGCCGCCAGCCGGCGGTCGAAGTCGAGCCGCTCATTGTCGGTATAGACGACGGTGATGTGGCGCGCGGCGAGATAGGCGCTGCGGCTGGCCGGCGCGGTGCGTGCCTTCCCATCGAAGTAACAGACGTAATGGTCCTGGAGCAGGCGCTTCTGCACGATGTCGATGCCGGACGGCGGCAGCGGGGTGATCAGGAGATCGCAGCGGTTCTCGCGCAGCATCGCGGGCGAAGGCGATTGCGAGGGGATCACGCGCAGGTTCAGGCTCTTCACCTGGCCGGCGACATGTTCGAAGAACCGGGGCAGCAGCAGATCGCGCTGGAAGTCATTGGCGGCGACCGTCAGCGAGAGCTGCGCGCGTGGCGGCTCGAAGCTGACGCCGCCGGCAAAGCTCCGCATCTCGTCGATCAGTGCGCGCGCCTTCGCGGCCAACGCTTGCGCATGCGCAGTGGCGACGATGCCACGGCCGGATTTGGCGAACAGTGGATCGCCCGCGATCCGCCGCAGCTTGTTCAGGGCGTGGCTGACGGCGGACTGGGTCAGGCCGAGCCGGGTGGCGGCCGCCGTGACCGAGCCTTCCTCCAGCACGGCGAGGAACAGTTCGAGGGCGTGGCCGTCGAGCGCCAAATGATCGATTTCCTTCATGCAATATATTATAATCGATCTATTTATCTGTGGAATAGACCGGCCCATGATCTCCCGATAAGCCGCGCGTCCGGACCCGGGCGCCCCAGGGAGAGACACGATGAATGCCCAGGCGCCAGTCTTGCGGGATCCCCGCCTCAACCGCCCCGAGCCCTTGACGCCGCCGCTCGGCGACGGGGGCTTCTTCCAGCGGGATCGCTCGATTCATCCGCCGGCGCATGCGCCGGGTTACAAATCCTCGGTGCTGCGCTCGCCGCGCCAGTCGCTGTTGTCGCTGGAGGGTTCGGTCTCGGAGATCACGGGGCCGGTGTTCGGCCACAACGATCTCGGCCCGCTCGACAATGATCTGATCCGCAACTACGCCAAGGACGGCGATCCCGTCGGCGAGCGCATCATCGTCCACGGCCGCGTGCTGGACGAGACCGGCCGGGGCGTTCCGAACACGCTGGTCGAGTTCTGGCAGGCCAATGCCGGCGGCCGCTACCGGCACAAGAAGGACACCTATCTGGCGCCGATCGACCCGAATTTTGGCGGCTGCGGCCGCGCGCTGACCGACGACACCGGCTACTACTATTTCCGCACCGTGAAGCCGGGCCCCTATCCCTGGCGCAACTATGTCAACAGCTGGCGTCCCGCCCACATCCATTTCTCCGTGTTCGGTTCGGGCTTTGCGCAGCGGCTGATCACGCAGATGTATTTCGAGGGCGATCCCCTGATCCCGGTTTGTCCGATCCTGACGACGATCCCGGACAAGGATGCGCTCGACCGTCTCGTGGCGCCGCTTGACCTCAACGCCTCGACGCCGTTCGACTCGCTGGCCTACCGCTTCGACATCGTCCTGCGCGGCCAGCGCTCCACCTATTTTGAAAACCGCACCGCGGGGAACTGAGCCATGCCGCAGCCGCTCAACTATCTCAAGGAAACCGCCTCGCAGACGGCCGGGCCCTACGTCCATATCGGCTTGATCCCGGCGATGGCCGGCTTCGACATCTTCGAGAAGAACTTCTCGAATGTCCTGACAACGCCGAATACGGAAGGCGAGCGCATCACGCTGGAAGGCAAGGTGCTCGATGGCACCGGTACGCCGCTGCGCGACGTGCTGCTGGAGATCTGGCAGGCCAATGCGGCCGGCCGCTACAACCATCCGGCCGACCGTACGGCCGGCGCGCTGGAGCAGGAGTTTCGCGGCTGGGGCCGCGCCGGCTCCGACTTCGAGAGCGGTCTCGTCACCTTCGAGACCATCAAGCCGGGCGCGATCGTCGACAAGGCGGGCCGGAAATGCGCGCCGCACATCAATGTCTGGATCGTCGCGCGCGGCATCAACATCGGCCTCAACACGCGGCTCTATTTCTCGGATGAAGAGGCTGCCAACGCCGCCGACCCCGTGCTCAACCTGATCGAACAGACGGCCCGGCGTTCGACGCTGATCGCAAAGCGCAGCGAGCGCGCCGGCAAGGTCGTGTATTCCTTCACGATCCATCTGCAGGGGCCGGAGGAGACAGTGTTCTTCGACGTGTGAGGATCCGGCCGCCGTCCGGCAGGATCACTCCACCGGATCGCCGCGATTGATCGCTCCGCGGGCGAGGAATTGCGGCGACTGACGCATTTCGCGCGATCCCGGCCGATCGGCCGGATCGCGCCCGACCCTTTGTCTCAGTTCTGCCAGGTCGATGAATATGTCGGCCTGACGGCGCAGGTCGTCGGCGACCATGGGTGGCTGAGTGGAGAGTGTGGAGACGACCGTCACGCGGACGCCGCGGCGTTGCAGGGCTTCCACCAGCGAACGAAAATCCCCGTCGCCCGAGAACAGCACGATCTGATCGACGTGCTTGGCGAGTTCCATCGCACTTACGGCGAGATCGACATCCATGCTGCCCTTCACCTTGCGGCGGCCCGTGGTGGCGTCGACGAACTCCTTGGTAAGCTTGGTGACGACGGTGTATCCGTTATAGCCGAGCCAATCGATCAACGGGCGGATCGACGAATACTCCTGATTCTCGATGAGGGTCGTGTAGTAGAACGCCCGCAACAGCACACCCCGGCTTTGGAATTCGCCGAGCAGACGCCTGTAATCGATGTCGAAGCCGAGCGCCTTGGAGGTGGCATGTAGATTGGAGCCGTCGATAAAGAGTGCGATCTTCTCAATCGAAGACATTGTGCTCAAATCTCCAGTCCACACGAAAGCTGGCCGATCAGCTGTCAGGGTACAGTATGTCGGCCGGAAAATACTGAAGGCGCCGATGACTTACTGAAAAAGCGGCGCAGACGACCGGACAGGGGTGGCCGTCTTGCGCCAAGGTAAGGGAGGTTCCATGCCACCAGCGCCAGGGCGCCGAATGCAGCCACGCTAAGGCGCGAGCAGGCCCTGCTCAATTGTACTGAGGTAAGGGGCTTCTATGCAAAGGATAGGACCCGATATACGAAGGTAAGTGGCTGCGCCGGCAACAAGGGCCATTGCGGCAATGTCGCCTTCAAATATGGGCGCGCTCGGTCTTTCGTCCGACGTGTCAAATTTCATCACCATGCAGCTGGGTGCGAAAGGCGCGCGGTGACACCCCCGTGGCCGCGGCATAGACCCGGCTGAAATAGGCGGGATCCTCGAAGCCGAGCGTGTAGGCAATCGTCGAGATCGGCAAATTGGTATAGACGAGGTTGCGTCGCGCCTCGCGGATCAGCCGGTTGAGGATGAGGTGCGAGGCGGTATCACCGGTCGCCGCCCGCGTGATCCGGTTGAGATGTGTCGGCGTCACCGCCAGCGCCTCGGCATAGTCCGCGACGCTCCAGCGTTCCAGGTGATGCTGCTCCAGCAGCGCCTCGAAGCGGCGGAACAGGCTGGACTCGACCGTGCCGTTGCCGCCGCTCTCGCTCGTGAGTGCGCGGGCCACCAGCCCGATCATGGCCGACGACAACGCCCGCAGCACATGCGCGCGGCCGAAATCGCGCGCGGCATGTTCGGCGAAGATCTGCTTCATGGTGGCGCGGATCTGCGGCGTTCCGCGCACCACGGCCGAGCGCGCTAGCGCACCGCGCAGGCCCTCGGCGGCGAGCAGCGCCTCGTCCAGAATTTCCGCGGCGATGGTCAGCACCCACCCTTGCGTATCAGGCACGAAGCGGAAGCCGTGGACATGACCGACCGGCACGTTGACGATCTGCGCCGGCTTCAAGGGCACCACCCGCCCATCGAGCGTCGCCTCGCCGCCGCCGCGCTCGATCAGCAGCACCTGGTGCAGCCGGGCATGGCGGTGCACGGCCAGGGTCCAGTCGTGCAGCACCGAGCGGGACGCGATGGTCTCGCAATGCACGACGTCAGGCAGATCGCCGGACTCGCCGAACAAATTGTAGACCCGGATCGCCGGGGCAGGGAGCGCGCTTCTCATGTTCGAATAGTACAAGACAATGGCGAAACCCTCCATCGGTCTGCGCCGCCAAATCTGCAAAAAAGTGCCGACGGAGGACGCAAGAATGAAGGTTCAGGTCTGTATCATCGGCGGCGGGCCGTCCGGGCTGTTGTTGTCCCAGCTGCTGCACCTGAAGGGCATCGACGCGGTCGTGCTGGAGAAATACAGCCGCGACCATGTGCTCGCCCGCATCCGCGCCGGCGTGCTCGAGCACGGCTTCGCCGAGTTGATGCGCGAGGCGCAGTGCGGCGAGCGGATGGACCGCGAGGGCGAGATCCACACCGGTTTCGAGATCGCCCATGACGGCGTGCTGTCCAAGATCGATCTGCACAAGCATTCCGGCGGCAGTTCGGTGCTGGTCTACGGCCAGACCGAGCTGACGCGCGATCTCTATGAGGCGCGGGACCGCCTCGGCGGCAAGGTCGTGCACAATGCGCAGGACGTGACGCCGCATGATCTGACGTCGGACCGGCCCTACGTGACCTATCGAGCGAACGGCGAGACTGTCCGTGTCGATTGCGACTATATCGTCGGAGCCGACGGCTTTCACGGCGTCAGCCGCAAGTCGATCCCGAGGGATGTGCTGCGCGAATATGAGAAGGTCTATCCGTTCGGCTGGCTGGGGGTACTGTCGCGCACCAAGCCGGTGTCGCCCGAGCTGATCTACGTGAAGCACGAGCGCGGCTTTGCGCTCTGTTCGCTGCGCTCGCAGGTGCTGAGCCGCTATTACATCCAGGTGCCGCTGACCGACAAGGTCGAGGATTGGAGCGACGATGCGTTCTGGGCCGAGCTGAAGCGCCGCCTGCCGGGTGAGGTCGCCGGCAAGTTGATCACGGGGCCGTCGATCGAGAAGAGCATCGCGCCTCTGCGCAGCTTCGTCGCCGAGCCGATGAGCTATGGCCGGCTGTTCCTCGCCGGCGATGCCGCTCACATCGTGCCACCGACAGGGGCGCGCGGGCTGAACAGCGCGGCGTCCGACATCTATTATCTCTACCACGCCTTGCTCGCGCATTATCAGAGCGGTGATGATTCCGGCCTTGCAGGCTATTCCGCCAAGGCACTCGCGCGGATCTGGAAGGCGCAGCGCTTCTCCTGGTGGATGACGATGCTGCTGCATCGCTTTCCCGACCGGCTCGAATACGAGGATCGGCTTCAGCAGACCGAGCTGGATTATCTTCTCTCATCCGAGACGGCGCAGCGTCTGCTCGCTGAGAATTACGTGGGCCTGCCGTTTTAAGGCGGCCGCTACTTCCCTTCCAGCGTATTCACCGGAGTCCAATCCGCAGGCGGCGGATTGGCGGTGAATGCCTGGGCGCGTTTTGCAAACAGCGCCGACGCCGGATCGGTCTTTGCCGTCTGCCCGAACGCATCGGCCGCCTTCGCAAACTCCCTTGCACGCCAGCACGCCAGTCCTTCCGCATAAGCTGCGGTCACCTTCGCCTGTTCGGCACTCTCCACGTCCCTCTCCGCCAACGGCTCGAACACCTTGATGGCCTCGCCGCGGCCCAGCACCCTGATCGCGTCCAGCTCGCGCCAGGCGAAGGCGTCGCCGCTCTGCGTCATCGTCGTCTCCGAGGCCATGATGGCGGTGCCGTAATATTTGTTGGCGCCCTCGAGCCGCGAGGCGACGTTCACGGTGTCGCTCATCACGGTGTAATTGAAGCGGCGGCGCGAGCCGATATTGCCGACCACGGCCTCGCCGCTGTTCAGCCCGATGCGATGCGACAGGCCGTGACCGGCGAAGGCGGGATTGCTCGCATTGAGCTCCGACAGCTTCTCATGGCACTTCAGCGCGGCGCGAACGGCGTTGGCGGCGTGTGCGGGATCGTCGGCCGGTGCACCGAACATCGCGACGATGGAATCGCCGATGTATTTGTCGACGTAACCGCCATGACCTTCGATGATATCCGTCATGGCGGACAGATATTCGTTCATCAGCGTCACCAGTGCTCCCGGCGTCATGGTCTCGGCAATGGACGAGAAACCGCTGAGGTCGGAGAAGAACATGGTGACGTTGCGCATCTCGCCACCGAGCGCCGGCATCTTGCCGGAGGTGACCATGGTCTCGATGACCTCGGGCGCGAGATAGAAGGCAAAGCTCTTGCGCAGGAAGCGCTCGTCGCGATCGGCCAGCATGAATCGGTAGCCGATCATGATCGCGAGCGCGGCAAGGCTGGCGAGTGCCGGCTCCGTCAGCGGCAGCGCCAAGGCATGGACGAACGCGCTGACGGCTACGGCTGCATAAACGAGGGTGAGGGCGGACCACGTGAGCAGCGCGCCACTCGGTGCGAGCAGGCAGGCTGCGCAAGCGATGATCGCCGCGAACGCGATCGTGAGAATGGTACGCATCGGGAAGCCGAGTTCGGTCACGGCATCGCGCTCGATCAGATTTCGGACCGCGGTGGCGTGCACGAACACACCGGCGATGTCGCTCCGGGACTTTTGCACAGTGCTTGCCGGCGCGGGCAGGGCACATCGCGCCGCCGGCGTGCCGTCATACCCGCCGGCCAGGCGCATCGAGGTGAGCTTGCGGTCCTCGAAATTCAGGACCGTACCAAGCAGCACGACCTTGCCGTCGAAAGCGCGGCGAAAAAAGTCGCGGTCACCCTTTTCGACGCAGGCGCGCAGATCGACGAAGGAGAAGGTCGGGATGTCGCGTCCCAGCCCCCGGAAGTTGAGCGTCATTGTGTTCGGCACGGCACTCGGGATCGCGTAGCCGGACAATTCGGTCGCGCCAGAGGACGCAATCTCGGGCTTTGCGCCCGCCGCGCGCGCAGCGAGCTCGACCGCCATCGCGGGGACCGGCCGCCCCTCGATGGCAAAGCTCAGCGGCATCCGTCGGATGACGTCGTCGTGGTCGGTGTGGACATTGAGCGCCCGCACGGTGTTGCGCACGGCGACTTGCTGGGCGCGATAGGGCACTTCCGGATGGTCATTGCTCAGGATTTCGCCGAGCACCAATTTGCCGCTGTCGGAGATTTGCCGAAGCGCGATCAGGTAATCCCGATCGAATCCCTTCATGCGGCCGCCAACGGCGGTGTCGCCAAAAGGAATCTCCGATTGCTCGATTGAGCTCGGAAAGATGACGTCGAAGCCGATCACCTTGGCGCCGCCCTCGGTGACGCTGCCGAGCACCCGGCCGATCTCGCGCGTCCAGGTCTGCGTCGGCGATCCCTTGAACGGTGGTGTGTCGTAGGTTTCACTGTCGATCGCCACGACGACGACCGGCGATGTCGCGGTGTTGCGGCTGTCGCCGAGAAGCCTCCCGCGCATCGCCGTGAGGATGTCGAGCGAAAGGCCTTGCAGGGTCTGAAGCGGCGGCGACGTGAAGATCGCGCCCGTGAGGAGCGCAATCAGGGTCGCCGCAACGATGTCCCGTCCCCCGATCCGCCGCATCGCCCGGTCGCAGGCTGCTTATTCGAGCCGCAGCAGGCGGCCGATGATCGGGGTCGGCGCCGAGGTAGCGCTGGCATCGACCTGGAAGGTGTAACGCTTGGCCCCGAGGCTCGCGAGATAGCTGCCGCCCGGGGTCAGCGACTTCCCGGCCTTGGCAAAGTCATAGAATTTGCCGCGGATCATGATGTCGTTCTTGAGCGGCACGCTGATCGTGGGTTCCTTGCCGTCGGTACGCTCGATCACCAGCGTGCTGCCGCTCTTGGCCTGGATCAGGGGCGCGACGCCATAGATCGTCGGCAGCTTGGACGGAGCGCTCTTGGCGTCGGACCGCATGGTCCGGAACGTGGTCGCCGCACTCTGGTTCGCCTCGCGTTCGGAGAGCTGCGCCGCCTTGGTGTCACAGGGCACCTTGGCGCGCTGCACGTCGCCGAGCTGCACGGTGCTCTGCTCGGCGCCGACCAGCACGACGCCCTCGCTGATGGTCTCGCGCAGGCAGGATTTGAGATAGCTGAGCGTAATGCTGGCCTTGGGCCCGAGCTTGATGATCTTGCCCGCGGCGACATAGTCCATGAACTCGACGCCATCGACCTTGCCTTGCACATCCTCGACGATCGCGGCCGGCGTCTCTGCCAAGGCTGGGGCCGCAGTACAGAACGCGCCGACAACAGCGCCGATCAGGCTTCTCATGACTATTCTCATTCAATTCGACCGATAATTTGCTGGTCCCCGTCCCGGTCCGATTTTTAGCATCGGAGGCGCCCAGGCAAGTGTGACCAGAATCACTCTTTGATTATTGGTGCACTCTAGCAGGAAGTGGTTCAAGCCGGCCATCGCCGACAAAGGAGGGGGCCAAGCTGTTGGCCGGACGGCGAAATCAGGTGGCCGTGACAGCCTCGGGCGAACGGCCCTCGGCCGGAGACGCCATGATCGGAGTGAGCGGAGCCTCGGCCTTGTGAAACGGCGTCGCCCGCTCACCGGCGATCTCGACCACCTCGTCCCAGCGCGACAAGAAGGCCTCGACGCAGGCCGGATCGAACTGCCGCCCCTTGTTCTCGACCAAATAGCCGCGGGCCACCTCGATCGGCATCGGCTCTTTATATGGTCGTCGTGTCGTCAGCGCGTCGAAGACGTCGGCCACCGCGACCACGCGCGCGGCGACCGGAATCTCGTCTGCCTTCAGACCGTTTGGATAGCCCGCACCGTCCCAGCGTTCGTGATGGCCTGCGGCAATTTGCGCACCGAGCTGGATCAGCTCGCAACCGGAGTCCGCCAGGATCCGCTCGCCGATGGTTGCATGGGTGCGGATCACCGCCATCTCGTCGTCGGTCAGCCTGCCGGGCTTGAGCAGAATGTTGTCGGGAATGGCGACCTTGCCGACGTCATGCAGGGGCGCAGCCAGATAAATGTCGCGGCAAAGCCGGGGCGGCAGTCCGAGCTGCTCGGCGATGATGCGGCTGTACCTGGCAACCCGCAGCGTGTGCTCGCCGGTGTCGTTGTCACGGTATTCGACCGCGAGCGCGAGCCGCAGGATGATCTCCTCCTCGCGTTCGCCGAGCTTTCGTGTCGCGGCTGCGACTTCGCTGGCCAGATGCGCCGCACGGTCGTTGAGCTTGCGTACGGCTGCACCAAGCTGAATCAAATTCCGCAGGCGCACCGTCATCTCGACGCTCTGCGGCTGCTTGGGCAGGAAATCGGTTGCACCGGCCTGCAGCGCTTCCATCTTGACGTCATCGGTCTGTCGCGACGTGATCATCGCGATCGGGATGTCGGCACAGCCGGGCAGGGCACGGAAGGTGCGGATGAAGCTGATGCCGTCCATGTGCGGCATCTCGTAGTCGACCAGCACGAGATCGAAGCCGCGTTCGCGCGCGCAGGTCAGCGCTTCCACGGGATCGAGGAAGGTGGTGGCCTCGACCAGGCCTTCAGCCTCGATGTGACGTTTCAGGAAGTTGAGGACGGAGCGGCTGTCGTCAACCAGAAGTGCTTGGGTCAGCATCGGCGGCCGGGGCTCTCTTCGCTGGCAAAGACACGAACCCACGCCATAACCCGAGCGAATTTAACGCGAAGCAAATGCGCCGTACGGGAGCAACCGCGCCGCGGATATGCGCGCCGCGCATGAAAGATTTCAGGAGGCTGTGCACGCCTGCATACAGTTGCGCGAATTCCGCGAGAATGTGACCCGTAGTTGTACGGATGCCCGTGTTAGGGGTTTGCTCACCGGATTCGCGTCAAACGAGTAGTGGAATTTTAGCAAAGGCGGGGCAGCGATGGCGCTCAATCCCACGGAGCCGAAGTGGTCGTTGCGGTTGCCCGCCGATTGCAGCATCGCGGCCATTCGCAATGTCTATGAGCTCATTCGCGAGGCGTTCGGCCGCCAGGAGCGGCTCGAGATCGACTGTTCGAGCGTCGACAAGGCCGACGTGACCTCGATCCAGCTTCTGCTGTCGACAGCCAAGACGGGGCAGGCCCAGGGCCGCCCGGTGGTGCTGACCTCATTCTCACAGTCTCTTCGCAACACCCTTCGCCGCGCCGGCTTCACCAGCGAGGCGATGATCGATCAGCATTTCCCGCAAAAGAAAGATGGCACCTAATGGCCACGATTCTGACCGTCGACGATTCCCCCAGCATCCGGCAAATGATCAAGGTGGTGCTCGAGCCGGCCGGTCACAGCGTGATCGAGGCCGGCGATGGTGCGCAAGGGCTCGCCAAGGCGCAGGCCGGCAAGCTCGATCTCGTGATCACCGACCTCAACATGCCCGTCATGAACGGGCTGGAGCTGATCCGGGCGCTGCGCAAGCTGCCGAGCGCGGTCGGCATGCCCATCGTGTTCCTGACGACTGAATCCAACGACACGGTGAAGCAGGAAGCCAAGAGCGCCGGCGCCACCGGCTGGATCACCAAACCGTTCAAGCCTGAGCAGTTGCTCGCCGTGGTCGGCAAGCTGGTGCGCGCATGAGCGCAATGGACCCGACCGAGGTCTTTCGTCAGGAAGCCAGCGAGCTCTTCGAAGTTCTTGAAGGGGCCCTGCTCGATCTCGGCCAGCGTCCCGACGACCGCGAACTGGTCGATTCCGCCTTCCGCGCCCTGCATACGATCAAGGGCTCGGGCGCCATGTTCGGCTTCGACAAGGTCGCCTCTTTCACCCACGAATTCGAGACCGCCTTCGACCGCGTCCGCAAGGGCGAGATCAAGCCGACCCAGGAGCTGATCTCGGTCGCGCTCGCCGCCAAGGACTACATCCGCGCGTTGATCGAAGATCCCCAGTCGACCGACGACATCATCGGCGAGGCCATCCTCGACGACCTCAAGCGCTTCGTCTCGGCCGACCAGCCGGGTGCAGCGGTGATGGAGATTGCCGAAGCCCCGCCGCTGGCTCCCGCCGGGAGCAACCAGGCCGGCTGGCACCTCTATCTGGAATTCGAAACCCATATCCTGCGCAACGGCTCGAATCCGCTCGACCTGCTGGAAGACCTCTGCAAGCTCGGCCCCTGCTTCGTCGTGCCTGTCACCGACGGCGTCCCGTTCCTCGACGAGATGGAGCCGGAAGACTGCTATCTGAAGTGGGACGTCAAGCTGCACGCGGCCTGCGACAAGGATGCGATCGACGACGTCTTCATGTTCGTCCAGGACGAGATGAAGCTGACGCTGTCGCCCCTGGAGCATGTCGAAGCGCCTGCGCCGGCACCGCTGTTCCAGCTGCTCGACGAGGAGCTGGCTCCGGTAGTCGAAATGCCTGCGCCGCCGGTCGAGGCTGCTGCCGCGCCGGTCGCCGAGCAGCTCGTCGCAAAGGCGGAGCCGAAATCGGAATCAAAGCCTGAACCGAAGCTCGAGGCCAAGCGCGACGATCGCGGCATCGCCACCGTTCGCGTCCAAGCCGAGCGCCTCGACGAGCTGATGGACCGCGTTGGCGAGCTCGTCATCGCCCAGGCGCGGCTGACCCAGCTCGCCGCTTCCGGCTCCGACCTCTCGATCAAGATGATCGCCGAGGAGATCGAGCGCCTGGCCTCCTCACTGCGCGATACCACGATGGGTGCGCGCATGGTGCCGATCGGCTCGCTGTTCGGCCGTTTCCGCCGCCTCGTGCATGATCTGTCGCGCGATCTGTCCAAGCCCGTCGAATTCGTCACCTCGGGAGAAGATACCGAGCTCGACAAGACCATGATCGAGTGCCTGGCAGATCCGCTGGTGCATCTGATCCGCAATGCCGTCGACCACGGTATCGAAGACACCGCCACGCGCGCCGCCAATGGCAAGACCGAGCAGGGCCGGATCGAGCTCGCGGCCGTCCATTCCGGCGCACAGGTGCTCGTCACTGTGAAGGACAATGGCGGCGGCCTCAACACCGCGCGCATCCGTGCCAAAGCCGAAGAGCAGGGGCTGATTGCGACTGGCGCCGTGCTCACCGATCATGAGATCCATCAGTTCCTGTTCCATCCCGGCTTCTCGACCGCGCAGACCATCTCGGCGCTGTCGGGCCGTGGCGTCGGCATGGACGTGGTCAAGCGTACCATCGAGAACATGCGGGGCTCGATCGACCTGTCGACCCGGCCAGGCCAGGGCACCACGGTGACGCTGCGCCTGCCGCTGACGCTGGCAATCATCGAAGGTCTTCTGATCCGCGTCGGCGAAGGCCGTTACATCATTCCGCTGTCCGCGGTCGAGGAATGCATCGAGCTGACCGCCGAGGACGAGCGCTCCCGCGGTCGAAATTTCCTCAACGTGCGCGGCAATCTCGTGCCCTTCCTCCGGCTGCGCGAGATCATGACGGCATCGGGCACGCCCGACCGTCATCAGAAGACGATCATCATCTCAACCGGTGAGACTCACGTCGGCCTCGTCGCCGACCAGATCATCGGCAACCACCAGACCGTGATCAAGTCGCTCTCAAAGCTGCATTCGGATGTCACGATGTTCTCGGGCGCGACCATCCTGGGCGATGGCACGGCGGCATTGATCCTCGACGTCGCGCAGCTCGTCGCGTTGGCGCAGTCGAAGGTCGAGAAGCAGCATATCAGCGAGGCGGCGTGATGAACGATGGTTTGGCTGGCGAACGGCAGGCTGACGCGATGCAAGTCGTGATGATCGGCCTTGGCGAGGAGAAGTTCGCGCTCGACGCCGGCCTCGTGCGCGAGATCATCGATCCCGTCCCCGTGACCAAGGTGGCAGGCGCGCGCGCCTTCGTTCCTAGCGTGATCAACGTGCGCGGCAACGTCATTCCGCTCGCCGACCTGCGCATCCGCTTCGGCATGCCGCAGCTCGATGATTCCGCCGATACGCGCATCGTGGTCATCGAGCTCGAGCTCGACGGCGAGCCGGTCCTGGTCGGCGTCACCGCCGACAAGGTCTACGAGGTCACGGAGATCTCCCAGACCGACGTGCAGCAAACACCGCGCGTCGGCATGCACTGGAAGCCGGAGTTCATTCGCTTCATTGCCAAGTGGCGTGAAGAGTTCGTCATCGTTCCGAACATGGAACGCATTCTAAACTGAGATGAGGTCTCGGGCGAGACCGGGGTAGGGGCTGGAAATGAGATTTACCGTCAAGGCAAAGCTTGCCAGTGCGTTCGGCGTGATCATCGTCCTGTCCGGGATCGCGGGCGGCGTGGCTTACATGAAGCTCGGCGACATGATGGCGACCGCCGACAGCATGGTTCTGCGCGCAAACCGCATGGAAAAGGCGACGCAGATCGAAAAGGACATCCTGCTTCAGCTGCGCGCCGAGAAGAACTCGGTGCTCGGCACGGAGGCTCAGGCCGAACAGTTTGCCGCCGAGGCCGCCAGGCTTCGCGAGGAAGCGATGAAGACCAGGGACGAAGTCTACGCGCTGGCGAGCGAGGGAGGCAGGAAGCTGCTCGACAGCTTTGCAGCCACATACGCGAAGATGAATACCTACCAGGAAGAAACGATCCGGCTGGCGAAGACCGACAAGACGAAGGCCATGGAGCGCTCGATGGGTGACGGCCGCAAGGTCGTCGCAGACGCGATGGAATCCATGGGCGCCTATGTCGCCAATACGAAGAAGCAGATGGCAGAGCAGGCTGTCCAGTCCAAGGCAGAGGGGCACCAGGCCCAATTCCTGCTGATGACGCTGATCGGCATCTCGCTGGCGGTCGCGATCGGGGCTGCGCTCTGGATTTCCATCTCGATCAGCCGTTCGCTCGGAAGGGCCGTTGGCCTTGCAGGTGCGGTCGCTGAGGGCGATCTCAGCCAGACCATTCCTTCGGCGAGCAACGACGAGATCGGAGATCTCATCAAGTCGCTGAATGGGATGGTCGAAAAGCTCCGGCAGATCGTCGCCGAGGCAATCACTGCGGCGCAGAACGTCTCCGCCGGAAGCCAGGAGCTGTCTGCCAGCGCCGAGCAGCTCTCGCAAGGCGCGACCGAGCAGGCTTCGTCCGCCGAGGAAGCCTCCTCCTCGATGGAGGAGATGGCCTCGAACGTGAAGCAGAATGCCGACAACGCCAACCAGACCGAGAAGATTGCGGGGCAGTCGGCCAAGGACGCCGAAGCCAGCGGTGTCGCCGTGGGCCGTGCCGTCGAGGCGATGCAGACCATCGCCGAGAAGATCACGATCGTGCAGGAGATCGCACGCCAGACCGACCTGCTCGCGCTCAACGCGGCCGTGGAAGCCGCGCGCGCAGGCGAGCACGGCAAGGGCTTTGCGGTGGTCGCCTCCGAAGTGCGTAAGCTTGCCGAGCGCAGCCAGGCCGCCGCAGCCGACATCGGGACGCTGTCCACGGAGAGCGTGAAGGTCGCCCAGGAAGCCGGCCAGATGCTGTCCAAGCTCGTGCCCGACATCAAGAAGACCGCTGAGCTGGTGCAGGAGATCACCGCGGCCTGCCGCGAGCAGGACGTCGGCTCGGCCCAGATCAACCAGGCGATCCAGCAGCTCGACAAGGTCGGCCAGCAGAACGCCAGCGCCTCCGAGCAGGTGTCGTCGACCTCGGAAGAGCTCGCCTCGCAAGCCGAGCAGCTGCAGTCCACCATCTCGTTCTTCCGGATCGAGCAAGCTGCGCGCCGAGAGAAAGCGGCAGCCGAGCCGATCGACCGCGCCGTCGGTCAGCTCCGGGCCAAGGCTGCGCACATGGCGGCCGCCGATCGCGGCATGAAGAAGCCGGTGCCTGCCCGCAAGCCGGCACGTGCGATGAAAGTCGCCGGTGGCGGTGGCTTCGCCTTCGACATGAATGACGGCGAAGACGATCGCGACGCCGAGTTCCAACGCTGATCAACCGGTCCGGCCTTATGCCGGACCGTGCCCATTCCCAATCTGGAATCCTGGACTGCATCATGGCCGCAACCTCGCAATATCTGACGCTCGGGCTCGCCGGCGAGACGTTCGGCATCAGCATCCGCAACGTCCGGGAGATTCTCGACATGCGGCCGATCTCGCGGCTCCCGCACGCGCCGAACTTTCTGCTCGGCATGATCGACGTGCGCGGCAGTGGCTATCCGATCGTCGATCTCAGGAACAAGCTCGGCCTGCCCAGCGTGGCCGCCACCGAAGCGACCCGCATCATCATCCTCGACGTGCCGATGAAGGACCGCCTCGTCGGCGTCGGCTTCGTCGCCGATTGCGTGTTCGAGGTCACCGACATCGACGAGCAGGCGATCGAGCCCGTGCCAGAGGTCGGCGGGAAATGGCAATCGGACTATGCCGCCGGCATCGGCCGCAAGGGCGAGAAGTTCGTCGTGATTTTCGATCTCGCCAAGCTGATGGCCAATGACGAAGTTCCGGAAGGCCGCGACACGGCTACAGATGCGCCTCGCGCCGCCTGAGTTTGCAAGAGTGAAGCGTGGTCACGCGTAATCACCCCAATTCGAACCAACGAGACTGAAAATGAGATTCACCGTCAAAGCCAAGCTCGCCAGCGCGTTTGGCGTCGTCATTCTTCTGTTCATGGTAGCAGGCGCCGTGAGCTACATGAAGTTGTCCGACATGGCCGCGACCGCAGATTCCATGGTGCTTCGCGCCAAGCGGATGGAGAAAGCAGCCGAGGTCGAGAAGATCATCTGGCAGCAGGTCAGGGCGGAAAAGAACGCAATTCTGGGAACGGCAGGCGAGGCCGAGGAATTCGCGGCGAACGCGGCCAAGCTCCGCGATGAGGCCATGAAGATCAGGGACGAGGTCCATGCCCTCGCCAGCGAAGGCGGCAGGAAGCTGCTCGACAACTTCGCCAGCGCCTACGCCCGAATGAACGTCTATCAGGAAGAGACGATCAGGCTGGCAAAGACCGATAAGACCAAGGCAACCGAGCGCTCGATGGGTGACGGGCGCAAGGTGGTTGCAGATGCGACGGAGGCGATGGGAGCCTATGTCGCCAATACGAAGAGGCAGATGGCCGAGCAGGCCGTGCAGTCCAACGAAGACAGCCGTCGCGCCCAGTTGGTTCTGATCGTCCTCGTCATCGTCTCGCTCATCGTTGCCGCGATCGGCGCAGTCTGGATCTCGCTCAATATCAGCCGGTCCCTCGCCAAGGCCGTCGGGCTGGCGGATGCCGTCGCGATCGGCGATCTCAGCCACAAGATCGATACTTCCGGCAACGACGAGATCGGCGATCTCGTAAAATCCCTGAACGCGATGACCGCCAATCTGAACGCCACCGCGGCCGTCGCCAACGAGATCGCGCAGGGCAACCTCACGATCGAAGCCAAGCCGCTGTCGGACAAGGACACGCTCGGCCTTGCGCTCGAGCGCATGGTGGAGAAGCTTCGCCAGATCGTGTCTGAAGCGCTGACCGCGGCGCAGAACGTCTCCGCCGGCAGTCAGGAGCTCTCGGCGAGCGCCGAGCAGCTGTCGCAGGGCGCGACCGAGCAGGCCTCGTCCGCCGAGGAAGCGTCCTCCTCGATGGAGGAGATGGCCTCCAACGTGAAGCAGAACGCCGATAACGCCAACCAGACCGAGAAGATCGCCGCGCAGTCGGCCAAGGACGCCGAAGCCAGCGGTGCCGCGGTCGGCCGCGCCGTCAACGCGATGCAGACCATCGCAGAGAAGATCACGATCGTGCAGGAGATCGCACGCCAGACCGATCTGCTCGCGCTCAACGCCGCGGTCGAGGCTGCGCGCGCCGGCGAGCACGGCAAGGGCTTTGCGGTGGTCGCCTCCGAAGTGCGCAAGCTCGCCGAGCGCAGCCAGGCCGCCGCGGCCGAGATCGGCACGCTCTCGGCCGACACCGTCAAGGTGGCACAGGAGGCCGGCGCGATGCTCTCCAAGCTGGTCCCTGACATCAAGAAGACCGCCGAGCTGGTCGAGGAGATCACTGCGGCCTGCCGCGAGCAGGACGTCGGATCGGCCCAGATCAACCAGGCGATCCAGCAGCTAGACAAGGTCGGTCAGCAGAACGCCAGCGCGTCCGAGCAGGTGTCGTCGACCTCGGAGGAGCTCGCTTCGCAGGCCGAACAGCTTCAGTCCACCATCGCCTATTTCCGCATCGAGCACGGCGTGAAGAGCCAGGCACCGGCGCCGATCGACCGGGCTGTGAGCCAGCTGCGCGCCAAGGCGGCCAACATGGCGGCTGCCGAGCGTCCGGCGAAAAAGGTCGTGCAGGCCAGGCCCGCCCGCGCCGTGAAGGTTGCCGGTGGCGGCGGTTTTGCCTTCGACATGCATGACGGCGAGGACGATCGGGACGCCGATTTCCAGCGCTAGAACTTTTGCGGGCCGGTCTGCCCCGGGACGGTGGACCGGTCTTCTTTCAGCGGTTGTTTAAACGCGTAGGATTCGAGATGGCCCGTACGGCCCGACATTCAGTGCAGGTGGCCGTCGCGGACCGGGGCCGGCGGCCATGATGCCCGCCGTACAGGATACGGCCGTGCATCTGTCGGACCGCCACTTCCGCACCATCGCCGAACTGATCGAGGGCCAGGTCGGCATCAAGCTGCCGCAGGGCAAGCGGCTGATGCTGGAGGGGCGGCTGCACAAGCGCGTGCGCGCGCTCAACTTCACCGGTCTCAACGAATATGTCGAGAACCTGTTTGAGGCCGATCATTTCGATACCGAGCTCACCCATCTCATCGATGTGGTGACGACCAACAAGACCGACTTCTTCCGCGAGCCGCAGCACTTCACCTTCATGCGCGACGTCGCGATTCCCGGCCTGCTCAAGTCGCATGGACGCAAGAACGCGAACCTGAAGATCTGGAGCTCGGCGAGCTCCACCGGCATGGAGGCCTACACCACCGCGATGGTGCTGGACGACATGACGCGGAACGGATCGCGCTTCCAGTACCGCATTCTCGGGACCGACATCTCGACCGCGGTGCTGCGCCTCGCCAAGACGGCGATCTACACGCGCGACGTGCTCGGCCCGGTGCCGGAGCAATTCGTGAAACGATATTTTTCGACGTCGCGGGACAAGTCGCGCGGCGAGGTGCGGGTCGTACCCGAGCTGCGGCGCGCGACACACTTCATGAGGATGAACCTCATGGACAAGTCCTATCCGGTCGATCGCGATGTCGACATCATCTTCTGCCGCAACGTCCTGATCTATTTCGAGCGCGAGACCCAGCGCAAGGTGGTCGAGCAACTGTGCAGCCATTTGCGTCCGGGCGGCTATTTGCTGGTCGGACATTCGGAATCGATGATTCACAGTGCCGTGCCCGGGCTGAAGCAGGTTCAGCCAACCATTTTTCAGGTCTAGCCGGAGCGCAACCAAGATGCCGAGGGAGAAGGTTCGCGTACTGATCGTGGACGATTCGGCGTCGGTGCGCCAAATCCTGCAGACGATTCTCAACGACGATCCCGATATCGAGGTGATGGGAGCGGCCTCCGATCCTTTCGTGGCGGCGAAGCGCCTCCAGAACGAGATCCCCGACGTGATGATCCTCGACCTGGAAATGCCGCGCATGGACGGCATGACGTTCCTGCGCAAGATCATGGCGCAGCGCCCGATCCCGGTGATCATCTGCTCCTCGCTGACCGAAGAGGGCTCGAACGTGATGTTCGAGGCGTTCGAGGCGGGCGCGGTCGACATCGTGCCGAAGCCGAAGATCGATACGCGGCAGGCGCTGCTCGAATGCTCGACACGGCTGCGCGAGGCGGTGAAGTCGGCTGCGCGCGCGCGGGTGCGCCCGCGTGCGGAACGCCGGGCCATCGAGAAGAAGCTGACCGCCGACGCCATCATCCCGCCGCCGGTGCAGGGCAGGGTCCGGCCGACGACGGAGCGCATCGTCTGTATCGGTGCGTCGACCGGCGGGACCGAGGCGCTCAACGATGTCCTCGAGATGCTGCCGGCGCACTGTCCGCCGCTTCTCATCGTCCAGCACATGCCGGCAGGCTTCACCGCGGCCTTTGCCAAGCGTCTCGACGGCGTCTGCCAGATCAAGGTCAAGGAAGCCAAGGACGGTGAGCCGGTGTTGCCGGGCTGCGCCTATATCGCGCCCGGCGCCCGCCACATGCTGCTCCAGCGCATCGGTCTGCGCTACCAGATCGCGATCAAGGACGGCCCGCCGGTGTCGCGGCATCGCCCCTCAGTCGACGTGTTGTTCCGCTCGGCGGCCCAGCATGCCGGCGCCAACGCGCTCGGCGTCATCATGACCGGGATGGGCGACGACGGCGCGCGCGGGATGCTGGAGATGCGCAAGCTCGGCGCCTCAACGCGGGCGCAGGACGAAGAGAGCTGCGTGGTGTTCGGCATGCCCAAGGAAGCCATCGCCCATGGCGGCGTCGAAAAGGTCGTTTCGCTGCATCACATCCCGCGGGAGATCATGCTCTGGTATCAGGCCGGGCACGCCGCGGTGGCAGGTTGATGGCCATGTCGCCCGTTCCGGCCAACACACTCACCGAGGCAACCACCGCGATCGAGGACGTCTCCTCGCGCATCGAGGACGTCTTTGCGCGCGTCGGTCAGGAACTCGGACGCGGCCACCTCATCTTCAAGGAGCTGAACCAGGGCTTAGCTACGCTCTCGGGTGAGCTTTCCGGCGCCGAGATCGAGGGCGCCGCAACGGCGCTGCAGGAGATCGCGGCGCGGCTGAGCGAGTTGGCGCAGGCGCTGCTGGCGGAGAGCGCGCTGCTGGAGACGATCGGCAAGAGCACGGCAGAGGCGTCCTCGCTGCTCAAGCCGCTGTTCAAGCACATCGGGATGATCACCATCATCGCGCGCAGCGCGCGGATCGAGGCGGCCTCGCTCGATGGCGACCGCGAGGGCTTTCTCGCCTTCACCCAGGAAGCCTACGATCTCGGCAGGGCCGTGCAGCGCTCGATCGAAGGCTGCGCGCGGGACCAGCAGCGCCTGTCCGAAGCGGTTGCCACCGCCTCCGGCCGGCAGAAGGAGTTCGAGAGCCGGTATCGGGCCCAATTGGTGTCGGAAAGCGCCGAGCTCGGCGCGGCCTATTCGGGGTTACGCGACCAGCGCAGCAAGAGCAGCCATTTGGCCGACCGCGCCAGTGCCAGCACCAGGAAGATCGCCGAGGCGGTCGGCAGCGCGATCATCTCGCTGCAGGCGGGCGACAGCACGCGTCAGCGTCTCGAGCACGTGTCCCATGGCCTCGGCCTTGCGTCGGAATCCGCGCCGAGCCTCGTTCCTGAAACGATGCCGAGCGATGACGGCGTGGGTGCGATTTGCCGGTTGCAGGCGGCCCAGCTCAGGGATGCCCAGCGCGAGTTCGGCGGTGACGTCGGTCAGATCGTCGGCGCACTGACGGCGATCCTGCACGATGCTGGCAGCGTCGTCGGCCACGGCCGCACGCTGTTCGGCGGCGAGGAGGGCGGCTCGTCGTCGTTCCTGACGCGCATCAAGCAGACGCTGGCACACGCATCGACCCTGATCGCCACCTGCGAGAGTGCCGGCCGCTCGGTCGACGAGGCGCTCGCGATCGTCGAGGACACGCTGACGAAATTTCGCCAGGCGATCGCCGGGCTTGCCGAAGCGACCGTCGACATCACGCTGATCGGAATGAATGCCGGCCTCAAGGCGAGCCATCTCGGCAGCCGCGGCAGCGCCTTCGTCGTCATCGCCAACGAGCTCAAGGCGACCGCCGACCAGGTCTCCGCGGGGGCGGGGCGCCTGAGGCCCGTGCTCGATGGTATCGAGCGCTCGGCCAATGAGCTGAAGGAGCTCCGCGTGCAGGGTGATCCCACCCAGCTTGCCAAGCTCGAGCCGCAAATCCTTCAGGCGCTGCGCGAGGTCGAGGCCGGCAATGAACGGCTCGGCAAGCTGATGAGCCGGCTCGTCGACGAAGGCGCGGAATTCGAGAGGCTGATGAATTCGGCTCAGGGCCTGATGACCAGACTCGGCGAAAGCTCCGCAGCCTTGCCTGCGGTCGCCACGCGGCTCGAGACTGCGAGCACCGGGGCGCAGCTGCTACAGCCGGAGCTGCGGGATCAGGCGATCCTCGACGATCTCTTCGCGCGCTACACGATGGAGCGTGAGCGGGACGTTCATCGTGAATTCCTGCAAGCGGTAGGACTTAAGTCGATCGCCGCGACGCGCCGCGTCGAGGCGGTCGAGACCGCGGATGACGGCATAGAATTGTTCTGACGGCGTCGCCGCGTGCTGCGGTGGCAATTTGACGGGTTGGCTTTGCAGGGCGTTAACCGTCGCGGAATACTCGCCGCGTCGGTCATTGTCGCGCCCCAGAGTTGGTTGCAAATACCCGTGAATTCTACGGCGGACATTTCCATGATGAGAGACGGCAAATATGCGGCCTGGTTCAGGACCCCGCGCGGCCAGGGCACGGGCATCGTGCATCTGGCGGACGGACGGATTTCCGGCAGCGACAGCTTCTTCACCTATGGCGGCTCCTATCAGTTCGGTGACGACCAGCGCTTCACGGCCGTCCTGACCACGCGGCGCTATGCCGAGGGGCCGCCGACCGTGTTCGGTCTGGACGAGGTCGAGGTCCGCCTCGCCGGCGTGTGCAGCGGTGCGATGGCGACCTGCTCCGGAACGGCCAGGGAAGCGCCCGACGTGATGTTCGAGGTGACGCTGATCTACAGCCAGGAGGATGCGCCGGCGACGGAGGCTCGAGGCGCCGTCGTGAAGCTCAATGACAAATTGCCCAAGGGCCTCGACAGCCGTTCGCGGCCGCGCCAATTTCCCGCGCCTTCCAGGCCTCCCGCATCTTAGTCTTGCGTTGACGCTATCGCAGCGAAGCGGGCTGCGACCGCGGCGCGGCAACGGTGCATTTAGGCGCAGAGATCTAGGATGAGGCGGCAATCAGGGACGGACGAGAACATGCCTCAGATCTGGATGACATACGACGAACTGGCGACACTCAGCGGCTGTACGCCGGCAGAAGCCAGAATGCGGGCCATCCATCTGTCGCTCGACCGTCGCAAGAGCCGCGACGGCGCAACGCGCGTCAAGCTTGACCTCGCGCTGACGGCCAGGTTCTTCGCGTCCGTTCGCGAGGCGGATTTCGATCTCGACGGCGCCATCGCCGCGCTCCAGAGCACGCACAGGCAGATGGCCGAACTCCTGGCCCCGACCGGGTTCCGCGAGCGCGGGGCAGCGTAGCCCGCTTCGCGCGATATCCTCGGACCGGCGGCGACAGCGACGCCGGTGGTATCTCCGATAGCCTTTGGCGAATCAGGCATAGACTCGTCTCCGGAATTTCAAGCCGGGGCCGGGGTTTCAACCGCATCGGGCCGTAGAGCCTGTAGGAGAATGCCATGAGGAAAGCCAAGTATCGGGTCGGCGTGACGCTGTTGGGAACGGTGATGCTCGGTGGGCTGCTGATCGTCACAACCGCGCCGTCACGTGCGGAGGTCGTCAAGCTGCAGGCCGACCTCAAGGGCAGCAATGAAGTGCCTCCGAACGGCTCGTCCGGTTCGGGCAAGGCCGAGGCCGCGTTCGACACCCAGACCAAAGTTCTGACCTATACGATTACGTTTGCCAATCTGACTGGTCCGGCGATGGGCGCCCATTTTCATGGCCCCAGTGATGCGGGCAAGAACGCCGGCATCGCTTTGCCCTTCAAGACGGTCCAAAGTCCTATCCAGGGCAGCGCCACGCTCACGGATGCCCAGGCGGCGGACCTGTTGGCCGGCAAATGGTACGCGAACATTCATACGGCCGCGAACCCAGGCGGCGAATTGCGCGGGCAGATGATGAAGTAGGGGGATGTCGCCCTAAAGCGCGATGCGATTAGGATGGATCGTCATCACGCTTTAGGTTGTTGCTTAAGCATGATCTTTCGGAAAACCGCTGCGCACTTTTCCGGATCATGCTTTGGCGCTGAAGAATTTGTCAGCGCCGTGGGCCTCAGGCTGGCGGCCGAGGTAAGAAGGCCAGGATCGTCTGGGCGAGGATGACGCCGACGGTGCCTCCTGCCGCCTTCTGCAGCACGTCCAGGAAACCCGGATCACGATCGGGGGTCAGCGTTTGGAGGACTTCCAGTCCCATTGCGACTGCGATGACGAGCGAGCAGGCCAAAGCGAGCCGGCCGGGCAACAGGAAGGCCAGCAGGAAGCCCAACAGGCCATAGGCGCTGAAGCGCTCGATGACGACGATCCAGTAGGCCTCGTGATGCCCCATCAGCGCCGGCCGTCCCGCCAGCCTTGCCAAGGTGGCATAGGCGATGAGGGCAAGGCAGATTCCCGCGGCTGCGATGAGGTGATTTCGACGCATGGCCCACCATAGCGGCTCGAGGGCCATTCCGCTTCGAAAGACGAGAATATCGTTAAAGCGCCTCGTCGTTCTTCCGGGGCAAGGACTGCCCAAAACCTGGCCGCCATCGCCGGCCGGGAGGCCGTGCAGCGAAGATGGTCAGGCCACCAGGACGCCGCCGGCCGGCGCTGCGGATGCGGAGTGGCGGCGTGAATCGACCAACTCGCTGAATTTCGCATAGGGCAGCGGTGCGGCGACGAGATAGCCCTGTCCTTCCTCGACGCCGGAGGCGATCAGGGCGCGGCGCTGCTCCTCGGTCTCGATTCCTTCTGCTACGACCGTCATGCGGAAGTCCTTGGCCAGCGCGACCAACATCTCGACGATCGTCGTGGTCGATGCATCCACGGTGATGGTGTCGACGAAGAACTTGTCGATCTTGATCGTGTTGGCGCCGAGCCCCTTCAGCCGCGACAGACCGCTGTGACCCACGCCGACGTCGTCGATTGCGACGCGGAAGCCGTGGTCGCGCAATTCGGCCACGACGGTCGCGGCGTGCGCGAGATCGTCGAGCTCGTCGCGTTCGGTGACTTCAACCACGATCTGGCGTGCGGAGATTCTCGCCGCCAGGACCGTGCGACGCAGTGTCTCGACGAAGCCGGCACTCAACAGGTGCTTGGGCACGACATTCACGGACATCTTGAAGGTCTTGTCCGCCTTCAGCACGCCCTGCAGTTCGGCGAGTGCCGATTTCAGGATCTGCCAGGTCATCACCTGGATGCGCCCGCTGGATTCGGCCAGCGGAATGAAGTTCATCGGCGGCACCACCGAGCCGTCCCGACGAACCCAGCGCGCCAGAATCTCGCAGCCCGTGATCCGGCCCGTCCTGAGGTCGAAGATGGGTTGGTAGTAAGGCTTGAATTCGCCGGCCGCGAGGCCGCGATCGAGATCGGCGACCGGTCCTTCCATCCGGCGGCTGCGTGCCAGCAGGATGCCGAACAGTGCGCCAAGCCCAAGGGCCACCGCGAGCGCCGGCCAATAGGCCTCGCTGTTCCAGCTCGAAAGCACGGCGTGCTCGAGCCGGATCGTGGCGTGAAGCGGGAAGCGCGTGGAATGCCTGTCGAAGCTGATCGGCTCTGACAGGGGCCTGTCGGCGTCGAGCCGGAATTCGCCGAGCTTCTCGCCATTGCTCAAGGCGAGGATCACCTCGCTGTGTGCGCGCAGCTCGGCGGGCATGAGATCGAACAGGCCGGCGTTGATGCCGACGATGGCGACCAGCGCGGAGGTGCGATTGACGTCCCTGAGCACGCCCAATGCGTCGCCGCCGAACTGCTCCACGCGGAATAGCGAGAGCGTCTTGTCGTGCGAGGGCAGCATGTCGCGGCGATCCGCCCATCCCTTGTCGAACTCCAGCGTCTCGGAATAGGCCGAGCAGATCACCGATCCGTCCGGGTTGACGAGACGGACGTCCTTGATCGCCGAGCGCTGATAGACGTGGAGCCGGATGGCTTGCAGCGCTGCCGGTGCGCAGCTGGCAAGATCACGCTTGGCGAGCTCGTCCAGGCTGGCCGCGGCGAAATCGACCGCAAATTCGGAGCGGCGCAGAACGACCTCGGTCAGCTCGTTCAGTTGGTGCGCCTGCTGGTGGCGAATGACGCCGTCCGCCGCAAAATGGCCCGCCAGCCCGAACGCCATCGTGCTCGCAACAACGAGCGCCGCAAACGAGAGGTTCGGCCGCTGTAATCTCATCCGGTCCAGGCGGAAATCAGGAGAGGCTTTGTGACTGATCTTGGGTTTGATTTTGGGAATTGATTCTAGCCAGCGGGGGCTAAGATAGGGTTTAACGGGCGGACCGGTCCGGAAGGGCTACCGAGTGGTTGCCTGACTGATGGTCGCGCGGCCCGAGCATTGAAAGTTGAGCAGTATGATCAGGACGTTAAGCCTCCTCCTGTCGTTGGTCGTCGGAATCTCCGTGGCTTGGGCGCAGGGAACCAAAGACCAGCCATCGGGCAATCAGCCCACTACCCGCAGCGGCACGGCGACGAATTCCGGTTCGGACAGCATGGGTGGTGCTTTCAAGGGGACGGGGACACCCAACTACGGCACCAGCCCCGGGATGGGTTCCCAGAAGAAGACGCGCAACTAGGTCTGAATAGGCCGGGCGGACTGAAGGGCAGGACGCTTGGTCGCGCTCATCGGGGGCGGGCGGAGACGGCCTCTGGATAAGCTCTGCCTGACCTGTCGGTGTGGCGCGCGGCGGGATCACTGGCGACCCGCAGCCGAAGCACCACAAAAGCGATGTTAATCGCCAGCCAAATCAACATTGCGGAAATGGCAAAATGGACCACTGCCAGACCTCACTGCGAAGTCTGGATAACACCCAGTGATTGCTTTGGTTCCGTCCTGCACTGTGAAAAGCTGGACGGATCCTCGACGAGCTGTTTCCAAGACTAGCCCTTCTTCCCGGTCTTCGGCTTCAGCGAAAGACCAAGCCGCAATGCCATGCGCTTGATCGCATCAGGCGAGCGTCCGAGAACCTTCGCCGCCTCTTCCAGCGAAGCCGAAGACTTGGCCAGCTCCATGAGCCGGCGGTCTTCTTTGAACGACCAGGGCTTGCGCGCCATAACCGAAATCATCCTCTTGTCGACACAACGACAAAGCCGCCAAGCGACCCATGTTCGCTCGACGGCTTTGCTTGGGTGGGGCCGGGCGTGGGGGAGCCCGGTGCGAAGATGGATATGCGATCGGTGAGACTTCGCAACAAACAACGCGGATTAAGCTAACTGCTCAACCTTACCGCGATGAAATCGACGCGCGACGCTCCGTATAACCACGGTGTTTCGCTGGCGAATCCGATGCGCGCCTTCCGACGGTCGCTTTCAGCCGCGCCGGTCCAACGTTTGAAGCGCCAAATGAACGAGGGTTCATGGTGTCGGCCTGTCGAGTTCTGGTAAAAAGAACTGAGCCTCTTCTCCGCGCTCTGTGCCCTCGCGTGCCGACCAATCTTCAAGCATCACGTTGCACAAACTTCATCTTCGTCTGACAAAAGTTTCAGCGGTGACGATCTTGAAGTCGACACAACGAAAAGATGAAAATGAGCGCGGGAGGAACGTTCCGGCAAACGCGGGAATATTCCAATGTTAGCTGCTTTGGTTTTGATTTCGATTTTCGCCGCGGGCTTTGGCTGCGGCTATGCCGTACGAGCGTGGCGCTCGCGGAAGCGATCGGCACGATATCGTCTTTATGCACCCTATACCCCCGCCTCGATGGAAGCTGGTCGCACCCAGCGGCCATCATAACCGCAGGGCCGCGCGCGTGCTGCCCCATGGTCGTGGCGAAGTCGAAATAACCATGTGCGGTTAGGTTAATCTGTCGCCGTCCTTGAGGGCCCAGGAAAGGCAACCTAAGACGGGTCAGTTCATTGCGAGTTCGGGTCCTCTATTTCCGGAGGGCGCGCGGGTAGGCGTAGATGACGTGGCTGATTGCGTTGCTGGGCGCGACGACTTGCGCTCTTAGTTTGATTGCGTTTGTTTGTAGCTATGGCCGGCATCTGAGAGATCTTCCAGGTCCTTGGATCATGAGCGAGGGTCATTCAAATGATTGATCAACGGCACAACGCGCCGCGCAGATATTTTGTTGACGTGCAGGGGCATCGTGTTCTGATAGGCCTTTCGCTGGAGGAGACGGCGGAATTCGAGGCGCTGGATCTTGCGCCGAAGGAGACGGTGCAAATCGTGGCCGAAACCCGCGCAGGCACGGGAGCGGCCGCGGTTGACGACGTTCGGTGGCTCGAGCTCTATTCCAAGCACGAAGGAGCCTGGCGGGCCTGGATCGCACAAAGCCAGGCGGGGCGGACGCAGGATTTAGGCTTTGTTAACTATGCCTGACCGATGGTAGCGGCTTAGATCTCGAAAATGGGGATGGCCCACATGTTTCAGCTGTTCCTGAGAGCACGCGCGCACAACCTCCTCGGCTCCCGCCGTGAGGACAAGGGCTTCAAAGCCCGCTCCGCCGAGCGTGATGCGGAGACAGACCGCGCGAGGGTCGACGCCGTTATGGTCGCCATCGACACCGCGCTACGAGATGCGGAGAAGGAGCAGGTCGGCCTTAGTCGACGTGTCGATGACGCGCTTGCGCGTGCATCCGTCACCTTTGGAAACGGCACCGACGAGTACCTCGAGCGGGAGGCGCTCGACAATCATCACCAGGATCTCTTCGCGGCGGACATCTCCAATGGCCAGCGGCGGCTCAAGGAGCTGGCAAGCACCATTGCTCATTTGAAGTTCGTCAAGACCGCAATGCTCACGCGTTTTCCGAATTTCAAGCCGCCGCAGCTCAACAGCTAGTATTGGAGCTCTTGCTGCGCGCGCTCGGCCATCCTTCGAGACGCCCAGGGCAGACCGCGTGACAATTCGGCGCCGCTTTGCCGTTTGGCGCGTCGATCCTTTTTGCTATGGTCCCGGCAAGCATTCACGCTTCGAGGGAGCAGCAAGGTGCCGGTCAGGAATATGCGAAGGTTGGTTGGATTGGCATGCGTGTTGACGTTGGCTGCGCCGGCGACGGCGTCGGCCATCACTGCCGAAGTGGCGCGCGCATGCGAAGCGGCGGTGGCCAAGGCCTTTCCGCCCAGGCAAATAGGCAACCCGGCGGCCGGGAGTGCCAAGGGAACGGCCAAGGATCAGCGCGCATACTTCCAAAAGTGCGTCGCGAACAACGGTAAGGTCGACGACGTGCCGGCGGAGGCGGCCAAGGACAGCAAGCCTATTAAGTAGCGGCCGTCGATCTAACGCGGCGGCGGGCAGGGAGAATAGAACGCGCCGTTCGCCGCGTTGATGCGTTCGACGCATTGGTTGGGATCGGTGATCGTCCCTGCCACGGTGAAATCGTAGCCGATGCCTTTGACGACGACGATGTAGCGGCCCGGCGAAAGCGTGAAGCCGTCCTGCTCCGGTTGCAGCAACAGCATTCTCTGCTGATCCTCGACCGGCCCCACTTTGTAGGGGTAGGACATGCTGCGAATGACCCAGGAATCGCCCGCGTTGACTATGGCGGCCTTGCCGGAGGCATCGACGCCCATCGACCGGGACACCTTCGCGACGACTCGAACCTCGGTCACGCTTGCCTCAATGCTTCCGTCCGGTCTGAACACGATGAAGTTGACATCTCCGCTTGTCAGGGTCGTTGCACTCGGCGTGTTGATGGCCGCCGAGATCGCAACGCGGCGGTCTGGAATCTTTCCGGGGACCGGCTTCAGTTCCTGGAGTTGCCCCTCGTTCAGCGCGTAGACGCCGAAGGTCGTCGGCAAAGGCATGGAGGGGTGTGCAGGTGGCGCCGGCTCCTTTGCGCTGTCGGGCGATCGTTCGACACTCGCGCTCTCCGACGGGGGCGGGGCGGTGGCCGGCCGGGGCTCGGGGTTGCCCGGCGCGCGCTCGGATGGCAGCACCAATTGTGACAGTGCGGCCACGTGCGTCCTCAAACGCGGCCAATAGATCACCGCGCTGCTGGCGCTGGCCATGAGCAGGAGAATGCCGGCCAGTCGAACCAGGAAAGTGAAGGCGCCGCTCCGCTTGGGCCGATCCGGCGATCGCGGCGAAGCCACGGGACGGCGCGCGGCTTCCGCGTCCTTCGCAGCAGGCGGCGAAGCGGAAACGGGTGACGATATCGGAATAGGCGGGGGAGCGGGGGTCTGGACGGACGGGGGAACCGGAGCTGCGGTTGCCGCAATTTTTTGCGGCTCAGACGCGGCGCTACGCTCGAAGGAACGCTCGACCTCCTTGATGGCACGTTCGAGGACTTGCTGAAACTCGCGCGATTCCCGCGCGTCGGCATGCGTAAATTGCTCCATAAGCTTGACGCGCGCCAGCTCATAGACAATCTCCCGCATCTGCCGGGGATCGTCGGATACGGCGCGGATGCGGCTCGACAGGAGACGGATAAACCCGGCTTTGATCTGTTGCGCCGAGGGAGCGTTGGCTGCAGTTTCACCGGAGTCGGTCATCAAGGCCGATCAAGTAGCCCGGATAGGGCTATTTCGCTAGGTCTTTCCGCTTCAAACGTCTCGAGTTGAGCCGGTTTGGCTTCGATTGGCGGGTCCGCAAAGGCCTCGCGCGGTGTTCGAAGGTGCTTGCTTTTGGGCGAGAACCTGTGACATTTCGCCAAGCTCCTCTCCTTTTTGGTGTTCGACCATGCGCGGCGTTCTAGCAGTCCTCACGGTTTTGACCTTCGTGGTTTCGCCTGCCGTTGCGCAAGGGACCAAGGATCAGGCCAACACCACGAGCTCGAGCATCATCACGACCCCCACGAAAAAGGCGCAGACCAATCAGGCTGCCTCGCGGCCGACCGCCGTTCGGAACCTTTCAGGCAGGCTGCCTGCTGGAAAGTCGGCCCAGGGCGTCTGGCGGGATGGCAAGCTGGTTGCCGTCCCCCGCTAAGGTTCACCCAACGAACCGTGAAGGAACGGTGATCGCCTCCCTGACGTTCATGCTCGGGAGATATCGTATGAAACGACCAGTTCTGATCGCCATTGCGTTGCTTGTGCCCGCCGCTGCCTGGGCCCAGGGCGTCAACGATCCTTCGACGCCCAACCGCAACGTGACCATTGTCAATCCGTCGCAGCCCGCGCCGCCCAACGCGACGCGTAACATCCCGAGCCGGATCGAGCCCCCCGTGACGAGGGGCGGCGGATACGCCCGACCCTATCACGGGAATAGAACCCGGGGCAGTGGCTCGAGCCGCCGTTAGTCGCGCTGAACACCGCCAAGACGCAGGGCCGGCTATTGCGGATTGACCTCGACCTCCAGTGTCGATGTCCCCGCAACCTGACGGTTCTTGCCCGAGATCAGCAGCGTGAACTTGTCGCTGCCGGGCGCCCCGGCTTCTGCCGAATAGCGGAAGCCGGACCCAACCACCGCCAATTGTCCCCGTGATGGCCCGCTCACGACCGATACCTTGAAGATCTGCATGTACGACCAGCGCAGGCCCTGGATGCACTCCGCGCCAGGTGCGATCGACATCGTCCATTTCACCGTATCGTGCGACAACGCGAACGGCGTCCGTTCCTTGATGCAGATGGGGCTCGCCTGCGCCGCGAGGCCAGACATGGCGGACGCCGCGAGGACAACACCTGACAGCAATACCGGTCCTGTACGCATTCTCGGCAACTCCACCAGCTTATGCCGAAATCTAACGGCGACGATTTAACGTGGTCTTGGAACGCAGCTGTTTGCCTTTGAGCCGCTCATCACACGTGGATCTCGGAGAGCGCGATCATCCGGTCGGCTCTTTCCAGATCCTGCCATCCTACCTCTGTTTTGCCCGACGGATCAAATCGGATTTCGGGAAAGGCGTAACTGATTGAAATGGTTGGCGCCGGCCACTGTGCATGGGGTTGTTTTCGACTTTTGATGGGACGGCCCAGCGTTCCTAAAATCTTGCAATTGGCAGCCGCATGAGCTGAAGTTGAGGGGGCCGCTGGATGCTGCTCGGCCTGCTTGGGAGTCATCGGAGTGCGATCCATTCGCCGCAAGTCCACATCGGATCGCTGGATATCCGGGCGCGCGTCGGTTCAGGCGGCCGTGGCCGCCGCTGTCGGATTTGCCCTCTCTGCCTACCCGCTCTCATGTCGTGCTCAGACTGAGCCGGAGCCCTCCATCAACGACTATCTTCCACCAAGCGAGCCGGAAGTGACGCGCGACGAATGGCGGCAGCGGATCGAGGACGCACGGCGCCGAGCCAAGGAAGCTTCGCGCGAGCGGCGGGAGCATCCCGAGCTCTACAAGCCGATTCCGGAAGATCCGGACCTTGTCGCGACCGAACGCCTTCTCCGCGACGATAGCCTGCAGCGAGGCGATATCGTCACGACCAAGAAGGGCATGTTCGTCTATCAGGGGCGATCCGACCAACCGCGCCGCGATCAGGACTTCGTGCCGGTCAACCCGAAATCGGTGCGCTGAAATTCAGTACCGCCGCAAAATCTCGTTGAATTTGGGATCGGTCACTTTCGTGGTGTCGAGCAGCAGCGCCTTGCCTTGCGGAGTTGCCTGCACATAGGCCGCGATCAGCAGCGGCTCGTAACGCGAGCGATTGGCAAGCGCTGCGCGGATGTCGGATTGCGCCAGCAGCTTGATCTCCTCGTCCGTTGCAGCCGCGCCCGAGGTCACGGTCCGGACGCGAGCGAAGGCGACGTCGATCGGCACCGATCCGGTCAAGTAGGACATCTTCACAGCCGGCGTCGCCGCTTCGCCAGCTTGCGCCTGCAGCGTGCCGAGCGTGAGCCAGAGCGCGGGCCTGATTGGTGATACTTTCAAGGCAGCGACGACGGCGCTTTGGGCGGCCTTGTTCTCGCTGGCCCGCCCGGCCGCATCGGTTGAAGGACGGTGAAGAACGTCAGCGGCCAGTGCCGCCGCGTAGTTCGCGAGCAGGTCGCCATCCAGCGAAACCGATGCCAAGACACCGCCGGCCGCCAGCTTGGCCTTCTCGGGCGGAATCTCGCCCGAGAACAAATCACTCGCGCGAAAGTTCGGTCGGACGAGATCGCCGTAGAATTCCATGCCGGCATGAAGCGCCAGCACGATCGCGGTGCAGATGCCGATGACGCGAAGCAGGAACATGCGGTTCATGATGAAATCGACGAGGCCTGTGAGGGCGAAGCGAGCACGGGATTGAAACGAGAGCAGGGCTCTTAAATTGCGAGCAGACTATCACCTTGGATCGTCAGCAGCGTCAAGTTTCCGGTCGCATAGGCGCCGGTGTCGATGTTGATGCGGTTCGGGCGAATATCGGGCACGCTGACCGGCGTGTGACCGTGGACGATATATTTGCCGAAGCGCTCCTCGGACGCCAGGAATTCCTCGCGGATCCAGAGCAGGTCCTCATCCTTCTGGCGCTCGAGCGGGACGCCAGGCTTGACGCCGGCATGGACGAAGAAGAAGTCGCCGCAGGTGAAGGACGAGGGCAATTGCTGCAGGAACGCCAGGTGCTCGGGCGGTAGTGCGCGCCTCAGTCCTTCGATCAGCTCGACCTGCTGCTCCGCGGACGGATTCATGGTCGGCGTGATGCCGTAGGAGACCAGCGTCAGGAGGCCGCCATAGTGGCGCCACTCCTGCAGGCGGGCCGGATCCTTGAGGACCTCGAGCAGGAAGATTTCGTGGTTGCCCTTGAGGCAAACCGTCTCGTGTGTTTTCGAGCGTTCGATCAACAGATCAAGAACGGCGCGCGAGTCCGGGCCGCGGTCGACGTAGTCGCCGAGAAAGACCTGGATGGCCCGTTCGGGGGCCGAGCGGGCCAAATCGACGTCGATGACGGTTAACAGCGATTGAAGCAGATCGGCGCGGCCGTGCACGTCGCCGATGGCATAGACGCGAACGCCGTCGGGAAGCCGAGGCTTGGTCTTCTTTCGAAAGCGTGAGGAAAGGCCCATCAGGTCGGTCGAATCGCTTCCAGCGTCACGAGCGGAACGTCGCGATGGCTCTTAGCAGAACAAGTCACACATCGGTATTCTTAATTGTTTCCGACCAAGGCGCCCGCATTTTGATTAAAGGATCGCGCGGCCTTTGAGCCGTATTTCAAGACGTCTCGCGTAGCGTCTCCCCAACAAGAACGGGGAGCGCGACATGCGCAAAGTTGTAAAGTTCCTGGCGGCCGTGGCCGCCATCGTCGTTGCTGCGGGGGTGCAGCAGCGCGCTGAAGCCGCCTTCGTCGGTGCGCCTTTGGGGCTGCGCGGGGCCATCCAGTACATCAAGTTCGACCAGCCGACGCTGGCGCCAATGGCGTTCACGCTGTTTTGCCTGAAGTACAAGGACGAGTGCAAGCCGCGGCCGCAGCACATCGTGTTCAGGGGTGGGCGCCTGAAGCTTACGGCGGAGCGGCTGGCGCAGATGCAAGAGGTCAACCAGAAGGTCAATACCGCCATCCGTCCCGAGGCCAATCTGGAAGGGCTGCGCGGCGAGAAGTGGCTGCTGCATCCGACCAGCGGCGACTGCAACGATTACGCTGTGACAAAACGCCACGAACTGATCGCCAAGGGCTTTCCGGCGCGCTCGGTGCTGCTCAGCGAGGTCGTGACCACCTGGGGCGAGCATCATCTCGTGGTCGTGGTTCGCACCTTCGCCGGCGATCTCGTGCTGGACAATCTCTCCGGCCACATTCTGCCGTGGTCGAAGAAGCCCTATCGCTGGGTCCGCATTCAGTCGCCCAAGAACCCGAACTATTGGGCCTCACTCGGCGATCGCGCGGTCTGATCACCCGCGCTCTATCGTGATCCGGATTGGCTGACGCTCTGCGACAGCCCCAGTCCCACGATCACTGCAAGGCACAGGATTGCTGCGGGCCGCAGCAATCCGGGCCCTGCGAAGCTCTGAACCAGCGCAAACAAAACACTGGCTGCGGCGGCCGCAGGGAAGAACGAGTCGCGTCCGCGCTGCAAGGCGCCGAAGAACAGGCGCAACAGCGCGATCGAGCTCACCGCCAGAGCGGCCGCCAGGCCGATCCATCCCATGCCAGCAAAGACCGCCGTGGCTGTCGACGGCGCGGTCAAAGCGGCTCCGACATCGCTCTGGTAGATCCGGCCCACCGCAGCAAAGGTCCCGGCGCCCGCGCCGAACCAGCGCGTGTCGGTCAACATCCGCTCCAGCGCGGCCCGCGTTTCAGCCCCCACATCCGGGACGAGCCGCAAGAGGACCGGTCCGGAGCCCTTTTCGAACAGGAATGACAGGACGATCGCAGCCCCGATCAAGGCGGCGGCCGACAAGGCGCCCGCTGCGAGTGGCGATAGATCGAGCCTGCGAATGACGAGGACCAGCAGGATCAGCACAATGCCAAAGCTTGCTGCGATCGCGCTGTTCGTGCCCGACAGGCCGAACACCGCAAGCGCGCTTGCCAGTGCGCCCATAAGCCCGCAAAGGCCGATCGCCACCGAGCGAAGGACCGAGTGATGCGTCTCGGCCCGTTCGGCAGCGAGCTGCATCACCGCCAGATTGAGCATGAGACCGAGGCCGGCCATGGTTGCCGTGAGATCAGCGGGAACGGTCGCCGCAAGCGCCGGCGACAGCCGATGCAGGTCCAACATCAAGGCGGAGACCGCGGTTACGCCGCTCAGCACAAAGAGAACCAGCTCGGCACGGCTGCGGTTGCGGACCACCAGGATGGTGACGCCGAGCAACGAGATCGCCGCAAGCGCCAGCAGCAGCGCGCTGACGGTCAGGCCGATATCGGCCGTGATCGGTCCGAACGGCAGGCCACCTAGGGCATCGTGCGTGCTGGCCCAGATCGGATGGGCAAAGCTCAGTGGAAGAGGGGCGAGCTGGGCCGCGATGAACAGCGGAATGGCGATCGGGATCCAGCGGCCCCAGGAGGTCGCGCGAACATAGTGGTCGTAATCGGCTTTTCGCGCGCTCGCGGTGGCCGCCAGCAGGCTCAGCGCAACGGCCATCGTTCCGAGTTGCGCACCGAACTTGGCGCCGGCGATTTCGAGAGCGGAAGCGGAGACGATGGAAACGATGAGGGCAAAATAAGCGAGGGACAAACGGCGCGCTCGAAGGGAATCCTGAAACGGTCAGGTCACCATACAAGCGAGCGGGTGGTTTTCAAACAGAGGCCTGCCTCGGTCCAACGCTTAAACCTTAAACCGTGAACCTTGGGCCATTTGCGCGCGGGCTCGTCGCGGCGTTGATCGGCGAGATCAGCGGGTGGCCTTGATCGGACGGCCGAAGACGCGGGCGGCACGTGCGGCGGCAAGGCCAAAGCGCGCCGCCGAGCCGAAGAGATAGCCGCCCTGAAGGGCGATGGCCGCGAGTGCCACGCCTTTGAGGCTCTCGAGCAACGTGAGATCGAGCATCAAGCCGACCGGGACGGCGGTGAGCACCATGACGAAGGTCAACGGCAGCAGGACCAGGACGCGAAAGCGTTGGCCCAGTACGGCACCTACGAGAAAGCTGAAAATCAAAAGCGCGGTCATCCGAAACACTCTCCGTGCTTCGGACCCTAGGTTCCCCACCCTAAAAAGACCCTTAAGCTGTATGGCTAAATTTGGCCTATTGGCTGCAATTTGCCAGCAGCGAATGATAGGCCTCCCGCAAGCCGTTCAGGGCCACCACGCCCTTGATCTCGCTGTCGCTTTCCCTGACCACCACCGACAGCGAGGCCGTCGTCTGCCACTTGCCGGCGGCAAAGGCCGAAACCTCGTCGGGCAGCAGCACCGCGGCGCCTGCGGCCGCCATGCTGGCGTCAAAGGTCAGGGTACCGCCGCCGCTCGCGGCGATGGTGACCTTGGGGTGGCTCCGCGGCGGGAACGGCCGGATCAAGGCCACCAGCACGTCGATCTTGCCCTTTGGCGCACAGCGGACGATGAGGCCGGCAAAGTCCGGGTCGGATTGAGTGGTATCCGCGGTCTTCGTGATGGCCGCGAAGCTTTCGCCATCCTTGCCCCCTTGCGTGCGGCTGAACTTCCAGACGGAGGAGGGGGCGGGGGCGGCCACCTCGACAATGGGTGCGCCCTGGCACGAGGACCGCGCGCTGCCAGCGCAGGAGGTAGCAGAGCCCCATGGGCGATCAGCCGCGCCAAGGAGGGAGCCTGCCAACAGCGGGACAAGAAGGAGGCCAGACAATGGGAGTTCCTATCCTTAACGGCCCAGACTTAGCAGAGCGGCCAGAGGTCAAGAAGCCTCGCGCTCGACACACGGAGCCCTTGAGTTGGGCGGTTTGCTCGCCGACCGGGCACACGAAATACAACAAATGGTCACAAAGGGTTAAACCAAGCCCCAAAGAGTGGCCCGCACGCAACAGTAGCCGACGGATCGCTCCATTAACCACCGGGAACCCTTGTCGCACCACCCCCTAGGCCGTACCAATCAGGGCTAATTGGGGTCTCTTGGGGCGCGCGATTCATGCATTCCTTTGCCAAGTCATATCTTTTCAAGCCAGCATTTCTGGCCGCCGCTTTGGCGCTCGGAGCGTGCTCGACCAATCCCGGCTCGGGTCCGCTGACGGACGACGTCAACAACAAGATTCAGACTGAAAACGCTCCGGCCTACGAGCTGGTGCCGCTCAATCCGGCGACGGTGAAGATCCTGCACACCCATGAGCCCAAGGGGCTCGCTGGGGCGTTCACGGACAAGCGGCCGCCGGCCAGCATCGTGTTCGGCATCGGCGACGTCGTCAGCGTCACCATCTTCGAAGCCGCGGCAGGCGGTCTGTTCATTCCGGCCGAAGCCGGCGTCCGCCCGGGCAACTATGTGACGATCCCGGATCAGTCGGTCGACAATGACGGCTTCATCACGGTGCCCTATGCCGGCCAGATCAAGGCCGCGGGGCTTACGGCGGTGCAGATCCAGCGCGCGATCATCGACAAGATCGGCAACCGCGCCATCGAGCCGCAGGCGGTCGTCGCGATGTCCTCGCAGCGCACCCAGCTCATCAGCGTGCTCGGCGAAGTCAATTCGCCGGCGCGTTACCCCGCGAGCGCGGCGGGCGCAAAGGACAAGGTGCTCGATGCGATCACCCGCGCCGGCGGCATCAAGGGCCAGGGCTTCGAGACCTGGGTCATGCTGGAGCGCGGCGGACGGCGGGCCACCGTGCCGTTCGAAAATCTCGTGATGGCGCCCGAGAACAACGTCTATGTTCGCCCCGACGACAGCATCTACGTCTATCGCGAGCAGCAGAAGTTCCTGGCGTTCGGCGCCAGCGGCCAGAGCGGCGAGTTCAACTTCGATGCCTGGCGCATCAACCTCGGCGAAGCCATGGGCAAGGCCGGCGGTCTTCTCGATGGCCAAGCCGATCCGGCCGCCGTGTACATGTATCGCCGCGAGCCGCGCGAGGTTGCGGCCCAGCTCGGTATCGACGTGAGCAAGTACACTTCCGAGACCGTTCCGGTCATCTTCAACGTGAACCTCCGCGATCCCGGCGGCTTCTTCCTTACCACCAAGGTCATGATGAAGAACGGCGACGTGATCTACGTCTCGAACTCCCGCAACGTCGAAGTTACGAAATTCCTGCAGTTCCTGCGCGTGATCATGGCCACCGGCTCGGATGCGGTGAATCTCTCCAACGACGCCCTGATCTTCCGCAACAACGTCAAGCTGGCGCCGTAAAGGCCGACTTGATCGACCAGAAGCGATGGCACCGGGCTTTGTCCCGGTGCCATTTTCGTTTAGCAAGCGGTTCTGCTGCGGCTACCAATTCGGGATTGGGTCAAAGCGCCACTGGGCACGGTGCGCCGGTCATCGGGCACCCCGCATTGTTGCAAGGGGCTTCATGCGCTTTCGGACACTTTGCCGTCTTTTGGCTCTCGTCCCCGTCGGCTTCGGGCTTGCACCGCTCGGGCAGGCTCTCGGCGCTGCTGCAGAGCTAGGCGTCCGCCACCGCATCGACGTGATGGTCTCCGCGGAGCCTGACGCTCCTGTCTTGTCGCGCCTCAAGGGAGCCAAGGGCGAGCTGTCGTTCACGGTCCGGCTGTCGGCGAACTCCAAGGAGAGCAAGTTCTTCGGAATGCTGCGCCCGTCCTTCCCGGATATCGTTGTCCCCGATGGTGCGGGAAAGCCGCTGGTCCAGCAGACCAAGCTATGGGAGGAGGAGGTCTGTCATCAGCGCCGCGGCCTGCCCAAAGTCACGGTGACGCAGCTCGGCGGGCATTTCGGCGAGGGGGAGGGGCGGATCGAGATTTCCGCCATCAACCGGCACATCGGCGTCCTGGTCCCGCCCGACGAATTAACCCCTGGAATAAAACTCGATCCGGGCAGTGATAGCTTTGGAGTATTCTTGGCATTCCGGGCGCAGACCCGGAACAGCCGCCTCAACGTGGATCTGAAGATCTATCCGATCGATTGCTTCCTCTAAGCCCAAGAGCAAGGCTCGCCTCAAGAAAGCACGATGCGCCTTTGGCCTCCCAATATCAGCTGGTTCAGGATTCGTTGGTCATTGAGCCTGCCCGCGACCTTCATCCTGTTCTTTGTGGTGGCCGGCGCGCCGTTTCCGTTCGGCTCGACCAATGATCTGTCGATCGCATTCTGGTGCCTGTGCCTCGGGGTAGCGGTGATCGTCGCGCCGACGCGCGATCTGCGTCGGCCGCATCTTTCGTTGCTCGCCGGCATCGGCGTGATCGTTGCGGCTTACGCCTTCGTGCTGCACGAGCAGCTCTCCGACCATCCCTGGATTGCGCCATTCCAGCCGATCTGGAAGCAGGCCGCGGATCTGCTGGGCGTGCCGATCGCCCCGTCTGCTTCCATCGTGAAGAACGAGGCGTTCTTCGCGCTCGGCGCGCCGCTCGCCAACATCCTCGCGATCGTCCTCGGCATCACTGTCGGAGCGAACCGCGACCGCGCCCGCCGCATGTTGTGGGTGATCGCGATCTCCGGTGCGGCCTACGCCCTCTACGGCGTGCTCTCGTTCCTGATCGAGCCCACCATGATCCTGTGGCGGGACAAGACGGCCTATCTCGGCAGCGTCACCGGCACCTTCATCAACCGCAACACGGCGGCGGCCTATTTCGGCTCCTGCGCGGTGATCTGGATGCTGCTGATCCTGGAGGACGTCCGCCGCCGGCTCCCTGAGCGGCACATCGAATGGAAACGCCTGTCGCTCGATGTGCGGACGATCCCGCCAAAAGAGATCCTGCCGCAGCTTGGCTGCCTGCTGATCTGCCTGATGGCGATGTTCATGACGACCTCGCGTGCCGGCGTCGGCCTGTCGCTGCTCGCGATGATCGTCTCGTTCACGCTCTTCCTCCGAAAAGACCTGCCGCCGCGCACCGGCATCTGGATCTCGCTGGGCTCGGGCCTCACCGTCGCGCTCGGCCTCTTGCAGCTGCTCGGCGGCCGCGTCTCCAGCCGCTTCGACAGCCAGGGCCTGGTCGACGAAGGCCGCATCGAGGCCTGGAAATCGACGCTGCGGATCATCGGCGACAATCCCTGGTTCGGCACCGGCATGGGCACCTTCCAATGGGCCTTTCCGCCGTATCGCAGCCCCAACATCTCGATTCGCGGCGTTTGGGACGCCGCGCATTCGACGCCGCTGGAGCTTGCCTCCGAGGTGGGCATTCCGATGGCGCTGCTGGTGGCGCTCGGCTGGGCCATCATGCTGCTCGTCCTGGCCAGGGGCGTGTTCGGACGCCGGCGCGATGCCATCATCCCGCTGGCGGCGGTGGCGACCGCGACGCTGTCGCTGCTGCATTCGTGCCTCGACTTCACGCTGCAGGTGCCCGGCTACAGCATTCCATTCTTTGCGCTTTTCGGCGCGGGCCTGGCGCAGTCCTTCCGCACCAAGGAGGGCCGGGCGATGGCGGAGGCGGGCGCCACCAGGCGGCGAGGCGAGGGCCATCCGACAACCGCTGGCGCCGCCCCGAGCCGGGTGCCCCAGCTTCATAAAAGTGTCTAGATTTGAAGCAGTTGCGTCGTTTACGAAGTCTTTAGAATAAGTGGACAGCTGTTTTCTCTTCGGTTAGGTTCCGCACTGCACAGCCATTTGCCCGGGCCGAGGAAGCACATCGGGGCAGCTGATTTTTTGGAGGTTGATTTATGAGCGTTATCAAGATTGCGCTTCGCATGGCTGCCGCCGCGGCCCTCGCCGCGACGATCTCGTCGGCCGCCAGCGCCGCCGTCTACCCGCCGCAGCGCCAGCTGCCGGCCACCGTCATTTCCGACTTCAAGGCTTCCCCCAACAGCCTGCTGCAGCAATATCCGACCGGCGGCCCGCAGCTGATCTCGCGCGTGCGCGACCTCGGCGCCTCCGATCCCACGACGCTTCCCGGCCTGATCGCGCTGTTGAAGGATCCTGCGACCACCAAGGACCAGATGCGCGCGATCGTCGGCGGCCTCGCCCAGGTCGCCCGCATGGCCGCACAGTCCGACCAGGCTTTCGCCAATGAGATCCAGGCCGCGATCGCCAACACCGGCAACGCCGACGTCATCGCCGCCTACCAGGCCGCGACCGGCGACGTCGCGATCGCCGCGACCGGCGGCGGCGCGGGCGGTGGTGGTTCGGGCGCGGGTGGGCCAACCGGCACCAGTGGCTTCGCCACCGGCGGCAATGGCGGCGGCGGCACCACCTTCGGCAACAACACCACGGCCAACAACGCTCCCAACGGCGGCAGTGGCGGCGTCAGTGGCACCACGAACAGCGTGAGCCCGCGCTGACCGGAACCGGCCCTCTCGGCCGACCCATGACATTTCACGGCAGCGGCGCCCGCGGGCGCCGCTTTGCTTTTGCGCCGTTAAGCTTCCTGCAAAATGTCGCGTAAGACGCGCTGTGCACTGCATCGACCGCGTTCAATTGCAGGCAGGATTGTGCTAGTGGTTCGCCCAGCGCGGGCTTTGGCATCAGATTTGCCCCGGACGCAGCTGGGCTGTTGGCGAACATTAATCCCAAGAACACACATCGATCCATTTTCAGGAATTGCTAGATGTTGCAGGTGAACAAGCCGACCTCGGAGATCAACCGTGATTTCGCCGAGGCCGACGGCTCCCCGTCGCAGACGCTGACTTCCTACCTCGACATTATCCGCCGCCAGTTCCCGACCATGGTCGCGATCGTCTCGGCCTGCGTGATCCTGGCGCTGCTCTATCTCTTCACCGCCGCGCCGCTGTTCACCTCCACGGCGTCGATGGTGATCGACACCCGCAAGGTGCAGCTGTTCCAGCAGCAATCCGTGCTCGGCGACATCGCGGTGGATTCCGCGACGGTGGAAACCCAGGTCGAGATCCTGAAATCCGAGAACATTAGTCTCGCTGTGATCCGCGATCTTCATTTGATCGAGGATCCTGAATTTACAGGTAGCGGCGGCGGCATGCTGGGGTCGTTGGTTGATTTCATCGGCTCGTTTCTTTCCGATGGGCATGCGCCATCGGAATTTGAGTTGACTCGCAAGGCACTGGAGCGTTTCGAGAAGAACCGCATGATTAAGCGGCTCGGACTCACTTATGTTATGGAAATCGGCTTTACCTCGAAGGATCCGACTAAGGCTTCGAAAATCGCTAATTCGATAGCCGATGCCTACATCGTTGACTCACTTGAGGCCAAGTACCAAGCCACGCGCCGCGCCAGCGTGTGGTTGCAGGATCGTATCAAGGAACTTCGTACCCAAGCCTCCGCCGCACAGAAGGCAGTGGTGGATTTCAAGACCGCTAACAACATCGTCGACACCGGTGGGCGCCTGATGAACGAGCAGCAACTCGCCGAGGTTAACAGCCAATTGGTAATGGCGCACGCCGCTACGGCCGAGGCCAAGGCGAGGATGGACCGCATCAACGACATCCTGAAGCAGGAGATTCCGGATGCCAGCGTCGCCGACGCACTGAAGAACGACACCATCGTCAAGCTGCGCGGCCAGTATGTCGATATGGCGTCGAAGGAATCGATCTGGTCGATGAAGTACGGATCGGATCACCTGGCTGCGGTCAATCTCCGCCGGCAGATGGCAGAGATCAAAAAGAATGTTATCGACGAGTTGAAGCGTATCCAGGAGTCGTACAAAAGCGACTACGACATCGCCATGACGCGCGAAGAGGCGATCAAGTCGAGTCTCGCCAACGTCGTCTCGGAATCGCAACTCACGAACCAGGCGCAGGTGCAACTGCGTGAGCTCGAGAGCAACGCGCAGTCTTACCAGGCAATGTATGACAATTTCCTGCAGCGCTATATGGAAAGCGTGCAGCAGCAATCCTTCCCAATCACAGAAGCGCGTGTGATTAGCGCGGCCACGACCCCTCTTAAGAAGAGCTATCCAAAAACATTGATCATCCTAGCTGCTGCCCTTGGTGGAGGCTTGATCCTAAGCTTTGGGGCCGCAATGGCGCGGGAGCTTTCTGACAAGGTATTCCGGACCACATCGCAAGTGGAAGAGATATTGGGTGCAAACTGTATCTCGATTCTCCCGACGTTGGGTGCTGCGACGTCTACAGGAAAGGACTTTGCTAGGGGGCTAAGTAGCAAGCTTTCAAAAAAGGCGAATCCTGAGCCGGATCTTCTTCGCTATGTGGTCGACAATCCGCTATCGCGCTTCTCGGAGGCCGTCCGTTCATTGAAGGTCGCTGTTGACCTCAATTCGATCATTCGCGAAAATCGCGTTCTGGCGACAACCTCCACCCTACCTAACGAAGGTAAGAGCACTCTTTCAACGAACCTCGCTCAGCTTATGGCCCACGGTGGCGCCCGAGTTATCCTTGTGGACGCTGATCTGCGAAATCCATCTCTTTCTCGTGCCCTAGTGCCCGACGCGAAACTCGGTCTCGTTGACGTGGTTGGCAAGAAATCTCAGCTTGCTGACGCAATAATCGTCGATGTTCAAACTAAGCTATCGATCCTCCCGGCCGGACTCACGTCCAAGTTATTGCACACTAATGAGATACTCGCCTCTCAAGCGATGCACGCATTGATCACTCAGCTAAGGTCACAATTTGACTACGTCGTGCTGGACATGCCGCCCATGGCCCCGGTCGTCGACGTGCGAGTTACCTCTCCGTACGTCGATTCATACATCTTCGTTGTGGAATGGGGCAAAACTAACATCGACGTCGTCAGGCACAACCTGCGCGGCTCGCCGGAGATCCAAGACAAGCTGCTCGGTGTGGTTCTGAATAAAGCCGACACCAAGGCGCTTGCTCGGTACGAGTCGTATCACGGCCGATATTACTATCAGAAGTATTATGCCCGATATGGGTATGTGGAATAATGATCTATGCGAGAATTTCCGGTCAGATGTGGCCTTCTGTTGGCTGGAGTAATCGCAGTTTTGTGGCTCGCCTTTACTCTACCATCAATCTGGTCCGCTGCTGCGGAGGCAAATGCGGCCTCTCAGATTCTGTCTGGTCAACGCTTTAGGCCTGAAACACTCTCCGAGTTTTTGAGGCGGTTGAGCGCGTTGCCTGCGACGAGCATGCCTCGATCAACAATCATAAGGGCCGAAGCGCTAATCAGAGTTAGCTCAACGGAGAGCGTAGACCGCCAACTAGGCACCGATAAGATCGATGAGCAAATCGCCGCGGCGGCGGAGAGTGTCAGGCTTTCTCTAGTTCTAAATCCGAACGATTCATTTCTCTGGTTTCTGCGTTACTCACTCGAAACACGACGTCTCGGTTACGATTCTAGGAACCTAAGGTACCTCAATTACTCCTACGAACTCGGACCTTATGAGGGATGGATATGCTTGCGGCGTCACCGGTTGGCGCTATCGATCTTTGATTTGCTCAGCGAAGCTGTTCAGGAGCGTATCGTCTCGGAGTTTGCACTAATAACGGATGCTGATCTCGTCGACGATGCTACGCAGGCTCTAACCAGCACCGGCTGGCCACACCGACAACGGTTGCTTGCCGGCCTACAGCAGGTTGATTTGCTTTCAAGAGAAAGTCTCAGTCGTCGGTTAGCGCGCGACGGCTTCAAGGTAAATATCCCGGGGGTCAAGAAGGAAGACAGGCCTTGGTAATCTCTTGTGGTTTATCTCGCACGGTAGTTCTTGGTTTATTTCTAGTGTCCACTCCAATTTGGATTTCGGAAGCTCAAGCACAGTCGAACTCAACAATAACCTTGCAAGGGCCCGCTGAAAGCTCAAACCAGCCCATAATGCGAGACGGGGTCGGTCGCCCCTGCCTTGACATCGAGGCCGCTGCCCGCAGTCATGCCATTAATCAGAAGATGTTCGACCATGTCGTGAGTATTAAGAATAACTGCCCTCGTAAGATAAACGTCAGAGTTTGCTATTATGGCTCTGACAAATGCAATGCGATCGATCTTCTTGGCTACAAGAGAGTAGACACTATCCTCGGTACAATGACTGGCATCAAAGTGTTCAGATACGTCATATACCAAAAATAAATTCGAGGCGAACTTGCTGCCTATATTCACATATGAAACGCGAAACGCCGGTCATGTTGATTCCTTCATGGAAAGCGGTAAGCGTGCCGGCGCTCACGTTACTTTGCTCTCATCGCCGCCCGATAAGGGCAACAAGGGCTACTCAATTTTCCTCCAGAACTATATTCATAAATCCCTCAATCCTCCAGCATTTGAGATTGCATGTTTCGCCCGATACTTCGCAATAGCCGACCGTTTGAAGCGATCTTCCGTGGATATGTTTTTCTTGTCTGACACGGACATTTTAATCCAGCCGAAATTTAGTGAGATCGAAAGCTTTGTCGGTGATGTCGACACGCTCCTAAGCGCGGCTACGACAGCGACACGAGATCCTTACACCTATCTGGAAATGTCACCGCATTTTTCGTTCTGGCGTAAAGATTCCCTTGCGTCCTTCTTGGACTACATTCAGCAGACTTACAGCACTGCCAGTGGAAAAGCGCTCCTGGAGTCCGTTTTCGAGCGAAATCGTCGGCTCGATCCGCGCTCCGGAATTTCCGACATGACTCTGCTTGCGATGTGGCAAAAGGAGTGCGGTCTTAAAGTAGAGAACGGAACGACTATACGAGACAACAAGACCATTGATCACAACGTTGGGATGTCCTCCCACCAGAGCGCTGATCAATTCCAAATGCGGTGGGGTATTAAGCGACTTTTTCGGGATGGGGCGGATCTTTTGTTCCGGACTCACTCTGGGCAACTGGTCTATCCCTACGCCATTCACTTTCAGGGTAAATATAAGATGATTATGGCGGACACGCTTGCAGGAAAGTCGTTTCTTCCTGTTGTCACCGCTCAGCTGATCAGTGCATTGAGGACGGGTAGGTCAAAGCTCGCCCGGAGGCGGCAGGTAGGAAACTCGTTATCGACGGGGCAATGAACAGAGTGCCCAGACTGCTGCAATCCCCGCGATGGCTTGGCAATCTCATGTTGCTAACCGGGCGCGCATCGGTCTACGCATCAGGCTTCCTGTACAATCTGGTATTCTCATCCATTCTTTCGCCCGCCCAATTTGGCGAATTTGCCACTTTGATGGCTATGGCAGAGTTGTTGCTGGTTCCTGTCACTTTGGGAAGCGGACTCTTGGTCTATCGTGAGGCGAGGCGCACAGGGGTGATGCCTGCCGCCCAGATTGCGACAAGTCTCGGGATAGGCGCGGTGCTCGCGCTTTTGTTGCTTCTGGCTCTTTCGAGCGTTCCAAGATTTACGAGTGAGCAGCTTTTCTTCGCTCTGAGTATCGCGCTCCCGCTGGGCGCGACCCAGTTGGTGATGAATGCGTTTCGCGGCTTTGGATCGGTGACACTATTCACACTAGATCCAGTCATCCGATATTTCCTGTACACAGCGTCAGCGAGTTTCCTTTGGCTCTGCTCTGTCCACGATCTTAGAGAATTTCTTCTTGCTATAGTGGCATCGAACTGTGTGATCTTAGTTGCATATTTTTGGGCGAGCCTCAGGGGACGTGAGCGCTCCTGGCGGTTGGATGGAGTTGATCGTCGGGAGCAAAGTTGGCTGCTCTTCTCGGCGCTGCTTAGCTTCGCCGTTCGCAAGAGCGACATTTTGCTTCTGTCTAGTAGTCTAGGAAACGCAGAACTAGGAAACTTCAAAATCGCTCTGGTGCTTTCAGAAGCGCCTATGCAGTTTGTTCAAGCCATCATGTATAAGTACTCGGCGACTTTCGAGTTTGGATATAAGGGCAGTCGCCGGAGAATCGCCTTGAGCCTTGGCGCCCTAGCATTGCTGTTGAGCTTTGCTGCGCTGTGCGCTGCCTTCGTATTCCAGAATCACTATTCCGCAAAATACGACTTCTTGTCCCAAATGCCTTATCTGCTTTCCTACTACTTTTTCAGAGTGTTATGCCTGCCGCTGGACCAGGCATTGGTTATGGATGGTAGGGCGAAACTTCTGACTGTAGTCTATGGGATTTCGGCTATTCTCAAGGTCAGCATACTATTGGCGAGTGCGCAGATGTTGGGTAGCGCCGCGCTGGTGGTCTATCCCGTTCTGGGCTTGATTGATGTTGCCATAGTTCAAGCGGTGGTTCGGAAGCATGTAGGAATATCGTTCTTGAGATGGCTGCTCGGATGAATCGCCTCTCTTATAGTCGTTTGGATCTACGCTCTATGCCGAAGCGGACTCAGGGATTGGCGCCGTTTTCGCTTAGTGTGCTTGTTGTCAATTTGGGTACAATCCCGCTTTTACTAGCTGTGGGTGTCGGTCCGCTGACATACTATGCGCTGTTTGCAATGTACCTCCTGACCCTGGGCTTCTGGCTCATTCAGGGTGACGTAACTGAGGACTTTCTGGCGCTCTCGGTGATGTTTGTCGCATTCTACGTTTTGCTTCCCGAGCCAATGTTGTCGGAAGCTCAATATTATTTTTGGAACGCTCCGTCAGAGTTCAACAATCCTAATGGTTCTGTTTTGTTGATGTGCGGAGTATTTTTGGCTACCGCGACGTTTCCCACGCTTTGGCGTGCCCGCATGCCGAGAGAGTTTGCAGCTCTTCCCGTGGTGAGACTGCGTGTTCCCGTTCTTGGACTTGTCGCGCTAGGTCTGATTGCGTTTGCCGCTTTGTTTCCCAGCATCTTGCTACAAACCCGGGCCGAGGTGCGTACTCAGGTAGGTCAGGAAGGGGGCGCTCTCCGCCAGCTTTTGCTTGTCACTGCCCCGCGCGGATTAGCCGGCGGCTACCTGATCGCTCTTGCCATCTCTGCTTGTGGGCGGATAGCTCGCCACAAGGCATTGCCGCTTTCGGAAATGATGCTTGCTTTGCCCGGTGTAGCATTCTTCAATCCGGTTGCGATCTCGCGTCAACTATTGTTGACCGGCTTTCTCGCGGTGATCTTTATATTGTCTCGCTTCCGTATCTTTGATCGCAAATGGATTTTGGTTTGTCTGCCTCTTGTCTCCTTAGTTATAGCGCCAGCTATCTCTAACATTACGAGGTACGAGGCGCGCAATGACGTCTTCCCCTTCGCGCCCGATTTTGACGTTCATCAAAATATCGCACTAGCGATGCAGTTGGTCGAGCTCGAAGGTCATAGGTTTGGCCTTCATTTGCTCGCTTCACTTTCTACGGTGTTGCCATCGGAGCTGAAGATATTTCAGGCTGAGCATCTCCTCGCCTCCGGCCGACTCAAGGCTATATATAGTCAGACCAATATATCTCTTCCGATCTTTGTCGAATTTTTCGTGGACTTTGGTTGGATTGGCGTGGTCATCATGACCTATGCGCTATTCGCGGCACTACGAAGACTTCAAGAGAGAGTCTACTATCATGCGCCGAGTCTTTGGCTATTGGGTGTTTCGGCAATCGTTAGCGCAAACTGGCTTTCACTTAACCGTGGCCCGTTTCTAGGTAACAGTCCGGTTTTGATCTTTTTTATACTTGGCTGGACCGTTTGTGTATTGGGCTTGAGATTGAAGGTGCCCCTTTCTAAGGCGGCAGAACGCTATTCTCGGCATTTGATAGAGCGGAGAACCGGATGATGCGTGGAATGAGGATATCTGCTATATTTTGCCCGGTGGATGATCAGCAACTTGATCCGTTTGTACAGCGGCTTGCTAATAAGCGAGTTGAGTTGGTGTGGGTTGCACCGCACGCTTGGCGTCTCGAAAATAGCAGCGAGGTTGATGTCTTCCAGGAGCGAGATCTATCATCAGTGATTATGCTTCGTGGCGGCGACCAAGATTAGCTTCGGTGCACTCTGGCGGGTGGCTGCCAAAGTCTTTTTACATTGGGGTTTACTGTGGGTTTGCAACGCTCTTTAATTGACTTGGTTCGTCGAGAGCTCAATAGAAGAAACCGTACGATCATTGCAACGATGCCCAATCTCGGGCGGCCGCGGCGGATCAACGTTTTTGAGAATCTTTATACGAATGAATATGTTCGTCTCTCGACCCTTGATTTGATAGCCGACGAAATCGCTCGAAAGCAGGTGGTAGGCGCGGTCGCGGAGCTTGGAGTATACAAGGGATATTTCGCGCGACGAATCAATGAGGCGTTTCCCGGGCGTACGCTCTACCTGTTCGACACGTTCGCAGGATTTGATGCGGCCGAAGAGCAGGCTGACCGCAATAGGGGATTAGTTCATAAGCGCGACTTTTCAGATACGAACGAGCGAGACGTCTTACGTAGGATGCCTTCACCAAGTCACTGCGTGGTCCGGAAAGGTTTGTTTCCTTCGACAGCTGTGGGTTTGGAGAGTGAGTTGTTCTGCTTTGTGTCTATTGATACCGACTTGCATGATCCGATTTTGGCCGGTCTAAACTTTTTTTATGACCGGCTGAGTCCGGGCGGATACATCTTCGTACATGATTACAATAACTCGCAATTTCCAGGCGCTAAGGCGGCAGTTCAGACATTTGCTGAAGCCAGAAAGATATCACTCGTCCCGCTCCCCGATGTTTACGGAACAGCCATTTTGACGCGCTGAGACTAGACTGGGGACTACTCTGAACTAGGTTGGGCACCGAGCACATTCTCGAAGAATTGAATGTAGCGTTCCGCTGCATATCTAGGTTCTGTTTTCTCTGCCAGCTCCCAACGTTCGTGCGATGAAAAGTTGGAAAGATAAGTCAGGAATCTTTGAACGTCGAAGCTTGTTGTCGCTGGGTCAACGAGAAAGGCGTATTCGCTGAATAGCTCCCGATGCACTGGTATGTCTGAGAGTAAAAGCGGCCGACCGAGCTTTGCCGCCTCAGCAGCAGACATATTGAAGCCTTCGAAGAGGGACATTGAGACAAAGAACTCTGCGCCTGCAATCAAATTGAGTACTTCTTGTTTCTCAATGAAACCGGTGAAGACTACTGATTCTGGATCCAGGCCAGCCTTAGAGATCAAGTCCCTTTGCTTCGGCTGCCGTCCTGTGACGATTAGCTTGAGCTTCGGGGTAACCGAGCGCAATTGACGAAAAAGTTCGAAGACCTTTTCTAAATTTTTGTGCGGGTAGGAGTGGAAGTTCGCAATCGCGTATGGAGCGCCGGCGTACTTGCTGGCGCTGTCACTTGAGTGACTGGCACTGGCAACTTCGATCGGCGTGAGGATCACTGCTGACCGGCTGGGAGGGCCGTAGAATTTAACAAAGTCGCTTTGCGTTGCTTCACTAATAAAAACCACTCCCGCAGCCCTGCGTTGGGCCAACCGATACGAAAACTCCAAGATGAGGCGCTTCAATATCGATTGGAAGCCTGGATAGTATCTAAACTGAAGATCGTGCACTACCACAATCGATTTGGCCTTCGACCAAGGCAACGGTAGCGCAAAATAGTTTGGAAAGAGAAGTACAACAGGATCAGAGAAATGGCGAAGGCTCAGCTCTATTTCAGAAAGGAAGCGCCAGAGTGTTCTTCCCTTTGTTCGGTCAGCGGGGAACACCTCAATAAGATCGCTTGTTGTTTGACTAAGTGCTGATGCGAGATTATTGGCCATGTCGGCTACGCCGCCCGGGTTCTGGATATAGGCGTAATTGTGAGACATGATATATTTCGCCGGCATTTTGTTTGACTCGATCAACGCAGTTGGCTCAGCAGCTTGAGGGTGCTATCTCCGATTGCTCCTTCTTGGTAGATGCCGACGTTCATCGTCAATCCTATGCCCAGTCGAGAATAGCTGCTTATTGTCGATTCCATTTGGTCGCGAGAATATAGGGGCGGAGCAATTTCTCCTGGACCCCGATGCCCCCAGCGTCCGTTGTCGTCAATTGGAGCAAGTACATGGCCGACGCACGGAAGCTGGTCCAAAAATTCGGCAGTCAGACGAATAAGCTCTGGTCGGCCCTTATCCTTAGCCAATGGCCCAGTTGGATCTAGACCATCAGATTCGCCCGACAGAAAATCTTGGCCGGGCGTCAAGGGATAAGGATGTTTGACCAGAAAGCAGCCGTCGTTGAACGCAAGTGCGGCTTGAGGGTTGCCGGCGCGCAGTGCCGAGGTCCACAAGGGCCAATCACGAGCCGAGTTCGGAAAGGCACGCCAGTTGTAGCAACCGTCTATCCACCACCCGCTGCACAAAGATCCATATCGTTCAGAATACTCTCGAATGAAGGTGGTGTATTTCCGCTGAAACTCACGCTGATCGTCCGGATTCCAGCCAAATACTTGATGAAGACTTGTTACTGCTTTGATTTCTCCTGGGAGATAGGCGATGAAGCGCACTCCTATCTTAGCTAATGCCTTAGCTAATTCCAGAACTAGGTCGCGCTCCGGCGTATGGCCCGGCCCCGCAAGAGAGTCCAAATATTGATTCGGACTAGCGTAGTAACCGGTGTTTTGACCTACTGTGAATATAAGCCAGCGCGCTTTGGTCTGTGCTATTTGGTCTACCAAGTGGTTTATATCGAAAGAATTCACTGCCTCATTCAGGTTTTTTTGATACTCCCCCCTACGTGGGGCTGGACCTGGTGCGATCCAGTGAACCATTAAGCCCCAGTTGCCCTTTAGCCAGAGCGCTCTTGTTGCCCCTGCAGACGCTGACCTCTCCGCCGGTATTGAGGAAAGTGCAGCAGCTGCAAGGGAGCCGTGGAGGAATGTGCGCCTCGAAACCATTTTCTCGATCCAATCAGCTTCCCTAGCTACACGATTTCGGTCAGGTGTCCGCGCTGAACGAGGCTCGTGTGTAGCGTCTTGCAGGCTTCCATGTCGGCATTAGCGTGCATGCATTCAAATGATGAAGCCGGTATCTCTGTTGATAAGTCCCCTGCCATGAAGTTCGCAATTTCAACAGCAGTACTGAGGCGGGCGCCTGGAAATCCTACATTCTTTAGGACGTCGTCAATAAACCCCCGAACGTATCGGTCTCGATCGGGAATGTAGAAGCCGATTGGACGGCGGGTCAGAGCGAAATCAATGAAGACAGACGAAAAGTCGGTTACAAGACAGTCCGCAGCTGCCAAGAGTTCTTCGTAGTAATCGTGCTTTCCATTGTCATCGGCAGCTCGAAGGACGCGAATGTTCTCGAAGGTTTCGTTTAAGTAACCGTTCAAGTGATCCATTGGATGCAGCTTTAGAATGCAAACCGTGTGTGTATCGCCGAGGAGATCGTCGACCGCTTTTAGAAGGTCCGACGTAATAACATCCGATTTCGAGTCGGCTCGTACATCGCCAAAGAACGACCTTCGAAAAGTTGGCATCCACACCGCCACGCGAGTGTGCTCTGGCAACTCCAAGTATCGCGGGATGGGTCTCTTGACTCTGAGCGCATCATTCCGCGGAAGTCCGCTTATGAGAACGCGTGAATCGGGCACCCCGAACGCTTGCGCGATCACCTTCTGAAAGAAGGCCGACGTAGAGATCGCATAGTCTGAGTAAAAAGGGGTGCGCCTAGCTCTTAGATCTAAGAGTTCGATCGTCTTCAAGGGCATGCCATGCCAAAGATTTACGATCGTTCGCGTCTTTGAACCTCGAAAGAAATAATAGTGTCCATGCGTATGAAAGGTGTACTTGCTTCGTAGAAACAAGAAAAGGCCCTTCAATGTGCGTTTGCGTGCGATTCGAACATTGCGTTCGGTCCCATGCATTTCGAGCAACTTTTCTCTTGATGCCTGGATATTCGCAACGAGCCAGATCCATTCGACTTCGTGCGAAGCGTGCTTCGCAAGGTAGCGAAAGAAGGCCCACGCATTATCGCTCAGATCTGGACTGCTTATGAAGCATACTTGCCTAGGCTTTGGCGGTACTAGGGCAAGTATGGCAGTCAAGCATTTACTCGCAAGGTCTACGACCAACCGCTTATCAAGCAAGGGAACGAACACCTTGTTCGCGCTGCACCTGTGCTTGCTTCTCGCTGTGCGCCTCGAATATGTCGAGCTTGATCGATGTCGAGGAAACCGCGGGCGTCCTGGGCAGGTAAACAACTCGGCAATGAGGCTTCAAGAAGTCAAATTTCCCAGCCCAATCATCGCCCATTCCAAAGATGTCCACTTCATGCGCCTTCACGTCATGAACTTTCTGCTCCCAATTGCTCTCTGGAATTACAAGATCCACGCATCGGAGGGCGGAAACGATTCTCACTCGCTCTTCGAACGAAAAGCAGGAGCTCTTTCCTTTTCCCGAATTGAACTCGTCCGTGGAGACGGCGACTATTAGGCGGTCCCCCATAGCGCGAAGGCGCTCGAGCACGTTCAGATGGCCGATGTGGAACAAATCGAAAGTGCCGTACGTGATTACTGTTGTCATATGTCCTTCACATCGTTCGTGTAAAACATCATCGGGACCGAGATGAACAACTTGTGTTCAAGGCTCAATAAGCGGTCGCTTGCGAAAACGAGAGGAGTGCGGTCTTCACGACAATCTTGATATCCAACCCCAAGCTCCAATTATTGATGTACCACAGATCGTGCTCCACGCGCTTCTGCATCAGCTCGAGCGTGCGGGTTTCTCCGCGGTAACCATTAACCTGGGCCCAGCCGGTGATGCCGGGCTTGACGTGGTGGCGGAAGGCGTAGTTGCCGATGATCTGCTCATATTCGGTGTTGTGGGCGGCCGCGTGCGGGCGGGGGCCGACGAGCGACATGTCGCCCTTGAGCACGTTGAGAAGCTGCGGCAGCTCGTCGATCGAGGTCTTGCGCAGCCATTTGCCGATGGGCGTGACGCGCGGGTCGTTCTTCTGCGCCTGGACGATGGTCGGGCCGTCCTCCAGCACGCGCATGGTGCGGAACTTGAAGATCTTGAACGCGCGCCCGCCGAAGCCGTGGCGGGTCTGGCGGAAGAACACCGGGCCCTTCGAGGTCAGCTTGATCAGGATCGCGGTCACCAGCATCACGGGCGCGAACACCAGGAGGGCAAAGCTCGCGCCGACGAGATCCAGCGCCCGCTTGAGCGCACGCTCTTTCCAGGACAAGGGCGCGCGGCGCAGCTCGGCGGTGAAGGTATTGCCGGTGCCTTCAAGCGGATAGCGCAGGAAGCGCGCCGTGTTGGCGTCCGGCACCAGATGCACCGGGACGGGGAGGATCTTCAGCGCGTCCAGGATGCTGTCGATCGCGTGCTGCCGGCTCCAGTTCATCAGCAGGAAGACGTGCTCGATCCGGTTCTCGCGCGCATAAGTGATCAGCTCCTCGAAGCGCGGCGCCTGCGAGGAGAGCAGCAGCGGCGAGGCGAGCTCCTTGGCGGGGATTTCCATGACCCGCATCAGGCGGTAGCCGTGCTGGCCGAGGTCATCGACCGCGTTGGACGAGGTGGCAAGGCCGAACTCGGCGATCATGATGGCGCGGCCGTTGGCGAAAGCGCCGGTGCGCAAGCCATGCGCGGTCCAGCGCGCGGCCGCGATCTTCCAGGCGAGCAGAACGGAGAGGCCGACCAGATAAAACGAGATGGTGGTGCCGCGGGAGAACTCGTCGCTGACCTTCATCGTGAAGGCGATCGCCAGCAACGCGCCGAACAAGCCGGTCCACGTCGTCAGCGTCATCCGGAACGTGCGGGCCAAGTCGGTGATGGCTTTGAGGCGATAGCCGTGCTGCACGCTGGTCAGAAGGATGAAATTGATTGCGACCAGGACGCTCGCCGCCGCATAGACGTCCGCCTTGCCGAGCGTGCCCGCGGTGGCGATGTGATAGCCGACCGCGCAGCCGATCCCGCTGAATACGATCAGCGCCGCATCGACCACGGCCATCAACCGCTCGACCACCACGGGACGCAGCCAGCTCGGCGCATAGCCGGTTGCTGTTGCCGGGGATTGCTCGACCTCACCAATTTCCGTCGCAGAATCAGGGACGGGCACCGGTCGAGTGGAAAGAATTGTCATCTTGCCAAGCCCATTGACGCAAAATTCATTATCCGAACGCGCCGTGCTATCGGTCAAAATCGCTTTTAAAACAAGGCGAAGGGAAAATTAACCTTACCCCAGAAGCTTCATTGTAGCCCATCTCGCCTCGACTGATATGCTAAATTTCACAACCCGTTAGGAAGTTCTCGTTGCCCCGAACCCAGTCCCGGCGGCGGACCCGGCCGAAAGGGAGGCGTTACCTTGCCATTGGCCTCGCTGCGGCGGCATTGGTGGGGACCGCGCTGCTGCTTCTTCGCCCCGATGCGGCCCCCATACGAACTCCGACGGCCTCCGCGGCCGTCGGGGTCAAACTCCTCCTGGACGGGCCATATGGCGCGCGGTTTGCCGGCGAACTCTCTGCATCGAGGCAGGGGTACTTCTCCTCCCGCATTGAAATGGCGGCCCTGCCCGAAGACCCAGAGTTCGTCCAGACGATTGCACGCCAACATGCCATCGGCGTGACGAGCGGCCAGAAGTTCCTGCTGGCGAGCTGGCGCGGCGTCCCTGTGACTGCGTTTGCGGCAAGCTTCCTCGATACCTCTGTCGCGATTTTCACGCTTGAAGCCTCGGGATTGCGGCGTCCGGCTGATTTGGTCGGAAAGCGAGTCGGATACCGCAGGGCGAGTGAGGGCGACGTCGTTTTCGACGCCATGATGGCGCAGCTCGGGCTGCCCCGCAGCCAGATTACCAAGGTGCCAGACCGCGACAGCTTCGAAGCTCTGCGGGGCGGGCAGGTGGATGCGATCATCGCTGGAATCGACGAGCAGCCGGATCCCTCCAGTTCGACGTTCACGAAGCTGAATGTCATCAAACCGCAAGACTATGGCATCCATGTTCCTGGCTTGGTCTACTTCGCGAGTAACGCTCTCGTCCATGAACAGCCATCCATGATTGCCGATGTCCTTCAGGGCCTCATCCGGGGATGGCAATTCACCTACGCGGACTATGCACGGAGCGTGCCCGTTCTGGCTGGGACCGGGCCGGCCAGTTTGAATCCCGAGCGGCTGAAATTCGAACTGCAGCAGCTACGTCCGCTCGTTTTGCCGACAGGGGGGCGCATCGGCGATTACGACGAAAGCCGTTGGCGGACGCTTCGGGACATTCTCCTCTTCGCCAAACTTGGCGAAGAGGACGTGCCGCTGGCCCAGACCGTCAACTACCAGTTCCTCCGAGATGTGTACCGACGTTCACCCGACCTTGCTGCCCCGGGCGCCTGGAGCGAGGAAAAATAGGACCAAGAAGCCACAGTTGCCCGCCATATCGCTATAAAGGCCCTCCCCAAGCTGCGCCGTCGGTTGCCTTTTTGGCCCTAGCCTTGGTAATCTAGGCTTTACTATTTAGGCTGGTTCGCGGTGGTCCTCGGGTTGCGGCCTGGTGGGGCGCGGGGAATGGACCAAATCCGCAGGGGCGAGGAGCTTTTTTGGGATGTTTAAGACCATGATGCGAGGAGGCCTTTTGGCCGCCGCCGTTTCCTTCTGCGCAGCGAGCGGAGCAAGCGCGGCGATGCAAATGCCGGCGCCGGCGGCCCTCCTGACGGGTGCAAGCCAGGCGACGCCTGTCACGTTCTGGGCGCAGCCCTACCCATATAGATATGTGCCGTCGCGCCATTGCCCCTTGGTGCGGGTCGAGACGCCCTATGGCTGGTATATGGACCGCGTTTGCGCGCCCGTCGGCCCTGTCCTGCGTCGGGCGTACTGAACTTCGGCTGACCTAAAGCGGCGAGCGCCGCTTTTTAGAAGATTTACAAGGCAGCCGCACAGCTCATGCGGCTGCCTTGCTCATTTTTGTTTCGCCGTGTGCTGCTCTTTTGTGCGCGCAGCACGGGTTCACCATGAATATCTTTGTCGGGCCGGGATAGGCTGTTGCATGGTGAAGATTGTGTTACCAGTTTGGCGGGGCTGCATCGGCAGCGTGATTGCGTAATGCGGCGGTAGCCGGATCTCACGGAATTGACGGTCCGGCCAATCGAACGCCGGTAGAGGATACGATGACAGGGGCTTCAACCTACGATCTCACGGGCAAACGTGTCTTCGTCGCGGGTCACCGCGGCATGGTGGGATCAGCTGTCGTCCGCCGGCTTGTGTCGGAAAATTGCACCGTGCTGACGGCTGATCGGCGTGAGCTGGATCTGACAAAGGAAGAACCCACGCTCAGATGGCTCGAGGCCAATCGCCCGGACGTCGTGATTCATGCCGCTGCAAAAGTTGGCGGTATCGCGGCCAACAACAATTTCCCGGTCGACTTTCTCTGCGACAACCTTGCGCTGGAATTGAGCGTGATCCGTGCAAGTCACGCGGTTGGTGTGCGGCGCCTGCTGTTCCTCGGCTCGTCGTGCATCTATCCAAAGCACGCCAAGCAGCCGATCGCCGAAAGCGAATTGTTGACCGGGCCGCTCGAGCCGACCAACGAGTGGTATGCGATCGCCAAGATTGCCGGCCTCAAGATGTGCCAGGCGTATCGTCGGCAATATGGCGACGATTTCATCTCGGTAATGCCGACCAATCTCTACGGCCGCGGCGACAATTATCATCCCGATCATAGTCACGTCCCGGCCGCGTTGATCCGGCGCTTCCATGAAGCCAAGCTGGCCAATGCAACCAGCGTCTCGGTGTGGGGCACCGGCACACCGCTCCGCGAATTCCTCAACGTCGACGATTTTGCCGATGCCTGCGTCTTCCTTCTGAAGAACTATTCAAGCGATCTTCCGATCAATGTCGGCAGCGGCGACGAATTGTCGATCGCCGATTTTGCGAGGACAGTCGCGGAGGTCGTGGGCTATCAGGGCGAGCTCGCGTTCGATGCGTCAAAGCCTGACGGCACGCCACGCAAGCTGCTCGATAGCTCGAGAATTCGCGGGCTTGGCTGGCGACCGAACGTCGCCCTGCGGGCCGGTCTCGCGGCCGCCTACGCAGACTTTTTAAAGGGCTCTGGACGTCATCTGGAAGTCAGCGCGACGCGCTGAGAAAAACTACGTAAGACTACAAGAAACTTTTTTATTGCGAACTTTTGATTTGGGCGGGGCTTTATGCGTGTTCTCTTGGTCGGCATCAACTATGCCCCCGATCTGATCGGTGTGGCAAAATACAACGCTGAGCTCTGCGAAAGCTTGGCTGCCGAAGGTCATGAAGTCAGGGTCATTACGGCACCTCCGTATTATCCAGCCTGGAAGATTCCCCCGGCGTTCAAGTCGTCGTATTTCAGGTCGAGAGATATTCAGGGCGTTCGCGTGACCCGTACGCCGATTTATGTGCCCGGACATCCCTCGGGCGCCAAGCGGCTGGTTCATCACGCTTCATTCGCGCTTACGAGCGGGGCGCCGATCCTCGTTGAGGCGCTATCCTGGCGCCCCGACGTTATGATCGCCGTCGCACCATCATTAATGTCGGCTGCCTTCGTCTCATTCGTCGCTCGTTGCGTCGGTGCCAAATCATGGCTTCATGTGCAGGACTTCGAGGTGGACGCGGCATTTGATCTTGGTCTGCTACGCAATCCTAACTTGCGAAAATGGATGCTTCGAGCCGAAGCGGCGATCCTCAAATCGTTCGACCATGTTTCAACCATCTCTCAAGCGATGGTGGACCGGTTGAGAATCAAGGGGTTGAGTCCTGACAAGACAGCCGAGGTGAGAAACTGGATTGACACCAACGCGATCTGCCCGGGTTCGCGAATGACCAAATACCGTCAGCAGCTGAAGCTGGGCGCGGCCGATATCGTTGCGCTCTACTCCGGAACAATGTCGAACAAGCAAGGCCTTGAACTCGTGATCGAGGCTGCGATCGGTTTGGAGGAGAGCCATCCTCATATCCACTTCATCCTTGCAGGCGATGGGCCACATAAAATGAGGCTGGAGCAGCTCGCTGCCGGACGTCGCAATGTCCATTTTCTCGGGCTTCAGCCCAACGAAAGTTTCAATCAATTGATGGCCACGGCCGATTTTCATCTGATCCCGCAGAAAGCCGAGGCCGCCGATCTGGTGTTGCCCTCCAAGCTTGGCGCGATCTTCGCGTCGGCTCGGCCGGTCATTGCGATGGCTGAAGAAGGCACGGGCCTCGCGGCGGAAGTCACGGATGCGGGCCTGGTGATTCCACCCGGAGATTCGTCGGCGCTTGAGCTTGCAATTTGCCAGCTCAGCGAGGCGCCGGCTCTCCGTGAGCATTACGGCGAAGAAGGAAGAAGGCGCGCGCTTGATCGTTGGGATCGACGCGCAATTGTGCACCGGTGGTCGGAGGCCATGGCAGGGCAGGGCAGTGCGACAGGGCAGAAGAATGTCGACTCGAAAAACGCTGCCGGCGACATTGGGCTTCCAGTGGAGGATGCCGTTCGGTCACCTTAAAGCATCTGATCTCAATTCGTTGTCGTCCAAAAAAATGAGCGCCGTGATGGGCGCTCATCTGGCTTCTTGCCTTGCTGGCCGATCTGCCAGGACTACTCGTGGCGCGGGAAATACCTAAAGCCGTGCTGCTTAATCAGCTCATCGCGTTTTGCGGATTCGAGATCTTCCTTCATCATCTCGCGAACGAGGCTCTCGAATGAGGTCTGGGGCTGCCAGCCGAGTCTTTCTTTCGCCTTGGACGGATCGCCAAGCAAAGTGGCGACCTCTGTTGGGCGGAAATAGCGCGGGTCGACCGACACCACGCATTTTCCGTTTGCAACATTGTAACCCTTCTCGTCGACGCCGGCCCCCTCCCATCGGATCTGCATGCCGACTTCGCTCGCCGCCACGTTAACGAAATCTCGAACCGAATGTTGAACACCGGTCGCGATGACGAAATCTTCCGGCTTTTCTTGTTGCAACATAAGCCACTGCATCTCGACATAGTCGCGCGCGTGTCCCCAATCGCGCAATGCATCGAGATTGCCGAGATACAACCGCTCCTGCAGGCCCAGATGGATCCGGGCCAATGCCCGCGTGATTTTTCGGGTGACGAAAGTCTCACCCCGGACGGGAGATTCGTGATTGAAGAGAATGCCGTTGCAGGCATACATCCCGTAAGCTTCACGGTAATTGACCGTGATCCAGTAGGCATAGAGCTTGGCGACGGCGTACGGCGACCGGGGGTAGAAAGGAGTGGTCTCCTTTTGCGGGATTTCCTGGACCAGACCGTACAGTTCCGAGGTCGATGCCTGGTAAAATCGGGTCGTCTTTTCCAGTCCAACGATCCGCATGGCCTCGAGAATTCGAAGTGTGCCCAGGCCGTCGGAGTTCGCCGTATACTCCGGCTCCTCGAATGAAACGGCCACGTGACTCTGCGCCGCGAGATTGTAGATCTCGTCCGGCTGCACCTGGCCGACAATCCGGATCAGGCTCGAGGAGTCCGTCAGATCGCCATAGTGGAGCCGAAAGGGCGGGTCAGGCTCGTGCGGATCGAGATACAGATGATCGATGCGATCGGTGTTAAACAGCGAGGTCCGGCGCTTGATGCCGTGGACCTCGTATCCCTTCTGCAAAAGAAGTTCGGCCAAATAGGCGCCGTCCTGGCCAGTGACGCCGGTAATAAGTGCTCGTTTCTTTGTCATATCAGTCCCAAAGATGGAAATTGGTGCTTACACGAAATTGACCTGGTTAGGGAGGGCGAAATGGAGCGAAAATCAAGCTTAGATTAACAGCGTTTGGCTCCAGCCGGCGCGCCAAAGGATCTCCTCCGAGTACGTGCGAGGCGCAGTGCCGTTCAAGGTGTCCGTCCCTCGTTTGATCGTAGTCGGGCGAGAGGCCTCCAAACCGCGGAAAGAACTAGATCGGATTCTTGACCATATGAGGCTTGGCCCCGTTGATCAGAATGCCAGCTAGAAGGTCGCGACTTCCCGTGTCCACCGTTGTGGATCCGTTCCCGACTCCGCACGCAGGATAGTGAACCGATCCAAAGCATCTACAAGCGGCGTGACCACTGGACTCAGATTATCGAGTACGAGGACTGCTCTTCCCTCACGCACGAGCAGCACAAGATGGTGCTCTCCAGTCGCTCGCACGACGACCTCTGCGAGAAGGAGGGCCGAGCTGGGCCAGCCGGATCGCAGCAGCAGATGCCGCTTGGTGACGGCATAGTCGCCGCAATTGCCCTCGTCAGGGAATATCTGCCATTCCGCGTCACGTCGGCTTGCGGGCGGATCCCTTGGGGTTATGCCAAAATTCACGATTGAATTGATTTGTGCGAGTTCTCGCCAACGCTGAATTGAGGAACGGAAATCTCGGACCCTGCGGTCGTCGTGACGTTGGCAATCGTCGGGATATTGAATGCAGAATTGTGAGAATGACAGCGGTGGCGTCACCGCTTGGGATTCGTAGTTCGAATAGGCGGGCTGGCTGCAAACGCAATACATTATGGCCAGCATGCGGACCGCATGCCTGATCATCAAAACTTCGCCTGGCATTCCTGATTGCTAGGCGAAGTATATTGCGATGCGGTGGAAGCGCTACGATAATTGTGAGGCAATCGATGCACAATCGTGGAGCAGCGTGCGCGCGCTTGATCTGAACGAGGTGAAGGCGGCCAGGGTATAGGAGTCTGTGGCCTCGAACACCTGCAAGATTTGGAGGTGTCTGCTCCCGCTCTGTCGTATGAAGCTGCTTGCGGAATGAAGCTAGGGTCCGTGCAAGACCTCGTCCGGATGTCCTCTTCGCCGGAACGTGACGTAAATCTTGGTGCAAAAAGCACAGTTGGAGGAACGGCTCCACAGGATCGCCGTCCATACCCGCCCGTTCGTCCCAAATACCGAAATCCGAAGAACCCGTCGGAGAATGGTGCGGTCGCGGCAGGCTACCGCGGTGGCTCCAACCGCAGCTCCGAGGCGGTCGGCAGTTAGACGATTTCCTCATCGAGCGGGCTTCGGTTCAAAAGCGCGAGACAAATTGAGCGGTGGGTCGCGATCGCGTCGGAAACGCGAAATACTGATCTGCCCACCTGATCAAGGTAAGCAGTTCAAAGCCCCGGCGTCGCCCGGGGCTTTTTGTTATCAGGTGGTGAGCAAGCTCCCCAGGGGAGCCAGCAATTCCGCGTCGGGGCCTTCAGCGGTACCCGTGAGCGGGCAAACGAGCGATAGGATGGAGGCCGGCGGAAGGCCTGACGATGTCAGTTTTTGGCCCGAAGCTGCCCCGGCTGAGCGCGGACCAAGGGTCCGCTTCAAGGGGAGAACGGACAGTTGCCGGCCTAGCTTCGTTCGTCCACCTGTGACCCTGAGCAGACCTCAGCTCCTTATAATTTCGGGGACGTCTCCTCGCGTCCCATTCGCGAATGACGCCGCGCGCTCTTCGGCCTGCGCTCAGCGAGGCGGCGCGGACTAGATATGCTGACGTTGAGTTTCTTCGCATTTGGATCCAAAGCCGGTCGGGCTCCGGCCCATTGCGATGCGGTATTTCTCGGCGCGACAATCTGTATCGCGCGCGACGAACAGCTGACCTATACTCACTTAGCCGCCTTACGACCTTGCGGGCCTGCCCATGAAGTGGCGAGGATTGATTGCACTTTTCGGCGTCGCGGCAATTGTCTTCCCTTGCGCGGCATACGCGCAAAAGGGCGCACTTCCAACAATTGGCTATCTTGGCTTCGACTCAGCCGACAAAAGTAAGGAGTTGCTCGACGCCTTTCGGGATGGTCTCCGCACCAAGGGCCTTGTAGAAGGCCAGAACGTCACCATCGAGTATCGCTTCGCGGATGGAAAGTATGATCGCTTTCCGGAATTGATCGCAGATCTGATTCAGGATCGCGTTCGAGTGATCGTCGCTGCCACTGGTACAAACGGAGTCTTGGCGACAACGAAAGCGACTAAGACGATTCCGATCGTGTTTGCAATTGCCATGGACCCGGTACTTCTTGGCGTTGTTTCCAGTTTGAACAGGCCGGGAGGAAACGCGACTGGCGTGAGCATGTACACTCCGCAACTGACCGCCAAGCGACTTGAGTTATTGGCAGAGTTGACACCGGGAGGCGGAACAATCGCTACGCTGGTAAATCCAACGAATCCAAACGCGAATGTAGTGGTATCGGATGCCGAAGCTGCGGCCAAGTCGCTTGGCCGAGAAATTCACGTCCTGGAGGCGAGCACCGATGAGCAAATTTATGCTGCCTTCGGCGAAATCAGAAACCGGAAGCATGCCGCGCTTCTTGTCAGTCCAGATGCATTCTATATTGCACGCCGAGAGCAACTCGCAGCGTTGTGCGAGCAGTATCGGATCCCCGCGACTTATGAATGGTCATTTTTCGTCAAATCCGGCGGACTTATGAGTTATTCGCCCCGCATCACCGATGTTCAGCGTCAGCTTGCCGACTATACAGCAAAAATTCTGAGCGGCGCTCGACCCGCCGACCTTCCGATTGAACAGCCGACTAGATTCGAGTTGGCGATCAATATCAAAACAGCAAAGAACATCGGCCTTACTATCCCGCCCTATCTCCTCGCTCGCGCCGACGAAGTGATCGAGTGACGCATGCCTCTGCTCCTAGCCCTGAGGCGAAGACCGCGGTTCAGCCCGGCATGTCAGCAGTTAAGGCACCCCCGGACGTGCCGAGAACGCGACTAGATCGACACGATTGACCCAGGGCGGGCATACTGTTTGTAACTTCGATGTCGGCGTTGCGCTGTTTAGGGAACGTGGACCGCGGCTCGACTGAGGTTTACGCCATGGAGGCGCACCTAGCTTCAACGGAACTGGAACAATGTCCGGGCGATCTGATTGGGAAATTGTTGCGGCTGATGAGAGAGACAAGGAAGTATTCCTGGACAAGCGTGTTTATCAGTGAGGAACAGCAAATGGATGACGAACGAAAAGCATCAAAGGCGGAGGAACGGGCCGCTGAAGGCTTGCGCGAGGCAACTGTTAAGGAAGAAGCGAAGAGCGAGAGCAAGACGGGGCACGATCTAGCCAAGGGCGCTGATCGCTTCGAAGAACGCTCTAAAAGCTCCGATGGAAAAAGCGCAGAAGAAAAACAAAAGGGTAAATGAAAGAGCAGACCTGACGCGGCGTTTCCGAGCGGGCCTCCGCAATGACCCTGGGGGCCTTTACTCACGAGGGCTACATCCGCCCTCGCTAACTTCTCGTTCTCTTATTTGGGCTTGAGAATGAGGCGATCCGGGCGTGAAGCGCGCCTGGCGTGCAGCTAACTCGCGGCCCCGGCAGCATCGAGCCGGTTCATGGATAAATCGGAGCTTGCCGGATACACGCCGCCGACGACGTGGCGATTGAAGAAGATCAGCGCGCCCGGCTTGTGGCGGGGAAATCCAGGACAAAAGCCCGCTTCCGTACCCGGCGAGGTTGCAATTGAAGGCGGGCGCCGTTCTGAACAGCTCGCTGACCTATTGTTCTCCCTGGGGACGAATATCGCACGATATTCAGAACAACCGTTGATTTTGCTCAGACTCCTGCCTGATTTTGATTCCGCCATTCGGAGGTTCGATCCCTCCCGCCCCAGCCAGATCTCAAGCTGTTGAGTTCATTCGGTAAGCAGTTGCACTTTGGGCGCGTTTGGAAACACAGATTCTAAGGCTCGGTCCAGAATCGAACTAAACGGCGTAGCCAGGCTGGCTTATCTCCGAGGCTTCCATCCCAACATATACCGCGGAAGCTGCTCGGGCAGGTCTGTTTTGCCCTCATCGTAGAATAGGGTGCTATGGCGAACGAAGCGGACAACCGGTCGAGATGCGCATGTGCGGAATTGCAGCCGTGCCGCAGTCGGCCCAGCCGGCGGCCCCAGGGGGGCGGTCGTTGCCCCGCTACCGGGGACCATTACGACTGCAAATCGCGTGGTCTTCGTTTCCTTGGCGGACCGGAACGATAAAGACCCCGCACTTTCTGCTGTTGAAAAAGCTCCCCGCATACGTCACGCAACCATTGGCTTGCCGGGTCGTGATGGAAGCGGGCGTGCCAATATTGCTTCACCGTAAAGCCGGCGATCGCCAGCGGGCAGTCGAGCACGCTCAGTCCGTAATAATGAGCCAACGTTTCGCCAATGTGCCTTGGGAGGGTAGCGATCAGGTCAGTCGTGCCGATGATCGCGGGTAGCCCCAAAAAGCCGGGTAGCTCAAGCACGACATCAAGGACTATCCGCTGCTCCCGTAGCGCGTCCGCGAGCAACTGATGTCCGGTGCCGGAGCGAATGAGGACGTGTGCCTCCCGCCTGAAATCCTTTGCGGTGATGGGCTTGCGGATCCGGGCATGTCTTGCGTTTGCCAGGCAGACCCAATCCTGCGGAAAGAGTGCCTGTTGGAAGTGCCCCGCGTCGAGGTCCGAGATGTAGCCGAGCGCCAGATCGGCCTCGCCAGACTGCAGCATTCGTGGGGTATCGCCGCCGATCTGCGCCGCCTCAATGCGGATGCCCGGCGCAACGCGACGAACGTGAGCGAGGATGGCCGGAAGCAGCGTGATGTGGCTCGCATCCGTCATGCAGATGACGAAGCGGCGCTTGGCAGTCGCCGGATCAAAGTCGGAGCGAAGCTCCGCCAGACGACGCAGCATCTCCAACGCTTGTCTGGCCGCGCCGATGAGAGCCTCGGCGCGCGGAGTCGGCAACATTCCCTGTGCTGAGCGGATGAAGAGTGGATCGTCCAGTTCCTTTCGCAGGCGTGCCAGCCAGATCGAAATGGTCGGCTGACTCTGACCGAGTTTCTCGGCTGCCTTGGTGACACTGCCCGTGGTGAACAATGCATCGAAGAGCCTGAGCAGGCGAGGCTCCAGCAGTTTCGTCTCGGGGTGATCCTGAGGTTTCATTGCAAATGACAATAATGCATATAAGAATCATAGCATATCTTAATGTCAACCAGCCTGCTACCACGCGACCAACGCCGAGAATGGCGCTGGGGGAAGCGTTCGATGAGGATCTGCTTTATCGGAGCGGGGGCCTTAGGCTCGACCATCGGCGGCACGCTGGCGCGTGGGGGAGCCGAGGTCTGGCTAATTGATCCGTTCCAGGCCCATGTTGACACAATCAACGCCCGCGGGCTTCGCATGCGCGAAGGTAGCGCCGAGACCGTCGTGACGGTCACCGCCTGCACGTCCGCGGCCCAGGTCGGCGTCAAGGCTGACCTCGTCATCGTCCTCGTCAAATCCTACCACACGAGTGAGGCCATCCGGGCGGCCGCGCAGATCATCGGGCCGCACACGGTCGTGATGTCGCTTCAAAATGGTCTTGGCCACGAGGACATCCTGTCGGAGGAAGTTGGTCGTGACCGGGTCATGGCGGGCAAGACCTACGTTGGTGGCGTGCTGCTCGGCCCCGGTCACGTTCGCTCCGGGGTCATCGGCAAGGAAACCATCATCGGCGAGCTTGATGGACGCTTGACGGAACGCGCACGGCGAATTTCCGAGACGTTCAACCGCGCCGGCATCCTCACACTGCTCAGCGACAACATCCTGGGCACGATGTGGGACAAGCTGTTCATCAACGTTGCCGGAGGAGGAATTACTGCCATTACCGGCCTGACCTATGGCGGTCTCTATTCGCTGCCGATCCTGGAAGATTGCGCGCTGGCCGCGATCTCAGAGGGCATCGCGGTCGCGCGGGCGGCTGGCGTGAAGATCTCGATCACCGACCCGCGGCGCGCTTGGACAATGGCATCCGCTGGTCTACCGCCCGAGTTCAAGACGTCGATGTTGCAAAGTTTGCAGTCCGGCAACTTGACTGAGATCGACTACATCCACGGGTCCGTCGTGCGCTGGGGCGCCAGGCTCAACGTCCCGACCCCCGTCAATTCCACCCTTGTCGCGCTGGTCAAGGGCATCGAATACGCCCGCAGCGACTATCCTGGAAGGTCCTAAGACGATGTCGCTGCCCCGTGCCTACATCGAACACGTCGCCATCCGTGTGCCGGACGTTGATCGTCACGTTGGTTTCTTTCGTGAGGTGCTTGGTCTTCCCATTCGCGACGAGCAACCCGCCGATGGTGCCCGCCCGCGTCAGGTATGGGTGCTCGGAAGCGTGCAACTCATCGAGGATCCGAACTTCGTCGGACCGGAGGGGCGCCTCGCCCATCTCGGGATCATGGTCGACGACTACGAAGGTGTGCTCGCCCGTGCCGCCGCCTGGGGCGCCAAGGCGCTGCCTACGGGACCGAACTGGCTCGAACTGCCGGGCGGGCTGAACGTCGAAATCTTGCAAGCCAGTGCAGGCGCTGTGGAAGCGGCCCTGGCGATCAATCCACGGGCCTAAGGAACAGGCGACATGACCGATGAGCGCTACTGGGACGATGCCAAGGTCGGCGACGAATGCGTCACTCCCTCAGTGACGGTTACCGAAATGATGGTGAATGCCTACGCAGAACTGACGGGCGACTTCACGCCTGTTCATGTCGACGAGGAATACGCCAAGACCACACCATTCGGTACGCGCGTCGCGCACGGGCTGTTTGGTCTGTCGCTGGCCGACGGTTTGAAGACCCGTGCCGACTACCGCTTCCTTCCCGGAATGTCGCTGGGCTGGACGTGGGATTTCAAGCTGCCGATCAAGCTCGGAGATACCGTGCATGTGAAGTTCCGCGTTGGATCAATGCGCGCCACGAAGCGGGAAGGGTGGGGCATCGTGGTGCTGCCCTCGGAGCTGATCAACCAGCGCGGCGAAGTGGTGCAGCTAGGCGAGCACCGGCTGATGATTCCCATGCGATCGAAGACTAGCGTCGCGGGAGAGCGGGCATGACCGCGCAGGATCTGCCGCTCAAGGGCATTCGCGTCATCGACTACAGCCATTTCCTGGCAGGCCCGTTCATGGGCCGTTGCCTTGCCGCGATGGGCGCCGAGGTCATCAAGGTGGAGCGTCCGACGGCAGGCGATGCGGGCCGCGCCCATGGCTATTTCAAGGACGGACAGTCCGGCTACTTCCTGCAGCAGAACATGGGCAAGCAGGGAGTGTGCATCGACCTGCGCGATAAGCGCGGTCTTGACATGATGATGAAGCTGGTCGACACGGCCGACGTCTTCATCGAGAACTACCGCCCCGGCGCGCTCGATCGACTCGGGCTCGGCTACAAGGCGCTGTCGGCGCGCAATCCCGGGCTGATCTACTGCTCGGTCTCCGCCTATGGCCACACCGGTCCCTATGCCGACCGTCCGGGCTTCGGCCTGATCGCAGAGGCGATGTCGGGCGCTTTGGCGCAGCTGGGCTGCCCCGGCGAAGCGCCGCCGCTGCTGCGGATGCCACTCGCCGACATGTATACCGGCATTCACGGTGTGGCTGCCATCAATGCCGCGCTGGTCGGCCGCGCGTCGTCCGGGCGCGGTCAACACATCGATCTGGCGCTGTACGACTGCATGGTCTCGATGCACGACTATGCAGTGCAGCGCTACTTCCTCTCCGGCGGTACCGATCTGCCGAAGCAGACTGGAAGCGGACAGCCAGACTCGACCGTCTACGGCGTCTTTCCGGCAAGGGACGGCAATCTTGTCATCGCCGCGCAAGTTGATGATGCGTGGCGACGATTGGCGAGCCTGATCGGAGGAGACGCGCTGGCATCCGACGAACGCTTCACCACGCCTGCTGCGCGCAACGCCCACTATACTGAAGCTATGGAGATTGTGCGCACCTGGACGCTGTCGCAGCCCTCTCGGGACGCCTGTCTTGCGGCACTCGACGAAGCAGGCGTGCCGTCCGCTCCCGTGCAGACCATCGAAGAGGTCGTGAAGGATCCGCAGATCCACGCGCGCGGCATGCTGGTCGAGCAGGAACATCCTGTGCTCGGCAAGGTGACGTTACCGAACTTGCCCTTCCGCTTCTCCAACTGCGACACCACGGTGCGAATTCCGGCGCCGCTGCTCGGCCAGGACAATCGCCGCATTGCAGAGTCGCTGGGACTTTCGGCCGAGCTCGTCGAGGCGATGGTGCGTGACGGGGTCCTCTACAACGAACTCGCAGTGCAGGAGTGAGCGATGAGCGACCGTTATGCGGTGATCGGCAACCCGATCGGCTTCAGCAAATCACCTCACATCCATGGCACTTTCGCCAGAATGACAGGACAGGACCTTGTCTATGAGGCGATCGAGGGTCCCCTCAATGGCTTCAGCGGGCGGGTTGATCAATTCCGGACCGAGGGCGCCAAGGGACTGAACATCACTGCCCCGTTCAAGCTCGATGCCTTCGCCTACGCAAACGAGCTTTCAGAGAACGCCGACCGAGCTGGCGCCGTAAACTGCCTGAAGTTCGACGGCCATCGGATCATTGGCGAGAATTTTGACGGGATCGGCCTTGTGCGCGACATCACCATCAATCTCGGTGTCAAAATGGCCGGCCAGCGAGTCCTGATGCTCGGTGCCGGGGGCGCGGCGCGTGGCGCGCTGCTGCCGTTCCTGCGCCAGGAGCCGTCCGAGCTGGTTCTCGTCAATCGTACCTTATCGAAGGCTGTGGCATTGGCCGAAGAGTTTGCCGGTTGTGGTCCCCTGATCGTCAGCGGCTATGCTGAACTGGCCGATCTTGCCGAGGGTTATGACGTCGTGGTTAACGCGACATCGGCCAGCCTGCGAGGTGAGATGCCGCCACTTCCCGGCAATGTCTTCCGCGGTGCGAAGTTGGCGTACGAACTTGCCTACGGCAAGGGATTGACTCCCTTTCTGCAAGCGGCCCGCGCCGAAGGCGTAGCCAAGCTCGCCGACGGCGTCGGCATGCTGGTGGAGCAGGCGGCAGAAGCTTTTGCCTGGTGGCGCGGCGTTCGACCGAGCACGGCTCAGGTCATCGCCGAGCTGACCCTACCATTGCGCTGACGGGCTATGCCGAGCATTCAACCCAAACCCAGCTTCCTCGTCGGCCTGATCGGCAGCGGCATTGCTGCGTCCCGCACGCCGCCCATGCACGAAGCGGCCGCTGACGCCGCTGGCATCCGCTATCTCTACAGGAAGATCGATCTGGCCGAGTTGAAGCTCGGTGCGGAGGCATTGCCGGAATTGCTCACGGCCGCGAGGCGGATGGGCTTTGACGGGCTGAACGTGACCCATCCCTGCAAGCAGGCGATCATTCCGCTGTTGGAAGAGCTTTCGCCTGACGCGCAGGCGCTTGGTGCCGTGAACACCGTGGTTATCAGGAACGGTCGAATGATCGGCCACAACACCGACTGGTTCGGCTTCGCCGAGAACTTTCGCCGCAACATGCAAGGCGCGTCGCTCGGTCGTGTCGTCCAATTCGGCGCCGGCGGCGCAGGCGCGGCAGTCGCTTTTGCGCTGATGAAACTCGGCGTGCAGGAGTTGATCATTGTCGACTTGGACCTGGCCAAGGCGCAGAGTGTGGTCGACGGCTTGTCCCCCCGATTTGCAGAGGGGCGCTTGAAGGCCGGCCAGGATGTTGCAGCGGCCGTGGCTGCCGCAGACGGAATTGTCAACGCGACTCCGATCGGCATGGACAAGTATCCGGGCACACCGCTGCCGACGGCCTTGCTGCGTCCCGATCTATGGGTCGCCGAGATCGTCTATTTCCCGCTGGAAACCGCACTGCTGCGCGCGGCCCGTACCCTCGGTTGCCGCACCGTCGACGGTGGCGGCATGGCGATCTTCCAGGGCACCGAAGCTTTCCGCCTGTTCACGGGCGTTTCACCCGATCCAGACGTCTTCTTCTCAACTTTCGCATCCCTGGGAGGGTGACACCCGGCCGATGGGCGAGCGGCACGCACAACGCCCGAGAGGAAACGCAAGATGGGCTATACGCTCGATTTCTCGGTGGTTTGGCATGCCATGCCCGCGCTGCTGTGGGGGTGCGTGGGCACGTTAGGTCTGGCGCTTGCCGGCATGACACTGGCGATGATCATCGGCGTCGCCGGCGTCGCGGCACGCGATTCGAAGGCGGCTTGGTTACGTGCCATCGTGATCGGCTTCGTCGAGATCGTGCGCAATACGCCTTTCCTGGTGCAGATCTTCTTTCTGTTCTTTGCACTGCCGCTCATCGGATTGAAGCTCAATCCGACCGCCACCGCCATTATCGCACTCGGCGTGAATGGAGGCGCGTACGCCATCGAGATCATCCGTGGCGGCGTGCAGTCTGTTCACCAGGGACAGGTTGAGGCCGGCTACGCGCTCGGATTGCACAAAGGACAGGTGTTTCGTTTCATTGTACTCAAGCCCGCGCTTCGCGCGATCTACCCGTCGCTCACGGGGCAGTTCATCATGCTGACGCTGACCTCGTCGATCTGTTCGGCCGTCTCCGCCGATGAGTTGACGTCGGTTGCGCAGCGCATCGAAAGCGACACATTCCGCAGCTTCGAGGTCTATTTCTTCGTCACCTTCCTCTACCTCGCGATCTCCTGGCTGCTGATGTCGGGCTTCGCGATCATCTCCCACCGTTTCTTCTCATATCCGACGCGCTGAGAAGGGCAGATCATGACACCGCATTTCGGTCTTCCCGAGTTCGGCTTCCTCCTGCGTGGTCTGCAGTGGACGGTGCTGCTGACGCTGGTTGCATTCGTCGGTGGCTGTACCGCCGGCCTGATCGTCGCACTGTTGCGCACCTGCGGTCGCACGACTGTGGAATGGATGGTCCGGATCTATATCGTTATCTTCCAGGGCACACCGCTGCTGCTGCAACTGTTTGTGGTGTACTACGGCTTGGCGCTCCTCGGATTGAAGCTGTCAGCATTCGTTGCGGTGGCGATCGGGTTCACCGTCAACGCCTCGGCTTTTCTCGGCGAGATCTGGCGCGGCGCAATCCAGGCCGTGCCTCGCGGTCAGACCGAGGCCGCAATGGCGCTCGGTCTACATTATTCCTGGCGCATGCGCGACATCGTGCTGCCGCAAGCTATTCGCATCTCGCTGCCGGCGACCATCGGCTATCTCGTGCAACTCATCAAGGGCACCTCGCTCGCCGCCATTGTCGGCTTCATCGAACTCGCCCGCGCCGGTCAAATCGTATCGAACCAGACCTACCAGCCGTTGCTGGTCTTCGGCGTGGTTGGCGCGATGTATTTCATCCTCTGCTGGCCACTCTCATGGTGGGGCAGCCGGATGGAGGCCAGGCCCGCCCTGGCCAATCAAAGGTAGGAACGGCGCACCTGCCCAATCAAATACAGCCATCACCAGGAGGAGATACTCATGTTGTTTTCACTCAATCGCCGCCAGGTCGGCATTGCGCTGCTGACTCTGTCGGCCATCGTTGTCGCAGGCGGCTCGCAGGCGGGCACTCTGGAAGACGTGAAGAAGAAGGGCGTCGTCGTCATCGGCATTCAGGGCGATAATGCGCCTTGGGGCTTTGTCGACAGCTCGGGAAAGCAGGAGGGCATCGATGCCGACATGGGGCGTGCCTTCGCTGAATTCCTTGGCGTGAGGGCCGAGTTCGCACCTCTGGCCGTTGCCAATCGTATCCCGGCACTGACCACAGGCCGTGTGGACATCCTGTTCGCGACCATGGCCATGCTGCCGGAGCGTGCGAAGGCAGTGCAGTATTCCAAGCCGTATGTCGCCAATGAGATTACGCTTGTCGCGGCCCAGGCGACGCCGATCAACAGCAATGCTGATATGGGCAAATATGTCATCGGTGTCCCGCGCTCCTCGACGCAAGATACGCAGGTCACCAACAACGCCCCGTCCGGGACCGAAATCCGCAGATTCGACGATGACGCGGCCACGATACAGGCGCTGCTCTCTGGCCAGGTCCAGGCCGTCGGTGCGAACTTGTTTTACCCGCAGCGTCTGAATGCCGCGAAACCGGAGTTCGGGTTCGAACCGAAGCTTCATTTCTCCGCTCTATACAACGGCGCATGCACGCGCCTGGGAGACAAGGAGTGGAACGAGACGGTCAACAAGTTCATCGACCAGATCAAGTCGAACGGCGAGCTGGCCGCCTTCTACGCCAAATGGATGAAGGTGCCGGTCCCGGTTTTCCCCGACACGGTCCCCGGCGTTCCTTTCGCCGTTCAGTAGTCCCTGCGAGCGGCCGACGCGCGATCCGCGTTGGCCGCCGCCCGACAGCGGAGGCCAGCATGCAGGACCAGATTCTGATCGAAATGAAGCGTGTGCAGAAGTGGTACGGCGGGTACCAAGCTCTCCGCGATGTCGATCTCACCGTGCGCAAGGGCGAGAAGATCGTGCTCTGCGGTCCGTCCGGTTCGGGAAAGTCGACGCTAATCCGCTGTATCAACCGCCTGGAGGCGATCCAGCAGGGCAGTATCGTGGTGAACGGTCATCGGCTGGACGACAGCATCAAGGCCATCGATGTCGTACGTCAGGACGTCGGGATGGTTTTTCAGAGCTTCAACCTTTTTCCGCATATGACGGTGTTGCAGAACTGCATGCTCGCCCCCATTCGCGCGCGCCGCATCGGCAAGGCCGAGGCAGAGGCGACCGCGCGAAAATACCTCGAGCGCGTGCGCATTGGTGAACAGGCCGAGAAGTATCCAGCTCAGCTTTCGGGTGGTCAGCAACAGCGCGTCGCAATTGCGCGCGCGCTATGCATGCAGCCCAAGGTGATGCTATTTGACGAGCCGACCTCGGCTCTCGATCCTGAGATGGTCAAGGAGGTGCTCGATACGATGATAGGCCTCGCCAACGACGGCATGACCATGATTTGCGTCACGCACGAGATGGGCTTTGCCCGCCAGGTTGCGGATCGTGTGATCTTCATGGCTGAAGGCCAGATCATCGAAGAAGGCGCGCCCGAGGCGTTCTTCCGCAATCCAGAGCATGCCCGCACCAGGCAGTTTCTTGGCGAGATCCTTGCCCATCACTGAATGGAGGTCTTTCGTGAGTCGTCTTGTCTACGTCCTCAACGGACCAAATCTCAATTTGCTCGGCAAGCGCCAGCCCCACATCTATGGCCACGAGACGCTCGCGGATGTGGAGCGAGATTGCCGTGCGCTGGCCGAGGAGCTCGGCCTGGAGATTCGCTTTCACCAGTCGAACAGGGAATACGAGCTGATCGACTGGATCCACGAGGCGCGCGAGACGGCTGCCGGGATCGTGATGAATCCCGCGGCTTTCACCCATACGTCAGTCGCCATCCTGGATGCGCTGAACACATTCGAGGGGACAGTGATCGAGGTGCACATTTCCAACGTGCACAAGCGCGAGGAATTCCGTCACCATTCGTTTGTCTCCAAACGGGCTGATGGGGTCATCGCAGGCTTCGGCACCCAGGGCTATCTGCTCGGCTTGCGTCGCGTGGCCAAGCTGCTTGATGAGAGCAAGGGATAGCATCGTATGAGTGCACCCGTCCGCCTGTCGCTGATGGGAGCGGGTCTCATCGGCAAGCGACACGTCGAGCACATTCTCGCGCGGCCGGAGGCGGTACTGTCGTCGATCGTCGATCCGATGCCGGCGGCCCGAGAGTTGGCGGCGTCGCCGAAGGTGGACTGGTTTCCGTCCTTTCAGGACATGCTGTCCGAAAATCGGCCGGAGGGGGTGGTTGTCGCCACCCCTAATCAGATGCATGTAGCCAACGGCATGGATTGTATCGCAGCTCGCATCCCGGCGCTCATCGAGAAGCCGTTAGCGGATGACGTCGTCGCTGCACATGCACTGGTCGAAGCCTCCGAGCGGGCGGGCGTGCCGCTGCTTACCGGCCATCATCGCCGCCACAACCCGATGATTCAGCGCGCTAGGGCGGAGATCGAAAGGGGCCGGCTGGGCCAGATCGTGTCGGTGCATGGCATGTTCTGGCTGATCAAGCCGGACGACTATTTCGATGTGGCCTGGCGTCGCGAGAGAGGGGCGGGTCCCGTTTTCCTGAATCTCATCCACGATGTCGACCTGCTACGGTACCTCTGTGGGGATATCGTGGCGGTACAAGCGGCCCAATCCAATCGGCTGCGTGGAAATGAGGTTGAAGAGACGGCGGTGATCCTCTCACTTCGCCTCCGGCGCATTGGGAACGGTCAATGTCTCCGATACCATCCAGTCGCCCTGGAGCTGGGAATTCACCGCCGGTGAGAACTCGGCCTACAGTCATACGCAGGAGAGTTGCTACCAGATCGGCGGCACGAGGGCATCGCTGGCTATTCCGCAACTCGATCTATGGCATCATCCTAGCAAGGCCAGCTGGTGGGCGCCGATTGAGCGCGAGCGGCTGAGCTACGAGAACGAAGACCCGCTTGCTCTGCAGATCGCCAATTTCTGCGGAGTCATCCGCGGTACGGCCGAGCCTGTGGTGAGCGGGCGCGAAGGGCTGAAAACCCTCACAGTGATCGACGTGGTCAAACGCGCGGCGGAAACCGGAGATGGAACGTCCGCATCTTTTTCTGAGCCTGATGACCACCAGCCGAAATCTTGCGGTTGCTGCCTGACGACCGCTTGTGGCCCGAAGGCGAAGATCGGCATGGTGTCCCGGACGTCGGCAGTCGAGGCCAGACCAGACATCGCAGAGACGCGCGTGAATCGACGCGAATGCCCCGATTCGGGCAGGAAGCGACAAAGTCACTGATGATCGAGGTAGATCGGCAACCCTGCGTCTCCCGAGGCATGACGCGGTCTGTCACTTGCCTGCCCAGTCGCTTGCAGGTGATTACTTTAAGTATTCGGTGAAAGTTCCTGCAGAATCGATTGCAGCGCACCAGGCGAATACCACGGCCGGGCCGATCATTGTACCGGGTCCTGGGTACATGCCGCGGAAAATGGAAGATGAATCGTTACCAACGGCATACAGCCCTGGTATGATTCTATCGTCGTGAGACATCACCCGAGCGCGAGCGTCCGTTCGCAAGCCGGCGCTGCTGGCGAGATCTGATGGCCATACGGCAACGGCATAATACGGACCTGGGCCGATCCGCCGGAGACAAGGGTTCGGCTTGTTGTCGGGATCGCCATTGAACCTATTCAATTCGCTGGTACCTCGGCCAAACTCCTCATCGATCCCCGCTTCGGCGTAGCGGTTGTATAGCTTCACGGTCGAAGCAAGCTGGTCGGCGTCAGTGCCGATCTGTTGAGCCAACTCTTCGATCGTCTGACCTTCAAGCAGATAACCGGCTTGCAGGTAAGAGGTCAGGCTTCTGGTTCCTGGGTGAACCAGCCCGATTCCAAAATCCCTGATGAAGGTTCTGTCGCAGATCAGGAAGGCCGGCGTCGCCGCAGCATTCGACGCCAGCATCGCGGCGACGAAGTCGTGGTAGGAATTAGCCTCGTTGACGAAGCGTCGCCCTGACCTGTTGACGGCGAGTAGTCCCGGCTTGGCACGATCGAGCAGGATATGGGGGAAGACTGAAAGGCGGCCGTCCGTCTGCCTCATGACAGAACTCGGCATCCACAGGGCCGGACTATCGAGGCCGCGCTCCAGGCCGGCGCCGATGCGCTCCCCGGCCAGGATGCCATCGCCAGTATTGCTCGATGGCGCGAGCGAGTAGCGGCGCGCCGCGTGCGGAAACAGCCGTTCGCGGAGCTCTCGGCTCCAGCCAATCCCTCCGGTTGCGAGCACCACGCCCTTGTGGGCGCGTATGGCCAGCTGTCCGTTTGGTGATGAGAGGACAGCCCCTACGATCGCACCGCGGTCGCTGATCAACTCGCTCAACCCCGTCTCAAAGCGAAGAGTGACATTGGCGCGCCGAATGCTGTCAAAAAGTCGAGCCACAAGCGCATTGCCCATAATCAGGCGTGTGCCGCGCCTGTAGTTGACACGATCCAGCGCATACCGGGTGAGCAGACCTGCGGCATGCCGAAAACTGGACCAGTCGCGGAAAGGCGCCAATAGCGGCGGAATGTCCGCCTTCCCAACCATCATCCCGCCGAGAACCATGAATTCGCGGCGTGGCGGTCTGATCCGGGCGAAGTCGTCTCCGAGCTCGCGTCCGTTAAACGGAACTGCTCCGAGTGCGCGGCCGGCGATCGCGGCGCCCGGAAGGTCTTTGTAGTCGGGATGGACTGGGGGCGCCGCGAACCGGACGCTCGTTTTCTGTTCGAGATAGTCGAGCACGATCGGACCCGCCTTGAGATACATGTCCAGGCGTTGGTCGGTCGCGTGGTCACCGAGCATTGCAGCAAGATAGGTGCGGGCGCCCTCGGGCGTATCAGGCTTTCCGGTGAGCCGTCCTTGCCGACTACCCGGGATCCAGACGGTGCCGGCGGAGGTTGCGGTCGTGCCGCCCACCATGTCCGACTTCTCGCAGAGGATAACCTGAAGCCCTTCGAGGGCGGCCACAAGTGCGGCCGTCATGCCCGCCGCACCGGCGCCGATGACTAGGAGATCGGTCTCACCGTCCCAGGAGTGATTGGCTTGCACCATCTCAAGCCGCCTTCTTTCACGTCGCGCGCGCCCTCTCGACAATGACCTTGGCCGCTGCCAGCGCTCGGCGCGCCCGCGCTTCGGCGTCTATGGTCTTTGCCAATCGAACGGTCGGAACCTCGACACTGATCGTCAGACTGTCCGGCATCGCCTTAGTCAAGCTGACCAGATCGATGCCACCCTCGCCCGGAAACATGCGCTCCTCGCGCGCGGCATGGATGAGCTGTTCCGTGTTCAGCGGGCGCTCGGCCGGGCCGTCGCAGATCTGCCAATAATGAAGACGATCGGTGGGGATGGAGCGAAGGTCCGCAAGCGAGCTTCGCGATCGATCAAAATGCAGCGCGTCGACTAGAATGCCGGCCGCGGGATGAGCGAGGTCGCTGACGAGCCGCAGCGCTGTCCGCAGATCTGGAACGCTAGTCCATGGCATGAACTCGAGGTCGGACGTGAGGCCATACTCCGCTCCAGCTTCGCAAAACTGCCGGTAGCGGTCCTCGAACCTTGCCAGATCTGGATCATAGGATGCGACAAGGATGTGCTTGGCCCCGAGGCGGGCCCCGGCCTCGAAGAAGGGGGCGAAAAAGGCAATGTCGGTGTCCGGTCTGAACGCAACGACCTCGAGATCGGCGACGGTTATTCCCGTCGACTGCAACCGTTGCAAAGTTGCCCGTAGCAGCGGTGCATCGTCCATCAGGCGATATGCAACTCCGCCAGGCGTTGCGGGTAACAGCCTCAGTCCTACTTTGTCGTAGCCGCAACGGGCCGCGAGTTCAATCATCTCGGGAGGTGCCAGCTCGAGCACGGTCAGCGCAGCGAGAGAGAACATGGCCATTAGCCGAAATCCGCAATGCGGGCCTCGAGCGCAAACATTCCCAAATAGACTTCCGGCTCGCTGGCCCGGCCCATGACGTCAGGAGCTACCGTCCGCGCCTGCTGCAAAGCAGCCCGCAAGGAGGTAGCGTCGAGCGCCTCGATCACCAGAAGACCCGAGAAAAAGCCCTCATCCTTCCGCATGCCCTTTTCAATTGTCTGCACCGATGTCCGCGCCTGGTCGGTCGCGCCGATCTGGACGGCGGCGACCCCATCGCAGGCTACAAGCGCATCGGCGAGGTTTTGCGGGCTGGCTGGCAGCTTTTCGATCCGCTGCGCCGTGATCGTGGCTCCCTCGCCCCGTCCTGCGCGCGCCACCATAACGCCGCCGCCGCGCATGAAATTGCCGAGCTTCGGCATGATGCGCTGTGACCACGGCGTCGGTGCGTTGAGGCGCGCCAGATAGGCCTCGCCGTCGAGCACTTCGGGTGCTTCCAGCTCATACAAAATGAAGAAGCGGTTGATGTCGTCCCTTGCCGCCCGGAACACACGCGATGCCAGGAATCCCCTCGTTGTCACGCGCTCGGTCGTGTGCTCACGCGTCAACCAGTGCCGGTAATTGGTCAGGTCGTGTGCCTCGACGTCGCTCCAGATGGCGAGAAATCCTCTGCCGCGCATCCCGCCCTCCATGCCTACGCTCTGCTGCCGGCCGCAAGCCCGTGCAGAGCCGACGGAATGGTACCAGGCAATTGCCCCAGCCGCTGCACGGCGGCCAGGATCGCAGCAAGATAGCCATAAGGACCCAGGCCGCAAATGACCGCCGTGCAGGCACTCGAGGTGATGGAGTGGCGGTGCAGCTCGTCCCGCGCGTGAATGTTCGAGATATGCACCTCGATCTTCACGCCCTCGAAGATCTTCAGCGCATCGATCAGCGCGATCGAGGTAAATGAATAGGCCGCGGGATTCATGATGATGGCATCCGCGTTGCCATGGGCGGACTGGATCAGGCTGACGAGTTCGCCCTCTATGTTCGATTGATGGAACGACATCGAAACTCCGAGCTGATCGGCCAGCGCCTGGCAGCTCGCCTCGATCTGCTCAAGCGTCGTCGAGCCGTAGATGTGAGGCTCGCGGATGCCGAGGAAATTGAGATTGGGTCCATTGAGAATCATGATTTGAGCGGCCATTTTGTCCCTCTTGTCCTTTGCCAACGCGCGACTAGCCGCCAAACCATTTTGCCGGGATCGTCACCAACCCCGGGAACAGCACCATCGCGAACAGGACGATGAGTTGCGCGATCATGAAGGGCCAGACACCCTTGATGATATCCTCCATGCTGATCCTGGAGACGCCGCAGACGACATTGAGCACGATGCCCACCGGGGGCGTGATCAAGCCGATGGCATTGTTGATGATGAAGAGCACGCCGAAATAGACGGGGTCGATGCCCGCCGCCTTGACGATCGGCATCAGGATCGGTGTGAGAATGAGGATCGTCGGCGTCATGTCGAGCGCCGTCCCCACGATGACAACCACGACCATGATCGCGAGCATCAGCAGCGTCTTGTCGCCCATGAAGGGCTTCAACAGGGTCACGACCTGTGCGGATATCTCCGACACGGTGATGAGCCAGGATGATACCAGCGCCGCAGCAACCAGGAACATGACGATGCTCGTCGTCACGGCAGAGGAGACGAAGATCGCGTAGAGCTGCGAAAGTTTCAGCTCGCGGTAGACGCAGGTCGCCACGAACAGGGAGTAGACGGCGACGACCACCGCGGCTTCCGTGGGCGTGAAGATGCCGAAACGCAGGCCGACCACGATGATGACCGGCAGCATCAGCGCCCAGAAACCGTCGACGACGGCCTTGACGATCTCCGACCACGAGGCCCGTGGCGGCGGCGAAAGGTTCTCTTTCCGCACCACCCACGCCCAGGCCAGACAAAGCCCTGCGCCGAGCAGCAGCCCCGGCACGATGCCAGCCAGAAACAGTTTCGAGATAGATACGCCCGCGGCGACGCCGAAGATGACGAAGCCGATGCTGGGAGGGATGACGGGAGCAATGATGCCGCCCGCCGCCACGAGGCCCGCCGCATAGGACTTCTTGTGCCCCGCCGCCACCATCATGGGCACCAGAAGGGCCGCGAGCGCCGCTGCATCGGCAGCCGCCGAGCCAGACAGCGACGCGAGGATGCAGGACGCAAGGATCGTGACATAGCCGAGCCCGCCACGGAAATGCCCCACCGCGACCAGCGCGACGTTGACGATACGCTTGGCCAGCCCTCCCTTGTTCATGATCTCGCCTGCGAGCATGAAGAAGGGAATCGCCATCAGCGGAAAGCTGTCGGCCCCGTTGATGACGTTCTGCGCCACGATCTGGGCATCGAACATGCCGATCGTGCTCATCAGGGCCACGCCGCAGACGATGAGCGCGAAGGCGATCGGCATGCCCAGAGCCATGGCGCCCAGCAGCGAGAATGTGAAGACGGCGATCGTCATGACTCGATCCCGGTGGACTGCTGGAGGTGGATGCTGCCTGGCGCGGTTCGATGAGACATCAGTGCTCTTCCGATTCCTTGACGGCCACCATGTCGGATTCGCTCGCCTGTCCCGTAAGCACGCGGAGGAGGTCGTAGAGAAGGATGACTGCGGCCGACACGCCGAAGATCACGCCAACCCCGTAAAAGATCGCCATCGAGAGACCAGTCGCCGGCGCGCGATCGTCGATGTTAATGATGGTCTGGCGCCAGCTTCCCGACAGCAACAGCCAGTCGGCGAAGAGCATCAGGCAATAGTTGATGACGAAGCATATGCGCTTGCCAGAAGCCGGCAGCATCCGGACGAGGCTATCGACGCCAAGATGAGCGTGTTCGCGAAGCGCGACGATTGCGCCGAGGAAGGTCAACCAGACCAGCAACCAGCGCGACAACTCTTCGGAAATCGTGATTCCGGAGTTGAAGCCGTAACGCAGAACGACATTGCCGAAGACCAGGACCACCATGACCGCGAGGCACGCGGCAATGACGGCCTTCAGGAACGTGCAATAGAGGTCGAGAACTCGCGCCATGCGTGACGTCCGGGCATCTGAGAGCGGAGCCGGCCACTGGCCGGCTCGGCCTGCGTTATAAAAGAAGTCGACTACTTCACGTCCTTGCGGATGCGCTCGACTTCTTCGTTGAAGAGCTTCACCGTCTCGGGACGAAGGTTGGCCGACGTCTTGTCCGCGACCGGCTGCGCCGCCTTCCGCATGCGCTCCGTTTCTTCGGGAGCGATCGCGTTGTACTGCATGCCCTTGGCCTGCAGCTCCGCCAGAGCCTTGTCGGTCTGAAGGCGGGTCTGCTCCTTCTGATAGCCGCGGCTTTCTTCATAAGCTTCACGCATCAGGCCCTGCTCGGTCGGCGACAGCTTGTCCCAGAAGATCTTACTCACCAGGATGATGTTCAGAGTAAAGGTGTGATTTGTGGCGGAAACGTATTTCTGCACTTCGTAGAATTTGTTCGAGAGAATGACCGTGTATGGATTCTCCTGGCCGTCGACGGTGCGGGTCTCGAGCGCCGAATACAGCTCACCGAAAGCCATCGGGACCGGATTTGCCTTAAAGGCACTGAAGCTTTCGAGATAGACCGGATTCGGAATCACACGAAGCTTGAGGCCGCTGAAGTCCTCAAGCTTGGTGATCGGGCGAGTGCTGTTCGTGACGTTGCGGAAGCCCAGGCCCCAATATCCGAGGCCAATCAGCCCTTTCGACGGCAGCGCATCCATCATCGCCTTGCCGAATTTGCCGGTCGCGAGAGCATCGGCCTGCTCGGTCGTGTTGAACAGGAACGGGAAATCGATCAGGCCGAACTCTGGAATGACGGTCGCGAGCGACGTCGTCGAGGCCGACAGCATCTCCTGCGTGCCGCCCCGTAGCGCCGATTGCTGTTGCAATTCGTTGCCGAGCTGCGAAGCGGCGAACTCGCGCACCTTCATCTTGCCCCCGCTTTTGGCCAGCAGGATCTCAGCGAACTTTTGCACGCCAAAGCTGACGGGATGATCGGTGTTGTTGAGGTGCCCCCACCTGATCGTCCGATCCTGGATGTCGTCGGCGGCGGACGCCCCGACCGTCAGCGCTACGCAGATCGCCGTCGCAGACAGCGCCCGTACCAACAAGCTCATCGTTTCCTCCCTGGTTTGACCGGGCGCGACCGGCGACTTCGGCGCTCGTTTCGTGCCTTTAGCTGTTTTTAGACATCATACATCGATTTGGATGTCAAATGATAGATCAAAGGTCATATGAGATAGCTTAGAACGTCAGAGGTGATTGCGGTCCTATAATCCTTGCGGTAAAGATGGTTCGGCTCGCCTCCCGGTGGAGCATGATCGGTCAAGCGAGATCAGAGGCAATGACGGCACTTGAGGAACGGCCCTTATCAGCGGGCGACAGCGGCTATCAGCGCATTCGGTCCGACATCATTTTCGGCGTGCTCAGGCCCGCGGGCCGTCTCAAGCTCGATGCGGTCAAGGAGGACTACGGCGTCAGCATCTCGACGCTGCGTGAGATTCTCAATCGCCTAGCGTCGGAAGGTTTTGTGGTCGCCGAAGGCCAGCGTGGCTTTGAGGTGGCGCCTATCTCGATCCAGAACCTGCGCGAGCTTGCCGATCTGCGGATCCTGCTTGAGCATCACGCTATGGCGGAGTCGTTTCGGGCCGGGGACGTCGAGTGGGAGGGCCGCGTGGTGTCAGCGCATCACAAGCTGTCAGCCACCGAGCGCACTGTCCTTAAGGACGGCGACGATCCCGAGTTGCGCAAGCGCTACGACGGCGAATTCCATCAAGCGCTGATCTCCAGCTGCGGGTCGCGCGAGCTTATGCATACTCACGCGATCGTGTTCGACAAATATTTCCGCTATGCGCTGCGCTATCGCGGCAGGGAGACGATCAACCAGCACAAGGCGCTGCTTGAATGCGCCCTGAAGCGGGACATCAAGAGCGCTAAGGCCGTCCTCAGCGAGCACATCAATGGCTGTGTCGCGCATGCGCTGTCCTCCTGGAAGGACAGCTGACTTTTGGGTCTGCCCCGGGATCAAATCGTCGATGCAGAAGAACGATCAATGAGCGCGACAATCCCGTTCTCCACGGTCAAGCTGGATGGCCTGCTCGACGACTTCAACATCGACATCTTGATTGTCACCTCGAAGCACAACATCCGGTACCTTCTCGGCGGGTACTATCACTTCCAATTCGATTACATGGAGGCGATCGGCATCAGCCGATATCTCCCCATCTTCGTCTACGTGAAGGGCGCGCTCGACAAGTCGGTCTACATCGCCAATCGGAACGAGGGGGACAGCATCCAGAACAGGACGATCGACGGATGCTGGTTGCCGGCGGTCGTGTTTGGATCGTCAACCTCGGTCGAGGCTATGACGCTCGCGCTCAAACACATCAAGACGATGGCGACGCCTGCGCTTCGTATCGGCGTTGAGGCGTCGTTCCTACCGCTGGACGCAGCCGACGTGCTGCGCACGGAGCTCCCGCATTGTCAGCTCGTCGAGGCCATGCGGCCGCTGGAGAAACTACGATCGATCAAAACCGCGGGCGAGCTGGAGATCCTCCGCGAAGCGTCCGAGCGGGTGGTCGCCTCCATGATGGAGGCAGCCAGTCAAACCGGCCTCGGGCAGAGCAAGCGCGAGATCATAGATCGTCTGCGGCAAGCCGAATTGTCCCGTGACATGACCTTCGAATACGCCCTGGTGACGATGGGAACGAGCCTCAATCGGGCTCCCTCGCACCAACGTCTCAAGCCCGGCGATATCATCTCGCTGGATTCGGGCGGCAACTACCGAGGTTACATCGGCGATCTTTGCCGAATGGCGGTGCACGGGACGCCGGACAGCGAGCTTGTCGATCTGCTCGCTGAAATCGACCTGATCCAACAGGCCGCGCGCGCCCCAATTCGCGCGGGCCTGATGGGTAGCGAGATTTACGCCGCCGCCACGGAAGCGCTGGCGCGGTCGCCTCACGGCAAGCAGCTGCAGTTCGTGGCCCATGGCATGGGCATCGTCAGCCACGAAGCGCCACGGCTTATGGCGACCGGCCCCATTCCCTATCCCGCCGACGACGCCCATGTACCTCTCGAAGCTGGGATGGTCATTTCGATCGAGACCACGCTGCCGCATTCGCGGCGTGGCTTCATCAAGCTCGAAGATACCATCGCCGTGACCGCGACCGGCTTTCAGGCCTTCGGGGATGACGCGCGCGACTGGTATCGGATTTCGGCATGAGCGCCAATTTGATTCCCGCGTCCAGAGTCGAGACTGCCGTTGCCAGCGCAGACATCCTTGGCGAGACGCCCCTGTGGTGCGATCGTTCCCGCAAGCTGTGGTGGATCGACATCGATAGAAGGCTGCACCAATCGTTCGATCCGTCGACGGGTGCCTACCAGACATCCTCCTACGATTGCCAATTCCTGGGCAGCCAGGCTTTGACGGCGGACGGCGCGCACCTGCTTGCGCAGGATCTGCGTCTGTTTCGCCAAGGTGCCGACGGCGCGCCGATAGCCCAAGTGTGCGAAGTCGAAGGCGGGCTTGACAACAGGCTGAATGACGGCCGCGTTGACGCGCGTGGCAGATTGTGGATCGGCACCATGGACAATCAGCTACACCGTCCGAACGGCTCGCTCTACTGTGTGACGGGAAATGGCGAGGTGACGCGGTCTTTCGGCGACGTGATCGTGACCAACGGGATCGCATTCTCGCCTGACAATCGCACGCTTTATTTCACAGACACGCGGCGCTACCGCACTTGGATGTTCGACTTCGATCTCGACGACGGCGTAATCCGCAACCGGCGCCTGTTTGCGGATTACAGTTCCTCGCAGCAGCGGCCAGATGGTGCGTGCGTAGATGTCGACGGAGGGATTTGGACGGCGTTCTTTTCGGGCGGACGGGTGGCGCGTTATAGGCCGAACGGCGAGATTGACACGGTCATTGACTTACCGCTGACGAATCCGACCTGCGTGTGTTTTGGAGGCAGCGATCTCAAAACGCTGTTCATCACATCGGCGAGGAAGTTTCTAGATCCGCATCAATTGTGGGCAGAAACTCGGGCGGGACATCTTCTTGCGGTCCACGGCATTGCCGAGGGGCTTTTTGAACATCGTTTCGTGTCCAGCTCCCGCTGAAATTGCATGTTCGCTACTGCCCATGGCTGACTTCGGCTTCGCGTGCGTTCCAAACCTCGTTCCTTGCGCTCGGAGTCGTGATGCATGTTTTTCAACGTCGTCAACACCAAGCCTGAAAGTTGCGGCAATACATGTGCCCGGTTGTGGCCCTCAGCTGACCAATCGCGGCATGGTGCGCGATGGCAGCATTTGACCTGGAGCGGAAGCCCGTGGGTCCTGGCCGGTAGTCATGATTGCCAATGTAGGCTGGATAGGAGCGGCTCAGTTGCGAAACCGCCGCCGCTTACCCACCCAGAATCTATTTAAATATGTGATTTAATTAGTTTGAAAATGTGATTTAATTTTAACAACGAAACGTTGTAAGTCATTGGGACGCATCTCCGCGGCAACCTGCAAACCACGAGGGAGGGTCACATGGCTGTTCTCTTTGGCGACACAAGTGGATCACTCACGGGACGACAGCATGGCGCAGCGCAAACACTGGTTGGTTCCCATCCGACAAACACACTGTTCGGGGATGCTGGCGTGGACTTGCTCGGCCGCGCGATCGGCGGCAACGACACGTTGCTGACGTCCGGCTCTGGAAGCCTATTCGGTGATGCGGGCGGAAACATTTCTCATCATGCCCGGGGTGGCAGCGACACGTTGTCCGCTCAATTACCGGCGTCCGCTATAATTCCTGGCGAGACTTTCAGCCTGGATATGTACGGTGACGCTGGAGGCAATATCTCGGACTGGGCCATTGCGGGCAATGACATGTTCAATCTCGAGTTGCCCCTGGCCTTTACGCCCGGAGCGAGGGTGAATGCCTATGGCGACGCTGGCGAGATATTGTCCGGTCAGTCCAAGGGTGGTGACGACAACTTCGGTGTCACCGCTGGCGGACATCAAACAATTACCGTGTATGGAGACGCGGGTGGAAACCTGATCAATTGCGCGGTCGGCGGTAATGACACATTCGTTGGTCACATCGGACCGGATGGCAGTTTTGTGTTCTATGGCGACGCTGGCGGAGGCTTGCTCGGGCATACCCGCGGCGGCAATGACAGCTTCACTGCGAGCGGATCCGAGTACAACAACTATCTCTATGGTGACGCCGGAGGCGACATGGCCGGTCATGCGGCCGGCGGCAACGATAGTTTCGCTGTGAGCGGGATTAATCCGTTCAATTTCGTCTTTGGCGATGCCGGTGCAAATATGTCCGCTTCTGCCGCCGGCGGAAACGACAGGTTCGACGACTCTAGCGATGCAACACTCGCCGACCGAAATGTCTTTTCCGGCGATGCTGGCGGAAACCTGTCCGGCTCTGCCCACGGAGGGGACGACACGTTCAACAAGACCGGCTTAGGGGGAAGTACGTTCTATGGCGACGCCGCGGGCGACATGTCTGGTCGTGCCAACGGCGGCAATGACACATTCCAGGCCTCAGGCACGCAAAACCAGAATCTCTTCTACGGCGATGCTGGCGGCAATATGGGCGATCAGGCCGTTGGCGGCGACGACAGCTATCTCGGCGGCAACGTATTTTCCCAGCTCATCAATCAAGCATATGGCGATGCGTCGACTATGTCGGGCCGCGCGCTTGGCGGCAATGACACCTTGGTCGGCGGCAATGATCCGTATCCGCGTGCCGCGGACAGCTACGAGACCATTCTCGTCGGCGACGCCCAATCCATGTCCGACTACGCGCGCGGCGGCAACGACAAGCTGGTTAGCGGCACGGGAAACGATAACATCTGGGGCGATGCCCAGATGATGCTCGGCTTTGCCCAAGGAGGGAACGACACGTTCGTGTTCGATTTCGATAACGGGCACGATAAAGTCGAGGACTTCGGACAGGGACTCTCGAATCGGGGCGCCGATCACATCGACGTCTCTGCGCTCGGTATCGAGGACTTCAGCGATCTGAGCATCTCACCGTTCGATCCTGTCACGCACGAGAGCACGGTCACGTTCAGTCCGGGCAACGACGTGGTTGTGCTCAGCGAGCAAACGCTCAGGCCTGAAGATTTCATTTTCGCGCCTTCTCAGTACGATCTGTTGACCTGAGCCGATACTAACACTGCCCGCATACCGCACATGCGTTCTAAACCTCGTTCCTTGCGCTCGGACCGTCTCGTCGTGATGCATGCTTTTTCAACGTGGTCAACACCAAGCCTGAAAGTTGCGGCAATACATGAGTCCGGTTGTGGCCCATCTGCGAAGTTGCGCCTCGGCGGTCGGAAGTCCGCTCGTTGAGGCAGAGCGGACCAGATTTGCTCAGTTCGAGGTCTTCGCATTTTGACCCGCACCGGACCTCGTCAAAATTTCAATGCCCGCGGCGGCGGGTCTCCGATACGACATGGGATATAGTTACATTTCATAATTGAGCTGCTTAACTCTCTAATCGACTAGTAAATATTTCAAACAAATCACAGGAAGCCGCAATGTCCTCTCCAGAAGAAGACGATCGGCGCGAGTTTTTAAGATCCTGCGGCAGGTTCGCCTCCGTAACACCTCCGAAGATCACAGCCTTGCTTTCGACCTCACTTACTAGTAGCGCAATTACCACCACCGAAGGCTGGGGTCGTGTATGCCTAATAACCGGCGAACTTGCTTCGGCAGGACGATCCGATCAATGCATTGCTGAAGCAAAGCGATACCGCGACAACGCTGCCGAGGCAGAACAACTGGCTGAACTCGCGGTGACGGCGGCCCGTCGCCAAACACTGACCATCATCGCTCGCACTTATCTCCGGGCGGCGGCGCAGCTGGAGAGCATCGCGGAGCGATTGCTTGAAGCGATTGCAGAAGTAAAGTCAGGTAGCTGACGATAGCTGCGGGCGCATCTGCGAAGTTGCGTCGCGTCTGTCGAAGGTCCGCTCGGCGCGGCAGCTAGGCGCTGCCAGTCCGAATACCATGGTCGCCTTCGCCGCCAAGGCCGGATCGACGGCTTCGGACGGCGATTCCAGTAACAGCCGGTTCGCGGCTGCACTTGTTGAGCAGACTCTAGCAGTCCGTGACAATCACGCCGCGGCTTCTATCGATGCTGCAACGCTAAAAGACGCTCTGCAGTGACGCTCTATGCGGCAGCCCGGTGGTGTGTGCGGCGAGAGAGTGTGCGTGACTACCTCGCCGCAGAAGCCAGCTGGCCTTGTCGTTGGTAAGGCGGAGGAGGTCGGGCATGCCGCGATCAAGGACGCATAAGTACCTACATCCCCACGGCCCGTCCCAAGGGCACCTTGGGCGGTTGCTAAAGTCTATATGACGGCGGCTTGCTCATTATCTCGAAGTGGTTACAATACAACCAATGTTAGAGTTTGGTTCTTGGATCTACCCATTGGCAAACAAACATTGAAGAGATTGTTTCGGCTTATGTACGTCTGAAGAACCGGCAAGCGTTGGAGAATATGCGAGACCTTCGCCGCCAATTGCTCGAACAGCTACAGTCCACATCAAGCGTTAATCCGGCTGACTCTCGGGATGCATTACTTGATGACCTCCGAGTGATCGAGGATGGACTCAAGCAGCTTCAGCTAGGGCAGTGACACGGACTCTCCATTCACCGGTTTCAACGGGTGCCGGATATGACTTAGGTGTGCAAATTTTCAAAGATCCCGTTCCGGCCCTAAAGCGGACGCATCGGATCTGCTGCACAGCACGGAAGCTGAGGTCGTGAACAGAAGCACCCACGTAGATCTGCGAGGGCTGCGAGCCAGGAACGACCATTCATCGTGGGGTCGTCTCAACGACCGGGCCCGGGGCATGCTCATGGATTGGGCTCGCTGCCCACAACTCGCTTGCAACGGTCAGCGGCGAGATCTGCATGTTTCGACTACCACGCTTTTTCGTTTCCGTGCCGGTGCAGCTGTTGATGATGCGAGCGGCACAAGGGCACCGTAAATTCGTCACTGACCTTACGGCCGATAGAACTCGGTTGCGCGAATTTGAGATGGTGGGGATCGCAGGGCGTCTGCTTGCAGACAAGGCAGGGAGGGCTGCGCTTGCCAACGAGCGTTACTTGTGACCCTGAGGCGGACTTCGGCAGCCTCAAGTAAAAAGGGCTCGCTAAAAATCTCCACTGTCCGACGCAAGGTGCTAATCTCAGGCTCAATAGCGTGGCCATTAGAGGGGGCACATGCGACGACGGGACTTCCTGGGGCTCGGCGTTCTTGGCGCAGCCGGATCGACACTGTTTGGTCCGGGCTCCAGCGCGCAGCCTGTGCGAAAACGACCGGTCATCGCATGGGCAGGAGCTCCACCTCCGGGGATGAAGTTGCCCCAATTCATGGTGGAATTGGTGTTCGGCAATTTCGTCAAGGGGCTTTCTGACTTCGGCTACGAGCTAGGTCGTAACATCGATATCATTCGGCGAACGGACGTTTTCCCGGACCGGGTACCATCGATTGAGGAGATGGTGGCTCTGCTCAAGCCCGATGTCATCGCTGCGCCTGCAACACTGGAAGCCGTCGCTGCCCGAAAGGCAACATCGACAATACCGATTGTCTGCCCCGCGCTTGCCGATGCGGTCCATCTCGGCTTGATTGCCAGCGAAGCTCGCCCGGGAGGAAATGTAACTGGCATTGCGCCATACATCGCGGGTTTGCCGACCAAGCAAATTGAACTCGCGCGAGAAATCGTGCCAAAAGCAAGTCGGGTGGGACTGCTGACCAACATGAACGATCCCAAGGGTCCGCCTCAAGTCGGGGATTTGAGGGCAGCTTGTGTTGCTTTGAGCCTCAGCGTCGTCGAGGCCGATGCCAGTACGGCGCAGGACGTTCCAAAGGCGCTCACTGCGCTGGCGAGCGAAGGAGTCGATGTCGCGGTCGTCCTTCAGACCAATCTTCTGCTCAACATGAGCGAACAGATCGGCGCTATCGCCCTTGAAAAATGGCTGCCAACGGTCTTCGGCTATCGCGAGCACGTCATCCACGGCGGCCTTGTGAGCTATGGCGTTGACTTGCGCTGGTGCTATCGTCGCGCCGGCTATTTTGTGGACAAGATACGTAGGGGGGCTCAACCCGGCGATCTTCCCATCGAATTTCCAAGCAAGCTTTGGTTGGCAGTCAACCTCAAGACGGCAAAGGCTCTCGACGTGGCTATGCCGGCAGGGCTCCTCGCCCGCGCCGACGAAGTGATCGAGTGAGGAAGGCATACTTCCTGCTCACGGCCCCTGAGCGAACATACACCAGTCGAATTCCCACGGCTGGCGGCAGAAGACCGGACATTGCCACGTCCACCGCTGCTCTCCCGGCCTCACTCGTAAGCTCAACTTACGAGCTGTCTCGGGAATACCATCACGATGTTGATCTCCCGCTCCAACATCTTTGAGGCAATGATCGATATGTGCAACGCGAATTCGTCCTCGATCTTCGCGGCGGTGTCCTCATCCTTAGCGTAGACGAACGGGATGTCCCCATCGACTTTATCGAACCGCACGCCTGCGAAGAGACGGTCGAACGTCCTTGCGCCGACGATGAGCGCCATGCGGGCTTGAATTGCTTGGTCGTGGATATCGGTAAGTTGCATACGTCGAATATCGGGCCGAAGCACACCGTGACAAGTGTTCAGAACTTGTGCTGGGGCTCGATCTTCCTTCGGAGCCGCCATCACCGCGCATCACCGGGCGGCGGCCGTTTGCAGCGTCTTCGCTCATCCCATGGCGCTCGCATCCATATTTGCGCCCGTTAAGGAACTCGTTACTAGTCGCTGTCACCATTTGCTGTATTAGGTCGCCACAGGCGGCCAGCGCAATTCCGAGAACCAGTTTAATACTTCGACCGCCCTGTTGGCGGTCTCTTGAAGGAGAGGCCCAATGTTTAAGGGCTTCACGGTGGCAGTTGTGGCGCTGATTAGCACAGCGCAGCTGGACCGATATCTAACTAACGGTCGGTACACCGACGCGGCCGCGGATATGCTGCGGCAAATCAGGCACGCGTTTGGGTTTTAGATAACTCCTTTTAGCGCGGAGGCGCGTGATGGACATTTCATGGGCCGATCTCGATAGCGATCAAAAACGCGCCATTGCGATATTGGGAGCCGGACTTTCCATCGAACTCTGCGACCCTCTTTCCCTTCTGACGTTAAGCCGGCTCGGTCTGATCATAGGGTCCCATTTGACGGCTGCCGGCCACAATCTGCGAAGGGATGCCGTTGTGAAGAGTGTCGCGGGCTAATGGTTGCGGGTGACTAGGACTGGGGTCGGTGATGCCAAAGGCGATCGAGCTTATTGTGGACGGTTACGTTCGCCTCAATGACAGGATAGCTCTCGATGATTTGCGCATACAGCGCCGGAAGCTGGCCGTGGACCTGAAGGCACGCACCGGCTTTGACTGCCGGACAACCATTCAGCAGATCGAGGAAGATATCATCGTGATCGAGGCTGGGCTGGCGCAGCTGGATGATGCGGCGAAACCTAACCGCCCACAGAGCCTTTAGCGCTCGACCTAGATCATCCGCTCCTTGGTGATGCGCAAACTGCGAAGGTAATAGCCCTGTCTTTGAACGGCTGACTTGATCTCGCTGCTGACTTTGAGAACTCGTTTTCTGCTCTTGCGCCACTTATTCTGAGAGCAAACAATGGGTATTGCAGAGCCTGCGCTTAGAACCAGAAAGTCGCGCCTCTCATTGCGATAAACATCAAACACTTTCCGTCCCCGCTATTCGAATGAAAAGTAAGCTATGAAAGTATGGTTCGGCCCGTCTCCATTGACGAGCTTAGTATCTTGAATGCTTATTTGGGTGGTAAATCTGCAACGCCCGCGACTTTGCTTCGCCGCGTTCCGCAACTAATGCAAAGCCCAGACCATCGTCTAACTGGAGGCGCGCGCCTTAGCGCAGGGAGTAAGAACCTACCGAATTCCGCCACAACTGAATGCAAATGCACGCATGCTCAAAGCCACCCGATGCGATCACTGCAAAGATGAGTTCGCGCTAGAAGAGCTGACCGTTCTTGCGCCACCGGCGGGGGACGGCATGAGGCGTCGAATAATGATCCAGACAATCTCGCGTGGCTGTGCAATCACCATCGTTGGTCTTTTTTCGCTTGCTGCGCTGAAGGCGCAACCTGCTCACGGGCAGGAAGTGAAAGGAAAACGCACCAACGCCTACATGAAAGACGCCGGGAAGAAGGCTGCTGTCACACGTGCAGCAAACGCCGCAGCAAAACTACGGAGCGAAGCGGCTCGAAAAGCCGTTGCCACACTACGAGCTAATGCGTTGAGGGCTGGAAATGGTCAGGCTGCTAAAACGTAGTACTAGCCGGCTGACCAAAGGCGTCTCACTGTTGCATCGGCTGATCGCGAAACAATCCCCCGTGCTCTTAATGCTGCAAAGCCCCTCGGGCCAGCCTTGGCCCCTAGGGGCTGGAGGGGACAGTGCGGGGCCAAGGCGGTCCGACGGCTGGCGCTGAGGAGCGCCATGCAATTGGAGGCTAGTCCCAGTCGGCGATACCGCTGTGTTCACTTGTGACCGGGAACAGATATTTGTAATGTTCCAACCAGGAACTTGGCGACTGCTATGAAAGACAGGCAGGTCCAGTCCGAGAAGCTTCGCCGAGACGCCGCTGAGTGCGCCCTTATTCGCAACCTGGCGACTGATCTCAAAAAGCGCGAGTTGTTGTCAGATGGGCTGAACACCTTGACGTGTCGCATCGGCAGTGGAGCAAGTTATTGCCGACAGCGGTGATACCGACATCATGGACCGGTGAAAGGCTGCCCTTGGCTCTCGAATTGCGATGTTCGGCTCAGTTCCGAAAGCTACATCGCAGTCCTGTGAGCGAAGGGCAGCCACGGGCCCATCCATACATGAGGGATTGCGAAGAATCCGGTCTCACACGGGTTCGGCGCCGTTCAAAGTGCGATCCGACTGAAATTGTCCTTGAGCGTAAATCTGAATAGGGGCACGTGCTCCATGACCAAAGCTATTCTTCAACGCGGCCGGCGCAGCGGTCCACTGAGGAGGCGCTGATTCCTGATTTCGCGAAGGAGCAGCATGCGCTTGGTTTGTGCTGCGTTGAGCAGCCCCTCGAACAAGACCAGGACCTCGCGCGCCTGAACGTAGACTTCGGTGGTGATGGCGTGTTGGTCAAAGCCATAGGCCGCGAGCCGCGCCTCGATCTCGGACGCAGCGACGGGATCCATCCGCCAGCTCAGTGCATTTTGTAGCGTGTAGGTCTCGGCCTCCGCTTCGAACTCGGGATCAATTCCAACCATGTCGATGCGCCGCAGCGCCGCCTCAACCGCCTTGTGGCGATAGGCCTCGAGCAATTTATGCCGCAACATGCGGTAGCGCTGGATGTCCCAGGACAGCTCGGCGACGTCAATGGCGAGCAGCCACTCGATGGCAGACCGCGGCGCGAGGTCGGCAAAGATCGCCTGCCGGAGCGCCTGGTAGTGTTCGAGCTGTTCGCCCGGCAGCAGCAGGGGCGGGGGCGCCAACGACTCAAACTCGGCCGGCAACGCCGTTATGGCTAGCGCGCGCCCGGTTGGGAACAGGCCGTTCATCGGGCGGCCTCCGACCCAAAGCTGATAGCCACAGGCGCGGCGGCGACGTTGGCAGGATCGTGGACGGGGCTCGCCGCCCACAGCTCCTGTGCCACCGGCAACGGCGCGATCTGCAGGTTCGCCCACCACGCCCGTTCGTTGCCGTGCTGATGCAGCTCCTGGTGATGCGCGCGGCACAGGGGGACAGTGAACTCATCGCTGACCTTACGGCCGAGCGCCCGGGCTTGAGCGAATTTCAGATGATGCGCATCGCACGGGGTTTGCCGGCACGCCAGGCAGGGCTGCCCCCTAACAAACAACAGGTGCGCCTTGCTGCGTTTGCGCGGCGGCTCCTTGGGATAGGCGAGCCCGGCCTCGGGGAGCGCGGGTTGCAGCGCGGCCTCGGCGTCAGCAGCAGGCGCTGCGGGCAGGTTTGGCATGCCAGCCAAGTCGGCCGCCTGCTCCGCCTGAGCACGGCCAGCGTCCTCAAGCTTGGCCTGATAAGCTGCCTCGACGCGCCGGGCATCCGGCTCCTGCAGGCTGTTCTTGAGCGGGAGGCTCGCCATGGCCCAGCTGAGCAGATCGGTGCTGGCGGGCAGCGCTTCGAGCTGGCGCAACAGCTGCTCCCGGAGTGCGGCGGACTCCCCCGGCCGCAGCACCGGGGCACGGTTGAGAGCGCCCTTGCCGGGCGAGGCCTTGAGGTTAGGTGGTGCGGGGGAACCCGCGGCCGTATCCGGGGCGTCTAGATCATCCTCGCCGGCAATCCCGACCAGCGCGAACAGGGCGTAGCGTCGCGCGTAGGTGAGCGCCGCGCCCATCCGATGCGGGGCCTCGATGTCCCGTGCGGCGCAGACCGGCCAGTCCGAGGAGATCCATTCGCCGGAGGAATGGGCGAGCAGGGTGGTGAGATGGATGTGGCCGGAGGTTGCCTCGACCCGGGTGGTCTGGATGGCGGCGATCTCCTGCTGGCTCAGCGTCTTGCGCACGATGTCGAGGCCGCTCGCCAGCGAGGCGTAGCGAAAGGTGCGGTCGTCATCGCGCAGGAACGGCGAGCGGATCTGAGCGGTCAGGGTCTTTTCCGGGTTGGTCAGTTCGGCTTGGGCGCGGGCCAGCGCCGCCGCGATCGCCCCGATATGCTCACTGGCCTGGTGCATGGACGGCCTCCATCTCAACCGGATCAAAGCTGATGGCCCCGGAGCGCTTGGCGCGAATGCCGTGGCCGAACGCTTCCTTCGCATCCTCAGGCAGCAGCTTCTTGAGCTCGCTCTTGGCCAGTTCGTGCTCGCCATGGGCCTCGCGGGTGCGCAAATAGGTCGCCGCGCATGCGGCCCAGAGATTGGAGGCAGTCATGTCGACCACCTTGACGGCGGCGAGCCGCGGCCGCGGGGTGTCGATGCCAAACAGCAGCGGGGGCTCGCCGCTCTGCACGCAGCGCCAGAACTTCTTTTCCGCGGTCAGCAGCAGATGCTGGTAGAGCGGGTCGGCATGGACGGTGATCTCGACCCATTTGCCGCCGCCGGTGATGATCGAGAGCACGGCCGCGCGCGCCGCGACCACCCACATGTTGTGTTGCAGCTGCGCCATGTGCTTGTCGGCCGCCGCCTCCTCGGTAAAAGCCCAGGGCAGCATGAACTTGGCCTCGAACACCGCGCCGGTCGGCGCGACGATGCCGTCCAGCGTGGCCGCCATCCAGGTATGGACGGGGTGCCGCACCCGCTTCTGGACGTCGGTGATCGTGTGACCCGTGGCGTCCTGGTACCAGCTGCGGTTGAGGTCTTCGGTGGCGATGCCAAGCTGAACGATCAGGTTGCGGGACAAATCTTGCGGCGCGCTCTCGCCGCGTTTTTCCTGCCACAGGCGCAGCAGTTCGTCCTGATCATCGCCCATGATGATGCGGGCGTCCGAGCCGCCGATGAAGGCGCGGCGGTCGTGGCGGTTGAATGTGATGACGGAACGGGGCGCCGCGGCGCCGTCGGTTGCAATCGTGGTCACCGGTCTCTCCTGGGTTACGCGGCTTGCCGCCGCACCACCAAAAGCCCCGCCACTGCGAGGGGAGAGACCGGGGCCAAGAGCCCCCGGCCGGTCTTGTGATTAACGCTCCTTTTGCGCGGGAATGCCAGTCCTTTCTGCAGCGAATTTGCTGTTCTTTGGGCCTGAAAACCCTTTATTTTTCAATGCGTTGGAGCGATCTTTCCAATGGCTATGATCAGCCAAAACCGAGGACCTGGGACATGGCGTCAGTTCGACAAATCGAAGCCAATCGCCGCAATGCCACACGCAGCACCGGACCGAAATCGGCGGGTGGAAAGACAAGGTCCAGCCAAAATGCGCTGCGCCATGGCTTGGCGCGGAGCGCGATCGGCGATCCGGCGGAGACCGCGAATTTTGCAGTCGCGATTGCTTCTGGGCTCGGGCATGGGGTCACCCCGGCCTCGGCGCTGGCGCTGGCGCGGTCCAAGCTCGCGCTGCTGCGGCTCCGCCGTTTGCGGCAGGACATGTTGGCCGGGCTTTTGGCCGACCCCATTCCGGCAGGCCTCAAACGCCTCAAAGCGCTTGAGCGCTATGAGCGGTACGCTTTGGCGCAACAGCGGCGGGCGCTTCGCTCGCTAGGCACCACGGAAGGTTGACGCGCGCGCACTTGGCTTCGTTCGGGAAATTGACTGCATTGGTCCACAGCTGCGGCGAAGCTCCTCAGGGCCACGTAAGTCTGGCGGAGCTTAGCGCGTGGGGCTGCTTGGGGCCCGAACTGCGCCCTGGTACCCATAACTATTCCACTAACAGCTTCACGGCTTCACCGCCGAGCGCCTGGCGACCGCGACAAATGCCACCACGTCGACGCCCTTCGCCGAAGGGGGCGCTGAGCGCCCCCGACGATCGTTTTGATGTTCACGTCTGGACCCGTCGCGAACTCGGCTCGACCACCTGCGGCTCGGGCTGCATGAGGGTGATGGAGAAGCTCGCGGCCTCATCAGACCCAACTCAGCGTGTAATCGTAGCCGTTGTCCTCGTAGGCCAGCGCCTGGCTGATGCTGTCGACCTGGTCGTCGTGGCGGCCCTGCGGAAAGGTCAGTAGCTCCATCTCGAGCTCGGCCAGGAACGACGCATTTCTCGGAAACAGTACGCGTCCGGCGGCAAATTTGCTCTGCTGGACGTAGAGCCGACCAACCTTATCATGATTGATTTTGATAGGGTTGACGAAGCAGTCGCCCTGGTCTCGGAGTTCCTGCGCCAGGGCAATTCCGGTCGAGGCCTCTTCGACCAGGATCTCGTGCGGCTTGAAGCGCTTGGCGAGCTGGAGTGCGGTGTCGCGGAGGGCGGGATATTCGAACCGACCGCGCACAAGGTCGAGCAGGTAGTAATTCCCGTCAATGACCAGCCACGTCGTACAGACAGACCAGTCGTTCTGCGCGCCATTTTTGGCGGCCGTATCCCAACTCTGGATGACGCGGCAGCCCAGCACATCTCTTGAGGGGGCTTCGTCGTAATATCGCAGCCAATCGCGCTTGATCATGGCGCCGCCGGCCGGCACCGGCGCCTGCTGGTACTGCGCCGCAAACACGTCCGGCCCGAGCGTCTGGCGCAGCTTGCGCAGCGTCTTGATCGATTCATGGACCGGATGCAGCGCCTCTCCTAACCTTGATGTGCTCGCATCGGCAGTGGAGCAAGTTATTGCCGACAGCGGTGGTACCGACATCGCTCCCATGCCGCCCAAGCCATGAACTTGATTGCGAACTTGCCCTCGGGCCGCCTCTCGCAAATCAGCCGAGAATGCCTATTCTTCCCGCATGCGTTCATTTGAGTTTTGCCTGCCGACGAAGGGCATTGCGGTCCCGGTCGGCCCCGATTGGCTCCACGAAGTAAAATACGACGGTTATCGGCTCCGACTGGAGCGCGATGGCGACCGCGTGCGCCTGATCACGCGTGGCGGCTACCTATGGGTCATTCGCGTGGATCCGTCCGCGTGGGCCACCAGCTCCGGTGTGGCCTTGGCTGCTGATCGGCGGGACGCCATCGCGATCGTCGCCTTTGGGCCAGTCGAGACGTTACATCATTGCTTCTTTTCTTGCTCGGCGATATCGGGCCCCATCGAGCGGAATTCCTCCTCATGTGCAGCAATGGCCTTCAACGGTGGCGAACCATCAACTGCGTTCTATTGGCCGGCTTTCCCCAACCATGCTTAGAGGCGTTGCTATCGCGCTATTTGGAATGGGCATCTTTTCGCAGCTTGATCGCGCGCTGTTCTATTGGCCGCCATACTGACGCCGCGCTCAGGCTGATGCGGGAGATTGGCCGAGGCTTTGGGCTGTAGAGCGGCCTACGCCAAAATCGATGAAATCTCGAGACTTCATATTCTCAGGAGTAATCCGATTTCTCACGCCATCCCTTGACCGAGCCGGTATGTCGCTATTACAGCGGCGTAATCTCACTGCGCGCCGAAACGTGCGGCTGGCGCTTAAGAGCAAGAGGCTATCAAGCGTTTCACACGTCATTTGTGTCGGAATGATTGATCGAATGACATGCGAGCGGCCGACGGTGGACTCGAACGCGGCCCGGTGAGCGGTCGCGAGCAAGACGATCGCCGGCATGCCGGGACACCGGCGAATCTTCGGTATGCCCGCCAATTCGCTTTGATCAATCCGGACGAAGGCCGTGTAGTACGGCGCATTCGTCTTCGGATGCCCACGCAAGTGATTAATTGCCGCCCGCTGGCGGCGTGAGCACGCCAGTGCTGCTTTTTCAAAGATGCTTGAATGCGGTGAAGTGAGTGCGCCGTTTTGTCAGCGATAGCGAACAAAGGACGCAGCGCTTCAAACTTGATGACCGCCGCGCAAGTCGTCGAACGATGTCACTCGATCACAGGCTTCTTTACGGTTGTTCGATCAAGGCCGATTTGCACCGCCCATCGCAAACGCCACGGCCCACGCAACGGACTCGTCGCCTCATCGGTCATGGAGATGCTTCTGCGAAGCTTCCGCTTCCTCGTCACGTCGCAGCAAGCTATCGTGCAAGTGGTTCAGTCCCGAGACTCCAACGAGAGATAGGCCTTTGTCGCGCACAGCGACCTGGTCCAGGTCCAGATCCGGCTTTCGGAGCGCCTATCTTCGTCGTACGATGCATCCCCCAAAAGCTCGGGGTGAACACGAGATGGCGCGAATTCCTCGGGGTGCAACGGTGCCCTGTTCGTCCCACTGGTTCTAACGCAATCGGCGGGGATTGAACAGCAAGTCGGCCAGCTCGATCACGTGCCGTCTCTTAGTCCGCCAGCAAACTGCTGTGATCAATTGGACCTGAGTGCATCTGCCAGTATCCATCTAGCGATGTTAGATCCAGAGATCAAAAGTCAGTTTCGATAGACGAAGCATTTGCCTAGTCCAGGACGTGGACGATGTCCAATCCTCGATCATTAGCTCCCGAGACAAATTCTAGCCGAGTTGTCAGCTACGTCGGTTGTCTGGTCGCAATCGGCGCCATCTATCTCGTCTTGGCCAAAGGTGGGCTTGCTCTCGCGTCCATTCATCCCAGTTCAACGCCAATTTGGCCGCCGACAGGTGTCGCGCTGGCGGCGGTGCTGTTGGGGGGATATCGGACCTGGCCAGCAATTTTTGCGGCAGCGTTGATTGCAAATGCGACGACGGCGGGCTCGGTTGCTACCGCAATCGCGATTGCGGCCGGCAACGCTCTTGAAGCGATTGTAGGCGCTTACCTCATTAATCGGTGGTCGAGCGGATGTAACACGTTTTCAACCCCCGATTCTGTCGCAAAGTTTGCGGTGATCTGCGTCGTCATCGCGACGCCGATCAGCGCCAGCATTGGACTGACCAGTCTGACAATCTTCGGGTACATCGAACAGAAAAGTTTCGCGGACGCGTGGATCACCTGGTGGCTGGGAGACGTGACAGGCGCACTGGTCATTACTCCCGTTATCGTGCTTTGGGCATCAAGCCGCGATCATGACTTCGAACGCCATGCGCTTCAGGAGACGGTTGGCGTCCTCACGACAGCGGCGGTTGTTGGACTCATTGCTTTCAGCCCTTTGATTGAGCAAACGCCCGGCCGAGATCCACTGGGTTTTCTGGCGATCTTGCCGATGTTGTGGGCGGCGCTGCGCCGCGGTCCACGCGATACCGCGACGGTCGCCCTGATGCTTGCGGGCATCACGATCTGGGGCACGCTCACGGGCGGCGGCCCGTTCGCAACTACGGACCTTAACGCATCGTTCCTGCTGGTGTTGATGTTCTTGATCAGCATTACCGTTCCAAGCTTGTTGCTGAGCGCCGATGTCGAGGTGCGCAAGAAAGCGGAGGAGCGTCTGCGCCGCGCGCGCGTCGAACTCGAGCAGAAGGTCGCAGAGCGAACGCAAGAGCTGGAGCTCGCCAGTGCCGCAAAGTCACGCTTTTTTGCCATGGCAAGCCATGATTTGCGGCAACCGTTACATGCATTAGGGCTGTTTGTTGCCCAGCTGCGCACGCCGCTCGAACCGGGGGAGAGGGCAAAGACGATCGAGCGGGTCGACGCAACGCGCAAGGAAATGGATGAAATGTTCAATTCGCTGCTGGACATTTCGAGACTCGATGCCGGGATGCTCATCCCTTACATTACCGAATTCCCGATCGGACGCCTGTTGCAAAAAAGCGAGACGGCGTTTGATCAGGCGACGCGAGAAAAAGGCGTGCGCTTACGGGTCAGGCCAAGTGACGCCTGGGTACGGAGCGACGCCATGCTGCTCGAACGCATATTGCTGAATCTGGTATCCAATGCTGTGCGCTATACGTTAAAGGGCGGGATCCTGGTCGGATGCCGTCGGCGCGGTGAAATGCTGCGCATCGAAGTATACGATACCGGTCCCGGCATTCCCGAGGATCAGAAGCAGAATATCTTTGGCGAGTTTTTTCAAGTTCCTGCTCCGGAGCAGAACCGGTCCGGCGGCCTGGGGCTCGGCCTTGCCATTGTCGACAGGCTTCGCTTGCTTCTCAACCATCCCATTGAGCTCGCTTCGACTGTGGGTCGCGGTTCGCGATTCACGATTCTGGTTCCGAAGGTCGACGAATGCGTCAGAGCCGCAGCGCCCGCCGACTTACCACACCCCGGCGCTTTTGCAGTCGACGGCAAGGCAATTCTTGTTATTGCCGATACTCCCATCGTGCAGGAGGGAACGGGCGGATTGCTCAGCAAATGGGGATGTTCGGTTCTTGCCGCCGGATCCGACGAAGCCGCACTGGTTCGACTTGCTGAGCGCGAACAACGCCCCGACCTCATAATCTCGGACTATCATCTCGCACGCGGGAAGACCGGAATCAGGGCAATTGAACAAATCAATGCGGCGTTTGGCTCGTCAATTCCTGCCATTCTCATCAGCGGCGATACGGCAGCTGAACCACTGCGGGACGCCAAGGATAGAGGATACGTTTTGCTGCATAAGCCTGTCGACCCAATGCAGCTCCGCGCTGTCATGCACAAGCTGTTTAGGGATCACGATGGTGGGAGAGACGCTGGGGCAGTTTCATGATCCAGATTTCGGCCACTCCCAGCCCATTTTTCCGACCTTTATGATGGCCTCGGTGCGCGTCGCTACGCCGAGCGCCTTGAGAACGACCGTGATGTGATTCTTCACCGTAGGCACTGCCATATTGAGCATCCTGGCAATGACCTTATTGCTCTTCCCCTTCATCAGGAGCGCAAGTACTTCAATCTGCCGATCGGTCAACCCGAGCCCCTTGAGCGAGTCGGGCGCCATTGGCTTGTTTGCATGCCGTGGGCCCGCTGTCTTCTCCAGTATCTCCAACGGGATGTAAACTCCGCCGGAGAACACCAATTCAATAGCCTTGAGCATCACCTCGCGTTCCGTGGTTTTCGGAATGAAACCCAGCGCGCCGAATTTGAAGGCGCGCCTGACTGTGTCTTGATCATCGGAGGACGAGAGAATGACGACGGCAGTCCTCGCATAGCGATCGCGCAGTTCGCAAAGGACGGAGAAGCCGTCGCGATCAGGCAAATTGATATCAAGCAGAATGAGGCTGATGTCGGGATGCTCCTCGACGATGTGCATGGCCTCTCGGCCGCTCGAAGCTTCGAATATAACGGCTTCTCGCTTTAGTTGCTTCAGGACAGCGTGCAGCGCGGCCCGAATCAATGTGTGATCGTCAACAACAAGCACCTTCATAGAAAAGGTCTCCGTCTTCTGGCCGCCCGGAGATCAATAGGAAATCATATACCCACCTTCGAAATCGTCCATCTTCTATCTCGGCTCCGGCCGGCGGTTCGCCGTCAGGTAAGAAGGGAGCGGACTACGTGAAGCGCGCAGCTCGCGGGCCCCTTCTAATGCGAGCGATGAATTGCTCATCATATGTCTGACCAAGGTCAAACGGACGGCAGGACGGACGGTACCTTGGTCATAGGACCTAGGCACCTCTCTGTACCGACCTCCGGCCGATTTACAGGCTGCGGCGCTTGCACGATGATGACGACAGTCAGCCATTCCACCAGAGGGTTTTGCGCAGCCCGGCCATATCGTCATTGTCGCAGTTGCTGTTGTGGCCGGGTCGGTGTGAAGCAATTCTGGACTGCGTCGCTGTCAGAATCCCGCAGCGTGCTTTTTGTTACATTCAGTTCCTCTCGATCGTTCCTCTCGAAGCCTGCGCGTACCCTGGACGAGGCAAGCCAATGCAGGATCGGACCGCATCCCCGAAGCTATTTGCGGGCGCTCCGCCGGAGCTCAAAGTCAACAGCCGCGACCCTCGCATTGATGCCTGCCGCGGCATCGCGCTCTGGTGCATCTTTCTTGATCATGTCCCCAATAACATTGGAAGTTGGCTGACGCTACGGAACTACGGCTTCAGCGATGCCGCGGAAGTGTTCATGTTCGTCTCGGGAGTCACCTGCGCGCTAGCCTACGGCAAAGTACGGAGTTGCGAGGGGTGGACCAGCGTGATCCGCCGGACCCTGCGGCGAAGTTGGGACATCTATGTCGCATTTCTGCTGCTGACGCTCGCCTGCGCCATCTTGGTTCACCTCGCAGGCGGGGACCGTCTTGCTGATGAGAGCAATACGCGCATTCTGTTGGATCAGCCGGGCTCGGCGCTCGCCCACGCAGCGATTCTGCAATACCGTCCGGTCAATACCGACGTATTGCCGAACTTCGTGCTTCTCCACCTCTTTTTCGCGCCGTTGCTGTGGTTGCTGCTCCGAATGCCGAACGTGACGCTTGGCGCCTCGCTGGCGCTTTATGCGCTGGTGCAAATGTTCGGCTGGTCCATGCCGGCGTGGCCGAGCGGCCATTGGGCTTTCAATCCACTGGCCTGGCAGCTATTGGCGGTTCTTGGTGCGTGGATGATAATCGAGGGCGAAAGAGTGCGCCCCTGGCTAACGTCTCGCACGGTGCTCGTGCCCGCCGCTCTCTATCTGATCTTCAGCCTCGTCATCGCATTGAGCTGGAGAATCAAGCCGTTGGAAGCGTTGATCCCGCAGGGGCTGACCAAATTGGCTTACCCGCTAGACAAATCCAATCTCGATCCGTTGCGTCTATTGCATTTCTTGGCTCTAGCGGTTGTGGCGGTATGGTTCGCGCCGCCCAATCGGCAAGCATTGACGAGTGCGGTGATGCGCGGCGCCATCCTCTGTGGCAAGCACTCGTTGCCAATCTTCTGCCTCGGCGTCCTGCTGACGCTCGCTAGCCTCCTGGCGCTGCTCGACATATCGGAAGGGCTTGCGATGCAGATCACGCTCAGCGTTGGTGGAGTCCTCATGATGATCGTGGCAGCGACGCTGCTGAACTTGGTCAAGATCACGCCCCGGCTGCAGCCGACTGTTGCTCTGGCTGCAGGCGTGCGCGTCCCGCCGGCTGCCTGGGGCACCGTTGGCTGGCGCCCCTTGGAGGCGTTCCGCCGAGGACTGCGCGAGCTCGGATGGGCCGGCGGCCGGAATCCCGTCATCAATTGCTGGTTCGTGGATAGGCAATCCCACCGAGTGTACCAGGTGTTTGGCCTCGCAGACGGATTAGTACGGCCGAAGGCGGATGTCATCGCGGCGTCGCCGAAGCCTGCAGCCAGGAATGCAACAGCGACCATTCCATCGGCGGAATATGGCTTTTGACGCATCGGCACGGAAAAGTTCCGGCAGACCTCGAAGCCGCTCTGAGAGATCACTAGGAGGTGAAGGATCGCGTTTCTTCGCAGCGAGAGGCCGAATGTCTCAGCAACGGGAATCGTACGGTTCAGTCGCCATCTGGCGTTCCGCCGTGTTGCTGATGTACGGAGCCATTTCGAAGGTCACAGCACGCAGCCGCAGCGGGCAGATTGAGCATAGGCCAGGAGCCGAAAGTCAGCTTTGGCATGCACCGTGCAAAACCGGTCGATGATCGGGGTCACCTTGTCACTGTAGCCGCGTTGCCAGTGTCCGACAGGCGCGCCACTGAAGTCCGCCGGATATTTTTCCGTGCTCACGGCCAGGAGAGTCCCTGTTTGCCAGCGAAAAATTCCCTGTTCCGATGCGACCGCGACGCTCGGGATTTCTGCGGATTTTCAAGTGGTTCCCGCCAACTCTCGTTGCCAAGGCGGGTCCTGCGGTGGGCGTTTTCCCTGTAAATTTCCCTGTTCGCAGGGAATGACCCGTTCGTTATGGTCAGCGCCCGCTCCATCGTGCGCAGCGCGCAATCGTGCGGTTCGGGGACCCCGGTCCCGGTCCCCGAGCTGGACGATGCAAATCAACCAAGTTGCGAAACCAGACTGACAAGCTCCGACTGGCGGTGCGCGCCCGTCTTCGAGAAGATCGACTTGAGGTGGTTGCGGGCGGTTTCGCGCGAGATGCGCAGGTGCTCGGACGCGCTGGCGAGCGATGTGCCGGTTGCAAGCAGGGCGGCCAGCCGGGATTCCGCCGGCGTGAGATCGAAGGCCTGGCCGATCAGCGCCGGGTCCGGCGCGGCGCGCGGGATGAGGTTGGACAGGATCAGCATGGCGCGAGCGCCGAGGAAGACGGAGCGCGCCGCGCCGTCCACCGGCAGGATCCGCAACACGACCGGTGGCTTTGTCGTCCGGCGGACAAGGATCGGAGAGGCGGGCATGGCCGCGGCATCCGGCGTCGATCGGATCATGCTGATCAGCTGATCGAGCCTTGTCATCGCCTGCTTGTCGTGAACAACGAGGCGCCGCTCCCTGATGCGGATCTCGTTGTCGAATCCGGCTTCGGCTGCCGTGTTGGTGCGCAGGACCATTCCTTCCCGATTGAGGATCAATGCGGGCTGTTGGACCCGGTCGAGCACATCGGTCATCGAGGTGAGCGCGACCCTTCCCATCACCGTCGCGAGCGTGGCGGTCTCGGTCAGGCGCGGCGCCAATTGGGCAAGCAGTTGCTTGTCGGGTGCCTCGAATGCGCCTTCGTGGCCGGTTCGCTGGATCGTCAATGCCCACGCTGCGCTGTCGGCCCAGAAGCCGATGCCGGCGAACCACCGGTATCCGAACGGGAACAGCACCTCGTTGTACATGGGATCGGCGCGAATCTGCTCCGGGGTCATCATATCGAGGTCGGTCACGACCTCGCCCGCCATCATGCGCGGAAAAGCCTTGGCGCGCGGGTCTCTTAAGTGCCAGTTGTTCCTGAAGTAGAGATCGGTGGCCTCGGCGATCGATGCCGTGCGTGGAACGTCGGGAGTCCTGACGTCACTTTGAAGGAGTATGGCCGCCGACGCGCCCACCGCCCTGCAGATGTCATCCATGATGTCGCGCCATGCTTCCGGATTCACGGCGGCCTCGCCAAGTCGATTGAGGACCCTCGACAGTCCTGCACCGTCGATTTTGTCGGCTTTCAAGCGCGGTCCCCTTCGCCCAGCCCCGCGCATTTCGTTGCAGCCCGGCATGCATTCTTGCTGCATGCCGGGCAGAAAGTCCCCGACATCTGAGGCCCTCCAACGCGTTTCCCCGACCGGCGATGCTTCGTGAGGAGGCGGCTCGAAGCAAGCCCCCTTGCCTGTTTTTCCTGAAAAAAACGCACTTGACGAAAGTCTAGCGGATGGCTGCGGAAGGCGGCGGCGCCCGGACCGGAATGACCCATTCGGGTCATGCGTCCAGATGTGCCGGCGCTATTCCATGGACGAGGAATATTTGCTGCACCAGGAATTGAGATGACATTGCTTTGCTTGAGTCAGTCGGATTTCGGCGTCGGCTTTCGGCTCCCGATATCGAGCTGCAGCAGGGATATTTGGGCGCGTCAGAATGTCGCAATACGTGTCCCCAGGCGCGGCGCGAATTGTTCAGCCGCGCTATCAACGGTCGCAATCCATTTTCTCGGCAGCTTAAGCGATCTGGTCAAGGCCAGCCGGGGAGGCAAGGCGATCGCTTCATTCCATCCCGTATTGTGCTGCAGTTCGGCAAAGCTTCGACCCCATGGTCTGCCGAACTCGGGCGCAATCGCAAAGCCGGGACACACGCTCTCTCGGCTGCGCTGTTCAATTCACGCCGCGCTTAAGGTTAGCAGCTGTGCTGCCTTGACGCAGTCACGCAACAATGGAAACAATTTGCAATTATCAGAAGTCCTTCGCTCCGTGACAGGACTTCGCCGTTCGCCGTCAGGCAACGACGCCTCGTCGAATCGATACCCAATACAACCATAACAAGACCATTTCATTTCCAACTCGCGCCGTTGGGCTGACGGCGAACTTTGAGCATCAGAATGTTAAAGGGGGGGCTCGCCATGAGCGACCAGACGATTTTGCGCGCCAGTTTTGTCTCGGAGTCCGCGGCCTTTCGCAACACCTTTGGTTGGTACAACAGCTCAACGGGGCTCGGCGGAATCCTGTTTGCAAATGCGGATTCGCAAGGGGCTGGCGCCCTCACCCCCGGTGTCTCCCATGTCGACTTCGCGGTGAACACCGCCGATCTCGGCAAGATCCAGTTCTTCCTCATTCCGGATGGTGCGGCGCAGGGCCGCAACGATGCCGACGATCTCACCGGCGCCATCAAGGTCATCAAGCTTTCGGACGGCACCTGGGCGGTCGCTGATGTCGATGCCAACGGCAACGTCATCTACGTTGCCGGCAAGCCCGATCTGCTCACGGGCGCCGGCGCCAATGCGTTGTTTACCGAGACCTCCAAGAACGCGGGCGGCGTCGATTATGCCTCGTCGGTCACGGGCAGCCAGCAGACGGCAGCCAAGCTCGCCGGCGACACTGCCGACGGCGCGACCGGCACCATCGCCTGGGAGGATACCGCCGCGACGCGCAGGTCCAACGGCAGCTACACCGCGCCGGGCGACGCCGACTACAACGACGCCGTCTTCCAGGTTTCGCTCGTGCAAAAACCGGTCGCCAATGCCGATGCGGTCACGATCGGCGAGGATGCCGGCGTCACCGCGATCAACGTGCTCGCCAATGACACCAACCCCGCGGGCGGGACGCTGCGCGTCACCTCCGTCAATACACAGGGAATTTTGGGGACGGTCAGCATCGCCGCCGACGGCCACAACATCGCCTATACCCCGGGTTCTGCGTTCCAGTCGCTGCGCGCCGGCCAGTCCGCGACCGAGACCTTCACCTACACCGTAACCAACAGCGCCGGCCTGACATCGACGGCGACGGCGACCGTCACGATCCAGGGCGCCAACGATGCCGCAATCATCGGCACACCCTCGGCTGCCGATGTCACCGAGGATTCCCGCAATCCGACCCTGAAGCTCACTGGAACGATCGCGATCTCCGACGTCGATCAGGGCGAATCGGCGTTCAAGACCACCGTGGTATCCGCCTTGGGCAATTTCGGCACCCTGTCCCTGAAGGCCGACGGCAGCTACACCTATTCGATCGCCAACAGTGCCGTTCAATATCTCGGCGCCGGCGAGACCAGGGTCGAGACGTTTACGGTCAGCGCGCTGGACGGCACGGCCAAGCAGGTCTCCTTCACGGTTCACGGCACCAACGACGCCGCCGTGGTCGGTGCGCCCGCCTTCACCACCGTCACCGAAGACGCCAGCGCGCCGACGCTGTCGGTGTCAGGCACGATCTCGATCTCGGATGCCGACCAGAACCAGTCCACGTTCCAGGCCGGCGTGATCACGGGGCAGGGCAATCTGGGCGCACTGACGCTGAATGCCAACGGCACCTACAGCTATTCGGTCGCCAACAGCGCCGTGCAATATCTTGGTGCGGGGGACACCAAGGTCGAAACCTTCACCGTCAAGTCGTTCGACGGCACGGCCAAGCAGGTCTCTTTCGTCATCAAGGGCGTCAATGACGCAGCGGTGATTGGCACACCCACGGTTCACGACGTCTACGACAATCCGTCGGCGCTCGTGCTCACCGCGTCCGGCAGCATCGGCATCACGGATGTTGATCAGGGCGAGGCGGCGTTCAAGCCGGCCGTTGGCTCCGCTGCCGGCAATCTGGGCTTCCTGCTGCTGTCGGGCGACGGCAGCTATGTCTACGTCGTGGCCGAAAGTGCTGCGCACAATCTGGCGGCCGGCGCCGTCAAGGTCGACACCTTCACCGTGACCGCTGTCGATGGCACCACCAAGCAGGTCAGCTTCACCGTTCATGGCCCGGCCGGCGGCAATCACGCGGCGACGATCGGCGATCCCACCATTGCGGACGTGACGGAAGACCTTGCGGCGAACAACGCCGGGAATCTGACCGCGGTGGGCAGCATCTCGGTCAGCGACCCGGATGCGGGCCAGTCGTCATTCCAGGCCGGCGTGCTCACAGGGCCGGGCAATCTCGGCACGCTGAACCTCTCGGCCAACGGCGGCTACACCTACGCTGTCGCCAACAACGCCGCGCAATATCTCGGAGCCGGCGAAACCAAGATCGATACGTTCCGGGTCACCTCTCAGGATGGCACCTCCAAGGACGTCACGTTCACGATCCACGGCGAGAATGACGGCGCGACCATTGGCAATGTCGGGGATCACGAGGTCACCGAGGACGGCCAACTGACAGCGTCCGGGCAGCTGTCCATCGTCGATGCCGACCAGAACCAGGCCGCGTTCCAGGCCAGCGAGATCACGGCACAAGGCAACCTCGGCACGGTGACGCTGCTGGCCGACGGCCACTACACCTATTCGGTCGACAACGCCGCTATTCAGTATCTCGGCGCCAATGACACCAAGACGGAGACTTTCACGGTCACGTCCGTCGACGGCACGACCAAGAATATCAGCTTCGATATCCATGGCGCGCAGGACGCACCGAATCTGAGCGTACAGGACTCGTCGGGCGCCGCCGACGGAAACATCACGCTTCACATAGCGGCCGACAAGGTCGATCTGGGCAGCACCTTGTCGGTGAAGATCGAGGGGGTGCCGTCGAGCTTTACGGTACAGAACGGCGCAGCGATCGGGGACGGCGCCTGGCTCGTGACGGGCGACTCAATCCAGAACGTCGTCCTGATCCCGAACCATGCCGTCGGCAGCGCGGATCCGTTCACCCTGCAGGTCACCGCCATCTCCGACGACGGCGTTCATCAGGCGGTGAGCTCGGCCGAGCTCGCGCTGACCGTGACGTCCGGTGCCAACGAGATCAACGCGCTGGATATCGACGGCTATATCGGCGGCGCAACCGTATTTGCTGACGCCAACAACAACGGAATACTCGACGCAGGCGAGGCGCACACGACGACACGGGCTGACGGCAGTTTTACGTTGGCGGGCGGCTCCGGTCCGCTCGTGAGTATCGGCGGCGTCGATATCTCGACGGGATTGCAGGTCGCCGGCGTGCTGAGGGCGCCGGAGGGCTCCACCGTCATCACTCCGCTGACGACGCTGATCGCCGCACTGGTCGACAGCACGGCAAACGATGAGCACCCGCTGACGGCGGACCAGGCCATGAGCGCCATTGCGGCCGCGTTCAACGTCGATCTCGCCTCTGATCCTGCCAACCCCATTGACCTGCTGTCGTACGATCCGGTGCCCGCTGCGGTGAATGGCGATCCGACGGCAACGGCGGTGCTTGCGGCGGCTATCCAGGTCCAAAGCACGGTCGCCCAGGTGTCGGCCGTCGGCGTGGAGACGGGCGCGGTCATTACAGCGATTGCAAGCGCTATTACGGCGTCTCTGAGCGGCCCCGGCGCGCCCGTCTTCGATCTGGCATCTTCCGATACGGTTCAGAGCGTCGTCACATCCTCCGGCGTCGATGCGGCGGCCGCCGCGACGGTTATCGAGGTCGTTGCTGCCGCGAACGACAGCATTCAGGCTGCCACGAACGTCACTGAATTGGCGCAGGCCGGCCAAGTCGCTCAAGGCGCGGCTGCCGACCAACTCGCCGCGACCGATTTTTCGGATCAACAATCGATTGATCAGCTCACAGACCGTTTTGTCGATAATCTCGACACTGAGGTTGCGAATGCCGTGCTGATCCCGGTCGGTAGCGCCTTGTTGGGCTCGCTCGGCGATGACGTGCTTTCGGGCGGAGGTGGTAACGATCTGATCGATGGCCAGGACGGCAACGATCGCATCAGCGGTGGCGACGGAAACGACATCCTCTTTGGCGGCGCTGGCAAGGACTATCTCGGCGGCGGTTCGGGTGACGATATCCTCGACGGTGGCCCGGGCTTCGACCGCGCCGTCTATACCGACGCGACCGGCGGCGTCACGATCGATCTGGCGGCCGGAACGGCGTCCGGCGCCGGCGTGGGGACGGACACCCTCGTCAACATCGAAGCTGCCGTCGGCAGCGACTTTGCCGATACATTCAACGGGGCTGGCTTCACCGGCGATGCACATGTCCCGGGTAGCCCTGTCGGCTACAACGAGTTCGAAGGCGGAGGCGGCGACGACACCATCATCAGCAACACCAACAGCCAGGGCGCCGAGCTGACGCGCGTCTCCTATGTCAGCGCCACCGGCGCGGTGACGGTGGATCTCGTCGCCGGCTATGCCCAAGGTGATGCATCGGTGGGCCACGACACCCTCGTCGGGTCCGGCTTCAACGGCGTCTGGGGCTCCGCGCATAACGACACGATTCTGGGCAGCAACAATCCGATGTTCACCGCAGAGGTGTATTCGGGCTTTGCGGGCAACGACTACATTGACGGCCGCGGTGGCTACGACCGCGTGGACTACAACGTCGATCCGAACACCACGACGGGAATTACGGTCAATCTCGCCGCCGGATCCGTCACCGGCGATGCGACCGTCGGCACGGATACGTTGCGCGGGATCGAGGCGATCCGCGGCACCAACTTCGCCGATACCTACAATGCCACCGGTTTCGGCTCGGGCAGCGTCAACGCCGGCTCGAACGGGACGTTCAACGAGTTCACCGGCAATGGCGGCGACGACACCATCACCGGCAACGGCTTCACGCGGCTCGGTTTCAACAACGCGACGGCCGGAGTCCAGGTCGACTTCGTCACCGGCACCGCCACCGGCGATTCATCCGTCGGCACCGATCATTTCACCGGCGTCAACGCCGTCCAGGCCTCGATGTTTGACGACACGCTGCTGGGCGGGGCGACCAACGACACCTTCACCGGCCTCGCCGGCAACGACTATATCGACGGCCGCGGCGGCTTCGACGTCTCGTCCTACAACAACATCTTCTTCATCACGGGAAGCATCACCGTCAATATGGCGGCCGGCATCGTCACCGGAGACGCCTCGAACGGCACGGATACGCTTCGTTCGATCGAGGGCATTCAGGGCACCAACTTCGACGATACCTACGATGCGACCGGTTACGGGGTGGCCGGCGCGAATGTCGGCAACAACGGGACCTTCAACCAGTTCGAAGGGCTGAGCGGTGACGACGTCATCACCGGTAACGGCAACACGCGCCTGATCTTCGCCAACGCGACCGGCGGGGTGACCATCAATCTCGCGGGCGGCACCGCCACCGGCGACGGCTCGACCGGTCACGACACGTTCACCGGCGTCAACAGCGCCCTGGGCAGCAACTTTGCCGACATCTTCGACGCAACGGGATTCTCTGGTCCGAACGGGACCTCGTTCCAGGGGCAGGGCGGCAACGACCAGATCACCGGCAACGGCGCGACGCAGATTCAGTACAACAACGCCACTGCCGGCGTGACCGTCAACCTCACTGCGGGCACCGCCGACGGCGACGGCTCGGTCGGCCACGACACCATCACGGGCGGCGTGTTCAATGTCCTGGGGTCCAATTTCAACGACACCATCATCGGCAGCGCCAGCAACGACAGTCTCTCCGGCAACGTCGGCAACGACATCCTGGATGGTCGTGCCGGCAACGACTTCCTCAGTGGCGGCGCCGGCGTGGACACCTTTGTCTATGCGAGCGGCGGCGGCTTCGACTTCATCCAGGACTTCGTCCATGGCCAGGACAAGCTCGATCTGACCGGGGTCTACGGCATCTTCAGCCTCTCTGACTTGCAAGCGCATGCTGTGCAGAGCGGCCCCAACACGGTCATTACCTTCAGCTCGGGTGACGGCCTCACGCTTCAGAACGTCAATCTGAGCAGCTTGACGGCGAGCGATTTCCTGTTCGGCGCGCCGGCCGCGCCGATCGTCGGCGACGGAAACGCGAACGACCTCGTCGGCACCGCCAATGCCGAATCCATCAGCGGTCTCGGTGGCAACGACCGCCTCCAGGGCCTCGGCGGCAGCGACCTTCTGGATGGCGGTGCGGGCTTCGATCGCGCCATCTATACCGATGCGACCGGCGGCATCGCCGTCAACCTCGCTGCCGGCACGGCCTCGGGAGCTGGCGTCGGGACAGACACGCTCATCGGCATCGAGGGTGTGGTCGGCAGCGATTATGCCGATACGTTCAATGCGGCCGGGTTTACCGGCTCGACCGGTCTGCCCGGCGTGGCCACCGGCCAGAGCGAGTTTGAAGGGCGCGGCGGCGACGATAGCGTCGTCGGCGATCTCAACGCCCTGGGGCAGGCGGTGACGCGATTGTCCTATCTGAGCGCCACCAGCGCGGTCATCGTCGACATCGGGGCCGGGACCGCGGATGGCGACGCTTCGGTAGGCCACGACACCTTCTCCAACGTCTCGACGATCTGGGGCTCGGCCTCCAACGACACGTTCTACGGCAGCGACAATGCGGCCTTCACCTACGAGACCTATGAGGGGCGCGGCGGCGACGACTATATCGACGGCCGCGGCGGCTACGACCAGGTCACCTACAATTCGGACACGACGACCACGTCGGGCATCTATGTTCACCTTGCCGCGGGCATCGTGAATGGCGACGCCACGGTCGGCACCGACACGCTGCGCAGCGTCGAGGCCGCGCGTGGTACCAATTTCGACGACACGTTCGACGCGACTGGCTTCGGCCAGGCCGGGGCGACCAATGTCGGTTCCTCCGGGACCTTCAACGACTTCGCCGGCGCCGGCGGCAACGACACCATCATCGGCAACGGCTCCACCCGCCTGAACTACCAGATCGCGGCCTCGAGCGTCAGCGTTGACCTCGAGACCAGCGTCGTCGGGACCACGAATGCCGTCACGGTTGCCGGCAGCGCGACAGGTGCGACCGAGGGCACCGACACCTTCACCGGCGTCAACGCGGTGCAGGGCTCGACCTTCGCCGACACGCTGCTCGGAAGCAGCTTCAACAACAACTTCGCCGGTCTTGGCGGCGACGACTACATCGACGGCCGCGGCGGCTTCGACGTTGCCATCTACAACAGCCTCAGCACGGTCACGGGCGGCGTCGCGATCGACATGGCGGCAGGCACGGCGACCGGCGACGGGTCGATCGGGACCGATACGCTGCGTTCGATCGAGGGCATTCAGGGCACGGGCTACGCCGACACCTATGTGGCGACGGGCTATGGCCAGCCCGGTGCGCTCAATATCGGCAACAACGGCACCTTCAACCAGTTCGAGGGCCTCGGCGGCGATGATGCCATCACCGGCAACGGCAACACACGGCTGCTCTACACGAATGCCACCGGCGGCGTCACCGTCAACCTGAACGCCGGCTCGATCACGGGTGACGTATCGGTCGGGCACGACACCTTCACGGGCGTCAACAGCGTTTATGGCGGCAATTTCGCCGACACTTACGACGCGTCAGGCTTCATCGGTTTCAATTCCTTCCAGGGTCTTGCCGGCAACGACCTCATCACCGGCAACGGCAGCACGCAGCTGCTGTTCGCCAACGCGACCGGCGGCGTTGTTGTCGATCTCGCCAGCGGCACCGTCAATGGGGATGCCTCGGTTGGGCATGACACCATCACCGGTGGCGTCAACGGCGTGTCCGGATCGGGCTTCAACGATACGCTGAAGGGCGGCGGCGGCGCCGACAATCTGCTCGGCAACGGCGGCGCCGACACCTTCGTGTATGTGAGCGGCGGTGGTGCCGATTTCATCGGTGACTTCTCGCAGGCGCAAGCCGACAAGATCGACCTTTCGGGCGCAGGTATCTACAACCTCGCTGACGTGCAGGCGATCGCCTCGCAGCAGGGACCGAACACGTTCATCAATTTCGGCAATGGCGACAGCCTGACGCTGCAGAACGTGACCCTATCGAACCTGACTGCTGCGGATTTCATCTTCGCGCCGGGCGTTCACCTGATCGGCGACGCCAATCCGAACACGCTGGTCGGCACAGTCTATGCCGACAATTTGAGCGGCCTCGGCGGCAACGACGTCCTGCAAGGCCTCGGCGGCAACGACCAGCTCGATGGCGGCCAGGGCTTCGACCGCGCCGATTACGGCGATGCAACGGGAGCCATCACCGCCAATCTTGCGGCCGGCTCCGTGACCGGCCCGGGCGTCGGCACAGATACGCTGGCGAATGTCGAGGGGATCCTCGGCAGCAATTATGCCGACACGTTCAATGCGGCCGGATTCACCGGATCGACCGGTCTGCCCGGCGTAGCCGCCGGCCAGAGCGAGTTTGAAGGGCGCGGCGGCAACGATAGCGTCATCGGCGATCTCAACGCCCTGGGGCAGGCAGTGACGCGACTGTCCTATCTGAGCGCGAGCAGCGCGGTCATCGTCGACATCGGGGCCGGGACCGCGGATGGCGACGCTTCGGTGGGCCACGACACCTTCTCCAACGTCTCGACGATCTGGGGCTCGGCCTCCAACGACACGTTCTACGGCAGCGACAATGCGGCCTTCACCTACGAGACCTATGAAGGTCGCGGCGGCGACGACTATATCGACGGCCGCGGCGGCTACGACCAGGTCACCTACAATTCGGACACGACGACCACGTCCGGCATCTATGTTCACCTCGCCGCGGGCACCGTGAACGGCGACGCCACGGTCGGCACCGACACGCTGCGCAGCGTCGAGGCCGCGCGCGGCACCAATTTCGACGACACGTTCGACGCGACCGGCTTCGGCCAGGCCGGGGCGACCAATGTCGGTTCCTCCGGGACCTTCAACGACTTCGCCGGCGCCGGCGGCAACGACACCATCATCGGCAACGGCTCCACCCGCCTGAACTACCAGATCGCGGCCTCGAGCGTCAGCGTTGACCTCGAGACCAGCGTCGTCGGGACCACGAATGCCGTCACGGTTGCCGGCAGCGCGACAGGTGCGACCGAGGGCACCGACACCTTCACCGGCGTCAACGCGGTGCAGGGCTCGACCTTCGCCGACACGCTGCTCGGAAGCAGCTTCAACAACAACTTCGCCGGTCTTGGCGGCGACGACTACATCGACGGCCGCGGCGGCTTCGACGTTGCCATCTACAACAGCCTCAGCACGGTCACGGGCGGCGTCGCGATCGACATGGCGGCAGGCACGGCGACCGGCGACGGGTCGATCGGGACCGATACGCTGCGTTCGATCGAGGGCATTCAGGGCACGGGCTACGCCGACACCTACGTGGCGACGGGCTATGGCCAGCCCGGTGCGCTCAATATCGGCAACAACGGCACCTTCAACCAGTTCGAGGGCCTCGGCGGCGATGATGCCATCACCGGCAACGGCAACACACGGCTGCTCTACACGAATGCCACCGGCGGCGTCACCGTCAACCTGAACGCCGGCTCGATCACGGGTGACGTATCGGTCGGGCACGACACCTTCACGGGCGTCAACAGCGTTTATGGCGGCAATTTCGCCGACACTTACGACGCGTCAGGCTTCATCGGTTTCAATTCCTTCCAGGGTCTTGCCGGCAACGACCTCATCACCGGCAACGGCAGCACGCAGCTGCTGTTCGCCAACGCGACCGGCGGCGTGACCGTTAACCTCGCAAACGGTACTGTGGACGGCGATAGTTCGGTAGGTCATGACACCATTTTGGGAGGGGTGACCAACGTTGCGGGCTCGAACTTCAACGACACGATCACCGGTTCTGGTGGCAACGACCAGCTGTTCGGCAACGGCGGCAACGATCTGCTCAGCGGTGGTGTTGGCAACGACGGCCTGAACGGCGGCATCGGTGCAGACACCTTTGTCTACGCTGCCGGCGGCGGCGCGGACACCATCGGCGACTTCCTGCAGGCGGACGCCGACAAGATCGACCTCACGGGGATCCCTGGAGTCTCGACCCTTGCCGACATTCAGGCGCTTGCCACCCAACAGGGGCCGAACACGGTCATCAACTTCGGCAATGGCGACACCCTCACCCTGCTGAACGTGACGCTGTCGAACCTCACGGCTGCCGACTTCATCCTGGGGCAGGGCGTGCACCTCACCGGCGACGCCGGTGCAAATACGCTTATCGGCACCGCCTACGCCGACAGTCTGAGCGGCCTCGCCGGCAACGATCGCCTCAAGGGCCTCGATGGCAATGATCTGCTCGACGGCGGCCTCGGCTTCGACCGCGCCGACTATGTCGCGGCAACGGGCGGCATTACCGCAAATCTCGCGGCAGGCTCCGTGACAGGTCCGGGGGTCGGCACGGACACGCTGGCGAACGTCGAGGGGATCGTGGGCAGCGACTATGCCGACACGTTCAACGCGACCGGCTTTGCAGGCGATACCGGCATTGCCGGCACCAATGTGGGCTTCAACGAGTTCGAAGGCCGCGGAGGGAACGACAGCATCACGGGAGCGATGAACAGCCTGGGTGCGCTCCTGACACGCATCTCGTATGCCAATGCAACGGGCAGCGTGACCGTCGATCTGACGGCCCACTCGGCGGCGGGAGATGCCTCGGTCGGTACCGATACCTTGGTGGGTTCGGGCTTTGCGGGTGTTGTCGGCTCTGGATCTGGCGACCAACTGCTCGGCAGTGCCAATGGCCCAGGAACCGTGGAAACGTTCGAAGGCCGCGCCGGCGATGACTTCATCGACGGCCGGGCTGGTTTCGACCGGGCGGACTACGCGCTCGATCCGGCCGCGGTGGGCGGGATCGACGTTCAACTGGCCTTGGGAACCGTGACGGGCGACGCCGCGACGGTCGGCACCGACACGCTGCGATCGGTCGAGTCCGTGCGCGGCTCGAACGCTGCGGACGTCTTCAACGCCGCTGGTTTCACCGGAAGCAGCCAGAATGCCGGTTCCAACGGGACGTTCAACGAATTCATCGGCATGGGTGGCAACGACAGCATCACCGGTAACGGCAACACGCGCGTTGCATTCACCAACGCCACCGGCGCGGTGACGGTCGATCTGCTGGCAGGTACCGCAAGCGGTGACTTGTCCACGGGCAACGATACGTTCAGCGGCGTCAACGCCGTGATGGCCTCGATGTTCAACGACACCATCAGCGGTAGCAACACCACCACGGCGACGGAAACGTTCACCGGCCTTGCCGGCGACGACTTCATCGACGGCCGCGGCGGCTTCGACATCATCAGCTACAACAACATCTACTTCTCCACCGGCGCGGTGACGATCAACTTCACGGCGGGCACCGCGACCGGCGACGGCTCGATCGGCAATGATACGTTCCGCGGGATCGAGGGCGCCCAGGGCACCACTTTCAACGACGTCTTCACGGCCACGAATTTCGGCGCCGTCGGTTTCCAGAACGGTGCAACCAACAACGTCGGCAACAACGGCAACTTCAACCAGTTCGAAGGCCTGGCCGGCAACGACACGATCACCGGCAACGGTAACACCCGGATCATCTATTCCAGCGCCACCGATGCCGTGACCATCAACCTGCAGGCGGGGACTGCGACCGGCGGCGGCTCAATCGGCACTGACACCTATGTAGGCGTCAACAGTGCGACCGGCAGCAACCTGAACGACACCTACAATGCCACAGGCTTCACCGGCGTCACCTCGGCAGGATCGTTCGGTACCTTCAACCTGTTCGAAGGCCTGCTCGGCAACGATACCATCACCGGTAACGGCAATACGCGGGTCTCGTATTCCCAGGCGAGCGGGGGCGGAGTTTCCGTCGACCTTTCGACGGGACTTGTGAGCGGTGCGGCCGGCGCCGACTTCATCACGGGAGGCGTCAACAGCGTCCAGGGTTCGAACCAGGCCGACACGCTGGTCGGCAGCTCGAATAACGAATTCTTCTTCGGCGGCGGCAGTGGCGACACGATCAACGCAGGTGGCGGGAACGACGGCATCACCGGCCAGGGCGGCAACGATACGATCGACGGCGACGCCGGTACCGACATGGTGATCTTCTCGGGTACGCAATCGCAATACACTGTCACGACGGCTGGAACCATCCAGGTTCAGGACAATGTCGTGAACCGTGACGGCACCGACGGTCTGACCAATGTCGAAGTGCTGCAGTTCAGCGACGCCATCGTGTTGCTGTCATCGGGCTCGTTGGCGAGTCCGATCGATCTCTCGACGCAACAGTTCTCTAACACGGCACCCGTGATCGGAACGGCCGGAGACGATTATCTTCGCGTCGGAGCCAATATCTTCGGACACGGGATCAATCTGGGAGCCGGGACGGGGGATACCGTCCTGCTCAACGGCACCTTTGGTAACGGCTACACGCTCAATCTCTCGGGTGTCGAAAACCTGGTCGGCAGCGGCAACGACGAGTTCGTCAACCTCACGACGACCGCCAACGGACTGGTCGTCGACCTCGGGGGTGGCAATGATCAGCTCAATCTCGCGGGCGGCGCCAACACGCTTAGCCTGATCGGCGTCGAGGGGGTCGGCGGATCCGATTTCGGTGCGACGCCCGGCGTCAACGACGTACTCACCTTGTCGACGACGGTGACGGGCCTGAACATCAGCCTCGGCAACGGCGACAATACGATGAACCTCGCTGCCGGCGCGAACTCGTTCGTGAACATCTACGACGTCAATCACGTGAACGGCACCGCGAGCGACGACACCTTGACTGTCACCGGTGCGATCGCAGCGGTCAACGGCGTCGCGATCGACCTTGGCGGCGGCGAGGATACGATCGCCCTCAACGGAAACTTCGCTGCATTCGCCGCGACCGGCGTCGAGCACATCAACGGAAATTCGGGCGACAATTCACTCAGCTTGACGAACAATGTCGATGGCATCGTCATCGACATGGGCGGTGGAAACGATCTGGTGTCGCTCGCCAATGGAGTGAATTCGGTCAGCATCAGTGGCGTCGAAAACCTCAACGGCAGTGATTTCACCGGCAATCTCAACCCGTCGGACGATACGGTCACGCTTCTGAATACAGTGTCCGGGGTGTCGGTCAATCTCGGCGAAGGGACCAACGTCCTGAATCTCGCCGCAGGCAGCAATTCGTTCGACAATCTGTGGAACGTGAATCTGCTCAACGGGAGCTCGTCGGACGACATTCTGACGTTGCAGGGCAGCCCGGCGAACGTGATCAATCTCGGCGGCGGCAACGACACTCTGAACTTCAGCGCGAATGTCTACGACATCACGGTGACCAACGTCGAAACCGTCAATGCCGCCGCGAATTTCGACAGGATCACGATCGGCAATGCGTCAGGTAACACGACGATCACTGCCGGCGCGGGTGCGGATGAGATCTTCGCCAGCGCGGGCCATGACAACTTCCGCTTCGTCAGCACCGCGGATTCCGCCGCCGGCGCTGCCGATACCATTCACAATTTCGACGCCGATAATGACAGCTTTACGTTCTCGGGCATTAGCGTCGCTGGCGGTCACATCGAGTACGTGGAGAATGCGGCGCTGCTCGGTGCCAACCAGGCTTCGGCTCACCTGCAGAATTCCGGGCCGGGTAACGACTATCTTCAGATCGATATCGACGGCGACGGAACGAGCGATATGGACGTGAGCCTGCAAAATGTCACGGGCACGCTGCACAACGGCAACTTCCTGTTGGCTTGAGAGCAAGCCCGCTTTGGAGCAGGCGTCGCCAGTCCCGCCGTCTGTCTCCGGAACCGTCGTCCCGGCAGTCGCCGCCGGGATTTACGAGCTCCAACCCGAGTGAAACCGTCGAAGCAATCGCCGCGCGAGCCCAAGCAAAAACCGCCGCCACCGGCTATCCGGTGGATCGGCGGTCTATAGTCGAAGGTCGCTGGGTCGAAGGTGGCTGGCCTCTCAGGAGGCTCTTAGCCAAGCGTTCCCGCGCTCACCGAACGTACCAATAGCCCCACCAGCGTTGGGACACTGGACGCGCCTGCGCCTTCATGGCGGCGACTTCCTCGACGGAGCGAAGCTGCGGGCCGTAGATCGCGGGCGGATAGACGTCATCCCACAGCACGACCCCGGTTTGGGCGTAGGCCGCCCGCTGATGTGCCGGCGCAAGCGCGAGCTCGGCGGCCGGCGCTACGGATGCTGTCAAAACGAGGCCGAGAGCGGACAGGGCAATGGATGGAATAAGAGCGCGGACGGTCATTGGATTGAATCCCTCGTAATATGAGATGCGAAATAATGCGACGGGTCCCGAATGGTTGCAAGGGCATGGATTGGTCGGTTGGCCCGAAATTTCCTGTTCGTGGGAAGGCGTGCCAGGTCCCGTTCGACGGCAGCAGCCTTTGGACAGAACAGGATCGCGAAGGCATCTCTCTATATAGAGTGACTCTAATAGAGCGATCTTGATCGCAGAGTTTGATGCACGAGTTATGCCGCATGCACGTAAGAGGTCAGGCATGAACAATCTTTCGGCGCCCGAAGTCGGCAAGAACCATGATGTCGACACACTGCTCGCTCTTGATGAGTCCCGGACTATCTAGGGCGACTCCTATGACTTCTGCATTCCTCTCCGCTTTCATCTTCGGCGCTGGCCTCACCTTGGGATACGCGCTACGCGCTTGGCGCGTGCAACGAAGCCCTGCGAGCTCATCCCGCGGCGCCTCGCGCCGAATGACCGGACCGACTCCCACCTCGACGTTCGGCCACGCCCGACGAGCCTTTTAGGCAACGTCCGATTCGCTGGCGGGATCTCACTGGTACGAATGGGGCATGACGAGATGAGCGAACCCAAGAAGGATGCGCCGCGGCGTTACATCGTCGATGGCGCCGGACAACGCGTGCTTGTCGGGCTGACGATCTCGGAGACGATCGAGTTCGAAGCGCTGGATAATCCGAGCTCCCGCCCCGGCGCCGATTTGCTTGTCGAGGCGCGCCGTGTCCGCCAGGACAGACATGGGGAGCGCTGGCTGGAGCTTTACGTCAAGCACGAGCGAGCCTGGAACGATTGGATGGCTGAAACACGTGCGCGGCTGGAAAAGCCCCGCTTGCTCAACTAGATCCGCTCGAGGTCGATGCCCATGGTCCGATAGGCGAGCCGTCGCGAACCAAGGCTCCACGTCATACCGCGAGCATGCGGCTGCCCTGGATGCTCATCAGGGTGAGGTTACCGGTCGCATAGGCACCGGTGTCGATGTTGACGCGGTTCGCCATGAATTCGGCACTACGGACCGGCGTATGGCCATGCACGATATACTTGCCGAATTGCTCCTCGCTGCGCAGGAACTCTTCGCGAATCCAGAGCAGATCGCGCTCCGTCTGCTCGGCCAGCGGAACGCCTGGGCGAACGCCGGCGTGAACGAAGAAGAAGTCCCCGCAACTGAAGCTCAGCCGCAGATTGTCGAGGAATTCCAGATGCTCGGTGGGCATCGCCCGAATCAGATCGCGCATGATCGATGCCGGCTCGTCGCGCTTCAGGTCCGGCGGCGCAAGCCCGTAGGACATCAGTGTCTGGGTCCCGCCGACGGCAATCCAATCCTCGAATAATGAGGGATCTTCGAACACCCTCACCAGAAATGCCTCGTGATTCCCTTTGAGGAAGACTGCGTTGCCCCGGCGGCTCCGTTCGATCAGGACGTCGAGGGTGGAGCGCGTATCCGGGCCGCGATCGATGTAATCGCCCATGAAGACCTCGACCGCGTAGCGCGGTCGGCTGCAGGCGACGTCGGCGTCGATCACCCGCAACATGGGCTGCAGCAGATGCGCGCAGCCGTGAATGTCCGAGATCGCATAGATGCGGACTCCCTCCGGCAATTGCGGTTTGGGAATAGGCGGGCGTGGTCGGGCGAGAGATATCATGGCGCTCAATCGATCGGGTGGTTGAAAAATTTCCCCAAGTCGCCGGCACCGGAGAGCTTCCATTCAACACGAACGACGTGAATTCGGTGAGGGAGCGTCCTTGTTCTCCGGCTCGATCACGCCAAAAGAAGGGCGGCATTTTTTGCCGACCTTGTTCGGCGATCGGCAGCGCGAATGGCGCGGCCCGCGGGAATCGCATCGCTGAAGGCGAGCGTGCAGCAAAGATGCATGCCTGGGCGCGATTTCGCATCGCACGCCCAGATAGAAAATCATCGAAATTCTCGCAAATGACTCATTGTGCTTCGTCGAAGGATTGCATCGCCTGAAAGATGAGCGAAGAGGTGCTCGCGCGATGGCCAAGCATCGCGGTGGACGTGGAACTTGATTCAAAATAGGGCAACGCGTTCGCTCGTATGTCATCACTGTGACGACATTTTCAGCGCGTCGAATTTCGCTGCGCATTTCAACACGACGCATGATCCCTGCGCCGCAAAAGTTTTGCGTGCAACGCCACAATGTCGCTGCGATCACTCAACACTTTCCGTGCGGGGCAGTGACGAGTCTTCAGCATCACGATGAGCGTCAGGCACACTCTCGATAGGCAGAGGTTCGAATGGCTGTTGCAACTTATGGTTCTGAAAACGCTCACGCGCTGTCGTCGACGCGAGGTGGCGCTCTTCAGAGGCCATTTCAGATCGTCGTCATGGCGGCTGACTTTCTGCTGATCTTGTTGAGCTATGCCGCCGGGGCTTCGCTGTACGGCGTCGCCGTCGCTTCGCCCACCGACGGCGCTTCGGTGGGAGCGGGGTTGTTTGTCGGCGTGGTGTTCGTCGCAGTCGCCTATTTCCGGGACGTCTATGCCACGCACCGGCTGCTCAACATCGTCTGGCAGCTTCGAAAGGCGGTGTTAATCTGGCTGACGTCGCTGACGATCCTTGCTGTTGCGGCGTTCCTGCTGAAATCGACCGACAATCTGTCCCGCGGCACCGTCATCGTGTTCGCCGTGATCGGCGGACTTGGTTTGGTCAGCCTGCGCTTCGTCTGGCAGGCGGTGTTCGGCACGAGCTTTGCGCGAAGCCGGTTGGTCGATCGCAAGGTGATCCTGCTCAGCCTCAAGCCGCTCGACTTCACCTCCAGCCGCTTCAAGGACCTGCGGCGGAATGGCTTCGACGTCACGCGCCATTTCGTGCTCGGCGACGACCGGGATGATGGCCATTGGGAGCGGCAGATTCGCGACGTGATCCGTCAGTCGCGCTCGGCCGACGTCGATGAATACCTGCTTGCGATCGACTGGAACGAATTGCCGATGCTCCGTAAGCTCGGGCCATATCTGCGCGCCGTCCCCCAGCCGATACGCCTGCTGCCGGACGATCCGGTCGCCGATCTGGTGGCTCGTCCCTTCCTGCCGGTCAGTGGAACCGTAGCGGTCGAAATCCAGCGGCCGCCTCTCACCATTCTCGAACGGCTGCAAAAGCGCTGTCTCGACGTCGGCGTGGCCCTGTTCGCGCTCGTAATCTTGACGCCGCTGCTGCTCACCGTTGCCGTGCTGATCAAGCTGGATTCCCCGGGAGCCGTCATATTCCGCCAGTCGCGCCGCGGCTTCAATGGCAGGCCGTTCGAGATCTGGAAGTTCCGGAGCATGACCGTCTGCGAGAACGGCGAAACGATTGCCCAGGCGACCAAGCGGGATGCTCGGGTCACCAAGATCGGGCGCTTCCTTCGTATGACGAGCATCGACGAACTGCCGCAGCTCTGGAACGTGCTGCGCGGGGACATGTCGCTGGTTGGACCGCGTCCGCACGCGCTGGCCCATGACAATTACTATGACGAGATCATCAGCAAGTACGTCTACCGCCATCACATGAAGCCGGGCCTGACCGGCTGGGCCCAGGTGAACGGCTTCAGGGGGGAAACGCCGACGATCGATCTGATGGAGAAGCGGGTCGAATATGACGTCTGGTACGTTAGCAACTGGAGTATCTGGCTCGACCTGAAGATTATGGCCCGGACGGCGTCCGCAGTGATGTTCCAGGAAGCTTACTAGTCGTTTGATTTCTTCACTGTCCGGAACCTGCCAGCTTAAGGGATCAGGTTCCGTCTCTCGACGACCTGCTGAAGAGCCGCATGATCGCGTCGCGCAAGGCAAGCAACGGCGGCACCAGCACGAAGAAAGCCCCCATCGCAACGGAAACGATGACATGGCGGATCGAGAAGGGTTCGTCCTGCTCGATTTCCCTTTGACTCGGGTCGATGGGCGCGGGTGAGAGCGTCGTCGCCATTGGCTGCGGACGCGGCTTGCGTGGAGGAACCACGATCAACACGAACAGGATGTTGAGCAGAACCCAAATAGTCAAAATCGTCAGGACGATCAGCATTCCGAGCCCGCCGGAAATGAACGACAAATATCAGCCGAGGTTAGCCTCAGGGAACCCAGAAAGAAAGATGCCCAAAGTTTCAGCATTTTAAAGCATCGAGGACCGGATTGTCTCGTCTTGCCGATGAATGGTTGCCAATTGGCGCACTGTCCTAGCCATCGCAGCCTTCGTCAATCCTTGCTTTTGGCTAGAGCAATAACTGCAAGTTGTGGATTCCGGGCGAATACGGAGGCCTCGGCAGTCCGAGGTGGGCTCGGCGCAATCCTCCGTTCGTGTGCGAAGGCGCACTCGCTGCTCTTCAGGCGACAGTTTCGAAGAACGCAAAAAAATTGGCCCGCTGCCAAATGGCAGCGGGCCCGTCGTCTTTAGAAATCGGCTGGGCGCGGCCTGACGCGCCTCCGCCTAGGCATGCTCGACGTAGTAGCTGTTGTGGTGCTTGCCCTTGTACGCCTCGATGCGCTTGAGCATCTTCGGGTTGGCGCGGTTGAGCACGGCGCCGAGCAATTTCTTCTGCAGGACTTCCGACCCGGAAACCGACTCCTGAAGGGCGCTTCGTGTCGTTTGCCCCCACTCGATCACATAGACCATGGCATCGATCAGGAAGCTGACGGCCTTTGAATCCGCCACCGGCATCACCGGGGCAAGATCGATCACGATGTACTCATAGTGCTCTTTCAGCACCTTGAGCAGATCGGCCATCGCCTTCGATCCAATGACGTCTGCCGAATTGACCATGCGGGAGGCCACGACGGACGGCAGGAAATCCAGGCCTGTTTCCTTGCTTCGCTGCACATGGTAGCCGAGGCTGGCCGGATCGCTGAGCGCCTCTACCAGTCCGCTCTTGGCGTTCGGCGCGAGCTCCCGCGTGAGCGAGCGCGTGTGCAGATCGCCGTCGATCAGGACCGTGCGATGCCCGGTGAGGGCGATCAACTGGGCGAAGTTGGCCGCCACCGTCGTCTTTCCTTCCTTGGGAAGGGACGAGACGATGCCAATCACCTTGATCTCGCGGGTCAGGCGCGCAACGTCGATCGACACCTTGATATTGCGCAACGTCTCGGCAAATCGCGAGAATGGATGGTCGACGACGTAGCGGGACAGATCGGGTGGACCGGTCTTCCCGGACGTGGATAGCAACGCGCCGGTCTTCGTCGGCGGACGAATGTCGGGCAGGACCCCGAGGCACTTCACGCCGAGCTCGTCCTCGACCTCGCCAGGGGTCCGCAACACGTCGCTGAGCAGTTCGCGGGCAAAGGCGGCGCCGAAGCCGAGGCAGAGGCCGCCCACCAGGCCGCCCACCAGCGCCAGCACCGTGCGCGGCGAGCTCTTGCGATCCGGCTTGGCGGCGGTGCTGATGAGGCGCGCCTCGCTGAGCGGGAAGCTCTGGTTCTGCGTGGCGCTCTGCAGCTTCTCGAGGAAGTTGTTGTAGAGGTTGCGGTAGGTGTCCGCGGCGCTTTCGAGATCGCGCAGCTTGACTGCAGCCTGGCCGGTATCGCCGGCCTGGGCGACGAGTTCCTTTACGTTCTTCTCGAGCGAGGCTTCTCGGCTCTTTGCGATCTCATAGTCGCTGCGATAGGCGTCGCCGATCCGATGCAGCTCGTCGGCGATGTTCTTGCGCAGCTCCTCCATCTTGTTGGCCAGATTGACCGCAGCAAGATGTTGCTTGCCATAGCGCCGGGACCAGTCGGCATACTGGGCCTGGAGGTCCAGATATTGCGCGCGCAGGCGGGTGATGACCGAGTTGTTGAGAGCATCGGTCACCGTCGATTGTGCGACGTCCTGGTCCGAAATCGCGGTGATCCGGTCGAGCCGGGCCTTGGCTTCGGCCGTCGACGCCCGCGCTTGAACCAGCTGGGTGTTGAGGTCCGACAATTGCTGTTCGGACATCAGGCCGCGGCTGGTTCCGACGATGTTGTTTTCGGCCTTGAAGGTCTGCACGGCACGGTCGCTGGCGGTTGCCTGCTCGCTCAGCTCGATGCTGCGCTGCTGAAGCCATTCGGTCGCCCGCTTGGTCGACTGATATTTGGCTTCCAGGGCGCCGACAAGGTAGGCGCTGGCGACGGCGTTGACGATCTTGGCGGCCTTGTCAGGGCTTCGCGAGCGATAGTTCAGCGACAAGACATAGGTCGTCAGGACACGTTCCGTCCTCAGGTTCTTCTGAACCTGCTCGACCACGGCATGCTCGAGTCGCTCCTGCGACGCCGGTTCTCCGGTGCCGAACAACGACATGAACTTGCCGAGGACGATGGAAAGTAAACCCGGATTGGAGCCATTGAACTCCGGATCGTCCGTCAGCTTCAGGCGACGGACCACCGAGAGGATCAGGTCGTCCGAGTTGATGACCTCGACCTGGCTGTCGACGTATCCGGTATCGATGAGGGCGCTGTTGGCGTTGCTGTCCTTGTCCAGCACCTGCGCCTGACGGGTATCCATCATGATGCGGGCATTCGCCGTGTACATGGGTTGCGCCATGATCAGATAGACGATCACCAGCGCCAGCGAAGCGCCGGTGCACACCGCGATGATCGGCCATTGCCGGCGCAGGACATCGGCCACGCGTTCGAAGCTGAGGACTGCTCCGCCGAATTCGATGCCGAATCTGTGACCCGACGGAAAATGTTCTCTAGGCTGATACATTTGTTAATTCGCTGCCTTTTGACGATCGCTGATCAATTCGGAAGGGGGACGGGCTTGAACGGGTTGGCCAGCTTGGTCTTCCACTCGCCGTCGAGCAGCGCCCCGCCTCGGGGCGGTTGCGCACGGCCCTTGTCTTGGGATTGGGTCTGGGCGCCGGAGGCGTCCTCGCCGGCGGCGGCATAGCCTGCTTGCACGTTGAGATCGCCGATCCGCTGCGTGAAATCCCTGATCTTGCGCGCAGCGTCCGGCTTCGTCGACGTGCACCGCCCTTCGGCGATCCTCAACGCGGCGCCAATGGCTGAACGGTCGGTTGAACTCGACGCCGAGATGAGGGTCTGCACGGACGGCAACACCGAGGGGTTCGTGGCGATAAAGGTGGCGAGCCGATATCTCAGCTTCTCCTTGTCATTGCGCAGCTGTTCCAGAAGCGAGGAGGGCGATTTTACGAACGTGTCGAGTTGGAGCTGCGAGGCACGATCCGTAAATTCGACACACTGGGCGCGGCAAGCATCGATGCTCGCCACCATCAAGGCAGAAGCTGCCAAGATGATCGGTAGCCATCGCGATCTCGCAAGACGACGTGTTAGTCCGCAACCCATCTGTGTCCCTTGCTCCCTGTTGCAATAGGAGAACACGTGAAACTTGGCAGGCAACTGTGTCAATTTTTGTGCGACGCAAAAGCTGCGTGCGCGTGCTCGGTGAGACAACGCGTGCATTGCCTGTTTCGGTCGGTTGCAAAAATGAAGATCTGCAATGCCTGCGAGATCGGCACGCTGGCGCCTAGGAATGTTGCAAACTGAAAACATAAGAGGCGTTGAAAGTCGAAGGGCCGCGAGCATGCGTCGCAAAACCGACACAAGTCGTCACGCGACTCATTGTTCCCCGCTTGCGAAAAATTATCGGTGCGATATGTGGCATCGTGCTTGCGGAGAGATCAACGTCTTTCGCGGTCGGCTTGATCGCAACAGCGCCGAATTTCGCGCACACTTTGCACGCAAATACTCGCAATCATCACGACCGAATTGATTTGCGCGCCGACGCATGTCGATCTCAGGCAAAAAGTGGCGTGAACTTGGCGCTCGCATGTCCGAATGATCTGCGAGGGTTGAAATTATCGTCGACCCTCATGCGTCGAATGCGAGTCCGCGATCGCAGAGATTGAACACGCGCAAGACCTGATACACACTGCTGCGGTGCAATAGCTACGGAATGTTGATGTGACGGAGATGGTTCATCGTGAGAAGGCGCATGTCCTGCCGCTCGATAGCATTCGGGGGATCGCCGCGACGTCGGTGGTGATTCACCATCTCCTGCTGATGCCGACTTTCCTCGCGGCGTTCCCGCACAATGCGTGGATCAATTGCTCGTTCTTCAGAAGCTCCTGGCTGCTGGTCGACTTGTTCTTTGTTCTCAGCGGGATCGTCATGTCGCTCAGCTACGTCGAGAGCGACTTCGGGCGCTTCTCGCTGCGTGAGTTCATGGCGCGGCGCCTGGCGCGGGTCTATCCGCTGCATATCGTCATGCTGATGGCAAATCTTCTGTTTCGCCTCCTGCGGATCGGTCTGGTCATGGCCGGTGTCGTGGTGGCCGCGCCGGCGGCGTTCGAAGTGAACAATGCCTATTCCTTCGGTCTCAACGTGCTGCTGCTGCATTCGATGGGGTTCATCGATTATCTCAGCTGGAATGCGCCGAGCTGGAGCATCAGCGTCGAGTTCTACACATATCTGGTGTTTGGCCTGATCGTGCTGCTGGCCCAGCGCATGCGTTCCCTGCTCTGGTTCTACGTCCTCTGTGGAGCCCTTGCGATTAGCAGTCTGGTCTTCATCATCTTCGTGCTCGACAAGAGGAGCCTCGGGCTTCAGACCGACTTCGGCATCCTGCGCTGCTTCGTGAGCTTCTTCCTGGGCGTGCTGACGGTGAGGATCGTCGATCGCCTGCCGGCCAAGCCGGGCCCTGCCGTGCAGGGCGTGCTGCAGTTCGCCGCCATGATCGCCAGCATCGCTCTGGTGTCCGCGGCGGAGACCAATCCTGCCGCGACCTTCCTCGCGCCGGTGACGTTCGCGATCTTCCTCGGCAGCTTGCTGGCCTTTCCGGATGCGCTGCTGGTGCCGCGGATGCTGGTGGCCGGGCCGCTGGTCTGGCTCGGGAAACGTTCCTACTCCATCTATATGGTGCACGCGCTCGTGGTGCTGCTCGCTGAATATTTCGTGCGGGCAGTGGGGGCGGGGCGGATCGCCGCGCTGGATTCGGTCTGGGCAGGCCTGCCGGCCACGCTGAATCTCGTCGTCTCACTGGCTGCTGTGCTAGCGGTCTCGCACTTCACCTATCTCTACATCGAAATTCCCGGCGGCAGGTTCATGCGAAATGTGCTCGGAAGCCGTCGGGATTTCGCGCGATCCCCCGCGCCGTCGGCGCGGCTGACGAACTGAGTCGGTCATGAGCATCCTCGCACTGCAACGGCCGCGACTGATCCTGATCAGCCTCAGCATCGAGGCGATCGCGCTCGGGGTCTATCTGGTCCGCGACGCCTTTGGTGGCGTGATCCGCTATTACACCAGCATCTATCACATGGATGCGCTCTGGTATCTGCCCGATGCGGTCGCGCTTGCGTGTCTGATCCAGTTCATCGTGCATTGCATCCTGCGCAATCGCAGCACCCTGGCCCTGTTGGTGTTGGTCCAGATCATGCTGTCGCTCGTGCTTGGCTATTTCATGATGGGAACGGCAAACGCAGCGATCTCGTCCTTCAAGATGATGCTGCCGGTGTTCGTCGGCTTCTGCTTCTGTGATGCGAGTCTCGGCTCGTACAAGAAGCTGCTGTCGGTCATCGCCGTGACCTTCTACCTCTCGGTCATCGGGGTGTTGCTGACGAAGTTCTACCTCATGCCCTGGGTCGGGTATAAATATGAGTCTTTTGGCGCGGTTCGGGAGGCGGGCCGGCTGTGGTGGGCCTATGGCGGCGACGACCAGCGGCTCATGGGTTTTGCGGCCGACAACACCATGGCCGCCTTCTTCATTCTCGTGTCGTTCGCGATCACCTCGATTCGCAAGAGCACGACGTGGTGCCTTCTGTTCGGCTCGCTCGCGGTCTATGTCATCAAGCTGACCACGAGCAAGACGACGATGATCGTCCTCGTGCTCTATCTGATCCTGCTCGTGTTCGTGCGTATGCTGCCGGAGAAGTCGCGCTTTCCCGCAATCAGGGGCATCGCGCAATGGTCCTTTGCCGCGATCTTCGTTCCGTTCTTCATGATCGTGATCGCTTCCGGCACCGCCGCCGTCCCGCACTCGACCCTGTTCAGCATCGTCGATCGCATCAACAACAGCTGGCAGTTGCCGTTCGTCTACATGAACCAGCTCATGCCGATCGGTCTGGTGACGGGCTGCGGCGCTGGCTGCTTCAACTATCCGCAGAAGCTGTTCTCGCCGCTTGCGCACTTCTGGGTGCCCGTCGACAATTTCTACATCGGGACCTACCTGATGTTCGGTCTGCCGTTCGTCGCGTTCATGGTGATGGTGTTCAGGGCGACATTCGGCGCGACCGACGTGTACAAGCTGACGCTGATCTTCGTCGTCAACCTGTTCACGATCACGGTGTTGAACTACGGCCCGGCGTCCGGCCTCCTGATCATCGCATTGAGCTTCAGCGACGTGTTTTCGCGCCGCGCGGCCTCCGCACGGGCGGGCGACGCCGTGCCGATCGTCATGCGGCCGCCGATGCCGTCTTTGGAAGGCTTCCGCCCGGACATACCGGCGGCGAGCGGAAGCAGGTGAGAACGAACGATGCATAAACGGCTCGCATTTATCGACACGCTGCGCGGCATTGCCGTGTTGTCGGTCCTGGTCCAGCATGTGTTCGAGGTGATCGTCGAGAAGCACCCGACGGGCGCCTATTACTGGCCCATCCACGATTTGTTCGGCTACTACATGAACTTTGGCCGGTTCGGCGTGGTGTTGTTCTTCTTCGTCAGCGGCTTCGTCATTCCGTTCAGCTTCCCGGACAGCGCCACGCCCGTGCGGGATTTTTCGATCAGCCGCTTCTTCCGGCTCTACCCGGCCTACTGGACCTCGCTCGTGGTCGGGCTCGTGACGATGCAGCTGATGGATTCGAAGATCTATCCGCTCGGGCAGATCGCCGCGAACGTGACGATGTTGCAGACCTTCGTGAACGTCCCGAACCTCTGGGTGTTCTATTGGACGCTGGCGATCGAGCTGCTGTTCTATGTCGGATGCACCATTCTGTTTGCGATGGGGCTGCTGAACCGGCGCTTCACGGCGGTGACGATCGTCGTTGCGGCCGCGCTGGTCGGAACCACCGCTGCGCTCCTGGTGGAGAACAGGGCGGTTTCCTCGGTGATGGAGGTCGGGCTGAATCTGTCGGCGATGTTCCTGGGCAAGATCATCCGCGACACCGTCATCGGCGGAAAGCTGCGATGGTCCCACGTGGCGGTCTGCACGCTCCTGTATGCGATCTTCGCCATCACCCTGGCCGACCGGCGGTTCGGAGGCGTGTACCACGAGAACTTCTTCTACAGCTATTCGATCGCATCGGCCTATGTCTGTGCGGCGCTCGTCTTCATCGGCTTTGCCGTGTTCGGTGAGAGAATGGCGTGGCGGCCGATGGCATTCGTCGGCGTGATCAGCTATTCGGTCTACCTGATGTCGCCGTTCGTGCTCGTCTTCATCCATCGCCTCGTCTGGTTCGGCGACGGGCCGCTCGGATGGTCGATCTTCATGACCCTGATCCTGGCGTTGTCGATCCTCGTCAGCTGGATGACGTTTACATTCGTCGAGAAGCCCAGCATCGCCTTCGGACAAAGGTTCCGATCAGCACGGCGAAAAAAGGTCGTTCTTGAGCCCGTCCTCAGTACCCAGGGTGCTGCAGAGTGAGTAACGCGCTGCACCAGCCGGGCGCCGCCTACGACGGATCGTTCGTTCCCTCGGTCCAGGGGCTTCGGGGGATTGCCGCGCTGAGCGTGCTGATGGATCATTTCTACGACATGCCGAAGGGAGGCATGTACGACATCCCGGATCCCGGCTTCCTGCCGCCGCTCTGGCTCTGGCTGCAATCGGCGATCAATGTCGGCGGGCACGGCGTCGAGCTGTTCTTCATGATCAGCGGCTTCCTGATCCCGGCGAGCCTGGTGCGGCACGGCTCGCTGCCGCGGTTCTTCTTCGATCGCGTCCTGCGCATCATGCCGGTGTTCGTGGTCCTGCATCTTGCGCTGTTCGCGATAGGTCCGATCGTCGGCTACAAGTTCTTCCGTGGCATCGATCTGACCAGCTATCTCGGGATTTTCACGGCCAATCTTTTCTTCGTGCAGGACGCGCTTGGCTTGCCCATTGCCCAGCAGAACGCCTGGACACTGACCTACGAGTGGGCGTTCTACATCTGGTTTGCGCTGACATTCTCGATGTGGCGCGGCGGGGGCAAGCTGCTGGCGGCGCCCCTGATCCTGCTGGGTCTGGCTTGCCTGATGCACTGGCCGATCACGGCGTTCTTCTGCATCGGCATGCTGTTCAGCGCCACCGGGTTTCGCATCTCCATTCCCGGACGGGTCGGCCTGCTCGCGGGCCTCGCCTGCGCAGCCGCCCTGTATGCGAGCTTGGTGCTGTTTCACCCGTTCGTGGGACTCCTTCCCGGATTCCTGCTGTTCGGCATGGTGCTTGCTCCGGAGTCGGGCCTGGGCAGGGCTCTGAGTGCCCCGGCACTGCAATATGTCGGCAAGATCAGCTACAGCCTCTATCTCGTGCATCCCTTCGTGCTCTTTCCCCTGCAGGTGATCGGCCTGAAGCTGGTCGCCGCCGGCGTCGATCGCTGGCTGCTGTGGGCCGCGTTCATCGTGCTTGGGCTGGTGATGTCATTGGTTGCAAGCGCGATCAGTTATGAGCTGATCGAGGTCAGGTTGAGGCGCCTGCTGGACGGCGCGATCCGCGGCATGTTCTTTCGACCGCTGAAGGTCGGGCAATCGGTTTGAGCGACCGCGTGCCCGTCGCGGTCAGCTCACGGTACGGCCTGCGAGCTTGTGATAGGACCCCAGCAGCTGTTCGGCGATGTGGTCCCAGTTCAGGATGCCGGCCGCGGTTTGCCGTGCGCCATCCGTCAATGTCGCGGCAAGCGGCTTGGAGGTCAGCACGCGTTCGAGTGCATCGGCCAATGCAGTGGCATCCCCTGGAGGAACCAGCAGCCCGTTGACTCCGTCGGTGACGACGTCGGGAATGCCGCCGGTGGCGCTGGCAACGACGGGACGAGAATTGCCGTAAGCGGAGGCAAGCACACCGCTCTGTGTCGCATCCTTGTAGGGCAAGGCGACCACCGTGGCGGATTGAAACAGCTGTCCGGTGTCCGCGGGCGAAATGTAGGCGTTGATGGTCTTGACCGTCGGCATCGCTTCCATCCGCGCGCCGAGCCGTGTCATTTCGGGGCCGCGGCCGGCGACGATTGCCTCATGCGCCACACCGCGCTTGGCCAACATGTCGATCGCGTCGATGAAGACGTCGAGGCCCTTGTAGGCCCACATTCGTCCAAAAAACAGGATGCGAGCGGCTTCGGGCGCGGTGACCGCATCTCGGGCCGGTGGAACCATGAGCACGCCGTGCATGCTTGAGACCGTTCCGCCCTTGAAGTCGGGCGAGGCGCGACGAAAATCCGCAATACAGCTCTCGCCATGCGTCGTGACGATCGACGCGGCGGCACGCATGTGCCCGCGCCAGGCGTCCTCGCGCGGCGAGGTGCCGGAGCCGCCTTCCGAATGCGGGATAGCATCGTGAACTGTCAGCACCAGGGGAATGCCGAGGGGGCGAAGGAACTGAATCAGCTTGGACGTATAGATCTCCGGAACTTCGTGACAATGAACGACGTCCGGACGAAACGAAATTATGTCGAGGAAAGAAGCCGGGATGCCAATCACGCCACCGCGGCGCAGGCTCAAATCGCGAACCCGGGTCTCGAAGGGAGCCGCCACGGCGATGTCGGCCAGTTCCCATTGCTGGTTGGCGTCCTTGCGGTTGAGCACGAGCCTGACGTCGCAATGGTGAGCCAATCCCGAAGCGAGCCGATAGGAATATTCCGCAAAATGCGGGGCGTAAATCGCCACGCGCAAGCGTTTGGAGCTACGGAGAGAACGCGGGGCCGGCGAATTCATCAAGGCATCCATTTTGCATCACATCGCAGAGAGCGATTGGAGTGTAGTCCACGATTTGAACTCACTTCCACTCTAAATCGGAATCGTGATGGCGCTCATCTGATTGCCATCACTCCGTCGTATTGTAGCGAGCAATCAGTCGCCGTTGTGAGCGGCGACAAGCGGTGGCGTGTCATCATCATTGCCGCGTCGTCTGGATCGGAATTGGGTCGAATTGTTGATGAACGTCACTCGAGGCAGGCAACATCAGGTCGTGGTGGCGCTGTTTTGGTCGCTCGCGCAGAATTGGGGCGGCCGCGCATTGTCGTTCGTGCTGTTCCTGGTATTGGCGCGGCTGCTCGATCCCGCGGATTTCGGACTTGCGGCGCTGGTCGCCTTCATCCTGCTGCTTTTGAGCTCCATCGCGGAATTCGGCTTCGGTGATGCATTGATCCAGCGGCGGACGCTCGAGCCCGCCGATGTGACGCTGCCGTTCTTCTGCTCGTTTGCTGCCTCAGTGCTCCTGGCCGTTCTGATCGCATTGCTGGCGACGCATATCGAGCAATGGTTCGACGTGAAGGGGCTCGCGCCGCTGCTGACGGCCGCCAGTCTCTCGCTTCCGATCGGCACCGCGACCCTGTTCCAGGAGGCGCTCTACAAGCGCCAGATGGATTTTCGGGTGCTCGCAGTCAGGACCATGGTGGCGACAGCCATCTCCGGCGTCGTGGGGATCGCCTGTGCCTATGCAGGGTTTGGCGCCCTCAGCCTCGTGATCCAGGTGGTCGTGCAGAGCGCGATCAGCGGCTTATGGCTCTGGAGCCAACCGCGATGGTTGCCGATGCGCGGCTACGATCTGAAGAGCTTTCGCGAGCTCTCCGGCTACAGCATCCACGTCATGCTGAACAGGCTGCTGGACTTCGCCATCGTTCGGACGATCGACATGATCATCCTGTCGCTCTATGGCGTCGCCGCCCTCGGCATCTACACGGTCGGCGCGAGGGTCTACATCATCCTGATGCAGTTGCTCACCCAGGCGGTCATGGACGTGGCGCTGAGCGCCTTGTCCAAAATCGCGCACGAGCGGGACCGCATCGCGGGCGCCTATTTGCGCAGCGTCAGTCTCGGCGCACTGATCGGATCTCCGGTCTTCGTGCTCCTCGCGGCGATCGCGCCGGAGTTCTCCCTGCTGCTGTTCGGTGCGAAGTGGGGTGGCAGCGAAGCGGTGATGCGGCCGCTGATGCTGATTGGCGCGGTCCAGACGGTGCAGTTCGTCAACAGCGCCTATTTTGGCGCTCTGGGCAAGCCGAACTACGTCTTTCTGCTCAACATCCTCAAATTCTGTACGGTCGTGCCGGCAATGTTCCTGCTTCCCTCGCGCGACATTGGTCAACTGGCCACGATCTTCGCATTCTCGCAGCTCGTGGTGACCCCCGTCACGTTTGCGCTGGCGCTCCGGCTGTTGGGCTTGAGCTGGAGCCAGTTTCTGCGCCCCATTGCGGGATGCCTTTGCGCCATCGTTCTGGCTTACGGCGCGGTCGTGCTGTGCCGGGAGGCGACGCCGGGCATGAATCCCTATTTGCGGATTGGACTGCTGGCGTCCTGTTTTGGCGCGACCTATTTGACGGGCATTCTGCTGTTCTGGCGGAAGCAGCTCCTTTCCCTGATTGATTTCGTCGTGAAGCGCGGTGCGACCGCCTGATGAAGACGAGGAGGACGTCGTGAAGCAATTGATCCCGGTGCCCGTACGCAGGCAGCTCCGAGGCTGGCTCAACAGCGCGAAGAATACGCCGTTGGCACTCGATCTGCTCGAACTGCGCAGGTGGCAGATCGCCCGGAGAGACGTCGGCGTCAACGTCGCGCCGCGCAACGATCCGCGCCGGCTCGTCGTGCTGCCTTCCGATCCCTGGAGCGTTCGTCAGTCGCGGGGCGATGAGGCGATGATCGAAGCGGCCACCGGGGAGGTGAAGCGGACCTATCCGAACCTCGAGATCTACATCGTCACCGCGACGCCAACGGCCAGTGCGGACGTGCGCGCGATGGGTTTCAAGCCGCTCGAACTCTGGCGACAGCCGTTCTCATACGAGACCGTGGCGCAGGAGCTGTCGCTCACCAGGCCGGATTTCGGATTGGTTCTGGGGGCCGACGTGCTCGACGGCTACTATTCGCCGGTGGATGCCGCGCGCATGCTGCTCGTTGCAGACTTGATGGCTGCGTTCGGCGCCAAGGTCAGCGTGCTCGGCTTCAGTTTCAACTCCCGGCCGGCGAAGGCGCTGCGCGAGGTGTTCCGGCTGCTGGACCCGGGCGTGGTCCTGAATCTGCGCGATACAATATCTCTCCAGCGTTTCGACGATTTTGCCCGGAAACGCGCCCGTCTGGTTGCCGATGCGGCGTTCATGCTGACTCCGCGGGCGGATACGGCCGCGGTGAAGCAGATCGCTGCCACGATCGCGCGACAGCGCGAGCAGGGTCGCAAGGTCTTCGTCTTCAACATCCATCCGATGTTGTTCAGGAAGCCGGAGCCGGCCAAGCTGCGGCAAATGATAGAGCTCGCCGCGGGCGCCATGGAGCGGCTGTCTCGCGAGCACAATGCAAGCTGGTTGTTGCTCGCTCACGACTACCGCCCCGAGATCGCCGACGACAATTGCCTACGGCCGCTGGCTGACCGCCTGAAGCCCACGCTCGGCGATCACGTGCATCATGTCGATCAGGCGCTGTCGGCGGGCGAGATCAAGGCCGTTGTCGGTCTGGTCGACGGCGTGATCACCGGCCGCATGCATCTGGCGATTGCGGCGCTGGGGCAGGGAACGCCCGTCGCAGCGATTACCTATCAGGACAAGTTCCAGGGCCTGTTTGCGCACTTTGGCGTCAGCGAATCGCTGTTGCTGTCGCCGGCCCAATTCCTGGTCGACGACAGTTTTGAGAAGTTTGTGCTGCAGTTCCTTGGCGCGCACGAAGCCGTCGGTGAGAAGGTACGTCAGATGCTGCCGAATGTCATGGAGCTGTCCCGCGCCAACATCGCACCGCTACTGGGCGAGAGCGCGATGCGCACGGTGCAGGAGGCCGGCGGCAAGGTCGCCTGAACGCCCTTATGTCGCCGGCAGACGTCAGTTGACCGCCCGCTCGGTGTTTTCAAAGCGCACGGGGGTGTCGGCTGCGGCCCGCTTGCGCGAGGACGTGGCACCAATGTCGGCCCAGCGGTTGATGAAGCGCCGCGCCGGATTCTCGAAATAGGCGTAGGTGCGGTCCGCGGCGATGGTCAGGACCGCACAGCACGCCAGGGCGAAGAGGCCGAACTGATCGGGACGCAGTCCGAGCCAGATCCACAACGGCTTGAACACGGCAATGAGGATGGCATCGTGCAGCATGTAGATCGCATATGAGGTGTTGCCGAGCCGTCCGAGCAGGCGGGCGCCCGGAAACTCCTTGAAGGCGCTTTCGCCGACCGCAGTGAGCAGGATGGCGCAGGAGAACAGCAGGATGGCGAGGTCCGGCTTGGCGAAGACGTTGAGGACGAGCACGGAGAGGCCGAACGTGCCGATGCCGGCGAAGATCATCCGCTTGTGCCGGTAGGGATGCGACATCCGGAATAGAATGGCGAGCAGGATACCGTTCAGAAAGCTCGGCAGTGCGCGGAGCATCCCGTAATCGAAATTGGCGCCATACATTTGCGACCGTTCCTGCCAGATCGGCAAATGGCCGTGGGCAAGGACCAGATAGAGCGCGGCCACGATCGCGCCGAGCACGATCGGTTGCATCTTGCGTGCAAGCAGCATCAGCAGTGGAAAGATCAGATAGCAGAAGAACTCCGCGCTGATCGACCAGGACGGCGAGTTGAAGCTGAGATGGTCGGTGACGCCCCACGCCTGGAGCAGCAGAAGGTTGTACAGGAAGTCCAGCGGGGTCGAGCGGGCCGTGCGCTCCAGGCCGACGCCGATGAGCACCACGAAGATGAGCAAGCTCAGCAGATGCAGCGGATAGATCCGTGCAATACGCCGGATCATGAAGCGGGAATAGGCCGCCACGCCACGTGCATCGGACGGGTAGGAATAGGAGATCACGAAGCCGGACAGGATGAAGAACATGTCCACGAACAGGCCGTAGGACCCGTTCCAGGCCGGCGAAATGCCCGTGTCGATCAGCTTCAGGTGGAAGATGAAGACCCCGAGCGCAGCGACGAAGCGGTAGAAGTCGAGAACGACAAAACGTCTTGCTTCACTTGCTTCCATCGGGCCTCGGAGTCCTTGCGCGGTTCGTCTCGCTTCTAGAGACGAATTGTGACGCAAGTTCGCTGGATGGAGCGGGGAAGGTGGCGTGATCGCGGATCGGTCGGCCTTGAGTTCCTCGAGACCATCTTGCCCGGGAAGGGAACGACTTCATCGTCCCAATTCTGCCTCTTGATGAGGCAGGCGCCTAATGAGCGGGCCGGGACCTTGGCTGGTCCCGGCCCGTGTCAACATTGATGCGTCCTGTCGTCAGTGCGCCGTGCTCAGACGAACAAGAAATCGTGGCTCGTCAGGCTGCTGACATAGACGTTCTTCAGCAGGATCGAATCATTGGCCGAGAACGTGATCAGCGCATTCGTACCGGACTGCGTGATCTGCAGGTGACTGTAGTCAGCGGCCAGGAGCTTCGAGATCTGGACCACGTCGTGGGTTGTGCCGTCACCGGCCTGGAAGTTGAGGATCTGGTCCTGGCCGTGATCGTAGGCAACCGTGGTCGAGTTTGGCGCGGCCGAGAACACGTCATTGCCGGCCCCGCCCTGGATCGTCACGCCGCCGGCGACGGCTGTGACATTGTGGGTGCCGTCGGCCTTGGTCTGATCGAAGAATTGCAGCGCGCTGGCGGAGTTGTAATTCTCGTGCTGCGTCGTCCCGGTCTGTCCGTTGAAGTTGAACAGGAAGACGTCCTTCGAGCCGTCGGTGTTGTTGGCGATCTCCTGGGTCTTGGTGCCGGCGCTGTTGTAGATGTCGGTCAGCTTGCTGCCGTCGTCATGGATGACCTGGGTATAGTCCAGGGTGCCGTCGGCGTGCGTCCGGGTGAGCTCGACCATCTTGCCCGAGGCATCGAGGTGCTGATGCTGGGTCGTATAGGACTGCCCGGTGATGTTGTAGTTCCAGTTGTCGGATGTGCCGTCGGCGTTCTTGATGTAGGCAGCGCTCTTCACGCCGCCGGCATAGACGGTCGTGGAGCTGTAACCGTCGCTCTTGGTCGTTACCTCACTGGTGATGACCCCGTTGGCATCGTACCAGTCGGAGGTCTTGGTGCCGTCGGCGCTCTGCTCCAGCGTGAAGGCCAGGCTGTTGTCCGCGTGGGTGCGAACAATATCGGTGAGGAAGCCGGTGGAATCGTAACTGTCGTGCTCGTTCGTGTAGTTCTGGCCGACGACGTTGAACTGGAAGACGTCCTTCGACCCGTCGGCGTGGTAGTCGGTTTCCGTCTTCTTGACCCCTGATGCATCGTAGTTGGTCACCACGCTGCTGCCGTCGCTGTTGACGACCTGGGTATAGTCGAGCGAGTTGTCGGCATGCCAGCGGGTCACCTCGGTGGTCTGGCCGGATGGATCGAGGTGCTGGTACTGCGTGGTATAGCTCTGCCCGGTGATGTTGTAGCTGTAATTGTCGTGACTCATGTCCGCGTTGGTGATGTATGCCGCGGTCTTCACGCCATTGGTGTACACCGTGGTCGAGCTGTAACCGCTCGGCTTCTGGACCACCTCGCTGGTCAGCACGCCGCTGGCATCGTACCAGTCCGTGGTCTTGGCCCCATCGGCGCTCTGCACCAGCTTGAACGCCATGCTGCCGTCGGCGTGCTTGCGAATCAGCGTGGTGAGGAAGCCGGTCGCATCGTAGATGTCGTGTTCAGTCGTGTAGGTCTGGCCGGTGATGTTGAAGAGGAAAACGTCCTTGCTGCCGTCGGCGTGATAGTCGGTTTCCTTGGTCCGCGTTCCCGCGGCATCATAATTGGTGACGACGCTGCTGCCGTCGCCGTTGATCACCTGGGTATAGTCGAGCGTGCCGTCGGCATGCTTTCGGGTGACGGCGGTGACCTTGCCCGTGGGATCGACGTGCTGGATCAGCGTGGTGTAGCTCTGGCCGGTGATGCCGTAGGCATAATTGTCCTGGCTGCCGTCGGCATTCTTCACGTAGGCGTTGGTCTTGACCCCGTTGCTGTAGAGCGTGGTCGAGGAGAAGCCGTCGGCCTTCTGGATCACCTCGCTGGTGAGGCTGCCGGCGGCATTGTACCAATCGGTCGTCTTGGTGCCGTCGGTCGTCTGAGTGAGCTTGAAGGCGAGGCTGCCGTCGGTGTGCAGCCGCGTCAGGCTGGTGAGAAAGCCAGTCGAATTGTAGACATCGTGCTCGGTCGTGTAGTTCTGGCCCGTGATGTTGTAGGTCCAGACATCCTTGCTGTGGTCGGCATGATAGGCGGTCTCGACCAGCTTGACGCCGGTGGCGCTATAGGTGGTGATCACGCTGCTGCCGTCGGCGTTGTAGACCTGCGTCGAGTCCAGCGAGCCGTCGGCATGGCTGCGGGTCACCGAGGTGACCTTTCCGGATGCATCGAGATGCTGCACCTGGGTGGTGAAGCTCTTGCCCGTGATGCCGTAGGTGTAATTGTCTTGCGAGCCATCGGCATTCTTGACGTAGGCGGCCGTCTTCACACCGCTCGTGTAGAGCGTGGTGGAGTAATAGCCGTCGGACTTCTGGACGACTTCGCTCAGAAGGGTTCCGGCCGTGTTGTAGGTGTCGGTGGTCCTGGTTGCGTCGGTGTCGACATGAACGAATTTCGTCTTCACGCCGCCGGTGTAGCTGATCAGGTCCTTGGAACCATCGGTGTAGGCGACGGTGGTCGAGGTCGGCTGTCCGCTTGAGTTCAGGCCGGTGTCCGACTTCGACACAAGCGATCCGCTGGAATTATAGGTCTTCGTGCTGCTCCAGGTCGCAGCCGAGTTCGTCACCGAGAACGAGTAGCCGCCCTGGATCTTGGAGAGGGCGCTGCCGTAATGGGCGATCATGTAGTCCATGGTCGCCTTCGAGGCGACCGGAAGGACGTGTGAGTCGGTCAGCGTGATGGTCTGCAGGGCCGTGGAGTCGCTGAGGTCGGACAGTTGCGGCACGATCTCGGCGGCCGTGCCGCTGACAGTGGTCCTTGTATCCGGCGGAGTCGTGGTCGTTGGAGGCGCGTCGATCTCGATGATCAGCGGGTGATCGCTGACCGGGATGGTGATCGTGCTGACGTCGGTGTAGCTGGCGATCGCCGTGGTCCCCGTCAGCGTGTCGTACACCTTCACCGAATGATGCACGCCGCCGAGATTCACCGTGACGGTCTCGGTCGGATTGGAAATCTCGGTGTCGTTGGCATCCTTCCAGAGCTTCGGCTCCGCCCACACGACGAGCTCGTAGGCGCCGTTGCTCTTGCCGAGCACCATGCTGTTGCCTGTGGCTGGCATGTTGCTCAGGGTGTAGTTCAACGGATCAGTCGGCTGCAGGCCGCCCTTGCCGTCGTCGGCCAGAATGGTCGTCAGGTTGTGAATGGCGGTGGCGGCGAGCTTCGGCGTCCCGTCGGAATTGAACAGTCCGAAATTGGCTTCGGGATTGGTATTGCCGGCGGAGGAGTCGCGGTCGAACAGCTCGTAGAGATAAGTCTCGCTGACGCCGGCCTTGTAGGCATCGACCAGGGTGTTCAGGATCGATTTGGCCTGCACCGTCTCGTTGACACCGAGATATTGGGTGTTGGCTTGCGTGGTGTAGCCGGTCTCGGTGATGACGACCGGCTTTCCCGGGGCCGCGGCCATCACTGCGCTCAGCGTTGCCGAAATCGAGCTGCCGGTCGTCAGGCTGGTGCTGACATAGGCGTGGGCGTTGGCGTAGTCGACCGAGCCCGACATGTCGCCGAGCTGGCTGTAGCCTTGCGGATCGTTGTAGGCCAGTGACAGATTGTAGACCGGGATGCTGCCGAGCGCGGCGTTGGCGTTGACGGCCTGATAGAGCGCGCTCTGGAACTGAGCTGCGGCGGTAAGGCTCGAACTGCCGTTGTAGCTGAAGGGCTGGTGATTGGCCTCGTTGAGCCCTTCGATCGCGCTGATGCTGCCCGGGTGGCTCGCCGCGAACTTCTGGAGCGAGGCGATGTAGTTCTGCAGCCCGGTTGTGCCCGTCTGGGGCAGCGCCGATGACACCAGGAAGTCGAACTTGTAGCCGGCAGCGGCCAGACCCTCGACAACGGGTTGCGCGGCCGGGCTGGTCCCCATCGCGTCGCGGAGATGGGTGACGCCGAGATACTCGAGGTCATCGACCATCAGCGCGAGATTGTTGTAGCCGGTCCAGCCGAAGCCGGCGTGCGTGTTGACGCCGATGGAGTCGATGAAGCCGCTGGCGGACAGGATGGTTTGATCGGACATTGCACACTCGAGTTTCAGCGCGAACGAAATTGCTCGCAGGGATTGCGTTCAAGCTTCTCTGTCGAGTGTGAATTTCAGATAAAAATGGAAGCTACAAATCGCGAGCGAAACGAGGTTCCTTGTGCAGGAACAGACTTGCTCTGTGTTGCAGCAGAATATTGATGCGATGCCCGGGCAGCATGGCGTGAGGAAGGCGCTTTCAAGATTTTCGCGATTTGCGCTGCTGAATGTATGCGCAGGCCGCGCGAATTGGATTTTATATGACAGATCTGAGCGAGCGGTCGGCGCGCTCGCGGCGCGCGAGATCGGCAAGGAGCAGCAAGACATTTTCTCGCTGGCCGTCAATCGAAGTATCTTCGTCTCATTCCTTCGCAGCTCGCGCTTTCCTGCACGGGAAGTTCGCAGATGCCGCTTCCATGGGCGGTTAAACCAATCAATTTGCGCGCAATGGTTGTGGTTGCTCAGGGATGGTGCAGCAATCGCCGCGGAAACTGCTGATGAAGACCCGGTTCCGTATCGGAACCAGATTCGCTTCGCATAACGCTGGTGCGGCCAATCAGCCGCGGCGGGCCAGCATTAGAAAATCTCCGCGCCATCCGATGACCGCCGTTGCAATCGCGGCGATCGCGATCTTGCCGGCCAGCCATGCCGCGGGCTCCGTCGGTATCGAACCGAGCGATCCGATCAGGATTGCGGCCACCCCCGCCTGCATGACCAACGGCCAGCGCGGGAGCGCCTCAAACCGCAGCGTGGGGCCGAGTGCGACCAGTATGGTCGCGAGCGTGGCGAGCGAAGCACAGCTGACTGCCGCTCGCGGCGACAGGCCGGCCGATACCGCGACCGCGGCGAAGGACACGACGAGGGCGAGCTGGCCGGCCGCGACGACGACGAGCCTGGTCGCCAGCTTCTCGAGGTGGGGAACGACCGCGATCGTCGCCTGCAGATGGGTGTGCAGGAAATAAAAGGCGGCGACCGTTGGGGCCGTCTCCAGAAAGCCATCCAGGCTGGCCTGCGGCACCAGGATACGGGCTGCATCTGGAATAAATCCAATCAGACCACCGAGCAGCACGAGGGTCGTGCAGATCATGAATTCGAACATCCGCCGCGCCGACTGCACCGATTTTGCGCTGCCTCCGTGTTCGAAGTCGTTGACCACTTCCGGATAGCTCACGGTGTGGATCGCTGCATTGAGGACCCAGAAGGGACGCTGCAGGAGGTCAAGCGCAATCGAAAAGCCCGCCCCGGCTCCGGTCGCACCCAGCTGGCCGACGACGATGACACGGAGCAGCACCGGCACCGACAGATGGATAACCGACGCGCCTGCCGCAAGCATGCCGTAGCGGGAGAAATCCTTCCAGTCGGCCAGCATCGTCTGCAGCGGGACGGGCTCCATCGGCGTGCGATAGGCGACAAGGCCGGCGAGCAGGCCGAGGGCGTGACCCGAGGCAATACCGAGCAGCGCCGCTTCCGCCGTTCCCGAGATCATTGCCCCCGCGGCGGCTCCGATCAGGAGGGCGGTGGCACGCAACGCAAGCAGAAAGGATGCGATGCCCAGCCGGTCGGACAGGCGGACCGACAGGAAGTAGAGATCCGTCAAGCCCTGTAGCACGGATATGCCGAGACCCAAGGCGACGATCCGCGTCGGGAGCACGCTGGCCAGAGACGCGCAACTCCCGACCACGACGAGCGCGGCTGCGCTCGACAGGCCTGCTGCAAACAGCGACCACCTCAGCCGCGCCGCCTCGTTTTCTTTGGCTGCCGCCAGAAAGCGCAACCCGGCCAGCTGCAGCCACTCGAACATCAGGACGCAGAGCAATTGGCTCGAGGCCAGCGCGAGGGAAAAGTTGGTGTAGTCGGCGGCGGGCAACAGATGGCTGATCGCGAAGATCAGGATGATCGCCGCGGCGCTCTGGTAGACATAGCCCGCCATCGCGAGGAGGCGTGTCATCGCGGAATGAGGCGCTCCTTGCCGACGATCGACGGCCCCTGCGACGCTTCGGCCGTTGCTGCGCGCACGTGCGACATCCGCTGCTCGCGCAATTGTTCATACAGGTTCTTGTATGAAGACAGCACGTCAGAGAATATCCATTTGTTGGTATCCGCGATCAGGCGCCGGCTGATCTCGTCGATCTTGTGCGGATCGGCTGCGACCGCGAGCATGCTCCTGGCCAGGGATTGTGGATCGGCTTCGGTCAGCCAGCCGGTCACCCCGTGCTCGATGACCTCGGGCATGCCGCCGAAGCGCGTTCCGAGCAGCGGCCTGCCGGCAGCCTTGGCATCTGCGACGACGAGCGGACCGGGGTCGTGCCAGATGGAGGGCGCGATTACGACGTCGACCTGCTTGTAGAAATCGTCCGGCACCACGAAGCCCATGAACTCGATCCGCGCATCAGGCGCGAACGCCCTGAGGCGCCGTTGCTCCTCCTCGCTGACCCGTCCGGCGATCATCATGCGAATCCGATCGCGGGGCAGCTGAGCAAGGGCCTGCATCAAATTGTCGATGCCCTTTTCCTCGGTGAGGCGGCCGATGAACCCGAACGTCACTTCCGTGGTGCAGACCGGCCGAGGGTAGGGCTCGCGCGGCGGCTCGGTCGAGGCGTTGCGGATCACTGTGCGGATCGGCGTCTCCGAGAACATGCCCATGTCGGTATGAATGGACAGGACGCGCTCGCTCACGCCGACCACGGCGCTGAGCCAATGCGTGGCACGCTTGCGATGAAAGCTCAGAATTCCGCAGCTCGTGCAGGTGTGCTCGCAGGACCGTCCGTTCTCGAAGCGGGAGCAGCGCGGGCAGGTCAGATAATAGTCATGAAGCGTATGGAGCACGGGGACCCCGAGCTGGGCGGCAACGCGCCAGACCGCGGTGGTGAGTCCCGACAGATTGTTGGAGTGCAGCACGTCCGGCTTGAAGGCCCGGATGCGTTCCGCAATCAGGGGGGCCTGCATCTGCCAGTCGTCGATCGCGTGCCAGATGCTGCGCAATGCGACGTTCTTCTGCTCCGTGAAGGGCAGATACACGTTTCGCACCGGCGCGGAATAGACGTTAATGCCGTCGCAGGTTTCCGGAGCCTGATGAGGCGTAGATGCGGCCCGGATCACTTCCACCTCGTCACCGCGTTGCACCAGGCCTTCTGCGAAGCGCCGGGCGAAGATCTCCGCGCCGCCGACGATCTTTGGGGCCTGAGGCGTTGGATAAAGCGTGGACGTCAAAAGAACTTTCATCGCGTCAACCTCATGTCTGCAAAATCGCGTCTACCGCGCCGGCCTGATCTCCAGGGCGGGAACGGCACTGTCATTGGCTGCAATCAGAACCGGTGTGCTCGAAACGGGGATCCAGACCCCGGACGCAGGCCTTGCCGCCTGGTCGCACGGCATCGCAAAGCTTGCGCCCTGTTGATCGCCCTTGAGCCGGATCTCGTAACGTCGGTCCGGGGCCTCGGACCAGACCGCAACTCTGCCGCCGGAAGTCGTCGATGCATTGATCGACACGACGCCGCTGGCGAGCTCGCGGCGCTCGGCACTCAGGCTGGGGCGAATGAAGGCCCAGGCCCCCTGGGCCGCGCAGGCAACCGGCTTTGGCGAATTATCGAAACGATAGAGTCCGAAATTATCCTCCAGCTCCGACGGGTTCTTTCCACTGTCCTTGAGCTCGTAGAGCCACATGCCCTTGAGCCAGCGTGTCGCGGTCGACGCCCACAGGATGAGCTGCGCGGTATTGTCGGCCTGGGCCTGCTCGCTGACGCCGCATTTGTTGGTGGCCGTGGTCCAGCCCGTCTCGGTGACATAGATCGGGAAGTCAGGATTTCCGCTGGCCTGGCCGACCATGCGGTGAAACGCCGTGAGCCGGTCGATGATCTCGGCCGACGTGCGTTTGCTCGGGCCCATGCAGAAATTGTAGAGATGGATCGAAGCACCGTCCGCATGCTGAAGAATGCCGGTTCGCAGCATCTTCTCCGTCCATGTCCAGCCCGGATCGTCGCCAAGAGCTCCGATCAGGAAAGGCGCATGCGGTGCTACGCGCTTCACCGCCGGCCGCGCGACTTGCGCGAGCGCCAGATAGTTCTCCGGCGAGAACGCCGGATCCTTCTTTGCCGCCAGATTCCATTCGTTCCAGAGCTCGAAGACCGGATGCTGCGCCACGACCGATTGCGCCGCAGCAGCAGCATAATCGGCGAACCGCTGCCGGGCCTCATCGGTGGTCGGTGGCGTGGAATTCGGAACCAGATGATGGCCGAACGCGAGGATCAGGAGAGGGCGCGCGACGCCGGACCTGACCTGCGCTTCGAGCCTGCCGAGCCTGGGCGTGAAGCCCATCCGGCGTCCCCCCGCCTCGAAATCGGACCAGGGAAAATCATCGCGGAAGGCGTTGAGGCCGAGTTGCTTGATCTGTGCGACGTTTTCCGAAGGAACGTATCCGCGCGCGCTCACCGGGCCACCCAGCCCCTGATGCGTGCCGACGCCCAGCAGGAATCGAGCATCGAGCGGTTGCGCCTGCTGTGCGCAGACAGAGACCGGCAGAAAAATCGATGCCATGAGGCCCGCGAGGCGGAAGCTGCCGCGAACCAAGGTGCGTGAGAATATCATCGGCTAGATCATGCTCGCGAGCGCGGCGTTCGCGCTGACACCCAGTCCGGTCCATGACATCGCCATCGCGATCTCCTGTATCTGCGACGGCAAGTGTGAACGTCGAGCCATCAGAAATTCTTGGAGAGGTCCGACCGCAGCCCCGCCTTCGCGTCGATCGGTGTACGGTCGTCATGGAGCAGCTCGGCATAGACCTGCTGCAATTGCCCATGCGTCTTCTGAACGTCATAAAACTGCTTGAACCGGTCGTAGCCGCGTTGTCCCAGCACCTTGAGGTCGAGATCGAGTGCTCGCCGGAAACCGTCGACGAGCGGCTGGACCGCGACGGGCTCGCAAAGCACGCCGGTCACGCCATCGACGACGATCTCGGGCAATGCTCCGCTGCGGAACGCCAGGATGGGTTTGGCTGCGCGCATCGCTTCCAGGGCAACGAGGCCGAAGGCCTCCCATCGTGACGGGATCACGACGAGGTCGGCGGCCTCGAGCTGGGTCTCGATGGTCGGGCGATCGAGCCAGCCCAGCAGGGACACGTTGGACGGGACGCTAGGGCCTTCGTACTTATTGACGACGGAGGCGCCGATCATGCGGATCTCCAACACATCCTCGAGCGAGCGTGCCGCCTCGATCAGGAGATCAAAGCCCTTCTGGCGGTCCAGTCGTCCGATGAACAGCACCTTGACCTTTTTGGACGTCCAGTCGGCCGCGACAGGCTGCGGTGTGCGGCTCTTCGAGATGCCGTTATGGACGAGGGTGAGGCGCTCGGCGGGAATTCCGGCGCGGACGGCTTCGTTGAACTCGTCGCTCGAGATGCAGATGATTCGGTCCGACGTGCGTGCAAGGAGGTTCTCCGCCGCTTTCGTCGCGAGATGACTGAGGCGGCCGGTCTCGCGTGAAAACGCCCAGCCGTGCGGGCAATAGACGACGCGCGGACCGTCGGAGCGGGCCGCCAGCGCCGGACGCAGCACGAGGCCCGCAAACGAGGAGTGCAGGTGGACGACATCAGGACGAAAGGCATCCAGCGCTTGCATGCTTGCGCGCAACATCTGGAATAGCCCGGCGATGCCGCGGCCGGATCGTTCGAACGTCGTAATCTGGTTGTCATCGATCGCCGGAAGATCGCGGCGATGATCCGACGGCACAACGTAGTGCACGTTCCCGGTGCCGAAGCTCGCCTGTTGCTGTGGGTGCAACTCGTTCAGGTAGCTGGCAATCCCGCCCCGGATCGTCTCGGCGATGTGCAGCACTTTCATCGTTTGCCTTCCGTAGGGCCGCGTTGGAGAGGCGGACATCCTGTATCCCTGTTCTGAGTTCGCTAGTGCGAGAGACAGTTCCTCGAATACGTAGCGATATTGGGGCAGCGATGTGGTGATGTTGCGCCAAGCTCTTTGTGCGCACGATGGAAGAAACGAAAAATTCTCGTGGAACCAAGCGCACGTGCGCGAGTTGCAGCCAGTTGCAAATTGTTTGTGCGAAAACCGATGCGCGCGATAAGCGAAGTGCATCGAACTTCAAGCAGCGCTGGCAACGTTTGCCGATGGTGTGAGATGATCGAGCAACGACTTCGCCGACTTTTGCCACGAAAAGAACGCAACGCGTTCCTGCTGCCGCCGGCGCTCCTGATCGGAGATGGCGCCGATTGCCAATCTTTCGAGCATCAGTTGCTTCAACGATTCGGCATCATTGGCGTCAAAATACGCAGCGGCGTCGGCACACGTCTCCACGACGGCATCGGCCGTCGAGGCGATGACCGGGCAACCGAAGATCATCGCTTCGAGCGGCGGCACGCCGAAGCCCTCGTACAGCGAGGGAAACACAAATGCCGATGCATGCGCGTAGAGCGCTGCGATCTCGCTGTCCGTCAGACGCCCGGCGAGCAGCAGGCCGGCAGCGCCCTCGCCCGAATTGTCCTGAAAGACCTTGCTGTTGTCGCCGCCGACGATGACCAGAGGAACGTCAGTCCGGTCGAGCAGCTGGATGGCACGGATCGCGACCGAAAGATTCTTGTTCTTGGTTCTGGAGCCCACATAAAGAAAGAACTTCTGCGGCCGAACGCCGAGCCGGGCAATGATGTCGGGATCAGGGTTCGTCCTGGCGAAGTGTTCGGCGCTATTGGGGAAAACCGGGATCGCCGTTGCTGACAGATTCAGCACCTCGGCAAGCTCTTTGCGCGAAAAGGCCGATACGGTTGCGATGCTTGCGTGCCGGGCGAGCAGCCGGCCCATGGTTCGGTGAACTGCAAGATAGCGCCAGTTGAAGAAGTCGGGCCTGCGAAAGACTTGTGCGTCGTGGATCACCACAATGTGGTCGCGATGGAACACGGGGCCGGAATTGGCGAGACTGATCAAGCGGCCTCCCGCAGCGGCGCGCGCCAGGTCGATTTGGTCCCAGGCGTGCCCGCGCAACCGGCCGACGGCGCGAATCTTGATTCGCTCCAGCTGGAGCTGCTCGCTTGCATCCACGGGCGTCAGCAACTGCCAGTCTGCGTTCCGCAGCGCGGCGGGAGTTTGCTCCGACGCCAGAAGCACGTCGATCGCCTTGACGATCTCGGCGGCATAGCGCTGAACGCCGGTGAGCTTTTGCGACAGAAAGCGGCCGTTGATGAAGAATTTCAATTGGCTACCACATTGGTTGATCGGAGTCCGGGCCGACCTTGCGGCGAAGCAAGGCGGAGGACGAGCCGCAAAGGAGCAACCGTTAGGTACAGAAATATGACGCAGCCTCGCACAGTGGAGGCGCTCTGCCTGCATGGCTGGCGCTGCCTTGCTGCGTGCGAGGTCGCGGTGTAGATGTCCGCCATGAGTGACGATACCCACTCCCTCCGCAGCGGAGGGTTGACCGCGACCGTCAAGGCGCACGGCGCCGAGTTGTGCTCGTTGAAGGACGATGTCACCGAGTTCGTCTGGCAGGCCGGGCCGGAATGGCCGCGCCATGCGCCGCTGCTGTTTCCGATCGTGGGACGCCTTGCCCGGGACGAATTGCGGCACCGGGGCAAGACATACCGGATGACCCAGCACGGCTTTGCGCGCGACAGCCGCTTTGCATGGGCGGAGCGCGGCGAAAGCCGCTGCACGCTGGTGCTCGAAGACAGCGAGACGACCCGCGCGCTCTATCCGTTCGCGTTCCGTCTGACCGCAATCTATGCGCTCGACGCCGCCGGCCTCGATCTGACACTTTCGATCGCCAACACCGGCAAGGAGACATTGCCGGCTTCGATCGGCGGCCATCCCGCCTTCAATTGGCCCCTCCGGCCCGAGAGCGCGAAAGAGGACTACGCGCTGACCTTTGCGAAGGTGGAATCGTCTCCCGTCCGCCGTCTTGATGGCGGGCTGCTGCGCGCGGCCGAGGAGCCTGGTCCCGTCAAGGGTAATCAGCTCGCCTTGTCCGAATCCCTGTTCGTCGATGACGCCATCATCTTCGACCGGATCGACAGCAACGCGGTCCGCTATGCTGCGTCCTCCAGCCCCTGGCTGAAAATGTCCTGGCGCGGCTTTCGCGAGCTCGGCGTCTGGTCGAAACCGTCGGGCGCGCCGTTCCTCTGTATCGAGCCCTGGCGCGGCTATGCCAGTCCCGCCGGCTTTGACGGCGAATTCACGGACAAGCCCGGCCTGATGCATATCGCGCCGGGTGCGGAAGAGCGCTTGTCGTTCCGGATCGAGGTCGGAACGTCTTGAGGCCGAAGGGCGAACCGATCGTCGGCCCTCAGACCTCGATGCGCGTGAGATCCTCGCCGAGCACGACCGGCCCCGCATAATCCCGCCGGACATCCGCAAGCAGCGCGTTCAGCATGACATCGTCGGCGCGCGGCCGGTGATGGGTCAGCGCGAGCTTCTTGACGCCGGCCTTGGCCGCAACCTTGCCGACGGCGTCGCCGCAGGCGATCGTGAATTTCGCAAGGCGGCGGAGGTGCTCGTTGTTGATCTCCGGCGTTGCGAGAAAACAGCACTGGACGAGCAAATCGGCTCCCTCAGCCAGCCGCTCGAGCCCGGGGCAGGGGACCGTGTCGCCCGAAATTGCAATGACCTTGCCCTCCGCTTCGAAGCGGTAGCCGAGACACATCCATCGCGCGAGAAAGGCCGGCGGCATGTCGAGGCCGTCGCCATGCGACACCAGCTCGGCGCTGATCTTCCAGCGCCCGGTGTCGAGAACGGGCCCTGGTATGATGTCCGTCGCGACCACGGGTTTCCAGCCGCCGAAGGCCGGCTCGCCCTTATCGCGCCAGGTGATGTCCTTGTCGTAGACCTGCGTGATCAGCGTGTCGACGAGCCGCTCGGTATCCGGCGGTCCATAGACGCGCAGCTCGTCCTTGCGTCCGTGCATCCATGAATTCAGCATCACATCGTAGAGGTCGCCGATGTGGTCGAAGTGATGATGCGTGAGAAAAACCGTGTTGATCGCGCCGAGCGGAACGCCGGCCTTGCTGAGCTGCACCACAACGCCGCGGCCTGCGTCGAACAGGATATTCTCGTCGCCGAGCCTGATCAGGGTGGTCGTCGCCATGCGGCGCGGGTCCGGCCGCGGGCCGCCGGTGCCGAGCAGTATGACCTGCATGGTGCCTACTCCAGCGTGAAGTGTCTCCACAGTAGAGTTTAAGGCGGCAATGAAGCAAGCCGCATCGGGCCGGCAGGGACGGAGCGGGGGCGTTCAGCGCGTGCCGGCCGCAGTGGCGGCGATGGTCGGCGGGAGGATTGATCGGTCCGATCCCGCCGATGTCAGACGGTGCGCCAAATCCTGCGCGCGCCGTTCGACCAGATGCCAGGTCGCGCGCGCGACGAGATAGCTCAGCGCGGCGGTGACGACATAGGCGATGAGCAGCGAGACCAGTCCATCGGCGAACGGCCAGAGCTGATGCAGGCCGTAGATCACCGCGAAGTGCGACAGGTACATCGAATAGGAATTGCGGCCGACCGCCTCGAGCGGCTGGAAGCGGATCGCAAGCTTGATGCAGCCGGCAACCAGTGCGCCGAGCACGAGGTTGATCATGAGATAGTTGAATTCGTGCGAGCCGGTTATGCGGTTGGCGACGAAGGACAGCGCGATGAAGACCGCGTAGATCGCTGCGTCCGACCGGGCAAACCCGTCGCGTAGCGCGAAGAACAGCGCGCATCCGACCAGGAAGACCGGAAGCTGGTTCAGGAAGCTGATGTGCAGCGTGGTCCAGACGAACGCTTCGTGACCGGGACCGTAATAGGCGGAGAACAGCGCGAAGGCCCACGGCTTGAACAGGCAGACATTGACGAGATGCAGCACGATCGCCAGCGCGAGATAGAGATGGCGGCGCGAGCCGAACGCGGTGATCAGAAGCGGGAAGACAAGATAGAAGGTCATCTCGGCCGCGATCGACCAGTCGCCGGGCACGACGCTGTTGACGCTGTCCGGCCAGAAGCCGTGCAGGAACGCCACGGTGAGGATCACTTGAGCTGGCCCGATGCCGCCAGGCGCGTTGTCGCTCGGCCCGGTGCCGTTGATGACGAGGTAGATCGGGATCGCGAGCCAGAACAGTGGCGCGATGCGCAGGAAGCGGCGGATATAGAACTTCCGCGTCGGACTGGTTTCGACACGCTGCGTCCACATCAGGCACATCGTCATGGCGCTGACGAAGTAGAACACGTTGACGCCGGTCCAGCCACACATGAAGGCGTAGTCGACGGCGTGGATATTTGATGGAAACGACTGCGAGACGTGGATGGCCATCACGCCGGCGATGGCGAGGCCGCGCAGGACATCGAGCGTGTGCGAACGGCCGAACGGCGCCGTGCCTTGCTCGGTTCGACCGGCAGCCAACCGGGCCTGCCCCTGCATCACGTCTGCTCCGTGGTTCCACATTGTGCGGGCGGGACAATAGAGGCGCAGGTGGGCCTTCCGAAGCCGAAGGCCATTTTTACGTTAACCGGCGGTTGAGTCCGAAGCCGAATGTGAGGGATCGGCGGGCACGGGCCGGCGCAAGGGCCCTGCGGGGGCCGCCCTGCGCTATGATGCGCGGAATGAGAATTGTGGGCCAATTCATACTTAATCCCTGGAGACCATGAGCAATATTGTTTGCGCGTCGCAACGCGCCTAATATTCCGGCAGGCAATTTCGGGGGCTCGAACAAGTCGTGAATGTCCGTTCACATGACAGCGCATTGCGCGGTGACTTGAATTTCCAGGTCGGGTCCCAGGCACACAGGACACCCAAGACCGTGGTTGATCCCGCACTTAAGGAGTTGCGTCCCGCCGGCCGCGAGCGGCTGATCGTCGTCGAGGACGATCCGGTGACGCGGACCATGCTGGTCGGCTATTTCAGCGAGAACAATTTCGACGTGGTCGGCGCCAGTTCCTGCGCTGAGTGCCGCCAGGCGTTGCGCGCCCGAACCGATCTCATCTTCCTCGACGTGCAACTGCCCGATGGCGACGGCTTCGAGCTCGCCAAGGAGATCCAGGCGACCAGCAACGCGGGCATCATCTTCGTGACGCGCCGCGACACCGACGTCGATCGCATCCTCGGCCTCGAGATCGCCGGCGACCACTACGTCACCAAGCCGATCAATCTGCGCGACCTGCTGGCGCGCGCACGCAGCGTGCTGCGGCGACGCTCGCTCGACCGCAAGGCGGCGCGCAACCACAATTCGATCGCCTTCGGCGACTGGATCATCGACCTCACCCGGCGTGAATTGCTCGGCAGCGACGGCAAGCCTGTGGCGCTGACGCGCGCCGAATTCGACCTGCTCGCGGCGCTCGTCGGCGCCGACGGACGGCCGCTCAGCCGCGACTATCTGATCGAGGTCGTCAGCAACCGCCAGGCCGAGGTCGACATCCGCACGGTCGACGCGCTGGTAGCACGACTGCGCCGCAAGCTCGTCGGCAGCGGTACGCCCGTGATCGCGACCGTCACCGGCGTCGGCTACAAGCTCGCGCTTAGCGAGCGGCTATAGGCACTTGTTGTCAGCGCGATGCGACGCGCTTCCATCGCGCTGCGATGCGAGCCTTGATCTGGCTGACCCTGGCCTCGTGCGAGGCCCAATAGGCGCGGCTGGCGGCTGCAGTGCCTTGGCGATAGCGGGCATAGACGGCTTTGGGCTGCGCCGCCATCTTCGGGCGGCTCGCCGGTTTTGCCGGAGCTGCTGCAGGTGCTGCGGAAGTGGGCCGGGGCGCCGGATCCGGAGCGGCCGCAACGTCGGTCTCAAGAGCCTTCGAATTCATGGCGGAAAGACGGTTACGGGCGCGGTTGCAATAGACCTGCGACCGCGCGGTCATCGCTTCCTCGCCATGGCCTGCTCGATACTTCATGAGCGCGCGGCACATGTCCCCGCCAGCCAGCCTCCACGCCTGGCTGAGATAAAGCACCCCATAATGGATGTTGATGTCGGGTTCGGCGAGTTCCGCCTCGCTGCCCTTGAAGCCCAGCATCGCGGCCGTCTCGGGCCGCACCTGCATCAGGCCGATCTCACCGACGCTGCCGACGACGGCCGAATTGTAGCCGCTTTCGACGAAGACGACCGCTTCGGCGATATCGGCCGGCAAATTGGTGTTTGCGGTTTCTCGCTCGATGATCTTCCGGATCATGGCCCGGGATGACGGCGTTTCGCCGGCACCGATCTCCGGCCTGGAGATCGCCGACGTCGTGTCCGGCCCGCCCAGATCGCCGTCTCCAGCCTGTGCGCAGATCGGGGCCGACAACAGCAGGACGACCGCCACGTGTCTCCACGTCGCGCCGAGATTGGAGTATGCCCGATCCCACAGCATCGGTCCGTCATAGAGCCCCGGAGTTAACAAACCGGCCTCCGCTGCGGCGACTAGCGCGCGCGGGCGCTCTGATCGGTGGACGTCGCTTGCGCAGGTTCAGCCAGCCGGTCGTCGATCGCATAGAGCGTACAGGTGGGCGACCATTTCATGCAGGCCGCTAGCGAATCGCGCCGGGCGTCGTCGGCCGTGATGTGTCCCGAACGCCAGCCGTAGCCGCCGTTCGGCGACACCGCGAAAGCCTTGTGCGGCAGCATGCTGGCGAGATAGCGCGCGAACTCGGCCCGCGCGGCCTCGTTGAGCTGGCGCGGCGGCGGCAGCGGGTCGGGCGGGCTCAGGATATCGCGACTGAGGAGGCCGCGCTCGCGCAGGAAGGCGTCGACATAGGGCGTCCATTGCGCACCGCTCGCCACCGCATAGAGGTAGTGGCCGTCGTCACCGAACGGCGGCGCCGCGATGAATTTTGCGTTGCCACCACTGGTGCGAAATCCGTCATGGAGGCGGCGCGCGAGGTCGGGGCCGAAATATGAATCGTTGGTCGCATAGACCCACAGCATCGGCGCGCGCGAGGTCTTGCCGAAGGTGGCGAAGGCCTGCACCAGCCCATCGGGATTGCAGACGTCGTCGTCGTCGCGCGAGCCGCGGCCGCCCGCGAAGTTGATCGCGGCGACGAGACCGGCCGGTGCCTGCGCGGTCAGTGCGACGGTGGCGAGCCCGCCGGCGGAATGACCGGCCGCGATCATGCCTGTTGTTGTGATGTCGGTCCGGCGCGCCATCGCATCGATCGCGGTGCGCAAGTCGGCAACCGCGACCGCGGCTGCAGGCAGGTAAGCGGCTTTCGCGCAGCCGCCGACGCTGTCGACGCGACCGCCAGGCGAGGTGCCGTAGCCGCGCCGCATCACGATCAGCGCGGCAAAGCCGCGCCGGGCGTATTCGAGCGCAATGCCGTAATATTTATGCGCGGACATCGTCGCGCGGTCGTCGAAGCTGCGCGGCGAGCCGTGGCTGAGCAGCGCCAGCGGATAGCGCTTCGTCCCGGCCGGGCGCACCAGGAAGGCCTCCAGCCCCTGTGGCCCGGCCTCCGCCATGGGGATACGGAGATCCTCGGTGTAGAACTCCGCAGCACGCGCTGGCGCACCGGCCACGACGAGGCCGGCGATCAGCAGAAGCAGCTTGCGTGAAAGAGCCATTGGGCGATTCGGAGGGCCTCGATGGCCGGAAGCATAGCATGATCTCCTTGCTTGAACCGTGACCTCGCAGCTATCGCCGTCGTCCTCAGGATGACGGGACGGGCGCCGGCCTGTGTCGCCCTCTGTCAACCCATCCCCACAAAAATATTCCACTTTGCCGAAATTCGGTTTTGTCGTATCTATCGCACATCCCGGCTCACCCAAGAGGGGCGATCATGTGTCGTCACGCATCGCGAGCCGGGTTTGCGGTGGACGCGGCAGCGTCGGCACGAGAGGCGCGGGCAGGGCGGGTAGTCCCTGTGAGCCCGAGGCTTCGTGCGGATGAGCGGCGCTGCTAGGCTTCGTCTCGTCTGTAAGTTTCCGGCTTCGTCGACAGGGCTGGAAAAACTGCGGCGAAATGGCGGGCCGTGCGTACGGCAAAACCGTGTGGTCCTGGCCGTCGTTGCTACGGTCAAGCTTCCGCGGAGATGCGAGCGAGCCCAACCGGGCAGACTGCATCATCCAATTCGCGGGGCGAGGGAGGCCAGAAGGAATGGTCGGCTCCCGGGAGATCACGGCATAAGCCGTCCAGCCACTGCGCAGGGAAGGCCGAGTGATTGGCCACACCTGTATGCTGCTGTGCGGTTCTTTCTGCGTGTGCATTTCGCGCAGCGGACCGCGGGTGCGAGCCAGCACCCGGCCTTCCCTGCGCCCTCTTGGATTAGAGGGTGGAGCGACGAAGCAAAGCTCGGGCGAATCAAGCCGCGAGGCCGCGAAGGCATGTCCTCATTGAAGATCTCAACATCGATGATGCAGGCTCAGATTCATGACCGTCGCAAGGCGAGCCTCCGCTTCGCGGTTGCGCGGGTATGACGGTTCTCTGGGGGGGCGCGGACTTTCGCTGCAGCCACCTACCCAGGGAACGCCTTCCCCACCGCGGGTGTTGTGCCCCTTGGCGGGGACCCGGCCGATGCTATGGTGTCGCGCTATCTCAGTACGACAGGACGAGGATATTTCAGTGGCTGATGTTCATCCCGGGGCGGGCAAGCAGGCTTCGCCGGACGCGCTCACCAATATTCCGCGGCTGGTGACGGCCTATTTCGCCGGCAAGCCCGACGTCGCGGATCCCGCGCAGCGCGTGGCGTTCGGCACCTCCGGCCATCGCGGCACCTCGCTCAAGAACACTTTCAACGAAGGCCATATCCTCGCGACGACGCAGGCCATTTGCGACCACAGACGGGAAAAGGGGCTGACCGGACCGCTGTTCATCGGCATCGACACTCACGCGCTGGCCGAGCCGGCACTGGTCAGCGCCGTCGAGGTGTTCGCCGCCAACGGCGTCGACATCATGATCGACAAGGACGGCGGCTACACGCCGACGCCGGTGATCTCGCACGCGATCCTCACCTACAACAAGGGCCGCACATCGGGTCTCGCCGACGGCGTCGTCATCACGCCCTCGCACAATCCGCCGGAGGATGGCGGCTACAAATACAATCCGCCGCATGGCGGCCCGGCCGACACGGACGTTACGGGCGTCGTCGAGAAGCGCGCCAACGCCTATCTCGCCGACGGCCTCAAGGGCGTGAAGCGCATCGACTATGCCAAGGCGCTGAAGTCTTCGAACGTCCATGCCACCGACTTCGTCACGCCTTACGTCGCCGATCTCGGCAATGTCGTCGATCTCGACCTCGTCAAATCCGCCGGCATCAAGATCGGCATCGATCCGCTCGGCGGCGCCGCCGTACACTACTGGCATCCGATCATCGAGCGCTACGGCCTGAAGGCCACCGTGGTGAACGAGGCGATCGACCCGACCTTCCGTTTCATGACGGTGGACGGGGACGGCAAGATCCGCATGGACTGCTCCTCGCCCTACGCGATGGCGAGCCTGATCGCGATGCGCGACCGCTTCGACGTCGCCTTTGCCAACGACACCGATGCCGATCGCCACGGCATCGTCACGCGCTCCGGCGGCCTGATGAATCCGAACCATTATCTGGCGACTGCGATCTCCTATCTGTTCGCGCATCGTCCGAACTGGGGCAGGGATGCTGCGATCGGCAAGACCGTGGTGTCGAGCTCGATCATCGATCGCGTTGCCAAGAAGCTCGGGCGCAAGCTGGTCGAGACGCCGGTCGGCTTCAAATGGTTCGTCGACGGTCTCCTCACGGGCGGCTTCGGATTCGGCGGCGAGGAGAGTGCGGGCGCCTCGTTCCTGCGCCGTGACGGCGGGGTGTGGACGACCGACAAGGACGGCGTCATCCTTGGCCTGCTCGCCGCCGAGATCATGGCGAAGACCGGCCGCGACCCCAGCCAGCTGTTCAATGATCTGACCGCCGAGTTCGGCGTGCCGCATTACGCGCGCATCGACGTCGCCGCGACCGGACCGCAAAAGAACATCCTCAAATCCGTCACGCCTGAGCAGCTCGGTCTGAAGGATCTCGCCGGCGACCCCGTCCGCGCAACGCTCAGCAAGGCGCCCGGTAACGGCCAGCCGTTCGGCGGCATCAAGGTCGAGACCGATTTCGGCTGGTTCGCCGCGCGGCCGTCAGGGACCGAGGACGTCTACAAGATCTACGCCGAGAGCTTCCGCAGCACCGAGCACCTGACGCGGATTCAGGAGGAGGCCAAGGCAGGACTGGCGAAAGTGTTCGGGGCGTAAAGCGCCGGACCAAATCGCCGTATCGCCTTCTTCGACCAAGGGTAGGCCTCGCCGCATCACACGGTGTCATCGCCCGCCTGGTGCGCAATTGCGCACAGGGGCGGGCGATCCGGGCAGAAATTGTCTGAACCAATGTCCGCTGCGGAGTCCTGGATTCCCCGGCTCCGAAATACTTCTGCTGGTATGTATACATTCATGAAGTTAAAGGTATCTGAATGCGCCGATTTCGGCCTTGAATAATTTCATCCCTCAGCTATTGTATACATAACGCATACATAAGCCGTGGGAGTGAGACCAATGACAAAGCCCTTCCCCATGAATGCCTGGTACGCCGCGGCCTGGGACGCGGACGTGAAAGCTGCGCTGCTGCCGCGAACCATCTGCGGCAAGCATGTCGTGATGTACCGGAAGGCCGACGGTGCGGTCGCCGCGCTGGAGGATGCCTGCTGGCACCGTCTGGTGCCGCTGTCCAAGGGCCGGCTCGAAGGCGACACCGTCGTCTGCGGCTATCACGGCCTGAAATACAACGCGCAGGGGCGCTGCACCTTCATGCCCTCGCAGGAGACCATCAACCCGTCGGCCTGCGTCCGCGCCTATCCCGTGGTCGAGCGCCATCGCTACATCTGGCTCTGGATGGGCGATCCCGCGCTGGCCGATCCCGCGCTCGTGCCGGACATGCACTGGAATCACGATCCGGCCTGGGCCGGCGACGGCAAGACCATCCACGTCAATTGCGACTACCGCCTCGTGCTCGACAATCTCATGGACCTCACCCATGAGACCTTCGTGCACGGCTCCTCCATCGGCAACGACGCGGTGGCGGAGGCGCCGTTCGACGTCACTCATGGCGAGAAGACTGTCACGGTAACGCGCTGGATGCGGAACATCGAGCCACCGCCGTTCTGGGCGAAACAGCTCGGCAAGACCGGCCTGGTCGATCGCTGGCAGATCATCCGCTTTGAGGCGCCATGCACCATCGCCATCGACGTCGGCGTGGCGCCGACAGGCACCGGTGCGCCGGAAGGTGATCGCTCGCAGGGCGTCAACGGCTTCGTGCTCAACACCATCACGCCCGAGACCGAGAAGACCTGCCATTATTTCTGGGCCTTCGTGCGCAACTACCAGCTCGGCGAGCAGCGCATCACCACCGAGATCCGCGAGGGCGTCTCCGGCATCTTCCACGAGGACGAGCTGATCCTGGAAGCGCAGCAGCGCGCGATGGACGAAAACCCCGATCGCATCTTCTACAACCTCAACATCGACGCCGGCGCGATGTGGACGCGCAAGCTGATCGACCGGATGGTAGCGAAGGAAAACGGGCCGCAGCACCTTCAGGCGGCGGAGTAGGCCAGGTGAAAGCAGCAGCCCCCGAACGTGAGGTCGACCGCTCCGTCTCGCAGACCGTGAAGGCGCAGCTTGCGCTGCGCGACCAGATCCTGTCCGGCTCTCTGCGGCCGGGCGAGCGCATCTCCGAGCTCCAGGCGGTGGAGACCACCGGCGCCTCGCGCACCCCGGTGCGCATGGCACTGGTGCGGCTGGAGGAGGAGGGCCTGCTGGAGGCGATCCCGTCCGGCGGCTTCATGGTGAAGGCGTTTTCGGAACGCGACATCTCCGATTCCATCGAGCTGCGCGGCACGCTGGAAGGGCTCGCCGCGCGCTTCGCTGCCGAGCGCGGTGTCTCCGCGCGCGAGCTCGAGCCGCTCAAGGAGTGCCTTGCCGCGATCGACGAATTGCTGCGCCAGGTGCCGATCTCGATCGAAGCGTTCTCGTCCTATGTCACGCTGAACGCGCGCTTCCACGCCCTGCTCACGGAATTGTCGCGCAGCCCACCCTTGGTCCGCCAGATCGACCGCGCCTCGGCGCTGCCGTTCGCATCCCCGAGCGGCTTCGTGATGGCGCAATCCGCATTGCCCGAGGCGCAGCAGATCCTGATCATCGGGCAGGAGCACCACCGCGTCGTGATCGACGCCATCGAGAACCGCGAAGGCGCGCGCGCCGAAGCCGTCATGCGCGAGCATGCGCGGCTCGCGGTACGAAACTTGAGGCTCGCGCTGCGCAACCGGACCCATCTCGACCTCTTGCCGGCGCTGGCGCTGATCAAGACCGCAGCCGATTGAGGGCAGTGCCATGCGCTTCATCGAAACCTGGATTCCGGCAACGCTCGTCTCGACGCGCGATCTCGCTCCCGGCATCCGTGAATTCCTGATCCGGCCTGATCGGTTCGACGCCGCCGCCTATCCGGTCGGCAGCCACATCAATATCAGCGTGACCATCGACGGCCTGCCGGAGACGCGGTCCTATTCGCTGGTCGGCGAAGCCACCTCGGCCGGCCTCAAGATCGCGGTGCGCCGTGCCGAGGATTCCCGCGGCGGCTCCCGCTACATGTGGCAGCTCGCGCCGGGCGCGCGGCTCGACATCACCCAGCCCGCTTCGCTACTCGCGGTCGACTGGGCTCGCGAAAGCTATTGTCTGATCGCCGGCGGCATCGGCATCACGCCGATCCTCGGTGCCGCGCAGGCGCTGGCGCGGCGCGGCGTGGATGTCACGCTGCACTATGCGGTGCGCTCGCGCGCCGAGGCCGCCTATCTCGACGATCTCGCCGCGATGCTCGGCGATCGCCTGGTCGTTCATGCCAGCGATGAAGGCAGACGACTCGACCTCGATGCGGTGTTCGCATCATTGCCGCAAGGCGCGTTGTCGCTGTTCTGCGGCCCGATGCGGATGCTGGATGCCGCGCGCCACGCCTGGATCGGCGCAGGCCATCCGCTGCCCGACCTCCGCTACGAGACCTTCGGCTCCAGCGGCACGCTGCCGACCGAGACGTTTCGCGTGCGCCTGAAGGGCTCTGATGTCGAGCTCGAAATCCCGCGCGAGCGCTCGATGCTGGACGTGCTCAACGCCAGCGGTCACGACGTGATGTACGATTGCAAGCGCGGCGAATGCGGCCTCTGCGCCATCGACGTGGTCGAGGTCGACGGCGAGATCGACCACCGCGACGTCTTCTTCAGTGACCATCAGAAGCAAAGCAACCAGAAGATCTGCGCCTGCGTCTCGCGGGCCCGTGGCACCATCACGGTGGACACGCTGCTGCGCGCGGACGCGGTTTGAGCGAGCCTTGAGCTGGACTCCATTAAGAAGGAATGGACGGCCCCGCGGGCTCGACCTCTCCCGCTTGCGGGAGAGGGCGCGCCGAAGCGCCGGGTGAGGGCTCTCTCCTCTGAGGGAGTGTCCCGTTGCGGAGACACCCTCTCCCCAACCCTCTCCCGCAAGCGGGCGAGGGGGCTTACCGCCGCCGTGGTCTTCACTAGGTCAAATCGAAGTTCCACCTACGCCGCAAACGTCGCCCGAAGCTTCTTCGTATCCAGCAGCGCCAGCACGCCGTCCACCGACACCGGCCGGCTGATCAGATAGCCCTGCACCTCGTCGCAACTGATCTGCCTGAGATAGTCGAGCTGGTCGGCGGTCTCGACGCCCTCGGCGACGACGGCGATGCGCAGGTCGCGCGCGAGCGAGATCACCGATTTGACGATGGCGGCACAGTCGGGCTGCACCAGCATGTCGCGGATGAAGGACTGGTCGATCTTGATGCGGCTGAACGGCAGCTTGCGCAAATAGGTGAGGGAGGAGAAGCCGGTCCCGAAATCGTCCAGCGCCACGGTGACGCCGAGCTGCAGCAGCGCGTTCAGAACCGGCTCGGCCGAGCCGTATTTCGACAGCAGCATCGATTCCGTGATCTCGATCTCGAGCCGGTGCGGGGCGATCTTCGCCTCCGCGAGCGCCTGTACGATGATCTGGAGGATGCCGGCGTTGTGAAACTGCGCGGCCGAGAAGTTCACGGCGACCCTGATGTCGTCCGGCCACTCGGCAACCGTCGCGCAGGCGCGGCGGACGACCCATTCGCCGATCTCGTGGATTAGCCCGGTCTCTTCCGCGATCGGAATGAATTCGCTCGGCGGTACCAGTCCGCGCTCAGGATGTTGCCAGCGCAGCAGCGCTTCGAAACCAGTGATCCGGCTTTGGTCGAGATCGAGGAACGGCTGGAACACGAGGAACAGCTCGTTTCGCGCGATCGCGCCCTCGAGGTCGGATTGCAGCGCCTTGCGATCGCGTGACACCCTGTCGTCGCTGGTCTCGAAGAAGCGGATCGTGCCGGGGCCCGCCTTCTTGGCGCGGTAGAGGGCGGCATCGGCATTCTTCATGACGTCGAGCGCCGTGGTGCCGTCGCGCGGCGCCAGCACGATGCCGACGCTGGTCGCGCCCACGATCTGGCGGCCCTCGATGCGGAACGGTTCAGTGAAGGCGGCGACGAAGCGTTCGGCGATCTCGAGTGCATCCTCGGGACGCGCCAGATTGGCCATCACCAGCGCGAACTCGTCGCCGCCGATGCGTGCGACATGCTCGGCGGCGCGCGTGCAGCGTCGCAGGCGGCTTGCAACCTGGACCAGGAATTCGTCGCCAGCGGGATGGCCGAACTTGTCGTTGACCTCCTTGAAGCGATCGAGATCGAGCAGGAGCACCGCAAACTCCTCGCCTGACAATGCCAGCCGCTTGAGCGCGGCCTCGAGCGTCTCGTTGAAGGCGACGCGGTTGGGCAGGTGGGTCAGAGGATCGAGCCGCACGGTGCGCTCCGCCTCGATCTGCCGCATCACGCGCCGCGCGAACGAGAACGAATTGACGAACACGCCGCGCAGCAGCACGCTGCCGTAGACCACGACGAGGAAGGCGATCAGCAGGAAGGCCAGATCGCCGTTGCTGCCGAGGCAGATCGCGATCCCGACGAAGATCGGGGCCGTGAAGGCGATCGCTGCGATCGGGATGGTGGCGAAGGCGAGCGCGCCGCCGGCCAGCATGCCCGAGCACAGGCAGGTGATGACGAGCTGGCCGCCGGTCGAAGCATTATTGAAGAAGGCGACGGGGACGATGCCCCAGGCGGTGCCGAGGACGAAGGCATTTTGCACCAGCCGGTGCATGGCGCGGCGCGAGACGAATTGCGGCTTGGTGATGCGGCGCGCGGCGCGGGATTGCAGACCGAACATGATCGCGCCGCTTGCGACAGCGCCTGCCCAGATCAACGCAAGAATCCTGTCCGGCGATTGCCACAGTGCGATGGCGAGCACGATGGCGTTGCAGGCATTGGCGAGCATGATGCCGACCGAATAGCCGAGCACCAGCGACATCTGTTCGGCGCGGATATGGCCGGCCAAGGCTTCGTCGGTTGCGGGACCGCCAAAGGCCGACAAATCGCCCGCGAACAGCCGCGCGACATAGCTGGTCGTTTGAGTCCGCATTTCAGAGCCTAGCAGGACGGGCCGTTGGTCGGCTCCTTCAGGGAGAATTCGCCGCAAACCTTTGACGAACTATGAATTATCCCTGACTGCGGCCTTCGCCGCGACCATTTCTGCGTGTTCGTGACGCGATATCGATAACAAATCGATACAAATGCAGACTTCGACACTTACGGAGGCGGCTGGAGGCCCTGTTCGGCCAGGAAATGCGTGAGCCCATCGACCTGCCGCGAGCCCACGAATGCGCCTATGTAACCGTCAGGACGCACCAGCACCCAATCCCCGGGCGACACGGCGTATGCGTGGCGAAAGTGCTCGCTGTCGTCGACGAGCTCGGCATCCGGGCCGATACGGTGGATGTGCAGTCCAGTGCACGCCGATACGGTCTCGCGTTTCACCTGATAGCCAAGCAGCGTCCAATGAGTCCCCTTGAGCAACGCGAACAAGCGTATGGGTTGTCCGGCGGCTCCGCGTAGCGGCGCATCCGGCGCGCGGGCTCCCGCGGACGGGCCTGCCATGCGCCCTGGTTTTTCCAGTGCCAAGGGCGATCCCGGATAGCCGATGTCGAGTTGCTGCACCTCGCGGCCGCGCCTCATGTCGCCGCGCTTGGCCGCCTCCAGCAAGTCGGTGGAAAGGCCGAGCACCTTTGCAGCGACGGGGCGTCGTTCTGCCTCGTAACTGTCGAGCAGAGTTGCGGACGCACCGCCGATAATGCTCGCCAGCTTCCAGCCAAGATTGTAGGCATCCTGCACGCTGGTATTGAGACCTTGTCCACCTGTCGGAGGATGGATGTGAGCCGCATCGCCGATCAGAAATGCACGGCGATCCCGGTAGCGATCGGCGAGTCTCGCATTCATCTGATAGGCCGACGCCCAAAGCACGGACTGGATGCGGATGTCGTTGCGTCCCGTGCGCTCGGCGACCATGGCCGACAGCCCTTCGGCGGACAGATCGATCTCGCCATCGAGCTGAACGGGTGCCTGCAACTGAAACAGCTCCGTTCCGGCCAGTGGGCACAGCGAAATCTGGCGGTCCATCGCGCCATCGTGGAAGCGGTGCCACGCCAGGCGGTCCAGGCCCGTCAGCACGACATCGGCCACCACGGCTCGTACGCCGAGCGTCTTGCCTTGAAAACCAATGCCGAGTGCGTGACGCACGAAGCTGCGGCCGCCGTCTGCACCGACGAGGTAACGCACGCGGATCGTCTCTTCGCCGGCCCGGCCTGAAAGGCGCGCAGTCACACCGTCCTCATCCTGCTCCAGGCCGACCAATTCGTAGCCAAATTCCACCCGCCCGCCGAGTTCGAGCAGCCGTTCGCGCATCACGCCCTCGGTCAGGAATTGCGGGATCATCAGCGCCATGTTGTAGGGCTCGGCCGGGGTGGGGGCTGCGTGCTCTGCAATCTCCGACTCGATGAAGCTGCCGTCATCGCGGTATTTGCGCTGCGGCGGGTAGAGACCTCCGGCGGCAACGATGCGGTCGATGATGCCGAGATCCTCGAAGATCTCGAGGGTTCGAGGCTGGATTCCCTTGCCGCGAGACCCATGGAACGGACCGGCTTGCTTCTCGATCAGCCGAAAAGACACGCCTCGCCGCGCGAGGTCGATGGCGAGCGTAAGGCCGGCCGCACCTGCTCCGCAGATCAGAACGTCCGCCGTGAATTGCTTTGTCATGGCATCCTCAATATGTGTAATATGCACACATTAGGCAGAGGGTCATCGGGATGTCAAGAAAGGTGCAAAATACACATATTAAAAAGCAGGTGCGCTCGCTTCACGAAGCGTTGATCGACATCGTCAGTGTCATGAACCGCCGGCAGGGCGACGACATGATGATCCGCGAGGCGGGCATCTCGCTGGATCGTGCGCTGTTTCCGCTGCTCGTCGGCATCGAGCGGCGCGGCCCGATCGGAGTCGTCGACCTCGCGGATCGCATGGGGCGGGACTACACCACGGTCAGCCGGCAGGTCGCGAAACTGGAAAATCTCGGCTTGATCAAGCGCCACGCCAGCGAAGCGGATCGCCGCGTCAGTGAAGCCACCATCACGCCCAGCGGCAAGGCCATGACGGACGCGGTGGACAGGGCACGCGAACGGATTGTCGGGGGGATGTTTGCGACCTGGGACGATCAGGATGTCGAGGATCTGGTGCGCCTGATGCGCAAGCTCGCCGACGCGATGATGTCGCCGGGCGAGTCAGCTTGAAATCGATTGCGAAAGGGCGGCTTGTCACCGCCCGAGCTGCTTGGGGTCGTAATAGAACCGCTCCTCGATCAGCTTGTCGCCGCGCCAGGTTTGCCACGCGATCTCGTCCAGCGTTCGTGCGACACCCTCTGCGTTGGTGAAGCTGAACGTCCAGCGCGTCGCGACATGGTCGCCGTCGATCAGGCTCGGACCGATGCGGACGGCCCTGACCTCTTTCGAGGCCGCCAGCACGGCACGCTCCTTGGCGACGAGCTTGTCACGGCCGATCGTCGGAGCGCCGTTGTTCTCATAGGTCGCGGCGTCGGGCGTGCAGAACTGCTCGATCGCGCCGATGAAATCCCCGGCCTCCAGCCGCTGCGCAAAAGCTTCGACGACGTCACGGCTCGGCATATCAAACCCCGCAATTAAAACCGACTGATAGTCGGTAAATACCGACCGGTGGTCGAAAAGTCAACTGGCTGCTTCTGCCGAATTCGATTAGACGAGACCCATGGCAAAACAGGCGGAGCGGCGGGCGGCGACATCGGAGGCGATCCTGACGGCGGCGCGCCGTCTGTTCGGGACGCAAGGCTTTGCCGCCACCACCATGGACGAGATCGCGGCGGCGGCCTCTGTCGCCAAGGGTGCGGTCTATCATCACTTCAAGACCAAGGAGGCAGTGTTCGAAGCCGTGTTCGACCAGGTCTCGCGGGATCTCGTCGTCGAGATCGACAGCGCCGCCCGCGCCGAGAAGGATGTGCTCGCGGCGATGGTCGCCGGCACGCAGCATTATTTCGCGGCGACCGCCAAGGGCCCGACCGGCCAGATCATCCTGCGGGACGGGCCGGCCGTGCTCGGCTGGGAGAGGTGGCGCGAGATCGACGCACGGCATTTCGGCGGCAAGCTGCCACGTGCGCTCTCGGTGGCGATGGAGACCGGCCTCATCGCAAAGCAGCCGGTCGAGCCGCTGGCGCGGCTGCTGCTCGGCGCGGTGACGGAGGCCGCGGTCGCCTGCGCCGGGCGCGCCGATATCGCAAGGGCGGGTGCGGAATATGCCCGTGCGTTCAAGTCGCTGGTCGAGGCGCTGCGCCATCGCGCATGATTGTGCTAGTGACGAACCAGAAACGCCCACACAACAAGAAGACTAGCGCATGAACGCAAATTCCTCTCTCGCATCCACCGATCCCGAATTCGACTACATCATCGTCGGCGCCGGCTCCGCCGGCTGCGTGCTCGCCAACCGTCTATCGGCAAGCGGCAAGCACAGCGTGCTGCTGCTCGAGGCCGGGCCAAAGGATTCCAACATCTGGATCCACGTGCCGCTCGGCTACGGCAAACTGTTCAAGGAGAAGACGGTCAACTGGATGTACCAGACCGAGCCGGAGCCTGAGCTGAAGGGACGTCAGGTGTTCCAGCCGCGCGGCAAGACGCTGGGCGGATCGAGCTCGATCAACGGTCTGCTCTATGTCCGCGGCCAGCACGAGGACTACGACCGCTGGCGTCAGCTCGGCAACACCGGCTGGGGCTATGACGACGTGCTGCCCTACTTCAAGAAGGCCGAGAACCAGTCGCGCGGGGCCGACCAGTATCACGGCAGCGGCGGCCCGCTGCCGGTTTCCAACATGGTCGTGACCGATCCGCTGTCAAAGGCCTTCATCGACGCCGCGGTCGAGACCGGTCTGCCCTACAATCCCGATTTCAACGGCGCCACGCAGGAAGGCGTCGGCCTGTTCCAGACCACGACGCGCAACGGTCGGCGCGCCTCGACCTCGGTGGCCTATCTCGGGCCGGCGAAGGCCCGCGGCAATCTCAAGGTCGAAACCTCCGCGCTCGGCCAGCGCGTGCTGTTCGAGGGCCGCCGCGCCGTCGGCGTCGAATATCGGCAAGGCTCGCAAATCCGACGTGCCCGCACGCGCAAGGAGATCGTGCTGTCGAGCGGCGCCTACAACTCGCCGCAGCTGCTGCAGCTCTCCGGCGTCGGGCCCGGCGACCTCCTGCGCAAGCATGGCATCGATGTCGTGCTGGATGCGCCGGGCGTCGGTCACGACCTCCAGGACCACATGCAGGTCCGCATCGTGATGCGCTGCTCGCAGAAGATCACGCTGAACGACACCGTCAATCATCCGCTCCGCCGCACCATGGCCGGCGCGCGCTATGCGCTGTTCCGCAAGGGGTGGCTGACGATTGCGGCGGGCACGGCGGGCGCGTTCTTCAAGACCAGCCCGCGGCTGGCCTCGCCCGACATCCAGGTTCACTTCCTGCCGTTCTCGACCGACAAGATGGGCGAGAAGCTGCATGATTTCTCCGGCTTTACCGCCTCTGTGTGCCAGCTCCGTCCTGAGAGCCGCGGCTCCCTGCGCATCAAGAGCGCCGATCCGACGGTGCCGCCGGAGATCCGCATCAACTACATGTCGACCGAGACCGACCGCACGACCAACGTCGAAGGTCTGAAGATCCTGCGCAAGATCTTGAATGCGCCGGCGCTGAAGCCGTTCGTGGCTGGTGAGTACGATCCCGGTGCGAAGGTATCCACGGACGCCGAGTTGCTCGATTATTGCCGCGAGCGCGGCAGCACCATCTACCATCCGACCTCGACCTGTCGTATGGGCAATGACGCGCTCGCGGTGGTCGACCAGCGGCTGAAGGTGAGGGGGCTCGAAGGCCTTCGCGTCGTCGACGGCTCGGTCATGCCGGACCTCGTGTCGGGGAACACCAACGCCCCGATCATCATGATCGCCGAAAAGGCCTCCGACATGATATTGGAGGATGCGCGGTAATTTCGCTGCTTGAGAGGGTTTGGACTTGGCTACGCGATTCAAGATCGGCACACGCAAGAGCGCGATGGCGCTGGCACAGACGGAAGAGATCGCGCGCCGCCTGACCGCCGCCGTGCCCGGTCTCGACGTCGAGATCGTCAAGTTCGACACCACGGGCGATCTCGACCAGACCAGCAAGCTCCTGCCGCATGGCGGCAAGGGCGGCGCCTTCGTGGCGCAGATCCGCGCCGCGGTGCTGTCGGGCGAATTGCAGGCGGCGATGCACTCGCTGAAGGACATGCCGGGCAATGAGGACACGCCCGGCCTCGTCATCGGCGCCACCTTGTCGCGCGATCCGCCGAACGACGCGCTGGTGCTGCGCGACGGGGTGACGCTGGAGGCGCTGCGCCAGTCCCGCGGCAAGGGTTTTAAGATCGGCACCAACGCGGTCCGCCGGGCCGCTTACGCGCGACGCCTGTTGCCGGATGTAGAGGTGATCCACTTCCGCGGTGCCGCCGACACGCGCGTCCGAAAGCTCGACAATGGCGAGAAGCAGCGCCTGCCGGACGGCGGCACGGTGGGGCCGGCCGATGCGCTGATCATGGCGCGTTCGGGCCTCGACCGCGTCGGCCTTGCCGGCCGCATCGCGTACGAATTCACCGCAGCCGAGATGCTGCCCGCGGCGGGGCAGGGCATCGTTGCAGTCGAATGCGCGGCGCAGGACTGGCAGACGCGGCAGATCCTGTCGTCGATCGACGATCCCGCCGCGCATGCCAGCGCGGACGCCGAGCGCGAGGTCTTGTGGGTGCTGAACGGCCACTGCAATTCGCCGGTGGCGGGTTTCTCGACCATTGCCGGCGATCAGATGTCGCTGACGGCCTCCGTGCTCGACCTCTCCGGCAACACCATCATCGAAGCCTCGCGCGAAGGCCCCGCCAATCGGCCGCGTGAGCTCGGCCGTGCCGTGGGTCTGGATCTGCTGACGAAGGGCGCCGCCGAGATCATCGAGCGCAGCCGGCCGCGCTAAGCCTTCCCGCGAAAGCGCAACCGGCCATCTTATGATTCCGCGCCTGATTTGCCCGACGTGTCAAACTCGCCTCTGAGCCGCGCGTGGCAGGCCCAGAGTTTTCAATGACTTGTCTACTGTGCATGGGGTTGTTTTCGCGTTTTTGTTTCCGCGCCCGTTAGGGCGGGCGAATTACCCCCGCACCCGCCTGATCATCTGCTCGACATGGGCGATCGGCGTTTCCGGCTGGATGCCGTGGCCGAGATTGAAGATGAAGCGGCCTTGAGCAAAATTGGCCAGCACGTTGTCGACCGCGCGGTCGAGCGCCGCGCCGCCCGTGATCAACACCAGCGGATCGAGATTGCCCTGCACGGCGACCTTGCTTTGCACGCGTTCGCGAATGAAGCCCGGCTCCGCGGCCCAGTCGATGCTGACCGCATTGACGCCGGTCGCCTCGACATAGCCAGGCAATTGCGCACCGGCACCGCGGGGGAAGCCGATGATCTTCGCATCCGGCACCTTGGCCCGCACGCCCTCGACGATGCGGCGGGTCGGCTCGACCGACCAGCGCGCGAACTCGGCCGGCGGCAGCACGCCCGCCCAGGTGTCGAAGATCTGCAAGGCATTGGCGCCGGCGGCGAGCTGCAACAGCAGATATTGAATCGAGTTCTCGACCAGCACGTCGATGATTTTCGAGAACGCCTCCGGATGCCGGTAGGCCATCATCCGCGCCGGCGCCTGATCCGGCGTGCCCTGGCCGGCGACCATGTAGGTCGCAACCGTCCACGGCGCGCCGCAGAAGCCGATCAGCGCGGTCTTTGGATCGAGCGCGCCGCGGACGAGCTTGAGCGCCTCGAACACCGCCTCGAGCATGCCGAAGTCGGCGCGCGCGGCGAGCGTTGCGACCTTCGCCGGATGATCCAGCGGATCCAGCCGCGGGCCCTCGCCGACCTCGAACCGCACCGAGCGCCCGAGCGCATAGGGGATTACTAAGATGTCGGAGAAGATGATCGCCGCATCGAAGCCGAATCTGCGGATCGGTTGCAGCGTCACCTCGGCCGCAAGCTCCGGGTTGAAGCACAGATCGAGGAAGCCGCCGGCCTTGGCGCGGACCTCGCGATATTCCGGCAGATAGCGGCCGGCCTGCCGCATCATCCACATGGGCGGGATGCTCTGGCGCTGGCCGGAGAGCACGTCGATGAAAGGTTTCGTCGCAGATTGGGGCACGAATGGTCCTGAGAAAGGTTATGGCCTCTGATACACCGCTCCGGCCCTCAGCGGAACAGGGGAACCAGCGCAATCGGGCCGCGTTGACCAGCCGATGGAGGACATCATGGCTGAGACATTCAATCCCGCGCCGCATGACAAGCACGCCGACGATCTGCGTGAGGCGCTCGTCGCCGACCGGCAATCCAAGCTCGACGCCGGGCTCAGGGACAGCTTCCCAGCATCTGATCCCGTAAGCGCCACCCAGCCGACGCCCTCGAAGGCCGATGCGGAAGCCGACAGTCCCTCGCTCTGGGACAAGGTGAAGGCGATCTTCAGCTAGGGGAAGGCGACGCCGGGATTCCGATCGGCTTGCTAATACCTTGTTAGCGATGTGCTTATCGCGGCGTCCGTAGGACTACTGGAAACCGTGTAGATGGCTACGTATTCCAGTAGTGATTTCAGAGTTCAATAATAGAAGCGGCAGAGTTTCCGACGATCGGAGAATTCTGCCGCATGAGCCTTGCGACCCAACGAGCTGGATGGAGCCGTCTGCCGCTGCGCGCGGCGGCGTTCGTTGTGCTGACCTGCGCGACCATCCTCGGCGTCAGCGGCTGGCGGGAATGGGCTGCGCGCGACGCGGTGCTCAGGGGCGCCGAGACCGAGATGGCGAACGTTGCCCGCTCGCTGACCCAGCATGCCGAGGACAGCCTCGATCTGCTGGATTCCGGCGTCGTCGGCGTCGTCAGCCGGCTCGAGATGGACGGCACTGCACCGGCCACGATCGCCAAACTGCGCACCCTGCTGGAAGTACGCAAGAAGGCCATCGAGCGCGTTCACAGCCTCGCCATCATCGACGACCAGGGCAACTGGCTGACCTCGCCCGGGACGATCGGCTCAACGCTCAGCGACGACGCGTTTTTCCGCTATCATCAGCTCTCCCCGAAACGAGAGCCCTATGTCGGCCGTCCCGTAAAGAGCCTCCTCGACGGCCAATGGGTCGTCACCCTGTCGCGCCGCTTCGACAAGCCCGACGGCAGCTTCGGCGGGGTCGTGCTCGCGACCATCAGCTCAAAATATCTTTCGCATTTCTACGAGCAGTTCGAGATCGGCCGCAACAGCTCGGTTTCGCTCACGCATGGCGATGGCCTGATCATCGCGCGCAACCCCAGCAACGAGACATTCGTCGGACGCAGCGTTTCCGACAAGCCGTTATTCCGCGACGCGAGCCTGCAACGGCCGAGTGGGGCCTACTATTTCAAGTCCCCCCTGGACGGCGCCGAGCGCGTCAGCTTCTTCAAGCGCAGCAGCCGTTTCCCGCTCCTTTTGCTTGCCACAGTCGACAAGGACGAGTTGCTCGCGCCCTGGCGCGCCGCGGCAATCTCCCGCATGCTCTACGTCGTCGCGCTGGTGATGCTGATTGCGGTCATCGGCGCCGTGCTGGTGCGACAGTTGCAGCGCGGCCAGCGCATGGCCGCGGCCCTGGTCGAGAAAGAGGCGCATTTCCGCCTGCTCGCCGAAGGCTCCAGCGACATGGTGACGCGCATCGGGCTCGACGAGCGGCTGCGCTATGTCTCGCCCTCGTCCGCGCGGGTCGTCGGCTGGCGCGCCAATCAATTGATCGGCACGCCGGCGCTCGCGGGCATCAATCCGGAGGATCTGCCGGAGGTCCAGGCGATCGTCGACGCCATGAAGCGTGGCGAGCGGGAGGAGGCGCGCCTCACTTATCGCAACTCGCACCGGCAGAACGGCGAAGTCTGGCTGGAATCGACCATGCGGGTGACGCGCAAGGACAATGGCCGCGTCGACGGCGTGGTCGCGATCTCCCGCGACATCACCGAGCACAAGAAGCTGGAAACCAGGCTCGAGACGCTCGCGATCGAGGACAGCCTCACCGGCCTTGCCAATCGCCGCCGCTTCGACGAGCGGCTGAAAGAGGAATGGGCGCGCGCCTATCGCGACCGCTCGAGCCTTGCTTTGCTGATGATCGATGTGGACCACTTCAAGGCCTATAACGACGAATACGGCCATCCCGCGGGCGATGCCTGCCTGCGTCTGGTCGCAAAGATCATCGCGGCCGAGACGCAGCGCGCCGGCGATCTGGCGGCGCGCTATGGCGGCGAGGAATTCGCCATGCTGCTGCCGAACACCGATGCCGCCGGCTGCGCTCTTTTCGGCGAACGGATCCGCAGCGCCATCCACGAGGCCGGCCTCGTTCATGCCACCAATCTGGAATCCGGATGCGTCACCGCCTCGGTCGGCGGTGCGACCTGTCGGCCGGCGCTGGAACGCACGGCGGGCGTGGCCTCGCTGGTTGAGGCTGCCGACCGGGCGCTCTACGCTGCCAAGGACGCAGGCCGCGACCGCCTGGTGATGTCCGGCGAGCTCATGAATTTGATGCCCAAGGCCTCCGGCCAGTAAGACGGCTCAATAATGCGGCGGAGGTTCGTTGGCTGGTCCAGGCGCATTGGCCTCGGCTTCCTGCAGCCGCTCGCCGAGTTCTGCGATCTTCCGCGTCAGCAGATCGATCTGCTTCCACTGCGCGGTGATGGTCTGGTTCAACGTCTCGATCGTGTCGTCCTGGTAGGCGAGGCGCGTTTCCAGTGTGTCGATGCGCTCGCTCAGCGTCTTGATCTCATTCGTCACGCGTCGCATCCTTGTTTCGTTCGCGCAAACCGGATTCTTGCAAGCCGGATTCTTGCAGGCCGGATTCTTGCAGGCCGGATTCTTGCAGGCCATGGCCGAGCGCGACGCGCTCATCGAACACGAAGCATTCGCCGCGCCAGCGGCTCTGCGCCTCCGGCACCTCTTCCAGATATTTGAGAATGCCGCCCTTGAGGTGATAGACCTCGGCAAAGCCGCGCGCGAGCAGATGCGCGCTCGCCTTTTCGCAGCGGATGCCGCCGGTGCAGAACATCGCGATCCTGCGGTGCTTAGCCGGATCAAGCTCGACGGCGGCAAAATCCTTGAACTGGCCAAAGCTCCTGATGCCGGGATCGACGGCGCCTTCGAACGTTCCCATCGCCACCTCGAAGGCGTTGCGGGTATCGAGCAGCAGCATATCGGGCGCTGAGATCAGCGCGTTCCATTCGCTCGCATCGACATAGGTGCCGACCTGGCGGGTCGGATCGGCAGCCTCATCGCCAAGCGTGACGATCTCCTTCTTCAGCCGCACCTTGAGCCGCCCGAACGGCATCGCTTCGGCGGCCGAGAATTTCAATTCGAGATTGTTCAGCCTGCCGCCGAACATGTCGCCGTGAGCGAGCTCGTGGGCAAGGACGTCGATTGCCTCCGGCGCACCGGCGAGCGTGCCGTTGATGCCCTCATGCGCCAGCAGCACGCTGCCCTTCAGCTTAAGGCCGGCGCAGAACGCGCGCAGGGGTTCGCGCAGCTCGCGGTAATCCGGGAGTGCGGCGAATTGGTAGAAGGCGGCGACCTTGATCGAATCCGGATTAGACATGGCGGCTCGTTTAGCAGGCGGCCGCCGTCCGGAAAACCCGCATGGCCGCCGGCCTCGAAAGGTCTATTCGCTCAGCGGATGGCAGCCATTTCCCTGGTATGCCAGCATTGCCCCGGCGGGCCGGAATGTGTCATGTAACCCCGGTTTTTTCCGAGATGGCGCGCCATCCGCGCCACGGGCCCAAGAGAGCAAGAATTCGATGAGAAACTTTCATTTCCCAGGCAGGTCCACGGTCCACGCCACCAACGCGATGGTGGCGACCTCGCATCCGCAGGCCTCGCTCGCCGCGATCGAGGTGTTGCGCGAAGGGGGCACCGCGGTGGACGCGGCGGTAGCGGGTTCGGCCCTGCTTGGCGTGATCGAGCCGCAATCGACCGGCATCGGCGGCGACTGCTTTGCGCTGATCCAGCCGCGCGGCGAGGGCAAGATCATCGCCTATAACGGCTCCGGCCGTGCCCCGAAGGCGGCGAACGCCGACTGGTACCTGGAGCGCAAGATCAACTCGGTGCCGCTGACCTCGGCGCATGCGGTCTCGATCCCCGGCGTGGTCGATGCCTTCGCGACCGTCTTGCGCGACCATGGCAAGTTCGGCTTCGACCGGCTGCTCCAGCCCGCGATCAAGGCGGCCGAGGAAGGCTACGTCGTCGCCCCCCGCATCGCCTTCGACTGGAAGAACCAGTTCGAGAAGCTGAAGGGCGGTACCAACACAGTGCGTTACCTGTTGCCGGGCGGCAAGCCGCCGGTGGCCGGCGACGTCATCCGCCAGGCCGAGCTCGGCAAGACCCTGCGCGCGATCGCCAAGGACGGCCGCGACGCCTTCTACAAGGGCCCGATTGCCGAAGACATGGTCGAGACCCTCAGGGGCATCGGCGGCCTGCACACGCTCGACGATTTCGCCGCGCACACCACCGAGACGACGACGCCGATCGGCACCGTGTACAAGGGCTACGACGTCTGGCAGTGCCCGCCGAACGGACCCGGCCTCACCATGCTGCTGATGCTGAATATCCTGTCGCGGTTCGACCTGACGAAATACGCGCCGCTCAGCATCGAGCGTTTCCATCTCGAAGCTGAGGCCGCGCGCATCGCGTACATGCACCGCGAGCTGCACGTCGCCGATCCCGACCACATGCAGGTCGAGGTCGCCAGGATCCTCGCCAAGGAATTCTGCGACGAGCACATCGCCAAGATCCGCATGGACGGCATGCTCGACCTGCCGAACGTCGCACCGCCGATGAATCCGTCGACGATCTACATCACCGTCGTGGACAAGGACCGCAACGTCTGCTCGTTCATCAATTCGATCGCGCATTCCTTCGGCTCGGCGATCGTCTCGAACAAGACCGGCGTCCTGTTCCAGAACCGCGCCGGCGGCTTCCGCATCCAGCCCGGCCATCCCAACTGCATCGCCGGCGGCAAGCGGCCGCTGCACACGATCATGCCGAGCCTGCTCACCAAGGGCGGCCGCTCCGTGATGCCGTTCGCGGTGATGGGCGGGCAGTACCAGCCGGTCGGCCAGACCCGCGTCGTGACCAACATCCTCGACTATGGCTGCGATGTGCAGGAGGCGATCGACATGCCGCGCGGCCTGCACTACGAGGGCCAGTATCAGCTCGAGGACAGCGTGCCGACTGACATCGTCGAGGGCCTGAAGAAGCTCGGCCACAAGACCACCAGTGTGGTCGGCCCGCTCGGTGGTGCGCAGGCGATCTGGATCGACTGGGAGAAGGGCACGCTCACCGGCGGCTCCGATCCGCGCAAGGACGGCTGCGCGCTCGGCTATTGAGTGCTGCCGCGCGGGGTTCCGCGCGCAAGATCAGGAAAAGTTGACGAAGGGCGGCGCGGCATTTGCTGCGTCGCCCTTTCTCGTGCGGAACAGAGTTCATTGCTTCCGGTTAAGGGGCGATGGGCGGTGCAGGCGTGCGCTGCTTTGCAGATAAGCGGCGGAGGCGTCGATGTCCGACACATCAAGTTCCAAACAATCAGCATTCGATCGGCGCGCCTTCATGGCCGGCGCAGCTGGCAGTGCGCTCGTCCCGATCACCGCGCGCGCGGCCACAGAGGAAGCCAAAGCCCCAGCTGCACAGGACCCCTCACTTCCCGTCGACGTCACGCTGCGGGTCAACGGCAAGGACAAGCGCCTGCGCATCGACGCGCGCACCACGGTGCTCGATGCGCTGCGCGACCACCTCAAGCTCACCGGCAGCAAGAAAGGCTGCGACCACGGCCAGTGCGGCGCCTGCACGGTGCTGATCGACGATCGGCGGGTGGTGTCGTGCCTGACGCTCGCGCTCGCGGCGGAAGGGCAGGAGATCACGACGATCGAGGGGCTGGCGACCGACGATCGCCTGCACCCGATGCAGCAGGCTTTCGTCGACAACGATGCGTTCCAATGCGGCTATTGCACGCCTGGCCAGATCATATCCGCCGTGGCTTGCGTCAAGGAGGGACATGCCGGGAGCGAAGCCGACATCCGCGAATACATGAGCGGCAACATCTGCCGTTGCGCGGCCTATCCCAACATCGTCGCGGCCGTGAAGCAGGCCGCGCCCGAGATCATGAAAGGCTAGGCGCATGCGACCTTTTTCGTATCAGCGGGCAACAGACCCCGACATGGCCGTGCAGGCGCTGAGCGCTGCCGCGGCGGCAGCCAGCAATCCGTTGACCCAGGCGACAGCCCAGCCGCTTGCGGGCGGCACCACGCTGATCGATCTGATGAAGCTCGACGTGATGCGGCCCGCCGCGATCGTCGATATCAATCCGTTCGCGCACGCCTGGTCGGCGATCGAGCCCGGCAGCGACAGCTTGCGGCTCGGCGCGCTCGCAAAGATGTCCGATGTGGCCGCCCATGCCGAGATCCAGCGCAATTATCCGGTGATCGCCAATTCCCTGAAGCTCGCCGCCAGCGCCCAGTTGCGCAACATGGCGACGCTCGGCGGCAACGTGATGCAGCGGACGCGCTGCAGTTATTTCCGCGACGTCTCCTACGAGAATTGCAACAAGCGCAATCCCGGCTCAGGCTGCGCCGCCATGGACGGCGTCAACCGCATGCATGCCGTGCTCGGCACGTCAGATCAGTGCATTGCGACCTATCCCGGCGATTTCGCGCAGGCGTTGATCGCCCTCGATGCCGTGGTCGAGATCACGGGCAGGGCCGGCACGCGCACGATGCCGTTCGCAGAGCTGCACAAGGCGCCGGGGAACTCCCCCGACATCGAGACAACGCTTCAGCCCGGCGAGCTGATTTCGGCCTTCTCGATCCAGGGCCGCTGGCCGCGCTCGGTGTATCTCAAGGCGCGCGACCGGCAATCCTACGAGTTCGCACTGTCCTCGGCTGCGATCGCGCTCGACGTGCAAGAGGGCACGATCCGGGATGCGCGCGTCGGGCTCGGCGGCGTCGCCACCATGCCCTGGCGGGCGCGCGAGGCGGAGGCGCTGCTGAAGGGACAAAAGTTCGACGAAGCTCTGGCGCAACGCGTCGCTGATGCTGCTTTCGCAGACGCCCGCGGCCGCCGGCACAACAGCTTCAAGATCGCGCTCGGCAAGCGCGTGGTGGCGCGCGCGCTCCAGCAGGCCGTAACGATGGAGATCTGATCATGACCGCTGCAGCTCCCTCGCCCAAGGCGAATATGGGCCAGCCCATGCCGCGCTATGATGCGGCTGCAAAGGTCACGGGGCGGGCGACCTACGCCTCCGACATGCCGCTGGATAATCCGGCCTATGCATTCCTGGTCACCAGTGCGATTGCCAAGGGCCGCATCGACCGTTTCGATCTCGATGAGGCCAAGGGTGTCCGCGGCGTAATCGAGATCGTCACCCACGAGAACGCCCCGAAGCTGAAGGAGTCGAAGCTGTTCAGCAATGGCGGCTATGCCGGAACCACGATACAGCCGCTGAAGTCGGCCGAGATCGCCCATGACGGCCAGATTATCGCTGTCGTCGTCGCGGAGAGTTACGAGGCCGCGCGCGAGGCCGCCAATCGTGTCAAGGTCAGCTACACCGCCACCGCGCCCAGCGCGAGCTTCGATTCGCCGGGAACAACCACGGCGGCCGCAAAGGGCCAGAACGCGCAGTTCAAGGAAGACCCCGCGGTCGGCGATTTCGCCAAGGCATTCGATGCGGCCGAGGTCAAGCTCACCGCCGCCTACGACACGCCGACGCAGCACCACAATCCGATGGAGCTGTTTTCGACGAGCTGCGCCTGGATGGGCGACAATCTGGTCATCTACGAAGGCAGTCAGTTCGTCTATGGCTTGAAGCACGGCGTCGCCGAGCAGCTCGGCATCGACGCCGACAAGGTGCGCGTGGTCAATCCCTATGTCGGCGGCGGCTTTGGTTCGCGCGGTTCGATGACGCCGCGGACCGCCATCATCGCCGGCATCGCCAAGCGCCTGGGCCGCCCGATCAAGCTGGTCCCGACTCGCGATCAAGGTTTCACAATTACGACCCACCGTGCCGAGACGCGCCAGGAGATAAAGCTTGGCGCAAACCGGGACGGCAAGCTGCTGGCTTTGAGGCACGAGGGCGCCGAGGTCTCCTCGCGCGCCGATGCCTATTGCGTCGGCGGCACCAAGACGACGACGCGGCTCTATGCCTGCCCGAACGTCGACAGCCTGGTGTCGATCGTGCGTGCCGACCGCAACACGCCGGGCTTCATGCGCTCGCCGCCGGAGGTGCCCTATCTGTTTGCGCTGGAGAGCGCGATGGACGAGCTCGCGGTTAAGCTGAACATGGATCCGGTCGAGCTTCGGCGCATCAACGACACCACCAACGAGCCGATCGGTGGCAAGCCTTACACCTCGCGCTCGCTGATGGCGTGCTTCGACGAGGCCGCCAAGGCCTTCGGCTGGGCGCAGCGCTCGCCGCAGCCGAAATCGATGTCGGACGGCGACTGGCTGATCGGCTATGGCTGTGCCGCGACCTGCTATCCGACGCAGATGGGGCCGTCGGCCGCGCGCGTGCGCCTGCAGCGCGACGGCCGGACCCGGGTCGAGATCGCCGGCCACGAGATCGGCACCGGTGCCTATACGGTCATCGCCCAGACCGCGGCCGAGCGCCTCGGCGTGCCCCTCGAGAAAGTTGCGGTCTTCATGGGTGACAGCGATCTGCCACCGGCGCCGGTTGCCGGCGGCTCGAACTCGACCGCGAGCACCTGCTCGGCGGTGATGATGGTGTGCGACCAGATTCGCCAGCGCCTGTTCAAGGCCGCGATGCCGGCTCAAAGCCTGACCGACCGGGCCAAGGAGACCGTGGGTCTCGGCCAGACACCGGCCACGCAGGCGGCGAAGGGCGATCGTCCACTCGACATCGAGAAGGCCTTCGATGCGCTCGGTGTCGGCGTCGTCGAGGAATATGGCGAGTGGAAGCCGGAAGGCGCGCCGCTGGATTCCTTCCGCGCCATGCACAACGGGCAGGTGCGGCTCGTCGGCGGTCATGCCATGAAAGACCAGATCGCCTACGCATTCGGCGCCGAGTTCGTCGAGGTCCGTGTCAATCGCTTCACCCACGAAATCCGCTGTCCTCGCCTCGTCGGTGCGTTTGCGGCGGGCAGGATCATGAATCCGCGCACGGCGCGCAGCCAGCTGATGGGCGGACTGATCTGGGGCATGTCGTCGGCACTGCTGGAGGCCACCGAAATCGACGAGCGCAATGCGCGCTACGTCAACGACAATCTTGCCGACTACCTCGTGCCCGTGAATGCGGACGTCGCCGGAGTCGAGGTCATTTTGCTCTCCGAGCAGGATGACCGCATCAATCCCGTCGGCGTGAAGGGCCTCGGCGAGCTCGCCAATGTCGGCACCAATGCCGCGATCTGCAACGCGATCCACCACGCCACCGGCCAGCGCATCCGCAAGCTCCCGGTCCGACTGGAAAATATCGAGGTGTGAGGGGTGGAAACCGCACCCGCGTTGCGCTAGACACCTTCCGCCTCAAACGGAAGGTGCCTTATGCAGCGTTTCCAGCGCGCGCTCCTCACCCTGATGTCGGCACTCGCGATCACGGTGATCGCAGGCGTGTCGCATTTCGTTTCCACCACGGCCTCGGCCCAGACCGCAGGAAAGACCATGACCACAGCTTCAGGCTTGCAGATCATCGACTCCACCGTCGGCACCGGTGCCTCGCCGCAGCCCGGCCAGATCTGCGTGATGCACTATACCGGCTGGCTCTATGAGAACGGCCAGAAGGGCAAGAAATTCGATAGCTCCGTCGATCGCAAGGAGCCGTTCGAATTCCCGATCGGCAAGGGCCGTGTCATCGGCGGCTGGGACGAGGGCGTCGCCTCGATGAAGGTCGGCGGCAAGCGCACGCTGATCATCCCGCCGCAGCTCGGCTACGGTGCCCGCGGCGCCGGCGGCGTGATCCCGCCGAACGCGACGCTGATGTTCGACGTGGAATTGCTCGCGGTGAAGTGACGCATCGGGTCATTCCGGGATGGTCCGAAAGGACCAGACCCGGAATCTCGAGATTCCGGGCTCGGTGCTACGCGCCGCCCCGGAATGACGGCAAGAAAAAGACCGGCCTTTCGGCCGGTCTTTTCGCTTTTGGATGCCGCGCGTCATTCCGTCGCGCGCTTTGCTCCTGCCGCTGCGCGATCGATCGCGTCCTTTGCGGCGTCCTTGGCATCGCCCATGGCCTGCTGGCCCTTGCCCTTCACTTCCTGGACCACGCCTTCGCCCTTCATGCGTTCGGAACCGGTGGCTTCACCGATGCCCTGCTTGGCCTTGCCGATCGCTTCGTTGGCGTTACCCTTGATCTTGTCGGTCGTGCTACCCATGAGACTCTCCTTCCATTTTGCTCGCAAAGGCAACGTCCCGCAGCTACGAGGGTTCCGATTTTGGTATGGCTCGCGAGTGCGGCTTCGGGTTAGTTTGCCGCGTACGGAACCAACAGAAAGCAAGTCCATGACCGGCCATGACCATTCGCATTCCCACCATGACCACGATCACGACGATCGCTGGAAACATGACGGCGTGCGCGTCATTCCCGGCAACCAGCTCGATACCAACGTGCCGTCGACGGCGGGCATGGACCGCGCGGCCGCGATCAATTTCGCGCGCGTCGGCGCCCAGAAATTGTGGGCCGGCACCGTCAGCATCAAGCCCGATGCCAAGACCGGCGCACACCATCACGGCCATCTCGAAAGCGTCATCTACGTGGTGAAGGGCAAGGCGCGGATGCGCTGGGGCGAGAGCCTGCAATTCACCGCGGAGGCCGGCCCCGGCGATTTCATCTTCGTCCCGCCTTACGTGCCGCACCAGGAGATCAACGCCAGCCCCGACGAGGTGCTGGAATGCGTGCTGGTGCGCAGCGACGGCGAGGCAGTGGCGATCAACCTCGACATCGAGCCGGTCGAGAAGCCCCAGACAGTGCTGTGGGTCGACCCCATCCACCGGGATCCGAACGAGAAGAAGTAAGACCGCCCCGCGGTGGGAGGCGCGATCGTCTCCGGGGGGTGAAAAAATATCCGGAAGCCGTGTCGGGTGGCCCCCTGGCGATCCGTCCTTGGGCAGAACCCGCCCAAGGAGCTTCCGATGCCCAGGATGATTTTCCTCAATCTTCCCGTGACCGACCTCAAACGTGCGACCGCCTTCTATGAGGCGGTCGGCGCGACCCGGAACCCGCAATTCAGCGACGACACGGCGAGCTGCATGGTCTTTTCCGAGGCCATCTACGTGATGCTGGCGACCCACGACAAATTCCGCCAGTTCACGCCGAAGCCGATCGCAGATGCCAGGACCTCGAATCAGGCGCTGTTCTGCCTGTCCGCCGACACCCGCAACGAGGTCGACGCGATTGTCGGCAAGGCAGAGGCGGCAGGCGGGGTGGCCGATCCCAGCCCGAAGGACGAATACAGCTTCATGTACGGCCGCAGCTTCGAGGATCCGGATGGCCACATGTGGGGTGTGAACTGGCTGGACATGGCGGCTGTCCCTCCGCAGCCCGTTATGGCGAATGCCTGATCCCAGTCCGTCGAACGCTAAACCAACGAGGAGCATTCACGATGTCCAAGGTCGTACCCTGCATGTGGTTCAACGGCGATGCCGAGGAAGCCGCGAAGTTCTATGTCTCGCTCGTGCCGAACTCGGCGATCACGCACGTTCAGCGCAATGTTTCGGACGGCCCCTCCGGCAAGGAAGGCTCCGTGCTCGTCGTCGAGTTCATGGTCGCCGGTCAGCCGCTGGTCGCGCTCAACGGCGGGATGAAGATGGAATATACCCATGCCATTTCGCTGATGATCCATTGTGATGATCAGGCCCAGGTCGACAGCGTCTGGAATGCGTTCCTCGCCCATGGCGGCAAGGAAGAGCAATGCGGCTGGCTCCGGGATCGCTGGGGCGTGGCCTGGCAGGTGGTGCCGAAGGTGATGTTCGAATTCCTGTCGAGCCCGGACAGGGCAGCGGCCGCGCGCGCGATGCAGGCGATGATGAAGATGGTGAAGCTGGATGTCGACGTGCTGCGCCGCGCGTTCGAGGGCAAGTCGGCGGCGTGACGACGACACGGGTGCCGTAGGTGGGCAAAGGCGATCTTGCGCCGTGCCCACGATCCGACTCCGGTGGAGACAAGTGGTGGGCACGCGTTCGCTTTGCCCACCCTACGAAGCTGCCTCAGTAATTTATCCGTAAGCCCACGCCGCCGTGGATGGTGTTGCCGACGGGCTGCGGGCCGAGCGTGCCGTTGGCGAAGAGATCCACGACCCAGCCCTTCTGCACGCGGAAGCCGAGCCGCCCGCCATATTCGAACCAGCCCTGGTTGCCCATGGTCGGCACCACCACGCCATCGCCGGTCACGGTGGCGACGATGCCGCTGTGGCTCGCAAACGACTGCACCCAGCCGCCGTTGATGTTGGTCTCGACGTTGCTGCCGAACAGATGCGTCCACTGGCCGCCGATCTTGACCAGGCTGGTACGGTCGGTGCCGGTCGCGATGGTGGCGTCGAACGGGTTGAAGGCCACGGCATTGTCGCTGTAGCCGGACACGCGCTGCCAGAGCTGCCAGACTTCGATCGAAGCTGCGACCTCGTCGCGCGGCGAGACGCGGCTCATCCAGCCGGCGCGGCCGTAGACCGCATAGTTCGAAGCGTTGGTCGAGCTCGTCACGCTCACAGGACCGAGGCTGGTATTGTAGCTGCGGGTGTAGCGCGCCTTCTCCCACGGCGTCAGGATCGTTCCGACGTCGAAGAACGGACGTGACGATCCCCAGTCGGTGAAGTCGTAGCGGAGGGCAAAGGCGCCGATCGGCGCGCCGGTGATCTTGTAGCCCCCCTCGTTGTAGTGCGTGTAGGCGATGCCGGCGAGCAGCGACAGATTGTTGGTGAGCTCCTTGCGGCCGTGGATGCCGGCCGAGAACGAGCCGGCCGAGCCGAACGCGCTGATGCAGTCGCTGCAATTGACCTGCTCGTTGACGCCGAGCAGGACCGTGCCGAGCACCCGGTTGGTGATCATCTGGTTGAAGCGCTGGCCCGCGAGGCCGCCGATCGAATTGCCGCTGGAATCGGCCCCGGTCGGTGTCGGGCTCGGCGACGGATATGGACTCGGCGACGGGGAAGGATAGGGGCTCGGCGAAGGGGTGGGTGAGGGCGACGGAGAATATGTCGGCGTCGGAGATGGTGAATAGGTCGGGTAGGGCGTCGGCTCGCCGCATCCGATTTCGCAGGTCGCTTGAGCTGCGGCGGGACGAATGTCGAGCGCGACAAACGCCAGCGCAGCGGCCGCGGTCAGCAGGCCGGTGAGGGCGAAGAGCCGAAAGTTGAATTTCGCCATCGTCAGCGCCCGCACAGCATGCCGTCGTCCTGGACGGCCGGCGTGATGGTCGGCGAGGCGCCGGCATATTGGTTCACCGCGCACAGGCCGGCACTTGCGGCGCAGTTGGCGGCGAAGGTCCAGGGCGGCGTGTTGGTCTTGGTGATCGAGACCTTGCCGCCGGTTGATGTTATGATTGCGGTGTCGCCCGGCTGGGTGAGCTGCACGCATTGTGAGCTCGTCGTGCAGACGCTCGCCGCGCCGTCCTGAAGCACCACGACGGAGCGTCCGCGCTGCGAGAGGATGTCGAGCGTGGTGCCGCGCACACCGATGGTCGCAAGCGGCGTCGTGATCTTGTAGGCGGTCTTCTCGGAATGTCCGGTAACGAAACGGAATGCGCCGGTGGTCATGCGGATCGCGACGTCACGATAGCTGTGCTCGTCGTTGAAGACGGTGCGGTCGAGCTTGAGCGTGGCGCCGGGGCCGAGCGACAGATTGGTGCTGTCGGCCATCACGAAGCGCGCGGCACTGTCGACGCCGGTGCGCACGGTCTCGTCGCGCAGCATGCTGTCGCCGACACTGATCGGCGTGGTGGCCGCGGCCACGCGCACCACTTCGTTCTGGATCACGACCGCTTCGCCGACGCGCGTCTGCGCCTGCGCAGCAGGCGCCGCGCACAATGCGGCCGACGACAGGATAGGGAAAAGCCAGAAACGGAAATTCATTTCGCAACCGATCGATGTGTCCCTGATCGTACCGGATCGCGCGCGCTTCTGATGTGGCGAAATTATCACAAGCGGAGCGGTACGTGCGTTATGCTTAGTGACAGCCGCGGGGGAATGCGTTCAATGAAAGCAGCGATCTCTATTTTTGTCCGCGGTGACGCAAATTTGCCACGCAAAACATCCCCACAGCAGCTGCTTGAACGGTCCGCAGTTCCGAGATTGTCGCGAAGCGCAGTGGTAGCTGTCGCTATTTTCCTAGCTGCCCATCTCGCGCTGCTGATCGGCCTCGCGACGCCGGAGAAGTTCGTCTTTGACGAGGTGCACTACGTGCCGGCGGCGCGGCAGATGCTGGCCCCGGCGATGTCGCAGCCGATGCTCAATCCGATGCATCCGCCGCTGGCCAAGGAGCTGATCGCGGCGTCGATCGCGGCCTTCGGCGACAACGCGCTCGGCTGGCGTTATCCCGCAACATTGTTCGGCGCATTGGCGATCGTCGCGATCTATCTGTGCGGGCTCGCGCTGTTCTCCGCGCAAGGGCCGGCGATCGCCGCGGCGCTGATCGCCGCCTTGAACCAGATGCTCTACGTGCAGGCGCGCATCGCCATGCTCGACATCTTTGCGCTCGGCTTCGGTCTGCTCGCGACCGCCGCCTTCATGCATGGTTTTCGACGGGAGCGGCCGCAGGCGCTGTTCGCGCTCGCCGGCAGCCTGTTCGGCCTGGCCGCTTCCTGCAAATGGAGTGGCCTGTTTCCACTCGGCGTCTGCATCGTCATCGTTGCGGTGATCCGCCTGATGCAGGGCTGGCGCATGCTGTTCGCCGACGCGAAGCCGGACGACTGGTACCGGCCGGACCTCTGGCCCGGCCTGAGGCTGCATCATGTCGCGCTCTGCTTCGCCATCCTCCCGGCGATGACGTATCTTGCGGCTTTCGTTCCGCTCTACGGCGTGTCGTTGCCGGATCTGATCGAGGCGCAGCGCCGGATCTTCGCCGACAACACCACGACCGCGATCGCCGGACACACTTATATGAGCGCGTGGCCATCCTGGCCGCTGCTCGCGCGCCCGGTGTGGTTCCTGTTCGACAAGAGCGCGGAGGACAACGTCTCCGCAATCGTCTTCCTCGGCAATCCGCTGGTGTTGTGGCCGGCTCTGCTCGCACTCGCGCTCGTGCTGCGCGATTTCATCGTGCTGCGCCGCTGGGATGCGTTCCTGATCGCGGCGTTCTATTTCGGTCCCTGGCTCGCCTGGGCATTGCTGCCGCGCACGCTCGGGTTCATCTACTACTATCTGCCGGCCGCCACCGCGGCGTCGCTCGCGCTGGTCTATGTGTTGCGCCGGGACGGCCTGCCGCGCTGGCTGCTGTGGGCCTATGTCGGTGTCGCCGCGATCGGCTTTGCGGTCATGCTGCCCATCTCTGCGGCCTTCATCGGCACGTCGATGCGGAGTTTTGGCCGGCTGATGCTGTTCCAGAGCTGGATATGACATCGCCGCCTGCCGGGGCGGCAGGCGGCGAGCCTTCTGTCGCGATCAAATCGAGATCATTTCGACGCGGTCTTGGTGTCCATGTTCACGACCTGGACGCGGCGGTTGACCGGGTCGGCGCCGTGGGCGGCATCCTTCAGCTTGGTCTTGCCGTAGCCGACGGTGACGAGATCGGTGCCGTTCAGGCCGTAGTTCTGCACCAGGTACTTCTTGATGGTGTCGGCGCGGCGCTCGGAGAGGCCTTGATTGTACTCTTCACCACCGACCGCGTCGGTGTGGCCGGCGACCACGAAGGTCGAGCCCTTCAGCGCCGGATCGGACAGCGCCTTGCCGAGCGCCTGCACCGAGGGCACCGAGGTCTTGGCGATGTCGGCCGAGTTGTAGTCGAACTGGATTTCCAGATCGATCTTCGGCTTGGTCGCGGCGAGTTCGGCAATCTGCTCGCGCTCACCCGTCGAGAGCGAACGGGTCGAGCGGTTGCGCACGGTGTTGAGGAATGTCGATTCCTTGGCCTGCGCCGCCGGATCGGCCTGCGGACCGGCGGACAGGCCACGGGTCGCCGGCTTCGGCTTCAGTGCATCCAGGATCTGGCCTGTGGAGACATTGTTGTCACCGGCTACAGCCAGGCCCGCCGTCATCGACAGCGCGGCGGAAAGAGCTATCGCCTTCAGTCCAAAGAACTTATCAAAACGGGTCATTGTCGTATCCTCGCTGTTACGCCTGATAGCGATTTGATGCTGCGAGCATAAGGCAGGTTCAAAGGTCCTGATGTGATCTTGGTCACGGTGGCTACAGCCGGTTCCGGGCCCATCCTAGCTCATTCCGGGTGTTTCGGGCATCGAACCGGCACGTTTCGCGATGGCCCCGGGGACAAGGGCCGATCGGACCAATAGCAGTCGTCGCACGCGCCGCGGCGTGGGTTCAAGCAGCGGCAATCCCCGGTGTGATTGGAATCACCTTGCGAGCGCATGCTCATTCCCCTCCGTACCGTGGGAGGTGGCTGACCAAGGGTTCCGGCGCTGGCGAGGGCCGGCAGACTCGGCGGCGGTGCACACCGATCGTCGCAAAGCCGTCGCCGCACGGCCCGGCCGTGAACAAGAAATCGGCCAGATGCGCGCCTAGCAGGACGTTGTCCCCGCCAATCTCCGAATGAAGGAGCCGAGTTCCGTCCAGTGCCGAGGCCAAGTGACTATCAGCGTGACTACTTCAATCGCAGCGGCCCGCCGGATCGGACAGTGTCCCTGAGCTCAATGTCCATCTATATCGGTGCGGCCATGATCGCGGTGGCCATCCTGCTGTCGACGCTGATCACCGGGCTGACCTCCCGCTATGTCGGACTCGAAGCGCCGACCGACGAGAACGTGTGGCTGGTCGACCGCCTCACCGGCAGCGTCTATCGCTGCCAGGCGGAGGGGCGCGGCAAGGCCCTGTGCGCGCCGGATGTCGCCACCGGAAGCCTCGGGGACCGGCCCAAGACCCCGAAGGATGGCCGCTAGGCCCTCCGCCTTCGCACTGCAGCAAGAAAATTGTCTTCTCCGCGAAACGTCAGCGCGAGAGAATACGTAATTGCGAAGGCCGGCATGACGCCGGTTTTGTTTTACGGAGGAGACTTTTCGATGAAGATCTTGCTCACGTCTGCAGCCTTTGTCGCGTTTACCCTTTCGCTGTCCCCCGCATCTGCCGCGATGATGGCGTGCACCAAGGACAACATGATGAAATCCGCAGCCATGATGGGCGGCACGCCCGACACGCCGGCCAAGATGGCGGCGAACAAGGAAATGGCCAGGGCCAACACGGACATGAGCAACGGCAAGATGAAGAGCGCCTGCATGCACTACATGAAGTCGCAGAAGGCGATGACGATGAAGTAGGCGCGAGGCGCGCCACCATCCGGCCGCGCTGTCAGCAGATGGCAGCGCGGTTTTTTTGACTGCTGCCTCGAGGTCTTCTTTTTCTTCTTCTTTTTCTTGGCGCGAATCCCGCTACATTCCTCCCCGCAATGTCACGCGCGCCAAAACCGCTCCACCTCACCACGACACAGGCCCGGCAGATCTGGCTGCATGCGCAGCGGCTGGATGAGCGCGCACCGTTCGGCGACGGAGCTCAGGCCGTCGCGGACGCGGTCGCTCATCTCGGCTATGTGCAGATCGACACCATCAACGTCATCGAGCGCTGCCATCACCACATCCTGTTCAGCCGTATCCCGTCCTACCGGCGCGCCGATTTGCGCCACGCCCAGAGCGTCGACAGAAGCGTGTTCGAGTATTGGACGCACGCGCTTTCCTACGTACCCGCCGGCGACTTCCGCTTCTTCCTGCCGGCGATGCGCGAGCACCGCCGCGAAGGACACAAATGGTTCGCCTCGGTGAAGCCGGCCGACACGCGCAAGGTGATGCGGCTGGTGCGCGCCGGGCCGCTGACGATCCGCGACATCGAGGACGACGTGCTCACCGAGAAGGAGCATCTGTGGCAGAGCCGCAAGCCTTCGAAGCGGGCGTTGCAGCTCGCCTTCTATACCGGCGCCGTGACCATCAGCGAGCGGCAGGGCATGCTCAAGACCTACGAGCTGATGACGCGGCATTTCGGCTGGGACACACTGCCCAGGCCAGCCTCAGCCAGGGAGATTACGACCTATCTGCTCGACCGCGCGCTGCGGTCGCAGGGCGTGGTGAGTCTGGATTCGATCTGCCACCTCGACGCGCCGCGCAAGAAGGCGGTGGCCGGCCTGATCGCCGCCCGCGTCCGCCGCGGCGAGCTCGTGCCTGTTGTGATCGACGGCGCCGGCAAGCAGGAGCATTGGGCGGTGCCGACCACGCTCGAGGCGAACGGTGAGGTAGTCTCGCCTGATCTCGTCCACATCCTCTCGCCGTTCGACCCGCTGATCATCCAGCGCAAGCGCACCAGTCTCATCTTCGGCTACAACCACCTGTTCGAGGCCTATGTGCCGAAGGCCAAACGCAAGCTCGGCTATTTTGCGCTGCCGGTGCTGGTCGGCGACGAGATCGTCGCCGCGCTCGATCTGAAGACCGACCGGCAGGCAAAGAAGCTGCTGATGCAGAAATGGACCTGGGTCGGGCAGGGCAAGAAGACGGCGGGGCGCAAGGAGCTCAAGCAAAAGATCGAGGACGAGCTCGATCGCTTCGAGCGGTTTCAATTGGCGGAGTGAACGCTGATCGGCGCGGCGCCGGTCTCGTAGGGTGGATTAGCGAAGCGTAATCCACCATTTCAGTTTCCGCGGATACAAACAGTGGTGGGTTACGCCTTCGGCTAACCCGCCCTACGCAGCTGAACCAGCCGATCGATCCAGACGCCGAACTCAATCCCAACCGCATACGCCACCAAATTCCACAGCGAGAAGATGCGCCCGAGCAACAGCGCGCCGGCCGTCGTCAGCCGGAACGCATCGAGCCAGGGCGGATGCGCCAGCCGGGAGAATTCCACGACGACCGCGATCACCGCTGCGATGGCCGCAATCTGCGTCGGGGTGAGCCGCGGCAGCAGAACCCCGACCAGCAGAAACACCATCGTCGCCCACAGCAGCGAGCCGCCGTATTTCACGACGAAGGCAGGCAGGCCGAGCGGAAAGCCGTACCAGCGCAGCGACAGCCCGCAGACGATCACCGCGAGCGCGAGGGCGGCGCGGGTCAGCGATGTCTCTAACAGCGCAACAGGTTTATCCGGCTGCGTCCCGTGCATTGCTCGCTCCATTGACTCTTCGCCCGCGATGCTGAAAACCGCAACCAGCTCATAAAAGCAACAACCCTGGGGGAAGCCATGAGCCAGACCACGACCTATGCCGGTTCCGCCGGCGCGGCCAAGAACTTTAACAAGTCGGACATCGAGACCTCGACGATCCGCGCCATCTCCTGGCGCCTGATCCCGTTCCTGGTGCTGGCCTACTTCTTCTCCTATCTCGACCGCGTCAATCTCGGTTTCGCCGCGCTGACCATGAACGCCGAGCTGAAGTTCACGCCGCTGATCTTCTCCTGGGGCGCCGGCATCTTCTTCTTCGGCTATTTCATCTTCGAGGTCCCGAGCAATCTCGCGCTGGAGAAGTTCGGCGCCAGCCGCTGGATCGCCCGCATCATGGTGACCTGGGGCATCATCTCCGCCCTGATGGCGCTCGTCAGCGGCGTCACGAGCTTCTACGTCCTGCGCTTCCTGCTCGGCGTCGCCGAGGCCGGCTTCTTCCCCGGCATCATCCTCTATCTCACCTACTGGTATCCGGCCGAATATCGCGCCCGCTTCCTTGCGGCCTTCGCCATCGCCGTGCCGGTGTCGACCGTGATCGGTGCGCCGATCTCGGGCCTGCTGCTCGGGCTCGACGGTGCGATGGGCCTGAAGGGCTGGCAGTGGCTCTTCATCATCGAGGGCATTCCCTCGGTGCTGCTCGGCATCGTCACCTGGTTCTATCTCACCGACAAGCCGGAGAAGGCGGATTGGCTGTCGGCCGAGCAGAAGGCGTGGCTGAAGGCGAAGCTCGATTCGGAAATCGCCGCTAAGCAGGCGGTGAAGCATTTCTCGCTCGGAGAGGCGCTGTCTTCGCCCAAGGTGATCGCGCTCAGCCTGATCTATTTCGGCTTCGTCGGTGCGCTCTACGGCATGCAGTTCTGGCTGCCGCAGATCGTCAAGGCGTTCGGGCTGACCAACGCGCAGACCGGCTTCGTCACCGCGATCCCGTATCTGTTCGGCACCATCGCCATGATCCTGTGGGCGCGTCACTCCGATGCGACGCGCGAGCGCGTGAAGCATGTCGGCGCGCCGCTGCTGCTCACTGCCGTCGCGCTCGCCGTCTCCAGCTACCTCACCGATCCCACCATGACGATGGTGGTGCTGACGGTCGCCGCGATCGGCGTGTTCTGCTGCTTTGGTGTGTTCTGGACCCTGCCGACCGCCTGGCTCTCCGGCACTGCTGCCGCCGGCGCCATCGCCCTGATCAACTCGATCGGCAACCTCGCCGGCTTCGGCGGGCCATACCTGATCGGCTGGGTCAAGGAAGCCACCGGCCAGACCTCGACCGGCTTGCTGGTGCTCGCTGTGCTGCCCCTGATCGCCGGCATCCTGGTGTTCGTCGGTGGCCACGACAGCAAGCACGAGTTCGCCGAGCAGAAGGAATAGAGCAAACGGTTCCGTAGGGCGGGCAAAGCGGAAGCGTGCCCACCACCTCTCTCCGACCCAAACAGGTCGTGGGCACGGCGCTAGCGCGCCTTTGCCCACCCCACGGTGCCTAGCCTGAGGCGCCGGACCCGGGCTGTGAGCCTCAGCCCGCCCTAAAAATTTCACCTTCCTGACAACCCCTCTCAAACCTCACCACCCCTTAACGATCACGCATTCCTGATGACTGACGATTATTGACTTTTATCAGTGATTAGTCGACATTCCTCTCATTGAAGATGCAGGAGTGTCCTTCGATGTTCGTCAGGTCGGTTTTGTCGAGCTATTCCAGGCTGTTGGCAGGCGTGTCGTTGGCCCTGATGGCGGCTGGCCTTGCCGGGTGCAATGACACCGTCGCCGAGAAAGCCGAGCCGCCGCGGCCGGTTCTGGTCGCAACCGCGCATTATGGTGCCGAAACCCCCGAGCGCAGCTTCGTCGGCACGGTCAGGCCCCGGATCGAGAGCGATCTCGGCTTCCGCGTCGCCGGCAAGGTCGCCAAGCGCCTCGTCGAGGTCGGCCAGACCGTCGAAATCGGCCAGCCGCTCGCGACTCTCGATGAGGTCGATCTGAAGCTCCAGGCCGAGCAATCCGTCGCCGAGCAGACCGCCGCGACCGGCGTGCTGGCCCAGGCCGCCGCTGCCGAGCAGCGCGCCAAGGATCTGAAGGCCAAGGGCTGGACCACCGACGCGCAGCTGGATTCGAGCCGGGCATCGGCCGATGAGGCCCGCGCGCGCCTCGATCGTGCGGTCCGCTCGGTCGAGCTGACCAAGAATTCCCTTTCCTACGCGACGCTCGTTGCCGACGCCCGAGGCGTCGTCACCGCAACGCTGATCGAGCCCGGCCAGGTGGTCTCCGCGGGCCAGGCTTCGATCCGTGTCGCCCGCTTTGCCGAAAAGGAAGCGGTCGTCGCGATCCCTGAGACGCTGGTCGGACGCGCCAAGTCGGGCGTCGCCAGCGTCACTCTTTGGTCGGAGCCGGACAAGAAGTATACGGCCAAGCTACGCGAGATCGCGCCGACGGCCGATCCGGCCACGCGCACTTATCTGGCAAAGTTCTCGCTGCCGGAGGCCGACGACAAGGTTGCGCTCGGCATGACCGCGACGCTGACGCTGTCGGACGCCGCGACCGAGCGCGTCGCGCGGCTGCCGCTGTCGGCCTTGTTCAACGAAGGCAACAAGCCCTCCTTCTACGTCGTCGACGACAACGGTGCGCTCACGCTGAAGCCGGTGGCGGTGAAGTCCTACGAGAGCAACGACGTCGTCATCACCGGCGGTGTGGAAGAGGGCGCCAAGATCGTCGCCCTCGGTGTGCAGAAGCTCGATCCGGCCCAGCGGGTGCGGGTCGTCTCGTCGCTGTCTTTCTAGTTCATTCCGGGATGGTCCGAAGGACCAGACCGCAGGTGCGCAATTGCGCACCGGGAATCTCGAGATTCCGGGTTCGCCCTGCGGGCACCCCGGAATGACAGGAGAAGTCGAGTTACGTCGTGTGAGGTGAGTTTCGGCCTTTGTCCCTAAGCAGAGGCTGAAGCGGCGAAGCGATCCAGAATCTGCCCAGCCCCCTGGATTGCTTCGCTGCCTCGCGATGACGGCCTGAACAGAGTGGCTGTCGTTTTTTGGCAACTGGATCGTCTTTTCGGAGAGAGCGATGAAGCGCTTCAACCTTTCGGCCTGGGCCGTCAGCCATCCGACGCTGGTTCTCTTCCTGATGCTCGTGCTCGGTGTCGCCGGCTTCTTCTCCTATGAGAAGCTCGGCCGCGCCGAGGATCCGTTCTTCACGGTGAAGGTGGTCAACGTCTCCGTGATCTGGCCCGGCGCGACCGCGCAGGAGATGCAGACCCAGGTCGCTGATCCCATCGAGAAGAAGATCCAGGAACTGCCCTATTTCGAGAAGGTGCAGACTTATTCCAAGCCCGCCTTCACCGCGCTCCAGGTCACCTTCCGCGACTCTACCCCGCCGAAGGACGTGCCTTACCTGTTCTATCTTCTGCGCAAGAAGCTGGTCGACGTGCAGGGCCAGCTGCCCTCCGGCATCCTCGGTCCCGTCGTCAACGACGAGTTCTCCGACGTCGATTCCATCCTCTACATGATGACCGGCGACGGCGCCGACTATGCCCAGCTCAAGAAGGTCTCAGAAGGATTCCGCCAGCGCCTCCTGAAGGTGCCCGGCGTGACCAAGGTCGACGTCTACGGCAACCAGGATGAGCGCATCTTCGTCGAGTTCTCCCACGCCAAGCTCGCCACCCTCGGCATCACCCCGCAGGCGCTGTTCGATTCGCTCGCCAAGCAGAACAACGTCACGCCGGCCGGTACGGTCGAAACCTCCTCGCAACGCGTGCCGCTGCGCGTCACCGGCGCGCTCGACGGTGCCAAGGCCGTCGCCGAGACACCGGTCGAGAGCAACGGCCGCGTGTTCCGCCTCGGCGACATCGCCACCGTAACCCATGGCTATGTCGATCCGCCCAGCTTCGTCGTCCGTCAGGAAGGCAAGGCTGCGATCGGCATCGGTGTCGTCACCGCCAAGGGTGCCAACATCCTCGAGCTCGGCAAGGAGGTCGAGAAGGCGACCGCCGAGTTCATGAAGGCGGTGCCGCAGGGCGTCGACGTCAAGCTGATTGCCGACCAGCCCAAGGTGGTCGAGCACGCCGTCGGCGAGTTCGTGCACTCCTTCATGGAAGCCCTCGTCATCGTGCTGTTCGTGTCGTTCCTGGCCCTCGGCTGGCGCACCGGCATCGTGGTCGCGTTGTCGGTGCCGTTGGTGCTCGGCATCGTCTTCGTCGTCATGAACATGATGTCGCTCGACCTGCACCGCATCACGCTGGGCGCGCTGATCATCGCGCTCGGCCTGCTCGTCGACGACGCCATCATCGCGGTCGAGATGATGGTGGTGAAGATGGAGCAGGGCTGGGACCGCATGCGCGCGGCGTCTTTTGCCTGGGAATCTACCGCGTTTCCGATGCTCACGGGAACGCTGGTCACGGCCGCTGGCTTCCTCCCCATCGGCTTTGCCAATTCCGCGGTCGGCGAATATGCCGGCAGCATCTTCTGGATCGTGGCGATCGCGCTGGTCGCCTCCTGGTTCGTGGCGGTGATCTTCACGCCCTATATCGGCGTCAAGCTGCTGCCGGAGATGAAGGCCCATCACAACCACGATCCGCACGCGGTCTACGAGACCCGCATGTACCGGGGCCTGCGCGCCATCGTGCAATGGTGCGTCAATCACCGCATCACCGTGGTGGTCGCGACCGTCGGCGTCTTCATCGCCTCGGTCGTCGGCTTCGGCCATGTCCAGCAGCAGTTCTTCCCGCTGTCGGAGCGGCCCGAGCTGTTCTTCCAGCTGCGCTTGCCCGAGGGCACCGCCTTCAACGTCACCGAAAAGGCGGTGAAGAAGGCCGAGACGCTGCTCAAGGACGACAAGGACATCGAGACCTATACGTCCTATGTCGGCCAGGGCTCGCCGCGATTCTGGCTCGGCCTCAATCCGCAGCTGCCGAACGAGGCCTTTGCCGAGATCGTCATCGTCGCCAAGGGCGTTGAGGGGCGCGAGCGCGTCAAGGCCAAGATCGAGAACGCGGTTGCCGACGGCATGCTGTCCGAGGCGCGCGTCCGCGTCGACCGCTTCAACTTCGGTCCGCCGGTCGGTTTCCCCGTGCAGTTCCGCGTGATCGGCCCCGACGCCAACAAGGTGCGCGAGATCGCCTACCAGGTCCGCGACGTCATGCGGCAGAACAAGAGCGTCAAGGATGTCCAGCTCGACTGGAACGAGCAGTCGCCCTACCTCAAGCTCGTCGTCGACCAGGACCGTGCCCGCGCCATGGGCCTGACCCCGCAGGACGTATCGCAGGCGCTCGCGATGCTGATCTCGGGCTCGCAGGTCACGACCGTGCGCGACGGCATCGAGAAGGTCGGCGTGGTCGCGCGTGCGATCCCGTCCGAGCGCCTCGACCTCGGCGGCGTCGGCGATCTCACCATCACCTCGCGCAATGGCGTCGCCGTGCCGCTGCAGCAGATCGCCAAGATCGAGTATGCCCATGAGGAGCCGATCATGTGGCGGCGCAACCGCGACATGGCCATCACCGTGCGCTCCGACGTCGTCGACGGCGTGCAGGCGCCCGACGTCACGGGCCAGATCACGCCGAAGCTGAAGGCGATCAAGGACCACCTCGAGCCGGCCTACCGCATCGAGCCGGGCGGCGCGTTCGAGGAATCCGCCAAGGGCAACGCCTCGATCTTCGTCCTCTTCCCGCTGATGGTCATGGTGATGCTGACGCTGCTGATGATCCAGCTGCAGAGCTTCTCACGCCTGATCCTGGTGTTCCTGACCGCGCCGCTCGGCATCGTCGGCGCCTCCTTCGGACTCAACGTCGCCAACGCGCCGTTCGGCTTCGTGGCGCTGCTCGGCCTGATCGCGCTCGCCGGCATGATCATGCGCAACACGGTCATCCTGGTCGACCAGATCGAGACCGACGTCTCGCATGGCCTGACCCGGCGCGAGGCGATCGTGGAGGCAACCGTCCGCCGCGCCCGTCCGGTGGTGCTGACGGCGCTCGCCGCCATCCTCGCCATGATCCCGCTGTCGCGCTCGGCCTTCTGGGGCCCGATGGCGATCACGATCATGGGCGGTCTGTTCGTCGCGACCTTCCTGACGCTGCTGTACCTGCCGGGCCTCTACGCGCTGTGGTTCAGGAAGAGCCTGGACGAGGCGGGTACCCCCGAGCAGCCTGCCGCGCCGCAGCATGGGAGCAATGACCCGCACGCAATTCCGCTTGCTGAAGCGGCTGAATAAGTGAGATGAAGTGCTGATTGACGAGTCCTGACCGATGACACTGATTGCGGAACATATCGAAGGCGACACCCGGGATCGTATTCTCGAGGTGGCCGAGCGGCTGTTCCGCCAGATCGGCTACCAGAAGACCACGGTCGGGGACATCGCCAAGGAGCTCAGGATGAGCCCCGCCAACGTCTATCGCTTCTTCGAATCGAAGAAGGCGATCCATCAGGCGGTGGCGCAGGGCTTGATGGGCGAGGTCGAGCTCGAGGCGCAGCGGATCGTGGCGAGGCCCGGTCCGGTCAAGGAGCGTTTCCGGGAGCTGCTCACCACCATCCATCGCATGAACACCGAGCGCTATGTCGGCGACAACAAGCTGCACGAGATGGTCGCGATCGCGATGGAGGAGGACTGGGACGTCTGCGTCGCCCATATGGAGTGCATTGCCGGGGTGATCGGCCAGATGATCGCGCAAGGCGTTGCCTCTGGCGAGTTCGAGGCGCCGGACCTCCAGCTGGCCTCGCTGTGCGCCTGCACCGCGATGATACGCTTCTTCCACCCCCAGATGATCGCCCAGTGCGCCACCAAGCCGGGCCCGACCATCGACCAGATGATCGATTTCGTCATCGCGGGTCTGTCGCCGCGCCACTAACGGGGCGGCGGGTTTCTTCCTATAAGCACGATTGCCGTCATTCCGGGGCGGTCTGCAGAACCGAACCCGGAATCTCGAGATTCCGGGTTCGATGCTTTGCATCGCCCCGGAATGACGGATAGCGGAGAAGCAGCGCGTGACCGACAAAGACCTGTACTTCTACGAGCCCTCCAAGGGCCACGGCCTCAAGCATGATCCCTTCAACGCCATCATCGCGCCGCGGCCGATCGGCTGGATTTCCTCGCGCGATACCAAGGGTCACGTCAATCTCGCGCCCTACAGCTTCTTCAATGCGTTCTGTTACGTGCCGCCGATCATCGGCTTCTCCTCCACCAACTGGAAGGATTCGGTCGAGAACATCCAGCAGACCGGCGAGTTCGTCTGGAATCTCGCGACCATGGACCTCGCCAAACACATGAACGCGACCGCCGCGCATGTTGCCCCTGAGGTCGACGAATTCGAGATCGCCGGCCTCACCGCCGTACCCGGCAAGCTCGTCAACGTGCCACGCGTCGGCGAAAGCCCCGTCGCCTTCGAGTGCAAGGTGTCCGACATCGTCCGCCTCAAGGGCGCCGACGGCAAGGAGGCCGACGCCTGGCTGACGCTGGGCGAGGTCGTCGCCGTCCATATCGACAAGGCCATGATCAAGGACGGCGTCTACCAGACCGCCGCCGCCCGCCCGATCGTCCGCGCCGGCCGCCGCGGCGATTATTTCGAGATCAAGCCGGAAAATATGTTCGAGATGGTGCGGCCGGATTAGGCCGAGCTCTCTCTCTCCGCCGTCATTCCGGGGCGACGCGTAGCGTCGAGCCCGGAATCCATAACCACCATCGGGAGTATGGATTCCGGGCTCGCGCCAAGAGGCGCGCCCCGGAATGACTACCCCATTTTGCCCTCCCGGAACTGCCGCCGCACCCTGGCCGTTATGGTCCGGGGGCGCTTGGCCGCGTCAATGTCGCAGGCGAAGTCTTCACCGCCGCCGGCCGCTTTCCGCTAAAATGCCCGACAACCGCGCCGATGCATGAGGTCCGCCATGAGCTTCCGCCGCGACAAAATCACAAAGCCGATCTTCTCTTGGGCCCGCGGCGTGCTGCCGGCGATGTCCGATACCGAACGCGAGGCGCTGGAGGCGGGCGATGTCTGGTGGGATGCCGATCTGTTCACCGGAGACCCGGATTGGTCGAAGCTGCTGAAGGTTCCGCAGGCCGCGCTGACCGACGAGGAGCGGGCCTTCCTCGATGGACCCGTCGACGAGCTCTGCGCCATGCTCGACGAGTGGAAGATCTTCTGGGAATGGCGCGACCTGCCGCCGGACGTCTGGCACTTCGTCAAGCACGAAAAATTCTTCGGCATGATCATCCCGAAGGAGTTCGGCGGCCTCGGCTTCTCGCCCTATGCCCATTCGGAGGTGGTGCGCAAGATCTCGACCCGCTCGATCGCCGCTGCCGTCACAGTCATGGTGCCGAACTCGCTCGGGCCGGGCGAGCTCTTGATGCGCTTTGGTACGAAGGAGCAGCAGCAGCGGTGGCTGCCGCGCCTCGCCGACGGCCGCGACATTCCCTGCTTCGGCCTCACCAGCCCGGAAGCCGGCTCCGACGCGGCTTCGATGGTCGACACCGGCATCATCTGCAAGGGCACATTCGAGGACCGCGAGGTCGTCGGCCTCAGGCTCAATTGGCACAAGCGCTACATCACGCTCGGCCCTGTCGCGACGCTGCTGGGCCTCGCCTTCAAGGCCTATGATCCCGACCACCTCGTGGGCGACCAGGAGGAGCTCGGCATCACCGTGGCACTGATCCCGACCCATCTGCCCGGCGTCGAGATCGGTCATCGCCATCTGCCGTCGATGCAGGTGTTTCAGAACGGCCCGAACCGGGGCCGCGACGTCTTCATTCCGCTCGACTACGTCATCGGCGGCAAGGAGCGGCTGGGGCAAGGCTGGAAGATGCTGATGACCGCGCTCGCCGCCGGCCGCGGCATCTCGCTGCCATCGCTCTCTGCCGCGGGCGCCGCCTATGCGGCGCGCACCACCGGTGCCTATGCCCGTATCCGCGAGCAGTTCGGCATCTCCATCTCCAAGTTCGAAGGCGTCGAGGAGCCGCTCGCGCGCATCGTCGCGACCGCCTACCAGCTCGATGCGGCGCGGCGGCTGACCTGCGCGGCGCTGAATGCCGGGGTTCATCCCGCCGTGATCTCAGGCATCATGAAGCTGCACGCCACCGAGCGCATGCGCACCGCGATCGACGACGCCATGGACATCCATGGCGGCAAGGCCGTGATCGACGGTCCGCAAAACTATCTCGGTAATCTCCACCGCGCCGTGCCGGTCGGGATCACGGTCGAGGGCGCCAACATCCTGACCCGCAATCTCATCGTGTTCGGGCAGGGTGCCATCCGTGCGCATCCCTATCTGCTCGACGAGATGAATGCGCTGGCCGATACCGATCGCGAGCGTGGGCTCACCGCGTTCGACAAAGCGTTCTGGAAGCATGTCGGCCACAGCGTCCGGACCCTGTTCCGTGCCTTCGGCCGCAGCTGGACCTTTGGCGCTTTCGCAATGGCGCCGGACGCCGGCGATGCCACGCAGTTCTACCGCCAGCTCTCGCGCTACTCCGCTGCGTTTGCACTCTGTGCCGACATGGCGCTGCTGACGCTCGGCGGCGCGCTCAAGCGCAAGGAGATGCTGTCGGCCCGTTTCGGCGACATTCTCTCTGAACTTTATCTCCTGTCTGCCGCGCTGAAACGTTGGCAGGACGAGGGCCGTCAGAAGGAAGACTTTGCCGCGCTCGAATGGTGCATGGCGACCGGCTTCAGGACGATCGAGAACCGGCTGGCCGAAATCCTCGCCAATCTGCCCAACCGCTTTGTTGCCGGCTTCCTCAAGCTCGTGGTCCAGCCGTTCGGCGCCCGTGTGCTCGGCCCCTCCGACCGGGTCGTACACCAATGCGCTGCCATCGTGCTGGAGCCGTCGGCGGCGCGCGAGCGCCTCACGCCGGATCTTGCCCATGTCGACGACGACGGCGGCTTTGCCCGGCTGGATGGCGCGTTCCTGCTGGTCGCAAGCACCGATGCCATCGCCAAGCGCATGCGCGCCGCGCATATCCGCGACTGGAAAGAGGCTGTTACAAAGGGCGTGATCACACAGGTCGAAGGCGAGCAGCTGGCCGCGGCCCACGAAGCCGTCACAAAGGTGATCGAGGTCGACGATTTTGCGCCGGAAGCGCTGTCGCCGATTTACAAGAAATCCGGCGACGTGCATCAGTTCTTCCAGGAACTCGGTGAACAGAGGGCGGCGAGCTGATGGCACGACCGGTATTCATCGTCGACGGCAGCCGGACGCCGTTCCTGAAGGCGCGTTCGGGGCCGGGGCCGTTTACGCCGGTCGATCTCGCCGTGCAATGCGGACGGCCGCTCTTGGCGCGCCAGCCGTTTGCGCCCACGGATTTCGACCAGGTCATCCTCGGCTGCGTCAACGTGATCGCCGACGAGATGAACCCGGCCCGCGTTGCCGCGCTGCGGCTCGGCATGGGCGAGGACATGGTCGCCTTCACCGTGCAGATCAATTGCGGCTCCGGCATGCAATCGATCGACACCGCCTACCGCTACATCCGCGAAGGCCATGCCGACTTGATCCTCGCCGGCGGCACCGAGGCGCTCAGCCATGCGCCGCTGGTTTGGCCGAACTCCGGCGTGCGCTGGTTCGCCGGCCTCGCCACCGCCAAGGGCATCGCCGCGAAGCTCGCCGCCGCGTTCAAGCTGCGCCCGCGCGACCTGAAGCCGATCATCGGCCTCGAGCGCGGGCTGACCGATCCCGTCACCGATCTGAACATGGGCCAGACCGCCGAAGTCGTCGGCCATCTCTTCGGCATTACCCGCGCCCAGTCGGACGCCTATGCTGCCGAAAGCCATCGCCGGCTCGCGCATGCGCAAGGCGCGGGTCATCTGAAGGGCGAAGTCGAGACCGCATTCTCTCGCGACGGCAAGTTCTTCGACCACGACGATGGCGTGCGTCCGGACTCCACGGCCGAGACGCTGGCAAAGCTCCGGCCGGTGTTCGAGCGCCCCTGGGGCCAGGTCACTGCCGGTAATTCCTCGCAGATCACCGACGGCGCGTCCTGGGTGATTTTGGCTTCCGACGCGGCTGTCGCAAAGCACAAGCTGACGCCGAAGGCTGCGATCGTCGACAGTAACTGGGCCGCGCTCGACCCCAGCATCATGGGCCTCGGTCCGGTGATGTCAGCGACGCCTCTGCTTCAGCGCAACGGCCTCACCATCAAGGACGTGGAGACCTGGGAGCTGAACGAGGCTTTTGCCACCCAGGTGCTCGGTTGTCTTGCGGCCTGGAACGACGAAAAGTTCTGCCGCGAGATTTTGGGCCTCGACGGCGCCGCCGGCGAGATCGACCGTGAGAGGCTGAATGTCGACGGCGGTGCGATCTCGCTCGGCCATCCCGTCGGCACCTCCGGCAACCGCATCGTGCTGCACCTCGTCAACGCGATGAAGCGGCTCGGGACGCGGCGCGGTGTGGCTACCGAGTGCATCGGTGGCGGGCTCGGCGGCGCCATGCTGATCGAGGCGGTGTGACCATGGACTCGAAGATCATGACCGCGCTCGGTGATCGCGTCCTGGCGCTCGGGCCCAGGCCGGCGACGGACAGTCCGTACAAAAACTTCAAGCTGACGCGCGACGAAGACGGCGTCGCCTGGCTTTTGTTCGACCGCGCTAATGCCAGCGCCAACACACTGTCCTCGGATGTGATGGAGGAGTTCGACGCCGTCCTCGCGGTGATCGAGACCGAACGCCCGGCCGGCCTCGTGATCCGCTCCGCCAAACCGTCGGGCTTCATCGCGGGCGCCGACGTCAACGAATTCCGCGGTGCCAGCGATCCCGACATGGTGGAGACGCGCATCCGCGCCGCGCATGCGGTGATCGACCATCTGGAGGCATTGAAGCTGCCGACGGTCGCTGTCATCCACGGCTTCTGCCTCGGCGGTGGGCTCGAGGTTGCGCTGGCCTGCCAATCGCGCATCGCCATCGACGGCGCGCGCTTCGGCTTCCCGGAGGTGATGCTCGGTCTGCATCCCGGCCTCGGCGGCACCGCGCGCTTCACCGCGCTGGTCAATCCCGCCCAGTCGATGGCGCTGATGCTGACCGGCCGCACCATTGACGCGCGCCGCGCCAGATCGCTCGGCCTCGTCGACACCGTGACGCAGGAGCGGCATGTCCGCGGCGCGGTGAAGGATTCACTGTTCGGCCGGCTGAAACGAGTCAAGCCTGGCCTGCTCACGCGTGCGGCCAATTTTGGCTTCGTGCGCGGTCTCCTGGCCAGGCGCATGCGCACGGAGGCAGCGAAGGCCGCGTCCCGCGAGCACTATCCCGCGCCTTACGCGCTGATCGACCTCTGGGAGACCCATGGCGGCAGCAGGGCCGCGATGCTGAAGGCGGAGCAGGCATCCTTCGCCAAGCTGATGGTGACGCCGACCGCCCAGAACCTGATCCGAGTCTTCTTCCTGCGCGAGCAGATGAAGAAGGCAGCCGGCAGCGGCAACACCATCAAGCACGTCCATGTCATCGGCGCCGGCGCCATGGGCGGCGACATCGCGGCGTGGGTAGCCGGGCAGGGGCTGCGCGTCTCGCTGGCCGACATGAAAGCCGAGCCGATCGCCGGCGCGGTGAAGCGCGCCGCCGAACTCTACGGCAAGATAATCCGCAAGCCGACCGAGGTGCGCGACGCGCTCGATCGTCTCATCCCTGACATGGACGGGGAGGGTGTTCGTAACGCCGATCTGATCATCGAGGCCGTGCCGGAGAAGCTCGAGCTCAAGCAGAAAGTCTATGCCAGCCTCGAGCCGCGCATGAAGCCGGGCGCGATCCTTGCCACCAACACGTCGAGCATCCCGCTTCAGGATCTGCGCACCACGCTGGCGCGACCAGAGCGGCTGGTCGGCCTGCATTTCTTCAATCCGGTGTCTCGGCTGCAATTGGTCGAGGTCGTCAGTCACGACGGCAGCGACCCGCAGGTGCTGAAGGACGCGCTCGCTTTCGTCGGCGCGATCGACCGGCTGCCGCTGCCCGTGAAGAGCTCGCCGGGCTTCCTCGTCAACCGCGCGCTGACGCCCTACATGCTCGAAGCCATGGTGATGCTGGACGAGAAGATCGACCAGCGGCTGATCGACGCCGCGGCGGAGCAGTTCGGCATGCCGATGGGGCCGATCGAGCTGGCCGATCAGGTCGGGCTCGACATCTGCCTCGACGTCGGTGACATGCTGCGCACCAAGTTCGGCGATTTCCTGCCGCCGACGCCAGCGTGGCTGCGCGACAAGGTCGCCAAGGGCGAGCTCGGCCGCAAGACCGGCAAGGGTTTCTACACCTGGAAGGACGGCAAGGCCGAGAAGGCACCGCTCCTCGAGACCGGCCCACGCGTCACCGACCAGATGATCGACCGCCTGGTGCTGCCGATGTCCAATGTCTGCGTTGCTGCCCTTCGCGAGGGCATCGTCGACGACGCCGATGCGGTCGACGGCGCCATGATCTTCGGGACCGGCTATGCACCGTTCCGCGGCGGTCCTTTGAACTATGCCCGTACGCGCGGCGTGGAGAATGTGGTGTCCACCTTGCGCGGGCTCGCCGAGCGATTCGGCGGACGTTTCGCGCCGGATGCGGGCTGGGACAGTTTGCAATAGGGGGCCGTCGGTAAAAAGATGCTATCATGGGTGGCGGAGCCCGTGGGGAGTATCGCCGATGCCGACGATCCCGTTCTTCAAGCACGCGACCCTGCGCGAGATCATCATCACGCGGCTGTGCTGCGGGGCCGATATCGTCGTGATCCTTTGTTGCGTAGGCTATCTCGTCGGACGTTATCCCGCGGTGGAATTGCGCTGGCCGTGGTTGATCGGGGCGCTCCTGGCCGGGTATTTTCTCGCTGACCTGTTTTCAGGGCTGGTGCATTGGGTGGTCGACACCTGGCTCGACGAGGGGATGCTCGGCCGCGGCATCGCGATCACGCGGGAGCATCACACCCACCCCGGCCACGTTTTGCTCTACGGATTCCTCGACCAGGCGTCTCTCGGTGCGGCGCCGAGCGCGGCAGTGGTCGGAGTCGCGGCCACCCTCACGGCGTTGTTTCCGGTTTCCGCGCTCACCTATGCGCTGATGATCGTCTGGTTCGTGATCGCGACCTGCATGCTGTTTGGCATGAGCTTTCACAATCTCGCGCACCGGCCGGTCCGCCCGCTGCTCCTGCGCATGGCGCAACGGCTGCATCTGGTCTGCTCACCCGAGCATCATTGGTGTCATCACCGTGACCACACCATCCGCTATTGTGTCATCAATGGATGGGCCAACTATCCGTGCGACCGTCTGCGGCTATGGACCAGGCTGGAACTGTTGGTAACGGCAACGACCGGACGCGCGCCGCGGGCCGACGATGCGGAGTGGCAACGCAAACTGAACGATACCGGAATCTTCGTCGGGTCGCCGCGGCCGATTGGATAGCGCGAGCTTGCCTCGTGTCGATGTTGCGCAAGGCGCCTCGGCTTTGTATCCAGAGCCGAGAGCCGCGGGAGATCAACCATATGACCGACACGCACGTCCACGCCCCTATCAACTCCGACACCGGGCCGAGCGGCGATCTCTGCATCCGCACGCTGGCGATGCCCGCCGACACCAATGCGAATGGCGACATCTTCGGCGGCTGGCTGCTGAGCCAGATGGATGTCGGCGGCGGCGTGTTTGCGTCAAAGGCGGCGAAGTCGCGCACCGTGACGGTTGCGATCGAGGCAATGAACTTTCGCAAGGCGGTCTACGTCGGCGATCTCGTGTCGGTCTAGGCCAATCTCGTACGCGTGGGCCGCACCTCGCTCACCGTGCATCTGGAAGCGTGGGCGCTGCGCCGCGGGGAGGAGCATCCCTTCCTCGTCACCGACGGCAACTTCACCTACGTCTCGATCGACGAGCACGGCCGCCCGCAAGCCGTTCGCTCGACCGACACGACGATCGCGACGTAATCGCGCGCGACGCTCTGCCTCATCTGGCGAACCCGTGCCGCGCTGCTTAACGTCGCGCGCGCGAGTCATTCTCGTGGCGGCTTCGCCAAGAACCAGTCAAGAACCAGTCATAAAACGGATGAGGTCTCGGCGTACTCAATTGCGTGTCGATTTGGGGTGGAAACGGCCTCAAAATGCCTGGGAACCTTTGGGCATGAGTGCCGTTATTTGCCCGCACTGAGGAAGCCACGGACCATGCCGGACAGCTACATCATCGAAGTCGATTCGCAGACCGCAGGTATCGTCGTTCGTTCTTCGGGAGGCTATTGCTTCTTTGCCTCGTCCCATCGATTCAACCGTCTCGAAGGCCAGCTCTTCCGCAACGCCCGCGAAGCCGAGCGCGCCGCGCGCAAGCTGGTGAACGGTGATGTGAAGGAAGCGGCGTAAAGCGCCGGCTGGTGATTTCTGACACGCAATGCGTGGTCGGAATTTTTTGCAGCCCTTGATACTGCTGGTTTCTTCCTTCTCCCATTGCGGGAGAAGGTGGCGCGAAGAGCCGTACGCGTCATTCCGGGGCGCGCGAAGCGCGAGCCCGGAATCCATCTGCCACAGAGAATGCCGATGAATGGATTCTCAGATGCGCAATTGCGCACCTTGGCCCGCGCCTTTCGGCGCGAGCCAAAATGACGTCGTTGATCACAACTTCGTTGCTGCCCGCGACAGGAGCTTCCACTCGTCGCCCTGCTTCTGCCAGTTCATCAGAATGTGAAGGTTGGTCGATACTTTCTTCCCGTCGGCTGCCATCTCCTGTTCGCCCAGCCAGTGGAAGCGCACGATCGCTGCAGGACCGACGACCTTGATGGTGGGGTCCTTGTAGTCGATCGACAGGAATTTCGACTTACCGTCGGTGGCGTTGGCGATGAACGTCGCCTTGTCCTCGACCTTGCCGCTGGAATGGCTGTAGCTGAGGTCGTCCCAGCACAGTGCGCCGAGCGCCTTCGGATCGGCCGCGATCTGGGCGAGGCGGAAGGCCTCGACCTTCTTCGCCACGGCGTCCTCGTCCGCCGAAGCGGCGAGCGCCGGTGTCGTGAGCGCAAGCACGGAGACGGCAAGAGCTGAGACGGCCAGAGTCGAGAGAGCCAGATCGCGTCGGTTGATCGTCATCGTTTCCTCCTTTTTGATCTTGCGGCGAGTGTTGCAGCCGCGCGCGGCTTTGTCGAGTGTCACGTCGTCGTCATCTCCATGCGTCATTGCGCGGTCGAAGCCATATTGATACGCCTCGCGCATCAATGCGCCGTGGATTTGGGAAAGTACGGAAATGATCGAAGCCAAAACGGAAGCGATGGGCAGGGCTTTGCTGTTCGACATCGACGGCACGCTGGCCGACACCGACCCGCTGCACTTGAAGGCGTTCAACCAGGTGCTCGGCCCTCGCGGCCACGTCTTCGATCACGCGCGCTTCTCCAGAGAGCTGCAAGGTTTCGCCAATGTCGCGATCAGTGAGCGATTCCTGCCTGACGAGGCGCCGGAACGGCGCGCCTCGATCCTCGATGAGAAGGAGGAGGTCTTCCGGACGCTCGTGGCCGGGCAGATCGAGCCGCTGCCGGGCCTGATGGCGCTGCTCGACCGGGCTGACGCTGCCGGCATTCCCATGGTCGCCGTGACCAACGCGCCGCGTCTCAATGCCGAGCTGCTGCTCTCCGGCCTCGGCATCTCTCATCGTTTCAAGGCGCTCGTGATCGGCGCCGAGCTGCCGCACGGCAAGCCGCATCCGCTGCCCTATCAGGAAGGGCTGCGTTTCGTCGGCGCGAGCGCAGAGGCCTCGATCGCATTCGAGGACTCCCGTACCGGCGTGCAATCGGCCACGGCGGCCGGCATTCCGACCATCGGCGTCCGGACCAGCCTCAGCCATGCTGACCTGGTTGCAGCCGGCGCAGTCGCGTCCGCCAGCGCCTTCGACGATCCGCAGCTGCTCGCGCGTCTCGCGAGCACCATGACCTGGTAAGAAATGGCGTGGTGACCGGCCGCATAAGTTAACCGTGATCGGCGCGCGCATTGACCGAAGGCGCGAACCGCAGCACCATGCATTCTCCTGATTTGAGGCCTTTGCCGTGACCGGATTGACCCATCGCCAAGCCGAAATCCTCAACATCGCGCGGGCCTCGGGCCGCGTCATGGTCGAGGAGCTCGCGCGCCGCTTCGAAGTCTCGGCGCAGACCATCCGCAAGGATCTCAACGACCTCTGCGAGCGGAGATCGCTGACCCGCATCCATGGCGGCGCCATCATCGCCTCCGGCGTCGAAAACCTCGCCTATGAGGCAAGGCGCTTCGTCGCCGCCGACGAAAAGAAGGCGATCGGAGCCGCGGCCGCCTCGCTGATCCCGAACGGATGCTCGCTCTTCATCAATATCGGCACCACGACGGAGGAGGTCGCGAGCGCGCTGACTTCGCACGAGGATCTCCTCGTCATCACCAACAATCTCAACGTCGCGATGCTGCTCTACCGTCATCCCCGCATCGAGGTGGTGGTCGCCGGCGGCACGGTGCGGCGGGCCGACGGCGCCGTGGTCGGCTCCACCGCGACGCAGCTGATCGGCCAGTTCAAGGTCGACTACGCCATCATCGGCGCGTCCGCGATCGACGAGGAGGGCGCGCTGCTCGACTTCGACTATCGCGAGGTGCAGGTGGCCCAGGCCATCATCGCCAATGCCCGCAGCGTGATGCTGGTTGCCGATTCCACCAAGCTCCGCCGCAGCGCGCCGGTGCGCATCGCCCACATGACCCAGATCCAGACCTTCGTCACCGACCAGGAGCTTCCCGAGCGCCTCGCCACGATCTGCCACAGCAAGGGCATCGAGGTGATGGCGGCGATGCCCAAGGGCGCGGACATCGACGATGTGCCGGCCGATGCCCAGGAAGCCGCATCGGAAGCCGCATCGGAAGCCGCGCCGGTGGTGCGGCTGAGATAGGGCTTAGACGTCGTCCCAAGGATTGAGCAGCGGGACGCCCGTAGGTTCAAAGTCCCCCACATTACGCGTAACGACGGTCAGGCCGTGGACAAGCGCGGTGGCTGCAATAAGGGCGTCGCGTTCGGCCCGCGGATTGGGAACGTGAAGTTGGGCACAACGCTGCGCCACGGCCGTATCGATAGCCAGGATCCGCCCTTCGAAGCGGGCCAGAATGTGATCGTCGATCCAGGCGCGCAGGACAGCACCTTGCACCGCGTCTTTGCGCTCGATCAGGCGCGCGCCAAGTTCAATTTCGAGAATCGAGATGGCGGACATGAAGAAATTCGCCGCGGGCGCTGTATTGGCCCAAGCAAGCACGTTGCGATCAGCCTTATCCGGCCGCCTCAGTTCGGAAATGACGTTGGTGTCCAGCAGAAACATCAGTCGAGATCGGCTGGCCTGGAGATTCCGCCGGTGATGCGAGGCGGATCGAAATCGAAGTCCGCGTTCGCCTGTGCCAAAGCTTCGGCAAGGCTCATGTGCCCACCGCTCAGGCGCAGATAGTCTTCGATGCTCAGCAGGACATGGGCTGGACGGCCGCGGTCGGTGATGAAGACGGGCCCCTTTGATGCTGCTTTCTTGGCGCCGCTCGTATCCTGATTGAACTCTCGGCTGGTCAGGGTGGTGACCATCGTTCGCGCCTCCTCGCCTGCGTTGGGGTAAATTATATGTAGGTATGTTGCTACATTCAAGTTTCCGATCAGATGAAGCGGTGCGGTGCACCCCCCGTGCCTCAAAACTTGTCCGCTCTCCGCTGATTTCTCCGCCGTATTGGCGCTGAAAAAGTTTCGCTTTCACTTCCTTTCATCCTATCTTTCGTCTTGCTTTCGTTTTTCGGTGTGATCTAATCAGAAACGAAAGTAGCCGCTCGACGGAACGAGCGGTCGCCGGGGGATGCGTCTGTTGGAGCGTATTTTCGACCTCGCCATCATTGGAGGCGGTGTTAATGGCTGCGGCATCGCGCGCGACGCGGTGGGCCGCGGCAACACGGTTTTCCTGTGCGAAATGAACGATTTGGCGAGCGGGACGTCGTCCTGGTCGACCAAGCTGGTGCATGGCGGCCTGCGCTATCTCGAATATTACGAGTTTCGCCTCGTTCGCGAGGCGCTGATCGAGCGCGAGATCCTCTGGGGCATCGGGCCCCACATCATCCGCCCCTTGCGTTTCGTATTGCCGCATCACGCCGGTCTGCGCCCCGCCTGGCTGCTGCGGCTCGGCCTCTTCCTTTATGATCACATCGGCGGCCGTCATCTGTTGCCGGCGACCCGCTCGGTCGATCTGCGGCGTGACGAGGTCGGCAAGCCGCTGATCCCGAATCGCTACAGTCGCGCCTTTGAATACTCCGACTGTTTCGTCGATGACGCCCGCCTCGTCGTGCTCAATGCACGCGATGCCGCCGACAAGGGCGCCGAGATCCGCACCCGCACCCGCGCAACGGATATCAAGCAGTCCGACGGCCTCTGGACCGTGAGCATGGTCAACACGCTGACCGGTGAGCGCTCGCAGGTCCAGGCAAAGGCTCTGGTCAACGCCGGCGGCCCCTGGGTCGAGGACGTGCTCGGCCGCGGCGCCGGTGTCAACGCGAAAGCCAAGGTGCGCCTGGTGCAGGGCTCGCACATCGTGGTCAGGAAGCTCTACGACCACGACCGCGCCTACATGTTCCAGAACGCGGACGGCCGCATCATCTTCGTGATTCCGTACCAGGACGATTTTACGCTGATCGGCACCACGGATCGCGACTATGACGGCGATCCCGCCAAGGTGAAGGCGACGGCGGAGGAGATCCAGTATCTCTGCACCGCGGCGAGCGAATATCTGGCAAAGCCCGTGACCCCGGACGACGTGGTCTGGACCTATTCCGGCGTGCGGCCGCTCTATGACGACGGCGCCAGCGAAGCCAAGGCCGCGACGCGCGACTACGTGTTCGAGCTCGACACGCCCGGCGGCGTGCCGCTGCTGTCGATCTATGGCGGCAAGATCACCACCTATCGCCGCCTCGCCGAGGAAGCGCTGGAGCGGCTCGCGCCCTATCTTCGCAGCGCAAAAGCGCGGGAAGGGTGGACCGGCAAATGGCCGCTGCCCGGCGGCGACATGAATGTGTCCGACATCGACGGCCTGATCGCCGAGCTGCAGCGCGGTTATCCCTTCCTCAGCCACGAGCACGCCAGGCGGCTCGCGCGCGCCTATGGCACCAAGGCCATCAAGCTGCTCGGCGACGCCAAATCATCGGCCGATCTCGGCCAGAGCTTTGGCGCGACGCTGACCGAGCGCGAGGTCCGCTACCTCATGGCCAACGAATGGGCCGTGACCGCCGAGGACGTCGTCTGGCGCCGTTCCAAGCTCGGCCTGCGACTATCTGCCGATGAGATTGCTGCGCTTGACGACTGGATCAGGACCCACGCCGTGCCGCAAAGTCCTCTGCTGGAAGCGGGAGGACGCTCATGACCGTGACGCTCGATCACGTGACCCGAACCGTCGAGGGGGTCCAGCATATCCGCGACGTCTCGCTGACGCTCGAGAGCGGAACGCTGAACGTGCTGCTCGGGCCGACGCTGTCGGGCAAGACCTCGATCATGCGGCTGCTCGCCGGCCTCGACAAGCCGACCTCGGGCAAGGTGCTGGTCAACGGCAAGGACGTTACCGGCGCCGACGTGCGCCAGCGTTCGGTCGCGATGGTCTACCAGCAGTTCATCAACTACCCCTCGCTCACCGTCTACGAGAACATCGCCTCGCCCCTGCGCGTGCAGGGCAAGCCACGCGACGAGATCGAGACGCGGGTGGCGGAGGCCGCAAAACTGCTGCGGCTCGAGCCGTTTCTGAAGCGCACGCCGCTCCAACTCTCCGGCGGCCAGCAGCAGCGCACCGCGATCGCGCGCGCGCTGGTCAAGGGCGCCGATCTCGTGCTGCTCGACGAGCCGCTCGCCAATCTCGACTACAAGCTGCGCGAGGAGCTGCGCGCCGAGCTGCCGCGCATCTTCGAGGCCTCGGGCGCGATCTTCGTCTATGCCACCACCGAGCCGACCGAGGCGCTTTTGCTCGGCGGCAACACGGTGTGCATGTGGGAAGGCCAGGCGCTCCAGATCGGCGAGACCGCCAATGTCTACCGCCGGCCGCAGACGCTGCGCGTTGCTCAGGTGTTTTCCGATCCGCCGCTCAATCTCGTCGGTATCGAGAAGAAGAGCGGCTCCGTTCAATATGCCGGCGGCACCGCTTCGCCTGCCTCCGGCCTTTATTCAGGCCTTGCCGACGGCGCCTATCGCGTCGGTTTTCGCGCGCATCAGCTCGCGCTCGCCAATGGCGAGGCTGATCGTCATGCCTTCCATGCCACTGTCACGGTGACCGAGATCACCGGTTCGGAGAGTTTCGTGCATCTGACCCGCGAAGGATCGAACTGGGTGGCGGTGCTGCACGGCGTTCACGAGTTCGAGCCCGGCCAGATGCTCGATGCCGTGCTCGATCCGAATGATGTCTTCGTGTTCGACGCTGCCGACCGGCTGGTCGCAGCACCTGGATCGTAGGAGGGGATGCGCCATGGCCCGCATTGACCTCGTCGATCTCGCCCATTCCTACGGCGGCAATGATGCGCCGCAGGACAGTTTTGCGCTGAAGCCGGTGACCATGACCTGGCGGCAGGGCGGCGCGTATGCGCTGCTTGGTCCGTCCGGCTGCGGCAAGACCACGCTGCTCAACGTCATCTCCGGCATCATCACGCCGTCGCGAGGGCAAATCCTGTTCGACGGCAAGGACATCACACCTCTGTCAACCCAGAAGCGCAATATCGCGCAGGTGTTCCAGTTTCCGGTGATCTACGACACCATGACGGTCGGACAGAATTTGGCGTTTCCGCTGAAGAACCGCGGCGTGCCGAAGGCCGAAATCGACAAGCGCGTCGCCGAGATCGGCCGCCTGCTCGATCTCGAACCCTATCTAAACCGCAAGGCGACGCGGCTGACCGCTGACGCCAAGCAGAAGATCTCGCTCGGCCGTGGCCTCGTCCGCTCCGACGTCGCCGCCGTGCTGTTCGACGAGCCGCTGACGGTGATCGATCCCGAATTGAAATGGCAGCTCCGCTCCAAGCTGAAAGCGCTGCACCGTGAGCTCGACCTCACAATGATCTACGTCACCCACGACCAGACTGAGGCGCTGACCTTCGCCGACACCGTCGTCGTCATGCATGACGGCCGCGTGGTGCAGAGCGGTACGCCTGCCGAGCTGTTTGACAAGCCGGCGCACACCTTCGTCGGCTATTTCATCGGCTCGCCGGGCATGAACATCCTGCCGGCCGAGGTGAGGGGGCGCGAGGCGCGCATCGGCGGTCACGTCATCGCGCTGAACCGTGCCTACGACAATCTGCCTGTCGGCGCGAAGATCGAGATCGGCGTCCGTCCCGAATTCGTGGAGGTCGTGGCCCCCGCGCCCGGCCTGCTCACCGCGAAGATCGAGCGCCTCGACGATCTCGGCCGCATCCGTTTTGCGCGCGCTCGCTTGGGTGATGCAAAGCTCGCGGCGCGCGCGCCCGCGGGATTCACCAGCTCGGATGGCATGGCCGGACTGAAATTCGATCCGTCGCACGTCCACGTCTATGCCGACAGCCTTCTGGTGGAGGGGGCCGCCTGATGGACAAGACCGTCAACCAAAAAGCCTGGTTCCTGGTGCTGCCGGTGTTCCTGGTCGTCGCCTTCTCGGCGGTGCTGCCGCTGATGACGGTGGTGAACTATTCGATGCAGGACACCTTCGGCAACAACCAGTTCTTCTGGAACGGCGTCGGCTGGTTCAAGGAATTGCTCGATCCGTCGACCGATCTCGGCGGCCGCTTCCTTGCCTCGCTCGGACGCAATCTGTTCTTCTCGCTGGTGATCCTCGCGATCGAGGTGCCGCTCGGCATCGTCGTCGCGTTGTCGATGCCGCGCGAGGGCTGGACGGTGGCGGCCTGCCTCGTGATCCTCGCACTGCCGCTGCTGATTCCGTGGAACGTGGTCGGCACGATCTGGCAGATCTTCGGGCGTCCCGACATCGGGCTGCTCGGCTACGTCCTCAATGCCGCGGGCATCGACTACAATTACGTCTCCAACGACATCGACGCCTGGGTCACCGTCATCGTGATGGACGTCTGGCACTGGACCAGCCTCGTCGCGCTGCTCTGCTATGCCGGCCTGAAATCGATTCCCGAAGCCTATTACCAGGCCGCCCAGATCGACGGTGCCTCGCGCTGGGCCGTGTTCAAGGCGATCCAGCTGCCGAAGATGAACCGGGTGCTGTTGATCGCCGTGCTGCTCCGCTTCATGGACAGCTTCATGATCTACACCGAGCCGTTCGTGGTCACCGGCGGCGGGCCCGGCAACTCCACCACCTTCGTGTCGATCGAGCTCGTCAAGATCGCGCTCGGCCAGTTCGACCTCGGCAAGGCCGCGGCGCTGTCGCTGGTCTACAATCTGATCATCCTGATCGTCTGCTGGATCTTCTATACCGTCATGACCAATGCCGGCGCCGAGCGGAAGGTTCAGGCCGAAAGTGAGCCGGCGGCGGAGCCGAAGCCTGCGGCCGCGCTCAAGCCCGTGACCGCGCTCAAGCCAAAGGAAGGAGTGGCCTGATGCATTCGATTCCCGGCCGCCGCCTCATCATGGGGCTGTTCCTGATCTTCCTGCTGCTGCCGATCTACTGGCTCGTCAACATGAGCTTCAAGACCAACAGCGAGATCGTCTCGACGATGACGCTGTGGCCGCATACCCCGACGCTGCAGCACTACAAGCGCATCTTCACCGACGAGAGCTGGTATTCCGGCTACATCAACTCGCTGGAATATGTCGTTCTCAACACCATCATCTCGATCTCGGTGGCCTTGCCTGCGGCCTACGCCTTCTCGCGCTACCGCTTCCTCGGCGACAAGCATCTGTTCTTCTGGCTCTTGTCGAACCGCATGGCGCCGGCCGCGGTCTACGCGCTGCCGTTCTTCAACCTTTATTCGGCGATCGGCCTGTTCGATACGCCGTGGGCGGTCGCGCTCGCGCATTGCATCTTCAACGTGCCGCTGGCGGTGTGGATCCTCGAGGGCTTCGTCTCCGGCGTGCCGCGCGAGATTGACGAGACCGCCTTCCTCGACGGCTATTCCTTCCCGCGCTTCTTCATCAAGATCCTGGTGCCGTTGATCGCGAGCGGCATCGGTGTCGCCGCCTTCTTCTGCTTCATGTTCTCCTGGGTCGAGCTTCTGCTTGCGCGCACGCTGACCTCAGTGTCGGCCAAGCCGATCGCGGCGATCATGACCCGCACGGTATCGGCATCGGGCATGGATTGGGGCCTCTTGGCAGCGGCCGGCGTGCTCACCATCATCCCGGGCGCGCTCGTGATCTGGTTCGTCCGCAACTACATCGCGAGCGGTTTTGCGCTCGGTCGCGTGTAAGGAGGCATCAATGGAATCCATCGCATGGATGGCCTGGACGCTGCCGACGGCGATCTTCTTCGCCGCGCTCGCCTGCACGCTCGCCGTGATGACGTGGCTTGCGGCGGTCTATCCCGAAGCCGAGCGCGTCGGCGTGCTCCGAATTCCGACCACGCGCGGCGACCGCCTGTTCATCTCGCTGATATCGGCGGCGGTCATCCACCTTCTCTGGATCGGCTTCTTCGGCACCGATGCGATCGCAACGCTGCCGATCGGCGAGGAGGGCGTTGAAATCTCGCGCCTGTGGCTCGCAAGTGGAATTTCGCTGGTCACGGCCGTGCTCATTTTTCGCACGGTCTGAAGCTCGCGAAGGGACGGCCAGATCCGGGGGCAATCCGGGTCTGTATAAAAGTTTGTCGCTGCAACGGAGGAACAACATGCGACAGTTTAGGAGAAGGAAAGGTCCATTGGCCAAGAATAGCTTTCTGACCATGTCCAGCGCCGCCGCCATCATTGCGGTGTCGTTCGCCGTCTCGGCGCCGGTCCGCGCCGCCGACGACGCCGTGATCCAGAAGTGGATCGCGGAATTCACTCCCTCGACGCTGTCGAAGGAAGACCAGAAGAAGGAGCTGGAGTGGTTCGCCAAGGCCGCCGAGCCCTTCAAGGGCATGGAGATCAACGTCGTCTCCGAGACCATCACGACCCACGAATACGAGTCGCAGACGCTGGCCAAGGCGTTCTCCGAGCTCACCGGCATCAAGCTCAAGCACGACCTCATTCAGGAAGGTGACGTCGTCGAGAAGCTGCAGACCCAGATGCAGTCCGGCAAGAACGTCTATGACGGCTGGATCAACGATTCCGACCTGATCGGCACGCATTTCCGCTACGGCCAGACCGTCGTGCTCTCGGACTACATGACCGGCGAGGGCAAGGACGTCACCGATCCCATGCTCGACGTCAACGACTTCATCGGCAAGTCGTTCACCACGGGGCCGGACGGCAAGCTCTATCAGCTGCCCGACCAGCAGTTCGCCAACCTCTATTGGTTCCGCTACGACTGGTTCACCAACGCCGACTACAAGGCCAAGTTCAAGGCCAAGTATGGCTACGAGCTCGGCGTGCCCGTGAACTGGTCCGCCTATGAGGACATCGCCGAGTTCTTCACCAACGACATCAAGGAGATCAACGGCGTCAAGGTCTACGGCCATATGGACTATGGCAAGAAGGACCCCTCGCTCGGATGGCGCTTCACCGACGCCTGGCTGTCGATGGCCGGCAACGGTGACAAGGGCATTCCGAACGGCCTGCCTGTCGACGAATGGGGCATCCGCATGGAAGGCTGCCGTCCGGTCGGCTCCTCGGTGGAGCGTGGTGGCGACACCAACGGTCCCGCCGCGGTCTACTCGATCACCAAGTACCTCGAGTGGCTGAAGAAGTACGCGCCGCCGCAGGCGCAGGGCATGACGTTCTCCGAAGCAGGCCCGGTGCCGGCGCAGGGCAACATCGCCCAGCAGATGTTCTGGTACACCGCTTTCACCGCCGACATGGTGAAGCCGGGCATCGCCGTGATGAACGCGGACGGTACGCCGAAATGGCGTATGGCCCCCTCGCCGCACGGTTCGTACTGGAAGGAAGGCATGAAGCTCGGCTACCAGGACGCCGGCTCCGTGACGCTGCTGAAGTCGACCCCGGCGGATCGCCGCAAGGCGGCCTGGCTCTATCTCCAGTTCATCATCTCGAAGTCGGTGAGCTTGAAGAAGAGCCATGTCGGTCTCACCTTCATCCGTGAATCCGACATCTGGGACAAGTCGTTCACCGAGCGTGCGCCGAAGCTCGGCGGCCTGATCGAGTTCTACCGCTCGCCCGCGCGCGTGCAGTGGACCCCGACCGGCAACAACGTGCCCGACTACCCGAAGCTCGCGCAGCTGTGGTGGCAGAACATCGGCGATGCGTCGTCCGGTGCGAAGACCCCGCAGCAGGCGATGGACGCGCTGGCCGCCGCTCAGGACTCCGTCATGGAGCGCCTGGAGAAGTCCGGCGTGCAGGGCGCCTGCGGTCCCAAGCTGCACAAGAAGGAGACGGCCGAATACTGGTTCGCCAAGGCCCAGAAGGACGGCACGATTGCTCCGCAGCGCAAGCTCGCCAACGAGAAGCCGAAGGGCGAGACCGTCGACTACGACACCCTGATCAAGTCGTGGCCGGCCACCCCGCCCAAGCGCGCGGAAGCGAAGTGACGTCGTGAGACGTCATGGCCGGGCTGGACCCGGCCATCCATCAAAATCGAAAGGCCGGGAGCGATCCCGGCCTTTTTGTTGTGAGCCACTCTGTTCACCACACCGTCATTGCGAGCGCAGCGAAGCAATCCAGAATCTTCCGGCGGAGGCAGTCTGGATTGCTTCGTCGCCAGCGCAAAATTGCTTCGCAATTTTGTCGCCGGCTCCTCGCAATGACGGCGGAGAGCGCGAAGCCTTACTCCGCCGGCTCGGCCGCCAGCGTCGGGTAATCCGTGTAACCCTTCGCGCCGCCGCCGTAGAACGTGTTCTTGTCCCAGTCGTTCAGTGCTGCGCCCTGCTTCAGCCGCTCGACGAGGTCGGGGTTGGAGATGAAGGGCTTGCCGAAGGCGATGAGGTCGGCCGCATTGGTGTCCAGCACCTTGGTGGCGAGACCGAAATCGTAGCCGTTATTGGCGACATAGGCGCCGGCAAAGCGCTTGCGCAAGGATGCATAATCAAACGGCGCGATGTCGCGCGGGCCGCCGGTGGCGCCTTCGACGACATGGAGATAGACCAGCTTCAGCGCGCTGAGGCCGTCGACGATATGGTCGTACAGGGCTTGCGGGTTGGAATCCGAGATATCGTTGGCCGGCGTCACCGGCGAGATGCGGATGCCGGTACGGTCGGCACCGGCCTCGGCCACCACGGCCTTGGACACCTCCAGCATCAGCCGCGCGCGGTTCTCGATCGAGCCACCATAGGCGTCGGTGCGCTTGTTGGCGCCGTCCTTGGCAAACTGCTCAAGTAAATAACCGTTGGCGCCGTGAATCTCGACGCCGTCGAAGCCGGCCTCCAGCGCGTTCTTCGTGGCGCGCTTGAAATCGTCGATAATGCCGGGGATTTCGGCGAGCTCGAGCGCGCGCGGTTCGGAGACGTCGGCGAAGCCGCCGTTCACGAAGGTCTTGCCCTTGGCGCGGATCGCGCTCGGTGCCACAGGGGCTGCGCCACCCGCCTGCAGATCGACATGCGAGATGCGGCCGACATGCCAGAGCTGGATGAAGATCTTGCCGCCGCGCGCGTGCACCTTGTCGGTGACCTTGCGCCAGCCGGCAACCTGGTCCTTGGAATAGATGCCGGGCGTGTCCTGGTAGCCCTGGCCCTGCTGCGAGATCTGGCTCGCTTCGGTGATCAGGAGCCCTGCGGAGGCGCGCTGGCCATAATAATCGGCGGCGAGCGCACCAGGCACGAATGTGCCGGGCACGGCTCGGTTGCGCGTCAGCGGCGCCATCACCAGGCGGTTGGCCAGCGTGATCGGGCCGAGCTTATAGGTCTCAAACAATTTGGTCGAACGGCTCATGGGGAATGCTTCCAGGGGTGTGAGGTCCCGAACACTTGTGCATCGCGACATCGGGCGCAAGGGAGAAGCCATACGGAAAGTGCAGGCGAGCTACGCGACGGGGCCCGCGTAGCATAATTCATGTGCGATTTTGGCCGTGACAGTGGATTACGACCGCCACGGCCGTGCAATTTCGCAAATCAGTTCGCGCCCATGAAATCCCGCTTGCCGATCTCGACGCCGTTGTGGCGCAAAATGCCGTGGGCGGTCGTGGCGTGGAAATAGAAGTTCGGCAGCGAGAACGCGCTGAGGAATTGCTGGCCCTTCATGGTGATGGATTTGTCGGGGCCGGCGGGGAAGGTGACGTCCTTGGTCTCGGCACCTTCGAACTGCTCGGGCTTGAACGACTTCACATAGTCGATGGTCTTGGCCAGCCGCTGCTTCAATTCCGCAAAGCTGGTCTCGGTGTCGGGTGTCGAGGGCACCTCGCTATGGGTCAGCCGGGCGCAGCCCTTGGCGGCGAAATCGCTGACGAGCTGGACCTGCTTCGACAGCGGCAGCATGTCCGGGAAGAGCCGCGAGCCGAGCAGGACGCTGGGATCGATCTTCCTGGCCGCGCAATGCGCCTCGGCTTTGGTGAGCAGGCCGGTGAGGCTGTTCAGCATTTGCAAATAGGCGGGGACGGCCGCGTCGTAGAGGGACATGTGATGCTCGCTTGTGAATGGGAAATCTCAGGAGAAAACCTGAGCTACTCACATGGGAGGCTCACGGAAAAATACAATCGCGGGAAGCCGCTTGTGCAGTGCGAAAATTCTACCTCACCATCCCCGCCGGCTGCGCCTGCGCCGTGGCGCCGCGCATGCGCGCCAGCAGGTCGGCGGTCGGCCAGGAATCGGCCGGCAGGCCGTGCTTGATCTGCATCGCCTTGACGGCCGCGCGGCTCTGCTGGCCCAGCACGCCGTCGACCTTGCCGACATTGAAGCCGGCACGCACGAGCAGTTGCTGCAATTCCTTGAGCTCGTTGAACGGCAGCTGCGCCACCGGCGCCATCAGCTTGCGCATCGGCGCGGCACCTGCAATGCGCGAGGCGAGATAGCCTGCGGTGGTCGAATAGATCAGCGAGTTATTCCACTCGGTGTAGGCCGCGAAATTCGGGTACGCCATGAAGGCCGGACCATTGCGTCCCATTGGCAGCAGCACGGAGGCTGCGAGATTGTCATTCGGCAGCGGCCGGCCGTCGGGATAGGTGACGCCAAGCTGCGCCCATTTCGAGCGCGGCTCTCGCACCGTGAGGTCGGTCTGCTCCCACGGCAGGTTTTGCGGCACCTTGATCTCTTCCAGCCACGGCTCGCCGCGCCGCCACTTCAGGCCGTTGGCAATGTAGTTCGCGGTCGAGCCGATCACGTCGGCTGGCGACCGCAACAGATCGCGCCGTCCGTCGCCGTCATAATCGACGGCGTAGTTGACGTAATGCACAGGCAGGAACTGGGTCTGCCCGAGCTCGCCGGCCCACGAGCCGATCATCTCGTCGGGATGCAGATCGCCGCGGTCGATGATCTTCAGCGCGGCGATGGTCTCGCCCACGAACATTTCCGAGCGCCGGCAGTCATAGGCCAGCGACACCAGCGATTTCAGCGTCGGCAGATTTCCCATGTTGGCGCCGAAGTCGCTCTCCAGCCCCCAGAACGCGGCGATCACCGCGGGCGGCACGCCATATTCCTTTTCGGCGCGTGCGAACGCGGCGGCGTATTGCTTGATGTGCTGCTGCCCGTTCTGCATGCGATAGGGCGCCGCCATGCGTCCGGCGAATTCGGTGAAGAGCTGGCCGAACACGCGCTGGCCGCGGTCGCGGTTGACGATGCCCTGGTCGTAGACGAGGTACGGCGAAGCCTCCGCGATCGTCCGCTGCGATACGCCGGCGGCCACAGCCTGTTGCTTCACGTCGGCGAGAAAGCGATCGAAGTTCGCACCGTTATGGCACGACGCCGCACGCGGCGAGGCTGCGGTGGTCCTGGGCGCCACGGGTTTGGCGGGCGGCGGCGCGAACTGGGCGGAGGCGGTGGCGGAGCATGCGAGGAGCGCGACGGCCGCGATCAGAAATCGGGTCTGGACCATTGGGGTTCCGGCGGGGAAGGGGCAGGCGTGGATTCGCCCGAAGTTTAGGTGAAGTGATGGCCTCAGGCCATCCTTTCCGTCCCATGCCAGCATACGGAATGCGAGTGGATGCCGGCCTAGCCGAACAGCCGCATCAGCAGCGCTTTCCCGACCGGGAGCGCCCTGACGCCCTGATAGGCGCGAACATACTCGCCAGCATAGAACGCCCTGATCGCATGCACGCGTGTATCCATGCCTTCCTCGAAACGCACCGCGAATCCATCCGCGGTCCGCCGCACCACGACCGCGGCGATCGGGCGGCCATAGATCCGGCATTCGATCGCGCTGCCGGGGTGCGGCGGATCGGGATCGATCAGGCGGGCGCCGGTGATCGAGATGTCGGCGAGCCGCGCGAGATGCGACTTGCCTTGCTGGCGCAGCAGCACCGTCTCATTGCGATCAAAACGCTCCGCCTTGCGCTTTCGCGGTTGCTCGATGCAGACGAAGCAGACCACTGTGAGGATGAACGCGTTGTAGAGGCTCCAGGTCAGAGCCAGCCCGCCGTAGGCGATGTTCTCGCCGCGCAGGTGCAGGATGAAGGCATAGGCGATGGCTGCGAGCGTGACGAGAAGCGCGGTGCCATAGAGCCGCAGCAGCGGCCATTCGACAAATCTCCTGTCCCGGTCCCCGCCTTTCGCCGTGACCTTGAACTTGTGTCCTTTCGGCCTCAGTAGACCGGTTGCCACCGCCCTCAGCACTGCGGGCGCGGCGATGAGTTGCGACACGTCCGTCATCATGGCCAGCGAGCGGCCGTGCGACAGCCAGGCCATGCTGAGGCTGTGCCAGACATAGAACGGCAGAAAGAACCGGAGCAACTCGGTCAGGTCGGCCCGGACCGCCTTGATGCCGAAGAGCAGGAACAGCCAGGGCACCACGAGGCCCGCCACCTTCGACGTGTAGACCGCGGACCAGCTCATGAAAGCATCGACCAGCGAGAGTCGGTCGATGAAGGAGAGCTTCGACTCCCTCGACAGCGGTCCGCTGCGGCCGCGCACGATTTGCATCAAGCCGAGGCACCAGCGGGCGCGCTGGGTGATGTATTCCTTCAACCCTTCCGGCGCGAGCCCGATCGTCAGCCGCTCGTTGAGATAGATCGTGTTGAGGCCGCGTTCCTTCAGGCGAAGGGTGACGAGATAGTCTTCCGTGACGGAATCGGTCGGAAATCCGCCGATCCGCACCAGTCCGTCGTAGCGAATGAGTGAGGAGGTGCCGCAGCAGAATGCGACGCCCCAGGCGTCCTTCGCCGGCAGCAGGATGTCGAAGAAGAAGCGTTGCTCGTCCGGCCAAACGTCGGTTGCAGCAAGGTTGCTCTGGATCGGGTCGGGATTGATGAAGTGCTGCGGCGTCTGCACCACCCCGACCGAAGCATCGTCCATGAGCGAGATGGTCCGCGCCAGGAAGTCGGGCCGCGGCACGAAGTCCGCATCGAGGATGGCCACGAATTGCGGCGGCTTCGGCATCGCACCGACATGTCGGAGCGCGTGATTGATATTGCCGGCCTTGGCGTGATGGTTGTCGGGCCGCGTGAGATAATGGCAGCCGAGTTCACCCGCGAGTCGCCGCAGCCAGGGCCGTCGGCCGTCGTCGAGCACCCAGACGCGGTAGTTGCCGTACGTCATGCCGGTCGCGCCGATGATCGTGCGCTCGAGGATCGATCGTTCCTCGTTGTAGGTGCAGATGAAGACGTCGATCAGCGGCGCGCCGGGATTGAAGGCGCGGCTATCGATCCTGGCTGATCTGGAACGATCGATTGTTCGGCTCAGGAACAGCAGAGACAACGTGACCGCGACGAGCGAGGCCGCTTCCAGCAGCATGAAGGGATAGCCGATCACGGCATCCGCGGTCAGATGCGGCGGCGGGAGAGTTGCTGTGACGCGCCAATGGAGATAGCGGAGCAGGAAAACGACTGACACGATGGCCAGGAACGAGCGTGCCATCGTGCTGTCGCGCCTGAGCAGCGGTACGATCGCCATGAAGGCGCCGAGCGCAATCAGGCCGGGCGTCAGCGCCGTCGTCACGGCGCGGTCTCTTGCCTTGCAAACACCACGCGGCCGGTGCGTCCCACCGTGCAGGCGTGGGCAGCGCCATCACCGAGCGCAACGGTCACGCGATAGGGCTCCTTGCTCAGCGCGTCGGGATTGATGGCGAGATTGGCGGGCGCGCCGGCGGCGCCGGTCAGGTTGACCACGGTGCCGGAAATCGCTGCGCCGCCGTCGTTCGGCTCGAAGGTAGCGTGGTCGCCGAGCTGCAAACGGTTGTAGACGCTCTCGGTGACGTTCGCGGTGATGACGGCGCCGCTGCAATCGAGCACCTTGAGCAGCGGTTGGCCGGCTTGCACGTCCTCGCCCGGCGAGGTCATCATCTCCCAGACGCGCCCTGTGACGGGTGTCGTGATGTTGGCTTCGGACAGATCGGCGAAGCGAATCTCTTCGGTGATGATCTCGCTGGCGAGCCAGGCGATCTCGGTGTCGGTGCGTGCGAGGTCAGCGTCGAGGTCGCCGGCACGCTGGCGCATCTCTTCCTCGCGCTGCACCGAGCTCGGCCGGTCGTTGTAGCTGTCGCCGAGGAAGGAGCCGTTCCGTGCCGCGGCAAGCTCGACCTTGGCCGCGTCCAGCCGCTTTCGCGCACCGAGCTCGGTCTGCTGCGATACGGAAAGCTCGCGCGTCAGCCGTGCCAGCTCGACGGTCGAGACGTTGCCGGATTTCGCCAGCGAGGATGCGCGCTCGACTGCGGCACTGGCTTCCTCCCGCCGCGCTGCCGCGGCCTCGATCGAGGTCTGGATCTCGGCGATCCGGGCCTCGAGCTGGAGCACGCGCCCGTCGCGGAATTGCGTCGCCTGCCGCGCCAGGTCCTTTTGCGCTGCCTGGGCCGAGGCAAGCTTGGCGGCAAGGCTCGGCCGCTCGTTCTCCAGGCGCGATTTCTGCCGCCGGAGATCGTCGAGCCGGGTGCGATCGCCGCGCGGGTTGACCACGCGCAGGACCACGGTCCCGGCGTCGAGCCTGGCCTGATCGGTCAAGCGCTGCGCGGCTGCCACACGGCCTCCGATCGGGGTGCGCAGGGTGACGAGGCGGGAATTCAACACGGCCTCGACGCTTGAATACTCCCAGACCGCGCGCAGCGGCAGCCAGCCGAAAATGGCGATGAGGGCAAGTCCGATCGCGATCTTCGCGCCGCGCCTCAGACGTGGCCAGCGCCGCTGCGATTCCGGCTGTGTCTGCGCATCGGGCGCGGGGCCGGGCTCGTCATTGGCGAACATCTGCTCGTACAACGCCTCCTGCAAACCCTTCGCGTCAGTCCTCGCGTCAGTCCTCGCGTCGATCTTGGCGTCAGTCTTGGCGTCGTGAGGGGAGGGAGCAGATGCGGGATCGACGGAGGCGGCGCTCGAGCGGTCCATCATGACGGTCACCTTGCTGACGGGGTGCCAACGGAACCGGTCAATGCGCCGCGACCGCGCGGCGTGCCCGGTTACCACGAATTAAGCCGCGATTGCGCTTTCCAGGTTGCTAAACTTATGCGGGTGTTTTTGCGCAAATCCCGCTCAAGCTTTAGCGGCACGGGAAAGGCTGACGCCGCAATGGATGTGCGGCCGGGCGACGCACGAACCTTGCGGTGGCAGGCAGCATTCATACCTCCGGGGTGCCGGCCAGAGGTTCGCCCGCGGCCGCCTTGGGAGACGGCCATGAACTATTTTCGTACCGCTATGCTGCTCGCAGGCCTCACCGCCCTGTTCATGGGCGTGGGCTATCTGATCGGGGGTGCCTCCGGCGCCATGATCGCGCTGGTCATCGCCGCGGCAACGAATCTCTTCACCTACTGGAACTCCGACCGCATGGTGCTCTCGATGTACGGTGCCCATGAGGTCGATCGTTCGACCGCCCCGGAGCTGGTCGGGTTGGTCGCGGAACTTGCGGGCCGGGCAGGCTTGCCGATGCCGCGCGTGTTCCTGATGGATGAGGTGCAGCCCAACGCGTTCGCGACCGGCCGCAACCCGCAAAACGCCGCCGTCGCCGTCACCACAGGCCTGATGCGCCAGCTCAGCCGCGAGGAGCTCGCCGGCGTGATCGCGCACGAGCTCGCCCATATCAAGAATCACGACACGCTGCTGATGACGATCACTGCGACCATTGCGGGCGCGATCTCCATGCTGGCGCAGTTCGGCATGTTCTTCGGCGGCAACCGCGAGAACAACAATGGTCTCGGCATCGTCGGCTCGATCCTGATGATGATCCTCGCCCCGCTCGGCGCCATGCTGGTGCAGATGGCGATCAGCCGCACCCGCGAATATGCCGCGGACAATCTCGGTGCGCGCATCGCGGGGCAGCCGATGTGGCTGGCTTCCGCCCTGGTGAAGATCGAGGGCGCCGCGCATCAGGTGCCGAACTATGAGGCCGAGCGAAACCCCGCGACCGCGCACATGTTCATCATCAATCCGCTGTCGGGCCATGGCGTGGACAATCTGTTCGCCACCCATCCCTCGACGCAGAACCGCATCGCGGCGCTTCAGCAGCTCGCGGCCGAGCTCGGCACGCGGCCGGCGCCGTCGGTTGGCGCCAACGAGAACTATCCCCCGCGCAGCCCATGGGGGCGCTCGTCCTCGCGTGGTCCTTCACGCGGCCCCTGGGGCTGATACGGAACCTGCGGCAATTTGCGGTCGGCTTTGTGACCTGGCGCACACAGGATCGTCGGAGCCGGTGTTAAGACCCCGGCGAGACACTTCCTTCGAAAGGGGATGCGTGACCGGCTCGCTGCCGGCCACCGTCGAAGATGACCAGAGCTGCCGTACCATTGCTGATCGTCCTGTGCGTGCTCGTCGGCCTGTCCACGCACATGGTCGTCAATTGCGGCGACGAGGACGATCCCGATATCTGCTCGGCCGTGATCGGCTTCTCGCCGCTGCGCGGCTCGCTGATCGCCTTTGCCTATGAGGGGCGCGGACGGATCGCGCTGCGCCATGGCGACTTCAGGCGGGCAGTCGCCGATTTCGACGAGGCCATTCACCTCAATCCCAATCGCGCCTCGCTCTATCGCGACCGCGCGCTCGCGCGCCGTCAGAACGGCGATCTTGAACTCGCCATCGCCGACTATGACGAGGCGATCGCGCATGATCCCAAGCGCGCTGCGCCCTATCACCAGCGCGGTCTCGCGCTCGCCGCCACGGGCGATCTCGACCGCGCGATTCTGAGCTACAACACGGCGGTCCGCCTCGACCCCTCGGATGCGCAGGCCCGCCTCGACCGTGGCCTTGCGTTCCTCGCCCGCGGCCAGGCCGACGATGCGCGCGCCGATTTCGAGGCGGCGCTGGCGCTGCCCGCCGGCAAGGACGGCCGCACCCGAGAAGCCGCGCGCGCCAGGCTCGCCGAACTCGCCAGCGCCGAGCCGACGCAGGTGTCAGTGCCGAGGCGGTGAGGGGGCTCTATCCACCGAATCCTGGAATCGTAGGGTGGGCAAAGGCGCCCTTGCGCCGTGCCCACGATCTCTACAATACGGCAACAGACGCGTGGGCACGCTTCGCTTTGCCCACCCTACGGCGCCGATTGTGCGGAGGGATACTCCTCATCCGCCTACTTCGCCTTCTTGGCTTTGGCCTTCTTCGCCTTCGCGGCCTTCTTCGCCGGCTTCTCTCCGTTCGCCTTCTTCTCGACCTTCGCCGCCAGCGGGGTGCTGGCGGCAAGCCGCATTGACCGCGCGTAGCTGTCGGCGACGTTGTCGGCGGACATCTGCAGGCGCTTGGCGGCGGCGGTGGCCTGCTCCATGGTGGCCTTGGCCATCATCTTGAAGCGGTCGCCGGTCTCCTTGCCCTTGGCCTTGGCCGCCAGGCCGTTGAAGCGATCCCGCCGCTCTTTTGCGCGGGTCATCAGGCCCGTATGCAGTTGTCTGGCCAGTTGCCGGATCACGACATCCAGGTCGGCGTCCGCCATGTTGTTCTATCCTCTTCGAAAAATGGGTCTCGATGCGGGCGGGACTATGCAGATCGGGCCCCGCCTTGGCAATTCCCGCCTGGGCGTCATCCGCAGCTTCCGGCCTGCGAAACAAAAAAGCCGCGCATTTCGCGCGGCTCTTTGGCTGATTTGGCTAAGGCAGCTCTACGTTCGCTTCACTTCAGCGAGGCGACCGGGCCGTTTGCCGTCGCCGGCTCCGGGTCGAAGCCGAACACGCCGACCAGGTACTTGTAATAGTCCGGCATCTTCTCCTTGAGCGTCTCGCGCGACTTCGGATCGTGGAATTCGCTCTTTCCGGCCAGGAAGATGCTGGCGGTCACGGCGAAGAATTCCATGGGATTCTTCAACGCATAGGATTCCTTGGGGAGCAAGTCCTTGGACTTGGCAAGGGCGAAGTAGGCGATCACGCCCTTGTTGGCGTAGCCGTCCGGCAACAGCCGCGCGTGATAGGCGTGCAGGAGCTCGTGCAGCAGCACCGCCTCCTTTTCGTAGCGCATCATGTCCGGCCGCAGCATGATCACGCCGAGGCCCGAATCGACCGCGAGGTCGACGGCGTTCGGATTGGTCCAGCGCTGCTTGTCGTGGTCCCAGACCGTCAGCGTCCGCGGTACGCGGCGTTCGACGTTGGGGGCGATGCGGCCGTAGCAGGCGGTGGCGGCGCCTTCGTCGAGGCAGGCGAGCTCGCTGGCGATGATCGGCACGGTGCGGAAGAAGCGCAGCACGCGCGGCGACAGCCCGGCCGCCTCGACCGTGTCGATCTGGCCCTTCAGATTGTCGGTGAGCTTATCGACATCCTTACGATCGGAGTTCTCCGACAGGTCGAACATGTAGCCGCGATAGCTCTGGAAGCCCGGCGGCAGCGACTGCGCTGCATCGGCATCGAGCGATCCGGCTTGGGATGGATTGGCGAAGAGCGCGCCGACAATGGTTGCGGTCAGCAGCAACGCAATGCGCATGATGAACCCCCTGATGTCACTTCGCCCGGCAGAATAGGCCACCGTTGTTTGCGAAAAGTGAGTGGGGCAAGACTAAGGCACCGATGTTGAGGCGTGCTTAATCGGTGGTTGCAGATCGCTGCGGCAGATTAGTGCGGGGTTAACCAAGGAGGGTATCCGGGCCCGGCGCTTCGGCGTAACATCCGGTTCGGGCACAAAGCCCACATCAATAGCCGGGAGGAGGAAGTTATGTATGCCGCCATCCGTCAGGCCAAGGCAAAGAGCGGGAGCGCGGAAGAGCTGGCGCGCCGCATCAAGGACGGCGCCGTTCCGATCATCAGCGACGTCGACGGTTTCCGCGCCTATTACGTCGTCTATGCCGGCGACGACACGGTGACCGCGATCTCGATCTTCGACAAGTTCGAGCAGGCGGAGGAGGCGAACCGGCGCGCGATCGCCTGGATCGAGAAGGATCTCGGGCCGTTGCTTGCGGGCCATGCGAGCGCGGCTGCGGGGCCGGTGATCGTGCATACGCTGGCGTAGGGCCTTGTTTGCGATAGTGGCGAGCAGCGGCCGCATATTCGGTCGTCATGCCCGGGCTTGTCCCGGGCATCCACGTCTTTCCTCGCACGCTGAAGCGCGTGGATGGCTGGGTCAAGCCCGGCCATGACGGAGGAGAGAGTGCCCCTCACAACTCCCGCGCATTCGAGAACGCGAAGCTCGACACCCGCCGCGTCGTCTCGTCCAGGATGAGCGTGCGTGTGATCGGCGGCTCGGCGCGCTGGGCGCAGTTTTCGCGCTCGCACAGGCGGCAGTTGACGCCGATCGGCGTGCCTTCGGTTTTCTCCAGGTCGACGCCGGCGGCGTAGGTCAGGCGCGCGGCGTGACGGATCTCGCAGCCGAGCCCGATGGCGAAGCGCGGCTGCGGCAGCGGGTGCGGCGCAACGGGGCGGCGCACCATCTGCGCGATCGAGAAATAGCGCGTGCCGTCGGACAGCTCGATCACCTGCTTGAGCAGGCGATCGGGCGTATCGAAGGTCGAGTGCACGTTCCACAGCGGACAGGTGCCGCCGAATTTCGAGAACGGGAAGGTGCCGGAGGAAAAACGCTTGGAGACGTTGCCGGCATTGTCGACGCGGAGCAGGAAGAACGGGATGCCGCGCGCGTTCGGCCGCTGCAAAGTGGTGAGCCGGTGGCAGACCTGCTCGAAGCCGGAATTGAAGCGCTGCGCCAGCACGTGGATGTCGTAGTTGAGCGCCTCGGCAGCAGCGAGGAATGCCGGATAGGGCATCATGACAGCGGCGGCGAAGTAGTTGCCGAGCGTGATGCGGAACAGCCGGCGCGGGGCGTCCTCGAGCGGGCCGGCGCGGCCGATGATGGTCTCCAACTGCTGCGCGCATTCGCCGAGGCCCAGCTGGAAGGCCAGCTGGAAGGCGCGGCCGGGCGGGTCGACCAGCTCCGAGATCAGGAGCTGGCGGCGGTGGCGGTCGAAGCGCCGGAGCGTCTCGCGCATCACGTCGACAGGCATGATGCGGGTCTGGACCGAATGCTTTTCGCGCAAACGCGCGGCCAGCGCCGCATAGAGCCCTTCGGCCGGCACGTTCAGCTCGTCGCGCAAGGCTTCGGCGGCCTGCTCGAGCTCCGGAAAATAGTTGCGGTTGGCCTCGATCAGCTCGCGCACGCGCTCGACCGGATTGGTCTCGTAACGCGTGCCGACGTCGCGGTCGGCCATCTGGGCCGCGGCCAGCGTCTCGCCCTGGCGCGCCTCGGTATAGGCCGCGTAGAGCCGCTGCAGCGCATGGGTGACGCCGGGGCAGAGTTCGGCGAGGTCGCGCAGCTCCTGCTTGGGAACGTCGATCTGGCGGAATAGCGGATCGGAGAAGATCTCGTTCAGCTCGGCGAAGAATCGGTCCTCGTCGGCGGTCGCAAGGTCGCGCAAATCGAGGTCGTAGGTCTCGGCCAGCCGCAGCAGGATCTGGGCGGTCACCGGGCGCTGGTTCCGCTCGATCAGGTTGACGTAGCTCGGCGAGATCCCGAGGCCTTCGGCGATCTGGGTCTGGGACAGCCCCAATTGCTGCCGAATCCTTCGGAAGCGCGGGCCGACGAAGAGTTTCTTGCCGGATTCGGCGGCCATATCTCAGATCTCCGTGCACATGAAGGACAGCTTGACTGACCTATATTTTTTACAAACTTTACAAAATAACATCTGTTACATGTTCTGATGTTACATGACATCACCAATAAAAAACAAGCCATCTATACGAAGTTTCTGTTTTCGCGTTTAGCTCCTGACACGCATCTCGCAATGCATTGTCAAGAATGTCGATGGCCAGCTATCGGTCATCGTCAGCGAAAGGATAGGCACATGAATTACCAGCCCCGCGGCATCAACGCGCTTCAGCGCCCGGCCTCGTATCAAGACGAGATCAAGGCGGCCCAGGCGCTCCTCGAGACCCAGCCGACCTGGAACGGGGTGTCGGCCGAGGCCGTCGCACGCATGCGCCTGCAAAACCGCTTCAGGACCGGCCTCGACGTCGCCCGCTACACCGCGGCGCTGATGCGGGCCGACATGGCCGCCTATGACAACGACCCCACCAAGTACACCCAGTCGCTGGGCTGCTGGCACGGCTTCATCGCCCAGCAGAAGCTGATCTCGGTCAAGAAGCATTTCGGCGGCAAGACCGATCGCACCTATCTGTACCTCTCGGGGTGGATGATCGCGGCGCTGCGCTCCGAGTTCGGCCCGCTGCCCGACCAGTCCATGCACGAGAAGACCTCGGTGCCGGCGCTGATCGAAGAGCTCTACACCTTCCTGCGCCAAGCGGACTCGCGTGAGCTCAACGACATCTTCCGCCTCCTCGACAAGGCGCGCAAGGAAGGCGACAAGACCCGCGAGAAGGAGCTGATCGCGAAGATCGACGGCTTCCAGACCCACGTCGTACCCGTCATCGCCGACATCGACGCCGGCTTCGGTAACGCCGAGGCGACCTATCTGCTCGCCAAGAAGATGATCGAAGCGGGCGCCTGCGCGCTGCAGATCGAGAACCAGGTCTCGGACGAGAAGCAGTGCGGCCACCAGGACGGCAAGGTCACCGTGCCGCACGAAGTGTTCATCGCGAAGATCCGCGCCTGCCGCCACGCCTTCCTCGAGCTCGGCGTCGAAGACGGTGTCATCGTGACCCGCACCGACTCGCTCGGCGCCGGCCTGACGCAGCAGATCGCCGTCAGCCACAAGCCCGGTGACATCGGCGACCAGTACAACAGCTTCCTCGATTGCGAGGAAATCACCGCGGAGAACGCCCGCAATGGCGACGTCATCATCAACCGCAACGGCAAGATGATGCGTCCGAAGCGGCTGCCCTCCAATCTGTATCAGTTCCGCCCGGGTACCGGCGAAGACCGCTGCGTGCTCGACAGCATCACCTCGCTGCAGAACGGCGCGGACCTGCTCTGGATCGAGACCGAGAAGCCGCATATCGAGCAGATCGCCAAGATGGTCGATCGCATCCGCAAGGTCATTCCGAACGCGAAGCTGGCCTACAACAACTCGCCGTCCTTCAACTGGACGCTGAACTTCCGTTGGCAGGTCTACGACGCGATGAAGGAAGCCGGCAAGGACGTCAGCAAGTACAACCGTGCCGAGCTGATGAAGCCGGAATACGACGATACGCCGCTGGCGAAGGAAGCCGACGAGCGCATCCGTACCTTCCAGGCGGATTCGGCCAAGCGCGCCGGCATCTTCCATCACCTGATCACGTTGCCGACCTATCACACGGCGGCGCTCTCGACCGACAATCTGGCGAAGGAATATTTCGGCGACCAGGGCATGCTCGGCTACGTCAAGAACGTCCAGCGCCAGGAGATCCGTCAGGGCATCGCCTGCGCCAAGCATCAGAACATGGCCGGCTCCGACATCGGCGACGACCACAAGGAATACTTCGCCGGCGAGGCTGCCCTGAAGGCGGGCGGCGTCCACAACACGATGAACCAGTTCGGCTAACGCAGCACGCTATTGGACAGGAGACTGACAATGACCAAAGGCAGCAATTTCTGGGTGATCGGCGGCGAGTTCGGTTCGATGAACTTCCACAAGCTCGTGGAAGGCTCGGCCCAGGTGCAGGGTCCGTTCAAGACCCGCAAGGAGGCCGAGGACGCCTGGCGCACGGTCTCGGAAGAGAACCGCCACAAGGCCGGCGTCCGCTTCTCCATCGTGGAAGAGCCGTCGCGCGTCTCGGCCTAAGGGCTTGGCTGCCGACCTGAATTAAGAAGACGTCCAAGGACGGATGGTCCCATCCAGGCTCTGCCTGGGTGGGATCGTCTGTTTTTGGCACAGGTCAATCGCCTGTGGGCGCCGTAAGTATCTGGAATTATGGACCCTTTGCGGGCCTCAAGGTTGCTGATAGGTTAATGGAGGAAAGTCGAGGACGAGGCCGACCATGTCAGAGCCCGAGACCAGCGGGACCCATCCCGGCCAGCCGCGCCCGGTGCGGCTGCGCGATGCGCTGCTGCGCGCGCGGATCGAGGCCGCCGACCGAACGGGCGTCGTCGTCGATCTCCGGGACGCCGAGGTGGCGCGGCTCGAGATCCTCAACGACGCGCTCGATCCCCTGTTCGCGCAGGTGCCTGACAGGATCGATCTGTTCGACCGCGGCATCAGCCAGGGCGATACGCCCAGACTCTGGATCGACGTCGTCGCCCACATCGTGATGGGGCGCGACAAGCGGATGTACCGCTTCGTTCAGGACACACGCTTTGGCCGCATCGTGCTCGCCGAATCGCACGACACCACTGTGATCGTCGAGGCCGTCACCGACTATGTCGCGCGCCGCATGGTCGAGCGCGAGCATGCGATGGTGGTCCCGCCCGAACCGAAGCCCGCGGTCGCGCCTCCGCCGCGCCGCTCGCGCCTGTGGCCGTTCGTCTTCGGCTTCGTGCTCGGCGCCGCCGCCTTGTTCGGCCTCGCCGTGCTGGCGGCCTTGCGGAGCTGGTGAGGTATTCTCCGCCGTCATTCCGGGGCGCGCCAAAGGCGCGAGCCCGGAATCCATTCATCCACCAATTCTGCGGCCCGATGGATTCCGGGCTCGCGCATCGCGCGCCCCGGAATGACATCGAACTAGATCAGCCTCACATGCTTGATCTGCCCCATCTGAAATCCCGCCCCGAGGCTCCGCACCGTTTGCTCGCAGCGCCAGCCGGCATTGTCCTTCTCGATTCTGAAAAGATTATAGGCCGCCGCCGGGTAGCGCCCGTGCGCGAGCGCGGAGGCCGAGGGCACGCCGAGCGCGGGAATGTTGCCGTTGGGACCCTCGAACCACATCGTCGAATGAATGTGGTCGTGCCCGTGCAGGATCAGTTCGACGCCGTGGCGCTTGAGCAGCGCCAGCAGCGCGGCCGAATCTGTCATCCGCTTCTGCCGTGCATCGGACTTCAGGGGATGGTGCACCAGGAGCACGCGGAAGACGTCCTCGGCCGCGAGCCGTTCGAGCATTGCTGCAAGAGAGTCGAGTTGATCGCGCCCGAGCGTACCCGTCGCCATCAGCGGCAGGGTCGGCACCGCCGTGGACAGGCTGATCAGCGCGAGCGGCCCGCGCCGGCGCACGGATGGAAAGCCGATGCCGCCGTCGTCGCCGGCGAGATACGGCGCAAACGTCTCGCCGAAACGATGCGACGTGGCGCGGACATAGGCGTCGTGATTGCCGGGAATCGTGGTGACGCGGTCGGGCGGGCCGACGCCCTCGAGCCAGGCGCGGGCAGGGGCGAACTCGGCTTCCAGCGCGAGGTTGACGAGATCGCCCGTCACCGCGATGTGGTCGGGCGCCTGCGCCTTCATGTCGGCGACCAGCGCATCGAGCACCTCGCGACGCTGGTACTTGTGGCGGTTGCGCGTCCAGTTGACGTAGCCGAGCACGCGCTTGCCGGCGAGCTCGATCAGCCGCGGTTTCGGCAAGGGCGCTAGATGCGGATCGGACAGATGGGCGAGCGTGAAGGGGGCCAGCGTGTTGGGAGTCATGGCGTGCGATTGCCTCGCTATTGCTCCGTTGTAATGGCAAGGTCGCGGGGACTGTGCAAGCGGGGCCGGGACAGCGGCCTCAAGGAAGCCTGATGGGAGATCGTCTGGACCGTATTCGACGAAAATTCGAGCCGCTGCTGCGGCGAGTCTTCCACGCCTATTTCCTTATCGTTCGCGGTATGACGCTCGGCGTCCGCGCCGTGGTGCTGGATGCCGAGAATCGGGTGTTTCTGGTCAGGCACAGCTACGTCAGCGGCTGGTACCTGCCCGGCGGCGGCGTCGACCACGGCGAGACCATGGAGCAGGCGATGCGGCGCGAGCTCAAGGAGGAGGGCGATATCGACCTCACTGGCGAGGCCGTGCTGCATGGCATCTTCCTCAACAGCCACGTTTCCCGCCGCGACCACGTAGCGGTCTACGTCGTCAGGCAGTTCAGGCAGGACCGCCTGCCCGAGGCCAACCGCGAGATCGTCGAATGCGGGTTCTTCGCTGTCACGGCGCTGCCCGACGGCACCACGCGAGGGACGCGGCTGCGGATCGCCGAAGTGCTGGACGGCCGGCCAATGGTTGCGACGTGGCGCTGAGGACGGCCTGTGCGAGTGCGTCAGAAGTTGTAGTTGAACGAGTGCAAGCCGAGGGTTTCAGAACACCTCTCCCGTCGACCTTGAAAAGGAGCTGAGCGCCTTGTTGCCCGATGGACCGCGCTGCGTTCAGGTGCTATCCCGCGATTAACATGACCGATCTCTCACTGACCATCCTCCCCGAGGCCGCTGGCGATGCCCAATCGATCGAGCGGCTGCACGAACGCACCTTCGGTCCCGGCCGCTTCGTGCTCAGCGCCTACAGGATCCGCGAGCACGTCGACCATCTGCTCGAATTGTCCTTCACCGCGCGCATCGGCACGCTGCTGGTCGGCTCGGTCAGGCAATTGCCGGTCCTGGTCGGCGAGACGCCGGCGCTGCTGCTCGGCCCGCTGACGGTCGAGCCGCCATTCCGCGGCCGCGGTGTCGGCCGTCTGCTGATGGAGCGCGCGCTAAAGGATGCGAAGGCGAAAGGTCACCGCCTCGTGCTGCTGGTCGGCGACGAGCCCTATTACAGCCGCGTCGGATTCAAGCCGGTCCCGAAGGGCCGCGTCACCATGCCTGGCCCGGTCGACGCCGCCCGCATCCTGGTGTTCGAGCTCGTCCACGGCGCCTTCGAAGGCGTGTCGGGCCCGGTCGACCCGGACTGGAGCAAGGCGCGGAAGTAGTTCGGGCTACCACTCTGTGCACTACGAGACGACAGCGGCTCCGCAATGACGGGCTGAGAAAGCCGGTGTGCCGGGGCCCCCTGGCCCCGACGCACCCAAGATCAGAACTTGAAGTTCGCGAATGCGCGCACGCCGATGCCGGGCATCAGCACCTCGTCCTTGGTATAGGACACCGAGTTGCGGATGTTCTCGTTGAGGAGATTGTTGCCGACGATGCCGGCCATCATCTCGCGCGCGCCGAACCAGTTGCGGTCGAGCTTGGTCTTGTAGCTGACCTCGGCCTTCAACAGATTGTAGCCCGCCGTCGGCGTCTCCGCGATCAATGCGATGTTGTTCTGCGCGAAGGCGTGTAACAGGTTGACGCGCATCAGCCAGTTGTCGTCGCGCCAAAATACGCCGCCGCCCATTCGCATGGGGGGAATGCGCGGCACGTTGGTGCCGTCGCTGAAGGTGGCGCGGACGAAGTCGAGCTGATTCTCGATACCCCAGATGCCACCCTGGAACGCGCCGACGTCGAGCTGCGACTGGAATTCGCCGCCGCGGAAATTGGCATTGCGCTGCGAGTAGACCGCCTGGTTCAGCTCGGCGCCCGGCGTGCCGCAGGAGGCAAAGTCGTCATCGCAGGACACGCCGGTGAGGCGGCGATAGATGAAATTGTCGAAATGCGTGTAGTAAACGGTTGCCTCGAAGCGGAACGGCCCCGTCGCCCTGCGCACGCCGAGCTCGACCGATTTGGCGGTCTCGATGGTGAGGTTGGGATTGCCGATGTCGAAGGTCGCGGTCGCGTCATGGCCGCCGCGCGAGAACAGCTCGGCCGCCTTCGGCGCGCGCTCGACATATTGCGCGGTGATGCTGCCGACCATGCCGCCCGGCAGATCCTGCAGCAGGCCGATGCTGCCGCTCTTGGGCGTGAAGGACGGATTGCGCGCGATCGCCGCCTGCGGCGTGCCGTCGGGCAAATAATCGGCCGGGAAGTCCGGCGTCGTGCCGTGCAGCTCGACATGCTCGATGCGGCCGGCGATCTGCGCTCGCGTCGCCTCCGTGAACTTGAACTCGTTGAAGGCGTAGCCGGCGACGCGCGTGCTGTTGTTCGGGTCCCACAGGCCGTTGAACAGCGTGCCGGGATTGTCCGGGCTCGGCGCGCTCAATTCCTGATGCCCGACCTGGAAGCCCAGCGCCGTCGTCACTTCGGCGAAGCGCGCATTGAACGGCATCAGCTGCACCTCGGTGCGGATTTCCTGCTCCTTGTTGGTGAAGGTCTGCCTGATGCCGTCGCTGTTGAGGTCGGCGGGATCGGCAAGGCCGATCTCGTTGTGGCGGTAGTCGGTCGCGCCGGCCCAGAAGCGGACGGCGTCGATCGCGACGGCGTCGGGATGGTACTCGCCCTTGACGTTGATCTTGGTCTGGTGGCCGTCGATCCGCGTGCGGTGGTCGGCGCCGTCGATGCCGGGGATGTGGTAGAGCGAATCGTTCTGCGTGATCGACGCGCCGATATAGCCGCCCTGGAAGAAGTAGGAGCCGCCGATCGAGGCGCCGTCCGAGCGCGTCGCCGAGTTGGGCTGACGGCCGTTCACGGGGCGCGATTGATCGTTCAGATAGGGATAGCCCGGAATCGAATAGTCCGAGGTCGTGCGGCCATAGGCGTCGGCGTGGAACGCAAAATTGCCGCCGCCGGTGTCGAGCAGTACGCCGCTTTCCACGCCACGGTCGACCGAAGAGAACGCGGTACGGGTCTCGGCGGTGACGCAAGGCGATGTCGCTGCGCTCGCTAGCGGCGCCTTGGTCGGCAGGCCGTAAGCCTGGAATGACGGCGCGCAGTTCGGCACCGCATCCGGAATCCGGTTGTTGGTGGCGCTGACGACGCCGCCGATCGAGGTGGAGCCGTAGCGCAACGCGGCAGGCCCGCGCACCACTTCGATCTGGTTGGTCGCCAGCGGATCGATCGGGACGAAATGATCCTCGCCGAGATCGGACGCACCGCTCGAATTGGTGCCGTTCTCGACGATGCCGACGCGGTTGACGTCGAGACCCCGGATGATCGGCCGGCTGGAGGCGCCGGGCGCGAAGCTCGAGCCGGTGATGCCCGGCTTGGAGAACAGCAGATCGCCGAGCTGGCCGCCGCCCTCGCGGCGGATCTCCTCGTTCGGCACCACCGTGACCGTCGCGAACTGGTTGGTCACAATAGGCAGCACGCCCTGCTGAGGCGCGGCGGGCACGGCGGCTGCCGGCTCTGCTTCCGCCGCTTGTTGGCGGCTGCGCACCCGCGCGGTCCGCGTGCCGCGGCCGGGGTTGCGCGACGGCACCACCGCTCTGCGCACGATAGGGCTCGGCGCCGTCACGGTGACGGCGGGGATCTCGGTCGACGATTTGTCTTGCGCAGGCGTTTGGGCGAAAGCGGGCGTGGCGGCGGCGCCGAGCAGGAGCAGGCTCGCTCCGCCAAGACGCTGCGCGCGTCGCAATTTGAATGACATGGTCCTGATTCCAGTCAGGCGCCGTCCGCATGATTGTGTGCTGATCGGAGGCGGCCTGCCGTCGCGGCGCGACGGAATTCGACTTCAACGTCTCCCGGGCATTTGCCGATGCGCGGCGAGCCCGGGCGTGATCAAGCGATGTTGAGAGTCAGGACGCGGGAGGGGCGCGCGGCTGGAATGCCGTGCCGGCCGATTTCAGATGGAGAAATTCGGCATCAGTGGTGCGGTGGAGCAGCTCGATCGCCTGCGGCAGCAGCAGCACCGGCGGCGTCGCCGATATGACGGTGCCCGCCATCGCGACGACGGCGCAGATCGCGCAATTGTCCTCGCCTTGATGCTCGCGGTCGGGAGCGGCGGGCGATTGCTTCTGGACCGCGGCGCGGTCGACCGCAGCAACGCCGTTGGCGCTATCGGTCTGCTGGAGCGAAGTCTGGGCAAGCGGCGCGGCCTGCGCGAACCAGTGGCTGTGCCCGAACGTCAGCGCGAACTGCACCAGCATCGCGAACAACGCGAGCCGGGCGCCGTGCCTGATATTCGACCGGAACCACTTCATCTGGAAACGCCACCCCGCATCGCGAGATATCGCGATGTAACAATATAACATCGCCCGATCGGTCTGCGGATGTCAATCGCACTCAGACCGGCCAGCGCCGGTGGCGGGCCGATGTGTCGTTCGAGCAACGGATCGAGGTCACCGTCCTTCGCGCACCCATGTCGCGGCGAAGGCACCGAGCAGCAGCAATAGCCCGATCAGGCCGGCGAAGATCGGCAGCACGCCGACGCCCTTGACGACGCTGGCGTCGCGCATCCGCACCCCCATCCAGCCGTCGCCGGCAAAGACGCTGGCCGAGCGCACCGGCAGGATGCGCGGCAGCTCGACATCGGCGCCGCTGGCCACCCGCACGGCGTTGCCGCCGGTCGCCTGTGTCAACGGCTTCAAGGTATCGATGGTGGAGGTGACCTCCGAAAACTCCTTCGGATTGGTCGGGCCGACATTGATCAGCGCCTTCAGCGTGCCGTCGGTAGCCTGCCACAGGCCGAGCTCGCTCGCGGGAAGGCTGGCGCGCCACTCGCCGGGATCGCCGGGGCTCAGCGTCAGATCCTGCGACACGCCTGATGGCGAGGTGACGCTCACCGGCTGGACGCTGTCGGCCATGGTCTGACGCACCACGACGAGGTTCTTGCCCTGCACCTGCAGACGCAGCGCCTCTTCGTCGAGGTCCGGTTGCTTCATCAGCCAGTGCGACATCCGCCTGAGCAGATCCAGGTGCGGGCCGCCGCCCTCATAGCCGCGCGCCCACAGCCAGATGTGGTCGGAGAGCAGAAGCGCGACGCGGCCCTCGCCGAAGCGCGACAGGAACAGAAGCGGCTTGCCGTCCGCCCCCGTCATCACCGGCGGGTTGACGGAATTGCGGGTGTCGACGGTGCGGAAGAAGCGGCTCCAGTGCGGCGGCTCGCTGGCGGAGCCCTCCAGGCCGCGCGTGACGGGGTGGCGTTTGCCGATGTCGGACAGATGCGCATAGAACGGTTTTTCCGTCACGCCGACCGGCTCGGCCGGCAGCACCGAATCCAGCGGCGTGCGCCAGATGCTGGTGTTGGAGGCGTAGTCGGGGCCGGCCGAGACCAGCACCGCGCCGCCGCCGCGCACATAGCGCGCGATGTTGTCGAAATAGGCGATCGGCAGCACGCCCTGGCGGGCGTAGCGATCGAAGATGATCAGCTGGAATTCGTTGATCTTCTGCTGGAACAGCTCGCGGGTCGGAAACGCGATCAGCGACAATTCGTTGATCGGCGTGCCGTCCTGCTTCTCCGGCGGACGCAGAATGGTGAAATGCACGAGGTCGACGCTGGCGTCGGACTTGAGCAGATTGCGCCAGGTCCGCTCGCCCGAATGCGGCTCGCCCGAGACCAGCAGCACGCGCAGCTTGTCGCGCACGCCGTCGATGGCGACGACGGCGCGGTTGTTCACCGGCGTCAGCTCTCTCTCGAGCGGCGAGGCCTCGATCTCGACGATGTTCGGGCCGGCATGCTTGATGTCGACGTCGACGCTCGCAGCCTGGCCGCTCGAGAGCGTGCGCTCGTTGATGACCTCGCCGTCCCTGCGGATCGTGACCTTGGCGCGCTCGCCCGTGACGCCCTGGTCGTCGAGGCGGTAGCTGATGGTCTGGGTCTGGCCGACGATGCCAAAGCGCGGAGCGGCCGTGATCGCGATGCGGCGGTCGCGCTCGTCCTTCTGGCCGGTGATCAGCGCATGCACCGGCGCCTGGAAGCCAAGCGCCGTGGCGCTGGCCGGAATGTCGTGGACGCGGCCGTCGGTGATCAGGAACGCGCCGGCGACCCGGTCGACCGGCACGTCCGACAAGACCGAGGCGAGGGCGCCGAACAGCTTGGTGCCGTCGGTCTCGCCGTCGGCCTGTCCGGCCTCAACGACACGGACTTCGAGCCCCTTGACCTTCTTCAGGCTGTCGACCAGCGCTTCCTGCGCTTGCGCAGCCTCCCGATTGCGGTTGCCGAAATTCTGGCTCGGGCTCTTGTCGACGACGACAGCCGCGACCGAGGTGAGGGGATCACGGTCCTCGCGGGTGAAGGAGGGATTGGCGAGCGCGAGCAGGAACAGCGCCAGCGCGGCCACGCGCACGGCGGCGCCGCGCGCGCGCGCGACCAGCAGCACGATCGCGATGACGACGATCGCGGCGAGCGCGATCCACAGCACGATCGCGGGGACAAGCGGCGTGAATGCGATGCCGTAATTCATCTCAATCCTATTGCCCCAGCCGTTCGATCAGGGCCGGTGCGTGCACCTGGTCGGCCTTGTAATTGCCGGTCAGCGTGTACATCACGATGTTGGCGCCGGCGCGGTAGGCGAATTCGCGCTGGCGGGTGTCGCCGCCGGTCACCGGCAGCATGGCCTGGCCGTCGGGCCGCACCGCCCAGGCGCCGGCAAGATCGTTCGAGGTGATGATGATCGGCGAGACGCCGTCGCCACCGCGCGCCGGCCGCTGCGCGCTGTCCTCGTCCTCGTCGCGCGGCAGGGTCTCGACCCAGGTCTGGCCGGTGACGAAGCGACCGGGGAAGTCGCGCAGCAGGTAGAAGGTCTTGGTCAGCACGTGCTCGCGCGGCACCGGCTCGAGCTCGGGCACGTCGAGCGACGACAGGATCTCGCGCAGCGTTTGCATGCCCGGGGTCTGCGCGGCGCCGTTGGCGCCCGGCGGCGCTTCGATCGCGTCGCGGGTGTCGAACAGCACGGTGCCGCCCTGCTTCATGTAGGCGTCGATCTTGTTGATGGCGTCCTGCGGCGGCTTGGGCGCGCCCGGCACGATCGGCCAGTAGATCAGCGGGAAGAAGGCGAGTTCGTCGCGCGCGGGGTCGATGCCGACGGGATCGCCGGCCTCGAGCGCGGTGCGCTGCGCCAGGAACAGCGTCAGTCCGGACATGCCGGCCCTGACGATGGAATCGACGTCGGCATTGCCTGTGACGACATAGGCGAGGCGGGTCTGCGACGTCGCCTTCATCGCGAAATCGTCCGCGGCGCTGTCGGCGCGTGACGGCGCGGGCGAGAGCGAGGCGAACAGCAGGCCAAGCACGATCATTGCGGGCGCTGCGCGGCGGCGCAGCAGCGCGGCGATCCCGCCGCCGAGCACCGCGACGATGATGGCGTCGATCAGGAACAGCGCGAGCGCCGTCGACAGCAGCCAGCCGCGCAGGTCCCGCGGCTCGGCATTGGTGTAGGTGGCGTGCCGGGCGCGCAGGCTCGCGGTGTTGAGCGCGGCGATGCGGTCGGCGCTGGCAAGTGTGTTCACGGCAAGCGGTCCTTCGGCCGGGCCATAGAAGCCCGGAGGATGATCTGACGTGGCGCGGTCGCGGTAATCCGCGGGCAGCGGCTTTGCGGTCGCCGGCGGCGGGCCGAACGCGCCAAAACCGTCGAGAATGTGCAGCGGCGCCACCGTCTCGATGGTCGCTTCGCTGGCAACGCCTGGGCCTGGCTTTGACGTGTAGCCCGACATGTCGACGACCCGCCGGAGCATTTCGACGAAGGTGCCCGACATCGGCAGATCCGACCAGCGCATGTCGGCGCTGACGTGGAACAGGCTGACGAGGCCCTTGCCGCGATGCTCGCCGGTGACCAGCGGCGTGCCGTCTTCCAGCGAGGCCCAGCTCTTGGTGGCGAGCACGGCATCGGGCTCGGCCAGCACCTGGCGGCTCACGGTGACATCCTTGGGGACAGCGACGCCGGCAAACGGTCCGTCGGCCGCGAAGGTCGCAAGATGCTGCGGCTTCTCCCAGGTCAGGCTGCCGCCGAGCGTGCGGCCGCCCTTGCGCAGCTTGACCGGCACGAGATCGTCCTCGGCCTGCGCCAGCCGGGGGCCGGCGAAGCGCACCAGCACGCCGCCCTGGTCGACCCAGGCATTGAGGCGCTCGCGCAGCTCCGGCGCGATGGTGCCGACATCGGCGAGGATGATCATCGGCAGTTTCTGGTCCAAGAATTGTGTGATGCCCTGCTGTGGCGAGCCCTTGTCGGCGAGCCTGACGTCGGCGAACGGCGCCAGCGCGCGGGTGAGATAGAAGGTCGGCGCCAGCAGCGGCTGCGCGGTCTCGCTGGTCGCACCCGAGACGATGCCGATGGCGCGGCGGCGCCAGCGCTTGTCGAGCAGCTGCACCGCGCCGGCGGAGCGCTCGCCCGAGATCTCGAGCCGCGTGATGTCGTTGCGCAGCTCGACCGGCAGATCGAACGCAGCGTCGGTCTCCTTGTCCTGCGGACCGAACGTGTAGCGGGCCTCTCCGATCGGCGAGGCCTTCTGGTCCAGCGCGCGCACGGTGCCCATGGCGATGCCGCTGTCGGTGCGCAGCACCTTCACCGTCATCTTCGCCGCGGCGTTCTCGGCCGCGACCAGCGCCAGCGGCGAGGAGGTGCCGCCTTCGAACACGGTCAGGCTGCGATCGCCGACGGTCTTGCCGAGGCCAGCGACGAAGTCCTCGCCGCGGCCGGTGTCGACGCCGTCGGACAGCCAGGCGATCTCGCAGTCGCCGGTGGCTTTCAGGAAGCGGTCGACCGCGGCCAGCGTCTCGACGCGGTCGATCGAATAGGGCTTTGGCGCGAGCTGCCGCAGCGCGACGCGCGCCGCGCCCGCCGGCATCAGGGTGATGTCGCGGTTCGGCTCGGATAGCGGCACCAGCGCGATGGCGCGGCGGTCGTTTTCGGCATTGGCGATCAGCTCGTCGGCGGCCCTGATCCTGACGTCCCAGTGCGACGCGGCGCTCCAGCCGTCGTCGAGCATGATCATCAGCTGCGCCTTGCTGTCGGCTGCGCCAACTTGCGGATTCCAGATCGGGCCGGCAGCCGCGAAAATGACGAGAGCCGCTGCCAGGAGACGCAACGCGGTCAGCCACCACGGCGTCCGCGAGGGCGTCTCCTCCCGGGGGGAGATGTCGAACAACAGGCGCGTCGGCGGAAACTCGATGCGGCGCGGCCGCGGCGGCATCACGCGCAGCAGCCACCACAGCACGGGCAGGCTGACGAGGCCGATCAGGAGCAGCGGTTCGGTGAAGGCGAGCGGCAGTCCCATCATGCGGCCGGCCCCACCTTGATCGTCGTGGTGCGGGCGCCCGACTTGCTCACCTGCATGCCGGCATGCAGGAACAGCAGCAGCTCGGCGGCGGAGCGGTCGGTGGCGTGCGTGGTGAACAGCCAGTCCAGCTTGTTGGTCTCGGCGCGGATCTGGTCGCGGTGCAGCGCGAGCCGCGCGGTGTAATCCTGCGCCCAGCTCTCGGCGCGGCCGGCGGTGATCACGCCGAAGCCTTCCGGCTCGACGAACTCGACGCGGCCGGAATAGGGGAACGATTCTTCGGCGGGATCGACGATTTGCACCATCGTGCCATGCGCGCCGGAGCCGGAGAGGCCTGTGAGCGTCGTCTTGATTTCCGCGATCGGCGACCAGAAATCCGACAGCACGATGATCTCGGCCAGCGCCGCCGGCACAAAGGACGGCGGCAGGCTGAGGCGGTCGGCATCGTCATGCAGCATCGCCTGCGCCATCTTGTCGATCACGCTGCGGCTCGCGGTCGGCGCCATCAGGCCGGGAATGCCGACACGCTCGCCGCCGGACACCAGCAGCTCGGCCAGCGCGAAGGCGACGATCAGCGTGCGCTCGAGCTTGGACTCGCGCGCGGTCTTCGAGGCGAACGCCATCGACGGCGAGCGGTCCGGCCAGATCCACACCGTGTGCGAGGCTTCCCATTCGAGCTCGCGGACATAGAGATGGTCGTCGCGCGCCGAGCGGCGCCAGTCGACGTTCTGTGCCGGCTCGCCGGAGACGAAGCGGCGGTATTGCCAGAAATTCTCGCCGGAGCCGGCGCGGCGCCTTCCGTGCAGGCCGTGGATGACGTTGGCGGCGATGCGGCGGGCTTCGAGCACCAGGCGCGGCAAGGAAGCTGCGAGCGTGCGGCTTTCGCCATCGGCACGTCGGATCGCGATGATCTCCTTCGCTGTGTGCCCGTTCTCCGCTGCCATCAACCGATCCGTGTCTTCAATTGCCGGATCACGTCCGGAATCGTGCGGCCCTCGGCGCGCGCCTGGAACGTCAGCGCCATGCGGTGCTTCAGCACGGGTTCAGCGAGGTCGAGCACGTCGTCGACCGACGGCGCCAGGCGTCCGTCGATCAGCGCGCGCGCGCGCACGGCCAGCATCAAGGATTGGCTGGCTCGCGGGCCGGGGCCCCAGGCGATGAACTTGCCGGCTTCGCCGGCGTCCGGACCGGGACGGGCCGAGCGCACCAGCGACAGGATCGCCTCGACGACGGAATCGCCGACCGGCAGGCGCCGGATCAGCCGCTGCGCCGTGATCAGCGCGTCCGCGGTCATCGAACCCCTCGCCAGCGTCTCCTCGGCGCCGGTGGTCTCGAACAGGATGCGGCGTTCGGCGTCGCGATCGGGATAGTCGACGTCGATCTCCATCAGGAAACGGTCGAGCTGCGCTTCGGGCAGCGGATAGGTGCCTTCCTGCTCCAGCGGGTTTTGCGTCGCGAGCACGTGGAAAGGCTTCGGCAGATCGTGGCGCGCGCCGGCCACGGTGATGTGCTGCTCCTGCATCGCCTGCAGCAGCGCCGATTGCGTGCGCGGGCTGGCGCGGTTGATCTCGTCCGCCATCAAGAGCTGCGCGAACACCGGACCTGCGATGAAGCGGAAGGCGCGCCTCCCCGCGGTGCTCTCATCCAGCACCTCGGCGCCGAGAATGTCCGACGGCATCAGATCGGGCGTGAACTGGATGCGCTTGGCATCGAGACCGAGCGTCACGCCGAGCGTCTCGACCAGCTTGGTCTTGGCAAGGCCGGGCACGCCGATCAGCAGCGCATGGCCGCCGGAGAGGATGGTGACCAGCGTGTTCTCGATCACGCGATCCTGGCCGAAGATGACGGACGCGATCGCATCCTTCGCCGCGCGAATCTGGCTCGACACCTGCTCGGCCGAACGAACGATCCCGTCCTCGAGTTTCTCGACACTCTCCGCCATCCGTTTAGCTCCTTCAGCCTGCCACGCGGCTTGCTTGCGCCGTCACGTCACCACGTCACGGATCATCACGTCAGATCATCACGTCAACTCATGGGCCTATGCTAGACTTGCAGGAAGGCCATGTATTCGTTGAATTAACCTATCCCCACCTTATCGGCTTCGGGTTATGTACGGCATCACGAAGTGGCGACCTCCCCCACCGGACTAATCCGGGGTGGAACCGTGCACCCGATTACAACGTAGACGTACAAGTCAGGCCTGCACCAATCGTGCCAAAGGACAAAGTCAGGGCAAACCATGGCGAACCAAGGGCAGAGCGCCGATCGCGGTCTTGAGGGGCTGACTGCCGCCGCCAAAAGTGCTGCCAATGCCGAAGGCGCCAAGAGGGGGCTGCCTCCGGTGCATCTGTGGAATCCGCCGTTTTGCGGCGATCTCGACATCCGAATCGCCTCCGATGGTACTTGGTTCTACTTGGGGACGCCAATCGGGCGCCCCGCTCTGGTGCGGCTGTTCTCGACCATCCTCAAGCGCGAGGGCGACAAGCATTTCCTGGTCACGCCGGTGGAGAAGGTCGGCATCCGGGTCGACGACGCGCCCTTCATGGCGGTCGAGATGCAGAAGGACGGCGAGGGCAACCATCGCGTGCTGCGCTTCCGCACCAATGTCGACGACTGGGTCACCTGCGATGCCACGCACCGGCTGCGTTTCGAGCAGGCCAGGGACGGCGGGCTGACGCCGTATCTGCACGTTCGCGCCGAGCTCTGGGCCAAGGTCACAAGGGCGCTCTATTACGATCTGGTTGACATGGGCGAGGAGCGGATGGTCGATGGCCAGCCGATGTTCGGCGTCGAATCGGCTGGCGAATTCTTCGCCATGGCCGATGCGGAGCAGGTGAGGGCCGCGCTTTGAACAAGCCTATCTTGAAGAGCGATCCTGTCGCCGCCGGCGCGGCGGATTTCTTCGCCCGCTCCAGGGCGAAGCTCGGCTTCGACGTTCCGCTCGGCCTCTACGATCCGAACATCATTCCCGCCTCGGGCGATCCCGGCACCGACAAGATGCTCGAGATCGTCGCGCGCGAGCAGCCGGTGCGCCCCGCGGCGGTCCTGATCGCGGTGGTCGATCATCCCGAGCCGACCATCTTGCTGACGCAGCGCTCGGCGCATCTCAACGACCATGCCGGCCAGATCGCTTTCCCCGGCGGCAAGATCGACGCCACCGATTCCTCGCCGCTGGACGCGGCGCTGCGCGAGGCCGAGGAGGAGGTCGGGCTGTCCAGAGACTTCGTCGAGCCGATCGGTTATCTCGATCTCTACGGCACCGCCTTCGGCTTCCGCATCCTGCCGACGGTCGCCAGGGTCAGGCCCGGCTTCGAGCTCACCATCAACCATTCCGAGGTTGATGATGCGTTCGAGGTGCCGCTATCCTTCCTGATGAACCCAGTGAACCACCAGGTGCACAGCAAGGAATTCCGCGGCATGGAGCGGTTCTACTACGCGATGCCGTTCGCGGAACGCTACATCTGGGGTGCGACGGCCGGCATGCTGCGTGTGCTGTATGAGCGGATCTATTCATCATGATCCGGCCGGTTCTGACCGAGATCGGAATCTTCCTCATTCCCTTTGCCGTCTACGCATTGTTCCTGGCCGCGACGCGGTCCGGCCTGTTCGCGCGTTCCTCCTGGCCGGTCGCGGTCGTCGCGCGTCTTGCGCTGGCGGCGATCGTGCTGGTCATTGCGGGCCTGATCGGACTTGCGCACTTCTCCGGCGCCGCTCCGGATTCGACTTACGTTCCCGCCCATATCGAGAACGGCCGGCTGGTGCCGGGCGTGGAAAAATAGGGGCCGCACGATGAGCGCGGAGCCGATACTTGCCCCGATTCTTGCCGATGCGCCCTGGCTGACCGCAGGCGGGACCGCGCGCGTCCTGCAATTGCTCAACGTCGACGGCGAGGAAGCGCGCGTGGTCGGCGGCGCCGTACGCAACGCGCTGCTCGGTCTTCAGCCCGGCGACATCGACATCGCGACCACCGCGCGGCCGGAGGAGGTGATCCGGCGCGCCAAGGCCGCCGGCATCAAGAGCGTGCCGACCGGCATCGACCACGGCACCGTCACGCTGGTGATCGACAGCCACCCCTATGAAGTCACGACCCTGCGCGAGGACACCGAAACCTTCGGCCGCAAGGCCAAGGTCGCGTTCGGCCGCGACTGGGTCAAGGACGCCGAGCGGCGCGACTTCACCATGAACGGCCTGTCGGTCGATGCGCGCGGCGTCGTCTACGACCATGTCGGCGGCATCGCGGATGCCAAAGCGCGCCGCGTGCGCTTCATCGGCGATCCCGACCAGCGCATCACTGAAGATTATTTGCGCATCCTGCGCTTCTTCCGCATCCACGCCGCCTTTGGTGCCGGCGATCCCGACCGCGACGGCTATCTCGCCTGCATCCGGGGGCGTGCGGGTCTTGCCAGCCTCTCGGCCGAGCGGGTGCGCATGGAGATGCTGAAGCTGCTGGTGGCCGGCGGCGCATCCGCGGCCGTGCTGGCCATGGCCGAGGGCGGATTGCTGCAAGCGCTGATCGGCGGCGTTGCCTATACCGGGCCGCTGTCGGCGATGATCGCGATCGAGCGCGAACTCGGCCTCATCGCCAGCAGCACGCGGCGCCTCGCCGCGCTGACCGTCGCCGTGACCGAGGATGCCAAGCGCGTCGCCGCGCGTCTGCGGCTCTCCAATGCCGAGACCAAGGCACTGGATTCGATGGGCCACCGCTGGTGGCGCTTCGCCGCCAAGGATGAGGCCAATGCACGGCGGCTGCTCTATCGGCTCGGCCCCGAGCGCTATCACGATCGTGTGTTGCTCGGCTGGGCGCGCGCCGGTGGCGACGTCACCTCGATGCGCTGGCGCGCTCTCGCCGAGCTGCCGCAGCGCTGGACTGCGCCGAAATTTCCGCTGAAGGCCGCCGACTTCATCGCGCGCGGTCTGGCCGAAGGACCAGCGCTCGGACATGTGTTGACGCTCGCCGAGGACGCTTGGCTTGCGGCGGATTTTCCCTTAGAGGAAGCCGCACTTGCTTCCATCGCCGATCAAGCTGCGGCACGCATCAGCCGCGACGAGAGAACGTGACCATCGTCTCAGGCTTCGCCGACATCTCGATCTTTCAGCTCCTGCTGGTGGCGTTGATGGCGTTGTTTGCTTCGATCATCGGTGGTCTCGCCGGCTACGGCACCGGCGCCCTGATGCCGCTGGTGCTGGTGCCGCTGGTCGGCGCCGAGCCGGTGGTGCCGATCATCGCGATCTCCGCCATCTTCACCAATTCCAGCCGAGCCGTTGCTTACTTGCGCTACGCCGACCGCCGCCGCGCGCTGATCGTGCTCGCCTGCGCCGCGCTGACGACCGCACTCGGCGCCTACGGCTATACGCGTCTCACCAATGCCGGCGCGGCGCTCGTGATCGGCACCATGCTGATCCTGAGCGTGCCGCTGCGCCGCGTCCTCCGCCGCCGAAAGGTCAAGATCGGCGACAGCGGCCTTGCCGCCGGGTCGGTCGGCTACGGCGTGCTGGTCGGCGGCACCTCGGGCTCAGGCGTGATCCTGCTGTCGCTGCTGATGGCCGCAGGCCTCGAAGGCGCCGCCGTGATCGCAACAGACGCGATGATCTCGCTCGGCACCGGCCTCATCAAGATCTCGGTGTTCGGCCTCGCCGGTGCCGTGACCGCGCAGGTGCTCGCCTTCGCGCTGCTGATCGGAGCGATCGCGATCCCCGGCGCGTTCCTGGCAAAGGCCTTCGTGGAGCGGATGCCGGTGCACATCCACACCGTGATCCTCGATGCCGCGGTGATCACCGGAGGGCTGGTGATGATCTCGGCGGCGGTGAGGCAACTGATCGGGTAGCTGCTTCCTTCAGTGCCGAGGACCCGTCTGAATATCGTTGAAGCTTGAACGCAACACCTTTCGCTTCATTGCGTTGACTCTGGACTTTGGCGTCACAATCCTGGTGGCAGACCGGTTGGTAGCCAAGTGCCAGACGTGGAGATTAGGCTATGCCCAAGCAGTACGAGACGCCGGAGCAGCGGGAGAAGCGTGAACTCGACGAGGAACTCGATCGACAATTGCAGCAGACGTTTCCAGCCAGTGATCCGCCGAAAATCACGCGGAGTCCGATCAGACGAACCGCACCAAGGTTGGCTGCCCGCGACGCCGAACGACGACGCCGCTAGGTTCGGCGCCCCTCTCGGCCCTGTGAGCGGCACGGGGATGAGCCACGGCACGCTTCACGCCTTCGGTTCGGGCGCGACTGCCTCCTTGGCCATCCCGAGCTTGGGGCTGGCGGGGGGGACGACCAGGACGTCCACGTTCAGCGAGCGCAGGACTTCCTCCGTTACGCTCCCGATCAACGCCCGAAGCAATCCGGATCGGCCGTGCGTACCCATCACGAGCATGTCGGGCCGCTTCTCCTCGACGGCACGGGTGATGATCTGCATGGGTCCGCCTTCGCCGACGCGAAGAGACCATCGTCGCGTGCCGAACTCGTTGGTCACCAGAAAACTGGTCAGTTCCTCCATTGCCCTGTGACGTTCGCTCTCGACATATCCGGTGATGACGGCCGAGCTAGCCCCAGAGCTGATCAATCGCGTCTTGGCCATCGGCGAGAAGGCGTGAAGAAGCGTCGCTCCGTCTTCTTCCAGAAGTCCGGTGGACAGGCCGATGCGGATTGCTTCAGCCGATGTTTCTGACATGTCGACCGGCACCACAACCCGTTCATAGCGCCGCTGGGCCTCGTTGTTCACCATCAGCACGGGATATTTTCCACCGCGAATGACACGTTCGATGGTGGTCCCTGTAAAAATATCGCGCAAAAATTGCTTGCGATGGCCGCCCATCACGATGAGATCTGCGCCGACTGCTGCGGCCGCGCGCAATATCCCGTCGAAGGGATGGCCCTTGACGACGGTCGGATAGCAGCGAGCGTCATGCAGCTCGGGCATGGACCCGATCTGCTCCACCAGCACCCGCTGTGCCTCCCGCTCTTCCATGCGGACCAGATCGGCCGGCTGGTCTTCATCAACGACGTGAACAAGGTGCAGCTCGGCACGGCGGGAGCGAGCCAGAAGGCCAGCTTGCCGGAGCGCGCGATGGGAGCGCGTAGAGAAATCCGTCGCAGCGACGATGATCATGTCAGGACCCTCATATTGGCCAACGATGGCAAGTCGATTTCGTGCCAGCGGCGGAAATTCGATTGGCTTGGAAGCGGCTCATGCCCGCGAACGCGCGGACCCGCCGCGAGAGGCGGAGCGCGGTAACGCGTCGCGGTCAAAAGCAAATGGTGGACACGGCGGCAGGGGGTGACAAAGCACCCTCCAAAGTCACCTTTTCGGATCGCGAGGAATCGGCGGCGGACGGCGCGCAAATGCCGCGCGGAATCCGTCGGGATCGCAAATCCAGATGAACATCATCCACGAGGTCAGGACGAGCAACGCTGAAAATACCGACATGAGGAACTCCCGGCTTGGTTTGGAATCGTCGAGTTGCCGCACCCGGGCGATCCGCAATCGCCCGGGTCACCGGCCGATCTGCAGCCGGTTCCCCTGAATTCGATCTCGTGGCACTTTGGTCATCACGGCCTCTGTTTGGGATGCGGCCGATTTCCGAGCGGCATCCCGCATTGCTGGCGTGTCTGAAGCCTCGCCCCTCGGAAGTGCGGCGCGTGCCGAACGCGGAGCCAATTGCTCCGGTCGCACGGCCGGCTGAAGGTTGCGGCGAACTCGCGCGCAGCTCGGCATCATCCACGCGCTAGACGTAGGCATTCGCCGCGAGAATCAAATGCGACATTTAGCCGGCCTTGGCCGATCCGCAGATCCGCCTGCAATCAGCGCGTGGTCGTTTGTGGCGCCGTGTGCTTCGTCCTAATTATTCTCTGGTTCACGCGCTGGCGGACTTTGTTCGGCGGTATCGCGGAATCGGGCTGCGCCGACCAACACAGTCAGCGCGATAGGGGTGGTCACGACGCCAAGCCCTACAATCAGGATTTCGTGCAACACCGGTCTGCTCTGCAGGACCGAGAAGTAGACCATCGAAGCGGCCGCGATGAAGACGGTGCCGAGCGTCGTCCCCAGCGTCGGCGCATGGACCCGCTCGTAAAATGTGCCGAGACGCAACAGGCCGAGCGAACCGACAAGCGTGACGGCCGCGCCAGTGAGCAGAAGAACTGCCGTGAGAACCGCAGTCCAGGGCGGCAATTGTTCGATGCCGTTCATTCGATCACCTCGCCGCGGAGCAGAAACTTGGCCAGTGCAACCGTCGCGACGAAGCCGAACAGCGCCATGGCCAGAGCCGCCTCGAAATAAAGCGCTTCGCCGGATCGAATCCCGAACGTCAGAAGCAACAACATCGCGTTCACGGACAACGTGTCGAAGCCCAGGACGCGATCCTGTGCCCGCGGCCCTAGAAAGATGCGGAAGGCGCCGCAGCCGATCGCCAACCCGAGCAGCACTTGCGCGGCAACGAGCGAGTAGGTCAGCATGAGCTGGCTCATTCGAATATCTCCAGCAGATGGCGTTCGTAGCGGTCCTTGATCGTGCGGATCCACTCGTTTTCATCGACGAGGTCCAGAACATGGATCATCAACGAACCCTTCTGAGCGTCGAAATTCACCCACAGCGTTCCGGGGGTCGACGTGATGATGCAAGCCAATGAGGCCAGCCCGTACGGGTTGCGCATGTCGAGGGGAATTTTCACGAACCCCGACGTTCGCTGTCGCCGTCCAAAACCGAGAACGATCTGTCCAACCGCCAGATTGGAGCGGACGATGTCGACCGCGACCAGCCCCAACAGTCGCAGAATGACGCGGGGTCGTCTGACCCGCACGCTCGGTAACTCCAGCACGGTGAGAATCCGCCCGCCGACGAGCGCGACCATGCAGCCAAGGAGGATGTGCCCGAGCGTGGCTGCTTGATTGAGCAGCAGCCACAATGCGAGAAGGCAGAAGCTCACGATCGGAAAGGGCAGAAAGCGTGTCATTTGCCCCCCGCTTTTCGGCTGCCTTGGGGGGCGGCCAGGACGTCGCTGACGTTGCCCGCCGGCGCGTGCAGAGATTGTGCCGTAGCCTGCATGAAACGGATCACGGGACCGGCCAGGACCGTTTGGGCGGCGCAGATGATCAGCAGGAACATGATCGGCGCCATCTCGATCACGCGCACGCGCGGCACGGTGCGATCGGGCGAGGCCCAGAAGATGCGGATTCCCGCGCGGGCCATCGCGACCAACGTCGCGAAACCAGAGAAGATCAGCACAACGAGGAGCGCCCATCCGCTGCCGGGAACGGCGCCGTTTTGATGCGTCTCTGTCGGATTGAGCGCCGCCGCGAGCAGCGCGAATTTAGCGATGAAGCCGGACAGCGGAGGCAGCCCGGCGATGACCAGCGCACAGCCGATGAAAGCGACGCCGAGTAAGCCCATCGTGGCTACGATGGCGGTGCCGACGTCCTCTTCCGCTTCGCCTGTCTCGTCCTCTTCTCCATAGGCTTCCCGGGTGACGGCGATCATGTCCGCTCCAGGTTCGCGGCCGCGTTCGATGAGCTCGACGAGAAGGAAGAAGGCGCTGATGCCGAGCGTCGAGCTGACCAGGTAAAAGAGCGCTGCACTGGTGATGCCGACCTGTCCCATCCCCGTGGCAGCGAGCACCGTTCCGGAGGATACGAGCACCGAAAAGCCGCCGAGGCGTGCGGTATCCTGCGATGCCAACGTGCCGATCGCTCCGAACAGGGTCGTCGCCAAGCCGCCCCACAATAGCCAGTCGCTGCCGAAGCCGGCCGATGCGCCGGCGCCTTCGCCGAAAAGCAAAAGCGACAGACGCAGTAAGACATACACGCCGACCTTCGTCATGATCGCAAAGATCGACGCCACCGGCGGACTTGCGGCTGCGTAGGCCGTCGGGAGCCAGAAGCTCAGAGGCCACATTCCGGCCTTGAGCAGGAAGGCGACCGCCAGCACGCCCGCACCTGCTTCGAGCAAGCCCCGGCTCTCGGCGGCGATGGCGGGCACTCTTGCCGCGAGATCCGCCATGTTGAGCGTCCCGGTGACGCCGTAGATCAGGCTGACCCCGATCAGAAACAACAGCGACGCCGCCAGGTTCACGACGATGTAATGCAGCCCCGCCTTCACCCGTGCAATGCCGGAACCGTGCAGCAGAAGGCCGTATGATGCCGCCAGCAACAGCTCGAAGAACACGAACAGGTTGAAAAGATCGCCGGTGAGGAAGGCGCCGTTGAGGCCCATCAGCAGGAATTGAAACAGGGAATGGAAATGCGCGCCTGCCCGGTGCCAACGGGCAAGAGAGAACACCGCCGAGGCCAGCGCCAGGACGTTGGTCAGGAGCAGCATGAGGGCGGACAGCCGATCGAGAACGAGGACGATTCCGAACGGAGCAGGCCAATTGCCCAGACGGTAGACTTCCCTGGTTCCTGCATCGGACATTCCGAGCAAGACCACCGCGATGCAAACGAGTGCAACGGTTCCGGTGACATTGAGGCCTGCCACGATGGCTCGGTGTCTTTCTCCGTTGAGCAGCAGCATGCCGGCACCTGCCAGCAAAGGCAGGAGGATTGGCGCGATGACCAGACTTGCAGCGCCGCTCACGCTTCCGGCTCCTGACCGTCCACATGATCGGTCCGTGCCAGGCCGCGCGATGCGAGCAGAACCACCAGGAACAGGGCGGTGGTCGCGAAGCTGATGACGATTGCAGTCAGCACTAGCGCCTGCGGGACCGGATCAGCGTGCTTGGCGACATCGCCGATCTCCTTTGCGATAAGCACCGGAGCCCCGCTCCGCACCCGCCCCACGGCCACGATGAAGAGATTGACGGCGTAAGAGAGCAATGACAGCCCGATGATGACTTGAAACGTGCGCGGCCGGAGGATCAGCCACACGCCGGACGCCGCAAGCGTACCGATACCGATCGCCAGCACGAGCTCCATCAGACCAGTTCCTCCTTCGACCGCTCGCCGGGCAAGCGCTGGCCGGTCTGGAGTGGACCTCCGTAGCGACGCAACGATTGATGCGCGATTGCGATGAGCATCAGCACCGTGGCACCGACCACGAGCGAGAACACGCCGATGTCGAAAAGGAAGGCGCTGGCCATCGGGACACGGCCGACCAGAGGCAGCTCGGCATACGCAAAGTACGAGGTCAGGAAGGGGTATCCGAGGACGCAGGCGGCGGCTCCCGTGCCCCCCGCCAACAGAAGCCCGAAGCCCATCCAGCGCACGGGCATGACGTGAAGACGAGCTTCCACCCATGCCGTGCCGCGAGCCATGTACTGCAGGATGAACGCGGTCGCCATTGCGACGCCTGCCACGAAGCCTCCGCCTGGAAGGTCATGCCCGCGCAACAGGAGGAAGATCGCCACGACGCCGATCACCGGAAACAGCAGCCCCATCATCAGGGCCGCAGTCTCCGTTGTATCCTTGGCAGTGTCTCCCTTCTGTCGATCGGGATGCGCTTCGTCGTGGCTATCCTGCGCGTGCTGCTGTTCGGGAACGGGAATGCTCTCGGGCGCCGGACGGAAGCGGCGCAAGAGAGCGTAGACGGTCAGTGCAACGACCGCGAGCACCGTGATCTCGCCCATCGTATCGAATCCGCGGAAGTCCACCAGGATGACGTTGACCACGTTGGTTCCGCCACCTTTCGTGTACGCGTTTTCGACGAAGTATCGCGAGATGCTGTCCGTAGCCGGGTGCTGCATCACTGCCAGCGCGAGCGCGGCCAGCCCGACGCCGGCGAAGAGCGCGATAGCGAAGTCACGCACGCGGTGCCATCGAATCCTGCCGGCGGCCTGGCTCGCGTCGACCGGTGCGACGCGCTTCGGCAACCATCGCAAGCCGAGCAACAGGAGAACCGTCGTCACCGTCTCGACGACGATCTGCGTCAGCGCGACATCGGGAGCGGACAGCCACACGAAGCTGACGCAGGTCACGAGACCGGCAGTCCCGAGCAGGATCAGCGCGACGACGCGATGGAATTTAGCCTGGACCGCAGCGCCGATGGCGCAGGCAGCGCCCACCGCCCAGAGCAATGCAAAGGCGAGGTCAAACTTGGCCCCTAAGGGATTCGCCAGCATGATGCCACGTGAATAGAGTGGCAGCAGGGCAGCGACGAACGCCACGCCGGCCAGGATCCTCAACTGTGGCTGGAGATGTCTCGTCCCGAGCTTGCTCGCCAGCCAGCGTGCAAGTCGCCAGGATAACGTCACCATCATCCAGTCAAAGATCTGCTTGCCGCTGAAGCGGCCGAGCAAGGGCGGTCCCTCGTTGACGAGGAGGTAGGAGCGCAGCATCACATAGACGCCCACCCCACCCACCATCGCCAGGATGCTCATCAGCAGTTCGGGGGTAAAGCCATGCCATATTCTCAGGCTGTACTCCGGCATCCTGGAACCGAGAACTGCTCCAGCAGCGGTATCGAGGATCGGTGCGACGGTTAACGCGGGAGCGATGCCCACGACGATACATGCGAGCACGAGAAGCTCGGCCGGAAGTCGCATCAGGAGCGGGGGCTCGTGAGGCGTGCGCGGGAGGCCGACCGGGGCCGGGCCGAAGAACACGTCGCGAATGAACCGGAGCGAATAGGCCACGCTGAAAGTGCTCGCGGCGGTGACGATATAGGGAAGCGCTCGATCGACCAGCGAGTTGTCATGAATCTCGATCGTCTCGGCGAAGAACATCTCTTTCGAGAGGAATCCGTTCAGCAGCGGCACACCGGCCATCGACCCGGCGGCGACCATGGCCAGAGTCGCCGTGATCGGCATGAACGCCCAGAGACCGCTCAAGCGGCGAATGTCGCGAGTGCCGGTTTCGTGATCGATGATGCCCGCGGCCATGAACAGCGATGCCTTGAACGTGGCATGGTTCATGATGTGGAAGATCGCTGCGATCTGCCCGAACGGCGTATCCAGTCCGGTCAGGAGCGTGATCAAGCCGAGGTGGCTGATCGTCGAGTAGGCCAGCAGCCCCTTCAAATCCTGCTGGAACACCGCGAGAAATGCTCCCAAGAGAAAGGTGATCAAACCAGCCGATCCCACCAGCCACAACCATTCGTTCGATCCGCCCAGGGCCGGCCAGAGCCTGACCAAAAGAAACACGCCCGCCTTCACCATCGTTGCCGAATGGAGATAAGCGGATACGGGCGTCGGAGCCGCCATCGCGTGCGGCAGCCAAAAATGGAACGGAAATTGGGCGCTCTTGGTCAGCGCGCCGAGCAGGACCAGCACGAGTGCAGGGACATAGAGCGCGTGCGAACGGATCGCGTCTCCGGAAGCGAGCACCTTGTCCAGGTCATAGCTGCCTACGATGTGACCGATCAGCAGCACGCCGGCGAAGAGGCAAAGTCCGCCGGTCGAAGTGATCACCAGCGCCATTCGTGCGCCGTCCCTTGCAGCCGAATTGTGATGCCAGTAGCTGATCAGCAAGAACGAAAACAGGCTGGTCAGTTCCCAGAAGAAAACCAGTTGCAACAGGTTGCCGGAGAATACGATCCCCAGCATTGCGCCCATGAACGCGAGCAGGAAGGAAAAGAAGCGCGGAACGGGATCGCTTGCCGACATATAGTAGCGGGCATACAGCACCACCAGAAAGCCAATTCCGGTGACCAGCATTGCGAAGGCCCATGCGAAGCCATCAAGTCTCAGCGCAAACGCGAGTCCGAGTTCGGGCACCCACTCCGTTCGCCACCCGATGACGCCACCATTCGCGACATCGGGATAAGCCGTGGCGATGAGGCCGAACGCGGCGAGTGCAACTCCTCCGGCGAGCCATGCCTCGGCGTTGCGCGCATTGACCTGCAACAGGGCGGCAATGAAGCTTCCGGCGAAAGGAAGGACGAGAACGGCAAGGAGGAACATTTGCGTTCATTGCCCCAAACTGCGAGGTGGCGAGAGGTCGTCCGCTGGTCCTCAATTGCTTAGCCGACGCGGGCGGATATCTCTACTGCTAGATTTTCGCGATGGTGCCGACTTGAGCGGGCGGAAATTGCGGCCGCGAGAGCGCCGCGCAGAGCATAGAAGCCCCGGGGCGCGATGTGCGCCAGCCACTCATCTCGACGTGGCGGAAATTCGGAACGGTGTCACGCTATCTGCCGGAACGTTCGTTGTTCCATCGCAGGTGCGCGTGGATGCTGCGTTCGACTATATCCACCGCGGTCCAAAATTGCGGCTCACAGTCGCGTCAAACTGTCGCCCCTGTCTGCTGGAGAGCGAATGATCGCCTTTAGCGACGCGCGCCCCAGCATGATTCGAAATCAGACGAGCTGTCTACAAAGGCCTTCATCGCAAGTCCCGCAATCATCTGGCGATGTCCGCTACCGCGCCGTTGTTGGCGGAGAAGCGGACATCACGAGCGCCGGAGCGAAGCGCTCCGATCTAACGAGGATGCAGTCTTAGGTGTGCCTACTCCTCGTCTTCGTCGTCCTCGTCGTCATCATCCTCGTCCACTTCTTCCAGGCGCTCGAGCACGGCGAGCGGCAGCGTCTCGCGAAACAGGTCGCCTTCGACGCCCATCCAGAGACAGATCACGTCGTCGCCCTTCACGTTCGCGACGGTCAGCGGCTGGCCGCCGGATTTCAGCATGACGATATCGCCGGCTTTCAGTTCCATGGATGGTCCTTTCGGTTGATTGACTTAAGAAGCTAACAAGCCGGCATGACGCGCCGATCACGGGATGCGGGATCAGTGGATGTCCTGCGGCAGCGCGCATCCGCTGCCAGACTGCTGAAACGCCGATGATGGAGTGTCAAGCCGGAGCAGTCCCATTGCGAGAGGCAAAGGCGCTTCTCGGATGGGGTGCGCAGGGGGTACGTCCCGTGCGTCGCGATGATGGCATCATGCGCCTGTTTTGCCCGACAGGTCAAATCATTTCGTAAAATCAGAAATTCATTTTGCGCGTGCTGTAAGCCGTTGTAATTGCAGCAGCGCCCTACTGTGCATGGGGTTGTTTTCGATATTTTGTCTTCGGGCTCGGTTACGGCCGCTCCGGCACCAGCTCGGTCAGCGAGCGGATGATGCGGTCGGGCCTGACCGTCGAGCCTTCGGGCAGGCCGTCGCCGTGCACGTCGATCCAGATCGAATAGATGCCGAGGCGCTGCGGCGTCACCACTTCCCATTCCAGATTGTCGCCGATCATCCAGGTGTCCCTTGCGGAAACGCCCAGCGCCTCCATCGCGTGCAGATAGGCGCGCTCCTCCGGCTTGCCGAAACCGTGCTCACCCTCGATCTGGATATGGTCGAAGCGATGAGTCAACTCGAACCGCTCGACCTTGGCGCGCTGCATGTCGGCGGCGCCGTTGGTGACCAGCGCGAGCTTGATGCCGCGTGCCCTGAACGCGTCGATCGCATCATGCGCGCCGGGGAAGACGAAGATTGCTTCCTCGCGATAGGTGGTGAAGCGGTCGGCGATGCGATCGGCGAGATCGTCGGACAGGGCGCGATGGCCGTTTGCGGCGAGCGCGGCGAAGCCGCCGCGCACGGTGAGCCTCCGCGCCTCGCCGAGCTTCATCCGCCAGATCGGCTCCGCGGTCGACCAGAACTGCCGCGCAAAGGCGAGCACCGCGGTTGCGACTTGCGCCGGCGGCAGCGGCGCCAGCTCTTCGGCAAACTCGTTCGCGATCGTGTTCCAGGCGATCTCGGGCCGGCCATAGGCCGACAGGATGGTGTCATCCATGTCGATCAGCATGGCGCGCGGCAGCGGCCTCGAAACAGTCATGGCCACTTCACCTCCGGCGGCATCGACGACAGGATCGAATCCACATTGCCGCCGGTCTTCAGCCCGAAGATGGTGCCGCGATCGTAGAGCAGGTTGAATTCGACATAGCGGCCGCGCCGGATCAATTGCTCCTCGCGGTCCGCGGCGGTCCAGCCTGCCGCGAAATTGCGCCTGACGATGTCGGGATAGATCTTCAGGAAGGCGCGGCCGACGTCCTTGGTGAAGGCGAGGTCGGCGTCCCAGTCACCGCTGTCGTGCCAGTCGTAGAAGATGCCGCCGATGCCGCGGGCCTCCTTGCGGTGCGGCAGGTAGAAATATTCGTCGCACCATTTCTTGTACTTGTCGTAGTCGGCAACGCCGTTCGGCTGGTTGCAGGCTTGCTTCATCGCGGCGTGGAAGGCGATGCTGTCGGCATCGTCCTGGGTGCGCCGTCGGTCGAGCACCGGTGTGAGATCGGCGCCGCCGCCGAACCAGGCTTTCGTGGTGACCACGAAGCGGGTGTTCATGTGCACGGCGGGCACGTTCGGATTGCGCATATGCGCGATCAGCGAGATGCCGGAGGCCCAGAATTTTGGATCGTCCGCGGCGCCGGGGATCTGGGCGCGAAATTCGGGCGCGAACTCGCCGTGCACGGTCGAGCAGTGCACGCCGACCTTCTCGAACAGGCGGCCGTGCATCATCGACATCACGCCGCCACCTCCAGCCGCGCCGGTATGGTCGGTGCGCTGCCAGGGCGTGCGCTTGAAGCGGCCGGCTTCGCCTGGATAAAGGCTTTGCGGGGCGTCGTCCTCGAGCCGCTCGAAGCTGGCGCAGATGTCGTCGCGCAAGGCTTCGAACCAGGTGCGGGCGCGGGTCTTGCGGTCGTCGATCGTCGACATGTCCATCTGCATTCCCAGTCGCGTCCTATCTGATGCCGAGCGATTTATGCGTCTGCACGCTGAGCCGCCATTGCGGATGATGCAGGCAATAGTCGATCGCGCGCGCGGTGTTCTCGATGACCTCCGGTCCGTCCATCGGCTGCAGCGAAAAGCGCTCGAAGGCGAGGCCCTCGAACGTCTCGGGCGCGGCGAGGGCCTGCGGATAGACCAGCTTCAGCTCGTGGCCCTGGCGCAGCACCAGCTCGCTGCCGCCCTTGGGACTGACGCAGATCCAGTCGAGCCCCTCCGGCGCTGCGATGGTGCCGTTGGTCTCGACGCCGATCTCGAAGCCGCGGGCGTGGAGCGCCTCGATCAGCGCGGCGTCGACCTGGAGCAGCGGCTCGCCTCCGGTCAGCACCACGTAGCGGTTGGCGGCGGCCGCAGTCCATTGCGCGGCGATGGTGTCGGCGAGCTCCGCGGCCGAGCCGTAGCGGCCGCCGAAGGTGCCGTCGGTTCCGACGAAATCCGTGTCGCAGAACTTGCAGGTGGCCTCAAGGCGGTCCGCCTCGCGGCCGCTCCAGAGGTTGCAGCCGGCAAAACGGCAGAACACGGACGCGCGCCCGGCATGGGCGCCTTCGCCTTGCAGGGTCAGGAAGATTTCCTTGACCGCGTAACTCAATCGTCTCTCCTCAATCTATCGGGCTTGCGGGTTCCGGATCTGCCGCAGCGCCTCGCCGGCGGCCATGGCCGCGGTCATGGCGACATTGAGCGACCGCAGCCCCGCCTTGATCGGGATCACCAGCCGGGCATCGGCGGCCTCGACCACCGCGTCCGTGACACCGGCGCTCTCGCGCCCGAATAGCAGGATGTCCGACGTCTGGTAACGGAAATCGCGGTAGTCGGTGGCAGCTTTCGTGGTGAACAGCAGCAGGCGGTAGCCATGTGCGGCGCGCCAGTCCTCGAATTTGGCCCAGGAGTCGTGTCTGATAAGGCTGACGTGGTCGAGGTAGTCCATTCCCGCCCGGCGGAACAGGCGGTCGGAGACGGGGAAGCCCGCCGGTTCGATGATATGGGCGGCGATGCCCAGGCAGGCGCAAAGCCTGAGAATCGTGCCGGTGTTCTGGGCGATGTCGGGTTGGAAAAGCGCTATCTGCATGGGCTGTGCGAGGGCTATATCGGGGGCGATGCGGGCCGGAAATGTCTCAATAAAACATCGCCTGCCCGGGAATTCGTGCATGGCACGCTCCCGCGCCGATAGCGGGCTTGCGCTCGCCCGGCAAGGGTGCCAATAGAACGATTCTGGACTGCTGTTTCACCCGTTTAGAGGTGAATGGGCGAAGTTCTGCCGCCGCGGGGGGCCGCGGGCGCCGGCAGACTGTTCCGGGGACCTTGGGGGCTCCTGGAGCGGTTCCACCGGTGGCGTAAGAAGAAAGGGTTGGAATCGTGACGACAGCGTCTTCGGCGGACCATCCGACACGCCGTGATTTCTTATTCGTTGCAACCGGGGCAGCTGCAGCAGTAGGGGGCGCAGCCGCGCTCTGGCCCTTCATCTCCCAAATGAATCCTGACGCTTCGACTATCGCCGCCGGTGCGCCGATCGAGGTCGATCTCAGTCCGGTCGCCGAAGGTCAGGACATCAAGGTGTTCTGGCGCGGCAAGCCGATCTACATCAGCCACCGCACCAAGAAGCAGATCGACGAGGCGCGCGCCGTCAACGTGGCGAGCCTGCCTGATCCCGAGACCGACGAGGCGCGGGTCAAGTCCGGCCATGATCAATGGCTGGTCGTGATCGGCATCTGCACCCATCTCGGCTGCATCCCGATCGCTCATGAAGGCAGCTACGACGGCTTCTTCTGCCCCTGCCATGGTTCGCAGTACGATTCGTCCGGCCGCATCCGCCAGGGGCCCGCGCCCGCTAACCTGCCGGTGCCGCCGTACCAGTTCGTTTCCGACACCAAAATCCAGATCGGCTGAGCCTCGGATCCTCGTCCGAAGCTTCCCGCCGTCTCGTCGTACTATTTCCTCAGGATCGCATCATGAGCGGACCATCCGACTACCAGCCGAGCAATCCGGCCCTGCAATGGATCGAGCGGCGCCTGCCGATCCTCGGCCTCATGCACTCCTCGTTCGTTGCCTATCCCACCCCGCGTAACCTGAACTATTGGTGGACCTTCGGCGCCATCCTCTCCTTCATGCTGGGGATGCAGATCCTGACCGGCGTGATCCTGGCGATGCACTATACGCCGCATGCCGATCTCGCCTTCAAGTCGGTCGAGCTGATCGTCCGTGACGTGAACTACGGCTGGCTGCTGCGCAACATGCATGCGGTCGGCGCATCGATGTTCTTTGTCGCCGTCTATGTTCACATGTTCCGCGGCCTCTATTACGGGTCCTACAAGGAGCCGCGCGAGGTGCTGTGGATCCTCGGCGTCATCATCTACCTCTTGATGATGGCGACCGGCTTCATGGGCTACGTGCTGCCCTGGGGTCAGATGAGTTTCTGGGGCGCCACGGTCATCACCAACCTGTTCTCCGCCATTCCCTATGTCGGCGAGAGCATCGTGACGCTGCTGTGGGGCGGCTATTCGGTCGGCAATCCGACGCTGAACCGCTTCTTCTCGCTGCATTACCTGCTGCCGTTCCTGATCGCGGGCGTCGTCGTGCTCCACGTCTGGGCGCTGCACGTCGCCGGTCAGAACAACCCCGACGGTGTCGAGCCGAAGACGGAAAAGGATACGGTGCCGTTTACGCCGCATGCCACCATCAAGGACATGTTCGGCGTCGCCTGCTTCATGCTGCTCTACGCCTGGTTCATCTTCTACATGCCGAACTATCTCGGCGACGCCGACAACTACATTCCGGCGAACCCGGGCGTGACCCCGCCACACATCGTGCCGGAATGGTATTACCTGCCGTTCTACGCGATCCTGCGCTCGATCCCGAACAAGCTCGCCGGCGTCATCGGGATGTTCGGTGCGATCATCATCCTGTGCTTCCTGCCCTGGCTGGACGCCGCGAAGACGAGGTCGTCGAAGTATCGCCCGCTGGCCAAGCAGTTCTTCTGGATCTTCGTCGTGGTCTGCATCCTGCTCGGCTATCTCGGGGCGCAGCCGCCGGAAGGCATCTACGTCATTGCCGGCCGGGTCCTGACGGTCTGCTACTTCGCCTACTTCCTGATCGTGCTGCCGCTGCTCTCGCGCATCGAGAAGCCGCGGCCGGTGCCGAACTCGATCTCGGATGCGGTGCTGGCCAAGACCGGCAGCCGATCGACGCCGATGGTTTCGACCGCGATCATGCTGGCGCTCGCCGGTTCGTTGTTCGCAGGCTCGGTCGACAGCGCGAAGGCGTCTGAAGGCAGCGATACGCCTCCGGGCAACAAATGGTCGTTCTCCGGCCCATTCGGCAAGTTCGACCGCGGCGCGCTGCAGCGCGGCCTGAAGGTCTACAAGGAGGTTTGCGCCAGCTGCCACGGCCTGTCCTATGTGGCCTTCCGCAACCTCGCCGAGCCCGGTGGGCCCAGCTATTCGGTGGCGCAGGCGGCGGCCTTCGCGTCGGAATACAAGGTCAAGGACGGTCCGAACGATGCCGGCGACATGTTCGAGCGTGCGGGGCGTCCGGCGGACTATTTCCCCTCGCCGTTCCCGAACGAGCAGGCCGCTCGCGCGGCGAACGGTGGCGCGGCGCCGCCGGACCTCTCCCTGATCACCAAGGCGCGCTCCTATAAGCGCGGCTTCCCCTGGTTCATCTTCGACTTCTTCACCCAGTTCCAGGAGCAGGGCCCGGACTACGTCTCGGCATTGCTGCAGGGCTTCGAGGACAAGGTGCCGGAAGGCGTGACCATTCCGGAGGGCTCGTACTACAACAAGTACTTCCCGGGCCACGCCATCAAGATGCCGAAGCCGCTCAGCGACGGCCAGGTGACCTATGACGACGGCTCGCCGACCACGGTCGCGCAATATTCCAAGGACGTCACCACCTTCCTGATGTGGACCGCCGAGCCGCACATGGAAGCGCGCAAGCGCCTCGGATTCCAGGTCTTCGTGTTCCTGATCCTGTTCGCGGGGCTGATGTACTTCACCAAGAAGAAGGTCTGGGCCAGCTCCCACTGAGCGCTCTGATGCGACGAGAAATGAAGAAGCCCCCGCAAGGGGGCTTTTTTGTTGGGTCCGTGTCCCGGACGCGCGAAGCGCGAGCCGGGACCCAGAATGCTCGTAGCTGGACCCCCGGATCGGCGGCGCATCACGCCGCATGGGGCGGCGCGCTGCGCTGCATCCGGGGCACGAGAGTTTGTTTGCGCGGCGATTGCGTCGTTCGCATGCACCCGCCAAAATGCCACCAACCGCTCCCCCAAGATCTCATCGGAGGACACCATGGGAACCGCCATCACCTTCAAGCGCCCGGACGGCAAGGACGCCTCGGGCTATCTCGCCAATGCCGCGCGCGGCAACGCGCCGGGCGTGGTCGTGATCCAGGAATGGTGGGGCCTGTCGGACCAGATCAAGGGCCTGTGCGACCGCTTCGCGTTGGCCGGTTTCGACGCGCTGGCACCCGATCTCTACAAGGGCAAGGTGGTGCCGTATCACGACACGGACAGCGCCAACAAGGAGATGAACTCGCTCGACTTCATGGACGCCACCACGCAGACCGTGCGCGGCGCCGCGCAATATCTGTCGCGTAACGGCGCCAAGGTCGGGCTGACCGGCTTCTGTCTCGGCGGCGCCGTCACCATCATCGGCTCGGTGCATGTGCCAGAGCTCGCGGCCGGCGTCGTGTTCTACGGCATCCCGCCGGAGCAGGCGGCCAAGCCCGCCGACGTCAAGATCCCGCTCCAGGCCCATTTCGCCAACAAGGACGATTGGTGCACACCGGAGCTGGTCAGCGGCTTCGAGAAGGCCATGAAGGCCGCCGGGAAGTCGCTGGAGCTGTTCCGCTATGACGCCGAGCACGCCTTCGTCAACGAGCAGCGCCAGGCCGTGCACGACCGCGAAGCCGCCGAACTCGCCTGGGGACGGGCGACGGAGTTTTTCAGGAAGCATCTGGGTTGAGATGGGAGCAATCGACCAGGGGCAGCGAGGGAATGTCGACATCGTTTCTCACGCGCCGCGTGCTCGGCTCGATCGTTCGACCGGTGATCGTCCTTGGCGTCCTGCTGCTGACGGCAGCTCAGGCGCCGGGACAACAAGCCTTCGTCACGCTGAACGGTAATCTCAAAACCGAGGCCTGGTGGGTCATCGCGGAATTCCAACCCTTCACGACGGAGGTTCGCGGTATCCCCGCGAACCAGATCCGCAAGAGCTGGTGCAAGGCGACTGAATTCCGCAAGGACCTGATCCCCAAAGAGCTGATGTTCGAGAACGGCACCGACGCGATGAAGGGCGCCGGCATGTCCTTTACCATTGAGGGGCGCTTCGACGGCGGCGCCACGAAGCAGATCGCCGTGGTCGGCGTGTTTCAGGAGTGTGCGGGTCCCAAGGGCAGGTTCATGCTGCTCCTCGATCAGGCGGACGGCGAGAAGCCGAAGATCCGCTTTGTCGACGCCATACGCACGAACCGCCAGTTCGCCGCTCTCTCGAAGGACAAGGGCGGCAAGCTCGTCCTTTGGGGATGCATGGAATGCGACGGCTATTCCGTCCTCAAATGGGATCGGAAGAAGAACCGGTTCGGCTGGGAGCCGCAGGCCGAGGAGCCCTGAGCCAAGCAGAAGCGGCAGCTGGACGCTGCGCGCCCCGGTCGCGGGGAGTAGGTTTCTCACCTTGACGCCGCCCCCGCGCCATGGTGAGTATCCGCCCATGAGCACCGCAGCCTGCCCAGCCCGTCTTTGGTGGCGCACCTCCTAAGAGGTGGCCGGTGCGATTTACCTTTCCCAAATCGTCTGAGGTCGCCTGCACAGTGCGGCGGCCTTCTCGTTTGTCCTGTGTGGCGTTCCCTCGGCAAGTTTCGTAAGAGGACGACATGAACAGGACAGTCTTTGCCCTCCCGGCCAGAAGCGACTACGCGACCCGCGCGGGTCTGGCGATCACGCGCGTGGCGGAGCAGTTTACCGGCGGCGCCAACAGGCTCGACGACCTGATCAACCTGCTCGACCGCCGCCGCGGCGTGGTGCTGTCCTCGGGCACGACCGTGCCCGGCCGCTACGAGAGCTTTGATCTCGGCTTCTCCGACCCCCCGGTCAAGCTCGAGACATCTGGCGTCAATTTCAAGCTGGAGGCGCTGAACGCGCGCGGGCAGGTGCTGATCGCCTTCCTCGGCGATGTGCTGCGCGAGCCCTGCGTCGTCTTCTCCGAGAAGACCGCCACGCGCCTTGCCGGTCACATCATCCGCGGCGATGCGCCGGTCGAGGAAGACCAGCGCACGCGGCGTGCCAGCGTGATGTCGCTGGTGCGCGATATCATTGCCGCCTTCTCGGCCAATGACGACGGGTTGCTCGGCCTGTTCGGCGCTTTCGCCTACGACCTCGTGTTCCAGATCGAGGACCTCGTGCAGAAGCGCGCACGAGAGAGCGACCAGCGTGACATCGTTCTCTATGTGCCCGACCGCCTGCTGGCCTATGACCGCGCCACCGGCCGCGGCGTGGTGCTGAGCTACGATTTTGCCTGGAAGGGCAAGTCGACCGAGGGCCTGCCGCGCGAGACCGCCGAGAGTCCGTATCTGAAGACGCCGCGGCAGGGGTTTGCCGATCACGCGCCCGGCGAATATCAGGCCACCGTCGAGACGGCGCGTGCTGCGTTTGCGCGCGGCGATCTGTTCGAGGCGGTGCCGGGCCAGCTGTTCGCCGAGCCCTGCGATCGCTCGCCTGCCGAAGTGTTCCAGCGGCTCTGCGTCATCAACCCGTCGCCCTACGGCGCGCTGATGAATCTGGGTGAGGGCGAATTCCTGGTGTCGGCCTCGCCGGAAATGTTCGTGCGCTCGGACGGACGTCGGGTCGAGACCTGCCCGATCTCAGGCACGATCGCGCGCGGCACCGACGCGATCGGCGATGCCGAGCAGATCCGCCAGCTCCTGAACTCGGAGAAGGACGAGTTCGAGCTCAACATGTGCACCGACGTCGACCGCAACGACAAGGCGCGCGTCTGCGTGCCCGGCACGATCAAGGTGCTGGCGCGGCGCCAGATCGAGACCTATTCAAAGCTCTTCCACACCGTCGATCATGTCGAGGGCATGCTGCGTCCCGGCTTCGACGCGCTCGACGCCTTCCTCACCCACGCGTGGGCCGTGACCGTCACCGGCGCACCCAAGCTGTGGGCGATGCAGTTCGTCGAGGATCACGAGCGCTCGCCGCGCCGCTGGTATGCGGGCGCGATCGGCGCCGTGAACTTCGACGGCAGCATCAACACCGGCCTCACCATCCGCACCATTCGCATGAAGGATGGTCTGGCTGAAGTGCGTGTCGGCGCCACCTGTCTGTTCGACTCGGATCCTGCCGCGGAAGACCGCGAATGCCAGGTCAAGGCCGCAGCCCTGTTCCAGGCGCTGCGCGGCGATCCGCCAAAGCCGCTGTCGACTTTTGCGCCGGATGCGACCGGTTCGGGCAAGCGGGTGCTGCTGATCGACCACGACGACAGCTTCGTGCACATGCTCGCCGATTATTTCCGCCAGGTCGGCGCCGACGTCACCGTGGTCCGCCATGTGCATGCACTCGACATGCTCAAGCGGAAGACATGGGATTTGCTGGTGCTGTCGCCGGGCCCCGGCAGACCGGAAGATTTCGGGATCAAGAAGACGATCGACGCGGCGCTGGAGCAGAAGCTGCCGGTGTTTGGCGTCTGCCTCGGCGTGCAGGCGATCGGCGAATATTTCGGCGGCGAGCTCGGGCAGCTCACCCATCCCGCGCACGGCCGTCCCTCGCGGGTGCAGGTGCGCGGCGGACGCTTGATGCGCAATTTGCCGAACGAGATCGTCATCGGCCGCTATCACTCGCTCTTTGTCGAGCGCGACAGCATGCCGGAGGTGTTGTCCGTCACCGCCAGCACCGAGGACGGCGTCGCCATGGCGCTGGAGCACAAGACGCTGCCGGTCGCCGGCGTGCAATTCCATCCGGAATCGCTGATGTCGCTCAGCAATGAGGTGGGACTACGTATTGTCGAGAATGCGTTCCGGCTGGATGCTGGGGCGAATTGAGTGCAGGATATTTCACCTCGTCATTCCGGGATGGTGCGTCAGCACCAGATCCGGAATCTCGAGATTCCGGGTTCGATGCTGACGCATCGCCCCGGAATGACAACTGAGATGAGAACCGAATGACCTTTGACCACGACATCAAGGCGAGCGTCCGGACCATTCCCGACTATCCCAAGCCGGGGATCATGTTCCGCGATATCACGACCCTGCTCGCGGACGCGCGCGCGTTCCGCCGCGCGGTCGACGAGCTCGTCAACCCCTGGGCCGGCAACAAGATCGACAAGGTCGCCGGCATGGAGGCGAGGGGCTTCATCATCGGCGGTGCGGTGGCGCACCAGCTCTCGGCCGGCTTCGTGCCGATCCGCAAGAAGGGCAAGCTGCCGCACACCACCGTGCGCATCGCTTATTCGCTCGAATACGGCATCGACGAGATGGAGATGCATGTCGACGCCATCCAGCCCGGCGAGCGCGTCATCCTGGTCGACGACCTCATCGCCACCGGCGGCACCGCGGAAGGCGCGGTGAAGCTGCTGCGCCAGATCGGCGCCAACGTCGTCGCCGCCTGCTTCATCATCGATCTGCCCGAGCTCGGCGGCGCCGCCAAGCTGCGCGCCATGGACGTGCCGGTGCGCACGCTGATGACGTTCGAGGGACACTGAGAGGTCGCCACGATCTTCAGATCGCCTCGGCCTTCAGTTCATCCCGCCAATGCAGCAGGCGCTCCTTCAGGAGCGCGTTCCTGACATAGGCGGTTTCCTCATCCTCCAGGCGCTCGCATTCGCCAAAGGTCAGGCCGGGCTCGCCATGCGCATTCCAGGCAGCCTGAAGGCTGCGGCAGGTGTGGCTGCCCTGGCGCAGCGAGAACCAGATGCGGTTCCGGATCGTCTCCAGGTTCGGCGCCTGGCCGACCCAGGCCTCGCCCGAGACCGCGCAACGCACGACGAAGATGCCCGCAATGGTCTTCCGCTCCTTGTAGGCGGCAATCGCTGCTTTCCGGTCGATGCTCACGGTGACGGGCCTTGCTGAGGGGGATACCGATGCCCGCCTCAATAAGCCCGCTCCAACCCGCAGTCAATATTATCCGGGTGAAATTATCTAGGATCGCTGAAGGATCAGGCTGAGCTCGAGCTCGCGGAAGGCAAAGTAATTCCGCCGGGTCCATTGGTGCAGCTCGGTGGAGGCGTCCTTCTCCTGGCGCAGATAGCCGGTGAAGGAGAAGTTCAGCCGGTCGACATAGGTCTTGAGGAAGCCGGGCAAGGCAGGCAGGCGGAACAGCCGGCCGCCGGCCATCGCGGCCGGCAGCTCGCCGCGCACGACATATTCATTGTCCACGGTGATCAGGTTCATCCGCGGGATCTGCCCGCGCAGCATCTCGTGGGCGCGGGCGGAGGCGCGATCGGTGTCGGCGACGAACAGGATCTGAGGCGCGACATGGCGGCGGGCGGCCTCCTTCAAGAGGCCGATCTCGTCGGTCATCTTGAAGAACTCGTCGAAGGCGTGGAAGCCGAGGTCGATCACCTTGGCCATGCCGTCATCGACGATGACGCGGTCCATCAGCTGCATCTTGCCGTAGGTGTCGATCACGTCGGCGGTCTCCGTGATCTTTGGCAGGTAGTCGAGCAGCGACGGTTCCTTCAGATTGACGTCGAAGGCCGCGACGTTGCCGTTCTTGAGCAGCAGAAATTCGGCGAGCAGCCGCGCCAGCAGTGTCTTGCCGACCTGCGGGCGGGACGAGCAGATGATGTAGACGGGCGTGGCGGGCATCGGCAGCTATATCAGTCGAACCTGGCGACCAATCCAGCCGTATCAGCCCTGCTTGCGCAACTATTTTTCGCTGTTGCGGGTCGCGGGCTTCGAGCCGACGATGTCGGTCAGCCGGATCCGGTCGAACTCGCTCCAGACATTGGCCAGCCAGTGCCGGACATAGCCGCGCAGCACGAACGAATAGTTCGCGGCCTCGTCGCTGATGCCCTTGTTGGCGACGAATTTCAGGAACGGGACGGACGAAACCTCGACCTGCTCATAGGCCATCTCGTTGAGCTTGGGGATGGTCAGCTCGGTCGCGTCCTTGATGCGGTGGAAGTAGGAATTGTAGGTCGCCTGGTCCCATTGAAAGAACTGGGTGTCGTTGATGAAGTTCTTCACCAGGAAATATTTTGCGCCGGTCATGAAGCCCGCGGTTTCGGCGATCTCGTCCAGCGAGGCGATCGAGGGTCCGAGGATGTGGAACACCGCGAAGGTGATCTGGCCTGCCTTGGCGGCATCCAAGAAGCCGATGTCGCGCAGCGAGGCCAGCGCCGGCGAGAGCAGGCCGGCGCGGACGTCGATCACGGTGACCGACGGGCTGGTCGCGTTGAGCGTATCGAAGATCTTCATCTGATCGGCCGTCGTCGTCATGTCGACGATCTCGGTGATGTCGGGGTGGAAGCGCTTCAGGGTTCCGCGCGGCGATTCCGTGTCGAAGGCGCGCGTCGGCACGTTGTTGGCCGAGAAATAATCGAGCAAGGTGCGCGATACCGTGGTCTTGCCGACCCCGCCCTTGTCCGCGCCCACCACAACCACTGCCGGCTTTGCCATTGCTGTCCCCTAACGCGCGCCCCCGATCGCGAGGGTCGCAATCGGCCGGGCCCCAAATCGATGTCCGAAGGATGTCCCAAGTCTGCTGTTGGGCGCGAACATGGCAGAAACAAGGGAGAATTCAATTCCTTGGCATGCCGATACGGCAATTCCCGAAGTTTTTCCCAATCGCGGCGAAACCCGCTGCGCGTGGCAGGACATCGCGTGCTTAATGACGGCCCCAGGGACCCATGAGATTGCCCGCCGGGTTGCTGCTCGCGGTCCCGGAGGGGCCGGGTGCGGGCAGGGGCGGCGGAGCGGCCGCATCGTCCCACGGGCCATGACGCAGCGGCGGTGGGGCGTCCTGCGGGTCAGCTTGCGCCTCGGGCTCGTCCGTCTCCTCGGTCGGCGGCAGCGGGCCCGGATCGTGGCCGCCGGCGAACTTGACGAGCGCGTCGACCCGGGATTGCACGGACGGGTGGGTCGCGAACAGATCGGCAAAGCCCTCGCGGGGATTGTCGACGCAGAGCTCCATCACGGCCGAGGTCGCGCCGGGCAGCTCGCCGCGATTCTCGATCTTGCGCAGCGCCGAGATCATCGCATCGGGGTCTTTCGTCAGCTCGACGGAGCCCGCGTCGGCGAGATATTCGCGCGAACGCGACAGTGCGAGCTTGACAACCTGGGACAGCAGCCAGGCCACCACGATCAGCACGATCGCGATGATGATGACGATCACCGCGCCGCCGCCGGAACTCTTGTTGTCGCTCGATGACGAGGACGACCGCGACGACGAGGAGGAGGAGCCCGAGGACCATGAGCCGCCGGAGCCGGAGCTCCAATTGAAATTGGTGAACAGGCGGAAGAACAATTCGCCGAAGAAGCCGACCACGCCTGCGATGATGACGGCGACCACCATCAGCTGCACGTCGCCGTTCTTGATGTGGGTCAGCTCATGGCCCAGCACCGCCTCGATCTCCTTGTCATCAAGCGCATCGAGCAGACCCGTGGTGACGGTGATCGAATATTGCCTGGGATTGAGGCCGGTCGCGAACGCGTTCAGCGCCGGGCTCTCCATGATCTTCAGCTTCGGCATGGTAATGCCGCGCGAGATGCAGAGGTTTTCCAGCAGATTGTAGAGCCGCGGCTCCTCCTGCCGGGTAACGTCGTGGCCGCCGGTCACCGCGTCGATCATCGACTGGTGGAAGAAATAGGCGATCACGACCCAGACCGCCGCCACGATTGTCGCAACCGGTGCGGCCACGATCAGATCGTGGAGGGCGCGCCTCAGGTAATAGACGACGGTCTCATTGCCGTTGATGACGACTTCGGCGACCAACGCGCCAGCATAGACCAGCACGTAGACCAGCATGAACAGGCCGGCGAGCAGCAGCATCGAACGAAACTTGTTCGAGGCGATGTGCGTGTAGAGACCATACGCGGCCATGACGCGGGTGCCCTGCCGGCCTATCGGCTCAAGATCAGAACTTCACCTGCGGCGCGGCCTCGACCTCGGTGCGGCTGGCACCGAGATCGAAGAAGTCCTTCCTGGTGAAGCCGAACATGCCGGCGAACAAAGCGGCGGGCAGCTGCTGGATGCCGGTGTTGTATTCCTGGACCGCGTTGTTGAAGAAGCGGCGGCTCGCCGCGATCTTGTTCTCGAGGTCGGAAAGCTCGGATGCGAGCTGCTGGAAATTGGCGTTGGCCTTGAGGTCGGGATAGGCCTCCGACAGCGCGATCAGCCGGCCGAGCGCGCCGGACAGCTGGTTCTCGGCCGCGGACACCTGCGCCGGCCCCTGCGCCGACATCGCCGAATTGCGTGCCTTGATGACGTCGTCGAGCGTGCCGCGCTCGTGCGAGGCGTAGCCCTTCACCGTCTCGACCAGGTTCGGGATCAGGTCGTGGCGCTGCTTGAGCTGCACGTCGATATCGGCAAAGGCCTGGCCGACGCGCTGGCTCAGCGCCACCAGGCGGTTGTAGGCGCTGAAGGCGAACAGTGCGAGGACGACGATGACGCCGAGAACGATCCAGCCGGTCGACATGGAGAACTCCTGAAGGGGGAAGAAGGCGGGCGCTAGCCTAGACCAAATTGGCGCAGGATGAGAGCCCGGCGCAGAGGAGAGGTAAGGCTTGGTCGAATGGGGAGCCGCCCGCGTTCAAGGCAAAAGTCTGGAACGAGGTTAACTTTCGGACAAAATGGCGTCGCCCCAGCGCCAGCGGCGTGCCCCGGCATAGGCGGCCTTGTCGCGACGAGGCACCCTCGTGATGGCGACGCCATCCTCGGTGCAGAGCTTGGCCGTGATCTCGGCCTTGCCGACATCCGGCGGCGCCAGCACGCGCGCGGCGCGCACGGCGGGCGGCGTGCGGGTCAGCGCGACGTAGATGAAGCGCTCGTCCTCGAATGGCACCTCCGCGGCCTTGATTTGCCGGTGTGCCTGCGAGCGCGGCAGGCGCTGGTTGAAATGGCACCAGTCGGGCGCGGTGAGCGGGCAAGGTTTTTCGTGCGGGCAGGGGGCGGCGACGAAGGCGCCGGCCGCGATCAATTGCTGGCGCAGCGCGAGGATGCGCGCGGTGCCGGCGGGCGTGCCGGGTTCGATCACGACCAGGGCGTGACGCGCTTTCGCCCACATGGCCGCGGCGAGCGCGCGCTGCTCGCTTTCACTGAGCTCGCCGATGACATAGCTCGCAACCACGAGATCCGCTTGCGCGACCTCGGCGAGGTTGCCGCCGGCATCGCCCGGCAGATAGCGGCATTCCGCCAGCCGCGTGCTGTCGCGCGCGAGTTCGAGCGCGAGCCGGCTCAAAGTGGCATTGGCGTCGAGCAGCGTAAAATCCTGTAGCGAGGGAAAGGCCTCCGCGGCGGCCCAGCTCGCGGTGCCCGGACCTGCGCCGACGTCGAGCAGCGTTTCCGGAGCCAGATCCGGTGCGATCTCGGTCAGCGCATTCAGGCTTGCGGCGACGGCCGCGTAGGTCGCCGGCATGCGCGCGAGCGCATAGGCGAGCGCATCGGCGTCCGACTTGATCGTGCCGGAGCCGCCGCCGGCGCGGTAGCTGGTCGAGATTTTCTGCGAACGCTGTGCGGCGTCGGTACGGGAGAAGCCCTGCAGCCTGCCGTCAAGGGCGGCTTTCAATTCGGCGGGGAGGGTGGGTGAGATCATCATCAACCTCACATCATTCCGGGGCGCGCGAAGCGCGAACCCGGAATCCAGAGATTGTGGTTCGAGATTCCGGGCTCGATGCTGCGCATCGCCCCGGAATGACGGTCAATCTTCTCAAGCCACGTTCTGGTCGAGAATGTCCACAGCCTCTGACAGGCTGACCGACACCAGCTGCGACACGCCGCGCTCGGCCATGGTGACGCCGAACAGCCGGTTCATCCGCGCCATCGTGATCGGATTGTGCGTGATGATGATGAAGCGCGTGTCGGTCGAGCCGGTCATTTCGTGGAGGAGGTTGCAGTACCGTTCGACGTTGTGGTCGTCGAGCGGCGCGTCGACTTCGTCCAGCACGCAGATCGGCGAAGGGTTAGTGAGGAACACCGCGAAGATCAGCGCCATCGCGGTCAGCGCCTGCTCGCCGCCCGACAGCAGCGACAGCGTCTGCGGCTTCTTGCCCGGCGGCTTGGCGATGATTTCGAGGCCGGCTTCCAGCGGGTCGTCGCTCTCGATCAGGTGCAGCGCGGCCTCGCCGCCGCCGAACAGCTCGACGAACAGGCGCTTGAAGTGGTTGTTGACGACCTCGAACGAGGTCAGGAGACGCTCGCGCGCTTCCTTGTTGAGGCTCTGGATGCCCTGGCGCAGCCGCTTGATGGCTTCGACGAGGTCGTCGCGCTCGGTGACCAGACCCGTGTGCTGGGTCTCGACCTCGCGCAGCTCTTCTTCAGCGCGGAGGTTGACGGCCCCTAGGCGCTCGCGGTCGCGGCGCATCTTTTCGAGGTCTTCCTCGATGTCGTGCAGCGGCGGCAGCTCCGCGCCGGGCTCGATCTCGGCGAGGCCGGCGACGGCCTGCGGCTCGACCTCAAGCATGTCGCGGATCTCGCGTTCGATGTCCTCGAGACGGCGCCGCGCGCCCTCCATGCGCTCCTCGGCGCGGGCGGTGGCCTCGCGCGAGCTGGAGAGGGCTTCGAGCGTCAGCTTGGCGACGCGATCGGTCTCCGCCATCGCGCTTTCCGCGGTGGCGAGCGCGTCGGCGGCCATGCGGCGGTCGTTCTCGGCATATTCGATCTCGGTGATCAGCGCGCTGCGCTTCTCGGCGAACACTTGCGGCGCGTTTTCGAGATCGCTGCGCTCGATCGTGAGTTCGGCAATGCGGGCCTGGATGGTGTCGATATGAGAGGCCGCGCTCTCCTTGCGGTTCGCCCACTCGGTGCGCTCGGCGAGGATCGCCTGGACGCGGCGGTCGGCAAGCTCGGCCTCGCGCGCCAGCGCCTGCGCCTCGGCGCGGACCTGCGCGGCCATGCGACGATGGCCTTCGATGTCGCTGCGGACCGCGGCCAGACGAGTCTCGGTATCCTCGCTCGACGGCAGCTCGGAGATGCCGGCTTCTGCGTATTCGTAGGCGGCCTCGGCCTCGGCGCGGTCGGCGGCGAGACGGCTGTGCGCTTCCGACAGCGTCGCCTTGCGCGCGGCGTGGCGGCTGATCTCGCGCTCGGCGGTGGCATGGCGTTCACGCGCGACGTTGAGCTCGCGCTGCGCGGCGCGCCAGGCTTCGCGGCTGGCGCCTTCGGTGCTCGCGGCCATCTGCAGCTCGGACTCGGCGTTCTCCAGCGCCTGACGCTTGATCTGCGCGTCGATGCGGGCCTGCTCCAGCTCGTTCTCGATGTCGACGAGACGGGCGCGCTCGGCGAGGCGGCGGGCTGCACCGGTCGGCGCATGCGCCGCCGCGACAAAGCCGTCCCAGCGCCAGACGTCGCCCTCGGGCGAGACCAGCCGCTGGCCGGTCTTGAGCTGCGAGACCAGCTCGGCACCGCGCTCGCGCGGAACCACGCCGATCTGGGCCAGACGGCGCGTCAGCTCGGCCGGCGCCTGCACATGATTGGCGAGCGGCACGGCGCCTTCCGGCAGCTCCGGATCGCCGTCGGTGTGTCCGACATTGGTCCAGCGCATCGGCGCCGACGGGTCGATCGGGGCATCGAGATCGTCGCCGAGCGCGGCGCCGATGGCCTTTTCAAAGCCCTTGTCGACGGTGATGCCGTCGATGATCGGCGGCCACAGATTCTTGGTCTCGCCGTTGAGGATCTTGGAGATCGTGCGCGCCTCGGTTTCGAGCCGCTGTGCGCGCTTGTCGGCCTCGACCAGCGGCGAGCGCGAGGATTCCAGCGTCTGGCGTGCCGCGACGTGGGCGGCTTCGCTCGCTTGCGCCGCGGCTTCCGAGGCGGCCAGCGTCTGCTCCGCGGTCTCGACCGTCGCGGTCAGCTCGTCGAGATCGCCAAAGCCGCCAGTCTCGGCGGCAAGCTTCTGCTCTTCCGCAGCGACGTTCGCGATCTCCTGGTCGAGCCGGGCCAGCTTGTCGCGGTGGGTGCGGACGTTGGCTTCGAGCTGGTTGCGCTTGGCGGTGAGGTCGGCCAGCGCTGTGGTGAGCTCCGCGAACTGCTGTTCGGTTTCGGTCAACACCGCCTCGGCTTCGCCGACGCGCTCGTCGACACCGGAGCGCTTCTCGACGCGCGACTTGATCTCTTCCTTCAGCTCGGAATCTTCGGTGTCGAGCCGCTGCAGCGCGACGTCGGCGTCCATGGTCTGCTGCTGGGCGCGGGAGATATCGCCTTCGAACTGGGCAAGGCGGCGCTCGAGCTCGGCGACGCGCTCCTTGGCGCGCTCCTCCTCGCGGTCGAGCAGCTCGCGAGCATTGGTCAGGCGCTGCAAGCCTGCGGCGGCGCGCGCCTCGGCATCGCGTAGCGCCGGCATTTCGGCGGCGCGGATCGCCTGGATGCGGGCGGCTTCGGCCTGGTGCTGGGTGCGCTCGGCCATCTCGCGCACCGCGAGATCGTGGGTCTGGCCGGATTCGTTGACGTCGGCATGCGCGCCGACCCAGCGCAGGTGGAACAGGGTTGCTTCGGCCTTGCGGACCTTGGCCGCGACCTCGCGGTAGCGCACGGCCTGGCGGGCCTGCTTCTTCAGGCCTTCCATTTGTCCTGCGAGCTGGCCGATCACGTCCTCGACGCGGGTGAGGTTGGTTTCGGCCGCCTTCAGCCGCAGCTCGGCCTCGTGGCGGCGGGCGTGCAGACCGGCGACGCCGGCAGCGTCTTCCAGCACGCGACGGCGCTGCTCGGGCTTGGCCTGGATGATCTCGCCGATCTTGCCTTGGTGGACGAGAGCCGGCGAACGCGCGCCGGTGGCGGCATCCGCAAACAGGATCTGCACGTCGCGGGCGCGCACGTCGCGGCCGTTGATGCGATAGACCGACCCCGCCTCGCGCTCGATGCGGCGGGAGATTTCGAGCAGCTGGCTGTCGTTCATCGCCGCCGGCGCGGTGCGATCGGCATTGTCGATCGTCATCGTCACTTCGGCGTGGTTGCGCGCGGGACGGTTGCCGGAGCCTGCGAAGATCACCGCGTCCATGTCGGCGGCGCGCAGCGACTTGTACGAGGTCTCACCCATCGCCCAGCGCAGCGCTTCGACGAGATTCGACTTGCCGCAGCCGTTGGGGCCAACCACGCCGGTCAGGCCGGGCTCGATGACGAAGTCCGTGGGCTCAACGAAGGACTTGAAACCGTGAAGGCGCAGGCGGGTGATTTTCATAAGCACGCATCTCTGTTGGCAGGCGCGAATCCCCCTGCCGGGACACTACCATGGAAGACAGTGTCGCTATCCGGGTGAGTCGCGCGAGGCGCCTCATGCGGCTGGACAATGGCCGCGGTGCCCCGCGAGGGCAACCGGCCAAAGCCGCTTTTCCCAAGGGATTTATGCCGGGAAAGATACGGATTTCGAGATGCGAATCAGAATCTTGACGAGCGAATCAGCTCTTCAGCAGCGGATTGATCTTCTTGGCGAATTCCTCGAACGAGGCCTCACCCTTGATCTTCTCGCCGTTGATGAAGAAGGTCGGCGTCGAATCCACCTTCAGAACGTCGCTGGCATATTTCTGGTCGGCGGCGATCTTGTCGAGCAGCGCCTGGTCCTTCAGGCAGGCCTCGACCTGCTGCTGGGTGAGGCCGGCCTGCTTGCCGATCCGCGTCAGGGTCTCGGTGGTGTTCTTCACCACCCAGTCGTTCTGCTGGCGAAACAGCATGTCGGTGACGGCGAAGTATTTCGGCCCATCACCATTGGCGATGCAGCGCGACAGCATCGAGCCGGCGGCGGCTTTGATGTCGAGCGGGAACTCGCGGAAGATGTAACGCACCTTGCCGGTGTCGATGTATTCCTTCTTGATCTTCGGGAACACCTGCTCGTTGAAGGCGGCACAGTGCGGGCAGGTCATCGAGGCGTATTCGGTGATGGTGACGGCGGCATCGTTCGGGCCGAGCGCCATGTCGGGCAGTGACACGGGCTTGGTGACGTCGGCGGCGGACTGAGCCGCGGCCTCCGAGATGAACCGCAGCGGCGACAGCCCGGCGAGCGCGGCAAGCCCGGTCAGCGACAGCATCGTGGTGAAGGCGCGGCGGGTGATGATCAAGGTCGGCTCCCGAATTGGCAAAAATGTCGCCCCAGGGGGTCTATGAGGTTCCCGCCCGGGCGGCCTGTCGCTAGCTTGAAACGTAGCTTGAGGCAATGGCGAGCGGTAGAGACGGGTCCAGATTGGCCGCGAAATAAGGCTCAATTTCGCTTGATGGCGGCCCCCAGCCGCGCCAGCGCCGTCTTCAGTTGTTCATCTTCGATATCGCCCAGGCTCTCCGCCACCTTGGCCACCGATTTGGGATCGGGCGGGCCGGGCCGGACCGGTCGACGCGGGCGCGACAGTGGAGCCTGGCGGAAGGCGAGCTTGCCGACCGCGCTCCAGCCGAAGAAGCGGTTGACGCGCTCCAGGATCACGTCCGCGGAATGCTGGATCTCCAGCGCCATCGGCCCCTCGACCCGCAGCACCAGGGTCGCGGGCTCCTGCGGCTGGCCCTCCACCGGGCGCGGCCATTGCATCTTCAGCGGCTCGGCATGGGCCGCGATCTCGGGACCTGCAATCTGCGCCCACCGCGTCACCAGCTCGCGCGCCGCAAAGCCCTGCTTGGCATAGGCCTCGGCAAAGACGTCGTTGAGCAGGATGCCCAGCGGCTTGGCGCTGATCGGACCGGGTTTGGGAGGGAATTTGGACATGGGTCCTTATAGCACTTCGGCGGGCGGGCCACAGACCCGCGGCGCGTCATGGCCGGGCCTAGCCGTCCGAAGGACGGCGTCGCTTCCGCTCGCCTATGTCCCGGCCATCCCGTTCTTCCCTCGAAGAAAGGCGTGGATGCCCGCGACGAGCGCGGGCATGACGTAGAGAGGCCGGTGCATTGCCGTTACAGTGCAGGAATGAGTTCCAGATCCGTCCGTAAGCCGAAGCCGGAACCTTCTCAGCCGGAGACATCATCACGCCCGGTGGCGTTGCTTGCTTGGTACGACCGCCACCGCCGCCGGTTGCCCTGGCGTGCCGCGCCCGGCGAGACGTCGGACCCATACCGCGTCTGGCTGTCGGAGATCATGCTGCAGCAGACCACGGTGAAGGCGGTCGGGCCCTATTTCGAAAAATTCGTCGCGCGCTGGCCGGATGTCACTGCGCTCGGACGGGCCTCGCAGGATGATGTGCTGCGGATGTGGGCCGGGCTAGGCTATTACTCGCGCGCGCGTAACCTGTACGCCTGCGCGGTCGCGGTGACGCGCGAGCATGGCGGCATCTTTCCCGACACCGAGGAGAGGCTGCGTGCGCTGCCGGGCATCGGGCCGTACACGGCGGCGGCGATCGCGGCGATCGCCTTCGATCGCCACACCATGCCGGTCGACGGCAATATCGAGCGCGTGGTGTCGCGGCTCTTTGCAGTTGAAGATCAGCTCCCGCAGGCGAAACCTCTGATCCAGCAACTAGCGGCGACGCTGCTTGCAAACTCCCGCGCCGGCGACAGCGCGCAGGCGCTGATGGATCTCGGCGCTTCGATCTGCACGCCGAAAAAGCCGGCCTGCTCGCTGTGTCCGCTGAACGAGGATTGCACGGCGCGCCTCCAAGGCACGCAGGAGACCTTTCCGCGCAAGGCGCCGAAGAAGAGCGGAACGTTGCGGCGCGGAGCGGCCTTCGTCGTCACACGCGGCGAGGATCTGCTGGTCCGCGGCCGGCCCGAAAAGGGCCTGCTCGGCGGCATGACCGAAGTGCCCGGCTCGGACTGGCTCGCCGGCCAGGACGACGCGGCGGCGAAGCTGCAGGCGCCGGCGCTGAAGGGGCTGTCGCGCTGGCAGCGCAAAATGGGCGTCGTCACCCACGTCTTCACACATTTTCCGCTGGAGCTGGTGGTCTACACGGCGAAGGCCGCAGCCCGCACCCGTGCGCCCGAGGGCATGCGCTGGGTGCCGCTCGCCACCCTTGCGGACGAGGCGCTGCCCAATGTCATGCGCAAGGTCATTGCGCACGCGCTCAACCTTTCAGCGGGCTCGTCCTCCTGACAGCACGCTGGCAGCAGCGCTACGCTATCGGGGTGCGAAACGGAGGCTGCCAATGGTCAAGACCGCGCTCGACAATTTTCCCAGGCCACCCTGTGCGGAGCTGTTGGGATGGCGCCTGCTCGATGCCCGCCCCGAGGAGGGCTGGATCAAGCTCGGCTTCGAGGGCAAGCCGGAGTTCTGCAATCCCGCGGGCTTCATCCAGGGCGGCATGCTCTCGGCCATGCTCGACGACACCATGGGCCCGGCCGTGCTGGTGATGAGCGAGGGCCGGCTCTATACCACCACCATCAGCATGACCGTGAATTTCCTCAGCCCCGCCAAGCCCGGTCCGATCATCGGGGAGGCGACGGTGACGCAGCTCGGCAAGACGATTGCGTTCGTCGAGGCCAAGCTGATGGCGGAGAACGGCACGGTGCTGGCAACGGCAAGCGCGACCGAGCGGTTGCTGGAAGCGGCAAGGGTGGTGCGGTAGTCGTTACCGTCGGGGCCGTGTCGCGGAGTGCTGCGCGCAAGGCTTATACAGCGCCCGAAGTGCTTTGCCGCGCAGCAAGATGAGTTGCGGCCTCAACCCGCCGCGCGCCGCGATCCAACGCTGCACCGGCCCGGGATACATGGAGTATAGGTAATTGGTGGCGTCAGGGTCGGTAATCGTCCTTCCCTTCCGACCGAAATCCCAAGCAGCGTGGAAGCCGAGAGCGGCCTTCGAGGTCACACAGATTTTGTCAGCGGCAACTGCACCGAGAACGATGGTGCACGATGAGGCACAAAGTCCATCGATGATGACGGTCTCTCCGGAAGTGCGCAGGCGTTCATATCTGTCAACATAGGTGTCGATTAGCCCGCCACGATCGCCGGCGATCCGTATCGCCGCATGACTTGCGTGCATTTCGGCCAGCAAAATAGCCGCCGCAAGCAACCCCGCCCGGAACTTCATGATCGCAGCCTCGGTTATTCGCGTCTATCGAATGAACAAATTTCTCTCGCATCCAAGGATTGGCTTAGATCGAAGCGCACCAGCGGGCGGTTGCGGCCGCTCATGGTCTTCAGCCTCGGCCTGAAAGTGCTGGACCATCCCGGGTCTTTGAAACAGACAGGCGTTGATCTAGGTCAATTGGACGTGCACGGCGCGCCAAATGATGGGGGCAAGTGCCTGTCCCGTTGACGGCATCACCCTGCGGATAGAACCGGCACTCCAATGACGGGAGGACGCCCATGTTTCGATATGCTCTGGTTGGCTTGGCCGCAGCCGCTCTTGTCGGCGCAAGCCTTGTTCCCGATGACGCACTCGCCCGCGGCGGCCGCGGAGGAGGTGGTGCCTATCGGGGAGGGGGATTTCACGGAGGAGGCGCGCATTACAGAGGCGGTGCCGTTCACGCTGGTCGCTACGGCGGCCGCGCTCACGTCTCCCGGCCGATAGCAGGGTACCCCGTCGCACGTACTGCGGCGCGTAGAGGCGTCTACCGGGGAGCGGCATACGGAGCCGCGGCAGTAGGAATCGGAGCGGCGGCGGCTGGTGCATACGGCTACTACAACAACCGTTGCTACGATGCCTACGGCAATTGGGTGTGTTCCGGACAGTATGGATATTGATGGGCCGTGACGGAGGCGGGGCGGTTGGACAACTCTTACCGCCCCGCCTTCAGGCGCTCGCTCGCTTCGCATCTCCACTAACGATCGGCGGCTTCGCGTTCAGCGCCTCGACCTGGAAGCCCGCAACGCGCTTGTAGTTGGCGGCGATGTCTTCCAGTTCCTTCTGCGACAGCACGTCGGTGACGACCTCAAAGCCGTCGGGCGCGCGCTCTTCGACCAGTTGCATGACCTGCTCGGGTCCGTTCTTGCGGTTGAGCAGGACGAGGTCGGTGGTCGCGGGGCGGCGCTCGGCCTCATAGGCGAGCAGCGCCGCGGTCGTCGGTCCATGCGCGAGAATCTCGCGGGTGATGGTGCGGGCATCGAGGATGGCCTGCGAGGCGCCGTTCGAGCCGATCGGGTACATCGGATGCGCGGCATCGCCCATTAGCGTGACCTTGCCGAAGGTCCATTGCGAGACCGGATCGCGGTCGACCAGCGGATATTCATAGGCGTGCGGGCAGTTCTTGATCAGGCCGGGCACGTCAAGCCAGTCGAACTGCCAGCTCTCGAACCAGGGCAGGAACTCCTCCAGCCGCGCGGTGCGGTTATAGTCCTCGCGCCGCCACTGATAGGTCGGCGGCATGTGGCGCTCGGCGACCCAGTTGATCAGATGGTTGCCCGCCGCGTCCGGCGCCTTGCTGATCGGATAGCAGACGAATTTCAGGATCTCATGGCCGGCCATGATCATGGTGCGGCCGGTCAGGAAGGCCTTGGAAGGCGTGACGCCGCGCCAGAGGATGCGGCCGTTCCAGATCGGCGGACCTTCATTGGGATACAGCTTTTCGCGCGCGGCGGAATGGATGCCGTCGGCGGCGATCAGGATCGCGCCGTCGTAAGTCCCGGCGGCCTTGCCGGTTGCCCGGTCGATGAAGTCGGCGCGCACGCCATCTGCCGTCTCGGTCCAGCCGGTCAGATGGTGGCTGGTGAGGATGTTGTCGCGGCCGAGCCGCTCGATCGCGGTGTCGAGCAGGAGCTCTTGCAGCGTGCCGCGATGGATCGAGAATTGCGGCCATTTGTAGCCGGCCTCCAGCCCGCGAGGCTCGCTCCAGATCGGCTTGCCGTGCTTGGAGAAATAGGCGAGCTCGCGCGTCCGCACCCCGCTGGCGTCCAGTCTGTCCATCAGCCCGAGCTCGATCAGCTCGCGCACCGCATGCGGCAGCACGTTGATGCCGACGCCGAGCGGCTTCAGTTCCGCGACGCTTTCGAAGACTTTTGCGGGAACGCCGATCTGGTGCAGGCTGAGCGCAAGCGTCAGCCCGCCGATGCCGCCACCGGCGATGAGTACGGTCATGACAAAATCCCCCTCCGATTGACGGCGTCTTCGCACAGCCGGGCGGCGGTGGGCAACTGCGAAGAGGTCCCCTATGGACGGGGCGGCGGAGGGCCGTTAACCTCGGGCTTTCCCATGAGGTCCGACATGCTCAAGCTCTACTACGCCACCGGCACCTGCGCGCTCGCCACCTACATCACCCTGGAGGAGGCCGGCGCCGACTACGCGGCCGAGCGGCTGAGCTTCAAGGACAACCAGCAGAACAGCCCGGACTATCTCAAGATCAACCCGAAGGGGCGTGTGCCGGCGCTGGTGACGGATCGCGGCATCCTCACCGAGACGCCGGCGATGCTGGCCTATCTCGCGCAGACCTTCCCCAAGGCGAAGCTCGCGCCGCTCGATGATCCCTTCGACTTCGCCCAGGTGCAGTCGTTCAACTCCTACCTCTGCTCGACCGTGCACATCAATCATGCCCACAAGATGCGCGGTCCGCGCTGGGCGACGCAGGAGAGCTCGTTCGCCGACATGAAGGCGATGGTCCCGAAGACCATGGCCGCCTGCTTCGCCCTGATCGAGCAGAAGATGTTTCGGGGGCCCTGGGTGATGGGCGATCAGTTCACGATCTGCGATCCGTATCTCTACACCCTCTCGACCTGGCTCGAAGGCGACAGCGTCGACATCAACGCGACCCCGAAGATCGCCGAGCATTTCAAGCGGATGTCTGACCGCCCCGCTGTGCGCAAGGTGATGGACGCGCAGAAGGCGTGACAAATACGCGGTGTCGTCCCGGGCAAGCGCAAGCGCAGACCCGGGACCCATACCGCGGAATCTATCGATTGCGATCGGTAGCAATCCCGAACGAGCAGTCTTCGCCAAACCGCATCCTGTGGTTATGGGTCCCGGATCGGCGCTCCGCTTCGCTGCGCTTGTCCGGGACGACACCGTGTTTGGTGAAGCAGCATCCTACCCAGCCTTCCGCTTCTCCAGCTCCCGCCCCGTCTGCAGCATCAGTCGGCGCAGCCAGATCGAGCCGGGGTCCATCTGGGCGCGGGTCGGGTAGAACATGAACTGCTCGTCGATCCCGGGGTCGAGCGGTGGCGTCACGGTGACGAGGCCGAGCTGTTTTGACAGTGCCGCGATCAGCCGGCGCGGCACGAAGGCGACGAGATCGGTGCGGGCAGCGACGTGCAGCGCTTCGAGATAGCCTGACACGACCAGCGAGATGTGCCGCTCGATGCCCTTGGCGCGCAGCCAGGTGTCGATCAGATCCTCGTTGCTGCCTCGGATGATCACGCCGACATGGCGCGCGCCCAGGAACGTCTCGCGCCGCTTCAGCTTCGCCGCCAAGGGGTGGCCGCGCCGCACCGCCAGCGCGTCGCTGTCGACGTAGAGCAGCTGGCGGTGAAAGCCCTTGAAGGCGTTGCCGATCGAGATCACGAGGTCGATGGTGCGGGCGAACTCGGCGTGGAAAATCGCCGATCCCCGCCATGGCACGATGTCGATGCGGACGTTGGGCGCGGCCCGCGTCACCTTCTCCATCAGCGGCGGCATCAGCAGTTCGACTGCGAGATCCGGCATCATCAGGCGGAATTGCCGCTCGCTGCGTGCGGCGTCGAAGTCATCAGGCACGAACAGCCCGCGTACCTGATCGAGCGCCTGCGCCAGCGGCGCGCGCAGGGCCTGCGCCCGCGGCGTCAGCTCCATCCGCGCGCCCGTGCGCACCAGCAGCGGATCGCCGAGAATGTCGCGCAGGCGCTGTAGCGCGTGGCTGGCCGCCGGCTGCGACAGGCCCATCCGCAGCGCGGCGCGGCTCACGCTGGCCTCGCGCAGCAGGGCGTCGAGCGCGGTCAGCAGGTTGAGGTCAAGCGAATTCAAATTCATCAGGCGAATAGATATCATATTCTCTATCGATTTGAAGAATTCTGATGCTGCGGCGATCATCTCCGCGTTCCCACCAAACGGAGATGCCGCCATGAATGCGATCGCCAACAAGAAACTGATGCAGGATATTTTCGCCGCCGCCGCCAATCCCGATCCGAACGCGCGCGATCGAGCCCTGTTCGCTGCAAGCCTTGCCGAAGACGCCAAATGGGTCGTGACCGGCCAGTATTCCTGGTCGCGCACCTTCTCAGGCAAGGAGTCGATCCTCAACGATTTGCACGGCTATGTGCGCACCCGCCTGCGCGACCGCACGCGCACGGTCGCTCACCGCTTCATCGCCGACGGCGATGTGGTCGTCGTGGAGGCAAAGGGCGACAACGTCACGCCCGAAGGCGTGCGCTACGACAATGACTATTGCCTGGTGTTTCGTCTCGAGGACGGCAAGATCAAGGAGATACGCGAGTACTGCGACTCGATCCTGACCGAGCGGGCGCTCGGTTCTTTTCCGCAGGCGCCGGTGAGGGCTGGGAGCTGAGTGGATTGCGCGTCGCGTCCGCCGGCGGGTTTCATCGGGCGGAGCCGGCGATGGTCGTGCGGGCGTGGCGGGCGCTGGTCGAAACGGTCCGTATCAGGCGCGAACGGTCCCGGGCCCGGGATCAACTCGCCGCCATGAGCGAGCGGGAGCTTCTGGACTGCGGGATGACCAGGGCGGAGATCGCGTACGAGCTCCACAGGCCCCGCCGGCGGAAATAAATAAAGAGTCGAGGGTACGGCCCGCGCCTCTCCAGATATTCCAGTGCCGGCGGAACCTTCGGATTCCGCCGGCGTTTCCTTCGCTTCCGGGGCAATCGCGCCCCCGGCATTGCGCGCGTGTGGGAATTTCATGCTGGCTGGGGTTTCGGACGTCTCGACACAGGTGAACCCTGGCTTCCCTGGACTTCGTGAGCGACTGAGAGATGCGACTGCGGCTGCGCACCGGGAGCTCGATGCGCAACTTTCGTCGTTCGATCTCACCGTCTTGGCGGGCTATCGCCGCTTTCTTCAAGCCAGCGCCGGCGCGCTTCTTCCGCTCGAGGCCGCGCTCGTCGCGGCAGGCGTCGCCAGGATATTTCCGGACTGGCCGGAGCGGTCGCGCAGTGCCGCGATCGCGGCTGATCTCGGGCGGCTCGGCAGCGCCGCGCAATCCACCGTATCCGTGCCGCCGCTGACGCCCAGCGGCATGCTCGGTACGATGTACGTGCTGGAGGGCTCTCGGCTCGGGGCAAGATTCCTGCTGAAAGAGGTCGCGGAGGCCGCCGACCTGCGCATGACGGAGGCCACCAGCTATCTCAGCCATGGTGCCGGCAAGCGCCTGTGGCAGAGTTTCCTGTCGAAGCTTCAAGGCGAAGAGGCCTGCGACGAGGTCGAGGTGATCGCGGCGGCGCGGGTTGCCTTCGCCGCGTTCGAGCGGGCGGCGGAGCGGGCATGAACGAGGCGGTCAATCTCACCAATTGCGATCGCGAGCCGATCCACATTCCCGGCAGCGTGCAGCCGTTTGGCTTCATGCTCGCTGTGCTCTCGGATTTCACGATCTGCATGGCCTCGGACAATGTCGGCAGCTTTCTCGGAAGCGACGTCGCCGATCTGCTCCAGCAGCCGTTGACGAGCGCCATCTCCGAAGCCGCTGTCGAGACCATCCGCGGTCGCGTCGACTATTTGAGTGGGCCGGATGCGACCGAGCGCCTGTTCGGCGTCGAGCTCCAGGCCGGCAAACCGCTTTACGATCTCTCGATCCATTTCTCCGGCGTCTACCTCATCGTCGAGGCGGAGCCGAGCGTCCACGAGCCCGGCGTCAATTCCGGCGAGCTCGTCCGCCTGATGCTCGAACGGATCCGCAAGACGCGCGGCATGACCGAGCTCGCGCGGGAGGCCGCGCGTCAGCTCAAGGTGCTGACCGGATTCGATCGCGTCATGGTCTACCAGTTTCACCCGGACGGATCGGGCGAGGTGATCGCCGAGACCGCGGAAGCAGGGCTCGAATCCTTCCTCGGCCTGCGTTATCCTGCATCGGATATCCCAAGGCAGGCGCGCGCCCTCTACCAGCGCAACTGGCTGCGCATCATTGCCGACGTCAACGCCAGGTCGGCTGCCCTGATGTCGACCGCCACGCACAATGCGGGATTGCTCGACCTTTCGATGAGCGTGCTGCGCTCGGTCTCGCCGATCCATATCGAATATCTGCGCAACATGGGGGTGGCCGCCTCGATGTCGGTATCGATCCTGCGCGATGGCAAGCTGTGGGGTCTGTTCGCCTGTCATCATTATTCGCCGCGGTACATTTCGTTCGACAAGCGTACGGCCTCCGAGCTGTTCGGGCAGATGTTTTCCTGGATCGTCGAGGGACGCGAGCGCGAGGGCGATGTCGCCTATGAGGCGCGGGCCCACCAGGTCCAGGAGCGCTTGATCGAGATCGCTGCTTCGCACGACCACAGCCGCCGCGCGATCGTCGACTTTCTCGGCGATTACCGCAAGATGATCGACTGCGACGGCGTCGCGGTCTGGTCCGAAAACAAGATCGCGCTCGAGGGAGACACGCCGACCGAAGACGAGGTGAAGGACCTCGTCGCCTTCATCAACCGGACCTCGCCGGGCCGGATCTTCGCCAGCGCCGAGATCGCCAAGGTCTATGCCGCTGGCCAGGCTTTTCGCGACCGCGCGGCGGGTTTTCTCGCCATTCCGATCTCACGGACCCCGCGCGACTGCCTGATCTTCTTCCGGCGCGAGGTCACGCGGGCGGTGAACTGGGCCGGCGCTCCCGACAAGATCTATGACGAAGGTCCGAACGGGCCGCGCCTGACGCCGCGCAAGAGCTTCGAGCTCTGGCAGGAGACCGTGGCGGGCCAGTCGAAACCGTGGTCGGCAGCGGACATCCGCATCGCCGAGAGTCTGCGCGTCACACTGCTGGAAGTGATCCTGCAATTGTCCGACCTCGCCGCGCGCGAGCGCCGCGGCGCGCAGGAGCGGCAGGAGCTGATGATCGCCGAGCTCAATCACCGCGTCCGCAACATCCTGAGCCTGGTCCGCGCGCTGGTGGCGCAGAGCAAGGACACGGCGATGAGCGTGGAGGAGTTTGCGAGCGTTCTCGGCGGTCGCATCCAGGCGCTGGCCCGCGCCCATGACCAGATCACCAACCTGAACTGGGCGCCGGTGGCGCTGCGGACCCTCCTCGAATCCGAAGCCGGCGCCTATCTGGGGGCGCGCGCAGGCCGGGTGAAGATGGGCGGGCCGGACGTCGCGCTCGATCCCAAGGCGTTCGCCACGCTGGCCCTCGTTGTCCACGAGATGATGACCAATTCCGCCAAATACGGCGCGCTCGCCGATTCCACCGGCAGCGTGGAGGTAGTCTGGCGCCTCGATCCCTCGTCGAGCCTCGTGATCGAATGGAAGGAAAGCGGCGGCCCACCGGTGCAGCCACCGTCGCGGCGTGGCTTCGGCACCACGATCATCGAGCGCTCGGTGCCGTTCGATCTCAAGGGCGATGCCGAAATCCGCTTCGACCTTCTGGGCGTGCAGGCGACGTTCGTCATTCCCCCCAATTTCGTCGAGCTGGTGCCGTCGATAGCAGGAGCCGCCATGCGTCTTGAGGAACAGCAGTCCAGCCGACCCCGGATCTCCGAGACCGCGCTGATCGTCGAGGACAATCTGATCATCGCAATGGCGGCGGAGGTCATCCTGCTCGATCTCGGCGCGCGTCATGTCGACACCGCCGCGACCGTCGACCAGGCGCTGCGCTCGATCGAGCGGACCCGGCCGAGCTTTGCCCTGCTCGATCTCAACCTCGGCAGCGAGAGCAGCATCAAGGTGGCGCAGAAGCTGAAGGAGATCGGCGTGCCCTTCATCTTCGCAACCGGCTATGGCGAGCGCGCGCCGCTTCCGGTGGATCTGGCCTCGGCGCCGGTGGTTCAGAAGCCGTACACGCTGGAAGTGGTCGAGCACGCGCTCGGCAAATTGCAGCAGGCTGGCGCCCAATAGTCGTTCGTCCTGTGAACGCATGCAGCTCTGCGCATCCCGCTCGGGATTCGTACGCGAACTTTGCATAGCTGCTGACAAAAGCAGCAGTTTTCGCGCCCGCAGATCCAGATCGCGCGAAAAATTTGAAGGTTCAATTAACGAGTGTCCCCCATTGTGTCGCAGTGCAGCGTGGGTCGCAAAGACGCGCGGCTGCCAGGGTGGTCGTGAAATTGTTCGGCCGCTCGAAGTGAAATGCATCTGGGTGGACAGTGGGAATGCCGAAGTTTCGTTTGCGGATCAGGGGACGCCTGTACGCAGGCTTCATGGCCTTGGTGGTGGTTGGTCTCGTGATGGCGGTGGTTGCCGTCTGGAATTTGCGGGCGGTGCAGGATCAGGTCGCAAGACAATCCGCACTTTCGGACAGCACGGCGCGGGTTTTGGAGATATCGACCCAGCTTCAGGCGATCCAGCGGGCCAATCTGCGTTACGTCTACGACGCCAACGAGCCCGCGATGAAGGAGGCGCAAGAGCGGGAAACCGCGGCGACCGAGCTGTTGCGGGTCGGCGCCAAGGGGACGCTCTCGGAGGATCGACGAGCGCTCTACAACGGCCTCATCGACGACATTGCCAAGATGCGACGCCTGCGTGACAATCTCGGCGACGCCGTCAACGAGGCGAGAACGGGCAAGGCGACGTTGCTGCCGAGCGGCGAGGAGCTGGCCGTCAAGATGGGCAAGCTGGTCGATGCGGCGCGCGCCGCCGTCGACGAAGACACCGCGGCCCTCGTCGCCGACCTCGAATCCAGGATCCTCCTTGTTCGGGTCGCGAACTGGCGTTTCCTGGCGCTGCGCGACGCGCAGGGACCCGCGAATTTCAGGGCGAGCGTAGATAGGGCGGCGCAGCGGCTCGCGGCTCTCGAAAAGAGCCCGCAGGCGGCGGAATTGCGCTCCACGCTCGCGCCGGTGAAGACCTCGCTCGGAATCTACAAATCGGCGTTCGAGACGACCTCCGCCGCGATGCTTCAGGCCGACGAGATCTACCACAAGAGCCTCGCGCCCCTCATCGTCGACAGCGTCGGCAGGCTCAAGGCCGCGGAAGCGACCCTGAAGAAGGACTATCAGGAATCGCGTACGACCGCCGAAGCCGTGATCGCGGGCACCACGACCATTCAGGAGATCGCCGGTGGCCTCGCCGTCCTGTTCGGCTGCATCGTCGCCTTCCTGATCGCCCGCGGCATCGTCGGTCCGCTGGCCTCGATGACGCGCGCGATGGGGCTGATCGCGGGCGGCAATCTCGAGGTCGAGATCCCCGGCCGCGGCAAGGCCGACGAGATCGGCGACATGGCCAAGGCGATCCAGGTGTTCAAGGACAATATGGTCGAGACCGAGCGACTGCGCGCCGAGCAGACCGAGGTCGAGGCGCGGCAGGCGGAAAGCCGCAAAAAGGACATGGTCAGGCTCGCCGATCAGTTCGAGCAGGCGGTCGGCGAGATCGTGAACACCGTGTCGTCGGCATCGAACGAGCTCGAAGCCTCCGCCGGCACCTTGACCACGACCGCCTCGCGGGCCCAGGACCTGTCAACGGAGGTCGCCAGCGCCTCGCAGGAGGCCTCGGCCAATGTGCAGGCGGTTGCCTCGGCGACCGAGGAGCTCTCCTCCTCGGTGTCGGAGATCGCCCGCCAGGTGCAGGAATCCGCCCGTATCGCGGTCGAGGCCGTCGGTCAGGCGAGCAGGACCAATGACCGCGTCGGCGCGCTCTCCAAGGCCGCCGCGCGGATCGGCGACGTGGTCGAGCTGATCAGCACCATCGCCGGCCAGACCAACCTCCTGGCGCTGAACGCCACCATCGAGGCGGCGCGCGCGGGTGAAGCCGGCCGCGGCTTTGCCGTGGTCGCCTCCGAGGTCAAGGCGCTCGCCGAGCAGACGGCGAAGGCCACCGGCGAGATCGCCCAGCAGGTCTCCGGCATCCAGGCCGCGACGGAGGAATCTGTCGGCTCGATCAGGGAGATCAGCGGCACCATCGAGCGGCTGTCGGAGATTTCGTCGACGGTCGCGGCCGCCGTGGAGCAGCAGGGCGCGGCGACGCAGGAGATTTCCCGCAACGTCCAGCAGGCGGCCCATGGCACGCAGAGGGTGTCGTCCAACATCGGCGACGTGCAGCGTGGCGCCTCCGAAACCGGATCGGCCTCATCGCAGGTGCTGTCGGCGGCGCGCTCGCTGTCGGCCGACAGCAACCGCCTCAAGCTCGAAGTGGCCAAGTTCCTGAACTCGGTCCACGCCGCCTGAATCTCAAACGCAAAAGGCCACGCGCATGCGCGTGGCCTGAAAAAGAACGGCGCGGTGCGATCAGGCGACCTTGGTCGCCATGTGCTTGAACATGTTGGCGCGTGCCTCGTCGTCCATCTCGGCCTTGAAGCTGAACTTGTCCTTCAGCGCGATCGCGCGTGCCGCCGCCGGCCGCGCCGAGATCTCGTCGACCAGCCGCTTCACGTTGGGGTAGCGCGCGAAGGCGTCGTTGCCGAGCTTGAACGGCAGCATCCGCGCCCAGCCCCACAGCGCCATGTCGACGATGGAATAGCTGTCGCCAACCATGTAGCCGCGCCCTTTGAGGTGACCGTCGAGAACCTTGTAGTGGCGATCCGTCTCGTACTGGTAGCGGTTATGGGCGTAATCGTGGTTCTGGTCCTTTGGCGCAAAATGCTTGAAGTGCACGGCCTGACCCGAATACGGCCCGACGCCGGTTGCGATGAACATCAGCCATGACAGCGTCTCGCCGCGCACGCTCGCGGCGGGCAGGAACTTGCCGGTCTTCTCGGCGAGATAGAGCAGGATGGCGTTGCTGTCGAACACGATGGTGCCGTCATCGTCGATCGCCGGGACCTTGGCATTCGGATTGATCTCGAGGAATTCGGCCGTGAACTGCTCGCCTTTGCGGGTGTCGATCTTCACCGGCTCGAAGGGCAGGTCGGACTCCTCCAGATAAAGCGCGACCTTGGTCGGGTTCGGCGATCCGTTGAAATAGAATTTGAGCATCGATCTCCCCAGTGTTTTTGCAAGGCGCGGACGCAGCGTCATTGCCGTGCGGCCTGTCTTGCCCGAACCCGTTGCGGGAGGGCAACCGGCGAGTTTGCCGGGCGGTATCTGCGCGCCACGCAGATCAGCCGGCGTAACAAAGGCCGATTGCCGCCGTAACGACCATCGCGGCGCCGACCGCTTCCAGCCGCAGCCCGAGCCGCGTGGCCAGATGCATGTCGGAGGCCCGCGCCGCGCGCTCCGATCCGCGCGCGTAGCCGTGAACGATGACGTCGTGATTGAAATTGTCGTGCGCCTCGTTGCTGCTGGCGAGCCCGACAGAGATCACGAGCACGCCGAACAGCGCGAGGCCGAAGAATCCGAGCAGGGCTATCAGGAACATCGGAAACATGCCGAGCAGGAAGATCGGCAGCAGCGGCACCAGCAGCAATGTCTCGGACTGTCGTCGCATGGGGCCCACCGTCAGGACGGGGCTGATCGGGCGAATCTAGTCCTGGCGGGGGCGGCTTTCAACCACCACTGCTGTCATTCCGGGGCGCGCCTCTTGCGCGAGCCCGGAATCCATTGGGCCGCATGTGCTGTGGTTGGGTGGATTCCGGGTTCTCGCTTCGCGAGCCCCGGAATGACGGCGGAGAGGATCACTCCGCCGCCATGCCGGCGCGGATTTCGGCGCGGAGCTCGTCGATCAGCTTGAGGCCCTTCTTGGTCTCGATGTGCCAGAAGGTCCAGCCGTTGCAGGCCTGGGCGCCCTGCGCCACCGCGCCGATGCGGTGGATCGAGCCGACCTTGTCGCCGAACATGATGGCGCCGTCGGCACGGACCAGCGCGCCGAGCTTCTTCTTGGCGTCGAACAGCTTCGTGCCGGGCATGATCATGCCGCGCTCGATCAGTTCGGAGAACGCGACCCGCGGCGCTTCGCGCGCGGTCATGAACGGGGCAAGGCTTGCTTCCGGCAGCGGCTCGACCGCGGCGATGCGGGCTTCGGCAGCCTTGGCATACGTCTTGTCGCGCTCGAAACCGATATAGGAGCGGCCGAGGCGTTTGGCCACGGCGCCGGTGGTGCCCGTGCCGTTGAAGGGATCGATCACGAGATCGCCGGGCTTGGACGAGGACAGCAGCACGCGCGCGAGCAGGCCTTCCGGCTTCTGCGTCGGATGCACTTTCTTGCCGTCGGCGCCCTTGAGGCGCTCCTCGCCGGTGCAAAGCGGGATCAGCCAGTCGGAACGTGCCTGCACGTCCTCGTTCGCGGCCTTCAGCGCCTCGTAATTGAACGTGTAGCCCTTGGCCTTTTCGTCGCGCGCGGCCCAGATCATGGTCTCGTGCGCGTTGGTGAAGCGGCGGCCGCGGAAATTCGGCATCGGGTTCGACTTGCGCCAGACGATGTCGTTCAGGAGCCAGAAGCCGAGGTCCTGCATGATCGCGCCGACGCGGAAGATGTTGTGATAGGAGCCGATCACCCATATCGTCGCCGACGGCTTCATCGCGCGGCGGGCGGCAAGCAGCCAGGCGCGGGTGAAATCGTCATAGGCGGAGAACGAATCGAACTTGTCCCAGTCGTCGTCGACGGCGTCGACATGGGATTCGTCGGGGCGCTTGAGATCGCCCTTGAGCTGGAGATTGTAGGGCGGATCGGCGAACACGAGGTCGACCGAACCAGCCTGAAGCTTCGACATCTCGGCGACGCAATCACCGAGGATGATGCTGTGCGAAGCGGACTCAAAATTTGTGCGGGGCGCCCTTGCAGACGCCCCGCGACGCGACACTACCATGACTCAAGAACTCTGACTCAGGCGACGCTGTCGGCGACGCGGGACCAAACAACCGACTGACCGTTACAATGAAGCGGCAAAGTAAAAATCGACTTAACCCGCCGCTTTCGTGAGCAGGCCTCGCATCGCTCCCCGCGTGCGGTTCACTGCGCGCACTCGCCGTGTTTTGCAGTGTATTTCGCGTTTCGTCGCGTTGCGGGAGCGATCATGGCTCTAAAAAGGCGCCAAATTTCTCTCGGAAAAAATTGCTCGACCCTCGGAAAAAATTGCTGGCATCGGCATGCTGTCGCACTAGGCAATAATTGCCGAGCGGGATATTGATAAAAGCAACGGAAATTTTACGTGTGTGGCGCGTTGAGCTTTCGCGCTTCTGCGCCCAAATGATGCCAATCGAGGACTGAGGGAAACCCGCCATGCGCTACGATGATTTCCGCCGCAGCGACGACATCGAGGATCGTCGCGACGATGGTGGAGGCGGCGGTGGCGGAGGCGGGTTCGGCCTTCCGATGGGCGGCGGCGGGCTCGGCATCGGCACCATCATCGTGCTCGGCCTGGTCGGCTACGCCTTCGGCATCGATCCGCGCATCCTGATCGGCGGCGCCGAGATCCTCACCGGCGGCGGCCAGGCGCCGAGCTACCAGACCGATCGCCAGTCGTCTTCGACCGCCAAGCGCGGTGCCCCGACCGACGAGATGGGCAGCATGATCTCCGGCATTCTCGGCGAGATCGACGACCGCTGGAGCGAGATCTTCCAGGCCTCGGGCCAGTCCTACACCGGGCCGAAGGTCGTGCTGTTCCGCAACGTCACCAATGGCGGCCGCTGCGGCCGGGCAGAGTCGGCGATGGGGCCGTTCTATTGTCCGCCGGATCGTACCATCTTCCTCGACACCTCGTTCTTCCGCGAGGTCGAGACGCGCTTCCGCGGCTGCTCCGGCAAGTCCGCCTGCAACTTCACCACCGCCTACATCATCGCGCACGAAGCCGGCCATCACATCCAGAACCTCCTCGGCATCATTCCGCGCGTGACGCGGCTGCAGCAGCAGGCGGGCTCGAAGGCGGAGGCCAACGCGCTCCAGGTGAAGGTGGAATTGCAGGCCGATTGCCTGTCCGGCGTCTGGGTCAATCGCGAGTCGAAGAAGCGTCCGAACTTCCTGGAAGCCGGCGACATCGACGCCGCGCTGACCACGGCGAGCGCGATCGGCGACGATACGCTGCAGCGCCAGGCCACGGGACGCGTCGTGCCTGACTCCTTCACCCACGGCTCGGCGGCGCAACGCAAGCAGTGGTTCATGACCGGCTACCAGCAGGGCACGGTCCAGGCCTGCAACACGTTCGGCGGCGGGACGTAGTAGTCTCGCTGCCGTGCCCCGGACGCAGCGCAGCGCTACTTCAGCGGTGCGCTGCAGAGCCGGGGCCCACACCGCCGGTCTCCCAAGCCTCTAAATGGGTCCCGGCTCTGCGGCGCGGCGCTGTTGCGCCGCACCTAGTCCGGGACACGAGAGACGCATCATGGCCTCCATCGACGAAGCAAAACAGTTCATCCCGCTCGACATCGCGGTGCTCACCGTGTCCGACACCCGTGCGCTCGCGGATGACAAGTCCGGCCAGACGCTTGCCGACCGCCTAGCTGCGGCCGGCCATCGTCTCGCCGCGCGCGAGATCGTCACCGACGATGTCGAGGCGATCCGCGCCGTCGTTCGCCGCTGGATCGCAGATAGCGGCATCGACGTCGTCATCACGACCGGCGGCACCGGCTTCACCGGACGCGACGTCACGCCGGAGGCGATCGAGCCGCTGTTCGAGAAGCGCATGGACGGTTTTTCCATCGCCTTCCACATGCTGAGCCACGCCAAGATCGGGACATCGACGATCCAGAGCCGCGCCACCGCCGGCGTCGCGGGCGCGACCTACATCTTCTGCCTGCCGGGCTCGCCCGGCGCCTGCCGCGATGGCTGGGACGGCATCCTTGCCACTCAGCTCGACTACCGCACGCGCCCGTGCAATTTCGTTGAGATCATGCCGCGGCTGGACGAGCATCTGCGAAGGCCGAAGGCGCAAGGCGCGACGGTGTAAGGGCGGATCGTTCTCGGGGGGGTTCCGCATCATCAGTACAAGGGTGGGCAAAGCGACTTGTCCGCCATAGCTCGAAGAGCGACGGCGGAAGCGTGCCCACGATCTCTGTCCGCAACGCAGGGGCCGTGGGCACGGCGCTCATGCGCCTTTGCCCACCCTACGATTCCTGACTTGTAGCGACAGCGCTACAGATCCCGCTCCCAGGTCTCGCCGACCAGATCGGCACCGAAGCTGTGGTGCTTCTCTTGCTTCACGAGCTTGAAGCCTGCGCTTTGATAGATGCCGCGTGCGGCAACCAGGATGCTCTGCGTCCACAGCGTCATCTTGCCGTAGCCCCGCTCGCGAGCGCCCTGGAGGCATTGCTCGACCAGCGCACGGCCGACACCGAGCCCGCGCGCTTTCTTCTCCACCTGCAACAGGCGCAGCTTGGCGATCTCGTCGGTGGCCTTGACCAGAAAGATCGAGCCGACGGGCTCGCCGCCCACTTCCGCGATCCAGCAGTGCTCGCGCGCGGCATCGTAGTTCTTGATGAACTGTGCGCAGATCTCGGCGACCAGCGCTTCGTAGCTGATGTCCCAGTTGTAGTCCGCGGCATAGGCGGCGGCCTGCTTGGAGATGACCCAGCCCATGTCGCCAACGCGATGGCTGCGCAGCATGAAAGCCGCAGGCTGGGTTCGACGTTGCTCCAGTAGGGCCTCGATGGTCGCCATGGCCTGCGTGAGCCGCGTTGCATCGCTGGCCGAAAGCTGAGCCAGCATTGCGGCGACCTCGTTTTGCGAGCTCAGGTTCAGCTTGGCGTAGGTCTGGCGGCCCTTGGCGGTGAGGCTGAGCTGGTATTGCCGGCGATCTGCGGGCAGGGGCCTGCGCGTGATCAGCCCCTTTTCGTCGAAGCTCTGCACGATGCGGCTGAGATAGCCGGGATCGAGGCCAAGCTCGATTCCGATCTCCTTTGCCGCCAGCTCGTCGCGATGCGCGAGTTCGTAGAGCACGCGGGCCTCGCTGAGCGAGAACGGGCTCTTCCCAAGATGCTGGTCGAGCACACCGAGCTTGCGGGTATAGAAGCGGTTGAAGGCGCGGACCGCTGCGATGCGATCGTCGGCGACCTGCTCGATTGCAAGGGGTAATGGGGAAGAGCTTGATGGCATGACGGCACCTCAATATTTGCCATTGTCAATTAATTATTTGACTTTGGCAAGTATCAGGTGACTTCAGCCGACCATGACGATCTGGCTGCGCAGCACGGTCCGGGACGAGCGGCCGAGCCGCCGGAGCAGCCGTGCCTCGGAACGGCGGGCCTGCGGCGGGTAGCCGCCGATCCGGTCGTAATGATCACGCGCAATCAAAAGGCCCTGATCGCCGAGCGGGCCGATCACCCTGCGCACCACGGCCCGGAGGATGTCGCGCAATCCGGTATCGGCGTAAGGCGAGCGTGCATAGCGGAACACGGCAGCACGGTCCCGTCCGCTGGTCGCGACGGCCTGGATGAACTGGGTGGTTTCCTCGATCCAGCCGGTTTCGAGCACGGCGCCTGCGGGCAGGAACATCAGCCACGGCGAGCGGGCCTGGAGCGCGCCGGCCGCGAGCGCGGCGCCTTGCGAGGATCCCTCGAAGCCGACGAAACGGCAGCCTGCGACGTCGGCAACCCGCTCGATGACGCCGTTGCGGGTGCCGTCGACCAGAAGCACCTCGCGGATGACGCCGGCGGCGGCCCCGGGGACCAGCGCGGCCAGAGTCGCCACCGCGGTCTGCTCGACGCCTTCGGTCGGAATGATGACGCTCAGCATGATTGAGGCTTCAATGTCTGCACTTCGGGAGAAGCGTAGCTTGTTATGATGTTGTCATAAACACGTGGCGTTGCCGAGTGCAACTTTCCGGCCGCGCTTCGGCGTGCGATGGTAAACTGCAGCCAGTCCTCGCAGCCAAATGTGTCACGCGCGGGTTGGCGATGTTGCCGAATGTTTCGGCACAAGCTCGTCCCGGGGGGATTGACCTGGAGTTTTACGGCGACATTGCGCGGCGCGCGGGTAGTTGGCTCCTGCAGGGACGGGGCGCCCTGCAAGAAAGGTTCGAACGGGACATGTGTGACTTTGGTGGCGGCGGAGGCTTCCTGTGAACGCCGATCAACTCGCTGTTGGCACGGCCTCGACATCGCCGAAGCCGGAGGCTGCGCCGACCTTGCGGATCCGCGCGCTGATGCTGGGCGATCGCATCAACGCCGCCGGTCTCGAGATCGGCACGCTGGTCTCGTCGACGCCCGCCGCCTTCCGTGTCCATGCCGGCCTCGCCGTGATCTTTCGTTACGGCGTCGTGGTGCTGATCGGGCTGCTCCCGTCCGAGGAGAAAGTGCTGATCGACAGCCTGAAGCCGCGGGTTATCGGCGAGCTCAGCCCGTATGAGGAAGAGATTGCGCAGGCACAGCTCTGCAAGGATGAAAGCACTGAAGCGATCCAGCCGGGCGGGCCGATCTGCCTCGCAAAGTTCTCCGACGACCGGCTGCTGCTTGTTGCGGACGCGCTCGCCAAGAGTACGTCGCTCGCGCGCGACGAGCGCCGCGTCGCCGCGGTCTTCGATGTGATCGAGCCGTTTGCGCGGGAGCTCGCCGAGCACGGACGCACGCCGCGCCGTCGCAAGGGCATCCTGCAACTGATCGGCAATGCACTGCTGGTGCAGCAGCGCGTCGCCGGGCGCGTCGCGATCGCCGAGAAGCCCGACGTGCTCTGGGAGAAGCCCGAGCTCGACCGGCTCTATTCGCGCCTCGAGGACGAGTACGAGCTGAAAGAACGCCTCGACACGCTCGAGCGCAAGCTCACCGCGGTGTCGGAGACCGCCAACGCGCTGACCGACATCATCGACACCCAGCGCTCGCTCCGCCTGGAGATCGCGGTCGTGGTCCTGATCGTGATCGAGGTCGCGATCGGGTGTTTTCAGATATGGTCGGGAACGCATTAGTTCGTGCGTGTCATTGTGCCCTCTTCTGTCCACACGAGTCAGGAATCGTAGGTGGGCAAAGGCGCACTTGCGCCCTGCCCACCATCGACGCCACATTGACAGACGTGGTGGGCACGCTTCCGCCTTCGCTCTTCGAGCAACGGCGGACAAGTCGCTTTGTCCACGCTACGAGACTGACACGTTCTTTCAGTTGGGATGGCCTTGCTGCAGCAGCGCAGCGCAATGGCGCGCGATCGTCAGCTCTTCATTGGTTGCAATGACGAGCACATCGACCGCGCTATCGCTACCGCTGATCCGCTCACGTGTCTCCTCATTCGCCGCGGCATCGATGCGCACGCCCATCCATGCGAGACGTTCGCCGATCGCGCTGCGGATCTCCTTGGCGTGCTCGCCGATGCCGCCGGTGAAGACCAGACAGTCGAGGCCGCCAAGCGTGGTTGCCATCATCGCGACCTGCTGCGCCGCGCGGAAGGTGAAAAGATCGACCGCGTCTCGCGCGTCAACCTCGCCGCTCGCAAGCAGCGTGCGCATGTCCGCGGAGATGCCGGAGACGCCGAGCAGGCCCGACTGGTGATAGAGCAGGTGCTGGACATCCTCGATCGAGATCTTTTCGTGCTGCTGCAGATAGAGCAGCACGCCGGGATCGATCGTGCCGCAGCGTGTGCCCATCACGAGACCGTCGAGCGGCGTCAGCCCCATGGTGGTGTCGACGCTGCGGCCGTTGCGCAACGCGCACAGGCTGGCGCCGTTGCCGAGATGCGCGATGACGGTACGCTTGGCGATGAGCTCCGGCGCAATCTCGGCGAGGCGTCCCGCGACATACTCGAAGGAGAGGCCGTGAAATCCGTAGCGTCGGACGCCACGTTCCTCGTAGCGCCTCGGAATGGCGAAGCGGCTCGCCGGCGGCGCCAGGCCGTGATGGAACGCCGTATCGAAGCACGCGATCTGCCTCAGCGCTGGTCGAATCGCCGCGAGCGCACGAATTGGCGCGAGGCACCGCGGCTGGTGCAACGGCGCCAGCGGCGTCAGCGCCTTAAGCTTTCCGATCACGTCGTCGGTCAGCGCGACCGGGCCTGAATAATCCGGCCCGCCGTGAACAATGCGATGGCCGACGGCACGCAGGTGGTGTCCGCCGAACCGGTCGTCGATGAAGGCAAGCACATCGGCGAACAGATGGCCGCCGTCGGCGTCCGGCGCCTCGCTCCATGTCTCGAACAGGTCTTCGCCCGCGGGGCTCTTCACCACGAGCCGGGGTTTTGCCTCGTGCTCGTCGAGCAGTCCCTTGCAGAGCAGGCGGGGTTCAACAGCCGAGATCTCGAACAGGCCGAACTTGATGCTCGACGATCCCGAGTTGAGGACGAGGACCGTGTCCGACATGGCTAGTCGCCGGCTTCGGCCGGGGTATTGCCGCCGGAGCTGTTAGGCCAGACCCAGCCTTGGATCTCAGGCATGTCCTCGCCGTGCTCGCGCACATAGCGCGAATGCTCGATCAGCTTGTCACGGAATTGCTGCTTCGCTTGCGCAGCCTTGGCCGCGAGCCCGGGCACGCGTTCGATCGCCTCGATCGCGAGGTGGTAGCGGTCGAGCTCGTTGAGCACGACCATGTCGAACGGCGTCGTCGTGGTGCCTTCCTCGGCAAAGCCGCGCACATGCATGCCGGCATGATTGGTGCGGTTATAGGTCAGCCGATGGATCAGGTAGGGATAGCCGTGATAGGCGAAGATGACAGGCTTGTCGCGCGTGAACAGGCTGTCGAAGTCGCGGTCGGACAGGCCGTGCGGATGCTGGTCTTTCGGTTGCAGCGTCATGAGATCGACGACGTTGACGACGCGGATCTTCAAATCCGGCAGCGCCTTGCGCAACAGGTCGACGGCGGCGAGCGTCTCCAGCGTCGGTACGTCGCCGGCGCAGGCCATCACCACGTCGGGCTCCTGGCCCGCATCTTCCGTCCCCGCCCAGCTCCAGATGCCAATGCCGGCATCGCAATGCGTGGCAGCGTCCTGCATCGACAGCCATTGCGGCGCCGGCTGCTTGCCGGCGACGATGACATTGATGCGGTTGTAGGTCCGTAGGCAGTGATCTGCGATCCACAGCAGCGTGTTGGCATCGGGCGGGAAATAGATGCGGACGATGTCGGCCTTCTTGTTGGCGACGAGATCGACGAAGCCGGGATCCTGATGGCTGAAGCCGTTATGGTCCTGCCGCCAGACATGCGAGGTCAGGAGATAATTGAGCGAGGCGATCGGGCGCCGCCATGGCAGATCGCGCGTGACCTTCAGCCATTTGGCGTGCTGGTTGAACATGGAATCCACGATGTGGATGAAGGCCTCGTAGCAGGAGAAGAAACCATGGCGGCCGGTGAGCAGATAGCCCTCGAGCCAGCCCTGGCAGAGATGCTCGCTCAAGACTTCCATCACGCGGCCGTCTTGCGCGAGGTGCACGTCATAGGGCTCGATCGGCTCCATCCAGACCCGCTCGGTCTCCTCGAACACCGCGTCCAGCCGGTTTGACGCGGTTTCGTCCGGGCCCATGATGCGGAAATTGCGCTCCTTCGCATTGAGGCGGATGACGTCGCGCAGGAATTTGCCGAGCTCGCGCGTCGCTTCCCCGATGGCGCCGCCGGGCTGCGGCACCTCGATGGCAAAGCTGCGGAAGTCCGGCAGCCTCAGCTCCTTTTTGAGCAGGCCACCATTGGCATGCGGATTGGCGCCCATGCGGCGAATGCCTTCGGGCGCGAGCGCCTGAAGTTCTGGAATGAGCGCGCCGCTCTGGTCGAACAGCTTTTCGGGCTCGTAGCTGCGCATCCAGTCTTCGAGAACTTTGAGGTGCGCCGGGTTCTCGCGACAGCCCGCCACCGGGACTTGATGCGCGCGCCAAAAACCCTCGACCTTCTTGCCGTCGACCTCTTTCGGACCGGTCCAACCCTTCGGACTGCGCAGCACGATCATCGGCCAGCGCGGCCGCTCGACGCTTTTGCGCCCGTCCCGTGCGTGCTGCTGGATCGAGCGGATGCTGGCGAGCGCGACGTCGAGCGCGTCCGCCATGGCCTGGTGCATCAATTTGGGATCATCACCCTCGACGAACAGCGGCTCGTGGCCGAAGCCGCGAAAGAGATCGCGGATCTCGCTGTTGGGCATTCGCCCGAGCACGGTCGGATTGGCGATCTTGTAGCCGTTCAGATGCAGGATCGGCAGCACCGCGCCGTCATGCGCGGGGTTCAGGAACTTGTTGGAGTGCCAGGACGCAGCTAACGGGCCGGTCTCGGCCTCGCCGTCGCCGACGACGCAGGCCACGATCAGATCGGGATTGTCCAACGCCGCGCCGTAGGCGTGCACCAGCGCGTAGCCGAGTTCGCCGCCTTCGTGGATCGAACCCGGCGTTTCCGGTGCCGCGTGGCTCGGAATGCCGCCTGGGAAGGAGAACTGCCTGAACAGCTCGCGCAATCCGTCCTTGTCGCGCGCGATGTCGGGATAGATCTCGCTGTAGCTGCCCTCCAGATAGGTGTTGGCGACCATGCCGGGACCGCCATGGCCGGGACCGCAGACATAGAGCACGCTGATATCGAGCGCGCGGATGACGCGGTTGAGATGGGCGTAGATGAAGTTCAGGCCGGGCGTCGTGCCCCAATGGCCGAGCAAGCGCGGCTTGATGTGCTCGGCCCGCAGGGGCTCGCGCAGCAGCGGATTGTCGAGCAGGTAGATTTGCCCGACGGAGAGATAGTTCGCGGCGCGCCAGTAGCGATCGAGGAGGTCGAGGTTGCTGCTTGCCGCGGCCGATTGTTGTTGATTTGCCATGTTCCTGCTGACCTTCACCCGGCGATCGTCACCAACATTGTTCCGCGACGATTGATCCCTGGCCGGCATCAAACGAAATCGTTGCGACGGGCATGTTGCGTGAGGTCAAAGGACCGCGCCCGAAATTTGGGCGGCTACTGTGCATGGGGTTGTTTTCCCATCTTTTGTTTGTGTTCTTGATTTGTTCCGTTGTCGTGCTATCCTGGCTTCATGAGTCCAGCAGCATCGTCTCATGCTCTCAAGCACCCGCCGGTCAAGGCGCCCTCCGAGCCGGCGGGTGTGGACTCTGACTTTCCAGAACTTGGCGTCGCCATCGACCGCGCGCGCAGGCGAGGGCGGGGCGCACAGTCCAATGCCAGCGGCCGCTATGAGGCCGAGGCGCGCGTCGCCTTCGACGACGGCTGGCAGAGCCTGGAAGAGCTGCCGCCGTTCAAGACCAGTGTCGGGGTCGACACCTCGCGGAAGGTGATCACCCGCAACGATTCCCCCGATATCGGCTTCGATCGCTCGATCAATCCCTATCGCGGCTGTGAGCATGGCTGCGTTTATTGCTTCGCGCGGCCGACCCATGCCTATCTCGGCCTGTCGCCGGGGCTCGACTTCGAGTCAAAACTGTTCGTCAAGCCCGAGGCGCCGGCGCTGCTGGAGAAGGAGCTCGCCGCGACCGGCTATGAGCCCCGGATGATCGCGATCGGCACCAACACCGATCCCTATCAGCCGATCGAGCGCGAGCGCAAAATCATGCGCGGCATCCTCGAGGTTCTCGAGCGTGCCGGCCATCCCGTCGGCATCGTCACCAAATCGGCGCTGGTGGTGCGCGACATCGATATTCTCGCGCGGATGGCCAAGCGCAACCTCGCCAAGGTCGCCATCTCGGTCACCTCGCTCGATCCGAAGCTGGCGCGCACCATGGAGCCGCGCGCCTCGACGCCGCCGAAGCGGCTGGAAGCGCTGAAGCAGCTCTCGGACGCCGGCATCCCGACCACCGTGATGGTCGCGCCCGTGATCCCCGCGCTGAACGATTCCGAGATCGAGCGCATCCTGGACGCGGCCGCCCATGCCGGCGTCAAGGAGGCCTCCTATGTGCTGCTGCGGCTGCCGCTGGAGGTGCGCGATCTCTTCCGCGAATGGCTGATGGCGAACTATCCGGACCGCTATCGCCACGTCTTTACGCTGATCCGCGACATGCGCGGCGGGCGCGACTACGATGCGAAATGGGGCGAGCGGATGAAGGGCACCGGACCGATGGCCTGGACCATCGGCCGCCGCTTCGAGATCGCCTGCGACAGGCTCGGCCTCAACAAAAGGCGCTCCAAGCTGACCACGGATCATTTTGCCCGGCCGAAGCGGAACGGCGATCAGCTGAGCCTGTTCTGAGCGGGAAGTGTGGAAGAGGTGTCGTATGAGTAAGCAAGTTTCGGCTCCGGTGCCGCGGCTCACCGTCATCACGCTCGGTGTCAGCGATATCCGCGCCAGCATCGCCTTTTACGACGCGCTCGGGTTCTCGCGCCGGCTAAAGGCGACCGGCGAGGCGGTGGCGTTCTACGATACCTGCGGTCCGGTGCTCGCGCTGTATCCTTGGGATCAGCTCGCGGCCGACGCGGCGTTGCCGGACCAGCCGAGGCCATCGACCTTCCGCGGCATCACGATCGCCTGGAACTGTCGGACCCGAGAGGAGGTCGATGCAGTGCTGGCCTTTGCCCTCGGCAAGGGGGCAAAGCTCGCGAAGGCCGCGCACGAGACCGATTACGGCGGCTATTCCGGTTATTTTGCCGATCCCGACGGCCATCCCTGGGAGGTCGTGGTCGCACCCGGCATCGAGGTCGGCGAGGACCGGCGGGTGCATCTGGCGGAGTAGGGCGGCCTGAATAACGGGAATTGCGCCGGGTTCCCGGTTGCGCCGGCCGGGCCGCTTGCGCACGATCCCCGCCATGATTCGGGACAAGTCCGCCAAGACACCGGCCAAAGACGCGCCAAGGAAGGACGCTGCGAAAAAGGCAGCGCCCGCCAAGGCCGGCAAAGCGCCTGCGACCAAAACAACGACCGTTCCCGCAGGCAAGAAAGGCATCATCGCGGTCGCACCGCCGAGCTTCCGGCGCGAGCGCGCGCTGATCAAGTGCGGCGTCTGGCCGGTCGCCGGCTGCGACGAGGCCGGCCGCGGGCCGCTCGCCGGCCCCGTGGTGGCTGCAGCCGTGATTCTCGACCCCGACCGCATCCCGCGCGGCATCGACGATTCCAAGCGCCTGACGGCGGAGGAGCGCGAAAAACTGTTCGACAAGATCTGCGCCACCGCCCAGGTCTCGGTCGCCGTCGCCTCGCCCTCGCGAATCGACCGCGACAATATATTGCGCGCCTCATTGTGGGCGCTGAAGCGCGCCGTCGTGGCACTGCCGGAGGCGCCCAGGCACGTCTTCGTCGACGGCCGCGACCGGCTCGACACTCCTTGCGATTGCGAAGCCGTGATCGGCGGCGATGGCATCGTGCTGTCGATCGCGGCGGCCTCCATCATCGCCAAGGTGACGCGCGACCGCCTGATGTGCGCTCTGGCGCAGGACTGTCCCGGCTACGGCTTCGAGCAGCACAAGGGCTACGCCGTCCCCGAGCACCTCGACGCGCTCGACCGCCTCGGCCCCTCCGTCCATCACCGCCGCTTCTTCGCCCCGGTCGCGGCCGCACGCGCCAAGCACATGCCGTGGACCGTCGAGCCGGTGCCGGATCTGTTTGCGGTGACCGAGGTCGAGGTGCCGGTGGAAGCCAGCGTCGAAATCGACGCGTCGGCGAATCTCTAGAGTTAGCCAGGCGGGACAAGCCAGGGCATGACGAGGAAACCGTCGTTGCCACAACGCGCAGCGCCCCTTATCAAAGTGTTTGTGAGCGAATAGGGCCGGCTGGACGGGTTGGCTGCATCTTTCGGGCGTTGCATGCGGTTTACCTCCCTGGTCATCGAGCTCATTCGCGCCCGGCCGCGGCTGATCGTCTGGATCGCCGTGCTGCTGCAGGCCGCGATGTGGCTGTTCGTGGCGCTGGTGTTCTACCGCAGCCCGCCTGGCAGCCTTGCGACGCTCCTGGCTTTCGGACGCGAATACCAGGTCGGCACCGATCTCGGTCCGCCCTTGCCGGTCTGGCTCGCCGACATCGCCTATCGCGCCGCCGGCGGCCACATGTTCGGCGTCTATGTGCTCGCCGAGCTCTGCGAGATCGCGACGTTCATTGCGCTCTATCATCTCTCCCGCGCCGTGGTCGGCTCGCAGCAGGCGGTGCTCGCGGTGCTCTTGACCATGACGGTGCTCGCCTTCTCCTCGTCGGCGCTCGACTTCGGCCCGCTTGTCCTGGCCCGGCCGCTCTGGGCGCTGCTGCTGCTGCACTCCTGGCAGATCATCGGCCAGCGTCGCGGCAATGCCTGGTTCGCCTGGTCGATCGAGGCCGGTCTCCTGCTGCTGACGACGCCTGCGGCGATCTTCCTGCTGCTGCTGCTCGTCGTCTTCGCGGTCTCGACCGCCGGCGGCCGCCGGACGCTGCGCGCGCTCGATCCGCTGTTCGCGCTTGTTGTCGTCGCGGTGCTGGCGCTGCCCTACGCGGTCTGGCTGATGCGCGCCGAGACGCTGGTGATGCCGGCCTTGCCGCAAGTTGCGGAGCTGGATGCCCGCGCCCTGCATGCGGCCTGGCTGTTCGGCGGCCTCGTGCTCGGGGCCGCTGCGATCCCGGCGCTGACATTCCTCAACACCGGGCTGTTCGCCGGCAAGGGCGAGGAGCCGCCGATCATCTACCGACCACCGGTCGAGCCGCTGGCGCGCAACTTCGTCTATTTCTTCGCGCTGGCGCCGGCGCTGGGTGCGGTGCTCATCTCCGGCCTGCTCGGGCTCGACTCCGTCGTCGGCGGCGCCGGCGTCGTGCTGGTTGTGTCCGGGCTTGCCGTGGTGGTCGCAGCCGGCGATCTCATCGCGATGCGCCGTGCGCGGATGCTGCGGACGGTCTGGGCCGCCGCCGTCGTGGCGCCGGCCGTCGGCGTCGTGCTCGCCGTCCTGCTGCTGCCCTGGACCGGCACGAACGAGATCGCGACCTCGATGCCGGCGCGCGCGATCTCGGACTTCTTCGACGAGAGCTTTGCCCGCCGCACCAACCATCGCCTGCGTGCGGTGGCCGGCGAGACCTCGCTTGCGAGCCTGATCACGCTGCATTCCGGCCGGCCGCATCTCTTCATCGACGCCGACCCTGCGCGCACGCCGTGGATCAATCAGGCCAAATTCAGCGAGACCGGCGGCGTCGTGGTCTGGCGCGCTTCCGATACCGCCGGCACGCCGCCGCCGGACATCCTCAAGCGCTTTCCCGGCATCGTCCCGGAAGTCCCGCGCGCCTTCGAATGGCTGGTGACCGGTCGCCAGCAGCTCTTGCGCGTCGGCTGGGCCATCGTGCGGCCGAAGGGGACGTGAGGACGTAGGTCTCGTGCCCCGGACGCTGCGCCGCGCCTCTTCGGCGGTGCGCTGCAGAGCCGGGGCCATCCCGCCGCATCGTACTGTGTTGCTTTCTGGGTCCCGGCTCTGCGGAGCGTCACTGCGTGCCGCACCGCGTCCGGGACACGAGAGCTCGCTACCCCGTCAGCACCTTGGCGATCGCGCGCAGATCCTGCCAGGCCAGCCGCTTGTAGGACGGCGAGCGGAGCAGATAGGCCGGATGGAACGTCGGCAGCGCGCGGATGGTGCGCGCCCCCGTCTCGTAGTCGAACCAGCGCCCGCGGGTGCGCATGATGCCCTCGCGCGTTCCGAGCAGCGTCTGCGTCGAGGGATTGCCAAGCGTCACCAGCACGTCGGGATTCACCAGTTCGATCTGGCGCTGGATGAAGGGCAGGCAGATTTGCGTCTCCTGCGGCGTCGGGGTGCGATTGCCGGGCGGCCGCCACGGAATCACGTTGGCGATGTAGGCCGTGCTGCGGTTGAGGCCGATCGCGCCGATCATGAGATCGAGCAGCTTGCCGCTGCGCCCGACGAAGGGCAGCCCCTCGATGTCCTCGTCGCGGCCCGGCGCCTCACCGACGAACATGATGCGCGCCTGCGGATTGCCGTCGGCAAATACCAATCGCGTCGCGGTGTGCTTCAGCGCGCAACCCTCGAAGCCTTGCATCAGCTCGCGTAGCGCGTCCAGCGTCGGCGCAGTGCGCGCAGCCTCGCGCGCCGAGGCAATCGCGATGTCGGGCGCAGGTGCGGCCTCGCCGCGCATCACCGCCGGCGCGGCGACCGGCCGCGGTGCCTCGACCGGAGGCGCCACGCGCGGGGCCGGCGGCGGGGCATCCAATTCCGCCAGGCGGTCGATCGGTTCCTCCGCGAGCGCGCAATCGACGCCGGCCTCCAGATAGAAGGCAAGAAGCTCGCGGACGGTGGGTGCGGGTTCGGGTATCATGGGAAAGTCTGACTATTAGAGCATAGCGTTTTCGAGCGAAGTGGGCACTCGGTTCGCGTGAAGAAAACGCGTCAAAAAAGATGGGACTTCCCCGGTTCTGGCCTACCAGAACCGGGGAAGTCCAGTTTAGGGCGCCTTGCACCCCCTTTGCACCCCGGCGAAACGCATTTCCGTGGTTGTCCTACCCGGAAAAATCGGAAACAAGAGGGCGCAAATGACCAAGGACCGTCTCAAGGGCTGAGATCAGATGAGCACCGAAGAACTTCCCCCGCGCGAATCCATGGAATTCGACGTCGTCATCGTCGGCGCCGGCCCCTCGGGCCTGTCGGCTGCGATCCGGCTGAAGCAGCTCAACGCCGATCTCAACGTCGTCGTGGTGGAGAAGGGCTCGGAGGTCGGCGCGCACATTCTTTCCGGTGCCGTGATCGATCCGGCCGGGCTCGACAAGCTCGTTCCGGACTGGCGCGAGGATTCCGACTGCCCGCTGAAAACGCAGGTGAAGGACGACCGCTTCTACTGGATGACGGCCGGCGGCGCGATCAAGCTGCCGAACTTCATGATGCCGCCGCTGATGGACAATCATCACTGCTACATCGGCTCGCTCGGCAATGTCTGCCGCTGGCTGGCGCGCAAGGCGGAAGCGCTCGGCGTCGAGATCTATCCGGGCTTCGCCGCGGCCGAGGTGCTCTATGACGACGCCGGCAACGTCAAGGGCATTGCCACCGGCGACATGGGCATCGGCCGGGACGGCAAGCCGAAGGACTCCTTCACCCGTGGCATGGAATTGCTCGGCAAGTACACGCTGTTCGCCGAAGGCGCCCGCGGCAGCCTGACCAAGCAGCTCATCGCCAAGTTCGCGCTCGACTCCAAGAGCGAGCCGGCGAAGTTCGGCATCGGCCTCAAGGAAGTCTGGCAGATCGATCCCGCCAAGCACCAGAAGGGGTTGATCCAGCATTCCTTCGGCTGGCCGCTCGACCTGAAGACCGGTGGCGGCTCGTTCCTCTATCATTACGACGACAACCTCGTCGCCGTCGGCTTTGTCGTGCATCTGAACTACGACGATCCGTACCTGTCGCCGTTCGATGAATTCCAGCGCTTCAAGACCCATCCTTCGATCCGCGGCACCTTTGAAGGCGGCAAGCGTCTCGCCTATGGCGCGCGCGCCATTACCGAGGGCGGCTACCAGTCCGTGCCGAGGCTGAGCTTCCCCGGCGGCGCGCTGATCGGCTGCGCGGCCGGCTTCGTCAACGTGCCGCGCATCAAGGGCGTGCACAATGCGATGGGCACCGGCATGCTCGCGGCTGAACATGTCGCGGCGGCGCTGGCCGCCGATCGCGCCAATGACGAACTCGTCGAATACGAAAATGCGTGGCGCTCGTCGTCGGTCGGCAAGGATCTGTTCCTGGTCCGCAACGTCAAGCCACTGTGGTCGAAGTTCGGCACCGTGCTGGGCGTCGCACTCGGCGGCATCGACATGTGGTGTAACACGCTGTTCGGCGCTTCGCTGTTCGGCACCCAGGCGCACGCCAAACCCGATCGCGCCACGCTCGATCCGGCCAAGCAGCACACGCCGAAGAACTACCCGAAGCCGGACGGCAAGATCTCGTTCGACAAGCTGTCCTCGGTGTTCTTGTCCAATACCAATCATGAGGAGGACCAGCCGGTCCATCTCAAGGTCACCGACATGAACCTGCAAAAGACCTCCGAGCACGACGTGTTCGCCGGTCCCTCGAATCGCTATTGCCCGGCCGGCGTCTATGAATGGGTCGAGGAGGGCACGAGCCCGCGCTTCCAGATCAACGCCCAGAACTGCGTCCACTGCAAAACCTGCGACGTGAAGGACCCCAACGGTAATATCACCTGGGTTCCTCCGGAGGGTGGTGGCGGTCCGAACTACGAGGCGATGTAAGGGCCGGCCGAGCAAAGGACCTGATCACGAGGGTGATCCGGCGCACGTTCGCGTGAGGACACGGCTGCGGCCACCGGTCGCGGCCACGATAAGGCCATACTGGCAGCGTCTTGGGACCGCTCTTGGCCGGTCACTTGGCCGATTTAAGGCGTGCGGAGGGGATCGTCCGGCCCGAATCCTTGCGGCGAAGCGCCAAAAGCGGCATTGTCCGCCGGACGGTTCCGGGTCCCGATGCCACCGCCCGCGTTCGCATGCGATACGGCCCTCTGCTGCAAACCCAGGCACTACCAACTCAAGGCGAGCCCTGATGTTTTCAAATCGTTTCAACCGCTGGACTGTTGCTGCCATCGCCCTCATGGGCACAGCGATCGCGACCGTCCCCGGCAGCGTCCTGGCGCAGACGCCGGATCACCCGGAGAACACGGCGGCGCAGTTTCCGACCCGAAACGATCTGAAGTCGCTCACGGGTGCCGGTAGCTATCTCGCCGCCCGCCATGCCAGCGTCGAGCGCGACGCGGCCTCCGCCGCTGCGTTCTACCGCTCGGCCCTGCGCACCGATCCCAAGAACAACGAGCTGCTTGACCGCGCCTTCATCTCGTCGGTCGCCGACGGCGACATCGACGAAGCGGTCAAGCTCGCCGAGCGCGTCCTCACCATCGACAAGACCAACCGCGTCGCGCGTCTCGTCGTCGGCGTGCATGATCTCAAGGTGAAGAAGTACGCAGCCGCGCAGACCAACATCAACCAGTCGATCCGCGGTCCGATCACCGATCTCGTCGCCACGCTGCTGTCGGGTTGGGCCGCCTACGGTGCCGGGGACGCCAAGGGCGGTGTCGCCACCATCGACAAGCTGGCAGGTCCCGAATGGTACCCGCTGTTCAAGGACCTTCACGCCGGCATGATCCTCGAGCTCTCCGGCAAGGAGAAGGACGCCGGTACCCGCTTCGAGCGCGCCTACAAGCTCGACGATTCCATGCTGCGCGTGACCGAAGCCTATGCGCGCTGGCTGTCGCGCAACAAGGACTCCGCCGCCGCGACCACCGTCTATCAGGCCTTCGACAAGAAGCTCGCGCGCCATCCGCTGATCCAGGAAGGCCTGCGCGACACCAAGGCCGGCAAGAAAATGCCGCCGCTGGTCGATTCCGCCCAGGCTGGCGCCGCCGAGGCGCTCTACGGCATCGGTGCCACGCTGACCCGCCGCGGCGGCGAGGATCTGGCGCTGGTCTACCTCCAGCTCTCGCTCTACCTCCAGCCGACCCATCCGCTGGCGCTGCTCTCGCTCGCCGATCTCTACGAGTCCGTGAAGCGGCCGCAGATGGCGATCAAGGTCTATGAGCGCGTGCCGTCGACCTCGCCGCTCAAGCGTAACGCGCAGATCCAGCTTGCCATCGATCTGGATTCCGCCGACCGCACCGACGAGGCGATCAAGATCCTCAAGGGCGTTACATCGGAGGATGCCAAGGACCTCGAAGCGATCATGGCGCTCGGCAACATCGAGCGCGGCCGCAAGAGGTTCGGCGACTGCGGCGCGACCTATTCGCAAGGCGTCGACGTGCTGCCGCCCGGCAACGACAAGGCCAACAGCGTCTGGTACTATTATCGTGGTATCTGCGAGGAGCGCTCCAAGCAGTGGGCCAAGGCCGAGGCCGACATGAAGAAGGCGCTCGAGCTCCAGCCCGACCAGCCGCACGTCCTCAACTATCTCGGCTATTCCTGGATCGACCAGGGCGTGAACCTCGACGAAGGCATGAAGATGATCAAGCGCGCCGTCGAGCAGCGTCCCGACGACGGCTACATCGTCGATTCCCTGGGCTGGGCCTATTACCGCATCGGCAACTACGAAGAAGCGGTGAAGAACCTCGAGCGCGCGATCGACCTCAAGCCCGAGGATCCCACCATCAACGATCACCTTGGCGATGCCTATTGGCGGGTCGGCCGCACGCTGGAAGCTAAGTTCCAGTGGGCGCATGCGCGTGACCTCAAGCCCGAGCCGGAAGAGCTTCCGAAGATCGAGGCCAAGATCGCTAACGGCATGACCGAGGACAATTCGAACTCTTCAGCCGCGCAGGCGGAAAAGAAGAAGGACGACGGCAAGGGCGGTTGAGTTTTTCGTTGGGGGCTGATCGCCAATGTCGGCGTTGATTGAAGAAGGGCGCGCGAAGGTCAATTTGAGCCTTCGCGTCGTCGGCCGTCGCGCCGACGGTTATCACGATCTCGAAAGCGTGGTCGCGTTTGCCGACTGCGCCGATCGGCTCACATTGGAGCCGGGCGGCGAGCTGAAGCTCGCAACCACCGGACCGCTGGCCGCGGCCTGCGGCGATACCGCGGACAATCTCGTGTTCAAGGCGGCCAAGCTGCTGGCGGAGGCCGTGCCGAACCTGAAGCTCGGCGCGTTTGCGCTCGACAAGGTGCTGCCGGTTGCCGCCGGCATCGGTGGGGGCTCGGCCGACGCCGCGGCGGCGCTGCGGCTCTTGGCGCGTCTCAACAATTTGTCGCTCGACGATCCGCGCCTGCGGAAGGTCGCGCTCGCGACCGGCGCGGACGTGCCGGTGTGCCTGTTCTCGCGCGCTTGCGACATGACCGGCGTCGGCGAGCAGCTGCTGCCGCTCGCACTGCCGAGCATGCCTTGCGTGATGGTCAATCCGCGCGTGCCTGTGGCCACCAAGGATGTTTTCCAGCAGCTGGGCCTGCGCAACGGCGAGCTCCTGGTCGGCGCCACCTCGGTCTTCCGAGCTCCGGCCTGGCCGGAGGAGGGTGGGTCGATCGCCGATTGGGTCGACGTTCTCGAAAGCGTTCCCAACGATCTCGAAGCGCCTGCGCTGCGGATCGAACCTGTCATCGGCGATGTGCTGGAGGCCTTGCGCGACTCCGCCGGCGTCAAGCTGGCCCGCATGTCCGGCTCGGGTGCGACGTGCTTTGCGATCTACGGCTCGCCCGCCGATACCCATGCCGCGGCCGAAAAGATCCGGCGCGACCACCCCGGCTGGTGGGTGCATGCGGGGACGTTGAGCTAAGCGACGGTGCCGTAGGGTGAGCAAAGCGACTTGTCCGCCGTAGCTCGAAGAGCGAAGGCGGAAGCGTGCCCACCACTTCCGACAACGTGGGCACGGCGCTGACGCGCCTTTGCCCACCCTACGGCAGCGGAGCTAACCCGCGCCGTCCTCGGCCAGCCCAAGAAACCCACGGATCTCGCCCAGCACTTCCTGCGGCTTGTCGTGCTGCAGCCAGTGTCCCGCCCCGGCGATGGTCTCGACGCGCGCTTGCGGGAAATAACGCTCCAGGCCTGCTGCTCTGGCACCGGCGAGAAAACTTTCGCCGGCGTTCAAGAGCAGCGTCGGGCAGGTGATGCGCGACCACAGCGTGATGTGGTCGTCCGGCCAGAGCCGGTGCGGCGCCGAGGCGCGCTGATAGGGATCGAACTTCCAGCTATAGGTACCGTCCTCATTCTGCCGTGCGCCGTGCGTGGCGAGATGCAGCGCGAGGTCGCGGGACAGGCGCCTGTTGTGAAGCACCATCTGCGCCGCTGCGTCCGCCAGGGTCGCATAGCGGCGCGGCGAGCGGTCGTGCAGCTTGTCGAGCTGGACCACCCATTTGCCGATGCGCTCATGCGCCGGCGGCTTTGGCGTGTCCGGCAGCATCGTCACGCCGTCGAGCACGACCAGCTTCGAGACCTGTTCAGGGAATGACCCTGAGAAGATCAGGCTCACCATGCCGCCCATCGAATGGCCGACGAGGGTCACCTGAGACGCTGCGATGGTGCGGATGAGCTGCGCGAGATCGTAGACATATTCGGTCAGTGCGTAGCTGCCGCCCCTGGTCCAGTCGGAATCGCCATGGCCGCGCAGGTCGGGCGCCACCACATGAAAATGCGGCTGCAACGACCGGGCGATGACGTCCCAGCTCCGGCAGTGATCGCGGCCGCCATGGACCAGGATGAGAGGCGGCGCGCCCTCATTGCCCCAATCGGCGTAATGCAGCCGTAGACCATGAGACTCGTAGAAGCGGCTTTGCGGGGCGGGCATCGGGGCGCTATCCATTCACAGGCCGCCGCACCAGTGCCAGCGATAGGCCGAGCCCTGCAATGAACACGCCGGAGCCCTGCGTGAGACGTCGCATCAGGTGCGGCCGTCCGATCAGCTGCGTGCGTGTTGCGGAGGCCATCAGCACCACGACGACGTCGGCAAGCGTGTTCAACGCCACCGAGATCGCGCCCAGCATGATGAACTGCAGCGTGGGGCTCGATCCCGCGGGATCAAGGAATTGCGGAATGAAGGCGAGGAAGAACGCGGCGGTCTTCGGGTTCAGCGCCTCGACCAGCACGCCGTCGCGGAACGCGCACGTGTCACCGGCCGGCTCTCCCTCGAGCGACAGTGCGCGGCCGGCGCTCCGGAAAGTCTTGATGCCGAGCCAGACCAGATAGAGCGCGCCGACGAATTTAACGGCGGCGAACAATTCGGCGCTGGCGAGGATGATTGCGGAGATGCCGAGGCTCCCCGCGACCACATGAACCAGTCCGCCCAGCGCCGTGCCTGCGGTCGATGCAAACCCGCTGGTGCGTCCCTCCGACAAGGTCCGTGCCGCAACGTAGAAGATGCCGGGGCCGGGAACGGCGGCAATGAGACAGGCTGCGGCCAGGAACAGCCAGAAATTCGTTTCGATCATCCTGTTTTGGTAACGGAGCGGGCCGCGATTGCAAGGCTCTCGTTTAGCCCGCGCGGCGGAAGATCACGCTGGCATTGACCCCGCCGAAGCCAAAGCCGTTGGAGATTGCGTGTTGCATCGGCATCGGCCGCGCGCTGCCGGCGACGATGTCGATGCCCTCAGCGCCCGCATCGGGGTTTTCGAGGTTGAGCGTCGGCGGCGCGATCTGGTCGCGCAAAGCGAGCACGGTGAAGATCGCCTCGAGGCCGCCGGCGGCGCCGAGCAGATGGCCGGTGGCCGATTTGGTCGCGCTGACGGCGATGCCGCGGTTACGGCCGAACAGCGCGGCGATCGCGCCAAGCTCGCTCTCGTCGCCGGCGGGCGTCGATGTTGCGTGGGCGTTGAGGTGCTGCAGATCTGCCGGTGCAAGGCTCGCCTGCCGAAGCGCGATCTCCATGGCGCGGCGGGCGCCGTCGCCGTCGGGCGGACCGGACGTCATGTGATAGGCGTCCGCCGTCGTGCCGTATCCGATCACTTCTGCGATCGGCATGGCGCCACGCGCGAGCGCATGCTCCAGCTCCTCGATGACAAGAATGCCGGCGCCTTCGCCCATGACAAAGCCGTCGCGGTCCCGATCGAACGGGCGCGAGGCCCGCGCCGGCTCCGCGTTGAACCCGCTCGATAGCGCACGGGCCGCGGCAAAGCCGCCGAGGCTGACGATGTCGATGCAGGCCTCCGCGCCGCCGCAGATCGCGATGTCGACTTCGCCCGCATGGATCATGCGCGCGGCATCGCCGATCGCCTGGACGCCGGCGGCGCATGCGGTGACCGGTGTGCCGAGCTCGCCCTTGTAGCCGTATTTGATCGAGACGTGGCCGGCGGCGAGATTGGCCAGGAACGAGGGGATCGTGAACGGCGAGAGCCGGCGCACGCCGCGCTGCTCGGTGATGCGCACCGCCTCCGCCATCGCCGGGAAACCGCCGACGCCGGAGGCGATGATCGTCGCGGTGCGCTCCAGCGCGGCAGCATCCTGCGGCGTCCATTTCGCCTGCGCGATCGCCTCGGCGGCCGCGAGCAGCGCGAACAGGATGAAGCGATCCATCTTGCGCTGGTCTTTTGGTGCGGCGGCCTGCGCGGGATCGAAGCCGCCATCGGCATCGTCGGCCTTGTCGGGCACGAGTCCGGCAATGCGCGCCGGCAGCGCCTGCGCCCATTCGGGCAGCGGGCGCAGTCCGCTTTGACCGGCGAGCAGCCGGCGCCATGAGGTTTCGACACCGCAGCCGAGCGGCGACACCGCGCCCATTCCCGTCACGACGATACGACGCATATTACTCTCCAGCCGGCGCGACGGCCGGGTTCATGGCCTTGAGTGAAGCGATGCGCTTGCGCATGCCGCGGCTGGCGCGGGGACCGGCGACGACGACCGTATTGGCGAGCGTGATCGGCTGCATGTCGGTAGCGTCGACCACGACCGGATCGAACGGGCGAGCGTCGCTCCGGTTCGCCAGCAGAATGGATTCGCCCTTGGGCGCGAGATGCTTGTTGCCGAAGGCGAGCAGCGTAGCGATCACAGGAAAGAAATCCCGCGCCTTGTCGGTCAGAACGTATTCGTAACGCGGCGGCCGCTCATGATAGCGGCGCCGCACGAACATGCCACTCGCGGTGAGGTGAGCGAGGCGCCGCGACAGGATGTTCGGAGCGATCCCGAGGCTTTGCGAAAATTCGTCGAACTTCGTCGCACCCTGAAACGCATCCCGCAGGATCAGGATGCTCCACCATTCGCCGACCGTCTCGACGGCACGGCCGACCGGGCATTCCAGGATCGAGGGGGATTTGGGTTGCATGGCGGGAAGGTAGGTGAGTGACTTGCAAAATGCAAGTGACTAGGCAACCTCGTGCCCCGGACGCAGCGCAGCGCTTCTTCAGCGGTGCGCTGCAGAGCCGGGGCCCATGTTGCTGATGACTGCGGATGTCCCGTGGGTCCCGGCTCTGCAGCAGCAACGCGAAGGGCGTTGCAGCGCGTCCGGGACACGAGAGTGACTGTGTTGTTGCCCCGAACTCCGTCATTGCGAGCGAAGCGAAGCAATCCAGACCGTCTCCGCGGAGGGATTCTGGATTGCTCCGCCTTCGCCAAGGCTTCGGCGGACAAGTCGCTGCGTTCGCAATGACGATGTGGAGATAGTCCGGACCTATCTCACCGGTGTCGTCCCGGCGAACGCCGGGACCCATAACCACAGGGAGTGGTTTGGCGAAGATCGGATGTTATCGGTACTCGCACCGACACTGTATCGATGGATCACGCGGTATGGGTCCCTGCGTTCGCAGGGACGACACCGGATGTTTCGCTGGCGGTGCGCCGAAACGCAAAAGCCTAGTGCGACCTTGCCAGACAGAACGCCACCACCTGCTCCAGCGCGCTCTTCATCGGCGAGGAGGGGAACAGCGCCAGTGCGTCCACCGCCATGGCGCCGTAGTGCTGGGCGCGGCTGAGCGTGTCCTCGAGCGCGCGGTGCTTGTTCATGAGCCCGATGGCGTGATCGAGGTCGCTATCGCCGATCTCGCCGCGCTCGAGCGCCCGGATCCAGAACGCGCGCTCGGTGTCGTTGCCGCGGCGGAAGGCGAGCACGACGGGCAGGGTGATCTTGCCCTCGCGGAAATCGTCGCCGGTGTTCTTGCCGAGCTTTGCGCTCTTGCCGCCATAGTCGAGCACGTCGTCGACGAGCTGGAAGGCGATGCCGAGATTCATGCCGACCGAGCGGCAGGCGGTCTGCTCGGCCTTGGGGCGGTTGGCGATGACGGGGCCGACCTCGCAGGCGGCGGCGAACAGCTCGGCGGTCTTGCCGCGGATCACGGCGAGATATTCGTCCTCGGTGGTCGCGGTGTTCTTGGCGGCGGCCAGCTGCATCACCTCGCCCTCGGCGATGGTGGCGGCGGCCGCAGAGAGGATGTCGAGCGCGCGGAGCGAGCCGACCTCGACCATCATGCGGAAGGCCTGGCCGAGCAGGAAGTCGCCGACCAGCACGCTCGCCTCGTTGCCCCAGAGCATGCGGGCCGACAGCTTGCCGCGGCGCATCTCGCTCTCGTCGACGACGTCGTCGTGCAGGAGCGTGGCGGTATGCATGAACTCGACGGAGGCGGCGAGCTTGATGTGGCCGTCGCCGGTGTAGCCGGCGAGGTTGGCCATGGCGAGCGTCAGCATCGGCCGCAGCCGCTTGCCGCCGGAGGAGATCAGATGGTTGGCGACCTCCGGGATCATGGTCACGTCCGAACCGGTCCGCGACAGGATCGTGGCGTTGACGCGCTCCATATCAGGGGCGACAAGGGCAACCAGCTCTTCGATCGACGCGCCGGGAGTTTCGAAAGGTACGATGACGGCCACGCCGGTCTCCAATATTTGCCCCGGAGGGGCTATTCTGACGGAAAGACAATAGAAACTGGCGGCGGATGCGGCAAGGCCCGCGGAACCATTGACATTTGCCGCTTTAGCCCCCTCTCAGGCAAGGAAACCTGCGTTTTGCGTGAACTGGTTCGGACCAACGATATGGTGCTGGTGTCGGCGATCGGCGCGCTGCTCGACGGCGCCAACATCCATCATCTGGTGCTGGACCAGAACATGAGCATCATCGAGGGCTCGCTCGGCATTTTGCCGCGGCGGATCCTGGTTCATGAGGACGACGCCCAGGAGGCGCGGGAGCTCCTCACCGAGGCCGGCCTCAGCCACGAACTGCGCGGCGATGAGTGAGGCCGCAGATATCACCGAGGACGCCTTTCTCGGCGGGCAATTGCGCCTGAGACAGAAGCGGAGTGGCCACAGAGCCGGGCACGACGCCATTCTGCTTGCGGCGGCGACGGAGGCCCGCCCCGGGGACCGCGTGGTCGATTTCGGCGCCGGGATCGGCACGGCCGGGCTGGCGCTGGCCCGGCGCGTCGCTGGTATCGGGCTGAGCCTGGTCGAGATCAATCCGGAGCTGGCCGAGCTCGCGCGCGCCAATGCAGCCGCGAATGCGCTTGCCGCCGAGATCATCCTGCTCGATGTCACCGCCGACGCCACGGCCTTTGCGGCAAACGGGCTGCCGCCCGACAGCGTCGACGCGGTGCTGATGAATCCGCCCTTCAACGATCCGGCCCGGCATCGCGGCTCGCCGGATCAGGCGCGTCACACCGCGCATGTGGCGACGGAGGAGACCCTGCATGCCTGGGTGCATGCAGCGCGGCGCATCCTCCGATCGAATGGTGTGCTGACATTGATCTGGCGCGCAGATGGCATCGCCGATGTCCTGGCGGCGCTGTCACGCGGCTTCGGGAGCCTTTCGATCCTGCCGGTTCACGGTGAGGCGGGGCGGCCCGCGATCCGCGTGCTGGTGCGTGCGGTCAAAGGCGGCCGGGCTCCGACGCGATTGCTGCCGGGCCTCATGCTCAACGACGAGTCAGGCGTGTCCAAAAAAGAGGTGACGGAGATTTTGGAGGGGAGAGCGGCCTTGCCGCTGATGGAACCGTGACGACTTACTGCGGAAGCGATTCCGACTGCTGCTCTTGCGGGGACGTCAAGCGGATCGCCATGAACAGCGCACCGATCAGCAGCATCAGCAGATAGATTTTCATGGTGTTCTCCGCTGCCTCATTGCAGCCTCCCAACGGAAAATCTGCAACACGTTCCAGGCACTTCCAATGACAGTCGCGTGATAAGAAATGGTTAATCAGAGGTAACGGCATGGCCGAACAATTGAAAGATCGTGAGAGTTCCGGCCTGGCCGACAAGCTCATGCAATATCTGCCGGCGCGCTTCCGCCCCGGTACCGCGGTCGTACCGGTGGTGCGGCTGTCCGGTGTGATCGGTGCGGTGACGCCGCTGCGCCCGGGCATGACGCTGGCGGGCGTCGCGCGGGTGCTGGAGCGCGCGTTCTCGTACCGGCACGCCAAGGCGGTGGCTCTGGTGATCAACTCGCCCGGCGGCTCGCCGGTGCAGTCGCGCCAGATCTACCTGCGCATCAAGCAGCTCGCGGCGGAGAAGAAGCTGCCGGTGCTCGTGTTCGTCGAGGACGTTGCGGCGTCCGGCGGCTACATGATCGCCTGCGCCGGCGACGAGATCATCTGCGATCCCTCTTCGATCCTCGGCTCGATCGGCGTGGTCGGCGGCAGCTTCGGTTTCCAGGAGGCGATCAAGCGGCTCGGCATCGAGCGGCGCCTCTACACGGCCGGCGCGCACAAGGCGATGCTCGATCCTTTCCTCCCCGAGAACCCCGACGACGTCGCCAAGCTGAAGGCGCTCCAGCGCGAAATCCATCAGATTTTCATTTCCCTGGTGAAGGAGAGCCGCGGCGCGCGCCTCAAGGGCGCGGACGACGCCCTGTTCACGGGCGAATACTGGGCCGGCGAGAGTTCGATCGCGCTGGGGCTCGCCGACAGCATCGGCGATCTCCGCTCAACTCTTCGTGCCCGCTATGGCGAGAAGGTTCTCACCCCCGTGATCGCGCAGCCGACCGGGCTGCTCTCCGGCTTTCTGGGCCGGAAATCGCCCGGCGCGGGGCAGCTTTCGGCCATGGAATCAATGGTCGGCCTGCCGGACGATCTGATCTCGGCGCTTGAGACGCGGGCGATCTGGGCGAAATTCGGGTTCTAGGCGCAGCCCTCCCGCGCCATTTGGCCTCTTGGCCTGCCGATTGCGGCGCAGCCCCGACTGCGCAACAATGTGCGTGGGGGCTGAGCACTCAACGAGGATCGACCGATGCCGCCGTTCGTCGCTTTCGCGGGCGTCCTGGGTGGGCTTGCCGTGGTCCGCTGGGCCTACAAGACTGCTGTCAGGATCAACCGGGAGCTGGAGGAGATGCGCCTCTCGCGCGTCGCCGAGGCCGCCCATATGGGGAACATCCAGACCCTGAAACGTGACCCCGTGACCGGAGCCTATCGGCCGGGTTAGGCGCGCCCCATGTAAGGTGCCCTAGGGTGGGCAAAGGCGCTCTTGCGCCGTGCCCACCATTCCCTTCGGCAATCGTGGCGACGATGGGGGGCACGCTTCGCTTTGCCCACCCTACGGCACCGTCACTCTACGGCGGCCGTTAAGCCCGAATCCGCCCCTTTGCCTTGATTCCCACTCCCGCCGTCGATACGGTCCCGCGCGATTCAACCCCCCCGCGAGAGCCTGATCTGACGATGGACGCCTCATTGCCCGCCCATATGCGCCCGGAACGCTCGTTCCAGGGCTTCATCCTCGCGCTCCAGCGGTTCTGGGCCGAGCAGGGCTGCGTGATCCTGCAGCCCTACGACATGGAGATGGGCGCGGGTACCTTCCATCCGGCGACCACGTTGCGCGCGCTCGGGCCAAAGCCCTGGAACGCGGCCTATGTGCAGCCCTCGCGCCGGCCCAAGGACGGCCGCTATGGCGAGAACCCGAACCGGATGCAGCACTATTACCAGTTCCAGGTGATCATGAAGCCGTCGCCGCCGAACCTTCAGGAGCTGTACCTGAAGTCGCTGGCCGCGATCGGCATCGATTCCGCCGTGCACGACATCCGCTTCGTCGAGGACGATTGGGAGAGCCCGACGCTGGGCGCCTGGGGCCTCGGCTGGGAGTGCTGGTGCGACGGCATGGAAGTCAGCCAGTTCACTTACTTCCAGCAGGTCGCCGGCTTCGAATGCGCGCCGGTCGCGGGCGAACTCACCTACGGTCTCGAGCGCCTCGCGATGTATGTGCAGGGCGTCGACCGCGTCTACGACCTCAACTTCAACGGCCGCGACGGCGATGCCAAAGTCACCTATGGCGACGTCTTCCTGCAGGCCGAGCGCGAATATTCGAAGCACAATTTTGAAGTCGCCGACACCGCGATGCTGTTCGAGCAGTTCAAGATGGCGGAGGCAGCCTGCCGGAAATATCTCGACGCCGGCTGGAAGGACGACAAGCGCGAGGCGCATCTGATGGCGCTGCCGGCCTACGACCAGTGCATCAAGGCCAGCCACGTCTTCAACTTGCTCGATGCCCGCGGCGTGATCTCCGTGACCGAGCGGCAGAGCTACATTCTTCGCGTGCGTGAGCTGGCCAAGGCCTGCGGCGAGGCCTGGATCCATACTGAAGCGGGCGGAGCGGCCTGATGCCCGATCTTTTGCTTGAACTGTTCTCCGAAGAAATCCCCGCGCGCATGCAAGGGAAGGCGGCCGACGATCTGCGCCGCCTGGTCACCGACAAGCTCGTCGCCGAAGGCCTGGTTTACGAGGGCGCCAAGGCGTTCGCGACGCCGCGCCGCCTCGCGCTCACCGTGCACGGCATCCCGGCGCGCCAGCCTGACCTCAAGACCGAACGTCGCGGTCCGAAGGTCGGCGCGCCCGACGCGGCCGTGCAGGGCTTCCTGAAGGCGACGGGATTGAAGTCGCTGGATGAAGCAAAAATCCAGCGCGACCCCAAGGGTGATTTCTACATCGGATTGATCGAGAAGCCTGGCCGCGACGCGATCGACGTGCTCGCGGAAATCCTGCCCGTCATCATCCGCACCTTCCCCTGGCCGAAATCGATGCGCTGGGGCGCGCGCTCCGGCAAGCCGGGTTCGCTGAGCTGGGTGCGTCCGCTGCACGCGATCACCGCGACCTTCGGGCTCGAGACCGAAGAGCCCGATGTCGTGAAATTCGAGGTCGATGGCATCACGACCGGCCAGACCACCTACGGTCATCGCTTCATGGCGCCGGACGCGATTTCCGTGCGTCGTTTTGAAGACTACGAAGCGAAGCTGAAGGCCGCCAAGGTCATCCTCGATCCGCAGGCGCGCAAGGACATCATCTTCGCCGACGCCAAGGAGCTGACCTTCGCACAAGGCTTCGAACTGGTCGAAGATCAGGTGCTGCTGGACGAGGTCTCGGGCCTCGTCGAATGGCCCGTCGTCATGATGGGATCGTTCGAAGCGGAATATCTCGCGATTCCGGACGAGGTGATCCGCGCCACCATCCGCAACAACCAGAAGTGCTTTGTGGTCAAGGATCCCAAGACCGGGAAGCTGACCAACAAGTTCGTCCTCACCGCCAATATCGAGGCGGCCGACGGCGGCAAGGTCATCGTATCAGGCAACGAACGCGTGATCCGTCCGCGCCTGTCGGATGCGAAGTTCTTCTACGAGACAGACCTGAAGACGAAACTCGAAGATCGGCTGCCGAAGTTCGAGCAGATCGTGTTCCACGAGAAGCTCGGCACGCAGGCAGCGCGGATCAAGCGCATCGAGCGGCTCGCAGCCGAGATTGCGGCACTGGTCGGCGCCGATGTCGCGAAGGCGACGCGCGCGGCGCATCTGGCGAAGGCGGATTTGCTCACCGAGGTCGTCGGCGAATTCCCCGAAGTGCAGGGCCTGATGGGCAAGTACTATGCGCTGGCCCAGGGCGAGGACGCGTCCGTCGCCGCCGCCTGCGAGGAGCACTATAAGCCGCAAGGACCGACTGATCGCGTGCCGACCGATCCGGTCAGCGTTGCGGTCGCGCTTGCAGACAAGATCGATACCTTGGTCGGGTTCTGGGCCATCGACGAGAAGCCGACAGGCAGCAAGGACCCCTATGCGCTGCGTCGCGCGGCGCTGGGCGTGATCAGGTTGATCGCCGAGAACGCGCTGCGTCTGTCGCTCATGAAGGTGGCGACATCTGCGCTCACCGGTTTGTCGGTGAAGCCGGCCGATGCGCAGAAGCTGCCGAGCGACCTCCTCGCCTTCTTCGCTGATCGCCTGAAAGTACAGCTCCGTGAGCAGGGCGCGCGGCACGATCTCGTCGATGCCGTGTTTGCGCTCGGCGGCCAGGACGACCTGCTGATGATCGTCCGCCGCGTCGAGGCGCTCGGAAAGTTTCTCGAGAGCGACGACGGTAAGAACCTGCTGGCTGGCATCAAGCGTGCCAGCAATATCCTTGGCATCGAGGAGAAGAAGGACAAGCGCAGCTTCGAAGGCGCGCCCGACGTTGCGCTTTACAGCCTGGCCGAGGAAAAGGCGCTGGCAAAGGCGATAGGCGAAGTGCAGGCGGAAGCCAGCGCCGCCGTCGTCAGGGAAGACTTCGCGGCCGCGATGAGCGCGATGGCCAAGTTGCGTCCGCCGGTCGATGCGTTCTTCGACAAGGTCCGCGTCAACGACGACGATACGAAGGTGCGCGAGAACCGCCTCAAGCTGCTGAACGAGATCCGCAGCGCCACGCGTGCGGTGGCGGATTTCTCGAAGATCCAGGATTGAGGTCGCGCTCGCGGGGCAAATACCGCTGTCATTCCGGGGCGTGCGAAGCACGAGCCCGGAATCCATAACCACCATCGTGAGTATGGATTCCGGGCTCGCGCCAAGTGGCGCGCCCCGGAATGACAGCGCAAAAAGCCCCGCCCGGCGGGGGGAAGACCGGGCGGGGCCTGATGTCCGATTACACTGCTCGCGCCAGCCTGATTGAAGTGACGCGCCGGACATCTAGTCGATCAGTGCCAACAGTCGATCCGTGCTAGTCCAGCACCTCGACGATGCGGCGCGAGCGCGGCTCGACCAGAACGGTTTCGCCGTTCACGACGGTGTAGCGGTAGGTGGTGGCGCCGAAGCGTTGCGGCACGTCATAATAGGTGACGCCTGCCTCGGGTAATGTCGTGCCGACGATGATGCGATCGGGAATGCTGAAGGCGGGCACACGCTGCTCGACGACGTACTCGCGGAAGGCCGGCCGCTGTTCGACTGCGATGGTTGGGCCGCTGTCGACCACGGCGGGCGCGCGTCCGACGGTGACACCGCTTTGCGCCTGCGCCGCAAGGGGCGAGCCGATCGCGGCCGCGAGCGCTACAAGAGCGAGAATCCTGTTCCGCATGGACAACTCCTTCGACGTGAATTTTATTTTCGGACGCGCCAATGGCGCGACCGGTTGGCCAATGCATGCACCCTTCGCAATGTTCCGGGAAAAGGCCCGCCGCATTCGCGGCAATTTCAGGCAGTTTTCGTGGGTGCCGGAACTCGCATCACGTCTTGCGCGTCTCTACTCGCGGAACCGGGAGGGCTATGATCCGCCCGCGATTCGCCCCACCTCCACAGAAAGAAAATTCATGCACATCACCGTCGCCCACATTTCGCCGATCCTGTCGTTGATTGCGGGCGTGCTCATCCTGATCATGCCGCGACTTCTCAACCTGATCGTCGCGATCTTCCTTATTGTGAACGGTGCGATCGGGCTTGGGCTCCTGAAATGGCTCCGCCTCTAGGGGTTCATTTTCCGGAACTGTCCGACTTGCGCGGGCCCGCCCAAAATGGTGTAAGGCCCGCGAATTCCCATTCCTCTCGCAGGTTGTGTGCAAGCTATGGCCAAAGCCGCCTCGAAGCCCAATAAAACTCCAGCGAAATCAAAGTCTTCCGCCAAGGCGAAAGCCGCGCCGGCAGCCCGCAAGACGCTTGCCAAGAGCGCGCCCAAGCCGCTCGCCAAAGCTGCCGCAAAGCCGGTCGCCAAAACTGCCGCAAAGGCTGCTGCCAAGCCGGCTGCGAAGGCTGTGACCAAGGCGGCTCTGCCGAAGGTCGCTGCGAAGCCTGCGCCGAAGAAGGCTGTATCAGCCAAGGCCGCGCCGGCCGCGGGCAAGGCCGGCAAATGGGTCTACACGTTCGGTGACGGCAAGGCCGAGGGCCGCACGGAGATGCGCGACCTGCTCGGCGGCAAGGGCGCGAACCTTGCCGAGATGGCCAATCTCGGCCTGCCGGTGCCTCCGGGCTTCACCCTCCCGACCTCGGTCTGCACCTATTTCTACGCCCACGACAAATCCTATCCGAAGGAGTTGCAGTCGCAGGTTGAGAAGGCGCTCGACTATGTCGGCAAGTTGACCGGCAAGATCTTCGGCGATGCCAAGAACCCGCTGCTCGTCTCCGTGCGCTCCGGCGCGCGCGCCTCGATGCCGGGCATGATGGACACCGTGCTCAACCTCGGCCTCAACGATCAGACCGTGGAAGCGCTGTCGGAATTGTCGGGTGACCGCCGCTTCGCCTACGACAGCTATCGCCGCTTCATCACCATGTATTCGGACGTGGTGCTCGGCTTCGAGCATCATCACTTCGAGGAAATCCTCGACACCTTCAAGGACGGCCAGGGCTATACCCTCGACACCGACCTCACCGCCGAGGACTGGGTCGAGCTGGTCGGCAAGTACAAGGACGCCGTCGCGCGCGAGACCGGCAAGGACTTCCCGCAGGATCCGCACGACCAGCTCTGGGGCGCAATCGGCGCGGTGTTCTCATCCTGGATGAACGCGCGCGCGGTGACCTACCGCAAGCTGCACGACATTCCGGAATCCTGGGGCACCGCGGTCAACGTGCAGGCCATGGTGTTCGGCAACATGGGCGAGACCTCGGCGACCGGGGTTGCCTTCACCCGCAACCCCTCGACCGGCGAGAGCAAGCTCTACGGCGAGTTCCTGATCAACGCGCAAGGTGAGGACGTGGTGGCGGGCATCCGCACGCCGCAGGATATCACCGAGGAGGCGCGCCAGGAATCGGGCTCCGACAAGGCGTCGATGGAAGCGGCGATGCCGGAGGCCTTCAAGGAGCTGACGCGGATCTACACGCAGCTCGAGAAGCACTACCGCGACATGCAGGACATGGAGTTCACCGTCGAGCGCGGCAAGCTGTGGATGCTGCAGACCCGCGGCGGCAAGCGCACCGCCAAGGCGGCGCTGCGCATCGCCGTCGAGCTCGCCAATGAAGGCCTGATCTCGAAGAAGGAAGCGGTGACGCGGATTGATCCGGCTTCGCTGGATCAGCTGCTGCATCCGACCATCGATCCCAACGCCAAGCGCGACGTGATTGCGACCGGCCTGCCGGCATCCCCGGGTGCTGCTTCCGGCGAGATCGTGTTTTCCTCGGACGAGGCCGCCAAGCTTCAGGCCGACGGGCGCAAGGTCATCCTGGTCCGCATCGAGACCAGCCCGGAAGACATCCACGGCATGCACGCCGCCGAAGGCATTTTGACCACGCGCGGCGGCATGACCTCGCACGCGGCGGTGGTCGCGCGCGGCATGGGCAAGCCCTGCGTCTCCGGCTGCGGCACCATCCGTGTCGATTACGGCCGCGGCACCATGAGCATCGGTTCGCGCACCTTCAAGACCGGCGACGTCATCACGATCGACGGCTCGCTCGGCCAGGTGCTCGCCGGCCGCATGCCGATGATCGAGCCGGAGCTGTCCGGCGAGTTCGGCACGCTGATGGCCTGGGCCGACCAGGTCCGCAAGATCGGCGTCCGCGTCAACGGCGACACGCCCGACGACGCGCGCACCGCGATCAAGTTCGGCGCCGAAGGCATCGGCCTGTGCCGCACCGAGCACATGTTCTTCGAAGAGACCCGCATCCGCACGGTTCGCGAGATGATCCTCTCCGAGGACGAGCAGTCCCGCCGCGCGGCGCTCGCCAAACTGCTGCCGATGCAGCGCGCCGACTTCGTCGAGCTGTTCGAGATCATGAAGGGCCTGCCCGTCACGATCCGTCTGCTCGACCCGCCGCTGCACGAGTTCCTGCCGCATACCCACGCCGAGGTCGAGGAAGTGGCACGCGCCATGAATACCGACCCGCGGCGCCTGGCTGACCGCGCGCGCGAGCTCTCGGAGTTCAATCCGATGCTCGGCTTCCGCGGCTGCCGCATCGCGATCGCCTATCCGGAGATCGCCGAGATGCAGGCGCGTGCGATCTTCGAGGCGGCGGTCGAGGCCGAGAAGCGCACCGGCAAGGCCGTCGGCCTCGAGGTGATGGTGCCGCTGATCGCGACCAAGATGGAGCTCGACCTCGTCAAGGCGCGGATCGATGCGACCGCCCAGGCGGTGATGCGCGACACCAACACCAAGCTGACCTATCAGGTCGGCACCATGATCGAGCTGCCGCGCGCCTGTCTGCTCGCGGCCGAGATCGCAGAGTCGGCCGAGTTCTTCTCGTTCGGCACCAACGACCTCACGCAGACCACCTACGGCATCAGCCGCGACGACGCGGCGAGCTTCCTCGGTCCCTACGTGGCGAAGGGCATCCTGTCGGTCGATCCCTTCGTCGCGCTGGACCAGGAAGGCGTTGGCGAGCTCGTCAAGATCGGCGTCGCGCGCGGCCGCAAGACCCGCCCGAAGCTCAAGGTCGGCATCTGCGGCGAGCACGGCGGCGATCCCGCTTCCGTCGCCTTCTGCCACAACATCGGCCTCGACTACGTCTCCTGCTCGCCCTACCGCGTGCCGATCGCCCGTCTCGCAGCGGCGCAAGCCGCACTCGGCAAGGCGATCGCCAGCCAGGCGTAAGCAGAACTAGAATGCGGATGAAAGAGGCGGGGCCAAAACCCCGCCTCTTTTCGTTTTCGCGATGCTCTCGCCAACCCATCATTGCGAGCGCAGCGAAGCAATCCAGAATCTCTCCACGGCGGCAGCCCGGATTGCTTCGTCGCAACAGCTCCTCCAATGACGAGGCGGAAGCTCGGACAACAAGGAACCACACGCGCGTCCCGTAATGATACGCGCCAGCAAGAGTTCCTTCACCATTCGCGTTGACCGGTTGTTTACCGCTTCGCGTGAGGACGCGTTTACCACCGTGCGCGATCACCCCGTGAAAACACCTGCAATCGCTTGAGTGTGCCGCACGCGCAACGCCGATTAACGCCCCGGCAACCTAAATTGGATACTTACGATAAAGATCGAATTGCACGGATGTACTGCGTTTCGATTTTTCTGGCGTAAGCGTAGCGTGAGCGTATCGATGTCTGTGTTGCGTAACCATCCGAAGGGCGCGCGGTTCGCGTCCTTCGGCATCGGTCTCTGCATCTTCGCATTGATGCCGAGAGAGACCGGCTATCAGGATATTGCCTCTCTGCTGGCGCGCCAACCCGGCGTAGCCGAGCGTTGGCAGAAGCAGGTGTTCTCCGCGGCGTCCTCGATCCAGCTCGCCACCTACAGTTTTTCCCGCCCCATCGGCACCTCGGTTCCGCAAAGCGCGATGGTTCGCCTGGCGAGCCTCGATGGCCGCGACGTCACCGGCGCGATCAGCCGCAATCCGGGGCTGCAGGCTGCGCCGCGCTACCAGGCTTCCGACTTTCCCAAGGTCGATCGCTCCATGAAGGGTGATCGCCTCGCGACCGTTGCGCCGACCGAGGCTCCCGAGGCGGCCGCGCCCGCTGCGGCACCGGCGCAGCAGGATCCCGCGACGTCGAACAGCTCGGTGTTCGGCGCCAAGACCGCGGCGCTGCCGCAGGCGATGTCGCCGGAATCCGCGGCCGCCCTCGATCCCGAACTCCAGGAAGCGCTCCGCGCGCCGCCGCTGCCGCAATATTCCAATCCACCGCGGGCCAGCGACGCCGCGCGCGCGTTCGCGGTGCAGCCGCTCGAGGCGCTTAAGCGGACCACTGCGCCGACGACGCCGGTGCGGGATCCCTTCAGCGTCAAGACCTCCAACCTGTTCTTCGGCAGTTCCTCGCTCGGCGGCAATCTCGAAAGCATCGAGAGCTGGCAGCCCGGCGCCGAGCCGCTGATCGTGATGCCCGATCCCGACATGAAGGTGACGGCCTCGCTATCGCCGCCGACGGTGGACATCGCCAAGGATATCGAGAGCGGCGAGAGCGTCGCGCCGAAGGGTGAGGTCAACGCCGACAACCAGCGCGCCAGATCGCCGGCGGAGCGTCTCGCGCTCGACGACAAGTCGCGCGCGAAGTCCGAGAAGTGCCTTGCGGAAGCCGTCTATTTCGAGTCGCGCGGCGAGGCCGTTCGCGGCCAGATGGCTGTGGCGCAGGTGGTGATGAACCGCGTGTTCTCGGGCAAATATCCCGACACCGTGTGCGGAGCGGTCTATCAGAACAAGCACCGCCATCTCGCCTGCCAGTTCACCTTCGCCTGCGACAACAATGCCGACGTGATCCGCGAGCCCGAGATGTGGGAGCGCGCCAAGAAGATCGCGAAGGCGATGCTCGACGGCCAGATCTGGCTGCCCGAGGTGGGCAAGTCCACTCATTATCACGCCTACTGGGTGCGCCCGTCCTGGGTCGCCGAGATGAAGAAGATGTACAAGACCGGCGTGCACACCTTCTATCGCCCGCGCGCCTGGGGCGACGGAAGCGAGGAACCGAGTTGGGGCACCCCGGCCCAGACCGCCGCGCTGTCAGCCGAGCTCGCGCAGGAAGCCAAGAGCTCTGCCGAGATGGGCGTGAGCGAGCGGCGCTGAGGCAATCAATCGTTGCCGCAGTGAAGGTATGCTCCCTCTCCCGCTTGCGGGGGAGGGCTGGGGAGGGGGTGTTTCCGCAGGCGAGACCCCCCGTGTGGAGAGAGCCCCCACCCGGCGCTTCGCGCCGACCTCCCCCGCAAGCGGGAGAGGTGCAGCCAGCCCTGGGCTCAGAGCGGTGATCTCACATCTCAATATCCAGCGCGCAATCAAAGTTCGGCGCCGAATGCGTCAGCGCGCCCGCCGAAGCGTAGTCGACGCCGGTTGCCGCGATGGCCGCGATCGAGTCCAGCGTGACGCCGCCGGACGCCTCCAGCTGGAGACGACCCTCGTTGATCCGCACGGCCTCGCGCAATGTCGCAAGGTCCATGTTGTCGAGCAGCACGGCGTCGGCAAGTCCGGTATCGAGCACCTCGCGCAACTGCGCCAGCGTATCGACCTCGATCTCGATCTTGACAAGATGGCCGGCATGGGCGCGGGCGCGCTCCAGCACCGCACAGATGCCGCCGGCGACCGCGATGTGGTTGTCCTTGATCAGGATCGCATCGTCGAGGCCGAAGCGGTGATTGAAGCCGCCGCCGCAGCGCACGGCGTATTTCTCCAGCGCGCGCAGCCCCGGCGTGGTCTTGCGCGTGCAGCAGATGCGCATCTTCGTGCCTTCGGTGCGGGCGACATAGTCGGCCGTGAGCGTCGCGACGCCCGACAGGCGGCCGACGAAATTCAGCGCCGTCCGCTCCGCTGTGAGAATGGCGCGCGCAGGGCCCGAGATCGTCAGCACCTGCTGTCCGCGGACAACGCGTGCGGCATCACGGACATGCGCGCGCACGTCGATGTCGGAGGAGAGTTTTTGCAATGTCGCGAGTGCCAGCGGCAATCCGGCGATCACGCCGGACTGGCGCGCCACCAGAATGGCTTGCGCCCTGGTCGCTTCCGGGATTGTCGCCAGCGACGTGATGTCGCCGGCGCGGCCGAGGTCCTCGTCGAGCGCGCGCTGCACGGCTTCGCCGATCCCAAGCGGCGAGAGGAAGGCGTCGGGATAGAGCAGGGAGGTGGTGGTAATCATGGAAAACTCCTTCAGGCGATCATGGATTGCGCAACGCGCGGCAGGGAGCTCAGGCTTTCCGCGATCTCGCGCGCCGCCGTGAGCGTCGTCATCGTTCGCTGCGCCTGCGCAGGGACGTCAGCCGGATGGTCGGAGCGGAAATGCGCGCCGCGGCTCTCGCGGCGGCTCCACGCCGAGGCGGCAACGAGCAGGGCAGACGTCGCCATGTTGCGCAGCGCGATGCTCGTTGCCTCGCGTTCGAGCGCAGCGAAGTGGTGCACGGCCTCGGAGAGGCCGTCGCTCTCGCGGATCACGCCGACATGCGCGCTCATCATCGCGCGCAGCCGCTTCCCGGCCAGAGCATCCGGCGTGCCGCCGCGCGACGCGACCGGTGCGTCGGGGAGGCGGGCAGGCGCGGGGATCGAGCAGCCGGCGATGTCGTCGGCGATGCGCATGGCGTAGACCACCGCCTCCAGCAGCGAGTTCGAGGCGAGCCGGTTGGCGCCGTGCGCGCCGGTCGACGACACCTCGCCACCGGCCCAGAGTCCGTCGATCGAGCTGCGGCCGCGTCCGTCCACCGCGATGCCGCCCATGTGATAGTGCGCGGCCGGGGCAATCGGGATGATCTGCGTGGCCGGATCGATGCCGGCGGCGATGCAGCTCGCATGCACGGTCGGAAATTTGTCCGCAAAGCGCGCGCCCAGCGCCTGGCGCGCATCGAGGAAGGCGCCGCGCCCGGCCGCAATCTCGGCGAATACGCCGCGGGCCACGATGTCGCGCGGCGCGAGCTCCGCGAGCGGGTGGCGCGCAACCATGAAGCGTTCACCGGCGCCATTGACCAGCGTCGCGCCTTCGCCGCGCAACGCTTCGGTGGCGAGCGGTGCCGGATCGCGGCCGACCATGATGGCGGTTGGATGGAACTGCACGAATTCCGGATCGGCGATCACGGCACCGGCACGCGCGGCGATGGCGAGGCCGGAGCCGCTGGCTTCCATTGGATTGGTCGTGACGGCGTAGAGATGTCCGATGCCGCCGGTGGCAAGCACCACCGCGCGCGAGGCGAGCAGGAACGGCTTTGCCTGGAAGTTGCCGGCCTCGCGCAATTGAAGACCGGCGACGGCGCCATCCTCGACCAGCAGTGCCTCGGCGACGAACCCCTCGACCAGACGGATCGAGGGCGTGCGGCGCACCGCTTCGCTCAAGGCCGCGATGATCGCGGCACCGGCACCATCGCCTCGCACATGCACGATGCGCCGGGCCGAATGGGCCGCTTCGCGTCCCACGGCGAGCCTGCCTTCGAGATCGCGATCGAAGGGGACGCCATAGCTCAAGAGATCGTGGATGCGCGGCGCGGCCTCGCGCGCGATCCCAAGTGCGACCACCTCGTCGACGAGGCCGCCGCCGACCGCGATGGTATCGGCGGCATGGGCTTCCGGCGTGTCGCCCTCGGCCACCGCCGCGGCGATGCCGCCTTGCGCCCATGCGGAGGATGCGCCCTGTCCGAGCGGCGCGGCCGAGATCAAGGTCACCGGCCGCGGCGCCAGCTTCAGGGCGCAGAACAGTCCGGCAAGGCCGCCGCCGACGATGACGATGTCGTCGGTGCGGGTGAGGTTGTGGATGGTGTTTGTCATAGTTCTTTCCTTTCACTCCACTGTCGTCCCCGCGAAGGCGGGGACCCATACGCCGCAGCAGAAATTGTTGCGCGAAACTGCGTGTTGCCTTCCTTCGCAACCACATCTTCCTGTGGTTATGGGTCCCGGATCTGCGCTCCGCTTCGCTGCGCTTGTCCGGGACGACAGTCGTGTGTGACGCGGTGTGTGTTGCCCTCAATTCTTCAGATTGATCATCCGCTCGACCGAGCGCCTTGCACGCAACGCCAGGGCGGGATCGATCGTCACCTCCTCGCGGAGCGTCAGCAGGCTGTCCAAAATGTTCGCGAGCGTGATGCGCTTCATGTGCGGGCAGAGATTGCAGGGGCGCAGCATCTCGACGTCGGGCAGCTCGGCGCGCACATTGTCGGCCATCGAGCATTCCGTGATCATCACCAGCCGCCGCGGCCGCTTTTCGCGCACCCAATTGATCATGTGCGCGGTCGAGCCGGTGAAGTCGGCTTCCGCCAGCACGTCCGGCGGGCACTCCGGATGCGCGATGATCTGCACGGACGGATCGGCCTCGCGAAAGGCGCGCAGCTCTTCGCCCTTGAAGCGCTCGTGCACCTCGCAGGCGCCTTTCCAGGCGATGATCTTCACGTCGGTCTTCGAGGCCACGTAAGTGGCGAGATAGCGATCGGGCAGGAAGATCACGCTTGGCGCGTTCAGGCTCTCGACCACCTGCACCGCGTTCGACGAGGTGCAGCAGATGTCGACCTCGGCCTTCACCTCTGCGGAGGTGTTGACGTAGGCGACGACAGGCACGCCCGGAAACTTTTCGCGGAGCAGGCGCACGTCGGCGCCAGTGATGCTGGCGGCCAGCGAGCAGCCGGCCCGCGAATCCGGGATCAGCACCGTCTTGTCGGGGTTGAGCAGTTTCGAGGTCTCCGCCATGAAGTGCACGCCGCACTGGACGATGACATTGGCCTCCACCTTGGTGGCTTCGACCGCGAGCTGGAGCGAGTCGCCGCCGATGTCGGCAACGCAGTGGAAGATCTCCGGCGCCTGGTAGTTATGGGCGAGGATCACCGCGCCCCGCGCGCGCTTCAGCTCGTTGATCGCCTTGATCGTCGGCGCCATCAACGGCCACTCGATCGGAGGGATGACGTGCTTCACGCGCTCATAGAGCGGGGCGGTGGTGCGTTCGACCTCCGCCGTCCATTCCAGCGAGGGCGTCGGCAGCGCGCGCGCTGTGGGCGCCGGTGCGGGGCGGGGGGAGGAGGCGAGATGGCCCTGCGGCCGGTTGGCAAAATCGTCTGGACCGTAGATTGCAGTGATCGGCATCAAAGCCTCCCTCGCATGTCATTTATACTCAATATGAGTATATGTAGGGCCTGAGTAATCCGGCCGAGGGGCCGGAGTGGGTTTCATCGAACCTCATATATGCTCAATATGAGTAAATCACAAATAGCACGCTCTGCCGAGGACGGCTAGGTCCCGACGCACACGATCTCGTCAGATCGTCGTCCGACGCGTCGGGCGAGGCCAGATTGAAACGCAATGCTCCCGCGGCAGCCCCTCGTGGAATGCAACCGTTTTTGATTTGGGATTTTCATGCAAATGCATTAAATGACGCGTTCGCGGCGCCTCTTTGCGAGTCCGCCAAATGACAGACAGGGAATACCATGTCGACATCAGTGGGCGAACTCGCTCCGGCCTCACGTTCCTCCAGCTGGCGTACCCCCGCCGTCATCATTCTGTGCGGCTGTGCGATCGGCATGCTCGGCTTCGGTCCGCGCTCGGCGCTCGGCTTCTTCGTGCAGCCGATGAGTCATGAATTCTCCTGGGGCCGCGACGTGTTTGGCCTCGCCATCGCCTTTCAGAACTTGCTGTGGGGACTGGGCCAGCCCATCGCCGGCGCGGTCGCCGATCGCTTCGGGCTGTTCCGGGTGATGTGCGTCGGCGCGCTGCTCTATGCCGGCGGCCTCCTGCTGATGCGCTATTCCTCGACGCCGCTGTCGCTCAACATCGGCGCCGGCGTCATGGTCGGTTTTGGTCTTGCCGGCTGCTCGTTCAATCTGGTGCTGTCGGCGTTCACCAAGCTGCTGCCCGCCGAGAAGCGCGGCCTCGCGCTCGGCGCCGGCACGGCGGCGGGCTCGTTCGGCCAGTTCCTGTTCGCGCCGATCGGCGTCGCGTTGATCGACAATTTCGGCTGGCAGCAGGCGCTCTCCGTGTTCGGCTTCCTGATGTTGCTGATCATCCCGCTGTCACTGGCGCTCTCGACGCCGCCGGCTGCAACTGCGGCCAGTGCGACGCCGGCGGATGAGCAGACCATCACCAGGGCGCTCGCCGAAGCCTTCGGTCACCGCTCCTATGTGCTGCTGGTGCTCGGCTTCTTCACCTGCGGATTCCAGCTCGCCTTCATCACCGTGCATCTGCCGGCTTTCCTGGTCGATCGCGGCATCTCGACGCAAACCGGAGGCTGGGTGATCGCGGCGATCGGCCTGTTCAACATCATCGGCTCGCTCTGCGTCGGCTATCTCCAGAACTCGCTGCCCAAGCGCTACATCCTCTCGGCCATCTACTTCACGCGTGCGCTCGCAACCCTCGCCTTCATCTCGTTCCCCATCACGCCGTTCTCGGCGATCGCTTTCGGTGCGGTCTCCGGCCTGACCTGGCTGTCCACGGTGCCCCCGACCTCGGCGCTGGTGGCGCTGATGTTCGGCACGCGCTGGCTTGCGACGCTGTATGGCTTTGCCTTCGTCAGCCATCAGGTCGGCGGCTTCCTCGGCGTGTGGCTCGGGGGCATCGTCTTCGAGCGCTTCGGTTCCTATACGCCGATCTGGTGGCTCTCGATCCTGTTCGGCGTGCTTTCCGCGCTGATCAACCTTCCGATCGTGGAGAAACCTGTCGTTCGGGCGGTTGCGCAGCCTGTGTGATCGGCTAAACATCCCCGACAAACAAGTCAGGGAGTTCAGTCGTGGCCACATTTAAGGCGATCCGGATCGACAAGGCGGACAAGGGCACCACCGCCGCGCTGACGCAGTTCGATGAAGCCGAGCTGATGGACGGCGACGTCAGCGTCCGCGTGGAATGGTCGACGCTGAACTACAAGGATGGCCTCGCGCTCACCGGCAAGGCGCCGGTGGTGCGCCGTTTCCCGATGATCGCCGGCATCGACTTCGCCGGCACGGTCGAGCAATCCTCGCATCCGCAATGGAAAGCCGGCGACAAGGTCGTCTGCACCGGCTGGGGCATGGGCGAGACCCATCTCGGCGCCTATGCCGAGAAGGCGCGGGTGAAGGGCGACTGGCTGGTGGCCTTGCCGCAAGGCCTGTCGGCACGCGATGCCATGGCGATCGGCACCGCCGGCTTCACTGCGATGCTCTCGGTGCTGGCACTGGAGAAGCACGGTCTCTCGCCGAAGAGCGGCCCTGTGGTGGTGACGGGCGCCGCCGGCGGCGTCGGCTCGGTCGCGATCGCCGTGCTCTCCAAGCTCGGCTACCACGTCATCGCTTCGACCGGCCGCGCCTCGGAGGCTGACTATCTGAAGCAGCTGGGAGCAGCCGAGATCATCGACCGCAACGAATTGTCGGCGCCGGCCAAGCCGATCGCAAAGGAGCGCTGGGCGGGTGGCGTCGACAGCGTCGGCTCGACCACACTGGCGAATCTGCTGTCGATGACGAAATACGGCGGGGCGATCGCGGCCTGCGGCTTGGCCGCCGGCCTGGACCTGCCGTCGTCTGTCGCACCTTTCATTTTGCGCGGGGTGTGCCTTCTCGGCATCGATTCCGTGATGTGCCCGATCGAGCCGCGGAAAGCCGCGTGGCAGCGCCTGGCGTCAGATCTGGATCGGACCAAACTAACTGAAATCACTCACGAAATTCCTCTTGATGAGGTGCCGGAGTGGGGCGCGAAAATCCTGGCGGGCCAGGTCCGCGGTCGCATCGTGGTAAAAATTGTCTAACGGCGTTCAGACTTTACCAACCAAGCTGCTTCAATGTCGCCATGGTTGGTATGGTAAGCAGCGGGTAAAGAGATAAGGCATCGCCCGCTGCGGGGGTTGGTTCGGAGTTGAGCATGCTTGCGCGTATTGTGTTGGGGGCTGTCACGGCGGCAGCAACGTTTGCGCCGGCCCTTGCCGGAGGCATGAACGCCGACGAGGCGCGTCGCTTCGTGGCGGGCAAGGTCTTTGCCTTCACCTGTTTCGACGGCACCCGCGGCGCGGGCCGCATCCTGGACGATCTCGGCGCCGCCGGCGCGGTGCAGTTCTCCGGCGCGGGCCCGGTCAAGCATCTCCGCCTGCCCGGCAATACGCTCCAGATCCGTGGCCAGAACGTCTGCGCCTCGATCAAGGGCATTCCGTTCGAGCCGTGTTTCAACCTGGAAAAGACCGACGATCGCAGCTTCCGCGGCTCGGTGTCGGGGATGGGCTTCGCCTATTGCGACTTCCATCACCAGGGTGGCAACCAGATGCTGATGGCGCGCGCTGCGGCGCGTCCGCGCTCGCTGCACAGGACAGAGCACACCGGTTCCGTCAGCGCGACCAACACCGAAGTCGCCGCGCGCGTCGAGACGCCGCGTGTCGAGAGCAGCCGGCTCGAGCCGGTGAAGTCGGAGATCAAGTCGGAGCCCGCCAGGAACGAGGGCCCGCTGGAGCTGCGCCGTTCCACCCAGTGAGAGGGCTGCGCGGTCGGTTCCGCGCACTTTGTCGTTGAAGACGTCCATCGAACGCCGAGCCGCCGCGCCGTAGTCATACGGACGGCGGCTTTCATGCGTTGGTAGCTGTTCGCGCCCCAGTTTGCGGTCGGCCGGGGGCGCGGCCCGATAAAAGGGTTCAACGATGTCGCTGTACTTTTTCCGCATCAGCACCGGTCGCTATTCCGGCGCCGCCGACCAGCCGTACGAGTTCGAGGATCGCACTGCCGCCTGGACCGAGATGACCGAGGTCTGCGCCAATCTGCTCGGCGGCATCGCGCGCGGCCTGAAGCCGAACGCCGAGTGGTGCATGGAGCTGCTCGACGAGGACAAGAAGCCGGTCTTTCGCATCAGCCTCGTCGGCGAGAGCGTAACGCAGCAGAGCGGGGCTCCTATCACTGCGTGTGATTAACCTGTTAAGCGCGCATACCGTGCTGAAATTCAAGGGATTTTCCTACCGATCCAGTAGTTGCCCGGAGGTCGCGTTAACCAAATTGGAATGGCGAACGCATACTTTTCGGACAAGGGCGGTCAACGCCGAGGGCGGCTGGCAATGACTCGGCCGCGCATTCCCTAGGGGGGAAGCAAGCCCATGTTGAGCCTCGTTCAGAATTTGCGGATTGGGACCAAGCTGGCGATCTCATCGGCGCTCGGCATCCTCCTGGTCCTCGCGATGATCGCGGGTCAGGTGATCGGAAACGGCAACGTGCGCCGGTCCAGCCAGACGGCGTCCGAGCAGCAGGAGCTGGCGCGCGAGGCAGTCGAATCCAAGCTCGCGGCGCGCGCCATGCAGCTCGCCGCACGCGACATCCGCCTCGCCAATAATTCAGATGAACTGCAGAAGGCGCGCGACGCGCTGGTCGAACGCGCCGGTCATTTGGTGAAGGTTGCCGACGCAATGCTCACGCTCTCGCACGTGCCGGAAAACCGCGCGAGGATAGAGAAGCTCAAGGTCCTCACGGCGAACTATCTCAAGGGAGCTCAGCAGCTCGCATCCGTGCGCGGTGCCGCCCTGGCTCTCACGGGCGAGGATGCCGCTGCTCGCCTCGCCAAGCTCGTCGATGAGGGGACGCGTCTCGCCCGCGAGGTCACGTTGCCGATCGCAGGCGAGATGGACCAGGCAGCCAATCAGATTGCCGACGTCGCCAGGCACAGAAGCGAAGAGGAGGTTGCGGCCTCCGCGCGGGAGATGGCGTCCAGCGAGCATATCGCAATGGTCATTGGCGTTTTCACGGCGCTCGTCCTCCTCTGCTCCTGGCTGATGTCGTTCCTGACCATCGCACGGCCGATCCGCGCGCTCACGGTGGCCATGGACAAGCTCGCCGGCGGCGACTTTTCCGTGGTGCTGCCCGGTCTCGGCCGCAAGGACGAGGTCGGTGGTGTCGCGGCGGCTGTCGAGAAGTTCAAGATCGTGTCCGAACAGAAGGCGCGCGAGGAGGCCGAGGCCAAGATCAGGCAGGATCAGGCTGCAGCCGCGCAACGCAAGGCCGAGATGTCCAAGCTGGCCGATGGCTTCGAGGCGGCGATCGGCGAGATCGTCGACACCGTGTCGTCGGCCGCGACTGAACTGGAAGCGTCTGCGTCGACGCTCACGTCGACTGCGGCGCGCGGACAGGAGCTCACCACCATGGTTGCTGCCGCCTCCGAAGAGGCGTCCACCAACGTGCAGTCGGTGGCGTCGGCGACCGAGGAGCTGTCGTCGTCGATCACGGAGATCAGCCGCCAGGTGCAGGAATCCGCGCGCGTCGCAAGCGAAGCGGTCAGCCAGGCCCGCACCACGACCGACCGCGTCGGCGAATTGTCGAAGGCGGCGGCGCGGATCGGCGACGTGGTCGAGCTGATCAACACCATCGCCGGCCAGACCAATCTCCTGGCGCTCAATGCGACCATCGAGGCCGCGCGCGCCGGCGAGGCGGGCCGCGGCTTTGCCGTTGTCGCCTCCGAGGTCAAGGCGCTCGCCGAGCAGACCGCGAAGGCGACCGGCGAGATCGGCCAGCAGATCGCCAGCATCCAGACCGCGACCGAGCATTCGGTCGGCGCCATCAGGGACATCAGCGACACCATCGAGAAACTGTCGGAGATTTCCTCGACCATCGCGGCTGCCGTCGAAGAGCAGGGCGCGGCGACGCAGGAGATTTCCCGCAACGTGCAGCAGGCGGCGGAGGGCACCCATCAGGTGTCGTCCAACATCACCGACGTGCAGCACGGCGCGAGCGAGACCGGCTCGGCGTCCTCGCAGGTGCTGGCGGCGGCGCAATCGCTGTCCGGCGACAGCAACCGCCTCAAGCTCGAGGTCGGCAAGTTTCTCGGCACCGTGCGCGCGGCCTGACGGTGGCGTCTTTCGGCAGGTCCTGCTTGCAACCATCACGCGTGAATGCGTGGCGGTTGCTCGCGCGCGTATCTCGACGCCGCGACCGATGCGCGCAGGGTTAACCTTCCGGAAAAGCGGCGCAGTCATGATGCCCGCAATATTTGGGGCGCTGAGTCGCCTTTCGCGTATTGCGTCTCAATCGTTGGAGCACTTTCATGAGCGGCATTTCCATTCGCCTCACTCACAAGGTCATGGCGATCGGACTGTTCGGCCTCATTGGGCTCGTCGCCTTCGGCACGATCTACCAGATTGGCAGCCTCTCTCAGGACACGTCCCGCGACGCTGCTGAAGACGCGCGCCGGCTGTCCGATCTGAACCAGCGGATCTCGCAGCAATTGCTCGAAGCGCGCCGGGCCGAGAAGGATTTCCAGCTCCGCCGCGATCAATCCTATGCGAAGCGTCACGCCGAACTTGCTTCCGACATTACCCGAAATCTTGATCGCCTCGGCAGCGCGGCGCGTGCGGCAGGGTACGCGGCGGTCGGAGAAAAGGCGTCACTGGTCCGCACCGGATTCGAGAGATACGTGAGCGAATTCGCGGCCGTCGAGCAGGCCGAGGTCAGGCTTGGATTGAACGAAACCCTCGGGCTGTCAGGCTCGTTGCGCACGGCGGTGCACGGCATCGAGACCAAGCTCAAGGAGGTCGACGATCCCAGGCTCACCAGCGGCATGCTGACGATGCGTCGTCACGAGAAAGACTTCATGTTGCGCCGCGACCCGAAATATCTCGACGCCCTGAAGAAGACGGCGACGGAATTCTCCGGGCAAGTCGAGGCTTCGGCGATCCCGCCGGCCGTCAAGGCCGATATCGGCAAGAAGCTCTCCAAATACCAGGACGACTTCGTGGCGTGGGCAGCCGGCGCGCAGGATCTGACCGCGCACGGCTCGGCAATGTCCAAGGAGTTCCGCACCATCGAGCCCGTCCTCGACGAGATCGAAAAGACCGTCAGTCAGCAATACGACGCTGCGCGGGCCGCCGAAGAGTCAATGCGGGCCTCGATCAAGCTCTGGATGTGGGTCGCACTCGGATGCTCCATCCTGCTGGTGGGGAGCGTGTCCTTCTTCACCGGCCGCTCGATCTCGACAGCGCTGATCGCCATGGTTCGCGCGATGACCGGTTTGGCGAAGGGCGACATGTCAGTCGCAATCCCCGGCGTTGGCCGCAAGGACGAGATCGGTGAGATGGCTGGTGCCGTCGAGGTGTTCAGGAGCAACATGGCCGAGGCCGACCGGCTGCGCGCCGAGCAGGCCGAAGCGGACGCGCGTCGGCGCGAGCAGCGCAAATTCGACATGCAACGGCTCGCCGATACGTTCGAAGGCGCGGTCGGCGAGATCATCGAGACGGTATCGTCGGCGGCCACCGAGCTCGAAGCGTCGTCGAATACGCTGACCCACGCCGCCGAGCGCGGCAACAGCCTCGCCACCGCCGTGGCAGCGGCTTCGGAGGAGGCGTCCGCCAACGTGCAGTCGGTGTCGTCTGCAAGTGAAGAGCTGACCTCCTCAGTGTCCGAGATCAGCCGCCAGGTGCAGGAATCGGCGCGTGTCGCCGACGTCGCCGTCGGGCAGGCCCAGCGCACCAATGCGCGCGTCGCCGAGCTGACCAAGGCCGCTTCCCGCATCGGCGACGTCGTCGAGCTGATCAACACCATCGCCGCGCAGACCAACCTCCTGGCACTCAACGCGACGATCGAAGCGGCGCGGGCGGGCGAAGCCGGCAAGGGCTTTGCGGTGGTCGCGACCGAAGTGAAGGCGCTTGCGGAGCAGACCGCGAAAGCCACCGGCGAAATCGGTCAGCACATCGGCGCGATCCAGTCCGCGACAGACGAATCCGTCGGCGCGATCAAGGAGATCGGCGACACCATCGCGCGGATGTCGGAGATCTCGTCGACCATCGCTGCTGCAGTGGAGGAACAGGGGGCCGCCACGCAGGAGATCTCCCGCAACATCCAGCACGCCGCGCAAGGAACTTCCGCGGTTTCGTCGAACATCGCCGACGTCCAGCGCGGCTCCGGCGAGACCGGGGCTGCCTCGGCGCAGGTGCACTCGGCCGCGCAGTCGCTGTCGCAGGAGAGCAACCGGCTCAAGAGCGAGGTCGCGCGTTTCCTGGAATCGGTGCGGGCGGCCTGAGGCGGCCGCCGCCCGGTGAATGTGGCGGCGCGTCGTGTTCGCGTCGCAGCACGGCTGCGGAGAAAATAGCGTCCGAAGAGGCCGACCCGTAGTTTTACGTAGGCTCCTGTTAACGCCTGCTTGCAATTATGGGGCGCAATCTTACGGGATAAGAACCAGCCAGCATTGTTGAACTGACCTCCGCCCGGTCGTCCGCCGTGACGCCTGCGGCGCGGGTGACGTGCGTGCTGCCAGGATATCATCGGGATTTGTGTGATGTCGAAGTTGTCGATCGTCTTCAAGCTTCTGGCCGTGTTATCGGTCCTCGTGCTGTCACTCGCCGGCGTCGGCGTGACGGCGATCGGCACCATGCAGAACATCAATGCTCATACCGTCGAGATCGCGGAGAGCTGGCTGCCGAGCGTGCGTGCGCTCGGCTCAATGCGCGCCGACATCAACGAGCTGCGCGTCGCGCTGCGTCTGCACCTGATGCAGGACACCGCCGAAGGCAAGGAAGCCGCCGAGAAGCGCCTCGGCTCGTTGCGTGAGCGCATCGAGAAGACGCGCAAGGTCTACGAGCCGCTGATCACGGCCGCCGAAGAGCGCGCGCTCTATGAGCAATGGAGCAAGGCGTGGGGCGAATATCTGAACGGCGTGCAGGAGACCATGGCGCTGTCGCGTAAGAGCGTCGGCCGCTTCCCGACCGACGCCAACGAGATGTTGCAGACCAAGGTCGCCAAGATGGCTCAGGCCGCCGATCCCCTGCTTCAGAAGGGCATCGAGCTCAATAACCAGGGTGCCGAGCTGGAGACCAAGCAGGCGGCCGACAGTTACGCCACGATCTTCCGCGTCCTGGTCGGCATCATCGTGCTCTCGGTCGTGATCGCGATCGGCGCCGCCTATTATCTCGTGCGCGACGTCTCTCGCGGCATCGCCTCGATCATTCGTCCGATGCAGTCGCTCGGCGAAGGAGACCTCTCGGCCGAAGTGCCGCATCGCGGCGAGAAGACCGAGATCGGCTCGATGGCGGATGCGCTTCAGATCTTCAAGGAGGCGCTGATCGCCAAGAAGGCCGCCGATGAGGCGGCTGCTCGCGACGCCGAGGCCAAAATCGAACGCGGCCGCCGCGTCGATGCCATCACGCGCAATTTCGAGGCCATGATCGGCGAGGTCGTCGAGACCGTGTCGTCGGCCTCGACCGAGCTCGAGGCCTCCGCGGCCACGTTGAGCGGCACGGCGCAGCGCGGCCAGGAACTCGCAACCGTCGTTGCGGCAGCGTCCGAGGAAGCCTCCACCAACGTCCAGGCGGTGGCGTCCGCCTCGGAAGAGCTGTCGTCCTCGATCACCGAGATCAGCCGCCGCGTGCAGGATTCGGCACGGATGGCCGCGGAAGCCGTCGAGCAGGCGGCGCGGACCAACGATCGCGTCAACGCGCTGTCGCAGGCGGCCTCCCGCATCGGCGACGTCGTCGAGCTCATCAACACCATCGCCGGCCAGACCAACCTCCTGGCGCTCAACGCGACCATCGAAGCGGCGCGCGCAGGCGAAGCCGGTCGCGGCTTTGCCGTCGTCGCCTCCGAGGTCAAGGCGTTGGCCGAGCAGACCGCGAAGGCCACCGGCGAGATCGGCGCGCAGGTTTCCGGCATCCAGTCGGCCACACAGGAATCCGTCAGCGCCATCCAGGAGATCGGCGGCACCATCGAGCGGTTGTCCGAGGTGTCCTCGGCCATCGCCGCCGCCGTCGAGGAGCAGGGCGCCGCGACGCAAGAGATTTCGCGCAACGTCCAGCAGGCCGCGCTCGGCACGCAGGAAGTCTCGTCCAACATCACCGACGTGCAGCGCGGCGCGATCGACACCGGCTCGGCCTCGGGCGAAGTGCTCTCGGCGGCGAAATCGCTGGCGACCGACAGCACCCGCTTGAAGGTCGAGGTCGCGCAGTTCCTGGAATCGGTCCGCGCGGCCTGATCTTCAGGAGCATGATCCGGAAAAGTGTGAAGCGGTTTTCCGAAAGGATCATGCTCAAGTTAGTTCAGCTGCTCGCCTGCGGAGCCGGCGGCGGTGCGACCTGCCGCCGGAACAGGATGCGCTGGTAGAGCCAGCCGATCGCGACCAGCACGACGCCGAGGCACATGAACGACAGCGCGCGGTAGACGCCTGTCAGTGTCGACATGTCGATGACGAAGGCCTTCAGGATCGTCAGTGCGATGACGGCAGCCGAGGCCAGCCGTGCACGCTCCGAGTTGACGAGAATGCCGACGCCCAGCAACAGCACGCCGAAGGCGAGCCAGCCGATCGAATAAGTGTATTGCTCGGCGCCCGTCGTCCCGCCGGTGGAGAGGATCGGGCCGTGATAGAAGCGGCGGATCTCCAGCGTGACATAGGCGAGCGCGAACACGAGCGCGCCACCGGCGATGGTGTTGGCGTAGACCTTGCCACGCTCGCCGACCACCGCATAGGACAGCAGCAGCATCAGCACCGCCGGCAGCGCATAGCCGAGCAGCAGCAGGTTGAACACGGCACCGCCGACGTCGATGCGCCAGATCAGCGGGTTCTCCAGGATCAGGAGGCCGAACACGCTGATGAGCCCGCCGATCGCCGTCAGCACGACCGCGCCGACATTGTGCACGATGCTGCGGCTGCGCAGCCGCAAGCGCTCCAGCCCGATCGCCATCGCGAGCGTGACGCAGACTTGCAGCGCGAATTCGAGCAGCGACGGCGGCGAGGTCATCCGGCCGTTGGTCGCAAAGTGCCGGATCTCCATGAAGGCGAGCAGGGCGGTGAAGAGGATCGCCGCGGTCTCGACCATGCGCAGCGGCGCATCGTCGGCGCGGCGGCGCAGGAAGATGCTCGCGGCCCAGAACGAGGCCGCCGGCAGGCCATAGCCCCAGAGCAGCCAGTTGAAAATCGGCGTGGTCCCGACGGCGTCGCCGACGATGCGCGGATCATAGCCGATGCGCGCGGTGACGATGCCGGCGAAGATGGCGGCGAGCCAGCGCAGGAACGGGATCGGCCGCTGCATCGAGATCCAGGCGGTGCCGAGCGACATCAGCGCCAGCGCGATCGTCAGCCAGCCCTTCTCCAGCGCGAAGGTCAGCGCCAGCGCCAGCGCGCCAAGGGTGCCGGTCGCGAACAGGGCCGTTGAGACGGCGACGCCCGGCCGGGTTTCGCGGCGCGTGAGCGCTTCGGTCGCAGCACCAAAGGCGGCTGCGAGCAGTACCGCGAGGATCGCGAACGGGATCGAGCGGTCGAGATGGGCGATGCGGGCGTATAGCGCGATGAGGATCGCGATCGGCGTGGCGACGGCTGCGGCCGACCACACCACGGGAATGATTGCCGAGTTCGAGCGGCCCTGCGCGAGGAAGCCGGCAACGCCGAAGCCGATGGCGAAGATCGCGGCCATCATCAGATGCAGCGTCACGGAGCTGTCGATCGCGGTCGGCCCGATACCGGACATCGCGCCGCCCGGCAGCACCAGCATGTCGGGATTGGCGCGCACCGCCCATTCGGCGAACACGATGAAGACGGTCGCTGCCGCCGCGCCGAGCGCGCCGGTGGCCGCCGGCGCATGCCAGGCGACGAGAAGCGTCGCGCCAACGAGAAGCGTGAACGCGATCAGGGCCAGATCCGCATGTGCGCTCGACAGCACGATCAGCATGGCGCCGAACAGGTAGGCGCCGAGCGAGCTCGACGAGACCGGCTCGATCTCGCCGTCCTCGATGCTGGGGCCGAACATGAAGCCGCAGACGACGAGCAGCGCGGCGAGCACGAAGCCTGCGATGACGTGGAAGGCGTGCGGCGCGACTTGCAACTCTTCGCTATCCAGACCCGGGAAGACCCAGAGCACGGCAAAGGCGATCGTCGTGACCGCGAGCCAGCGCCACAGCCGGATGCGCGCGAGGCCGAAGCTCGCGGCGGTGACGATGGCGAGATAGATGTAGAGCGCCCAGTAGTCCGGCTTGCCGCTGGAGACGAGGAGCGGCGTCACGAAGGCGCCGACCACGCCGAGGCCGGCCAGCGCCGGCCCATGCAGCAGCGCCGCGGCGAGCGTGCACATGGCCACGATGCCGAGCAGCACGAAGGCGGTCGCGGGCACGAGGAAGCCGTAGAGCGCATAGGCGGCATAGATGGTCGCGAACGCCACCGCCGTACCCGCGGCGGTGAGAATCGCCGGGATGTTGGCGATCGGCAGCGCCTGGATGTTGGAAATGCTCTCCTTGCGCCGCGACCACTCGCCGGCCCCGAGCAGCGCAGCTGCGAACAGGCCACCCAGGAACACGCGCACGCCGGGGCCGAGCAGGCCGGCCTCGATCGAATAGCGCACCATGAAGAAGCCGCCGAGCGCGAGCGCAAGGCCGCCGATCCACACCACCCAGCGGGTGCCGAGCTGCTCCTCGAAGCCGGGCGCAGCGGCCGGCATGGGAGGTGGTGCGGCAGCCGCAGGGCCCGCTTCGAGCGGCGGCGGTGAAAGCTCTTCGGTGACGAGTGGAGGCGGTGCCGCTTCGGCTTCGGGTGCAAGCGGCGGCGGCTCGGCGGCCGTCGTCGCGGGCGCAGGCGCTGGCTCCTGCACCGGCATGAGCGGCGGCGGCTGCACCTGCCGCTGCGCGTAGAACATCTCCTCGAGCGAATTCAGTCGCCGGCGCAGCTCGGCCGCCTGGCTGGAGGCCTTGATCGCGATCAGGAAGGCGGCGATCGCAATGATCCACGCAAAGACGTCAAACGGGCCGTCGAACATAAAGCCTCCAGGCGACCGGCGGGCAGGGGCCGGTCACGTAGTATGTCGGGTTAGCGCCGGGAGCGCACGCGCAAGCCCGGCGCGGGCCGCTCCTGGAGCACGTCGCGCCGGAAGCGATAGAGTGCCGCCGGCCGTCCGCCCGTCTGTGTCGACATCACCCCGGTCGGTTCGACCAGGGCTTCCATTTCGACCAGGCGGCGGAAATTCTGCTTGTGCAGGTGCCGGCCGGAGATTGCCTCGACCGTATGCTGCAGTTCGGTAAGTGTGAATTCGGGCGGCAAAAGTTCAAAGACGACAGGACGATACTTCAGTTTTGCACGCAGCCGCGCGATCGCCGTGGCGAGAATCCGGCGGTGATCGAACTGCATCGAGGTCCCGAGCGGGGGAAGCGTCTTGCGCGCTAATGCCGCAGGGCGGCCGTCGCGCCGCGCCTCCTCGACCAGCCCGGCCTCATACAACAGCTCGTAGCGGTCGAGCACGCGCTCCTCGTCCCAGGCCGCCCCGTCGAGGCCGAAATAGAACCGCACGCGATCCTTGCGCGGGAGTGCGCGCGTCGTGTCCGGGGTCTCCTCCGCCGCCCATTCGGTCAGCGCCGGAATGATGTCGCGGGCGATGATTGCGGGCGGCTCCTCGCGCCGGTCTTCCCAGGGAAAGAAGCGATACCATGGCGCGAAGCTCGCCGCATTGGCTGCAAGCTCGCCGTCCACCGCGCGCGTCAAGGCGAGATAGCCGATCGACACCATATGCGCGCCGGTGTCGCTGGCCTCGGCATGGCGGCCGCGATCGCCGAATGTGTAGAGCTGCTCGACATAGCCGAGCCGCAAGCCCGCCTGTTCCTCGACCCAGGCGCGCAGGCCGATGTCGAAGGTGCGATGCGCGAGCGCGTCGAACGGGCCGAACGGCAGACCGGCAAGCCCGTCACTGCCGCGCGCGGTGAGGATGAGGGGCTCATGCCCCTCGATCGCGACGATCGCCGCGGTCAGGCCGATCTCGATCGGCGTGAGGAGCGTGTCGCTCATGCGATGATGATCGAGGAAGTTGCCACAAACTCGTCATGCCCGGGCTTGTCCCGGGCATCCACGTTCTTCGTGTCGCGAGAAAGTTCGTGGATAGCAGGGACAAGCCCGGCCATGACGACGTGGATGCGCCTGCGCATCAAAGTGAGCGCGGCGTTGCGGCTGCTATCCGACTCTCGCCTCATTCGAGCTCGATCACGAAGGGACGGCCTTCGACCATCATCGCGCCCGGGCCGATCTCGTCGAGCGCGCGCAGCATGCGGCCGTTGCGTCCCAGGGCGCGGTCGGCAAGGCCGACGATGCGCCGGTTCGGCGAGGCGATCGGCGAGGCCGCGCGGATCTTCCTGGCGATCTCGAGCTCGTCGCGGTTCGGATTGAGCGCGCAGACCGCCGCGAACGCGCTCGCGGTGGAGCGGCTGATGCCGGCATAGCAATGCACCACCAGCGGCGCGCTACGGTCCCAGCCGCGCACGAAGTTCAGCACCTGATCGATGTGCGTCTCGGACGGTGCGGTAAAACCATCCATCTCCTCGGTGATGTCGTCCATCGACACCTTGAGATGGTTGGCGGGCAGCACGGACACCGGCCGCGCCACCTGCTCGACATTGGCCATCACGGTCAGCACGTGGCTGGCCCTGGTGAGGCGGACGGTTTCGGGAAGCGCGGCGAGGGAACAGACGTGGATCATGGCGGACCTTTTTGCCGCGATTATAGCCGGTGCCGTAGGGTGGGCAAAGCGAAGCCTCACCGTCGTCCCGGACAAGCGCAGCGAAGCGGAGCGCTGATCCGGGACCCATGACCCCCAGGAGCGGTTTGACGAAGACTCGTGGTTGCCAGTTTTGCGCCGCAACCGCACCCCGTGGTTATGGGTCCCTGCTTTCGCAGGGACGACACCGGAGTTACGGGCGCCACCGATTCACGACAATGCCTACGCAAACACCGCGCCAAATCGCTCCAGAAACTGCTTCTCGGCTCGCGCCGCGGTCCAGGGCGTAAGGTAGTCGCGCCGGACGCTGTCGGAGAGGCCGGGATCCTTGCCGAACAGGCGCCGCGCCTCGCTCTCGCTGAAGCCGGCAAGCTCGGTCGCTTCCAGATAGGCTGCCCCGCGATCGGCGGCCTTGATCGCCTGCGTGACCTCCTCAGGCAGCACCGGCGGCAGGCCGAAGCGGATGTGGATGGCGCCGAGCAGGCGTTTCTCCACCGCCTTGTAATGGCCGTCGAGCACCGCCTTGAACGGCGAGATCATGTCGCCGATGACATATTCGGGCGCATCATGCAGCAGGGCTGCAAGCCGCATGCGCTGGTCGACCCGCGGCATCTCGTGCCGCATCACGGTCTCCACCAGCAGCGTGTGCTGCGCGACCGAGAAGATGTGCGTGCCAACGGTCTGCCCGTTCCAGCGCGCGACGCGCGCCAGCCCGTGCGCGATGTCGGCGATCTCGACGTCGAGCGGGGAGGGATCGAGCAGATCGAGCCGCCGGCCCGACAGCATGCGCTGCCAGGCGCGGGACGCCACGTCGCGTGCAGTCTTCTTGGCCGTCATTTGACCTTGAGGCGCGGCTTGCGCTGCGTCTTGCTGCAGCTGGCGTGACAGTGGCAGTCGACGAGGTGGTCGTTGACCATGCCGGTCGCCTGCATGAAGGCATAGACGATAGTCGGGCCGACGAACTTGAAGCCGCGCGAGGACAGCTCCTTCGAGATTTGCACCGACAATGGCGTCGAGGCCGGCACGCTCGCGGTGGTCTTGAAATGATTGACGAGCGGCTTTCCGCCCATGAAGTCCCACAGCAGCTGCGAGAAGCCCGGGCCTTTCTCCATGATATCGAGATAAGACTTCGCGCTCGCGATCGTGCCGTCGATCTTGGCGCGGTTGCGCACGATGCCGGCATCGTTCATCAGCGCGTGGACCTTCTTGGCATTGTAGCGCGCGATCTTTTCCGGCTGGAAATCGTCGAAGGCTTTGCGGAAATTGTCGCGCTTGCGCAGGATCGTGATCCAGGACAGGCCGGCCTGGAAACCGTCGAGGATCAGCTTTTCGTACAGCGCGCGGTCGTCATATTCCGGCACGCCCCATTCGGTGTCGTGATAGGCAACGTAGAACGGGTCATCGCCCGGCCAGGGGCAGCGGGTCTTTCCGTCGGGATGCAGGCGAGGGGCTCGGCTCATGCGGTGGGCTGCTTCGCAGGAATACGGACGACGTCAGGTTCTGCCAGCTTCAAGGCGAGGCCGCCTGCGGTGAGGGGTTGGCCGGCATCGAGCGCGTCGGCGACACGGTCGATGCGCACCAGGGCAATGCCCTTGCCGCCGGATGTCGAGCCGATGGTGCCGACCGGCTTGTCGCCGGCGAGAATGGTCGCGCCGGCTTCGGGCGAGGGGCCATCGAGCAGTACCTTCACGCTGCGGGTGCGCGCGGTGCCGCGATGCTGCATGCGCGAGACGACCTCCTGGCCGACATAGCAACCCTTGTCGAAATCGACGCCGGCAAGGCGGTCCATGTTGGTCTCGTGCGGGAATGCATCGCTGTACATGAAATCGAGCCCACCGCGCGGCACGCCGAGCGCGATGCGGTGCGCCTCGTAGTCGGCCGCATCGACCAGCTCGGCCCCGATGAGGTCGGAGAGCTTCTGCTTGAGATCTTCGGGGATCAGGATGCGATAGCCGAGCGTTTCGTTGCGTGGATCGGCGAAGGCAAGATCGGGCTGCGCCGCAGGCTGGCCGTCCCAGGCGGCGAGCACGCCGAGATCGAGGTTTTCCACCGTGACCTTGGCGCGCAGCTTGTAGAATTTCAGCTTGGTGGCGAAGCTCTCGGCCAGCGCTTTGGGGCAGTCGATCAGGAACCCGCCGCCGTGACCCGCGGGGACTTCCGTGATCAGGAAATCCACGATGATCTTGCCCTGCGGCGTCAGCAACGCGCCGAATCGCCCCAGCCCCGGTTTCAGCCTGTCGAGGTCGGTCGTGACCAGGCCGTTGAGGAAGTTGCGCGCGTCCTCGCCCGCGACCTTGACCACGCCCCGGTCGGGAAGAAACGCTGATTTCATGCGAAAATCTCTTGCGACATGTTGCTCCGGAACGTAAGCCCGCGAGGCATAAACGACAAGACCTCGAGCCCTGCGCTTGGGGATGACAAGGGCCTTCAGCCATGACCCAGCGTTTCGATGTGATCCTCAAAGGCGGCACCGTCGTCAACCAGGACGGCGAGAATGTTCGCGATATCGGCATCACCGGCGGCCGCATCGCCGAGCTGGGGCCGTTGTCGCAGGCCTCGGCCGCGGAGGTCATCGACTGCAAGGGCCTGCACATCCTGCCCGGCGTGATGGACACGCAGGTGCATTTCCGCGAGCCCGGGCTGGAGCAGAAGGAAGACCTCGAGACCGGTTCGCGCAGCGCCGTGATGGGCGGCGTCACCGCCGTGTTCGAGATGCCGAACACCTCGCCGCTCACCGTGACTGAAGCCACCTTCACCGACAAGGTAAAGCGCGCCCATCACCGCATGCATTGCGATTTCGCCTTCTTCATCGGTGGCACCCGCGAGAACGTGCAGGACCTTCCGGTACTGGAGCGCGCGCCGGGCTGTGCCGGCGTCAAGGTGTTCATCGGCTCCTCGACCGGTGCGCTGCTGGTGGAGGACGATGAGAGCCTGCGTCGCATTTTCCAGGTGATTCGCCGCCGCGCGGCCTTCCATGCCGAGGACGAATACCGACTCAACGACCGCAAGTCGCTGCGCATCGAGGGCGATCCGCGCTCGCATCCGGTGTGGCGCGACGAGACCGCGGCGCTGATGGCGACGCAACGCCTCGTCAAGCTCGCCCACGAGACCGGCAAGCGCATCCACGTGCTGCACATCTCGACCAAGGAAGAGATCGAGTTTTTGCGCGACCACAAGGACGTCGCCTCCTGCGAGGCGACGCCGCACCATCTTACGCTGGTTGCGCCCGAGTGCTACGAGCGGCTCGGCACGCTGGCTCAGATGAACCCGCCGGTGCGCGGCGCCGATCACCGCGCCGGCATCTGGCGCGGCATCGAGCAGGGTATCATCGACGTGCTCGGCTCCGACCACGCCCCGCATACGCTGGAGGAGAAGCAGAAGACCTACCCGGCTTCGCCCTCCGGCATGACCGGCGTGCAGACGCTGGTGCCCCTGATGCTCGATCACGTCAATGCGGGCCGGCTTTCTCTGGCACGCTTCGTCGATCTCACCAGCGCCGGCCCCGCGCGCCTCTACAACATGGCCTGCAAGGGCCGCATCGCCGCGGGCTACGATGCCGATTTCACCATCGTCGACTTGAAGCGCAGCGAGACCATCACCAACAAATGGGTGGCGTCGAAAGCCGGCTGGACGCCTTATGACGGCGTCCGAGTCACCGGCTGGCCCGTCGGCACCTTCATCCGCGGCCGCCGCGTGATGTGGCAGGGCGAGCTGGTGACGGCCTCGCAGGGCGAGCCGGTGCGGTTTCTGGAGACGCTGAAGCAGTAGGAGTAGGTCAAGCCTCTCCCTCTGCTGTCATGCCCCGGCTTGACCGGGGCATCAAGTACTCCGCGGCGATAGTTGGCTGATACGGCTGCTGCCTCTGGAACACTGGATTGCCCGCCTTCGCGGGAAATGACAGTGTGCCACGACGCACTAGCTCAAATTGGGAGAGGTCCAATGTCCCAGCCAGCCGCTCTCATATCGACCGAGCAGCTCGCCGCCATGCTCGGCGATCCCAACCTGCGCCTCTACGACTGCACGACCTACAACGAGCCTGTTCCGCCCGGCAGCGACGTGCCGTACCGCGCAGTCCCCGGCGACAAGACGTTCGCGGCCGGCCACATTCCGGGCGCCGATTTCCTCGACCTGCAGGGCGAGTTCTCAGACGCTTCAGCGCAGCAGTTCTTCATGATGCCCGATGTCGCCCAGCTGGAGGCCGCCTTCGGCCGCCACGGCCTCGATGCGAGCAAGACCATCGTGCTCTACAGCATCGGCACGATGATGTGGGCGACGCGGTTCTGGTGGATGCTGCGCTCGCTCGGCGTCGATGCCCATGTGCTCGACGGCGGTCTCGACAAATGGAAGGAAGAGGGGCGGCCGATTGAGACAGGCGCGCCGAGGGGATATCCGGCCACCATCTTCAAGGCCGCGCCGCGCGCGGGCTTCTTCGTCGACAAGACGACTGTGAAGGCGCGGATCGGCGATCCCTCGACGGTCATCGTCAACGCGCTCGGGCCGCAGTTTCATCGCGGCCTCGAGCCGAGCCGCTACGGCCGGCCCGGCCGCGTTCCCGGCAGCGTCAACGTATCAGCCGCAACGCTCGTCAACGCCGACAAGACGCTGACCAGCCTGGCGGACGCCGAAGCGAAATTCACGGCCCAGGGTGTCACGCGCGACAAGAATGTAATCTGCTATTGCGGCGGCGGCATCTCGGCGACGATCGACCTGTTCCTGCTGACGCAGCTCGGCTACGACAGACTGACGCTCTACGACGCCTCGATGGGCGAATGGGCGAGGGATCCGGCGCTGCCGATCGAAACGGACTAGGTTTGGGAAAAGTCTGGAACCTTTTCCCCCGGCCGGCATCCAATGTCCGGAACCAATGGAGATAAGGTGCCCGCCATGCCAGGGACCGCAGCCGGCCTGTCCGCCGGCCTCAGGACGTCGGAATCCGAGCTGATCGAGCGCGCGCGGCGCCGTGACGAGGCCGCGCTCCGCGAGATCATGCAGGCCAACAACCGCAGGCTCTATCGCCTCGCCCGCGGCATCCTGCGCAGCGACAGCGAGGCCGAGGACGTGGTGCAGGAAACCTACGTCCGCGCCTTCACACATCTCGACGGTTTTCTGGGTGAAGCCGCGCTGTCGACCTGGTTGTCGCGCATTGCGATCAACGACGCGCTCGGACGCTTGCGCAGTCGGAAGCCGCAGGTCGAGCTGGGATCGGTGCCGGAGGCAACGCTGGAAGCACAGATCATCCAGTTTCCCCTTTCGTCCGCCGCAACCGATCCGGAAAAATCCATGGCCCAACGCGAGATCCAGCGCGTCGTCGAACACGCGGTCGATGAATTGCCCGACGTCTACCGCATGGTCTTCATCGCGCGGGTGATGGAGGCCATGAGCATGGAGGAGACGGCCGGGCTGCTCGGCATCAAGCCGGAGACCGTCAAGACGCGGCTGCATCGTGCGCGCACCCTGCTGCGCGAGAACGTCGAGAAGAAGATCGGCCCCGTCGTGATGGACGCGTTTCCGTTCGCCGGACAGCGCTGCGAGCGCCTGACCGAGGCCGTGCTGGGGCGCCTTGGCGTCGGGGCGTAATTTTTCGGGAACGTTTGCTCGAAACTCGCATCCAATCCCTGTGAAGCAACGCGCCGGCCAGCGTCCGGCACCACAGGAGTATCGAGCCATGTTCACCCGACGGAGCGCGGCGATCGCCGCGGCAATTCTGTTGTCTGGCCCCGCGCTGCTGCAAAGCGCCGGCGCAGCCGACAAGCCCACCGATCCCCAGATCGCCCACATCGCCTACACCGCCGGCGTGATCGACATCAACGCCGCCAAGCAGGCGCAGAAGAAGGCACAGAACAAGGACGTCAAGGCGTTTGCCGAGGACATGCTGCGCGACCACGAGGCGGTCAACAAGCAGGCGCTCGCGCTGGTCAAGAAGCTGAACGTCACGCCTGAAGACAACGACACCAGCAAGTCGCTGTCGAAGCAGGCGAGCGACAAGCTGGCCGAGCTCGACAAGCTCAGTGGCGCCGCCTTCGACAAGGCCTATGTCGCCAACGAGGTCGCCTACCACAAGGCGGTCAACGGCGCGCTGGAGACCCAGCTGATTCCGTCGGCGAACAATGCGGAGCTGAAGAGCCTGCTGCAGACCGGCCTGAAGATCTTCCAGGGCCATCAGCAACACGCCGAGCACGTTGCGGCAGAGCTGAAATAGGGGAGGCAATGATGCCGGAGCGACTGGCTTCGATCGCCATAGCACTTGTCCTTGCGGCGATGGTCGCCCCGGCGCGCGCCGCGACCATCGAGATCACGATGGAGAACCTCGAGATATCTCCGGCCGATGTGTCGGCCAAGGTCGGCGACACCATCAATTGGATCAACAAGGACGTCTTCGCCCACACCGCCACGGCGAAGAATGGCGATTTCGACGTGACATTGCCGCCGAAGAAGTCGGCGACATCGGTTCTGAAGAAGGCGGGAGTGATCGACTATTACTGCCGCTATCATCCCAACATGAAAGCGACGCTCAAGGTCGAGCCGTGAGGGGAGGGAGCAGGTTCCTGATCGCCGCGGGAACATCTCCCGGCCGCCGCGAGACTAATGCTTGTCCGCGGCAAGCGGCTTCCGTGCGATAAACGCGGCAGACTTCGCGAAGGCTTTCGCCAAATCCGTTCGCAAAGTCATTCATCCGTTGACTGGCCCCGCCCGCGTGGCGGGGTCATTTTCGTGACGAGGGATTACTGCCTTGCGAGCGTGACCGAGAACTCGCCGTTGCGGATGCGGCCGGGAAAACCCTCGACGAACTTGGCGACCGCGTCCTCGCCGTAGGTGCCGACGAGTTCGGCGAAGGCCGCAAACAGGCTCGCCTGTGCAAGGCAGTCGCCGTCGACGCCCTCATGGCGCGCTTCGGCCCAGGCCTCGTTGAGATAACTCAGTGCGGCCTGCTTCTGCTCGTGATCGGGCAGCGGCGCGCGGTCGGGGGCGTAGGAAATCGGCTGGCTCATGAAACTCGATCGGGGCTGGGGCGCGATCCACGGCGATGCGCTGTGCGAGAGGTGTAGCACGCGCATTAACGACCGCTAGGCCACATCTTTAAGAACGGTTAACGGCTGTGTACAAAGTCGATGACAGGGTTCCAGCCACGCTGTCATTCCGGGGCGCGCGTAGCGCGAACCCGGAATCCATCGTGCCGCAGACACTGCCGCGAAATGGATTCCGGGCTCTCGCTACGCGAGCCCCGGAATGACAGTGGAGAGAACCTAGTTCGCGTAGCGCGCCGTGAGATCCCGCGAGATCTTCGAGCCTTCCTCGATGTATCGGCGGATCGCGACGGTGGCGGCGGGCGTGCAGCTCCGATAGGTCTGCTGAAAGCCGTTATAGCCGCGGTTGAAGCCGGCGATCATGCGGGTGCGGCGCTCCCCGGAGGGGGTTTCGGCATCGATCAGCGCCTGCATCTCGTTGCGCCATTTGTTGCCCTCGTTGGACCCGCAGATGCCGCGCAGATAGTGCAGCCCGCCGAGGATCTCGGCCAGCCGCTGCAAATCGGCGTCGAACGGCGCCGCCACGTCCTGGGCCCTCGTGGGCCCGGAGGCGCAGGCGAGAATCAGGGCAAAAATGACCAGAAATCGCGTCGACATCGGCGGGGTGTATGCCCCGTCGGGGCCGGGGAAGCAAGGTGAGCCACACGGGCGGTGCGCTCCCTCTCCCGCTCGCGGGAGAGGTGGAGCTCACGGCGCCAGCTAGGCTCCAATCAGCCGCGCGGCGGACTGGATGACCTCCTCCAGTCCTCCGGTCAGCTTGAGGTCTCCGGGGTCCGCCAGAGCGTCGGGGGCGATCCAGCGGTAGTCGTCGAGCTCGTCGTTCAGGACCGTCTCCCGGGCTACCCAGCGGGCGGCAAACGACATGATCAGATAATGGCCGGCGCCGGCCGCCGCCGGCAGCACCTCGCGCCAGCCGGCGAGGCCGACGATCGCGATGTCGAGCCCGGTCTCCTCGTCGACCTCGCGGCTCAGGGCCTGGTGCAGCGACTCGCCGAATTCGACCCGGCCGCCCGGTAGCGAATAGAAGCCCTTGGCGGGCGACCGGGCGCGGCGGGTCAGCAGCACCTTGCCGTCGCGGAAAATGGCGGCGCTGACGGCGAGCTGGGGATGGGTGGGCTGGACGACGGCAACCACAGCTCAGTTCGCCATGATGGTGTCGACGTCGGCTTCCGCCCCGCCATTGATGATGCCGCCGCAGGCGGCGATCAGCGGCTTGACCCAGAGCGTGGCCTGCTCGGCGAGGCGGACGCGGGTCGTGTCCTTCTCGACCTCGCGCATGGCCGAGCCGACCGCCGTCAGGATCGAGGTCATGGTATCGGTGATGTGGTCGAACTGGGCGCGCACGTTGGGGTTGGCCTTCTCATAGGCCTCGATGGCCAGGTCCCGCGCCTTGAAGTTCGATGCCGTGAAATGCTCGGCATAGGACAGCGGCGACCAGGTCAAGAAATCTTCCGCGCATTCCGGCATGTCCGGAACCATTTCCAGCAGCATCACGGCTTCATTGAAATGGTTGAGATAGTCGGTGGCAAGCCCGGTCCGCGGGTTGATATTGGCCACGCGCAGCCGCTCGGCCCAGTCGGCGGCCTCGGGGCCCGTCTGTGCATGCGTCCGCGCGGGTTGGGAGGCCGTTGAGCTCATCTGCCGCAGTGTTAACGTTCGGGGTTAAAAGGACCTGAACGGACCCTATATAGACACCTTGGGATGTGTGGACGCTTCGTCATAACTTCGGCCCCCGCGGCTTTGCGGCAACTGTTTGGCTACATCGAGCAGCCGAATTTCCCGCCCCGGTACAATGTGGCCCCGACACAACCGATTCCGGTCGTTCTGGCCGAGAACGGCGCGCGGCATTTTCGCCTGATGCGCTGGGGCCTGTTGCCGGGCTGGGTCAAGGACCCCAAGGGCTTTACGCTCTTGATCAATGCGCGCTCCGAGACGGTGCTGGAGAAGCCCGCCTTCAAACGCGCGATTCGCCGGCGGCGCGGCCTGATCCCGGCCGATGGCTATTACGAATGGAAGGTGGCGGACGGCCGCAAGCAGCCCTTCTTCATCCACCGCGCCGACGGTGCGCCGCTCGGCTTTGCCGCATTGTTCGAGACCTGGGCCGGGCCGAACGGTGAGGAGCTGGACACGGTCGCGATCGTCACGGCCGCGGCGGGCGAGGATCTCGCCGCCCTGCATGACCGCGTGCCCGTCACCATCAGCCCGCGCGATTTCGAGCGCTGGCTCGACATCAGGGGCGACGAGGTCGATGCGATCCTGCCGCTGATGACGGCGCCGCACATCGGCGAATTCGCCTGGCACCCGGTCTCCACCCGCGTCAACCGCGTCGCCAATGACGACGATCAGCTGCTGCTGCCGATCAGCGCGGAGGAGATGGCGGCGGAAGCAGAGGCGGCGAAACCGAAGAAGGCGGCGCGGAAAGCGGCGGCGTCATCTGATGACGGGCAGGGGTCGTTGTTCTAGCCAAGCTGGCGCCATTCACTCCGCCGTCGTCCCGGACAAGCGCGCCCAAAGCGCGCGCAGATCCGGGACCCATAACCCCAGGGAGAAGTTGTGGCGCGGGCTGATAACCACGAGTCTTCGCCAAACCCAATCCTGTGGCTATGGGTCCCGGATCTGCGCTGACGCTTGTCCGGGACGACGGCCGAGTTTTTTGTTGGAGCGTCACACAATCTCCCGTGCCTTCAACGCCGCGATCTCCGCCGCATCAAACCCCAGCTCGCCCAGCACCGCATCGGTATCGGCGCCGAGCTCCGGTGCCATCCGGTCCAGCCTGCCGCCGCCATAGGCGAGCTTGAAGCCGCTGCCGGCAAAGCGCAGCTGTCCGTAGGGCGTATCCAGCTGCTGAATCGCGCCGCGCGCCTTGATTTGCGGATGGTCGATCACCTCCTCGACCTTCCAGATGCTGGCGCAAGGCGCGCCGGCGTCCTCCAGGATCGTTTCCCATTCGCGCGTCGGTTTTGCCGCCAGCGCAGCTTCGATGATGGCGCGCAGCGCGGGTTCGTTCTCGTTGCGGGAAAACCAGTCGGCAAAGCGCGGATCTGACAGCGTGTCCTCGCGGCCAAGCGCAGCCATCAGCGCGCGGTACTGCTTCTCGTTGTTGACGGCGAGCAGGATGTGGCCGTCGCCGCACTTGAACAAATTCGCCGTGGTCCTGCGGCTCACCGCCTGATTGCCCGAGAGCTGTTGGCGATGGCCGGCGACCGACCAGTCCGCGATCTGTCCCGATAGAAACGCCATCGTCGCCTCCAGCATGGAGACATCGACGAACTGGCCCTTGCCGGTGCGGTCGCGCTGATACAGCGCGCTCGACACGCCGAACGCGGCGGTGGCGCCCGACAGCACGTCGCACACCGCAAAGCCCGCGCGCGTCGGCCCCGTCTCGGGATGGCCGGTGATCGCCATGATGCCCGACAGCGCCTGCATCTTGCCGTCATAGCCGGGCCGCAGGCGATCCGGGCCGGTCTGGCCAAAACCCGACACCGCGCAATAGATCAGTTTTGGATTGATCGCGGACAGCGCTTCATAGCCGATGCCGAGCTTGTCCATCACGCCGGGGCGGAAATTCTCCATGACGACGTCGACGGTCGCTGCGAGCTTCTTCACGATCGCGATCGCCTCCGGCTTCTGCAGATCGAGCGTCAGGCTGCGCTTGTTGCCGTTGACGGCCTGGAATGCGGGGGCGAGCCCGCGCTCGGCCCATTCGCGTGACAGCGGCGTGCGGCGCATGTCCTCGCCCTCGCGCCGCTCGACCTTGACGACATCGGCTCCCAGCAGCGCGAGCTGGTAGCTCGCATAGGGGCCGGCCAGCACTTGGGTGAAGTCCAAAATCTTCACGCCCTCGAACGGTCGCGTCACGTCGCTCTCCCTTGATTTGTTGTCATTGGAGGACGTCAGGCGGCGCGGTTGCCGCGCGCGATCTCCTTCTGCTTGTCGAATTCGGCGCGGCGGCGCGCCAGCTCTTCCGGCGAAAGCTGGGCGACGTTGTTGTAGTCGAGCTTCCAGGAGGCGTCCTCGCTCCAGCGCAGCGGCGACTGCATCGTGGTCTGCGGACCGCTCGCGCTCTCCAGCAGCTTGAGCGCCAGCTCGAGCGTCTGCGCCTGCGAGGCGACGTCGTGCGGCTTGCCGGCGGAATTGCCGAGCGGGAAGTCGGAGAACAGGAAGCGCGGAACGGCGGCGTGCTCGATGATGTCCTTGGCGCAGCCCATGATCACGGTCGGGATGCCGTTCCGCTCCAGATGCCGCGCCACCAGCGCGGTGGTCTGGTGGCAGACCGGGCAGTTCGGCACCAGCACCGCGACGTCAACCTTGTCCGCAAGGCAGCGCGCCAGGATGTCCGGTGCATCCGTGTCAAGCGTGACGCGATGGCTGCGGTTGGTCGGGGCGCCGAAGAAGCGCCGGGCGACCTCGCCGATGCGGCCGGCGGCGGAGGCCTTCAAGAGCTGCGGCAACGGAAACCAGGTGCCGTTGTCGGTGGCCGAGGTGTGCTTGCGGTCGTAGCCGATATGCGAGATGCGCAGATCGTGCTCTTTCGATGTGTCGCCGTCATAGACCTGGTAGAACTTGGCGCCGCCATTATACGCCGCGCCCGGCCCCTGATCGCCCTTGCTGGGATCATACGGCGCAGCGGTCGTGATGATGGTCACGCGCGACTTTGCCAGCGGCTTCTTCAGCGGCTGAAACGGCGCCTCGGTGTAATGCGCCCAGCGATACGCGGTGGTGTAGCCGATCGCCGCGTAATAATCGCGGGTGCGCTGCATGTAGGGGACGGGGGAATCATAGTCGGGCGCAAAGCCGAATTCGTCGTCGCGCGGCGCGGACATGGCGCGTCTCCTGGTTCTTGGTTGGCGACAGACTAGAGATAGTTTTGTGGTTGCTCAACGGGGGGCAAGGGGGGCGCAGGCCTGAATTGCAGAATGAGGTGGGGCGGCGCCTCTGACCCTTCCCTGGAGGGGAGGGTAAGCAAGCTCACCTGAACACGTGCAGCGCCACATATTGCAGCAGCATGATCGCCTTGGCGTCGATGATGCGGCCGTCGGCGATCATCGCCAGGGCCTCGTCGATCGAAAGCTCCAGCACCTCGATGTCCTCGCCCTCATGCTCCAGGCCGCCGCCGTCGCTGACCCGCATCGAAGGCTCGTACTCGGCGACGAAGAAATGCAGCTTCTCGGTGATGGCGCCGGGGCTCATGAAGGCCTCGAACACCTTGTGGACGTGGTGCAGGCGATAGCCGGTCTCCTCCTCGGCCTCGGCGCGGATGCGCTCTTCGGGCTCGGCGTTGTCGAGCACGCCGGCGGCGGCCTCGATCAGGAGATCGTTGTAGCCGCGGATGAAGGCCGGCAGGCGGAACTGGCGCACCAGGATCACGGTACGCCCAGCGCGGTTATAGGGCAGCACGGCGGCGGCGTTGTCGCGCTCATAGGTCTCGCGGTGCTGCGTCTGCCACTCGCCACTGGCGCGCCGGTACTCGAACGTGGTGGTCTTCAGCGTGGTCCAGCCGTCCGAGAGCACGCGGACGTCCTTGATGCGGACGCGGTCGGAAATGGTCATTTGCCTGATCTCAGTTGCTTGGCGTGGCGGAGCGGCCGTCGAGCCACTTCTGGAACATCACGGATGTCGATAGCTCGAAGCCGAGCGAGCCGTAGAACGCATTGGCCTGCGCGTTCTCGCGGCGGACGAGGAGCTGCAGCTTCGAAATTCCGGCCGCGCGCAGCCAGTCCTCGGCCGCCGCCATGATGACGCGGCCATGGCCGCGCTTGCGGCCGTCGGGGTCGACCGCGACGTAATAGACCCAGCCGCGGTGGCCGTCATGGCCGACCATGACGGTCGCAACGATCGCGCCGGCGTCGCGCCCGACCAGCACGGTCGAGTTATCGCGCCGCCGTGCCAGAGCGATGTCGGCATGCGGGTCGTTCCAGGGCCGCGTCAGGCCGCAGCGCTGCCACAGCGCGACGACCTCTTCGACATCGGCATCCCCGATGGCGTCGATCGCAAGAGCGCTCACAGCACCTTCCCCGGATTCATGATGCCAAGCGGATCGAGCATCGCCTTGATGGCGCGCATCAGCTCGATCGCGGTCTTGTCCTTGACGTCGGGCAGCTCGTCGCGCTTGAGCACGCCGATGCCGTGCTCGGCCGAGATCGATCCGCCCATGCGCAGCACGATCTCGAACACGACGGCGTTCATGTCGTGCCAGCGCGCCAGAAAATCCGCGGTATCGGCCCCGATCGGCTGGCTGACATTGTAATGCAGATTGCCGTCGCCGAGATGGCCGAACGGCACCGGCCGCGCGCCCGGGATCAGCTTCACCACGGCGGCGTTGGCTTCCGCGATGAATTCAGGCACCGCGGCGATCGGCACCGAGATGTCGTGCTTGATCGAGCCGCCCTCCGGCTTCTGCGCCGACGACATCTCCTCGCGCAGCTTCCAGAAATTGTTGCGCTGGCTGAGGTTGGCCGCGATCACGGCGTCGTCGACGATCTCCTCTTCCATGGCGCGGGCGAGGATCGTCTCCAGCGGCGTGCGGGCGTCGTCGCCGGGGGAGGACAACTCCATCAGCACGTACCAGGGATGCTTCTCGCTGAGCGGATCGCGCACGTCGATGCCGTGCCGCACCGAGAAATCGACCGCCATCTCCGACAATAGTTCAAAACTCGTCAGCGCGCTCGCGGCCTCGCTTTGCGCGATGGTCAGCAGCTTCAAGGCCGCCGCTGGCGACTTCAGCCCGACATAGGCGGTCTCGACCGCCCGCGGCTTCGGAAACAGCCTCAAGGTCGCCGCCGTGATGATGCCGAGCGTGCCTTCGGCGCCGATGAAGAGATTGTGCAGATTGTAGCCGGTGTTGTCCTTTTTCAGCTTCGACAGCACGCCCAGCACGCGCCCGTCGGCGAGCACGACTTCCAGCCCCAGCGCCATCTCGCGCGCCACGCCATAGGCGAGCGCGGCGGTGCCGCCGGCATTGGTGGAGAGATTGCCGCCGATGGTGCAGCTGCCCTCGGCGCCGAGCGAGAGCGGAAACAGCCGGTCGACATCGGACGCCTTCGCTTGCGCGATCTGCAGCACCACGCCGGCTTCGACCGTCATGGTGTTGGACGCCGTGTCGACTTCGCGGATCTTGTCGAGCCGCCGCAGCGACACCACCACCTCGCCATTGTGCGGGGTCTGCCCACCGACGAGCCCGGTATTGCCGCCCTGCGGCACCAGCGCGATCTTGTGTTCTGAGGCGAGCTTGCAGATTTCGGAAACCTCCGCCGTCGAGCCCGGGCGCAGCACCAGCGGCGAGCGGCCGTGGAACAGATTGCGCTCCTCGGTGACGTAAGGCTCGATGTCGGCTGCATCGGTGATCGCGTGCTTGTCGCCGACGATCTTGCGGAATTGGTCGATCAGTTCGGGCGCAAGTGGAGGGATCGCAGGCTTATTGATGTTCATTGTCTCGTCTCTACTTCGCTCTTGATCTTTTGCGCATGATCTGATCGGAAAAACCGCTACACACTTTTCGCCAACGCGGCCCTTCGGGTCCGGATCATGCGCTATCTCGCCACCGCAGCCCGGCGCAGCCGGTCATTGATCGCTTCGCCCAGATCGTCTTCGGGGATCGTCATCACCGCGATGGCCCGTGGCCCCTTCGCATCGAGGGCGCGAAGATAGCCGAACAGATTTGCGGCGGCTTCATCGAGATCACCGGTGGGCGACAAATTGATGACAGCGACGGCCGCATCGACGCCAGGCAGGCGCTCAGACCCAAACGCCAGCAGCGCTTCGCCGGGCGCAACGTCCTGCGCGCGAAGCCGCACGCTGGCGCGCGGCGCGTAATGCGAGGCCAGCATGCCCGGTGCCAGCGGCTGGCTGTCGTCGCTCTCGGCCTCCACCGGCAGCCGGGCCAGGGGGGCGCCCAGCACAGCCTCGATCCGCTCGCGCGACAGCCCGCCGGGGCGAAGCAGCATCGGTGCCTCGAGGCAGCCGACAATGGTCGATTCGACGCCGACCGTTACAGGCCCGCCGTCCACGATCAGGTCGATCCGCCCCGACAAGTCGCTCTCGACATGGGCCGCCAACGTCGGCGAGACGTGGCCGGAGATGTTGGCGGACGGCGCCACCACGGCGCCGCCGAAGGCGCGGAGGATCGCCTGCGCCACCTTGTGCGCGGGAATGCGAATCGCGACCGTGTCGAGGCCCGCGGTGGCGAGCTCGGCCACCGCGCAGCCCTCCGTCTTCGGCACCACCAGCGTCAGCGGTCCCGGCCAGAACGCTTCCGCGAGCCTCAACGCGCGCGCGTCGAACCGGCCGATCCGCCGCGCGGCGGCAATGTCCGGGACATGGGCGATCAGCGGATTGAACGCCGGCCGCCCCTTGGCGGCGTAGAGATGGGCGATCGCGGCGGCATTGGCCGCATCCGCCCCGAGCCCGTAGACGGTCTCGGTCGGAAACGCGACCAGCCCGCCGGAGGCCAGCGTGCGGGCCGCAGCCTCGACGCCGGCCTCGCCGGCCGGTAAAATCAGCGTTTCAAGACCCGTTTTCACAGGGACAAAATTCCTCATGCCGGCCGCTTGCAGTGCGCCGAACCCGCCGCTATAAGCCGCCTTCTTGTCGGAGTGTGGCTCAGCCCGGTAGAGCACTGCGTTCGGGACGCAGGGGTCGCAGGTTCGAATCCTGCCACTCCGACCATTCTTCCAAAAGTCGACGTTTTCCAGAGGCTTGGCGGACCGGCCGCCGGCGCCTCGGGAGCGCCTTTTTGCAACGATTTCGGGATCGGGTCCACGGCCGATTTGGCCGGGCAGGGCGGTCTGTTGCGGCGGCATGGCTTGTTGCGGCCCATGGGCCGGACCCGACCGACCGGACGGCTCGGCATTCCCCCAGCAGCCCCTTTTCCGCGCGGCGGTCCCCTCGGGCGCCGGTCGCGCGATATGCTACCTAGCGATATCGTCCCGGTCCGGAGCCCAGATGCAAACTCCTCGTCCAGCTCTGCTGCGGCACACGCTGACGGGCGCTCTCGCGCTTGCGGCGATCGCGGCGGTGGGCTGGCTGGCCTACGTTCTCGCGCTGGATGCAGGGTTCGCGCGCATGCAGCGGGAGGGCAATGACCGGCTTGCGCTGATTGCAAGCACCTTCGACGCGACCGTCGCGCGCTATCGCTATTTGCCGGCGGTTCTGTCGCTCGCCGATCCCATCCGCGAGCTCTACCGCGATCCCCATGACGCATCGGCGACCGCCGCCGCGAATCGCTACCTCAAATCGCTCAACCAGGGAGCTCGATCGGCCGAGCTGTATGTCCTCGACAGCACCGGTCTCGCTCTGGCGGCGAGCAATTTCGACCAGGATTCGAGTTTCGTCGGACACAATTACGCGTTCCGCGCCTATTTCGTGGACGCCATGCGCGCCGGCGAGGGCCATTACTACGCCGTCGGCGCCACCACGGGACAGCCCGGCTATTTCCTGTCGCATCGGATCGTGGAGGGCGGCAAAACCCTCGGTGTCGCCGTGGTCAAGATCGATCTCGGTTCGCTCGAGTCCGACTGGGCGCGGGCGGGCGACCTCGTGGCGATGGAGGACGAGAACGGCGTGATCTTCCTCGCCAGCCGCGAGGACTGGAAATATCGTCCGCTGCTCCCGGTGCCGGCGGAGCGGCTCGCAGAGCTGAACGCCGCACAGCAATTCGGTCAGGCGATCGACGCCGCTCCAATCTTCGTGCCCGAGCGCGATCGGCAGCGCATCCAGATCGGTCGCGCGCGCGGTCGCGGTAATGCCGAGCTCGGGGAATACGCCCTTCAGGTCCATCCGCACGACCAGGGCTGGAAGCTGCTCCTGTTCTCGGACGTCGCGGATGCCAAGCGCAGTGCGGCGACCGTCGCGATCGCGAGCGTCCTGGCTCTCGTCGCCGCGCTGCTGGTCGTGCTGGTTGCCTGGCAGCGGCGGCAGGCCGTCAGGGCGAAGCTCGAGGCGCATGACGTTCTCGAGCGGCGCGTGGCCGAGCGCACGGAAGAGCTGCGCCGGACCATGGAAAGCCTGGTGCAGAGCGCCAAGCTCGCGAGCCTCGGCCAGGCGCTTGCCGGCGTCGCGCACGAGATCAACCAGCCGCTCGCGGCGCTGATCACCTATGTAGCGAGCAGTCGCGTCCTGCTCCGCCGCAACGAGGTCGATCGCGCGGCCGCCAACCTCGACCTGATGTCTTCGATCGCCGAGCGCATGATGGCACTGATCGATCACCTGCGCATGTTCGCGCGCAAGGAGACCGGGACGCGCAGCGCCGTAGAGCTCGCGCCTGTCATCGACAATGCGGTCCGCCTGCTGCAATACCGCATCGACCACGAGCATATCGAGGTGGTGCGCGAGGCGCCTGCCGAGCCGCTCCATAGCCTTGCCAATCCGATCCGGCTCGAGCAGGTCGTCGTCAATCTGCTGTCGAATGCGATCGATGCGATGCGCGATTGCGAGCGGCGGGTGCTCCAGGTCCGGCTCGGCCGCCGCGACGACAGCGCTGTGATCGAGGTCGGCGACACCGGCGCCGGCATCGTACCCGAGCACCTCAAATCGCTGTTCGACCCGTTCTTCACCACCAAGGAGATCGGCGAGGGGCTTGGCCTCGGGCTTTCGATCTCGTACGGAATCGTCAGGGAGTTCGGAGGAGATATCTTGGTGGAGAGCGCGCCGGGCAAAGGCTCGACTTTCAAGGTCGTCATTCCGGTCGTGGATGTCGCGCCGGTTTTCCAGCAATCGGAACTGCAGGCATGAGCGGGTCCTTGCTCGTCGTCGACGACGAGGAGATCGTCCGCAATTCGGTGCGGCAGTGGCTGGAGCTGGGCGGGTTCACGGTCCGGGTTGCCGCGGGCGCGGACGAGGCCATGCGCCTCGTGAAGGAAACTCCGCCCGACGCCGTGCTGACCGATTTTCGCATGCCGCAGCGATCCGGGCTCGAGTTGATGCGCGACATTCGCCGCGCCGATCCTGATATTCCCGTCGTGCTCCTGACCGCGCATGGCGACGTGCCTCTGGCGGTCGCTGCGATGCGCGAGGGCGCCTACGATTTCCTGCAGAAGCCTCATGATCCCGAGCTGCTCTCGGCAGTCATGACCCGCGCGATCGAGCGGCGACAGTTGAAATTGCAGCTTCGCCAGCTCTCGGATCGCCTCGCCGCGCCTGGCGAGATCGATGCCCGCCTGATCGGCCTGTCGAAGCCGATGGTCGCGGTGCGCGCCAGCGTGCTCGAGCTCGCCGGTCACGATCGCGACGTGATCGTCACCGGCGAGACCGGAACCGGCAAGGAGGTGGTGGCGCGGGCCCTGCACGATTTCGGTCCGCGCGCGAAGGCACCTTTCGTTGCCGTGAACTGCGCCGCGATCCCGGCCGAATTGTTTGAAAGCGAATTGTTCGGCCATGAGGCCGGCGCCTTCACCGGCGCACGTGGCGCCCGCATCGGAAAGTTCGAGCACGCGAGCGGCGGCACGCTGTTGCTCGACGAGATCGAAAGCATGCCGCTTCCGTTCCAGGCCAAGATCCTGCGGGCGCTGCAGGAGCGCGCGATCGAGCGGGTCGGGTCCAACAAGCTGCTGCCGGTCGACGTTCGCGTCATCGCGGCAGCCAAGGGTGATCTCGCGGCCGACAGCCGCCAGGGGCGCTTCCGCTCCGACCTTTACTTCCGTCTTGCGGCGGCGGAGGTCCACCTGCCGGCGCTGCGCGAGCGCGGCAATGACGTCCTGCTGCTGTTCGAGCATTTTGCCGCCGCTGCCGCCCAGGGCGCGGGCCGCACGATGTCGCCGCTGCGGGCGGACGATCTCGATGCGCTGCTCGCGCATGACTGGCCTGGCAATGTGCGCGAGCTGAAGAACGTCGCCGAACGCTATGCGCTGGGACTGGTCGCGACCGGTCGCAGCGTCGCCGAGATCCTTCGACGCGGCGAACCGGGAGCGCCGCAGCGGTCGCTCGCCGACCGTGTTGCGGCCTACGAGCGTGCGCTGATCGAGGCCGCCTTGCGCGAGCATGACTGGTCGATTGCCGCCGTCACCGAGGAGCTCGGCGTGCCGCGCCGGACGCTGAACGAGAAGATGGCGAAATACGCGCTGGCGCGGCCCGGCCGCAGGGAGCCCTGAGCCGGCGATTGATCGGCGGAAATCCGCCGATGTCGACATTCGCATCGGCGGATTCTTGCCGACGCTCCCGCCCTCGCGTGGCCGTCCTCCTCCAAAACTGCGCAATTTACGGCAATTCCCCCCGTTTTTGCGTGCCGCTCACGATTGGCACGGCCGTTGCTGAAGCACCGCCGAAACCATCCGGTTTTCCAATAAATCTGCGGAGGACGTCGTGAGTTCACAGGAAGCCTCGATTCAGACTGTCGGAGCGCCCGCCACGGAGCAGCGTGCCGATATCACCGACATGAAGCGCCGGTTGCGCGCGATCTTCGTCGGCTCGGTCGGCAATCTCGTCGAGTGGTACGATTTCTACGCCTATGCGGCGTTCTCCCTGTATTTCGCCAAGGCGTTCTTCCCTGATGGTGACGAGGTGGTGCAGCAGCTCAATGCGGCGCTGCTGTTTGCTGCGGGCTTCCTGGTGCGCCCGCTCGGCGGCTGGATGTTCGGCCATCTGGCCGATCGCTATGGCCGGCGCAACGCGCTGACGCTGTCCGTCGTGATGATGTGCTTCGGGTCGCTGATCATTGCGGTGACACCGACTTATGCTTCGATCGGTCTGGCCGCTCCCGTCATCCTCGGCCTCGCGCGGGTCCTGCAGGGGCTGAGCCTCGGCGGCGAATACGGCACCAGCGCCACCTATCTCAGTGAGGTCGCCGACGAGAAGAATCGCGGCTTCTACTCCAGCTTCCAGTACGTGACCCTGATCGGCGGGCAGCTCTGCGCCATCCTCGTGCTGCTTCTCCTGCAGAAGGTGTTTCTCTCGACTGAGGAGATCCGGGCCTGGGGCTGGCGCGTGCCATTTGCGTTCGGTGCCGTGCTCGCGGTCGTCGCGGCCTTGATGCGGAGCAATCTGCACGAAACTGACGCCTTCAAGAGCAGCCAGGCCGCGGTGAAGAAATCCAGCTCGATCCGCGCGCTGCTGAACTACCCGCGTGAGCTGATGCTCGTGGTGGGGCTGACCATGGGCGGCACGGCGGCGTTCTACACCTACACCACCTATATGCAGAAATTCCTCCGCCTGTCGGTGAAGCTGACCGACGACCAGACCACCATGGTGACAGCGGGAAGCCTCGTCTTCGCGATGGTGCTGCAACCGGTCTACGGTGCGATCTCCGACCGCATCGGGCGCAAATGGCTGCTGATCGGCTTCGGCGTATCCGGCACGTTGTTCACCATTCCGTTGCTGACGACGCTGCAGGCCACGCACGATGCATTTTCCGCCTTCCTGCTGATCGCCGCCGCCTGGATGATCGTGTCGGGCTATACTGCGATCAATGCGGTGGTGAAGGCGGAACTGTTTCCGACCAGCGTACGCGCAACGGGCGTCGGGGTGCCCTATGCGCTGACCGTCTCGATCTTCGGCGGTACCGCCGAATCGATCGCGTTATGGTTCAAGTCGATCGGCCACGAAAGCTGGTTCTACTGGTATCTGACCGGCTGCATCGCGGTTTCGCTGCTGGTCTATCTGACGATGCGCGACACCAAGGCGACGTCCGCGATGGATCGTCACGAATAGGTCGGGGTCCCCGGGCGGGCGGTGGGGTTCCTCACCGCCTTGCCACCACCACCCCCACCAGAAACGCCACCAGCAGCGCCGGCAGCGGCGCTTCGCGCACCATGCCGCGAACGATGTCGGGCCAGTGCTGTTCGGGGACGAGTTTTGGGGACCTGACTTCAGGCGTCGCAGGTATGTCCCAGCTCGACGCGAGTTCGGCGATCTCGCTTTGCGCGAGACGCACGCCGTCACGCACCCGGAAGATCGCAGCCTCCGATTGCTCCCGCGGCGCGAGCGCCGTCAGCGTCGCGATCGCCGTGCGTAGCGTCATCTCGCCAAAACCTTGCAGCCTCACCTGCTCCTCGGGATCGGACGTCATGCGAAATCCCTTACAGCGCGAAATGGCGCGCGAGGGCGAAGGCCGCCGTCCCGCACAGGACCAGCGTGGATACCGCGCCGGCCACGCCGCGCGCGAGATGGGTTCGCGTCAGGTGCCTGGTCATGATCGTGCTCCATGCTCTCATGGAAATGACGGCGAGAGAGGTTGGTTCCTCGCGCGACTGAGAGGGAGCGACGGGTTTCGCTGGCGCCAACGCCGAATCGCCAGGGGGTGACTACTTCCGCAGCAACTCGCTCAATGCCGCCGTCGCCTCGGCGCAGCGGATGTCGTCGATCTCGCGGGACAGGCTGAGCGCGCTCGCTCTCAGTTCCTCGAGTTTCCAGCTCTCCGGATGCTGGTTTTCGAGTTGACCGAGACGCTTGTTCAGATCGTCCAGTCTCGACTGGAGCTGCCCGATGCTGGCATCTCCATTCACTTTCCAAACGCGTTGTGCACGCATCGTCGTTCCCCTGCTAGTCTCACGGCCTTGTGAGAGCGGTTCGTGGCCGGAATGGGAGTTTGTTTTGTCCGGCTTCAGATCGCGGGGAACCGTTGCAGATTCGCAACGTTTTGAGGCGCGGCCGCCGGCCGCTGCACAATGATACCCACAGGCATGGAATTTGATTGTGCCTCATCGCGACGATGGGTCGAGCCGGCCTGTGCGCGCGGTGCGCTGCTAGATAGGCTCAGGCCCGATGCACTCCGGAAGACGAGGGAATGAGGCGTGGCGAGATTCGTAACTATCGCAGCCGGCCAGCTTGGCCCGATCGCAAGGACCGCGAGCAGGACGGAAGTTGTCGCCCGGCTGATGGCCTTGATGCGCGAGGCGAAAGCCTGCGGCTGCGATCTGATCGTCTATCCCGAGCTTGCGCTGACGACGTTTTTTCCGCGCTGGTATTTTGAGGATCAGGCCGAGATCGACAGTTTTTTCGAGCGCGAGATGCCGGGGCCGGAGACGCGTGCCCTGTTCGATCTCGCCCGCGAGATCGGTATCGGCTTTTATCTCGGCTATGCCGAACTGACGGTCGAGGCCGATGTCGTCAGGCGCTACAACACGTCCATTCTGGTCGACGAGAGCGGCGCGATCGTCTCGAAGTATCGCAAAGTCCATCTGCCCGGCCATGCCGAGCCCGAGCCGTGGCGGAAATTTCAGCATCTGGAAAAGCGCTACTTCGAGCCGGGCAGCGGTTTTGGCGTGACCGAGGCCTTCGGCGGCGTGATGGGCATGGCGATCTGCAACGACCGCCGCTGGAGCGAGACCTACCGGGTGATGGGCCTGCAGGGCGTCGAGATGGTGCTGATCGGCTACAACACGCCGGTGCACAATCCGCCCGCGCCCGAGCATGACGATCTCTCGCTGTTCCACAACCATCTGGTGATGCAGGCCGGCGCCTACCAGAACGGCACTTTCGTGGTCGGCGTCGCCAAGGCCGGCGTCGAGGAGGGCGTGGATCACATCGGCGGCAGCTGCATCATCGCGCCCTCGGGCGAGATCATCGCGCGATGCACGACCAAGGGCGACGAGATCGCGCTGGCGCGCTGCGATCTCGACCTCTGCAACTCCTACAAGCGCACCACCTTCAATTTCGACCTTCACCGCCAGCCGCAGGCTTATGGGATGATCGTGGAACGGAAGGGCGTGACGACGACGGCGCATGGGACGCCGGTGTTGCGGAAGGGGTGATCTCCATCCTGACTTGACGGAGCGGAGAGGGCTGTGTCGCCCTCTGTCAATCCACGCGCGCAGAAATATTCCACTTTACCGAAATTCGGTTTCGGCGTATGTGTTGCCCATCCCGGCTTGACCTTGAGGGGCGATCGCGCGTCGTCACGTTTCGCGAGCCGGGTTGCGGTGGACGCGACAGCGTCGGCACGAGATGGTAGCGGGCAGGGCGGGTAGTCCCTGTGAGCCCGAAACCGCGTGCGGACGAGCGACGCTGAACGCGTACGGCAAAACCGTGTGGTCCTGGCCGTCGTTGCTACGGTCAAGTCCTGCGAAGGTGCGAGCGAGCCCAACCGGGCAGACTGCATCATCCAATTCGCGGGAGCGAGGGAGGCCAGAAGGAAAGTTCGGCTCCCGGGAGATCACGGCATAAGCCGTCCGACCATCGCGCAGGGAAGGCCGAGTGATCGGCACCACCTGTATGCTGCTGTGCGGTTCTTCCTGCGTGTGCATTTCGCGCAGCGGACCGCGGGTGCGAACCGGCACCCGGCCTTCCCTGCGCCCTCTTGGATTGGAGGGTGGAGAGTTGAAGCAAAGCTCGGGCGAAATCCGCCGCGAGGACGCGAAGGCGTGTCTGTGAGCTGAGCTGCGTGCCACAAACTCGATATCGTAGGGTGGGCAAAGCGCAGCGTGCCCACGTCTTGTTGCTTATGGAGAGAGATCGTGGGCACGGCGCTATGCGCCTTTGCCCACCCTACGGCACTGCGCACTTGGAGAACGAGCCATCGCCTCATACACCGTCATTGCTTCGTCGCTAGAGCTCGTCGCGATGACGGTGGAGAGGGCGATCGCCGCACTCCGCTCGCGTGCCCCGGACGCAGCGCAGCGCTCGGGCGATGCGAAGCATCGTCCGGGGCGGTGCGCTGCAGAGCCGGGGCCCATCCATCCGCATCGCGCCCTGTCGCCTTCTGGGTCCCGGCTCTGCGCCGCAACGCTTCGCGTTGCTGCTTGTCCGGGACACGAGGCCCGGGGCCTGCTTATCCGACCACCCGATCTCCCCCATCACAACCAATTGTCTTTATTAGGAAACAATCATTCCCTATTATCCCGCAATGCAAAAAGCCGCCCGCCGATCGCCGTCTGCCGCCCGTCCGCCCGGTCGTCCCCGGGAATTCGACATGGATACGGCGCTGGACCGCGCCGTGCGGGTGTTTCGTGAGCGCGGCTATCATGCGACCTCCATCGGCGACCTTACCGCGGCGATGCGGCTGGCGACGGGGAGCATCTACAAGGCGTTTCGCGACAAGCATGCGGTGTTCCTGGCCGCCTTCGAGCGCTATACGGCGCTGCGCCAGGAGCAGACCCGCGGCGCCGCCGCGCACGGCAAAAACGGCCGTGAGCGACTGCGCCATGTGCTGCTGTCCTATGTCGCGCAGTCCCAGGGCGCCGAGGGACGGCGCGGCTGCCTCGTGGTCGGCAGTGCGGTCGAATTGTCGGCGGTCGATTCCGTCGTCGCCGCCCGCGTCGCCGCGCAGCTCGAGACCAACGAAGATTTCATCGCCGGCCTCATTCGCGAGGGGCAGGTCGACGGCTCGATTCCCGGTCATGTCGCGGCCGACGACACCGCGCGGCTGATGATCTGCATCACGCAGGGCCTGCGTGTCGTCGGCAAGGCGCGTCTGCCGCTCGACGGAGCCCGCCTCGTCGGCGTCGCGATGAAACTGCTCGCCTGAATTTGTGTCATATTAGGAAATGATCGTTCCCGATTTCTCGGAGACTATGCGTCATGACGATGAATGCCACGATCGAGACCGCACCCGAACCGGATGCGGTGTCGCAGCGCCTGACCTTCGTGCTTGCCGCGGCCTGCGGCATGATCGCGGCCAACATCTACTATGCGCAGCCGCTGATCGCCCCGATCAGCGCCGCGCTCGGCCTGTCGCACGCAGCTGGCGGGCTGATCGTCACCATGACGCAGATCGGCTACGGCACCGGGCTGCTGCTGATCGTGCCGCTCGGCGATCTCGTCGAGAACCGTATCCTGATCTGCTCCGTCATCACGCTCGGCGCGGCGGCGCTGCTCGCCGCCGCGTTCGCCACCCATGCGTTGCCGTTCCTGATCGCCGCGCTGTTCATCGGCCTCGGTTCGGTCGCGGTTCAGATCATCATTCCCTATGCCGCGCATCTGGCGCCGGAAGCCATCCGCGGCCGTGTCGTCGGCAACGTCTCGACCGGCCTGATGCTCGGCATCATGCTGGCGCGTCCGGTGTCGAGCTTCGTCACCTCGGCGCTGTCGTGGCACGCGGTGTTCTTCGCCTCCGCCGCGCTGATGATCGTGCTGACGGCCGTGCTCTGGATGACGCTGCCGAACCGCAAGCCGGTGACGCGGATGCACTATGGCGAACTGTTGCTGTCGATGCCGCATCTGGTGCGGGCGACGCCGCTGCTGCGGCGCCGGGCGCTCTACCAGGCCAGCCTGTTCGGCTGCTTCACCCTGTTCTGGACGGTGGCACCGCTCCAGCTCGCCGACGCGTTCGGCTTCACCCAGCGCGGCATCGCGCTGTTTGCGCTGGCCGGCGTGGCCGGCGTGTTCGCGGCGCCCATCGCCGGACGGCTCGCCGATCGCGGCCATAGCCGCATCGCGACGCTGGTCGCGATGCTGCTCGCGGCCGGGGGCTTCCTCGTGACCTATCTCGGCGCGCCCGGCTCGATGCTGAACCTGGTCTGTCTGGTCGCGGCGGCAATTGCCATCGACGTCGGCGTCCAGGGCAATGTCGTGCTCGGCTTCCGCGCCATCTTCGCGCTCGGGCACGAGCACCGCAGCCGCCTCAACGGCCTCTACATGGCGACGTTCTTCACCGCCGGCGCGGCCGGCTCCGCGGTCGGCGCCTGGGCTTTCGCGCAAGGTGGCTGGACGCTCGCATCGGCCATCGGCCTCGCTCTGCCCGTCATCGGCTTGCTCTATGCGGCGATCGAATAGCCGCCGGCCACAGCAATTGTGCGATGCGGCCGTTTACCAGGCCGCGGGAGGCAGCCGGGTGATGCAATTTGCATCTCGCGATTCCGGTGCTGCTGTAGTACTTTGGTCTCAAGCGGGCCCGGTTAATGGGCGGCAGGGGGAGGCTGATGAGGCGTGCGGGACTGTTTGGCGTACCGCGGGTACGGCCATGGTCGTGGCAGGCGTTTCTGCTCGGATGCGTCGTTGTCGCCATGTCGGCTGCGTTTCAGGGCATTTGCGTTGCGCTCGGCGCAAAGCTCTATTTTGCAGCGTTCCTGCCCGGCCTGTTCATACTCGGCATCGTTGCGGGTACGCCGGCGGCGGGGTTTGCCGCGCTGTTCACCATTCCCCTGGTGTGGTGGGCGTTCATTCCGCCCTTCTTCGAGTTCAACGCGCTGAGCAACGCAAATACCGATGCCATCAACCTGTTCTGCCTGCTCGCGGTGCTGCTGATTGGCCTCGCCGATCTCTGCCGCGAGACCATGAGGATCGTCCGCCAGGGCGGGTTGAAGTCCCCGGGCGAGAGCGCGGCAACGAATCCGCAATAATTCGCCCTTGCCCGGCCGTGCACGTTGCGTCCGCGCAACAGTCCGGCAACCATCCGCAAGCTTGCCGCGCGCCGCTAACTTTTCGAAAAAGATTTGGCCGCAGTTTCTCCCCCGGGAATGACGAGGGAGTTTTCGGACATGAACGGTCAAGCCATCTTGGAGAATGTGCGCCGCTATCGCGGCATCGCATCGCTTTATCGCCAGACCGCTGCGTTCCGCCCGGGCCAGAGCTGGTCGCTGCTGGAGCAGGCGAGCGATTGGGAAGCGCGGGCGTTGTCGGAGCTGGAAGCCTATTTCGCGTTGCGCGCGGACTACGCCGCTCCGCTCGCAGCCTGATTGTTAACCATCGCTCACGATATGATCGTCAGATCGGGCGCGGGCACCACGAATTGTCCGCCCCAGGCGCGAACCTCCGCCAGCTGGGCGATGATCTCGTCCTTCAGATTCCAGGGCAGGATGAAGACGTAATCGGGCCTGGCCGCGATCAGGGCGGCGGGATCGCGGATCGGCAGATGCGATCCCGGAAGCAGCAGGCCCTGCTTATGCGGATTGCGGTCCACGGTGAACGGAATCAGCTCACGCGTGACGTCGCAATAATTGAGCAGCGTGTTGCCCTTCGCAGGCGCGCCATAGGCCAGCACCGTCTTGCCCGCGCGCCGCGCCGCGACGAGAAAGTCGCGGATCGTCTCGCGCTTGGCCGCCACCTTCGCCTGGAAATCACGATAGCTCGCCGGCCGGTCGAGCCCTGCCAGGGTCTCGCGCCGGCGCAAGCTCTCGAGTGCAAGCGAGGCGCTCCGAGGCGCGTTCTCGCTGCAGACATGCAGACGGAGCGAGCCGCCATGCGTCGGCAATTCGTCCACGTCGAAGACGCGCAAGGCGTGTGCGCGAAAGACCCTCTCCAGGGTCGCGAGCGAGAAGTACGACAGATGCTCGTGATAGATCGTGTCGAACTGGATGCCTTCGATCAGGTGCAACAGATGCGGAAGCTCCAGCGTGGCGCGTCCGGTCTCGGGCAGGAGAATGCGCAGGCCCGCGACGAAATAGTTGATATCAGGGACGTGCGGCAGCACGTTGTTGGCGACGATCAGCTCGGGCCTATGACCTTCGGCGCGCAGCGCGGTCGCGACGTCGCGGCCGAAATAGCAGATCCGGGTCGGAATCCCCTTGGCGATCGCAGCGGCCGCCGGACCGCTGGCCGGCTCGATGCCGAGCGCACGGATGCCGGCGCGCAGGAAATATTGCAGCAGATATCCATCGTTGCTGGCGATCTCGATCACCTCGGACGCTGCGCCGAGCTTCGCACGGACGACCATCTCGGCGGCATAGCTCTCCGCATGCCGGAGCCAGCTCTCGGAATAGGACGAATAATACAGATACTGCTCGAAGATGTTGGCCGCAGGCTCGAATTGCGGAAGCTGCGCCAGTCCGCAGGCGGGGCACACACGGGCATGCAGCGGATAGGTCGGCTCAGTCGCCTCCGCCCGCTCCGGCGGCACGAAGGAATTCGCCAAAGGCGACAGGCCGAGATCGACGAAGGTCTCATCGAGCTCCCGCGCGCAAAAGCGGCATCGATGCCTGTCCATGAACGGATCGTCCGGTTGTGCCGTCGTGCCGCGGCTGTTAGTGAATTCTCCCAAGCCACGGAAACTCCGACAACGTTGCGCATGATGCAACCCAAAAGGCGTTTCGGTGAACCGACGTTCGCAACGGCGGCGTCGCGGTGCGGGGGCCCGGGATGAAGTTCACTGCATTGGCGCTGCCAGGCGTGGTTGAAATCGGGATCGAGCCGGAGACCGACGCGCGCGGATTCTTCGCCCGGCTGTTCGACACTGAGGCCTTCGCGGCGCAGGGCCTGCCGACGCATTTCGCGCAACACAGCCTCTCGCATAACGAGCGCGCCGGCACGTTGCGCGGCCTGCACTACCAGGCCGGCCGGCCGGAGGCCAAGCTGGTGCGGTGCGTTGCCGGCCGCGCGTTCGACGTGATCGTCGATCTGCGCCGGTCGCTGCCGACCTACGGACAATGGTGCTCGGTCGAGCTCGCCGCCGGCCGTGGCAATGCCGTATTCATTCCCGCTGGATGCGCGCACGGCTTCCAGACGCTCACTGAGGGCACCGAGCTGATGTATTGCATCGATGTGCCCTATGACGCGCAAGGCGCGGCCGGCATTCGCTGGGACGATCCATCGCTCGCGATCGACTGGCCGCTTGCCGATCCTATTCTGTCCGCGCGCGACCGCGCGCTGCCGTGTCTCGCATGAGGCGGGTGTTGGTCACGGGCGCGTCCGGCTTCGTCGGTCGTGCGCTGTTGCCTGTGCTGACTGGTCGCGGCTTCGAGGTGCACGGCGTCACGCGCGCGACTCAATCGGCGGTGGCCGGTGTGACATGGCATGCGGCCGATCTCCTCACCGAAGCCGGCCGCGTACATGCGCTGTCGGCATCGCGGCCGACGCATCTCGTTCATCTCGCATGGGAGGTGCGGCCGGGCCGCTATCGCGAGGATCCCGTCAATCGGTTGTGGGCCGAGGCGAGCATTGACCTGTTGTCACGTGCGCGAGCCCGCGGCACCCAGCGCATCCTCGGCATCGGAAGCTGCCTCGAATACGGACCGCAGAGCGGCCCGTGCGAGGAGCAGGTGAGTCAATGCCGTCCCACGACACTGTACGGACAAGCCAAGCTCGCGACGGCCGAAGCCTATATCGCGGCAGGCGCCGCCTGGGGCCGCGTGTTTGTCCCGTTCGGGCCGCACGAGCCCGAGGCGCGCCTGATCCCCTCGCTGATCCGGAGCCTTCGCGCGGGACAGCATTTCGATTGCTCGCATGGCGGGCAGCTTCGCGATTTCGTCTATGTCGATGACCTCGCGCAGATGATCGCCGCCGTGCTCGACAGCGAGCTCTCCGGCGTCGTCAATCTCGCCAGTGGCGAGACGCGCAGCCTGCGCAGCGTGATCGAGCATGTCGCAGGTCTCCTCGAAGCACGCCATCTGGCCAGGTTCGGCGCCGTCGATGCAACGGGCATCGACGCCGAGCCGATCATTGCCGCCGACGTCCGCCGCCTCCGCGGCGTGACTGCAGGCGTGCCGGTCGTCGGATTCCAGGAGGGCGCCGCGCGCGATGTTGCGTGGTGGATCGACCGTCAGCCGGGGAGGGGATGACGTGCGGTCTCCTCGCAACAGGCCGGCGGCAAGCGGCACCTGTGGCAATTACGGAGTTGTCTGGCTGCCCGCCTGTGCTAGCAACGGGCCGACCGAAATCTCCCTCACGTCGGCCGGGGCAAGCGATGATCACGTTCAACCGCATCTTCACGACGGAGCGTCTGCTCCAGATCATCGTGATTCTGGCGGCGACGGTTGCCATGAAGCTGATGAGCTGAGCGCGGGCGGATCATCGTCCGCCGAACTCGGGCACGTCGGGCAGGTAGTTCGACCCTTCCGAGCCCAGAAAATCGAACATCGCCTGCGCCGGCGGCAGCAGCACCTTGTCGCTGCGGCGGATCACGTACCATTGCCGCACGATCGGCAGGCCCGCGACGTCGAGCACGATGAGTCGGCCCTCGGTCAGCTCATGCGCCACGGTGTGGGCCGAGATGAAGGCGATGCCGAGCCCGGCGATCACGGCCTGCTTGATGGTCTCGTTGCTGCTCATCTCCATGCCGATGATCGGCTCGAGGTCGGACTTCTGGAACATGCCCTCCATCAGCGTCCGCGTGCCCGAGCCGGGCTCGCGAGTGAGGAAGGTCTCGTGGACGAGGTCGGTCAGGTTGAGGCCGGAATCGTTCTCCAGCCAGTGCCCCTTGCGCGCGACGATGATGTGCGGATTGCGCCCGAGCTGGCGGACGTCGACCGTGACGTCGGCCGGTGGCCGACCCATCACCGCGAAATCGAGGTCATAGCCGTGCATGGCCTCGCGGATCTCCTCGCGGTTGCCGATGGTGAGCTTGATCTCGATCTTGGGGTACCGCTTGGAGAACGCCGCGATCGCGTGCGGCACGAAATATTTCGCGGTCGAGACCGCGCCGAGATGCACGGTGCCGCCGGTCCGCCCGGCGAGCAGGTCGAGCGCGCCCTGGCAGTCCATGATGGCGGCCTCGACCCGCTCGGCCAGCGTCAAGACCTCCTTGCCCGCCTCCGTCAGCAGCATGCCGTCGCCGGTCCGCTGCACCAGCGGCAGGCCGGCGAGATCCTGAAGCTGGCGGAGTTGCTGGGTCACGGCCGGCTGGGTCAGCCCGAGATGCCCGGACGCCGCCGTCACGCTGCCTTTGGCCGAGAGCGCCGCAAGCGAGCGCAGCTGCCGGATCGTCAGATGCCGGAGCTGGGCCGCCGCATGGCTGGGGCCATTATAAGAAAATTCTTTGACGCTCATTATGAATAGAAATTTTCCTTATTAAGCCGCCCCTGTCAATCTCCTGATGCCGGGACTGACCGTACCGACCTCCAGAGGGGAGGGAACTGGATACGGCGCCGGCAAAGGGGATGCGCAGATGACCGGGCAATTGAGGCTGGACGACCACCTTCAACGGTATTCGGAGACCGCACCTCATGCGCTCGCCGTGGCGGCCGCGGTCGATGCCATCGCGGCAGCGGCCATCGAGATCGCCGACCTGATCGCCACCGGAGATCTCGCGGACGCCTCCGGCCTGACCACCGGCCGCAACAGCGACGGCGACGTCCAGCGCGATCTCGACGTGCAGGCGGACGCGATCCTGCGCCGCTGCCTCAGCAAGCTGCCGGTCGCCGCGCTCGCCTCGGAAGAAATGCGCGAGGCCCAGATCGGCGATCGTGAGGCGAAGATCTGCATCGCGATCGATCCGCTCGACGGCTCCTCCAACATCGACATCAACATGACGGTCGGCACGATCTTCTCGATCCTGCCCGCGCCCGACGACCTCTCGCTTGCCTTCCATCAGCGCGGCTCGGCGCAGCTCGCGGCGGGCTTCGTCACCTACGGGCCGCAGACCTCCCTGGTGCTGACGCTCGGCGAAGGCGTCGACATCTTCACGCTCGATCGCAAGGCGGGTTGCTTCCGCCTCGCGCGCAGCGGCGCGCAGATCGCCGAGGCCTGCGAGGAGTTCGCGATCAACGCGTCGAATCGCCGGCACTGGGATTCGCCGGTGCGTGCCTTCGTCGACGAGTGCCTCGCCGGCGTCGACGGGCCAGCCAATCACGATTTCAACATGCGCTGGGTCGGCTCGCTGGTCGCCGAGGCCTATCGCATCCTCACCCGTGGCGGCATCTTCCTCTATCCCTCGGACGCGCGTGCCGGCTATGGCGACGGCCGCCTGCGTCTGACTTACGAAGCGCATCCGATGGCCATGATCATCGAGCAGGCCGGCGGCTCCGCCACGACGGGGCGCGAGCGCATCCTCGATCTCTCGGCGCAGAGCCTGCATCAGCGCGTGCCGCTGATCATGGGCTCGAGCAACGAGGTGCGCCGCGTCGAGGAACTGCATTGCGATCCGCTGCTGGTTGCCAGTGTCTCAGCGCCGCTGTTCGCGCGGCGCGGATTCTTCCGGCTGTAAGGAGGGCATCCGATGTCCAGGAAGCATCCGATCATCTCCATCACCGGCTCCTCCGGCGCCGGCACCACCTCGGTCAAGAAGACCTTCGAGCAGATATTTTTCCGCGAGAAGGTCAACGCGGCCTACATCGAGGGTGACGCCTTCCATCGCTACGACCGCGCCGAGATGCGCGCGCAGATGGCGAAGGAGGCCGATCGCGGCAACAAGCATTTCAGCCATTTCAGCCCCGAGACCAACCTGTTCGAGGAGCTGGAGCGCGCGTTCCGCGATTATGGCGAGACCGGCACCGCGACGACACGGCACTACGTGCATGACGCCGAGGAGTCCGCGCTGCATGGCGCGGCGCCCGGCACCTTCACCGACTGGAAGCGGCTGCCGGAGAATTCGGACCTGTTGTTCTACGAGGGCCTGCATGGCGCCGTCGTCACCGACAAGGTCAATGTCGCGCGCTATGCCGACCTCAAGATCGGCGTCGTGCCGGTCATCAATCTCGAATGGATCCAGAAGCTGCACCGCGACCGCAGTGCGCGGGGTTATTCGACCGAGGCCGTCACCGACACCATCCTGCGGCGGATGCCCGACTACATCCACTACATCTGCCCGCAATTCACCGAGACCGACATCAACTTCCAGCGCGTGCCGACGGTGGACACCTCCAATCCGTTCATCGCGCGCTGGATCCCGACGCCGGACGAGTCGATGGTGGTGATTCGCTTCAAGAACCCGCGCGGCATCGACTTCCCCTATCTGCTCTCGATGTTGCCGCAGAGCTGGATGTCCCGCGCGAACTCGATCGTGTGCCCCGGCGCAAAGCTCGATCTCGCGATGCAGCTGATCCTGACGCCGCTGATCATGCAGCTGATCGAGCGCAAGCGCAGCTTGAAGTGAACGAGGAGAGAATCCAATGAACATCTCGGTTCATGCCGAAGCCGACCTCACGGCGGTCACGCACAACGATCTCGCCAATGCCGTCCGCTTCCTCGCGGTCGACGCCATCGAGACCTCGCAGTCGGGTCATCCCGGCCTGCCCATGGGCATGGCGGATGTCGCAACCGTGCTGTTCTCGCGGTTCCTGAAGTTCGACTCGGCGCACCCCAACTGGCCGGACCGCGACCGCTTCGTGCTGTCGGCGGGCCATGGCTCGATGCTGCTCTATGCGTTGCTGCATCTGACCGGCGGCGACGTCAGCCTCGACGACATCAAGGCATTCCGGCAATGGGGCTCGAAGACGCCGGGCCATCCGGAATATGGTCACACGCCGGGCGTCGAGATGACGACGGGGCCACTGGGGCAGGGGATCGCGACCGCGGTCGGCATGGCGCTCGCCGAGCGGATGGCCAACGCGCGACATGGCGACGGCCTCGTTGATCATTTCACCTATGTGATCGCGGGTGACGGCTGCCTGATGGAGGGCCTCAGCCAGGAAGCGCTCTCGCTCGCCGGGCATCTCGGGCTTGGCCGCCTGATCGTGCTGTTCGACGACAACGGGATCTCGATCGATGGGCCCACCTCGCTGGCGACGTCCGACGACCAGCTGGCGCGTTTCGCCGCCTCCGGCTGGTCGGTGCGCAGCATCGATGGCCACGATCCCGAAGCGATTGCGCAGGCGATCGCAGAGGAGCGAGAGACCGCAAAGCCGTCGCTGATCGCCTGTCGCACCGTCATCGGCTACGGCGCGCCTGATCGGCAGGGCACGGAGAAAGCCCATGGAGCGCCGCTCGGGACCGAGCAGACGGCGGCGGCGCGCCGGACGCTGGGTTGGGACTATCAACCCTTCGTGGTGCCTGTCACGGTCCAGAAGGCGTGGCGGATGATCGGGCAACGCGGCCAGGTCGAGCGGCTCGCCTGGCTCGATCGCTATGAATGCGCGACGGCCGAGCAGCGCGACATGTTCGTCGAAGGCAAGGCGGTTGCCCTGCCGGCCGCCTACGCGCTGGCCGCGGCGAAGTTGCGCGAACGCTTTGCGTCCGAGCGTCCGAAGCTCGCGACGCGGCAGGCCTCGCAACAGGTGCTCGACGGCATCGCCGGGACGATTGCCGGCCTGGTCGGCGGCTCCGCGGACCTGACGCATTCGAACCTCACGCACGTCAAGCTGCAAGTCCCCGTCAAGCGCGGGACGTTCGCCGGCGACTACATCCACTACGGCATTCGCGAGCACGGCATGGCCGCCGCGATGAACGGCCTCGCTCTGCATGGCGGCTTCATCCCGTACGGTGGCACGTTCCTCGCGTTCTCCGATTATAGCCGGCCCGCGATCCGCCTTGCGGCCCTGATGCGGCTGCGCGTCATCCATGTGATGACCCACGATTCCATCGGCCTCGGCGAGGACGGCCCGACGCACCAGCCTGTCGAGCATCTTGCCGCGCTGCGGGTGATCCCGAACCTGCTGGTGTTCCGTCCCGCCGACGCGGTGGAGACGCTGGAAGCCTGGGATTGCGCACTCAATTCCGAAGACCGCCCCTCCGTGCTGTGCCTGTCGCGGCAGGCGTTGCCGACCTTCCGTAGCGATGCGCGCGGCAGAAACCGCGTCGCACACGGCGCCTATCTCGTCGTCTCGCCGGACGGCGGACGCGACGTGACGCTGATCGCAACCGGTTCGGAAGTCTCGATTGCACTGGAAGCCGCCCGCCTGCTTGCGACGGAGCACATTCGTGCGGCCGTGGTCTCCGCGCCTTGCTTCGCCCTGTTTGAGGAGCAGCCGAACGACTACCGCGCCACCGTGCTCGGTACCGCGCCGCGTGTCGGAATCGAGGCGGCCGTGCAGGGCGATTGGGCGCGCTGGCTCGGCGCTGAGGGCGAATTCGTCGGCATGCGCGGCTTCGGCGCCTCGGCGCCGGCGCCGGTGCTGTACCGCGAATTCGGCATCACACCGCAAAGCATTGCGGAAGCCGCCCGCCGGGCGGTCGCTCGCAAGCGACAATAAGGAGGACTTCTCGTGGCCCGTATCACACTTCGCCAACTGCTCGACCACGCGGCCAGCCATGGCTATGCGGTGCCGGCGTTCAACATCAACAATATGGAGCAGGGCATCGCGATCATGCAGGCGGCGGCCGAGGTCGACGCGCCCGTGATCATCCAGGCCTCGCGCGGCGCGCGCAGCTACGCCGGCGATCTCATGCTCTCGCACATGATCGACGCGCTGGAGCGGACCTATCCGGACATCCCGCTTTGCATGCACCAGGACCACGGCAATGACGAAGCGACCTGCGCCTCCGCCATCGCCCATGGCTTCACCTCCGTCATGATGGACGGCTCGCTCAAGGCCGACGCCAAGACGGTGGCCGATTACGATTACAACGTCGCGATCACCCGCCGCGTCGTCGATCTCGCCCACTGGGTCGGCGCCTCCGTCGAAGGCGAGCTCGGCGTGCTCGGCTCGCTCGAGCACGGCGGTGGCGAGCAGGAGGATGGCCACGGCGTCGAGGGTACGGTCAGCCACGACCAGCTCCTGACCGATCCCGACCAGGCGGTCGACTTCGTTCGTGCCACCAAGGTCGATGCGCTCGCCATCGCGATGGGCACCTCGCACGGCGCCTACAAGTTCAGCCGCAAGCCGGATGGCGACATCCTGGCGATGCGCGTGGTCGAGGAGATCCATCGCCGCTTGCCTAACACGCATCTGGTGATGCACGGCTCCTCGTCGGTGCCGCAGCCGCTGCAGGACATGTTCAACCAGTTCGGCGGCGAGATGCCGCAGACCTGGGGCGTGCCGGTCGAGGAGATCGTCCGCGGCATCAAGAGCGGCGTGCGCAAGGTCAATATCGACACCGACTGCCGCCTCGCGATGACGGCCGTGTTCCGCAAGGTCGCCGCGCAAACGCGTTCCGAGTTCGACCCGCGCAAATTCCTCAAACCGGCGATGGACGCGATGCGCGAGCTCTGTCGCGACCGTTTCGAGCAGTTCGGGACCGCGGGCCATGCCAGCAAGATCAAGGTCATTCCCTTGAGCGAGATGGCGCGGCGCTATCGCGCCGGCGAGCTCGATCCGCGCGTCGATGCCCGCGAGCCCGTTGCGGCCTAGTCAATCGGAAACAACAGAGAAAACAGCAGGAGAGAGACATGAACGCACATACCGGCACGGTCCGCGGCAAAGAGCGCTATCGCTCGGGCGTCATGGAATACAAGCGCATGGGCTATTGGGAGCCCGACTACACGCCAAAGGACACCGACGTCATCGCGCTGTTTCGCGTCACGCCCCAGGAAGGCGTTGACCCGATCGAAGCGTCCGCGGCCGTCGCCGGTGAATCTTCGACCGCGACCTGGACCGTGGTGTGGACCGATCGCCTGACCGCGGCGGAGAAATATCGCGCAAAATGCTACCGCGTCGATCCCGTGCCGGGCACGCCGGGCTCGTATTTCGCCTACATCGCCTATGACCTCGACCTGTTCGAGCCGGGTTCGATCGCGAACCTCTCGGCCTCGATCATCGGCAACGTGTTCGGCTTCAAGCCGCTCAAGGCGCTGCGGCTGGAAGACATGCGTTTCCCTGTCGCCTATGTGAAGACCTTCCAGGGACCGGCGACCGGCATCGTGGTCGAGCGCGAGCGGCTCGACAAGTTCGGCCGGCCGCTGCTGGGCGCGACCGTGAAGCCGAAGCTCGGGCTTTCAGGCCGCAACTACGGCCGCGTGGTCTACGAGGCGCTGAAGGGCGGCCTCGACTTCACCAAGGACGACGAGAACATCAACTCGCAGCCCTTCATGCACTGGCGCGATCGCTTCCTCTATTGCATGGAGGCCGTGAACCGCGCGCAGGCGGCCTCCGGCGAGGTCAAGGGCACCTACCTGAACATCACCGCGGGCACGATGGAGGACATGTACGAGCGCGCCGAGTTCGCCAAGGAGCTCGGGTCGTGCATCGTCATGATCGACCTCGTGATCGGCTACACCGCGATCCAGTCGATGGCCAAATGGGCGCGGCGCAACGACATGATCCTGCATCTGCACCGCGCCGGTCACTCGACCTATACGCGGCAGAAGAGCCATGGCGTGTCGTTCCGCGTCATCGCCAAATGGATGCGGCTCGCGGGTGTCGATCACATCCACGCCGGCACGGTGGTCGGCAAGCTGGAAGGCGACCCCAACACCACGCGCGGCTATTACGACGTCTGCCGCGAGGACTTCAACCCGACCAAGCTCGAGCATGGCCTGTTCTTCGACCAGAACTGGGCGAGCCTGAACAAGATGATGCCGGTCGCCTCCGGCGGCATCCATGCCGGCCAGATGCATCAGCTGCTCGACCTGCTCGGCGAAGACGTCGTGTTGCAGTTCGGCGGCGGCACCATCGGCCATCCCATGGGCATTGCGGCCGGTGCGATCGCCAACCGCGTGGCGCTGGAAGCGATGATCCTCGCCCGTAACGAGGGGCGCGACTACGTCCACGAAGGTCCGGAGATCCTGGCCAGGGCGGCCGAGACCTGCACGCCGCTGAAGGCTGCGCTCGAGGTCTGGAAGGACGTGACGTTCAACTATCAATCCACCGACACGCCGGACTTCGTGCCGACCGCGCTCGAAACCGTTTGAGGAGACGCAGCATGAAACTCACTCAGGGTTGCTTTTCGTTCCTGCCGGATCTCACCGACGATCAGATCTATAAGCAGGTGCAATATTGCCTCGGCAACGGCTGGGCGGTGAATATCGAATTCACCGACGATCCTCATCCCCGCAACACCTATTGGGAGATGTGGGGCCTGCCGATGTTCGACCTCCAGGACGCCGCCGGCGTGATGATGGAGCTCGCGGAGTGCCGCAGGGTGTATGGCAACAAGTACATCCGCATCAGCGGCTTCGATTCAAGCCATGGCTGGGAATCGGTGCGGATCTCCTTCCTCGTCAATAGGCCTCCGCATGAGGCGGAGTTCGAGCTGGTGCGGCAGGAAGTCGGCGGCCGCGCGATCCGTTACACCACCGTGCGCCGGCCGGCCGCGCACGCGCCAACGTAAGCCATCCGCTTCCGCGCGGAGCTCTCCCTGCTCCGCATCCTTGGCGGACCACTGCTTCGCCGCTCCCCCGCGGCGAAGCTCCTTTTCTTCGAGGTAACGATGCTGGATGTTCCCCACGCAACGACGACTGAGCCCGGCGAGACCCAATTCGATCTCCGCAAGGAAGCGGAAGCGGCCGGGATCACCGACACGCTGCAGCAGCTCGAGCAGGAGCTGATCGGATTGAAGCCGGTGAAGAACCGCGTGCGCCAGATCGCCTCTCTGCTGCTGATCGAACGCATCCGGCAGCGCGCGGGCCTGGCATCGGCTCCGCCGACGCTGCACATGTCGTTCACCGGCAATCCCGGCACCGGCAAGACGACCGTCGCGCTGCGCATGGCCAAGATCCTGCACGGGCTCGGCTTCGTGCGGCGGGGGCAGGTGATCTCGGTGACGCGCGACGATCTCGTCGGGCAATATATCGGCCACACTGCGCCGAAGACCAAGGAGATCCTGAAGAAGGCGATGGGCGGCGTGCTGTTCATCGACGAAGCCTATTATCTGCATCGCCCCGACAACGAACGCGACTACGGTCAGGAGGCCATCGAGATCCTGCTCCAGGTGATGGAGAACCAGCGCGAAGACCTCGTCGTGATCCTCGCCGGCTATGGCGAGCGCATGACGAGCTTTTTCGCGTCCAACCCCGGCTTCCGCTCGCGCATCGCCCATCACATCGAATTCCCTGATTATGCCGAAGCCGAGCTGCTCGTCATTGCCGAGCTGATGCTGAAGGAGCGGGGCTATCGCTTCTCGGCTGCGGCCCGCGAGGCGTTCGAGAAATACATCGCGCTGCGCCGGACCCAGCCGTTCTTCTCCAATGGGCGTTCGATCCGCAACGCCGTCGACCGCATCCGCTTGCGCCAGGCCGATCGCCTGGTGTCCGACCTCGACCGTATGCTCGATGTCGACGATCTCGAAACCATCGATCCCATGGACGTCCTGGCGAGCCGTGTCTTCAGCGGCGGCGCCGATGCGCGGAGTGCAAAGCCATGACCAGAGAGATCATCATCGCTCCCTCGATCCTGGCCGCGGATTTCGCGCACCTCGGCGAGGAGATCGCCGCAATCGACACGGCCGGCGCCGACTGGATCCATTGCGACGTCATGGACGGACACTTCGTGCCGAACATCAGCTTCGGTGCCGATGTCATCAAGGCGATCCGCCCGACGACGAAGAAGATATTCGACGTGCATCTCATGATCGCGCCTGTCGATCCTTATCTCGAAGCGTTCGCGAAGGCCGGGGCTGACGTCATCACGATTCATGCCGAAGCCGGCGCCCATCTCGACCGCTCGCTGCAGGCGATCCGTGCGCTCGGCAAGAAGGCCGGTGTCAGCCTGTGTCCCGCGACTCCCGAGAGCGCGATCGCCTATGTGCTCGACCGCATCGATCTCGTGCTGGTGATGACGGTCAATCCGGGATTCGGCGGCCAGTCCTTCCTCGAATCCCAGCTCGAGAAGATCGAACGGATCAAAGCCATGATCGGCGACCGGCCGATCCAGCTCGAGGTTGACGGCGGTGTCACGCGCGACAATGCCGCTGCCGTGGCGGCAGCGGGCGCTGATACGCTGGTGGCGGGCTCCGCGGTGTTTCGCGGCAAGAGCGTTGCCGAATATGCCGCGAATATCCAGGCCATCCGCGTCGCCGCCGAGACGGGCCGGGTTCCAAAGCGGCAAGATAATGCCGTGCAGCCGATGCGCCTCGGCGAAGGCGCGCGCACCCGGTAGATTACGGGCGGTCTCACTTAGGTGTTTACGCCGACGTGTCGATCGCTTGGAGGGAACCGAAATTTTCCCGCAGTCCTACGGAGAATCCGGCGCGAGTCGGCATTAGCTTTCATGCCGGGGTAACCAACGGTGTCGAAGTAGACGCGTGATTAACGGCGACGCAATGCGCCGCTCCACAATCTGTGGTTCAAGGACTGCAGAGAGCGTGGGATGCACATTCAATATCGTCACTGGAATGCTGCCCATGGTTGGCGCGGAGCGGATGCCCTGCGCGAGCCGCCCCAGCTCGTGCTCTATTTCGGCAGCCGCGAGCAACTGGTGGACGGCAAACGTTATCGCGAGCTGCGCGGTCTTTATCCCGAGAGCCATATCGTCGGCTGCAGCACCGGCGGCCAGATCCACGGCGACGACATCTGCGATGACGAAGTCATCGCGGTCGCCTTGCGCTTCGCCCATACGCAAGTGCGGTTGGTGCAGGAGGTCGTCGAGACCCGCGATGCGTCGCGGGCCTGCGGTGCGCGCCTTGCCCGCCAGGCGCTGGCGGCCGATCTGGCGGGTCTGTTTGTCCTGTCCGACGGATTGGCGGTGAACGGCGGCGAACTGCTTGCCGGAATCACCGAGGTTCTGGGGCCGGATTTGCCGGTCACCGGCGGGCTCGCCGGCGACGGCACCCGATTTGAACAGACGATCGTCGGAGCCGACGCCGAGCCGTCGCCGAACCGCGTTGCCGCAATCGCATTCTACGGCGCCTCGTTCCGCTTCGCGCATGGCTGTGCCGGCGGCTGGGACGTGTTCGGCCCGCGTCGCAAGGTGACGAAGTCGGAAGGATCCGTGGTCGTGGAACTCGACGGCGAGCCGCCGCTCGACCTCTACACCCGCTATCTCGGGGAGGAAGAAGCCGAGGCGATGCCGGGTTCGGGTCTGGCATTCCCCTTGCGCATTCACGATGAGGCCGAGCCGGACCGGCAGATCGTGCGCTCGGTGTTCGCGGTGGATCGCAATGCCCGCACCCTGACATTCGCCGCCGACATTCCGGAAGGATGCACCGCGCAATTGATGCGCGCCAATTTCGACAGTCTTGCCGCCGGCGCTGGCGAGGCCGGCCGGCAGGCGCGCAGTGCACTTGCGGAGGGCGTGGACGGCGACAAGCTTGCCATCCTGGTGAGCTGTACCGGCCGCCGCAGGGTGATGGGGCAGCGCACGCAGGACGAGCTGGATGCCGTTGCCGCCGAGCTCGGCGAGGACGTCGTCCGGATCGGGTTCTACTCCTATGGCGAGATCGCTCCGCCGGCCGCGTCCGGCCGCTGCGAGCTGCACAACCAGACCATGACCGTCACCGTCATCGCGGAGGCGGCAGCTTGACCATGCACCGGCTGCTCGCAAGACAGATCCGCCAGTCGACGGACGAGTCCGGACAGGTCGACCTGACCAAGCTCTGCGAGCTCGTCGGTGCGGCCTACGAGGAGGGCGATCGCGATCGCCGCCGCACCGACCGTGCAATGAAGCTGATGATCGAGGAACTCGAACAGACGCACAAGCGCGCCGAACAGGATCTGCTGCGGGCGCGCGAATTCCTCGACAGCATCATCGAGAGCATCCCGATCGCGGTGTTTGCCAAGGATGCGAAGGATTCCCGCTACGTCCTGCTCAATCGCGCCGGCGAAGAGTATTACGGAATGCCGCGCGAGGCGATGCTGGGCAAGACTCCGCAGCAGATCTTTCCGGACCATATCGCCCGCGTCGTCAACGAGCAGGATCGCCGCGTCGTCGACAGCGGCGCGCCGATGTTCCTGGAGGGGCATCTGCTCGAGGTCGGCGTGAAGGGCCGCGATCGTCTCGTCAATTCGCGCAAGCTGCTGGTCAGGGACGGCAGCGGCGCGCCGCAATACCTGGTCGGCGTGATCGAGGACGTCACCGAGAGGATCACCAACGAGGCGCGGATCAGCCATCTTGCGCATCATGATGCGTTGACCGACCTGCCGAACCGCAGCGCCTTCAACGCCGTGCTCGGCGAACGGCTGGAGCGGGCGCAGGAGGCGGCGACCAGTTTTGCCGTGCTCAGCCTCGATCTCGACCGCTTCAAGGAAGTCAACGACGTGTTCGGCCACCCCGTCGGCGATCTGCTGATGCGGGCGGCGGCGGACCGGCTTGCCGAGGAAGCCGACGGCGCCTTCGTCGCCCGTATCGGCGGCGACGAATTCATGATCCTGATGCCCGACGACATCAGCCGCGATGACGTTCTGGCGCTCGCCGAACGCCTGGTCGAGACCATCGGCCAGGAGCTGGAGGTCGACGACTATCTCTCCCATGTCGGCCTCAGCGTCGGCATCGCGTTTTATCCGGACGACGGCGTGAATGCCGCCACGCTGCTCGCCAACGCCGACTCGGCGCTCTACCGTGCCAAGCGCGAGGGCAGGGGCCGGGTGCGCTTCTTCGAATCCGAGATGGACCAGGAGCTGCGCGACCGCAGGCTGTTGCAGCACGACCTGCGACTGGCGCTGGAGCAGAACCAGTTCCTGGTCTACTTCCAGCCGCAGGCGCGGGTGGATGGCGAGGTCATCGGCTTCGAGGCTCTGCTGCGCTGGAACCATCCGACCCGCGGCTTCGTGCCGCCGGACCAGTTCATTCCGCTCGCCGAGGAGAACGGGCTGATCGTCCAGATCGGCGAATGGGTCTTGCGCGAAGCGTGCCGCGAGGCGGCTTCCTGGCCGCGGCCGCTGCAGGTGGCCGTCAACCTGTCGCCGATCCAGTTCCAGGCCGGCGATCTCGAACGTTCGATCCACCAGATCCTGCTGGAGACGGGGCTGACGCCGACGCGGCTCGAGGTCGAGATCACCGAGGGCGTGCTGATCGGCGATTTCACCCGCGCGCTCAATCTGCTGCGGCGGCTGAAGGCGCTCGGCATCCGCATCGCGATGGACGATTTCGGCACCGGCTATTCCTCGCTGTCCTATCTCCAGTCGTTCCCGTTCGACAAGATCAAGATCGATCGCAGCTTCATCTCCAATCTCGAGGCGACGCCGCAATCGGCCGAGATCGTCCGCGCGGTCCTGAGTCTCGCGCACGCCCTGCGTATCCCGGTCATTGCCGAGGGGGTGGAGACGGAAGCGCAGCGTGCCTTCCTGGCGCGGGAGGCCTGCGAGGAGATGCAGGGCTATCTGGTCGGTCGGCCCGCCCTGATCGAGCGCTATCTTGACCTGGTCGGCGTGACCGTGGAGCGCCGGCTCTACGCCTAGCCTTCGGGTCCAAGGCGCGGTTCATTTGGAACTTTGGCCCGGACATATATTTCCTAGCAGCGAGCCGAGGCTAGGCGCAGCAAATCTTTTGCACAACCGCCATCGGCCTGACGCAAATCGGGGCAATAAGCCCAGTGAATGCGAGGGAGGGTCTCATGGAGAACGTACGTCGCTACCGGGCGCTGGCGTCCCTCTGTCGTCAGCAGGCGGCCTACCGGCCGCTTCAGAACTGGGAACTCCTCGGCCAGGCCGAACATTTCGAATATCTCGCCGAGGTCGAGCTCAAGGCGCATTTCGACGCGTGCAATGTGCAGCACGACGAGGGCGACGCCGTACCCGCGACGTGGGAGACCCCGGTCGCGGCGTGATGGCGCCGGGCCGGCCCGGCTCAATGCGACATCAGCGTCGGGACCGTCATGGCCTGCAGCATGGCGCGGGTGACGCCGCCGAGAACGCGCTCCTGCAACCGCGAATGGCCGTAGCCGCCCATCACCAGGAGATCGAGGCCCTCGTCGGCCGCCAGCGACAGGATGGTCGGCTGGATGTCGGCGCGCGTCGCCGACAGGCCGACCGTGCGGGTCGACAGTCCGCGCCGGCCGAGATGTCTTGCCAGACCGTTCGCTGAAGCTTCGTCGGAGACCGCATCGGCCTCGTTGATGGTGATGATCACGATCTCATCGGCGCGCGCCAGGAACGGTGCGGCATCGTGCACGGCGCGGGCCGCGAGGCGGCTGCCGTCCCAGCAGATGCCGATCCGGTTCGCCTTGAAAGCTCCATGGAAGGTGTAGGGCAGGAACAGCACCGGGCCGCCGGCCTGGAACAGGATCTCGCGCGGCACGTCGTTGTCGAACGAGCCCTGCGCCGGATCTGGCTGAAGCACGACGCTGAGGTCGTGCAACCGTGCCATCTCGCCGAGCGAGCCGGCCGCGTCTACCGGGATCGCGCCGAGCGCGCGGCAGCCGTAGGAGATGCCGGCGTTCGCCGCTTCGATGCCAAACACCGCCAGCGCGGCCTCGGCCCGCTCTACCGCGCGCTCGCGTTCCAGTTCGAACACGGCCGCGACCGCAGCGCCGCCCTCCATCACGTAAGCCGCACTGGTCGCAACATAGCCGATCGCGACTGCGTCGAGATGGGCGTTGAACCGCGCCGCGAGCGAAATCGAGCCTTCGATCGCGCAGCGCATGGGGCGTTCGGTGGGGATGTGGACGAGAATGTCTTTGTACATGGCGCGCCTCCGATGAACATCATCCGGTGGCCGCATTTTTTCACTGCCCGAAGGACCCGCGTTGAGCTGTATCAAATGCGCAGGGACGACTTTCCCGGGGCCCGCGCATTCTTTGCGAAGATTTAATCGGATGGACGGGACGTCGTAAGGTGACGATGGCCATGTTGGAGGCAAGGCGACACCTTATCCAACATGGACATTTCGACATGAACGATCGCGTCAATTCCGACACCACGTCCCGCAAGATCCTGAGGCCGCGCCGGCTTGCGCTGCTCGGCACCGTGGCCGCGCTCGGCGTGGCCGTGCTGGCGGCTGCTCCCGGCTCTTCGCCGTTCGGTCCGAGCTCCTTCATTACCCCGGCCCAGGCCGCCGAATCCGCCGCGACGCCGCCGGGCTTTGGTGACCTCGTCAGTAAGGTCAAACCCGCGGTCATCTCGGTGCGGGTCAAGATCGACCAGGACAACGACAAGAGCGCGATGCTGCAGCAGAACCGGATGGATCAGGACGAGGACACCCCGTTCGACCAGTTCTCGCGGCAGTTCGGCTTCCGTGGCCCGGGCGGCATGAACGGCATGCCGCGCCAGCGCCATCAGATGATCACGGGCGAAGGCTCCGGCTTCTTCATCTCCGCCGACGGCTATGCCGTGACCAACAACCACGTCGTCGACCACGCCGAGTCGGTGCAGGTGACCATGGATGACGGCACGAGCTACACCGCCAAGGTCGTCGGCACCGATCCGAAGACCGATCTCGCGCTGATCAAGGTCGACGGCAAGAAGGACTTCCCGTTCGTCAAATTCTCCGACCAGAAGCCGCGCATCGGCGACTGGGTGGTCGCGGTCGGCAACCCCTTCGGCCTCGGCGGCACCGTGACTGCCGGCATCGTCTCTGCCAGTGGCCGCGACATCGGCAACGGCCCCTATGACGACTTCATCCAGATCGATGCGCCCATCAACAAGGGCAATTCCGGCGGCCCGGCCTTCGACATGAGCGGCAACGTGATCGGCGTGAACACTGCGATCTTCTCGCCCTCCGGCGGCTCGGTCGGCATCGGCTTCGACATTCCGGCCTCGACCGCAAAGCTCGTCGTCGCGCAGCTGAAGGACAAGGGCGCGGTGACCCGTGGCTGGCTCGGCGTGCAAGTGCAGCCGGTCACCGCCGAGATTGCCGACAGCCTCGGGCTGAAGGAGGCGCGCGGTGCGATCGTCGACAGTCCGCAGGATGGCAGCCCGGCGGCCAAGGCCGGCATCGAGGCGGGCGATGTCATCACCGCCGTCAACGGCACCGCGATCAAGGACTCCCGCGACCTCGCCCGCACGATCGCGACTCTTGCGCCTGGCAGCTCAGTGAAGCTCGACGTCTTCCACAAAGGCGACAGCAAAACGGTGACGCTCGCGCTCGGCGAACTGCCGAACGAACGGCAGGCCAAGGCCGATGTTGGCAAGGACCAGCCGGGCTCCGGCACGCCGCGCCTCGGTCTTGCTTTGGCTCCGGCCGGTGACGTCCAGGGCGCTGGCCAGAAGGGCGTTGTCGTCACCGAAGTCGATCCGCAAGGGCCGGCGGCGCAGCGCGGCATCCAGACCGGCGACGTCATCCTCAACGTCGGCGGCAAGGCCGTCGCCAATGTCGGCGACGTCCGCTCGGAGTTGGCGCAGGCCAAATCGTCCGGCAAGCGTAGCGTGTTGTTGCAGGTCAGAAGCGCGCAGGCGACCCGCTTCGTCGCGGTACCACTCGCCTGAGGCGAACGCCGATCGGCATGGATCAAGAAAGGCGGCCCTCGAGGCCGCCTTTTTCGTTCGCCTTCAGGACTCCCGGGAGGCAATCGATAACATTCTCGTTAACGGCAGCGACGATGACGCGGTTCGTCCGAAAAAGCCGTGTTCGCTCATCAAAGTTCCGACTCGTGCAGGTCGCCGGCGGCAACGATGCCACCGGGACCAGTTGCAAGCGTGGAACTTCGAACTTGCCGCCGGTTTCCGGAACTGGCCGCTGGTTCGCATTTGATCGGTGCCGACATGGATCGATTGAAGCTCTCGCTGAGGAGGGCGCTACTCGTGGCGCCATTCGTGCTCTGGGGCGGAAACGCTCTCGGGCGGGACGACGGCCGCTACGCGGACTCACCCCTGAAGCCATGGTTCGACAGCCTGCGCAGCCACCTTGGTCCGTGCTGTTCGGATGCGGATGGTTTTGCCGTCGCCGATCCCGACTGGGAGTCGCATAACGGGCATTATCGCGTGCGTCTCGACGGCGAGTGGATCGAGGTGCCGGACGAAGCCGTCATCACCGAGCCGAACCGCGCCGGCCGCACCATGGTGTGGCCGGTGAAGACCGCGTTCGGCGTTTCGATCCGCTGCTTCATGCCGGGCAGCATGATCTGACACAGGCCAACGGTCAGCGCTTGCTGGATTTGCGCTTCGACGATTTCTTGGTTGTCCTCTTCTTGGTCGTCCTCTTCTTGGAGGTCTTCTTGGACGTCTTCTTGGAGGTCTTCTTGGCGGCCTTCTTCGGGACCTTCTTCCCCTTCTTGCGTGCCTTCGACAGTCCGATCGCGATCGCCTGCTTGCGACTCTTCACACGTCCGCCACGGCCTTTGCGACCGCTCTTGGCGGTGCCCTTCTTGTAGCGGCGCATCTCGCTCTCGACATCGCTGCCGGCGCTGCGCGAGTAGCTGCGCTTCTTTGCCTTGCGTGCCATGCATGTTCTCCCTTGGCCGGGGAGAACCATTCGACACGGGCATGGTTCCGAAGGACGCGGACAGTGTTCCAGGCGCAGCCTAGAAGGAATTCGCCAGCTCGATCTCGGCTTCCAGCACCTGGATACGACGTGCGGCCTCGCTGAAGGACAGATCGCGCGCATATTGCGCGGGCTGATACGCTTCTTCGCTTAGCCGTTTCAACCTCAGCCCCTGCGTCCGTGTCATCTGCTCGGCGAGGAAAACCCTGGCGTCGTATTTGCCCTGAACCTGCATGTCGCTTCTCCGTCCTGAAATCGTGACTTGACTATATGTTCTTATTTTGTTCTAACAAGCCATGGACAACAGAATTAATGAAATTCGACGTAAAATCAGCGCCTTGAGGGTTGAGATGGCCGGCGTCGAGGCCTCCGTGCGGTATCTCATCAACGGCGACCGCGATTGCGTCCAGCAAGCCCTGGCGCAGATGGATTTGCGCCGGAAGGTCAATTTGCTGATCGGCGAATGGAAGGCTGCTGGCGGCGGCGATGTCCTGCCTGACGTTCGCGACCGGGTGCGCCTTCGTCTCGTGAAGACAGCCGTCGGTCCCGAGCGCGCGAGCACGCGGCGCTGACACCTTTTGGGGGGGCGCCGTGGAGGAGGACCCGGACACTTACCGGATCTTGAGGTTGCGCGCCGAGATTCTCGAATTGGGCTCGGCCATCCGGCAATTGCAGCGTGCGGGGCTCGACGATGCTGCGGCCCAACTTCTGATCGGACGCAAGCGGGCGCAGCTCGAGCAACTCGTGAAGACGAATGCTGCGAGCCGCCCGCTCAACTCTGAAACGCGTCGCCCGTAACGAGCTGACGCCGGCGCTCGACGATGTGGCGCTCGATTGCCGATCCCGCATCAAGAAAAAAAGCCCCGCGTCGCCGCGGGGCTTTTGATGTCATGTCGGCCTGAGCTCACTTGGTATTGCTCATGCCCTTGCTGCTCTTGTTCGTCATGGTGCCGCCCTGGTCCGAGCCGGGACCGGAGCCGCCCTGGCCGGAAGGATCCGCGCCCTTCGAGGCCTTGGTGTTGGCGCCCGTGGTCTGCGAGGACGACATCGATGATCCGTGTTTGGCCTTGTGCGACTTGGCCTGTGCGGCGAGCGGCGCGGCGGCGAGGCCGGTGGCCAACATTGCGGTGAGAACGAGTTTTGCCGTTGTCATGCGGGGAACTCCCTGAGTTAAATTGACGCAGGCAGCCAACCGCCATTTGCCGAAGGAGTTCCCGACAAACGCATCTGCCGGGCCGCACGCACGCTTCAAGATTGCTTGTCCTCTGCGAGGATGAACACGACGCCGGTGAGTGTCGCGCCGATCGCGAACGTCGTCACCAATGTGAGGGCGAAGACGATTGCGGCCTGGCTTCCGCCATGATCGAGCAGCTTGGCGACGGCGGGATTGGACAGGATCAGCGTGAGGCTGAAGGCGAGGCCGAGGGCTGCGCCCATCATCGCATGCGTCATCAGCTTGATGAGGCCGGTGGGAGAGATCAGGTCCGACGACTTTTTTGCGCGCATGGGAACCGCATCCCGAACTGACATGCAAACGCGGGCCATATTCGCCGGTTCCAAACGCATGAAGGAATTGTCATCACCGGCTTCATCCGACGTTCATGCCGGGCCTGCGAGGATGAGCGTCAGCAAAACGGGAACATTCGATATGGGTAAGGTAGTCTTTCTTTACCGCTCGCTGGCCTATCGCAACGCGGCTGCGGACATGCTGCGCAAGGCCCGCAAACTGCCGCGCGGTGCGGAGCGAAGTGCGGCCCGCCGCTACGCGAGGGCGCTACGCGACCTCGCTCAAACGGAAGCCTGGCTCGAAGGACGCCTCGCCGAGGAAGCGCGGCCGCCGCGGCAAACCAGGATGGCGGCGTCGGGCTAAAGCATGATCCGGAAAAGTGCGCAGCGGTTTTCCGAAAAGATCATGCTCAAACAACAAACCAAAGCGCGATGACGCTTCATCCTGATCGCATCGCGCTTTAGCCCGAGGCGCGTTGCAATTCGGCTGAGCTGGGGGCGTCGAATTTTCCGGGGGCGGCCGTCGCCGTCTTGCGTGTCAGCGGCACCTTGAGGCGGCACAACAGTCCTTCGGCTCGCCAATCGAATTGCGCCTGTCCACCGAGCTGGGACTCGACGCTCGCAAGCAGGCTCCGCGTGCCGAAGCCGCGCGATTTCGGCGTCATGACGAGCGGACCGCCGGATTCCTCCCAGCTCAGCGTCAGCAGCTGGTCCTCGACCTGCCAGCCGATCGTGAGCCGTCCCGACCTGGTCGAGAGTGCGCCATACTTGGCCGAGTTGGTAAAGAGCTCGTGCAGCGCGAGCGCCAGCGTCTGGGCCGTCGCCGGCAGCAACTGGACCTCCGGACCCGCCAATATGATCTGGCCGCCGAGCGAATAGGGCGCAAGCTCCTCGTCGATCAGCTTGGAGAGCTCCGCGCCCTGCCAGCTCGACAGCGACAGGATGGTGTGCACGCGCGCCAGCGCATTGATGCGTCCTTCGACGGCGCTGACATAGGCCTTGACCTCGTCGGCGCGGGTGAGGCGGACGATCGACTGCGCCAGCGCCAGAGCATTCTTGGCGCGGTGATCGACTTCCCGCGCCAGCAAATTCTGCCGTTCCTCGGCTCGCTTGCGTTCGGTGATGTCCACGGTGACACCGCTCACGCGCACGACGCGACCGCTGTCGTCGACCGTCGCGGCCGCCGTGCCGACGCACCAGCGCACCTCGCCGTCGGGCCGCACAATGCGGAACTCGGTCTCATAGGCACGCGTGCCCTTGTTGAATTCGGCGATCGCCTTGCGCAACTGATCGACGTCGTCGGGATGCAACAGCGCCTGGACGTTGGCCGGATTGACCTCGAAGCTCTCCGGGCCGACGCCAAAGATGCGATATTGCCCCTCGTCCCACATCCAGTCGCCGCTGATCCAGTCCCAATCCCAGGAACCCATCTTGCCGGCCGCGATGGCCATGCTGCGCCGCTGCTCGCTTTCGCGCAGCTTCGCGGTGGAGTTCTCCAGTTCCGCCGTGCGTGCGCGGACGCGATCCTCGAGCTCCTGATTCAGCCGTTCCAGCTCGCGGGTCTTGCGGTAGAGCTCGGCAAACACCTTGATCTTGGCGCGCAGCACCTCCGGCACGACCGGGACCGGCACGTAGTCGACCGCCCCCATCTCGTAGCCGCGCAGCCGGTCGATGTCGCTGACCTGGATGGCGGAGATGAAGATCATCGCGGTCTTCTGGAAGCGCGGATGCTCGCGGATCATCGCGGCAAGCTCGAAGCCGTCGAGCTCGGGCATGCAGACGTCGACCAGGATCACCGCGATCTCGGTCTTGAGCAGCACCTCCAGCGCCTCGCGTCCGGACGAAGCGACCACGAGGTTCTCGCCGAGTTCCTTCAGGATCACCTCATAGGCGAGCAGCTTGGCCGGCTGGTCGTCGACGAGGAGGATGTTGACCTTTTCGTGGTCCATTCGCGGATCCAAACTCATCGGTGCAGCCACATGCGGATCGCAAGCAGCAATTGATCGGTGTTGACGGGTTTGGCGAGATAGTCGGACGCGCCGGCCTCCAGGCATTTTTCCCGGTCACCCTTCATCGCCTTGGCGGTCAGCGCGATGATCGGAAGGCGGGCGAAGGCCTGGTTTTCGCGAATGACGCCGATGGTCTGGTAGCCATCCATCTGCGGCATCATGATGTCCATCAGAACGATGGCGATCTCCGGATTGGATTCGACCAGGGTGACGGCTTCACGGCCGGTCGTGGCGGTCAGCACCTTCATGCCGCGCCGTTCCAGCACGCTCGACAGCGCGAAGATGTTGCGGGCGTCGTCGTCGACGAGCAGCGCGGTCTTGCCGATCAAATCCTCGTCGGAACTGTTCAGCTTCTCCAGCATGCGCTGCTTCTCGACCGGAAGCTCCGTGATCACGCGGTGCAGGAACAATGCGGTCTCGTCGAGCAGGCGCTCCGGCGATTCCACGCCCTTGACCACGATGCTGCGCGCCATGGTGTGGAGTTCCGCATCCTCCTCCGCCGAAAGCTCGCGGCCGGTGAAGACGACGACCGGGACGTTGGACAGCGCCTCGTCGTTGCGGATCTGGTCCAGCACCTCGAAACCGCTCATGTCGGGCAGCCTGAGGTCGAGCACCACGCAATCGCAGGGCGCCTCCCGCAGCGTCGAGAGCGCGCCGGCGCCGGTGTCCGTCGTCACGATCTCGATGTCGTCGTGGTGCAGCAGCTCGCGGATCGAAAGCTGCTCCGCCTCGTTGTCCTCGACGATCAGGAGCCGCTTGCGCCGCGGCCGTGCATACTCCTTGATCTGCGTCAGCGCGGCCGAGACGCCCTCGGTCGTCGTCGGCTTGTTGACGAAGGAGAACGCGCCACGCGCCAGCGCATGCTGGCGGTCCTCGTCGAGCGTGATGATCTGCACGGGGATGTGGCGGGTCAGCGGATTGTGCTTGAGCTGGCTCAGCACGGTCCAGCCGAGCATATCGGGCAGGAACACGTCGAGCGAGACTGCTCTCGGCTGGTATTGCTTGGCAAGCTCCAGCGCCTCCGCACCGCGGGCGGCGACCAGGACCTTGAATCCCTTGTCGCGCGCGAGGTCGACCAGTACACGCGCGTAATGCGGGTCGTCCTCGACGATCAGAAGGATGCTGTCGCCAGGCTCGAGGTTGAGCCGGTCGTCGGGAAGCTGCTCAATGACGCGCTGCTGCTCCGGCGCGGCGGCGGGCTGCAGCGCAGGCGGCTGATTGTTTTGCTGCGGCGCGGGTGCGGCGCGCGGTGCGAGCGTCGGGCCGGAATATTTGAGCGGCAGATACAGCGTGAACGACGAGCCCTTGCCCGGCGAGCTGCGCAGATGAATTTCGCCGCCGAGCAGGCTTGCCAATTCGCGACTAATCGCAAGCCCAAGGCCGGTGCCGCCATATTTCCGGCTGGTGCCGGCATCGGCCTGCTGGAACGCCTCGAAGATCAGCTTCTGTTTTTCCACGGGAATGCCGATGCCGGTGTCGGACACTTCGAGCGCGATCACCGCCGGCGCGGAGTTCAGCACCGGATGATCCGTTCCCCAGCCGCCGACCGCGGCGGTGACATTCAGGCGCACCTCGCCTTCCGCGGTGAACTTGAAGGCGTTGGAGAGCAGGTTCTTCAGGACCTGTTGCAGGCGCTTGGAGTCGGTGACGATGCTGCGTGGGAGGTTCGGATCGACGTCGATCTTGAACGAGAGATTGCGGTTGTCCGCCTCGTGCCGGAACGGCCGTCCGACGGTCTCCAGCAGGTTCGCGGTGAGGATTTCCTCGGCGTCGACCGTCACCGTGCCGGATTCGATCTTGGATAGATCCAGGATGTCGCTGATGAGATTGAGCAGATCGGTGCCGGCGCCGTGGATGGTGCGGGCGAATTCGACCTGCTTGGCCGAGAGGTTGCCGTCCGGATTGTCGGTGAGCTGCTGTCCAAGGATCAGGATCGAGTTCAGCGGCGTGCGCAGCTCGTGGCTCATATTGGCGAGGAATTCGGACTTGTACTTCGAGGTCAGCGCAAGCTCGGTCGCCTTTTCCTCGAGGGCGCGGCGGGCCTGCTCGATCTCCTGGTTCTTGCGCTCGACCTCGACGTTGCGCTCGGCGAGCTGCTGCGCCTTCTGCTCGAGCTGGTCGTTGGTCTGCTGCAATTCGCGCTGCTGGGTCTGGAGCTCGCCGGCAAGCTGCTGCGACTGCTTGAGCAGGCCTTCGGTCTGCATCGTCGCTTCGATCGAATTGAGCACGATGCCGATGGAGTCGGTGAGCTGCTCCAGGAACGTCATCTGCGAGGTCGTGAAGGAGACGAGCGAGGCGAGCTCGATCACGGCCTTGACCTGGCCCTCGAACAGCACCGGCAGCACGACGAGGTTCTTCGGCGCGACGCGGAACAGCGCCGAGTTGATCGGCACCACGTCGGATGGAATGTCGGCGACCACGCGCGGCCGCTTGTCGAGCGCGCACTGGCCGATCAGGCCGTCGCCGAACTGCAGCACGCGCTGATACGGATAGATGCCGTCGCTGGCGTAGGAGGCGAGCAGCAGGAGCTGCGGATTGTCCTCGCTCTCGATCTGATAGATCACGCCGGTATGGGCGTTCACCAGCGGCGACAGCTCGGTGAGCAAGAGCCGGCCGACGGTGGTGAGGTCGCGCTGGCCCTGCAGCATGTTGGTGAATTTGGCGAGGTTGGTCTTCAGCCAGTCCTGCTCGGTGTTCACGTCCGTCGTGAGACGGAGATTCGTGATCATCGTGTTGATGTTGTCTTTCAGCTCGGCGACTTCGCCGCGGGCATCGACCTGGATCGATCGCGTCAGGTCGCCCTTGGTGACGGCGGTCGCGACTTCGGCGATCGCGCGCACCTGCGAGGTGAGGTTGGCCGCCAGGAGGTTCACGTTGCCGGTGAGGTCCTTCCAGGTGCCGGCCGCGCCCGGCACGTTGGCCTGACCGCCGAGCCGGCCTTCGACGCCGACCTCGCGTGCCACCGACGTCACCTGGTCGGCGAAGGTGGCGAGCGTCTCGGTCATGTTGTTGATGGTGTCGGCGAGCGCAGCGACCTCGCCCTTCGATTTCACGGTGAGGTTCTGCTTGAGGTCGCCATTGGCGACCGCGGTCACCACCTTGACGATGCCGCGCACCTGCTCGGTCAGGTTTGCCGCCATGAAGTTGACGGTATCGGTGAGATCCTTCCAGGTGCCGGCGACGCCGGGCACCTGCGCTTGGCCGCCGAGCTTGCCCTCGGTGCCGACCTCGCGCGCCACGCGCGTGACTTCGCCGGCGAAGGCGTTGAGCTGGTCCACCATGGTGTTGATGGTGTTCTTCAGCTCGAGGATTTCGCCTTTCACGTCGACGGTGATCTTGCGCGACAAGTCGCCGCGCGCGACCGCCGTGGTCACTTCGGCGATGTTGCGGACCTGGGTGGTGAGGTTCGCGGCCAAGAGGTTGACGTTGTCGGTCAGATCCTTCCAGGTGCCGCCGACGCCGGGCACGACGGCCTGACCGCCGAGCCGGCCTTCGGTGCCGACCTCGCGCGCGACGCGCGTCACTTCGGCGGCGAAGGAGCGCAGCTGCTCGACCATGGTGTTCAAGGTGTCCTTGAGCAGCAGGATCTCGCCGCGCACGTCCACCGTGATCTTCTTCGACAGGTCGCCGCCTGCGATCGCGGTCGCGACCTCGGCGATGTTGCGGACCTGGGCCGTCAGGTTCGAGGCCATGAAGTTGACGTTGTCGGTGAGGTCCTTCCAGGTGCCGGCGACGCCGGGCACCTCGGCCTGTCCGCCGAGTTTGCCTTCGGTGCCGACCTCGCGCGCCACGCGCGTCACTTCGCCGGCGAAGCCGTTGAGCTGATCGACCATCGTATTGATGGTGTTCTTGAGCTCGAGGATTTCGCCCTTCACGTCGACGGTGATCTTGCGCGACAAGTCGCCGCGCGCGACGGCGGTGGTCACTTCGGCGATGTTGCGGACCTGGGCGGTGAGGTTGCCCGCCATCGAGTTCACGCTGTCGGTGAGATCCTTCCAGGTGCCGGCGACACCCGGCACGTTGGCCTGACCGCCGAGGCGGCCTTCGGTGCCGACCTCGCGCGCCACGCGCGTCACCTCGCCCGCGAAGCGGTTGAGCTGGTCGACCATCGTGTTCAGCGTGTCCTTGAGCTGCAGGATCTCGCCACGCACGTCCACGGTGATCTTGCGCGACAGGTCGCCGCCCGCGATCGCAGTCGCGACCTCGGCGATGTTGCGGACCTGGGCGGTGAGGTTGCCCGCCATCGAGTTCACGGAGTCGGTCAAGTCCTTCCAGGTGCCGGCAACGCCGGGCACGCCGGCCTGGCCGCCGAGCTTGCCGTCGGTGCCGACCTCGCGGGCGACGCGCGTGACTTCGCCGGCGAAGGCGTTGAGCTGGTCGACCATGGTGTTGAGCGTTTCCTTCAGCTGAAGGATTTCGCCCGACACGTTCACTGTGATCTTCTTCGACAAATCGCCCTTGGCGACCGCGGTCGCGACCTCGGCGATGTTGCGGACCTGGCCGGTGAGGTTCGAGGCCATCGAGTTGACGCTGTCGGTGAGGTCCTTCCAGGTGCCGCCGACGCCGCGCACGACGGCCTGGCCGCCGAGCTTGCCTTCGGTGCCGACCTCGCGCGCGACGCGCGTGACTTCGCCGGCGAAGGCGTTGAGCTGGTCCACCATGGTGTTGATGGTGTCCTTCAGCTCCAGGATCTCGCCGCGCACGTCCACCGTGATCTTCTTCGACAGATCGCCGCCGGCGACCGCGGTGGTCACCTCGGCGATGTTGCGAACCTGCGCGGTCAGGTTCGACGCCATCGAGTTGACGCTCTCGGTGAGGTCCTTCCAGGTGCCGGCGACGCCGAGCACGTTGGCCTGGCCGCCGAGCCGGCCCTCGGTGCCGACTTCGCGCGCCACGCGGGTCACTTCGCCGGCAAACGCGTTGAGCTGGTCGACCATGGTGTTGAGCGTCTCCTTCAGCTGAAGGATTTCGCCCGAGACGTTCACCGTGATCTTCTTCGAGAGGTCGCCGCTCGCGATGGCGGTGGCGACGTCGGCGATGTTGCGGACCTGCGCCGTCAGGTTCGAGGCCATGAAGTTGACGTTGTCGGTGAGATCCTTCCATGTGCCGGCAACGCCAGGCACCTGCGCCTGTCCGCCAAGCTTGCCTTCGGTGCCGACCTCGCGCGCGACGCGCGTCACTTCCGAGGCGAACGAGTTGAGCTGGTCCACCATGGTGTTGATGGTGTCCTTCAGCTCCAGGATCTCGCCGCGCACGTCCACCGTGATCTTGCGCGACAGGTCGCCGCGCGCCACGGCGGTGGTGACGTTGGCGATGTTGCGCACCTGTGCGGTCAGGTTGCCGCACATCGCGTTGACGGAGTCGGTGAGGTCCTTCCAGGTGCCGGCGACGCCGGGCACGATCGCCTGGCCGCCCAGCTTGCCGTCGGTACCGACCTCGCGCGCCACGCGCGTCACTTCTGAGGCGAAGGAGCGGAGCTGGTCCACCATCGTGTTGATGGCTTCCTTGAGCTGAAGGATCTCGCCGCGGACGTCGACCGTGATCTTCTTGGAGAGGTCGCCGTTGGCGACCGCGATCGTCACCTCGGCGATGTTGCGAACCTGGTTGGTCAGGTTGTTCGCCATCGAGTTGACGCTCTCGGTGAGGTCCTTCCAGACGCCGGTCACTTCCGGCACCTGGGCCTGGCCGCCGAGCTTGCCCTCGGTGCCGACCTCGCGCGCCACGCGCGTCACCTCGGAGGTGAACACGCCGAGCTGCTTGATCATGGTGTTGACGATGGTCGCCGACTGCAGGAATTCGCCCCGGAGCGGACGGCCGTCGACGTCGAGCTTGACGGTCTGGAGCAGGTCGCCTTGCGCCACCGCCGCGACCGCACGCGTCACCTCGCGGGTCGGCCACAGCAGGTCGTCGATCAGCGTGTTGACGGAGCCTTCCATGTCGGCCCAGGAGCCCGAGGCGAGGCCGAACTTCACGCGCTGGCGCGTTTTGCCTTCGCGGCCGACCACCTGGCCGACCAGCTCGAGCTGCTGCGCCATGCGCTGGTTGGCGGCGATGATTTCATTAAAAGTGTCGGCGATCTTGCCGTCGATGCCGAGATAGTCGCCGCTCATGCGGACGGAGAAATCGCCGCTGCGCATGGCCTGCAGGGCGAGCAGCAATTCGGCCCGGGAATCCGGATCCGATACACCGTTGGGCTTTGGCTTTGGGACGCGACGACCGGACCGTGATGCAGATCCGGGATCGAGGTCGCTCATACTGATTCCCCCGCAGGTGTCGGCCGAATCTATGGCCAGACGCGATTGGTCAACATAGAGCGTCAGCCAAATTCGAAATCAAGCGCCAACCTTGCGGCGCCAGCAAATGGAACCTGCTTTGCTCAGCCCGGCAAATATAACCACGATCCGCCGAATTGGTTCCATCCGAATTCGAAAAGGGCTGGCGTCCGCGATCCTGCGGCCCGCTCGTTCGTCCCCGCCACCCTTCGGAACGAGCGCCAACCCTCGCGGTTAGCCCGCAAAGACATGGAGAACGGATATGAAAGCAGGACTTGCCGCGATCGTCGTCGTGCTGTTTGCCGGGTCGGCCTTGGCGCAGGGCGGAGCGCCCAGCGGCCGCGGGGCGGTGACCGGCGATCCCGCCGCGAGCTCCGCCAGCCCGAGGGCGGATACTCCGACGACGGGGGCGGCGACCCGGTCGAACCCGAGCGGCAGCGGCACCTCGTCTTCGGGCGGCAAGGACGACAATGGGGATGCGGGCCGGGACCGGATGCCGGAGAGCGACCGCACCGTGCGACCGCAGAGCCAGCAACATCATCCGAACGACAAATAAATAGAGGGGGCTACTTGTCCGCCATGGTGCGCCCGGCGTCCTTGACCTGTGCGCGCAGCATCGGGAGCTGCTCGCGCGCAAACGTTGCGAGCGCCGCGTTATCGGGCGCCTTCAAATAGCGTTCGAGCAGGTCAATGGCCGATTCATATTCGGGAATCTGCGAGGCATAGAAGCTTCGGACGTAAGTCGGTCCGTCGGACGTTTCGGGCTCGACCAGGCCCGCGCTGACCGACGTCGTCTTGCCGATGCGCGGCTCCGCGCCGATCGCCTCCTGGATCTGCTTCAGCGCCTTGTCGCGCTTGGCCGCTTCCTCGGCACGCAAGGCGGCGAGGTTCTTGACCTCGGCGTTGCCCTTCAGATCGGTGCTCTCCAGGAGGCCCTGCTGGAAGCGGCTGAAATCATAAAGGCCGCTGATGACGTCGGTTGCGCTCGGAGGGCGGTCGCCAGACTTTCGTTCACCGGTGCTGTCGGCAAGCGCTGCGGTGCTGATGAATGCCAGGATGATCGCGACAAGAACTCGCATCGATATCAAACAGCCAATGGCGTGCGGAGTTCCCTGAACATTACGATCCGGCAAGCGGGTTGCGACCCGAGAGTTCCGTCCCCACGTCTTCAATATGAAACAGTCTGACATCTTCAGGGATAATGCCGACAACTGTCTTCAGCTCGCCGAGCGCGCCGAGGGACAACCCGCCCACAAGCGCTTTTCGCGCATGGCGGACGCCTGGACGGCGCTCGCCCACGAGCAGGATTGGCTCGACGGGGAAATTCCGCCTCTCGTAGTCCGTTTCCCTCAAAAGCGGGATGCGTGAGGGCTCTGCTTTTCGTGAATCCGCGTGTGAGACCGCTCACGGAATGCAAGCGACCAATCCAGGATGATCAGGGGACAGTCGATCGCGTTGGTTTTCGCTTCCAGAAGGAGGTTTTGTGATGGCTCCACGTCTGGCTCTTCTTTCACTCATTCTCGCCTTTGGTGTCTCGGTCGCGTTCGCGACGGTGACGACGGTGCGCCAGGTTCATCTGGGGAATGCGTCGGCTGCGGTCCACGCGGCGCACAGCTAGCGCCTCGCCGGAACATTCGACGCCGCAGTGCGTAAGCGCTTCGACACATCAGGAGAGGTGAAAGCACATCATGGCCCATTCCGACCACGGCATCGTCAAGGACAAACGGGCGGAGGAACAGCCGCGCGACAAGCAGCGCGCACAGTCCGTGCACAAGACGGATCCGCAAAAGACGGGTTCGAAAGGCTCGCCGTCGCGGGAGGCGACGCGCGATCCCAAGCTCAACGACAACAGCAAGACGCCGGGCTCCGGCATGACGCCGGACGATTCCGGCGACGCGCCGAGCGGCTAGACGCAACGGTCAGCGCGAGGAACGAATCCTCGCGCGACGCGTCGACAGGTTGCTCCCGGTTGTCACGCCCCCGGTGCGCCGGAAGCAATCTCCAAGACGGCCCTGGCACGCCCCGTGCCGGGGTCGTTTGCTTATGAACGGCTCCTGTGGGTCAGCCCCCGGTGCCGTTCTCGGGATCCTCCTGCGTATGCCCGTCGGGCCCGCGGCCGAAAACGCCGAAGCTGCTCGACTTCACACCCGCAGCCGCGTCGACGCCGACGGCGGCCAATCCGAACTTGAGCAGTTCGCGGACCGCTGCCGCCCGCGTCGGCATGCGATGTTTGAACCGGAAATCGTCAACGGCGGCCAACTCTTCCGGCGTGAGCATGACCTGTAGGCGCTCGGCGCGAAGGTCGTTCATGGTCGATCACACAAATTGAGCAGGTTGAGTAGGTTACTCAACGAACCAACTTGGCGGGAGTTCCACAAGAGTCGAGAAAGACGCCGAATGAGTAAGAAAATATAACAAAATCAATGATTTATTATTGAAACGACTCCGGCGGTGGCGCATTCTCATGGAAAGGGAGAGAAGCCATGACGGACGAAGTCAGGTTGCCTCGCAAGCTTTCCGAAGAGCCGGAAGCCCCCAAGCCGGTGCGTCCCAGCCACCAGAAGGTCATCGAACAAGTCGAGCGCTGGGCCAACAGCCCGGGACTGCAGCCACCGAGGACGGAAGATGCGAAGACGATCTGAGCCACATACATTCGAACAGCGTCTCGGGGCGCAGAAGCTGCGGCTCGAGCATGAACTGTCGGGCCTGCCGGACGGCCGCCAGCGCGAAATTGTTCTTGCGCGCATCGATCAGCTTCAGACGGCCGCCGAGATGTACGGCTTTCTGATGCTACGGGAAGAGGCCGCGGCCCCTCGCTGATGGCCCCATGCGTTTGGTCTGCACGGTCCTCGAGGTGATGCGAAGCTTTCGCCGCAGCCACCAAGCCGACACCGACACGGCCGCCCATACCAGGATGGCGGCGACGAATGCGCCGATCACGGTTGTCGAAACCACGAGATAAAAGACTGCAGCGAACGCTGCGAGACCGATGCTCCCAAGGCCGGCACCGGCGGCATCGAGCGCTGCGGCCTGCTGCCCGCGTCTGTCTCCGCTGAGGCCGGCCTTTTCCTTGGCGCGGCGCTCATGGCTTTCGATCAGCGTTGCACTGGCGCAGAAGATGGCGGGGAGCGCGAGGAAGAGGCCGCCGACGGAGACGCCGAAACCTGTGGTCACGGCTCCCGCGAGGACCGTCGCCAGTCCGCCGAGCAGAAAGCGGATACCGTACTCGTACCACCGAGTCTGTTTCAGCGCCGATGCAGACATCTTGACCAGCATCAGGCAGCACCTCCGAAACCCGCGAGCAGAGCGAAGGCGACGACGAGCCATGCGGCAAAAGCGAGAATGGTGGCTGGCAGTGCGGAGAAATGAAACCTCATCAGGAGATGGCAGACGACGATGCTGTAGCAGCCGAGTGCGATGGCACCATAGATCATCGTCCAGCTTTCGGCGGCGACATATTGCGGGCCGTGCTGGACGACGGCGATGCTGAGGGTGGCCAGAGCGACCGACGGCGCCGCGCCGAGCAGTCCGGCAAAGCTCTTCGGCCGCAGCATGTCGCCCAGGATGGAGAAGGCAGAGACGATCAGGCCGCCGGCGATGAAGCGCAGGAGATATTCGGTCATGGCCGTGTCCGTGAGGCCTTGGACCGCCGCTTCGCCAGCGTGAACGGCCTGAACAGTCGCTCGACGGCGACGCCGAGCGTGAAACCGGCCACCACATCGCTGGCCCAATGCGCCAGCACCACGATGCGCGTCAACGATAGCGCCACGGCAACGAAGCGGACCGCCTGACGCCGGGCAGGCGGCAACAGGTCGGCCGCCGAGGCGAGGGCGCCCATGTGCACGGCGTGACCGGAGGGAAATGCGTCGCGTGATCGCCCCGAGAAGGGGACGCCGCGCCAGTGGCCGGCGACCGTCAGCCGGTCCGGCCTGGTCTGATCGAACACGGATTTGAGGACATGCGGCAGCACGGCTGTCGCCAGCGAGACCATGAGAATGTGATCTGCAACGCGACGCTGCTGCGGTTGCCGCAGCCGGGTGTAGAGCCATCCCGCGGCGGCGAGCGCGATGAGCACATGCTCGTCGGCGCCCCAGGTCAATGTCTGGGCCGCATGCTCGAGGCCGGAGTTGGTGTGGTGCGCGATCTCGTTCGCGATCGCCGTATCGATCCGGGTGGGTTTGACTGTTACGAGCGCCATCGGTCCGCAGGCGAGATGTTCTTCATGACAAATTTGTAAAGCCCGGAATCAACGAAGGTTCCTGAGTTCGGCCGCGTCGGCACCAGGCCCGCGGGGCGCCGGCCAAGCCGGCGCCCTCGTTCGAGGTTTACTTCGCCTGGCCGACGCTCGGCGCCTTGCCGAGCTCCTTGGCCATGTCGAGATGGTGCTTGAGCGCCGGCAGAGTCTTGCCGGCCCAATCCTTCAGCGCCGAATTGTCGCCGCCCTTGGCGTAGCGCTCGAACAGCGACACGGCATCCTCATGGGCGCTCACCTGGTAGGAATTGTAGTCCGAGCTGAAGTCCTTGCCATTCGCGCTCTTGAGCTTGTCGAGCTTGCTCTGGTGCGAGCTGTCGAGCGCCGTCGGAAGGGTCGCCTGCACCTTGCCGTCACCGACGAGACCCTTGAGCTCGGTGCTGGTCTTGGTGTGGTCGGTCACCATCTGCTGCGCGAAGCTCTTCTCCTGCGCGTTGCCCTTTTGCGTAGCGAGCTTGCTCGACTCGATCTCGAACATGTCGCTGATGGCGACCTGCTTGACGAAGTCGGTAGTCGTTGGCGCGACACCGAGCGCCGAATTGACGCCGGTCTTCTCGCCAAGAGATTGGGCGAGCGCGGGCCCTGCGACAAGCACGCAGGCAAGGCGATGATGGTACGTTTCATGTTCGGTCCCTCCGAGTGGGCGCGCGGCCTCTTGCCGCGCGATATTGCGCCGATCAACACGTCGTATGCGCCGAGGTTCCTAACGACTAATCCGCCGGATTCCGCCCGGTGCGCGGATTGATGGGATCGGTCGGCTTGCGTCGCAGCCGCTCGGGGAGAAACGGCTCGGCGGCGACGGCCGTGGCTTCGGCACGCACATCGGCATGGCGCTGCGCGCGCTCGTGCGGAGTCTTGTTGTCGTTGAAATGGTACTTCACATCGACGCCATCGACGGGATCGTTGACGCCGTGCTGGATGTCGCGAAAGTCGCTCATGGTTGACCTCATTGCTTTCCGGGCAGGATCGTTTCGAGCACCTGCCGCGCTGCTCCCTTGATCATCCCGCTCTCGTTCGGATCGCCCTTCAAGAGGGCGAGCGAGAAGTTCTTGGCCTGCTGAAGCGTGATATGCGGCGGCAGCGGCGGCACTTCGGGATCGGTCTTCACCTCCAGCACGACGGGCATCTCGCTTGCCAGCGCCTGCTCCCAGGCCGAGCCGAGCAGCTGTGGGGTGTCGACGAAGATGCCGCGCAGGCCGATGAGCTCGGCGAAGCGTGAATAGGAGACGTCGGGAATGCGCTGCGAGGCTTCGAATTTGGGGTCGCCGTTGATGATGCGCTGCTCCCAGGTCACCTGGTTGAGGTCCTCGTTGTTGAAGACGCAGACGACGAAGCGCGGGTCGCGCCAGGAGCGCCAGTATTTCGCGGCGGTGATCAATTCGGCCATGTTGTTCATCTGCATCGCGCCGTCGCCGACCAGCGCGATCACCGGACGGTCCGGATGGGCGTATTTGGCGGCGAGCGCATAGGGCACCGCGGCGCCCATCGAGGCGAGGCCGCCGGAGAGCGAGGCCGTCATGCCGCGGCGCATCTTCAGGTCGCGGGCGAACCAATTGGCGCAAGAGCCGGAATCGCTGGTGATGATCGCACGGTCGGGCAGGCGCGGGGACAATTCCCAGGCGACGAGCTGCGGATTGACGGGCGCCGCCGGCTGATGTGCCCGGCCATCCAGCGTCTTCCACCATGTCGCGACGTCAGCTTCGATACTTTGGCGCCAGGCGCCGTCGCTCTTGGGCTTCAGCCGCGGCAACAGAGCGCGCAGCGTCTCGGCGGCATCGCCCACGAGGCCGACCTCCATGGGAAAGCGGATCGACATCATGCCGGCGTCGATGTCGATCTGCACGCCGCGGGCCGCGCCTTCCTTCGGCAGGAACTCGGCATAGGGGAAGGCAGAGCCGACCATCAGCAGCGTGTCGCACTCCATCATCATGTTGTAGCTGGGCTCGGTGCCGAGCAGGCCGATCGAGCCGGTGACCCACGGCAGGTCGTCGGGCAGCGCGGCCTTGCCGAGCAGCGCCTTGGCGCAGCCGGCCGAGAGCCGGTCAGAGACGGCGATCACCTCGTCGGTTGCGCCAAGGGCGCCGGCGCCGACGAGCATCGCGACCTTCTTGCCGGCATTGAGCACTTCCGCGGCGCGATCGAGATCGGCCTCACGTGGCATGATGCTGGGCGCGCTATAACCAATGCCGGAATGCAGCGTGCCGTGTGCACGTGGCGGGCTCTCGAAAGCTTCTTCCTGCAGGTCGTTGGGCAGGATGATCACGGTCGGGGCCCGCCGCGCCAGCGCGATCCGCACGGCTCGGTCGATCAAGTGTCGCACTTGCGCAGGCGAGGATGCCTGCATGACGTAGGCACCGGCGACGTCCTTGAACATGGAGAGAAGGTCGATCTCCTGCTGATAGTGCCCGCCGAGAGCGTTGCGGGCCTGCTGGCCGACAATCGCCAGCACCGGCTGGTGATCGAGCAGCGCATCGTAGAGCCCGGTGATGAGATGCGAGGCACCCGGGCCCGAGGTCGCGATGCAGACGCCGAGCTGCCCTGAGAATTTTGCGTAGGCGCTGGCCATGAATGCCGCCATCTCCTCGTGCCGCGCCTGCACGAAGCCGATCTCGCCTTCCTTGCCTTGGGCCCGGTTCATCGCGCCGAACACGCCGTTGATGCCGTCGCCGGGATAGCCAAAGATGTGCCGCACGCCCCATTGATGCAGACGCTGGACGATGAAGTCGGAGACGGTCTGGGACATCGCGCGTGGCTCTCGGTTGTGCGTGAAGTTCAGAGAACGGCTCCTTCCCTGCGATGTTCCTGGTCCACTTCCGGGAACATCGGCGCCGGAACGATCGCTTGCTCATCCGGTTGATTCACATTGGCTGAGTGGAGGATTGAGATGCTGAATCAAGGCGAGCTGGGCCGCAGCGAGATGGGACGGCTGATCGGCAGCGACAAGGTCGAGGGAACGTCGGTTTACGGCGCCGACCGCAACCGGATCGGTTCGATCGAACGCGTGATGATCGACAAGGTCAGCGGCAGGGTGTCCTACGCCGTGCTTGGCTTCGGCGGATTCCTGGGCCTCGGCAACGACCACTACCCGTTGCCCTGGCAGTCGCTGAAATACGACACGGAGCTTGGCGGGTATGTCACCGGCATCACCACCAAGGAACTGGAAGGGGCGCCGAAATATGGCGAACGAAGCGATTGGAACTGGGGTGATGATGCCGCGGTGCGCGGCATCAACTCCTATTATGGTGTTCCCTTTGCTTGACGTTCACGGAAAGGGAGATCGATGAGCAAGGAACGGCCTAACGACGATCCCCGGCAGCAGAACGATTGGGGTTCGCACCGGCAGACGGACAAGCCCTGGAAGGGCAATCCGGAGAAGGAGCAGGGATCGGACGAGGAGAAGCCCGATCTCGAGAAATGGCACGAGACGAAGACGCACTGAGACAGGCGGGCTTCCCGTGAGACGTCAGAGACGAGCGCGGCACGCACTGTGCCGCGCTTCTTTTTGAGCCGGCGTTCACGAATGGCAGCGGGGCCCTCGCGAGGTGTGGGCCTCGGGGATCCTCGAAATGGAGATCCACCGTCGGAGAGAAATGGTGACCGCGGCGCAAAAGTCCGGCTAGACTGAACCCGATCTGAGCAAATTCCGGGAGGCGAATTAAGTGAAGACCGCGATCACCGAGCTGTTCGGCATCGAGCACCCCATCATCCAGGGCGGCATGCATTTCGTCGGCTTTGCCGAGCTGGCCGCCGCCGTGTCGAATGCCGGCGGGCTCGGCATCATCACCGGCCTAACGCAGAAGACGCCGGAATTGCTCGCCAAGGAGATCGCGCGCTGCCGCGACATGACCGACAAGCCGTTCGGCGTGAACCTCACCTTCCTGCCGACCTTCGCGGCGCCGCCCTATCCGGAATACATCGCGGCCATCGTCGAGGGTGGCATCAAGGCGGTGGAGACGGCCGGCCGCAGCCCCGAACAATACATGCCGGCGCTGAAGGCGGCGGGCATCAAGGTCATCCACAAATGCACCTCGGTGCGTCACTCACTCAAGGCCGAGCGGATCGGCTGCGATGCCGTCAGCGTCGACGGCTTCGAGTGCGGCGGTCATCCCGGCGAGGACGACATTCCCAACATGATCCTGCTGCCGCGCGCGGCGGAGGAATTGAAGATCCCCTTCGTCGCCTCCGGCGGCATGGCGGACGGGCGCAGCCTCGTCGCGGCATTGTCGCTGGGTGCCGCCGGCATGAACATGGGCACGCGCTTCATCGCCACCAAGGAAGCGCCCGTGCATCAGAACGTGAAGAATGCGCTGGTCGCCGCGACCGAGCTCGACACCCGCCTGATCATGCGCAGCCTGCGCAACACCGAGCGCGTGCTGAGGAACGCCAATGTCGATCGCCTGATCGAGATCGAGCGCGAGAAGGGCGACAAGCTGAAGATCGACGACATCCACGATCAGGTCGCGGGCGTCTATCCCAGGATCATGCTGGAGGGACAGATGGACGCCGGCGCGTGGAGCTGCGGCATGGTCGCCGGCCTGATCCACGACATCCCCTCCTGCAAGGAACTCGTCGATCGGATCATGACCGAGGCGGAACAGATCATCCGTAGCCGTTTGATGGGGTTCCTGGATGGGACGGGGGCGACGCGAAAGGTCGCTTGACACCGCTAAACTTCTTAACCACGGCGGCACTTGGCCGCTGGAATCGCAAGCGAGGCCTCCTAAATAAGGATAAAATATCCCTTTCAAAATCAATTTCAGGAGGCGTCCGTGGTCCTGAAAAGCATTCCTTTTGCAGTTGCCGTTGCCCTCGTGATCGCATGGGGCGGCTTCGCGCGCGCTGACGACTACAAGCCAGACGAATATCTCGGCCTCGATCTCTCCAAGGCCGTGCTGTCGCCGAAACGTCTCGGGCCCGAGACGCACTTCGCTCCGGTTGCGCTGGAAGCGCGCGGCGGCAATGAGGCGCAGGCCCGCGCCGCACCCGTCGACGCGCCGAAGAAGGTTGCGGCCGAACGCGTCCGTGCGGCCGAGCCGAAGGTTGCGCACGCCAGGCCTGCCCAGCCGCGCGGCGCAGCCCGGACCAAACTCGCGCATCGCCACGGCAATCCGCTGGATGCGCAGGCGAGGGATACCCGCATCCAAACCTGGCCGTGCCGCTCCGGCGGCATCTGCAACTGGCAGCGTTAACCCGGTCTGAGCGCGTCATCGGCGCGTCGCAAAACCGTAGGCGCGGGGTCAAGAAACCGTAAGGGTAGGAGTCAAGGAGCGCAGGCACCTTCCGTCGCGATTCGACGAAGGTTTCCTGAATGGCAACGCTCCGCGCTTCGCGCGCATGGACCCGGCGGCAATTCCTGGTCCGCTCGACCTCCAGCCTCGCCGTCGCCTCGCTCGGCACGCTCGCAACGCCACACCTCAGCCGCGCCGCCGATCGGCCGCAGATCGCGGGCGGTATCCAGTCCGGCGACGTCTCTGGGGACTCCGCCGTGATCTGGGCGCGCGCCGACCGCCCCGCGCGGATGCAGGTGGAATGCTCGACCGTCGAGAGCTTCGAGACCATCATCGCGTCAGCTTCGCGCGACGCTCTGCTTGATGCGGATTTCACCGCAAAGCTGCTGCTGAACGATCTGCCGCCCGGCCAGGATATCTTCTACCGCGTGCGCTTCGACGACATCGCGGCCGGCATTGCCGGCGAAAGCCGCGTCGGCCATTTCCGCACCGCGCCGGCCGCGGGCCGGTCGATCTCGTTCGTGTGGTCCGGGGATGTCGCGGGGCAGGGCTGGGGCATCGACGTTTCGCGCGGCGGCTATCGCAGCTATCGCACCATGCTCGATAACCGTCCGGATTTCTTCATCCACTCCGGCGATCACATCTACGCCGACTGCACGGTTCCTTCCGAGCAGAGGCTGCCGAACGGCGAGATCTGGCGCAACCTCGTGACCGAGGAAAAGTCCGAGGTCGCGCACACGCTGGCGCAGTTTCGCGGCAATTACAGATACAACCATCTCGACGAGAATTTTCGCGCCTTCCACGCCGAGGTGCCGATGTTCGCGCAATGGGACGACCACGAGGTCACCAACGACTGGTCACCGGCCGGCAGCCATGACGAGGCCGGTTATGAGGACGACGGCACCCCGCGCCTGGTCGCGCGCGCCCGCCGCGCCTTCTTCGACTTCATGCCGATCCGCGACCTCGGCGCGCGGCAAGGCCGGGTCTATCGCAAGATCGCCTACGGCCCGCTGCTGGACGTCTTCATGATCGACATGCGCAGCTATCGCGACGACAGCTGGAACAAGGGCGGCGATCACCGCGGCTGGATTTTGGGTGCCGAGCAACTCGCCTGGCTGAAGCGCGAGCTCGCGGCCTCGCGCGCGACCTGGAAGGTGATTGCGGCCGATTTGCCGATCGGCCTGGTCAGCCTGGATGCCGTCGCGCTTGGTGATGGGCCGCCCGACCGGCGCGAGCACGAGATCGCCGACCTTCTGGCCTCCATCAAGCGCGCCGGCGTGCGCAATATCGTCTGGCTGACCGCCGACATGCATTACACCGCCGCGCATTATTACGATCCCGGCAAGGCGCAGTTTCAAGACTTCGAGCCGTTCTGGGAGTTCGTCTCCGGCCCGCTGCACGCCGGCACCTGGGGCCCGGGCGAGCTCGACAACACCTTTGGTCCGGTCGCGATGTACCAGAACGGCTGTAGCGCGGCGCAGGGCGAGAATTTGGCGCCGTGTTTCGGACTGCAATTCTTCGGCCGCGTCGACATCGACGGTGCCAGCGGCGTGATGACTGTGACGCTGAAAGACGTCGACAATCGCGACCTCTGGTCGGTCGATCTCGAACCGCAGCCGCAGGCGCGACCTGCCGTGGTGGCGCAGCATTCGTGAGGGGCGGGGCGATTATGAGCCCAGTTGTCATGGCCGGGCTCGTCCCGGGCATGACGTCTGAGAGGAATCGTGCGTGCAATGCTAACCCGATCTTGATTGGCCGCGCTGCCCATGCCGGGCTATGCTCCTCACTCCCGCCACCTCTTTTCCATCACCGAAGAGTCTGCCCACGCGGCAACGCCGCGTGCATCCAGCGGGTTGAACGACGTCAGGAGCCTGTTCATGGACAATCTGAAGACCCAGGGCATCAGCATGCCCAAGCTCGGCCTCGGCACCTTCCGCATGCAGGGCGATGCCTGCCGCGCCGCAGTCGAGAGCGCGCTGTCGATCGGCTATCGCCACATCGACACCGCCGAGATGTACGCCAACGAAGAATCCATCGGCGCTGCCCTTGCCGCGGCTCGCCTGCCGCGCGGCGAGCTGCACGTCACGACCAAGGTCTGGCATGAGAACCTCGGCCCCGACGCGATCCGCCGCGCCTTCGATACCAGCCTGAACAAGCTCAGGCTCGATCATGTCGATCTCTATCTCGTGCACTGGCCGTCGAAGGCGGCGAACTGGGGTGCGGTGTTCGAGACATTGATGAAGCTGAAGCAGGAGGGGCGCACGCGGGCGATTGGCGTTGCCAATTTCACCACGGCGCTGCTCAAGACCGTGGTCGAGGACATCAGGGCGCCGATCGCCTGCAACCAGATCGAATATCACGCAATGCTCGATCAATCGAAGGTGCTGACCTATCTCGCCGCGAAGTCGATCCCGCTGGTGGCCTATTGTCCGCTCGCGCAAGGGCGCATTGCCTCGGAGCCGGTGCTGGCCGAGATCGGCGCCAGGCACAACGCAACCGCTGCGCAGGTGGCGCTGAAATGGCTGCTCGACCAGGACGGCGTCGCCGCGATTCCGAAGGCCTCGCGCCGGGAGAGCCAGCAAGCCAATCTCGATGCGCTGAAAATCACGCTCGACGATGCCGACCGCAACAAGATCGCGGCGCTGCCAAAGGACCGCCGCTGCGTCAATCCGGGCTTCGCGCCGGCGTGGGATTAGCTTCGTCAACACGCCCTGCGAACGCAGAATAATCGTAGGGTGGGCAAAGGCGCCCTTGCGCCGTGCCCACCACTTCTCCTTGATCACTACGGAAGCGGTGGGCACGCTTCCGCCGTCGCTCCTCGAGCTATGGCGGACAAGTCGCTTTGCCCACCCTACAAGACTGCGCGCAAGAGAAATGGCCCCGTGAGGGGCCATTTCCATATGCGCTCTGCATTAGTCCCAGTTGTGATGGCGATGGCTGCGCTTGATCACCACGACCTTGTCGCGATGATGGCCGCGATGCCAGCCGTAATCGCGATGGCCGCGGAATTCGGCGCGAGCGCCGTACGGCCCGTGATGATGGTGGTGGTAGCCGCCGCGCTTGATCACCACCGTCTCTGCGTTCGCCAGCGTCGGCGCCGCGATCACGAGCGCACCCAGGGCCGCAACCACATAACCAAGCTTCTTCATGATGTCCTCCTCCAATCGAATGCACATTTAAACCGCGCATTGGCGCGAACGTTCCGGAGGAAACGCGGGAGAATTCTGAACAGCTGTTCAGGAGACTAATCGCAGCGTTGCTGCGCCGGCGTCGGCGCGCCGGTGGCGACGTACTTGCCGTCCCTGATCGTGTACTCGCCGCGCTCGCTGCGATTGTAGATCGCGCGCAGGCTGCTGCCGTCCTTCGCCAGCAGCAGCCCGAACTCACGGGCCTGGTGCAGCGAAGGGAAGTACACCATCACATTGAGCAGGCCCTCGGCGCTGACCCTGGCCGACACCACCTCGTTCTCGTCCCTGGCCTCGCCGAAATTGCGCCGGTACATCACCCGGCCGTCCTTCCGGATTTCGTAAGTCAGGAGCGCGCCCTTGTCGCGGTCGGGCCCGGTCGCGCAATCGACCGCCCACGAGCCGAGCAGGCCCCATTGCTCGACCGTCGCGGTCAGTGTCTCGGCACCTGCCGTGGAGGTGATCGCCGCCCACAGCATCGCAGCCGCGATCCAGCGGCTCAAACAACGCGTCATGTCCTGAAAGAACCCCGCCTCGAAGAATTCCAAAGTGTAGCATCCCGTCCGCTTCCGTCCATGGCTGCCCGCCGATCGCTCGCGAATTTGATCCGCGTCAATGAGGCCGGTCTTTTCCGGCGTAGGATGGCACTTCCCGAAGGCGAACCTGGATAGACCAATGCTGAATCAAGTCATGGATTTTGCGGGCGAAGTGCTGCCGGGGAGCTGCGCCGTGCCGCCTTATTCCGAGACCGCGTTTCTGACCGAGCTGGGCGATCGCTTGCGGTCCTCGCGCATGCGCTGCGACCTGTCGCGCCGCGAGCTGGCCCGCCGTTCCGGGATTTCCGAGCGCTATATCGCCCAGATCGAGGCCGGCAAGGGCAACGTCTCGATCGTCCTCTTGCTGAGGCTGGCCTCCGCGATCCACGGCAGCCAGCCACAGGCGGCCTGACGCTTCGGGGTGACCGCCATGGGGCAACTCGTACTCGCGGCCAAGGTCACCCACGTTCCATCGCTGATGCTGTCGGAGCAACCCGGCAGCCCGTTACGCGATGCGCGCGAGCCGGCGGTCAGGTCTTTGCGCGAGCTCGGCCGGCGGGCGAAGGAGCGCGGCGTGACCTGCTTTGTGGTGTTCGATACCCACTGGCTCTCCAATTTCGGCTACCACATCAATGCCAATGCGCGGCATTGCGGCTCGTTCACGAGCCACGAGGCGCCGCAGATGATCCAGGATCTGCGCTACGATTTGCCGGGCGACACGCGCCTGGCCGAAGCCATCGCTGATAGGGCCGGGGACGCCGGCCTGAACGTGATCGCCCATCAGGTGGCCAGCCTCGGGCTCGAATACGGCACCGTCGTGCCGATGCACTACCTGAACCGGGACGGCTTCGCGAAGGTCGTCTCGGTCGCCTCGCCGCTATTCACCTCCTTCGAGGAGAGCCGGATCCTCGGTGAAGCGACCCGCCGCGCGATCGATGAATCCGGTGAACGCGTCGCAATCATCGCCAGCGGTTCGCTCTCGCATCGGCTCTGGCCGAACAAGAAGCTGGGCCCCGAGGCCTGGACGTCGGTCGCCAGCGAGTTCAACCGTCAGGTCGATCTGCGCGTGCTCGAGCTGTGGCAGAGCCGCCGCTATCGCGAATTCCTCGACATGCTTCCGGATTACGCCACCAAGTGCAACGGCGAAGGCGGCATGGCCGACACCATCATGCTGTTCGCCGCGCTTGGCTGGTACGACTACCGCGGCGCCGCCGAGCAGCTCTGCGACTATTTTCCGTCCTCCGGGAGCGGCCAAGTCAACGTGGAGTTTCACGTCGAGGCGTGAGGCCGCGGCCTCAGGCCCGCTTCTCAACATTGGCACTCCGGGCCGGCACCCCGAATTCCTTGCGGCAGACCTCGGCCAGCACGGCGACGCCCTCGCGGATCTGCTGGTGCGTCGGACTCGCAAAACACAGCCTGAGGCGCGAGCTGGCATGGCTCTTGTTGGTCGACCATTCCGGCCCCGGATTGATCGAGACGCCGGCGGTGAGAGCGGCCTGATAGAGTTTCAGCGTATCGACCTGGTCGGGCAGCTTCACCCAGAGGAAGATGCCGCCCTTGGGCTCCTCGAACTCGGCGGCCGTCCCGAACTGCTCGTTCAGCGCCTCCATCAGCGTGTCGAGCTTGGTGCGCAGCGCCTTGGTCAGGGCCGGCACGTGGCTCGCGAAATGCGGCTTGCAATAGGCGGCGAGCACCATCTGCTCCAGCGCGCCGGAGCCGGCATCCGTCTTCAGCGCCAGCATCCGCGACATCACCTCCCAGGGCGCCACGATGAAGCCGACGCGCAGCGCCGGCGCGATCGACTTGGAGAACGAGCCGATATGAATCACGCCGCCGTTCGGGCTCATCGCATGAATCGCCGGCGGCCGCTGCCCCGACCAGACGAGATCGGCATAGCAATCGTCCTCGAAGATCGGCACGCCATACTCGGTCGCGAGCCGTACCAGCTCGGTGCGGCGGCTCTCGGGCATGATGCTGCCGGTCGGATTCTGCACCGTCGGAATGGTGTAGATGTATTTCGGCCGGATCCCGCGGCTCTTCAGGTCGGCCAGCGTCGCGGCCAGCACGTCCATGCGCATGCCGTCCTTGTCGAGGGGGACGCCGACCACATTGACGCCGAGCCGTGCCAGGCGGGTCAGCGAGCCCTGATAGCTGTCCTGCTCGAAGATCACGGTGTCGCCGCGGGTCAGCAGCGTCGCGTTGACGAGGTCGAGCGCCTGGAGCGAGCCGGACACGATCAGGAGATCGTCGACGGTGCAGTTGATGCCGGCATCGCGCTTGAGCTTGGTCACCAGGAATTCGCGCAAGGGCAGGTAGCCCTGCGGCCCATGCGCCAGCCCGTAAGTGGCGAGCGACCGGCCCTCTCGCCGCAGCACCGTGTTGGTCGCTTCGATCAACTCGTCGAGCGGCACCTGTTCGGAATCGTTATTGCCGCCCACAAAACTGTATTTGGCGAGGCCGGTCCAGCGCGCAGAAGGGGCCGGCAGCCCTGCCGGAAACAGGGGTGCGAAATCGAAGCTGGACGTCATGGGCGTTCCTCGTTTTGTTCTTGTTGAGCCAGCCGGCGTTGCGCCGGCCAGCCTTGTGTCTTGCCGGCCGTCCGGGTCGGACGGCCTTACTTCTTGCTAGCCGTCCGGGTCGGACGGACTCACTTCTTTGTGGCCGTCCTAGTCGGACGGCCCTGGCTGATGAAAGCGTAATGCGCATTGGCGACGCCGCCAACCATCAGGGCCTCGACCACGGGCTCGGCGATCTCGCCTGTCGCGGCCCAGTCGACGAGGAAATTGGCCCCGGTCCCGCCGCGCACGTCGTCGGTCGGAATGAAGATCGAGACGGTGGCCAGCGGCCTCACGGCCACCGGCGCCTTCAGATAACTCTCGACCTGCTTGCCTGCGGTGTCGAAATAAGCGATGCGTTTGATCACCAGCGGCTGGGTCTCGGAGGCGTTGTGAACACTCAAGGTCACCGAGAAGTCGACGCGCAGCTTGCCCTGGCTCATTGCGACGCTGGAATAGGCAGGCACGTAGAATCCACCGGAGATTGCGAGTTCCTCCTTCGGCAGCGCGGTGAGGGAATCGGCAAAGTTCTGTTCAATATTGACCTTGGATTGTGCGACGGCGGGCACGGCAAAGGCGAGGGGACATAGCAGCATTGCTGCGAACAGCCCTTTTCGCATGTGACGAATTGCTCGCTTGCCGCGCCGCAACCCGCCTCTAGGGTGCGGCAAAACGGACCAATTTGGCATGCATGAGCTCATTCGCGACATCACTCTCTGTATTCTGTTTGCCTGGATGCTGGGCCTGCTCGCCCATTTCTCCCGACAGCCGCTCATTCTGGCCTATCTTATCGCCGGCTTTTGCATAGGTCCATTCGGCGCGGGCTGGGTCCATTCGCAGGAATCGATCGGCGTCATCTCCGAGCTCGGCCTGATCTTCATGCTGTTCATGATCGGCCTGGAGATCGATCTGAAGAAGATCGTGCGGGCGGGAAAGGTGATCCTGTTCGCGGCGGGCGGCCAGCTCCTCGGCGGCTGCCTGCTCGGGGTCCTGTTCTTCGTCGGCATCGGCCTGTCACTCGGGGGCGGGCACTTCGATGCGGTCTATCTCTGCGTCGCCTGCGCGCTGTCGAGCACCGTCATCATCGTCAAGGTGCTCTACGAGAAACGCGAGCTCGACACGCTGCCAGGACGCATCACGCTCGGCGTGCTGGTGCTCCAGGACATCTTCGCCATCCTGTTTCTGGCGGTGCAGCCGAGCCTTGCCAATCTGCAGGCCAGCGTCATCCTGCTCTCGATCGGCCGTGTCGCGGTGCTGGTCGCCGCAGCTCTGCTGGTCAGCCGCTACGTGCTGCCGCGGCTGTTCCACCAGATCGCCCGGCGGCCCGAGCTGATCCTGCTCGGCGCGCTGGCCTGGTGCTTTCTCGTCGCCGAGACCGCCGAGCGGCTGTCGCTGTCGCGCGAGATGGGCGCCCTGATCGCCGGCGTCTCGCTCTCGACCTTTCCCTACGCGCTCGACGTCACCGCCAAGGTCACCACGCTGCGCGACTTCTTCATCACCCTGTTCTTCGTCGCACTCGGCATGACCATTCCCGTCCCCGGCCTCTCCGTGATCGGGCTGGCGCTGATGATCGCGGCTTTCACGGTGGTGAGCCGCCTCGTCACCACCTTCACGCCGCTCTATCTGATGAAGCAGGGCTTGCGCGCCAGCCTGTTGCCGGCGCTGAACCTCGCGCAGATCTCCGAGTTCTCGCTGGTGGTGATCCAGACCGGCGTCGCCGATCACCATATCGCAGCGCAGACGGCGAATGCCGCCTCCTTCGCCTTCGTGGTGCTCGCGGTGCTCTCGACCTTTGCGATGAGCCGCAGCGACGAGATCACCCGCTGGGCGATCGGCCCCCTGAAGCGGATCGGCCTGCGCGACCTCGATCACGGCAACGGCCATGCCGAGGAGGGGCACGAGGGCGGCCATGGCGAGGCCCGCCGTATCGTCATCCTCGGTTTTTTCCGTGCGGCGAGCGCGCTGCTGGCCGAGATCGAACGGCAGACGCCGGTGCTGCTCGAGCAGATCACCGTGGTCGATTTCAACCCCAATGTGTACCAGACGTTGCTGTCGCGCGGCCTGCACGTGATCTATGGCGACATCAGCAGCGCGGATACGCTGCTCCATGCCGGCGTCGGCAAGTCCGAGATGATCATCCTCAGCGTGCCGGATTCGCTGCTGAAGGGCGCCAGCAACGAGAAGCTGGTCCGCCACGTCCGCGCGCTCAATCCGACCGCCCTGATCGTGGCCACGGCCGATCTCCTGTCGGACGTGGACGAGCTCTATGCGGCCGGCGCAAGCTACGTCACCGTGACCCGGCTCAGCGACGCTCATGAGCTGTTCACGGTCATTGAGGCCGCGCAGGCCGGCCTTCTGGCCGACAAGCGCGCCGAGCTCGACCAGCGGCTCGGCGAACGCCGCGAAGTGCTGCCCTGACGGCGCTCGGCCGCCTTCCGCTCCGGCCGTCTGCGCCTATATCCCTGGTATCTTCGGTGCAAGGCTGGGGTGCAAGGCTGGCCTCCGATGGCCCGCTGCCCGGAATATGCGGTTGCGTCCAGGACACTAGCGCCCCGGCTCAAGTCCGGCTAAGCCTCCCGGCATAACCGATAGAGATTGGGACATGCCCGATAGCGTTCAGGAAGTCTTGCAGGCCTTTGCCCGGGGTGAGCTCGTGGTCGTCACCGACGACGAGGACCGTGAGGGTGAGGGCGATCTGATCGTCGCCGCCTCGCTCTGCACCGCCGAGAAGATGGCGTTCATCATCCGCCATACGTCAGGCATCGTCTGCGCGCCGGTGACGACCGAGGACGCGCGCCGCCTGCGGCTCGATCCGATGGTGGCCCACAACGATTCCGCGCACACCACCGCCTTCACGGTGTCGATCGACTACAAGCCTGATGGCGGCACCGGCATCTCCGCCGAGGAGCGCGCCTCCTGCTGCCGCGCGCTGTCCAATCCCAATGTCGGCGCCAACGATTTCGCCCGGCCCGGCCACATCTTCCCGCTGATCGCCAAGGATGGCGGCGTGCTGCTGCGCTCGGGCCATACCGAGGCCGCCGTCGATCTCTGCAAGCTCTCCGGCCTGCCGCCGGTCGGCGTCATCAGCGAATTGATGAACGACGACGGCAGCGTGATGAAGGGCGAGCAGGTCGCGCAGTTCGCGGCCAAGCACAAGCTCAAGCACGTCACCATCGCGGACATGATCGCCTACCGTCAGGCGCGCGAGAAGCTGATCGAGCGGGTCTCGACCTTCGTCACCGAAAGCCCGATCGGACCCTTGCAAGGCTATGCCTACCGTTCGCCGTTCGATTCCATCGCCCACGTCGCTTTCGTCTATAACGGCGTCGGTGACGGCAAGAACGTGCTGACGCGCTTTCACAAGCCGAACATCGTCAAGGACACTTTCACGGGCCACAAGCGCATGGCGACGGTGCTCGAGCACTTCAAGAAATCCGGCCGTGGCGTTCTGGTTTATCTGCGCGACGGCGCTGCCGGTGTCCCCGTCGCCCCGCTGCCCGACGAGAGCGCGACGGAGGCAGACCGCAACCGCCAGTGGCGCGAGGTCGGCGTCGGCGCGCAGATCTTGCGCGACCTCGGCGTCACCTCGATCCGGCATCTCACCTCCTCGGTGCACGACTACAAGGGCCTGTCGGGCTTCGGCATCGAGATCGTCGCCAACGAACAGCTCGAGAGCTGACGACGCCGTTGCTGGGTTCGCGCCGTTGCGCGACCCGGAATGACCGAACCAGGATGCAATTGCACTTGTTGCCGCGGCGCTTTAGTTTGTCGGGCAATTTCTGACGGAACCAGACGAAAGGACGTTTCATGAGCGTGCGCCCTCAGGCCAAGGACAAGCCGGCTGCGGCTTCTTTCCAATGGGACGATCCGTTCCTGCTCGACGAGCAACTCACCGAAGACGAGCGCATGGTGCGAGACACTGCCCGCGCCTATGCCCAGGACAAGCTGCTGCCGCGCGTCTCCAAGGCCTATCTCGAAGAGACGACCGATCGCGAGATCTTCAACGAAATGGGCGAGCTCGGCCTGATCGGCATTACGCTGCCGGAGGAATATGGCTGCGCCAATGCGAGCTACGTCGCCTATGGCCTCGTCGCGCGCGAGATCGAGCGGGTCGATTCCGGCTATCGTTCGATGAACTCGGTGCAGTCATCGCTGGTGATGTATCCGATCTACGCCTATGGCGACGAGAACCAGCGCAAGAAGTATCTGCCGAAGCTCGCCAGCGGCGAGTGGGTCGGCTGCTTCGGCCTGACCGAGCCTGATGCCGGCTCCGATCCGGCCGGCATGAAGACGCGCGCCGAGAAGGTCGCGGACGGCTACCGCCTCACGGGCAGCAAGATGTGGATCTCCAACGCGCCGATCGCTGACGTGTTCGTGGTGTGGGCCAAATCGGCCGCGCACGACAACCAGATCCGCGGCTTCGTGCTGGAGAAGGGCATGAAGGGCCTCTCCGCGCCGAAGATCGGCGGCAAGCTCTCGCTTCGCGCCTCCATCACCGGCGAGGTCGTGATGGACGGCGTCGTGGTTCCCGAAGACGCGCTGCTGCCCAACGTCTCCGGCCTCAAGGGGCCGTTCGGCTGCCTCAACCGAGCCCGCTACGGCATCTCCTGGGGCGCGCTCGGCGCGGCCGAGGACTGCATGCATCGCGCGCGCCAGTACACGCTCGACCGCAAGCAGTTCGGCAAGCCGCTCGCCGCGACCCAGCTCGTGCAGAAGAAGCTCGCCGACATGGAGACCGAGATCGCGCTCGGCCTGCAGGGCTCGCTTCGCGTCGGCCGCCTGATGGACGAGGGCAAGTTCGCGCCCGAGATGATCTCGATCATGAAGCGCAACAATTGCGGCAAGGCCCTCGACATCGCCCGTGTCGCGCGCGACATGCACGGCGGCAACGGCATCTCGATCGAGTACCATGTGATGCGCCACGTCCATAACCTCGAGACGGTCAACACCTACGAGGGCACCCACGACGTCCACGCCCTGATCCTCGGCCGCGCCATCACGGGCATTCAGGCGTTCTTCTGAGCTCGTAAGGTTAAGCGGCAGGAAACTCTTCGACGTCATGGCCGGGCAAAAGCGCGAAGCGCGTCTTCGCGCGAGACGACCCGGCCATCGACGTCTTAGGCCGCGCGAAGAACGTGGATGCCCGGCACAAGGCCGGGCATGACGAAGTCAGCAAGGTATGAGCAAGCCATGTCCGACAATGACGACGTCCCGTTCAACCGCAACTTTCCGCTCAAAGCCGGCATCGTCGAGGAAGTCCGACCCGGCGTGCGCCGCGTGCTCTGCAACAATCCGAGCCCGTTCACCTTCACCGGCACGGTCAGCTACATCGTCGGCAAGGGCAATGTCGCGATCATCGATCCCGGTCCGGACGATGCGGCCCATGCGGCTGCGCTGCTCGATGCCGTGCGCGGCGAGACGGTGAGCCATATCTTCGTCACCCACACCCATCGCGACCATTCACCGAACACCGCGCGGATCAAGCAGGCGACCGGCGCGCCGGTTTATGCCGAGGGCCCGCACCGGGCCTCGCGCCCGCGTTTCGAGAGCGAGAAGCACAATCCGGAATCCGGCGCCGACCGCGATTTTGCACCGGACGTCAAGGTCGCCCATGGCGATGTCGTCGAAGGCGACGGCTGGCGGCTCGAGGCCGTGGCGACGCCGGGGCACACCGCCAATCATCTGGCATTCGCCTGGCCGGAGCGAAAGTTCAACTTCGTCGGCGATCACGTGATGGGCTGGTCGACTTCGATCGTGGCGCCGCCCGACGGCTCGATGATCGACTACATGGACTCGCTCGACCGGCTCGCCGCACGCGAGGAGGATCTCTACTTCTCCGGCCATGGCCCCGAGATCCCCGACGGCCAGCGCTTCGTGCGCTTCCTGATCCGTCATCGCAAGGCGCGCGAGGCCTCGATCCTGCACCGCCTCGCCAAGGGCGAGACCGACATCCCGACCATGGTCCGCGCGATCTATATCGGCATCGATCCGAGGCTGACGACGGCCGCCGGCTATTCCGTGCTGGCGCACCTGGAAGATCTGGTCGCCCGCGGCGTGGTCGCGACCGAGGGCGATCCCGTGATTGGCGGGACGTATCGGATGGCTGGCGCGTAGCCTTCGCCGTCATTCCGGGGCTCGCGAAGCGAGAGCCCGGAATCCATTCATCGACAAACTCCGCCGCCCGATGGATTCCGGGTTCGTGCTTCGCACGCCCCGGATGACAGCCAGCTATTTCTTCACCGTCTTTGCCGGCGCCTTCGGCGGCGCCACCGGCGTCTTCTTCACCGGCTTGAGCGCGTCGGCATCGGCAGCGGTGTTGAGATCGTCGATGAATTTCTTGACGCGCGCGGCATTGCTGCCGAGATCGCTGTCGAAATTGCGCGAGGCAGAGCGGATGTCGACGCGGGAATCATCGCCGTCCGGCACGAACCTTATCGAAATGTCCTCGCGAAAACCCATGATCGGCGTGCGCGCCACCGCCTCGATACGGCCGATGCGGCGCGGCGGCTGCGGTGCACGCTCGTCGATGACGATCCATTTGCGCTTGTTGACGAGTTGCAGCGCGATCGCATAGGCGCGGTCGACGGAAATCTCGAGCTCGACGGGCTCGATATCAGGGTAGAAATGGCGCTGCTGCTCCGCGGAATAGAGCCCGGCATAGACCGCGGTGTTGGTGCCCTCGCCGGTGCGCAGGCGCGCCAGCGCGTCGAAACGCGGCGGATCGATCGGGTCGGTGGTGATGTCGTAGATCGCCGGCAGCTTGCGATATTGCAAGGCCAGATAGGCGGGATAGGCGAGGATCGCCCCGTCGATGAGCAAAGCGAGCAGGATGCGCGCCATGCCGCGCGAGCCGTTCTGCCAGATCGCGGCAAAGCCGGCGAGCCCGAACAGGATCGACAGGCCTGATATCGCGAGCCCGCCGAAGAAGGTCGCGAGCGCCGGTTTCGGCTCCAGGAAATCGAAGCGGACGATGATGATCGAGACCACCACCGCCACCACCGCGAACACGGCCAGATTGCGCGCCCAGCTCGCGAGGCTGGACACGGGCTCCGACTGATAGGGAGCGGAAAACCTGCGGGCCATCGAGTGAGCTCTGCCGGGGTTGGCGATGCCGGCCGATCTGGCGCGACGATGGGCCGTTGAGACCACGGCGCGGGGGCAAATTCAAGGGACTTACCCTCCCCTGGAGGGGGAGGGTCGATCGCGCGGAGCGCGAGCGGGGTGGGGTGACAGTGTCTCCATTTGAGGCGGTGACCGTGTGGAGAGATCACCCCACCCCGTCTCACATTGCGCTTCGCTTCATGTGAGCCGACCCACGGGCGAGCTCCGCTCGTCCCGGACCCTCCAGGGGAGGGTGGCCCCGAGCGCGCTTACGCCGCCGCGTTCGGGAAGCGATAATCCTTGAACTGGTCGCGCAGCGCCGTCTTCAGGATCTTGCCGGTGGCCGTGTGCGGAATACCTTCGACGAAGGCGACGTCGTCGGGCATCCACCATTTGGCGATCTTGCCGTCCATGTATTTGAGGATCTCCTCGCGGGTGGCCTGCTGACCCTGCTTGAGCTGCACGATCAGGAGCGGCCGCTCGTCCCATTTGGGGTGGAACACGCCGATCACGGCAGCTTCCGCCACGGCCGGATGACCGACCGCGAGGTTTTCGAGGTCGATCGAGGAGATCCACTCGCCGCCGGACTTGATCACGTCCTTGGAGCGGTCGGTGATCCGCATGTAGCCGTCCTCGTCGATGGTCGAGACGTCGCCGGTATCAAAGAAGCCGTCCTCGTCGAGGATGCTGCTTTCGACACGGTAATAGGCCTTGGCGACGGCAGGGCCGGAGACCTTGAGGCGGCCGAAGGTCTTGCCGTCCCAGGGCAGCTCCTTGCCGGCATCGTCGGTGATCTTCATCTCGACCGCGAAGGGCGCATAGCCCTGCATCTGCAGCACGTCGAGCCGCGCATCCCCCGTGGCGTTCTGGAACGGTGGCTTCAGCGCCGCGACGCTGCCGATCGGGCTCATCTCGGTCATGCCCCAGGCGTGACGCACGTTCGAGCCCATGTCGAGGAAGGCCTTGATCATCGAGCGCGGCATCGCCGAGCCGCCGCAGATCACCATCTTCAGGTCCGGCAGCTTGAGATTATTGGCGGTCATGTGCTGGAGCAGCATCAGCCACACGGTGGGCACGCCGGCGGTGTGCGTCACCTTCTCGGTCGAGAGCAGCTCGTAGACCGAGGCGCCGTCGAGCTTGGCGCCGGGCATGACCAGCTTGGTGCCCTGCGAGGGCGCGGAGAAGGCGATGCCCCAGCTATTGGCATGGAACAGCGGAACCACCGGCAGCATCGTCTCGGACGCACTGGTACCGAGCGCGTCGACATTGTTGGCCATCAGCGCATGCAGCACGTTGGAGCGATGCGAATACAGCACACCCTTCGGGTCACCGGTCGTGCCCGACGTGTAACACATCGCCGCTGCCGTGTTCTCGTCAAAGTCCTTCCATTTGAATTTGCCGTCGGCCTCCGCAATCCAGTCCTCGTAGGCGACCACATTCTTCAGCGTCGTCTGCGGCATGTGCGCCTTGTCGGTGAGCACGACGTAGCGTTCCACGCTCGTCAGCTTGTCGGCGATCTTCTCCAGGACCGGAACGAAGGTGATGTCGGTCATCACGATGCGGTCCTGCGCATGGTTGATGATCCAGGCGATCTGCTCGGGGAAAAGGCGGGGATTGACGGTATGGCAGATGGCGCCGATCCCCATGATGCCGTACCACACCTCGAGATGGCGCCAGGTGTTCCAGGCGATCGTTGCGACACGGTCGCCGAGCTTGATGCCGTCGCGCTCCAGCATCTGCGAGACCTTGAGCGCGCGCTTGTGGATCTCGGCGTAATTGGTGCGATGGATCGGTCCCTCGACCGAGCGAGTAACCACCTCCTGCTTGCCATGAATTTTGGCGGCGTGTTCGATGATCCGGTGGCAGAGCAGGGGCCAATCTTGCATCAAACCAAGCATTCCGACGTTCCTCCGAGAAGTCGCTGGGCGCGTTGTCGCTCTCAGCGTTGGGCCAAAGAATTGTCATGAGTTTTAGCCTGCCGGACTTTCGCCGCAAATGGTCTTGTCGCGGCTATATGTCCGCTGGCGCGGCAATGGTTACCGCTGTGCTCGGGCTGTCGCTCGTGCTCGCCGAGAGGGCAGAGGCGCGAAAATATACGTCCCCGCTGGATATCTTCGGTATCGCCGCACCACGGCCGCGCCCCGCGGTTCATTCCGCCAGGATCCCGCTGCCGCGACCGCGCCCCGAGGACGCGCCCAAGGCAGCGGACGAGGCCCCGCCGGAGGCGGACGGCAAGCCTTCGGCGGACAAACCCGGCGCCGACAAGCCCGCCGAGGCTGCGGCACCGGCCCAGAAGCCGGTCTCGGCCTGCCGTCTCGCGCTGACCGAGGAGATCGCGATCGCACCCTCGATTCCGGATATCCGCGGCCCCGGCGCCTGTGGCGGCGAGGATCTGGTGCGGCTGGAAGCCGTCGTCCTGCCGGACAAGCGCAAGGTGACGGTCAAGCCGGCGGCGATCCTTCGCTGCACCATGGCGTCGGCGATCGCCGATTGGCTGCGCAAGGACATGGCGCCGCTGGCCACCAGCCTCGGCTCGACCATTGGCGAACTCGACAATTTCGATTCGTTCGAGTGCCGCGGACGCAACCGCGTCGTCGGCGCGCTGCTGTCTGAGCACGGCAAGGCCAACGCCCTCGACGTCCGTGGCATCAAGCTGGCCAATGGGCAGTCGATCGGCCTCACCGACCGCACCATGTCGCGCGAGGTGCGCGAGCGCGTGCTGCACTCGGTCTGCGCGCGGTTTTCCACCGTGCTCGGCCCGGGCTCGGACTGGTACCATGAGGACCATATCCATCTGGATTTGGCGCAGCGGCGCAACGACTACCGGATCTGCCAGTGGAACGTCTGGGATCCCCTGCCGCAGGTCGCCCCGCTGCTGCCGGCGGAACGCCCCGAGGAGGCGCCACCGCGCGAGGTCGCGGCCAAGCCCGAGGCCAAGCCCGAGGTCAAGCCCGAGGCCAAGCCTGAAGAAAAGGAAGGAGCCGACGACGAGGCGGTCCAGAAGTCCGCGGCGCCTGCGAAAAAGCCGGCGGCCGACGGCAGCAAGTCCCAGCCTCGCAAGCCGGCAACAAAAAAGCGCCGGTGAAACCGGCGCTTTTGGATCTCAGAGATCAGCAGGCGATCAGTAGCTGCCCGCCTGGCCGGTCTGGCTGCCGCCGAGCGCCAGCCGCGAATTGTAGGGCGAATCGCCGTGCTTCGGCTCGAGCACCACGACGAGGGTGCCGAGCTTGACGCGATCATAGAGATCGATCGCGTCCTCGTTGGTCAGGCGGATGCAGCCCGACGAGATCGAGGCGCCGATATATTCCGGCTGGTTGGTGCCGTGGATGCGGAACAACGTGTCTTTCCCGCCGGAATAGAGGTAAATCGCGCGAGAGCCCATCGGATTGTCCGGGCCGGGTGCGACATAGGTCGGCACGCCCAGGCGCGAAATTTCGCCGGGGGTGGGGTGCCAGGCCGGCCACTCGGTCTTGCTGCCCACCTTGGCGATGCCCGACCAGGCCATGGCCTCTTCGCCAACGGTGATGCCGTAACGGATCGCCTTGCCGCCATCCAGCACGTAATAGAGGTAGTGATTGTCGGAATCGACCACGATCGAGCCGGGCGATTCCTTGCGGTGGTATTGGACGATGGCGCGGCGGAACGGCTCCGCAACCGGGGTGTTCTCGTACCGAACCTTGGCGAGCAGTTCCTTGTCCTTCGGCTTGAAGGCTTTGGTGTCGGTCGCCTCGAAATGCGTGGCCTGCATGCAGCCCGACAGCATCAGGCCGGCGGCCAGAATTCCCAACTTAACTTTCAGCGACGACATGATTTGGTTCCAATCAAAACAATACCGTGCGGAAGGCCTGAGCTTACCGCCCAAGTTCCTCGACTCCGTTAATCCCATTATCGTTGAAATCTGCCACAATTCCAGCACTGAAGGCCTTATCCCGCGCTGCGAGACCCAAGCTGTGGCTTTTCTGCCGCAAGTTTTGCGGCCCCGTGAAGATTTTTGGGCCAAAGGGGGCCGGACTGTCGATTCCGTGCCACAGTTGAGCCATGGCACCGCCACAAATGCCAACGCTCCGTTAATGTGGTTGTCATCGTGAACTTGTCAGAATCGCGCTAAGGGCTGTCATTCTGTCGCAGGTTCTCTGGAGTCGTGCATGTTTTCGGTGTTTGTTCCCTCAGAGTCCGTTCTGAAGAAGGTTGTCATCGAAGATCTTACCGCGTTGCCGGAAAGCGCGGTCTGGATCGATCTCGTCAACCCGAGCGCGGCCGAGGACAAGGCGGTGGAGCGGCTCGCCGGCATCGCCATCCCGACCCGGGAAGACATGCAGGAGATCGAGATCTCCAGCCGTCTCTATATCGAGAACGGCGCCCGCTACATGACCGCGACGCTGATGTGCCACTCCGATACCGACATGCCCCGGACCACGGCGGTGACCTTCATCCTCGGCGACCACCGCCTGGTGACGGTGCGCTACGACCTGCCGAAGCCGTTCGCCCTGGTCGAGGCCAAGCTCGCCCGCTCCTGCACGCCCTCCATTACCGGCGAGATGGTGCTGATGGAACTGCTGGACGCCGTGATCGACCGCTGCGCCGACATCCTGGAGCGCTGCGGCGCCGAGATCGACCAGGTCAGCCACGACATCTTCGAGCCCGAGAGCGAGCGCCACGGTCACGCCAAGCAGTATTCCCAGATCCTGATCTCGATCGGCCGCAAAGGCGATCTGACCTCGAAGGTTCGCGAGAGCCTGGTGTCGATCGGCCGCGTCGTCACCTTCCTTTCGGCGGTGGTGGAGGGCGTGAAATGGTCGAAGGACATGCGCGAGCAGCTCAAGACCATGCAGCGTGACGTTTCCTCGCTGACCGACCACGCCTCCTATCTCTCCAGCAAGATCACCTTCGTGCTCGATGCCATGCTCGGCGTCGTCAATCTCGAGCAGAACAACATCATCAAGCTGTTCTCGGTCATGGCCGTCGTGCTGATGCCGCCGACGCTGATCGCCTCGATCTACGGCATGAACTTCAAGATGATGCCGGAACTCGAATGGGCGCACGGCTATCCGATGGCGCTGGTGATGATGCTTGTCGCCGCGATTCTTCCGTACTGGCTCTTCAAGTGGAAGAAGTGGCTCTGATCTCGTCGCGCTCGGAAAATAGCTACCGAGACCTTACGCCGGTCGTACAGACACGGTGAATCGTGTCGCAGAATAGATCGGGATTGAGGCCGCGCCGTGATGTGTTCGCCGTGCCGCAATTCCTCCGGTAAAATTTGAGCGGTGGGCTGAACGTTTGCGCGAAACTTGTCTGCGATAAGCAGTGCGTAGCCGCGAGGAACAACCATGGTTGAAAAACACATAACGTCGCCCCGCAACGTCATCGACCTGGCGAACTATCGTCAGGTCCTGGCGAGCGGCAAGGCGTCGTCGATGTCGGCACGCATGTGCCGGCACTGTGGTGCTCCGCTGCTCGACGGTGAGAACGACGACGACTGCTCGACCGCATTCAGCACGGCCGCTCCGCGGCCGCGCGACAGGTCACGTCGGATTCGAATCGATTGAGGAACGGAAGGCGAGGGCGATCCAGGTCTTGCGGCGGCGTTGTCTGGATCGCCTTGCTTCCCTTTCTCTTCAGGGCAATCGGCTGTGACGTCCGATTGGCGGGTGCGCTGGAGAGCGACTGAACCGCCCATCCAGCCGAAAGCGGGACCTGTGTCGCGCTCTGTCAATCCTCGTCGCCGAAAATATTCCACTTTACCGAAATTCGGTTTCGGCGTATGTGTTGCCCATCCCGGCTCACCAAGAGGGGCGATCATGTGTCGTCACGCATCGCGAGCCGGGCTTGCGGTGGACGCGGCAGCGTCGGCACGAGAGGCGCGGGCAGGGCGGGGTGTCCCTGTGAGCCCGAGGCTTCGTGCGACGAGCGGCGCTGTCAGGCTTCGTCTCGTCTGTAAGTTTCCGGCTTTGTCGACAGGGCTCGGGAAAACTGCGGCGAAATGGCGGGCCGTGCGTACGGCAAAACCGTGTGGTCCTGGCCGTCGTTGCTACGGTCAAGTCCTGCGAAGGTGCGAGCGAGCCCAACCGGGCAGACTGCATCATCAATTCGCGGGGCGAGGGAGGCCAGAAGGAATGGTCGGCTCCCGGGAGATCACGGCATAAGCCGTCCAGCCACTGCGCAGGGAAGGCCGAGTGATTGGCCACACCTGTATGCTGCTGTGCGGTTCTTCTGCGTGTGCCTATTGCGCAGCAGACCGCGGGTGCGAGCTGGGCACCCGGCCTTCCCTGCGCCCTCTTGGATTTAGAGGGTAGCGAGACCAGGCAAAGCTCGGGCGAATTGCGCCGCGAGGCCGCGATGCCGTGTCTGCTACTTGAGCTGCGTGCCACAATCTCGATGTCGTAGGGTGGGCAAAGCGCAGCGTGCCCACCACTCTCCCGTATTGGTTAAATTCGTGGGCACGGCGCCATGCGCCTTTGCCCTACGGGCACCGCCGCTGGGATGTGCACTGGAGCATCGCAATGTGCGCCACACTCCGTTCTCGTGCCCCGGACGCAGCGCAGCGTCATCCCGGCGATGCGAAGCATCGTCCGGGTGGACGGTGCGCTGCAGAGTCGGGGCCCACCTCGCCGCGTGCCGAGCCGCCCCTGGATCCCGGCTCTGCGCAGCGTCACTGCGTGCCGCAACGCGTCCGGGACACGAGAGAGCGAGGTTGTCGCCCTTGTTGCGTCACTGCAATGACGCGAACGGACTACACGTGCTGGCCGCCGTTGATGTGGATCTCGGCGCCGTTGACGTAGGACGAGGTGTCCGTGCACAGCACGTAGATGATCTTGGCCACTTCGTCGGGCGTGCCGAGCCGGTGCATCGGGATCTGCTGCTCGACGATCTTCTCGGTGCCGGGCGACAGGATCGAGGTGTCGATCTCGCCCGGTGCGATGGCGTTGACGCGCACGCCGACGCGGCCGAAATCGGAGGCCATCTCGCGCGTCAGCGATGCGAGCGCGGCCTTCGACGTGGCGTAGGCGGCGCCCGCAAACGGGTGCACGCGCGAGCCCGCGATCGAGGTGACGTTCACGACCGAGCCCTTGGCCGCCTTCAATTCCTCGATCAGCCCGCGCGCCATCATGATCGGCGCGAAGAAGTTGACATGGAAGACGTGCGTCCAGGTGTCGAGATCGGTGTCGACCGAGCCGAGCCTGGAGCCGCCCGCGCCCTTCGGCGAGATCGCGGCATTGTTGACCAGCGCATGCAGCGTGCCGCCTTCGAGCCGGTTGCGGATGTCGGAAATCGCGCGCGTGGTATCCGCGGGGTTGGCGAGGTCGACCTGGATGTGGTCCTCGGGCCCCGCGTCCCACGGGCAGTCCTCCGGAAACGGATGCCGCGAGCAGGTGATGACGCGCCAGCCCGCCGAGGAGAAGCGGATCACGGTGGCATGGCCGATGCCGCGGCTGGCTCCGGTCAGGAGCAGTGTGCGGCGCGGCGCATTGGACGAATGCGGCATGGACATCTTTCAGGTCGGCCTAAAGCTTAGGGGTACATCCGCGTCTTGGACCACTTCTGGCCCGCCGCGTCACGGCGAAATTCGATGCGGTCGTGCAAGCGGAACGGGCGGTCGTGCCAGAACTCGATCCGCGAGGGCGTGATGCGCCAGCCGCTCCAGCCCGGCGGCCGCGGCACTTCGCCGATGACGTATCTGGCCGCGACTTTCGCGATGGCTTGTTCGAAGGCGAAGCGGCTTTCCAGCTCCTGCGACTGCTTGCTCGCCCAGGCGCCGATCTGGGCCTGCTTGGGTCGGGTGGCGAAATAGGCGTCGGCCTCGGCCTCGGTCACCGGCGTCACGTTGCCGCGGATGCGGACCTGACGGCGCAGCGACTTCCAGTGAAAAAGTAACGCTGCCTTAGGATTTGAGGCGAGTTCGCGGCCCTTCTGGCTGGCGATGTGGCTGTAGAAGACAAAACCCTCGGTATCGAAGCCTTTCATCAGCACCATGCGCACGTCAGGCAAGCCGTCGGGGTCGACGGTTGCGAGCGCCATGGCGTTCGGATCGTTCGGCTCGCTCTTGATCGCCTCGTTCAGCCAGGCCTCGAACAGCGCAAATGGCTCGTCGGCGGCGGTGAAATCACCGGATGTTAAGGGTGTCTGGTGTTTCATCGAGGTCGTGTCGGTCATGTCTGGAGTCCGAGTTGCGTCCCGCGGCCCAAAACGCGTTGTCGTCCGCTACCGCCCTATATAGGGCATGGGGACCCGTTGGCCTATCGGCGATCCGGCCGTCCGGCTTTGTCATGACGATCATTCTCATCGGGCTCGGTGCCGGAGGATGCAGCTTTTCCCGCAATGACAAGAGTGCCTACGCCAGGGCCGACGACAGCGACCTCACCGGTTCGATCGCGCGGCCGGCGAAGGACGCCCCGCCGACCGAGACCGATCTCGCCTTCGCCCGCAACGCCGCCTCCGACGTCCTTAGCAAGGGCGACAGGGATTCCAGCCAGCATTGGGAGAATCCGGAGACCGGCGCGCGCGGTTCGGTGACGCCGATCGCGCAGTCCTATGCCGCCGAGGACGGCCGCAAATGCCGCGATTTCCTGGCGAGCTACGTCAACGGGGCGACCGAAAGCTGGCTCCAGGGTGCCGGCTGCCAAAGCACCCGTGGCCGTTGGGAGATTCATACGCTAAAGCCGTGGCGGAGCTAGGATTCGGCGCGCGCCCCTAGTTGCAAAAATGCCACTCTCTCCCCACATGGATTGCAGGTGGGGCGGGGAGCCCTTTGAACAATTCGATTTCTTGAAGGAGACGTGACGGATGCGCGACCCCTATGAGGTCTTGGGGGTGCCGCGGAGCGCCAGCGCTGCCGCGATCAAGAGCGCCTATCGCAAGCTTGCCAAGAAGCATCATCCCGACAGCAACAAGGACGACCCCAAGGCCGCCGAACGCTTCTCCGAGATCAACTCGGCGAACGAGATCATCGGCGACGAGGACAAGCGCAAGCAGTTCGACCGCGGCGAGATCGACGCCGACGGCAAGCCGCGCTTCCAGGGTTTTCCGGGCGGTGGCGGGCCGCGCGGCCGCGCCGGCCCCGGCGGGTTCGAAAGCTATACGTTCCGCTCCGGCGGCGGTCCCGGCCAGGGCGGCGGCGCGTTCGAGGATATCCTCAACAGCATGTTCGGCGGCGGGATGCGCGGCGCCCGGCCTGGGGCCGGCGGCGCCGGGCAGTTCGAATTCGACACCGGCGGCGTCGGGCTCGATCTCGACGTGAATGTCGCCATGTCCGTCTCGCTGGAAGAGTCGGTCAAGGGCGGCGAGAAGCGCGTCCGGCTGCCGACAGGCAAGGAGCTCAACGTCAAGATTCCGGCCGGCGTCACTGAGGGCCAGCAGATCCGGCTCCGGGGACAGGGCGAGTCCGCGCAGGGCCATCCGCCTGGCGATCTCCTGATCACCATCAACATCGCGCCGCACGCCCACTTCAAGGTCGAGGGCGCCGACTTGCGGATCGATCTGCCGGTGACGCTCTACGAGGCGGTGCTCGGAGCCAAGGTCCGCGTGCCCACCCTCGGCAATGCCGTGGAGCTTTCGGTTCCGAAAAATACCTCCAGTGGCCGGACCTTCCGCCTCAAAGGTAAGGGATTGCCGAAATCTGGCGGAACCGGGGATCTCTTCGTCACCATCAGGATTATGCTACCGGACGGGAACGACGCCGAGCTTGAAGCATTGATGGAGAAGTGGCGGGACCAACACCCCTACAATCCACGTAGCGGGCTCGGCTAGGGCGCTAGCCGAGTCATCCCGACGATCGGAGCATTCTCTTCCCAAAAGGATGATGCTCAACATACGCCTGAAGCGCGGCTCGCGCTTCGACGCTGACGTTCGAGACGTGTCGGTTGCCCGGCGGGGCAGCCGATAAAAAGGTGCGGCCTCGAGAGGGGGACCAGCGCGGTACCAAAAACCCCAATCGAGGCCGCCCGCGTCGATCGGCGGATCGAACGCTGCTCATTTTCGCGTGATCATCCGGTGCGATAATGAGACGCGCCGATGTCTTCATTCCAAATTTTCAATGACGGAATCTAGGCACCGCCCTCGAGCGGCTGTCTAGGTGCCGTTTTTCTCGGCCTGATCATACACCGCCTGCGCCACTCGGGTCAGCCGGTCGCGATCACCGCCGCCGCTGACGACGTAGCCGACGCCGCGCTCGGCCCAGAACAACGCGCCGTCCTTGTCCGTTTTGGCGTAGCGCATTTGCGTCGCACCATTCTCGGTCTTGGCGGTGTAGATCGTGTAGCGCTCGCCCGAGGCGCCCTCATACATCAGGAACGAGGCCGGACCGTTCGGTCCCGGCAACAGCCGGCCGCCGACGAGCTTCAGCCCGCTCGCCTCCAGGTTCGGCGCGAACACGGTCCAGCCGCAGCGCCGGGTCAGCCAGGCCTGCAGGTGGTCGCGCTCATTGCCGCCGACCTCGACGGGGTGGCGGACCTCCACGACATAGAGGCGGTGGGCGTCGAGCGCGTCCGCCGTAAAGCTTCGGAAGGTGGAGGGGGCATTGGCGGCGCCATGCCCGACCCAGCCGGCGGCGCCGCCGGCGACGAAGGCGACCAGCACCGCCGCCGCGGCGCCATAGAGCCATTGCCGCGGGCGGCGTTCCAGCCGCTCGAGCTCCAGCCGGGCCGGCACCGGCTCCTGGGCGACGGCATCGTAGCGGGCGTGCAGCATCTCCGCCATTGCGCGCCAGGACTGCACGCGCTCGGCCTCTTCAGGATGGGCGGCGAGCCAGGCCTCGACGTCGGCGCGGCGCTCGGCCGGCAGCTCGCCGTCGACATAGGCGTGCAGTTCGTCCTCGGTCACTGGGATATTGCGGTCGTTCATATCAATCGTCTCTGGCTCTGTGGCCTTAAATGTCGTTCAAAGCTCGACGTCGCGTAGCTCATCTTCATGCTGCTGGCGGATGACACGCGATGCATCAACCCTGCCATCATTTCACCCGCCTGAGCGTCGGTCGCTCGCCCTCCAGCGAGGCCTTGACGTGGGCGCGGGCGCGGGCGAGGCGCGACATCACGGTGCCGATCGGCACGCCCTGGATGTCGGCGACCTCGCGGTAGCTCATGCCTTCCAGCATGACCAGGAGCAACACCGAGCGTTGCTCCTCGACGAGCGTGGCCAGTGCTCTCTCGATGTCGCGCCCTTCGGCTTCGGTGCCGCTGGCATCCGGGTTGTTCTCCGTCAGCTGCATGAACTGCGGCCGCCTCGCCAGCGAGCGCCGCCGGTTCTTGTTGAGGTTGGTCAGGATCGTGTAGAGCCAGCTCCTGACGTCGCCTCCGAGAAACAATCGCTCCGAACGCAGTGCTCGCACCAGCGTGTCCTGCACCAGATCGTCGGCCGCGTCCGCGTCGCGCGTGAGCGCGCGGGCGTAGCGGCGCAACGCCGGGATCATGGCTTCCACACTCTGGCGAAACGCACTCATTGCGGTCTTGACGTCCTGGTATCAGGCGCGAGCGCCTATAGCGATCATAACACCCGAACGGAACGGCTATTCCGGCGCTCGAAACAGCGTTAACGCGGCGTATTAGGGCTGTACCGCAGGGGAGGGCTGGTGTACCTCCAGACCTCACCAAGAGTTCGACGGGACGTTCAAAAATGGCGCAGAATTCGGGTCTGATGCAAGGAAAGCGCGGAGTGGTCCTCGGCGTTGCCAACAACCGCTCGATCGCCTGGGGCATCGCCAAGGCATGCCACGCCGCCGGCGCCGAGCTCGCCTTTACCTATCAGGGCGATGCGCTGAAGAAGCGCGTCGAGCCGCTCGCCGCCGAGATCGATGGTCTCGTGCTCGGCCATTGCGACGTCACGGATGCCGCGACCATCGATGCCGCGTTCGCGGTCCTGAAGGAGAAATGGGGCAAGATCGACTTCCTGGTGCACGCGATCGCCTATGGCGAGCAGCTCGACGGCCGCTACGTCGACACCACGCAGGAGAATTTCTCCAAGTCGATGCTGATCTCCTGCTACTCGTTCACGGCCGTGGCGCAGCGCGCCGAGAAGCTGATGACCGACGGCGGCTCGCTGATCACGCTCAGCTATTACGGCGCCGAGAAGTGGATGCCGCATTACAACGTGATGGGCGTCGCCAAGGCGGCGCTGGAGGCCAGCGTGCGCTATCTCGCCGCCGACCTCGGCGAGAAGAACATCCGCGTCAACGCGATCTCGGCAGGTCCGATCAAGACGCTCGCGGCGTCCGGCATCGGCGACTTCCGCTATATCCTGAAGTGGAACGAGGCCAACGCGCCGATGCGGCGCAACGTGTCGACCGAGGACGTCGGCGGCAGTGCGCTGTATTTCCTCTCCGACCTCTCGCGCGGCGTCACCGGCGAAGTGCATCACGTCGATTCCGGCTATCACGTGCTCGGCATGAAGCGCCCGGACGCGCCGGACATCTCGTTCGGCGGCAAGGACTAGCCTCAAATCCGGAATGCCCGTGCCCACGATCTATTACCTTCGCCATGGTGAGACCGAGTGGAATGCGCTCGGGAGGCTTCAGGGCACCAAGGACGTTCCGCTGAACGCTCATGGACGCGGTCAGGCCGTGCAGGCCGGCAGCATTCTCGCCGATCTGTTCAAGCGCGAGGGCCGCGACAAGGCGGCGTTACCCTATGTGTCGAGCCCGCTCGGCCGTGCGCGCCAGACCATGGAACTCGCGCGCGCCAAGTTAGAGCTGCCGGTGGCGGATTATGCGCTCGACGATCGCCTGCGCGAGATCGGCTATGGCGTCTGGGAAGGTCTGACGTTGGCCGAGAGCGAGGCGAAGGATCCCGGCGTCTATGCCAGACGCCTCGCCGACAAATGGACGGTCGGCCCCGACGGCGGGGAGACCTATGCCGACGTGCAGGTCCGCGTTCGCGCCTGGTACGACCAGCTGCGGACCGACATCGTCGCGGTCGCCCATGGCGGGACCTGCCGGGCCCTGATGGTGTCACTCGGCCTGGAGACCCCCGTCAGTGCCGCCGAGCTCTATATCGAGCAGGGCGCCGTCTACGTGTTCCGCGACGGCCGGCTGGAGAAGCATAGCTAACGGTGCCGCCCCAATCTCCGCCGTCATGCCCGGGCTTGTCCCGGGCATCCACGGACTTTCGCGCTCGCGGCAGCTAGAACGTGGATGGCCGGGACAAGCCCGGCCATGACGAATGTGGTACGCATTTGACCCTCCATCGAGGGCGCGTTACCACACGCCGGAACCGAGCCAGCGAGCAGCGATGTCCTTCAACACCTTCGGCCACATGTTCCGCGTCACCACTTTCGGCGAGAGCCATGGGGTGGCAATCGGCTGCGTGGTCGACGGCTGTCCGCCCATGATCCCGCTCACCGAGGCCGACATCCAGCAGGACCTCGATCGCCGCCGGCCGGGCCAGTCGCGCTTCACCACCCAGCGCCAGGAGCCGGACCAGGTCAAGATCCTCTCCGGCGTGATGGCGCATCCGGAGACCGGCGTGCAGGTGACGACCGGCACGCCGATCGGGCTCCTGATCGAGAACACCGACCAGCGCTCCAAGGACTATTCCGAGATCAAGGACAAGTTTCGGCCCGGTCACGCCGACTTCACCTATGAGGCCAAATACGGCCTGCGCGATTATCGCGGCGGCGGCCGCTCCTCGGCGCGCGAGACCGCGACGCGCGTTGCCGCCGGTGCCATCGCGCGCAAGGTGCTGCCCGACGTGAAGGTGCGCGGCGCGCTGGTGCAGATCGGCCCGCACAAGATCGACCGTGCGAAGTGGGACTGGGACGAGATCGCAAGAAACCCGTTCTTCTGCCCGGACAAGGACAAGGCCGCGTTCTTCGAGACCTATCTCGACGGCATCCGCAAGAGCGGCTCCTCGATCGGCGCGGTGATCGAGGTGGTCGCCGAAGGCGTGCCGGCCGGCCTTGGCGCGCCGATCTACGCCAAGCTCGATTCCGATCTGGCGGGCGCGATGATGACCATCAACGCGGTGAAGGGTGTCGAGATCGGCGCCGGTTTCGGCGCCGCCGAGCTCACCGGCGAGGAGAATGCCGACGAGATGCGCACCGGCAATGACGGCACGCGCTTTTTGTCCAACCATGCCGGCGGCGTGCTGGGCGGCATATCCACGGGGCAGCCGGTGGTGGTGCGTTTCGCGGTGAAGCCGACCTCCTCGATCCTGCAGCCGCGCCGGACCGTCGATCGCAAGGGCGCGGACACCGAAATCTTCACCAAGGGCCGCCACGACCCCTGCGTCGGCATCCGCGCCGTCCCCGTCGGCGAAGCCATGATGGCCTGCGTGCTCGCCGACCACTTTTTGCGCGATCGCGGGCAGGTGGGGCGTTGATGTCGCGGTACTAGCCCACCGCGCAGCTTGACGGCGCTACAACTTCGTCCGCAAATGCGGGCATGCAAAGCTCCGAGCTCCAGCGCATCACCAACTGGCTGATCGACGGCGCGCGGTCGTCAGGCACCCCGGCCGAGATGATCGCGGACGTCTGCGAGCATCTGGTCGAAGCCGGCCTGCCAATCTGGCGGTTCGGCATCTTCATCCGCACGCTGCATCCGGAGATCTTCGGCCGCAACTTCATCTGGCGGCAGGGCGAGGAGGTCGAGATCGGCACCGTCGATTTCGAGATCCTCGACACGCCCGAATTCGCCGCGAGCCCGCTCCGCATCGTGTTCGAGCAGGGGATCGAGGTCAGGGGGCGCATCGGCGATCCCGACAACAAGCGGTTTCCGATCCTCGACGACCTGCGCGCCGAAGGAGCGACCGACTACATCGCGGTGCCGATGCCGTTTCTCGACGGCTCGGTCCACGCGACGAGCTGGGTGACACGGCATCCCGGCGGCTTCACTGACGACCACATCGCGGCGATCCGCTCTATCGTGACGCCGCTGGCGCGCGTCAGCGAGATCATCAGCCTGCGCCGCACCGCCGAGATGCTGCTCGACACCTATGTCGGCAACCGCGCCGGCGCGCGCATCCTCGGCGGCCAGATCCGCCGCGGTCACAACGACACCATGCAGGCCGCGATCTGGCTGTCGGATCTGCGCGGCTTCACCGCGCTGTCGGACCGGCTGCCGGCCGAGACCGTGGTCGAGATCCTCAATCACTATTTCGACTGTCAGGTCACTGCGATCCGCGGCCATGGCGGCGAAGTGCTGAAATTCATGGGCGACGGCCTGCTCGCTGTGTTCCCGATCGACGAATATGTCGGCGATGCCGCCCATGTCTGCACGCGCGTGCTGGAAGCGGCGCGCGAGTCCCGCGCCAGCGTCGAGGCGCTGGCCTTTCCGGTTGGCGAGGCCGTCGAGCGCTTCCGCTTCGGCGTCGCGCTGCACGTCGGCAACATCCTCTACGGCAATATCGGCGGCGGCAACCGCCTCGACTTCACCTGCATTGGTCCCGCCGTGAACCTTGCCGCAAGGCTCGAGAAGATCACGGGCCGCCTGGGGCGGACGGTCGTTGCCTCGGAAGGTTTTGCCAATGTCTGCCGCCACGACTGGCGCGAGCTCGGCGAGTTTCCGATCGCGGGGTTTTCCAAGGCGCAGCGCGTGTACGGGCTCGGCGAGGAGACACCGGTTGTGATGGCCTAGCGGTCGGCGGAACTAATCAGCGCGCACATACGACTGCCTCAGCCCAAGCGTCAGGATCGTCAGAGTGATCCACAGCCGCAGCATGGCAAAGCTGAAGATGAAGACGAAATAGATCAGGTTCTTGCTGAACTGGGTCGCCGACGAGGTCTGCCAGAAATTCCAAATCGCGCTGCGCACCGTTTCCTGTCCATAGGCGAGGGCGACGTTGACGCTGCCGAGGACGATGACGGCGGCGCCGAGCCACAGTCCGCGCCGCGCGAATTCGCCTATGGCGGCAAACAGGGCGACCTTGCCGTCGTCGCGCTCGGCACGGACGATCATGAGCAGCACGAGTGCGGCGATCCATGCGCTCCAGAATCGACCGGGATGGGTGAACTGGTCGAATGCCATGCCGTCGAGGCCTGCCATCAGATGATACGAAGCCTCATAGCCGATCGCTGCGGCGCTGAGCGCCGCAGCGATCATCACGAGCATGATCCGCCACAGGATCGAGAAGGAGAGCTTGAACTGGTCGCCCAATGTCAGCGTGCCGAGCGAGGATTGGCCGCCGGCCGCCTCGATCGATTGTCGTGCCGTCGCAAAGAACGCCAGCAGCACCGAAATGTCGGAAACGATGATGGCCGGCAGTGCCACGGCGCCGCCGCCGAACGCGATCACCCGCATTGCAGCCGCCAGGATCAGCCAGGGCAGGGCATGCAGGAGCTTGAACGGACCGAACGAGGTTTCGGGGCGGGCGGGCTCGAGCGCGAGCTGTTTGCGCAGTGCGACTGTCATCGCGTTGTGGTGACACAGGAGATTGAACCTGCGGTAGCGCGGATCGCTAAAATTGACCCGAAGCGGGCAGATAGCGCCGCTACTCCTCCGGCTCCGTCGTGAACAGCAGCGGATAGCCCTTGGCGCGGCCGGCGTCGGTGGCGCGGGTGGCCTTGGTCTCGGCGACGTCCCTGGTGAACACGGCGACGACGCAGGCGCCGAGCTTGTGCGCGGTGATCATCACCTTGTAGGCCTGATCCTCGGTCATGCGGAATTCGGCCTTCAGGATCATGGTGACGAATTCGCGCGGCGTGTAGTCGTCGTTGATCAGGATGACCTTGTGCAGCTTCAGCCGCTCGACCTTGGTCCTGGTCCGCGTCTTCGGCTTGGTGACAGTATTGTTCATTCCGCCTCCCGGACACGGCGGGCTCGAGTTCCCCGCCGCAGCGATCAGCCTGCGGCCTTCGCACCATATTGCAGGACCTGCACCTTCTCCAAGGTGATCAGCCCGCTCGACATCATGCCATCCAGGATGGGCAGGAATGCGTTGATGTTGTCCTCGCTGTCGACGATCTCGATCAAGAGCGGTAAATCTTCAGAAAGCCGCAGGATCTTCGACGTATGCAGCCGGCTCGATTTGCCGAAGCCCATGGGGCCGCGCAGCACGGTGGCGCCGGCAAGGTGCCGCTCGCGCGCGGTCATCACGATCGCTTCATAAAGCGGCTTGCCGTCGAAATGGTCGCTCTCGCCGATGAAGATCCGGAGCGAAACTGCCTGATTGGGGATTTGCATGGTCAGTTCCTCGTCAAGCGGTTGTAGCGGCTCGCCATCATATGGCCTGCCCACACCGACACCAGCCAGCAGATGACCGACGCCGCGATATAGGCGAGCGCGGTGTATCTCATGCCGCCGTGGAACAGGCGGAAGGTCTCCAGGCTGAAGGTCGAAAAGGTGGTGTAGCCGCCGCAGAACCCGGTCATGACGAATTGCCGGTGCTCGGGCCGCGCCAGCAGACGGCCGTCGGGGCCGGTCAACGTCGCGTAGAAGCCGATGATCAGCGAGCCCGTTGCGTTGATGAACAGCGTCGCGAAGGGAAAGCCCGGCCCGGTGTCGAGCGCGAGCCCGACGAGATAGCGCGTCAGCCCGCCGACGATGCTGCCGACAGCAACCCAGCCGTAAAGCATCGCAGTGCGCCAGCGCTCGGCGGGAGAGTTCATCGGCCTCTAGCCCTTCTCCCTCTCCCCGCGCGCGGGGAGAGGGTCGGGGTGAGGGGGGCTCTCCACGAGGGAGGTGGCAGTTGGACTCGCGGAGAGTCCCCCTCACCCGGAATCTGCGTTTCACGCAGATTCCGACCTCTCCCCGCAAGCGGGGCGAGGTGAAGCCGCGGCCTGGCCAACGCTTCGACAAATGCCATCGCGTTAGCCTCCCAGACCGTCCGCAAGGAGGAAGCCGCAGCTGACGGCGGCAAGGCAGAGCCCGACCGAGAACACGACATTGCCGAGCGCATGCATCGGTTCGCCGCTCCGCACGAGCGTCAGCGTCTGCAGGCTGAACGAGGACACCGTGGTGTAGCAGCCGAGAAATCCCGTCACCGCGAACAGCCACGGATTGGGCGCGGCGAAGGCCGAGCCGGGATGGGTCGCCAGCGCGCCGAAAATGCCGATCAGGAAGGCACCGGTGACGTTGATGGTCATGGTGCCCCACGGAAACGTCTCGCCCAGCCGCCGCGCGATCACGCCGGAAACGAAATAGCGTGCGCAGCCGCCGAGCACGCTGCCGACCATGATGGCGATTGCTCCGCTCAGCACGACGAACGACCTCTCATCCTCATTTGTCCTCCGCTGCCAGACCGTTGCCGACGGCCAATAGTCCCACGAGCGAGACCAGCGCGAAGCCGAGCCCCGCAAAGAACGTTCCTGCCGGACCATAGGCGTCCCACAGCGCGCCGGCGATCACGCTCGCGGCCAGCAAGGCAAGGCCGGTGAACAGGTTGAAATAGCCGAACGCGGTGCCGCGCAGGCTGGGCGGCGCGGCGTCGGCGACGAGGGCCGAGAGCAGGCCTTGCGTCAGTCCCATATGCAGCCCCCACAGCGCGACGCCGAGTGCGAGTCCGCCAAGGCTCGGCAGCAGCGCCAGCGCAAGATCGGCACACGCGAGGAAAACGAGCCCGAGCGCGAGCAGGCCGGTCCGGTTGATCCGGTCCGAGAGCACGCCGGCCGGATAGGCCGACAGCGCGTAGACGATGTTCATCAGCACCAGCACCGCCGGCACCCACATCGCATTGAGCCCGATATTCTGTGCCCGCAGGATCAAAAAAGCCTCGCTGAAGCGCGCGAGGGTGAAGACGACGCCGACGGCCACGACGCGCCAATAAACCGTGCCGAGCTGCCGCATCGCGGCGAGATTGAGCGGATTCCCTGCAGGCTCCCGGCTCGGATCCGGCTCCGGCTCGCTCACCGCGAACGCGATCAAGCCGAACGACAAGAAGGCCGGCAGCACCGCCACCCAGAACACCGCGGTAAAATTGTCAGCGGTCCACCACATCAGGCCGATCGCCACGAGCGGTCCGACGAAGGCGCCGATGGTGTCGAGCGATTGCCGCAGGCCAAAGCTCGCCCCGCGCAGGCCGCGAGGCGCGATATCGGCGATCAGCGCATCGCGCGGCGCGCCGCGAATGCCCTTGCCGACGCGGTCGATGAAGCGCGCCGCCACCAGCCATCCGACGCTGGGGGCAAGCGGGAACAGCGGTTTGGTGAAGGCCGCGAGCCCGTAGCCGAGCGCTGCGAGCAGCTTGCGCCGGCCGAGCCAGTCGGACAATGCGCCGGAAAAGATCTTGGTGATCGAGGCCGTCGCCTCCGCGATGCCCTCGATGAAGCCGACGGTGAGCGTGGAAGCGCCGAGCACGGTGACGAGATAGACCGGCAGGAGCGCGTGGATCATCTCGGAGGAGATGTCCATCAGCATCGAGACGAAGCCGAGCACCCAGATCCCTCTGGGTAGGGCGCTACGTGCAGCATTCGGTGTCGTCGTCGTCACGTCTTCGCCTTCTCCCGGCTTTCGTCGCCAGACAACAAAAAACCCGCCATCGGCGGGTTTGTCCATGCTCCCGCCGAAGGCAGAGGCCCAAAGTTTGCCCCTCCTCAAGCAGGAGTCATCAGCCCACCACGGTCATCGACCGGCGGGCGGTTATCGGGGGACTCCATCCCCATCTGTATGGCCAACCTAGCATGGAAATCGGGCCGGACAAGTAGGTGGGGCGCTCTGTCCCGCGGCTCGTCGTTCCGGCTTTGCGCAACGCGGGCCCCGATGATGCGAGCAATCTGGCGCGTTCCAGCGGCGCGAGCGCGGCAACACGGCGGCAGCTTCGCGCAAGGGCGTGCACAGTCCCGACCCGCAGCTTCCTAACTCGAATGTGAAGCGCAAGCGATCTTCGCCCTTTGCGGCTCGGCGATTGCATGTCACCATCGCGTCATACGACGGGAGACTGCGATGCGTTTGCTGTTCTCGATCGGGGCTGTGCTGGTTGCCGGCATGTTTGCCGGAGGGGACGTCGCGGGCATCGCGGCACCAGGACCAAAATTTGAACCGCCAAAGAACCAGCCGCAGCGGTTTGCGGCCGACAGGGACGCGCAGACGGTCGACGTCGAGCTGATCCTCGCGGTCGACGTGTCCTACTCCATGGACATGGACGAACTCGCGATCCAGCGCGAAGGCTATGCGCAGGCGATCCAGTCGAAGGAATTTCTTCAGGCGCTGAAGCTCGGACCGAACGGCCGGATCGCGGTGACCTATTTCGAGTGGGCCGCCTCGAGCGACCAGAAGATCATCATTCCCTGGCGGCTGATCGACGGCCCGGAGACGGCGGATGCAGTCGCCGCCGAGATCATGAAGACGCCGATCCGGCGCGCCTCGCGCACCTCGATCTCCGGTGCGATCACGTTCGCGATGCCGCTGTTCGACGAGGATCCCTATCGGGGCCTGCGCCGTGTGATCGACATTTCCGGCGACGGCCCCAACAACAATGGCGGTCCGGTCACGGTGGCGCGCGACGCCGCGCTGGAGAAGGGCGTCGTCATCAACGGCCTGCCGATCATGGTCAAGGAGCCGTCCTATTCGACCATGGATATCGACAATCTCGATTTCTACTACGAGGACTGCGTCATCGGCGGTCCGGGCTCCTTCGTCATCACGATCAAGGACCGCGACAAGTTCAAGGAGGCGATCCGCACCAAGCTGCTGATGGAGGTCGCCGGCCGCACGCCGGAGCGCCCCGTGATGCCCGTCGCCGACAAGGAGCCGCGCGTCAACTGCCTGATCGGCGAGAAGATCTGGTCGGACCGCTGGGGGCGCTGAGCGGCGTGCTACGTCGCCAATGCTCGCTGCCGTCTCGTGGCGACGATCGCGATGACGGTAGCGTCGCAGTCGGCTTTGTGGCGGATTAGCCACAACCCGGGCGAGCCGCGTTCGACCCGGTTCCAACTCGATTGCCGGCCGTTGCAAAGCAACCTAAGAGTTGAGTGTTCGTTTCTCTTCGTTTCCCATCTCGCACACGCAATTGCCGCATCATTCCCAGCACACATGGCTTCGAAAATTGGCGCCGTAGCAGCACGCTGCGTGGCGATCGCCGCCGCCTGCGCTTCCGTCTCGATGCTGCTGACGGCACGGGCCGAAGCCGCATGCACGCCCGCGGCCGGAAACGATGTGTCGGCCGTCTGCACTGGCGCGACGGCGGGCGGCTACGGCGGTGCCGGCTTCACCAATCTGAACGTCACCGTGGACACCGGCGCCACGGTCACGGCGGGTGCCGCGAGCATCACCTTCAATACCGGGAGCCTGCTGAATCGCGGCACGGTGAGCGGCGTCACGTCCGGCGTTCTCGGCGCCACGGCCACGATCACCAATTCCGCCCTGATCTTCGCGAGCGGAGGCACCGCCATCGATCTCAGCGGCAGCCTGACGTTGACCAATTCGGGATCCGTGCAAGGCAGCCAGAACGGTGTCCGCGCGGCGACTGCGACCATTGCCAATTCCGGCTTGATCGTCGGCACGTCCGGCCAGGCGATCAGCCTGAGCGGCTTTGGCGACATCACCAACAGCGGCAACATTTCCGGCAATTACGGCATTCTCTCGTTTTCCACCGTCAAGCTCGCGAACCGCGGATTGGTGTATGGCGACAATGCCGCCTTGTCGGTGAACGGCGCGACGATCGACAATAGCGGCACGATCCTGTCCGGCGGCACCGCCGTCGATTCCGCGGGCGCAACGATCGCCAATCGCGGCACGATCAGTGGCGCCAGCATCGGCATCGCGACCTCCGGCTTCACCTTGAACCTCGACAATTCCGGCAGCGTTTCGGGCCAGTTCGGCATCTTCACCAACGTTGGCAACATCGTCAATTCGGGCACGATCAGCGGCACCGGCGGCACCGCCATCGATGCATTCGTCAACCTCGCGCTGGTCAATTCGGGCGTGATCAGCGGGCAGACGACGGCGATCTTCGCACCGACCGCCGCCATCACCAATTCGGGCTCGATCGCCGCGGCCACCGCGGCGGCGATCGATGTTATGGCCCTCACCCTGGCCAATTCCGGATCGATCAGCGGCGTGACGTCAGGTGTTCACGGCGCCACGGCCACCATCGCCAACTCCGGCTCCATCACCGCCACCGGCGGCCCCGGCATCGATCTCAGCGGCAGCCTGAAGCTGACGAATTCAGGCTTGGTGCGCGGCAATTCCGACGGCCTCAGTGCCGCGAGCGCGACCATCGTCAACTCCGGCTCGATCGTCGGGAATTTGCGGGCCATCAACCTCGTCGGGGCCGGCGACATCACCAACAGCGGCAGCATTTCCGGCGGCTCCTACGGCATCGCTTCGTTTTCTGGCGTCAAGCTCGTCAATAGCGGCACCGTCTCGGGAAGCGTCTCCGCCGTTTCGGTGAGCTCGGCGACTATCGACAATTCCGGCGCGATCCTCTCCAACTCGGTTGCGATCGATGCCGGGATCGCCGCGATCAACAATTCCGGCACGATCGCGGGGCGGGGCATTGCGATCACAACCGTCGATCTCACGCTCTTCAACACCGGCACGGTGTCGGTCAGCGATCCCGGCGCTTCGGCGATCTATGCGTTGAGGGCCGATATCAGCAATGCCGGCCTGATAGCGGCGGCGAATATCAGCAGCCTGGCGATTTCCTTAAGTTCTGCGGCCGATACGCTCACTTCGTTCGCCGGCTCCCGGATCATCGGCCGCATCGATCTCGGCGGCGGCGCCGATCGGGTGGATTTCCGCGGTGGCAACTTCAATTACACTTTCAACTCGCTCGCGGGCGTGACCGTCACTTCGGCGGGGCCTTACATCGTGCAGGGATCGCGGGTCGTCACGGTCGATCCCACGCCTTTCGCGGCGACCAACCGCAACATCCTGGCGTTCTCCGCGGCGGTGACGTCGGCGCTGCCGCTGGCGGAGCCGCCTCCGCCCGCTGCGAGACCGGCGATGAGCTACGCCACGGCGGTCAGACCGGCGCAGGGCGCGCGCGAGGCCTTCGCCGCGGTGATGACGCCGCAGGGGCCGACGGCCGTCTATGGCGGCGGAGTGAGCATGTGGGCGCGCGGCTTCGCCGGCGAGCGAGATCAATCGGCAACAGGCCCGCTGCTCCACACCGTCAATCGCTTCCAGGGCGGTTTCATCGGCGGAGACTGGCAGGCCAATCCGTTCTTTCGTCTCGGCGCGTTCGTCGGCGCGGGCGCCATGCGGAGCACGGAGGATCTCAATCTCAACGGCGTCAGCTCGGATGTCGCGTTCGGCGGCGCCTTCGCCCGCGGCACGTTCGGCGACACCTTCCTCGACATGATGATCCAGCTCGGCCGCTTGTCAGGACATAGCTCCCGCGTGGTCAGCAACAATCTGGCGCCGACCGGGATCGAGACTGCCCTGGGCGACTACGCCGGCTTGTACGCGATCCCCGAACTCGGTCTCGGGCGTCACATCGAGCTGGGCGAGATGGGCGGCACGACGTGGCGGCTGACCCCGGTGGGACGCATCCGCTATCTCGCCGGCAACCTCGGCGGCTACAACGAGAGCGCTTCGACGGCGAGTCTGACGGTGGGCGGACGCCGGCTGTCGGAGCTCGAGGAGCGCGCTGAGCTGAAATTATCGGGAACGATCCGTAGCGCCGACTTTGCGGTGATCACCGGGAGCCTCCGCGTTGGCGTGCTCGGCGCGCAACGGGTGGGCGGTGCGGCGGTGAACGCCACGCTGCTCGGCGAGGCCATTCCGTTCGCAACGCCGGGCGCCGACACGATCTGGGGTGTTCTGGGCGGAGGCGGCCTCGAGCTCAGCCGAGGCGCGGCCAGCTTCTTCGTCTCTGGCGACTACCTGAAGGCGTCGGACTCGAGTGTGGTTTATGGCGGGCGCGGCGGGTTGAGGCTCGCCTTCTAGAACTCGGGTTGTCCGGACGATGCCCGCGCCTACCGAAGATGAGATCATTTGCCCCACCGCACCCGGCAGTTGAAATTAATCGATCGTTAACCGGCGCGTGTCCCTAATCGCGTGGTTTCTGTCCGTTTCGAGCCAGCACCCTGACATCTGCTGAGGCGAACGAAAGCGGGTTTGTCAGACCTGTCTCCGAGCAGTCCAATGGCCACCGTCACATCGAGCACCAACCAGATTTCGCCCGCCAACGAGCGGCTGTATCACCAGAGTGCTCTGGTCGGCGACTGGAAGGGCAATTGGGTGGGCAATAACCAGCCCGTCGGCTTCAAGGTCGTGAACATCCGCGGCGCCCGGGCGCAGGTCGAGTACACCCATAACGGGCACACCGAGCGCGGCTTTGCCGAGGTTCAGGGCACACTTATCACTTTTGGCGGGGTCACGGTCGGCACCAAGGACGGCAAGAACATGGTGATGCTGTTCTCCTTCGGGGGCGCCGGCAAGCAGACCGCGAATCTCGAGAAGCAGGCCCCGCCGGCTTCCGACAGCCGCCTCATGGGAAGCTGGGGCGGCTATTCCAGCGCCAACGGCAAGAGCGCGAGCTTCAAGGTGCTCGCGGTCAATGGCAAGGAAGCGCAGGTCAGCGTCACCACCGACGGCGTCACGCGCCAGGGCACCGGCTACGTCTACAAGAACGTCATCATGTTCGGGCAGACGCAGATCGCGACCGATGACGGGCAGAACGGCAAGGTCATCTACCAGGTCGGCACGAAATCCTTCATGGTGCCGGTGACGAAATATCCGCCGGCCGACACGTCGTCCTCCGTCGACAGGACCGCCTGAACGCGCGGCGCCCCGAACACGCGCCGGGCCTGCTGTCCTCACCAATTCGGCGTCCGCTTCTCCACGAACGCCCTCAAGCCCTCCTGCGCCTCATCCGACGTCGCGACGATGCAGAAATCGTCCACGGCGCTTGCAATGCTGCGGCGATAGTCGAGATCGATCTGGCGCATGAAGGCCGCGCGGCCCATGCGCAGCACCGCGGCTGATTTGCCGGTGAACTGCGCAGCGAGCTTCGCGACCTCGGCCTCGAGCTCCGCATCCGCGATGACGCGATTCACCACGCCGAACTCGCGTGCTTCCATGGCGCTGAAGACCCGGCCGGTGAACAGCAGCTCGAAGGCGCGGTGTCGTCCGACGATGCGCGGCAGATGCGCGTAGTGGATCGCGGGAATGACGCCGACGTCGATCTCGGGATAGCCGAACGTCGCGCTCTCGGCTGCCAGCACCACGTCGCAGGACACCGCCATGGTCATGCCGCCGCCCCGCGCCGCACCGCCGACCGCGGCGATCGAGGGCTTTCCGAGCCCGTACTGGGCATCGTAAAGGTCGATATAGAGCGCCTGGAGGAATTCCCGGATCTCGGCGCCGGATCTGCCAAGCAGGATGTCGAGGTCGAGGCCTGCCGAAAAACGTTTTGCAATTGCGCTCGCCAGCACGACCACGCGTGCGCCGTCGTCGTCCGCAGCGCGGCGGAAGGCGGCAACAACTGCGCGGATCATCTCGAGGCTCAGCGCATTGACGGGCGAGCGGCGCAGCGTGATGCGGGCGATGTCGTCGAGACGCTCGTATACGACCGGGTCGTCAGATGTCACCGAGTTCTCCATGCTTCATTGAGGCAGCGCCTTCAACTGCCCCTCGATCTTGCGCAAGACTTCGCGGGCGGCCGCAAGGGCGCCATCGCCGATCAGCCGCCAGACATCGTCAGTCCGTTCCGTCAGATGCGGCATCGTCAGCGGCAAGAGGGCCCGCTTCATGACCAGCTTACGTTGCGGCGCGACCCGTGCAAGACCTCGGGCGCGCATGCTAGGCTGCGTGCGGGAGATTGCTCGCGACTTGGAGAGGACAGATGACCGACGAACATCCCATGATGGCCGGCTCCGCCACCGTTTTCGTCGTCTCCGACATCGCCGCGAGCCTCGCCTATTACCGCGACGTGCTCGGGTTCGAGGTCACCTTCGAATATGGTGTGCGCCCTTGTCCTATGCCTGCCTCTGCCGCGACGTTGTCGCTCTGCATCTGCTTGCAGCGGCCAGGACGAAACGATTGCCCGGGCAGGGCGGCCTCTGCATTTTCGTCCGCGACGTCGACCAGCTCTATGCCGAATTGTCCGGCCGTGGCGCCAGGCCATCAACCAGCCGGAGGATCGCGATTACGGCATGCGCGATTTCGACATCGTTGATGCCGATGGCAATCAACTCACCTTCGGCATGGGTATCCCGGAACCCGGCTGAGGCGATGCCGGCGCAGCCTTGCTGGCATTCCTCATCGCCGGAGGGTATGATTTGCGAGGTTTTCGAAGGTTACCTGAATGTCCCGCCTTGCAACTTCATGCGGTCTTGCAGCTATCTTCGCCGTGCTCTGGCTCGGCGGCACCTCCGTTGATGCGCAAGTTGCACCGCTGAGGTATGTCATACCGGGCGGACCGTTTGGCTTTGGCGGCAGCGATGGCCAGAGCTCGGATCCTTACGGCAATTTTCCAAGCTTCAATGCCGGTGACGCAGGCGGGCGCACTAATTTTGCGAATGGCTTCTTCGTCGGCAGCCAGCGCGGCAACCTCAATTGGAGCGGGCTCAGTCAGACCGGGCAGAGTCAGACCGGGCTTAGTCAGAGCGGACTTGCCGGCAATTTCAGCGCGCTCTCCTATGACAGCACGCAGTTCGGCTACACCACCAAGACAGCTGGCGGCTTGCCCGTGACGTTCTTTGCCGGCTTCGAGACGTTGAAATATGGCAATGGCATCGGCAGCTCGGTGGCGCCGCTGACGTCGGGCGCGGTACCCGGCACCAGCGCATTTGCGGGCGTCGAGTTCAAACCGACCTCCAACCTCAGTCTGTCGTTCGGCGCCGGTTTCATCCAGCAGGACTCGGGTCGCATGGACAGCGATATCAGATCGAACATGCTGCCCGGCGAGTCGCCGGTCCTGGGCGGCCTTCGGCGTTAGGATCGCATCACAAGCTCCGGCGGACGCCGCTGCGATTTCGGCAGGTCCGGGCCGTACCCGAAACGCATCACGATATCGGGACGCCGCTCGCCCAGTCCGATTGAGGCCGCGAATTGCGGCCTCAGCGCCGCCACCTCGACCGGCTGGTTGACGAAGGAATATTTGAGCCCGAGCGCGGTCGCCTGCAAGCCGAAGCGCTGGCAGGCGCGGCCGACCGCAATCCAGTGCGATGTATCGCTGCGATCGGCCGCGAGCACGACGACGCCCGCAGAGCTGGCGAGCTGTTCCCGGTACTTCTTGTTTTCGCTGCGCTCCGTGAAGAAGAACTTCAGCAGCGGCCGTGCCAGCCATGACGGCAGAGACGGGTTTCCCGAGGCGGGCGAGAACAACCCGTCCATGGTCGCGAGCGCCTCCGTCTCGTTGAAGCGAATCCAACTCACGAGCTCGCGCATGAAGGCCTTGTCGCGCATTTGCACGGAGTTGCCTTCGAGCACATAGTCGGTGACCCCGGCGATCGCGGCGCGCTCGGTCATCAGGATGGCCGCGACATCAGGTTCGCGGCAGGCGCTTTCGAGCTGGCGCAAGGACTCGGTTGCGGCCGGCCTGCCGTCGAACGCCGCGCGGGTGCATTGCCTGACCGGAATCGCGGCCGCCAACGCCGATGCGGCCGGCGGGGCCTGCTCAAGCGCGATCACGATCCGGTCGCCGTCAATGACCGGATCGGCGCGCCAGCCCAGCGTGGATGCGGCGAGGATGAGGTTTTCGGCGGCGCAGCCGAGACTGACGAAGAGGTGATGATCGTCCGGATCGACGGCCGGGCAGCGGCGCGTGAAGTCCGGTGCAATCGCGATCTCGTTGCCGCGAGCGGAGAAGATCCACGGCTGGGTGTTGTGGCTGTTGGCGGCGAGGATGGCAAAGCGCACGAGCTCGCGATCCCTCGGCACGGCCTGCAGCGGAGCCCGAGACGTCGTCACTGCCTCGTCATAGGTCATCGTTGCCCCTGCGGCAGGGAAGCCGCCGATCGCAGCCGCGGGCAACCCGAGCGCGGCCCCGATGAACTGTCGCCGGTCAACCACAAACGTCCGCTCCATGCCCTTGCACAGCAAGCCTCTAGCACCAACGGGCGCCAGAACGATTGAGCGGAATCAAGATCGGATGGCGGGTCCAGGGAATCCTGGCTTGAGCATCACGACAAGCCCGCCACCAGGGGCCGCTGCAGGTGCTTGGCCATCAGTTCCGCCGCTTCGGCATAACGCCCGGTTTCCAGAATGTCGAGCAGGCGCAGATGCTCGCGCACGTGACGCCGCATGCCGTCGCGGTCGGCGAAGCTGCGATAGGCGAACAGGCGTCTGATCGAGTTCACGCGCCTGAGCGCTTCGAGAAAAAAGGGATTGCCGGCGCCGCGGATGATGTCTTCGTGGAATTCGCAGCCGGAGCGAAAGATCTCGCCGATCGTCATCTTCTCGAGCTCGCCTTCGAAGACGCGCAGCTGGCGCTCGCGCAGACGTACGATCACTTCCTGCGGCAGGGCAAAACCCGGCTGCGCGATTGCCGCCGGCTCGATCACCGCACGAAACGCCTTGGCCTGTGCTTGAGATTCGGGACTGGAGACCGTCTCTGCGAAACGCCAGCCATAGCCCGGCAGGCGTGCGATCCAGCCCTCGGCAGCGATCCGGTCCAGCAGCCGCTGCAGCTCGGCCCGCGTGACGTCATAGCGGCGCATCAGCTCCGCCTCGGTAACGTCGGTCGGCAGCCGGCTCGCGAGCACGTCGCCTGCGACGGACGCATAAACCTGCTCGTTGCGCCTGACAGCGGCGAGCGCCGGTTGGGCTGCGCCGCTGGTGGGATTCTTGGCCAGCACAAAGCCGCGATGCGGCTCGCCGCGCGCCAACCCCGCGGCCTCCAGAGCCTTGAGGCCGAGCCGGATCGGCGCGCGTGAAAGGTCCAGCGCGTCGGCAAGCCTTTGTTCGATCAAGCGGTCGCCGGCCTTCATGCCTTCGCGCCGGGCGAACGCCATGATGAGGCCGGCGAGGTGCTCGGCGCGTTCGGAACCGTCGGTTCGGGTGCCGCGCTGTCGGGAACTGTCGGATGCAGTCATTGCAGTGCACGCAAAGTTTAGGGCTTGACAGACTGTCCCATGGATTGTTCTTTTATGCAACAATATACAATCGACCGAGGGAGAGCCCGATGGCACGCGCGCCGGATGTCCATATTTGCGAGGTCGCTCCCCGCGATGGTCTGCAGAATCTCGACATCTTCGTTCCGACCGAAGCCAAATGCGCGTTGATCGACACGATCGCTGCTGCCGGCGTGCGCGAGATCGATGCCGGCTCGTTCGTGCCGCCAAAGGTCGTGCCGCAATTCGCCGATGTCGATACGGTGATGGCGCACGCGCTCACGCACAGGTCGGCAACCATCGGTGCGCTGGTGCCGAACGTGAAGGGCGCCGAGCGTGCCATCGCCGCCGGTGTCGACGCCATCTATTTCGTCATCTCGGCGAGCGAGACGCACAACCAGGCCAATGTGCGCCGGACTGTCGATGAGCAGATCGAGGGATTTCGCGCGGTTCGCGCCGCGATCGACGCCCGGCCCGTGGGGCAGCGTCCGCAGCTGATGGGCGCGATCTCCACCTCCTTCGGCTGCTCGCTCGAAGGCGAGGTCAGTGAAGCGGCGGTGTGCCGGGTGGCGCGCGCCTTTGCCGAGGCCCGTGCCGACGAGATCGGGCTTGCCGACACCGTTGGTTACGCCACCCCAAAGCTGATCGGCCAGATCGTTGCAGCCGTGCGACGCGAGGTCGGGCCGCAAATGACGTTGCGGCTGCATCTGCACGATACGCTCGGCGCCGGCCTTGCCAACGCCGTCGCCGGTCTCGAAGCCGGCATTCGCCGCTTCGACGCCGCCGTGTCAGGCCTCGGTGGCTGCCCCTTTGCCCCCGGTGCGCGCGGCAACATCGTCACCGAGGACCTCGTGTTCATGCTGGAGCGCATGGGCCTCTCCACTGGCATCGACCTCGACCGTCTGATGCAGACGCGCGAGATTCTCGCCCGCCATATCCCGGCAAAACACTTGTCGGGGCATCTGCACGAGGCCGGCATTCCCAAAGTCCTGCGGAGCGCGGCATGACGCCGGTTGCGCGTGAGACGGCATCGGAGCTTCGCCCGCTCGCCGGCATTCGTGTCATCGAGTTCAGTCAGATGGTGATGGGGCCGAGCTGCGGCTTGATCCTCGCCGATCTCGGTGCCGACGTGATCAAGGTCGAGCCGCCCAAGGGCGACCGCACCCGCACTTTCAAGGGCCCAGCCGCCGGTTTCTTCGCCACCTACAGCCGCAACAAGCGCAGCATCGCGCTGGATACGTCGACCGCGGAAGGCCAGGACGTCGCACGCAGGCTGATCGAGAGCAGCGACGTCATGATCGAGAATTTCAGGCCGGGCTTGTTGAAGCGGATCGGCCTCGACTACGAGAGCGTCGCGGCCTTCGCGCCGCGCCTGATCTATTGCTCGCTCAAGGGGTATCTGCCCGGCCCCTACGAGAACCGCCTCGCGCTCGACGAGGTGGTGCAGATGATGGGGGGCCTTGCCTACATGACCGGCCTGCCTGACCGCCCGATGCGTGCCGGGGCCTCGGTCAACGATGTCATGGGCGGCATGTTCGGCGTGATCGCGATCCAGGCTGCGCTGGCCGAGCGGCAGCGCACCGGCCGGGGGCGCTACATCCAGAGCGCGCTGTACGAGAACAACGTGTTCCTGATGGCGCAGGCCATGATGTGCGAGGTGGTCAGCGGCCAGCCGTCGATCCCGTATTCGATCAAGGACAGCCCATGGCCGGTCTACGATCTCTTCGACACCAGGGACGGCTCGAAGCTGTTCGTCACCATCGTCGGTGAAGAGCAATGGGAGGCGTTCTGCCGCGCCTTCGATCGTGAAGCCTGGCTCGTTGATCCGCGCTTTGCAACGAGCAACGACCGCGTCGATCATCGCGGCTGGCTGATCCCCGAGATCGCGAAGATCTTCAAGCCGTGGGACAAGGCCGATCTTGCCGCGCGCCTCGAGCAGCTCGATCTTCCCTATGCGCCGGTCAACAAGCCCGGCGATCTCTTCGATGATCCGCATCTCAACCAGTCCGGCGGCCTGACCGCCATTCGGCTGCCCGACGGTAACGAGGCCAAGACGCCGTTGTTGCCGATTTCCATGGACGGAAGGCGGCTGCCCAACCGCTATGATCCCCCTGGGATCGGCGAGCATAGCAGCGAGATCCTGAGCGAGATCGGCATGTCTCCGGACGAGATCGACACGCTGCGACAGGCAGGGACGATCAAGGTCGCGCCGTCCTGACCGATCGGCGTATCGGACAAGAGACAAGGGAGGAGGAGCATATGAGCATTACCAGGCGCCAGGCGCTGATCGCGGGCTCCGCATTGGCCGGAGCATCGCTGTTGCCGGGACGATTGCTTGCGCAAAGCAAGCAGGTCTCGCTCGCCTTCGGACCGGTGTCGCCTGTCTACGCCATCGGCATGATTGCGGAGCTGAAGGGGTACTTCAAGGACGAGGGGCTCGATTCAAAGCTCGTCACCGGCAATGCCGGGACGTTCGGACGCCAGACGCTGGCGGCGGGGCAGGCACTGTTCGCGCACGGCGATGCCAGCCACCCGCTCCAGCTCGGCGCCCGCGGTAAGCCCTGCAAGATCCTGCTCGCCACCGAGATGGTGTGCTCCTACGCCAACATCATGGTCCGGCAGGACCTCTACGACAGCGGGATCAATTCGGTCGAGAAGCTTGCCGACTACAAGCGGCCTGACGGTGCCAAGCCGATCGTTGCCGCCACCGCCATCGGCTCCGGCACCTGGGTGTTCGGCACCTATGTGTTCGAGGCGCGCGGGCTCGGTGATAGGGTGAACTGGGTCGCGGGCGGGGGGCCCAACACGATGTTCCCCTCGCTCCAGACCAAGCAGTTCGACGCCATCATGGCGCCGCCGAGCTGGATCGTCGAGGTCGAAAAGAAGGGCTTTGGCAGGACGATCTACGACACGTCCAAGCCGGGCGTGTTCGAGAAGGATTTCGGCGGCGCGCTGCCCGTGCTCGTGATCTACACGCTCCAGGACACGGTCGAGCAGGACAAGGCGTTGGTGCAGGCCTTTGTCAATGCGATCTACCGCGCCATGGCGTTCGTGAAAGCTGCGCCGCTCGCGGAGGTGCAGGCGCTGGTCACGCCGAAGTATTTCTCGGGCATCGACCCCGATGCGGTCAGCGCCGAGCTCGGTTTCGACAAGTCGACCTGGGCCTATGACGGTGTCATCGACAAGCCCGCGTTCGAACGCGGCGCCAAGCCCTGGTACCGCAAGGGCACGGATATTCCCGAGACCAAATACGAGGATGTCGTCGACATGAGCTTCCTCCAGGCAGCCAGGGCGAAGTACAAATGATCGCCGCGCCGGGCCAGGGTCTTGCGCTCGCGCGCGACGAGGATCACACAGCGGCAGCGCGTGTCCGCATTGCCGTGCAAGGGCTTGCCAAGCGCTTCAACGCGTCCGGCCGCGAGTTCGTGGCGGTGGATGACGTCTCCTTCGAGGTCAAGCAGGGCGAGTTCGTTGCGCTGCTGGGTCCGTCCGGCTGCGGCAAGAGCACCATTCTCAACATGGTCGCGGGGCTGTTGCCGCGCTCTGGCGGACGCATCCTGATCGATCAGGACACCGTCGAGACCGGCAAGGTCAACCCCAGGGTCGGTTATGTCTTCCAGCGCGATACGCTGTTTCCCTGGCGAACCGTGGAGCAGAACATCGGCTATGGGCTGGAGATCGCGGGATTGCCGAAGACCGAGCGCGCCGGGCGCGTCGCTTCGGCGGTCGAGAAGGCCGGGCTCTCGGGCTTTGCGCAGAGCTTTCCACGCATGCTGTCCGGCGGCATGCGCCAGCGCGTCGCCTTGATGCGCACGCTGATTTTGGAGCCTGAGATCCTGCTGATGGACGAGCCGTTCGGCGCGCTCGACACCCACACCAAGCTGGAGATGCACAAGACGCTGCTGGAGATCTGGGAGCGCGAGCGGCAGACCGTGCTGTTCGTGACGCACGATCTCGGCGAGGCCTTGACGCTGGCGAGCCGCATCATCCTGCTTTCGGCCCGGCCCGGGCGTCTCAAGGAAGACTTCGACGTCGCCATCCCGCGGCCGCGCGATCCCGTTTCCGTGCGCGAGAGCGCCGAATTCGGCCGTCTCTATTCTCACATCTGGCACTCCCTCGGCGAAGAATTCCGCCGCACCAGGGCCGATTGACCATGTCCAACAGCCGCACCGTAATCCTGTTCTGGCAATTGGCCATTCTCGCAGCCGTGCTCGTCATCTGGCAGTGGGGCTTCGAATGGAGCAAGGCGCTGCTGCCGAGGGCTTACGTGCCCAAAATCCTCGATCCCTATTTCGTCGCCAAGCCGTCGCTGATCTGGCAGAGCTTTCTGCGGCTCGGCTGCTTCTCTGACGCCGGCGGCTTTGCCGCCTGCATCAGGGGCAACGACAACAATCTGTGGCTCGCCACGCTCGTCACGCTGAAGAATACCTGGTGGGGCTTTCTGTTCGGCTCAGCGAGCGGCATCGCGGCCGGCCTGATCCTCGGCCGTTCGGACTTCCTTGCCCGCGTGTTCGGGCCCTACATCGTGGCGCTCAACTCGATACCGCGCATTGCGCTGGTGCCGCTCGTCATCCTGATCTTCGGCCTCGGCGACCTCTCCAAGATCGCGACCGCATGGCTCGTCGTTTTCTTCGTGGTGTTCTTCAATACCTTCGAGGGAACGCGCGCCGTCGACCGCGACCAGATCGCGGCCGCCCGTCTGCTCGGCGCCAGCGAATTCACCGTGCTGCGTACCGTCGTGATCCCGTCCGCGCTCGCCTGGGTGTTCGCTTCGCTTTTGCCGGCGGTGTCCTTCGCGCTGATCGGTGTCATCGTCGGCGAGTTCATCGGCGCCGAGCGCGGCCTCGGCAAGCTCATCATCGAAGCGGAGGCGCGCGCCAATGCCAGCGAGATGATGGTCGCGATCTTCGTCATGATGTTCGTCGGCATCCTGCTGGCGATCGCGGTGCGCTCGCTGCAGTCCTATTTGTTGCGATGGCAGCCGCAATTCGAGCCGTCAGCATAGCGGCCCGGACGAGGGTGAGCGGGCGCGTGCAACGTCACCGGCTGAACCGCGCCACCAGCTCCACATGTGGCGTGTGCCGGAACTGATCGACCGGCACTACGGCGTCGATCTTGTAACCGCCGTCGATCAGCAGCCGCGCGTCGCGGGCAAAGGTTGCGACGTTGCAGGACACCGCGACCACGACGGGCACCTTGCTCGCGGCGAGCTTCAGCGCCTGCGCCTGCGCGCCCTGGCGCGGCGGGTCGAATACCACGGCGTCGAAGCCGCGCAGCTCCGGCGGCACCAGGGGGCGGCGGAACAGATCGCGCGGCTCGGCCTTGATCGGCTTCAGGCCCGGCGTGCGCGCTGCTTTTGCCAGCGCTGCGACAGCGCCGGCGTCGTTGTCATAGGCGGTGACGCGCGCTTTTTCGGCGAGCCGCAAGGCGAACGGCCCGACGCCGCAGAAGAGGTCGAGAACCTCCTTGGCCTTGCCGATGCGTTCCGCGACGAGCGCTGCCAGCGTCTCTTCGGCCGCGACGGTCGCCTGCAGGAACGAGCCCGGCGGCAGCGTCACCTCAGCGCGGCCCATCTTTATTGTCGGCGCCAGGCGTTGCAGCACCAATTCGCCATGCCGCGTCAACCGCGCCAGGCGGTGCTGCTCGGCGACGCGCGACAGCGCGGTGACGAGCGGCGTCGGCAGCGGGCCGGAGCCACGCACGTCGACATCGAGGCCGTTGGCGGTGGCGGTGATCTGGATGTCGAGCGGCTTGGTCACCGGCATTTTGGACGTCAGCGGCTCCGCCAGCGCCCAGGCGGCGTCGAGCGCGCCGTCGAGTGCGGGATCGAGGATCGGGCAGCGATGGATCGGGATGACGTCGTGTGAGCTCGTCGCGGAGAAACCGACCTTGAGGATGTCATGCGTGCCGAACCGGCCGTGCAGCGTGACGCGCCGGCGGCCGGCGCCATGAGCATCGACCAGCGGCGCCACCTCGCAATCGATGCCGGCCTGCGCCAGCGTCTCCACCACGATGCCGCGCTTCCAGGCGTGGTATGGCTCGGTCGACCAGTGCTGGATGGCGCAGCCGCCGCAAACGCCGAAATGCGGACAGAACGGCTCGATGCGCTCCCGGCTTGCGACGTCGACCGCGAGCAGCTTGCGGCGGTCGGGATGGTTGCCTACGACGTGATCGACCTCAACGGTCTCGCCGCCCAGCGTGTAGGGCACGTAGATCGCTTCGCCGGCGTCGAGGCAGACGCCGTCGCCGCGATGGCCGACATGGTCGATGGTGAGACGCTCAACCACGGCGCGCGCCCAGGAAGAATTCGATATTGCCGTCGCCGCCCGTGATCGGCGAGGGGAAGATCTCGATGTCGGTGCAGCCGAGCGAAGCGGCAAAGGCGGCGATGTCGTCGCAGATCTCCCGGTGCACGGCGGCGTCGCGGACGATGCCCTTCTTGTTGTGCTTCCTGTCAGCCTCGAATTGCGGCTTGATCAGCGCCAGCAGGCTCATCGGCGCTGCCGCCAGCGACAGCGCCACCGGCAACACGGTCTTCAGCGAGATGAAGCTGACGTCGATGACGACGACATCGGGCCGTGCCGGCAGCCGCTTGCCGTCATAGCTGCGGATGTCGGTCGCCTCCATCGACACGATCTTGGGATGGTCGCGCAGCGAGGCATGCAGCTGGCTGGTGCCGACGTCAATGGCGAACACCAGGCTCGCGCCGTTCGCCAGCAGCACCTCGGTGAAGCCGCCGGTGGAGGCGCCGACGTCGAGGCAGACATGATCCTCGATCTCGATGGGATACCGCTCCAGCGCGCCGGCGAGCTTGACGCCGCCGCGGGAGACGTAGGGGTGCGCGGGCTCGGCCTGGATCACGGCGTCCTCGGCAATCGTCTCCGACGGTTTGGCGACCGGCTTGTCGTCGGCGGTGACGAGGCCCGCCTCGATCGCCGCGCGCGCCCGCGCCCGGCTCTCGAACAGGCCGCGCTCGACCAGCAATACATCTGCGCGCTTGCGGGCGGGGGACAATCGACTCTCCAGGACAGGGCTTGTCGCTTATGTAGCGATCAATCGCGCGGCCGCCATCCGGACGCAAGTCTCGAACGCGGCCAGATCGTGCCAGACGTCGATTGGCATCGCGGCCGGCGTCACCAGCGGGCAGCCGTGCAGCTCCAGGGCATGGATCATCATGAGATTGTCGACGAGGCCGAAATCCTCGACCGTCAGCCCCTGCGCATCGACCAGCCGCCCGTCCTCGGAGGTGACCTCCATGAAGCGACCGAGGCGGTCGGCATAGGCGGCGCCGTCGTTGGAATAGGCCAGGCACAATTTGCGGCGGCCGGCCATGTAGCCGAGCTCGTAGACGGTGCCGGGATCGGCGCCTGCGCCGCGGAACGGGGTGAGATTGGCGATGATGGCGTCAGCCGCATCCATCATCGCCTCGTTGCCGCAAAAGATCTGCCGTGCGGCATCGGGCGCGGTGAGGTCGATGGCGTTGTCGAGCGGATAGAGGCCGGTGAGCCCGTAGCGACCGCAGATCGCGACCTTCTGCCGGCCGATCTCGATTGCATCCGGCAGGAACACGTCGGGGCCTGCCAGATAGATCTTCATGACTGACTGCTTCGGAGAAATTCAGGCAAGCTTCGAATCGCGGCGAAACTGCGCTTCCCCACCCGCGCCTTTGTCGCGACCTCTCCCGCAAGCGGGAGAGGTGAAGAAAGCCACGATCAAGCCAGCTTGACCGTCTCGGCCTTGACGTCCTTGCCGAGCGCCTCGAACACCTTGGCGACGATGCCCTTGGCGTCGAGACCGGCGCGGCCGTACATCGCGGCCGGGGTGTCGTGGTCCTGGAACACGTCGGGCAGCACCATCGAGCGGAACTTGACCATGCCGGTGTCGAGCACACCCTGATCGGTCAGGTACTGCGCGACATGCGAGCCGAAGCCGCCGACCGAGCCTTCCTCGATCGTGATCAGGATCTCGTGGTCGCGGGCAAGCTTGAGCACCAGCTCGGTATCCAGCGGCTTCATGAAGCGCGCGTCGGCGATCGTGGTCGACAGGCCGTGGGCTGCGAGCTCATCGGCCGCCTTCTCGCATTCGGCGAGGCGCGTGCCGAAGGAGAGCAGGGCGATCTTGCTGCCCTGGCGAATCACGCGGCCCTTGCCGACCTCGAGCGGAATGCCGACCTCGGGCATCTCGATGCCGCGGCCTTCGCCGCGCGGATAGCGCAGCGAGCTCGGACGGTCGTCGATCGCGACCTGGGTCGCCACCATGTGCACGAGCTCGGCTTCGTCGGCCGCCGCCATGATCACCATGTTCGGCAGGCAGCCGAGATAGGCGTTGTCGAACGAGCCGGCATGCGTGGCGCCGTCGGCGCCGACGAGGCCGGCACGGTCGATGGCGAAGCGGACGGGCAGGTTCTGGATCGCGACGTCATGCACGATCTGGTCGTAGCCGCGCTGCAGGAAGGTCGAGTAGATCGCGCAGAACGGCTTGTAGCCTTCGCTGGCAAGACCGGCGGCGAAGGTCACCGCGTGCTGCTCGGCGATGCCGACGTCGAAGGTGCGGTCGGGGAAGGCCTTGTTGAAGATGTCGACACCGGTGCCGGACGGCATCGCCGCGGTGATGGCGACGATCTTGTCGTCCTTCTGCGCTTCCTTGACGAGGCTCTGGCCGAACACGTTCTGGTAGGCCGGCGCATTCGGCTTGGCTTTGGCCTGGGTGCCGGTCGCGACGTCGAACTTGACGACGGCATGGTACTTGTCGGCGGAGGCTTCAGCCGGGCCGTAGCCCTTGCCCTTCTGCGTCACGACGTGGACCAGGATCGGGCCGGTCTCCATGTCGCGGACGTTCTTCAGGACGGGCAGCAGATGGTCGAGATTGTGGCCGTCGATCGGGCCGACATAGTAGAAGCCGAGCTCCTCGAACAGCGTGCCGCCGTCCATCATGAAGCCGCGGGAATATTCCTCGACGCGGTTGGCGCGGTTGGCGATGATCTTGGGCAGGCGCTTGTTGATCTGCTTGGCCGCATCGCGCAGCGTGCGATAGGTCTTGCCGGAGTAGAGCCGCGACAGATAGGCGCTCATGGCGCCGACCGGCGGCGCGATCGACATGTCGTTGTCGTTGAGGATGACGATCAGGCGCGAGTTCATCGCACCCGCGTTGTTCATGGCCTCATAGGCCATGCCGGCCGACATCGCGCCGTCACCGATCACGGCGATAACGTTGTTCTTGCCGCCGGAGAGGTCGCGCGCCACCGCCATGCCGAGGCCGGCGGAGATCGAGGTCGAGGAATGCGCCGCGCCGAACGGATCGTAATCGCTCTCGCTGCGCTTGGTGAAGCCGGACAGGCCGCCGCCGGTGCGCAGCGTGCGGATGCGGTCGCGCCGGCCGGTGAGGATCTTGTGCGGATAGGCCTGATGGCCGACGTCCCAGATCAGCCGGTCGCGCGGCGTGTCGAAGACGTAATGAATCGCGGTGGTGAGCTCGACCACGCCGAGGCCCGCGCCGAAGTGACCGCCGGTCACCGAGACGGCATCGATGGTCTCCTGCCGCAGCTCGTCGGCGACTTGGCGAACCTGCTCGATCTTGAGCTTGCGCAGGTCGTCCGGCGTCCGGATGGTGTCGAGAAGCGGCGTTTTACTGTATGCGTTCACGGCGATTTCCAATTTGTCAGCGCCGGAAGGTCATTCCGGTGCGCGATGGGTTTGCACAATATCGGCGCAGCGCGAGTCCTCAAACCGTCGGAGCCACCTGCATGGGGCAAGGCCCCGTCTTCAAGCTTAGGTAAGCTTAAGTGCGCTCCGGTTCAGTCTCTGTGATCCCTGTCACTTAGATCGGCTTCGTCCGTCCCAGCCAATTTCATTAGCAGTTTGAAGCGCTTGTCGTCGGAATTCTCTGCCCACGCAAGGCTTGCAAAAAGCCACACTCCGCGCAGCTTTACACCAAAGCTTGGGCCAAAGCCAACCCGCAGGACCGATTGGGGGTATGCAGATGCAACCGGCGGGCCAGAGTGGTTAACCGTGGCCCGGGACAATGGGTTCCAGCCTTGCCGGGTCCCCTGGCAGGCTTTTTCGCCTGAATGAGATCTTTTTTTGGTCCTGAAGGACCGATTTCCGGAAGGGGCGGCATCCGATCCGCCTGCACGGAACCGCGGCGCTCAGCGGGATAGCGCCGTGCGATCGTGAAATCGATGCGGGCGGCCACGTGATGACGTTTCGGGGCTGCCATCAGAAGACTGAGCGGGAAAGTCTCGGCTTTCCTACTGCACGTCCAGCGGCGCGGTGCCGGTGGCCTGGCCGCTGGCATCGGTGGTGATCTTGTCGACGCGCGCCTCGGCCTGGCGCAGCAATTCCTCGCAGCGGCGCTTCAGCGCCTCGCCGCGCTCGTAGATCGTCACGGATTCCTCGAGCGGCACCTTGCCGTCCTCGAGCCGCTTCACGATCGTTTCGAGTTCCTCGATCGCGCGCTCGAAGGTAAGCCTGGAGACGTCGACTTGAGTATTTTCGGCCATATCCGTTTCCGATTGCCCGATTCGCTTTCCTTGCAGTGAAGGCGGGTTTTGCGGGCTTAATGTGGCGGGCGTCGTCAGGCGCCCATCAGGGCGCCGACATGCGCCGTAACAGATTCTTTCAGTCCTTGCAGGTCATAGCCGCCCTCGAGCACCGAAACAACGCGCCCCCCCGCGGACTTGTCGGCGAGATCCATCAGCTTGCGCGTCACCCAGGCATAATCCTCCGCGCGCAAATTCAGCGAAGCCAGCGGATCGCGATAATGCGCGTCGAAGCCGGCGGAGATGACGACAAGCTCGGGGCTGAATTTTTCGAGCTGCGGCAGAATCAAATTCTCGAACGCGGAGCGGAATTCCGGCCCGCCGTCCTCGGAGGCGAGCGGTGCGTTGACGATGGTGTCGTGGTCGCCGCGCTCGCCCGTGGCGCCGGTGCCCGGAAACAGCGGCATCTGGTGCGTCGAGCAGTACATCACGGTCGGGTCCGACCAGAAGATGTCCTGCGTGCCGTTGCCGTGATGCACGTCGAAATCGACGATGGCCGCGCGCTTGATGCCGTATTTGCGCTGCGCGTGGCGGGCGGCGATGGCGACGTTGTCGAAGAAGCAGAAGCCCATCGGCTTGCCGATCTCGGCGTGATGGCCGGGCGGGCGCACCGCGACGAAGGCGTTGCGATGCTCGCCCGCCATCACCGCTTCGGTCGCCGCCACCGCGCCGCCGACGCCGCGCATCACCGCTTCCCACGTGCCAGGGGACATCGAGGTGTCGCCGTCGATATAGACCTGCCCGCTGCTCGGTGCGATGTGGCGCAGCTCGGTGACGTAGTGCTCGTTGTGGCACAGCGTGACGAGATCGAGATCGCCCTCCGGCGCCTGGTCGCGTACCAGGAACTGGAAGCGCTCATGCGACAGCGCTTCCTCCACCGCACGCAGGCGATCCGGCCTTTCAGGGTGTCCCGGCGGCGTGACATGGTCGAGGCAGGCCTTGTGGGAAAGGAGAAGCGTGCTCATCAGGTCGGCCTCATGGATGCGGGCTTTCGACGTCGCTTGGCGCATCCGGCGCCAAAACGCAATGCAAATCCCAATCTATGCGTTTGAACGGGAATGGCAAAGGGTCGTCCCATTCTGGCCCGTTTGATCCGGATCAATTCACCCGCAGGATGCGGCTCAGCGGCAGCGGGCCGATCGGTCCGTGCGCCCGGAAGAACGCGAACAGCGCGTCCGCGTCGTAGCCGCCATATTGCGGCGCCGTGCCTTGTTTGGCGACGGTAAAACCATCGCCGCCGACTGCGAGGTAATCGTTGAGGGTGACGCGGTAGCCGCTGGCCTGCTCGATCGGCTTGCCGTTGAGCATCATCTTGTCGGCGATCACGCGCTCGCCGAATGACTTCGACGCATCCCAGGCATAGCTGAACCCGTTCGACACCTGGAGAATCCGCGGCCGCTTCGGGTCCAGCCATTGCTGCTCGAGCATCTCCTTGAGCTGGTTGCCGGTCAGGGTCATCGTGACGAGGCGGTTGCGGAACGGCTGGCTGGCGAAAACATCGCCGAAGGAGATCGCGCCGTTCTCCTTCGGGACGATGTCGGTGCGGATGCCGCCCGGATTGGTGAGTGCGATGACAGCGCTGCCATCCTTGGCGTCCCTGGTCGCAGCAAGCTGCGCGTCCGCGATGACGTTGCCGAGCGCGCTTTCACCGGCCTCGTTCGGCACGCGTGACAACGTTTGCGTCACCGATCCGGCCGGCCGGTTGGCGATCGGCGCCGAGAGCCGGTCATAGGCCTCGATCAGCGCGGTCTGCTCCGTGTCCTTCGCCAGCGAGGCATTGGCGACGATGACGTTCTCGGCTTTGGCATTGACGATGTCGCGGGTTACGGGATCGAGCTTGAGATCGATCGCGGTGACCAGCGTGCCGTATTTGTCGCCGCTGGTGACGAGCCGCCCGTCGATGTCGCAGACATAGGCGCGGTGGGTGTGGCCGCTGACGACGACGTCGACGGCGCGGTCGAATTTTTTGACGATGTCGACGATCGGCCCGGTAATGGCAGGGCATTCATTGTAGTCGCCGGCGGGCTCGCCGCCCTGGTGGATCAGCACCACGATCGCCTCGACGCCGCGCGCCCTCAGCTGCGGCACCAGCGCATTCACCGTCGCGGCTTCGTCGCGGAATTCGAGCCCGGCGATGCCGGATGGCGAGACGATGCCCGCGGTCTCCTTCAAGGTCAGCCCGATGAAGGCGATCGGGATGCCGTCGAATTCCCGGATATCGTAGGGCGGCAGCACGCTGTTGCCCGTCGCGGTCTCGATGGTGGACGCGGCGAGATAGCGGAATTTGGCGCCCGTGAACGGATGCGGCCCCTGGCAGCCGTCGACCGGATGGCAGCCGCCGTTCTGCATCCTGAGCAGCTCGGTCTTGCCCTCGTCGAACTCGTGATTGCCGACCGAGCTGATCGCTAGACCCATCAGCGAAAGCGCCTCGACCGAAGGCTCGTCGTGAAACATCGCCGACAGGAACGGGCTCGCACCGATCAGGTCGCCGGCGGCGACGAAGATCGTGTTCTTGTGCCCCTCGCGCAGCTGCTTCACCAGCGTCGCCATGTATTCGGCGCCGCCGGCCGCCACCATCACCTTCCTGGCTCCGTCCTCGGGATCGGCGATGCGGATGCCGCCCGGCGGCGGCCGCAGATTGCCGTGAAAATCGTTGATCGCGAGCACGCGCAACTCGACCGGCGCGGCGGTCTGGGCCGAGGCGGGGAGGGCGAAGGCGAGAGTGAGGGCGGCGAGGATGGATCGGTATCGCATGGAACAAGATTAGTCGGTCCGCGCGAAGATTTCACGAAGGATTGTCGTGAACGTGCAGGCCTTCTTCCCGACCTCAGTATCTTAGGGTGGGCAAAGCGAAGCGTGCCCACGGCCTCTCGTGACTTCGGGATTGATGGTGGGCACGGCGCAAGTGCGCCTTTGCCCACCCTACGGTGCCGAACTCGCGGAGACAGACCATCGCCCGTCTCGCACAAGGGGAAGAGCGCCGCTACTTCTTCTTCCGGTTCGCAAACGCATTGAACGCCGCCACCGCTTCCTCCGACTTGAGCCGCTCGCCGAACAGATGGCCTTCCTGGTCGATGCGGCGGGTGAGCTCTTCGGCGGGCGCGCGCAGCAATTTGCGGGAGGTTGCGACCGCCTCGGCCGGCAGCCGGCAGATTTCGCGCGCCACCTTGCGCGCCTCGACCTCGGTATGTCCGGGCGACACCACGGCGTTGACGAAGCCTGCCGCGTGAGCCTCCGCGGCGGAAAAAGTTCGCCCCATCACCAGCATCGCGAAGGCGCGCTGATATCCCATCGTGTTCGGCATCAAGAGGCTGGCGGCACCGACCGGCACCAGGCCGAGATGGATGTAGGGCGCGGAGAAGGTCGCAGCGTTCGAGGCCAGCACGTAGTCGCAGTGAAACAGCATCACGGTGCCCATGCCGATCGAGGCGCCGTCGACGGCGGCGATGATCGGCTTGACGTTGAGGGCGAGCGAATAGAGAAACTTGGCGCCTTCCGACAACGTCTCGGGGCGTGCGGTGTCGGCGCGCATGAAATCGTCGATATCATCGCCTGCGGTGAACACGCCTGAGCCGCCGGTGATGATCATGCAGCGGATGTCGGGGTTGTTCTGCGCGGTGTCGATCGCGTGGCTCATCTCCCGGTACATGTCCTGGGTGATCGCGTTCTTCTTGCCCGGGCGGCGCAGGGTGATGACACGCGTTCCGCGCTCTTCGGTGACGACGATATTGCCATTCGGCATGAGAGCCCCCTGCGCGCGCCGCGATGCTCGCCGCTTCGCGAGTCTCGCCGAGCATCAGCCTACATGATCCCGCAGGCGTGCCAATGCGCTGAGTCAACCTTTTCGACGCCAACGCGCCGCAACAATTGGCTACAATGTTTCATTTGAAAAACCGGTGGTTGTGGTGCACGATCCCGCGCGGTTCCATGTGACCCGATTGCCCGATTGATGATTGCCGCAACCCGCGTCGACGAATCCTCGCTGCACTACCGCGGCTGGCGCGTCGTGCTGGCCTGCTTCCTGATGGCCTTCTTCATGTTCGGCTTCGGCCTGTATGGCCAGGGCGTCTATCTCGCCGAGCTGCAGCGCGCCCATGGCTGGCCGGGCACGCTGGTCTCCGCGGCCAGCACCTTCTCGTTTCTCCTGACCTCCGTCCTCGTCATCTTCACCGACGATCTGCTCGCCCGCATCGGCTTGCGGTCGCTGATCCTGTGCGGCCTGGCGGCGCTCGGCGCCTCGACGGTGCTGCTGGCGCTGATGCAGACGCCCTGGCAGCTGTATCTCGCCTATGCGCTGATGTCGGTCGGCTGGACCGGCATGGGCACCGTGGTGATCGCGACCGTGTTGAATTCCTGGTTCGAACGCCGGCGCGGGCTCGCGCTCAGCCTCGCGTTCAACGGCGCGACCTGCGGCGGCATCATCCTCGTTCCGCTGCTGCTGTCGTTGACCGGCAGCATCGGATTTCGCTCCGCCATGCTGGCGGCCACGCTCGCGATGATGGTGCTGGTGCTGCCGGTGGTCGTGACCTTCATCGGCTGGCCTGCCGGGACCTCGCCGGCTTCGGGCGGACGCCCTTCCGGCGAGAGCGCGGCCGCGCCAAGTCATTCCCGCAAAGCGCTGCTCGCCAACGCGGCGTTCTGGACCATGGTGCTGCCGATCGCGATCGCACTGCTGGCGCAGATGGGATTCATCATCCACCAGGTGAGTTTTCTCGAGCCGCTGATCGGCCGCCCGGCCGCAGGCGGCGCGGTCACCATCATGGCGGCGATGGCGGTGGTCGGCCGCCTGTCGCTCGGCCTGTTCGTCGACCGGCTCGATCCCCGGCTCGCCTGCGCGGCGTCGATGACGAGCCAGGCGGCGGCGTTGTTCGTTCTCGTGCAGAGCACGAGCCCGACCGTGCTGCTGGTGTGCTGCGCCGTCTACGGCTTCTCGATCGGCAACATGATCACGTTTCCGCCCTTGATCATCCAGCGCGAGATCGGCGCCGCCGCCTTCGCCGCCGCAATGGGACTGGGCACCTCGATCAGCGGCATCGTCAGCGCCTTCGGCCCCGGCATCGTCGGCCTCGTGCGCAGCTTGACGGGCAACTACACGATGGCGTTTGCGATGTGCGTCGTGCTGGATCTCGTGGCGGCGGGCATCGTGTTGTGGCGGCCGGGGCAGGGCAGGAAGACGGTCGCTTCGTAGCCCGGAGTTCGTAGGGTGGATTAGCCTTGCAGACGCGCAAAGCGCATCTGCAGGGCTAACCACCTCTTTTGTTCACGCAGCGGCACAAGCGGTGGGTTACGCCTACGGCTAACCCACCCTACGCATCCGTGTACTCGGTAAGCAGCTCACCCCAGCAGCACCGCATCCGCCGCCGCGACCGATTCCGCGCTCTCGGTCACGGTGCGCTCGAGCGCGCCGGCCTGCACACTGATGTTCTCGGCGAAGAAGCGTGCCAGCGAGACGTAGCGCGCGGCGTCCGTGTTGCCGTCGGCCTTGGCGGCGAGCGCCTCGGAGGCGAGCAGGCAGCCGCCGAGCGTTGAGCCGAACTGCTGCAGATAGGGTGTCGCGCCGGCAAGCGCCTCGTTCGGCGCGGACGTCACGCGCTCCAGCAGCCATTTGCTGGTGCGCGTCAAGGCCTCCAGCGCTTCGCGCAGCTTGACGCCCGTGGTGCCAAAAGCCGGATCGTTCGACGCTTCGACTTTCTTCACCGTCGCTGCGAGCTCGTCGAGCAGCGCCCAGACGGCAGCGCCGCCATTGGCCGCGAGCTTGCGCGTGACGAGGTCGATCGCCTGAATGCCGTTGGTGCCTTCGTAGATCGCGGTGATGCGGGCATCGCGATAATGCTGGGCCGCACCGGTCTCCTCGATGAAGCCCATGCCGCCATGCACCTGCACGCCGAGATAGGCGACCTCGTTGCCGATGTCGGTGGAATAGCCCTTGGCCATCGGCGTCAGCAGCGCCGCGCGCGCGGCGGCATCTGCACGCACCTTGGGGTCCCTGGCGCGCGTCGAGACGTCGATCGCGACCGCGGTCGCGTAGCAGATGGTGCGCGCGGCGGCGGTCTGCGCCCGCATCCGCATCAGCATGCGCTTGACGTCGGGATGCACGAAGATCGCGTCCGAGCCGTCGCTCTTGCTGCCGACGGCGCGGCCCTGCTTGCGCTCCTGCGCATAGGACAAAGCCTGCTGATAGGCGCGATCGGCGACGCCGACGCCCTCCAGGCCGACGCCAAGGCGCGCCTGATTCATCATCGTGAACATGCAGCGCATGCCCTGGTTCTCTTCGCCGATGAGGAAGCCGATGGCGCCACCATGATCGCCCATGGTCATGGTGCAGGTGGGGGAGGCATGCATGCCGAGCTTGTGCTCGACGCCGCTCGCATAGATGTCGTTGCGCTGCCCCAGCGAGCCGTCTGCATTGACCATGAACTTGGGCACGAGGAACAGCGAGATGCCTTTGGTGCCGGCGGGCGCATCGGGCAGACGCGCCAGCACGAAATGCACGATGTTGTCGGTCATGTCGTGCTCGCCATAGGTGATGAAGATCTTCGTCCCCTTGATGCGATAGGTGCCGTCGGCTTGCTTCTCGGCGCGGGTGCGCAGCGCGCCGACGTCGGAGCCGGCCTGCGGCTCGGTGAGCTGCATCGTGCCGGTCCATTCGCCGGAGACGAGCTTTTCGAGATAGATCTTCTTCAGCTCACTGCTGCCATGCGCGTCCAGCGCCTCCATCGCCGACGCCGTCAGCAGCGGGCAGAGGCCGAAGGCGAGGTTCGAGGCGCTCCAGATCTCGGTACACGCAGCATTGATCGCGATCGGCAGGCCCTGGCCGCCGAAATCCTCCGGGCCGGACACCGCGTTCCAGCCGCCCTCGGTCCAGCGCTTGTAGGCGTCCGGCCAGCCCGGCGCGGTCGTCACCTTGCCGTCGCTGAGCTTGATGCCGTGCTCGTCGCCGACCTTGTTGAGCGGGGCCAGGACGTCGGTTGCGAACTTGCCGGCTTCCTCCAGCACGGCCGCGGCGATGTCGGCGTCGAAATCGCCGTAATGACCGGCCTCCACCGCAGCCTTGAGGCCGGCGCCGTGATTGAGCGACAGCAGCATGTCAGAAATCGGCGCGCGGTAGGTCATGGCTCACTCCCGTGGATAGGTCTTGGCGCCCTATTCCCATGAAATGGGGGAGGTCTCAATGGGGCGGGAGGGGCCGGACGGTGGCGGTCAGAACGGGGCCGTCGCGGGCCCATAAAGAGAGTGTAGCGCGGCCGATCCCGGGGCTGTGGTATTTTGCCCCTCCAGGCGGTTGAAATGCTGCGCCGCTCCCTATAGACCGGCTGCGACCAAGGGAATCTGCGGTAGCCAGTTCTTCCGCCGGCCCCAGGTCGCCTGTTGGGGCGTAGCCAAGCGGTAAGGCAGCGGATTTTGATTCCGCCATTCGGAGGTTCGATCCCTCCCGCCCCAGCCAGTTGATGTTGCTCGATTAATTGCCGTCGCCGTTGCTCCATTTGGAAAAGGTGGATTCCGCCGTCCGTTGGAGACCTCGCTATCTTTGTTCGCCACGATTCACTCACAACATCTTCCAGAAACTCGAAATCGGTCACCGGACGGTGTCCGCGATTTTCGCACAACGATCGCTCGGTCCCTAAGGACGAGCTGATCACCTGTTGGATTGAGCGCAGTACGCGTGACGGTCGTAGCTTGTGAAAGGATCGCACCAAGGGCCGCCGCCCTGACATTCAGCTCGTTAGTCATTTCATCGGAGCCAACTCGCTGTTGGCTTGAGTCGATGGCGCGGGTCCGCCGAGGGGGACTACCATTGAATAACTATTGCAGCGACGATCAACAGCCCGAAAAAGATCGGCAGCAATACCGGAGGTACGAGCCACCCACTAACACTGAATCTATCGATATTCGACCTTTGGAACCGCCTTTTCAAAACGGCGGGAGCGCAACACTCTCAGTCACCGATAATAGCCAGGGATGCTCGGTGATATGAGGGGATGGTGACGCTCCGCCGAATAGCGAGGCTGGTCATAACTTAATGTCGTGGGCAGGTTGTAGTCCGATTCCAGAGTAGCCATTTACAGCTTAGCGCAGCCTGATCGCTTTCGACATCTTTTGCCCTTGCGCGGACTTGATCGGACCCACCATGATCGAGTTTCCAAATTATAGTCGTTCATATGACCGAACGCGGCATGCCGTGCGTTTTTGGGGATACGATAGCGCGCTAGAGGCATCGTTTTTCATAGAGGAAGACGCGCTGAGGCGACTTCAACCGGACGCTCACCCCAATGAAACGGGTTTCCTGAACGCATTCGATTCCAACCGTGATGTGATCTGTGCCGCCGCTGCCAGGGTGTACGTCCGCGGCAGCAGGGGTTCTTACGATCTGATCGCCGCTAATTTTTGAAATGAAGACTGACGTCTTGATGGACGCGGAAGACTCCGGTTACGAGCACGTAGCTCGTTACGACTGCCAATCCAGAAACAATCAAAAAAGCCAGGGAGAATCGCATGAAATTCCGTCCGCTCCATGACCGTGTCGTGGTCAAGCGCATTGAGGCCGAAGACAAGACCGCTGGTGGCATCATCATTCCGGACACCGCCAAGGAGAAGCCCTCCCAGGGCGAAGTCACCGCCGTCGGCCGCGGCGGCCGCGACGAAGCCGGCAAGCTGATCCCGATCGACGTGCAGGTCGGCGACCGCGTGCTGTTCGGCAAGTGGTCGGGCACCGAGGTCACGATCGACGGCCAGGAGCTGTTGATCATGAAGGAGAGCGACATCATGGGCGTTCTCACTGATCTGCCCGCTGCCAAGAAGAAGGCCGCGTAAGCGCCAGTCAGTTTTCCTTACCCTGGGATTCGGCGTAGCCGGGTTCTCGAAGGATGAGGCCCGCAATTCAAATCTCATCCCTCGAGAGCTCGCCAGTTGCGCGGGTCTTTGGGATCTGACCGGTTGAAAACGGAGACCACTATGTCAGCCAAAGAAGTCAAATTCGGCGTCGATGCCCGTGACCGCATGTTGCGCGGCGTCGAAATTCTCAACAACGCGGTAAAGGTCACGCTCGGTCCGAAGGGCCGCAACGTGGTCCTCGACAAGTCGTTCGGTGCTCCCCGGATCACCAAGGACGGCGTCACCGTCGCCAAGGAAATCGAGCTCGAAGAGAAGTTCGAGAACATGGGCGCACAGATGGTGCGTGAAGTGGCCTCGAAGGCGGCCGACGCCGCAGGCGACGGTACCACCACCGCGACCGTGTTGGCCGCAGCCATCGTGCGCGAGGGCGCCAAGGCGGTTGCCGCGGGCATGAATCCGATGGATCTCAAGCGCGGTATCGACTTGGCAGTCGACGCCGTGGTCGCCGACCTCGTCAAGAACTCCAAGAAGGTCACCTCGAACGAGGAGATCGCCCAGGTCGGCACCATCTCGGCCAACGGCGATGCGGAGATCGGCAAGTTCCTCTCCGACGCCATGAAGAAGGTCGGCAACGAGGGTGTCATCACCGTCGAGGAAGCCAAATCGCTCGAGACCGAACTCGAGGTCGTCGAGGGCATGCAGTTCGACCGCGGCTACATCTCGCCCTACTTCGTCACCAACGCCGACAAGATGCGCGTTGAAATGGACGACGCCTATATCCTGATCTACGAGAAAAAGCTCTCCAGCCTGAACGAACTGCTTCCGCTCCTGGAAGCAATCGTACAGAGCGGCAAGCCGCTTATTATCATCGCAGAAGACGTCGAAGGCGAGGCGCTTGCCACCCTCGTCGTGAACCGCCTCCGTGGCGGCCTGAAGGTCGCGGCCGTCAAGGCTCCGGGCTTCGGCGATCGCCGCAAGGCCATGCTGCAGGACATCGCGATCCTGACCGGCGGCCAGGCGATCTCGGAAGATCTCGGCATCAAGCTCGAGAACGTCACGCTCAACATGCTCGGTCGCGCCAAGAAGGTGATGATCGACAAGGAGAACACCACGATCGTCAACGGCGCCGGCAAGAAGGCCGACATCGAGGCGCGCGTGGCCCAGATCAAGGCGCAGATCGAGGAGACCACCTCGGATTACGACCGTGAGAAGCTCCAGGAGCGTCTTGCCAAGCTCGCTGGCGGCGTCGCGGTGATCCGCGTCGGCGGCGCGACCGAGGTCGAGGTGAAGGAGCGCAAGGATCGCGTTGATGACGCGATGCATGCGACCCGGGCTGCGGTCGAGGAAGGCATCGTGCCGGGCGGCGGCGTCGCCTTGCTGCGTGCCTCCGAGCATCTCAAGGGGCTGCGCACAAAGAACGATGACCAGAAGACCGGCGTCGAGATCGTGCGCAAGGCGCTGTCGGCTCCGGCTCGCCAGATCGCGATCAACGCCGGTGAAGACGGCTCGGTCATCGTCGGCAAGATCCTGGAAAAGGAGCAGTACTCCTACGGCTTCGACTCGCAGACTGGTGAGTACGGCAACCTGGTCGCCAAGGGCATCATCGACCCGACCAAGGTGGTTCGCGTGGCGATCCAGAACGCGGCCTCGGTCGCGGCTCTGTTGATCACCACTGAAGCCATGGTGGCCGAGGTACCGAAGAGGAACGCCGGCGGCGGCGTGCCCGCGGGTGGCGGCGGCATGGGAGGCATGGGCGGTATGGATTTCTAAGTGCAGCGTTCAAAGAAAAAGAAAGGTCCGGCAGCGATGCCGGCCTTTCTGCATTTTCTTGCGCCTGGTCGCGGTTGCCCTGCTCAATTTGCCAGAGGCCGCAATACTGACACGTCAGTACGGCTTTCAGCCTGAGCTCGTACCAGCCCTCCGAGAACTTGGAATTGCCGAGCTTGCGATGGGAATAGCCGATCAGATTGCCCACGTTCGGGTGATCGTCGTGGCCAAACGCCTTTAGCTCTGCGTCCGGCACCGAGTTGAATTGCCAATCTCAAGGTCAAGTCTCCTAACTTGAATTGGCCAGGAGTCAAATTAGCTCTGGACGAGGATTGTCGTCCCACTTGGAGGACCAAGGTGTGGGTAAAGATCAATCAATGTCGTTTTGGACGCCTCAAAAACTGGACGAAAAAGCTAAAGAAGACGCTGAGAAGGACAACTACAGTCCACCACATTCATGGTGGCCCGGCCGATACAGCATTGGTACCGAAGCCCGCGACAGGTACGATCGAGCTTTCAACCTTCATCACAGCGACAAGGACGAGTACTAGGCCGCCCCAGTTGGCGGCCTCTTTCATTTCATAACGTCTGGCGGAGGCGGCAACCCCGAGCCTTTCGAATATTCAGTCCAGTCCTGGTCAGGACACTCAATATTTCAAATGGACGGAACGATTGACCTTGGGAGTTCTTGGTCCTCAGCAATCGGTGACTTATCTCCGAAAGCAAAGCCGGCCGACCGGTCGACATTTTGCCCAATGCCCGGCGGAAGGTTTCAAGCGGCCTCAGATGCCACCCGCACTGAGGCCGTTTCCTAGGACCCGCGGAACCGGAAATTAGGGCGCCCCCTTGAACAAAGCGGGCGAAAATGTTGGGCACCGCCGCGCTCAACTGCAAAGAGCCGGGAATCTCACAAAGGCCGTGTAGCTCCGGCGCATCGCGTGACAGATACTCGCCACATAAGGCGCCAGCCGCAGGCGCTGACTGCAGCGAACCGACCGGATTAGATGCATCCAGGCCATCCAACGAGTGTCCGCACGCGCTGTGTGAGCAATTTGGTACAGACGCCGATCGCTCGACGTGTCTAGCCTCCTTAACGGGTGAAGCTCAGCATACCTCTGACTCAAGGTGAAAATCATGGAAATCTCCAGGGAGACAAAAGCTGCCGTGCGGCCGGCACTGTGGGGAGCTGTGGCCGGAGCGATTGCTCTGGCAATCGTGGGGTTCGGCTGGGGCGGCTGGGTGACGGGTGGGTCCGCCGAGACCATCGCGAAGAATAGTGCTGCTACGGCTGTCGTCGCAGCTCTCACACCCATCTGCGTTGAGAAGTTTCGACAAGCCGCTGATGCGTCGGCGAACCTGGTCGAAATGAAGAAGGCGACCTATGCATGGGATCAGAGCAAGTTCGTCGAAAAAGGCGGTTGGGCCACGATGCCGGGAAGCACTGAGCCAAACTCGGCGGTTGCAAAGGCTTGTGCCGAATCGCTTGGTAGCAACAAAGCTGTGGAGCTGCGTGGATAGTCAGGCAAGTCGCGCGGCGGAAATCTGCGCAGTGACGCGCCCGCCTCTAGCAAAATCGATTTCGAAATTTGGCAAAGGTCAGAACGTGTTCGCGCAGGGAGATGTCGCGGACGCGGTATTCTATATTCAAGAGGGAAAGATCAAGCTAACGGTCGTTTCGGACCAAGGTAAGGAAGCGTCGTCGGGATTCTGGAGCCGGGACAATTCTTTGGCGAGGGCTGCCTCAATGGTATCCATTGCGTATTGCCACTACCACGGCAACGGAGGCCTGTGTCATCACGAGAATATCGAAGACGGCGATGATTGCAGCGCTCGAAGGCAAGCCGAAGTTCTCTCAATTGTTCATGGCTTATTTGCTCGCGCGCAATAGCCGGATTGAAGAAGACCTGATCGACCAACTCTTCAATTCGAGCGAGAAACGCTTGGCGCGCCTGTTGCTTCTGCTGGCCAATTTCGGCAAGGAAGCCAGCTCTCAGCCCATTGGCGTCAACATCAGCCAGGAAACGCTGGCCGAGATGATCGGTGCGACCCGATCACGGGTTAGCTTCTTCATGAACAAGTTCCGCAAGCTCGGCTTCATCAGCTACAATGGAAAGATCGAGGTTCATAGCGCGCTTCTGAACGCGGTTCTGCGCGACAAATCCGAGATAGACCGGAAGGACTGATCCCGCGCGGCCAAACCAAGCGCCGGGCCAAACGCGTGACATCAGCCCACTTGATATCACGACCGAGTCCTGTTCGGCGGTGCTTTTTTTTCGCGGCAAGCTCGCGGTGCAGATCTCAAGTCAGCCTGTGAAATGCCGGCAAAACCTCTCGCACGAGCTCACTTAGATCTAAGGCCTCGCCACTTTCCGCAATGTCCGAGAACAGAACCTCGATAAAAGGATGTTGCCGGTTGAACGCGGCGAGTCCTCCAACTTTTCCGCGTTTAGTCACGTCGGCAGTTCGTCGCGAACTGAGCCTCCCTCGTTCTCCCACCGCGACAGAGCGGCGGCGCCCGATCTCGCATTGCTAGGCGTATCCTTTGCTGAAGGCAGCTCGTTGCGACCGACTTCATTCTTGTGCCCGTGCGCCGTCAACAAGACGAAGCCGGCACGCCAGCTCTTGAATTTGTGGCTTTCCTCAGCGCTGGTCGAACCCTTGACGAGTTCGCCGGACGCGGTTGTTCTTGCGCGATGCTGCTGAGATTTGAACATATGCAGAGCCCTTTCGTTGGAAGTCTCCGCGCGCTCCGGCCAATCTCGACGGCTGACCAGGGTAGACTTGGATATATGGGGATCGAAGGGCCGAACAACGAGCCTCAGGCATAAATAAGATTGCCAAAGCAGTGCGCGGACAGGCTTTGCCCTGCGTCCAACCGACCCGCCTGGGTGCTGACAGACAGAACCACGGCAATCGCGGCTCGGCGCTGGTTCCGTTCTGTCGATCCATGGGATTCGCTGCGGGATGGTAAGACAGGCTGTCCGTCTGAGATCCTGTCGCCGAGGAGGCTGCCGCTCTTCCGCGCGTTGAGCGAGAGAGCAGGAGACGATGGGACGGTGCTCGCCTGCCCGATCGAACTCGAGCAGGCATCTCGTCAATGATTCGACAAGCCCGAGAATGGGATAGCAATTCGAGCAAAAGAGGCGCACCGTTCATGCAAGCTTGATTGACGTCGGCGGTACGCGGGCGGCGATCGAAGCAGTGTCGTCCGCAGCGCTGACCGGCACCTGCGCGCCGCCGCTCTGCGGCTCTTCGAGATGGTAACGATCAGTTCGATCGATCCATCTGATGCTCAGGAAGCGACGCGATGGCGTCCAGAGAATGATGCACGTGTCGACCTTGAGGGGGATGTGGCCGCGCCGAGCGCCTACACGCGGCGGATGACGGTGGAGATCGAAAGCGCGGCGTTCTGCTGGCGCCTGCCAGCCACATCGCCCTGTCCAGCATCTCCGATGAGCTAGCGATGCAGATCGCGCTCAGCCTCGCTGGCATTCTGGTGATTGTCGCGGCTGCATTGGTGCTGATCTCGATCGAGATCAAGCCGAGGCGGCGACCATGGCGGCAGGAAGAACTGGCCCGTGGCAAGTGATATTTCATATGGAAGGATCGATCAAAGTCGACCCGGTGAGGCAATGGGCAAATTCAAGATAAGCGTCGCACGCATCGAGATGATTTCGCCGAACGAACGAGCCGAGGACATCCGTTTGACGTTTCAATTCGAAAGCGATCAGACCAGTTTTGCCTTGCCAATCTTCCTGAACTCTCGCGACTTCGACGACACCGAAATCGTCAAGGTCGCTCGAAGCAAGTTATATGACGTCTTCTGGCAGCTCTGCGGTCAGTGCGAGGATTGGCAGTTGTCGGACGCCGAGCGTCGCGAACTTGCAAAGATTAACGTGCGGCCTGCCCGACAAGGTCGACGAGTCCGCGAATCAAAGAGCTAGCCGCCGGTTTGCCCACTCCGTCTGTTTGGGATGTCGGTAATTGTAGCATCTGCAGCCACTGCTCTCCTGCTCGCCGTCGTCCCGACAAAGGGAGAATCTGCTGCCTCAGGTTTTTCGGGACTGATCCTCCCTGTGAAGGTTGCTTCCTTATTTGGAAACGTCCGCCAAGTTATTGGAATTGCTAGAGGCGTTTTGGCCATTTTTTCCAAACGCGCCTTGAAACCGTTAGATAATCAAACTGAGTTTGATTCCGCCATTCGGAGGTTCGATCCCTCCCGCCCCAGCCAGAAGCTCCGCTTCCCTGAAATTGGCGAAGCCGGCCTTGTACAGATCCTTTGGCTGGTCTCGATTACGGCGTTGCGGCGGCCCAGGGCCGCCGCAGCCGCATCGGGACGCCGCCGCCGGGCGGCGGGTCGTCGTCGTCATCGAGCTTGCGCAGCGCGGTGAGGATGTCCGCAAGCCGGATCGGCCGATCCATGCCGGGAATCTCACGCAGCGCGGGATGGGATTCGACGGCGTACATGTCCGAAGCCCACGACGACAATATGATCCGCTTCTCCGCTGTCGAGAGCTTGCCATCGTCGAGGACGGCGCTCGGCGAAGCATGATGCGCAGCGGGATGGAACAGCGCGCCGACACCGCCAATGGTCGCATTGGCATTGGTCATCACTTGTCTCCCTCTACACTCCTTTCGAAGGGATGGTCCGATCGGCGGATGGCGATCGGTCGCCATCCGCCATGGTCGTCGCTGTCGAACGCGTTCGACCGGCCTAAGCCGCTTTCTTCTGCTCGATCTGCGGTGACGCAGCACCCGCGATCTGGATCCGGCGCGGCTTCATGGCCTCCGGAATCTCGCGCAGGAGATCGATGACCAGGAGACCGTCCTGGAAAGCGGCCTGCTTGACCTGGACGTAGTCGGCGAGATTGAACACGCGGCGGAACGGACGCGCGGCGATACCCTGATAGAGATATTCGCGCGCGGCGCTGTCCGGCTTCCGGCCCTCGATGGTGAGCGCGTTCTGTTCGGCGGTCACGCTGATGTCGTTGACGCCAAAGCCCGCCACGGCCAGCGTGATCCGGTATTGGTCTTCGCCGGAGCGCTCGATGTTGTAGGGGGGATAATTGTCCTCGCCCGCCTGGCGCAGCGTGCTGTCGACGAGGTCGGCCAGATGATCGAAGCCGATGGTGGAGCGCCACAGCGGCGCGAAGTCAAAGGTGGTCCTCATACCAAGTCCTCCAAAGAGCAAGATGGATACGAAGGAGCGCCAGTCAGGAAACGGGAACGGATCCGAAGAAGCCCGACCCGGCGCCCGCGCCGGACCCGATCGGGCATCCGGCACACCGCTCTCGCGGCGAAAAACGACTTAGAGCGCCACAAGTCCCTTGCAAGAGGGACGCGCAAAATTTTTTTCGGGGCCCGGCGGCGTCAAGGAAGCGGCGAAAGAGGATCTTGACAGCAAAACAAGCCTGAATATTTTTTGCGCCGGAAGATGCTTCTTCCGACACCGCTAATTCGAAAAGGACCGTGAAAGACCGTCAGGAGTGACGACGATGCTCGATCAGGATTTCGCCCGCATCCGCGCGCACCGCAACAACCTCTCTCGTTATCGACGTTTGCTCAAGACTGAGCTGTCGGACATTGAGCGCCAGTTTATCGAACGACGCCTCGCCGAGGAGCAGACCGCGCTCGAGGCTCTCGCCGCCGATGCCTTCCCGGCCGCATTCACCGTTCCAAACGCGCCATCGGCGATTGCCACGACCGGAGTGGAACGATGAGTGACGTCCGCAACCTCCTCATCAGCGGCAGCGAGAAGGTGATCGGGCACTATCGCGTGTTGCTGGCCGGTGCCAGAAGCGAGAGCGAACGCGAGCTCTATCGCGCCCGGATCGAGCGCGAGCAGCGCCTGCTTGACGCTCTGCGGGGCGGCCTGCCGGATCGATCGGCGGCGTGAACAGGCGCGCATGTGTCATTCCGGAAATTTTTTCATTCCGGAAATTTGCTGGCGAGCACGCGGCCTTCCTGCACCAGCATGGCCACGAACGCCGTGATCTTCGGCGGCCGGAACCGGGCCGCGGGATACACGGCATGGATCCCGCCGGCCGGCAAGCTCCAGGATGGCAGGACATGGACCAGCCGGCGGGACTTGAAATGCTCCGCGACCAGGTAGTCGGGCAGCACGCAGAGTCCGCCGCCGGCGAGGGCTGCGCCCAGCACCGCAGGCGTCGTGTTGATCGAGATCGACTGCCGCATGCGGATCGTGCGGCTGTCGATATCGCGTCTGGTGAAGCGCCAGACCAGCGGCTCGTCGAGCGCGCCGTTGGCAATGAACGGCAGAGCCGCAAGCTCGTCGGGCGTCTTGCTCCGGAACGCCGCTGCCACGTCCGGTGCGGCCACCAGCAATTGCCGAAACGATCCGATCCGCCTGGCCTGCTGACTTGAATCGTTCAGCCAGCCGACCCGGATCGACAGGTCGATCTGGTTAGCGAGGAGGTCCGTTCGCGTGTCCGACAGGATCAGCTCGACACTGCAAGCGGGATATTTTCGCGCAAACTTCGCCGCCAGCGGCGCGATCATCGTTGCGCCATAGTCGTTCGGCGCGGCGACCCGCAGCATGCCCATCGGCTCGGCATTGGTCTGCGCGAGCTCGTCGACGGCATCTTCCGCCGTGCGCAGGATCATGACGCAACGGGCATGCAGCAACCGGCCGGCTTCGGTCGGCTCGACCCTCCTGGTGGTCCGCAGCAGCAAAGCCGTTTTCAATTCTGCTTCGAGCCGTGCCACCTGCTGGCTGACGACGGTCTTGGTGATGCCGAGGCGCTCGGCAGCGCGTGTGAACGAGCCGGCATCGACCACGGCTGCGAAATAAGCGAGGCGGTTGAGGTTGATCGCTTCCATGCGGTCGTCGCCATTGTTAGCTAATAACAAACAATATGTACCATTATCTGATATTTATCAAATAATGATCGGCCGCTAGGTTTCTCTGCATCGAACATTGGCGGCCCGAAATCATGCAAATCACCTATCTCTTCGACCCTCTCTGCGGCTGGTGCTACGGCGCCTCGCCGGTGCTGGAGCAGCTTGCCGCGCACGGCGATGCCACCCTGGTGCTGGCACCGACCGGCCTGTTTGCGGGCCCTGCGGCGCGGACCATGGACCAGCATTTTGCCGCCTATGCCTGGCAGAACGACCAGCGCATCGCACGCTTGACCGGCCAGCCGTTCAGTGAGGCCTATCGCACCGGCATTCTCGGCAATACCGGCAGCCTGTTCGACTCGGCGGCAGCGACCCTTGGCGTCGTCGCCGTGGGCCTGGGTGGTCCGGCCCGTGAGCTCGAGGCGCTCAAGCTCTTGCAGCGCGCCCGCTACGTCGATGGCCGCGACAATTCCAGCCTTCAAGTCGTCGCCGACGTGCTCGAGGGCGCGCAACTGGCCGATGCGGCACGCCGCGTGCGGGCGCCTGACGATGCATTGATCGCGGCTTACCAGGCGCGGATCGCGGCCGCGCGCGCCGACATGACGCGATTTGGGGCCGGTGGCGTGCCGGCTCTGGTGGTCGGCGAGGGCGCCGGGCGGAGGCTGCTCGACGGCAGCATGCTGTTCGGGCGGTTCGATCTGCTGGCCGCACAACTTCGTGCCGCCTGATCACCCAAACTGATTTCCCTGCAGAGTTCAATGGAGAGAGCCATGTTGTCGAGGAGACGGATCATGAAGACCAGCCTTGCCGCGGGTGCCGCCGCATTATTCGCGGCCGCCGACGTCGGCCATGCCGCGGAGGCCAAGCTGAGCTGGAAACATTTTCCCGCAGGCCCCAATGGATTTTTTCGTGCGCCCGTCCTGCTTTCCGGTCCGACCGAGGCGGTACTGATCGACGGCGGCTTCTCCTATCCGGACGGACGCGCGCTCGTCGAGGCGATCAAGGCGAGTGGCAAGAAGCTCACCACCATCTATATCAGCCAATCCGATCCCGACTATTATTTCAGCCTGAAGCCGGTGCGCGAGGCTTTCCCGAATGCCAAGGTGCTGGCGGCGTCCGCGACGCTCGCGGGCATCAAGGCGAATGTGGAGAAGAAGCTCGCCGTCTGGGGACCGCAGCTCAAGGAGAACGGTCCGCAGACGCTCGCCGATGTTGTTCTGCCGGAAGCGTTCGATGGGGCTTCTCTTGCGGTTGACGGCGAGGCGATCGAAATCGTCAACGCCGAAGGTCTCGCCAACCGCCGCTATCTCTTCGTTCCGTCCTTGAATGCCGTGTTCGGCGGCGTGATGATCTTCTCCGGCGTGCATGTCTGGACCGCCGATACGCCGACCAAGGAACAGCGCGCAGCCTGGGTCGCCAACCTCGACAAGATCACGGCCCGCAAGCCGTCCCTTGTCGTGCCGGGCCACATGGCCGCGGGCGTCGCCGTCGATCTTTCCGCTGTCGAGCACACCAGGACGTATCTGCTCGCGTTCGACGAAGAGCTGGCGAAGGCGGCTGACAGCGCTGCGCTGAAGGCTGCCATGGAAGCCCGCTTCCCGAATCTCGGCATGGGCGTCGCGCTCGATATCGGCTCCAAGGTTGCCAAGGGCGAGATGAAGTGGGGCTGAGCGGGAGAAGCTACGCCAGCGCGGCCGACAATTTGCGCATCACCCGGTCGAGCACCGCCACTTCTTCGGCGGTCAGCTCCCCAAGCAGCTTCGTCTCCCGCGCCAGCGCGTAAGGCACGATCTTGCGATAAAGCGCGCGACCGGCTGGGGTCAGCGAGACTATCAGCTCGCGCCGATCGTCGGGATGGTGCTTGCGGCCGGCGATGCCGCGCGCCTCCAGGCCCTGCACGGCGCGGCTGACCTGCATCTTGTCGAGCGTCGTCAGCGGGCCGATCTCCTTGGTCGCAATCTCCGGGCGCATGCCGAGGATGGCGAGCACGCGCCATTCCTGCCGTGTCAGCGCAAAGCGCTCGGAATAGACTTCGGCAACCGCCAGAGACACCTGCTCGGCGAGGCGTGCCAGCCGGTACGGAAAATATCGCTGCAGGTCCAGCTCGACGCCATCCTGCGCCGCTGCGACTTTGGCCGCTTCCCCGCGTGCCACGCTCGAACGTCCCATCACGCGATTCCCGTCCGCCGATCCACCCGAAAAATTCCTCAGAGTGGATTGATCCAGATCAAATTCAGGAAATAGTAACATCTGATACTAATTTCGCAACCGCAAGTCCAGGGAGCGAAACGCCATGAAAATCGAGAAGATCCATCACGTCGCCTATCGCTGCGTCGACGCCAAGGCCACTGTCGAGTTCTACAAGACCGTCATGAACATGGATCTTCTCGGCGCCATTGCCGAGGATCGGGTGCCTTCGACCAAGGCGCCCGATCCCTACATGCACATCTTTCTCGATGCCGGGAACGGCAACATCCTCGCTTTCTTCGAGCTGCCGAATTCGCCGCCGATGGGCCGCGATCCCAACACGCCGGAGTGGACCCAGCACATCGCCTTCCAGGTCAAGGACCTCGCCGAGCTGGAAGAGGCCAAGGCGCGCGCGGAGGCCGCCGGACTCGACGTCGTCGGCGTCACCGACCACACCATCTTCAAGTCGATCTATTTCCGTGACCCGAGCGGCCATCGCCTGGAAATCGCGGCCTGGACCGCTACGCCCGAGCAGATCGACCGCATGAAGTCGGTCGCGCACGAGATGGTCGAGGAATGGTCGCGCACCAAGCGCCCGCCGCGCCACACTGCCTGGATGCACGAGAAGGAATTCGCGGACGCGCATTGATCCCAGGCACGCGCATCAGGAAGCGAACATGGCGAGCTACATCTATCCGAAGTTCGGTTACCGGCGCTCTCTGGAGCAGGCCGAGGGGATCGTGAAGCGGCATCCGATCGTGGTGATCGGCGCGGGTCCCATCGGCCTGACCGCGGCGCTCGACTGCGCCGCGCGCGGCCAGCCGGTCGTGGTGCTCGACGACAACGACACCGTCTCGATCGGCTCGCGCGCGGTCTGCTACGCCAAGCGTCCGCTCGAGATCTGGGACCGCCTCGACTGCGCGGCGCCCATGGTCGACCGCGGGGTGAGCTGGAATGTCGGGAGGGTCTTCTTCCAGGACCAGCTGTCCTACGAGTTCGATCTGTTGCCCGAGGCCGACCACCAATGGCCGGCCATGATCAATCTGCAGCAATATCATCTGGAGGAGATCCTCGTCGCCAAATGCAGGGCCAATCCGCTGATCGAGCTGCGCTGGAAGCACCGGCTGATCAGCCTGAAGCAGGCCGCCGACCATGCGACGCTGGCGGTGGAAACGCCCGACGGCATCTTCACCATGGAGGCGCAATGGGTCATCGCCTGCGACGGGGCCAATTCCGACGTGCGCAAGATGGTCGGCGCCGAGTTCACGGGACAGTTCTTCCAGGACCGCTTCCTGATCGCCGACGTCGCCATGAAGGCGGATTTCCCGACCGAGCGCTGGTTCTGGTTCGATCCGCCGTTCCACCGCGGCCAGTCCGTGCTGCTGCACCGGCAGGCGGACAAGATCTGGCGCATCGACTTCCAGCTCGGCTGGGACGCCGATCCCGATGAGGAAAAGAGGCCGGAGCGGGTGATCCCGCGCATCCGCGCCATGCTCGGCGAGGAGACCGAGTTCGCGCTCGAATGGGTCTCGATCTATCAGTTCGCCTGCCGGCGCATCGACAATTTCCGCCAGGGCCGGGTGCTGTTCGCCGGCGACGCCGCGCATCAGGTCTCGCCGTTCGGCGCGCGCGGCGCCAACACCGGCGTCCAGGACATCGACAATCTCGCCTGGAAGCTCGCGATGGTGCTGCGCGGCGAAGCGTCGGAAGCGCTGCTCGACAGCTATCACGAGGAGCGCGCCTATGCCGCGGACGACAACATCCTGAACTCGACGCGGGCCACCGACTTCATCACGCCGAAGACGAGAGTGAGCCGCTATTTCCGTGACGCGGTGCTGGAGCTCGCCCGCCATCACGGCTTTGCGCGCCCGCTGGTCAACAGCGGCCGGCTCTCGACGCCGACGCCCTATGCGACGTCGGCGCTCAATACGCCTGACGGCAATGCGATGATGGGCGGCGTGCGGCCCGGCACCAATGCGGCCGATGCGCCGATCACGGTGGATGGCAAGCCCGCCTGGTTCCTCCATTGTCTCGGCGATGGCTTCACGGTCGTGGCCTTTGGCAAGGAGACCGACAAGACCGAGATCGCGGTGGGGCCGCTCAAAGCGAAGCTCATTGTCGTCGGCCGCGACATCGCCGATCCCTCCGGCCTGCTTGCCGCGCGCTACGGCGCTTCGCCCGGAACCACCTACCTGTTCCGACCCGATCAATACGTCGCCGCACGCTGGACCGGATTCGACGAGGCAAGCATCGCGGATGCGATGTTGCGGGCCTCCGGGCACGACACCACCGGACGGAAGGAGCTGGCAGCATGACGCTCAATTTGTCACCCAACATCGCCGATCCCGACGACTTCTACGCCGAACTGATCAACAGTCAGCGCGACCTCGACGAGGAGCAGGCGCTGCGGATGAACGCACGGCTGATCCTGCTGCTCGCCAATCACATCGGCGACCGCAAGGTCCTGACGGAGGCGATTGGCTGCGCCCACAGGGGCGGCAGCTAGGCCGCGGGAACTCCGCCTCGGGATCGGGAGATCGCAGAAAGCAGCCGGCAGAACCGGCGGCAGGTTCCGTTTTGGGCGATCTCGCCGGCTGAATGCGGCACCGAGGTCAGCCGCGCCGAAAAGCCATCTGGGCAGAAGCCGCTTTCTTGACTTGGCTCAAGGTAAAATCGGAGAAGTTCGACACTTTCTTAGGCCCCACACCAAGGCCGGAGGAAGCACCATGCTAGGTCGAACCATTGCTGCAGCGTTGCTGTTCGTCACCTTGGGCCAGCCGGTGTTGGCTCAATCGCCGGCGGACCATCAGGGCCATCATCCCGGACAGGAGCAGACGCCGGCGTCGCCGCAATCGAGCTCTCCTGCCAGCCCGTCCGCCGAGCGGCAGAGTCCGATGCGCGGTGGAGATATGATGGGAATGATGGGGCGCGGAATGATGGGACAAGGAATGAAGGGGCATGGCTCGGGCAGTGACGCCATGGAGCCGCCGGTCGTCTTCCGCATCATCTTCGCGCTGATGGATGCCGATGGTGACGGGATCCTCTCGTTGCCCGAGTTTCAAGTCGCTCACGAACGGATCTTCAAGGCAATGGATCGCGACAAGGACGGGAAGCTCACTTTCGAAGAGATGATGACGTTCATGCACAGGAGCAAGAGCTCCGTCCCGCAGCAATAGCGAGCGGATACCGGAGGGCGGGTGCGCCAAGCCATGTCGTTTGATCGGGTCTTGCGATGGGCTTTGGTTGCAATCGCAATCGCAGGGTTGACCGCGGGTATTCTCGCGCGAGCCGCGGGCCGACCTGATCTGGCCGATCTCGCCTGGGCGCTCGGCACGGCGCCCGTGATTGCAGGATTGGCGGCCTCGATCGTCCAGGACCTGCTGAGAGGCCGCGTCGGAGTAGACGCGATCGCGCTGCTGTCGATGAGTGCGGCGTTGGCGCTCGGACAGCCGCTCGCAGGCGCCGTGGTCGCGCTGATGTATTCCGGCGGCAATGTCCTGGAGGAGATCGCGATCGCACGGGCGGAGCACGATCTGCGATCCCTGGTTGATCGGGCGCCGCGGCAGGTCCATCGCAAGTCCGGCGAGCGGATCGAGGATGTTCCGATCGAGGACGTCGCGGTCGGCGAAGAGCTTCTGGTTAAAGCCGGCGAGATCGTGCCGGTCGATGGTGTCGTTGCGTCGGCCTTCGCTGCGATCGACGAGTCCGCGGTGACTGGCGAGCCGATTCCGATAGAGAAGACCCGCGGAAGCGCCGTTCTTTCCGGCTCTCTGAATGCGGGCGAGACCTTCCAATTGACCGTGACCGCGGCGGCCAGCGAGAGTACCTATGCGGGCATCGTGCGCATGGTGACTGTGGCGCAAACAGCGAGAGCTCCCTTTGTGCGGTTGGCCGACCGGTATGCGCTGATCTTCCTGCCGGTGACACTCGTCATGTCCTTCGTGGCATGGCACATCTCCGGCGACGTAACCCGCAGCCTTGCCGTGTTGGTGGCGGCGACGCCGTGTCCCTTAATTCTGGCCGCACCTGTCGCCTTCATCGCCGGGGTGGCGCAAGCGGCCCGCCGCGGTATCCTGGTCAAGGGCGGGAAGGCGCTGGAGGCGTTGGCCCATGCGCACACCGTGCTCTTCGACAAGACCGGTACCCTGACGGTGGGCGGAGCGCGGTTGCTGTCCGTAGAAGTCGCGCCGGGCGAGGATCCGGATGAGGTCCTCACGCTCGGGGCGTCGCTCGAGCAAGCTTCGCATCACGTGCTTGCGAAGGCCGTCGTCGCTGCGGCCCTCGCCAAGGGGCTCAAGCTGAAGCCGCCGGAACATGTCAAGGAGACCATGGGTTCCGGCCTCAGCGGCCAGATCGACGGACGCCAAGTCGTGGCGGGCTCGCGAGAGATGCTTCTCTCGCGAGCCGAGCTGTCGCCATGGACGTTGCGGGCGATTCGACGTGCCTCGTGGCGCTCGGCGCTGATCGTCCTCGTCGCGGTGGACGGCCGCCTGATCGGCGCGCTGCTGCTGGCCGACGAATTGCGGGCCGACACGCCACGCGCGATCCGGCTGCTGCGCGACGCCGGCATCGCGCGGATGGTGATGGTCACGGGTGATCGCGCCGCGGCGGCGCAGGCCATCGGAGCGGCGCTCGATCTCGATGCCGTGCTGGCCGATCGCGTTCCCTCGGACAAGGTCGAAGCGGTGCGTAGCGAACAGCGGCTGCATCCGACCATCATGGTCGGCGATGGCATCAATGACGCCCCGGCGCTGGCCGTGGCTGACACGGGGATCGCGCTCGGTGCACGCGGTGCAAGCGCTTCCTCCGAGGCGGCAGATGTGGTGATTCTCACGGATCGGCTCGATCGGGTCGGCGAAGCGATCATCATCGCCCAGCGCGCGCGGCACATTGCCCTGCAAAGCATCTTCGTCGGGATGGGGTTGTCATTGGTAGCCATGGTCGCGGCCAGCCTTGGCTGGCTCGATCCCGTCCCCGCCGCGATCGTTCAGGAGGTGATCGATGTTGCCGTCATCCTGAACGCGCTGCGGGCGCTCAATCCGCCCCTCGTCAGGGGCGGTCCGCGCCTCACCGCGGAGCAGGGGCTGACGTTGCATCACGATCATCAGGCCCTGCTTAGGGATCTCGACCGCCTGCGGCAGATCGTCGATGCGCTGGACGATGCGGTGCCCGAATCCGCCGCGACTTTGATTGGCGAGGCCCACCGACTGGTCCAGGGCAGCGTCGTGATGCACGAACGCGAGGATGAAGACAGCGTCTATCCGAAGCTCAACGAGGTGCTGCGCGACCGCCACGGACTCTCTGCCATGAGCCGTGCGCATCGCGAGATACTGCATCTCGCGCGGCTGCTCGCCCGGATCGCGGAGGATCTGCCGTCAGAGAAGATCGACCGCTACCTCATTCGCGACGCTCAGCGCGTGATCGAGGCGATCGAAACGCTGGTGCGCATGCACACGGCCCAGGAGGAGGACATCTACGAGGCCGTGGCCGCATAGGCGGCAGCGGCAATCGACCTCAATGCTCCAGCGGTTGCCAGCCGGCATGGTCAAAATACTTGCCGTACTGAGCGAGCGCCCGCACGATCTTATTGGCTCCTTGATCGCGGCTGGTCCCGGCTTTCATCTTGGCCGCGCCGTCGATGATCTGCTCGAGGACAAGGTGAAGTTGCTGGTCGGCCTGCTCGGGCAGCTTGCAGTTTCCTACGACGTCATCGACCTGCGCCTGGATTCGCTTCGCCAGAGCCTCGTATTGCGCAGGCGTAAACACTTTGCCGTGAATGGGTGCCAGCGATTGCCTCATGGCAAGGCTGATGTCGTCCATGCCGCGGCGCAAGACGTCATCGGTCGGCCACTTCTTGCCGTGGTTGAGCACCGGCCCGGCGGTCGTGGTTGGTCCTTCATGCGTGTGTGGTCCGGCGGCGAGAGCAGACTGCCCCAGGACGAGACAGAGCGCGAGGGCTGCGGGTATGAGCGATTTGGTTGAGATGATCACGGGATTTCCTCCGAAGAGCTTCTTTGCTCTCAGGTGGGAGATTGCGGCATTCAGGAGTTTGCGCTGGAGCAAAGTCTTGAACGGAATGAGCTGCGGCCCCGCGACGCAGGATGCGTCGCGGGGCGGTTTCAGGCGGTCGTCAGGCGACGAGCTGAAAGAGAATCCTTCACGCTCAGCCTCGACCAGGCCCTGCAGCTCATCACGATCCGGCTTGAGTCAGCTCAATGCAACGCGGCGCGATCAGGTCAAGCTGGCGCCGTAACGTTGTGAGGCAACGACGGCATGGAGAAGCTCAAACGGGTATTTTGGGGCGGCCTGGCGGTTCTCGTCCTCCTGTGGCTGATTGCGGAGCCCCAGCCATTTGGGCCGGGCCCCTTCTTCCCACTTCGCGAGAGGATGGTGCAGCTGAGCGGCGTCCTGGCAATCGTTTGCATGAGCATGGCGATGATCCTCGCGCTGCGACCACGTTGGCCGGAGGCGTGGCTGGGCGGCCTCGACAAGATGTACCGCTTGCACAAATGGCTCGGTATCGCTGCCCTCGTGACTGCCATTATCCATTGGCTCTGGGCCAATGCCCCGAAATGGGCGGTCGGTTGGGGTTTGCTGACCCGACCGCAGCGTGGAGAAAGACCCGCCATCGAGAATCCCATCGAGGCCTTCCTTGCGGGCCTGCATGGACCGGCGGAGGGGCTGGGCGAGTGGGCCTTCTACGGCGCCGTCGTGCTGATTGCCTTGGCGCTCATTCAAATGTTCCCCTATCGGCTCTTCTACAAGACGCATCGGCTCCTCGCCGTCGCGTATCTGGTATTGGTGTTTCACGCCGTCACGCTGATGAAGTTCAGCTACTGGATGTCGCCGCTCGGCTGGATCGTGGGGGCGCTGCTTGCGTTCGGGACATGGGCGGCGGCTGTCGCGCTGTTGCGGCGCATTGGCGCCCGTCGCCAGGTCCACGGCAGGATCACCGCGCTCAAATATTATCCCGGCGTCAGGGCAATCGAGACCGAGATCGAGGTGCCCCATGGCTGGCCGGGGCATAGGCCGGGCCAGTTCGCCTTCGCCACGTCCGATGTCTCCGAGGGCGCGCATCCCTACACGATCGCCTCGTGCTGGAATGCCGCAGAGCCCAGGATCATCTTCATCACCAAGGAACTCGGGGACCACACCAGCCGGCTGCGGGAGAAGCTCCGTGTCGGGCAGAAGGTGAAGGTGGAAGGGCCCTATGGCTGCTTCACCTTCGATGACGATTGCTCGCACCAGATCTGGATCGGCGGTGGTATCGGCATCACGCCCTTCGTTGCCCGCATGAAACAGATGGCCATGCCGAAGGATATTCCGGGTTGCTCCGTCGCGCAGGCGGTTGACCTCTTTCACACCACCACTGATGTGGATGAGGAAGCCCTCGGCAAGCTCGCAGCAGACGCGCGCTCGGCAAATGTTCGTCTCCACGTCCTCATCGACGCCCGTCACGGACGACTGACCGGCGAACGCATTCGCGAAACCGTGCCGCAATGGCGCGAAGCGAGCATCTGGTTCTGTGGTCCGGCGGGTTTCGGGGAAGCGCTCAGACGAGACCTTGGCGCGCACGGCTTCCCCGTCGAACAGCGGTTTCATCAGGAGCTGTTCGCGATGCGATGATGAAAGTCGCACGTGCATCCCGCTTCCCAACTTGCCCTCGCAGCCAGTCCCTGTAATCTGCAGAGAACAACGGGGAAGGGATCGATGGGAGGAGTTCTGGAGGGTGTGCGCGTGCTCGATTTCGGGCGCTATATCGCCGGGCCCTATTGCGCGACCTTGCTGGCCGAATTCGGTGCCGAGGTCATTCGCGTGGAGAAGCGCGAGGGCAGCGAGGATCGGTTCGTGGCGCCGGTCGGCGAAGGCGGCGAGGGCGCGCTGTTCCTCCAGGTCAACCGCAACAAGAAGTGCATCACGCTCGATCCGATGAAGCCGGAGGGGCAGGAGGTGATGCGCCGGCTGGTTGCGACCGCGGACGTCGTCGTCGCCAATCTGCCGCCGCAGACCCTGCGCGCGATGAAGCTCGACTATGAGTCCTTGAAGGCGATCAAGCCCGACATCATCCTGACGACCGCAACCGCGTTCGGCGGCCCGGGACCCTGGTCCGACCGGGTCGGCTTCGACGGCGTCGGGCAGGTCATGTCGGGGTCGGTGTACATGACCGGCACTGGCGATCCGCCGTACCGCGCCGCGGTGAACTGGGTCGATTTCGGCACCGCGCTGCATTGTGCGTTCGGCACGCTCGCCGCGCTGATCGAGCGCGGCAAATCCGGGCGCGGGCAGATCGTCGAGGGCGCGCTGCTCGCAACCGCGCTGTCCTTCACCAACGCGACGCTGATCGAGCAGGCCGTGATCAACGTCAATCGCGTGCCGACGGGCAATCTCGGCCAGACCGCAGCGCCCGCCGACATCTACCGCACCCGGGACGGCTGGGTGCTGTGCCAGGTCACCGGGCATCCGCTGTTCAAGCGCTGGGCGCGGCTGATGGGCGAGGAGGAGCTGTGGCTGAACGATGCCCGCTTTGCCGACGACATCAGCCGCGGCAACAATGGCGCCATCATCAGCGAGCGGATGGCGCGCTGGTGCGCCGGGCGCACCACGCAGGAAGCCGTCGATGCGTTGGGCCAGGCCATGATTCCGACCGGGCCGGTCCTCTCACCGCAACAGGCGCTGGATCATCCGCACATCCGCGCCGCCGGCTTCCTGCAGGACGTCGACTATCCCGGCCTGCCGAAGCCCGCGCCGATGACGCGTGCCGCCGTCCGGCTGTCGGAAACGCCGGGCAACATCACGAGCCGCCCGCCGACGCTCGGCGAGCACACCGATCGCGTCCTCGCCGAACTCGGCTATGACGCGGCTGCGATCGCGGCGCTTCGGCAAAGCGGTGTCATCTAGAGCAGCTGCTTCAACGCCTTGGCGTCCGCGGGCGCCGCGCTCTTCTGGTCGTTGTCGAAATAGACATAGACGTCGCAGCCCTGCCGCTTCCACGACTTGATGCGCTTCGCCCATTGCGCCAGCGTCGCCCTGGTATAGTGCCCGTGATAGCGCCCGCCCGGCCCGTGTCCGCGGACATAGACGAAATCCGCGGTGCGCTTCCAGGGCGCCGGCGCGTCGTGATGGTCGGACAGGCACAGCGAGATGTTCTCGTCCGCCAGCATTTTGAGGATGCGCGGCTGATACCAGCTCGGATGCCGGAATTCGAAGCTGTAACGCCGTTTCCGCGACAACAGCTTGAAGAAGGACGCGAGGCGGTCCGCATCCGCCTGGAATTGCGGCGGCAGCTGGAACAGGATCGGGCCGGCCTTGCCGCCGAGCCGAGAGATGCGGTCCTCCAGCAGCTCGAGGCTGTTGACGGAGCGCTCCGACAGGCGCTTCCAGTGCGTGATGAATTTCGACGCTTTCCAGGCGAAGACGAAATCGCGGCCGGTCTGCTCGCGCCAGCCTTTCACCGCGTCGGGCGTCGGCGTGCGGTAGAACACGCCGTTCAGCTCTGTCGTGTCGAATTGTCCGGCGTAGTAGCGCAGCTGCTGCTTCAGCGTTACGCCTTCTGGGAAGAACGGGCCGCGCCAGGAGTCGTAATGCCAGCCCGAAGTTCCGACCAGAACGCGCGCCATTGTTTCCGTGCCCTCCGTTGCCTTTGCCGGAGAGGAACGTCCAGGCAGCCGATACGTTGCTGGTGAACCCGCCAACGCAAGGACCGCAACCGATGTACGCGCTGTTCGAAGGCAACAAGCAGATCGGCGATCCCTTTCCGACCGAGAAGGAGGTGTGGGAAGCCGCCTTGATCGAGGGCCTCGTGACCGACGTTCCGGTCGCGGACGAGGAGGGCGGCCGGCTTCTCCCTGCCGGATATCACGTGGCGCCCGTCGAGGAGACGTTCGCACCGCGGTCGGATTGGAAGTTGCCCCGGCGAGATCTCGTGAACTAGTTCGACGCCAGCGCCCTCTTGGCGACTTCCGCCATCCAGCTCGACGCCACCGGCAGGATCGCGTCGTTGAAATCGTAGCGCGGGCCGTGCAGCTCGGCGCCGTCGCGCAATTCGCCGTTGCCGATCCAGACGAAGGCGCCCGGCCGCTGCTGGAGATAGTGGGCAAAATCCTCGCCGGCCATGCTGGGCGCGAGGTCGCGCCGCACCTCGGCCTGCACCTTCTCGGCGGCGATCCGCGCAAGGCCCGCTTCAGCGGGCGTGTTGATCACCACACCCACACCCCAGACGATCTCGGGCGTCACCTTGACGCCAAAGCTGGTCGCGATGCCGGCGCAGGTCCGTTCGATGCCGTCGAGGATGGTGTCCTTGACCGCCTCGCGGTGGTACCGCAGCGTGCCGCGGATGGTGACGCGTCCGGCGATCTGGTTCGGCGCGGTGCCGCCTTCGATGGTGCAGAGCGACAGCACGGCGGTGTCGAGCGGATCGACGCTGCGCGAGACCACTGATTGCAGGGCCACGATCAGATGACCGGCCGCCATCACCGGATCGCGCGTCAGATGCGGCATGCCGGCGTGGCCGGCATGGCCTTCGATGGTGATGGTGATGCGTCCGCCGGAGGCCATGACGACGCCGTCATGCACGGCGATGGTGCCGGCGGCAAGGCCCGGCCAATTGTGAAAGCCGAACACCCGTTCCATCGGAAAGCGGTCGAACAGCCCGGCCGCGACCATCGCGCGCGAGCCGCCAAAACCTTCCTCGGCCGGCTGGAAGATGAAATCGACCGTGCCGCTCCAGCTGCTGTCGGCGGCGAGCAGCGCAGCGGCGCCGAGCAGCGAGGCGGTGTGTCCGTCATGGCCGCAGGCATGCATCACGCCTGATGTCCCGGAGGCGTAGGCAAGCCCGGTATCTTCGGTGATCGGCAGTGCATCCATGTCAGCGCGCAAGCCGACGCGGCTGCGCGCATGCCCGCGCGTCAAGGTCGCGACGATGCCGTGGCCGCCGATGCCCGACTCGAAGGGAATTCCGAGCTCGGTGAGCTTGTCCTGCACGAAAGCGGCGGTCTCCTTCTCCTGAAGCGACAGCTCCGGGTGCGCGTGAAGGTGCCGGCGCCACGCGGTCAGTTTCTGGTGCAGCTCGGGTGTCAAGGCAGCGGTCTCTCGCAAAATTTCGGTTGCCGCCACCATAGCGGATAATCCGCGGCATGCATCAAGCGCGTTGGAATGCCTTGCGTGCAGCCACGCGCCGTCTCTCCCTCGTCATTCCGGGGCGCGCCTTTTGGCGCGAACCCGGAATCCATCGTGCAGCAACCTCTGGGGCCGATGGATTCCGGGCTCGCGACTTCGTCGCGCCCCGGAATGACGGCCAATGGGTGTCACGCCAGCTTCGCCAGCCCCGACCAGTCGAAGCTGATGCCGTGCCCGGGCCGGTCCGGAGCCTGTGCCTTGCCCTCCTGCAGCACCAGCGGGTGCTCGATATATTTGTCGAGCCCGAAGCCGTGCGCCTCCAGATAGGATCGGTTCGGGCAGGCCGCGAGCAGGTGCACGGTAATGTCGTGCGCGCCGTGGCTGGTGACGGGCAGGTTGAATGCTTCCGCCAGCCGCGCGATCTTCATGAAGGCGCTGACGCCGCCGCAATTGGTGACGTCAGGCTCGGGATAGGACACCGCGCCACTGGCGATGTAGCTCTTGAACTCCCACAGCGAGCGCAAATTCTCGCCCGCCGCGATCGGCACGCCGCCCGCTTGCAAGATGCGCGCGTGGCCGGCGACGTCGTCGGGGATGATCGGCTCCTCGAGCCACGTGAGGTCGTAGGGAACGAAGGCCCGGGCGGCGCGGATCGCCTCCTCGACCGTCCATTTCATGTTGGCGTCCACCATCAGCGGAAAGCCGTCGCCGAGGTGCTGTCGCATCGCGGAGACCTTCGCGACGTCGGATTTGAGATCGGGCCGGCCGACCTTCATCTTGATGGCGCGAAAGCCCTTGGCGAGATTGCCGTCGGTCTGCTTGAGCAGCGCCTCCACGGAGAGATCGAGGTCGATGCCGCCGGCATAGCACGGCACGCGCGCGTCGAACCCGCCGAGCAATTGGTACAGCGGCAGCTTGGCGCGCCGCGCCTTCAAATCCCACAGCGCGATGTCGAGCGCGGAGAGCGCCAGCACCACGGGCCCGCCACGGCCGCCATAATGCAGCGCCCACCAGACGTGATGCCAGATCGCCTCGGTATCGTCGGCCTCGCGTCCCTCGATCAGCGCGGGGATCTCGCGCTTGAGGATGTCGGCGACAGCGCCGCCGTTGCGGCCCACGGTGTAGGTGTAGCCGACGCCCTCGGCGCCGTCGGCATCGCGGATGCGGCAGGTGATCAGCTCGAACGCGACGATCTCGCCATGCGTGGAGTCGGAGAGCGTGACGGGGAGGGGGATCCGGTAGAGCCCGGTCTCGATATTTGCGATGTGCGGCATGTGGCCTCCCTTTTTGTTTTTGGTTCGTAGGGTGGGTTAGCCGAGCAGATGCGCAAAGCGCATGTGCTCGGCGTAACCCACCACTTGTGCTTCCACGGAGACGAACAGTGGTGGGTTACGCCTTCGGCTAACCCACCCTACAGACGGAAACTCACCGCATCGTCGCAAGTTGCACGGCCAGCGCGCAGGCGCGGTCGTATTCGTCGAGATTGATCCACTCGTCGATCGTGTGCGCCTCGTTCTGGCCGGCGCCGAAGGTCACGGTCGGAATGCCGTGGCGGACCATCCAGTTGGCATCGAGGCCGCCATTGGCGGTGCGGACGTTCGGAGTGCCGCCGACTGCGGAGACAGCCTCGACCGCGCGCTTGATGATGGGCTGGCTGTCCTTCATGCGGAACGGATAATAGTCGGTCTCGGCCTTGAACTTGACCCTGCCGGACTTGCCCTGCGCATTCGTCACTTTCTTTGCCGCCTTTTCGAACGCGGCCTTGTAGGCCTTGGTGATCTCCTTGAAGAACTTTCCGTCATGGCTGCGGCTCTCGCCGCGGACATGCACGTAGTCGGTGACGACGTTGGTGGCATCGCCCGCGGGGCGGCCCTCGCCGCCGGTGACGGGACCGACATTGCTGGTGCCTTGCCGCTTGCCCTTCACCACTTTGCCGAACCAGCCGCCGGCCTTCACCTCGGCGAGCGCGAGCGCCATGATCATGGTCGAGGAGATGCCGCGCTCCGGCGCGACGCCGGCATGCGAGGCGCGCCCCATGATCTCGACGGTCCAGCGATCGGCGCCGACCGCGCCGATCACGACGTTGGAGGCCGAGCCGCCGTCATAGTTGAAGGCCATCACGGGCGAGCCGAGCTCGTCCAGCTTGACGTGGCGCGCGCCATAGAGCCCGCTCTCCTCGCGCACGCAGAACAACAGCGTGATCGGCGGATGGTCGAGCTTATGCTTCTCGAGCTCGGCCGCCAGCGTCACCAGCACGCCACAGCCGCAGCGATTGTCGCCGCCGAGCGCGGTCTTGGCGGAGTTGACGATTTTGCGGCCTGATTTCTTCGGCTTGGCCCCGGCACACAGCGGCACGGTATCCATGTGGGTCATGAACATGATGCGCGGCTGGTTGTGCAGCGCGCCGCGGCCGGGCAGGTCGACGATCAGGTTGCCGGTCTCGGTCGGCACGGGAATGCGGGTGTTGGCGTCGTCGAGCCGGATCGCCTTTGCCGGCACGCCGCTCTCCTTCAGCGCGGCCATGAGCTCACGCCCGATCGCCGCCTCCTGTCCGGTCACGCCCTCGACGGCGAGGAAGCGCATGAGGCGGTCGGTGGCGGCTTTGGTATCGACGGGCATGATTATTTCCTTTGGCAGACCGGCCCGCCATCCTACGAACGCGGCGAGGTGTAAGTCAAAAAGATCAGCACGCCGAATGCCAGCATGGCAGCCATGAACAGCAGCACCGCAGGCAGGCCGGCGAGTGCCGCCACCGCGCCCGTCACCGACTGCATCAGCGCCGCGCCGAGGAAGAAGGCGAGGTTCACCGCCGCCAGCGCTTTGCCCGCCACTTGCGCATCGACGAGTTGGCGGGACATGCCGAACAGCAGCGGCTGGGCGGAGGTCGCAAGGCCGATCAGCACGAACAGGACGAGGTCGTATTGCGGCGGCATCACGGGCACGCCGAACAAAACGGACACGGGGTAATGCGGCGCCCCGAGCGCCATCAGCGCCAGCAGCAGCGCCCCGGCCATATGCGTGACCGCGACCAGCGCGCGGCGACGACCGAGCCTGCGGTCGATCATGCCGATGCACAGGGGCCCTGCGATCATCGCCAGCGTGAACGCGCCGAGCTGGTTGCCGGCCTCGACCCGCGACAAGCCCTTGACGTCCATCAGCCACGGTCCGCCCCACAGGCCGCGCAGCACCAGCGAAGTTGCCAGCGACACCAGCGCGAGCGCAATCAGCCCTCGCAACGGACGTGAAAGGCCGAGCCTGAGCACCTCGATCATCTGCGACAACGGCGAGGAATCGTCCTTGTGCTCGGCCGGCTGCTGCGGCACCAGCGCGAACACGGCGAGCGCGACTGCGACGCCGCCAGCCGCGGACATCCAGAACCCGGCGCGCCAGCCGTAAGCGTCGACGACGAAAGCGAGCGGGCTCGACGACAACAGCATGCCGATATTGCCGATCGAGAGGATCGCGCCCGACCACAGCCCGAAGCGTGCCGCCGACAATTGCTTGGCCGCCAGCGTCATCGGGCACATCAGCATGCCGGACGTGGCAACGCCCAGCATGAACTGCCCGACCGCAAAGCTCGCAGCCCCCGTGGCAAAGCCCGACGCCACCGCGCCGAATACGGTCCCCGCGAGCAGGCTCAGCGAGACCGGCCGCACGCCAAACCGGTCCATCGCCGCCCCGACCGGGATCTGAGCCGCGGCAAAGGCAAAGGGATAGATCGAGGTGAGGCTCGCCAGCGCCTGCGGCTCGATATGGAAATCGGCCGCCATGAGGTCGAGGCTGACCGCCGGAATGGTGCGCAGCAAGGTGGAGAGCATGTGGCCGCAGGCGAGGGCGAGCAGCGCGAAGATCAGCGCGCGGGTGGCGATGCCCGCGTCGTCGTTGGTGGCCATGGGCGTCCCGTCCCGAGGGGGTTTCGGGTGGGGATACATGATGGCGGGGCGGGCGCCAATGGCGGCAGCGCGCCCCCCTCATTCCGGATTGTGGCTTCAGCCGGCAATCAGCACGGCGTTTGCCGCCTGTCTGCGGGCCGTCACGACGACGCGCCTGATCGCATTGCCGGCCTCAGGCGGCGGTTATGAACCAGGACGGCCGCCAGACGTTGTCCTTGGGGAAACGTGGCATCCTGCCAGGCAGGACGCGCCTTCACCTGCGGCCAGCGGCGGCAATGTCTTCATCCGAGAGTACAAGTCAAACGACCAGCGAGGCGGCCCGCCGAGAGCGGAGGAGGAGCAATTCCTTGCTCTTGGTTCTCGCCGTGGGATTCCTTGTCTTTGGCGCCGCGGCGGGCGCTCTCTATTATACGTTGCGGCCGGACACCCTCCGCATTGCCGTTGGACCACCAGGCAGCGACGACTACAAAGTCATTCAGGCGATGGCCGATGCGTTCGGCGACGAAAGTCGGACGATCAGGCTGCTTCCGATCGAGACCAACGGAGCGGTGGAGGCTCTCGCGCTGCTTGGGGCTGGCAAGACCGACCTCGCCGTCGGCCGGGGCGACCTGGACATGCCTGCCGAGGCGCAGACCGTCGCCGTCGTGCGCAAGAACTTCGTCGTGCTGTGGGCTCCGTCTGGATCTGCGGGCAAGGGCTCGAAAAGAAAGCTCGCGCTTAAGATCAAGGAGGTCGCCGATCTCGCAGGGCGCCGCGTCGGCGTGATCGGCCGGACCCCGGTGAACGCCGCGTTGCTACGCGTCATCCTGAGCGCCTCCGGAGTCGAAGCGGACAAGGTGGTCGTGACACACTTCGGCACGGACCAGACTGAGGAGCTGGCACGCGATCTTACCATCGATGCATTCATGGCGGTCGGGCCGCTCGACAGCAAAGTCACGTCCGATGCCGTGGCTGCAACGGCGCGCCTGCGCGGCGAGCCGAAATTTCTCGCCATCGAGACGTCGGAAGCGATCGCCCTGAAGCATCCACGGTATGAATCGGAGGAAATTCCGCCCAGCGTCTTCAATGCGGATCCGGCCTGGCCGGGTGACAAGGTTGAAACGGTCAGCGTCAGCCACCTCATCGTCGCGAGAAAGTCTCTGCCTGAAACGACAGTCGCCGCCTTTTTCCGTCAGCTCTTTGCCGTTCGCCAGGCGATTGCGAGGCAGGTCCCGGGCGCTGCGCACATCACCAAGCCTGATGTCGACAAGGACACGGAGCTGCCGGTGCATCGGGGAGCGGCGGCTGTCATCGACGGAAACGAACGTACTTTCCTCGACCGATACGGCGATTACTTCTGGTTCGGGCTCCTGCTTCTCTCCGGGATCGGCTCGGCCGCTGCCTGGTTGCGTCGCTATTTGAATCGCGACGAAAGAGAGGAGACCACCGACCACCGCAAGAGAATCCTGGCCATGGTGTCCAGCGCGCGAACCGCGGGATCGAGCCAGGAGCTTCTGGTTCTGCAGCGCGAGGCCGACGCCATCATAGCTGAAACGCTCGAATGCTACGACGACGGCGCTATCGAGGAAGAGGAGCTCGCAGCATTCGGTCTGGTGCTCGGCCTGTTGAGCAACGCCATCGCGGAGAGACGAGCCGCGCTGCAGCCCGCCAACTTCGAGACCGTTCGAGGCGCGGCGAGCGCGCCGCGAGGTTGAGACGACCGGCGCTGCGACGTAATTCGTCTACAATGCCAAGGCGGGACCGAGGGCGTAGCCGGGAAGATCAACTTACGCTTGTGAGACCCGCTGTCGACGCGGTCGAAGTTCTCTGCGCCGACACGCATCCCTTGTCTATCGCGCCTCCTATCGTCGTCGTCTCGTCTATTCCGTCATTCAGTACGCGTTGTCTGACGAAGATTCGGAACAAAAGAGACGTCACGGCTCTTACCTTGGTCAGGAGACCTGCTCATGCTGTGCTCAAGGCCGCCACGGGTCATTCGCACGACGCTTGATCTTGCGAACGCAAAGCAGGTCAAGTCCGTTCGAAAGCGCCTTAAGATCTCCGATGCCGATCTGGTCAGGATCGTCGAAAAGATCGGCAACTCCCTGACGGCCATAGAGAAGGAAGTTCAGCTCGAAAAGCTCGAGCTCGTGGAGCAGAGCAGCGCCAAGGATGGACTCAAGGGTGGACTCACGTCCCCCGGATAGATTCGGTTACCCCATCGAAAAGGAGAACTCCGATGAACGGCCTGATTTACCTCATAGGATTAGTCGTCGTGATCGCAGCCATTCTGTCGTTCTTCGGCTTGCGTTGACCGCTCTTCCTGTGCGTTCGCGATGCGCCACCTCTTCCGGGTGAATCCGTTCGCAACTTCGCGTGCATCAAATGGATGATTTGCACCAGGTGAATACCATCATCGCCACGACCATTTGCGCGTTCTTCAAGGGACATCCCGACACGCAGATCGGGACCGAAGAGGCCAAGCTGCTGGCGAAGCAGATTGCCCAGGCGCTGGATGAGGCAGGGCTGCAGATTTCCGCAGTCGATCCGACAAACGCGCCGCGCTAGCTTTCGGCCGGCGAGCCGGTGATACGGCCCGACGCTGCAGCACTTCGCGCGGGCGAATGCGTCCTGGAATTGTCGTGGGCAAGGGGCGCGGCGGTGTCGCTCATGTCCTTCTGAACGGATCTGTCGCCTCGACGCTTCCGATCTACCTGCTTTCCTTTTAGTCCGGATCCAGCTCCCCCAGCAGCTTCCCCGTCTCGTCCAACAGCTCCCGGATCGCCCTTCGTTCCGCGATCCGCTCCTGCGTGAAGGCGCCATGCTTCTGGGCATTGCGGTTTTCCCATGGCGCGCCCGATCCGGCCGCGCCGCCGTGCATGCGGCAGCGGAGCTTGCCGCGCACCGCCGGCGCGCGGCAGGCGAGGCCGCCGCGCGTGCTGGCGCCGCAGCGCGCGCTCGCCGACATCGCGCGCGTGTTGCGGATGCGATCGGCACTCATGCGGTGATGCCTTGCATGGCCTCGGCCCGTTCGCGCTCGCCGGCGTTGCCGGACGGCACCGGTCCCGCCTCTATCGCGGTGCCCGGCTCGGGAGCGATGAGATGCGCATGCTGCGCGACATTCCCCACGATCGCGCTGCCGCCGTCCTGTACCGACAGGTTCTGCACCGTGATCGGACGCTCGCCGTTGCCGCGGTGGCGGTTGAGGGCCTCCATTTGGGCTGCGAAGGTGCGGGCCAGCCGGGTCAATGTGCGCGAAATGCCCTCCTGCTGCGGGATGCCTTCGGCGAAGGCGAGACGGCAGGCAAAGCGCATGGTCGCGACGTGGACGGACACCATCTGCGCCGTCAGCATGGTCTCGAGAGAATTCCGCGGCGCGATGCCTTTCATCATCGAGATCATGAAGGCGAGATTGTCCTCATCGGGCTTCTGCAGGATCACGCTGGCTTTCGTCAATTGCTTGAGGATGCCATGCAGAGCGTCTTGATCGACGGCACCGAGCGCCTCGCCCATCAAGTGCTCGCCGGTCTCCGCGTCCGGATGCTGAATTGCGATCCGTTGTCCGGTGAGCTTGACCCGGGGGGTGGGCCTGCTGCCGTACCTGACGATTGGCGTCGTGCTGTTGCGTGTCATGGCTGTTGTCATGTCGATGTCTCCTTCGAGCCCACGGCATGCGCGAGCCGGCCCCTCTGGTGCGAGCCGACCCTCTCAGTTGCCGTGCGGCGATTGCGTTTTGAAATGTCGATGCTGGGCTTGTGCGCGATCGAAGCGAGGCCCACATGATCGTGGAGGCCGGGTGCTGACGCGGATCGCGATGATGGCATTATGCCCCTGTTTTGCCCGACGAGTCAAAATCGTTTCGTAACATCCGAAGCTCGCGGCCTGGCGTAAGTCCTTGTTCCGACAGGGGCCGTCTACTGTGCATGGGGTTGTTTTCGCATTTTTTGCTTGGAGGCGGCGCGCACGTGCCGTGCGGCGGAATGCGGGCGCCCGAACACGATTGCGAAATCCGGCGTGACCGCTATTCATGATCTTCACATGCGTCGCACCAACAAGCCTGCACAAGCGGCGCTGCTGATGTCTGGGGAGAGAACCAATGCAACGAACCGCCCGCCTGCTGGCCGTCATCGCCGGATTGTGCGCCGCTGCGCTGTCGACGCAGGCCTCGGCGCAGAAATATCCGGTGCGGCCGGTCAAAATCATGGTCGGCTTCAGCGCCGGTGGGCCGGTCGACGTCGTCGCGCGCATCATCGGCGATCGCCTGGGCAACAAGCTCGGGCAGCCCTTCGTGGTCGAGAACCGCGCCGGCGCCAACGGCATGATCGCGGCCGAAGGTGTCGCGCATGCGGAAGGCGACGGCTACACCATGCTCGCTTGCAACTCCTCCACCATCACGCTCAACAAGACGCTATTCAAGGATATCCGCTACGATCCGGAAAAGGACTTCGCGCCGCTGACGACCGTCGTGTCGGCGCCGCTCGTGCTCGTGGTCAATCCGGAGAATCCCAAGACGGCAAACGTCAAGACCGTCGCCGATCTCGTCGCCGCGGCAAAGTCCGCACCCGGTGCGCTGGCTTACGGCTCGGGCGGCAACGGCAACCTTGCCCATCTCGCCATGGAGCTGCTCAGCCAGAAGGCCGGCATCAAGCTGATCCACGTGCCCTATCGCGGCGGTTCGGCCGCCGAGGTCGGCATCCTCGCCCAGGAGGTGCTGGCCGTGTTCGATCCGCTCTCCGCCGTGCCGCTGGTCAAGGCCGGAAAGTTGCGCGCGCTCGCGGTGTCGTCGGCCGAGCGGCTGCCGGCGCTGCCCGATGTGCCGACCGTCGCGGAAGCCGGCTTCCCCGGCTTCGACATCTCGTTCTGGGTCGGCTTCTTCATGCCGAAGTCGACGCCGGCGCCGATCCTGGAGACGCTGCACCGGGAGATCGCCGCGGCCGCGAAGGATCCGGCGGTCGCGGACAAGCTCGGTTCGCAGGGCGTGGTCAGCGTGCTGACCCCGGCCGAGTACGCCGCGAAGATCGCGAAGGAGACCAAGGAGCTCGCCGAGGTCGTCGCTGCCGCGGACATCAAGGCGGAGTAGGGAGCGCACCTGTTTCCATCGCTATTCACCGCCGGCCAGCTGCGCCAGCCGATCGAGCAGCGGGCGTTGTCCTGCGTTGATCTTCTCCCGCGCCTCTTCGAGCGTGAACCATTCGGCACGGTCGACCTCCGGGAAGACTTGCCGTTTGCTGCTGCGGGGCGGCCATTCCATCTCGAACGTGTTGCTGTGGATGCTGTGCACGTCGATATCGAGCTCGGCGGCGAACGCGGTGACGAGCTTGCCGCCGCGCTGCTTGACCTCGCCAAGCGCGATCAGCGGCACGGACAGCTCGAATCCCAGCTCCTCGGCAAATTCCCGTCGCGCGGCGGCCTCCGCATCATCTTCGTCCGCATACTCGCCCTTGGGGATCGACCAGGCGCCGAGATCCTTGTTGCGCCAGAACGGCCCGCCGGGATGAACGAGAAGGATCTCGATCGCCCGGCGTTTGCGATAGGCGATGATCCCGGCACTCTTCGATGGCATCGCAGGTTCCGTGCAGAAGCGGTCCGCTTTGTCTCGGGAAAAAGTGGAACCGGCCGTTTTAGCGCAGGTTAGTAGCCAACGTTCGTTTGATAAAAGGGAGTGAACCATGATCCGCCTGTTGGCAACCACCGCATTAGGGCTGGTGCTGGCGAACGCCGCCTTCGCGCAATCGCCGAGCACGACCACGAAGTCTGAGCAGATGCCGCAATCCCAATCAAGTTCCACGGCGCCAGCGACGACCTCGCCATCCGGCGCGGCCGGCACGCCGCAGACCACATCGCAGCCGCAGCAATCACCGTCGACAGGAACCTCGGCACAGACGACGCAGAGCACCGCGCCGTCCTCCGGGGCTGCCAATTCCGGATCGGGCACGTCCAATGCTGCGAACAGCACGGACACCTCGCGGCCGCAGAGCGGCACGGCAAGCTCGAACACGACCGGCAACCAGCCCGCGACCCAGCAGGGCGCCAACCCGCCGCCGGCAAACACGAACCAGGCGCAGGATCGGTCCAATCCGCCGCCGGCCAATAGCAATCAGGCGCAGCAGGCGCCCGCTGCATCCGGGACCAACCAGGCTCAGCAGGCACCGACGGCGCCAACCGGCAATCAGGCGCAGGGCGAGCGGTCTGGGACCAACTCTCAGGCGGCTGCGCAGACCAACGTCAATCTGAACCGCCAGCAGGAGACGAAGATCAGCGCCTCGATCTCGCATCTGAACGTCCGGCCGCTGACCAGCGTCAATTTCTCGCTGAATGTCGGCACGGTGGTGCCGCGCGATGTGCACCTCTCGACCCTTCCGCCTGATGTCGTCGAGATCGTGCCGCAGTATCGCGGCTACAGCTTCGCGCTGGTGAAGGATGAGATCGTCGTGGTGGATCCTGCGACCTACAAGATCGTGACGGTGCTGCCGTATTCGGGGAAATCCACGGCAACGACGATGTCGACCGCCCGCGAGCGCAGCGCCAGCAAGTTCTCTGACCGCGATCGCGATGCGATCCGCAAGCATGCGAAAGCTCGTCCCGAGGGCCGGAGCGAACGGCAGACCACCGGAAGCACCGCACGCACCGAGATCCATGTCGGCGATCGCGTCCCTGATAGCGTCGAGGTCGAGGAATTTCCGAGCACGGTCTACCGTGATGCGCCCGACCTGCGGGAGTACCGCTACATCCATCGCGATACCCGGACTTATGTCATCGAGCCTCGCGAACGACGCGTGATCGAGGAGATCGATTAGTTCATCGCCGTCGGAAGCCGCCCACCGGGCGGCTTCTCGATTTGTGCGTCAGATCGCCGAACGTTCGCGTGCCGCGATACGGATGGCGCGAGCCTTGGTGCCCTTCGCCGCGCGGGCCGCAATCATGCTCCTCGCCTTGCCACGGGCCGAGGCGCTTTTGTGGAGCAGGGATACGAACCGCTTGCGCGCGCGGTTTGTCGACAGGCGCGCCGCAAGCTGTTCGGCCTTGCGAATGATGGTCGCGACCGAGGGTGTCAGGTTCACCGGGACCCAGGCGACATCCTTGGCCTTGGAGAGGCTGCCGATGCCTTCGCACGGCGCCTCGCGCGGCAGGTCGATCCTGATCGCGAGCGCCTCCGACCGCTCGGTCCAGTCCTCAGCCTTGGTGCCGGTGATGATGCGGACATAGTCGCGCGTCTCACGGGGCAGCTCGCTCTCCTTGGCGAGCCACTTCTGAACGCGGCCGGGACCGGCATTATACGCAGCCGCGGCGAGTCCGAGATTGCCGAAATCGTCGCGAAGCTTGCGCAGGAATTTTGCCGATGCGGGCAGCGCCTTCATGGGATCGAAGGGATCGTCGAGCCCGACTTCGGCGGCCGTCCCAGGCATGAACTGCGCCACGCCCTGGGCGCCGGCCTGGCTCACCTCGTTGGACTTGAAGCGGCTCTCCTGCCAGAGCAGGCGGGCAAAGAATGGCACGGGAATGCCGCTGGCCTCGGCGGCCTCGCGAAGCGCGTGGCAAAATCGCTCGGTCGGGGAAACCGGCGCCTGTAGGGCTGGCTCGTCCGCGCGGGGCGGCTCGATCACCTGCTCATAGGCGGCACGCGCGTTGGCGAGCTCGATGGCCTGCACACTTGCGAGGAAGAGTTCGACCACCGGAACAAGTGGGGAGGCCCGATTGTTTTGAATAACGGCGCGGTCGAAAGTTGATGTTTGCCGGGACGCCGACGGATCGAGGTCGCACATCAGAATCAAGAACGCGGCGCAAGCCGCGATGACAAATCGCATTTGCGGAGACAACCTCGAACTGTGGGATGAACGGCCAGCGGTGCGCCGGCGATAAGAAGTTATTAACCGTCCGATTGCGGCAAAGCTGCGGTCTCGTCGGTTCCTTCGGTGTTACTACGGTGTTCCCAAACAGAAACTTCCCGCGGTTTCGCGGACCTCTATTTTTCGAATTGGACGAGCGATCATGATGCGATGGATGCTTGGCGCGGTGATGTCGCTGTGGCTCATCTGCCCGGTGCTCGCGGGCAATCTCGATACAAAAGCGGTGAATGATGCCGCGCGGCCCGCAAAACAGCCGGCCACCGACAAGCTCAACGCATCGGTGCTGAAGCTTCAGGTCCTGCTCGATCGTGCGCAATTCTCGCCCGGCGAGATCGACGGCAAGCTCGGCGAGAACGCGCAGAAGGCGCTGAAGGCATTTGCCGAGCAGAACGGTATCGCATCCGAGAAGGGAATTGCGCCCGAACTCTGGGACAAGCTGACGGCAGCGAGCGAGGGAGCCATTGTCGTCGACTACAAGATCGACGAGGCCGATGTAAAAGGACCTTTCCTGAAGGAGCTGCCGGCCAGGCTCGAGCAGATGAGGTCGCTGAAGGCGCTGAGCTACACCAGCGCGCTCGAGGGGCTCGCCGAGAAATTCCACATGAGCGCGGATCTGCTCAAGGTGCTCAATCCGGGAAAATCCTTTGGCAAGGCCGGCGAGACGATCGTCGTTGCGAATGTTTCCGCGCGAAAAGAGCTGCCTCGCATTGCACGGCTCGAGGTCGACAAGAAACAGGGGATGCTCAAAGCGTTCGACGGGAGTGGTGCTCTGCTCGCGTTCTACCCGGCTTCAATCGGTAGCCCGGATCGTCCGACGCCGAGTGGCACACTCAAGGTCACAAGCACCAACGAGAAGCCGACCTACCACTACAATCCCGAGTACAAGTTCAAGAGCGTAAAATCCAGGGAGCCGTTCGACATCAAGCCAGGCCCGAACAATCCGGTGGGATCGTACTGGATCGGGCTGTCGGCGCAGGGCTATGGCATCCACGGGACGGCGGAGCCCGACAGGGTCGGCAAGTCGGCGTCCCACGGCTGCGTCAGGCTGACCAATTGGGACGCCCGCACGCTCGGCGACAACACCAAGCGTGGTACGCCCGTCGTCTTCCTCGATGCGCCGACGGAATCTTCCTCGAAGCAGAAGGACAAGACGCCCGGCAGGCGCGCCGCGAATTAGTTCTTGCTAGTCCTTGGGGAAATCCTTGCGCATCGCCATCTCGGCGGCATCGCCCGGCGACAGCACGGTCTGCTCGAAGGCCGCTTGCGGCTTCGTCATGATGTCGTAGAGCGAGATGCCCTTGATCGGCTTGCCCATGAGCTCGCGGACGCAGTCGGCGAGCGTGCCGTTGTAGACGAGATAGGGCGGACCTCGGTCCTTCTGCCTCTCGCCCTTCAGCGACGGCCACTTCTTCAATTCGGCCGGGGCGTCATAGGCGATCGGCGATCCCTCTTTGAACATGCGTCGGGTCCCGGTGGCTTGGATTGCAGGGAATCCTAGAGCCGCCGGGTAAACACGCGTTAAAGAATTAGTTCAAATCAGGCGGCAATGAAGGCGAGCAGGGTGCCGTTGGCCTTGGCCGGCGGCACACAGAGCGCAGCCCCGCTGCGCACGGCGGCGGACCCCAGCGCCTTCTCGGTCGCGGCCAGATCGCCGCTGACGAGCACCAGCGCAGCGCCGCCGCGGTCGGAAAGGCCCGCGAGCGGCACGCCGGGATAGCGTTTGGCGAGCTGGTCCAGCGTCAGATAGACGAAGTCGGCCCGATCGCCGCCGGAGGGCACCGTGACCGCGCCGTCGGCCTCGGCGGTCGGTTCGCGGTCGATCAGCCTGCCGAGATGCGCGGCGTCCTTTGCCGGCTCCGGCGTTGCGATCAGCGTCTGCCTGATCCGCTTCGCCGCATTGGCGTGCTTCATCAACTCGGGAATCCAAACCGTGTCACGCGTCTTGTGCTGGCAGGCGAAGATGCGTACCCCGCCGGGCGCTTCCGCTGTCGGCCACATGAAAGTGCGGAATTTGGCCGTCGAGACCGTGCCGTTGGGCAAGGTTACCGGCCGCTCGAAATCGGTCGGGCCGATCGGCGTCAGGCCGCGTGCGCGGATCTCCTCCGCGCCTTCAGCGGAATCGACCGCGGTGAAGGCGATACGCTCGATGCCTTCGCCGCGCTTGTCGAGGAAGGCGCGCGCCGGCACATTGTGCTCGGTCGCGACGAGCACGCCGAGCAGCTCCATATAATCGGGGTCGAACATGATGGTGTAATTGCCGGTGCCCATATGCGCGCTGTGGGTGCCGCGCGGCGACACGGTGAAGCCGAGCTGGCGGTAGTTCTCGGCAGCCTTGTCGAGGTCCTGAACCATGACCACGGCGTGGTCGATACCGATTATGTTCTTGAGGGCCACTGTTCTTTCCCCGCGCATGCAAATGACTTTGGGCCGCGTCGGCGGCCGCTGGTCCTGTCTACGCCGGATAGGCGGTCAAGTCATTTTCAATTCAGTAGGAGATGCGGAATTTCATTCCGCGGATCTGTCGACGCACGGCAGCATCAGCGAGCCTGCTCGAGATAGGCGGCAAGGATGGCACGTTCCTGGCTGGTCATCTCGGTGATGTTGCCCGGTGGCATCGCGCTGGACCAGGCCGCGACCCGGCCGATCAGGCGGATGTTGCGATGGATGTGCTCGGGCGCATCGAGCAGGATGCCCTTCGGCGCGGTCACGATGCCGGCCCAGACCGGCTCGGCGGCATGGCACATGCTGCAACGGGACATCACGATCTCCTCGACCGCGGCAAGGGTCGGCTGTGTCGGCAGTGCGCCCGACTTGACCTCGCGCGGTCCTGCGGCGGAGAGGAAGAGGATCGCAATCACGCCGATTGCTGCGACGCCCCACACCCACCATGGCGATTTCCGCCCCGCGTGGCGCTCGTTGAAGAAGTGGCGGATCACGGGGCCCAGCGCCAGGATGATCGCGACGATGATCCAGTTGAAGCGCGTGGCGTAGAGCAGGGGATAGTGGTTGCTGATCATCAGCACGACCACGGGCAGCGTCAGGTAGTTGTTGTGGACCGAGCGCTCCTTGCTGGCTTTGCCGAGCCTTGGATCCGGCACCTGTCCCGCGATCAGGCTGGCCACGATCTTCTTCTGATTCGGGATGATCAGCGCGAAGACGTTGGCGACCATGATGGTACCGATGATGGCGCCGATCTGGTTGAAGGCGCCACGGCCGCTCAGCACATGGGTGAAGGCATAGGTCAGTGCGACCAGGAACAGATAGCCGCCGATGGCGAAGGGCAGCTCGCGCTGGGCAAGGCCGGTACGGCAGGCGGCTTCATAGAGCAGCCACGCCAGTGCCAGGCTCGCAAGGCTGAACAGGCCGGCCTGGAACGGCGTGAGGTGGAGGATCGATTTGTCGACCAGGAACAGATCGGCCTCGAGATAATATACCACCACCATCAGCGCGAAGCCGGACAGCCAGGTGGTGTAGGCCTCCCATTTGAACCAGGTGAGCTCGTCCGGCATCTGGGAGGGGGCGACCAGATATTTCATGATCCGGTAGAAGCCGCCGCCATGGACCTGCCAGGCTTCGCCCTGGACGCCGTCGGGCAGGTCACTCGTTCGGTTGCCCTTGGGCCTGAGGCTGAGGTCGAGGGCGATGAAATAGAAGGAACTGCCGATCCAGGCGATCGCCGCCACCACGTGGAGCCAGCGCAGCAGCAGGCTCGCCCATTCCGATATGATGGATCCCCACATGATCATCCCGTCAATTGCGACAGCGATGCCGCAGCTTTGATGACCGCAACCCCCGCCCTTACAATGTGTCGCACCTATCCGCGGTGTTTTCCAGTACGATGGGCGCAGCTGATGCACATCGTGCGGGCATCAGGTGACGTGGGATGCGGCAGAGCTTCGACGTGTCGCGGTGGTATCGATGTTCGAGAGATTGCAGGCCGGGAGGACAATTTGAAGAGCAGAATTTTGTCCGTCGCGATATCCGCGGGGCTACTGATTGCTACCGGTGCGCAGGCCGAGCCGGTGTTGCAGGGCAGGGACGCTTATGGTGCTTGGCAAGCCGACAAGCCAGGCACGGTCAGGCTGATCCGGCCGCAGGATCTCGTCAGGCCCGGCGCCACGCGCTCGGTTGCGAGCTCGTCACGCGTGGTGCCGCGCCCGGCCGAGGCTGCGCTTCAGGTGCCGGCGGGGTTCAAGATCGAGCTGTTTGCCGAAGGCCTGCGCGCGCCGCGCATCGTGCGGGTGGCGCCGAACGGCGACGTCTTTGTCGCGGAGACGCGGGCCGGCACCATTCGCGTGCTTCGTGCCGGGGACGGCAACAAGATCGCGACCAATGAAGTGTTCGCCAGCGGACTGAGGCAGCCATTCGGCATCGCCTTCTTCCCGAACGGTGACAATCCGCAATGGGTCTATGTCGCTAACACCGACAGCGTCGTCCGCTTTCCCTATCAGGCCGGCGATCTCAAGGCGCGCGGCAAGGCCGAGACGATCGTGCCGAGCCTGCCGCATGACGGCGGCCATTCCACCCGCGACATCGTCTTCACGCCTGACAACAAGCGCATGCTGGTCTCCGTCGGCTCGCTCAGCAACGTTGCGGAAGGTTTGGGCACGCCGCCGGGCGGGATGGAGGCGTGGTCGAAAACGCAACCGCTCGGCGCGGCCTGGGCAAGTGAGACCGAACGCGCGGCGGTGCTGGCTTTCAATCCCGATGGCAAGGAGCGGAAGATCTACGCCACCGGCATCCGCAATTGCGTTGGTCTCGCAATTCAGCCGCAAACCGGTCTGCCCTGGTGCTCGACCAACGAGCGGGACGGCCTCGGTGACGATCTCGTCCCCGACTATGTGACCAGCGTGAAGGAAGGCGCATTCTACGGCTGGCCCTGGTTCTATATCGGCGCCAACGAGGACCCGCGCCATGCCGGTGCGCGGCCGGACATCAAGGACAAGGTGACGGTCCCCGACGTGCTGGTGCAGCCGCACTCGGCCTCGCTCGGCATGGCCTTCTATCAGGGCACGCAGTTTCCGCCCGAGTATCAGAGCGACGCCTTCGCGGCCGAGCATGGCTCCTGGAACCGGTCGAAGCGCACCGGCTACAAGGTGATCCGCATCCGGATCAAGGACGGCAAGCCGACGGGTGAGTACGAGGATTTCGTCACGGGTTTTGTCGTGAGCGACACGGAGGTGTGGGGCAGGCCGGTGGGAGTAGCCGTGGCGAAGGATGGATCGCTGCTGGTGTCGGAGGACGGCAACGGCACGATCTGGCGGGTGACGCACGCGCCGCAGTGACGGTGCACCCCTCCAGGAGAGGGTAAGAAAGGCGCTCGCCTGACCTACCCCCGTCTCACGCTGGCTCCACCATCCACCGGCAGCGTCACGCCCGTAATGAAGTTCGCCTCATCCGACGCCAGAAACAGCGCGGCGTTGGCGACATCCCATCCGGTGCCCATCTTCCGACGCAGCGGCACCTTGCCGTCGCGTTCGGCTTCGACCTCGGCGCGGGTCTTGTGCCATTCACGGGCGCGGGTGTCGACGGCCATCGGTGTGTTCATCAGGCCGGGCAGGATGACGTTGGCGCGGATGCCGAATTCGGCGTTCTGGTAGGCGAGCTGTTCGGTGAAGGCGATCATCGCCGACTTCGTCGCCTTGTAGGCGACATAGGGATAATTCGTGATCGCCGCCATCGAGGAGATGTTGATGATGGCGCCGCTGCCCTGCGCGCGCATGATCGGGATCACCTCTTTCGCCGCCAGAATGCAGCTCTTCAGATTGATGGCGACGACGCGGTCGAACGCTTCCTCGGTCAATTGCAGCAGCTCGGCATCGCCGCCGGACAGGCTGACGCCGACATTGTTGTGCAGCACGTCGATCCGCCCCCAGCGCGACTGCGCGTCCTTAACCATCGCCTTGATGTCGGCCGACTTCGTGACGTCGGCCTTGAAGGCCGCGGCGGTGCCATGCTTCGCGGTGATCATCGCCACCGTTTCCTGAGCCGATTCCAAATGATGATCGACGCACAAGACCTTTGCGCCCTCGCGCGCGAAGGTCAGCGCGGTGGCGCGGCCATTGCCCATGCCTTCGCCGGGGCTCTGTCCGGCCCCGACGACGATGGCGACCTTGTCCTTCAAGCGCATCTCGGTTCACTCCCTGATCCGGACTTCCCATTATTTTCGTGCAGATTAGCAATCGCCCCGACCGGAGAGAAGGGCGCGGCTTTTGCGTTCATGTCATTGACATCGCATGGATTTGCATGTTGCGCCGGCCCAACGCGCATGGCTGGCCCTCGCGGTTCAGGAACCGTTCTGAGGTCGCCGCGTTTGTTGCGGAGCCTTTCCCGCGCTAGGCTCTGTCTTGGGGCTTCCCAACCGCCAGTGGCTTGCCGATGAATCTGCTCGACCCACAAGGGCCCGTGGCTGCGGCTAACAGCACGATTCTGGTCGATTCCGTCTTCATCATGCTCGTGATCGTGGTGCCGACCATTTTCGCGATTCTCGGTTTTGCGTTCTGGTTTCGCGCCTCGAATCCAAAAGCGCGCTACCAGCCTGACTTCGTCTATTCCGGCCGCGTCGAGATGGTGGTGTGGGCGATCCCTGCGCTCACCGTCATCCTGCTCGGCGGCGTCGCCTGGATCGGCTCGCATCAACTCGATCCCGCAGCACCGGTGCCGGGGACTGGAAGCCCGGTGCGCATTCAAGCGGTCTCGCTCGACTGGAAATGGCTGTTCATCTATCCGGACCAGCGCATCGCCACCGTCAACACGCTGACGGTGCCGGCCGGCGCCGAGCTGAACTTTCAGCTGACGTCGTCGAGCGTGATGAACACGTTCTTCATCCCGCAGCTCGGCAGCATGATCTACACCATGAACGGCATGGTGACGAAGCTGAACCTGCGCGCCGACAACGAAGGCAAGCTGCAGGGGTTGTCCGCGCATTTCTCCGGCGACGGCTTTCCCGACATGATGTTCGACGTCAACGTGGTCTCGCCGCTCGCCTTTCCGGAATGGGTGGCGACCACGGCGAAGACCGATGCCGTGCTGAATGAGGACAGCTACAAGAAGCTGATGCAGCAGGGCGTCGAGAAGGGCAGGCCGACCTACCGTCTCGACGATCCCCGGCTGTTCGATCTGATCGCAACCCAGCACATTCCGCCGGGACCGGGGCCGGAACTGCTCTCCGATGCAGGCCGTCCGCACAGTGGAGGCCACGATGCTCGGTAAGCTCGATTGGTCGGCCATTCCGTTCGATCAGCCCATCCCGCTGGTCGCGGGCGCAGTGGTGCTGGTCGCGATCCTGGGCGTGCTGATCTGGGTCGTGGCGAAGGGGCATCTGCCCTATCTCTGGAGCGAATGGATCACCAGCGTCGATCACAAGCGCATCGGCGTGATGTACATCCTGCTGGCCTCGGTGATGCTGCTGCGCGGTGGCAGCGACGCCATCATGATGCGGATCCAGCAGGCCGTCGCCTACCAGTCGCAGGGCTATCTGCCGCCGGAGCACTACAACCAGATCTTCTCGGCGCACGGCACCATCATGATCTTCTTCGTGGCGATGCCGTTCGTGATCGGGCTGATGAACCTGATCGTGCCGCTGCAGCTCGGCGTGCGCGACGTCGCTTTCCCGACGCTCAACTCGGTCGGGTTCTGGCTGACCGCGACCGGTGCGCTGCTGGTCAATCTCTCGCTCGTGGTCGGCGAGTTCGCGCGCACCGGGTGGCTCGCCTTTCCGCCGCTGTCGGAGCTGTCCTATTCGCCGGGCGTCGGCGTCGACTATTACGCCTGGTCGCTGCAGATATCCGGCGTCGGCACGCTGGTGGCCGGCATCAACCTCGTCACCACGGTGCTGAAGCTACGCACCAAGGGCATGAATTACCTGCGCATGCCGATGTTCTGCTGGACCACGCTGGCCTCGAACCTCCTCATCGTTGCAGCTTTTCCGATCCTTACCGCCACGCTCGCGATGCTGCTGCTCGACCGCTACCTCGGCTTCCACTTCTTCACCAACGAGGCCGGCGGCAACATCATGATGTTCATGAACCTGATCTGGGCCTGGGGACATCCGGAGGTCTACATCCTCGTGCTGCCGGCCTTCGGCATCTTCTCCGAGGTGGTCTCGACCTTCTCCGGCAAGGGGCTGTTCGGCTATCGCTCGATGGTGCTTGCGACCATGGCGATCTGCGTCATTTCCTTCATGGTCTGGCTGCATCATTTCTTCACGATGGGCGCGGGGCCGGACGTCAATGCCATCTTCGGCATCGCCAGCATGATCATCGCGGTGCCGACGGGCGTGAAGATCTACAATTGGCTGTTCACGATGTATGGCGGCCGCATCCGCTTCGCGACGCCGATGCTGTGGGCGGTCGGCTTCATGGTGACCTTCATCGTCGGCGGATTGACGGGCGTCCTGCTCGCGGTGCCGCCGGCCGACTTCATGCTTCACAACAGCATGTTCCTGGTGGCGCATTTCCACAACGTCATCATCGGCGGCGTGCTGTTCGGCGCCTTTGCCGGCTTCGAATACTGGTTTCCGAAGGCGTTTGGTTTTCGTCTCGACGAACGCTGGGGCAAGCTGGCGTTCTGGTTCACCTTCCTCGGCTTCTTCATCACTTTCATCCCGCTCTACATTGCCGGCATGCTCGGCATGACCCGGCGCATGCAGCATTACGACGTCGCGGCGTGGCGGCCCTGGATGATCGTTGCAGCAATTGGCATGGCCGTGCTGACGATCGGGGTGATCTGCCAGATCGTGCAACTCGTGGTCAGCATCCGCAACCGCGAGGCGCTGCGCGACCGCACCGGCGATCCCTGGGACGGCCGTTCGCTGGAATGGGCGACCTCGTCGCCACCGCCGGTGTTCAACTTCGCCTTCAATCCCGACGTGCGCGGCGAGGACGCCTATTGGGACATGAAAGTCCATGCCCAGCAGCAATCGCTCGAACGCGACAGGCCGGAATACCAGGACATCGAGATGCCCCGGAATTCCCCGACCGGCTTCGTCTGCGCGTTCTTCGCCACCATCATGGGCTTTGCGCTGATCTGGCATATCTGGTGGATGGTGATCCTGGGCGGGATCGGCGCGTTCGCGACCTTCGTCGTGTTCGCCTGGCGCGACCACGACGAATACGTCATTCCCGCGCAGGAGGTCGCCGCGATCGACCGCATCAATCTCGAGGAACGACGCAGCCTCGTCAGCATGGCGGGGCCGGTCTGATGGCGATGACCGCGACCGCCGGCCATGCGCATGCCGATCCCCATCACATCGGGCTCGTCATCGAGCATCCCGGACCCGCTTCGAAGCGGATCGTAACCGCCTACGGCTTCTGGGTCTTCCTGCTGTCCGACATCGTGATGTTCTCCTGCTTCTTCGCGGCCTATGCGGTGCTGTCTGGGCAGACGGCCGGCGGCCCGAAGGGCTCGGAGATCTTCGAGCAGAGGAATGTCGCGATCGAGACGGTCTGCCTGCTGTTGTCGAGTTTTACCTGCGGCATGGCCAGCATTGCCGCCGATGTGCGCAACCGGTTCTGGTTCTATCTCGGCATGGCCGTGACTTGTCTGTTGGGACTCATATTCCTGACAATCGAATTCCGCGAATTCGCCGATCTCATCGCGCGCGGCTATGGCCCGTCGCGCAGCGCGTTCCTGACCGCGTTTTTCTCGCTGGTCGGCTGCCACGGCCTGCATGTCTCGGCCGGCGTGCTGTGGCTGCTCACCATGATGGCCCAGGTGTTCGCGAAAGGCTTTCGCGCCGACGTCCTGCGCCGGATGATGTGCTTTGCGCTGTTCTGGCACGCGCTCGACATCGTCTGGGTCGGGGTGTTCTCCGTCGTCTATTTGCTTGGGAGTGCCGCATGAGCGATCAGAGCCACGCGCGGAGCGACCACGACCTCGCGCCGGGCGAGGAAGAGCAACACAGTGTCGGCACCCGTATTCTCGGCTACGTCGTCGGCCTTGTCCTGGCGCTGCTGCTCACGGCGACGTCGTTCTTCATCGCCGGCACCGATCTGGTCTGGCAGCCCTCCATCCCGGTTGCGTTGATCGTGCTGGCGATCGCGCAGATGGGGGTCCATCTGGTGTTCTTCCTGCACATCACGACCGGTCCCGACAACACCAACAACGTGCTGGCGCTGGCCTTCGGCCTGCTGGTGGTCTTCCTGGTGGTGGGCGGCACGGTCTGGATCATGGCGCATCTGAATGCGAACATGCCGCCGATGGACCAGATCATGCGGATGCAGTGATAGAGCCGCCCAAAAAAGAAGAGCCGCTTGTTGTGACAAGCGGCCCAAGTCTAGGGAGGAAACGCCCAAGCAGGGCAATCGGGCCGGAGCCGGATTGCTGCCAAGGAAACGCTCGCGCAAGCGCTTGCGTTACCTTTATGAGTGCAGCAACTCGCGAAGGAGTTCAATTCCGGATCAATACGGTCCCGGTCTACTACTCACGGATGCGTGAGGGAATTATTCACTTCGGCCGGCGGCAGTTATAGGCCTTGCGGAAGCCGGCCGCCTGGGCGTCGTCCTCCGAGCAGAACCAGCGGTCCGGCTTGGTGGTCGCCGGGTAGCTCGGGCAACCCCGCAAATGATAGATGCCGATATTGCCGGTGACGCGTGCGCGCACCGCGAGCTTTCCCTTGATGCTGCAACTCGGTGGCATCGTCAGCTCCTCCGGGAACAGCACGGCCCGAATTTCCTTGTCGCGGTCCGGGCGGCAGGCGGCGCCCAGCAGTGCGCCGTCCTTCTTGCCCGCGCGGAAGTCTTGCGGTGCAACAAAACAGCCCTTCCAGATCCCGGCGGCGGCTGACTTGGCCTCGGCCACGGCCGGCTTGACGTTCGCCTTGATCGGCTCCCGCGCAACGGCAAAGCCGAGCTTGACCAGCTGTTCGTTCAAGCTGGCCTTGTCGCCCTCGGCCGTGCAGATCGCCCGGTGCCGTTTGCCAAAACTCTTCTCCGGCCCGACATCGTCACAGCGCACGGAGCGCTTGTTGATCAGCTTCGCCAGCTGGTCGCGAGCCTCGATGCCGCAGGTCCAGGGATCGGCGTGGTCGTCGATGCAGACCTGGTCGAGCTCGGGCGCGTCGACGCCGTCGAGCCGGTAGGTAACGTCGCCAAGCTGGATGGAGTTGCCGTCGCGGACTGTCGCGGCGGCGGTCAGCGCGGAAGCCGGCTCGGAAGACGCCAGGACTCCGGACAAGGCGAAAAAGAAAACGAGCGCAAAGGCGCGGGCGGCGGCAAAGACATTTCGGAAGGACATACGGTCTCGCTATCGATTGCTCGTGCGCCTGTTCCTAGCATCCGGATGTGGCGATACCAATGGTCTGCACCCTGCGAAGTGCGACATTCCGGCCCCGCGGCTTTACTCCCCGCCCGCTCTGACCCTATCGTTCGCGGGCCTTGCGGACCGTGCAGGCCGAATCGCCCGGGAAGCGGCGAGGGCGGGAGGAAAAGGTTGCGATGAAAGACCCCGTGGACGTGCTGATCATCGGCGCCGGCGCTTCGGGCGCGGCGGTGGCGTGGTCGCTGGCCGAGACCAAGATGCACATTCTCTGCCTGGAGCAGGGCGGCTGGATGAACCCGGCGGAATATCCCAGCACCGGCCGCGACTGGGAAGCCAAGTTCTACGGCGAGTGGTCGTCGAGCCCGAATATCCGCGGCCGGCCCGAGGACTATCCGATCAACGACGACAATTCGCCGATCAAGGTCGTGAACTACAATGCGGTCGGCGGCTCCACGGTGATGTACACCGCGCACTGGCCGCGGCTGCATCCCTCCGATTTCAAGGTGCGGACGCTGGACGGCGTCGCAGACGACTGGCCGATCGATTACGACGCGCTGACCCCGTTCTTCGAGGAGAACGACCGGATCATGGGCACGTCGGGCTTGTCAGGCGATCCGCTCTCGCCGCTGACGCATCCGCCGATGCCGCAACAGCCGCTCGGATTGTCCGGCGCCATCATCGGCAAGGCCATGAACAAGCTCGGCTGGCACTGGTGGCCGTCAGACACGACGGTCGCGACGATGGATTATGAGGGCCGGGCGCGATGCATCAATCTCGGCCATTGCACGCCGGCCTGCGCGCAGGGCGCGAAATCCTCCACCGACATCACCTATTGGCCGCAGGCGATTCGCGCCGGCGTCGAGCTGCGCACTCATTGCCGGGTGCGCGAGATCACCACCGACGAGAACGGTATGGCTTCGGGCGTGGTCTATTACGACAAGGACGGCATCGAGCAGTTCCAACCCGCGCATGTCGTCATCATCGCCTGCAACGGCGTCGGCACGCCGCGGCTATTGCTGAATTCAGCGTCTTCGCGTTTTCCGAATGGCCTTGCCAATTCGTCGGGCCTCGTCGGCAAGAACTTGATGTTCCATCCCTACGCGCAGATCTACGGCTATGTAAAAGAACCGACCGATAGCAACCGCGCGCCGCCGACCTGCCTGTGGAGCAAGGAGTGGTACGACACGGACCCCTCGCGCGGCTTCGTGCGCGGCTATGGCGTTCAGTTCGTGCGCGGGGCCGGACCGGTGTTCGAGGCTGTCGTCAGCGAGCAAAAGGGCATTCTGCCCTGGGGCGAGGATCATCACCGCGTCTTCCGCAAGCTCAACGGCCACCGGCTCGGATTTTCCGCGATCTGTGAGGATCTGCCGGAGGAGCATAATCGCGTCACGCTCGATCCCGTCCTGAAAGACAGCCACGGCATTCCCGCGCCGAAGATCGACTACACCATCAGCGAGAACAGCCGGAAGATGATGGAACATGCGCTGGCGCGTGGCCGGGAGGTTTTGGAGACCGCGGGCGCCACCGATATCTGCATCAACTCGCCGATCCCCTGGGGCGGTTGGCACCTGCTCGGCACCGCGCGGATGGGGACCGATCCCAAGAGCTCCGTGGTCAATGAATGGGGCCGCACGCACGACGTCAAGAATCTCTTCATCGTCGACGGCAGCATTTTTGTCACGTCAGGCGGCGTGAACCCGACCTCCACCATCCAAGCCCTCGCGCTCTACATCGCCGACCAGATGAAGCAGCGCCTCGCCAATTTGTTTGATTAAGGCCGCCATGTCCGCAGACAATCTCACGCGCACCCAACGCGACGACCTCCGCAGCATCGCCGCGATGATCGTTCCCGCCAGCGACGAGTACAAGGTGCCCGGCGCCGACGATCCCGCGATCCAGGCAGATATGCTCGCAACGCTTGGCCGCGATACCAAATTGGTCGCGGCCGCGCTGGATGATCTGGCGCGGCTGGCAGGAGCGCCGCTCGCCGAGCTCGATGCCGCCAGGCGCGATGCGGTGGCGCAGGAGTTTCGCAAACACGGCGGCGTCGCCGCCGCGACGCTCGTCCGCGTCGTGCTGCAATGCTACTACCGCGACGACCGCGTGCTGGGTTCGCTGGGGATCGAACTGCGGGCGCCATTCCCGAAGGGCCATGTGCTTCCGGATGGGGACTGGTCGCTGCTCGACCCGGTGAAGGCGAGGGCCGGTACGCTCAGGCGGGCGCCCTAGCCATCTGGGCAGTCCAGCCCTGCGCCCCCGGCTGGCACCTTGCGCGGCCGGGCACAGGCCACCATCTGTGTGAGCCTTCAAGGACTCTTGCCATGCTGGATTTCACCTCAGATATCGTCGATGACGCCGCGTCATCGCGAACGACGGCATCTGCGCCGGCCGATGACCGGGCGTTGCTGGACGCCTATTCCAATGCCGTGATCGATGTGACCGACCGGGTCGGCCCCGCGGTCGTGCGTGTCGAGACCGGGCCAAAAGTGCCGAACGGCCGTGAGCGCGGCGGACTCGGCTCGGGCATCGTGATCTCACCTGATGGCCTCGTCCTCACCAACAGCCACGTGGTCGGCACGTCGAAGGAGATCCGGCTGCGCGACGTCGAGGGCCATGTCGGCGAGGCCCAGGTGCTCGGCGTCGATCCCGACACCGACCTCGCGTTGCTGCGCGCCAATGGCGTGCGCGACTTACCCTATGCCGCGCTCGGCAACTCCAAGACCTTGCGCCGCGGGCAGCTCGTGATCGCGATCGGCAATCCGCTCGGCTTCGAATCGACCGTGACTGCCGGCGTGGTCTCGGCGCTCGGCCGCTCGATCCGCTCGGTCAGCGGCCGCACCATCGAGGACGTGATCCAGACCGATGCCGCGCTCAACCCCGGCAATTCCGGCGGCCCGCTGCTGTCGTCGAATGCCGAGGTGATCGGCATCAACACCGCCATCATCAACGGCGCGCAAGGCATCTGCTTCGCGGTTGCCAGCAATACCGCGCAATTCGTGCTGTCGGAGATCATCCGCCACGGCTATGTCCGCCGCGCCTATATCGGCGTCGCCGGACAGACCGCGCCGGTGCCGCGGCGGCATGCGGTGCTGGCCGGCATCGAAAACAAGATGGGCGCGCTGCTCGCGCAGATCGAGCCGGACGGTCCGGCGGCGAAGGCGGGACTGTTGCCCGGCGACGTCGTGATCAGGCTCGACGGCGTCGAGATCAACGGCGTCGACGATCTGATCCGCGTGCTCGATCGCGACCGGATCGGCCGGCGCCTCGCCTTGGACGTGCTGCGGCTCGGCCGCCTGCGGGCGATCGACATCGATCCGATCGAGCGTAAGCCGCAGCGCTAGCGTCGGCCCCTCCGGGCGAGGTATGACGGTGTCATGCCTCGTCCCCGGAAACCCGCCGCATGATGCCGGCGCATGAGACCTACGACGTCATTGTCATCGGCGCCGGTGCCGGTGGCATGACGGCGGCGGCCGTTGCCGCTGCGCAGGGCCTGCGCGTGCTGGTGATCGAGAAGACCGCGTTCGTCGGCGGCACCACCGCGTGGTCCGGCGGCATGGTCTGGATCCCCGCCAATGCTAAGATGAAGGAGGCCGGGCTCTCCGACAGCGTCGCGGATGCCGTCCAATATCTGTCGAGCACGGTGCCCGAGCCCGCCAATGCCGGCCTGCGTGCCGCCTTCCTCGCGCGCGGGCCCGAGGCGATCGCCTATCTCGAAGCCAACACGGAAGTTCGTCTCCAGCCGGTGAAGACCTGTCCGGATTGTTATCCGGAGCGGCTGGGCGCAACGTCTGGCGGCCGCGTGCTGGAGCCGGTCGGTTTCGCTGGCACGCGGCTCGGCGCCGCTTTTGCGCGATTGCGGCCACCGCTGCCGGAGTTCACCCTGTTCGGCGGGATGATGGTCAATCCTCTCGACGTTCCGCATTTGCGCAGCGTTGGAAAATCGCTGCGCTCGACCATGCGCGCGGCGCGGCTGGTCTCTCGATATGCGCTGCAGCGGCTGCGCAGCCCGCGCGGAACGTCGCTGCATCTCGGCAACGCACTTGCCGCGCAGCTCTATGCTTCGCTGCTGGCGCGGCAGGTCGAAGTTCTCTTCAGCGCCGACGTCGAAGACCTCTCGATGCAGGGCGAACGCGTCAGCGGCGTGGTGATCCGTCATGGCTCCCGCGATCGGCCCATCGCAGCGCGCCGCGGCGTGGTGCTGGCGACCGGCGGCTTTTCGCACGATTCGAGCTTGCGCAAGCGCTTCTTCCCGGCGGCGGCTGGATTTGTCTCGGCGACCAACCCCTCCAGCACCGGCGACGGACTTCGGCTCGCGGCAACGACTGGTGCCGCGCTCAATACGGACGCGACCAGCCCGGCCTATTGGGTGCCGGCCTCGCTGTTCCGCCGCGCCGACGGCAGCCGCGGCGTGTTCCCGCACCTTGTGACCGACCGCGCCAAGCCCGGTGTGATCGCCGTCAACGCAGCGGGCCGGCGTTTCGTCAACGAGGCGCTGTCCCACCACGAGTTCGTGCTCGCCATGCTCCGTCATGGCGATGGCGAGCCGGACCGGCCGTTCTATTTGATCTGCGACCGCCGGTTCCTGTGGGCTTACGGCCTCGGCCGCATCAAGCCGTTCACGCGCAGCTATCGGCGCTATGTGGCGAGCGGCGAGTTGGTCGAGGCGCCTGATATCGCGGGGCTCGCGGCGAAGATCGGCGTCCAGCCGCCGGTGCTGGCGGCGACGGTCGCGAGCTACAACGAAGGCGCGAAGGAGGGGCGCGATGGCGAATTCGGCCGCGGCAGCACCCTCTACCAGCGCCATCTCGGCGATATCAGCCACAAGCCCAATCCCTGCGTTGCGCCGATCGTCCGCGCGCCGTTGTTCGCGATGCGCATCCATCCGGCTGATCTCGGCACGGCCATCGGCATGAAGGTCGATGCGCAAGCCCGTGTGCTGCGCGAGGACGGCACGCCGATCGCCGGCCTCTACGCCTGCGGCAACGACATGGGCTCGATCATGAACGGCAATTATCCGGCGCCGGGGATCACGTTAGGGCCGGCGCTGACGTTCGGGTATATTGCGGGGCGGCACCTGGCGGAGGGGGCGATGATAGCGCCGAGTGCTGCGAAGGCGGTTGTCTGAGGAGCGCACCCGCTATATCCGCGCCATTGCGAGCGTAGCGACTTGTCCGCCGAAGCCTTGGCGATGGCGGAAGCAATCCAGAATCCTTCGTGGAGGCAGTCTGGATTGCTTCGTCGCATCAGCGCAAAATTGCTGCGCAATTTTGTCGCGAGCTCCTCGCAATGACGCGTGGAGAGAGCTTGCGTCCTCACCGCTACTCCGCCGCCGCCGCAAAACGGCTGTTCTCCAGCTCCGCCTCCAGCCGCGCCGTCTCGGCCGCTGCCAGCTTGATATTGGCCTCCTTGACGTGGCCGAAGCCTCGGATCGTCTCGGGCACCCTCGCGAGCCTTGCCAGCAGCGGGATCTGCTCTGCCTTCAAACCCGCGATCCGCTGATCGATCATGCCGAGATAATCTTCAACCAGCTTCCGCTCCTTCCGGCGCTCCTCGGTGCGGCCGAACGGATCGAGCGCGCTGCCACGCAGGAATTTAAGCTTGGCGAGAACGCGGAAGGCATGGATCATCCAGCCGCCGAACTCCTGCTTCTGCAGCCGGCCTGTCGTCTTGTCGCGCTTCGCGAAGATCGGCGGCGCCAAATGGTATTTCAGGGTGAAGTCGCCGTCGAATTTTTCGGACACCTTGTTAGCAAAGCTGCCGTCGGTGTAGAGCCGCGCGACCTCGTACTCATCCTTGTAGGACATCAGCTTGAACAGGTTTTTCGCGACGGCCTCGGTCAGCTCGGTTGACGCTGGCGAAGCCGCACTCTCGGCTTGGCGCACCTTGGCAACAGCCGCGAGGTAGCGGCCGGCATAGGCTTTGTCCTGATAGCTGGTCAAGAACGCCGCGCGGGTGGCGATGATGTCGTCGAGCGACTTCACAGGCGCGGATGCACGGCTCTTGAACTGGAGCACGCTGCGCACCCGCGACATGTCGTGGGCGGCCATGCGCCCCCAGGTGAAGGCGAGCTTGTTCATCTCGATCGCGGCGCCGTTGATTTCGATGGCGCGCAGCAGTGCTTCCAGCGACAGCGGGATCGCGCCCTTCTGGAAGGCAAAGCCGAGCATGAAGGGGTTGGTCGCGATGCTGTCGCCCAACAGCGCGGCGGCAATGCCGGTGGCATCGATGATATCGAGGTTCTTGTCGCCGACGGCGTCGCGCAGCACCGTCTGCATCGTGCCCATCTCGAAGTCGAGATCGGGATTTTGCACGAAGCTCGCGGTCGGCTGCAGGTCGGCGTTGATATAGGCTTTGGTCACGCCACGTTCGGCGCGGCTGAGCGCGGTGGGGCCGGCCGAGACGATCATGTCGCAGCCGAGGATGACGTCGGCGCCGCCCGTGGTGATGCGGACCGCGGAGATATCCTCCGGCCTCCGTGCGATGCGGACATGGCTCATCACGGCACCGTTCTTTTGCGACAGGCCGGTGAAGTCGAGCGCCGAGCAGCCGCGGCCGTCGACATGGGCGGCCATGCCGAGCAGCGCGCCGATGGTGATGACGCCGGTGCCGCCGATGCCGGTGACGAGGATGTTGTAGGGCGCGTCCAGCTCGCGTGCGGGCGGCAGCGGCAGGTCGGCGAAGAGCTGGCCTGAATCGACGGCCGAAGTCTTCATGCGCTTGAGCGAACCGCCATGGACGGTCACGAAACTTGGGCAGAAACCCTCGACGCAGGAAAAGTCCTTGTTGCAGTTCGACTGGTCGATCTGGCGCTTGCGGCCGAACTCGGTCTCGAGCGGTTGCACCGAGACGCAGTTGGAGGCCTGCGAACAGTCGCCGCAGCCTTCGCAGACCAGCTCATTGATGAAGGCGCGCTTGGCGGGATCGGGATAGAGCCCGCGCTTGCGGCGGCGGCGCTTTTCCGCCGCGCAGGTCTGGTCGTAGATGATGACCGTGAGACCCTTGATGTCGCGCAGGTCGCGCTGCACGGCATCGAGCTCGCGGCGATGGTGGATAGTCGCGCCTTGCGGGAAGTAGTTTCCTTGCGGGTACTTGCCCGGATCGTCCGAGACGATTGCAAGACGCTTGACGCCCTCGGCCCAGACCTGATGCGCGATCTGCGCGACATTGAAGGCGCCTTCGGCGGGCTGGCCGCCGGTCATCGCGACGGCGTCGTTGTAGAGGATCTTGTAGGTGATGTTGATGCCGGCGGCGGAGGCGGCGCGAAGCGCAAGCAGGCCGGAATGGGTGTAGGTGCCGTCGCCGAGATTCTGGAAGATGTGCGTCTCGGTGGTGAAGGGCGATTGCCCGATCCAGTTCACGCCCTCGGCGCCCATATGCGAGATCAGATCGGTGCGGCGGGTCGGCATGCTCAGGGCCATGCCGTGGCAGCCGATGCCGGCCATGGCGCGGCTGCCTTCGGGCACGCGCGTCGAGGTGTTGTGCGGGCAGCCCGAGCAGAAGAACGGCGTGCGCGCGAGCTTGATCTGCGTGTTGGCGGTGACCGGATTGTCGAAGGCCTCCAGCCGCGCGAGCCGCTGCTCCAGCACCGGGCTGTGATGGCCGAGCTTGCGCAGCCGTGCCACCAGCGCGCCCGCGACGATGGTCGGCGTCAGTTCGCCTTCGCTCGGCAGCAGTGGCGCGCCGCGCTCGTCGCGTTTTCCAGTGACGGTCGGGCGTCTGGACGCATCGATATTGTAGAGGATGCGCATCAGCTGGTCTTCGATGAATCCGCGCTTCTCCTCGACCACGAGCACGTCTTGCAGACCCTCGGCGAAACGCTTGGCGCCGCTCTCCTCCAGCGGCCAGGTCAGCGCGACCTTGTAGATGCGAAGGCCCAGATCCTGCGCGTCCTTGTCGGTGATGCCGAGATCAGCCAGCGCCTGGCGCAGATCGAGATAGGCCTTGCCGGTCGCGACGATGCCGAGCCGCGCCGGCTTTGAATCGAGCACGATGCGGTCGAGCTGGTTGGCGCGCGCGAAGGCCTGCACTGCGGCCATTTTCGGGCCCAACAGGCGCCGCTCCGCCTCCAGCGGCGGATCGGGCCAGCGGATGTTGAGGCCGCCGGGTGGCATCTCGAAATCGTCGGGCAGCACGATCCTGATGCGTTCCGGATCGCTGTCGATCGACGCCGAGCTTTCCACCGTCTCGCTGATGGCCTTGAAGCCGACCCAGCAGCCGGAGAAGCGCGACAGCGCGAACCCATAGAGACCGAGATCGAGATAATCCTGCAGCGTCGCCGGATTGATTACGGGGATCAGCGCCGCCGCGAACACCTGCTCGCTCTGATGCGCCAGCGTCGAGGACTGGCAGCCATGGTCGTCGCCGGCGAGCGCGAGCACTCCGCCATTGAGTGACGTGCCGGCCGCGTTGGCGTGCTTGAGCGCATCGACCGAGCGGTCGACGCCGGGGCCCTTGCCGTACCAGATGCCGAACACGCCATCGACCTTGGCGCCGGGAAACAGCCCGACCTGCTGGCTGCCCCAGACCGCGGTTGCAGCCAGATCCTCGTTCAGGCCAGGGACGAAGGCGATGTCGTGCTGCTGGAGGTGCGACTTCGCGCGCCACAACGCGTGGTCGTACATGCCGAGCGGGGAGCCGCGATAGCCGGAGATGAATCCGCCGGTGTTGAGACCCTGGAGCCGGTCGCGTTCGCGCTGCAACATCGGCAAGCGAACCAGAGCCTGTGTGCCGGACAGGAAGATCCGCTTCGATTCGAGCCGGTATTTATCGTCCAGCTCGACCTGCAACAGCGTCATGTCGGGGATCCTTGTTGTCCTGGTCCGGCGAGGGATTTTGCGCCGCGGGAGATTTGCGGCCTTGCGAAGCGGAAGATACCCAGTCAAGAGCATGGGCCGGCGAAGTCAATATCGCTGGCCGCATCCGTGGCGCTCCTGCTAGTCATGGCTTCCAGTGGAGAACATCATGGCTGCAAAGGCATTCGACACCGAGATCACAGCGACGGCTGAGGCCCTGATCGGACCGTGGCGCCAGCCGCGTCAGATGCTGCAAGCGCAAACCTACGACGCGCACGCGTCCATTCACGACGACGCCACCGCGCAGAAGCTCGGCTTCAAGGGCGGTACCATCGAGGGCCCGACGCATTTCAGCCAGTTCGCCCCGCTCGGCGCGCAGCTGTGGGGACGCGCCTGGTTCGAGACCGGCTGCCTGTCCGCGCATTATCGCAGCGTCTGCTATGAGGGTGAGGAGGTGCAAGCGATCCTGTCGAAGCCACTGCCCGGGACGAGCCAGTGCCAGATTCGAATGGTCAAGCGCGATGGCACGGAGGTGCTGCGCGGCACGGCCTCCGTCGGCGAACCGCACGCCGCGACCGCGCTGGAGGCGCGCCTCGCCGAGCTCAAACCGCTCGCCGATCCCGTCATCCTGCGCGACGTCAAGGTGGCACAGACCGGCAAGCGGCAGACGGTCCGCATGGCGTTTGATCAAACCATGGGCGACCTTTATCCCTTCTCGCTGCGGCAGAAGCTCGCCGTCATCACCGAAAACTCGCCGTACTATTCGGGCGTCGACAACCCCTGGGGCAGACCGATCGTCCCGATGGAGATGCTGAGCGTGCTGTTCCAGTATCGCTCGAAGGACGATCCGCTGCCTGCCAAGGGGCCGGCAGTCGGCTTGTTCGCCGACCAGGAGATCAGGCTGGTGAAGGGGCCGCTCTTCGTCGACGAGGACTACGAAGTCGAGCGCGAGATCGTCGCGCTTTCCGGCAGCCGGCGCACCGAAAGCGCCTGGGCCAGGACGCGTGTGTTCGACAAGGCGGGCACGATGGTGGCCACCATGCTGCTGAACATGGCGACGATGAAGGACTCCTATGCGCCGTACGAGGAAGAGTATCGGCAGCTGTATGGGGCGTAGGGGCGAGCCGCGAGTGCTTCGCCTCTCCCCGCTCGCGGGGAGAGGCCGGATTGCATCGAAGATGCAATCCGGGTGAGGGGGACTCTCCGCGAGTCCGTCTCTCACCGTGATTGCGGAGGCAGCCCTCACCCCGACCCTCTCCCTGTAAGAACGGGGAGAGGGAAAAGAGAGAGCGTCGCCTCGGCATGACGGCGGAGGCCGCCCATCCTCTAGGCAAATGCCCGCCGCGAAGTCGTCGCACAGGGAATATGCAGACGCCGATCGCCGACGTAACCTTCTGACCACACAACGAATTCCCTAACGTCCGGCGCGCCATCGCAATTGTACACAATGGCACGGCGCTTGCAGAACTCCGGCAAAGAGAGTTCTCGCGAGGGGCGGGCGTCATGCTGGACTCGAGCAAGCCGACATTGGGCGTCATCAACGCCGAGCCCGAGCCGATCAAGCTCGACTGGCCGAGCACCGCGCTTCTCATCATCGACATGCAGCGCGACTTCATGGAGCCCGGCGGCTTTGGCGAGACGCTCGGCAACGACGTCAGCCAGCTTGCGCGCGCGGTGAAGCCGATCGGCGCGGTGCTGACGGCGGCGCGGGACACCGGCATGCTGGTGATCCACACCCGCGAGGGCCATCTGCCCGATCTCTCCGACGCGCCGCCGGCGAAAGTCGAGCGCGGCGCGCCGAGCCTGCGCATCGGCGATGCCGGCCCGATGGGCCGCATCCTCATCCGCGGCGAAGCGGGCCACGACATCATTCCTGAGCTCTACCCGCTCGACAGCGAGATCGTGATCGACAAGCCCGGCAAGGGCGCGTTCTACGCCACCGAGCTTGGCGACGTGCTGGAGAAATACGGCATCGAGAATCTGCTGGTGTGCGGCGTCACCACTGAAGTGTGCGTCAACACCACGGTGCGCGAAGCCAATGACCGCGGCTACCGCTGCGTCGTCATGTCGGACGGTTGCGCGTCCTACTTCCCCGAGTTTCACGAGATGGGCCTGAAGATGATCAAGGCCCAGGGCGGCATCTTCGGCTGGGTCGCAACCTCGGCCGCGGTTCTGGAGGCAATGAAGGTTTCGACCACATAGGGGTATTGTCATGAGCATATTGACGGGGACGGCCGGCAAGTCTGAGTTCAATACGTCTGAGTACAAGCCGGCACTATGGACATCGGGCGACTGGAATGCGTTTTTCGGCTTCGGCACCAACATCCTCGTCAACATGCTGGTGCTCACGGGCCTGTTGCGCTTCGTCCTGAAGATGCCTGATAGTCTGGTGTTCGGCCGCATCCTCCCCGCGCTCGGGCTGATGATGTGCCTCTCGACTTTCTACTACGCCTACCTCGCCTACCGTCTGGCGCAGAAGACCGGCCGTAACGACGTCTGCGCGTTGCCCTCGGGCGTCAGCGTGCCGCACATGTTCATCGTCACCTTCGTGATCATGCTGCCGATCACGCTGAAGACCGGCGATCCGCTCAAGGGCTGGTCCGCCGGCCTCGTCTGGGTATTCTTCCAAAGCTTCATCCTCATGATCGGCGGCTTCATCGCGCCGTTCATCCGCGAGATCACGCCGCGCGCGGCGTTGCTCGGCACGCTCGCCGGTGTCTCCGTCACCTTCATCTCGATGCGGCCGGCGCTGGAAATGTACATGACGCCGCAGATCGGCCTCGTCTGCTTTGCCATCATCCTGGTGAGCTGGTTTGGCGGCGTGAAATATCCGCGCGGCATTCCCGCAGGCCTCGTCGCCATCGCCGTCGGCATGATCATCGCATGGGGCTCGAACCTGTTCGGGCTCGGTCTCGGTGGACTAAGCGTCAAGGGTGTCGGCGATGCCTTTGCCAATTTCGGCTTCTCGGTGCCGCTCCCCGCCGTAGGCTACGTCTTTTCCGGCTTCGAATTCCTTGGCATCATCCTCGTCACCGCCATTCCGTTTGGCATCTATGACCTCGTCGAAGCCATGGACAATGTCGAGAGCGCGGAAGCCGCCGGCGACGAATATCCGACCACGCGGGTACTCACGGCCGACGGCGTCGTCAGCCTGATCGGCTGCCTGATGGGCAATCCCTTCATCAACGCCGTCTATATCGGCCATCCCGGCTGGAAGGCGATGGGCGGCCGCATCGGTTACTCCGCGGCAACCGGCATCATGGTGATCGTGCTGGCCTGGTTCGGCATCATCTCGGTGCTGCTGGCGCTCGTGCCCGTGGTCGCGATCTCGCCGATCCTGCTCTACATCGGCATGCTGATCGGGGCGCAGGCGTTCCAGACCACGCCGGTCAAGCACGCGCCCGCGATCGTGCTGGCGCTGACGCCGCATCTGGCGGCCTGGGCCAAGCTGCAGATCGACACGATGCTCGGCTCGACCATGAATGCGGCGGCAACCGTCGGCGGCATGGCCGCCGACAAGGCGGACGCGGTGAAGGCCGCCGCGATCGCAGCGTTGCCGCAGCAGGGCGTGTTCTACCACGGGCTCGAAGTCATGGGCGGCGGCTCCATCCTCGGCGGCCTCATCCTGGGCGCGATCGGCGTCTTCATCATCGAGCGCGACTTCGAGAAGGCATCAGGCTTCGCGCTGGTCGGTGCGGTCCTGACCTATTTCGGCTTCATGCATGGCGAGGCCGTCGGCATTGGCGGTGGATTCGGTGTCACGCCCGCCGTCGCGCTGGCCTACGCTGCGATGGCCGCCGGCCTGTTCGCGGCCAGCAAGCTCGGCGCCAGCGAACACTATGCCGCACATCCGGAGATGTCGGCCGCGCCGGCGGAGTAGTCAACGAGGTCAAGCTCCTTGCGGAACGGCTGGGTGATCCCAGCCGTTCTCGTTCAGGGCCGTACGGCCGGCGTCTCCATCGGCAGGCCGCGCGCCCGCGACATCAGATAAAGCTCGAGCGCGACCAGCTCGGGCGAGCCGTAATCATAGGCCTGGGCGCGGACGCCGCTCATGCAGCTGCGCAGCCGCCGCTCCAGCGATCCCAGCGTTTGCCATTCGAGGCGGTAGAGCGGATAGCCGGTCGGCTGTCCTTGCGTGATCGGCGCGCCCGCAAGGCGCTTGTCGAAATTGTCGTCGTGGCAATTGGTGCAGGCGAGGTTGAGTTGGCCCTCCCGCTGCATGAAGAGGTCGCGGCCTTGCGCCACGAAGGGCTTTGCTTGCGGATCGTCGCCGGCGGTGATCGCGACACCGCGCGATTGATGGGCAACGAAGGCGGACAGCGCCAGGAGGTCGCGGCTCTCGTAAGGCAGTGGCGACGCCTGCTGATGATTGGCGCGGCAGAGATTGATGCGCTGGTCGAGCGTGACGGGGCGACCCAGCGTCTTGTCGATGGCCGGATAGCGCGCAGCGACGCCCTTCATGCTGCTGTGCGCATCGCCATGGCAATCCGCGCAGGCTTTCTCCGCGCTGCCGGACTTCTTCGTCCAGAGCTGTTCGCCGTCGAGCACGAATAGCATGCCAGGATTGGAGGTGTCGTCATCCTGCATGGAGCGCGTGTCCGGGCCCATGAACGAGTAGCCGGACCGGCGCGCATCGGGCGGGATTTCACCGGCGAGCAGGGCTGGGGCCGCGGCGAACAAGGCCGCTGCTGCTATCGCGTGCCAAACGCTCATTCGACAGTGATCGACGCCGACGCAGTGGACGAATAGCCGTTGTCGCCGATCCATTCGAATTCGAACTTGCCGCTTTCCCTGGCGACCGTGAAGAACGACAGATAAGGATTGGCTGCGATCGCCGGAAACAGGTCGGCGCGAAAGACCTCGGCGCCATTGTAGCGGCAGGTGAAGCTCGTGATGATGTCGCGCGGCACCAGCTTGCCCTCCACGGTGTGGCGGAAGCCCGTCTCCATGATGTGCGAGGTCAGCGTGCGGATCTCGATGACGTCGCCGCGCTTGGCCTTCGCGGGAACGTTGATGAGCGCGGCCATCAGTTCATCTCCTCGGTGCAGGCGGCCAGCGTCACGACCACGTCGACGGCGACCTGCCAGAACGTGTCGTCGGACAGGCGCGCGATCGCAACCACTTTCTGGGTGTCTGCGAGGCGGATGCGGGTCGCGACCTGGGCGCGGCCGCAGGAGGGGCCGAGATAGAAATTGCCGATGTTCGGCTGCGGGTTCTTCTCGTTGAAGATGTGGATGCTCTTGACGTGGTCGTCAGCGGTCATCGGGCTTGCAACGCTCACCATCATCGGCACGGTGTTGCCGTTCTCGACCAGCGGCGGAATGTCGAGCTTCACCCTGCCGGTGCGAATCGGCGCTTCGCCGACGACGTTGCGGATCGCGGTATTGAGCATCGCTGGGGTCGCGTGAAGCCGACGCAGGGTGACGATCGGGATCGTGCCGGCGGCAGTGACGCCTCCGGCGAGGCTCAAAAATTGTCGTCGCGTGGTTGGCATGAACAGTCCTAGTCGCGAAGCGTTGCAAGAAAAGCCACGATGTCCTCGATCTCCGCCGCCGACAATATCGGCTTGCCGGTGAAGTTGCGCCCGACCCGCACGAAGCCGTCAATGCGGTAATAGGACGGCATGATGGTCTCCGGGTTGAAGCGGGCCGCATCGACCAGCCGAAGCCGCAACTGGCTCACCGACCAGCGGTTCCCGGCGCCTGTGAGGTCAGGTGCGAGATCGCCCTGGAACCGCGTTTCCGGGAAGGGACCGGAATGGCAGAGGATGCAGGTCGTGGTGCGCGCCAGCACCAGCGCGCGGCCGCGCACGGCATCGCCTGGCGTGCCCGTGAGCGATTCCACTATGCCGTCGCCGGCTACCTTGTAGGAGGCGAGTTCGTCCGCGCGCGCAACGCTGACGAGGGCGAGACTGGCGGCGATCAGCGCCACGCCATGGACGGAGGATTTAGCCAAAGGTGTCCGCCGTGATGGTTTGAAACCAGCGCTCGGCTTCGGTCGCCTCGCGGGCGCGCAATTCGCGCGGGGCATCGACCGGGCTCGTCGCGCCGCCTTCGACCTCGGCGAAGATGTCGCCTTTCGGCTGGTAGTTGCCGGCGAGGGAGAAGCCGTAACCGGGTGCCACGGTATTGTAGCAGACGCCTGTCAGCCGCGGCATTTCCGGCGCGCGGCCCGCGAGCAAAGCGACGATGGCAGCGGCGCAAGCCTTGCCTTGCCCGCTTGCGGCCGAGGCCGATTTGGGAATGCCGCCGCCGAGACAGGCGTCGCCGATGACGTGGATGTTCTTGACGAGCTTCGACTCGAAGGTCACGGGGTCGATCGGGCACCAGCCGGTCGCATCCGTAGCGCCCGCGATCGCGGCAATACGACCCGCGCGCTGCGGCGGGATGACGTTGGCGACATCGGGCGTGTAGTTGCCGAACTCCGTGATGATGGTTCTGGTTGCAGGATCGACCGAGGTCACGCGGCCGCCTTGCGACAGCGCGACGCGCTCGATCATGTCGCCGTAGAGCTCCTTCCACGCCTTCTCGAACAGCCGCTGCTGGGAGAAACCGTCCTTGGCGTCGAGCACCAGCACTTTTGAGCGTGGCTTGTTCGTCTTCAGATAATGCGCGATCAGGCTGGCACGCTCGTAAGGTGCGGGCGGGCAGCGCGAGGGATTGGCCGGGATTGCAATGGCGACCGTGCCGCCGTCAGCCATTGCCTCCAGCTGCCTGCGCAGCAACAGCGTTTGCGCGCCGGCCTTCCAGGCGTGCGGCATCTTCTCCGATGCGGCGTCGTCATAGCCGGGCAGAGCTTCAAAGTGGAAGTCGATGCCGGGCGAGAGCACGAGGCGGTCATAGGCAAACGTGGCGCCATCGGCGGCCGTCACGCTGCGCTTTTGCGCGTCGACGGCCGTCGCGGCCTGAGCGGCGACGGTGATGCCCTCGGCGGCGAGCCTGTCATAGCCGAACTGCTGCGCGTCGATCTCGCGCAGGCCGGCGATCACCTCGTTGCTGAAGGGGCACGACGTGAAGGTCTTGTTCGGCTCGATCAGCGTCACCTGCAAGCCCGCCTGCGCGCGCTTGAGCGCCCGCGCGCAGGCCGCGCCGCCAAAACCGCCGCCGATCACGACGATGCGGCCTGCCGATTGCGCGCGCAGGATGGAGGGGACGGCGAACGATGTAGCCGCGGCGGTGATGCCGAGAACGGCATTCCGCCGTGTCACCGGCGCATTCATGAATTTTGTCCGCAAAATGCCGCGGCGGTCGATAGGGCCGCCGCGGCTGCTCTTAGGCGAAGGTGATATTCTGGTCCCGCAGCGGCACCGAGCGGATGCGCTTGCCGGTCGCGGCGAAGTACGCATTGAGCACCGCCGGCGCGGCGACGCCGATGGTCGGCTCGCCGACACCGCCCCAGAACCCGCCGCTCGGCACCATCACCGATTCCACCTTCGGCATCTCGTTGATGCGCATCGAATTATAGGTGTCGAAGTTGGTTTGCTCGATCTTGCCGTCCTTGACGGTGCAGCCGCCGTAGAACAGCGCGGAGAGGCCATAGACGAAGGAGCCCGCGATCTGCCGCTCGACCTGCGCCGGATTGACAACGTAGCCGGGGTCGGTGGAGGCGACGATGCGATGCACCTTGATCTTGCTGCCGTCGGTCACCGAGATCTCTGCGGCGCCGGCGACATAGCTGCCATAGCCCATGACCTGGGCGATGCCGCGATAAACGCCCTGCGGCGCGGGTGTGGTCCAGCCGATCTTCTCGGCGACCGCATTGAGCACCGCCAGATGCTTGGGATGGTTGCCCATCAGCTTGCGGCGGAATTCGAGCGGGTCCTGGCCTGCGGCCTGGGCCAGCTCGTCCATGAAGCATTCCATATAGATCGCGTTGTGATTGACGTTGACGCCGCGCCAGAACCCCGGCGGGACGTGCGGATTGCGCATCGCGTGCTCGACCAGCAGGTTCGGCACCGAATAGCCGAACGCGGCTTCGCCGGATTGGGCGACGCCCTGGAAGGCGGCCGGATCCATGCCGTTCTGCAGCGCTTCGGGGCGCAGCGAGAACAGGATCGATTGCCCGGACAGGCGGTAGTGCAGCGCGACCAGATTGTTATCGGCGTCGAACGCGCCGGTCATCTTGCACTGGGTGATCGGGTGATACCGGCCGTGCGCCATGTCCTCTTCGCGCGACCACAACAGCTTGACCGGCGTGCCCGGCATCTCTTTGGCGATCATCACGGCCTGGCGGACATAGTCGGTCTGGCCGCGCCGGCCGAAACCGCCTCCTAACATCACCTTGTGCACGTCGCACTTGTCGGCCGGCAGGCCGGAAGCCTCCAGCACCGCTGCGAACGCCGCCTCGCCATTCTGCGTGCCGCACCAGACCTCGCATTTGTCCGCCGTGTAGAGCGCGGTGGCGTTCATCGGCTCCATCGTGGCGTGGTTCTGGTAGGGATAGCTGTAGACGGCCTCGACCTTCTTCGCCGCGCTCGCAATCGCCGCCTTGGCGTCGCCGTTCTTGTTGCCGACATAGGCCGGCTCGCTGTTATCAAGGCCCTCAGCCAGCCACTTGGCAATCGTCTCGCTGGAGACTTTTGCGTTGTCGCCCTCGTCCCAGACGATCGGCAACGCCTCCAGCGCGGCCTTGGCGTGCCACCAGGTGTCGGCAACGACCGCGACCGCGGTATCGCCGACCTTGACGACCTTTTTGACGCCTTTCATGCTGGCGATCTTGGCTTCGTCAAAGCTCTTCAGCTTGCCGCCGAACACGGGGCAATCCTTGATCGCGGCATTCAGCATGCCCGGCAGCTTGATGTCGGCGCCGTAGATCATGGCGCCGGTGGTCTTGTCGACGGTGTCGAGCCGCTTCACACCCTTGCCGATCAGCTTCCAGTCCTTCGGATCCTTCAGCTTGACCTCGGCCGGCGGCGACAGCTTGGCTGCGGCCTCGGCGACCTTGCCGTAGGTCGTGGTCCGGCCCGATGGCGTATGGGTGATGACGCTGTTCGCGGCCGCGCATTCGGAGGCCGGCACCTTCCATGCGTCGGCGGCGGCCTGGATCAGCATCACGCGCGCGGTGGCGCCGCCCTTGCGGACATAGTCCTGCGAGGAGCGGATGCCGCGGCTGCCGCCGGTCGAGAAATCGCCCCAGACACGCTTGCGGGCAACGCTCTGGCCGGGTGTCGGATATTCGGTCGTGACCTTGGTCCAGTCGCATTCGAGCTCCTCGGCGACGAGCTGGGCGAGACCGGTGAGCGAGCCCTGGCCCATCTCGGAGCGGGCGATGCGGATCACGACGGTGTCGTCGGGCCTGACCACGACCCAGGCGCCGATCTCGGGCGAGCCGTCGGCCGCACGGACCACGGCGGGCCCGCCGAAGGGGAGGTCGAGGCCGATGGCAAGGCCGGCGCCGAGCGTGGCGCTGCCGATGACGAAGGCGCGGCGGTTGAGCCGCGGCGAGATATGCTTATTCATGTGGGGATTTCCTTACGCGCTTGCGATCGTGTGGATCGCTTCGCGCACCTGCTGGAAGGTGCCGCAGCGGCAGATATTGGTGATGGCCTCGTCGATATCGGCGTCGGTGGGCTTCGGCTTCTCGTTCAGCAGCGCCGCCACCGCCATGATCATGCCGCTCTGGCAATAGCCGCATTGCGGCACGTCCTGGGCGATCCAGGCCTCCTGTACCTTGTGCAGCGTATCCCCGGAGGCGAGCCCCTCGATGGTGGTGATCTTCTTGCCCTCGGCTTCGCTGACCGAGACGCCGCAGGAGCGGGTGGCGACGCCTTCGATGTGCACGGTACAGGCGCCGCATTGTGCAATGCCGCAACCATATTTGGTGCCCGTCAGGCCGGCATTCTCGCGAATCGCCCAGAGCAGCGGCGTATCCGGCTCGACGTCGAGTGTGAAGGTTTTTCCGTTGATTGTTAGGTTTGCCATCGCAGTCCCCTGATTGGCCCAATCCACCGATTGAACTCAGGGGCGCAATGTGTCCGGCAAACTGGAACTGTTCAAATCAACAGTCCGAGGGGTGAAATGCGAAGAATTACGCCGCCGAGGGAAGATTGTGGGGAGGGTGGTGTTTTGTCTCGCCCTCCATCATGGTTGATTCGGTCGACCTTCCGCGGGCGCCAATCCGTGGGTCTGAGGCGACGCCCGGCTGTGAAGGCCGGTTCCATGGCCGGTCGAGGCCACGGCGACAGTTTGTCCCTTTTGCCGGGGTGCAAGACGCAGGCGCTTTGGTACACTGCGCCGACGCCAGAAGGAGTTCCATGAACGTGCCGAGTCCCAACGTACTGATGCTGTACCCGCTGTTCTCGGCAGAGTCCTTCTGGACCTTTGGCGAATCCTGCAAGGTATTGGGCGTAAAGCGCCCGGCCGCTCCTTTGGGCCTGATCACCGTTGCCGCGATGCTGCCCGAAAGCTGGACGGTCCGGCTGATCGATTGCAACACGGCGTCCTTCAACGACGAGGATCTCGCCTGGGCCGACGTCGTCTTCACCGGCGGGATGATGCCGCAGCAGGCCGACACGCTGCGTCTGATCGAGCTCTGCCGCGCGGCCGGCAAGCCGGTGGTCGTGGGCGGTCCCGATCCGACTTCAAGCCCCCACATCTATGAGCGGGCCGACTTCCGGGTGCTCGGCGAGGCCGAGAGCGTCATCGACGAATTCATTGCGGCCTGGGAGGGTGGCGCGCGGAGCGGCGTCTTCACCGCACCGAAATTCCAGGCGGACGTGACCAAGACGCCGGTGCCGCGTTTCGACTTGCTCAAGTTCGAGGACTATCTCTATCTCGGGGTGCAATATTCGCGCGGCTGTCCCTTCACCTGCGAGTTCTGCGACATCATCGAGCTCTATGGCCGCGTGCCGCGGACCAAGACGATCGAGCAGATGTTCGTCGAGCTCGAGAGGCTCTATCAGATGGGTTACCGCGGCCATCTCGACTTCGTCGACGACAATTTCATCGGCAACAAGAAGTCGCTGCGGCAGTTCCTGCCGAAACTCGCAGAATGGCAGCGTACCCACGGCTATCCTTTCGAATTGTCCACCGAGGCCTCGGTCAATCTCGCCGACGATCCCGAACTGCTGGACCTGATGGGGGCGGCCAATTTCTTCGCCATCTTCGTCGGCATCGAAAGTCCGGATCCGGCGACGCTGGTCGCGATGCGGAAGAAGCAGAACACGCGGCGCAACATCGCCGAGAGCATCCACAAGATCTACGCCGCCGGCATGCTCGTCACCGCTGGCTTCATCGTCGGCTTCGACAACGAGAAGGTCTCCATGGCGGACGCCATGATCGACTTCATCGAGGAAGCGGCGATTCCCGTCAGCATGGTCGGACTGCTCTATGCCTTGCCGAACACGCAACTGACGCGCCGCCTGGAGCGCGAGGGCCGGCTCCACACCGGCCACGATGTGGCGCCGACCATCGGCGCCGATCAGTGCACGGCCGGGATCAATTTCGATCCTGTGCGCCCGCTGCGCGACATCCTGACGGACTACAAGCGCGTGCTGGAGCACGTCTACAGCCCGGCCGCCTATGCGGGACGGGTCGATCGCTTGATGACGCTGCTCGACCGTTCGCGGCAGCGCCACGAACTCGCGGAAGGGGATATCCGCGCCAAGCTCGGTGCGATGGAGACCGTGCATCGTGTCGTCTCCGCGCTTCCCGAAGCGCGCGGGCCACTGTGGCAGACGTTCATGAACTGCGCCAAGCGCGACACGTCATCGGCGCGCATTGCGGTCCAGATGATCGCCGCCTATGCCCATCTCGGACCGTTCTCGCGCAAGGTCATCGCCGCCATCGATGAGCGGCTGGCGGCGCTGGACGAGCAGATTCCGAGTCCAGCCGTGGCTGCAGGCGCGATCGAGGCTCGACCTCTGGCCTGACATCCGGAGCGATGGAACCGTCGACCCTTTGATGCTCTGCCCGGCGTGCCGTCCGGGGCGCAAACTGGCTGTCATGTGTGAGATCCCGGCTTGACAGCATGACAACCTCAAGCTGATCGTCATCAGGACGACACCGCGCCTGCCGCGTCTGGACGTTCCGCGGGCATTTGAATTGGCCCGCGAGGCTCAGTGCTCGTCTGCCATTGCGACCGGCGTCACTGCCGGAAGAGCTTTAGCGGGGTTGGGCCATGTTCAGGAAGGTGATCCGCTGGTCGGTTGCGCTGATTGTCGTGGCGGTGCTGGTCCTCGCGTATCTGCCTTCCTTCATCGCCGATTCCATCTACAAGAACGTCGACGACATCACCGATGGTGAGATGCCCGCCACCGTCACGGCCTTTCAATCGGGGCCGGACGTCGTCAGTACCATCGGTGGCAGCGGCGAGGGCTTGAACTGCAGCCTGCCGCCCTGGGCCAACATATTTTTCGACGGCGGCAGGGATTCCAACCAAAAGCGCCATCTCGTCCTGCAGCGCTTCAGGCAGGCATGCGTCTTTCACGATCTGTGCTATCGCCACGGCCTTGCGACCTACGGCTATAACCAGAACGATTGCGATCGCATTCTGCAGAACGCGGCTTTTCGACTCTGTCTCTACGTACGAAACGGCAGCCAGGAGAGCAGCGCGGCGCGTTGTCAGACCGACTCCAAGATGGTTCTGGCAGGCGTGAGCCTCGGCGGATACGACGCCTATCGCGGTTGGGACCGATCGACCTATTTCGAATTCGATTCGGACCCGTCGCGGTCGAACGGATTTCTGGTCAGCCGTGTGGTGGATCATCCGTTCAAGGCGGTCGCGCCGGCGAAATACGGCAGCGACCCCGATCAGGTCATTCTCATGTTCGAGAACGTCCGCTCCAATCTTGCGGTGACCTGCATCACCTGCGCGAGTGTTCCCGTTCTCGACTGGACGACCGATCCCAACGCCGTCAGCGCCGAGTTGCGCTCGGTCGGTGTGATGCGCTTGCCGGAAGCGCTGCTCAAGCGGGAGCCCATGCTGTCCGAAACCATGCCGGTCTGGCTGCCGCCGCGCCGTCGACACGCGGCGCCGCATCTCCTGGTCGACGGAGCGGGCAAGGACCATCTGATCTGGATGAGCCGGAACAACCCGCAGGACAGCATGTCCTGCATCGTCGGCGCCGATCCGGCGCGTCTCCTCACCAATACCCTGCCGGCCCGGGATCTCTGCTCGGTCGATGCCGGCCCGTCGCTCAGCAGGGTGGAGGTCGACATGTTCGCGACCTCTCCGCTTCCGATGGAAGTGCCCGGAAGTCCGGATTTCGTCTACGCGACGTCGATCAGCACACAGAAGACAAAGGAGCAGCATCTGAGCTTCTGCTCCCGCTCTGCGTCCAGGAAGGTCGAGGACTCCGGAGGCGACGACCAGTCCAAATGCGTCACCTTCCCCGAACCGGAGGTTCGCAAGGGCGCGGCGCTCGGTGCATTTCAGAACTTTCCGCTGGTTCGCGCCGGACAGCAGATCTATTTCGCGCGGGACATCGATCAGCGGACGGATTCGCTGCTGACTGCCGCCTGGCAGCGCGCCTTCGGCAACAGCTTTTCGCCCGACGGTGCCCTGCTCGTGATCGACGTGGCGCCACCGCTCGCCGCCAAAGGGCCCCTTGCGGCCAAGCTGAAGAAGATCGTCCGGTTCAACATCGACGATCGCTTTGATCCGATGATGCCGATCACGCGCAAGGTGGACGATTTGAGATTCCTGAGCCTGGAGGCGTCGAAGTCGAGTGTACACCTTCGCACGATCGATTTCGCCAGGGACAACCCTTCCATTGGCAATGCGCGGCTGACGATGGGCAATGGTGACGTGGACCTGGACCGCTCGTGGGCGGTGAGGCCCGTGCTGGTGCTGGAGACCAGGGAGGCGCGACCGAGGACCAAGCTGGTGTTCTCGCGTGGGGAGATAGCGGTCGAACCGGGCAGGCCTGACGTGTCCCGCGCGACGACCGAAGTGTTGACGCTGCAGACCCTGGTTTTCGAACGCGATGCGGCCGCGCCGTCGGATGCGCCATTCGTGAAATCGGCTGGCGCGGCATGCCGGATCGTCTATGAGTTCGAAGCGAACCACACCGATTGGCCGTGCTATCGCGCGTTCGACCCCGACCGTACGATGCGGGCCTCGCCGGCGACGCGGATGCAGGCTTCCCAGACGCTGGTTGGACGGTTCAGCCAAGGCGGCGGCCATGGCCTCGCATTTCCCGATCTCTGCCTGAAGTCGGAGCCGATCATCCTGACGCCGCAAGGGGGCACGTTCGTGCCCCTGAGCGAGACTGCGGGCTGGAACGGTCCGCCAAGGCTGATGCGGACGATCAAATGCGAGCCGCTCGATGCCGCGGCAATCGTGAGCCGTCCCATCGCGCAGAAGGCTCCGTGAAGGCGGGCCGGCCGATTGAGGCGCGGACGCGCGTTCGGGCTACTTCACCGCCAGCCGCAGGAAGCTCATCACGCTGCCAAGTGCGGCAAAGCCGGCGCCGAGCGCCAGCGCGACGGTTGCGCCGTCGTGGCCGGCGAGCGCGAAGCAGAGTGCCGCGAGGGCCGCCCCCGTCGTCTGTCCCGTCAGGCGCGCGGTCGCGACGATGCCCGAGGCGCTGCCGCTGCGATGCGGCGGCGCGCTTGACATCACCGCCTTCATGTTTGGCGCCTGGAAGAAGCCGAAGCCCATGCCGCAGATCACCATCCGCCAGATGATGTCGGCAATGGCGGGGTTGGCCGGAAGCGTCGCAAGCAGCGCCATGCCGAGGCCGAGCAGCACCAGGCCGATGCCGCCGAGCAGGCCGACCGCGTGGCGGTCGGACAGGCGTCCAGCGATCGGCGCCATGATGCCGACCACCAGTGGCCACGGCGTCATGAAGAAGCCGGTCTCGACCTGCGAGCGGCCGAGCACGTCCTCGAAATAGAACGGCAGCGAGACGAAGGCGAGCCCCTGCACGGCGAAGGAGCACACCGCGGTCGCGGCCGACAGCGCGAACATCGGCCGACTGAACAGGTCGATCGGCAGCATCGGCGCCGGGTGGTCGGCGTGGCGGCGCGTCAGGATGACGCCGAGCGCGAGGGCCGTGACCAGCTCGATGCCCACGACGACCGGCGACAGATTATGGGCGGCACTGCCGATGCCGGTGATGAACAGGCCGAGGCAGGCCGACGCCAGCACCGCGCCGAGGAAATCAAAGCCGTGATCGGCGCGCGGCGTCTTCGGCAGCATCGCAAAGCCGATGCCGATGGCGACGAGGCCGAACGGGATGTTGACGGCGAACAGCCACGGCCATGGGCCGATGGCCAGGATGGCGGAGGCGATCGTGGGCCCGAATGTGAAGGCGGTCGCGACCACCAGCGCGTTGTGCCCAAAACCGCGGCCCAGCATCCGGCCGGGATAGACGAAGCGCACCAGCGCGGTGTTGACGCTCATGATGCCGCTGGCACCCAGCCCCTGCAGCGTGCGCGCGACCAGCAGGCTCTCCAGCGACCACGCCACCGCGCAGAGCAGCGAGGCGATGGTGAACAGGATGAGGCCGCCGAGATAAATGCGCTGGTGCCCGACGATCTCGCCGAGCGCGCCCAACGGCAGCAGCGTCGCCACCAGCGCGATCTGGTAGACATTGACCACCCAGACCGACTGCTCCGGCGAGACATGCAGATCGGCGGCAATGGCGGGCAGGGCGATGTTGGCGATGGCGGTGTCGAGCGAGGCCATCGCCAGCGCGGTGAAGATCGCGGCGATCGCCCATCGCCGCTGCGCGGCGGGGAGGCCGTCAGAGATGGTGTGGTCGGGCTCGCGCGCGGCGGCAGGTAACGTGATCGTCATTGCGTTGGCGCGTGGCTCCGGCGGCGCGGCTCAAATCGGTCATTTCGCATGTACTACGGTGGGGCCGCGTTCCACAGGCATATGCTTGCATGCTGTGTATGCGTGAAGGTGGGGCGATGCCGCCTCGCGCTGCCGTATGATCGCGCCGCTGCTGCAAAAATCAGGGGATCGCCATGCAAATCGTCGTTCTGCCCGGTGACGGCATTGGACCTGAGATCACGACCGCGACAACGGGTGTGTTGCGCGCCGCCTCCGAGCGCTTCCAGCTCAATTTGCGCCTGGAGGAGCACGCGGTCGGGCATGCGAGCCTGAAGCTATCAGGCACGACCGTGCGCCCCGAGATGCTCGACATCGTCCGCGCCGCTGACGGCCTGATCCTGGGCCCGACTGCGACGTTCGACTTCAAGGACGAGGCGCATGGCGAGATCAATCCGTCGAGGTACTTCCGCAAGAACCTCGACCTCTACGCCAATATCAGGCCCGCGCGCACCTATGCGGGGCGGCCCGGCCGCGTCGGTGATTTCGACCTCGTCGTGGTTCGCGAGAATACCGAGGGGTTCTACGCCGACCGCAATCTGGAGCAGGGCAATGGCGAGATGCTGGTCACGCCCGACGTGGTGATCTCGCTGCGAAGGATCACACGCCTATGCTGCGAGCGCATCGCGCATGCCGCATGCCGGCTCGCCATGAAGCGGCAGAGGCACCTTACCATCGTGCACAAGGCCAATGTGCTCAAGATCGGCGACGGCATGTTTCTCGAGATCTGCCGCGCGACGGCGAAGGCCTATCCAGGACTGAGCGTCGACGACATCCTGGTCGATGCCATGATGGCGCATGTGGTGCGCAATCCCGATCGTTTCGACGTCATCGTGTCCACCAACATGTTCGGCGACATCCTGTCCGATCTTACCGCCGAACTTTCGGGGAGCCTCGGCCTCGGCGGCTCGCTCAATGTCGGCGAGCGCTACGCGATGGCGCAGGCCGCGCACGGCTCGGCGCCCGACATTGCCGGACAGGACGTCGCCAATCCCGTCTCGTTGATCCTGTCGACCGCGCTGCTGCTGGTCTGGCACGGCGAGAAGACTGGTGCGGTCCGCTATGAAGAGGCCGGGCACGCGATCGAGGCGGCGGTGGCGAAGGCGATTGGCGAGGGCAGTGCGACGCGGGACGTCGGCGGCAAGCTCGGCACCATCGCCGCAGGTGCGGTGATTGCGGAGATCCTGCAGGCGGAGTGAGCCGTGCACATTTTTCTCGGGGCCCAAGACAAAAAGTCGAAAAACAACCCCATGCACAGTAGAAGTCTCCTTGATTGATAACGGATTTTCGAACCGCATTGCGACGGCAGTCGCGGCTGCGATCAAGTTGACCCGTCGGGCAAAACGCTGGCAGGATGCTAACGTGCCAGCGATCCTGAAAAAGACTTGGATGCCGGTCCGTTACGGAAGGCCAATTTGAAGACCGCCAAGGCTCTGGACCTCGTGATCGCCGAAAGTTTTCTGATCGGCGCCGATCAGGTGATGGACTGAAGTACGTGGGTTCACGGCAGAAGTGTCATGAACTCATAGACGACTACGGCAGCGCCGAGACAGCGCCGCCAGGGATTCACGCCGCGGAAGACCTCGTCGGCGCCCCAGACGAAGAGTCCGCCCTTCACGACGATCGTCAAGCCGACGCTGATGTTGCCTGCGGAAGGCCAGATCCAAAGCAGAAGGCCCGCAACGATAACGATCCAAAGAAGAAGATTCGGCCACTGCGCGATGGTGATGGCACCTGTTTCGCGGCTCCGGAAGAACCAATCAACGAATCGCCGCACCGTCACGGAGCCGATCAGAGCGCAACTTCACCCTCTTCACGGCCCTTCCAATAAGTTATGCGGTTGGCTTTGACCTTGATCAGCACGATGCCCGGCGTATCGATGCCGCGGTCGAACCATTTGTCGAGATCGCTCGTCCAGTGCTGCTGGAAAGCCGCCTTGTCCCGGATCAGTTCGGCCGTCCCCTCGACGGCGACGTAGATCCCCTTCGAGAAGAGGCCCGCTTCCGACGAAAACCCGAGCGCGACTTTCGGATTTCGTTGGATGTCCGATACGGTGCGGGTCTGTTCATAGGCGAAGTAATAAGACGTGCCGTCGTAGGCGACATCGCCGTTGTTGCTCATGGGACGGTTGGCGATTTCGCCGTTCTCGGTGTGGGTCGAAAGAATGGCGATGTCGATGTCGGCCATTTCCTTCGCGATCTCGGCGAGCGATGTCTTGGACATGAACTTTCCTCCAGTGGGGCTGGAGCAACGGCGGGATGCAGGCCGTGTTCCCTGATGAATAGAGCGGGGGTCCATGCCCACCGGCCATTACTTCGCTGATGCAGGCTTGGCGGGTTTGAAGGAAGGGGCCGTCGGCGGGTCTGATTGATGCGCTCTTTCTACCTCGAAATAAAACCGCCCCCGACATCAGCCGGGGGCGGTTTGGATGAGATCGTATCAGTGGCCGGTGCCGGGCTTGGTGGTCTTCGGGGGCTTGCCGTCTTCCATGCGGCCCTCATTGCGAAGATCGCGTCCCTCTTGAGCCTTGCGCTGGCTCTCGGGACCCTTGCCGTGCTCGTTCATCTCTTCCTTGATGTAACCGGCGCCTTCCTTGATCTTGCCTTCAACGCTCATGATCTTCTCCTTCGATATTGGAGATAACGCGTTGGCGGATTTGGCGTTCCGGCATCAGAACGGCGCAGATTTGCGGGGAACCGAGTTGTGCCTTCCCGAGCGTCTAACGCGCAGAATGGCAGAGCATTTGCGAAACTCATCGTGCTGAGTGCTGAACGTTCGTCGATGGGTGTCGCTGCGCGTTCATGGCGTGGCTCGGACCTTCCGAGCTGTGACGCTGGTGCACGACAGGCGCGCTGCTCACTCATCCGTTTCCGTTCAATTTCGTTTCGCTCTTCCGCTCTTCAGGAGTGGTTGCTGCCACGGGAGGGGCGACTTGCGCCATGCAGTACCTGTTGATCCGCAGGTGGTGGTTGAAGAAGCTGGCGGCGGGTCAGTGATCGTGCGCGCGCCTCTCGGGAGCACGATTGACCGCATTTGAAGGCCAGGAAGATGCTCGGCGGGCTGTCGCCGACATTGTTCCGGCGCGAGGTCGCGGCAAGACGGCTGGTAAGAAGCCAGCGGGCCAAGTGACGTGGAGATCAACGCTCGTTGTGGAAAACCGTCACTCGAATACAAGCCCTAACGCCAACCAGGTCGCAAGAGACAAGCAGACGCCAATTCCCAAATAGGGCAATGCAAGGCGCATCGGTCACTCCTCAGCTCCGAGACGCTGCGAAAACGCCGTCAGCTTCGCATGTTCGCCGTGCCCTGCCCATATTCCATACGATGTACGAGCTTTGGTTCACCGTGGACGGCAACGTACCCGACTGCACAATGAAGACGATGCGCCTGATTTGACGTCCCCTTTGCCGTACCAGGCTGATTTAATTTGACTTCGCATTTGGTTCAAAATATATAATTTATTTAATTATTTAATTGTGGGTATGGTGCCATGCCGAACTGCGAAACAGGCGGAGCAATCGCGCCGTTCTAGCTGTTATCTAAAGAGGCGTGATCAATGCGCCGACCGATTGATACTGCACCCAGGGACGGAGAAGACATCTGGGTGGAAGATGCGACCGGGGTTGTTGACGTCGCTCGCTGGTCGCCTCAAGCAGGCAAATGGGTCTCCAAAGACGGCGCTCCAATCAACGCCGAGCCGACCCATTGGTCTCCCGAAACTGAGGACATTGACCCAGAGGGCGGGCCATTGGGCATTCCGCTCGCAGCGGCTGTCATTTTGCTTCCCGCGATCCTGATTGGAGCGGCCTTACTGGGTGTGTTCGACACTTTCGGCGCACGAGCAATTCCGGAAACGACGCAAATCGGCGGCGAGAGTGCCCTCAGCTTCGAGCAACGGCCGGAGATAGGGGCGGGGTCGCAAGCGCTCCTTCAGCGCGAAGCAAGCGGAGCCCTGACGTACACGGTGCCGGCAGGCATGGTGCAGCCCGAGCCATGGCCGGATCGAGATGCTCTGCACGCTAATGCGCGCGCCAGTGAACTGGACGGGGCGCGCAGGGAACTTGACGAGGCGGTCCAGCACGCGCACGCGGCAAAAATTGCGGCGGACGAGTTGCGGCAATCGCTGCAACAGGAGCAAGCGCGCAACGCTGCGCTTGCGAACGAAGTCGCCGAATTCCGCCGCGAGATCGATGCCCGCGACGCAGGATCGCGGAAGGCGGAGGATGTGGCCGCGCAGCAGAGAGAGGCGGCGCAGCGGGAGATCGCAGAACTAGAGCAGTCCCTGCAGCGCGAGCGGGAAAATAGCGCCGTCCGCGCAAGGCAGGTGAACGCCGCACAGGCAGCAGCGGCGAGCGCTGAGCAGGAACGCCACGAGGCGCAGTCGCGCGCCGCCGCGCTCGCGAGCGAACTCGCCGGAATGCCTCGCCGCTTGCCTATGACGGAAGCTGCGACCGCGGAGCAAAGCCAGGCGGCGGGGCTGGAGATTGCGGAACTGCGGCAGTCCCTGCAGCAAGAGCAGGAAAAGAACGCCGTTCTCGTCACGGAAGCCAAAGCAGCACAGGCAGCAGCTGCCGATGCCGATCAACAACGCCGCGCTCTGGAAAAGGCCCAGGCGCACGCCGCTGCGCTGGAGAGCGAACTTGCCGAAGTGCGCCGGGAGATCGAAGCCCGCAACGTGCAACTGCGCGAGGCCGAAAATGCGACCTGGCAGCAGGGCCAGGCAGCGAAACAAGAGATCAGCGAACTGCGACAGTCGCTGAAACAGGAGCTGAGCAAAACCGAGGCCAGGGAGAGAGATCTTGCACCGGGGTGGCGCTCGACCCATGAGCGCGTCCTCGCCGAGCAAGCAAATGACGCCCCGGTCTTGCCGGCGACGCGGAGCGTGGAAGTGGCGGAGCCACCGACCGCTGCCGCCCAGAACGAGGCGGAGGCCCGTTTGATCCCGCGTGCCAGGGCGCTCCTCGATCAGGGAAATATCGGTGCAGCACGCATTGTACTCGAGCTCGCGGCTGAGAAAGACGTTGCGCAGGCAAGTTTCATGCTCGCCGAGACCTACGATCCGGCGGTTCTATCCGCCTGGGGTACTTATGGAACTCGCGGCGAAGCGGCCAAGGCGCGCGAGCTCTACGCGAAGGCACACAGGGCCGGTATTCGCGAAGCGAAGGAACGGCTGGATGCGTTGCGACCCTGAGAATGGGCTTCTTGCAGTCCGAGAGACGAAAGCTTGCGGTGGCTGAGCCGGAAGGGAACGACATGAACAAGGCGCCAAAGTTACGCTCATTGCTCCTGCTCACTTGGTTGGTGCCGGTCGCTATGATGCTTCAAACTGCCTGCCTGGATGCGCAAACGGCGAGAAATGCCAAGGCCGATGCACAGCTCGACCGACGGCCGCTTCCGAAAGAGAACGAAAAGGACCGGATGAACGCCTGGACGGTCGGGCTCGCCGGGGGCCTGCTCGAGGGCGCGCCGATCCGCCTCGCCGCAGAAATGGCTCGCGTCGTCGACGACGGAGCAGACCTGCATCTCCTGCCGATCGTCACCCGCGGGGCCACCGACAATCTGAATGCGCTGCTCTATTTGCGCGGCGTCGATACTGCCATCATCAATTCCGACGCGCTCGAGGAGTATAAGATTCAGGCACCGCAGATCCGAAGCCGCATCACCTATCTGCTCAATCTCTTCCCATCCGAGCTGCACATTTTTGTGCGGCCTGAAATCACAAGCCTGCAGGATCTTGTCGGCAAGAAGGTGAACTTCAACACCCTGGGCACCGCGGCCGCCTATTCAGGACCACTGATCTTCAGCCGTCTCGGGATCGATGTCGAAAAGACATTCATCCCGCATCAGGTTGCCCTGGAACAGATGCGCAAAGGCGAAATGTCGGCCGTGGTGTTCATCACCTCGAAACCCGTCGACGCCTTCGTAAAGGGCCGTTGGGAGGCTGGATTCAAGTTCCTCCCGATCCGTTACGACAAGAAGTTCGAGGACTATTATCTGCCCGCGACCTTGGACGCCAACGAGTATCCAAATTTGATCAAGCAGGGTGAGCGGGTCTCGACCATCGCGGTCCCGACAGCGCTTGTCGCTTTCAACTGGCCGCTCGGCTCCAATCGTTACCAACGCGTGGCTCGCCTTGTCGAGTACCTGTTCTCGCGCATCGACCGCCTGCAGGCACCAGGCTTCGATCCGAAATGGCAGTCGATCAATCTTGCGGCATCGGTCCCGGGTCTCACCCGCTTCCAAGCCGCGCAGGAATGGCTGGATCGCAAAGCGCGCAGCGTACAGGCGAGGCCATGAAGACTGCCGCTCCTCCGCTCGCTGTCGCCTTCAACGTCGCCTGCGGTATCGCCTACGCGCAAAGTACGACCGATCCCATGGAAACACTTAGGGCTTGTTCGGCGATGGAGGGACAAGCCCGGCTGGAATGTCTGCAAGACTTGTCGCGCAAGATTCCACCGTCCAGCCGGGGTGGCCGGGATGCTGGCTGGATCGTCAGCGAGACGACTTCGCCAGTCGATTATCTGCCGGTCGTCACCGCCACCGCCACTTCTGTCGGCAGCTCGGATGGCGCCGCGATGCAGCTCGCAATCCACTGCCGCAGAGGCCGCACGGAAGTCATAGTCGCCGGACCGGCGCTGTCACGCAGCGCCAACGAATACGTGATCTCCTTTCGGCTGAATGCGGATACGCCAATGCAACTCGCAGCAGCGTCGCCGTCATTCGGATCGGGCGTCGCTTTCGGGGGCGACGTCGTAAAGTTGTTGAGCTCACTACCCGACGACGGCCACATCGTCGTGAGCCTTTTCACCCGCACTGGCCCGGTGCAAGGCGGACAATTCCTGCTCAGCGGATTCGAAAACGTGCGCAAGAAAATGGCGGCTGCATGCAAATGGCCACATGCCATCGCCAGACCGGGTAGGTGATGGTCAGGAAATGGGAGACACGAGATGATCAATCCAAAATTGGCGATGGCACTCATCGGAGGCTTGACGATACTGCTTCTGGTCGGACCAGGCGCGCAGGCGCAGCAGGACAACCAGTGGATCCCGCAGGCGCGCGAGAAGAGCCAAGCGAGCAACGCGAAGCATCCGGGTGGACAGAAGCAGGTGGGCAAGCCGCGGCAGAACCACGCGATCAGGCAGGATCCTCCGAACAGCACGAAGATGGCTCAGGCTACAAAAACCGAGAGCGCGAAAAAGTCGCACCGGCTGGTGCTGCAGGTTAATTCCAACGACCCTGCGATGATGAACCTCACGCTCAACAATGCGAGCAACGTCGCGCAGTACTATCGCGATCTCGGTGAACCGGTGTCGATCGAGGTAGTCACCTTTGGTCCTGGCCTTCACATGCTGCGCGATGACACCTCGCCGGTAAAGCCGCGCATCGAGGTGCTCGCGATGAGCCATCCCGAAATCTCCTTTAAAGCTTGCGGCAACACGCAGGAAAACATGCGCAAGGCGGAGAACAAGGACATAAGCCTGATTCCACAGGCCACGATCGTCAAATCCGGCGTCGTCCGCGTCATGGAGCTGCAGGAGCAGGGCTGGAGTTACGTCAAACCGTGAGGTCCGGCGGCAACCCGGAGAAGGCGTGCGTTCGCGGGCCGTGGATTCAGGAGACCAACCCTAGAACTGATACCGCCTCAGCCCGCCATCCACCGGGATCACCGTGCCCGTGATGTAGCGCGCCACCGGTGAGGCCAGAAATACTGCCAGTGCCGCCAGATCTTCCGGCTCGCCCCAATAGCCGACCGGAATCTCTTCCTCCGCAAAGCGCTCGCGATAATCAGGCGCGTAGTTGCGGCGGATCTGCTCGCTCATGATGCGGCCGGGCGGGATGCAGTTGATGGTGATGCCGTGCTCGCCGATCTCGCGCGACAGGCCCTTGGCCCAGGCGTGCACGGCGGCCTTGGCGGCGAACGCCGCGTTGAGGCCTTCCGGCTCGGACTTGCCGGTGATGTTGACGATGCGGCCCCATTTGCGTTCGATCATCTGCGGCAGCAGCGCATGCGCGATGCGGCGGTAGCTGGTGAAATTCAGCGCGATCGCCTCGTCCCATTTGCTGTCGGGGGCATCGACCGGCAGCGGCCGGCTGCCGCCGGCATTGTTGATGAGGATGTCGACATGGCCGAGCTCCTTCACCGCAAAGGCCGCGATCCGCTCCGCCGCGTCCTTGGCCATGACGTCCTGTTCGAGCGGCGTGATCAGCCCGGTGCCTTCCTCCTTCACCAGCTCGGCGAGAAGATCGGTGCGCCGCGCCACGCCGACGACGCGCACGCCCTCGGCGGCGAGGCCCTTGGCGATCGCGCGGCCGATGCCGATGCTCGCGCCGGTGACGACAGCGGTTTTCGATTTGAGCCCGAGGTCCATGGTGACACGCTCTCTTGTTTGGTTCTTGCTTATTGCTGTTCGTTTCCTGCCCGTCCCGCGCGCCTTGCGAATTGCCTGAGCGGGACGAGCAGTGGTAACCAAGAGCGCCGTTGAAGGAAACACGAAAAAGAAAAAGGCGTTGAGACGATGGTCTGGGATCCGCAGCAATACTTAAAATTCTCCGGCCACCGGCTCCGGCCCGCCGTTGACCTCTTGATGCGGATTCCGGATTTTGGCCCGCGCGAGATTGCCGATCTCGGTGCCGGCGCCGGCAACGTGACAAAACTCATCAAGGAGCGCTGGCCGGAGGCGAGCGTGACCGGCGTCGAGGGCTCCGCCGAGATGGTTGCCGCCGGCCGCAAGGCTGCACCCGATGTGGAATGGTCCCACGAGGACCTCGGCCATTGGCGCCCCGCCGGGCAGTACGACTTGATCTATTCCAATGCCGCACTGCACTGGCTGCCCAATCATGCGGCGCTGTTTCCATCGGTCATGGAGAAGGTGAGGCCTGGCGGCATGCTCGCGGTGCAGATGCCGCGCAACTTTCTGGCGCCGTCGCATGTGCTGATCGGCGAGACGGCGCTTGATGGTCCGTGGCGGTCCAAGGTCGAGCATCTCGTGACGCCGCCGCCGGTCGAGGGCCCGGCATTCTATCACGATCTTCTTGCGCCGATGTCGGCCAACATCGACATCTGGGAGACCGAATATCTGCAAGTGCTGGAAGGCGAGAACCCCGTCAAGGAATGGACCAAGGGGACTTGGCTGACGCGCTATCTCGACGTGCTCGCAGGCGAGGAGAAGATCGCATTCGAAGCCGCCTATGGCGCGCGGGTTGCGAGGGCCTATCCGAAGAATGCGGCGGGGCAGACCCTGTTCCCGTTCCGCCGTCTCTTCATGGTCGCCCAGCGCAAGAGCTAATGCACTGCCGCAATGCGACATAAGCGCTCGTTCCCCTGGATGGAAGCAGGTGCCGGGTTGCGTAGACAGCGCTCGTCAAGATAGCTTGGCTGCGGCAAATTGGGCTTAGGTCTAGTTGTTCGGCCTGCGGATTGCTGCCACTACTCAAACCGGAAAACAAAAAAAGCACCCGGTTTGTCGAGGTTGTTGGGAGGTCTTCATGCGCAAACTGCTTCTCGCGGTCGCGGCGGCCGCGCTCGTTTTGGCCCCCGTTGTTGCGCAGGCCCAAACTCCGATCGTCATCAAGTTCAGCCACGTCGTCGCCAACGACACGCCGAAGGGGAAGGGCGCGCTGAAGTTCAAGGAGCTCGCCGAGAACTACACCGACGGCAAGGTCAAGGTCGAAGTCTACCCGAACTCCACACTCTATAAGGACAAAGAGGAGATCGAGGCGCTGCAGCTCGGCTCGGTGCACATGCTTGCCCCTTCGACCGCCAAATTCGCGCCCCTTGGTATCAAGGAGTTCGAGGCGCTCGATCTGCCCTGGCTATTCAAGGACGATCAAACCTATTCCAGCGCGATCAAGGGCACCATCGGCAAGTGGCTATTCCAGAAGCTCGAGGCCAAGGGCATTACCGGCCTCGCTTACTGGGACAACGGCTTCCACATGGTCTCCTCGAATCGTCCGCTGATAAAGCCGACGGATTTCCAGGGCCTCAAGTTCCGCATCTCGGGATCCAAGGTCGCCGACCAGTATTTCCGCCTGGTCGGCACCATCCCTCAGATCATGGCGTTCTCCGAGGTCTACCAGGCTTTGCAGACCGGCGTGGTCGACGGCTGCGAGAACACCGCGTCCAACTACTTGACGCAGAAGTTCTACGAGGTGCAGAAAGACATCACCGTTTCCTATCACGCGCATCTGCAATATGCGGTCATCGTCAATTCGAAGTTCTGGTCGGGCCTGCCGCCCGATATCCGCACCCAACTCGACAAGGCGATGGCGGAGGCATCCGACTACACCAACTCGATCGCGCGCCAGGAGAACGAGGACGCGCTGGCCGAGATCAAGAAGACAGGCAAGACCAATCTGCATTACCTGACCGATGCCGATCGCAAGGCGTGGCAGGACGCGATGCAGCCGACTTATAAATGGGCAAAGGGCCGGGTCGGGCAGGAAGTGCTCGATCTCGTCGCCAAGGAACTCGACGTCAAGATGAACTGACGGCCGCGCCCTGACAAGAACAATAGCAACGGTCGGGGGTGATCGCACTCCCGGCCGTTTCGCTCTTGAATGGACGAGCCAATGCTGGGGGGACGAAGTTGCTGCGTGTGCTGAATCGTGTGCTCGATCATCTCGAAGAATGGCTGATCGCGACGATGATCGCGGCTGCGACGTCGCTCATCTTCGTCGCCGTGCTGCACCGCTACGGCGCCGGCCTGTCGATCGACATCGCCAAATGGGCGGAAGCCCGTAACCTGACCTTCCTCGCCGTCCCGGCGCGCGCTGCATTCGTCTGGCTTGCCGCGCTTGATTTGTCCTGGGCGCAGGAACTCTGCATCTACATGTTCATCTGGATGGCGAAGTTCGGTGCCGCCTACGGCGTGCGGACCGGCATCCATGTCGGCGTCGACGTGCTGGTCAACATCCTGCCCGGCGGATCGCGCCGTCGCGTCATCACCTTCGGTCTGTTGTGCGGCGCTCTCTTCACCGCCATCGTCGCCTATTTCGGCGCCGCGTTCGTGGGGCAGATGTGGCAGACCGGCCAGCAATCCAACGATTTGGAAGCACCGATGTGGATGGTGTATCTCACCATCCCGCTCGGCTCCGGCTTGATGTGCTTCCGCTTCCTGCAGGTCGCCTGGTCGTTCCATCGCACCGGCGAGCTGCCGCATCACGACATGGCGGGTGTCGAGGGCGTCGAGGCGGATCCGGTGCATCCGGCGCCGGTCACGCATAGTCAGGTCGTCCGCGACGAGCGCAGCCCGCTCGGCTGGATCCTGATGCTGCTGCCGGTCCTGATCGTCGCGCTCTGCTTCGCGCATGCGGGCCATGTCATCACGTTGCCGCAGGGCTTGCGCGTCCTCATCGTGTTCGCGCTTCTGCTCTCCTTGATGCTGACGGGTATGCCGATCTCGATCGCGCTCGGTCTCACCGTGCTCAGCTTCATGTTCACCTTGACCGACGTGCGCACGGAATCGGTAGCGCTGAAGCTGTTCACCGGCATCGAGAACTTCGAGATCATGGCGATCCCGTTCTTCATCCTCGCCGGCAACTTCCTGACCCATGGCGGGGTGGCGCGGCGGATGATCACCTTCGCGACCTCGCTGGTCGGCCATTGGTACGGCGGTCTCGCGCTGTCGGGGGTGGTCGCCTGCGCGCTGTTTGCCGCCATTTCCGGCTCGTCGCCGGCGACCGTGGTGGCGATCGGCTCGGTGATCCTGCCGGCGATGGTCGCGCAAGGCTTCCCGAAGCGGTTCGGCGCGGGCGTGATCACGACGTCGGGCTCGCTTGGAATTCTCATTCCGCCGTCGATCCCGATGGTTCTCTACGCCGTCTCCACCAACAGCTCGGTCGGCAAGCTTTTCATCGCCGGCATCGTGCCGGGATTGGTCCTGGCCTCGCTTCTCGGCGCCACGACGTTCTATCGGGCCTGGCGCAACGACTATCCGCGGATGCCGAAGGCAACGCTGTTCGAGCGCTTCGATGCCTTCCGCAAGTCGATCTGGGGCATCCTGCTGATCGTGATCGTGATCGGCGGCATCTACAGCGGCCTGTTCACGCCGACCGAAGCTGCCGCCGTCAGTGCGGTCTACGCCTTCATCGTCGCCGTGTTCATCTATAAAGACCTGAAGCTGAGCGACGTGCCGCGGGTGCTGCTGTCGTCGGCGAATCTCTCGGCGATGCTGCTTTACATCATCACCAACGCCGTCCTGTTCTCGTTCCTGATGACTTACGAAAATGTGCCGCAAGCGCTGGCGCAATGGATGATCGACCAGGGCCTGGGGTGGATCGGCTTCCTGCTCCTCGTCAACCTGCTGCTGCTGCTGGCGGGCAACGTGATGGAGCCGTCCTCGATCATCCTGATCATGGCCCCGATCCTGTTTCCGGTCGCGGTCAAGCTCGGCATCGACCCGATCCATTTCGGCATCCTGATGACAGTCAACATGGAGGTTGGCCTCTGCCATCCGCCTGTCGGCCTCAACCTCTACGTCGCCTCCGGCATCGCCAAGATGGGCATCACCGAGCTCACGGTCGCGGTGTGGCCGTGGCTGTTGACGATGCTGGGATTCCTGGTGGTGGTGACGTATTGGCCCGGGCTGTCGCTGTGGCTGCCGCGATTGCTGGGGATGTAGCGATAGGAGCTGCACGAAGCGACCTCCCCCTCCAGGGGAGAGTGAACCCGGCTGCGCTTCGCTCCCTTAATGGCAAACGGCTGTGAGATGCGGTTAGATGGCTCTCACCAGATCAGGGGAGCCATCTCGATGACGGACATTTCGAACAGCGAGCCGAAGGACGCGACGCCGTCCGTCATCGCGCAGCAAACAACGATGCTGAACGCGCTGCCGTTTTCCGACACGCGGGATTTCGACGACGCCGCGCGTGGCTTCCTCGGAACGATCGAGAACGCGACGATCACGAACCCGCAAGGGAGGACGGTCTGGAGCCTCGAGCCTTACGGCTTTCTGTCCACCGATCAGGCGCCGCCTACGGTCAATCCGAGCCTGTGGCGGCAGTCGCGTCTCAACATGCAGCACGGCCTGTTCGAGGTCGTGCCCGGTGTCTACCAGGTACGCGGGCTCGACATCGCCAACATGACGCTGATCGAGGGCGACGGCGGCGTCATCGTCGTCGACACTCTGACCTCGATCGAAGGCGCCCGCGCCGCGCTCGATCTTTACTTTAGGCATCGCGGCCTGAAGCCCGTTGCTGCCGTGATCTTCACCCACACCCACACCGATCATTGGGGCGGCGCGCGCGGCGTGCTGGAGGACGACGCGCTCGCCGCCGGCCGCGTGCCGATCATCGCTCCGAACCTGTTCATGGAGCACGCTGTCTCCGAGAATATCATCGCAGGCCCCGCGATGCTGCGCCGGGCGCAGTATCAGTTCGGGCCGCTGCTCGCCAAGGGGACGCGGGGGCAGGTCGATTGCGGGCTCGGCAAGTCGATGGCGGCAGGATCAGTTGCGCTGCTACGCCCGACCGATTTGATCATGGCGACCGGCGACAGGCGCGTCATCGACGGCGTCGAGTTCGAATTCCAGATGGCGCCGAACAGCGAAGCACCGGCGGAGATGCATTTCTTCATCCCGCGCTACAGGCTGTTGAACCTCGCCGAGAACTGCACTCATAATTTCCACAATCTGTTGCCGTTCCGCGGTGCCGACGTGCGCGACGCGCTGGCCTGGTCAAAATATCTGGGCGAGGCCTTGCAGCTCTGGGACGGCAAGGCGGAGGCGATGTGCGGCCAGCATCATTGGCCGGTGTGGGGAGCTGAGCGCATCGGCACGATGATCCGGCAGCAGCGCGACCTCTACAAATTTGCGCATGACCAGACCATCCGCCTGATGAATCACGGCCTCACCGCGGCCGAGATCGCCGAGACGATCCAGCTGCCCAAGAGCCTGGAAGGCGCCTGGCACGGCCGCGGCTATTACGGCCACATCCGGCACAATGTGAAGGCGATCTACCAGAAATATCTCGGCTGGTACGACGCCAACCCGGTCAATCTCGATCCGCTGCCGCCGGTGGAGTCAGGCAGGAAGTACGTCGAGTATATGGGCGGGGCGGATGCGATCCTCGCGCGGGCGCGTGCGGATTTCGATAAGGGGGAATTCCGCTTTGTCGCCCAAGTGCTCGGCCATCTCGTCTTCGCCGAGCCCGACCATGCGGCAGCGCGCGCGTTGCTCGCCGACACGCTGGAGCAGCTCGGCTACGCCGCCGAAAGCGCGACCTGGCGCAACGCCTATCTGTTCGGCGCGCAGGAATTGCGCCAGGGCATGCCGAAGGTGCCGGCGCGCCCGCCGATGCCGCGCGAGACGCTGGCTGCGCTGCGCACCAGCCAGCTCTGGGACGTGCTCGGCATCCGCCTCAACGGTCCCAACGCCGAGGGCAAGCGCATCGTGCTGAACTGGAGTTTTTCCGATACCGGCGAGACCTTCGTGCTCAATCTGGAGAACTGCGCGCTGACCTATAGCGAGGGCGTGCAGGCAGAGGGCGCCGATGCCAGCTTCACGCTGGCGCGCGCAACGCTCGACGAGGTGATCGCCAAGCTGACGAGCTTTCCGGAGGCGGTGGCTGCGGGCAAGGTCAAGCTGTCGGGCAACCCGATGAAGCTCGCCGAGCTGATGGGCCTGATGGACGAGTTTCCGCGCATGTTCGAGATCGTGGAGCCGAAGCGGGCGGTGGTGAGGTAGGTGCTTTCGCAACAATACCAGTGTCGTCCCGGCGAAAGCCGGGACCCATGACCACAGGATTGCGTTTTTGCGCGAGCTGGCAACTCCGAGTCTTCGCAAAACTAATGCTGCGGAGTATGGGTCCCGGATCGGCGCGCGCTTAGGGCGCGCTTGTCCGGGACGACAGTTGTGATTGTGGCTAGCCTACTCCGCGCTGCTCACCAGCTTGATCCGCGGCGACTGTTCCTCGGCGAGGCTGCGATAGGCGGCGAGGTAATCCAGTGCCATTCGCCGCGCCGTGAAACGCGCCTCGAACTGCTTGCGGATCGCAGTGCGGTCAAGTTGCGGAAGGCGATTGACGACGCCGGCTGCACTCAGGACGTCCTCGACGACGAAGCCGGTCAGCCCCTCGTCGATGATCTCCGGCACCGAGCCGCGGTTGAAGGCGACCACCGGCGTTCCGCAGGCCATGGCTTCGATCATCACAAGGCCGAACGGTTCCGGCCAGTCGATCGGCAGCAGAAGGCCGAGCGCGCCGCTCAAAAAGTCCGACTTCTCGTGATCGCTGATCTCGCCGATGAACTCCACCAGCGGATTGTTCTCGATCATCGGCCGGATCAGCTCGTCGTAGTAATCCTGGTCGGCACGATCGACCTTGGCCGCGATCTTCAGCGGAATGCCGCAATGGGTCGCGATCTTGATGGCGCGGTCGACGCCCTTCTCGGGCGCGATGCGGCCGAGCACGGCGAGATATTCCTGTTTCGCCGGCTTCGGCGTCAGCAAGTTCTCCGGAAGACCGTGATGAATCGTGGTCACCCAGTTCGCCTGCGGCACCGGCCGTCGCTGCGCATTGGAGATCGAAATGACGGGCATCTTCGAGAAGGTGTTGAACACCGGCTGATGCTCCGGCAGGTCGAGCCGGCCGTGCAGCGTGGTCAGGAATGGCGTCGGCTGGCGGTGGAACAACGACCACGGATAATAGTCGAGATGGAAGTGGAGGAAGTCGAACTCCTCGTCGTCACATTTTTGCCGCACACGCTCCAGCAGCACCATGTGCAGTGCATTGGGGTCACGTACGGAACCGTCGAGACGGAGCGCCTTGGGCCACAGCGCATCCAGCTTGGCTGATGTCTGCGAGTCGCCGCTGGCAAATAGCGTCACGTCGTGCCCGAGGGCCACCAGCTCTTCCGTCAACCAATGCACCACCCGCTCGGTGCCGCCATACAGCTTGGGTGGAACAGCCTCCGTCAACGGAGCAACCTGCGCGATGCGCATCTCACCATCTCCTTTGTGCGATCATGATCGTAGAAAGCCCCCGCTTGTCGGCACCGGCAATGCCAGCCAAGGGAACGTTCCCGCACTTGCGAAGTTCCTTCCTCCAAAGGTTACTTATTCGACACGTCCGGTGTTCGTCGCGATGCTGCCATCACATCTTCGCAGATCGTCCGCATCCGCATGTCGTGATGAGGTTGCCCGGGAACCGAGGCGAACTGGTCGATGTTCAGTCGATCAGTAACAAAATGAAGACCAGCAAACGGGGCGATAGCCATATGGATCATCTTTCTGGATACGCGCGCAGGCCATTTGCCTTTGTCTTGCGCTATCTTCGGATGCGAATGGCATCGCATCTGGTGATCCTGGCCGCGGTCGTTGCGGCGGTTGCCTGCTCCGTAGGCACCCAATACGGGGTCAAATCCCTTGTCGACGCCTTGTCTGCGGGTCCTTCGCAAGGCGGCGGCGTATGGCTGGCATTCATTTTACTCATGTCGCTGATCGCCGCTGACAACTTCCTGTGGCGGATCGCGAGCTGGACGGCGAGCTTCACCTTCGTTCGTGTCACGGGAGACTTACGACGTGACATATTTCGTCATCTGACCGGACACGCGCCGAGCTACTTCTCGGACCGGATGCCCGGCATGCTGACGAGCCGTATCACCGCGACGTCGAACGCGGTGTTCACGGTTGAGAACATGTTCGTCTGGAACGTTTTGCCGCCCTGCATTGCCACAATTGCGGCAATCGCCCTGATTGGAACCGTCAGTCCTTACATGGCGCTTGGCCTGATCGTGATTGCCGGCGGCATGGTGGTTGCGATGTTCCGCCTCGCCGCCGCGGGCAAGCCGCTGCATGACGATTTCGCCGACAAGGCCGCCGTCGTCGACGGCGAGATGATCGACGTCATCAGCAACATGCCCCTGGTGCGGGCCTTCTGCGGTATCGGCCACGAGCACGAGCGGTTCGACGCGACCGTGAGCCGGGAACTGACCGCGCGAAGCCGCAGCCTGCGTTATCTGGAAAAGCTGCGGCTGCTGCATGCCGCTGTGACCGTGCTTCTGACGATCGCGCTGATGGCCTGGGCGGTCACGCTCTGGCAGCAGGGCGAGGCGACCACCGGCGACGTGGTGCTGGTCTGTACGCTCGGTATCTCCATCCTGAGCGCGACGCGCGACCTTGCGGTGGCGCTGGTCGACGTAACCCAGCACGTTGCGCGGCTGACCGAGGCGATCGCCACGCTGCTGGTGCCGCACGAATTGCGTGATCATCCCGAGGCGGAGCCCCTGGTCAAGAGCGGCGCCGCGATCGCGTACAATAACGTCACCTTCGGCTATCCCGGCGGCGAGAAGATCTTCGAGCGCTTCAGCCTGCGGCTCCAGCCCGGCCAGCGCGTCGGCCTGGTCGGCCAATCCGGCGGCGGCAAGTCCACACTGTTCACGCTGCTGCAGCGCTTCTACGATACCGACGAGGGCAGCATCACGATCGACGGCCAGGACATTTCGAAGGTCACGCAGCAGAGCCTGCGCGAGGCGATCTCCGTGGTGCCCCAGGACATTTCCCTGTTCCACCGTTCCATCCGCGAGAATATCCGCTATGGTCGGCCGAATGCGACCGATGACGAAGTGCTGCGCGCGGCGATCGCAGCACGCTGCGATTTCGTCGAGAGCCTGCCCGATGGCCTCGACACCATGGTCGGCGACCGCGGCGTCAAGATGTCCGGCGGCCAGCGCCAGCGCATCGCGATCGCGCGCGCCTTCCTGAAGGATGCGCCGATCCTGCTGCTGGACGAGGCGACCGCCGCGCTCGACAGCGAGTCCGAGGAAGCGATCCGCGAGGCACTGTCGCGCCTTATGCGCGGCCGGACCGTCATCGCGATCGCGCACCGGTTGGCGACGCTGCGCAATTTCGACCGCGTGGTGGTGCTGAAGCATGGTAAGATCATCGAGGACGGCTCGCCGGAGCGTCTGATGCAGGGCCACGGGCCATATCGTGAGCTGGTCACGCGGGAAATGAGCCGGCTCGCGCAAGCCGCCGCGTAAACCCACAGTCGCGTTCTCGAGTCGGTTGCGTTTCGAAACAAGCGCAGGGGAGCAGCTCATGTCGGCCGAAGCCGTAGCCCAATTCGTCTCCGTGACGCGCACCTCCGAACAGGTTGCGGAACAGCCTTTCTACATTCCCATGACCGGGCCGTCGGCCCGGCCGCGGCGGTCCCTAAAGCACGACGACACCTTCATCGTGCTCGACAGCCATGGCGACATCGGCGCCTCCGCCGGCGGGCCGGACGGTCTGTTTCACTACGACACCCGCTATCTGGCGCGGCTGGAGCTCGTGCTCGACGACCTCCAGCCGCTGCTGCTCGGCTCCAATCTGCGCGACGATAATTCGTCGCTCACCGTCGATCTCACCAATCCCGACATCTACCGTCAGGGCCGCCTCGTCTTCCAGAAGGACCTGCTGCACATCGTGCGCACGATCTTCCTGTGGCGCGGCACGGCCTATCAGCGCATCGGCGTGCAGAACCACGGCGACGGGCGGGCCAGTTTCGAGCTGACGTTGCTGTTCGACAACGATTTTGCCGATCTGTTCGAGGTCCGCGGCGAGCGCCGCCCGCGCCGCGGGACCGGCACGAGCAAATTGCTCGGGCCGACCGACGTCCTGTTCGAATATCGCGGCCTCGACGACACCGAGCGCACCACCGGCCTGCATTTCGACCCGCGTCCGACGCGGCTGTCGGTGAATGCCGCGACCTGGCAGATCGAGCTGGACCCGCATGAATCCAAATCGCTGTTCGTCGCCGTATCCTGCAACCGGCCGGTCGCGGAGAAGCCCGCACGCTTCTTCAGGGGCCTGCTCGCCCATCGCCGCGAGATGCGCCGGTCCACGATGGGCGCCGCCAGCATCGAGACCTCGAACAACATCTTCAACGAGGTGCTGTGCCAGGCCATGGCCGACCTCAACATGCTGATGACGGAGACGCCGCAGGGGCGTTATCCCTATGCCGGCATTCCCTGGTACTCGACGACGTTCGGCCGAGATGGCCTGATCACCGCGCTCCAGATGCTGTGGGTCGATCCGCGCGTCGCCAAGGGCGTGTTGCGCCGGCTCGCGCATTTCCAGGCCAAGGCGACAGATCCGCTCGCCGATGCCGCGCCCGGCAAGATCCTGCATGAGATGCGCGGCGGCGAGATGGCGGCGCTGCGCGAGGTGCCGTTCGCGCAATATTATGGCAGCGTCGATTCGACCGCGCTGTTCGTGCTGCTCGCCGGGAGCTATTTCGAGCGGACCGGGGACGAGAAGACCTTGATCGAGCTATGGCCGGCGATCGAGGCGGGGCTGGCCTGGATCGACGGTCCCGGCGATCCGGACCAGGACGGCTTCGTCGAATACCAGCGCGCGACCGAGAAAGGGCTCGCCAACCAGGGCTGGAAGGACTCGTACGATGCGATCTTCCATGCCGACGGCCAGCTTGCGGAAGGCAATATCGCGCTCGCCGAAGTCCAGGGCTACGTCTACGCAGCCAAGCTGCTCGCTGCGCGTTGCGCGCTGAGGCTCGGCAAGCCGGACCGTGCGCGTAAGCTCGAGGCCGAAGCCAGGACGCTGGCTGAGCGCTTCGAGAAGGCGTTCTGGTGCGAGGAGCTCGGCAGCTACGCTCCCGCCCTCGACGGCAAGAAGCGGCCCTGCAAGGTGCGGACCTCGAACGCCGGACAGGTGCTGTTCAGCGGCATGATCCGCGAGGACCGTGCCCGCCTCGTCGCCGCCGATTTGATGCGGCCGCATTTCTTCTCGGGTTGGGGCATTCGTACGGTCGCTGTCGGTGAAGTGCGCTACAACCCGATGTCCTATCATGACGGGTCGATCTGGCCGCACGACAACGCGCTGATCGCGCTCGGGCTCGCGCGCTACGGCCTCAAGCATTCGGTCGCGCATGTCTTCAAGGGGCTGTTCGACGCCGCCACCTATATGGACCTGCGCCGGTTGCCCGAATTGTTCTGCGGCTTCCGGCGCGAGAAGCGCCGTGGCCCGACGCTCTATCCGGTCGCCTGCGCGCCGCAGGCCTGGGCCAGCGCGACGCCGTTCACGCTGCTGGAGGCGGCGCTCGGCATCGAGTTCGACGTGGCGCGCAGCGAGATTCGCCTGCGCAACCCGCATCTGCCGGCGTTCCTCAACGAGGTGATCCTGCGCGATCTCAGGCTCGGCGAATCCAGTGTCGATCTTCGTGTCAGCCGACACGGCGACGACGTGGCGCTGGAAGTCTTGCGCACGCGCGGCCAGATCCAGGTGTCGATCGTGCTGGCGCGCTAGCGGCGCGCAGGGAGAGTGTCATGCGTGCGATCGGAGCGTTGATCCTTGGCATAGCCATCGTCGCGGGCCTGGCGGTGGCCACGTCGCGCGCCGCAGAGGAGCCGCCTGCAGGGCAGAGCGAGGCGAAAGCGCCGACGGCAGCGTCGCCGACCTCGGCCGTCCCGGTCACGCCGAAGGACGCCGCGCCGCCGCCGTCGGTGACCATCATCGGCGCGAGCGAGGCCCATGGCGTGCTCGGCCGCGACGTGCGTAGCGCCGCGGATGAGGACATGGGTCGCATCGTCGACGTCATCGTCGACCGCGGCGGCCATGTCCGCGCCGCGGCCATCGATTTCGGCGGATTTCTCGGGGTCGGCAGCCGCAAGATCGTGGTGGATTGGAACGCATTGCGCTTCGGCAAGATTGCCAACAAGAAGGACAGCATCACGCTGGAACTGACCAAGGCGCAGGTCGCGGCCGCGCCGGAATACAAGGAAGACACGCCGATCGTCGTGCTCGGCGCGTCCGGCAGCCTTCAACCGCTGCAAGCGATCCAGTGAGGTGCCGGGAGGGCTGACCGCCTGTGCTGTTGTCGAGGAAGCCGAACCATGCGGATCGTGACGGCCGCGCCGAGCAGGACAACGTCACCGCGCCATCGGCCGCGGGCATTCCTGCGCCGTCGCGCCAGAGCCTGCGTGGCCTCGACTGGTTCATCTTCTTCCTCGCCGACGTGCAGACCGGATTCGGTCCCTTCATCGCAGTCTATCTGACGACCCAGAAATGGACCCAGGTCGAGATCGGCCTCGTGCTGTCGATCGGCGGTATCGTCGCGTTGATCGGGCAGATGCCGGGCGGGGCGATCATCGATGCCGCCAAATCGGAGCGACTGGTCGCCGCCCTTGCGATCGCCACCATCGGCGCTTGCGCGCTGGCCTATGCCGCGATGCCGATCTTTCCGGTGGTGGTGGCCGCGGCCACCCTGCATGCGGCGGCGAGCTGCGTGCTGGGGCCGGCGATTGCGGCGATCAGCCTTGGCCTCGTCGGCCCGCTCGCGATCGGCGAGCGGCTCGGCCGCAACGCGCGCTTTGCCTCGCTCGGCAACGGCGTAGCGGCGGCGGTGATGGGCACCGCGGGCTATCTGCTGTCGAGCCGCTCGGTCTTCCTGGTCACATTCCTACTCGCGATTCCGACCCTGATCGCCCTCTCGCGCATCCGCGAGCACGAGGTCGACATTGCGCGCTGCCACGGCGAGATGCCGCGCGAAGCGGCGGACCGTGGCGACACCAATATCTGGCACCTGATCCGGCAGCGGCCGCTCATCGTCTTCGCCCTCAGCGTGCTGTTGTTGCAGCTGGCGAATGCCGCGATGATGCCGCTGATGGCGAGCGCTGTGACGGCGCGGTCCGCCCAATGGGCGACGGTGCTCGTCGCCTTTTGCATCGTCGTTCCGCAAGCGATCGTGGCGCTGCTGTCGCCGACGGTCGGGCGCAAGGCGCAAGCGTGGGGCCGGCGGCCGTTGCTCCTGATCGGATTCGGCGCGCTGACGATTCGCGGCCTGCTGTTTGCGACCGTGCGTGATCCGTATCTGCTGGTCGCAGTGCAGGTGTTCGACGGCCTCACTGCGGCGGTGTTCGCGGTGATGATTCCGCTGATCGTGGCCGATGTCGCCTTCGGCAGCGGCCATTTCAACCTGGCGCAGGGCATCGTCGGCACTGCGATCGGCATCGGCGCGTCCTTAAGCACTGCGCTCGGAGGCTATGTCAGCGACAAGTTCGGCAATGCGACCGCCTTCATCGGGCTGTCCGGCGTTGCCGCGACCGGGCTCTTGCTGATTCTGTTCGTGATGCCGGAGACGCGGCGCACGGCATGATTCGAGGCCCAAAGAAAATGGCCGGCCGAAACGCGTTCGGCCGGCCAAGTGGGTAGGGAGGAGGAAGATCAGGCGTCGAGATGTTGCAGGCGCTGGCGGTTGCGCAGCACGATCTGGCGGGCGCCGGAGAAGCCCAGAATCCCCTGGGCGTGAAGCAGCGACAGCGCGCGCGACACGGTTTCGAGGGTGAGGCCGAGATAGTCGCCGATGTCGCGGCGGCACATCGGCAGCGCCATCATGCCGGCAACGGCGAGGCGGCGGTCCATTTCGAGCAGGAAGGTCGCAACGCGCTCCATCGCGGTCTTGCGGCCCAGCAGCAGCATGTGATCCTCGGCATGGCGCAGCTCCGAGGCGGTCATGGCCCAGAGCTTGCGGGCGACCTGGACGTCGGTGCCGGCGGCCTTCTCGAGGCTGGCGCGCTTCACGAGGCGCACGGTGGTGTCGATGATGGCTTCGGCAGCAAGGCGGTGAGCCGGACCGGATTCGAGGCCGAACACGTCGCCGGGAAGATGGAAGGCGCCGATCTGGCGGCGGCCGTCGGACAGGAGCTTGTAGCTGCTCACTGCGCCGGACACGACCTGGTAGACATATTCGGCCGGCTCGTCCTCGCCATAGATCTCCTCGTCCTTGCGGTAGGAGAACTCGGTGGCGACGAGGCCGACATGGCCGGTGATGGCGCCGAACTGGTCGGTAACGGGATGGCCTGGGGCGATCTTGCCAACAATCTGGGTGTTGATCGCCTGGGTGTTGAGGGTCTGGGTGAGCATCTGCGCCATCTCCGTTGTGATGACGCTTTGGTACGCGGTATCGGGGGCTTCGAAAATTTCGAGCGATATCTTAAGGGGGTCTACCTACGTAGAATCCCGTAGGTCACGCGCGGGGGCGGTCCTGAATGGCCCGGCGGATGCGCTTGATCAGGTTTTCGTCGAGAAGCGGCTTCAAAACCACGTCTTTGACGCCCGCCGCGGCCGCCCGGGTCGAGATGTTCTCGTCCGGATAGCCGGTGATCAGGATCACGGGGGCGCCGCGGTCGGCCTCGCGCAGGCGGCCCGCCAACTCGATGCCGTTGATGTCGGGCATCTTGTAGTCGATCACGTAGCAGTCCGCCCCGCGCGCGCCGCCGGCGTTGAGCAGCGCGGTGCCGCTCCTGAAGGTCCGCACGGCAAAGCCGTCGGTTTCCAGCAGGAACCGCAGAGAGCCCAGGACGGCGGCATCATCATCGACCACGTAGACGGTGGGGAGCGCTGAGGACGACGGCCGCTCATGATGTGAACCGACCTCGATCATGCTGCTTGGCTAGCACGGCGCCGGGAAGGGGCCTTGACTTGCCTCAATCCCGTTTGCCCCTATCCGACTTGCCTCAATCGTTGAGCATGCCGGCGCGCATTGCGAGGCGGACCAGCTCCGACAGGCTGTTGGCCTGCATCTTGGTCATGACGTTGGCGCGGTAGACCTCGATGGTGCGCGGGCTGATGTCGTATTCGCGGGCGATCAGCTTGTTGGACAGGCCCGCGATCAGCCCCTCCATGACTTGGCGCTCCCGGGGACTCAAGGAGGCGACGCGGGCGGCGATGTCCTGCGTGACGGCCTCGCTCCTGGCGGCGGGCTCGGCCTGGCGGATCGCCGATTCGATCATCGTGGTGAGGCGGTCGTCCTCGAACGGCTTTTCCAGGAAGTCGACCGCCCCCAGCTTCATCGCCTCGACTGCGAGCGGCACGTCGCCATGACCGGTCATGATCAGGATCGGAAACGGGCTTTGCTGCGCCTTCATCCGCTTGAGCAGCTCGATCCCGTCGAGTCCCGGCATGCGCACGTCGGAGACGACGCAGCCGAAGGCGAGGCCGGGCAGGGCGTCGATGAAGCTCTGCGCACTGTCGAACAGCGTGACGCCGAAGCCGGCGGAATCCAGCAGGAAGTTCAGCGAATCCCGCATCGCCGCATCGTCGTCGATGACGTAGACATGTCCCTTGGTCGTCATGAATCGGTTCTCGTCAGTCAGTTCTCGGCGGTCGCCGGCAAGGTGAAGCGGAATGTCGCGCCGCCCGATGCATTGCTCTCGGCCCACATGCGGCCGCCGTGAGCCTCGATGATCGAGCGGCTGATGGACAGTCCCACGCCCATGCCGGTTTCCTTGGTGGTGAAGAAGGTTTGAAACAGGTTTGGAATGACGTCGCCCTGGAAGCCGGAGCCGGTGTCGGAGACCTCCACCTCGATCATGTCGTCGGCGACGCGGGTGTTGGCGACGACGAGCTCGCGGCGCGGCGACTGCGCCATCGCCTCCAGCGCGTTGCGGAACAGATTGACCAGCACCTGCTGGATCTGCACCCGGTCGGCGAGGACGAGATCGGCGTCGGGATCGAGGCTGAAGCGGAGCTGTACGTTCTGCTCGCGCGCGCCGGCAAGCCCGAGCGCGCCGGCCTCCTCGATCAGCTTGGACAGGCTCTCGACCCGCTTCTCCGACTCGCCGCGCGAGACGAAGTCGCGCAGGCGCCGGATGATCTGGCCGGCGCGCAAGGCCTGCTCCGCCGCGCGATCCAGCGCGCTTTCGATCTTCGGCGTGTTCGCGTCGGTGCTGCCGGCGAGCAGCCGCCGCGATCCCTTCATGTAGTTGCTGATCGCGGCCAGTGGCTGATTGAGCTCGTGGGCGAGCGCGGAGGCCATTTCGCCCATCGCAGTCAGTCGCGAGACGTGGACGAGCTCGGATTGCAATTCCTGGAGCCGGGCCTGGGTCTGCTGGTGCTCGGTGAGGTCGCGGACGAATCCGGTGAAATAGGGCTCGCCGGCGGATTCCATCTCTCCGATCGACAGGTGCATCGGAAATGTCGTGCCGTCGCGGCGCTTGCCGGTCACGATGCGGCCGATGCCGATGATGTGCGGATCGTTCGTGGAGCGGTAGCGGGCGATGTAGCCGTCGTGGCGGGTGCGATCAGGCTCCGGCATCAGAATGCTGACGTTCTGACCGATCGCCTCGTGCTCGGACCAGCCGAACAGGCGCTCCGCAGCCGTGCTGAACAGCTGCATGATGCCGTGGCCGTCGATGACGATCATGGCGTCGGGAATAGTATGAAGAATCGAGCGGAGGTGGGTCTCGCGCGTGCGCAGCGCCTCCTCCACCTGCTTTTCCTCGTCGATGTCGAGAAAGATGCCGCTGAGATGACGCGCCGTGCCGGCTTCGTCCCGAATGAGTCCGGCTCGGGCGCGAATCCATTGCCCGTTGCCTGAGGGGTGCGCGACCTTGAAAGACACGTCAAAGCTGCCGCCACGCTCGGAAACGCGCTTGATTGCGCTCTCGACCCGCTCCCTATCGGTCGGTTGAAGCCGCGACAGGAAGAGATCGTAGCTCGCCGGCTGACCCGGTTCGGCGCCGAGCAGAGCCCTGGCGGTATCGGACCAGTCCAATTCCCGTGTCGCGAGGTCGAGGTCCCAGGTGCCGACGCCGAACCCCTCGATCCGAACGCGAAATCGTTCGCCCCGACCGTCGTCCTGCGAGTGCGTTACGCGGGTCGGCGACAAATGATGCTCCTCATCCTGATGCGGCGGCTCCGGACGCGGTTACCGCTCCCCTAATGTCGCCTAAGGCCGGGCCGGAGGCAAGTTCTGTCGGTTTGCCGATTGACGGCAAGTCGAGCGCCGGCGCCCTCCTTGATCTATCTCATCCCGATGTGCGGAGGCAGGCGTAAATTTCACCAAAGTCTTTGCACTGGAGAATTCCGATGACATACGCGACGGTGATGGTCAGCCTGGCGCTCGACCAGTCCAACGAAGCGCGTCTTCAGGTCGCGGGCGAGCTCGCCGAACGATTCGAGGCTGATATCGTCGGGGTCGCCGCGGCCCAGTTCGCGCCGCCGCTCTATTTCACCGACGGCGCCGAGGCGCAAGCGCTGATCGACGAGGGCGAAGCTTCGGTCAAGCGGCGGCTGGCTGGCCTCGAGGCGCAGTTCCGCGCCGCCACCAGGAATCGCGGCGGATATGCGGAGTGGCGCAGCGCCATGGACTTTCCGGCGCGATTCGTCCTGGCGCAGGCGCGCTGCGCCGACATCGTGGTCAGCGGCGGGCAGAGCCCGGCCTTCTCCGATGCGTTCGCGCTCGCGAGCCCCAAGGACCTGGTGATGCAGGCCGGCCGTCCGCTTCTCGTCGTCCCCGATCGGGTCAATTGGCTCGATCTGCGGAATGTGCTGGTGGCGTGGAAGGACACGCCGGAGGCCCGGCGGGCCGTGTCCGACGCGCTGCCGATGCTGCGCAAGGCGAGGGACGTCACCATCACCACAATTCCGGAGCGCGACGACGACCGTTCGGTCGTGATGGCCGGCGTCACCGACGTTGCCGCCTGGCTCGCCCGCCACGGCGTCACCGCGACCGCGCGCATCTACGAAGGCGCCCGGAACGAAACCGCCGCCGCGCAATTGGAGAAAGTCGCCGGCGACGTCGATGCCGGCCTGATCGTTGCGGGCGCCTATGGTCATTCGAGATTTCGTGAACTGATCCTGGGAGGCGTCACCCAATATCTGGTCACGCAGACCGCCCGCAGCGTGCTGCTGTCGCACTGACGGCCGGCCAGAATCGAATCGAGGAGGACGCGCCGTGTACAGATTTCTTGAACAAACCGTCGACGGCTACATGACGCGCAACGTCAAGGCGGTGCAGCGCGACCGTGACCTGCTCGAGCTCAGCGAGATGTTCGAGACCGATGATTTCAACTCCTATCCGGTCGAGGACGACGGGCAGGTGGTCGGCATCGTCACCAAATTCGACATCCTGAAGTGCTTCGCCTTCACGCCGAGCCAGATGCTGCCCCGCTATCACGACCTGATGAGCCGCAAGATCGGCGACGTCATGACGCCCGAGTTCATCTATGTCAGCCCCGACACGCGGCTGACGCGCGTGCTCCAGATCATGGTGGAGCACCGCATCAGGAGCATCATCGTGCTCGACGGTGCGCAGAAGCTGGTCGGAATCATCGCCCGCGAGGATGTCATCGCGGCGCTGAAGGCGACCGCGCGCGACTGACGGACTATCCCTGATCGATTTCATTGTCGCCTCCGTGATTATACGGAGGCTATTCCCGTTTGCGCGTCACGCCGGGTGCTCGCGGGTCGAGATTTCAAGGGGAACCAAAAGGATCATCGCCGGCTACGTAGAACTTAAATGCCTGTCTTGATTTCAATCAATTCCGAGTGAGGGTGAATGTGGTTTCTGGCGCTGTGTTCTTTCAGAGAGAATCCGCATGAGCCAGCCCTCCATTTCCAAATCCATGTCCATCGGTGAAAGCGGCCTGGCTGTCGTGTTCGCAGTCACCGCCTTCCTCTGCGTGATCGCCTCGGCCAAGGCGCTGGATGCGCCGTTCGCCTTCCATGCCGCGCTCAGTGCGGCAGCGAGCCTTGCCGCAGTGTTCGTCATCGTCAATCGCTACCTCGACCGGCCGGCTACGCTGCCGCCGGCGGAGATCAACGGCCGCCCCAACTACAACATGGGGCCGATCAAGTTCACCGCCTTCATGGCGATGTTCTGGGGCATCGCGGGCTTCCTCGTCGGCCTCATCATCGCCTCTCAGCTGGCCTGGCCCGCGCTGAATTTCGATCTGCCCTGGACCAGCTTCGGCCGGCTGCGGCCGCTGCACACCTCCGCCGTGATCTTCGCCTTCGGCGGCAATGTGCTGATCGGCACATCGTTCTACGTGGTGCAGAAGTCCTGCCGCGCGCGCCTCGCCGGCGACCTCGCGCCCTGGTTCGTCGTGGTGGGCTACAATTTCTTCATTCTCGTCGCCGGCACCGGCTATCTGCTCGGCGTCACCCAGTCGAAGGAATATGCCGAGCCGGAATGGTATGCCGATTTGTGGCTGACGATCGTCTGGGTGACCTATCTGCTCGTCTTCCTCGGCACGGTCATCAAGCGCAAGGAACCGCACATCTTCGTCGCGAACTGGTTCTATCTCGCCTTCATCGTGACGATCGCGGTGCTGCATCTCGGCAACAACCCGGCGCTTCCCGTCTCGGTGTTCGGCTCGAAGTCCTACGTCGCCTGGGGCGGCATCCAGGACGCCATGTTCCAGTGGTGGTACGGCCACAACGCGGTCGGCTTCTTCCTGACCGCCGGCTTCCTCGCCATCATGTACTACTTCATCCCGAAACGCGCCGAACGGCCGATCTATTCCTACCGGCTGTCGATCATCCACTTCTGGGCACTGATCTTCCTCTACATCTGGGCAGGTCCCCACCATCTGCACTACACGGCGCTGCCCGACTGGACGCAGACGCTCGGCATGACCTTCTCGATCATGCTGTGGATGCCCTCCTGGGGTGGCATGATCAACGGTCTGATGACGCTGTCGGGTGCCTGGGACAAGCTGCGCACCGATCCCGTGCTGCGCATGCTCGTCGTCTCCGTCGCCTTCTACGGCATGTCGACCTTCGAAGGTCCGATGATGTCGATCAAGGTGGTCAACTCGCTCAGCCACTACACCGACTGGACCATCGGCCACGTGCACTCCGGCGCGCTCGGCTGGGTCGGCTTCGTGTCCTTCGGCGCGCTCTACTGCCTGGTGCCGTGGGCCTGGAATCGCAAGGGGCTCTACAGCCTGAAGCTCGTCAACTGGCACTTCTGGGTCGCGACCCTCGGTATCGTCCTCTACATCTCGGCGATGTGGGTGTCCGGCATCCTCCAGGGTCTGATGTGGCGCGCCTACACTTCGCTCGGCTTCCTCGAATATTCCTTCATCGAGACGGTCGAGGCGATGCATCCCTTCTACATCATCCGCGCCGCCGGCGGCGGGCTGTTCCTGATCGGCTCGTTGATCATGGCCTATAACCTCTGGATGACCGTTCGCGTCGGCGAGGCGGAAGTCCAGATGCCCGTCGCTCTTCAGCCGGCGGAATGAGGAGCTCCACCATGTCGTTCTGGACACGCCACCAAATCTTCGAAAAGAACTCGATCATCCTGATCGTCGGCATCCTGCTGGTGATCGCGATCGGCGGTCTCGTCGAGATCACCCCGCTGTTCTACCTCAAGAGCACGATCGAGAAGGTCGACGGGGTCAGGCCCTACACGCCGCTGGAGCTGGCGGGCCGCAACGTCTACGTTCGCGAGGGCTGCTATCTCTGTCACTCGCAGATGGTCCGCCCGCTGCGCGACGAGGTCGAGCGCTACGGCCACTTCTCGCTCGCCGCCGAGAGCATGTACGACCATCCGTTCCAGTGGGGCTCGAAGCGCACCGGTCCAGACCTTGCCCGAGTTGGCGCAAAGTATTCCGACGACTGGCACGTCACCCATCTGACCAACCCGCGCGCGATCGTGCCGCAGTCGGTGATGCCGGGCTATCCGTTCCTCAGCCAGACCGAGGTCGACCCGGACACGATCGCCGACCACATGCGCACGCTGAAGGCCGTCGGCACGCCGTACACGGACGACCAGATCGCCAACGCGGGCGCCGACATGAAGGCCCAGGCCGACCCGGACAATTCCGGCGGCGACGCCTTCAACAAGCGCTACGCCAAAGCCGTCGTGCGCAATTTCGACGGCAAGGCCGGCACGCCGACCGAGATGGACGCGCTGGTTGCGTACCTGCAGATGCTCGGCACGCTGGTCGACTTCAAGATCTACAACGAGAAAGCCAATCTTCGCTGAGAAGGCATGAACGATGAAAGCTATCCTGTCAGTCCATAATCTAGCGTCCGAGCTCGTGACGACGATCTGGACCCCGGTGTTCGTCGCGATCTTTCTCGCGATCATCGCCTACGCATTTTGGCCCCGTAACAAGGCTGTCTTCGACGAAGCAGCGCACCTGCCGTTGCGGGAGGAGTGAGAGACCATGACCGATCATCATAGCGACATCGATTCCGTCTCCGGCAAGTCCACGACCGGACACGAGTGGGACGGTATCAAGGAGCTCAACACACCGCTGCCGCGCTGGTGGGTGATCTCGTTCTACCTCACCATCATCTGGTCGATCGGCTACTGGATCGTCTATCCGGCCTGGCCGCTGATCCAAAGCAATACTACGGGCATGTTCGGCTACTCCTCGCGCGCCGACGTCGCGGTCGAGCTCGCCAACCTCGAGAAGATCCGCGGTGACAAGATGGCGGCGCTGGGCGCAGCCTCGCTCGCCGACATCGAGAAGGATCCGGCCTTGCTGGCGCTCGCCCGCGCCAAGGGCAAGACCGTGTTCGGCGACAATTGCGCGCCCTGCCACGGCTCCGGCGCCGCCGGCGCCAAGGGCTATCCGAACCTGAACGACGACGACTGGCTGTGGGGCGGCACGCTCGACCAGATCATGCAGACCATCCAGTTCGGCGCGCGCTCCGGTCATGCCAAGACCCATGAGGGCCAGATGCTCGCCTTCGGCAAGGACGGTGTGCTGAAGTCCGACGAGATCGTCACGGTCGCCAACTACGTGCGGTCGCTGGCGGGCCTTTCGACCCGTAACGGCTTCGATGCCGCCAAGGGCGAGAAGATCTTTGCGGAGAATTGCGTCGCCTGCCACGGCGACGGCGGCAAGGGCAACCAGGAGATGGGGGCCCCGAACCTGACCGACAAGATCTGGCTCTACGGCTCCGACGAGGCGGCCCTGATCGAGACCATCAGCCAGGGCCGTGCCGGCGTCATGCCGGCCTGGGAAGGGCGGCTCGATCCCGCCACCATCAAGGCAATGGCGGTCTACGTTCATTCGCTGGGCGGTGGAAAATAGCAGATCTCGCTGCAGACGGGGGTGAACAAAAGTGCCCCCGTTTGAGCTGGATCAACTGACGCGGCGGTGTCGGGTCTAGGTTCAATCGCACCTTTTCGAGAAGCTCCAGGCGATGAACAAGACCGTGAACCCCAAAGACCTCACATTGGATGATGACAACGGGCCGCTCTACGCAGCCCACAAGAAGGTCTATCCCCAGAGCGTCTCCGGCACGTTCCGCCGGATCAAATGGAGCCTGATGGCGATCTGCCTCGGCGTCTATTATTTCCTGCCGTTCGTGCGCTGGAACCGCGGCCTCGGCGCCCCCAGCCAGGCGGTGCTGATCGATCTTCCCAACAGCCGCTTCTACTTCTTCTTCATCGAGCTGTGGCCGCAGGAGGTCTACTACTTCACCGGCCTGTTGATCGTGGCCGCGGTGGCGCTATTCCTGATGAACTCGGTCGGCGGCCGCATCTGGTGCGGCTATCTCTGTCCGCAGACGGTGTGGACCGACCTGTTCTATGCCGTCGAGCGTCTGATCGAAGGTGACCGGCGCGAGCGGATGAAGAAGGACAAATCGTCCGACCCGCTGAAGCTCGAGCGGATCTCCGAGATCGTGCTCAAGCATTCGATCTGGCTCATGATCGCCTGGTGGACCGGTGGCGCCTGGGTGCTCTACTTCAACGACGCACCGACCCTGGTGAAGGAGCTCGTCACCTTCCAGGGGCCGATGATCGCCTATATCTGGATCGGCATTCTCACGGCCTCGACCTATCTGCTCGCCGGCTACATGCGCGAGCAGGTCTGCACCTATATGTGCCCGTGGCCGCGCATCCAGGCCGCGCTCACCGACGAATGGGCGCTGAACGTCACCTACCGCTACGACCGCGGCGAGAAGCGTACCTCGGTCAAGAAGGCCGCCGAGCTGCGCGCGCTCGGCGAGCAGGTTGGCGATTGCGTCGATTGCTACCAGTGCGTCGCGGTTTGCCCGACCGGAATCGACATTCGCAACGGACCGCAGATGGAATGCATCCAGTGCGGCCTTTGCATCGACGCCTGCGACAACGTGATGACGAAGATCGGCCGGCCGAAGCGCTTGATCGGCTACGACAACGACATCAACATCCATCGACGCCAGGAGGGCAAGGCGCCGATCTACCGGATCGTCCGGGCACGCACCATCGTCTACAGCGCGATCATCGCGGCGATCGGCGGCTTCATGGTCTATACGCTCGCGACCCGCAGCCTGCTCGACGTCAACGTGCTGCATGACCGCAATCCGGTCGCGGTCAAGCTCAGCGACGGCTCGATCCGCAACGCCTATACGGTGCGGCTGCTGAACAAGAGCGGCTACGACCGCGCCATCGCCATCGACGTGGAGGGGCCAGCCAATCCCACGATGCACGTCGTCGGCGTCGATTCGGTGACGCCGGATCGGCCGATCATCGTGATCCCGCGCGACTCCACCAGCGAGCTGCGGTTGCTCGTCACCGCGCCGGCCGAAAACAATCCGGAGAAGTCGATTCCGGTCCGCTTCCACGTCATGGATATCGGACTGGGTGTCGCCGCGAGCGCCACCGACAATTTCGTCGCGCCGTAAATCCAGGAGACCGTCATGTCATCCAAGCCGCTGACCGGAACCAAGGTCTTCCTGATGCTGGTCGCCTTCTTCGGCCTCGTGATCGGCGTCAACGTCACGATGATGAAGCTGGCGATCGCGACGCTGCCCGGCACCGAGGTCGACAGCCCCTATGCCGCGGGCCTGACCTACGACCGCGAGATTTCGGCGGCGCAGGACCAGGCCGCGCGCAAATGGAAGGTCAACGCCCATATCGAACGCCGCAACGACGGCGGCGCGGTGGTTCAGGTCGAGGCGCGCGATGCCGGCGGCCAGCCGATCGCCGGACTGAAATTCGGCGGCCGGCTGGAGCGGCCGACTGACAAGCGCGCCGATTTCGCCGTCGAGCTCACCGAAGCCGGCATCGGCCTCTATCGCGGCGATGCCGCGTCCGTCGCGCCGGGCCAGTGGGACCTGGTGATCGAGGGCGAGGCGCGGGGAACGCGCGTGTTCCTGTCGCGCAACCGCGTGATCCTGAACTGAAGGACTTCGACATGCACGTCACGCGGGATTTCTCGCACTACGTCCGGACCGCGGGCGAGGGCGTCCAGCATATCGATCTCGCGGTCGAAGGCGTTCACTGCGCCGGCTGCATGGCCAAGATCGAACGCGGCCTGTCCGCCATCCCCGACGTCACGCTGGCGCGCGTCAACCTCACCGATCGCCGCGTCGCGCTGGAATGGAAGGCGGGTACGCTCGACCCCGGCCGTTTCATCGATCGCCTCGAGGAGCTCGGCTACAAGGCCTATCCGTTCGAGACCGAGAGCGCGGAGGTGGCGGAGGTCGCCGAATCGCGCTTCCTGCTGCGCTGCCTCGGTGTCGCGGCGTTCGCCACGATGAACGTGATGATGCTGTCGATCCCGGTGTGGTCGGGCAACGTCTCGGACATGCTGCCCGAGCAGCGCGACTTCTTCCACTGGCTGTCGGCGCTGATCGCATTGCCGGCGGCGGCTTATGCCGGCCAGCCGTTCTTCCGCTCGGCCTGGCGTGCGCTGTCGGCGAAGACGACCAACATGGACGTGCCGATCTCGATCGGCGTGATCCTGGCGCTCGGCATGTCCGTGGTCGAGACCTTCCACCACGCCGAACACGCCTATTTCGACGCAGCGATCATGCTGTTGACCTTCCTGCTCGTCGGCCGCTTCCTCGACCAGAACATGCGGCGGCGCACCCGCGCAGTCGCCGGCAATCTCGCCGCGCTGAAGGCGGAGACGGCGGCCAAGTTCATCGGTCCCGACGAGATATCGCAGGTGCCGGTGGCCGCGATTAATCCCGGCGACATCGTGCTGCTCCGGCCCGGCGAGCGTTGCGCGGTCGATGGCACCGTGATCGAGGGCCGTTCCGAGATCGACCAGAGCCTGATCACCGGCGAGACGCTCTACGTCACGGCCGAGCAGGGCACGCCGGTCTATGCGGGCTCCATGAACATCTCCGGCACGCTGCGGGTGCGGGTTTCAGCCGCGTCCGAGGCGACGCTGCTCGCCGAGATCACGCGGCTGCTCGACAACGCGCTCCAGGCGCGCTCGCGCTATATGCGCCTCGCCGACCGCGCCTCGCGGCTGTATGCGCCGGTGGTGCATGCGACCGCGTTCATCACCATCCTCGGTTGGGTCATTGCCGGCGCGTCCTGGCATGATGCGATCGTGACGGGCGTCGCCGTGCTGATCATCACCTGTCCCTGCGCGCTGGGGCTTGCCATTCCGACCGTGCAGACCATCGCCTCCGGCGCAATGTTCAAGTCCGGCGTGCTGCTGAATTCCGGCGACGCGATCGAGCGGCTGGCCGAAGCCGACCATGTCATCTTCGACAAGACGGGCACGCTGACGCTGCCCGATCTCGAAGTGATGAATGCCGCCAACATCCCCGCCGACATCTTCGAGCTCGCCGGCCGGCTCGCGCTGTCGAGCCATCATCCGGTGGCCGCCGCCGTGGCGCAGGCCGCCGCCGCCAAATCGCCTGTTGTCGGTGCGGTCGAAGAGGCCGGGCAGGGCGTCCGTGCGACCGTGGACGGCGTCGAGCTTCGCCTTGGCCGACCCTCCTTCTGCGGCGCGGAGGCGCTGGTTGGCAGCACCGTCGTCGATCCCGAAGCCTCCATCGTCGCGTTCAGCAAGGGCAGCGAGAGGTTCGTGCTCTCGGTCCGCCAGGGCCTGCGTCCGGACGCGCAAGCTGTGATCGCGGCGCTGAAGGCGCGCAATATCGGCATCGAGATTCTCTCCGGCGACCGCGAGCCGGCGGTGAAGGCCGCGGCTCACGCGCTCGAAATCCCCGAATGGCGCGCCGGCGTCACGCCGGCCGACAAGATCGCACGGATCGAGGAATTGAAGCAGCGCGGCGCCAAGGTGCTGATGGTGGGCGACGGCATGAACGACGCGCCTTCGCTCGCGGCAGCCCATGTCTCGATGTCGCCGATCTCGGCCGCGCATCTGAGCCAGGCCACCGCCGATCTCGTCTTCCTCGGCCGGCCGCTGGCTCCGGTGGTTGCGGCCATCGACGCCTCGCGCAAGGCGCTGCATTTGATGCGGCAAAACCTCTGGCTTGCGATCGGCTACAATGTGCTCGCGGTGCCGGTTGCGATCAGTGGCGTCGTGACGCCCCTGATCGCGGCTGCGGCCATGAGCGGATCCTCGATCCTGGTCATGCTGAATTCGCTGCGGGCGCGCAGCACCTCGCGGGAGATCGTGTAATGGAGATTCTGGTCATTTTGGTCCCGCTGGCGTTGATGCTCGGCGGCGCCGGTCTCGTCGCCTTTCTCTGGTCGCTCCGGAGCGGCCAGTACGACGATCTCGATGGTGCCGCCTGGCGCGCCATCGCCGATGACGAGCCGCCGCAGGAAGCCCCAGTCAAGCGCTAGCGCTTCAAGTTCAGCGCGAGCAGGCCAGCGGCCGCAAGGGCTATGCCCACGCCCGTCACGCAAGCGTGCCAGCCGAAGGCATCGAACAGTCGGCCGAGAACGGCTGTGCCGACGAGCCCTCCACAGAAATAGCACGCAAGATAGGTGCCGCTGGCGACCCCACGGTTCTCGGTCGCCGTCTGCCCGACGAAGCCGGTGGCCGCCGCCTGTGCAAAGAAGGTTCCGACCGCGACGAGCACCATTCCGGTGAGCACTTCAGGCAGCCGCGCAGTCAGCATCAGCGGCAGGCCGATGCCGGCAACGGCGAGCGAGCCCCAGATCGTCGGGCGCGCTCCGATGCGTGAGGCGACCCGTCCCGCCAGCAAGGTCGTGACGACCGAGGGCAGGAACACCAGATAGACAAGGCCAAGATCCATCATGCCGAGCGACAGCGGCGGTCGGACCAGGACGAAATTGACGAAGGTGAAGGTACCGATGAAGGCGAACAGGATGCAGAAGCCGATGCCGTAGGCCGCACGCAATCGCGGATTGCGCCAATGCGCGATGGTGGCTTTGAGCGGCGAAGCAGTCGGCATCATCGCATGCATCGGCTGCAGGCGTCGAATCGTGAAGTAGACCAGCACCGCGCCGGCCAGATTGAGAGCTGCGAACAGATAGAAGTTCCAGGCAAGGCCCAGGCCGTCTGCAACGGCGGCCGAGATCACCCGGCCGACGAGATTGCTCGCGACATTGCCGGTGATGTAGGCGGCAAAGGCGCCGCCGGCGTCCATCGCGCTGCATTGCTCGCCGAGATAGGCGAGGGTGAGCGCGAAGGCGGAGGCCATGCACAGGCCCTGTGCGACGCGCAGGACGGTGAACACGGCGAGATTTGGCGCGATCGCCAGCAGGCTGGTCGGGAGTGCGAGCAGCATCAAGCTGAGCAGGATGCCGGTCCGGCGGTCGATATGCGGGCTGAGAAAGCCAACCACGAGGCTGGCTGTGGCCATGCCGAACGTGCTGGCGTTGACGGCAAAGCCCATCGCTGCGGGCGTGACGCCGTAATGGCGGGTCAGCGAGGGCAGGATCGCCTGCGTTGCGAAGAGATCGACAACGGTCAGGAACGCGGTGAGGCCGATCACGAGCGAGCGTAGCGCCAGACCCGGCGAGTGCGCCTCCATCGTCATCGCGGCCGGTTGATCGGTGCGGAAAGATCGGTCATGGCGTGATTGTCCTGTGAGGATTTGGCGCCCGGCATGGGGATCGCGGGCGCCTCATCCATAACGGTGCGCTGGGGCTGGAATGCGCTCGTTACATGTGGCGATCGTTGGGATCCTTGCGGATGTCGCCGACATAGAGAATGACGGTCTCCTTGCCGAGGTTCTTCCACCAATGCGAGGTGCCGTACACCTCCGGGCGGATGTCGCCGGCCCTGTGCACGATCGGGTCGACACAGTTGGAGGCGTATTCGACGATTTCGCCCTGCTGCACGAAGATCAACGCGGGGCGGTCGTCATGGCTGTGCCAGGGCACGATGCCGCCGGGCTCGATCGTGAGCTTGCGGAAGCGCAGCTCGCGGCCCTCGATATGCGCCGGCTGCTTGCCGAGATCGATCGCCCCGAGCGTGACGTCGATAACGCCGACGGGTTTGTGATCGACCATCTGCTGGGCGTTCGGCTTGATCTTACCGGCCGGGCACTCGCCGGCAACGACCGGCTGCGCCGAGAGTGCGAGCGCGCCGGCAATGGCAAGGCCTGGCCAGATCGGACGCGACAGGGCGTGGCTCCTAGACATGGAAGGGTCTCCTGCGTTGGCCGCGACCCCGCTGGTCGGCGGCTATGACGGGAGCTTCATCGAGATCGCGTCGATCCTGAAATGCCGGCTTGCTCTCGATGCGATAGCGCGGTGCTATGTTGATGCGCGGCGGCTATCGATCCGATTGGGCAACGGCATTTCCGCTTCCGGCGTATCCGGCGTCCGATGGCACGGCGCCCGATTGGCGGGCGTTCACGTCAATTCGGAGGAGCACTCATGCCGAAATTGTCCAAGACCCTGATTACCACCGCCGCGTTTGCGGTCATCGCCACCTCGGCCTTCTCGGAGGCCGCCTGGGACTTCAAGGCCGGCATGGCCTATGTCTATGGCGGCCCCGGCAAGATGTCGGCGATGGCCATGGGTCCGGCCGAGAAGAACCACGAGGCGATGATGAAGAACGCCAAGAAGGTGCCCGACAACACCGTCTTCTTCATGCGCAACGGATCGCTGTACTCCACCTCGGGACGGCTCGATCCGACCGGCAATTTCTACGTGAACTGAGCCGGCCTGGCATCGCGGCCGCCCCTTGCGGGCGGCCGAACCGGGAAACTAATATTCGCTGAAGGGAATGCCGGAGCAGAAGATGACATCTCTCTCGCCAGCCGATGCCGAGCAGCTCAGGCTTGCTTTCCAGCGCTGCCGCGACATGGACGGCACGCTGAACGAACAGCTCTGCGCCTATGCCGACGCCAGCCGTGCGGTGTTTCCGGCCTATGGCGAGGCCGTCGATCGCCTGGTGGCGAGATTGGGCGGGAACGGCGGTGGCGAGACCGCGCCTCACCCGGGCGATGCGATGCCGGCGTTCATGCTGCCGGACGAGGCCGGGCGTCTCGTCACGCTGCCTTCGCTGCTGCAGCGCGGCCCGCTCGCCGTGATGTTCCTCCGCGGCCATTGGTGTCCCTATTGCCGGCTCAATGTCCGTGCCGTGGTTCAGGCGTTCGATCGCATCGAGGCCATGGGTGCGCAGATCGTTGCGGTCATGCCGGAGACGCAGGAATTTACCCGCCAGCTCAAGGCTGAATCCGGCGCGCCGTTTCCGGTCCTGACCGATCTCGACAACGGCTATGCGCTGTCGCTCAATCTCGCGATCTGGCTCGGTGCCGAGATCCAGCGCCTGTTGTCCTATCAGGACATGGCGAAATTCCACGGCAATGATGGCTGGATGCTGCCGATCCCGGCCGTGTTCGTGGTCGGCCGCGACGGCATCGTGAAGGCCCGCTTCGTCGATCCCGATTTCCGCAAACGCATGGAGATCGACGATCTGCTCGCCGCGCTGGAGAGCGCGGGCAGGGAGAACTAAGTTCTCCCCTTATCGAAGACCGTTCTCGCTACCCCGCGATCTCGCGCCAGTCGGCGCCGCGCAGCATGCGCATCACGGCGCTGGCGACCGCCGTGCGCTGCCGGCCGGCCACGCCGTAAAGGCTGACGGTGCGGCGGGCGTCCAGGCCGGCGACGGCGGCACGCGTCAGTGTCTGCGGCAGGGGCGAGGTGTGCGGCATCATGGCGACGCCGATGTCGGCCTCGACCAGCTCGATCAGGTCGCGCTCGCTCGAAATCTCGTGGCCATGCTCGATGCCGTGCTCGCGCAGGCTCGCGGAGATGCGGCGCGAATGCTCGCAGAACGTCCGGCTCAACAGTTGCTCCGAGCGCAGATCGTCCAGTTCGATGCTGCTGCGGCCGGCCAGCCGATGTCCGTCGCCAAAGACGAGCTCGAAGCTCTCGGTGAACAGCGGCCAGGCGTCGAGCCGTTCCCAGGCCTCATCGATCTCGGCGGCGATGCCGAGCTCGGCTTCACCTTTCTTCAAGAACTCGCCGACCTCGCGGCTCGTCCCGCGCAGGAAGCGGAATTCGAGCTGGTTGAATTGCCGCCTGATCTCGTTGAGATGCGGAATGAGCAGCGCTAGGTCGATCGAATGCGTCAAGGCAACGCGCAACGCGCCGACCTCTCCGCTTTTGAACGAGGAGGCGAGCGAGCGCGCGCCGGCGGCAGCGTCAAAACACTGCTTCAGGAGCGGATGCATGCGCTGGCCGAGCTCGGTCAATTGCGCCGCCGGCCGCTCGCGGCGGAACAGATCGCCGCCAAGCTCGGCCTCGAGTTGCTTGATCGCGCGTGTCAGCGAGGGCTGTGTAACGTTGCACTCCTCGGCCGCGCGCGTGAAATTGAGCAGCTGCGCCACCGCGAGGAAATAGCGGACCTGGTGCATTTCCATGGATCGGCTCCCAGCGAAATCGACCTCAAATCTAGCCGATCGGAACCAGAAATGACATCCCACGCGCGATAGCACGGACGTATGGACTTGGAAGCCAACCGGCATTTCAAAAGATCCCGCCATCTCTTAAAATGATCGCGGGTAACAATGCCGCCGCGTGCGACGAAAATTCGGCCGGTGCAGGCTCACCAGGAGCGAACCATGAACGGCATGAAGGGCAAAGGTGCGGATATCCCGGGTCAGGTCGTGCTGGTGCTTCAGGGCGGCGGTGCGCTTGGCTCCTATCAGGCGGGTGTCTACCAGGCGCTGCACGAGGCCGGCATCGAGCCGGACTGGGTCATCGGCACCTCGATCGGCGCCATCAATGCGAGCCTGATTGCCGGCAACGTGCCGGAGCAACGGCTTGCGCGCCTGAAGGAATTCTGGAAGCGGATGGAGCAGGCCCCGGTCTGGACCCTGGGCGGCGCCTTTCCCGACTTCAACGAGAGGCTCGCTTATTGGTCGACGGTCACCGGCGGCATTCGCGGCTTCTTCCGGCCCAATCCACTGGCGCATGCGGGCGATTCCTATCCGCTCGGTGCCGACAACGCGGGCTATTATTCGACCGCGCCGCTGGAGAAGACGCTGAGCGAGCTCGTCGATTTCGATCTCGCCAATCGCTGCGCGCCGCGCCTGACGGTCGGTGCGGCTCATGTCGGCACCAGTGAAATGCGCTATTTCGACAGCCGCGACAGTGAACTGACGGTGAAGCACATAATGGCGTCGGGCGCGCTGCCGCCGGCTTTCCCGGCGGTGCGCATCGACGGCGAGCTCTATTGGGACGGCGGCATCCTGTCGAACACGCCGACGGAAGCGGTGTTCGACGACAATCCGCGCAGGGATTCGCTGATTTTCTCCGTGCATTTGTGGAATCCCGTCGGACCCGAGCCGAACACGATCGCGGAGGTGCTGAACCGGCACAAGGACGTGCAATATTCCAGCCGCATTTCGAGTCAGATTGCGCGCCAGCAGCAGGCCCATCGCCTGCGCCATGTCATCAACCAGCTCGCGGCACGGCTTCCGGAGAGCGAGCGCAGCGATCCCGCGGTGAGAGAGTTGACGAGCTATGGCTGTCCGACCCGCATGCATGTGGTACGGCTGCTGGCGCCGCAGCTTGAGCGCGAGACCCATACCAAGGATATCGACTTCAGTCCGTCGGGGATCACACGGCGTTGGCACGCTGGTTACGCTCACACGCGATCGGTCCTGGCACGCAAGCCCTGGATCGGCGAATTCGATCCGCTCGCCGGGGTGGTGCTGCACGAGCATATGGAGGAGATGCCGATTGCGGCGGAGTGAGGGCTTGACGCGTGATTGTCTTGCGCAGTGGCGATTTCCCGAGGGCTAGGTCTGGGCTATTGTTGCCCCGTGTTCGTCGCGAGGCTTGCAATTGGTCGCTGAGAAAGATCTGGAGGCAACGCTCGATCTGGTCCGCGCCAACGCGGCGGGGCCGGTAGCGGGCGTGTTCGGTCCTGATACGCTGACCTGGCGGATCGACCGGGAGGCGGTCATCTTTCTCGGTGCCGGCCGCGCGTTGTTGCTGCAACTGGCGCATCCCTGGGTCGCCGCCGCCATCGCCGAGCATTCGAAAACCCTGGCCGATCCGATTGGCCGCTTCCATCGCACCTTTGACATCGTCTTTGCCATGGTGTTCGGCTCGCTCGACCGTGCCTTGCTGTCCTCCCGGCAGCTGCACCGACGACACAGCATGATCGTCGGAGAGATGCCGGAGACGGTCGGTCCCTTTGCGGCAGGCTCGCGCTACTGCGCCAACGATATCCCCTCGCTGCGTTGGGTCCATGCGACGCTGGTCGAGACGGCGCTGATGGCGCACGAGCTGGTTCTGCCGCCATTCTCGGTGGAGGAGCGCGAGCGCTACTGGAGCGAGAGTCGGACGTTCGGTGCATTGTTCGGATTGACGGCGGATGATCTGCCCGCGGACTGGTCGGGCTTTACGTCCTACACCGCGGCGATGGTGCAGACGGACACGCTGACCGTGAGCCCGGCGGCGCGCGAGATCGCGGCGCAGATTTTTGGCGGCGCGCGTCCGTGGTTGCGGCCGCCACGATGGTATCGCTCGCTCACGGCGAGCCTGCTGCCGGAACGCTTGCGCGCCGGCTTCGGGTTTGAGCTCGGCGAGCGGGAGGTCAGATCGGCCGACAACGCGCTGCGATGGATCCGGCGCATCTATCCGACATTGCCGGATCGGCTGCGCTATGTCGGGCCCTACCAGGAAGCGCAGGCGCGGCTGCGGGGCGAGCCGCAGCCCGACTGGATGACGCGCTGCCTCAACAGGGCGTGGATCGGGCGGCCGCAAATGGATGTGCGCGGAAAGGGGTAAAGGCCCGATCTCTCGGATTGCTTCGCTGCGCTCGCAACGGCGGAGAACAGAGATACGCCTCTGCCTCACACCGAAGCCAGCTTCCGGTAGAGCGCGCTGTAGGTCCCCGCCGAGATGCTCCAGGAGAAGGACCGTCCCATGGCGCTGCGGCGCATGGTGTCGAGCTGGTCTTGCGCCATGAAGGCCGAGAAGGCGCGGCGGACGCCGCCAAGGAAGGACTCGCGCGAGGGCCTCGAGAAGAGGAAGCCGGTCTCACCGTCGGTGATGGTTTCGGCAAGGCCGCCGGTCTGGTGACCGATTGGCAGCGAGCCGAAGCGCTGGGCGTACATCTGGCTGAGCCCGCACGGCTCGAAGCGCGACGGCATCAGGGTGAAATCGCTGCCCGCAAAGATGCGGCGGGCCTGGGCATCGTTGAAGCCGATCACAACTCCGATCGCGTCGGGGCGGCGGCGATGCGCGTCGATCAAGGCCTGCTCCAGCGCCGGCTCGCCGGAGCCGGTGACCACGATCTGTCCGCCGGCATCGACGATCTCGTCGGCCGCCGACAGCACGAGATCGATGCCCTTCTGGTGCACGAGACGCGCGACGATGCCGAACATCGGGCCGCGCGAGACCGCTAAGCCAAACTGCTTGCGGACGTAGTCCGCATTGGCCCTCTTGCCGACCCAGTCGCCGGCGCCGAACTGCTGGGCGAGCTGGGCGCAGGAGCGCGGGTCCCAGCTCTCGTCGATGCCGTTGAGGATGCCGGTGAGCTCGGACGCGTCCGAGCGCAGGCGGAGCAGGCCCTCCAGGCCGCAGCCGAATTCGGCCGTGGTGATCTCGCGCGCATAGGTGCCGCTGACGGTGGTGAGGTGCGAGGCGTAGACGAGGCCCGCCTTGAGGAAGGACAGCTGGTCGTAGAACTCGACACCGTCGATGTGGAAAGAGCTCTCCGGTGCGCCGATCCGCCGCAGCGAGTCCTTCGGAAAGAGGCCCTGATAGGCAAGATTGTGAATGGTCAGGATCGACGGTAGCTTGGAGCCGCGCCAGGCGAGATAGGCCGGCACGAGCGAGGCCTGCCAGTCATTGGCATGGATCAGGTCAGCTGCCCAATTCTTGTCCAGCTTGCCCATGGCCAGCTCAGCGGCGGCAGAGGCAAAGCGCGCGAAGCGGATGTCATTGTCGGGCCAGTCGCGCCCGGACTCGTCGCCATAGGGGTTACCGGGCCGGTCGTAAAGTTGCGAGCACAACAGCACGTAGACCGGCAGGCCGTCCTTGGTCGCTGCCCGTCCGAGCGAGCAGGCCGGCATCTCTGCAAAGGCCGGGCTGCGGCCAACGATCTGAATATGGGTGAGTTGCTCGATGATGTCGCGATAGCCGGGCAGCATGATCCGGATATCGGTAAAGGAGCGAAGGGCGCGGGGCAGCGCAGCGGACACGGCTCCAAGGCCGCCGACGCGGACGAAGTCGTCCATCTCCGTGGTGACGAACAAGACCCTCAAGAACAGCTGCCCTCTGTCGATCCCGTTCGCTACTATGCAAGAACGGGTCCAGTTGTCCGGGAATTCTTAAAGCCCACCCACGCGGCGTGTCGGTTCGGTAAACACTTTCCTACTCGGCCGCCGCCCTCTAGGGTCGCCGCATCAACAACAGAGAACTTCGAGAGTTCCTAAGACCCAAGGACGTGAGCAGGCATGCAGCTAGCAGATAAGCATGAGGGGACGACGACAAAAGCCTTCGCCGGGCTGAGGGTCCTGGATTTTTCCACCACCATCGCCGGTCCTCACTGCGCGCGGATGCTTGCCGACATGGGCGCTGAGGTCATCAAGATCGAGACCGACGGCGGGGAGACCATGCGGACCCGGCCGCCGCTGCGCAAGGGGTGCAGCACCGCGTTCGGCCAGCTCAATGTCGGCAAGAAGAGCGTCGTGCTCGACCTCAAGTCCGAGGACGGCAAGGAGGCGGTGCGCCGGCTGGCCGCGGCATCAGACATCCTGGTCGAGAACTTTCGCCCCGGCGTGATGCATCGGCTGCGGCTCGACTACGACAGGCTGCGCACCGTCAACCCGAAGCTGATCTATTGCTCGATCTCGGGCTACGGCCAGACCGGCCCCTCGGCCGAGCTGCCGGCCTATGCGCCGGTGATCCATGCCGCCTCCGGCTATGATATGGCGCATCTGGCCTACCAGCCCGGCCGCAATCGCCCTGATTATTGCGGCATCTATCACGCCGACGTCGTCACCGGCACCTACGGCTTCGGCGCGATCGCGTCCGCACTCTATCAGCGGACCGTGACCGGCTTTGGCCAGCACATCGACGTGTCGATGCTGGAATCGATGCTGTCACTGACGCTGACCGAATTGCAGAGCGCACAATTCGCCGTGAAGCCACCGCCGCGCCCGATGTTCGGCCCGACCGAGACGGCAAGCGGCTATGTCATGATCACGGTCGCCAGCGAGAAGACGTTCCAGGGATTGATGGGCGTGATCGGTCACCCCGAATGGATCTCCGATCCGCGCTTTGCGACCTATGCCGCGCGCCGCGAGAATTGGGCCGAGGTGATGGACGGCGTCGAGGCCTGGTCGCGGCAGCTCACGACCGATGCGTGTCTCGCAGCGCTAGGGGCTGCCGGCGTGCCGGCTTCGGCCTATCGCACCGTGTCCGAGGCGCTGGCCGATCCGCAGCTTGCGCACCGGCAGGCGCTCTCCGAGGTGCGGGACGAGGGCGGCTCCTTTCAGGTGCTCAACCTGCCATTCCGGATGTCGGGTGCCGATACCACGCCGGCCAAGACGATGGCCGTGCTCGGCGAGCATACCGATGCCCTGCGCGAAGAGATCAGCCTCGCCGATGATGCATCAATTCCGACAGGCAAAACTGCTGCGACAGGCTGAGCACCATTACGCCGCACGTGCGGCGTGTGATCTGTCGCGCGTTCCTCTTGCCGTGGCGAGCTTTTGTCGCCAATCTCGTCCCCAGTCATTCAACGATCCGAAACATCGGACGAGGGATCCCGGGAGGAACCATGACGAACATTGCTGCCGCGGCGCGCAAGCACGCGCCGATTTTCCTTGTTGCGGCATTTGCCCTCCTTCCGCTGGCCGGGCCGGTGCAAGCGCAGAAGCCGGGCGGCAGCATCACCGTCGGCCAGGAGCTGGAGATCGCGGGCTTCGATCCGCTCAAGGTCGGCGTCTACGACACCTCGACCTTCACCGCGGCCGCGGCGATCTTCGATACGCTGACCACGCTCGACGACAAGGGCGAAGCCGCGCCGAAGCTCGCGGTGTCATGGACCCATTCCGACGATTACAAGAGCTGGACCTTCAAGCTGCGCCAGGGCGTGACATTCCACGACGGCACGCCGTTCAATGCGCAGGCTTTCAAGGAGAATTTCGACCGGCAGAAAGACCCCGCCAACAAGTGCCGCTGTGCCTTCTACATCACCAACGTCAAGGAGGTGCTGGCGCCGGACGAAACCACCGTTGTCTTCAATCTGACCGATCCCTCGGTGAACTGGCCGGCGGTGATCACAATCCAGAGCTCCAACAACGTCATTCATTCGCCGACCGCGTGGAAGACCAAGGGTGACGACTACAATCGCAATCCCGTCGGCACTGGTCCCTACATCCTGAAATCATGGACCGCAGGCGACCGGATGGTGCTGGAGAAAAACCCCAACTACTGGGACAAGGGCCGTCCCTATCTCGACCGCATCATCTTAAAGCCGCTGCCCGATGCGCAGTCGCGCTTCGCCTCGCTGCAATCGGGCGAGGCCGACATCATCTGGGACGACGAGAACGACGCCGACAACATCATGAAGGCGCAGAAGGACTCCAAGCTCACGGTGCACACCTACAAGGGCTCGGGCGCGCAGGTCTACGCCTTCAACACCAAGGTCGCGCCGTTCGACGATGTCCGCGTGCGTCAGGCGCTGGTGATGGCGCTCGACCGCCCGAAAATGTCGCAGGCGATCAGCAACGGCCTGAGCCGGCCCGCGACCAATCCCTATGGCGATGGCTCCTGGGTCAAATGCAAGGATGACGGCGCGCTGCCGTTCGATGTCGAGAAGGCCAAGGCGCTGATCAAGGATTACGGCAAGCCGGTCGAGTTCAAGATGCTGGTGACCGCAACCCCGCGCGGCCGCATGATCGGCCAGGTGCTTCAGCAATTCTGGAAGCGCGCCGGCGCCAACATGGAGATCGAGCAGGTCGATCAGGCGACCATTCCGTCACGCGCCTTCACCCGCCAGTTCCAGATGACGCCGTGGCGCATCGTCGATCTCGCCGATCCCGACCCGCAGATGTACGCGAATTTCCGCAGCGGCAGCCCGCTGGCATTGGCCGGATACTCAAACCCGGAGCTCGACAAGCTGCTGGACCACGCGCGCGTCACCGCCGACCTCGGCCAACGCACCGAGGATTACTGCGCCATCAGCCGCCTGATCAACAAGGAGGCAATCTGGTTCTGGACCTTCCAGAACACTTATTACGCGCTGTCGAGCGCCAAGCTGAAAGGCTTCCCCAAGATCTACAACGGCGTGATCGACGTTTCGACGACCTGGCTGGAATGATGGCACGATGCTGAACTTCGTCGTTCGGCGGCTGCTTGGCATGCTGCCGGTGTTGCTCGCCGTGTCGCTGTTGACCTTCCTGATCGCCTCGCTGCTGCCGGGCGATCTCGCTCTCGTCATCCTCGGCGATCAGGCAACGCCGGAGAATGTTGCGGCGCTGCGCCGTGACATGGGGCTCGATCAGCCGCTGTGGTGGCGTTACCTGAGCTGGCTCGGTCACGTCCTGCAGGGCGATCTCGGCCGCTCGTTCCGCACCGGGCAGACGGTGTTGCAGGCGGTCGCCGAGCGCATTCCGGTCTCGCTCCAACTGATGCTGATGGCCGAGTTCATCGGACTGTTGATAGGCGTCCCGGTTGCGATCGCCTGTGCCGCGCGTGCCGGCGGCGCGTTCGACCGTTTCATGACCGGCAGCGCGTTCGCGATGCTGTCGATGCCGTCGTTCCTGGTGGCGATCCTGCTGATCTATCTGTTCGCGGTCGAGCTGCACTGGCTGCCGGCGACGGGCTATGTGCCGTTCACCGAGGCGCCGCTGGCGAATTTACGCTTCTTCGTGCTGCCGGCACTGACGCTGGCGCTGGCGGAATGGCCGGGAATCATGCGGGTGCTGCGCTCCGACATGATCGCGACCTTGCAGGAGGATTATATCGCGCTCGCCAAGGCCAAGGGTCTCAAGCCCGCGCGTATCCTGTTCGTGCATGCGCTCAAGCCCTCGTCGCTGACGCTGGTGACGGTCACAGGCATCAATATCGGCCGCCTGCTCGGCGGCACCCTGATCGTGGAATCGATCTTTGCGCTGCCCGGCATCGGCCGGCTGCTGGTCGGGGCGATCTACACCCGCGACCTCGTCATCCTCCAGGGCGTCGTGCTGCTGGTTGCCTGCGGCTTCGTCATCGTGAATTTCATCGTCGACATGCTCTACGCCGTGCTCGACCCCAGGATCCGCCATGGCCACGCTTGAGCTCTCGATGCAGGACGAGGCGGCGCCCGTGCCGGTCGGCCGCAAGCGCAGGCTCGGCCTGCTGTTCTGGATCGCGAGCGCCTGGCTCGCGATCATCCTTGCGCTCGCGATCCTTGCGCCGGTGCTGCCGCTGCAGAACCCCGTAGACATGGACATGCTGGAGCGCCGCGCGGCGTTCTCCACCGAGCACTGGCTCGGCACCGACGGGCTCGGCCGCGACGAGCTCGCCCGCCTGATTTTTGGCGCGCGCGTGTCGTTGACCGTCGGGCTGATCGCGCCGATGATCGGCCTTACGCTCGGCGGCGCGCTCGGCCTGCTCGCCGGTTATTTCCGCGGCCGGTTCGAGACGCTGGTGGTCGGCAGCATGGACGTGCTGCTCGCCTTTCCGCCGCTGATCTTCGCGCTCGCGGTGACGGCTTATCTCGGTCAGTCCGTCCCCAACCTCACCCTGATCCTCGGCGTGCTCGGCATTCCCGCCTTCATGCGTGTGGCGCGGGCCGCGACGCTGACGCTGGCGCGGCGGGAATTCGTGATCGCGGCCGAGGCGTTAGGTGCCAGCCATGCGCGCATCCTGCTGCGCGAGCTATTGCCGAACGTGATCCTGCCGCTGCTGGCCTTCTTCCTGCTCGGCGTTGCCGTCACCATCGTGGTCGAGGGGGCGCTGTCCTTCCTCGGTCTCGGCGTGCCGCCGCCGATGGCGAGCTGGGGCAGCATGATCGGCGAAGGGCGCGACAGCCTCGACGTCGCGCCGCGGCTGGCGTTCCTGCCGGCGACCGGATTGTTCCTCACCGTGCTGGCCTTCAATCTGGTCGGCGATACCTTGCGGGCGCTGACCGACCCGCGTCAGGGGGCGCTGTGAGCGCTCCGCTCTTGATCATCGAGGACGTTGCAGTCGAGCTACCGACGCCGCGCGGTAATCTGCGCGCCGTGGATCATGTCGACCTGTCGCTGGAGGCGGGCTGCACGCTCGGCATCGTCGGCGAGTCCGGCTGCGGCAAGACCATGCTCTCGCGCGCGGTGCTTCAGCTGCTACCGAAAAAGGCAAAGCTCACGGGCCGCGTGATGTTCGACGGCCAGGATCTGGTGCGGCTCGATGCGGAACCCTTGCGTCGCTTGCGCGGGCGCGATCTCGCAGTCGTGTTTCAGGACCCAATGACCTCGCTAAACCCGGTGCTGACCATCGGCACGCAGCTGATGGAGACGATCCAGGAGCATCTCGAGCTCGATGCCCCCGCAGCACGGAAGCGCAGCATCGAGCTGCTGGCGGCTGTCGGAATCCCGGCGCCTGAGCAGCGGCTCGCGCAATATCCGCATCAATGTTCCGGCGGCATGCGCCAGCGCATCGCGATTGCGATCGCGTTGTCCTGCGAACCGAAGCTGCTGATCGCGGACGAGCCGACCACCGCGCTCGACGTCACCATCCAGGCACAGATCCTCGATCTGCTCGCGCGCGAGCAGCGCCGCCGCCACATGGCGATGATCATCATCACCCACGATCTCGGCGTGGTCGCGGGCCGTGCCGACGAGGTCGCCGTGATGTATGCGGGCAGGGTGGTGGAGCGCGCCCCGACCCAGGCGCTGTTCAAGCGCATGCACATGCCCTACACCGAAGCGTTGCTGGCGGCGATCCCGAAGCTGGAGACCGCGCCCCATACCCCGCTGCCCGCGATCTCCGGCCGTCCGCCCGATCCGACACGACCGCTAAAGGGCTGCTCCTTCGCGCCTCGCTGCCGCTATGCCGCTAGCCGTTGTCATGAGGCCAAGCCCGACCTGAAGAGCGCCGAGATGCCCGATCATCTCTATGCCTGCTTCCACCCGATCCAGATGGCGGAGGGAGTTGGCGCATGATGCAGCTTGCCGCGCGCGCCGAGCCGCTGCTGAACGTCGACAATCTCGTCGTCGAATATGGTCTCGGCAACAAGACGGTGCATGCGGTGTCCGGTGTCAGCCTTGCGGTCGCGCGCGGCGAGACGTTGGGGCTGGTCGGAGAATCCGGCTGCGGCAAGTCGACGCTGGGGCGCGCGGTGCTGCAATTGCGACGTGCCAAATCCGGCCGGGTATTGTTCGACGGCGAAGATCTCACCGCGATGGAGGGCGAGGCGTTGCGCAAGATGCGCCGCCGCGTGCAGTTGATCTTCCAGGATCCGATCGCCTCGCTCAATCCGCGCCGTCGCATCGGCGACATCGTGGCCGAGCCGCTCATCATTGCCGGCGTCAAGGATGCCGCCGAGCGCAAGCGCAGGGTTCACGAGGTGCTCAGCGCGGTCGGGCTCGATCCTGATCTCGTCGCGGGCCGCCTGCCGCATGAATTCTCCGGCGGGCAGTGCCAGCGCATCTGTATCGCGCGGTCGCTCGTCCTCAATCCGGAATTCATCGTCTGCGACGAGCCGGTCTCGGCGCTGGACGTCTCGATCCGCGCACAGATCCTCAATTTGCTGGAGGAGATGAAAGCACGCTTCGGCCTGACGCTGTTGTTCATCGCGCATGATCTCGCAGTGGTCAAAGCGGTCAGCGACCGCGTCGCGGTGATGTATCTCGGCCGGCTCTGCGAGGTCGGTCCGTCGGAGCAATTGTTCGCAAATCCTGCGCATCCCTATACCGGGCTCTTGTTGCAGGCGATCCCGGTGCCCGATCCGGATGTGCGTCCCGCCGAGAGTGTGGCGGCGGGTGAGCCACCATCGCCGATTGCGCCGCCGTCCGGCTGCCGCTTCCGCACCCGCTGCCCACGCGCCGATAAGCGATGCAGCGCGGAGATACCGGAGTTGCGCGAAATCGGGCCTCGCCAGTTCGCGGCTTGCCATCATCCGCTGACCTGAACTAAGACCGGTTTGTCTCGCCTCGCCGGCCATGGCATGGTGGCGCGACAACGAGAAGCATGCCGGGAGAACGCCGATGAAGAGTTTCAAGGTCGCCGATTTCAAGGCGCCGCTGCAGGAGTTCGACGAGGCGACGCCGCAGCCTTCGGGCACGCAGGTGCTGATCAAGGTGAAGGCCGCCGGCGTCTGCCACAGCGACCTCCACATCTGGGAGGGCGGCTACGATCTCGGCCATGGCCGCAAGCCGCTCTCGCTGAAGGACCGCGGCATCAATCTGCCGCTGACCATGGGTCACGAGACGGTCGGCGAAATCCTGGCCTTCGGCCCTGACGTGAAACCGACCGACCAGGGCGACCTCAAGCTCGGCGATGTCGGGCTGGTCTATCCCTGGATTGGCTGCGGCAAGTGCGCGACGTGCCTCGCCGGTGACGAGAACATGTGCCTGACGCCGCGCTCGCTCGGCGTCTATTGCGACGGCGGCTATTCCGATCACATGCTGGTGCCGCATCCGCGCTATCTGCTCAATCTCAGGGGACTCGATCCCGCAACGACCGCGCCCTATGCCTGCTCGGGCGTCACCACCTACAGCGCGCTGAAAAAGGTTGAGCAGCATTTCGACACGCCGATCGTGATGTTCGGCGCCGGCGGGCTCGGCCTGATGGCGCTGTCGCTCTTGAAAGCCATGGGCGGCAAGGGCGCGATCATGGTCGATATCGATGCCAGGAAGCGCGAAGCGGCGGAGAAGGCCGGCGCGCTCGCCACCGTCGACCCGAAGGCGCCGGATGCGCTGGAGCAACTCGCCAAGAAGGCGGGCGGGCCGATCCGTGCCGTGATCGACCTCGTCGGGAATGCCGCGACGACGCAGCTTGGATTCGACTGCCTGACCAAGGGCGGCAAACTCGTGATCGTCGGCCTGTTCGGCGGCGGCGCAACCTGGGCGCTGCCGCTGATTCCGATCAAGGCGGTGACGATCCAGGGCAGCTATGTCGGAAACCTGCGCGAGACGCAGGAGTTGCTCGACCTCGTCCGCACCAAGAAGGTGCCGCCGATCCCGGTGACCACGGCGCCGCTCGCCAAGGCCAACGATGCGCTGGTGCAATTGCAGCAGGGCGCGGTGGTCGGGCGCACGGTGCTGACGCCGTAGCGAACACTCTCTCCTCCGTCATTGCGAGCGCAGCGAAGCAATCCAGAAATCCCTCCGCGGACACAGTCTGGATTGCTTCGTCGCAAGAGTTCTTCGCAATGACGACTTGGCTAGCTCCTTTCCTTGAGGCCTTAAATGTCCGCAAACAACGCCTTCCACATTGCCGTGCTCGCCGGTGACGGCATCGGTCCCGAAGTCATGGCGCCGGCCGTCGAGGTGCTGCGCAAGATCGAGCAGAAATCGGATTTGCGCTTCCGTTTCACTGAAGCACCCGCCGGCGCCAACAATTATCTTGCCACCGGCAAGTCGATGCCTGACTCGACCATCAAGCTGTGCGAGGAGGCGGACGCAATCCTGCTCGGCGCCTGCGGCCTGCCGTCGGTGCGCTACCCCGACAATACCGAGATCGCGCCGCAGATCGAGCTGCGTTTCATCTTCGATCTCTATGCCGGCGTGCGACCGGCGCGCCTTATTCCGGGCGTGCCGAGCCCGATCGTCGGCGCTGATGCGCGCGGCATCGATCTCGTCGTGATCCGGGAATCGACCGAAGGCCTGTTCGCCTCGATGGGCAAGGGCGTCGTCACCCATGAGGACGCGCGCGAGACCATGGTGATCACACGCAGGACATCCGAGCGCCTGTTCGATTTCTCGTTTCGCCTCGCTGAGCGGCGCAAGGCGCGCGGCAAGCCCGGCGCGCTTGCCTGCGTCGATAAGGCGAACGTGTTCAAGGCGTTCGCGTTCTTTCGCGGCATTTTCGACGAGATCGCCAAGAAGCATCCCGACGTGAAGACCGATCGGCTCTATGTCGATGCCTGCTCGGCGATGCTGGTGAAGCGTCCCTGGGATTTCGACGTGATGGTGATGGAGAACATGTTCGGCGACATCGTCTCCGACATCACTGCGAGCCTGATCGGCGGCCTCGGAATGGCGCCGTCGGCGGACATCGGCGACAAATATGCCGTGTTCCAGCCCTGCCACGGCACCGCGCCCGACATCATGGGGCAGGGCAAGGCCAATCCCACTGGCATGATCCTGTCGGCGGCGATGATGCTGGACTGGCTCGCCGACAAGCACGGCGTCGAGAGCGCGGCGGAGGCCGGCGAGACGATCGAGCGTGCGGTGGATCAGGTCTATGCCGGCGGCATCAAGCCGATGGAATTCGGCGGCAGCAACGGGACTGCCGACATCACCAAAGCGGTGCTGGCGGCGCTCTGAGAAGCAGCCGAGCCGCGGCGCCGGTTCATCTCAAAAGAAAAGGGGCCTCGCGGCCCCTTTGTCGTTCACCAGCGGCGCCAATGGTGGTGGCGATGGCCCCAGCCCCACGGGCGCGGGCCGTAGAAGCGTCGCGGGCCGCCGTAATAGCCGTAGGCGCCGTAATAGTTCGGACGCCAGAAGCAGCGGCCCCAGGGGTTGCACACCCAGCGCACCTGATCCACGTCAGCGGCCGGACCGCTTGCAATCTTGTCCGCCTGCGGGATGCCATTCGGCATGGCTGCGAGCGCCTCGCCCGACGCGAGCGCCACACCGCCGATGGCAGCCAGAGCAAGAACAGCAGATTTCAGTGTCATCGCGATCTCCCTCGTTGTGGCGGGAGAACTTTCGTCAGATCAACTAGTTGCTACCGCGCGGAGCTGCACGAGGAATTTAATCTTCCTGAACGTCGGTTCAGCTTCAACGCCCCTGGAACTGTGGCTTGCGCTTTTCCATGAAGGCTTGCCGGCCCTCGCGAAAGTCTGCGCTGTCCATACAGGCATTGCCGATCGCCTTGATCGCGTCCATGTCGCGCTGACTCTCATCCTTCAGCACCTGCGCGATGGTGATCTTGGCGGCCTTGATCGCGAGCGGGGCGTTCTGCGAGATCGTCTCGGCAATCGTCATGGTCTCGCCCCAGAGCTCGTCGACCGGGAACACGCGCTCGATAAGGCCAATGCGCAGCGCTTCGGCGGAATCGATGCGCATGCCCGTGTACATCAGAAGCCGCGCCCAGGACGGGCCGACCAGCGAAACCAGGTGCCGCAGGCCGTCAAAGCCATAGGCGATGCCGAGCTTGGCCGCGGGAATGCCGAACTGGCTGTCGTGCGCGGCGATGCGGATATCGGCGAGCATGGCGACCTGCATGCCGCCGCCGAGGCAAAAACCGTCGATGCAGGCAATCGTCGGCTTGGGATAGTCTGCGAGCAGTGCGCGCTGGGCGGCGCTACGCCTGGCATATTCCTCGGACGCTGCCGCGTTGTGGCGAGTCTTCTCGAATTGGCTGATGTCGGCGCCGGAGACGAAGGCCTTACCGCCGGCTCCGCGCAGGACCACGACGCGCACCGTCTCGTCGTCGCGCAGGCTCGTCAAGGCCTCGCCAAATCCCTCCCACATCTCCAGCGACATCGCGTTGCGCTTGTCGGGATTGTTGAAGGTGATCACGCCGACGCCGTCGGTGGTGTGCTGGAGAATCTTGCCGTCCGCGTAGGGTGTACCGGTCGTGCTGAATATGTCGGACATCGCTTGCTCGCTCGTCATGTGCGAGGGGCAATGTGCTGCGCTGGCGCTTCCGGGGTCAACCGCGGCAGGGTGGGCGAGTCTGCATCCGCCTGTAGCGGGATTGCATGGCGCGTCGTCCCGAGTGTCGCGCGCGCAAAGAAAAGGGGCGGTCGTGCCGCCCCGCAAAGGCCGCGCGCAAGCGCGCGAGCCGGAATATGATCGTTCAATCCGGCCGCGTCCCCGCGACGCGGCGGATTGAAGATCGGCCGCAAAGGCCAGACCGTCGACCGGTCTCAGCTCTCGTTCGCCGCGATCGATTCCATCAGCGAGACCAACTGACGCTGCACGGTCTGGTCCTTGATCTTGCTGTAGGCGCGCAGCAGGCGGAGGCTGAAGGCCGAATCGAGGAACAGCAGGCTCTCGACTTCGCGCGCCTTGTTGTCACCGTCGTAGAAGAAGGTCACGGGCACGTCGAGGGCGGAAGCGATCTGCTGCAGACGAGCCGCGCCGACGCGATTGACGCCCTTCTCGTATTTCTGAACCTGCTGGAAGCTGACGCCAAGCTTCTCGCCGAGCTCGGCCTGCGAGATCTTCATCTCGACGCGCCGCAGACGAATCCGCTTGCCAAGCTCGATGTCCGGCTTGCCAGCACTGCGCTGCTTCATTCTTTTCGCCGCTGCTTTCATCTTCGTTTTCACCTTTGTTCTTCGGTTGAAAATCCCCCGAAGAGCTGGGTCAGGGGTTCGCCCATATACGAGTCCTTGAATTCATGCGGATGCACGAACTCTTCCTTAAACCACGGGAAGCGAGCCGGACTGAAAGCTTCGATCAGCCAATCAATCATGTGCCGCACACGCGGAATACGGCCGCTACCGGGATGGTAGGACAACCAGATATCCAGCGGTCGGTTCAACTCGACCTCCAGTGGAATCAACCTCCCGCCAAGCGCAATGGCGTAGCTCGGGAAGACGCCGATGCCGGCGCCATTCGCGACCGCCCAGTAGTTGGCGCTTGAGACGTTGGTCTTCATGACCAGAAGGTCACGTTCCGATACGCCCGGGAAGAAGCTCTCGAAGGATTCCTTGGCGGCAAGCTGGTCGGCGAATTGCAGCACCAGGCGATGCTTGATCAATTCCGCCGCCGAGCGCGGCGCGCCATGCTTCTCGATGTATTTCTCGGAGGCCCAGAACATCAGATGCATGCGACCGAGCCGCACTAGCTTGATGTCGAGCGCCGAGGGACGCGACAGATGGATGGCGACGTCGGCTTCGTGGCGCGAGACGTCGGCCGAGCGCATCGCGCAATGCAGGTCGACCAGGATCTTCGGATAGGCCTGCTGGAATTCAACCAGGCGCGGGGCGAGCCAGAACGTGCCGAGCCCCTCAGTAACGGCGACTCGCACCTCGCCGGACAGGGCGTTGGCCATCGAATCGCTGGCGCGCAGTACGTCGAAGGTGGCGGCCTCCATGCGCTCGACGGCGGAGACCACCAGCGCGCCCTCATCGGTGAGATGGGTGCCATGGACGTCGCGGGTGAAGAGTGTGGTGCCGGTCTGGCGTTCGAAATCGTCGATTCGCCGGCGCACGGCGTTGATCGACAGCGACAGGCGCTCGGCCGCCGATCGGAAACTCCCGCATCGGACGACTTCAAGGAATATGCGGGCGGCATCCCAATCAGAGAGGCCGCTGAGATTTGTCTTTGGGCGTTCCGCCACAGGAACGCCCCTTTCCGCCAAGGAGTGCATACAAGTCCCTTCGGTTAGCTAAACTGGCAGAATCTGGCGCAAACCACAACCACTGCGGGTTGGGGGATGATGAGTTTTGAACGTCATCCTTACTACCTCGTGGGTGGTATCTGAATGCTGCCAAGGGTTGGGAATCGGGCAGGCCATTGCCCGGATGAGGGGTGTGGCGTGAGTGCCGTTGCGAGCCGTGAAATGGCTGCGGGATTGCAGGCGCTGTCGGCAATGAGTGTGCTTGCGCGAAAGCCGGCGCCATCTCTCTCAATGGATCAATCACAGGGCGCGGGGCGTTTGCTCTCGGACCGTTTCGACCATGGCCAACGGAGCAGCGCGGCGATGTTAGCCGGAACCGCAGTTCCGCGGCAGAAACCCACTGAAATCAGGTTCAGAGGCGCTGTGGCCTCGTGCTATCCTCCGTATTCCATGGGGGCCGAAGGGGTCGTCACCAACACGTCTCGCAGGCCGAATTAACGGAAAGAACGCCGGTGTCGCATTCAGACGAACAGTTGCAGTCGGTGCTGGAAACGCTCGAGGGGTGCCGCAGGGTTCTCAACGCGTGCGACAGCCGTGAGTCGGCCGAGCTGCTGTCCATTGTCATCCTCGACGTCAGGATGAAACTCAAAGGAATTGACAGTGCCGATCTCAAGGCACTGTGCGACGAAATGCTGCGGAGCGCTGCGAGCGAGCCGCCGTCCCCTTCCAAGCAGACGCAGGACCAGCCCCGGCGTCCGCTGCTCCGCGTGGTGAAGTAGCCGCGCCGCCGAATCTCGCTTTTTGGCGAGGTTTGTGCGCGTCCCGATGCCGCACCTGTGATCGCAGGCGGCATCGGGAGGAGCCCTGGTTTGATGCGCCTCTGTTGCGCATTCTCCGGCATCGGTTACACCAGAGCCGGTTCGGCTCCGGGCCGCGCGCATTCCCGGCGCGCCGCACCGGGGCCTGAGATGGCTCAGACGGCATCATGCAAAATGTTTCGATCCCGGCGGCGCTGATTGCAGGCCTCGTCAGCTTCCTTTCGCCTTGCGTCCTGCCCCTGGTCCCGCCCTATCTGATCTATCTTACGGGCGCCACGATCGAGCATGTCGAGAGCGACGAGCCGGGCTCGGCCTCCAAGCGCGCGATCATGATGTCGGCGCTCCTGTTCGTGCTCGGCTTCTCCACGGTGTTCGTCGCGCTCGGCGCCAGCGCCTCGCTGGTCGGTGGGCTGATCCGCGCCTGGTCGGCGGAGTTGTCGATCCTCGCCGGCATCGTCATCATCATCATGGGCCTGCACTTTCTCGGATTGACGCGCATCGGCCTGTTGATGCGCGAGGGACGGCTGCCGATCCCCAAACCGGTCGGCCTCTGGGGCGCCTACATCATGGGGCTCGCCTTCGCCTTCGGCTGGACGCCCTGTATCGGCCCGATCCTCGCCGCGATCCTTTCGATCGCGGCCGCTGAGGCTACGGTGACGAAGGGCGCGGGGCTGCTCGCGGTCTATTCGGCCGGTCTCGGCATTCCCTTCCTGATCGCCGCGCTGATGATCGAGCAGTTCTCGGCACTGTTCGCGCGGATGAAGGGACATCTCGTCAATGTCGAGCGCGCCATGGGCGTCCTGATGGTGATCACCGGCATCGGCTTTCTCACCGGCGCGGTCTCGAATGTGAGCATCTGGCTGCTGGAGACGTTCCCGGCGCTGCAGACCATCGGGTAGGGCTTGATCCGGAAAATGCCGGCGCGCTGATCGCGCCGGCGTCCCCGTGTGCAGTTGCTCAGGGTTTGAACACGTAGCCCGGCGAGATCGCCGCCGTCTCCGGGATCGGCGGCAGGTCGGTGAACAGTTCGGGACGATCCTTCATGACCTTGAGAATGTGCTTCGGCTCGATATGCGCATTGACGTCAAAGGTCGATTTGAGGATGCCGAGGCGGGAGAGCCGATCCTCGGCGCTCCACAGCGCACGGTAATTGTTCGCCGACAGCCGACGGTCCGCCTGCTGGATGTTAAACTGCATCGCAGCCTCGGCGACGTCCTGCTTGAGGCCGGGAATCCAGCGTGTGGCGACTTGCGCCGCCTGCTTCGGATTCTTGCGCATCCATTGATCGGCCTCGGAGACGGCAGCGAGGAATTTCTCGATGGTCTCGCCGTTGGCCTGCACCCAGGGACGAAGCGCGACGTTGAAGCCGATATAGGAGATCACGTCGCCGCCTCTGATGATCTCGACCGCGCCGGGCACATCCTTGCCTGCAACGATCGGCCAGGGATCCCAGCCCGAGAACGCGTCGATACCCTTGGCGAGCAGGGCGACGGTCATGTCCGGCGGCGGCGTGTTGACCAGCGTCACGTCATCGGGCTTCAGCCCGGCCTTCTCCAGCGTCGCCAGGATGTAGAGATGATTGATCGTGCCGAAGGAGGCCGCGATCTTCTTGCCCTTGAGCGTCGACAGGTCACCCTTGACGATGCCTGAACCTTCACGCGCGATGATCGCCATGGTGGCATCGGAGCCGGCCTTGGTGGCGTTGCCGCTGTAATTGCCGAGTGCGACAAGATCCATGCCGCGCAGCACGGCGCCGATCATGGGCACGCCGACCTGCACGATCTCGCTCTCGCCGGCTTGCAGTGCGTTCAGCGCGTCGACGCCGGTCGCGTAGGGGCGTGCGATCGTGACATCGAGCCCGTACTTCTCGAAGAAGCCGCGCTCGAGTGCGATCGGCAGGCCGATCTGGTCGATGCCGGTGACCATGCCGGCCTTCAGTTTCGTCGGGGTCTGGGCGCTCGCCGGCACCATGCCGGCCAAGAGCGCGATTCCGAGCAGCAAGAGTCGTTTCATATTCTCAGCCTCCCTCTTTTATCGGCCCCACCGCCGTCACCCAATAGGGGCGGGCGACGGCGTTGAGGTCCGTTCGTTTGACGCCGCGTAGCTCGATCGAATGCTCATCCGTTCCCGAGACGCGTCCATATTGCTGGAATGCGAGCACGTGGAAGCGCTCCGGCGTGAACGGCAGCTCGATCTGCACGTTCACTTTTTCCGATGTGCCCGTGAGCTCCGGCGAGATCTTTCCCGGCGCGGCAACCGTCAACCAGAGTTGAAACAGCGCCCATGCGGCAATGGCGCCGAGCACGATGCGGCCCTTGGGCGAGCGCAGGACGTCGGAGGCGATGCTCATGCCGCGCGCACCATCTGGAGCACCCGCGCCGAGAGCTGCTTGAAGTGGTCGTCCTTGACGAGGTCGTCCCAGACGCGAGGCCGCGGCAGGTCCACCGCGATCTCGTCGAGCACGCGTCCCTTCGACAGCACGACCACGCGGTTGGCGAGAAACACCGCTTCGGGCACGTCATGGGTGATGAAGATCACCGTCGGCTTGCGCTCCTGCCAGATCCGGGTCAGCTCCTCCTGGAGCGTCATGCGCGTCTGCGCGTCGACGCTGGCGAACGGCTCGTCCATCAGCAGGACGTCGGGATTGTTGGCGAGTGCGCGCACCACGCCGACGCGCTGCTGCATGCCGCCGGAGAGCTCGTTTGGATAGCGGTGCGCCGCGTGCGACAGCCCCGCGAGCGCGAGATATTCGCGCGCGATGCGGTCGCGCTCGGCCTTCGGCACGCCGCGCATCTTCGGGCCGAAGCCGACATTGTCGAGCACCGTCTTCCAGGGAAACAGCGCGAACGATTGGAACACGACGCCACGCTCGGGGCCGGGTCCGTGCACCGGCTTTCCGTCGAGCAGGATGTCCCCCTTCGAATAGGGGATGAAGCCGGCGATCATGTTGAGGATTGTCGTCTTGCCGCAGCCGGACGGGCCGACCACGGAGATGAACTCGCCGGGCTCGACGTCCAGCGAGACGTCGTGAACGGCGGTGACATGCGCGCCTGCGTAAGGATCGAAATAGGTCTTGCCGAGATTGCGCAGCGAAAGCGTCTTCATGATGTCACCAATCCCCAGCGTTGGCCGGTCACGCGCTCGAGCGGCGCGAGGACCCAGGCGTCCACGATGTACCAGAGCAATCCGAGAATGATCATGCCGAGCAGAATCTCCACGGTAGAGCCGGCGCGGCGGGCATCGAACATCATGAAGCCGATGCCCGATGTGCCGACGATCATCTCGACCGCGATCAGCGCGCGCCAGCCATAACCGAGGCCGTTGCGCAGGCCCGTGATGATGTTGGGCAGCGCTCCCGGCAGCGTCACCTCCCAGAGCACCCGCGCGCGCGAGGCACCGAGGCTGAGGGCGGCGCGCGCGAGGTCGCGCGGCACGGATTCAACCCCGAGCACGGTGTTGAGCACGACCGGGAACAGCACGGTGTAGACGATGACGAAAGTCATCGTCGTCAGTCCGAAGCCGAACCAGATCAAGAGGATCGGCAGCCAGGCAATGTCGCCGATGGCCTGGAAGAACAGCAGCACCGGCCAGCAGATCCGGTGTGCCCAGCGGCTCGTGCCGATCAGGATGCCCAAGGGAATGCCGAGCGCCATGCCGACGGCGGCGCCGGTTGCGAGCCGGATCAGGCTGTCCTGAAGATAGTCGGGCAGGATCCCCTTGTAGGTGAGCGTGAAGAACGCGCGCAGCACATCGGCGGGGCCGGGGAAGAACGCTCGCGGAAACACCCCGGCCTCGCTGACCGCCGTCCACAACGCCAGCACCGGGATGAACGGAATGATGGCGGCGACCCCGGGCCAGCGCCGGGTCAGGCGGGTATAGTCGCCCCAGATTTGCAGCAGCAGGTTCATGCGCGCCTCACCAAGCCCCAGCGTTCGATGGTCGCGCGTTCCAGCGGGACCAGCAGCAGACGGTCGATCAATAGCCAGAGCACGCCGATCACGATCATGCCGAACACGATCACTTCGGTGCGGTAGAAATCGCGTGCGACGAACAGCATGTAGCCGAGCCCGACATTGGTCGCGATCATCTCGGCGGCGATCAGCCCGCGCCAGGCAAAGCCCAGGCCGGTGCGGATGCCAGTGACGATGTTGGGCAGCGCGCCCGGCAGCAATACTTCGGTCAGCAGCGCCCAGCGGCCGGCGCCGAGCGAGGCGGCAGCATTGCGCAGCGTGTGCGGAATGGTCCTGACGCCGAGCAGGGTGTTGTAGGCGACGACGAAGAACACGGCGTTGAAGATCACGAAGACGATCGCGCCGAAGCCGTAGCCGAACCATAAAGTCGCGATCGGGATCCAGGCGATGCCGGCGAGCACCGAGAAGAAGCGGAACAGCGGCGTGAGAAAGGCCGCCACCGTCGGGCTCACGCCCATGGCGATACCGAGCGGCACGGCGGTGGCGATGCCGATCAGCGTGCCGAGGCCGACGCGCAAAAGGCTGGCGCCGACATGGGCGAACAGCGTGCCGTCGCGGATCGACTCCATGGCGGCCGCGCCGACCGCACCGACCGATGGAAACACGCGCGGATTGACGTTGAACAGCGGGACGACGATCGCCCAGATCGCCACCAGCGCAAGCAGCGGCGCGACGAACATCGCAGCGCCCGCCAGCGAATTGACGCTGCGGATCAATCGCGACGATCGACCTTTCAGACTGCCCGTCACCTGCATTTGACCTCCCTGACGCTCAGCTATGCCTGTGCCGGCATTTCACGCTGATCATTCCTGACATCGTCACCGTGTCTCGCGCGATCGCGGCCGCCCGTCGGTTGCCACGACCGCGATCCCGGGCGGAGCGTGGATGTGGGGCGAGCCCTTCCTGTCACGGTCCACGACGTTTCCTCCTGCTCTTGACGCTCGACGTCCTGGCCGCGCGCACGGCTGACCCGTTGCGAGTTGCCGCGGCGATGACCGTCTTCCGGTTCGAGAGCTTCAATCGGGTATAGCCGAGCAGGCGTTCCATCGCGGCGCGCGCCTTCTCGGGGTTGGCGCTCTCGATAGCCCGCGCTGCCCCCACGTGGTTCGGCAAATTATCCTTGAACCAGCCCCCGGGGCTTCCGACGGCGACGGTGAAGACGGTGCTCAGGATGGTGTCGATCGCGCTGCGAAAGCCCTGCAACACCGGGTTATGGGTCGCATCCAGGATGGCAAGATGAAAGGCCTTGTCGGCTGCGAGGGCGCTGGCCTGGTCCTTTGCGGTCTGCATCGCGGCCAAGGCCGTATCGATCCGCCAGCGATCGTTCCTCGTCGCGCGTTCGGCCGCAAGCGCTGCGGCTGCAGGCTCGATGATCGAGCGCACCTCCTGGATTGCCAGCAGGAGGTCGCGATCCGGTTCGTCCTGGCCGACGAGCCAGCTCAGCACGTCGCGATCGAGCAGGCTCCATTCGTGGCGCGGCAGCACTTGCGTGCCGTGTCGCGGTCGCACGCTGACGAGGCCCTTCGCGGCGAGCGTCTTGATCGCCTCGCGCACCACGCCGCGCCCGACGCCGAAACGGGCTTCGAGTTCCGGCTCCGGCGGCAGGGTCGTGCCGACGGGGATGAGATCCTGGGCGATCTCGCGGCCGAGCGTCGTCAGCACGGCGCGGATGCGGCCGGGCTTGATCGGTTTGTCGGCTGGGCTCGGCCGCGCTCTTGCCACCGGTTTGTTTCTCCCCGCCGGCCTGTCGCGGCCGGTTCATTTGTATTGGCCGCCCGCCGGCAGCTTCACAATCATCCGATGTTTAACATCGGATGATTGCGTGGGGCGAGCGCAATTGTCGCAGGAAGGCTGTATTGCGCTGCGATATGGCGCCAGGCCTGGAGCGGCTACCGCGCCTCGTCCAGCGTACAGACCACCGTGCAGACCACGCCGCGCGGCAGGAAGTCGACGGTGGCCTCGCCGCCGAGCTGGTCGCGTGCGCTGCGCTCGATCAGGCGCGAGCCGAAGCCGCGCTGTACCGGCGCGGTCACCGGCGGTCCGCCGATCTCGGTCCAGATCAGGCGCAGCCGCGATTTCGGAGCATCGGCGATGATCTCCCAGTCCAGCGTCACCCGGCCGGTCTCGTTGGACAGCGCGCCATATTTCGCGGCGTTGGTGGCGATCTCGTGCACGATCATCGACAGCACCACGGCGAGCCGCGGCGACAGCGGCACCGCGGGTCCGGCCATGCGGATGCGGTCAGGACTGTTCATCAGGAACGGCTGAAGCGCACGGGCGATCACCTCCCGCAGCTCGGAGCCCGCCCATTTCTCCTGGCTCAGCAGATTATGCGCTTCGGCCAGTGCGCCGAGCCGTCCCTCGAATTTCGTCCGCTCGTCCCGGCTGGCGCTGCGGAAGGTCTGCACCGCGATCGCCTGCATCAAGGCCAGCGTGTTCTTGACGCGATGGTTGAGCTCGTCGATCAGGAGATTGTGCAGCATCTCGCCGCGCGCGATCGTGGTTGCCATCCTGACCGCGAAGGTCAGGCCGGTCAGCAGCAGGATGCCGCCGATCAGGCTGGTGATCGCGATGTTGCGCCAGAGCGGCGCGATCAGGGAGCTTTCGTCGACGCCGGCGGCGATCGTCCAGCCCGTCAGCCGCGATCGTGTGTAGGCCGCGGCCAGAGCGATGCCGTCGAGCGACACCGTCGGGAGCGATGCCTCGCTGCGGCGGAACATCTCGGCATAGAGCGAGGGCGAGGCGCGTTTGCCGAAGGTCTCGCTGGGGTTCGGCGCGCGTGCAAACACGATGCCCTTGGTGTCGAGCAGAGTCACCGTCCAGAGCCGGTCGGGCCGCTGCTTCTCCACCAGTTCCTGAAAGATGCTGATCGGTGGGCTGAAGCAGAGGTCGTAGATCACCTCGCCGTCGCGGAACACCGGAACCTCGACGGTGAGCACCTGCCGCCCGTTGATCGCGCCGGTGAACAGGTCGGAATATTGCGGCGACCTGGTCGCAAAGACTTTTTCGACGATCTCGAGATGGCCGCGTGGCGGCAGGCTTGCGGTGTCTTCCGTTGCGGAGGAAAACAGCAGCCGGCCCTTGCGATCGGAGATCAGCACCAGCCCGCCCTTGCCATATTGGTCGAGAAAGCCGAGCGCGATGCGGCGGAAGTTCTGGAAGTCGTCGTTACGAAGCGAATTCGTCAGTGCAAGCACTTGCAAGCCGCCGGTCATCCGCTGCACCTCGGAGTCGAGCACGAGGCGCATGCTGCGCACGTTCTCCAGCACTCGGCGGGTCGCGTCGCTTCGATCCTGCTTGTAATTGTAGAACACAATGCCAACCGCAAAGACGATCAGCGGCAACATCGTTCCCGTCACCAGAAGAGCGAGCCGGACCGGCAGGGTGAGCTTTGACAAACGCGGGCGTCCCGGTTCCGGCGCAGCGGCGCCGGAGTATGATTTTGGGCAGACCATACGTGCGGGACTTGCGCGGCGCCATGTTTTTCGCAGATGGCGAGCGGTTCGGAAACGAGATGTTGCAGCGCAGTTCGGGATGTCCGCGCCTGCAGCGTTGATGCTTACTGCATTGTCCCTGCCCGCGTTCGCAGCCGACGAGTTCTACGTCGTGCAGGACGTCAAGACGAAGAAGTGCACCGTCGTCGACAAGAAGCCGACGGACACGACGATGACCGTCGTCAGCCCGTCGGGCACGATCTACAAATCGCGGACCGGCGGCATGAAGACCGTGAAGGTCTGCACGTCAAACTGAGGAGCAAACTGAGGAGGATGACAAATGCCGGTATTGATCTTGTGGGCCGTGCCGGCCGTGCTGGCGATCGGCGGCGGCATCTATCTGATCGGGCATATGCACTAGGCCAGCAGTAACGGGCGAGCGGGTCCGTGCGTGCAGCGCACAGGTCCGCTCGTGGTCCGCCTCCTACGAGAGTGCGACTGCGCCCATACGGACTGGCCGCGCCGGCAGGAGCGCGAGTTGCAGTGCAGCAGGTGCGCCGGGCGTAACCCTGCGACGAAGAGTACCTCCAGCGCACGCGAAATGACTTCCGTCCGGCCGACGTTTTTCATACGCTTCCATTTCGCAAGCCGCATACCGGCTGCGCTCACGGCCCGGCTACAGGGCCGGAGCATCAAAGGGAGGGGAGACGATGAAGCGAAGGTCATTTCTCGCTGGTATCGGTGCGACCACTGCGGCGGCCACGATTGGGATGCCGTCGATCCTCAGGGCGCAAGCGCCGATCTCGCTGAACGGCGCGGTCCAGTTCAACGACGACCACGCCTTCAACCGGGCACTGCTCCGGTTCGAGGAGCTGGTGAAGAAGTACTACGGCAAGCCTGTCAACTTCACCCTGCACAGGAACTCCTCGCTCGGCCTCGAGAAGCAGTATTTCGAGTACATGTCACAGGGCAAGGCGGTCGATTACGGCATTGTCTCGCCGGCTCACATGTCGACCTTCGCCAAGGCCGCTCCCTTCATCGACGCGCCCTTCGTGTTCAAGGGCATCGAGCACATGAACAAGGTCGTCGAAGCCAATATCCTGGCGCCGATCGCCGACGAGGTCGCGGCGAAGGCCGAGGTCGTCCTGATCGGCTATTCCGGCGGCGGCATCCGCAACATCTTCGCCAACAAGCCACTCAAGAATCTCGCCGATCTCAAGGGACTCAAGGTTCGCGTGCAGGGCGCGCCGATCTGGTCGAAGACCTTTGCGGCGGTCGGCATGAGCCCGACGGTGATCGCCTATAACGAGATCTACAACGCGATCCAGAACGGTGTGATATCGGCCGGCGAAAACGAGGCGGCCGGCGTCGAGGCGATGAAGTTCTACGAAGTCGCTCCGCATCTCAACCTGACCCAGCACGCCGTGTCGATCCGGCCGATCTGCTTCTCGGTGAAGACGCTGAAGACCCTGCCGAAGGAGCTGCAGGACGCGATCATGAAGGCCGGCAAGGAGGCCGGCGACTACGGCCGTCAGCTCGAGTCGAGCGAAGAGGTCGTCAAGCTCGACACGCTCGAGAAGGCCGGCAAGCTCAAGCGCGTTCCCTTCGAGGAGCGGGACGCCATGAAGAAGCTTGCCGACCCCGTGATGGCCACCTACGCCAAGGAAATCGGTGCGGAGGGCATTTTCGAGAAGATCAACGTCGTCTGAGGTCTTTGCGTCCGCCGACAGCACGTCCGGGCAAGCCCCGCTTCTTGCCCGGAGCTGGCGGATGAGCTGCTGCACGGAGCCCCAATGTCTGAAATGCCCGTCCCGTCCACACCGTCGCTGTGGCGCCGCGTATCGGCGGCCTATGCGAAGCTGCTGGAATTCCTGCTGGCCACCTGCGTCGGCGTCCTGGTTGTTCCGGTCACGCTGCAAATCATCTCACGCTACACGCCCTTCATTCCGTCCTACATCTGGACGGAGGAGATGGCGCGCTTCCTGTTCGTCTGGACGATCATGATCGGCGCCATGGTCGGCGTGCGCGAAGCGCAGCATTTCGAGGTCGATGTGTGGCCTGACCTGTCGCGGCGGTCGGAGGCCGCGGTGCGAATCCTCGCGCGGCTCGGCATACTGGCGCTGGCGCTGGTGTTCGTATCGGCCGGCCTCGAGTTCACCCGCTTTGCCTGGAACAGGACTTCAGAGCTGGCCGATCTGCCGCTTTGGCTGATTCACGTCGCCTGGCCTGTGACCGGCGTGACGTGGATCGTCTTTGCGGGTGAACAGATCATCGATGAAATGCGCATTCTGGTTGGGGCAGGGCGATGAGCGGCAATATACTCTCCGCCGGACAGGCCGCGATGGTGCTGTTCGGGGTTTTCATCGGCCTGCTCATCGTGCGCGTGCCGGTCGCATTCGCGCTCGGCCTTGCCTGCGTGCCGATTCTGCTGATCGAGCCTCATCTCTCGATGATGATGCTCGCGCAGGAAACCTTCAACGCCTACAATTCATTCATCCTGCTCGCGGTGCCGTTCTTCCTGCTGACGGCCAACCTGATGAGCATCGGCGGCATCACCGATCGCCTGGTGGCGCTGTCGCGCTCGATGGTCGGGCACTGGCCCGGATCGCTGGCGCAGATCAATGTCGTGCTGTCGGTATTCTTTGCCGGCATCTCGGGCTCCTCCACCGCTGATGCAGCGAGCCAGTCAAAGATCTTCATCGATGCACAGACCAAGGAGGGCTACGATCTCTCGTTCTCGATTGCCATCACCGCGGTGTCGGCGGTCCTGGCGGTCATCATCCCGCCGTCGATCCTCATGATCGTGTGGGGCGGGCTGATCTCGACCTCGATTGCGGCGATGTATCTGGCCGGCATCGTGCCGGGTTTGCTGATCGCGGGCGCGCAGATGGCGACGGTGCACGTCTATGCAGTGCGCCGCGGCTACCCGACCTATCCGAAGGCAAGCTGGGTCGAGATGCGATGCGCCATCTGGAAGTCAATTCCGGCGCTGATGACGCCCTTCATCATCGTTGGGGGCATTCTGCTCGGCTGGTTCACCGCAACCGAGTCCGCCTGCGTCGCGGTGCTATATTCCGTCGCGCTGTCGGCGTTCTTCTATCGGGAGACAGGCGTACGGGAATTGTACAAGGCCCTGCTCGACACCGGGCGCCTTGCCGGCGTGGCGCTGTTCTGCGTCGGCACCGCAAGTGCGTTCGGCTGGCTGCTCGCCTACTACAAGATCCCTCAGGAGCTGCTGGCCAACGTCTCGACATGGGGCATGGGCACTGTCTCAGCCGGCTTCTTCATCGCCTTCTGCTTTCTGGTGGTGGGCTGCTTCCTCGACGCCATCCCGGCGATCGTCATCGTCGGCACCGTGCTGGAACCACTGGCCAGGTCCGTCGATCTCCATCCGGTCCAGTTCGCGATCATTTCCATCGTGTCGCTGGCGTTCGGACTGGTGACGCCGCCCTACGGCCTGTGTCTGATGATCGCCTGTTCGATCGCCGGCGTGCGGCTGCGCTATGCTCTGAAGGACACGGTGATCATGCTGATCCCGATGCTGCTCGTGCTCGCGGCCGTCATCGTCTGGCCAAGCGTGTCGCTGTTCCTGCCGCGCCTGATCGTGCCGGAGATGCTCAAATGAGCGTCTGATGGCGCGATCCCGCGGCGGTGGGCCGCGGGATCGGCTGGATTGGTTACAGATTGCTCTCGGTGATCGCGGCGTAGACCATGCTGCGCAGCTCGCGCCGGATCGGGTAGGCGCTCGACGGCAGCACCTGCGTCATGAAGATCGCGATCAGCTCTTCGGCCGGATCGATCCAGAACGAGGTCGTGGCCGCGCCGCCCCAATTGTATTCGCCGGGGCTGCCGGCGATCAGCGTCTCTGCGGGGCGCATGGTCACCGCGAAGCCGAGACCGAAGCCGATGCCGTTATAGGCGGCCTCGGAGAACAGCGAGCGCGACACTTCGGGCAGGGCGCGGCCGCCCGGAATGTGGTTGCTGGTCATCAGGGCCAGCGTTTTCGGTCCGATCAGCCTGATACCGCCGAGCTCGCCGCCGTTGAGCAGTGCGCGGCAGAAGGTGAGATAGTCTGCGACCGTCGAGCAGAGGCCGCCGCCGCCGGAGATGAAGGAGGGCGGGGTGAGGAACGAGCTCGTTGTCGGATCGTCCTGAAGTGTCAGGCCTTCGCGGCGCTGGCCGGCATGGAAGGTCATGCCGCCACCGGGATCTGCGGAATAGCAGGCCGCGAACCGATGCGCCTTGGAGGCCGGCACGTGGAAGTCGGTGTCGGTCATGCCGAGCGGGTCGAGGATGCGTTGCTTCAGGAATTGCTCGAAGGGGATTCCCGAGATCTTGCCGACGAGATAGCCGAGCACGTCGGTTGCGACCGAGTAGTTCCAGGCCTCGCCCGGCGAGAATTCCAGCGGGATCTTGGCCAGAGCCTCGATCATGGTCTGGAGCGTGCCCGACTTCTCGACCTCGCCGATCTTTTCAGTGCGGTAGGCGGCATCGACATTGGAGCGTTGCTGGAAGCCGTAGGTGAGGCCGGACGTGTGGCGCAGGAGGTCGACGATCAGCATCGGCCGGGACGGCGGCCGGGTCAGAAAGGCCGGCGAGTTGCCGGCGATGAACACGCCGAGATCCTTCCATTCCGGAATGTATTTGGCGACGGGCTCGTCGATCGCGACCAGGCCTTCCTCGACCAGCATCATGAAGGCGACGCTGGTGAGCGGCTTGGTCATGGAATAGATGCGGTAGATGGTGTCGTCCTTGACCGACAGCTTGCGTTCGACGTCGGCAAAGCCTTGAACCGAGCTGTGCGCGACCTTGCCGCGGCGGTAGACGAGAAGATGCGTGCCGGGGAAGCGGCCGGCATCGATGTACCGTTTCCTCAGATGCGCATCGATGCGGTCGAGCGCGGCCTTGGACATGCCGACGGATTCGGGCGAGGCGGGGGTGGGGGCGAGCATCAGTTCCTCCGGGCAGTTTTGTCGGTCCGTTGATAGCCAAATGACGGCCCCATTCCAAGCCGCTCGCGCTTAACGCGAGCGGGCCGACTGGTGTAGGCTGGCCCCTGGAACGCCTCCAAGCCCCCCGGGGCCAATGAGAAAACGCAGGGCAAACCATCATGACCCAGTTCAACGAGACTGATCTCACCCAGGCCGTCGTGAAAAGCTTCGACAGCACGCCCAATCCGCGCGCCAAATTCCTGCTCCAGGAACTGGTGAAGTCGCTGCACGATTACGTGAGCAAGACGGGTCTCACCTTCGAGGAATGGGACTACGCCATCGATTTCCTGACCCGCACCGGGCAGAAATGCACCGACACCCGCCAGGAGTTCATCCTGCTGTCCGACGTGCTCGGTGTCTCCATGCTGGTCGACGCGGTCAACCATCGCGACCGCGACGGCGCCACCCAGACCACGGTGCTCGGCCCGTTCTATGTCGGCGAGCACAAGGTGACCGCGCACGGCACCGACATCTCGCCGAACAATCAAACCGGCGAGCGGATGTTCGTGCAGAGCCGCGTCACCGACCTCCAGGGCAAGCCGCTGGCCAATGTCCCCGTCGACGTCTGGCATGCCGATGACGACGGCTTCTACGATTCCCAGAAGCCGAACTATGACGAGGTCGGCGCTTCGGCGCGGGCGCGCTTCATCACCGATAACGACGGCCGCTTCTTCTTCCGGACCATTTTGCCATGCAGCTATCCGATCCCGACCGACGGCCCGGTCGGCGAGATGATCGTGCAGACCAAGCGTCATCCGATGCGCCCGGCGCATGTGCACTTCCTGGTCAACGCGAGGGGATACGAGCCCCTGATCACGCACGTCTTCATGGACGGCGACAAATATCTGGATTCCGACGTGGTGTTCGGGGTCAAGGATGATCTCGTCGCCAAGGTCGAGCCGCGCAACGATCCCGCGATGCCTGACGGCTCCAAGGCGAACGGTCAGTGGCATCTGATGACCTACGAATTCCACCTCAAGCCCGGCGGCGGCATGGCGCCGACGCCGCTCGGGGTGAAGGCTGTGGAGCGGGCCTGATGGCCCGCCGGAATGCCGGGGCAGTCCGGGCGCGTACGAGTTGGGCCATCCACGCAAGTCGTCAACCTACCAGCGATTAAACCTACACTTGGTCGACTGATCCCGATTCACCAACCCAAGTCTACCTAGGTATGGTCACTTCATACCTGCGCGCGATGGCGCCGACCAAGTGCTTGGTGTTACCGATGCATCCAGAGTGGAAAGCAACGGAACCGGCCCTGTGAGCCGGCAGTTGCGGGACAAGGCCGGCGGCGTAGCGCCCGCCGGCCCTTCTCCCGAACTAGCGGGCGCTTTGCCGCTCAATTGATGCTTATTGCCATGGTTGGTGCAGAGAGTACGCCATGAGAAACATCGCCGATCTCTTGATGCGGTTCTGGCAGGGAAGCCGACCCGCGTCCAATACTCAGATTGCGGCTATGGCTGAAAGCCAAGATCGATCCAGCATGGCTGATTTTGTCAGGATCCTGCAGGCCTACGATCAAGCCCCGTAGGGCCGACTGCGTCAGTCCGTGATACGGATGTCAGAGCAAGTCAAGACGCCGCCTCACCGCTAGACGGGCCCGTCAGCAACGGGCATCTTGAAGTCTCCGAATTCGGCCGGTGCGCGCACAATGCGTTGCGATCACCGGTCAGGGTTTGGGACCCATTCCTCCGCGGTTGCGTCCCAATGATGGGTGTCGTCGAAGTGCTTCCAGAGTGGCCGCCTCGACTTACTTTCACCGGTCTGTCGGTTTGCATTCGGTGCGCGGAGTTGGACGACGAGCGCCCCAGCCTTCATCACCCATTCGCGAGCGTTATATCGGGAGTTCCATCTGATTGCCGCGAGCATTGGATGCCTCCTTCAAAGTAAGAAGCCTTCGCCACTTTAGCCCGAGCCAAGAACCCAAGGATGTAAACCACTTCACAGTTGGTCAACATCTTCGGCATGGGTCACGTTGCCGCGCGATCAAAAGGCACGCGGCGAAACGCAGCATTGTGCTTGCGCGCGAAGGCGCGTCCTTTTGAGAAAGTGTAGTCTATCGCTGATGGGCGGCGCTCGATAGAGGCCAGCGCATGCTTGAGCTTTGGAACAGCTGGTACGACACCTTTGCCTCGGTGGAGGCGCTTGCCACGGTCATCATCATTGTCCTAGTGGCTGCAGGCGCTATTACGCTGGCAGATAGTCGGCGCCGATGAACGCGTCCGACAAAAGATTGATCCAGGGGAGACCTCGATAGAATTTCCGCATGACCGCCAGAAGCTGACGCTTCGGCCCTAGCGGGCGTGCAGCAGCGCCAGCAGCACGACGACAGCGCAGGCGAGTGCCGCGGAGGTCAGCTTCCAGAACATCAGCGGGCTGCGCTCCAATAGCGGCGTGATCCGCGTGTCCAGATAGGCTGGATTGGGCGTGCGAAGCTCGAAGACGAATTCGGACAGGTCCTCGTGCCGCTTGTAGGGATCGGGATGCAGCGCGCGGCGGAGCGCGCCGTCGATCCAGGCCGGCACATTGCGGTCGTCGTCTGCGGAGCGATATTTGAGCCTCCGCACGTCCGCCTTGCGCCGGATCCTGGCAATCTGGGCGCCGTAGGGAAGCTTTCCGGTCAGCATCTGGTAGCAGATCACCGCAAGCGAAAACATGTCGGAGCGCGGTGAGCCGCCTTGCCCGAGAAAATACTCCGGCGCCGTATACTGGACCGTGCCCAGGATTTCGTCGGCCTCGTCCCGTGGCGCAGCCTCCGCGACGCCCGCAACCCTGACCGATCCGAAGTCGATGATCTTCGCGGTGCCGGTCTTGTCGATCAGGATGTTTTCGGGCCTGAGATCCTGATGCAGCATCTCCATGCGGTGGAAGGCGCGCAGGCCCGCGGCGATCTGCTCAACGATGCCACGCACGGTTTCGAGATCGGGGCGCGGATTGTCGGTCATCCACTGCTTCAGGGTCTGCCCCTCGACGAATTCGGTCGCGACATAGAGATAATTGCGGCGCCGCGACTGCGACAGCGGCTTCAGCACGTGAGGGCTGTCGATCCGGCGCGCGATCCACTCCTCCATCAGGAAGCGCTTGAGATAGGCGGCGTTGTCGCGCAAATCGACCGACGGCAGCTTGAGCGCGACCGGCTCCTCGGTCTCGGCATCGACGGCGAGATAGATGTGGCTGCGGCTGCTGCCGTGGATCTCGCGGACGATGCGATAGCCGTCGAACATCGCGCGCGGCTCAGGCAGCGGAGGCAGCGGCAATTGTGACGTCTGATTGAAGATGCCGGCCGGCTCGCGCTGCGGCACCGCGTCGATGCGGATAATCTGGACGGTGATGTTGTCGTCGCTGCCGCGCCGGTAGGCTTCCTCGACGATCGCCCTCGCCGCACCGTCGAGCTCGCCTGCGTGCTCGTTCAGCGCGCTCGTGATGAAGCGCGCGTCGACGAATTCGTAAGCGCCGTCGGTCGCCAGCAGGAACGTGTCGCCGGCCTCGACCTCGAACGCCAGGTAGTCGATCTCGAGCTGCGGATTGATGCCGAGCGCGCGGCCGAGATAGGTCTGCTCCGATGACACGATGATGCGGTGATCGTCGGTCAGCTGCTCGAGCGCCTTGCCGGCGACGCGGTAGATGCGGCAGTCGCCGACATGGAAGATGTGCGCGCTGGTCGCCTTGATGACCATGGCGCTGAGGGTGCAGACATAGCCCTTGTCGCGGTCATAGGCATATTGGCTCTTGCGCGTCTGCGCATGCAGCCAGGAATTGGTGGCGTCCAGCACGCGGCGGGCGGAGGTCTTCACCGTCCAGGATTCCGACGTGCAGTAATAGTCCATCAGGAAGCTCTTGACCGCCGACTCGCTGGCGATCTGGCTCACGCTGCTAGAGGAGATGCCGTCGGCGAGGACCGCCGAGATGCCCTTCAGGCCGAGCAGCGGCTCCTCTGGAATGAGGACGCCGTGAAAGTCCTGGTTGACGGGCTTGCGGCCCTTGTCGGAGTGCTGGCCGACCGAAATCAGGAGTCCGCGGGTCATCGTCATCACCAGGAGAGGGGAGCCTCACCCTGCTCGGGCGAGGCTCCCCTGTCGAGACGTATTCGATCAGGCGGCGACGCGGGGCTTTGCAGCCTTGTCGACCTGGCGCTTCGGCAGGGTCATGACGTGCGTGGCGTAGAGGGTCATGCCGGTGAAGGCGAGGCCGCCGACGAGGTTGCCGAGCACGGTCGGGATCTCGTTCCAGATCAGATAGTCGAGGATCGAGAACTTCGCGCCGAGCAGCAGGCCGGACGGGAACAGGAACATGTTCACGACGGAATGCTCGAACACCATGTAGAAGAACACCAGGATCGGCATCCACATCGCGATGACCTTGCCGGGGACCGAGGTCGAGATCATGGCGCCGACGACGCCGGTCGAGACCATCCAGTTGCAGAGCATGCCGCGCAGGAACAGCGTCGCCATGCCGGCCGCACCGTGCGCGGCGTAGCCGAGCGTCCGGCTTTCGCCGATGATTCCGATGGCGGTCCCGACCTTGTCCGGCGGCTGCGTGAAGCCGAAGGTGGTGACGAAGGCCATCATGAAGGCGACCGTGAACGCGCCGGCGAAATTACCGATGAACACGAGGCCCCAGTTGCGCAGCACGCCGCCGATCGTGACGCCAGGACGCTTGTCGATCAGGGCAAGCGGCGAGAGCACGAACACGCCGGTCAGGAGGTCGAAGCCGAGGAGGTACAGCATGACGAAGCCGACCGGAAACAAGAGCGCGCCGACCAGCGGCTGACCCGTGTTGACGTTGATCGTGACGGCGAACCATGCGGCGAGCGTGAGGATGGCGCCGGCCATGTAGGCGCGGATGATGGTATCCCGGGTGGACATGAAGATCTTGGACTCGCCCGCATCCACCATCTTGGTGACGAATTCCGAAGGCGCGAGATACGACATCAATGGTTCCTTTTGCTTCGTAAGAGAGGTCGACGCGCACCTGGCGAGAGCGCGGCTGAACATCTTTGGCCGTGCGGGCTGGCTTGCCGCGCACGAGCGGTATGGAGAGTTGGAAGCCGTGAGAATCGCGTCACGAGGACTGAGCCGGTGAGGGCCGCGAAGCAGTGAGCTTCCGGGATGCAGCCGCCAGAGGCTGCAACAATGCGGCGAGCCGCAGTCTTCGTTGACGGCCCAGGAGAAGCAAGTCGCGTGCCGTTCGGGCCAACGAGAAAGATCAAGCAATCTCAATACGATGTGTTGCTGCTTGGTTGGCTGCCGACGTGCCCCGAGCCTTTTGCCTGGGCTGCTGCACAAGTTTTGTGCGACGCACAAGGATTGAGCAGGCCGCAAATTTCGCGTGCGGAGCGGGGGGTGCGGCAGTCTGGCGCGGTCACCGTAACCCCTTCATTGTCCGCCATTTTTGGCGATGAAGGGCTTGGCATGAAGCTTGAATAGTTCCGTGCCGACGCCATTGAAGCCGTCCCGCGAGACTTCTCATCCGACTTGCCGACGCCACCAGACGGGGGTCTCCCCCGTCGTGCGTTCGCATGCGCCAAAGACGGCGCCGCCGGACGGACGGGCTGCTCGTGTGCACTGACGCCATCAATTCTGCAACGACGCAAAGGACGACATATGACCAAGCGCACCCGCAGGCCCTCGGACAATGGGCTCAGCCGCCGCCAATTGTTGAAGGCCGCAGGCTCTACCGCCGCACTTCTCGCCGCCGCCAAACTGAATTTTCCCGCCGGCGCCTTCGCGCAGGACGCTGGCCCCGAGGTCAAGGGCGCCAAGCTCGGCTTCATCGCGCTCTCCGATGCCGGCCCGCTCTTCGTCGCCAAGGACAAGGGTCTGTTCGCCAAATACGGCATGCCCGACGTCGACGTGCAGAAGCAGGCCTCTTGGGGCACCACGCGCGACAATCTCGTGCTCGGCTCCGAGGGCAACGGCATCGACGGCGCGCATATCCTCACCCCGATGCCGTATCTGATCTCGGCCGGTAAGGTGACGCAGAACAACCAGCCGACGCCGATGTACATCCTGGCCCGGCTCAATCTCGATGCGCAGTGCATCTCGGTCGCCAAGGAATATGCCGACCTCAAGGTCGGCGTCGATGCCTCGCTGCTGAAGGCGGCATTCGAGAAGAAGAAGGCCGAGGGCAAGTCGGCCAAGGTCGCGATGACCTTTCCCGGCGGCACGCATGACCTCTGGGTTCGCTACTGGCTCGCCGCCGGCGGCATCGATCCGGACAAGGATGTCGAGACCATCACCGTGCCGCCTCCGCAGATGGTGGCCAACATGAAGGTCGGCACCATGGATGCGTTCTGTGTCGGTGAGCCCTGGCCCGGGCAGCTGGTGCACCAGGGCATCGGCTATACCGCCGTCAACACCGGCGAGATCTGGAGCAAGCATCCCGAAAAGTCACTCGGCATGCGCGCGGCCTGGGTCGACAAGAACCCGAAGGCTGCGAAAGCGATCCTGATGGCGGTGATGGAAGCCCAGCAATGGGCCGACAAGATGGAGAACAAGGAGGAGCTCGCCACCATCATGGCCAAGCGCCAGTGGATCAACTGCCCGGTCGAGGACATCGCCGATCGCGCCAAGGGCAAGTTCGATTACGGCCTTTCCGGCAAGGTGGTCGAGAACTCGCCGCACATCATGAAGTACTGGCGCGACCATGCCTCCTATCCATTCCAGAGCCACGACCTCTGGTTCATGACGGAGGACATTCGCTGGGGCAAATACGAGGCCGGCTTCGACAGCAAGGCGCTCATCGCCAAGGTCAACCGCGAGGACATGTGGAAGGATGCGGCCAAGACACTCGGCGTCGCGAGCTCCGACATCCCGACATCCACCTCGCGCGGCAAGGAGACCTTCTTCGACGGCAAGGTGTTCGATCCCGAAAATCCGGCAGCCTATCTGAAGTCGCTCGCGATCAAGCGCGTCGAAGTCTGATGGAGCCAGCGGCCGCCCATGGGCGGCCGCATCGTCCTTTGCAGCCGGAGAGATATTGCGATGAATATGCCTGCCACGAAGATTGAGGTCGAGACCGCGTCGCCTGCGGCCGTTGCCGCACCGGTCGTCGCGCTGACACCGAAGCGCCCGCCGCGCGCTGAAGCCTATGCGCGGATGGCGCGAGAAACTGCCGTGCGCGTGATCCCGCCGCTGGTCGTGATCGCGCTTTTGACGCTGGTGTGGGAGCTGGTCTGCCGTCGCGCCGGCTCGGCGCTGCCGCCGCCGTCACGTGTGTTCAAGGACACGAAGGAGCTGATCCTCGATCCGTTCTTCGACCATGGCGGCATCGACAAGGGCCTGTTCTGGCATCTCTCCGCCAGTCTCCAGCGCGTCGCCTTCGGCTATTCGCTCTCGGCGATCGCCGGCATCGCGCTCGGCGTGCTGGTGGGGCAGTCGGTCTGGGCGATGCGCGGGCTCGATCCGCTGTTCCAGGTGCTCCGCACCATTCCGCCGCTGGCCTGGCTCCCGCTGTCGCTCGCGGCCTTCCGCGACGGCCAGCCTTCGGCGATCTTCGTCATATTCATCACCTCGATCTGGCCGATCATCATCAATACCGCGGTCGGCATCCGCAACATCCCGCAAGATTATCGCAACGTCGCCGCGGTGGTGCAGCTCAACCCGCTCGAGTTCTTCGCCAAGATCATGATCCCGGCGGCGGCGCCTTACATCTTCACGGGCCTGCGCATCGGCATCGGGCTGTCCTGGCTCGCCATCATCGCCGCGGAAATGCTGATCGGCGGCGTCGGCATTGGCTTCTTCATCTGGGACGCATGGAACTCCTCGCATATCAGCGAGATCATCCTGGCGCTGTTCTATGTCGGCATCGTCGGCTTCGTGCTGGACCGCCTGATCGCGGGTCTCGGCAAGTTCGTCACCCGCGGCACCGCGCTGAACTGAGAGGAGAGGGCACATGACCGCTTATCTGAAGCTCGACCACATCGACAAGGTCTTTACCCGCGGTGCCGCCACCACGGAGGTGCTGAAGGAGATCAATCTCACGATCGAGAAGGGTCAATACGTCTCGATCATCGGCCATTCCGGCTGCGGTAAGTCGACCCTGCTCAACATCATCGCGGGGCTGACCAACGCCACCACCGGCGGGGTGCTGCTGGAAAACCGCGAGGTCAACTCGCCGGGGCCGGACCGCGCCGTGGTGTTCCAGAACCACAGCCTGTTGCCGTGGCTGACCGTCTACGAGAACGTCAGGCTCGGCGTCGACAAGGTCTTTGCCAGGACCAAGTCCCGCGCCGAGCGCGACGCCTGGGTCATGCACAATCTCAATCTCGTGCAGATGGCCCATGCCAAGGACAAGCGTCCTTCCGAAATCTCCGGCGGCATGAAACAGCGCGTCGGCATTGCGCGGGCGCTGGCGATGGAGCCGAAGGTGCTGCTGCTGGATGAGCCGTTCGGCGCGCTCGACGCGCTGACCCGCGCTCACTTGCAGGACTCGGTGATGGCGCTGCATCAGAAGCTCGGCAACACCATTTTAATGATCACTCACGACGTCGACGAGGCCGTGCTGCTGTCCGACCGCATCGTGATGATGACCAATGGGCCGAGCGCGCGGATCGGCGAGGTGCTGGAGGTGCCGCTGGTGCGCCCGCGCAAGCGGCTCGAGCTGGCCACCAACACCACCTATCTGAAGTGCCGCCAGCGCGTGCTCGAATTCCTCTACGAGCGTCATCGCTTCGTCGAGGCCGCGTAACGAAGAGTTAACGCAAGCGGATGCCTGCGCACAAATAATCGACATCTAGCTCAATCCTTGTGCGTCGCACAAGGATTGAGCGAATCGCAAATTTAGCGTGCGGAAAAGCCCTGCCAGAATTTCTGGCAATGCGAATAACGTCCTGAAATCCCTGTATTTCCAGTGTGCGCGCAACTGGCACGGAAATTGAAATGTCTTTGCGCGACGCCAACGACGACGTCCCTCAACATCATCAATCAGCATCGTGAACTCGCCACCGGGGTGAAGCCTCGGAGCGCGCCTCCATGTGAGGCGGAGCCTGCAACGACGCAGCGGTGAGCCTGGAAGGGATACTCAATGACGAAGAATCCTACTTGGATTTCAGACTGGCGCCCCGAAGATGAGGCGTTCTGGAATGCGACCGGCAAGACGATCGCGCGACGCAACCTGATCTGGTCGATCGTGGCCGAGCATATCGGCTTCTCGGTCTGGCTGATCTGGAGCATCGTCACTACCAAGCTGCCGCAGGCAGGCTTTCACTACACCACCGACCAGCTGTTTCAGCTCATCGCTGTGCCGGGGCTCATCGGCGCCCTGATACGCTTTCCCTATACGTTCGCGGTCACGACGTTCGGCGGCCGCAACTGGACCATCTTCAGCGCGGCGATCCTGTTCATCCCGACCTTGTCGCTTGCCTATTTCGTGAGCCAGCCTGATACGCCGTTCTGGCTGATGCTGCTGATCGCCTCGACCGCAGGTCTCGGCGGCGGCAATTTCGCCTCCAGCATGACCAACATCTCCTTCTTCTTCCCTGACCGGATGAAGGGCTGGGCGCTCGGCTTGAATGCAGCCGGCGGCAATATCGGCGTCTCCAGCGTGCAGCTGCTGACCCCGATCCTGATGACGCTCGCCGTCTTCAACCTGTTCCAGGCAACCCCCGTCGACGGCATCTTCCTGCAGAATGCTGGCCTGATGTGGGTGCTGCCGATCGCGATCGCGGTGTTCGGTGCCGTGTTCTTCATGAACAATCTGACTACGGCGAAGTCGTCGGTGAAGAACCAGCTTGCGATCGTCAAGCGCAAGCACACCTGGATCATGGCGTATCTCTACATCGGTACGTTCGGCTCCTTCATCGGCTATTCGGCTGCGTTTCCGCTGCTGATCAAGACCCAGTTCCCGCAAATCACGATTGCGATCGCGTTCCTGGGGCCGTTGGTCGGCTCGCTGTCGCGTCCGCTCGGCGGCTGGCTCGCCGACAAGATCGGTGGCTCCATCATCACCTTCTGGAACTTCATCGTGATGGCAGGCGCAACGGTCGGCGTGCTCTACTTCGTCGGGCAAAAGGATTTCATCGGCTTCCTGTCGATGTTCCTGTTCCTGTTCGTGACGACGGGCATCGGCAACGGGTCGACCTATCGCATGATCCCCTCGATCTTCCGCGAAGAGAACCTGTTCAGGGTGCGCGGCAAGGGCGAGGCAGCGCGCGCGCTCGCGCTGAAGACGGCGAGCATCGAGAGCGGTGCAGCGGTGGGCTTCATCGGCGCGATCGGTGCCGTCGGCGGCTACCTGATCCCGACCGGTTTCGGCAAGTCGATCGCCCTGACCGGCGGCCCGCAGCTCGCGCTCGCGATCTATCTCGCCTTCTACGCCAGCTGCCTCGGCTTGACCTGGTGGTTCTACCTGCGTCGCGGCCCGCAGGGTGAGGGCGCCTCAAGCCTCGCCGAGGCGCGGGTCTGACACTTGGCACGAATGTCGCTTCTCCCCGTACGCGGGGAGAAGACTCTCTGATGACGTTTGACCCATGAACCTTGTTCGCAACGAAGCGCACCAAGGCAAACCGAAACAGACAGGAGAACCACATGACGCCCGAACAGATCACTCTCATCCAGCAGAGCTTCGCCAAGGTCGCGCCGATTTCGGAAGCTGCCTCCGTGTTGTTCTACGACCGCCTGTTCGAGGTGGCGCCGTCCGTGCGCGCGATGTTCCCTGAAGATATGACCGAGCAGCGCAAGAAGCTGATGGGGATGCTCGCCGCCGTCGTCAGCGGCCTGTCGAACCTGGAGACGGTTCTTCCCGCGGCATCCGCGCTCGCCAAGCGTCACGTCGCTTACGGCGCCACGGCCGAGCACTATCCCGTGGTCGGTGCGACCTTGCTGTGGACCCTGGAGAAGGGTCTTGGCGAGGCCTGGACGCCCGAATTGGCAAAGGCCTGGACCGACGCCTACGGCGTTCTGTCCGGCTTCATGATGTCCGAGGCCTACGGCGCGCAAGCGCAGGCCGCTGAATAGGAGATGCCTCGTGAGTGAACCGCTGGTCATCGTCGGTAACGGTATGGCGGCCGCGCGTCTGGTCGACGAGCTCGCCAAGACCTCGCTCGGCCGCTACGCGGTCGCGGTGATCGGCGAAGAGCCGCGGCTCGCTTACAATCGCGTGCTGCTCTCCTCCGTGCTGGCCGGCGAGACCGGCTCGCACGAGATCGAGCTGCGGCCGGCCGACTGGTGGCGCCATCGTGGCGTCACGGTCCGCTATGGCTATCGCGTCACCGAGATCGACACCGGCCGCCGCGAGCTCAAGATCGAGGGCGAGGAGAGCATGGAGTATTCCAAGCTCGTGCTCGCCACCGGATCGACGCCGCTGCGGCTCAATTTGCCGGGCGCCGATCTCGCCGGCGTGCACACTTTTCGCGATACGCGCGACGTCGACCTTTTGCTGACGCTGGCCGCTGCGAAGAAGCGTGTCGTCGTGGTTGGCGGTGGCCTGCTCGGACTTGAGGCAGCCTACGGCCTTGCCAAGGCCGGCGCGCCGGTAACGCTGCTGCATCTGATGGACCGGCTGATGGAGCGTCAGCTCGATGGGCCGGCCGCCGACCTGCTCAAGATGCTGGTCGAGCGCAAGGGCATCCGCATCCTGCTCAGTGCCTCGACCGCCCGCATCCATGGCGATGGCCATGTCGAGGCCGTCGAGCTTGCCGATGGCAGCCGCATCGAGGCCGACGCGGTGATCTTCGCCGCCGGCATCAAGCCGAACGTGGCGCTTGCCAAAGACGCCGGCATCGCGGTCAACCGCGGCATCGTCGTCAACGATTTGATGCAGACGGCATCGCCCGACATCTTCGCGCTCGGCGAATGCGCCGAGCATCGCGGCACCTGCTATGGCCTGGTCGAGCCCGCCTATGAGCAGGCGCGGGTGCTGGCACGGCATCTGGCCGGCCGGCCCGCCGCCTACCAGGGCAGCGTGGTCTCGACCAATTTGAAGGTCTCCGGCGTCAGCGTGTTCTCCGCCGGCGACTTCATGGGCGGGGAGGGCAGCGAGAGCCTGGTGCTGACCGACCGCAGGCGCGGCACCTACAAGAAGCTCGTGATCGCCGACGGCCGGCTCACCGGCGCGGTGCTGATCGGCGATACCGTCGATGCGCTCTGGTATCTCGAGCTGATCCGCAATCGCGACAAGGTGGCGGCGATCCGGACCGACATGATGTTTGGTCGCGCGTTCGCGCGTTCTCCCAAGGCGGCTTGATAGAGCCGGCGTGACAGGGCAGCTTGATATGACGGTGATCGATCCCACGCTTCGTGCCACCAAGACGACTTGTCCCTATTGCGGCGTCGGCTGCGGCGTGCTGGCGACGCCGGACGGCATGGGCGGGGCGGCGATCGCTGGCGATCCTGACCATCCCGCCAATTTCGGCCGGCTGTGCTCGAAAGGCTCAGCGCTCGGCGAGACCGTTGGCCTCGAAAGCCGTCTGCTCTATCCGATGATCCGCTGCAAGGGCGTGCTCGAGCGCGTCGCCTGGAGCGATGCGCTCGATCATGTCGCCCATCGCATGCAGCACATCGTGGCGCGAGATGGCGCCGATGCGGTCGCGTTCTATCTCTCCGGCCAGCTCCTCACCGAGGATTATTACGTCGCCAACAAGCTGATGAAGGGCTTTGTCGGCACGGCGAATGTCGATACCAACTCGCGGCTCTGCATGTCGTCCTCGGTCGCCGGCCATCGCCGCGCCTTTGGCGCCGACACAGTCCCCGGCTGCTACGAGGATCTCGATCAGGCCGATCTGCTGGTGTTCGTCGGCTCGAACGCGGCCTGGTGCCATCCGGTGCTGTTCCAGCGCATGCTGAAGAACCGCGGGGAGCGTGGCGCGCGCATGATCGTGATCGATCCGCGCCGCACCGACACTGCAAGCGATGTCGATCTGTTCCTCGGTCTCAAGCCCGGCACCGATACCGCGCTGTTCTCCGGCCTGTTTGTCCATCTCGCCGACAGCGGCGCGCTGGACCAGGACTACATCGCGCAGAACACGAGCGGTTTCGACGACGCCTTGGCGCGTGCGCGCAGCATCGCCGGCAGCGTCACTGCGACGGCGCTCGCGACGGGCCTCTCGGAGCAGGATGTCGCCACCTTCTTCAAGATGTTCCGCGACACGGACCGCGTCGTCACGCTGTATTCGCAGGGCGTCAATCAGTCGGCACAGGGCACCGACAAGGTCAACGCGATCCTGAACTGCCACCTGGCGACGGGACGCATCGGCAAGCCCGGCGCCTCGCCGTTCTCGCTCACGGGCCAGCCCAACGCGATGGGCGGCCGCGAGGTCGGCGGTCTCGCCAATATGCTTGCCGCGCATATGGGCTTCACGCCGCCCGACATCGATCGTGTCAGGCGGTTCTGGAAGGCACCGCGCATCGCCACCCATGAGGGGCTGAAGGCGGTGCAGCTGTTCGAGGCCATCCATCGCGGCGAGGTCAAGGCGCTCTGGGTGATGGGCACCAATCCCGCGGTGTCGCTGCCCGATGCGGACTTCGTGCGCGAGGCGTTGAAGAAGCTCGAGCTGTTCGTGGTGTCCGAGAACGTGCTCTCCAACGACACGGTCGATGCCGGTCCGCATGTGCTGCTGCCGGCGCTCGCCTGGGGCGAGAAGTCGGGCACCGTGACCAATTCCGAGCGCCGCATCTCGCGCCAGCGCTCGTTCCTGCCGGCGCCGGGCGAGGCGCGCCCCGATTGGTGGATCCTCAGCGAGACCGCCAAGCGCCTCGGCTTCGGCGACAGCTTCAACTACAAATCCGCCGCCGAGATCTTCCGAGAGCACGCCGCGCTCTCGGCGTTCGAGAACGAGGGCAGCCGCGATTTCGATATCGGCGCGCTGACCTCGCTGTCCGACGACGCCTTCGATGCCTTGAAGCCGGTGCAGTGGCCGGTGCGCGAAGGCGAGGCGTCGAGCGAGCGTTTCTTTGCGAAGGGCGGCTTCTTCACCAATGACGGCAAGGGCCGGTTCATTGCGCCGGAGGTGCCGTCGCTGCGCGGCGAGACCGGTGCCTCGCGCCCCCTCAGGCTCAACACCGGACGCATCCGCGACCAATGGCACACCATGACGCGCACGGGGCTCAGCCAGCGCCTGGGCGCGCATCTGCCGGAGCCCTTCGTCGAGATCCATCCTGATGATGCCGGCAAATACGGCATCGTTCACGACGGCTTTGCCCGCGTGACCACCGACTACGGTCAGTGCATCCTGAAGGTCGTCGTCAGTGACGGCACTCAGCGTGGCACATTGTTCGCGCCGATCCATTGGAGCGCAATGAATGCCTCGCATGGCCGCGTCGGAGCGCTGGTGCAGTCCTTCACCGATCCGTTCTCGGGGCAGCCGGAATCCAAGGCGACGCCGGCCGCGATCGCGCCTTATGAATTCGTCTTCCGCGGCTTTGCGCTGTCGCGGAAGCAGCTCGATCTGCCGCCGAACCTGTTGTGGACCCGCGTCACGGTCACCGGCGGCTTCGGCTATCTCTTCGCCGACAACGCCGACCTTTCGCGCTGGCCGGCCTGGCTCGAGAGCGTCGCCGGCGAGGACGTCGCCGACTATCGCGACTTCGGCGGCGGGGTCTATCGTGCGGCGTCGTTCGCGGGCGATCGCATCGAGACCTGCCTGTTCGTCGGCCCCGCGCATGATGCGGGCGACTGGGAGGTGGTGAAGAGCCTGTTCGTGGCCGACCTCGTCACCGACGATCAGCGCCGCATGCTGCTGTCAGGCAAGTCCGGCGAAGGCGCCGCCTCGACCGGGCCGGTCGTCTGCGCCTGCTTCGGCGTCGGCCGCGGCACCATCTGCGAGACCATCGCGGCCGGCGCGCGCTCGGCTGCCGAGATCGGCGCCAAGCTCAAGGCCGGCACCAATTGCGGCTCCTGCATTCCGGAACTGAAGCGCCTGATCGCAGCGACGGACACGGCGCCGGTGAAGCAGGCGAAGGTCGCGGGCGCGGTGGGGTAGGCCTCGTGCCTCGGACGCAGCGCAGCGCGTAGCGGTGCGCTGCAGAGCCGAGGCCCATCTAGAAGCGAGTGTTTGGCCTTTCTGGGTCCCGGCTCTGCGCAGCAGCGTTTCACGCTGCAGCGCGTCCGGGACGCGAGGGTGGCGTGGACGCAGCCATTCCCCCGGCCCAATCGACGCGCCCTCGATTGTGCCCTATGGTGCCGCGGCTTCCCCCTCAACACGCCCAAAAACAACAATGATGTACCTGGAAACGCCGCCGCGCCTGATCGAGACGAGGCTTTTCTCCGCGATGCCCGAAAAGTTCCGCCGCAAGGGCGTGCGGACCGATTGGGCTGACGCCAACCGGCCGAATGTGCCGACCGACAGCTTCATCGAAGGACCGTCTTTCGACAGCGACGGCAATCTCTACATCGTCGACATTCCCTTCGGCCGCATCTTTCGCATCGCGCCTGATGGCGAATGGTCGCTCGTGATCGAATATGAGGGTTGGCCGAACGGACTGAAGATCGCATCTGATGGGCGCATCCTGGTGGCCGACTACAGGCACGGCATCATGGAGCTCGACCCCAACGCCGGTCGCATCAAGCCCGTCCTGACCGCGCGCAATTCAGAATCTTTCCGCGGTTGCAACGACCTGCATCTTGCTTCCAACGGCGACATCTATTTCACCGATCAGGGCCAGACCGGCCTGCACGACCCCAGCGGTCGCGTGTATCGTCTCGCATCGAACGGCCGGCTCGATTGCCTGATCGACACCGGCATCAGCCCGAATGGCCTGGTGCTCGATCTCACCGAAACCGTACTGTTCGTCGCGATGACGCGCGACAACGCGGTGTGGCGGTTGCCGTTCATGAAGGACGGCAGTGTGTCCAAGGTTGGCCGCTTCTGCTCGCTGTTCGGCACCAGCGGTCCCGATGGCTTGACCATGGACGCCAGGGGTCGCCTGTTCGTCGGCCATGCTTCGCTCGGCCACGTCTTCGTGTTCGCGCCGAACGGCGAATTGCTTGCGCGGATCAAGTCGTGCGAGGGGCCGAATTGCACCAATGTGGCGATCGGTGGCGAAAGCGGGAATCGGCTCTATATCACGGAGTCGTCGACTGGCAGCGTGCTGGTTGCGGATATCGGCGGACTGTGAGCTCTAACATGAACACAAAATTCTTCGGCAAAGCCGGCGCCAAAGTCTCCGTCATCGGGCAGGGCACCTGGTATCTCGACCATGGCGACCGCAAGCGCGCGATTGCGGCGCTTCAGCGCGGGCTCGATCTCGGCATGACCCACATCGACACCGCCGAGATGTATGGCGATGCCGAGCTCGTCATTGCCGATGCGATCACGGGCCGCCGTGATGAAGTGTTCCTCGTCTCCAAGGTGTTGCCGAGCAACGCGTCGCGCCGCGGCACCATCACCGCCTGCGAGCGTTCGCTGAAGCGGCTCAAGACCGATCATCTCGATTGCTATCTCCTGCACTGGCGCGGTTCCTATCCGCTCGAAGACACCGTCGCCGCGTTCGAGGAGCTGGTGAAATCAGGCAAGATCAAATCCTGGGGCGTGTCCAATTTCGATGCCGATGATCTCGACGAAATTCTCGACGTCGCGGGCGAAGGTCGTATCGCCTGCAATCAGGTGCTCTATCATCTGAAGGAACGCGCGATCGAGCATGCGGTGATCCCGTGGTGCGAGCAGCATGGCGTCGCCGTCGTCGCCTACTCGCCGTTCGGTCACGACGATTTTCCGGATGCGCGCAGCAAGGGCGGTGCCGTGCTGGAGCGCATCGCAGAGGCGCGTCGCGTGACGCCGCGTCAGGTCGCGCTCAGCTTCCTCACCCGTGCGACTACGGTGTTCGCGATTCCGAAGGCCTCGTCCCCCGAACATGCCGGCGAGAATGCGGCGGCCGGTGATCTCGCGCTAACGAAAGACGAGATTACGGCGCTCGATGCGGCGTTTCCGCGCGGGCCGAAGCCGCGCAGCCTGCCCATGCTGTAATGCACAAACGCCCATTATTAACGGAGCATTGACGCGCGCGGCGGCCTGCGCATATCGGCATCCTGTTTTCGGAAGTTGTGAACGCGGCGCATTTGTCGTTTTTTACCACCGTTCTCGATCGCATTTTCCCGGGTTCCAGCCGTGACACCGCCGCCCGCCGCAGCCGCAAGGCTCGACAGTATCCCCATGCCCGTGCCGGAGAAGAAGCAGACGGCTCGCCGCGCGCCCGCGCGTGTCGACCATCCCTTCAAGGGCATTGCGCTGGTGCTGCTGTCGACGATCTTCCTCGGCTGCTCCGACGTCACCGCGAAATATCTGTCGACCAGCCTGCCGTCGATCGAGATCACCTGGATCCGCTTCGTCACGTTCGCGCTGATGTTCACGCCGGTGATGCTGCCGGGCTCTCCGCTCCATGCGATGCGCACCGAGCGGCTCGGCCTGCAACTGATGCGCGGTGCCGCGCTGCTCGGCTCCTCGCTGTTCTTCATCACCGGCCTGCGCTTCCTTCCCATCGCGGAAGCCTCCGCGACGGGCTTCGTCTCGCCGCTGTTCGTCACTGCGCTCTCGATCGTCTTCCTCAGCGAGACGGTGGGCATGCGACGCTGGATCGCGACCGCGATCGGCCTGACGGGCGTGCTGATCATCCTGCGGCCGGGCTCGAGCGCGTTTCACGCCGCCGCGTTCTTCCCGATCGTCTCTGCGTTCTGCTGGGCCGCCGCGCTGATCCTGACGCGGATGATGAGCGGGCGTGAAGCCGTGCTCACCACGATGGCGTATTCTGCGCTCACGGGCGTTGCGATCCTTTCCGTGATGGTGCCGTTCGTCTGGGTCACGCCGAGCTGGACCGCGATCGGGCTCGGCATCGTGATCGGCGTCGCCTCCACCGTCGGCCAGTGGATCATCGTGCTGGCCTATCGCTATGGCGATGCCTCGGTGCTGGCGCCGTTCTCCTACACCCAGTTGCTGTGGGTCAGCATTCTCGGCTTCTTCATCTTCGGCGAGGTCCCCGATCTCTGGACGGTCGTCGGCGCGGCCTTCATCGTCGCCAGCGGCCTCTACATCGCTCATCGCGAGCGTATCCGCCGCGCCCAGTTGCTGGTGCTGGAAGAGCGTTCCCCGAACCCCTGACGCAAGTTCGCGCGCCCTGTTACGTGCTATCAACGGCTCCAACAATGCGGGAGGAGCCGGATGCGCGCTGCGATTTTCAGGAACGGCGAGATTGTCGTCGACAGGATGGCCGATCCGAAGCCGGGCCCCGGCCAGGTGCTGGTCAAGACGCTCGCCTGCGGCATCTGCGGCTCCGACCTGCATGCGCGCCAGCATGCGCCGCGGATGGTGGAGATGGCCAGGAAGACCGGTCGCACGCCGATGGATCTGTCGCGTGACGTCGTGTTCGGTCACGAATTCTGCTGCGAGATCATCGATTACGCCCCCGGCACGGAACGCAAGTTCAAACCGGGGACGCATGTCTGCTCGCTGCCCGCGCTGGTGACGCCGGAGGGCATCAAGGGGATCGGCTACTCCAACGACTTCGTCGGCGGCTATGCGGAGCAGATGGTCTTGAGCGAGCCGCTCCTGCTCGAGGTGCCCAACGGTCTTGCGCCGGAGCATGCGGCCTTGACCGAGCCGCTCGCAGTCGGCGTTCACGCCGTGGCGAAAGCCAACATCCGGGGCGGCGAGGTGCCGCTCGTCATCGGTTGCGGCCCTGTCGGGCTCGCGGTGATCGCGGCGCTGAAGATCAAGGGGCTGCACCCCATCGTCGCCGCCGACTATTCGCCGGCGCGCCGCGCGCTAGCGGCAAAGCTCGGCGCCGATATCGTCGTCGATCCCAGGGTGTCGCAGCCCTATGCGACCTGGGCCGAGCACGCGCAGATGTCGGATGCCGAGAAGGCGGCGCGGCCGCCGTTCCAGCTCATGCTGCCGGCGCTGAAGCCTGCGATCATCTTCGAATGCGTCGGCGTGCCCGGGCTGCTGCAGCAGGTGTTCGAAGGCGCGCCGCGCGATGCTCGGATCGTGGTGGTCGGCGTCTGCATGGAGACCGACAAGAGCGAACCCATGCTCGGCATCATGAAGGAGCTCAACGTCCAATACGTGCTCGGTTATACGCCGGACGAATTCGCAGGCTCGCTGCGGCTGATCGCGGAAGGGCAGGTGGATGCGGCGGCGATGGTCACGGCCGAGGTCGGCATCGACGGCGTCGCCAAGGCCTTCGCCGATCTCGCCAATCCTGAAGCCCACACCAAGATCATCGTGCAGCCGTGGCGATGACGGTACTGCGTAGGGTGGGCAAAGACGCAGAGCGCCGTGCCCACCATGCATCCGCGTTCCTGGTGAGATTGGTGGGCACGCTTCCGCCGTCGCTCTTCGAGCTATGGCGGACAAGCCGCTTTGCTCAACCCACGAAACCTTTCTCAATATTTTGCCGGCACGTACATCTCCGGCGGGACCGGCCCGCGGTGGTAATCTGGGTTCCGCACGCGCGCCGGCAGCACCACCGGGACCCGCGCGACCTCCTGGTATGGCATCTGGCTCAGCAGATGCGCGATGCAGTTCAGCCGCGCGCGCTTCTTGTCGACGGCATCGACGATCCACCACGGTGAATCCGGAAGGTGCGTATGCTCCAGCATGGTCTCCTTGGCCTTGGTGTAGAGCTCCCAGCGGCTGCGGGCCTCGACGTCCATCGGGCTCAGCTTCCACTGCTTCAAGGGGTCCTTGATGCGCATGGTGAAGCGGAACTGCTGCTCGTCGTCGGTGATCGAGAACCAGTATTTGACCAAAATGATGCCGGAGCGGATCAGCATCCGCTCGAACTCCGGCACCGTCTGGAAGAACTCCTGGTATTGCTCGTCGGTGCAAAAGCCCATCACGCGCTCGACGCCGGCGCGGTTGTACCAGCTGCGATCGAACAGCACGATCTCGCCGCCGGCCGGCAGATGGGACACGTAGCGCTGAAAATACCATTGCGTGCGCTCGCGCTCGCTCGGTGCTGGCAGCGCGGCGACGCGGCAGATGCGCGGATTGAGGCGCTGGGTGATGCGCTTGATCACGCCGCCCTTGCCGGCGGAGTCGCGGCCCTCGAACAGCACCACGACCTTCTTCTTCTCGCTCTGGACCCAGTCCTGGAGCTTGACCAGCTCGCCCTGGAGCCGCAGCAACTCCCGGAAATAGAGCTTGCGGTCGACCGCCGGGCCCAGCGTATCGGTCTCCTCCAGGAGCTCGTCGAGACGCGCATCGTCGAGCTCCATCTCCAGCTCTTCGTCGAGATCGTCGGTCATTTCCCGAATAATGCGCTCGCGTTTGGCCATTTCAGGGGTGCGGTCGGATGCGGTCATGGGTCCTTCTCTCGGCTCGGGTGCCAGTCGCCGAGGACCATCGGTGGCGTTTATTGCACCCTTGTGACAGCCCGGAGCAGGACTGCGGGCATCACACCGGCAGCGCGATCGAATACTTCACCTGGCTCAGCGCAAAGCTCGACTCGATCGAGGCGATGCCGTCGAGCCGGGTCAGCTTGGTCTTGAGGAAGGTCTCGTAGGAGGCGAGGTCGGCTGCGACGACGCGAAGCAGGTAATCGCGGTTGCCGGTCATCAGATAACACTCCAGCACCTCGTCCCATTTCGAGATCGCGCGCGCGAAGCGGTTGAGATCCTCCTCCTTCTGCCGCGCCAGCTTGATCGAGATGAAGACGCTGACATGCAGGCCGAGCGCCTTCTGGTCCACGGTCGCAACGTAGCGGCTGATGACGCCGCGCTCCTCCAGCAGCTTGACCCGGCGATGGCAGGGCGAGACCGAGAGGCCGACCTTGTCGGCGAGTTCCTGCATGGTCAGCCGGCTGTCTGCCTGAAGCAGTGCGAGGATCTTTCGGTCGATGGCGTCTAGCTCTGGCATTGGGATAAAACCTGCATATTTTGGGTAGTTATTAGTATGATATCCCAATATCATCAGGTATTGCGCGAAAAATTGAGAAGTTTGGCGCCCCTCGCAGGCGTATCATCGCCCCACCTGTTTTCCGGGAGCCTTTGCCATGCCCGTCGATACCGCCCGCCTCGACACCTTGACCGCGCTGAGCCGCAAGGCGCTGTGGCTGTCGTCCTGGACCATCCACCACGCCAACCACATCCGCCCCAATGCCGACGGGTTGAAGGTCGGGGGACATCAGGCCTCGTCCGCCTCGCTCGCCACCATCATGTCGGCGCTGTATTTCCATGTGCTGCGCCCCGAGGACCGCGTGGCGGTGAAGCCGCATGCGAGCCCGGTGTTCCACGCCATTCAGTATCTGTTCGGCCGGCAGAGCCGCGAGAAGCTGGAGAACTTTCGCGGCTTCAAGGGCGCGCAGTCCTATCCCTCGCGCACCAAGGACGTCGACGACGTCGATTTCTCCACCGGCTCGGTCGGCCTCGGCGTCGCGCAGACGCTGTTCGCCTCGCTGGTGCAGGATTACGTCAAGGCGCATGGCTGGATGAAGGATCGCCGCGAAGGGCGGATGATTGCGCTGGTCGGCGACGCCGAGATGGACGAGGGCAACATCTGGGAGGCGCTTGCCGAAGGCTGGAAGCACGGCCTGCGCAACACCTGGTGGGTGGTCGACTACAACCGCCAGTCGCTCGATGCCGTCGTGCGCGAGGGGCTCTGGGAAAAGTTCGAGACCATGTTCCGCAATTTCGGCTGGGACGTCGTCATCGTGAAATACGGCCGCCTGATGCGCGAGGCCTTCGCCGAGCCCGGCGGCGAGGCGCTTAAAGCTTGGATCGACAATTGCCCGAATGCGCTTTACGCCGCGCTCTGCTTCCAGGGCGGCGCCGCGTTCCGAAAACATCTGCACGACGAGATCGGCGACCAGGGGCCGATCACGAAACTGATCGACAGCCGCAGTGACGAGGAATTGCTGGCGCTGATGTCGAACCTCGGCGGTCACGACATGGCGAGCATGCTGGACGCCTTCGAATCCATCGACCACGATCGCCCGGTCTGCTTCATCGCCTACACCATCAAGGGCGTCGGCCTGCCGTTCCAGGGCCACAAGGACAACCACGCCGGCCTGATGACGGTCGCGCAGATGGAGAAATATCGCGACAGCCAGAACATCCGGCCCGGGCATGAATGGGAGAAGTATGAAGGCCTCGCGCAATCCGCCGCCGAGCTCGATGCGTTCCTCGCGCGCGTGCCGTTCAACCAGGACGGCCGCCGGCTGACCGCGCCCGTCGTCGAGGTGCCCCAGCAGCTCGCGTTCAAGCCGTCGCCGCAGATGTCGACCCAGCAGGGCTTTGGTCTCGTGCTGAATGAGATCGCCCGCGGCGACAGCGAACTGGCCAAGCGCATCGTCACGACCTCGCCCGACGTCACGGTCTCGACCAATCTCGGTCCCTGGGTGAACCGGCGCGGCTTGTTCGCGCGCGCCGAGAAGGCGGACTTATTCCGCAGCGAGAAAATTCCCTCCACCTTCAACTGGGACTTTTCGCCCAAGGGCCAGCATCTCGAGCTTGGGATCGCCGAGATGAACCTGTTCATCATGCTCTCGGCGCTCGGGCTGTCGCACCAGATCAACGGCGAGCGGCTGCTGCCGGTCGGCACACTCTACGATCCCTTCATCGAGCGCGGGCTCGATGCGCTGAACTACGCCTGCTACCAGGACGCGCGCTTCATGGTGGCGGCGACGCCCTCAGGCATCACGCTCGCGCCCGAGGGCGGCGCGCACCAGTCGATCGCAACGCCCCTGATCGGCATGGCGCAGGACGGGCTCGCCTCGTTCGAGCCGGCTTTCGTCGACGAACTCGCCGTGATCATGGCTTTCGGTTTTGAGCACATGCAGCGCGATCCGGGCGAGGGCGGCTCGGTGTATTTGCGCCTCTCGACGCGCAGCATCGAGCAGGTGCAGCGGATCATGACGCCGGAGCTTGCGCAGGGCATCACCGACGGCGCCTATTGGCTGCGTAAGCCTGGCCCCAATGCCGAAGTCGTGATCGCCTATACCGGCGCGGTGGCGCCGGAAGCGATCGAGGCCACGGGCTTCGTCGGCGAGAGCCGGCGCGACATCGGCCTGCTCGCGATCACCTCGGCGGACCGCCTCCATGCGGGTTGGACCGCCGCACGGAAATTGCGGCGGGATCGCCGCGGCGTGCAGCATCTCAGCCACATCGAAAAACTGCTGGCGCCGCTGCCGCGCGACTGCGGCATCGTGACCGTGATCGACGGCCATCCGTCCGCGCTCGGCTGGCTCGGCAGCGTCCGCGGCCACCGCGTCGAGGCGCTCGGCGTCGAGCAGTTCGGCCAGACCGGCACGATCGCTGACCTGTATCGACACTACGGCATCGATGCCAACGCAATCATCGATGCGGCCGAAAGCCTCACCACCGGCGCGCCGGTGCTGCATCGGAAGATGGCGGTGTAACTGAAAAAGCTCGGTTGTCATTCCGGGGCTCGCGCCGAGAGGGCGCCCGGAATGACGACCGGACAGAGCCTTGCCTCGCCCCGTCTCTCCGCCCATATTCCGCGCGTCCGCCGCAACGCTGGCCCCGCATATGGCGGGTTCAATTGCCGGCGCTTTCGTGCAAGGATGCCTGCCGAAACGCCCCCACATGCCCCCAAGAAGAGGTTAACGATGGTCAATCGCATGCAATTCTACATCGACGGCGCCTGGGTCGATCCCGCCGTCAAGAAGTCGACCGCCGTGGTCAATCCCGCGACGGAAGAGGCGATGTACGAGGTTGCGCTGGGCTCCAAGGCCGACGTGGACAAGGCGGTTGCCGCCGCCAAGCGCGCCTTCGCAACCTTCTCCCAGACCAGCCGTGATGAGCGCGTCGCGCTGCTCACCAAGGTCATCGAGGTCTACAAGGGCCGCCTCAAGGAGATCGGCGCCGCCGTGTCCGACGAGATGGGCGCACCGCTGCCAATGGCAGAGAAGCTCCAGGCCGGCGCCGGCCTCGGCCATCTCATGACCACGCTCGACGTGCTCAAGAACTATCATTTCGAGGAGCCGGTCGGCACCGCCATGGTGCTGCGCGAGCCGATCGGCGTGGTCGGCATGATCACGCCCTGGAACTGGCCGCTCAACCAGATCGCCTGCAAGGTCGCGCCCGCGCTCGCCGCCGGCTGCACCATGATCCTGAAGCCGTCGGAGTTCACCCCGACCTCGGCGCTGATCTTCGCGGAGATCCTCCATGAAGCCGGCGTGCCCAAGGGCGTGTTCAACCTCGTCAACGGCCTCGGCCCCGAGGTCGGCGCCGCCATGAGCGAGCACCCCGACATCGACATGATCTCCTTCACCGGCTCGACCCGTGCCGGCATCGACGTGGCCAAGCGCGCCGCGCCGACCGTGAAGCGCGTCAGCCAGGAGCTCGGCGGCAAGTCGCCGAACGTCATCCTCGAAGGCGCCGACCTCACGAAGGCGGTGACTGGCGGCGTGATGCACATGTTCAACAACTCCGGCCAGTCCTGCAACGCACCCTCGCGCATGATCGTGCCGCTGTCCAAGATGAAGGACGTCGCCGCGATCGCGAAGGCCGTCGCCGACAAGACCAAGGCCGGTGATCCCCGCGCCGAAGGCACCACCATCGGTCCAGTCGTCAACCGCGGCCAGTGGGATAAGATCCAGGGCCTGATCAAGAAGGGCATCGACGAGGGCGCAACGCTCGTCGCCGGCGGCCCGGGCCTGCCCGAAGGCGTCAACAAGGGCTTCTATGTCCGCCCGACCATCTTCGCCGACGTCACCCCCGACATGACGATTGCTCGTGAAGAAATCTTCGGACCGGTGCTGACCATCATCGGCGCCAAGGACGAAGCCGAAGCCGTGCAGATCGCCAACGACACGCCGTATGGCCTCGCTGGCTACGTCACGGGTGCCTCGGTCGAAGACGCCAAGCGCGTCGGCCGCCAGATCCGCGCCGGCAACGTCAACCTCCAGGGCGTGCCCAACGACCGCACCGCGCCGTTCGGCGGCTACAAGCAGTCGGGCAACGGACGTGAGTGGGGCAAGTACGGCCTCGAGGATTTCCTCGAAGTGAAGGCCGTCGCCGGCTTCAACGCGGCGTAAGTTTTTAGCGGTTGAACAAATGACGCCGGAGCGGGCAACCGCTCCGGCGTTTTTGTTTTGGGCGGCGTGTCGCGACACGGCGAGGTGCCGTAGGGTGGGCAAAGGAGCGAAGCGACGTGCCCACCATCACGCCACAAGCGAGCAGTGGTGGGCACGCTTCGCTTTGCCCACCCTACGAGTGCGGCGCTAGCCGCCGAGCGCACCCTGCGTGTTCACATACAACGCGTAGATCGACTGGCTCGCCGCCATGAACAGGCGGTTGCGCTTGACGCCGCCGAAGCAGAGATTGGCGCAGCGCTCGGGCAGCGCGATGCGGCCGATCATCACGCCGTCGGGCGCGAACACCACGACGCCGTCGAGTTCGGGATCGCCCATGCCCCAGCCACACCAGAGATTGCCGTCGATGTCGCAGCGCATGCCGTCCGGCGTGCCGGGACCTGCGTCGATGTGGACGCGCTTGTTGGAAATCTTGGTGCCGTCGGGCGAAACGTCATAGGCGAGGATCTTGCGGTTCGGCACGCCGCGGGATTCCACGACGTACAATATCCTCTCGTCCGGCGAGAAGCACAGCCCGTTCGGCCCGAGCACGCCCTCTGCGACGATGGTCGCCTTGCCGGTCGCGGGATCGAGCCGGTAGACGTTCGGGTCGATCTCGGGCTCGGCCTTGTAGCCCTCGTAATTGCCGAGCAGGCCGAAGGTCGGGTCGGTGAACCAGATCGATCCGTCCGATTTAACAACGACATCGTTCGGCGAGTTCAACCGCTTGCCGTTGAATTGATCCATCAGCACGGTGATGCTGCCGTCGTATTCAGTGCGCACCACGCGCCGCCCGCCGTGCTCGCAGGTGACGAGCCGGCCCTGGCGGTCGCGCGTGTTGCCGTTGGCGAAATTGGAGGGCTTGCGGAACACGGAGACCGCGCCGGTCTCTTCCTCCCATTTGATGATGCGCTGGTTTGGGATATCGCTGCAGAGCAGATAACGCCCGTCGCCGAACCACACCGGTCCCTCGGCCCAGCGCAGGCCGGTCGCCAGCCGTTCCACCGCCGACAGTTTCAACCAGTATTTTTCGAAGCGGGGATCGAGCGCCATGATCGCGGGGTCGGGGTAATAGGTCGCCGGCCGCCAGCCTGGCCGTTCCTGGGTGTGGGACGATGCCTCATTCATGTCGGTTCTCACGTTTCGTTCCCTCTGGACAATCCTGCTATCATTAGGGACACGTGACGGCAAATTGGTCACCAACGGTGAGGGAAGACATGCCGCGTATTTTGATGACGGGAGCTTCGGGCGGAATCGGCACGAGCCTGCGAAAACTGCTGCCGCCGATCTATTCGGACCTCCTGCTGTCCGACATCAAGCCGCCCGCCGATCTCGGCGCGAACGAGAAGTTCAAGGCAGCGGACCTCGCCGATCTCGCGCAGTGCGAGGCGATATGCGAGGGCGTCGACGGCATCATCCATTTCGGCGGCTATTCGGTCGAAGGCACCTGGGACCAGATCCTCCAGGCCAACATCATCGGTGGCTACAATCTGTTCGAGGCCGCGTACCGCAAGGGCGTCAAGCGCGTGGTGTTCGCCTCGTCGAACCACGCCGTCGGCTTCTATCCGCGACACCACAGGATCGGCGCCGACGTGACCCCGCGCCCCGACGGGCGCTACGGCGTCAGCAAGGTGTTCGGCGAAGCCGTCGGCGCGCTCTACGCCGACAAGCACGGGCTGAAGGTGACGTGCCTGCGCATCGGCAATTTCGGCGACATGCCGCTCGACCAACGCCGGCTCGCCATCTGGCTCAAGCCCGATGACCTCGTGCAGCTCTGCCGCATCGGGCTCGAGCATCCCGACATCCATTTCGAGGTGTTCTACGGCGCCTCCCTCAACGAGCGCGCCTGGTGGGACAACCACCGCGCCTATGAACTCGGCTATCGCCCCACCGGCCGCGCCGAAGATTTCCGCGAGCACGCGATGGCCGAGCAGGCCAAGCTGAAGCCGGATCCGGTCGGGGATTATTTCCAGGGCGGCACGTTCTGCAGCATGGAGTTCGATGCGGACCCGAGCCGGATCATCGACTGGAAGAAGCGCTAGGGAGCGCGCTCGACATGGCCAGAGCGGCCGAGCTCTGCTTGGCCGCTCAAACCGTAGCTTCGCGCCGGATCAGAACAGGCCCGGGAGCAGCATCGCTACCTTCTCCCTGTAGTGTCGGTACTGATCTCCGAAAAGAGTGATCAGGTCGCGCTCCTCCAACCAGATGCCGACGAAGATGTAGGCCGTCGTCACCATCGCGAACAGCATGTGCCCGAGCGTCATGGTAGGCGTCGACCAGAACGCGATAATGAAGCCGAGATAGATAGGATGCCGGATCAGGCGGTAGAGGCCCGGCGTCCTGAACTTCATCGGCTCGGCGAGCCGCCCCGCAAAGTGGCTGACGACTTGCGTAAGTCCGAACAATTCGAAATGGCTGATCAGAAACGTGCTGTACAGCACGATGAGCCAGCCGGCGAAGCTGCCGGCGACAGCGGCGTAGGCTGCCACCGGCGTCTCAATCTCCCAAACCACGGCGGTGATGGGACGCCATTGCCAGAACAGCAGGATCAGGCTCAGGCTTGCCAGCAGCACATAGGTGCTGCGCTCGAGCGCGGGTGAGGCGAAGGCGGCGAACAGCTTCTTGAAGCCCTGGCGAGCCATGCCGCTGTGCTGGACGGCAAACAGGGACATCAGCGCGAGATCAATCAAGAGGGCCTGTGCGGTCGAACCAGCCACGCCGCTGTCGATCGTCTTGGGCACGATGAACCGCGAAATGAAGCCGACGGCGTAGAGAAAGGTCCCGAAGAAGATGAGATAGGCAAGGAGGCCATAGCCGAGCACGAAGCTTCGTGCCAAGAGCGAGCTTGCCGTCTGTGTAGGTCCGTTTTGCATGGTGATGGACATGATAGAGTTTCCAGTTCAGTGGTGAGAGCTTGAACGGCTGTTTCAGCGGGCGTGTCACCGCCGCCTTCGTCAGGTTGCAAAGGCTGTCGGAACCGTCGCGGCCTTGCATTTGCCGGGGCTTTTCCGGACCATTGCGCCGCCGCTCACGCCCTCGGTGCGATGGTCGCCGAACGTCGTCGCAGCCGAAGCCAGAACAAGCGACATCAGGACGGCCCCGATCGTCCCGATCGCCAGCGCGGCGGTTCTGGATTTGAAATTTCCGAGTTTGAAATTCTTGAAATAGGAGGTCTTGGCTTCGGAAGCGTCGGATTGGAAGAAAGAATTCATGACTATCTCCTCGAATTGAAGCTGTTGCTGGAAATGCAAATCCTCTGATCGTGAAGCGTGTCTCGAACCGTGCCATCACCGCTGGCCGTGGTGCCGCCGCAACCTTTCGCGAACTGCATTGCGGCCTTCTCGCGGTTCGCCAGCATGCTGGCGACAGACTGATTGATGAGCCGGCGAAGCCGCAACAGGATGCCGGCGAGATACCGCTGCGAGGGGCTCAGTGCGGGCGGCGCCTGAGACTGAACGGACATTTTCTTATCCTTTCGTGGAATCACGAGTCGATGACGGCGCCCGCGCTGATTTGCTATTCGGCGGCGGCCGTCTGCGGTGTGGGATCGCCGCGGACGACCACTGTCGTGGCAACCTTGTAGAACTCCTCGCCCGGCATGCCGACGCGCCGTGCATGCTCGCGGATCGACTCCCCATCGCGCGCTTCATAGATGCAGAAGGTGCCGATGCGGCCGTCGGCCTCATGGACCACATAGCTGCGGATCCAACGGACGCGGTGGGACATCTGCTCGTTGCCGATCCGAGCGGACCTCGCGCCGGCGGCTTCCAGTTCGCTCAAATTTGCCCAGGCGCTCGGGCGGCGGATGACATAGAGTTCCATCAGACATCTCCTCGGGGTTTTTGCCTGCGGGGCGGAAGCGACCCAGGCCGTGAGGAGCTATAGAGGCGACCGGTGCTGACCGTCCTTACCGCGGGCTGATCATTGCCTGATCCTTGTCTGAACCTTTTCCGCATCGCCTGGACTTAACGATATGACCCTCAGGTTTGGACCCTTCGAGCTCGATGAAGAGGGCCGTGCGCTCATCCACGCGCAGCGGGAAGTCGCGTTGCAGCCGCGTGTGTTCGATCTGCTGGTCTACCTGACGCGCAACCGGGATCGGGTCGTCACCAAGGAAGAGCTGCTCGATACCCTCTGGCCTGATGTAACCGTCACCGACAATTCGTTGCAGCGGGCGGTGAGCATGCTGCGTGGCGTGCTGCGCAAGGGTGGCATGGATAGTGCCATCCGGAACATGCCGGGCAGGGGATATCGTTTCTGCATCGACGGCGTATCCGAGATGCAGGTCGCCGCTTCCGAGACGACGGACGAGCAGGCCCCGGACGTGCGGGCGCAAGCGCAACGCGCCGCTGCCGTGCAAGCCTGGGACGAAGCCGCAGCGTTGTTCGAGGCGGCCGATACCGTCGAACCGCTTGATGGCGCCGACTTGCACCAATGGGCGCTGGCCTTGCAATGCGCTGGCAAGGCCGATGCGGCCCTGCCTCTTTTGGCTCGTGCAGTTGCCGCCCATACCAGGGCCGGCAACGTCCCGCTGGCCGTCGTCGACGCCGTCACGCTCTCCGGCTTGCACTTCGAGCGCGGCCAGGCGGCGATTGCCAAGGGCTGGCTGGCACGGGCGGAAGATTGGGCCTCCGAAGTCGAGGATCCCGCCACGACTGCGCTCATTCTCTGGATGAAGTCGAAGGTCGCCGCGTTCGAGGGCGAGCCTGAACAGGCGCTTTCACTTGCTGATGTCGCGTACAGCACGGTCCGGCACAAGAACGCTATTGGCATCGAGGCGCTGAGTCTTGCTTATCGCGGGTTCTACCGGCTGTGTCTTGGCGATACACGTGCTGGATTAGCGGATCAGGACCTCGCCGCTGCGATGGCGCTCTCCAGTGGCGATATCGATCCAATCGTCGGAGGCATCCTCTACTGCAACATCCTGTGGGCGGCGCGGATGTTCGGAGATTGGGCGAGGGCCGACCAGTGGACGCTGGGCTATCAGAAATATTGCACCGAGAGCGGGATGGAATTGTCCGGCTCCTGCCAGCTTCATCGGTCAGAAGTTCTCGGTGTCAGGGGCTCGCTCGGCGAAGCTTTGCTCCGAATTCAGGACTCGTTGGCACGGCTCACCGGTGATGCGCCTTGGGCGATCGGCGACGCCAATCGCGTGCTTGGCGACGTTTACGCAGCGATCGGCAATGAAGACGACGCGCTCGAGGCCTATGAAAAGGCTTACGCGCTCGGCTGGTGCCCGGAACCCGGTCGCGCCATGCTGTTGCTGGAACGCGGTGAAGCGGAGGCGGCTTACGCCAGCCTCGAGCGCAGTCTGATCGGAAAGTCCTGGTGGACCCTGCAGCGGCGTGGGATCCTGTTCGCACATCTTGCACTCGCGGCCGCGCACACGGGCCGTCGTGAGCAGGCGCTTGAACTGATCGAGGAACTCTCCGGAAGTCCGGACCGGTGGCCGATGCCGTCGATCCGGGCATTGACGAACGAAGCGCAGTCGGTCCTCGCGCATGCGCGCGACGACTATGAGGCAGCACTGCGACATCTGCATCTGGGCCGGCAATTGTGGTCGAGCATCGACGGGCGAGTGCAGGCCGTCAGGTTGAGGCTGCGGATCGCGAAGCTGCAATTGGCGCATGATGACGTTCGAGGCGCCTCGGCGGAAATTCATGCGGCGCGGCTCGTGGCCGGCGAACTAGGCTCTCGGAAGTTCGAGGCTGAGTGTGCGGCTTTGCGACGCGAGGCCGATATGCGTGCGACGGGACGCGCTGCCTAGCGACCGTCCGCGATGCGTCCCTGCCTTGTCAAGCGGCACGTGGTTTTTCGTTCGGGTCAGCCGGCGCCGCCGCTTTGTTCTGGTGTCCCGCCCCTTGATGTGGATCAATGGTACTCCAGCTTTTCGGCTTTCGATCTGTGCGATCGGAATTCAGCAACGATTGCGTTGATGACGCCGCAGAGGCGGCAGCGAAAGCCACGGCAATGAAAATCAAATTGTCAGTCGCGATATTCGCGATGATGGTTTCCAGACCGACGCTAGCCGCCCCCCTCACCGAGGCCGAGGCGGCATTCCTCGACCAGCTTGTCACGGCATCGGTGGTGCTCGAACAGCGATGCGACGGTTACGAGGTCGATGGCAGCGGCAGCATTCAGCTCGGCGCCCGGCTACTCGGCAGTCCCGACGTCGCGATGGCCATGATCGACGCCTATGCCGCGGCCATCAGGGCCCGCGACGGCGAGAGCTACGATCCCGGCAAATTCCGCCCTGAAGTGTCCGACGCGGCGAGCAAGACCTTCAGGCGCATCCGCACGGACTTGATCAGAAACCCGAAAAGGGCCTGCGCCGATTATGGCGAGGCGAGCGTGGATCGTGGGCTGTTGAGGCGGTACTGAACGGATCTTCAGCGTCGTCCAACGGCAGCTCGATCGGTCTACGCGCTAGCCCCTCCAATCCTCGCCAGGTAATCACTCTTGCTGAACTGCATGTGATCGACACACAACTGCGCCAGCGCCCAGCTGTCGCGTCCCCTGAGTAGCTCGATCATCATCTCATGTTGGCGCCGCGATTGCGCGAGCCCCTCGCGGTCGGCGAGGTTCTTGGCGCGCATCGGCAGGGTCAGGTTCATGTAGTCCTGGAGCGAGCGGACCAGATAGGGATTGCCGCAGGCCGAGAACAGCGCGAGGTGGAAGGCGTCATTGGCTTCGTGGATGCCGCGCAGATCCTGCGCATCGGCCTTCGCGCAATATTGTCGTTGCAGCGCGGAGAGCTCGTCGATCAGCACTCGCGGCGCGGGCAGCGGGATCATCAACGCGGCCTGCCGCGTCAGCATCTCCCGGACCTCGTAGATCTGCCGGACTTCCTCGGCCGAGTAGAACCGGACGGTGGCGCCGACGTTCTTCTCCCGGCGGACGATGCCGCGCCGCTCCGCATCCACCAAGGCCTGCCGCACGAAGTGGCGGGAGGTGCCGTAGCGCGACATCAGCGCGTCTTCAGTCAGGCGCGCGCCCGGCGGCAGGCGACCGAAGATGATGTCCTCCTCCAGCCGCGCGACGACGTCGTCCGGATCGTCGCGCCGGACCGGCGTGCTGTCTGCGGTGCGAATGTCGGACATGCCTTCGGCCTCCCGGCGTCTGGCCGGCTCGCCCTGTGGAGCAGGCAAGGGACAGATTGTCAATAATTTGTGCCGAAGAAGGTGCTTATGGGCGGAAAATGCGACAATATGGACCAGGCTTATTGACAATCCACGTTCAGGCTGTACCACAATGGCAACTTCAGGAGTGGCATGATGACGAGTGGGTTGCGCAAGGGTCTGACGAGCTATGGCGATGCCGGCTTCTCGCTGTTCCTGCGCAAGGCGTTCATCAAGGCCATGGGCTATTCCGACGACGCGCTGGAGCGTCCGATCGTCGGCATCACCAATACCTATAGCGACTACAATCCCTGCCACGGCAACGTTCCGCAGATCATCGAAGCCGCCAAGCGCGGCGTGATGCTGTCGGGCGCGATGCCGTTCGTGTTTCCGACCATCTCGATCGCCGAGAGCTTTGCGCATCCGACCTCGATGTATCTGCGCAACCTGATGGCGATGGACACCGAGGAGATGATCCGGGCCCAGCCGATGGATTCGGTGATCGTGATCGGCGGCTGCGACAAGACGCTTCCGGCGCAGGTGATGGCCGCGATCAGCGCCGACCTGCCGACCGTGGTCATTCCGGTCGGGCCGATGGTGGTCGGCCATCACAAGGGCGAGGTGCTGGGCGCCTGCACCGATTGCCGCCGTCTCTGGGGCAAGTATCGCGCCGGCGAAATCGACGATGTCGAAATCGAAGCAGTGAACGGCCGCCTCGCGCCGTCGGTCGGCACCTGCATGGTGATGGGCACGGCCTCGACCATGGCCTGCATGATCGAAGCCATGGGCCTGTCGCTGCCGATGAGCGCGACGATCCCGGCGCCGCATGCCGAACGTTTCCGACTTGCGGAAGCGAGCGGCAAGGTTGCCGCCGAAATGGCCAAGACCAAGGGGCCGAAGCCGAGCGAGCTTCTGACACCCGCGTCTTTCAAGAACGCGCAGGTCGTGCTCCAGGCGATTGGCGGCTCCACCAACGGCCTGATCCATCTGACCGCGATGGCGCATCGCTCGCCGCATCGGCTCGATCTCGGAGTGTTCGACCAGATCGGCCGGGAGGTGCCGGTGCTGGTCGACCTCAAGCCGTCGGGCGAGCACTATATGGAGCATTTCCATCACGCCGGCGGCGTGCCGAAGCTGCTGGCGCAACTCGGCGACCTCGTCGATCTCGATGCCAAGACGATCTCGGGCCAAACGCTGCGCGACGTCGTCGCCAATGCGGAGGACGTGCCGGGCCAGGATGCGATCCGTCCGCGCGACAATCCGATCAAGACGGAAGGCGGCCTCGCCGTCCTGCACGGTAATCTCGCGCCGCGCGGCGCGGTGATCAAGCAATCGGCCGCGAGTCCCAAGCTGTTGAAGCACACCGGCCGCGCCGTCGTGTTCGAATCCGTCGAGGACATGACCTTGCGGGTCGACGATCCCGATCTCGACGTGACCGCCGACGACGTGCTGGTGCTGCGCAATGCCGGCCCGAAGGGCGCGCCGGGCATGCCGGAGGCGGGCTACCTGCCGATCCCGAAGAAGCTGGCGCGCGGCGGCACCAAGGACATGGTGCGCATTTCCGATGCGCGCATGAGCGGCACCGCGTTCGGCACCATCGTTCTGCACATCACCCCGGAATCCGCCGTCGGCGGGCCGCTGGCGCTGGTGAAGAACGGCGACATGATCAGCCTCGATGTGGCCAAGCGCAGCATCGAGCTGCTGGTCGATGCGGCCGAGCTGGAGCGCCGGCGCGCTGCATTGAAGCCGGCGGCCGCGCCCGATGAAGCGCGGCGCGGCTATGCCTGGCTGTTCAACGAGACCATCATGCAGGCCGACGAGGGCTGCGACTTCGATTTCATGCAGAGGACTGGGAAGACCGAGACAAGCTGACCGAACGACGAACGCCCAGACCGCACAAGCGGCGGGCATAACACAGGGGGAAACGATGATTGCACGATCCATGCGTGGGTTGGCGGCTGCGGCCGCCGTGCTGTTCGTGACCGGGGCGGGGGCGCAGGAGGCGAAGCACTATCGCTTCGCCTACGACCAGCCGCGCAACACCGGCTATTCCATCGCGGGCGACATCTTTGCCGAAAAGCTCAAGGAGTTGAGCAAAGGCACCATGATCATCGACCAGTATCCGGGCGCGCAGCTCGGGCAGGAGCCGCAAGTGCTCCAACTCGTGAAAGCCGGAGATGTCGAATTCTCCATCATCTCCTCTGCGAACACCGCGACGATCTCGCCGCAAGCCGGTGTGATGTCGCTGCACTATCTGTTCCGCGACGAGAACCACGTGGTCAAGGGCCTCGCGGATCCCCGCGTGTTCGAAGCGCTCAAGGCCATGATCGACGAGACCACCCAGGGCCTGCATGTGATCGCGACCGGCTCGCAGGGCGTGCGCCACATGTACGCGAAGCGGGAGATCCGCAATGTGGCCGATATCAAGGGCGCAAAGGTCCGCGTGCAGGCGACCGCGACCGAGGACACCATGTTCCCGGCCTACGGTGCCCAGACCGTGCACATGCCGTTCGGCAGCGTCTACACGAGCCTGCAGACCGGCGTCGTCGACGTCGCCGAGAACAGCATCAACGTCTACCTCGTCAACAAGCATTACGAGGTCGCGCCGGTCCTCAACATCACCGAGCACGAGGCCAACAACGCGCTGGTGTTCATCTCCGACAAGCTCTGGCAGAGCCTCTCGGCCGAGCAAAAGGGCTGGGTGCAGACCGCGGCCAACGAGATCAGCACCAAAGAGCCGGCGAAGGCGTTCGAGCTGGAGCGCACCGCCGCCGAAAAGCTGAAGAAGATGGGCGTGAAGATCGTCGACAACGTCGACAAGAAGAGCTTCACGGCGGTCGCCGATCCCTATCTTGACAAGCTCGCCAAGGAGCTTGGCCCGCACGCCGAGAAGGTCAAGGACTTGATCCGGTCGATTAACTAGGGCGCTTGCGGCCATCCTTCGAGACGCCCGCCTTGCGGCGGGCCCTCAGGATGAGGTCTCGTTTCGCGGCGAGATTTTAGACCCTCATGGTGAGGAGCCCGTGAAGCGGGCGCCTCGAACCATGCAGGCCGAGCGTGATCGGCAGCTTCGCAGCTGTCACATCCGATAGCTTTGGGACGGGGGACTAATGGCCATCGCCGACAAACTGCTTGTGCATCGCCAACGCCACCTGAAATGGCGCGGGCTCGACTGGCTCGAGCTCGCGCTGATGATCCTCTGCGGCGTGCTCTGCTTTGGCTTCTCGCTGTCGGTCACCGCCGACATCGTCACCCGGACCATCGGTCATCCCTGGCTGTGGCTCCAGGAGGTGACCTCGACGCTGTTCATCTACGCGATCTTCGTCGGCACGGCGGCTGCGACCCGGCGCAACGACCACCTCTATCTCACCGCGATTTCCGAGGCGATGCACGGCACGTCGCGCATGATCGTCGAAGTCATCATCCGCATCGTCGTGCTCGGGGTTGCGTTCTGCCTGATCTGGTACGGCTATCAGAATTATCTGCGCGGCTTCGGCAGCTTTCGGTTGCCGTCCGGCACCCCGATCGCCTCGCTCTACGCGATCATTCCGCTCTCGGGCGTACTGATCGGCCTGTTCACCATCGAGCAGCTGGTCAACGGCCTGCGCAACGGCTTTGATCATCCCGAGCCGCCCGAGGAAGATGGAACGCCCATCGTCACCGACGCGCAGGCGAGGGCGCAGCTATGAGCGCACCTGTTGTCCTGGCGTTGATGACGGTCTGCTTCCTGTCGTTCGGCTATCTCGGCGTGCCGGTGCCGTTCTCGCTGATGGCCGGTGTCTTCATCGGCGCGATCCTGTCCGACGTCTCGCTCGCCGCCATCATCCAGAAGATCTTTGACGGCGTCGATTCCGAGGCGCTGCTGGCGATCCCGTTCTTCCTGCTGGTCGGCGAGCTCATGAGTTCGGCGAATGTGGTGGTGCGAATAGCCAATCTCTCGGTATCGCTGGTCGGTCACATCAGGGGCGGGCTGTCGCAGGTCGTGGTCGTCTTCAGCATGTTCTTCTCGGAAATGTCGGGCTCGACCACCGCCGACGTCGCCGTGATGAGCCGGGCGCTGGGCGGCCCGATGAAGCGCGAAGGCTATGATCCGGCCTTCATCGCCGCCATCATCGCCTCGGCCTCCACAATCGCCGCGCTGGTGCCGCCGAGCATTACCGCCGTCGTCTATGGCGCGGTCGGCAACGTCTCGATCGCCGGCCTGTTCATGGCGGGCGTGGTGCCCGGCCTGATGATCGGCTTCGGTCTGATGCTTTATTGCTACTTCTTCGGCCCCTCCGGCCTGCGCAAGCCGCGCGCGCCGCTGCGGCAGGTGGTGTTCGCGGCCGGCGATGCGGCCTTGCCGCTGATGATCCCGGTGATCCTGCTCGGTGGCATCCTGACCGGCTGGTTCACGCCGACCGAAGCCGGCGTGGTCGCCGTGGTCTGGATCGTCCTGGTCGTGATTCCCGCGCTCAATCGCGGGCACATCAAGAGTATCCCTTACGATTTCTGCATTGCCGGACTGATCTTCTCGCTGCCGCTGGTCACCATCGGCGCAGCCAATGCCTTCGGCTGGATGCTCGCTTATCTGCGGGGTGCGAGCTACATCGCCGAGATCATCACCTCGATGGCAGGTAACGATCCGCATCTGATCATGCTGCTGATGGTGCTGCTCTTCACCATCGTCGGCGACTTCATCGAACCGGTGCCGACCATCATCATCTTCATGCCGCTGGTCAACACACTGACGGAGGCCGGTGACATCAATAGCGTCCATATGGGCGTGGTGCTGATCGCCACGCTCGCCTTCGGCCTGATCACGCCGCCTTACGGGCTGGTGCTGCTGATGGCGTCGAAATTCGTCGGCATAAGTTTCGCGAAAGCGCTACGCGCTGCGTTGCCGATCTATCTGGTGTTCCTGGGGACGATCGCATTCGCGATCTACTTCCCGAGCGTGGTGCTGTGGCTGCCGCAGAAGGTGCTGCCGGAATCGGTCGGCTGCTTCAAGTCGCCGGCGGGGACGGGCTATATCTGTCCAAAGTAACGACTTGCTCGACCCGCCAATGCGCGCCGTCGCAGACGTAGCGAAACGGCGTGCCGTGGCTGTTCTTGAAGTAGCTGCCGGACAGCGCGTTGGCCATCCCCTGCATCACCGCGTCATGGCAGACGAACAGGAGATCGTCGCCGGGATGACGGTCGAGCCACGCGGCGACGCAAGCCAGCGACCGTTCCGTCATGGCGTCCCAGCTCTCGCCGTCGGCCGGCAGGATCGAGACGAGGCCCGTCGCCGACGTGACGCCGTGCTTGATCATGAGGTCGCGGACAGGCAGGCCTTCAAAGCTTCCGAAGTCGAACTCGATGATGCCGTCGTCGATCGCCAGCGGCACCGCGATCGCGGCCGCGATGATCTCGGCCGTTCGTGCCGCGCGGGCCAAGGGACTTGCAACGATTCGGCTGATGCCGGCGCCGCGCAGCATGTCCACGGCCTCGTGCGCCTGCCGGAGGCCGTCCTCGTTCAGCGGATTGTCGGTCCGCCCCTGGAATCGTCCCTCGCGATTCCAGTCGGTCGCGCCGTGACGAAGGCCGTAGAACGTACGCGCTGGTGTCGTCACTTTGACTTGCTCGTGAATTTCTTCACGGCGCTGCGAAATTCCTCCGTGTTCATCGCCATGATGATCTTGTGTTCCTCGGCATCGAGCTGCTGCTTCACCGGCGTGGTGGCGGCCTGATAGACCAGCGATTTGGTGCCGGCGATTGCAGCCGGCGGGTTCTGCGCCAGACGCTCGGCGAGTTTTCGCGTGGCCGCCTTCAGTTCGGCGGCCGGAACCGTCTTGGCGACGAGGCCCCATTCATAGGCCTGCTGCGCGGTAAAGTTGTCCTCGGACAGGAAGATCTGCAGCGCCCGGCGGGAGCCGACCGTGCCGACGATGCCGACCGTCGAACCGCCGTCCGGCGACACTCCGATCTTGGCATAGGCGGGTGTGAACTTGGCGTCATCAGCGGCGATGCAGAGATCGGTGACGAAGGCGAGGCCCATGCCGGCGCCGGCCGCCGAGCCGTGCACGCTGGATAACGAAATTTTCGGCATGCGCCTGACGATCTCGATGAAGGCGTGATAGTGCTTCAAGAGCTCGCCGACCACGGGCGTCACCGTGCCCGCTTCGGCGGCGGCACCAATCGTCTGCAGATCGCCGCCGGCCGAGAAGGCACGGCCTTCGCCTTCGAGCACGACGACCCTGATGTCGTCAGCGGCTTCGATATAGGCCGCGAGCTGCTCGAGCTTCTGCGCGATGGCGAGATTGATGGAGTTGAACGCGGCGGGACGGTTGAGCGTGATGGTCGCGATCGGGCCGTCGATCCGCAGCAGGGCGGGATCATCGGGCAGGGAGATGGGAGCTGGCATCTGGAATATCCCCGGCATGAGGTGGCTCGTGCGACTAAATCGCAGAAGCGGAGGAGTGACAATCCCCGACCGCCGCCCTTGCGCGGGGCGAAACGATAGGCTCAAATGGGGCCGCCTTCGCCAAGGGACGGACACGAGCGCCGGCTCCTCGTAAGGCCAGCAACCAAAATCAGCGAGAGAGGAGACGACATGGGTCACGCTCGTGTCTTCCGGAAATGGGCTGTCCAATGAGCGACGGTCCGGTGATCATCGTCGGTGCCGGCCATGGCGGCTATCAGGTCGCGGCATCGCTGCGCCAGGCGGGCTTTTCGCAGCGCATTTGCCTGATCAATGACGAGGCGCATCTGCCCTATCAGCGGCCGCCCTTGTCCAAGGCCTATATCAAGGGCTCGGCCGGGCCGGAGAGCCTGATGTTCCGGCCGGAGAAATTTTATCAGGACCAGAAGATCGAGCTGATCGCGGGCCGCGCAGTGTCGATCGATCGCGCCGGCCACAAGGTGCTGCTCGCCTCGGGCGAGACGCTGGCCTACGCTCACCTCGTGCTGGCCACCGGCGCACGCAACCGGCTGCTCGACCTGCCCAACGCCAATCTGCCCGACGTGAAATATTTGCGCATCCTCGACGAGAGCGATGCGCTGCGTGCGATCATGCCCTCGAAGACACGGGTCGTGGTGATCGGCGCCGGTTTCATTGGTCTCGAATTCGCGGCCACCGCCCGGATCAAGGGCCTCGAGGTCGACGTGCTCGAGCTTGCCCCGCGCGTGATGGCGCGTGCGGTGACGGCGGAGGTGTCGGAGTATTTTCAGGAACGCCATCGCGAGGCCGGTATCCGCGTCCATCTCGGCGTGCAGGCGACCTCGATCGAGGCAGAAGGCGGCAAGGTCACAGGGGTCTCCCTGAGCGACGGACGGCATCTGCCCGCCGATCTCGTCGTGGTCGGCGTCGGCGTGCTGCCGAACATCGAGCTTGCGGCTGAGGCCGGGCTGCCGGTCGCCGCCGGCATCATCGTCGACGAATATCTGTCGACGGCTGACCCTGACATCTCCGCGATCGGCGATTGCGCGCTGTTCGCAAGCCCCCGCTTCGGCGGATCGCTGCGGCTGGAATCGGTGCAGAACGCCACCGACCACGCCCGCTGCCTCGCCGCGCGGCTGACGGGCGACAAGAAGCCGTACGACAGCCATCCCTGGTTCTGGAGCGACCAGGGCGACGACAAGCTCCAGATCTCAGGCCTCACCACCGGCTACGACCGCGTCGTGCTGCGTGGCAGCGCCGCGAACAAGGCGTTCTCCGCGTTCTGCTACAAGGGTGAGACGCTGCTCGGCATCGAATCGATCAACCGCGCCGGTGACCACATGTTCGGCCGGCGGTTGCAGGGCATGAATCGCTCGATCACGCCGGCGCAGGCTGCGGACGAAAGCTTTGACCTGAAGAGCGCGCTGGCTTAGGGCGCCGACAACACAGCAGCAACTTCCCTGGCCGTCGGCATCGACGGCCCCGCGCCCATGCGCTGCACGCTGATCGAGGCGGCGGCGTTGGCGAAGGCGAGGGCGGCACGCAAGGGCACACCGTCAGCCAGTTGCGCGGCGAGCGCGCCGACAAAACAATCGCCGGCCCCGGTGGTATCGACCGCCTTCACGGCACGCCCGGGCACGGCGGCCTCTTCGCGCCCCGCAAGCGCAAGCACGCCGCGCCTGCCGAGCGTGACGCAGATGCTCTGGTCCGCGCGCGCCTGAAGTTTTCGCGCGACATCGAAGATCTTCGCGGCCTCGTCGCCGTCGGACAATTCCTCACCGGCGAGGAAGCCGAGTTCGGTCTCGTTCAGCACGAGGATGTCGACCAGCGCGAGCAGCTCACCGGACATCTTTTGCGCCGGCGCCGGGTTGAGCACGGTCACGACGCCGGCCTCGCGTGCGCGCCGGAAGAACGCGGCGATCGTCGGCAGCGGGATCTCGAACTGGCTGACCGCGACATCACCCTTCGTCAGCGGCACGTCCGCCACATCATCCGCGCCGACCTGCGCATTGCTGCCGGGAATGACGACGATGGTGTTATCTGAGGCCGCGACGGTGATGATCGCAGTGCCGGTGTGGGTGTCGGCGTCGCGCACCGAGCCGAGATCGATGCCTTGCGCGCCGAGGAACGTCTTTAGCTCAGCGCCAAAGGAATCCTTCCCCAGCCGCCCTATCAGCGTGGTCCGCGCGCCAAGCCGTGACGCCGCCACCGCCTGGTTCGCACCCTTGCCGCCTGGAAAATACAGTACCTCGCGGCCGGCGACGGTCTCGCCGACGCGCGGGTGGCGATCGGCGGTCGCCACCACATCCATGTTGATGCTGCCGGCGACGAAAACGCGCCCCATCTGGATCTAAACCCTGACCTCGAACTCGTGCCGAACCTTGGCGATATCGACGAGCGTCGGCAAGCCGGCCTCGTTGCCGAGGCGCTGGATCTTGAAGGTCGAGGCGGCTCGGGCAAAATCAAAGTGCTCGCGCCAGCTTTTGCCGGGATGAGCGAGGTAGGAATAGACATAGGCGCCGTGGAAAACGTCGCCGGCGCCGTTGGTGTCGATCACGCGCTCGCGCGGGATCGGCATCGCCGGCATGATCTCGACCGCACCTGTCTCGTTGTACCAGAGCAGGCCCTTCTCGCCCATGGTGATGCCGCCGATCTTGCAGCCGCGGCTCTTGAGATAGTCGAGCATCTTCTCCGGCGTCAGGTCCATCTGCTCGCACAGGCGCTCGGCGACGATGGCAACGTCGATATATTCCAGCAGCTCATGCGTGTTGGTGCGCAGGCCGCCGCCGTCGAGCGAGGTCAGGATGCCGGCCTCGCGGCAGACCTTGGCGTAGTGGATCGCGGCATCCGGCTGATGACCATCCACGTGCAGCGCGCGGCAGCCGCCGAGATTGAGCATCGGAAAGGGATGGATGTGCTCGTCGTCGCGGCAGCGGACGATGGCGCGCTTGCCGTCCTTGGGCATGATGAAGGAGAGCGAGGACTGGTTCACCTTCCGCCCGTGCAGCGAGATCGCGTATTTCGCGCACATGTCCTGGAACATGCGCCCCAGCCAGTCATTGGCCGCGGTAGCGATCAGGTCAGGCACGATGCCGAGCTTGGCGCAGCAGAACGCCGCCGTCACCGCGTTGCCGCCGAAGGAGACCGCGTAGTCCGAGGCCACGTGCTTCTCGTCCCCGGTCGGCATATGGTCGGTGATGAAGACGACGTCGATATAGGTCTGTCCGATGAAGAGAGCCTGCATTGCTTGTCCGTCATGCGCTTTGTGGTCCAGGCCGGCGCGCTTACTGTAGCACCGGTTCCGCTCAGGGATCGCTGAAATTATTCGCAAATCTGCCGCCCCAAGCGCTTGAGGTCAGCATGAGGCCGGAATACGACCATCACCGGGCAATGCCAAGCCCGGACAAACGCCGTGTTTCGGCGCATTGGTTCCACGTCAATAAAAGGGTCGATCAAAAGGGGGACATATGATCACCGGCCTCGATCACGTCGTCGCTCTCGTCAGGGATATCGGTGCAGCCAAGGCGGCCTACCAGACGCTACTCGCCCGCGCGCCGGCCTGGCAGAACTCCGGCGAGGGCGCCGACCGCGTGCTGTTCACCCTCGAGAACATGACGATCGAATTGATGGCGCCGAGCGGTTTCAGCGTGACGGCCGATCGCATGCGCGCGCTGCTCGACGACCAGGAGGGCGTGCTCGCCAGCCTGTGCTTTCGTGTCGCAGACATGAGCAGGATGCAGCGGCGGCTGCAGCGAGTGGCCTTGAGCCCGGATCCGGTTGCCGAGGTCGAAAGCAGCGACGACGAGTCGGGCGCCGTCCTGCACTGGAAGCGCACGCGCGCCGCCACGGAACTCACGCGCGGCGTGCGCATGTTCTTCCTCGAACTGGCCGACGAGCGTCCGCTCTCCCCCGCGACCGACATCGCGCCGATCGACGCACTCGACCACGTCGTGGTCACCACCGAGGATTCCGAACGCGCTGCCGCGCTCTATGGCGCACGGCTCGGGCTCGATTTGGCGCTCGACCGCTCGCACCAGGATTGGGGCCAGCTGATGTTCTTCCGCTGCGGCGATCTGATCGTCGAGGTGGTCCGACGGCCGGTCGCCGGCGGCGACCTTGCGCATGACCGGCTCTGGGGCCTGAGCTGGCGGGTCGCCGACATCGACGCCACGCGCGCCCGCCTGATCGCCGCCGGCCTCGACGTCACCGAGGTCCGCAACGGCCGCAAGCCCGGCACGCGAATCATGACGGTGCGCAACGGTACCTGCGGCATTCAGACGGTCCTGCTGGAGCGCTCGCCGAAGCCGGTGGAGTGAAAGCGCCGCTTTCTCCGTTCGAAGACTCCCATAGCAACCATTAAAGCACGCCCGATTTCCGCGAGCATGACGCCGTGCTTGCGGCCGTCAAGGCGTGGCCTGGCGGCAGTCGACGTGAGGTGAGACGAGCGCGACGGCCATCCTTGACGGCCGCGGCGCGCGGCGTCGTCTTGACGGCAGGTCGGGACGAAGAAACGGTCGCCTGATCGAACAAAGAAACGAGATCAGGTGACGGACACACTCGCGGTTCTGGGCGGTTCGGCGACCCACGGTGTTCCGCGGGCGACGACGGCGTTGATGATGACGATCAGCTTCCTGGCACAGGCGACCAGCGCGCGCTTGTGGCCCTTGCCGGCGGCGATCAGCCGGCTGTACAGGGCCATGAGCTGCGGATTCCAGCGGAAGGATGCCGGAAGAGCTGCGGTGTAGAGCGCCTGACGCAAGCGCTGGCGTCCGCCGTCAATCCTGCGGGCGCCGACATGCTTGCCGCTGTCGTCATCGTACGGCGCAAGCCCGGTGAGGGCTGCGGCTTGCTCGCGGGTGATCTGACCGATCTCGGGCATCCTGATCAAGATGGCAACCGCGGTCGGCAAGCCGCTGCCGCCAACGCTGTAGATCAGATCGAGCCGTGCGGCGAGATCGCGATGCTTGCGGATCGCTGCCACCAGGGCCTTGAACTCGGCTCGTCTGTGCTTGGCCAACAGAGCGATCTGCTCCTTCCAGAACTTCTGGATACGTTCGTCAGGGCAGCTCTCCAGCCGATTCTTGAGCTTTGCGATGTCCTCCTTGATCTGGTCGATCATCGTCAGATGCACGGCAAAAGGCTGCAGCCGGGGGTCTGGAGCGGGATGGATCTTCTTGACCGCGGCGGTGCAGGCCGCAATCAATGCGGCATCCATTTTGTCGTTCTTGGCCCGTTGCAAATGGAACGTGGCATAGGCGCGGACCTGGATCGGCTGAAACACGATGACGACAAACCGCTGGCGTCGCAGTTCGGCGACCGCCGCCTGCTCGTAACCACCGCTTGCCTCGATCCCAACCCGCTTGACCTTGTGGCGCTTCAGCCACTCCACCAGCTCCTGGTGGCCTTCCGCCGTGTTCTTGACCTGCAGCTCCTCCGAACTGCCATCGAGCGCCACGTCGAGCTTATCTTTGCTGGTATCGATTCCAGCACAGATCGTGTTACGTTTGGCCATCTTCCTCGACCCTCCCTTGTGATGCGAACCTGAAGTTCGTTCAACCATGCGGGTCCCGATGAAGTGCCGACCGCGATCTTGCTACAAAACGCAGCCCTCAAGGCTTCGGTGGGCATCGATCCGATCGATCGGCGGCCCAGCCCGGGCGGCCACCCGGGCTGGGCCATTCCTCACGGAACCAGGCCATTCTAATCCGGCGCGCTAATACAAGGGTGGGCAAAGCGAAGCGTGCCCACGTCTTTGCCCAATTGATGCGAAGACGTGGGCACGGCGCAAGAGCGCCTTTGCCCACCCTACGAAACCGGCTTGCTTGGCTTTCACTGTCGCGAAACTATGCGGCGGGCTGCCCGCGTGTTACACGCGTACCGACAGCACCCAGCGAGCACCCGGTTTGGCGAAGGCAAAGCGAACTCTGAAATGGCAGCGCGATCCCGAGGGGATGCGACTGCGCATTCTCGAAGCCGCCAAGCAGGAGTTTTCCGCTCACGGGCTCGCCGGCGCTCGCGTCGACCGCATTGCGGCCAAGGCCGGCGCCAACAAGCGCATGCTCTACTACCACGTCGGCAACAAGGACGAGCTTTACCTCGCGGTGCTCGAAGGCGCCTATGACAAGATCCGCAGCGAGGAGCGCGGGCTCGATCTCGAGCACCTCGAGCCGCCCGAGGCGATCCGGCGCCTGATCGAGTTCACCTGGAATTACTTCCTGCGCAATCCCGAATTCCTGTCGCTGCTTCAGACCGAGAACCTCGCGCGCGCAAAGCACCTGAAGCGCTCGACCAAGGTCAAGTCGATGCACTCGCCCTTCGTCGAGATGATCCGCACCGTGGTCCGGCGCGGCGTCGACAGTGGCGACTTCCAGGTCGCAGTCGATCCGGTGCAGCTCTACATCTCGATCGCAGGGCTCTGCTTCTTCTATCTCTCGAACTCGGCGACCCTCAGCGTGATCTTCGGCCGCGACCTCCTGGACAAAAAGGCCAAGGACGAGCGGCTGGCGCACATGGTCGGCCTGGTGCTGGCCGCGCTGACCGGGCAGTCGGTCGCGCTGTTCGAGATCGCGAAGGCGCCGAAGTCGCGCGCCACGGTGGCGCAAACGGTTTAGGGCGGTCTGGTCCCGCGCATTGGTGGACGGATCGTCCGTCGTTTTCTCAATCTCCGCCGTTATTGCCCGCTTTCACTGATATGACGTCGAGAGTGGAGCGGTCTCGTGCCCCGGACGCAGCGCAGCGCGTCTTCGCGGTGCGCTGCAGAGCCGGGGCCCATGGATCGACGGGACGCGTGGCTCCTGGGTCCCGGCTCTGCGCAGCAACGCAAGAGCGCTGCAGCGCGTCCGGGACACGGAGGCGACCGTTCCATTTCCAAAGCACCTGGGAACCGCCGCCGCAAAACGTCACAGTAAATCCTCTGGACAGTATTTATCCAACGGGTTAATTTCTCTCCACAATGAAGAAGACTGCCGGGAGTGAAAATTGGCCGAGCCGAAGCCGCAGAATGCGATCTCCAAGGTGCTGAATGCGGCCTGGGTTCGGCCGTTCTTGTTCCTCGTCTTCATCGTCGTGGCCTGGGATCTGGCCATCCGGTTGTTCCGAATCCCTGCCTACCAGATCCCGTCGCCTCTCGACGTCGTCGCGGTGCTGCGTACCGACTGGCCGGAATTGCTGCGCCAGTCCTGGCCGACAACCTATGCGACGGTCTGCGGTTTCGCGCTATCCGCTCTGTTCGGCATTCCCGTCGCGATGCTGATTGCGGGTTCGAAGACGGTGGAGAGCTACATCTATCCGCTGCTGGTGTTCTCGCAATCCGTGCCCAAGATCGCGATCGCGCCGCTGTTCGTGGTCTGGTTCGGCTTCGGCATCATTCCAAAGGTCATCTCGGCGTTCCTGCTCGGCTTCTTCCCGGTGGTGGTCTCGGCGGTGCAGGGCTTCAAGTCGGTCGATCCTGACATGGTCGATCTCGCCCGCGCCATGCAGGGCAGCCGCTTCCAGGTGTTTTGTGCGGTGAATCTGCCGCACGCGCTGCCGGCGATCTTCTCGGGTCTCAAAGTGTCGGTGACGCTTGCGGTGGTCGGCGCCGTCGTCGGCGAGTTCGTGGGGTCCAATTCCGGCATCGGCTATGTGATGCAGCGCTCGATCGGCACGTTCGATCTGCCGACGATGTTCGCGGCCCTGGTGATCCTCGCGCTGCTCGGCGTGATCCTGTTCTGGATCGTCGACAGGATCGAGAAGCTGGTCATTCCCTGGCATGTCAGCCAGCGCGAGGACGTGATTTTCGCTTCTTAACTAAAGCACAACGGCCACCAACGGCCGAAACAACAACGGCAAGGGAGAGTGACGATGAAGCGGTTGATTGGGGCTGCATCAGTGGCGCTGATGGTTTTTGCGGCCGTGCCGGCGCAGGCGGCCGACAAGGTCGTGCTGATGTTGAACTGGTACGTCTACGGCGAGCACGCGCCGTTCTATTACGGCAAGGCCAAGGGCATCTACGCAGCCGAAGGCATCGAGCTCGAAATCCAGGAAGGCCGGGGCTCGGCTGCGACCACACAGGCCGTCGCCGCCAAGACCGCCGATTTCGGCTATGTCGACGTTCCCACCATGATGCGCGCCGCCATCAAGGGCGCGCCTGTCGTTGCAACCGGCGTGCTGCTGCAGACCTCACCGATGTCCGCCATGGGTTTTGCTGACAAGAACATCAAAAAGCCCGAGGACATCAAGGGCAAGACGGTGGCGATCACGCCGGCCGATTCCATGACCCAGATCTGGCCGCTGTTCCTGAAGAAGACCGGCCTGAAGGAGAGCGACTTCCAGACCGTCGCAGGCGACGGCCAGACCAAGCTCAACGCGGTCATCAACGGCCAGGCTGATCTGCTGCTCGGCTACGTCATGGACCAGTCGATGAAGATCAAGGACGCCACCGGCAAGGACGTCTACCCGATCAAGTTCGCCGACTACGGCATCAACATGGTCTCCTCGGGCATCATTGCCAATGCCGACTATGTGAAAGCCAATGCCGATCTGGTCCGCCGCTTCATGTCGGCGACGACCAAGGCGGTCGAAGCCGCCGAGAAGGAGCCGAAGGCCGCCGCACAGTCGATCCTCGATGCCAACCCCAAGGGCGGCAAGATCGACACGCTGACGCAGGGCTTTGAGCTGACGATTCCGCTGTACCGGACCGCGGAGACCAAGAGCAAGCGGCCGTTCCAGGTCACCGACCAGAACATGACGGACTCAGTCAATCTGATGGTCGAATATGGCGGCCTCGATGCCAAGGCCAAGGACAACCCGAAGGCCTTCTACACCAACGACTATCTGCCGAAGAGCGGCTCGTGAGCGATCAATATTCGCCGTCGTCCCTGCGAACGCAGGGACCCATTACCACCGGCCTCGATTGTTACGAAAGGTCTCACTCCGCGTGCCCGGACGCGCCGGCACGGCGTATGGGTCCCTGCGTTCGCAGGGACGACGGGGGGAGAGCGCTGCGATGAACCCTGCGACCAAACCAATCGACGTCCAGCCGGCCGCGCATCTGAGACTGGTGAACGACCGGGCCGGTGATGCCTCGGGCATCAAGCTCTCCGGCGTGTCCAAAACCTACCGGACGCGCGACGGCGATGTGCCGTCGCTGCGTCCGCTCGACTTCCACATCAATGACGGCGAGTTCTTCGTCGTGGTCGGGCCATCCGGCTGCGGCAAGTCCACGCTGCTCAAGCTGATCTCGGGCTTGCTGCCGCCGACCGCGGGCGAGATCCTGGTCGAGGGCGAGAAGGTGACGACGCCGCATGGCAATGTCGGCATCGTCTTCCAGAACGCGTTGCTGCTGCCCTGGCGCAACATCCTGTCCAACGTCATGCTGCCGATCGACATGAAGCGGCTGCCGCGGGACGAATATCTTGCCCGTGCCAAGGCGCTGTTGAAGCTCGTCGGGCTCGAAGGCTTCGAGAAGAAGCTGCCCTGGCAGCTTTCCGGCGGCATGCAGCAACGTGCCTCGATCTGCCGCGCGCTGGTGCACGACCCCAAGATCATGCTGATGGACGAGCCGTTCGGCGCGCTGGACGCGCTGACGCGCGAGCGCATGAATGTCGAGTTGATGCGGATTCAGCGCGAAACCAGGAAGACGGTGCTGCTGATCACGCATTCGATTCCGGAAGCCGTGTTCCTCGCCGACCGCGTCCTCGTCATGACCGAGCGTCCCGGCGCGGTCGCTGCGATCTACGACGTGCCGCTGCCGCGCCCGCGCTCGCTCGACGTGATGGCCGATCCGGTGTTTACCGAACTCGTGCAGCGCATCCGCAAGCATTTCTTCTCGCAAGGGGCATTGGACTAGAGACGATGGGAGAAGCTCTACTTCCCAGAGCGTCATGGCCGGGCTTGTCCGGGCCATCCGCGTCCTGCCCCGCGCGACGAGGAACGTGGATGCCCGGGACAAGCCTGGGCATGACGACCTTTCCAGGACCATCCCCGTGCGCCTGAAGCTGCGAGACATCGCCTTCTTCGAACGTCCCGTGCAGTTCGCGCGGCCGTTCCGCTTCGGCGCGATCACGATCAACGCGACGCCGCAGCTGTTCGTGCGCGCCGAGATCGAGGTCGAGGGCAGGGGCGTCGCGGTCGGCGCCAGCGCCGAGCTGCTGGTGCCAAAATGGTTCGACAAGCGGCCGGAATTGTCGCCGGCGCAGACGGTCGATGGCCTGCGCCGCTCGCTGGAGATTGCGCGCGGGCTCTATTTGGCACGGACCGGATTCTTGACGGCGTTCGATCTGCATGCCTCGTGCATCGGTGCGCAGGTCGCGACGTGTGCGAAAAAGAACATTCCGCCGCTTGCCGCGGCTTACGGTCCGGCGGAGATCGACAAGGCGATCCTCGATGCGTTGCTGCGCGCCGCCGAAACCAGCTTCTTCGATGGAATGGCCGGCAACATCGCCGGCATCGATGCGCGACTCTCACCTGACCTCGTGGGATTGGACATCACCACCTTTCTCTCCGGCCGGGTACCGCTGGAGCGTGTTGCCATCAGGCATACCGTAGGCCTTGATGATGCCGTCGAAGGCGAGCGCGGCGTCGCCGATGCCCGCGAGAACTCCGGTGCACGATACTTCAAGCTGAAGCTGTCGGGCGATCCCGCAGCCGACGCGGCGCGGCTCTCCCGCATCGGCAAGGAGCTCGCTACGCTGGGACACGACTACAAGGTGACGCTCGACGCCAACGAGCAATATGCCGACCTCGCTGCGTTGCAGGCGCTGATGGGCCGGCTCGATCACGACGCAGCGCTACGCCCGATCGCCACGCGCTTGCTCTATGTCGAGCAGCCGATGCCGCGCGACATCACGAGGCAATCGCCGCTTGGCGCATTGGCCGCGCACGGCTTCATCATCGACGAGGCCGACGATTCCTACGATGCCTTCCCGGCAGCGCGGGCGCTCGGCTATTGCGGCATTTCCTCGAAATCCTGCAAGGGGCTCTACAAGTCCATCATCAACGCGACGCGCGCCGCGAAATGGAGCGCGAACGGCGAGAGGTTCTTCGTCACCGGCGAGGACCTCACCTGCCAAGCCGGCCTCGCCGTGCAGCAGGACCTCGCGCTCGGCGCCTTCCTCGGTGTCACCCACGCCGAACGCAACGGCCATCACTATGTCGACGGCTTTGGCGACACGCCTCTCGCTGAAGCGCAGGCGTTCGCCGCCGCGGATCCCGATCTCTACGCCGATACCGGGCAGGGCATCCGGCTCTCCATTCACGACGGCGATCTCCTGACGGGATCGCTTCATGCAACGGGCTTTGCGACGTCGGTCCATCCGGACTGGTCGGCGCTTCTCCCGCTCGAACAGCCAAGATCACTTCAGGAGCATTTGACATGACCACCCAACGCCTCGGCCTCATCATGAACGGCGTCACCGGCCGCATGGGGCTCAACCAGCATCTGATCCGCTCGATCGTCGCGATCCGCGAGCAGGGCGGTGTACGGCTGAAGAACGGCGACCGCGTGATGCCCGATCCGATCCTGGTCGGCCGCAGCGCCGAGAAGGTCGAGGCGCTTGCCAAGCGCTACAACATCACACGTTGGACCACCGACCTCGATGCGGCGCTCGCCGACAAGAACGACACCATGTTCTTCGACGCCGCGACCACGCAGGCGCGCCCGGGCCTGTTGACCCAGGCGATCAATGCCGGCAAGCACGTCTATTGCGAGAAGCCGATCGCGACGAACTTCGAGGAGGCGCTCGAAGTCGTCAAGCTCGCCAATGCCAAGGGTGTCAAGCACGGCACGGTGCAGGACAAGCTGTTCCTGCCAGGCCTGAAGAAGATCGCCTTTTTGCGCGATTCCGGTTTCTTCGGCCGCATCCTCTCGGTGCGCGGCGAGTTCGGCTATTGGGTGTTCGAAGGTGGTTGGCAGGAAGCGCAGCGGCCGTCCTGGAACTATCGCGACGAAGACGGCGGCGGTATCATTCTGGACATGGTCTGCCACTGGCGCTACGTGCTCGACAACCTCTTCGGCAATGTCCAGAGCGTGGTCTGCATCGGTAACACCGACATCCCCGAGCGCTTCGACGAGCAGGGCAAGAAGTACAAGGCGACCGCGGATGATTCCGCCTACGCGACCTTCCAGCTCGAAGGCGGCGTCATCGCGCACATCAATATGTCCTGGGTGACGCGCGTCTATCGCGACGACCTCGTCACCTTCCAGGTCGACGGCACGCACGGCTCGGCGGTCGCGGGGCTCAGCGACTGCATGATCCAGGCGCGGCAGGCTACCCCGAGGCCGGTCTGGAATCCCGACGAGAAGCGGCTGCACGATTTCTACGGCGACTGGCAGAAGCTGCCTGACAACGTCAGCTACGACAACGGCTTCAAGGAGCAGTGGGAGATGTTCATCCGCCACGTCTACGAGGACGCGCCCTACAAGTTCACGCTGCTCGAAGGTGTCAAGGGCGTGCAGCTTGCCGAATGCGCGCTCAAGAGCTGGAAGGAACGGCGTTGGATCGACGTCGCGCCGATCAAGGCGTGAGATCGAATAGATAGAGTCCCGATGTCTGCCAAGCCGTCGTTGCGAGCGGAGCGAGGCAATCCAGAGTCTTTCCGCAGAGGAGCCTGGATTGCTTCGTTGCTCCGCTCCTCGCAATGACGGGGAGAGGTCCGAAATCATGAACAAGCCCGTCCAACCCATGTCATCATTGTCGCTGAAATTGCCGAAGGCCGATCGCTCGATCGAGACCTACCGCCTTGCGGCCTCGCGCACGTTCCCCGCAAAGCTCGAAGGCCCCTTGAACCGCATCGCCTTCTCGGCCGTGCACACGGTCGTCGATCCCTTCACCGACAACGATCCCTGGCTGTCGGCTGCCGTCGATTGGGACAGGACCATCGCCTTCCGCGAGCACGTCTGGGATCTCGGTCTCGGCGTTGCCGAAGCCATGGACACCGCTCAGCGCGGCATGGGGCTGGACTGGCCGACCTCGCTGGAGCTGATCACGCGCTCGGTCGCCGCCGCCAAGCGCCGCAACGCGCTGGTGTTCTCCGGCGCGGGCACGGACCATCTCGCGGTCGAGGATGCCAGTAGCCTCGACGACGTGATCCGCGCTTACGAGGAACAGATCTCGGCGGTGGAGAAGGTCGGTGGCCGCATCATCCTGATGGCATCGCGCGCGCTGGCGAAACTCGGCCGCAACGCCGATGACTACGCCAAGGTCTATAATCGCGTGCTGTCGGGGGTAGCGCAGCCCGTGATCATCCACTGGCTCGGCGACATGTTCGATCCGGCGCTGACGGGTTATTGGGGCACCGGGGATCTCGACAATGCGATGGACACTGCGGTCGCCATCATCAACGGCAACGCCGCCAAGGTCGACGGCGTAAAAGTGTCGCTGCTCGACAAGCAGCGCGAGATCGACATGCGCCGGCGCCTCGACAAGCGCATCAAGATGTACACCGGCGACGACTTCAATTATTCGGAGCTGATCGCCGGCGACGAGCAGGGTTTTTCGCACGCGCTGCTTGGTATTTTTGACGCCATTGCGCCGGCGGCATCCTACGCACTGTCGCGACTGGCGGCTGGCGACGAGGCCGGTTTCCATGACGTGCTGGGGCCGACAGTGCCGCTGTCGCGTCACATCTTCAAGACGCCGACGCGGTTCTACAAGACCGGCGTGGTATTCATGGCGTATCTCAATGGCCACCAGGACCATTTCACCATGGTTGGGGGACAGGAGAGTACGCGCTCCACGTTGCATCTGGCCGAGCTGTTCCGTCTGGCCGACAAGGCCGGCCTGCTCGCCAACCCTGAACTCGCGACGCAGCGGATGAAGACCGTGCTCGCCACCCACGGTATCGAATCCTGATGCGCGATTTTTCGTCCGACCATCGCTGGCTGTCGCTGAACACGGCGACCGTCCGCAAGCAGGGTGACCTGGTCGAGATCATCAACGCCTGTGCAAAGCAAGGCATCCGCGCCATCGATCCCTGGCGCGACCAGGTCGCATCCGTCGGTCTCGAACGCGCCGCGCGCGCAGTGCGCGATGCCGGCCTCGAGCTCTCAGGCTATTGCCGCGGCGGTATGTTCACCTCGGACGCATCGCGCAGAGGCGAGGTGCGCGACGACAACAGGCGCTGCGTCGATGAAGCCAAGGCGCTGGGCGCGCCCTGCATCGTCCTCGTCGTCGGTGGCCTGCCGCAATATTCCAGGCCGGGCAGCGAGGTGTCGAAGGACATCGCGGCAGCGCGCGGGCAGGTCGAGGAAGCTCTCGCCGATATGCTCGACTATGCCAGGCAGGCAAACCTGCCGCTGGCGATCGAGCCCTTGCATCCGGCTTACGCGGCCGACCGCGCCTGTGTGAACACCACGAAGCAGGCGCTCGATATCTGCGACCGGCTCGATCCCGCTCGCAGCGGCATGCTCGGCGTCGCGCTCGACGTCTATCACATCTGGTGGGACCCGGAGCTGATGAGCCAGGTCGCGCGCGCCGGCAAGGATCGCCTGCTCGCGTTCCATGTCTGCGACTGGCTGGTGCCGACAAAGGACATCCTCAACGACCGCGGCATGATGGGCGACGGCGTCATCGACATCAAATCAGTGCGTGCGGCGGTCGAGGCGGAGGGCTTCGCTGGCTATTCCGAGATCGAGATCTTCTCCAACGCCTGGTGGAGCAGGCCAATGGGCGAGGTGCTGCAGACCTGCATCGCGCGTCATAAGACGGTGGTGTAGAGTTACCACGAGTGCGGCCCCTACGGGCTTGCGAGCTGTTGCAGCGTGATGAAGCGGGCCTTCTGCTCGCTGTTCGGCGTCGCATAGAACTCGTCCAGACAAGTTCGCCCCGCTCGCGAAGCACCGAACTGGTCGGAGTACCACCAAAGATGTGGTGGACTACCATCAGCTTTCAGGCAGAATGTCATCATGCCGATGCCGCAGCCTCGCCACAGTCTGTGCCAGATCGGAGGCGGTAATCAGTGGCATCAACGATCGGCAGGGACGGCGGATGTACCCATGCCTGTTGATCTTGAATGGCCCCGACGTGCAACCGTCGGGGCCATTGCCGTGATCGGCGTGACATAGCTGGCGAGCTTTGCCGAAGGCACCAGCGTGCTTTATTGCGGCGAAAGACCGCCAAGGACAATCTGCAATTCATTCAATGCGCGGGGCCAAACTGGTTTGCGATCGAATTTGCCGGGCGCTGAAAAGTCGGACGATTGCGCTATCATTGATTCACCGTCAAACACCGGACTATCACCCGTCAATTCGATCTGCGAAGCTGTGACAACACAAATGCGCTTGCAAACAAGCAAGCGTGAAGGAGGGTCCGCAGTGGATAAGGTGCAGCGTTTGCGTGCGATGAGCTCACTGTGCCGCCAACAGGCCGCGTACAACAGCATGAACAAATGGAAGCTGCTCGCAGAAGCGGAATACTGGGATCATCTGGCTAATCTCGAGTTGTCTTCTCACTTCCAGCAATGCAACGCGATCCCAAGCGCGAACTAGGCTGGGCGGAAGACGATTTCCTCGTGAGGTCGGAAACGAGGCTGTCGCTTGCGTTACGTGCCGCTGCACCCTCACAGAGAGTGCGCGGTAGGGACATGCATGGTCTCGTCGAGCTTTGAAGCAGGACGATTACGTCACCCCGCTTCGTTCGACCGCGGCGCAAATTGCAACGAGAAAACGCGATGCCGTCCTCACGGCCCCGCGACCTGTTGCAGCGTGTTGAAGCGCGCCTTCTGCTCGCTGCTCAGCGTGGCATAGAACTCGTCCAGCGCAGGCTCTACCAGCTTGGCGGCCGTCAGCATCGCCTCGAGCCGGTGCTGCATCGCCTCCAGCCGTCCGACCGGCGTCAGCGGCACATCGTTCGGGCAAGCCGCTTGCAGGCCTTCAACGCCTTTGGCTGTCGCTTCACTGAGGCGGTCGAGCGCCTCCTTCTGCTTGCCGGCTGGGTGGAGCACAGCCTCGATCCTTTGGATCGGCAGCTGGGTCAGGCCGGATTTCGGATCGCCGCAGCCCTCGACGTTGGCTTGCTGCTGTGGCGAGCGTTCGCCGATATTCGGACCGAGCGCATTGAAGCTGGCCTGCTGCTCGTCACTGAGCGAGTTGTAAAAATTCTCCAGTGCCGGTCGCACGATCTTGACGGCTTCCAGCGTCGCGCTGATGCGGTTCATCATCGCGCGCAAGCGACCAGGGGGAGTCAATGCATAAGTCTCCGCGCAAGAGTCCTTGAACACGCCGGCAGCGTTGGCCGCCGCGGTTTTCAATTCGTCGAGCAGTGCGCGTTGCTCCGGCGCCGGCCGCACCGCTTTCGCGATATCGGCAAGCGGCCAGGCGGTGACGCCCTTGTCCGGTGTACCGCACAATTGCTGTAGCGTTTGCGGGCTCACGCTCGCGCGCGGACGGGCGCGGCTGCCGCCACCGGCTTGCGGATAGTCATACGGGTTGGTGCTGGCATAGGCGGAATAGGGGCCGTCACCACCCCAGAACACGGTGTCGACGAAGTCGTCATAGGCGTATGCCCAATAACCGGGCTCGTAGCCATAGGACCAGAACGTGTAGTTGAAAATGTCGGAGTAAGCGTAAGGCCAGAACACGGGCCCAAGCCACGCCACGAACACCGCGGGATGGCGGTGTCGCCAGGCCTGCCGGGGAGCCCAGCCGCTCTGGCGGGTGGTGAGCGCTGCCTGCGCTTGCGCAGGGGCCTGCTCGCGGAAGCGCTCGGCAAATCGCCCGCGCTCGGCCGCCTGCACGGCGGCGGCAATGGCGGCTCGCCCAACTGTGGTGGACTCGGGGCCCAGCCGCTGCAGGCGCGCCTGATCGCGCTGCTGCATGCCCTGTTCGCGCTGGAGCAGGCGGTTCTGCGTCTGCAGCGTCCGCTCCTGTGCACGTTGCGCCCGCACGCCTTCCGGCTTCTGCGACTGCAATTGCTGCACGCGCTGTTGCATCCGGTCGATGCGGCTCTGCCGTTCCGAGCTCTGACGTGTGAGCGTCTCGCGCTGCCGCTGCTGCACGATTTGCTGTCGCTGCTGGATCTGCTGCTGATGTTGCTGCGCGCGCTGCTCCATCCGCTCCTGTCGCGGCGGCCGCGCGCTCACAGCAGGTGGCGCGCTTGGGCGCGAGGGGGCGGCGATATGCGGCGTCGGCCGCGGGGCCATGGCCGGACGTTGTGGCGCTGCCGGCGCCCGGTGGAATTCAGGTCGCGGCGCCGCCACGTGCGGGGCGGCTCGCGGCGGTGGTGCTGCAAAACGGGGGCCCGGACGCGGCGGCGGTGCGGCGATGTGGGGCGCCGGGTGCGGCGCCATGGCCGGTCGCTGCGGCATGGCCGGTGGATGGAATGCCGGGGCGGCGGGACGTGCCATGGCTGGCGGCGCCGCCGGACGGGCCATGGCCGGTGGTGCTGCTGGGCGTGCAGGCGCTGCGGCTGGACCGGCAGGTCCGCCCCTTCCATGTCCCTGGCCGGGTCCTTGGGCGAACGCGCCGACGCTCGTCGCCAGCACAGAGACACCAACTAAAGCAGCCGTAAGGCAAGCGCCATGCGGAAGCATGATTGTCGCTCCCAGCTCGTAATCGCCCACGACGTTCAACGCGCAGCTGGCGGAATCGTTCGTTGCTGGCCGCGGCCGGCATTGCGATCTTCCGACGCAGGCCGCTCAGGAGAAATCCTGCGTCAGGGTGCTGGCGAGCCGCTCCAGCGCCCAGTCGACCTGGTCGCTTGTGATCACCAGCGGCGGAGCGATGCGGATCGTTTGCTCGTGGGTATCCTTGGCGAGGATGCCCATGCCCTGAAGCGCCTCGCAGTAGCGGCGGGCGCGGCCGGCCTCGGGATGCAGTTCGACCGCCAGCATCAAGCCGCGTCCGCGCACCTCGCGGATCGTGTTGGCACGAATGTCTTTCAAACCTTCCAGAAAGCGCGCGCCCTGCCTGGCCGCGTTCTCGATCATGCCTTCCTCGGTCAGCACGCGCAGCGCCGCGCGCGCCACCGCGCAAGCAAGCGGATTGCCGCCGAACGTCGAACCGTGCTGGCCGGGCCTCAATGTCCCGAGCACGTCGTTGTTCGAGAGCACGGCCGACACCGGATAGAAGCCGCCGGACAAGGCCTTGCCGAGCAGCGTCACGTCCGCCTCGATTCCCTCGTGCTGTTCAGCGAGAAGCTTGCCGGTGCGGCCGAGCCCGGTCTGGATCTCATCGAGCACCAGCATCACGTTGTTGGTGGTGCAGAGCTCCCGCACCTCAGTGAAATAGCCGGCCGGAGGAAGGATGACACCGGCTTCGCCCTGGATCGGCTCGACCAGAAAGGCGACCGTGTTTGGGGTGATTGCCTCCGCCAGTGCCGCGGCGTCGCCGAACGGGATGATCTTGAAGCCCGGCGCGAACGGCCCGAAATGTGCGCGCGTGTCGGGGTCGGTTGAAAAGCCGACGATGCCCAGCGTGCGTCCGTGGAAATTATTGGCGCAGACGATGATCTCGGCGTGGCCGTCCGGCACGCCCTTCACCTCATAGCCCCATTTGCGCACCGACTTGATCGCGCTTTCGACCGCCTCGGCGCCGCTGTTCATCGGCAGCACCTTGTGGGAGCCGGTGAGCGACGCGATCTCTTCGTAGAAGGGGGCGAGCTGGTCGTTGTGGAAAGCCCGCGAGGTCAGCGTCAGCCTGTGCGCCTGTTCCACCATCGCCGCCAGGATCTTGGGGTGGCAGTGGCCCTGGCTGACCGCCGAATAGGCCGAGAGGCAATCGAGATAGCGGTTGCCTTCGGTATCCCAGACCCAGACACCTTCGCCGCGCGACAGGACGACCCCGATCGGCTCGTAATTGTGGGCCCCAAAGCGTGCTTCCGTTGCGACGAAATCAATGACCGACGCGCTCATCTGTCGTCACTCCATTGCTGCGCGGGGCGGTGCCCGACTGCACCGCCGGCCCTCAGCTTGATCTGGGTATCAACTTGCCGCCTTGGAAGTCTTCATCCCCTCCGGTGGCGTAGCCCGATCTGATTTGCCAAAAGTATCAGAGGGTTCTCTACTGTGCATGGGGTTGTTTTCGCAGTTTTTGGTGCCGGGTCCTCAGCGAAGCGCACACGGCACGTTCAAGAAGCCACGAAACCGCACCCGTCCGCCCCGCACCGGCTGGCCGCTCACGGCGTAGTCCGGGAAGCGCGCCAGGAAGCGCGAGATCGCAATCGCGCCTTCGAGCCGCGCCAGCGCCATGCCGGCGCATTGATGCGCGCCGGTGGCGAAGGCGAGATGCCGGTTCGGCGTGCGGGCGATGTCGAAGCTTTCAGGGTCCGGAAACTGCGCAGGATCGCGGTTGGCCGCCCCGATGCACAGCGTCACCGACGTGCCGGCATCGAGCGTGACGCCGCCGAGCTCGACCTTTTCCGTGGTCATGCGGTTGCCGAGCTGGTTGGAGCTCTCGTAGCGCAGCATCTCTTCGACGGCGGTCTTGATCATATCGGGACTGCCGATCAGCCGCCGCTTCTGGTCGCGATTGCGGTCCAGCGCCACGAGGCCGTTGCCGATCAGATTGGTGGTGGTCTCGTGGCCGGCATTGAGCAGGAAGATGCAATTGTGCAGCAGCTCCTTCTCGGTCAGCCGCTCGCCATTCTCCTCACCCTGGATCAGGCGCGTCAGAACATCGCGCTCGGGATTGCCCGGCTTGTCGCGCCGGCGTGCCACCAGCGTCTGAAGATAGCTGAGAAAATCCGTCACCGCCTTGTTGCCGCGGGCGGCGACCTCGGGCGACACCACAGGTTCGAGCGCACCAAGGATCGCCAGCGACCAGTCGCGCAGCGGCCCGCGTTCCTCATGAGGCACGTCGAGCAGATTGCCGATCACCTCGATCGGGATGGACGCCGCGAAATCCTCGATCAGCTCGCAAGCCCCTTTGGCCGCGACGGCGTCGAGCAAGCCGTCCACCAGCTTGATGATGTCAGACTCCATGCCGGCGATCGCTCGCGGCGACAGCGCGCCCATGATCAGGCGACGTACGCGGGTATGCGCCGGCGGATCGTTGAAGACGAGGCTGGTAGTGTGATGCTCGTAGAGCGGGGTGTCGCCGTATTTCGGCGCGAACTCGCGCTTCTTGTCCGAGCTGAACGACTTGGTGTTCTTGTAGGTGGTGACGAGATCGTCATAACGGGTCAGGAACACGGTGCCGTTCGGCAGGCGCTTGACCGGCTCGTTCTCCCGCAGTGCACGATAGGTCGGGTAGGGGTCGTCGTAAAATTCCGGCGTCAGCTTCTCGAGGTCGAAGCTTGCCGCCAGCGCCTTCGCATCTGCGTTCATCCCGTTATACTCGCCGGTTAAAGCCGTTATGCCGTTTTTGTTGTTCTGGTCGGCGCATGCATGCGTCTACAGTCTTCCCACCTTGCTAGCCGACCGGACAGGAAAATGCACGCACGCGCTGACGCTGCCGACACGGCGCCGAATTGGCCCGACGATATTTTCGCGACCTTGCAACGTTTCGATATCAGGCAGGTGCCTTACGTGCCGGATGCCGGCCATTCGAGGCTGATCCAGCGCGTGCTGGCCTCATCCACCATGCGCGGCATTCCGCTCACGACGGAGGAGGAGGGCGTGGCGCTTCTCGCCGGCGCCTGGGCCGGCGGACAGCGCGGCGTCTTGCTGATGCAGTCGAGCGGCGTCGGCAATTGCATCAACATGCTGTCGCTGATCCCGATCCTGCGCTTCCCCTTCCTCACGCTGGTGACCATGCGCGGCGAGTGGGGCGAGTTCAATCCGTGGCAGGTGCCGATGGGATCGACCACACAGGGCGTGTTCGAACTGTCGGGTGTCCAAGTGCTGCGGGCCTCGAACGCAGCCGAGGTGCCGGCCGTGCTCGAAGCCGCTGCGTCGCAAGCCTACAACGCGCTCACGCCTACCGCCGTCCTTCTGTCGCAGCGCCTGATCGGCGCCAAGGTTTTCACCAAATGAGCAAGGCCAATCTCCTCGACCGTCGGCAGGTGGTGTCCACGTTGCTCGCGAACCGCAAGGACGTCGTCGCGATCGGCGGCCTCGGGGCCTCGACCAACGACATGTGCGCGGCCGGCGACCACGCCCGCAATTTCTACCTTTGGGGCGGCATGGGCGGCGCCGCGATGATCGGGCTGGGGCTCGCCCTGGCGCAGCCAAAACTGCCGGTATTGGTCATCACCGGCGACGGCGAGATGCTGATGGGCATGGGCAGCCTGGCCACCATCGGGCTGCAAAAGCCGTCGAACCTGTCGATCGCAGTTCTCGACAACGAGGCCTATGGCGAAACGGGCGGCCAGACCAGCCACACCTCCGCTGCCGCCGACCTCGTCGGCGTCGCCAGGGCCTGCGGCATCGGGGATAGTCGGGCGGTCACGACCATGGCCGAGGTCGAGGCCTTTGCCAAAGCCGTTCACGACGTCTCTGCGGGGCCTCGCTTTGCCAATATGAAGATCGACAGCGCCAGCCTGGAGCGGATATTGCCAAGCCGGGATGGGACTTACATCCTCAACCGGATCCGCGGCGACCTCGGCTTCCAGCCAATCTAGGACGAGCCTGTCCATTCCCACCGGCGCCCAGGTCCTGCACGGAGGCCGTGCAGGCGGGGGCAATTTCGACTAAATTAACAACGCATTCAGGTTGCGATGCAACATAGTGCTTGACTTTTTGCGTGGGTGAGTGCTTACTCACTAGCATGAGCTCATTGCGTATGACGAGCGACCTGAGGCGTCAATTGATCCTCGGAGCCGCGAAACGCTGCTTTGCCCGACATGGCTATACCGGCACCACGACCAAGAGCGTGGCGGCCGCCGCTGCCATTTCCGAGGCGTTGCTGTTCAAGCATTTCCCGTCCAAGGCGGCCCTCTACGCCGAAATCCTCAGCGACGAATGCGAGGCGGACCCGGCGCTCACCGAGCTTCTCGAGCGGGAGCCTTCGACCGCCACGCTGGTCGAGGTGATCCGCGGCATGGTCGAGCATTTCCTGCACATCGCTGATGGTCCCGATCAGGAAGAGGCCCAGCGCCTGCGGCTGATGGCCACCAGCCACTTGGATGATGGCGAATTCGCCCGTTTGCTGTATGCCAAGATCGAGACGCTGATCGGGGCGATCTTCGTTTCCTCGCTCGAACGTGCCGTTGCCGCCGGGGACGCGCGGCTATGCAGCGGCGATCCGCTCAATCTGTTCTGGTTTGCGCATCACTCGGTGATGACTGCGGCGCTGACCAGGCTGCCGGCCACGCCTTGCCTCGCTTACGGCAAGGCTGAAGACCTCGAGCGGCAGCTGTGTGAGTTTCTCCTGAGGGGTATCGGACTTAACGACGCCGCAATTGCTTCGCATCTGGGCCACAATCAGGCCGCGGATGCCGGCAAGGCGGCGATTGCAGAGAGTGCATGACATGAACATCGTAACCGAACACAAGATTTCGGGCGAACCGATCGACAACAAGGCTCCCAAGCGTCCGGTCCGGCCGGTGCTCTGGTTCATCATCGTCGGCACGCTCCTGGCGGTGCTGGTCGGCGGCCTCGTCTGGTTCAACTATTTCCGCGGCCAGATGATCAAGCAGTTCTTCGCCAACAACAAGCCGCCGCCGACCGCTGTCAGCGCGGCAGAGGCCAAGTCCGAGGTGGTGCCGAACTTGCTCACCGCGGTCGGCGGCCTCGTCGCCGTGCACCAGGTCGACGTCAGTGCCGACGTCAACGGCCGCGTCACCGAGATCAAGTTCGCGCCGGGCACGCGCGTCGAAGCCGGCACGCCGCTGGTCCAGCTGTTCGACGCGCCGGAGCAGGGCGATCTTGCCAATTACAAGGCCCAGGCGACCGTCGCACAGCTGTCGCTTGATCGTGCCAAGCAGCTGGCCGCGCGCCAGTTCGGTCCGCAGGCGACCGTCGATACCGCGCAGGCCGCCTACGACCAGGCGCAGGCCGGCATCGCCAAGACCGAAGCGCTGATCTCGCAGAAGCTGGTGCGCGCACCGTTCTCCGGTGATCTCGGCGTCCGCAAGGTCGAGGTCGGTCAGTATCTGACGGCGGGTACGGCGATCGTGTCGTTGACCGATCTGTCGGAGCTGTGGGCCAACTTCACCGTGACGGAAAAGGATTCCGGCAGCCTCAAGGTCGGCCAGACTGTCAAGTTGAAGGTCGATGCCTATCCGGGCCGCATCTTCGAAGGCAAGATCACCACGATCGAACCGCAAATCTCGACCGACACCCGCAATATCCGCGTGCAGGCGACGATCGCCAATCCGGAGAAGATCCTGAAGCCCGGCATGTTCGTGACCACCACGGTGGTGCTGCCGGACAAGCCGGCCGTGATCACCGTTCCGGAGACGGCGGTCGACTACACGCTGTACGGCGACTCGGTGTTCGTGATCACCGAGAAGAAGGAAGCCGACGGCAAGACCAGCCTGTCCGCGGTGCGCACCTTCGTGCAGACCGGCAACCGGGTCGAAGGTCGCGTCGAAATCATCAAGGGCGTGAAGGCGGGCGACAAGGTCGTCGCCGTCGGCCAGCTCAAGCTGCAATCGGGTGCGGCGGTGTCGATTTCGACCGACCCGGCTCCGCAGATCCCGGCGCAGCCGCCGCGCTACTGATCCATGACACTCAAGTGATCCGGCTTGGCCGGATCACTTTTCTTGAGACATATAAATCGAGATCGCCGCGATGCGCTTTACCGACATCTTCATCAAACGCCCGGTCCTGTCGGTCGTCGTCAGCCTGTTGATCCTGCTGATCGGCCTGCGCGCGGCGATGGTGCTGCCGATCCGGCAATATCCCAAGCTGTCGAACACGGTCATCAACATCACGACCGTCTATCCGGGCGCGTCCGCGGACCTGATCCAGGGCTTCATCACGACGCCGATCGAGCAGGCCGTCGCCTCGGCTGAAGGCGTCGACTACATCACCTCGTCCTCGGTGCTCGGCACCTCGACGATCCAGGTCTACATCAAGCTGAACTTCGATCCGAACCAGGCTCTCACCGAGGTGCTGGCGAAGACGAATTCGGTCAAATACCTGATCCCGAAGGAATCCAACGACCCGATCGTCACCAAGACCACGGGCCAGACCACGGCCGTGATGTATCTCGGCTTCTCGTCCGAGGAGCTCTCGGGCTCGGCGATCTCGGATTATCTGACGCGTGTGGTGCAGCCGGTGCTGTCGACCGTCGACGGCGTGGCTTCCGCCGACATTCTCGGCGGGCAGACCTTCGCGATGCGGCTGTGGCTCGATCCCGAGAAGATGGCCGGCCGCAACGTGTCGCCGGCTGACGTCGCTGCGGCCATCACCGCCAACAACTTCCAGTCCGCGGCGGGCCAGACCAAGGGCTATCTCATCGTCTCGAACGTCTCGACGAACACGGGCCTGACCGACGTCAACCAGTTCAAGAAGATGATCGTCAAGGCCAAGGACGGCGGCTTCGTGCGGATGGAGGACATCGGCACCGTCGAGCTTGCCGCCCAAAGCACGGACGCGAGCGTCGCGTTCAACGGCGAGCACGCGATCTTCATCGGCGTGCAGGCAACCCCACAGGGCAACCCGCTGACACTGGTCAAGGGCGTGCGCGCGCTGTTCCCCGAGCTCGAGCGCAATCTGCCGCCGTCGATGAAGATGAAGGTCGCCTACGACTCGACCAAGTTCATCCAATCCTCGATCGACGAGGTGGAGAAGACGCTGGGCGAAGCCGTGATCATCGTGATCGTGGTCATCTTCCTGTTCCTGGCGTCGCTGCGGTCGGTCATCATTCCCGTCGTCACCATCCCGCTGTCGATGATCGGCGTCTGCACCCTGATGCTGGCGCTGGGATTCAGCTTCAACCTTTTGACCCTGCTCGCGATGGTGCTGGCGATCGGCCTCGTGGTCGACGACGCCATCGTCGTGGTGGAGAACATCCATCGCCATCTGGAGGAGGGCAAGACGCCGGTCCAGGCGTCGCTGCAAGGCGCGCGTGAAATCGTCGGCCCGGTCATCTCGATGACCATCACGCTCGCCGCGGTGTACGCGCCGATCGGCTTCCTTGGCGGCCTCACCGGTTCGCTGTTCCGCGAATTCGCGTTCACACTGGCGGGCTCGGTGATCGTGTCGGGCGTGATCGCGCTGACATTGTCGCCGATGATGTGCTCGGTGCTGCTGAAGAACACCGAAGAGGGCCGCTTCGCCAAGGCCGTCAACAAGGTGTTCGGCGCGCTGACGCGCTGGTATGGCCGCAGGCTCGACCGCTCGCTCGACTACAAGGCCATCACGGGCCTGTTCGCGGTAACGATCCTCGGACTCGTCGGCTTCCTTTACATGCACACGTCGAAGGAGCTGGCGCCCGAGGAGGACCAGGGCATCGTGTTCGCGGTGACCAAGGCGCCGAAATACGCCAACATCGACTATGTCGATTTCTACGGCGACAAGCTCGACCACGAATTTTCGAAATTTCCCGAGACCGATCTGCGTTTCGTGCTGAACGGCATCAACGGCCCGCAGGGCGGCATCGCCGGCATGCTGCTCAAGCCCTGGGAGGAGCGCAAGCGCTCGTCGATCCAGTTGAAGCCGCTGGTGCAGACCGAGCTCTCCAAGATCGAGGGCGTGCAGGCCTTCGCATTCAACCTGCCGCCGCTGCCGGGCGGGCCGGGCGGTCTTCCGGTGCAGATGGTGATCAATTCCACCGCCGGGTTCCAGACGGTCTATGAGCAGATGGAGAAGCTGAAGGACGCTGCGCGCAAGAGCGGCATGTTCATCGTCTCCGACAGCGATCTTGCCTACAACCAGCCGAACGTGAAGGTGACGATCGACCGCACCAAGGCACAGGATCTCGGCGTCAACATGCAGAACCTCGGCGCCACGCTCGCGGTCCTGCTGGGTGGCAACTACGTCAATCGCTTCAATCTGGAGGGCCGGTCCTACCAGGTGATCCCGCAGGTTCCGCGCGCCAAGCGGCTCTCGCCGGAATCGCTCGGCGGCTTCTATGTGACGACCAACACCGGCCAACAGCTTCCGCTGTCGACGGTGGTGTCGATCGAGACCAAGACCGATCCGAACTCGCTGACGCACTACAATCAGCTCAATTCGGCGACGTTCTCGGCCGTGCCGATGCCCGGCGTGACCGTCGGTGCGGCGGTCGACTTCCTCGAAAGCGAGGCCAAGAAGCTGCCGCAAGGCTTCAGCCACGACTATCTCGCGGACTCCCGGCAGTACGTGCAGGAAGGCAATCAGCTCGCGATCACCTTCGGCTTCGCGCTGATCATCATCTTCCTGGTGCTGGCTGCGCAGTTCGAGAGCTTGCGTGACCCGTTGGTGATCATGATCTCGGTTCCGATGGCGATCGTCGGTGCGCTGATCCCGCTGTTCTTCGGCGTGGCGACCATGAACATCTATACCCAGGTCGGTCTGCTCACCCTGGTCGGCCTGATCACCAAGCACGGCATCCTGATGGTGGAGTTCGCCAACGAGCTCCAGGTCAACGAGCGGCTCGACCGCCGCTCCGCCATCGAAATGTCAGCCCGCATCCGCCTGCGGCCGATCCTGATGACGACGGCCGCGATGGTGACCGGCCTGATCCCGCTCCTGACCGCAACCGGCGCGGGGGCGGCCAGCCGCTTCTCGATCGGCCTGGTCGTCGTCGCCGGCATGTCGATCGGCACGCTGTTCACGCTGTTCGTGCTGCCCGCGGTCTACGTGGTGCTGGCGACCGACCATCGCGCGGCGGCCGATTCCGAGCGGAACAAGCAGGTCAACGAGCTCGACCTCGGCTCCAAGGCCCTGCGGCCGACCTGAAGCCGCTGGCTCGCAAGCGATCCAGGGCGGCAGCGGCGGGTCCGCTGCCGCCCTTTTTCGTTGCGCCCGGGCGCCGGTTTCGATGGGCGAGGGCCTTATCCCGCGCTTGCGAAAGACAAGGTCCCGTCTTCTTGCTAGGTTTCGGGTGATGAGCCTTTCCCTCCATCCCGACACCCCGCAAGCCAGGACGCTGCCGAGCGTGGCCTCGGATGGCGTCGCTGCCGGCGGGGGAACGGGACGAGGGATCAGGACCCGGCTGTTCACCAAATATGTCGCGCTGTTCGTGGCTGTCGTGGCCATCGCGCTGCTGGCCAACGGTCTGTTCGAGGTCTTCTTCTATTATCGCGAACACAAGGCTTCCCTGATCCGGGTCCAGCATGAGCAGGCCGAGGCGGCCGCGGCCAAGATCGGCCAGTTCGTCAAGGAGATCGAGAGCCAGCTCGGCTGGACCACGCAACTGCCCTGGTCGGCGGGCTCGATCGAGCAGCGCCGGTTCGACGCGCTGCGGCTGTTGCGCCAGGTGCCCGGGATTACCGAGCTTGCCCAGGTGGACTCGACCGGCAAGGAACGGTTGCGTGTCTCGCGGCTGGCGATGGACGCGATCGAGAGCGGGATCGACCTGTCCAACGATCCGAAGTTCACCGAGGCGGTCGCGCACAAGGTCTATTACGGCCCGGTCTATTTCCGCCGGGAGTCCGAGCCCTACATGACGCTGGCCCTGGCCGGCGCGCGCAGGGATGCCGGTGTCAGCATTGCCGAGGTCAATCTCAAGCTGATCTGGGACGTGGTCTCGCAGATCAAGGTCGGCCAGCACGGGCACGCCTATGTCGTCGGTCCGGAAGGGCGCCTGATCGCGCATCCCGATATCAGTCTCGTGCTGCGCAACACCGACATGTCCGGCCTCGCGCAGGTGCGCGCCGCCCAGGCTGCCGGCGGCACCATGCCGAACGCGCTCGAGGAAGCGCGCAACATCCAGGGACAGAAGGTCTTGACCGCATCGGCGCCGATCGAGCCGTTGCACTGGACCATGTTCGTCGAGCTGCCGGTCGAGGAGGCCTATGCATCGCTCTACGCCTCGCTGCAGCGGCTTGCGATCGTGCTGCTCGCGGCGTCGATCTTCGCGGTGCTTGCGGGGATATTTTTGGCGCGCCGCATGGTCGGGCCGATCCAGGCGCTGCGCAGCGGCGCGGAAAGGATCGGCGGTGGCGACTTCTCCCAGCGCATCTCGATCCGGACGGGCGACGAGCTCGAAGGGCTCGCCGACCAGTTCAACGACATGGGCGCGCGCTTGCAGGAATCCTATGCCGATCTCGAAAACAAGGTCGAACGGCGAACAGCGGAATTGAGCGAGTCTCTCCAGCAGCAGACGGCGACCGCCGACGTGCTGAAGGTCATCAGCCGCTCGGCGTTCGATCTGCAAACCGTGCTGAATACGCTCGTCGGATCGGCCGCCCGCTTGTGTGACGCCGACGAGGGAACGATCTTTCGACCGCGCGATGGCGCTTTCTATTTGGCGGCAAGCTGCGGCCTCGATGCGGAGCAGGAAAGCAAGCTTCGGACCTTTGCTTCTTTACCAGAACGGGGAAGTGTGGTCGGGCGTACGCTGCTCGAAGCCAAGACGGTTCACGTCCCCGATGTGCAGGCCGATCCGGACTATGCACCCTCATCCGCGCGAAGGCGGTCCAATGTGCGTACGATGCTCGGTGTCCCCCTGCTTCGAGAAGGATCGCCAATCGGCGTGTTCGTCTTGACGCGACATATGGTGCGTCCCTTCAGCGAGAAGCAAATCGAACTCGCCACGACCTTTGCAGACCAAGCCCTTATCGCGATCGAAAATGTTCGATTGTTCGAGGAGGTTCAGGAACGCACGACAGAGTTGTCGCGATCCCTCGACGACCTGCGCGCCGCCCAGGATCGCCTGATCCAGACCGAGAAGCTTGCCTCGCTCGGTCAGCTCACCGCCGGCATCGCCCACGAGATCAAGAATCCGCTCAACTTCGTCAACAATTTCTCCGCGGTCTCCACCGAGCTGATCGACGAGCTCAAGGAGGCCCTGCAATCGGCTGCGCTCGACGGCAAGACCAGGGAGGAGGTCGACGAGCTGACTGGCATGCTCAGGAGCAATCTCGAGAAGGTGGTGCAGCACGGCAAGCGTGCCGATTCCATCGTCAGGAACATGCTGCTGCATTCGCGCGAAGGTTCCGGCGAGCATCGGGCCGTCGACATCAATGCGGTCGTGGAGGAGAGCCTCAATCTCGCCTATCACGGCGCGCGGGCCGAACGTCCCTCCTTCAACGTCACGCTTCAGCGCACGTTCGATCCCGCTGCCGGTATGGTCGAGATCTATCCGCAGGAGATCACGCGCGTCTTCCTCAACCTGATCTCGAACGGCTTCTATGCCACGGCCAAACGCAAGGAGAGCGCGGGTGAGGCCTTCGAGCCGACCTTGAGCGCGGCAACCAAGGACCTCGGCGACAGGGTCGAGATCCGGATCCGTGACAATGGCACCGGAATTCCGCCCGAGGTGAAGGAGAAGATGTTCAACCCCTTCTTCACCACCAAGCCGGTCGGCGAGGGCACCGGGCTCGGCCTGTCCATGAGCCACGATATCGTCGTGAAGCAGCACGGCGGCACCATCGACGTGAACACCATGCAAGGTGTATTCACCGAGTTCATCATCACCCTGCCGCGTACGATGGCGGCGGAGGGCACTTCCGGAGGCAAGTCGTGAACGTTTACATCCTGGTCGTCGATGACGAGCCCGACGTCGAGGCGCTATTCCGGCAGCAATTCCGGCGCGAGCTGCGCGCCGGCCGCTTCCAGATGGAGTTCGCCTCCTCCGCGCCCGATGCGCTCAAGCGGGCCGCCGAGGTTCGCGATCCCTCGCTGATCCTGATCCTGTCCGACATCAACATGCCCGGCATGAGCGGGCTCGACATGCTGCCGAAGGTGCGTGCCGCGCATCCGGACGTTCCCGTCATCATGATCACGGCCTATGGCGACGCCGAGACGCGGCGAAAGGCGATCGAGCGCGGCGCCGTCGGGCTCCTCACCAAGCCGATCGACTTTGCCTTGCTGCGGCAGGAGATCGACACGAGGCTCGAGCAAGCCGCATGAGCGCGACCATCCTCTTCGTCGACGACGAGCCGGATCTCGAGGCGCTGGTCCTGCAAAAATTTCGCAGGCAGATCCGCGACGGACAGGTCGTCATCATATTCGCTCGCGACGGTCTCGAGGCGCTGGCCTCGCTCGAGCAGAATCCGCAGGTCGACATGGTGGTCTCCGATATCAACATGCCCAGGATGGACGGGCTATCGCTGCTCGCGAAACTCCAGGAGGCCGAGGACAAGAAATCGACCATCATCGTCTCGGCCTATGGCGACATGAGCAATATCCGCACCGCCATGAACCGCGGCGCGTTCGACTTCCTGACCAAGCCGATCGACTTCGCCGATCTGGAGGCCACGATCGAGAAGACCATCCGCCATATCGAGATGCTGCGCGAGGTTCGGCGGCGCCAGATGGAAGCCGAGCGCGCCCACGCCGCGCTGTCGCGCCATTTCTCGCCCGAGCTCGCCAAGCGTCTGGCCGCCAGCGGCGACGGAGAGGGGATCGAAGTTCAGTGGCGCGATGTCGCCACCATCTTCACCGATATTACCGGCTTCACCTCGTTGGTCGAGAGCGCGCCGCCCGAGACGTTGGGCAAGCTGCTCAACGAGTATGTCGGCGGCATGACCGAAATCGTCTTCGTCCATGAGGGCACGGTCGCAAAGATCATCGGCGATGCGATCCAGGTGCTCTTCAATGCGCCCGGCGATCAGCCGGATTATGCCACGCGTGCGGTCGCCTGCGCCCATGAGCTCGACGCCTGGGCGCAGGACTTTCGCGCGCGCCAGAGCGCCATGGGTGTGACTTTCGGTGCCACCCGCATCGGCATTCACGCCGGTCCCGCGCTGGTCGGCAATTTCGGCGGCAATCGCTTCTTCGACTACACCGCCTATGGGGACTCCATCAACATTGCGGCGCGGCTGGAGGCCGCCAACAAGCATCTGGGCACCCGCATGTGCGTCAGCGCCAGCGTCGCCGAGGCGGCCGAGAATTTTCAAGGCCGCCCCGTGGGGGAGCTGATGCTGCGCGGACGCAGCGAGCCGTTGCGCGCCTTCGAGCCGCTGCCACCGGGCAAGTTCGAAGCGCCGGAAACGGCACTGTATTCGGAGGCTTTCGCCAAGATGGAGGCCGGCGATGCCGCGGCCATGCCGGCCTTTGCCGCGCTGGTCGGCATGCACGCCGACGATTCCCTGGCCGGCTTTCACCTGAAGCGCCTGCTCAACGGCGCCAAGGGCATTCGCATGCAACTGGAATAGGGGTTCGACATGATGCGTGACTTCTCTGCCGGCAATTACCGTTTCATTCCGTCCGTGTTCCAGTATTCGGCGGGCGCCGCCGCGGATGACGGCTACGAAATCGAACGCGTCCGCTTCGACCGTGTGGTCCCGCTCGCGGAAGGGTTTGCGCTGGCGGCGAAATTCATCCAGGAGGCCGGGCGGCCGTTGACGGCATTCTGTGCCTGCGAGCTGCGTTCACCGGCAGCCTTCAGCGAAGAGGGCTTTCGCGCGTTCAACCTGCACTATGTGAAGACGCTGTCCGAATGGGGCATCTTCGACGGCACCACCAATCCGGTGGCGCGCAGCAATGTCTGTCCCGAGATCGATCCGCCGTCCGAGCCGTCGTTCTATGCGTTCTCGTTCACGCGTCCGACCCGCTCGAAAGCGCCGTCCTTCGTGATATCAGGCGGCGCCGAGGCACGCGAGGGCAGCGGCACCTATGTCGAGCGCACCGTGCGCTATCGCGACCTCAGCCCTGAGGGGCTGCGGGAGAAGGTGCGCTTCACCACGACGTCGCAGATGGAAAACCGGATGGCGGCTTTCGGCTTCGGCTGGAACGACACCACTGCGGTGCAGGCATATTCAGTGCACGATTTCCACCATACGCTCGTCGACGAACTGGTCCGCCGCGGCGCGTTGCGCTCCGGCCTGACCTGGCATTTCGCCCGCCCGCCGGTGGTCGATCTCGAATACGAGATGGATTGCCGCCGCGTGATGCGGGAAGCGGTGATCTAGCGCTGCCGCGGGTCGAGCGCGTCGCGCAGGCCGTCGCCGAGCAGGTTCAGCGACAGCACCACGAGGAAGATCGCAAGCCCCGGCCAGATCGCCATCCACGGCGCCTGGGTCAGGAAGCGCTGCGCGGCGTTGAGCATGCTGCCCCAGGACGGCGCCGGCGGCTGCTGGCCGAGGCCGAGGAACGACAGCGCGGCTTCGGCGATGATGGCGGCGGCAATCGACAGTGTCGCCTGCACCAGCAGCGCGGGCAGGATGTTCGGCAGGATATGCGAGAGCGCGATCCGCCATGGCGGATTGCCGAGCGCGCGCGCGGCCTCGACATAGTCCTCGGCCTTGACGACGAGCACCTGGCCGCGGGTCAGGCGGATGAAGATCGGCGTTGCGGAGATGCCGATCGCGATCATGGCATTGCCGAGGCTCGGCCCGAGGAACGCCGCCAGCGCGATCGCCAGGATCAGGAACGGGCAGGCCAGCATCGCATCCGTGATCCGGCTGATCAGCGCATCGACGAAGCCACCGCGATAGCCAGCGACGAGACCGAGCGGCACGCCGATGCCGAGCGCGATCGCCACCGAGATGAGGCCCGCGAGCAGCGAGGCGCGCGCGCCGTAGACGATCCGGCTGAAGATGTCGCGGCCGAGCTCATCGGTGCCGAACCAGTGCGCCGAGGTGGGCGGCTTGCGCACCAGGCTCCAGCTCGTCGCGATGGGATCATAGGGCACGATCAGTGGGGCCAGCACGGCGAGCACGATGAACATCGTGAGCACGACGAGCCCGAATATCGCCGCCTTGCGCTTGAACAGCCGCCGGCGCGCGCGGCGGGCCGGGCTATCCAGCTCGTCGGCTTGCGTGAGAGGGCCGGGCAGCGCGGCGTCGGTCATGCTCTAGCCCCGCAGCCGTGGATTGACGAGGATATAGGCGATGTCGGCAACGAGATTCAGCGTGATGTAGATCGTGGCCGTCACCAGCACGACGCCTTGCACGACGGCGTAGTCGCGGTTGAAGACGGCGTCCACGATCAGCTTGCCGAAGCCGGGGATGGAGAAGATCTGCTCGGTCAGGACTGCGCCGGACAACAGCGTCCCGAGCTCGAGCGCGCCGAGCGTGATGACGGGCGTCAGCGCGTTGCGCATGGCGTGCTTCAGGATCACCGAGCGCTCCAGGAGTCCCTTGGCCCGGGCGGTGCGGACGTAGTCGCTTTCCAGCACCTGCAGCATGGCGCTGCGGGTATGCCGCATCAGGACCGCGGCAATGGCATTGCCGAGCACGAAAGCCGGCATGATGGTGGCCGCCAGGCTCGCGCGCCAGTTCTCGGTGAGCGGCACGTAGCCGGACGCCGGCAGCCAGCCGAGCTCGATCGAGAACAGGAAAATCAGCATGATCCCGAGCCAGAAGTTCGGCGTCGAGATGCCCCACAGCGCAAACAGGTTCGCGCCGTAGTCCCAGGCCGAGCCCTTCTTCACGGCCGCGACGATGCCGGCGGGGATGCCGATCAGGAACGCGATCACGATCGCCATGCCGCCGAGCTGCAACGTCACCGGCAGCTTCTGCGCGATCAGCTCGCGCACCGGCATCTTGTTGCGCAGCGACTCGCCGAAATCGCCCGAGAGCACGCCCTTGATCCAGTAGGCGTACTGCACCGGGACCGGCTGATCGAGCCGGTACTGATGACGGATCTGCTCGATCACGGCGGGATCGCGCTCTTCGCCCGCCATCACCAGCGCGGGATCGCCCGGCAGCAATTGCTGCAGCGAGAAGATCAGCACCGAGACGAAGAACAGCGTCGGCACGATCTGCGCAAGGCGGCGGGCGAGGAAGTTCAGCATTCTCGCGGCGTCACTTCAGCTTGAGTCCGATGACACGCACGAGGCCGTCGGGCATCTGCTTGTAGCCTTCGAGCTTGGTCGTGTGCGCGATGATGATGCGGCGGTGGTAGAGGTACAGCAGCGGCTCTTCGTCCTGGACCAGCTTGGCCAGGGCCTCATAGCTGGCCTTGCGCTTGGCGGGATCGGTGACCGATCTCGCGTCTTCCAGTGCCTTGTCGGCCTGCGGGTTGTTCCACGCGCCGTAATTCTGCGGCGCGCCGCTGTGCAGGAACACGAAGCTGTTGCCGTCGGGATCGACGCGCCCGCTCCAGGCGAGCATATAGGCCTGGTAGTCGCCGGCCTCGGCCTGCTTCAGCCCGGTCGCGAATTCGGTGAGGCGGATCTTCATGTCGAACCCAGCCTCGGCCGCCATCGACTGGATCACCTGCGCCGGCGTCTCGGTCTCCGCGCCCTTGGGCACCAGGAAATCGACGCTGACCGGCGGTGTCGCGCCGGCTTCCTTCAGCAGCGCCTTGGCCTTCTCGACATTGCGGGGACGGACCGGAAGGGATTTCTGATAGTAGGGATGATCAGGGTTGACCCATTGATTGCCGACCTGAAACTCGCCGTTGAACACGACCTGGTTGATGGCGTCGCGGTCGATCGCAAGGTCGAGCGCCTGCCGCACCTTTGCGGATTGGCTGAGCGGCCCCTTGGCCTTGTCCTTGCCGATGTTGAGCGTGATGCCCTGATAGCCGAGCTCGATGGCGGTCGCGACTTTCAGCCGTGAATCCGCGCGGACTTCCTTCAGGTCGGTGGCAAGCACGCGCTCGATCAAATCGAGGCCGCCGGATTTCAAGTTCGCAAGCCGCACCGTGGCATCGACGATCGGCTGGAACACGATCTTGTCGATGAAGACGTTGTCCTTGTTCCAATAGTCCGCGAACTTTTCGAACACGATGCGGTCCTGCTGCACGCGCTCGACGAATTTATACGGGCCGGCGCAGACCGGGCGCAGGCCGAATTTGTCGCCGGCCTCTTTCGCCGCCTTAGGCGACACCATCATCCCGGCGCGGTCGGTGAGCTGAGCGAGCAGCGGCGAGAACGGTGACTTCAGCACCAGCTTGACCGTGAGGGGATCGACGACTTCGATGTGATCGACCGAGGCGAGCTCGGGTTTGCGGAAGGATCCGGGGAACGTCAGATGCCGTTCCAGCGAGAACTTGGCGGCTTCCGCGCCGAACGGTTCGCCGTCGTGGAATTTCACGCCGGGCCGCAGCTTGATGACCAGCGCCTTGCCGTCGTCGGCGGTTTCGCTCGACAGCGCGAGCTGCGGCACGATGTTGAGCTTCTCGTCGATGTCGAACAGCTTGTCGCAGAAGGCGGAGAACACGATGCGGCCGACATAGGTGCGCGCCATCGTGGGATCGAGGATGTCAGGGTCCTCGGCGAGGCCGATGCGCAGCGTGGTCTGGGCCTGCGCGGCTCCAAGCGACAGCAGGACGGCGGCGGCCGTTGCGGCCAGGCGAAACATCTTCATCGGACAGTCCCCATTGCTTCGGCTATGTCGTTGTGGGCGCGGTGCCTTGTATACCAACCCCGGCGGTGGCAGCGCCTTCCGTCTTTTGGCTGAAGGCGGCGACCAATTTTGCAAGCGCCGGCGAAAACCCGCCGGCTGCCGGCAATATGGCGTCGGCAGACGGCAGTTCCGCCGTGCGGTGGCAGGCGGCGGCGTGGCCCGTGCCGTCAGCTAGAAGCGCCGGCGCCTCGTTGCGGCAGAGCTCGATCACGAACGGGCAGCGGGTGTGGAAGCGGCAGCCAGAAGGCGGGTTGAGCGCGCTCGGGATCTCGCCCTCGAGCAGGACGGTCGCGCGCTTCACCTTCGGCTGCGGCAGCGGGATCGCGGACAACAGCGCCCGGCTATAGGGGTGGCGCGGCGAGGCGAACAGCGCGTCCGCCTCCGCCGTCTCGACGATCTGGCCGAGATTCATCACCGCGACGTGGTCGGCGATGTGCTTGACCACGGCGAGGTCGTGCGAGACGAAAATATAGGCGAGGCCGAGCCGGTCCTGGAGCTCGCGCAGCAGATTGAGGATCTGCGAGCGGATCGAGACGTCCAGCGCCGAGACCGGCTCGTCGCAGATGATCAGCTTCGGCTCGACCGCGAGCGCGCGAGCAATGGCGATGCGCTGGCGCTGGCCGCCGGAGAATTCGTGCGGATAGCGCCGCGCCAGCCTCGGCTCCAGCCCGACCAGCCGCAGCAGCTCCGCGACGCGCGCACGCCGCTCTGCCGGCGGCACGAGATCGTGCAGTGCCAGCGGTTCGGTCAGGATCTGGCCGACCGTCATGCGCGGATTGAGCGAGGCGTAGGGGTCCTGGAAGATGATCTGGGCCTCGCGGCGGAAGGCGCGGAGCGCATAGGGATCGAGCGAGAGGAGATCGCGGCCGTCGAACCGGATCGTGCCCGCATCCGGCTCGATCAGCCGCAGCACCAGGCGGCTGACGGTGGATTTGCCGCAACCGGATTCGCCGACCAGGGCCAGCGTCTTGCCGGCCTCGAGCGAGAAGGAGACGCCATCAACGGCTTTGACATGCGCCAGCGCCCGGCCGAACAGCGAGCGTTCGGCGACGAAATGCTTGACCAGGCCTGTAACCTCGAGCAGAGCGGTCATCGTTCGTGATCCCGACGAAACTCAGTCTCGTGTCCCGGGCGCGGCGCAACGCGAAGTGTTGCGACGCTGAACCGGGAGCCAGTCTGCCGCCACATGGGCCCCGGTTCAGCAGCGCACCACCGCGCTGCGCTTGTGCTGCGCTGCCCCCGGGGAACGGGAAGAGAGAACGTGGCCATCACGACACCAGGCGTTCGAGCGGCGCGCGGATGCAGCGCGAGAGGTGGCCGGGGCTGACTTCGATCAGTGGTGGCGGCGCCGTGGTGCAGGCGTCCAGCACGAACGGGCAGCGCGCGGCGAAGCGGCAGCCTGCCGGCGGCTGCGCCATGTTCGGCACCATACCCTCGATCGTGGCAAGCTGTTCGGCCCGATGGTCGAGCCGCGGGATCGAGCCGAGCAGGCCGACGGTGTAGGGGTGCTGCGGCGCCGAGAACAATTCGTCCACCGGCGCGCGCTCGACGATCTCGCCGGCATACATCACCGCGACCTCGTCGCAGACCTCGGCGACCACGCCGAGATCGTGCGTGATCAGGATGATCGCGGCGCCGCTTGCCGCTTTCAACTCCCGCATCAGCTCCAGGATTTGCGCCTGCAAGGTGACATCGAGCGCAGTGGTCGGCTCATCGGCGATCAGCAGGCGCGGGTCGCAGGCCAGCGCCATCGCGATCATCACGCGCTGGCGCATGCCGCCGGAGAGCTTGTGCGGATATTCGTCGACGCGCCGCTCGGGCGAGGGGATGTGGACCCGGCGCAGCAGCTCGATCGCCCGCTCGCGCGCGCTTTTCCGCGAGCCGCCGCGGTGGCGCAAAATGGTCTCGATGATCTGGTCGCCGATGGTGAAGCTCGGATTGAGCGAGGTCATCGGTTCCTGGAAGATCATCGCGAGCCGGTTGCCGCGCAGATTGCGCAGGGTCTGGTCCGGCGTCTTCAGGAGGTCGAGGCCGTCGAAGCGGATCGCGCCCGATATCTCCGCGCTTTGTTTCGGCAGCAGGCCCATGATCGCCAGCGAGGTCACGCTCTTGCCGCAGCCGGATTCGCCGACGAGGCCGAGGGTCGCGCCGTTGGCGACACTGAGGTCGACACTGTCGACCGCGTGGGTGATGCGGCCGTCGTCGCCGTGGAAGCGGATGCGGAGGTCCCTGATCTCGATGAGAGGGCTCGCGCTCATGATTGCCTTGCACGCGCTGCTTGGATGCTGGCGTCGATGACGCCGCGGTCGGTATTGCCGGCCGGGTTCCGTCGCGTCGGCATGGAATCGCGAAAATGCACCCAGAGCTCGTGGCTGACGTGTTCGAGTCGCTCGAGTTCGCCGAGCGGATCGGGATGGTCGTCGGCGCGAATGTCCAGCGCCGGCCATTCCTCCTCGCCGTGAATCAACAGCGCGGCAGACTGCTTGCCGCGCTTGTCGCCGCCGGCGGCTTCCCCGGCGCGCATCGCGGCGAGCAGGCGGCGCGGGAAGGGCAGGCTGTCGTTGGCGATATAGGTCTTTGCGGTCTCGTCGAGCACGTCGGCGCCGGCCAGCATGTTGCCGGCGATGGAAAAGCCGCTGCCTGCGATGTGCCCGCACCAGTCGACGCAGTCGCGCCCGGTATGTGCGGCGATCTCGCCGCTCGCATCCATGATGTGGATCTGACGGCTCTCGCGGCCATCGTCGGTCGCGAGTAGCGCGGCCAGCACGTCGCGCGCATTAAGGCCTTCCCGCAACAGCTTGACGCCGTCGATGCCGTAATAGGGATTGACGAAGGCCTGCGTCGCGATGGCGCCGACGCCGGCGGCAATATACGGCACGCGTGCGCCGACGGCGAAAAAACGTGTCGCAACAGCGATGCCGAACTGGCCGGTGAAAGGGTCTCGCGCGATGATCGACCAGGTCATGTGCTGCCTTCAGCGTCCCGCGGCGTAACCTTGCATGCCGCGCGGATTGGCGGCGGCGCGCCGGCGCCGACCCACGCGCGAGGCTGCGGTGAGCCGGCCTTCGGACCAGTCGGGACCGACTTCCACGATATGCCCGCGCTCACGAAGGTTCTCGATCGTCGCCTTGGGTACGCGATTTTCCACCACGAGCACGCCGGGGCGCGCGGTACGCGGCCAGAACGAGATCGGGAAATGCTCGGAATGCCAGGCCGGCGCGTCGATCGCTTCCTGGAGATTGAGATTGCAATGGACGTGGCGTAGGAAGAATTGGGTGATCCACTGGTCCTGCTGGTCGCCGCCGGGCGAACCCCAGGCGAGGTAAGGCTCGCCGTCGCGCAGCGCCATGGTCGGCGACAGCGTTGTGCGCGGCCGCTTGCCCGGTGCGAGCGAACCGGGTTGGTTCTCCTCCAAATCGAACATCTGGGCGCGGCTGCCGAGACAGAAGCCGAGCTCGGGAATGATGGGCGAGGATTGCAGCCAGCCGCCCGACGGCGTCGAAGACACCATGTTGCCAGCTTTGTCGATGATGTCGAAATGCACGGTGTCGCCGCGCACCTCGCCGAAGCGCCCCACGGTTGGTTCACCGGCGCCTAGCGCGCCAACGGCCTCGCGCTGGCCTTCAGCGCGGCGCAGCTTGACGACGCCGCCAAAGCCCTCGATCGCGCCGGGCCGGAGATCGAGCGAGGCCTTCTCGGTAATTAGCTTACGACGTTCGTCGTTATAGGCGTCCGATAGCAGCGTCGTAATCGGGATCTCGCTGAACTTGGGATCGCCGTAGAATTTCTCGCGGTCGGCAAAGGCGAGTTTTGCGCATTCGATCTGGAGATGGATGAACTCAGGCCCGGTCGGGTCGAGCCCGTCGAGGGCAAAGCCCTTCAGCAGTGCGAGCTGTTGCAGCGTCACCGGACCCTGGCTCCAGACGCCGGCCTTGCAGACGGTGTAGCGGCCATAGTCGTAGGTGAGCGGCGCCTCGACCGTCGGCTGCCAGCGCGCCATGTCGTCGGCGGAAAGCACGCCGCGATGCGGCGAGCCGCTGACGTCCATCACCTCCTGGGTGCGGCAGAATTTGTCGATGGCTTCCGCGACGAAGCCTTGCGACCAGGCTTTGCGCGCGCGCTCGATCTCGGCGTCGCGGCCACCGCCGCCGCTCTCGGCTTCGCTGAGAATCCGTGCGTAGGTCGCGGCCAGCGTCTCGTTGGTAAAGAGTGTGCCGGGCTTCGGCACCTCGCCGTTGGGGAGATAGACCGCGGCGGAGGTCGGCCAGTGCTTGCGGAATAATTGCTCGACGGTCTGGATCGTGGCGCAGGCGCGCTCGACCAGTGGATAGCCGTCGCGGGCATAGGCGATCGCGGGTTCCAGCACGTCGCGCACGCGCATCGTGCCGTAATCGCGCAGCAACATCATCCAGGATTCGAAGGTGCCGGGGACGCAGGCCGCGAGCAGGCCGGTGCCGGGCACCATGTCGAGGCCTTCGCTCTTGTAATGCGCGATGGTGGCGCGTGCCGGTGCCGGGCCCTGGCCGCAGATCACCTCGGTGCGGCCGCGCTTCACGTCGTGGACGATGATGGGGACATCGCCGCCGGGGCCGTTCAGATGCGGCTCGACCACCTGGAGCGTGAAGGCGGTAGCGACGCCGGCGTCGAAGGCGTTGCCGCCCTTTTCCAGGATGGCCATGCCGACGGCGGTCGCGATCCAGTGCGTAGTGGCGACGACCCCGAACGTGCCTTCGATCTCGGGGCGGGTCGTGAACGGATCGGGATTGACGATGCTGGCCATGGATTACCTCATTTGCGGCGCGCGCAATTGATCACAGGCGATGTCGCGCCGCCAATGCGCTGCCGGCATGGCACGCGCGCATCACGCCGGGACCGGCGCGGTGTTGACGGCGTGGCAGGCGACGCCGTCGATCAGTTCCGGCGTTTCCTTGCGGCAGAGATCGAACGCCAGCGGGCAGCGCGGATTGAAGGCGCAGCCGGGCGGCGGATTGATCGGGTTCGGGATCTCGCCCTTCACCGGAATGCGCTGGCGGCCGCTCATGGCAAGATCAGGCACGGCGCCCAGCAGCATCTTGGTGTAGGGCATGCGGGGACGTGCGAACAACTCCTTGCCTTCAGCGATCTCGACGATGCGGCCGAGATACATCACGCCGACGCGGCTCGCCATGTGGCGGACCACGGCGAGGTTGTGGCTGATGAACATGTAGGTCAGGCCGAACTTGTCCTGGAGGTCGCGCATCAGGTTCAGGATCTGCGCCTGCACCGAGACGTCGAGCGCCGAAGTCGGCTCGTCGCAGACGATGAACTCGGCGTCCGATGCGAGCGCCCGGGCGATCGCGATGCGCTGGCGCTGGCCGCCGGAGAACTCGTGCGGAAACTTCAGCCGGTCGTCGGGATGCAGGCCGACCAGGCTGAGCAGCTCGCCGACGCGGGCCTGGATGTCGCGCTCGCCCTGGATCAGGTCGAAGGCGCGGATCGGCTCGGAGATGATGGCATCGACGCGAAAGCGCGGGTTCAGGCTCGCATAGGGGTCCTGGAAGATCATCTGGATGCGGCGGCGCAGCTTCCTGCGCGCCGGCGCCTGCCGCGGATCCGTCATCGAGACGCCGTCGATCAAGACATCGCCGGAGCTCGGCGGCAGCAGTCCCACGACCATCCGCGCCACCGTGGTCTTGCCCGAGCCGGACTCGCCGACCAGCGCAAACGTCTCGCCCTTCCTGATGTCGAAGGTGACGTGATCGACCGCCTTGAGATATTCGAGATGCCCGCCTTCGAGCATGCGGTTGAGCCAGGGTTTCGAGACGTCGAACACCCGGCGCAGATTTGTGGCCTGGACGAAGGAAGCGCTCATGCCGCGCTCTCCGCCGGCACGCTGTCATAGAGATGGCAGGCGACCGATTGCGCACCGCGCGGCAGCGGCTCCGGTCGATCAACGCGACAGCGGTCGAACGCGAAGGCGCAGCGCGGGTTGAACGAGCAGCCGCGCGGGATCGCCGACAGCCGCGGCATCGAGCCGGGAATCTGCATGAGACGCTTGTCGTCGCCGGCCAGCGTCGGGATCGCGCCCATCAAGCCCTTGGCATAGGGATGCAGCGGGTTTCTGACGACATCCTGCACCGGACCGATCTCGGCGACACGGCCGGCATACATCACGGCGACCCGGTCGGAGGTCTCCGCGATCACGCCCATGTCGTGCGTCACCAGCATCACGGCGGTGCCGTGGTCGCGGCCGAGCCGCTTGATCAGCGAGATGATCTGCGCCTGCACGGAGACGTCGAGCGCGGTGGTCGGCTCGTCCGCGATGATCAGCTCGGGCTCGGCGCAGATCGCCAGCGCAATGACGACGCGCTGGCGCATGCCGCCGGAGAATTCGTGCGGGTAGCCGTCGATGCGCTTCTCCGGCGCGGGAATGCCGACCTCGGCAAGCAGGTCGATGGCGCGGCGGCGGGCGGCCGTCTCGGACAGGTTCAGGTGGGTTCGGATCGTCTCGATGATCTGGTCACCGACCCGGTAGAGTGGATTGAGCGAGGTGAGGGGGTCCTGGAAGATCATGCCGATCCGTTTGCCACGGATGCGGCGCATCTCCTCCGGCGGCAAATTGTCGATGCGCAGGCCGGCCAGGCGAACCTCGCCGCCCGCGATCCGGCCGGGCGGGTCGATCAGGCCGATCACGGCGAGGCCGGTCACGGATTTTCCGGCGCCGGATTCGCCGACCACGCCCAGCACCTCGCCCTTGGCAATGTCGAAGGAGACGCCGTCGATGGCGCGCAGCGTGCCGCGGCGGGAGGCGAACTCCACCTGAAGGTTGCGAACGGAGAGGATGGGCTCGGTCATGGGTGAGGCGCTCTTATCGAAGTTTTGCTCATCGGAGCTTCGGGTTGAGCGCGTCGCGTAGCCAGTCGCCGAGCAGGTTGATCGACAGGATCAGTCCGGCCAGCGCGAGGCCGGGGAAAGCGACGATCCACCATTCGCCCGCGAACAGATAATTGTTGCCGATGCGGATCAGCGTGCCCAGCGAGGGCATGGTGTCGGGCAGGCCGACGCCGAGGAAGGACAGCGTTGCCTCGGTGATGATGGCCAGTGCGAGGTTGATGGTGGCGATGACCAGGATCGGGCCCATCGTGTTCGGCAGCACGTGCCGCAGCATGATCTTTGGCGCGGGCAGGCCGATCAGCTGCGCGGCGGCCACGTAGTCCTTGTTCTTCTCGACCATCACGGAGCCGCGTACCGTCCTTGCATACCCGACCCAGAAACTGAGGCCGATCGAGATCACCAGCACCACCAACATGCTGGTGGCATCCAGACGGTTGCCGAGGATCGATTTCGCGATGCCATTGACCAGCAGCGCGATCAGAATGGCGGGAAAGGTCAGTTGCACGTCGGCGATCCGCATGATCACGCCATCGACCGCGCCGCCGAAATAGCCGGCGATCAGGCCGAGCGCGATACCGAGCGCGCCGGCGAAGATCACGCCGGCCACGCCGACGGCGAGCGAGATGCGCATCCCGTAGAGGATGGCGGAGAACACGTCGCGGCCCTGCTCGTCGGTGCCGAGCAGGAACGGGCTTTGGCCGTCGGCGGTCCAGAGCGGCGAGATGCGCGAGTTCATCAACTGGAGCTGCGCCGGATCGAACGGGTTCTGCACCGCGAGCGCCGATGCAAAGATCGCGAGCAGGAAGAGCAGCACGGTAATGGCCGCCGCCACCATGGTCAGCTTGGAACGGCGGAACGAGTAGAAGATGTCGCTGTCGAGGGCGCGGCTGAGCCAGCTGCGACCGGCATGCGCGGGCGGCGCGCTCTGCTTGTCGGAATTGGAGGCGACGGCGTCGGACATGCAGGGGCCTTATGTAGCGCGGCCGACGGTCGCGCGCAGGCGCGGATCGACTACGGTGTAGAGAATGTCGACCACTAGGTTGATGGTGACGAAGATCAGCGAGACCATCAGCAGATAGGCCGCCATGATCGGGATATCGACGTTTTGCACGGCCTGCACGAACAGCAGTCCCATGCCCGGCCATTGGAACACGGTTTCGGTGATGATCGAAAATGCAATAACCGAGCCAAACTGAAGGCCGGCCACGGTGATGACGGGAATGAGCGTGTTCTTCAGCGCGTGGCCGAAATGAATGGCGCGGGTGGTCAGCCCGCGGGCGCGGGCGAAACGAATATAGTCGGTTCGCAGCACTTCCAGCATCTCCGCCCGCACCAGTCGCATGATCAGGGTCATCTGGAACAGGCCGAGCGTGATCGAGGGCATGATCAATGCCTTCAGTCCCGACAGCGTGAGCAGGCCCGTGCTCCACCAGCCGAGCTTGACCACCTCGCCGCGGCCGAACGAGGGCAGCCAGCCCAATGTCACCGCGAACAGATAGATCAGGAGAATGCCGATCAGGAAAGTCGGCAATGAGATGCCGATCAGCGAAACCGCCTGGAATAATTTGGCGAGCACGGTGTCGCGCCTCAGCGCCGAATAGACGCCCATCAGAATGCCGAACACCATTGCAAACACGGTGGCGCAGATCGCAAGTTCCAGCGTGGCCGGCATACGTTCCATCAGCAGGGTCGAGACCGGCTGGCGGAACTGGTAGGAGACGCCGAACTTGAATTGCGCGGCGTCGGCGAAATAACGCACGAACTGCACCGGCACGGGATCGTCGAGGCCGAGCGACTTGCGCACGGCTTCGCGTTCGGCCGCCGATGTGTCGATCGAGACGATCTGATTGACGGGGTCGCCGGCGAAACGGAACATCGAGAAGGCGATGATGCCGACGGCGAACATGACGCCGATGGCCTGAACGGCGCGGCGAAGAGTGAAAGCGAGCATGCCTTCCACTATCCTTGGGTGTGCGTGCGGTCGACGTCTTTGTCAGCCGGAAAAGGAAAGGTCCCGGATGCCTGACGCCGCCGGGACCTCGTGTTCAACTGGTGCTATTCCTTCTTGGTCGCCCAATGGAACATGACCAGATTGTCGGCGCGCTGCGGCAGGTTGACCTTCTTCGACACGCCCCAGGCCAGCGCCTGCTGGTGCAGCGGGATGTAGGACCAGTCCTTGTTGCCTATTTCGTAGGCCTGCTTGATCAGCTGGTTGCGCTTGGCAGTATCGGTTTCGACCAGCACCTTGTCGGTGATGGCGTCGAACTCCTTGTTGCAGTAGCCGCCGAGATTGGCCTCGCCGCGTGAGGATTTCGCGTCGTCGCGGCAGCCCATGATGTCATAGAGCACGTTGTGGGAGTCCATCGTGCTCGGCGTCCAGCCCAGGAGGTAGAACGAGGTCTGGTAGCCGCCCTGCTTCAACACCTTGGCGAAGTACTGCGCCTTCGGCTGCGCCAGCAGGTTGATCTTGACGCCGATGCGGGCAAGCATGCCGACGACGGCCTGGCAGATCGCGGCGTCGTTGACGTAACGGTCGTTCGGACAATCCATCGTGACCTCGAAGCCATCGGGATAGCCGGCTTCGGTCAGGAGCTTCTTGGCTCCATCGGGGTCGAATTTCGGCCGCGTGAACTCCTTGGACAGCACGAACAACTCCGGAGCGATCATCAGCGCCGATGGTGTCGACAGCTCGCGCATCACGCGCTTCTTGATCAGCTCGATGTCGATCGCCTTGTAGAAGGCTTCGCGGACGCGGACGTCCTTGAACGGGTTCTTGCCCTTGATGTTGGAGTAGAGCAGCTCATCGCGCATCTGATCGAAGCCGATGAAGATGGTGCGCAGCTCCGGCCCTTTCAGCACCTGGGCGTTGGGGCTGGAATCGACGCGGGAGATGTCCTGGATCGGCACCGGCTCGATGACGTCGACTTCGCCCGAGAGCAGCGCAGCGACGCGGGTTGCGTCTGAAGCGATCGGGGTGAAGACGATCTCCTTCAGGTTACCCTCGACCTTGCCCCAGTAGTTGGGGTTGGCCTTGAAAACCGTCTTCACGCCGGGCTGATGGCTTTCGATGGTGAACGGACCGGTGCCGTTCTCGTGGAGCGAGGCGTAGCTCGGCGTGGTCGCCGCCACCGGCGTCGGATCGACGACGTTGTTCTCCTCGGCCCATTTCTTGTCCATGATGTACCAGACATCCCACGAGTTATGCAGGATGGGATTGGGCGATGGCAAGACGAAGTCGACGGTGTAGTCGTCGACCTTGACGACCTTGACGTCGGGCGCAAGGCGGGTCTGCATATTGGACCCCTTCTTGCGGACGCGATCGGCGGAGAACACGACGTCGTCGGCGGTGAAGGGATCGCCGTTATGGAATTTCACGCCCTTGCGCAAATGGAAGCGCCAGCGGGTCGGCTCCGGAGTTTCCCAGCTTTCCGCCAGCGCCGGAATGATCTTGAGGTCCTTGTCGCGCGCGGTGAGGCCTTGATAGACGTGACCGAGATGGGCGTGGGTGGTGCTTTCGTTCAGCGTATAGGGATCAAGGGATTTCAGGTCACCCTGGTTGGCATAACGCAGCGTCTGGCTCGACGCCGGCGCGACCGTCAACGCAAGCGTACCGGCGAGCGTCGCCGCAAACAGACTTCGACCGACTGACATTCTTGACCCTCTCCACTCTGCCGTGCCGATGATTTTTGATTGTTCGGCAGGGCTGATTGATCCATGTTGCCCAGAGTTCTCGACCGGTGCAAGCGCCATTCCAGCAAGGAACGCGCCAAGTTGCACCGCTGTGCAGCAATGCTGACCGTGCCGCCTGGCATGGAGGACCGCGTCTTTCGACTTTGGTTGACTATATCGGCCGATTGCGGGACGCGGCATGTCGCGCCTGCATCAGGCCGCTTGCGTCGCACCACAACTCGCGGCGATACTGCCGGCAGGCCGCTCGAATCTCATCCGGAGGGGACATGAAAGTTAATATCGAAATCGACTGCACCCCCCTCGAGGCCCGCCAGTTCTTCGGTTTGCCTGACGTGGGACCGATGCAGACGGCGGTGATGGACAAGCTGCAGCAGCAGGTGCTCAGCAACATCGAGAAGGTCTCGCCGGAATCGCTGATCCAGAGCTGGTTCACCTTCGATCCCAAGATCGCGGAGCGGTTTCAGGACATGTTCGTCACGATGGCGGGCCTCGGCGGCACGCGCAGCAGCGACAAGAAGAAATAATGCCGTCCGGGCCAGACGGGCGGCAGGCCCCGGGCGGGCTTCGTCCGCCGGGCCTCGCCCTGCTGCTTGCAGAAGCGCGCGGCCTGTTCGAGTTCAATGCAAGCCTGTTGCTGTCGCCGATCCTGATGCGAGCGCCGAGGGGCGATGGCCATCCGGTGCTGGCGCTGCCGGGCTTTCTCGCCAGCGACCTCTCGATGGCCCCGATGCGGCGCTATCTCAGCGAGCTCGGCTATGAGGCACAGGCTTGGCGGATGGGCCGTAATCTCGGCGGCCTCGGGCGGATTCGGGAGTCGCTGCGCGCCCGTCTTGCCGAAATCCATGCTGCGAGCGGACGCAAGGTCAGCCTAGTCGGATGGAGCCTCGGCGGCGTCTATGCCCGCGATCTCGCGCTCCAGGCGCCCGACATGGTTCGCTATGTCATCACGCTCGGCAGCCCGTTTGCCAATGACGTGCGGGCGACCAACGCGACGCGGCTCTACGAAGCGCTGTCCGGCGAACGGGTCGAGGATCTTGCTGAGGCGCGCGAGGCGATCGCCGGCGATCTGCCGGTGCCGGCGACGTCGATCTATTCGCGGGCCGACGGCGTCGTGAACTGGCGGACCTGCCTGCTCCGTCCCTCCGACCGTGCCGAGAACATCGAAGTGCTCCTGGCGAGCCATATCGGGCTCGGGGTGAACCCCGCGGCGCTATGGGCCGTGGCGGACCGGCTGGCGCAACCGGAAGGGGAATTCTCGCCATTTGACCGGGCCGGGCCGTTTGCCATTGCATATGCCCCGCCGGAACAGGCAATATCGGCCTGACGAGAAGCGCCAGAAGGCGCCCGTCAAAATTGTTGCGGGAGGGAATTATGGCTGACGGTAAGAAGCTGTCGTCGCTGGACGCGTCGTTTCTCTATCTGGAAACGCCGGAGATGCCGATGCATGTCGGGAGCATGGCGATCTTTCGCCTGCCCGACGATTACAAGGGCGACTTCTTCGAAGACTTCAAGGCGATGATCGTCTCGCGCCTGCATATCGCGCCGATCCTGAAGGCGCGGCTGGAGAAGGCGCCGCTCGACATCGATCATCCCTCCTGGGTCGAGGACGATCAGTTCGACATCGACCGTCACATCTTCCGTGCCAGCCTGCCGCAGCCGCGCGACCGCGCCACGCTGGAGCGCATCGTCGGCTGGATGCACGCCAAGCTGTTGAACCGCGCCCGCCCGCTCTGGGAGTTCTACGTGTTCGAGGGCATGAAGGACAACGAGGTCGGGCTCTATTCCAAGATGCACCATGCCGCCATCGACGGCGGTGCCGGTGCGGCGCTGACCAACATGATCTACGACATCTCGCCGATCCCGCGGAAGGTCGATCCGCCGGCGGCTGGCAGCAAGCCCGGACAGGAGCCGCGCGACATCGCGGCGAACCTGCTGGATTCCTACCAGCAGCTTTTCAACCAGCCGCTCGACGCCGGCAAGGCCGCCCAGAACCTGCAACTGCCGCGCACCGGCAAGAGCGACATCGGCTCGATCCTGTTCGACAACGCGATGTACCAGATCGAGAGCGCGGTGCGCTTCGCGGGCAATATCCCGACCATGGTCAAGAGCGTCTCCGATGTGCTCGGCAAGGTCGCCGATCCCAAATCGCGCGAGAGCCTTGCCAGCATGGTGTCGCCGCCGACCATGCTGAACAAGACCATCTCGTCGGAGCGAAGCTTCGCCGGTGTGTCGATCCCGCTGTCTCGCGCGAAGGCGCTGGCCAAGCAGGCCGGCGGCAAGCTCAACGACGTCGTGCTGGCGCTCGCCTCCGGCGTGGTCCGGCGTTACCTGAAGGAGTACAGCACGCTGCCGGCGAAATCGCTGACCGCGGCGGTACCGATCTCGCTGCGCGAGGAGGGCAACACCGAAGCCAACAACCAGGTGTTCGGCATGATCTGCGCGATCGCGACCAACATCGACGATCCCAAGGCGCGGCTCGAAGCCATCATCGCGCAATCGACCAAGTCCAAGGAGATGTCGCATCCCCTGCGCGCGCTGATGCCCCAGGTCTCCAACATCTCGATGCTGGGCGCGCCGATCATGGTGCAGATCCTGGCGTTGCTCTACAGCCGCTCGAACCTGTCGGACGTGCTGCCGCCGGCTGCCAACATCACCGTGTCCAACGTGCCGGGGCCGCGGCAGACGCTTTACGCTGCCGGCGCGGAGCTATTGCACATCTTCCCGGTGTCGATCTCGACGCACGGGCAGGCGCTCAACATTACCGTGCAGAGCTATCGCGACCAGCTCGATTTCGGCTTCATCGTCGGCGCCAACATCATTCCACATGTGCAGGTGATGTGCGACATGCTGCCGGAGGAGTTCGCCGCGCTGGAGGCGGCCTACGCGCCGCCGGCGACCGACATCAAGGGCGCTGCGGAATAGGAATGGTTCGATGATTGAAATGCCACAGCTCAAGTTCGTGCACACGAACGGAATCCGCATGGGATATTACGAGGCGGGCCCGATCACGGACACGCCGCCGATCGTGCTGTGCCATGGCTGGCCCGAGCTGGCCTTCTCCTGGCGCCACCAGATCAAAGCGCTGAGCGAGGCCGGCATCCGCGTGATCGCGCCCGACCAACGCGGCTATGGCGCGACCGACCGGCCCGAGGCGGTCGAGGATTACGACATCGAGCACCTGACCGGTGATCTCGTCGGGCTGCTCGACCATTTGCAGATCGACAAGGCGGTCTTCGTCGGTCACGACTGGGGCGGCTTCATCGTCTGGCAGATGCCGTTGCGGCACATCGACCGGGTGGCGGGCGTGGTCGGCATCAACACGCCGCATACCAACCGTGCCTGGGCCGATCCGATCGAGCTCCTACGCGCCCGCTTCGGCGACAAGATGTACATCGTGCAGTTCCAGGACCCGGCGCGTGAGCCCGACAGGATTTTCGGAAGTCGCGTCGAACAGACTTTTGACGCGTTCATGCGCAAGCCGGCGCCGCGCCCGGCCGACGCGCCGGCAGAGGAGGTGGTTGCCGGCGTCGGCGCTTCTCCGCGGGTCAATCTGGCGTTTCCGCAGATGATCGCCAGCTATGACGCAAAGCATGATCCGCGTACGCCGATCCTGTCGCCGGAAGAGAAGAAGGTGTTCGTCGACAATTTCACCAGAACCGGCTTTACCGGAGGCATCAACTGGTACCGCAACATGTCGCGCAACTGGACGCGCGCCGAAGGGCTCGATCATACGGTGCGGGTGCCGTCGTTGATGATCATGGCCGAGAACGACGCGGTGTTGCCGCCGTCTTCCGCCGATGGCATGGACAAGCTGATCCCCGATCTCGAAAAATATCTGGTCCGCGACAGTGGCCATTGGACGCAGCAGGAGAAGCCGGAGGAGGTCAGCGCCAAGCTGATCGAATGGCGTAGAAGGCGGTTTGGGTGACGACGCAGTCGTCATCCTGGGGCGATGCGTAGCGTCGAACCCGGGATCTCGAGATTCCGGGTCTGGTCCTTCGGACCATCCCGGAATGACGCAAGGCAGGGGAAACGCACGTCAATGTCATCCAAGAACCGTCTGGACCCGATCCCGCATCCGCCGACCAAGCCGGTGGTCGGCAACATGCTTTCGCTGGACTCGGCCGCCCCCGTGCAGCATTTGACGCGGCTCGCCAAGGAGCTCGGTCCGATCTTTTGGCTCGACATGATGGGCTCGCCGATCGTGGTCGTCTCGGGCCACGATCTCGTCGATGAACTGTCTGATGAGAAGCGCTTCGACAAGACCGTGCGCGGTGCGCTGCGGCGCGTACGCGCGGTTGGCGGCGACGGGCTGTTCACGGCGGACACCAAAGAGCCGAATTGGAGCAAGGCGCACAACATCCTGCTCCAGCCGTTCGGCAACCGGGCCATGCAGTCCTACCATCCGAGCATGGTCGATATCGCCGAGCAGCTCGTCCAGAAATGGGAGCGGCTGAACGCCGACGACGAGATCGACGTCGTCCACGACATGACGGCGCTGACGCTGGATACGATCGGCCTGTGCGGTTTCGAGTATCGCTTCAATTCGTTCTACCGGCGCGACTACCATCCCTTCGTCGAGTCGCTGGTGCGCTCGCTCGAAACCATCATGATGACACGCGGCCTGCCGTTCGAGCAGATCTGGATGCAGAAGCGGCGCAAGACGCTCGCCGAAGACGTCGCCTTCATGAACAAGATGGTCGACGAGATCATTGCCGAGCGCCGCAAGAGCGCGGAGGGGATCGACGACAAGAAGGACATGCTCGCCGCGATGATGACCGGCGTCGATCGTTCGACCGGCGAGCAGCTCGACGACGTCAACATCCGCTACCAGATCAACACGTTCCTGATCGCCGGCCACGAGACCACCAGCGGCCTGTTGTCCTACACGCTCTATGCGCTGCTCAAGCATCCGGACATCCTCAAGAAGGCCTATGACGAGGTCGACCGCGTCTTCGGCCCCGACGTCAACGCGAAGCCGACCTACCAGCAGGTGACGCAGCTCACCTACATCACGCAGATCCTGAAAGAGGCGCTGCGGCTGTGGCCGCCGGCGCCGGCCTATGGCATCTCGCCGCTCAAGGACGAGACGCTCGGCGGCGGCAAGTACAAGCTTCGCAAGGGCACCTTCACCACCATTCTGGTAACCGCGCTGCATCGCGATCCCAGCGTCTGGGGACCGAATCCGGATGCGTTCGATCCCGATAATTTCAGCCGCGAGGCGGAAGCCAAGCGGCCGGTCAATGCCTGGAAGCCGTTCGGCAACGGCCAGCGCGCCTGCATTGGCCGCGGCTTTGCCATGCACGAGGCCGCGCTCGCGCTCGGCATGATCCTGCAGCGCTTCAAGCTGATCGACCACCAGCGCTACCAGATGCATCTGAAGGAAACCCTGACGATGAAGCCGGAAGGCTTCAAGATCAAAGTGCGCCCGCGCGTCGATCGCGAGCGTGGCGCCTATGGCGGGCCAGTCGCGGCCGCTACTTCGGCGCCGAAGGCGCCGCGCCAGCCGACCGCCCGGCCCGGCCACAACACGCCGATGCTGGTGCTTTACGGCTCCAATCTCGGCACCGCCGAGGAGCTGGCGACGCGCATGGCTGATCTCGCCGAGATCAATGGCTTTGCCGTGCATCTCGGCCCGCTCGACGATTACGTCGGCAAGCTGCCGCAGGAGGGCGGCGTTCTGATCATCTGCGCCTCCTATAACGGCGCGCCGCCTGATAACGCGACGCAGTTCGTCAAATGGCTCGGCGGCGACCTGCCGAAGGATGCCTTTGCCGGCGTGCGCTACGCCGTGTTCGGCTGCGGCAACAGCGACTGGGCCGCGACCTATCAATCGGTGCCGCGTCTGATCGACGAGCAATTGTCGGCGCATGGCGCGCGCGCGGTCTATCCGCGCGGCGAGGGCGATGCGCGCAGCGATCTCGACGGCCAGTTCCAGAAATGGTTTCCGGCGGCGGCACAGGTCGCGACCAAGGAATTCGGCATCGACTGGAACTTCACCCGCACCGCCGAGGACGATCCGCTCTATGCGATCGAGCCGGTGGCGGTGAGCGCCGTCAACACCATCGTGGCCCAGGGCGGCGCGGTGGCGATGAAAGTGCTGGTCAATGACGAGCTTCAGAACAAGGGCGGGTCCAAGCCCTCCGAGCGTTCGACGCGCCACATCGAGGTGCAACTGCCGTCCAACGCCAGCTACCGCGTCGGCGATCATTTGAGTGTCGTGCCACGCAACGATCCCACGCTAGTGGATTCGGTCGCGCGCCGCTTCGGCTTCCTGCCCGCCGATCAGATCAGGCTGCAGGTCGCCGAGGGCCGCCGCGCGCAATTGCCGGTGGGGGATGCCGTGTCCGTCGGCCGCCTGCTCAGCGAGTTCGTCGAGCTGCAGCAGGTGGCGACGCGCAAGCAGATCCAGATCATGGCCGAGCACACCCGCTGTCCGGTCACCAAGCCGAAGCTGCTGGCTTTCGTCGGCGAGGAAGCTGAGCCGCTCGAGCGTTACCGGGGCGAGATCCTGGCCAGGCGCAAATCGGTGTTCGATCTTCTGCTCGAATATCCGGCCTGCGAGTTGCCGTTCCATGTCTATCTCGAAATGCTCTCGTTGCTGGCGCCGCGCTATTACTCAATCTCGTCCTCGCCGTCGGTCGACCCGGCGCGCTGCAGTGTCACGGTCGGCGTGGTCGAAGGGCCGGCCGCCTCCGGCCGCGGCACCTACAAGGGCATCTGTTCGAACTATCTCGCCAACCGTCGCGCGGGCGATGCGATCTACGCCACCGTACGCGAGACCAAGGCCGGCTTCCGGCTTCCCGACGATCCCTTGGTGCCTATCATCATGATCGGCCCCGGCACGGGCCTTGCGCCGTTCCGCGGCTTCCTTCAGGAACGGGCCGCACGCAAGGCGAAGGGCGCCAGCCTCGGACCCGCGATGCTGTTTTTCGGCTGCCGCCATCCCGACCAGGATTTTCTCTACGCGGACGAGCTGAAGGCGTTGGCGGCGAGCGGCATCACGGAACTCTTCACTGCGTTCTCGCGCGCGGACGAACCGAAGACCTATGTGCAGCACCTGCTCGCCGCGCAGAAGGACAAGGTCTGGCCGCTGATCGAGCAGGGCGCGATCGTCTATGTCTGCGGCGACGGCGGCAAGATGGAGCCGGACGTGAAAGCGGCACTGGTCGCGATCCACCGCGAGAAGAGCGGCAGCGACGCCGCCGTCAGTGCGCGCTGGATCGAGGAGATGGGGACGAAGAACCGCTATGTGCTGGACGTCTGGGCGGGAGGGTAGGCAGAGATCGTAGGGTGGATTAGCCCGCGGCTGCGCGCAGCGCAGTCCGCCGGCGTAATCCACCGCTTCTGATCCCGTGGAAAGTAAAGAGGTGGGTTACGCCTTCGGCTAACCCACCCTGCGAATCCCGATCATGCTAAACGTCCCTCATGATTCCCTGGGAAAAAATCGACACCGCCAAAATCCCCGGCTCCGACGAAGAGCTTCGCCTGATGCGGCGAGGTAAGGAGTTCTCCATCAAGCTCGGCACCAACGAGCTGATGAACAACCGCCTGTCGGGTTCGGAAGCCGCGCTCGCAACGCTCGCGGCGAAGCAGATCGAGACGGTCGCCAAGCCCGTTGTCCTGATCGGCGGATTGGGCATGGGCTTTACGCTGCGTGCGGCGTTGGCGGTGCTTGGCGCCAAGGCGAAGATCGTGGTCTCCGAGCTGGTGCCGGCGGTCGTCGTCTGGGCGCGGGGCCCGATGGCGGAAGTGTTCGGCGAGAGCCTCGATGATGCCCGGGTGAGCATCCGGGAAACCGATGTCGGCGAAATCATCCGGGCGCAGCGGTCGGCTTTCGACGCCATTCTCCTCGACGTCGACAACGGGCCGGAGGGACTGACCCGCAAGGGCAATGATGCGCTCTATAGTTCGAGCGGGCTGAAGGCGGCGAAGACGGCGCTGCGGCCGGGCGGCATGCTCGCGGTCTGGTCGTCGGGACCCAACCCGGCCTTCACCAAGCGACTTCGCAGCGCCGGTTTCGACGTCAACGAGGTCAATGTCCGCGCGACCGGCAGGGGCGGCGGTGCGCGCCATGTGATCTGGATGGCGAAGAACTGTTAAGCTGCCTGCGCCGCCGCGCCATGCGCGTGCTTGTCGATGGCGCCGATGATCTCAGGCCAGAACCGCATCGGCAGTGCATGGCCCATACCGTCGATCATCAACAATCTTGCGTTCGGGATTGACGCCGCCGTGTCCTTGCCGCCCTCAGGCCGCACCAAGGGATCGACGGTACCGTGGATCACGAGCGTCGGCGTCTGCACGGCATGCAGCCGCTCCTTGCGGCTGCCGGACGCGAGCACCGCGCGGAGCTGGCGGCCGACGCCGGCCGGATTGAGCCCGCGCGCGAACACGCGCTCGGCGCGTTCCGGGTCGAGCGCTTCCTCCTCCGGAAAATGCCCGGCGCGCAACACCTTCCAGGTCTGGCCGTAGCGGACGATGAACTCCTCCTTGCTGCGCGGCGGCGGCGCCATCAGCATTGCGGCCGCCTCGCGCGTCGGCGGCGGCACGCGCGGACTGCCCGTCGTCGACATGATCGAGGTCAGCGAGCGCACGCGCTGCGGGAACGACAGCGTGACCTCCTGCGCGATCATGCCGCCCATGGAGGCACCGACAAGATGCGCCGATTTGATGCCGAGCGCATCCATCAGCCCGATCGTATCGTTGGCCATGTCGATCAGCCTGTAGGTTGCCGCGACGGGAATCCTGAAGAATCGCAGCTTAAGCAGCTCGAGCGGGGTCAACCGCTTGCCGCCCGTCAGATGGCTCGACTTGCCGATGTCGCGATTGTCGAAGCGGATCACGCGGAAGCCGCGTGCGGCAAGCTGCTCGCAGAACGCATCGTCCCAGTGGATCATCTGGGCGCCTAATCCCATGATCAGCAGCAGCGGCTCGGCATTGTCGTTGCCAAAAATCTCGTAGCAGATCTCGATGCCATTGGCGCGGACTGTCTGGGGCGGCTGATGGGCGTTCACGGGCGCGTTCCCTCAAGCGTTTGACTGATGCTGTATCGCACGGTTTCCCGTTGCAATGAAAGCCGCGCGCGGCACCGAGCCGCTGCTTGCCGGTTGACCGGCACGGCGCAACGGTGTGGTATGGCGAAAAAGAAGAGCATCGAAGCTCTCGACATCTGGAGGACACCGATGACCGACAAGACCAATGACCCGGTCGCCATGTGGCAAAAGATGGTTGGTGAGATGGAGAAGGGGTTCAACTCCTTCGCCAACCAGGCCATGTCGTCGCCCGAGTTTTCGCAGGCGATGAACCGTGCGGGGGGAGTTGCTGCAGGTGCTCAGAAGCAGCTCGGCGAACTCATGGAGAAGTACTTGGTCTCCATGAACCTGCCGAGTCGGGAGCAGGTCACAGGCCTTGCCGAAAGGCTGCAAGCTATCGAAGTCCAGATCGGTGAGATCAAGTCGCTGCTGAACCAGATGGCTGCAAGTGCCGGCGTGTCTCAGGGGGGCGATTCCGCATTGCGGCCGCCGCGCACCAAGCGCCCGCCGTCTGAGGGCGGAGAGCAGGCATGAATGCAGCTCCCGGACTTGATTTCGCTTCTATCCCGGAACGCATGCAGAGCGAGGTGCAGCGCGCCATCCAGCGCAGCATCAAGGGCGTCGAATATTTCTCGACCTCGGGTCCATCACTTGGATCGACGCCCAAGGACGTGCTGCATTCGCGCGGCACCATGAATCTCTATCATTATCGCCCCATGTCGGACGAGATCTACCGCGTGCCGGTGCTGATCGTGATGGCCACCACCAACCGCGGCTACATCCTCGACCTCGTCCCCGGCCAGAGTTTTATCGAATTCCTGCTCAAGCGCGGTTACGACGTCTATATGCTCGACTGGAGCGCGCCGCGGCCGGAGGAGAAGAGCCTGCGGATGGAGGACTATGTCCTCGACTTCATTCCGGACTGTGTTCGCCGGGTGCAAGCTGATTCCGGCGAGCAGGACGTCTCCGTGATCGGCTATTGCTTCGGCGGCGTGCTGTCGCTGCTCTACGGCGCGATCCACAAGGATGGGCCGATGAAGAATTTGATCTGCTTCACCACGCCGATCGACTTCCGCGAGATGAAGCTGTTCTCGAATTTCTCCGACCGTCGCTATTTCGACGTCGACCGCCTCGTCGACAGCGTCGGCAACGTGCCGCCGGAGATGATCCTGTCCTCGTTCGAGATGCTGCGTCCGGCCTCGCGCACGGTGAGCCAGATCCAGCTCTGGGAAAACATCTGGAACGACGAGTTCGTCAAGTCCTACCGCATGTTCGACCGTTGGGCGACCGACACCCTGCCGCTGGCGGGCGAGTATTTCCGCGCCATCACCAAAGACCTGATGTGGGACAACAAGCTGTTCAACGACACCATGTCGGTCGGCGGCCGGCCTGCGAAGCTCGACAACATCAAGGTGCCGATTCTGCATGCGGTCGCCGAGCATGATCACATCGTGCCGTATGACGCCGCCAAGCACCTGATCGCGAAGATCGGATCTGCGGACAAGGAAGAGGTGATGCTGAAGGGCGGTCACGTCTCGCTCGTCGCGGGAGCCAACGCCGTGAAGCGGCTATGGCCGAAACTGGATTCCTGGCTAGGGAAGAGATCGACATGAGCGAGCAGCGTTCCTATCCGCGCCACGTCAAGACCGACGCCGGCGATATCGAGATCCGCTTGATGTCGCCTGCGGATGAAGCCGCGGTGCTCGCCTTCGGCAAAGGCCTGCCGACCCACGACCTGTTGTTTTTGCCGCGCAATATCAGCGAGCCGAAGGTGCTGTCGGCCTGGGTTAAGGAGATCGAGCGTGGCGCGATTACGAGCCTGCTTGCGGTCAGGGACGGCAAGGTCGTCGGCTGCGGCACGCTGGTGCGCGATCCGCACTCCTGGTCGCCCCATGTCGGCGAGATCCGCATGGTCGTCTCGCTCGATGTGCGCGGGAAGGGGGTAGGGCGGGCGCTGTCGCAGGAGACCTTCGCGCTCGCGCTCGGCGCGGGCCTGGAAAAACTCTCGGTTCAGATGACGGTCGACCAGCGGGCCGCGATCGCCGTGTTCGAGAGCCTCGGTTTCAAGGCCGAAGCGTTGCTGCGAGATCACGTCCGGGACGTCGACGGCAAGACCCACGACATCGTCGTGCTCGGCCACAACATCGCGCAGGTCCAGGCCCAGATGGAGGCTTACGGGCTGCCAGGCGCCGTCCAGCACTAAAACGCGCCGTCCAGCACTAGGACCGCCGTCTCCAGCACTGGGGAGATGGTCCAACCGCTCTCCGGGAACCGGCCTGGCCACGGAGGCATCATATTGCTTCCCGTTAAGGCTGTTCACAGTTTCGTGATATCGCACTGCAATATGAATATTGCATCGCACAATTAACTATGCCATATAAGCCGTGCCCCGGGCCATCGAGGACGGGGTGAGCCCATAGCTCAGACCAATGAGGATGGAGAGAACCCCATGACCACTGAAACCAACACCGCTTTCGAGGGCTTCAAGGACGCTTTCAAGAACATCCAGAACCTGGAAGTTCCCGAGGCCGCCCGCGAGTTCGTCAAGAAGACCGCCAACACCGCCAAGGACCGTGCTGCCGAGGTGTTCGCTGGCTCCGAGCGCGTGACCGCCGCCGTCGAGAACGCGGTGACCGAGTCCGTCACCGAGGCCGGCAAGATCAGCCGCAATATCCAGCAGGCGATCTATGACGACGCCCAGGCGTTCTTCGCCAGCATCGACAAGCTTGCTTCCGCCAAGTCGGTCGGCGAAGCCGTCGAGATCCAGTCGAGCCTGCTCCGCGCCCGCGGCGAAGTGTTCGTCTCGCGCGCCAAGGCGACCGCCGACTATTTCGGCCAGCTCGCCGCCAACGGTGCGAAGTCCGCTCAGGACAATTTTGCCAAGGTCTACAACAAGACCGCCTGATCCGGCGCCCTGAGTGAAAACTGAATTTGAGGCCCGCTTCGGCGGGCCTTTTGTTCTTCTCTTGCGTTCCCCGGATGCAGCGCAGCGCGCCCCCTGGCGATGCGAAGGATCGTCCAGTGGCGTGGTGCACTGCTGATCCGGGGGCCATCCTGCATCGGATGCTTGCTGGGTCCCGGCTCTGCGGTGCATCGTTTGCACGCTGCACCGCGTCCGGGACACGCGGAGACTGACACGCTAAGTATCCGCTATGACCCCACCCGCCGCCTTCTCCTTCGATACTCCCGGCGATGCCGAACGCGCGGCCGAGCTGCGCCGCGTGAAAGCGCTGGCGACGCTGGTGCTGGCTTCGACGCTTGCCCTGTTCGTCGTCGCGAAGTTGCTGCTGAACGCGCATCCCGTGTTCGGCTTCATCGCCGCCTTCGCGGAAGCCGCGACCATCGGCGGCCTCGCCGACTGGTATGCCGTGGTCGCGCTGTTCAAGCGGCCGCTCGGCCTGCCGATCCCGCATACCGCGATCATCCAGAGCAACCAGGCCCGGATCGCCGACAAGCTCGGCGAATTCATCCAGGTGCATTTCCTCGAGGCGGGACCGGTCGAGGCCAAGCTGAAGGAGATCGATTTCGGCTCCTTCGTCGCCGACTGGCTGCGCGACCGCAAGCGCAGCGACGATCTCGCGCGCTTCGCGCTCCGCCTGTTGCCGGAGGCCGTCTCGGCGACGGAGAGCTCGGGTCTGATGACCTTCATCATCCGCCGCATGTCATCGCAGCTCCAGGCGATCGACCTTGCGCCACTCGCCGCCGGCACGCTGCGCGGTTTCGTGGCGGAGGGGCGCCATCAGATCCTGTTCGACGATCTCCTGCGCGTGATGCACGAGACGCTGAACCAGAAAGAGACGATGGGGATGATCCGCGAGAAGGTGCGCGCGGAATTGCCGACCCTGCTGCGGCTCTACCGAGCCGACAAGTTTCTGGTGAACAAGATCGTGGCGTCCGCGACCGCCTTCTTCAACGAGGTGCGCAGCGATCCCAAGCATCCCTTCCGCGGCGAGTTCGACCGCATGGTGCTGAGCTTCGTCGACCGGCTCGGCACTGACCAGGCCTATATCGACCGCATCGCCGGCTTGAAGCGCGACCTCCTCGCGCGGCCCGAGCTTGCCGATCTCGCACGCACCGTCTGGGCCAACACACGCTCCTTCATCGAACGCAGCGCGAGCGGCGAGACGCAGGTGCTACAGCATCATCTCGCCGGCATGTTCGTTTCCGCCGGCGATGCGCTCGCCGGCGATGCCGAGCTGCGCGACGAGATCAACAAGGGGCTGGTGACGGTGCTGCGCAGCTTCGTCGCCGACCAGAAGAGCGGCGTCTCGATCTTCATCTCCGACCAGGTCAAGGCCTGGGACATGGCGCAGCTGATTTCGCTGATCGAAATCAACATCGGGCGCGACCTGCAATACATCCGTTTCAACGGTTCGCTGATCGGTGGGCTCGCCGGGCTCGCGCTCTACTCCGTAGAATTCCTGCTCCGATTGCTGTGACTTTTGCGCCACGGACGTTAGCATTAACGCGCGGGCCTATTGTCGCCCCGCGACTCTCCCGCTTGAATGTCGGGAACCGGCCGCCTAGCTGATTCATGCTGCGCTGCGGAACGATCAAGAAGCCGGCGTATTGGAATTCATGCCCATTTGCCGGTATCGCGCCCGGCGCCTTCTCAGGGGAAACATTGATGACCGCTACTGCCCAGACGCTGCGTCCGCCGTCGAGAACTCTGATGTTTATGGAAGGGCGCGCGATCCACGAGTTCGGCGCATTCCTCGGCGCGCTGCCGCTGCTGAGCCTTGCGCCGCGCGGTGATGGGCACCCGGTGCTGGTGCTGCCGGGCCTCGTGGCCTCCGATGCATCCACGCGTGCGTTGCGCACGTTTCTGACCAGTAAGGGATATGCGGTGAGCGGCTGGCGCCAGGGCCGCAACTATGGCCTTCGCGAGGGCGTGCAGCATGCCATGGTCGATCTGGTCGAGGAGCTCAGCGACACCCATGGCCGCAAGATCAGCCTGGTCGGTTGGAGCCTTGGCGGCCTCTATGCGCGGCAGCTCGCCAAGATGATGCCCGAGCGCGTGCGGCAGGTGATCACGCTTGGTAGCCCCTTCGCCGGCGATCCCCGTTCAACCAATGCCTGGCGCGTCTATGAATGGGCGAGCGGTCGGAAGTCGGACGAGGTCGATCCGCGGTTCGGCGGCGATCTGGCGGCACCACCGCCGGTGCCGACCACCGCCATCTTCAGCCGCACTGACGGCGTCTGCGCCTGGCAGGGCTGCATGGAGAAGTCGGGCGGGCAGAGCGAGAGCATCGAGATCGAGAGCAGCCATTGCGGCATGGGCCATCACCCGGCCGCGGTCTATGCCGTGGCCGACCGGCTCGCGCAAAAGGAAGGCCAGTGGCGGCCATTCGACCGCAGCGGCTGGCGCAGCTTGGCCTATCCCGATCCGCATCGGTGATCTTCGCCTCTTTCCGCGTGCGGCAGGGCAATCGGATTTGAACGTTGAGCAGAGATCGTCATGCCCGGGCTTGTCCCGGGCATCCACGTCTTTGTGCTGCGTGAAAGGCTCGTGGATGGCCGGGACTGGCCCGGCCATGACGCTGTGAGTACGCCGCGAGTCCGACTCCCTCCGTCCCCGCGGAACCTCCCCCTCATCCCGACCTTCTCAGCGCGAGCGAAGCTCGTTGCGGCCACGCAAGCGGGGAGGAGAAGAGAAGCCGTCGCACCCGTCCATTGTCGCGCCCGCATCAAACGCGCTATGCCTCGCGCATGGCGCATCCGCTCTCCCGCATCATCGACCAGCTCAAGCGTGAACCGTCGCGCACCGGCTCCATCGTCATCACCGTGTTCGGCGATGCCATCGTGCCCCGCGGCGGTTCGGTGTGGCTCGGCACGCTGCTCGAATTCTTCGACGGTCTCGACATCGACAGCGGCGTGGTGCGCACCACGATGTCGCGGCTTGCGGCCGATGGCTGGCTCACGCGGGAAAAGGTCGGCCGCAACAGCTTCTATCGGCTTGCCGAGAAGGGCCGCCAGACCTTCGAGGCCGCGACACGCCACATCTACGATCCGCCGCCATCCGACTGGACCGGACGCTTCGAGCTGCTCCTGATCGGCAATGGCGGAGATCGCGACGTCTCGCGCGAAGCGCTCCGTAACGCCGGCTTCGGCAGTCCGCTGCCGGGGGTTTGGGTCGCGCCGTCGGGCCTGCCGGTGCCGGATGAAGCCGGGGGCGCGATCCGTCTCGAAGTTTCGGCTGAGGATGACAGCGGGCGTCGCCTGCTCAGTGCGAGTTGGCCGCTGGACCGCACCGCGGATGCCTATCTGAAATTCATGAAGACGTTCGAGCCGCTGCGCGCCGCGATCGGCCGCGGCACCGATTTGTCCGAGGCCGACGCGTTTACCGCGCGCATCCTCCTGATCCACTACTATCGCCGCGTCGTGCTGCGCGATCCGCTATTGCCCGAAAGCCTGCTGCCGACCAACTGGCCGGGCAGGGCGGCACGGAACCTGTGCGGCGAAATCTATCGCGCGCTGCTTGCCTCCTCCGAACAATGGCTTGATGGACATGGAACCAACGAGAAAGGGCCATTGCCGCCGGCGCGAAAGCTTCTGGAAAGGAGGTTCGAGGCCTGAGTTTTATGTTACAGAAATATCTTGCATGACGTAATTTTTGTTATATATTGCCTCCCAATAAATCGGGAGGATGCGCATGTACACCCAGGCGCTGAATACGGCCGAGACCGACGACCGCGGTCTTGAGGACGCAGCCAAGGCTGCGCAGTTCCAGGCCCGCATCGATGCCGAGGAGCGCATCGAGCCGAACGACTGGATGCCGGCGGCCTATCGCAAGACGCTCACACGCCAGATTTCCCAGCACGCCCATTCCGAAATCGTCGGCATGCTGCCTGAGGGCAACTGGATCACCCGTGCGCCGACCCTGCGCCGCAAGGCCGCGCTGCTCGCCAAGGTGCAGGACGAGTGCGGCCACGGGCTCTATCTCTATGCTGCGGCCGAGACGCTCGGCTCATCGCGCGAGGAGCTGGTCGATGCCATGCTCGCGGGCAAAGCCAAGTACTCCTCGATCTTCAACTATCCGACGCTGACCTGGGCTGATATCGGCACCATCGGCTGGCTGGTCGACGGCGCCGCGATCATGAACCAGATCCCGCTGTGCCGCTGCTCCTACGGCCCCTATGCGCGCGCGATGATCCGGGTCTGCAAGGAGGAGTCGTTCCATCAGCGCCAGGGCTACGAGATCATGCTGACGCTGTGCCGCGGCTCGGACGAGCAGAAGGCGATGGCGCAGGATGCGCTGAACCGCTGGTGGTGGCCGGTGCTGATGATGTTCGGCCCGCCAGATAGCACGAGCCAGCATAGCGACACCTCGACCAAGTGGAAGATCAAGCGTTTCTCCAACGACGAGCTGCGCCAGAAGTTCGTCGATGCCACGGTGCCGCAGGCGCAATATCTCGGCCTCACCATCCCCGATCCCGGCATGATTCAGGATGCCGACGGGCACTGGCGTTACAGCGAGATCGACTGGACCGAGTTCAAGCAGGTGCTCGCCGGCAACGGCCCCTGCAATCGCGACCGCATGGCCGCGCGCCGCAAGGCGCATGCGGAGGGGGCCTGGGTACGCGAAGCCGCCGCCGCCTACGCCGCCAAGCGCACGCATCGCCAGACCGCACAAGCCGCGGAATAGGGAGATCAACATGGCCACTCCGAACACGCCGCTGTGGGAAGTCTTCATTCGTAGCCGCAATGGGCTGGCGCACAAGCATGTGGGATCGCTGCATGCGAGCGATGCCACCATGGCGCTGCAAGCCGCCCGCGACATCTACACCCGCCGCGGCGAGGGCCTGTCGATCTGGGTCGTGCCGTCGACCGCGATCACTGCGAGCGATCCCGCCGAGAAGGCCATGATGTTCGAACCGGCGGAATCGAAGATCTACCGGCATCCGACGTTCTACGAGGTGCCGGAAGAAGTGGGACATATGTGATGCCGGTCGCCAACATCGATGTCTCCGAAACGCCGCTGGTGCTCTACGCGCTGCGCCGCGCCGACGATGCGCTGATCCTCGGCCACAGGCTGTCGGAATGGTGCGGGCATGCGCCGATGCTGGAAGAGGATATGGCGCTCTCCAACATCGCGCTCGACCTGATCGGTCAGGCGCGCGAACTCTACACCTACGCTGCCAAGGCCGAGGGCAGGGATAACGACGAGGACAAGCTCGCTTATCTGCGCGACGTCAGGCAGTACCGCAATCTGCTGCTGGTGGAGCAGCCCAACGGCGATTTTTCCCAGACTTTGGTGCGGCAGTTCTTCTATTCCGCGTTCGCCGACCTCTACTGGCGCGCGATGATGAATTCGCGCGACACGACACTGGCAGCGATTGCCGCCAAGTCGGAGAAGGAGAGCGCCTATCATTTGCGCCACGCCTCGGAGTGGCTCATCCGGCTCGGCGACGGCACCGATGAGAGTCATGCCCGCGCGCAAGCCGCGATCGATCATCTCTGGGCCTTCACCGGCGAGATGTTTGCCGTCGACGACGGCGAGCGCGCGCTGATCCATGCTGGTATCGCGATCGATCCCGGCACCTTGCGTGGTCGCTGGTTGCAGACGCTTTCCGATGTCGTCAGCGAAGCCACGCTGGTATTGCCGCAGAATGACTGGATGCAGCAAGGCGGCCGCGTGGGCCGGCACAGCGAACATCTCGGCCATCTCCTGTCCGAGCTGCAATCGATGCAGCGCACCTTTCCGGGCCTGACATGGTGAGCCTGCTCGATCGTGACAGCGAACTGCGCCGGCGCGCCTGGGACGCTGCGGCGAGCGTGGTCGATCCCGAAATTCCGGTGCTGACCATCGCCGATCTCGGCGTGCTGCGCGAGGTTTCCCTCGACGGCGATCACGTCGAGGTCGCGATCACGCCGACCTATTCCGGCTGTCCGGCGATGAACATGATCGCGCTGGAAATCGAGCTGGCGCTGGAGCGCGCCGGTTTTCGCCGGTCAAAAGTCCGCACCGTGCTGTCGCCGGCCTGGACGACCGACTGGATGAGCGAGGAGGGCCGCCAAAAGCTGCGCGCCTACGGCATCGCGCCGCCGCAGGCATCAAGCTCACGCCGGGCGCTGTTTGGTGAACAGGCGGTGGGCTGCCCGCAATGCGGCTCGGAAAACACTGAGCTGCTGTCTGAATTCGGCTCGACCTCCTGCAAGGCGCTGTGGCGCTGCAAGTCCTGCCGCGAACCCTTCGACTATTTCAAGTGTCATTGATCATGTCAGCAGCCGCACCGCGCTTCCATCGCCTGGCCGTCAGCGACCTTCGCCGCGAGGCGTCCGACGCCGTCTCGATGACCTTCGCCATCCCCGGCGATCTCGCCGGCGATTACGCTTTCACGCCCGGCCAGTACCTCACGCTCCGCACCACGCTCGACGGAGAGGAGGTGCGCCGCTCCTATTCGATCTGTTCCGGCCCTGATGACGGCGAGATTCGTATCGCCGTGAAGAAGATCGACGGTGGCGCGTTTTCGAACTGGGCGGCCGAAGATCTCAAATGCGGCGACGAGCTCGACGTGATGACGCCGACCGGGCGCTTCGGTGCAGTCCCGCCGGCGGATATTGCACGCATCCATGTCGGCTTTGCCGCGGGCTCCGGCATCACGCCGATCCTGTCGATCGTGAAGGGCGTGCTCGCGCGTGAACAAGGCAGTCGCTTCTTCCTGTTCTACGGAAACCGCACGACCGATAACATCATGTTTCTCGAGGCTCTCGAGGAGCTCAAGGATCGCTTCATCGACCGCCTCTCCATCTTCCACGTTATCTCCGGCGAAGAGCAGGACATCCCGATCCTGCATGGCCGGCTCGACGGCGACAAGGTGAGGGTGCTGCTGCGCTCGCTGGTGCCGGCGGCTAGCGTCGATCATCTCTACATCTGTGGCCCTCTCGGCATGAGCGAGGACATCGAGACCACCTGCCGCGAGCTCGGCATCGCGGAAGAGCGTATCCACGTCGAGCGCTTCGTCTCCGAGTTCGGCGGCAAGCCGCGGCCGAAGAAGGTGGTCGCGCCCGACGCGCCGCCGAAGGCGATCGCCTCGCTGATCATCGACGGCAAGCGCCGCGACGTTCCGGTCGCCGAGGACGAGGCGATCCTCGATGCGGCGCTACGCGCCGGCGTCGATCTGCCCTTCGCCTGCAAGGGCGGCATGTGCTCGACCTGCCGCGCCAAGCTGGTCGAAGGTGAGGCGCCGATGGACATCAACTATTCGCTGGAGCCCTGGGAGTTGAAGGCCGGGTTCGTCCTGACCTGCCAGGCGAAACCGTCGTCGGAGCGTGTCGTGGTCGATTATGACCATGTCTGAGCAGGTGCTTCAGACGCCGGCGATGCAAATGCGTCGCATTATTTGACAGTTTTGGCCAACCAGCAGAACATCATGGAAAACCATCTGGCCGGGAGAAGCGCGTGAACGTCAAAGCTGCCCTGTCGCCCGAGGATGTTGCCCGCGCCTGCGCTGAGGCGATGTGGGCGGAGGACGATGCCTCCAAAGGGCTCGGCATGGAGATCGTGGAGATTGGCCCCGGCTATGCAACGCTCGGGATGACGGTGCGGCCGGATATGGTCAACGGCCAGCGCATCGCCCATGGCGGCTTCATCTTCACACTCGCCGATTCCGCCTTCGCCTTTGCCTGCAACTCGCACAACGAACGCGTGGTCGCAGCGCAGGGGCAGATCACCTTCATCAAGCCGGGCAGGCTCGGCGATCGCCTTGTTGCGAAGGCGTGCGAGGTCACCCGCGGCGGCCGCTCCGGCATCTATGACGTGCGAGTTACCGCAGGCGATACCGTCATCGCCGAATTCCGCGGACACTCGCGTGTCATTCCCGGCACGTGGCTGCCGACGCAGAACCAATAATCAATCAAGAAAAAACTAATCAATGGTGGGAAGCGAAGATGGCTTTGACGAGACTCAAGGAAGGCGGCAGCGCCTATAGCGCCGAGATGGACGCGCATGAGCGCGCCTCGCGCGACGAGATCATGGCGCTGCAGAAGCAGCGGCTGACCTGGTCGCTGAAGCACGCCTATGACAACGTGGCGCATTATCGCAAGGCCTTCGACGAGGCCGGCGTGCATCCGTCCGATTTTCGCGAGCTCTCCGATCTCGCGAAATTCCCGTTCACGGTGAAAACGGATCTACGCGACAACTATCCCTTCAACATGTTCGCCGTGCCGCGCGAAAAGCTGGTGCGCGTGCATGCGTCCTCCGGCACGACCGGCAAGCCGATCGTGGTGGGGTATACGCAAGGAGACATCGACACCTGGTCGGACGTGATGGCGCGCTCGATCCGCGCCGCCGGCGGCCGCACCGGCATGATCATCCACAACGCCTACGGCTATGGCCTCTTCACCGGCGGCCTTGGCGTGCATTACGGCGCCGAAAAACTCGGCTGCACCGTGGTGCCGATCTCCGGCGGCATGACCGAGCGGCAGGTGCAGCTCATTAACGATTTCAGGCCCGACATCATCACGGTGACGCCGAGCTACATGCTGGCGATCCTCGACGAGTTCAAGCGTCAGAAGCTCGACCCGCGCCAATGCTCGCTCAAGGTCGGCATCTTCGGCGCCGAGCCCTGGACCAATGCGATGCGCGGTGAGATCGAAGAGGCCTTCGACATGGACGCGACCGATATCTATGGTCTGTCCGAAGTGATCGGCCCCGGCGTCGCCCAGGAATGCATCGAGACCAAGGATGGCTTGCACATCTGGGAGGATCATTTCTACCCCGAGGTGATCGATCCCGAGACCGGTGCCGTGCTGCCCGACGGGGAAAAGGGCGAGTTGGTCTTCACCTCGCTCACCAAGGAAGCCTTTCCGGTGATCCGATATCGCACCCGCGACCTGACGCGGCTGCTGCCGGGTACGGCGCGGCCGGGCATGCGGCGGATGGAGAAGGTGACGGGCCGCTCGGACGACATGATCATCCTGCGCGGCGTCAACCTGTTCCCGACCCAGATCGAGGAGGTGCTGCTCGCGACCGATTGGTGCGGCGGCCACTTCATCCTGGAACTGACCCGCGAAGGCCGTATGGACGAGCTGACCATCATCGCGGAGGCGCGATCCGAAAGCTGGGACGGCCGCGGTCTTCTCGACCATGCCGACCAGATTTCGACGCACATCAAGAACACCATCGGCATCACCTCCAGAGTGCAGGTGGTCGCGCCCGCCACGCTGGAACGCTCGCTGGGCAAGGCCAAACGCCTCTACGATAAGCGGCCCAAGGACTGATTTGACCGGACTTGACCGATTGACTTGATCGGCCCCAAAGGCGACAAGGCCCGCGAGAAATCGCGGGTCTTTTCATGTCGCCAGCCGATACCAAAACCATCGAAGCGCGCTGTGTGCGCCTCAATGCCAAGGCCGAGAACGCCGCGGCGGTTGCGCCGGTGGTCGAGCGTCACACGCTGACGCGCGGCCCCAATGATCTCCTGATCGAGGTGAAGGCCGCCGCCGTCAATCCCTCCGACGTGAAGGCCGCGACCGGGTCGATGCCCTATGCCGTATTCCCGCGCACGCCGGGCCGCGACTATTCCGGCGTGGTGATCGACGGGCCGGCCGGCACGGTCGGCCGCGAGGTGTTCGGCTCCTCCGGGGATCTCGGCATCCGCCGCGACGGCACTCACGCAACCCATCTCGTCGTCGAAGCTGACGCCGTCGTCGATAAGCCGAAGACGGTGTCCTGGGAGGAGGCCGCCGGCATCGGCGTGCCCTTCGTCACCGCGATGGAAGGTTTTCGCCGCGCGGGCGTGCCGAAGAACGGCGAGAATGTTTTGGTGTTCGGCGTCAATGGCAAGGTCGGCCAGGCCGCGGTGCAGATCGCGACCTGGCAGGGCGCGCGCGTCATCGGCGTGGTACGCAAGGCAGAGGCTTACGAAGGCCACACCAATGCCCCCATCGAGGTGATCGACGCGTCCGCGACCGACGTCGCCACGCGCGTGCGCGAATTGACCGGCGGCAAGGGCGCCGACATCGTCTTCAATACCGTCGGAGATCCCTATTTCCAGGCCGCGCACAAATCGCTCGCATTGCGTGGCCGCCAGATCCTGATCGCCGCGATCGACCGCATCGTGCAGTTCAACATCCTCGAATTCTACCGGGGCCAGCACACCTATGTCGGCATCGACACGCTCGGCCTGTCGTCGGCCGCGACTGGCGCGGTGCTGCGCGATCTCGGCGCGGGCTTTGCGAGCGGCCAGCTGAAGCCGTTCCCGATCAAGGCGAATGCCGTCTATCCGCTGGAGCGCGCCAAGGAGGCGTATGTCGCGGTCGCCGGCTCTTCGCGGGATCGCGTGGTCCTGAAGCCGTAATCATGGATTCGTCCGCAGCACTCGTCATCTTCGCCGGCCTCGCCATCGGCCTTGTCTACGGCGCCGTCGGTTTGCTCAGCGGCTTCTGCCTGATGAGCAGCATGCGCGGCTGGCTCGCGCAAGGAGACGGGCGGCTGGCGCGGACCTATGCGCTGGCGATCGCCGTCGCGATCGCCGCCAGCCAGTTCCTTGCCGGCAACGGCATGGCCGATTTGGGCAAGTCGATCTACCTGCAGCAGACGTTCTCGGCGCCGGTGCTGTTCCTCGGCGGGGTGCTGTTTGGTTACGGCATGGTGCTGTCGAACGGCTGCGGCTCGCGCGCCCTGGTGCTGCTCGGCCGCGGCAATCTCCGCTCCTTCGTCGTCGTGATCGTGCTCGCCATCGCTGCGCAGATGACCCTCAAGGGTCTGATCGCACCGGCGCGCATCGCGCTGGTTCAGGCCTCGCAAACCACCGTCAGCGCCAATTCGCTGCCGTCGCTGCTGGCGACGCTTGGCCCAGCTGAAGCTCTTTCGCGCGCGCTGGCTGCCGCCGTGCTCGTCGTCGTGCTGATCCTGTTTGCCTTCGCGCATCCGGCCTTCCGCCGCTCGCCCGGTCAGATCGCAGCGGGAATCATCGTCGGCCTGCTCGTTGCCGCGGGCTGGCTCGTCACCGGCTATCTCGGTGCCGACGACTTCAATCCGGTGCCGGTGACCTCGCTCACCTTCATCGCGCCGATCGCGGACGCGCTGCAATACGCCATGCTCTCGACCGGCCTGACGCTCAATTTCGGTATTGCGACGGTCGCCGGCGTCTTCACCGGCAGCCTGATCACCGCACTCGCCACGGGCCGCTTCAAGCTTGAGGGCTATTCCTCGCCGCGCCACATGCTGCGCTCCGGCAGCGGCGCCGCGCTGATGGGCATCGGCGGCGTGATGGCATTCGGCTGCTCGATCGGGCAGGGGCTCACGGGCGTGTCGACGCTGGCGCTGGGCTCGTTCGTCGCGCTCGCCGGCATCCTGCTCGGCACGACCGCAGGTCTGCGTGGCGTGCTGCGGGTTCAGCCGCTCGCGATGGCCTGACCGCGCAACAGCCGGTCGCCGAGCGTCGCAAGTCCTATGCCGGTGACGATCAATCCGGCCGCGACAGCAAGGCTCAAGTCGAGGGGCTCGCCCAGCAGGATCGCGGCACTGGCGATACCGACGAGCGGCGTCCCGGTGGTGCCAAGCGACGTCGTCAGCGCCGAGATGCTCTTGTTGACCATCGACATCGCCCAATAGGCCAGCGCGGTTCCGATCAGGCCGGAGTACAGGAACAGCATAGCCAGCCGCCACGACCATTCCACGTGCGGCAGCCCGTCGATGACCATCGCCAGGGTCGAGAGTATCACCGTGGCCACGAGCACCTGCCAGATCAGGAGCTGAAGCGGGGAGGCGATCCAGCGATGCGCGCGGATGTAGATGATATTCGCAGCCCACGAGATCGCGGCCAGGATGACCATGCCGGCGCCGAGCACGACGTTGGCATTGCCCCAGTCTATTGAGGACGGATTCAGGATCACGGCAAGGCCGATCAGTCCGAGCAGGGCGCCGGCAAGCTTGGGTGCGGTCAGCGTGTCCTTCCCGAGCAGGGGCGCCGCAATCGCGACCCAGAGCGGCGTGGTGTAGCCGAGCACGATGCCCTTGCTCGCGGGCAGGAAGCGCAGGCCGGCCGCGACCAGAATGGAGAAGAGCGTCATGTGCAGCAGCGCGACGCTGAGGACCACCGGCACGTCGCGCCGCTCCGGAATCACGAGATTGTTGCTCAGTCCGAGGATGACAAACAATCCTGCCAGCGCGATCCAGCTCCGGATCGCCGAGCTCCACAGCGGCGGGACGAGCTGCACCAATTGCTTCGTCACCGACCAGTTCACGCCCCAGGCCAGCACGACGATGAGGAACAGGCCGACGGCCGCGCGGGAGGACAGGGAGTTCATCGCAAGATCCTTGAAGCAGTCCGGTCCGGCCGATAGCATCCGCACTGGTACCCACAAAAGCGCCAGATCGGAAAGGAACAAGGTGCCAGTTTTGGACGATATGATCTCGGCCCTGATCGACCTGAAGCGGGCCGGCGACGACGGGCTGGTGGCTCAACTGACGAGCCAGCTCCGAGGCTTGATCGCGACCGGCCGCCTCGGCAAAGGCCGCACGCTCCCCTCAAGCCGCCGGCTCGCCAGCGATCTCGGCGTTTCCCGCAACACCGTCACCTATGCGTTCGAGCAGCTCGCCGCGGAGGGATATCTCGCGGCGTCGCACGGCCGCCGTCCGGTGGTCACCGTCGACGGCGGCGAACGGCGTCAAGGAGCGGAGGCCGTTGCGGCGCGCGTGCGCACCGGCAAGCTGCGGCTTTCACCCTGGGCCTCGCAGCTCAAGCAGACCGACTGGCCGATGTCCTATCAGGTGCCGCTCAGACCGTTGCGGCCAGGGCTTGGAGATGCGCGGGAGTTTCCGAACGAGATCTGGGCTCGCTGCCTGCGCCGCAGCGCCGTGCGTGCGGCCAAACGCGAGCTCGGACCCGTCAACCGAACGCGCCTGCGCGAGGGGCTCGCGCATTATCTGGCCGCGAGCAGAGGCGTTCGCGCCACGGCAGAGCAGGTCATGATCCTGCCGAGCGCGCAGACCGCGCTGACCTTGATCGCGGCAGTTCTCATCTCCCCCGGCGACGAGGTCTGGGTCGAGGATCCCGGCTATCCCGGCGCGGCCGCCGCTTTCCGCGCCTCCGGCGCGCGCGTGACCGGCATGAGGCTGGACACGGAGGGCATGCAGCGGATGCCGGGTCTCGCGGCTCCGAAATTGATCTTCATGACGCCATCGCACCAGCATCCCACCGGACGGATGATGTCACTGGCGCGCCGCACCGAATTTCTCGGGCTGTGCATGCCCGGCAAGACCTGGATCGTGGAGGACGATTATGACGGCGAATTCCACTATGACAGCCGGCCGGTGCCTGCCTTGCAAGGCCTCGATGCCCATGGCCGCGTGTTCTATGTCGGTACCTTCTCGAAGGTGATGACATCGGATATCCGACTCGGCTATCTCGTCGTGCCGTCGGCATTGGTCAGCACGTTGGAAATCGCGCAGCGGCACATCGGGTTGATTGCCGCGAGCCACATCCAGGAAGCGCTGGCCGAGTTCATCGCCGACGGGCATATCCTCGCGCATCTGCGCCGGATGCGCCGGCTCTATCACGCGCGCCGCGACCACCTCGTTGCAGGACTGGAGCGCCATCTGGGCGAGATGCTCTCGGTCGAAGTGCCTGCGGGCGGCATCCAGCTCGTCGCCCGTCTCAAACGCGGCACCGCCGATCGGGCGGCAGTCAAACGACTGGCTGCCGCGGGCGTCGAAACGCGGGCGCTGTCCAGCCTGGCGCTGGACCGGCCGCGGGATCATGGCCTGCTGCTCGGTTTTGCGGCCTGGCGTGAGAACGAGATCAGCGCGGCATTGCGGACGATGGCATCGTGCTTCTAGCGCAGTCGCGCTAGCCCACGGCCTTCGTCACGATGCGGATCTCCGAGGTCAGTGTCCGATGCACCGGGCACTTGTCGGCGATCTCCATCAGCTTCTTGCGCTGCTCGGCATCCAGCGCGCCGTCGATTGCGATGTCGCGCTCGATCTGGTCGAGCATGCCCTCGCGCGTGTCGCACTCCGCGCAATCCTTGGCGTAGATTTTCGAATGCTTCAGCGTAACGGTGACGCGGTCGAGCGGCAGCGATTTGCGGTCGGCATAGAGACGCATGGTCATGGAAGTGCACGCGCCCAAGCCGGCGAGCAGGAAATCGTAGGGCCCGGGGCCGGCGTCCTCGCCGCCGGCAGCCACCGGCTCGTCTGCCACAAGCTGATGCGGGCCGACGCTGATGATCTGGTTGAACTTGCTCTTGCGGGTCTCCCGGACCACGACCTGGCGCGGCGCCTCAGGCAGATCCATCGCCTTCGCGGGCTTTGCCGTGTCGATGTAGCGGCTCGACCAGGCCGCGATCAGATCGGCCGCATAGAGCGCGTCGGCGGGCTTGGCGAGCAGATGATCGGCATGGTCGAGCGAGACGAAGCTCTTGGGGTGCCTGGCCGCAACGAAGATCTTGGTCGCATTGTCGATGCCGACGGTGTCGTCGACCGGCGAGTGCATCACCAGCAGCGCCTTGTGCAGCCCCGTGATGTCCTTCATCAGCTCGTGCTCGGCGATGTCGTCGAGGAACTCGCGCTTGATCCGGAACGGGCGTCCTGCGAGCGAGACCTCGACCTCGCCCTGCGCGCGGATGTTGTCGAGATGCTCCCTGAAGAGGCCGGTCACGTGCGCCGGATCGGATGGCGCCGCGATGGTCACAACTGCCCTGGCTTCCGGGATATGTCCGGCTGCCGCGAGGATCGCAGCGCCGCCGAGGCTGTGGCCGATCAGGAGCGACGGCGCCTTGCGGGCGTTGCGCAGATGGTCGGCTGCGCGGACGAGATCGGCGACGTTGGACGAAAAGGTCGAATTGGCGAAATCGCCTTCGCTCGAGCCGAGCCCGGTGAAGTCGAAGCGCAGGACCGCGATGCCTTTGGCTGCCAGCGCGACCGAGATGCGCTTGGCGGCGAGCGTATCCTTGCCGCAGGTGAAGCAGTGCGCAAACAGCGCGTAGGCCGCGGGCTCGCCGTCCGGCAACTCCAGCGCGGCGGCAAGCTGATGTCCGCCTTCGCCCGTGAATTGAAAGCGCTCCGTCGACATGGGCTTCCCCTCGTTCCTGCTTGAATTCTAATCGTCGGAATAGCGTTGCTCGGCCCAGGGGTCGCCGCGATTATGATAGCCGCGGACCTCCCAGAAGCCGGGCGCGTCCGCGGTCAGGAATTCGATGGCCTGGAGCCATTTCGCGCTCTTCCAGAAATAGAGATGCGGCACGACCAGCCGCACCGGGCCGCCATGCTCCTCCGTCAGCGGCTGGCCGGACCAGCTATGGGCGAGCAGCGCATCCTCGGCGGCAAAGTCTTCCAGCGCGAGGTTGGTGGTGTAGCCGTCATGGGAATGCAGCGTCACGAAGCGTGCATCCTCGCGCGGCTGGCAGGCCGCGAGCAGCTCGCGCGTGGCAAGCCCTTCCCACTCATTGTCGTAGCGCGACCAGGTGGTGACGCAATGGATGTCGGAGGTGAACCGGGCCTGCTTCTGCGCGATGAATTCGTCGAAGGTCCAGAACACGGGGCTCTCGATCGCGCCGTAGACGTCGAGCCGCCAGCGCTCGCGTGACACCGGCGGCACGACTCCGAGATCGAGCACAGGCCAGTCCTTGGTGAGGTGCTGGCCGGGCGGCAGCCGTTGGTCCTCCGGCCGCGTGATCTTCCCTGTGAGGAAGCGGCCCTCGCGCGCCCATTTCTCCTTGGTGCGCGTCAGCTTGCTGTCGGATGGCGTCTCGTCAGCCATGGTCTACTCGTGCCGATGCATTGCCGAAGTGTGCTTGGTGTCGCGCATGGTAGCATAGATGATCAAGGACAGGCAGATGATGCCGCTGAGGTAGAAGTAGAACCATTCCTCGTGCCCGATGCTCTTGAAATAGAGCGCGATCGCCGGCGCCGTGCCGCCGAAGACCGACACCGTGATGGCATAGGGCAGGCCGACGCCGAGCGCGCGGACATTGGTCGGGAACAGCTCGGCCTTCACCACGGCGTTGATCGAGGTGTAACCGGCGACGAACAGCCAGGCACAGCAGATCAGGACGAACGCGACGAAGGGCGACTTGGTCTCCTTCAGCGTCATCAACAGCGGTACGGTCGCGAGCGTGCCGGCGACACCGAAGAAGATCAGCAGCGGCTTGCGCCCGATCTTGTCGGAGATCGCGCCGTAGATTGGCTGGAGGATGGTCGCGAAGACCAAGGTGCCGAAGATCACGAAAGTGGTCTGGTCCTCGGTCAGCCCGACCGAAAGCTTGACGAAGGTCTGCATGTAGGTGGTGAAGGTGTAGAACGCTGCGGTGCCACCGGCGGTGAGGCCGACCACGAGTAGGAGCTCGCGCGGATAACGCAGCAAATTGGTGATCGAGCCGGTCGGCTTCACCACCTTCCTGGCTTCCTCGAACGCCTCCGTCTCGTGCAGGCCGCGCCGCATCACCGCTGCGAAGATCGCCAGCGCTGCGCCGATCGCGAAGGGGATACGCCACCCCCAGTCCTTCAGCTCCTGTGGGGTGAGGAAGACCTTTTGCAGGAGCAGCAGCACGATGATCGCGGTGAGCTGGCCGCCGATCAGGGTGACGTATTGAAAGCTCGAATAGAAGCCGCGGTGCCTGGGATCTGCGACCTCGCTGAGATAGGTGGCGCTGGCGCCATATTCGCCGCCGAGGCTCAGGCCCTCGATGACGCGTGCAAGCGCGAGGATGACCGGCGCGGCGAATCCGATCGTGGCATAGGTCGGCGTCAGCGCGATGATCAGCGAACCGAAGCACATGAAGACGACAGAGAGCGTGAGCGAGATGCGCCGTCCGAAATGGTCGGCGAGATAGCCGAAGAACCAGCCGCCCAGGGGGCGCATCAGGAACGTCGCCGCAAAGACGACGGCGACGTTCAATTGCTGCACGACGGGGTCGTTGCCAGGGAAGAAGGCGGGAGCGAAATAGAGCGCGAACGCCGTATAGGCGTAGAAATCGTACCATTCGACCAGATTGCCGATGGAGCCGATGAAGATTGCCTTGATCCGCCGCTTGGCGTCGGCGATGTCGATGTAGTCGGAGGCCGGCTCGATTGCTTGTTCGGTCATGCCCGGCCTCTCCGTTGTCTGGAAAGGCCTACATCGCCTTTCCGAGCAAGAATGGCAACTGGCGGGGGCCCCGCACCGTGCCCTGTGACCAGGTCACGGCGCCTGCCGGATCGAGTCGGAAATCTGGAATGCGTTTTAGCCATTCCTCCAGCGCAACCTGCATCTCCATGCGCGCCAGGTTGGAACCGACGCAGCGGTGAATGCCGAGGCCGAAGGCGGCGTGCCGGTTTTCGCGACGGTCGATCACGACTTTGTCAGCGTCCGGAAACATCTTGGGGTCGCGATTTGCGGCCGGGAAGGACAGCAGCACCATGTTGCCCGCCTTGACCGGGCAGCCCGAGATCGTGGTCTCCTTGACCACCTCGCGGGCCATCGTCACCGGCGAATAGGCGCGCAGCAGCTCCTCAACTGCGATCGGGATCAGTCCTGGCTCGGCGATCAGCCGTTCGCGATCGCCCGGCGTCTTAGCGAGGTGCCAGAGCGAGGAACCGATCGCGCTCCAGGTGGTGTCGATGCCGGCGATCAGGAGCAGGCGCAGCGAGCCCAGCACGTGCGACTCTTCCAGCGGCTGACCTTCCTTGTCCTTGGCGTTCATCAGATAGGAGATGAGATCGCTGGTCGGCCTCGATCTGCGCTCTTCGATATGCGTCCTGAAATAGGCGCTCATCTCCTGCACGGCCTGCAGCAGCTTGCTCTCGTCCTTGATGCCCAGCTCGAGGATCATGTGGATCCAGTTGATGAAGACATCGCTGTCGCTCTCGGGGATGCCGAGCATGTGGGCGATGGCCCGAACCGGGATATATTTGGCGTAGCGTGCGGCGGCGTCGACCTTGCCATCGGCGATGAAGCCGTCGATCAGCTCGTTGCAGATCGCGCGCATCCGCGGTTCCAGCTTCTTCATCGCGTCCGGCGTGAAAGGCGGCAGCAGCAGCTGCTTGGCCGGCTTGTGCACGGGCGGGTCCGAAGTGATCGGCGGTGCGGCGTTCCTCGCCACCTCGGGACGGACGTCGCGCACGATGATGCGGCGCGAGGAGAAATGCTCGGTGTCGTTGGCGATCTCGCGTACCGCCTCATAGGTCGTCGGCATGTAGCAGCCGAGGAAACGCTCGGTGTGCACAACCGGGCTCGCTGCGCGCAGCTCGTCCCAGATCGGGAAGGGATCCTCCGTCCATTGCGGATCGGTATGGTCGAAATCATGGACCCAGTCGGTGACGGGCGGATGGGCGGCGGGCGGACTGGCGTCGGACATGGCAGGGAATCCCTTGGCTCGTGTTCGCTGAAAGGACGCGGGGCGGCAGAGGCCGCACTACTCCTCGATCACATCGATCGCGATTTCCGGGCAGTTGGATTTGGCAAGCCACGCCTTGTCCTCGAGTCCCGGCGGGACCGTGCCGTCGCCGGCTTCGTGGGCGTTGCCGTATTCGTCCAGCTCGAAAAGTTCCGGCGCGAGTGCCTTGCAGCGCGCGTGGCCCTGGCATTTGTCGGGATCCACGTGAACCCTCAGTCGCTCTGTCATGGCGGCATCCTCGGTCGTATGCGCGGGGCCCGCAGGGCGGCGCGTTCCTCATGTCGATTTTTGTCCGCGGCATTTGCCGTGGGCTTTAAGTTATATGCTATTACATTCGCGGCAGGCTTTCCCTGTCAAGCGCAAACTTATAGGTTCGCCACACCATGCGCTCACAACTCGCCCGCAAGCCTGCGAACACCTACCATCATGGCGACCTTCGCGATGCTCTGATCAAGGCCGCATTGCGTGAGGCGGAGCAGGGCGGTGCCGAGGCGATCAGCATCAAGGCGCTGGCGAAGCAGCTCGGCGTCTCGCAGCCGGCGCCGTACCGGCATTTCGCCGATCGCGAGGCATTGCTCGCGGCGGTGACGGCGGAGGCATTCCGGCAGCTCAGCGCGATCTTTCGGGAGGCGATGGCGAAACCGTCAACGCAATCTAAACTGTCGCGGCTGGCGCAGGCCATGCTCGAATTCGGATTGCGACGGAACGGCATCTACCGCCTGATGTTCGCGTCCCGCACGGTGGCATGGGCCGCCAAGGGCAGCGAGCTGCACGAGGCTACGCGCGAGACCTTTTCGCTCGTGATCGAAGCCCTGGAAGTGCCCGCCGTCGGCTATTTGCGCGAGCGCCAGGCGCTCAAGATCTGGGCGGCGTTGCACGGCGTGGTGATGCTGGCCGAGCAGGGCCTGTTCACCGGCGAGGCCGCGCATGCCACCCGCGAGGAACTGGTCGAGGATTTCGTCAGCGAAACGAAGGCCGCGCTCGCCGCTGCCATCAAGGACGTGCGGCGTCGGAAAGCGACAGGTGCCTAAGCCTTCGCTTTCAGCAGCTTCATCAGCTTGTCGACCGCGCTGTCAGGCGTGGTCACGACGGGACGGCCAGTCGCTTCCGAGACCAGCGGTGCCGTTGCTGCGATGCTGAACTGCGCCAGCGCGATGACGTCGCAATCTCGCAGGTCCTTTGACGCTTCGACGATCAGCCGGTCGTGGGTGGCGCGGTCCCCGCGGTCGAGCGCCGCCAGCGCGCCCTCGGCAAGCTTCGACACGATTTGGACGGAGGCCGGAAACTCCGGCGGCATCGACACAAGGGTCGGGGGGAAAGTGGACAACAGGCCGATGCGCCTGCCCATCGTCGCCGCGCGCTCGATCATGGCTTCGTTGGGCTTGAGCACCGGCATCGGCGCATGCGCGCGTGCGACCGCCTCGATACAGGGGCCGAAGGCCGAGCAGGTGAACAGGATCCCGTTCGCCCCGGTCGCCGCCGCATAATCGCCGAGTGCGAGGAAGCGATCGGTCATGGCATCGTTGAGCGCACCGTCCCGGGCAAGATCCGCCGACAGGCTGTCGTCGAGCAGGTTCATCAGCCGCGCCTCCGGCCACGCTTTTGCAAACGCGGCTTCGATCGGGGCGATGGAATGCTTGAGGGCGTGGATCAGGGCGATGCGCATGGGATGTCTCGTCTCCCTCGCCCCGCTTGCGGGGAGAGGGTCGGGGTGAGGGGGGAGTCTCCGCGGGGACGGTGAGAGTTGGACTCGCGGAGAGTCCCCCTCACCCGACCGCTGCGCGGTCGACCTCTCCCCGCAGGCGGGGAGAGGTGAACTCCCTACTTGAACGGCACCGCGTACATCAAGCCGCCCTTGCTCCAGAGGCCATTGAGGCCGCGGTCCAGCTTGAGCGGGCTTGCTTTGCCGACATTGCGCTCGTAGATCTCGCCGTAATTGCCGGTGACCTTGATCGCGGTGACCAGCCATTTGTTGTCGAGCCCGAGCCGCGAGCCGAGGTCGCCGGAGGCGCCCAGCAGGCGCTGGATCGCGGGCGTCTGCGACTTCGCCATCTCGTCGACATTGGCCTGCGTCACGCCGAGCTCCTCGGCCTCGATCAGGCCGTAATGCAGCCAGGTGACGATGTCGCTCCAGACCTCGTCGCCGTTGCGGGTGAAGGGCCCGAGCGGCTCCTTGCTGATCGTCTGCGGCAGCACGACGTAGTCGGCCGGGTTCGGCGCCGCGGTGGTCACGGCGCCGGCGAGTGCGGAGGCGTCCTGGGTCATGGCATCACAGCGGCCGCCGAAGAAGGTCTGGTACATGGTGTCGACGCGGTCGAATACCAGCGGCTTCCAGTCGATGCCGTTGGCGCGGCCGTAATCGCCGAGCGTGACTTCGTGCGTGGTACCTTGAGCCACGCAGACGGTGGCGCCTTTGAGATCCTTGATGTCCTTGACGCCCAGGTCCTTCTTCACGACAAAGCCCTGGCCGTCGTAGAAGTTGACCGGGCCCTGCCGCAGGCCCAGCGTCACACCGCGCAGATAGGTCTGCGTCGAGTTGCGGTAGAGCACGTCGATCTCGCCCGATTGCAGGGCGGTGAAGCGGTTCTGCGCCGTCAGCGAGACGTAGCGCACCTTGCTGGCATCACCGAGCACGCCAGCAGCGAGCGCGCGGCAATAATCGACGTCGAGACCTTTGTAATTGCCTTGCGAGTCGGGCGCCGAGAAGCCGGCAAAGCCGGCGCTGACGCCGCACACCAGCGTGCCACGGCTCTTCACCGTATCGAGCGTCGCGGCGGATGCGACAACCGTCGATGCAGCGAGGACGCTCGCTGCGATAACCACTTTCCTCATCATGCTACTCCCCTCAGTGATTGACACTACGCAACACGTTGTCGACGGCCGAGCCGAGCTTGTCGACGATCAGGTCGATCTCGTCGGCCGAGGCGATATAGGGCGGTGCCAGCAGCACGTGGTCGCCGCGCACGCCATCCACGGTGCCTCCGCCGGGATAGCAGCCGAGCCCGTTAGCGAAGGCCTCCGCCTTGATCTTCTGATTGAGCTTGAGCGCGGGATCGAACGAGGCGCGGCTGGCGCGATCGGCGACGAGCTCGATCGCCCAGAACAGGCCACGGCCCCTGATATCGCCGACATGGCGGTGATTGCCGAAGCGCTCGGTCAGGCGCTGTTCGAGCTGCTTGCCGCGCTCCTTCACGCGCTCGAGCAGGCCGTCCTCGCGGATCACCTCTTGCACCGCAAGTGCGGCGGCGCAGGCGAGGGGATGTGCCAGATAAGTGTGGCCGTGCTGAAAGGCACCTGAGCCCGCGCGGATGGTGTCGATGATCCTGCCGCTCGCGAGCATCGCCCCAATCGGCTGGTAGCCGCCACCGAGGCCCTTGGCGATCGCCTGGATGTCCGGCGCGACGCCTTCCTGCTCCCAGGCATGCGTGGTGCCGGTGCGGCCCATGCCGCACATGACTTCGTCGAGGACGAGCAGTGCGCCGTGCCGGTCGCAGATCTCACGCACCGCCCTGAAGTAGCCGTCCGGTGCCGTCACCGCGCCGGCGGTGGCGCCGACGACGGGCTCGGCGAGGAACGCCGCGACCGTGTTGGGACCGAGCCGCTGAAATTCCGCTTCGAGCTCCGCCGCCAGGCGCGCCACGAACTGCGCATCGGATTCACCGTCGCGCTTCTCGTGATAGGCAAACGCCGGCGTCACATGACTGAAGGCGGCCGAGAGCAGCGGCGCATAGGGCGCGCGGCGCCAGGCATTGCCGCCGGCCGCAAGGGCGCCCAGCGTGTTGCCGTGGTAGCTCTGCCGCCGTGCGATGAAATGTTGCCGCTGCGGCTCGCCGCGCTCGATGAAATATTGCCTCGCGAGCTTGATGCTGGCTTCGATCGCCTCGGACCCGCCGCTGACGAAGTAGGCGTAAGCGAGACCGCCGGGCCCGTGGCCGACCAGCGTCTCGGCGAGCGCCTCGGCCGGCTCGGACGAGAAGAAAGCAGTATGCGCATAGGCTAGCGTCGAGGCCTGCTTCGCCATCGCCGCGATCACGCGTGGATGCTGATGGCCGAGGCAGGAGACCGCTGCGCCGCCGGAAGCGTCGATCACGCGGCGTCCGTCCTCGGCAAAGAGATAGACGCCTTCGCCGCCGATCGCCTTGGGCGGCGTCTCGCGGAGCGAGCGGTGCAGCACGCGGCTGGTGCGAGGGGCCATGGGTCAACCTTTCTCCGAGACGTAGATGGAGGCAGCAGTGAGCCGCGCCTCGGTAGTCTCCAGGCGCTTCTTCGCAGCCACGCCGCCGAGCGAGAACGTCACCGCGGCGAGCGACTGCGCGATCGCGATGGCGCCGGTGAGACTCGGGAAGAAGCCGGGAGAGGAGGCCGCCTCGAACAGCAGCACGTGGTCGGCGCCCTCGGCCATCGGCGCAGAGAGGCTGTCCGCGATGGCAATCAGCGTTGCGCCGCTGTGATGGGCGGCTTGCGCGACGCGGACGCTCGCATGCGTGTAAGGCAGGAAGCCGATGACGATGACGGCCTCGCCGGGCCGGAAGGCGCCGAGATCGAGATCGTCGGGACCGGATACGCCGACGAGTTGCACCTGCTCGGGGCGGAACAGCCGCAGCTCGTAGTTCAGCAACTCAGCGACACTGCGGCAGCTGCGATAGCCGGCGATCCAGATCCGCTTGGCCTCATGCAGGGAGCGCGCGGCCTCCGCAATCGGCTGCGCCGGAATGCGCGGAAGGCCGGCGGCCTCGGCCTCGAGCTTGTCGGTGACCAGCGCGACATCGGCATTCGGGCCGGGCCGGCGGCTTCTGGCGCGGCCGGAGAAGGGCGAAGTCTGCGATGGTCGCCGCGCCTCGGTCAGCGCCGCGCGCAATTCGTCCCAGCCCGAATAACCGATCGCCTTGGCGAGCCGCGTGAACGCGGCGGGATCGGCACCGGCTTCGGCCGCGAGGTCGCGCATCGAACGGGTGGTGGCGTCATAATCGTTGGCGGCGACGAAGCGCCCGACTTCCTGCAGCCGCATCGGCAGCGATGGCAATGCAATGCGCAGTTCGCTCAGCGGCGAGGATTTCGCGGGCTCGGGCATGAAACATTTGTTGCACGAAATATAGATTGGTGCAACAGTTGACGTGCGCCGTCGGAAATCGTCGCTCTTCAAGAAGGATTTTTGCGCTGTGACCACGGACGCTCGGAGACCGCCGCGCCGCCGCCTGTTCGGCGCATGGGGACGCCGCGAGTTGCAGGGCCTGTTCTGGCAGGTGCTGGTGGTCGGGATCGCGGTCGCGGTCATCGCGTTTCTCTGGTCCAACACCGTCACCAACCTCTCGGCGCGCCGCATCACCACCGGCTTTGCCTTCCTCGGCCGCGAGGCCGGCATGCCGATCGCCGACAGCCTGCTCGCCTATAATCCGAGAGACACCTATCTCTGGGCCTTCGTCGTCGGCGTCGGCAACACCTTGCGCGTCGCCGTGATCGGCATCGTGCTCGCGACCATCCTGGGCACGCTGATCGGCATCTCGCGCTTGTCGGCCAACTGGCTGCTGTCACGACTCGCCGCCGTCTATGTCGAAACGCTCCGCGACATCCCGCTGCTGCTTCAGCTCCTGTTCTGGTACGTGCTGATGCAGGCGCTGCCGGCCGCGCGCGCGGCATGGCGGCCGATCGAGGGCGTGTTCCTGTCAAATCGCGGCCTGATCCTGCCGGCCATTCCGCTTGGCCCGCCGCAGCTTTGGGTGCTCGGCACGGCGGTGTTCGGCCTTGCCGTGGTCTATCTCATCCGGCGATGGCTGATCGCGCAGCAGATGCGCGACGGCAAGCCGCGGCCGGTATGGCCCTTTGCGGTGAGCTTCATCCTCGCGTTGCCCGTGCTGGTGTCAGTACTGCTTCGCGTGTCCTGGAAGATCGAATGGCCGGAGCTGCGCGGCTTCAATTTCGTCGGCGGGCTGACGCTTGCCCCGGAATATTTTGCGCTGCTGATCGCGCTCGTCACCTACACCTCGGCCTTCATTGCCGAGATCGTGCGCAGCGGCATCCAGTCGGTGCCACGCGGACAGTGGGATGCTGCCAACGCGCTTGGCCTGCGCCGCAGCTTCATGCTGCGACAGATCATCCTGCCGCAGGCGCTGCGCGTCATCGTGCCGCCGATGACGAGCCAGTATCTCAACCTGACCAAGAATTCCTCGCTCGCGGTCGCGATCGGCTACCAGGACGTGGTCTCGATCGCCAACACCACGCTGAACCAGACCGGGCAGGCGATCGAGGCGATCGCGCTAATCATGGCGGTGTTCCTGACCATCAGCCTTTCCATCAGCTTCTTCATGAACTGGTACAATTCGCGCATCGCGCTGGTGGAGCGCTGAACATGACCGCGATCGCCGACATGCCGGAAGTGCCGCGCGCCGCCCGCCGTCCGCAGACGGGAAATCCGGCGTTGCGCTGGCTGCGCACCAATCTGTTCTCGTCGATCCCGAACGGTATCCTCACCGTCGTGCTGCTGGCGATCCTCGCCAAGGGCATCTTCAGTTTCGTGCAGTGGGGCATCGCCAATGCCGTGTGGCTGACCCCGGCGAACGATTCCAGTGCCTGCCGCGCTGTGCGTGGCCTCGGCGCCTGCTGGGCGATCATTCCCGAAAAGTACCGCTTCATCCTGTTCGGCACCTATCCGTTCGACGAGCAGTGGCGGCCGGCGCTGTCGGTATTGCTGTTCATCGCGCTGTTCTACCTCTCCACCCGTCGCGCTTTGTGGCGGCGCGAGCTGGTCCTTCTCTGGATCGGAGCGCTCGCGCTGATCAGCGTACTGATGTGGGGCGGCGTGCTCGGCCTTTCCTTCGTTTCGCAGGATCGTTGGGGCGGCCTGCCGGTCACGCTGATCCTGGCGACGTTTGGCCTTGCATTCGGGTTTCCGCTCGGCATTCTCGTCGCGCTCGGCCGGCGTTCGAAGCTGCCGGCGATCCGCTCGCTCAGCGTGCTCTATGTCGAGCTGATCCGCGGCGTGCCGCTGGTGAGCCTGCTGTTCATGGCAAGCGTGATGTTTCCGCTGTTCATGCCCAGTGGATTCAATATCGACAAGCTGCTCCGCGCACAGATCGCGATCATCCTGTTTGCGGGTGCCTATCTCGCCGAAGTCATCCGCGGCGGCCTTCAGGCCGTGCCGCGCGGGCAATACGAGGCTGCCGATGCGCTGGGGCTGTCCTATTGGCGCAAGAACCGGCTGATCATCCTGCCGCAGGCGATCCGCCATGTCATTCCGCCGCTGGTCAACACCTTCATCGCTTTCTTCAAGGACACCAGCCTCGTCCTGATCATCGGCATCTTCGATCTGCTGACGACGGCGAAGACGGCGATCATCGATCCCGCCTGGCAGCAGTTCTCGGTCGAGGTCTACATCTTCGTCGCCTCGATCTATTTCATCTTCTGCTTCGCAATGTCGCGCTACAGCCGCAGCCTCGAGGCGACGAGTCGAACGTGAGGATCTCGTGTCCCGGACAAGGCGCAGCGCATCAGCGCTGTGCCGCAGAGCCGGGACCCAGAAGATGCACGGGGAAGTCGTGGAAGGATGGGCCCCGCTCTGCAGCGCACCGCCGAAGAGGCGCTGCGCTGCGAGAGTGAGATTACTTTTGCACCTTCGGATCGATCGGCGTCGTGTTGCGCAGGCCCAGAATATCCTCCAGCACCTTCGCGCCCGCGAGCACCTGCGCATCGCCCCTTGGTGCGCCAACGACCTGCACGCCGACCGGCAGGCCAGACGCCGTGAAGCCGCACGGCAACGACAGCGAGGGGCAGCAGGCGAGCGTGATGGCGTAGACGATGCCGAGCCACTCGACGTAATTGTCGAACCTCTTGCCGGCGCATTCGGCGACATAGCGGTGTTCGATCGGGAAGGGCGGCACGATCGTGGTGGGCGTCAGCAACAAATCGTAGGTCTTGAAGAACTCGACCGCCCGCGCAGTCATGCCGACGCGCTGGGCCTCGGCGCGTTCGAGCTGCTCGACCGTGAGCTTGAGGCCTTCCTCGATGTTCCAGATCACCTCGGGCTTGAGCAGGTGACGCTTGGTGCGCAGCAGATTGGCCTTGGTGATCGCGAAATCGAAGGCGCGCAGCACGTGGAAGCATTCATGCGCCTCGCGCCAGTCCGGATGCGCTTCCTCGACGATGGCGCCGGCCTCGGCAAAGCGTTCCGCCGCCTTTCGCGTGATCGCCTTCACCTCGGGATCGACAGGCGTAATGCCGAGATCGGGCGAATAGGCGATGCGCTTCGGCTTCTTGCCGGACTGAGCCGCCGACAGGAATGAGGTCGTGGGCGCCGGCAGCGACAGCGGATCGTCCGCGTAGTCGCCGCTCATCGCATCCAGCAGCAGCGCGAGATCCTCGACGTTGCGCGCCATCGGGCCGACCACGCCGAGATTGCGATCGATGCCGGATTTGGGGGTATGCGCGACGCGGCCGATGCTCGGGCGCATGCCGACGACGCCGCAGAAAGCCGCGGGGCTGCGCAAGCTGCCACCCATGTCGGAGCCCTGCGCCAGCCAGGCCATGCCGGTGGCCAGCGCCACGGCCGCGCCGCCGGAAGAGCCCGCCGCGGATTTTGAAGTATCCCAGGGATTGAGGGTCGCGCCGAACACCTCGTTGAAGGTGTTGGCGCCGGCGCCGAATTCCGGCGTGTTGGATTTGGCGTAGACGACCGCCCCGTTGGCCTCGAGGTTCTCGACCATGAGGTCGGACTTGGCAGGGATATTGTCCTTGAAGATCGGCGAGCCCTGCGTGTTCAGTACGCCCGCAACGTCGGTCAGATCCTTGATCGGCACCGGCAGGCCCGCGAGCAGCCCCCGCGCGCCGGCGGGTTTCCGCATCAAGGCCTTGGCGCTGTCCCGCGCGCGCTGGAAACACAGGATCGGCAGCGCGTTCACCTTGCCGTCGACTTCACTGATGCGCTTCTCCACGACATCCAGCAGTTCGAGCGGCGAGACATCGCCGGACCGCAGCTTGTCGACGACGGCGCAGGCGGTTTCACGGATCAGGTCTTGAGACAATTATTGTACTCCTAGCTCTAGATTGTCATTCCGGTGCGCCCGAAGGGCGAACCCGGAATCTCGAGGTTCTCAGGTGCGCAATCGCGCACCATAGTTCGATGCTTTGCATCGCCCCGGAACGACGGTCCCCGAGGTCAGTTAACCCATCCAGCGCTGATGCCGCCGTCGACCGTGTAGATCACACCCGACGTATACCCGGCGCGGTCCGACGCCAGGAACGCCATGAGGTCGCCGATCTCGCGCGCATGCGCGGGACGGCCGAGCGGCAGGCTCTTCTGGAATTCCTTGTAGCGGTTCTCGTCGCCGAACTGGTGCTTGGCCCGCGTCTTCAGCAGGGTGACGTGGCGATCGGTGCCGACGGGGCCGGGATTGATGCCGACCACGCGGATGTTGTCGGCGAGACTTTTTCCCCCGAGCGCGCGGGTGAAGGCCATCAGCGCGGCATTGCCGGCGCTGCCGCAGATGTAGTTGGCGTCGAATTTTTCGCCGGCCGCGCCGATATCGTTGACGATGACGCCGCCGCCCTTCGCCTTCATCTGCGCGTAGATCTGCCGCGTCAGGTTGATATAGCCGAACACTTTCAATTCCCAGGCGTGACGCCAGGTCGCCTCGTCGATCTTGTCGATCGAGCCGCCGGGGATGTCGCCCGCATTGTTGACGAGCACGTCGATGTCGGCCGCTTCCTTCGCGAGCCGCGCCAGATCCTCAGCCTTGCGAAGATCGACGATGCTCGTTGCGGCATCGATCTGGTGGGCGGAGCGCAGGCGCTCGGCCAGCGCCTTGAGCTGGTCGCCGTTGCGGGCGGCGAGCAGGAGGTGTGCGCCTTCCTCGGCAAACGCTTCGGCGGCTGCGGCGCCAATGCCCTTGGACGCGCCCGTGATCAGGACGCGCTTGCCACGCAGATGCAGATCCATGAGGGTACTCGCAGGATAGGAACAGGATAAAATCAGTAGGCGCTTGGCCGCGCCATGGTCAACATTGCAGTGCAGCGTTGCGCTGCCGCTGCGTTTGGTCCATTGCAGTGCGGTCAAAAGGCGGCGGCTGCCGGACCAACCAAGGACGTTCTCGATGAGCAAGAAACAATACCGGATCGCGGTCATTCCCGGTGACGGCATCGGCAAGGAAGTGATGCCTGAGGGCCTGCGCGTCCTGGAATCGGCGGCGAAGAAGCACGGGGTCTCCCTGCATTTCGACCATTTCGACTTCTCGTCGTGGGACTATTACGAGAAGCACGGCCAGATGATGCCCGATGACTGGAAGGACAAGATCGGCAAGCACGATGCGATCTATTTCGGTGCGGTCGGCTGGCCGGCCAAGATTCCGGACCACGTCTCGCTGTGGGGCTCGCTGATCAAATTCCGCAGGGAGTTCGACCAGTATGTGAACCTGCGCCCGGTGCGGCTGATGCCCGGCGTGCCGTCGCCGCTGGCGGGCCGCAAGCCCGGCGATATCGATTTCTGGGTGGTGCGCGAGAACACCGAAGGTGAATATTCCTCCGTCGGTGGCCGCATGTTCCCCGACACCGACCGCGAGTTCGTGACCCAGCAGACGGTGATGACCCGCACCGGCGTCGACCGCATCCTGAAGTTCGCCTTCGAGCTCGCGCAGTCGCGGCCGAAGAAGCATTTGACTTCGGCGACCAAGTCCAACGGCATCTCCATCACCATGCCCTATTGGGACGAGCGCGTGGAGGCGATGGCCAAGAAGTTTCCGGGTGTGAAGTGGGACAAGTACCACATCGACATTCTCACCGCGAACTTCGTGCTGCATCCGGATTGGTTCGACGTCGTGGTCGGCTCCAATTTGTTCGGCGACATCCTCTCCGACCTCGGTCCGGCCTGCACCGGCACGATCGGCATCGCGCCGTCAGGCAACATCAACCCCGAGGGCGATTTCCCCTCGGTGTTCGAGCCGGTGCACGGCTCGGCGCCTGATATCGCCGGCCAAGGCATCGCCAACCCGATCGGTGCGATCTGGTCGGGCGCCATGATGCTCGAGCATCTCGGCGAGAAGGAAGCCGGCCAATCGATCGTCGAGGCGATCGAGCGCACGCTGGCCGAACGCACGCTCCGCACCAAGGACCTCGGCGGCAACGCCGACACCACGGCCTGCGGCAAGGCCGTCGCGGATATGGTGGATTGACGGAGAATGCGTAGGGCGGGTTAGCCAAGCAGATGCGCAAAGCGCATCTGCTTGGCGTAACCCACCTCTCGGCGAAGAAGGTGGTGGGTTATGCCTGCGGCTAACCCACCCTACGATTTCTATTTCGTTCTCGATCAGCCAGCGATGTCCTCGATCGCCGTCTGATCCAGCCCGAATTTCTTCCCGGCCTCGATGATCTCCTGCCAGGTTGTCGGATCGACCGGAATGCCTTCGGCAAGGCGCTTCTTCTTGGTCTCGCGCTCGGGCTCGCCGGCGATTCTGACCTTGTCGACGCCGGGGGCAGGCGGCGAGCCGGTTTGCCAGGCAACAAAACTCTCGACTTCGCGCGCGAGGTTTTCGCCGGTGCCGAGCTTGCCGGGATCGATGACGATCGAGAGCATGCCGTTGAGGACGTTGTACTTGCCGTCGGAGGGGCCCTTGACCACCTGCCCGCCGGAGAGCGCGCCGCCGAGGATTTCGCAGACCAGCGCGAGGCCGGAGCCCTTGTGCTCGCCGAAGGGGAGGATGGCGCCGTGCGGCGGGATCACGGTGTAGCGCGGGTTGGTGGTGGGCTTGCCTTCATTGTCGATGATGGTGCCAGGCTCGAGCGCGACACCCTTGTTGTGGGCGACGCGGGTCTTGCCTTGTGCGATCCTGCTGGTGGCGAAGTCGAGCACGATCGGGTCCTTGCCGGCGCGCGGGATGCCGACGCAGAACGGGTTGGTGCCGTGGCGCGCATCGCTGCCGCCCCAGGGCGCCACGATCGGGCGGGAAATGACGTTGACGAAGTGGATCGAGACCAGTCCGTGGTCGATGCACTGCTCAGCCCAGTGGCCGATGCGACCGATGTGATGCGAATTGGAGAGGCCGACGAGGCACACCCCGTTTCGCTTAGCGCGTTCGGCTGCCAGCTCCATTGCTTCATGACCGATCACCTGCCCGTAGCCGGTGAGGCCGTCGAGAGTGAGGAGCGGACCGGTGTCGAGCACGATCTTGACGTGCGCGTTCACCGCGAGGCCACCATTGGTGACGCTCTGGACATAGCGCGGGATCATGCCGACGCCATGGGAGTCATGGCCCTTGAGGTTGGCCTCGACCAGATTGGTGGCCACGAGCTCGGCTTCGCGGTCCGAAGACCCGCCCGCCTTGACGATGGCACGAATGGCGTTGGTGAGCGGCTCTGCCTTGATGGTGCGATAGTCGGCCATTGTTATTGCTCTTATCCCTTCACAATTTGGCGGGGGGAGGACGTAGGGTGGGTTAGGCGAAGCCGTAACCCGCCTCTTCAGTCTCCGCGGAATAGACAGAGGTGGGTTAGGCCCTGCAGATGCGCTTCGCGTACTGCAGGGCTAACCCACCCTACGAATTCACGATCCGGCGGCAGTGCTCCCACGCCGCGCCAATCAGGTTCTCGCTCGCCTCCGGTGTACGGAACGCCGAATGCGCCGACAGCGTCACATTCGGCAGTTTTGTGAGCGGATGATCGCCGGGCAGCGGCTCGATGTTGAAGACGTCGAGGCCGGCATGGCGGATGTGGCCGGATTTCAGCGCGTCGATCATGGCGGCCTCGTCGACGACAGCGGCGCGGGCGGTGTTGATGAGGATGACACCACGCTTCATTTTTGCGATCTTCTCGCGCGTGATCATGCCGCGCGTCTCGTCGTTGAGCAGCAGGTGCAGCGACACGACGTCGCTCCTTGCCAGCACGCTGTCGAGATCGGTGAATTCCACGCCCGGATGGCTCTTCGGCGAGCGATTCCAGGCGATCACCTTCATGCCGCTGCCGGACGCAATGCGCGCGACCTCGGCGGCGATGCCGCCGAAACCGATCAGGCCGAGTGTCTTGCCGGTGAGCTGCATGCCGTCTTCGCGCAGCCAGTTGCCGACGCGCATCTCGCGGTCCATCATCGCGATGCCGCGGGCCGACGCCCACATCAGCGCGATTGCGGATTCGGCGACCGCGGTATCACCATAGCCCTTGATCAGATGCACGGAGATGCCGAGTTCCGCCAGCTCCTCAGGGTTCATGTAGCTGCGCGCGCCGGTGCCGAGGAACACGACGTGCTTGAGGCCGGTGCACTTCTTCGCCACCTCGGTCGGCAGCGCGGTGTGATCGACGATGGCGATCTCGGCGCCATCGAGGATGTCAGGATATTGCTCGGGCTTGATGTCGGGATCCCGGTGGATCCGCACCTTGGGATCCCCGGGCTTCTCCAGCCGTTCCATGATCACGGCTAGCGCTTCATTGGCGTCGACGAAAACTCCGCGCATGGCTCTCTCCGGTCAGGACGCGACGCCGGCGATCGCCAGCACGGTATGCATGAGAACGTTGGTGCCAGCAGTGCAGTCCGGCTGCGTCGCATCCTCCAGCTCGTTGTGGCTGATGCCGTCCTTGCAGGGCACGAACACCATCGCCGCCGGCATGATCGTGTTGAGGTTGCAGGCGTCGTGGCCGGCGCCGGAGGTGATGCGGCGCGAGGAATAGCCGAGCGTCTTTGCCGCGTTCTCGACCGCCGAGATCAGCTTGGGATCGAAATGCGTCGGCGGCTTGCGCCAGACCAGGTCGATCTTGACCTCGACCTTGCGGCGCGCGGCGATCTCGGCAATTGCGGCGCGCAGATCGCGATCGAGCGCGTCCATGATGGCGCCGTCCGCGCTGCGGCAATCCATGGTGAAGGCGATCTCGCCCGGAATGACGTTGCGCGAGGGGTTTGCGATCACGGCTTCGCCGATGGTGCCGACCGCATTCGGTCCGTGCTTCTTCGCGATGGATTCCATCGCCAGCACGATCTCCGACAGCGTCGCCAGCGCGTCGCGCCGCAGCGGCATCGGCGTGGATCCGGCATGGCTCTCGAAACCGGAAATCTTGCCGTCATACCACAGCACGCCCTGGCCGGAATCGACCACGCCGATGGTCTTGCCCTCGGCCTCCAGGATCGGGCCTTGCTCGATGTGCAATTCGACGAAGCAGCCAAGCTTCTGGAAGCCGACCGGCTTGTCGCCGCGATAGCCGATGCTGTCCAGCGCCTGGCCGACGGTCGTGCCCTCGGCGTCCTTGCGGGACAAAATGTCGTCGGTGGTGAAGTCGCCGACATAGGCGGCGGAGGCCATCATCGCGGGCGCGAAGCGCGAGCCTTCCTCGTTGGTCCAGTTGACGACGCAGATCGGCGCTTCGGTCTCGATGCCGGCATCGTTCAGCGTGCGGATCACCTCCAGCGCGCCGAGCGTGCCCAGAATGCCGTCATACTTGCCGCCGGTCGGCTGGGTGTCGAGATGCGAGCCGATGCCGACGGGCGGCTTCGACATGTCGCGGCCCTTGCGCAGGCCGAATTGTGAGCCGAGTGCGTCGGTGTGCACTTCGAGACCAGCGTCCTCGCAGGCCTGGCGGAACCAGTCGCGTACCTGCTTGTCTTCGCTGCTCAGCGTTAGCCGCCGCACACCGCCTTTGGCCGTCGCGCCGAATTGCGCGGTCTCGTGGATGGAGCCCCAGAGGCGGGCGGAATCGATTTGCAGATTGGTGGCGGCTCGGCTCATGCGGTCAGTCTCTCAGTTGTCATTCCGGGGCGGCTCGAAGAGCCGAACCCGGAATCTCGAGATTCCGGGTTCGATGCTGTCGCATCGCCCCGGAATGACGTTGAAGGTTGTCCGGCGCCTTTTTCAATGACGCGCCAGCGCGGGCGCGTCAACTGCGAGGCTGCTCTGCGCAATCTGCCGTGCAAGCTCGGCGACGCGCTCCACGGCGACGACGTCGGGCGAGGCGAGCCAGCTAGCGGTGAACGTCAGCGGTGCGATCGCAAGATCGGTGTCGAGCAGCTGTAACCGCCCGTCGGCGAGCTCGTTCTCGACGATCGCGTCGGGGATCACGGCGACGCCGAGGCCTTCGACCGCCATGTGGATAACGGTCGCTAGCGATGCGGACGCGTGCAGCCGGATCGGCGGCAGCTCCGGCCGGTCGAATACCTCGCGCACGACCTCGTAAGGCTTGGTCTTGCGCGGGAAGGTGATGATCGGAAACCGCGCAAGCTCCGCCGGTGTCACCCGGCCTTTGCCGAGGCCGAGCGAAGGGCTTGCGAGGAAGCCGATCGGGTAATCTGCGAGCACGCGATTATGCACGCCCGACGCCGACAACGGTCCGACCACGAAGGCAAGCTCGATCTCCTGCGCGAGCAGGCGCGCGGTGAGGTTGGGCGTGATGTCGACCTCGATCTCGAGCGATAGATTCGGATAGACCTGGTTCACGCTCTTCACGAGGCGCGGCAGCCAGGTGTGCACGATGGTCTCAGCGACGCCGAGCCGCATCACGCCGCGCATCGCCGAGCGGTCGCCGATCTCCGCCATCATCTGAGCGCGCAGGCCGATCAGCTTCTCCGCATAGACCATCATCTGCCGGCCGCTCGGCGTCGGCGAGGCGACGCGGTGGTCGCGGTTGAGCAGCTTGACGCCCATCTCGCGCTCGAGCTGGGCGATGCGCTGGGAGATCGCCGGCTGGGTCGTATTGAGCCGTGCTGCGGCGCCGCGGAAGCTGCCGAGCTTTACGACCCAGAGAAAAGTCTCGATCGACCTGAAGTCCAGCATTGAAAGGATTTTCCTTGCCGATAAAATAGATTTATCGATATCGATTAGAAAGGACGATTAGACTTTATAGCACGCTTGGTGTTGGCTGTCTTTGTCGAGTTTATAGGCAGGTCGATTACATGACTGTTTTGGTGGCAGTGCAGCAAACTGAAACGCCCGACGCCCTTCCGAGCCGCAAGGCGCGGCTTGCCTACCGGCAAGGGCTGGTCGCCTCCACCGCAGGCGTCGCCCCCGGCTTCGTCCAGGGCAATCTGGCGATCCTGCCGGCGGAATATGCCAGCGCCTTTCATCGCTTCTGCCAGCTCAATCCGAAGCCGTGCCCGATCATCGGCATGTCCGATGTCGGCAGTCCGCACATCCCTTCGCTCGGCGCCGATCTCGACATCCGCACCGACGTGCCGCGCTACCGCGTCTGGCGCGACGGCGAGGTCGTCGACGAGCCGACCGATGTGACGAAGCATTGGCGCGACGATCTCGTGACCTTCGTGCTCGGCTGCTCCTTCTCGTTCGAAGAAGCCTTGCTCGACGAGGGCATGCCGATCCGGCACATCGAGCGCAATGTGCGCGTGCCGATGTATCGTACCAACATCGCCTGCGGCGAGGCCGGTCCGTTCGCCGGCCCCATGGTGGTGTCGATGCGTCCGTTCAAGCCTTCGGATGCGATCCGCGCGGTGCAGATCACCTCGCGCTATCCCGCCGTGCACGGCGCGCCCGTCCATCTCGGCCATCCGCATCTGATCGGCATCAAGGACATCGCCAAGCCGGACTACGGCGATCCGGTGCCGGTCGCCGACGACGAGATTCCGGTGTTCTGGGCCTGCGGCGTGACGCCGCAATCCGTCATCAACGCCGCCAAGCTCCCGTTCGCGATCACGCATTCGCCCGGCCTGATGCTGGTGACGGATCTCAAGAACAGGACCATGGCCGTGATTTAATGGGCAGCGTATGCTGCATGTTAGGGCTTTACTGCATCCATCAATCGCTTCATTCGATCAGCCGAAATTCAGTACAGGGGACTTTGCCATGACGATCACTCGCCGCGACGTGTTGTTGGGAGCCACCGCGACTGCCGCACTGGTGCCGCTGGCGGCGCGCGCACAGACTTCCGAAGTCGTGATCGGCGTCATCTATCCGTTCTCCGGCGGCAGCGCGCAGCAGGGCGTCGATGCGCAGAAGGCCTATGAGACCGCGCTCGAGGTCATCAACAAGGACACCGATTTCGACCTGCCGCTGGCGAAGGGCGAGGGCCTGCCGGGCCTCGGCGGCGCCAAGGTCCGCCTCGTGTTCGCCGATCACCAGGCCGATCCGCAGAAGGGCCGCGCCGAAGCCGAGCGCCTGATCACGCAGGAGAAGGTCTCAGCCATCATCGGGACCTATCAGAGCGCCGTCGCCGTCACGGTGAGCCAGATCTGCGAGCGCTACCAGGTCCCGTTTGTGTCCGCCGACAATTCCTCGCCCAGCCTGCATCGCCGCGGCCTGAAGTACTATTTCCGCGCCGCGCCGCATGACGAGATGTATTCGGCCGCCATGTTCGACTTCTTCGACGCCATGAAGAAGAAGGGCACCAAGATCGAGACGCTGTCGCTGTTCCACGAGGACACCATCTTCGGTACCGATTCCGGCAACGCCCAGGCCAAGATCGCCGGCGAGCGCGCCTACAAGATCGTCACCGACATCAAGTATCGCGCCAACTCGCCCTCGCTCTCGGCCGAGGTGCAGCAGCTCAAGTCCGCGAATGCCGACGTGCTGATGCCCTCGAGCTACACCACCGACGGCATCCTCCTGGTCAAGACCATGGCCGAGCTCGGCTACAAGCCGAATGCGATCGTGGCGCAGGACGCCGGCTTCTCCGAGAAGGCGCTCTATGATGCCGTCGGCGACAAGCTCGAAGGCGTGATCTCGCGCGGCACGTTCTCGCTCGACCTCGCGCAGAAGCGCCCGATGGTCGGCAAGATCAACGAGATGTTCAAGACGCGGTCGGGCAAGGACTTCAACGACCTCACCTCGCGCCAGTTCATGGGCCTGATCATCCTCGCCGACGCCATCAGCCGCGCCAAGTCGACCGACGGCGAGAAGATCCGCGATGCGCTGGCCGCGACCGACATCCCGGGCGAGCAGACCATCATGCCCTGGAAGCGCGTCAAGTTCGACGAGATGGGCCAGAACAACGATGCGGACCCGGTGCTGCTGCAATATATCGGCGGCAAGTTCGTCACGATCTTCCCGCCGCAGGCCGCGATCGCCGAGGCGGTCTGGCCGATGAAGTAAGACTGGGACGCGGGAGCTCGGATGCAGCTCCCGCCCTCATCCCGAGGAGCGGGCGTAGTCCGCGTCTCGAAGGACGAGGGCTGGCCATCCTTCGAGACGCGCGCCTGAGCGCGCTCCTCGGGATGAGGATCTATTTCGGGGGACAGACTTTTGACAGCGCAAGCCATTATCCAGAGTCTCGCGAGCGGCCTCCTCATGGGGCTGCTGTACGGACTGATCGCGGTCGGCCTCGCGCTGATCTTCGGCCTGATGGACGTCACGAACTTCGCTCATGGCGAGTTCCTGATGATCGCGATGTACCTGTCCTTCTTCCTGTTCGCGTTCTTCGCGATCGACCCCTTGCTTTCGGCGCCGTTGGTCGCCGCGGCGCTCTTTATCTTCGGAGCGGTGGTCTACTTGCTCATTGTACGCTTCGCCATGCGGGCCAAGGCCAACGCCGGCATGGTGCAGATCTTCACCACGTTCGGCCTTGCCATCGTGATGCGGGGCCTGGCGCAGTTCTTCTTCACGCCTGATTATCGCAGCATTCCGCAATCCTGGCTCGGTGGCAAAACCATCTCGGTCGCCGGCATCTTCCTGCCGGAGCCGCAGCTGGTCGGTGCGCTGGTCTCGATCCTCGCCTTTGCCGGCCTCTACTTCTTCATCCATCGCACCGATTTCGGCCGCGCGCTGGAAGCCACCCGCGAAGATCCCGGTGCGGTCGCGCTGGTCGGCATCGACAAGAACCGCGTGTTCGCGTTCGGCTGGGGCCTTGGTGCCGCGCTGGTCGGTCTCGCTGGCGCGATCATGGCGAGCTTCTTCTATATCTATCCCGATGTCGGCGCGTCCTTTGCGCTGATCGCCTATGTCACGGTGGCGCTCGGCGGCTTCGGCAGCGTGTTCGGCGCCTTTGCCGGCGGCATCATCGTCGGCCTCGTCGAAGCGACCACCGCGCTGGTGCTGCCGCCGTCGCTGAAATCGGTCGGCATCTACGCGGTCTATCTGCTGGTCGTCTTCATCCGGCCGCGCGGCCTGTTCGGATCGATCTGATGGACAAGGATTTTGCAGCGCGGCGCCGCCGCGACCTCATCATCGCCGCGGTGCTCGCCGCGATTGCCGCAGCGACGCCATTGTTCGTGAAGGACGTCGTCGTCCAGAACATCCTGATCCTGACGCTGATGTATGCGGGCCTGTCGCAGAGCTGGAACATCCTGTCCGGCTATTGCGGGCAGATCTCGCTCGGGCACGCGCTGTATTTCGGCCTGGGCGCCTACACCACCGAGCTGCTGTTCACGAAGTTCGGCGTGCTGCCCTGGTTCGGCATGCTGGCGGGCGGCGTCGTGTCGGCGCTGATCGCGATGGGGCTCGGTTATCCCTTCTTCCGCCTGCGCGGCCATTACTTCGTGATCGCCACCATCGTCATCGCCGAGATCGGCTTGCTTCTGTTCCACAACTGGGAATGGGCCGGCGCCGCGATGGGCATCACCATTCCAATCCGCGGCGACAGCTGGCTGAAATTCCAGTTCCTGCGCACCAAGCTGCCATACTTCTATTTCGCGCTGGCGCTGTGCTGCCTCGCCTGGTTCGTCACCTGGTGGCTGGAGAACTCAAAATGGGGATTCTGGTGGCGTGCGGTGAAGGACAATCCGGACGCGGCCGAGAGCCTCGGTGTCGACGTGTTCAATTCCAAGATGGGCGCGGCCGCCGTCTCCGCCTTCCTGGTCGCGGTGGGTGGCAGCTTCTATGCCCAGTTCGTCTCCTACATCGATCCTGAAAGCGTCATGGGCTTCCAGTTCTCGCTCTTGATGGCGCTGCCCGCCGTGCTCGGCGGCATCGGCACCCTGTGGGGGCCGGTGTTAGGGGCCGCCATCCTGATCCCGCTGACGGAGCTGACCCGCTTCAAGTTCGGCGGCTCCGGGCGCGGTGTCGACCTCATCGTCTACGGCACGCTGATCGTCCTGATCTCGCTGGCCTTGCCGCGGGGACTGCTCAGCCTGTTTTCACGCCGGAAGAAGACGGGGGCCGCACGATGACCGCGCTTCTTGAAACCCGCGGCGTCTGGCAGCGGTTCGGCGGCCTCGTCGCCAACAGCGACGTCTCGATCTCGGTCGGCCGCGGCGAGATCGTCGGCCTGATCGGCCCCAACGGCGCCGGCAAGTCGACGCTGTTCAATCTCATCGCAGGCGTTCTGCCGCCGACGCAAGGCTCGATTCTCTTCGACGGCGAGGACGTCACCCACATGCCGGCGGCCGAACGCTGCCAGCGCGGCGTCGGCCGCACCTTCCAGGTCGTCAAGAGTTTTGAGACCATGACGGTGATCGACAATGTCATCGTCGGCGCGCTGGTGCGCAACACCGTGATGCGCGAGGCCCGTCGCAAGGCGCACGAGGTCTTGGAGTTCACCGGCCTTGCCGCGCGCGCCGACGTGCTTGCCAGCGACCTCGTGCCCGCCGAGAAGCGCCGTCTCGAAGTCGCCCGTGCGCTCGCGACCGAACCGAAACTGCTGCTGCTCGACGAAGTCCTCACCGGCCTGACGCCGACCGAAGCGCAGACTGGTGTCGCGCTGGTGCGCAAGGTGCGCGATGCCGGCATCACCGTGTTGATGGTCGAGCACGTCATGGAGATCGTGATGCCCTTGGTCGATCGCGCCATCGTGCTCGATCTCGGCAAGGTGCTGGTCGAGGGCAAGCCCGCCGATGTCGTTCGCGATCCCAAGGTGATCAGCGCATATCTGGGAGATCGTCATGCTCAGCGTGCGTGAAGTCACGACCGCCTATCAGGGCCTGGTCGCGATCTCCGCGATCTCGATCGAGGTCCAGAAGGGCGAGATCGTCTGCGTCGCCGGCGCCAACGGCGCGGGCAAATCGACGCTGCTCAAATCCATCGCCGGCGCCGAGCGGCCGCGTTCCGGCACGGTGACGTTCGACGGCAAGCGCCTCGACGGCATGGCGCAGCACCACATCACGGCGACCGGCATTGCCTATGTGCCGGAGAATCGCCGCCTGTTCCCGCGCCTGTCGGTGCGCGACAATCTGCGTCTCGGCAGCTATCTCTACCGCGGTGACGCGAACCGCGAGGGGCCGCTCGATCTCGTCTTCCAACTGTTTCCCCGCCTGGCCGAGCGCCTGGAGCAGCGCGCCGAAACGCTAAGCGGCGGCGAGCAGCAGATGCTTGCGATCGGCCGCGCGTTGATGACGCGCCCGCGTCTGTTGATGCTGGACGAGCCCTCGCAGGGCATCATGCCAAAGCTCGTCGACGAGATTTTCCAGGCGGTGAAGCGCATCCGCGATGCCGGCATGACCGTTCTGATCGTCGAGCAGCGCATGGCCGAGTGCCTGGAGATCGCCGACCGCGCCTACATCCTGCAAACCGGCCGCGTGCTGATGCAGGGGCCCGCGGCCGAGATCAGGGGCAATCCCGACGTGAGGAAGGCGTATCTGGGGCTGTAGGCGTTGACGCCGTCGCCGCACCCTCCGCCGTCATCCTGAGGTGCGCGCTCTTGCGCGCCTCGAAGGATGAGCCGCGAGCACCCGGAGCCCATCCTTCGAGGCTTCACCTTGCGATGCATCGCATCGCAAGGTGAAGCTTCAGGATGACGGCGGTGAGTGTGGTTCAATGCCCGTGCCCATGCTCCGGCAACGTCACCCCGAACACCTTCACCAGATCCGCCACCTGTTCCGGTGACAGATAGCGCGGGTTCATCCCCCGCAGCAGCAGATAGAGCTTCGCCGTCTCCTCCAGCTCCTCCGTCGCGAACACCGCGGCTTCCAGCGTGTCGCCGGCAACGACCGGGCCGTGATTGGCGAGCAGCACCGATGAATATTTCCCCGCCAGGCCCTTGATCGCATCCGCGACCGCGGGATCGCCGGGGCGGTAGTACGGCACGAGCGCGGTGGCGCCGCATTTCATCAGATAATAGGCCGTCATCGGCGGCAGCGCGGCGCGCGGGTCGATCTCGGGCAGCATCGAGAGCGCGACCGAGTGTGTCGAATGCAGATGCACGATGGCGCGGGCACTGCCGCGCGTGTCATAGAGCGCATTGTGCAGCGGAACTTCCTTGGTCGGGGCATCGCCCGACACCAGCCGGCCCTTCTCGTCCAGCCGCGACAGCTTCGCAGGATCGAGGAAACCGAGCGAGGCATTGGTCGGCGTCACCAGCCAGCCGCCGCCGTCCAGCCTGACGCTGATATTGCCGGAGGAGCCGGGCGTCAGCCCGCGCTCGAACAGGGACCGTCCGAAGCGGCAGATGTCCTCGCGCAGCCGCGTCTCGTTGCTCGCTTCAGGTTTCATGGCCGTCATGCCCGCTTGTCTCACGCTTTGGCAGCGCGGCCAAGCCGTGATATCGGTTCGCCGAGCCGCCGCAAAAGCCGGCCGTCCGGGAAACGTTCGCAAGGGTTAGTTGCATGTCCGCCTCCACGTCACAAAATCAGCGCATCGCGGTCATCGGGCTCGGCTCGATGGGGTTTGGCATGGCGACCTCGCTGAAGCGCGCCGGCCACGCCGTCACCGGTTGTGACGTTTCGGCCGAGGCGGTGGCGCGTTTCGTCAAGGATGGTGGCGCGGGTGCCAAAACGCCGGCCGAGGCGGCCAAGGGCGCGGACATCGTCGTCAGCGTCGTCGTCAATGCTGCGCAGACGGAAGCCGTCCTGTTCGGCAAGGATGGGGCCGCCGAGACCATGCCTGAAGGCAGCGCCTTCGTATCCTCCGCCACGATGGACCCCGACGTGGCACGACGCCTTGCCAAGCAGCTGGAGGCGACCGGCCGGCATTATCTGGATGCACCGATTTCCGGCGGAGCGCAGCGCGCCGCGCAAGGCGAGCTGACGATCCTCGCCTCCGGCAGCCCCACAGCGTTCGCGAAGGCGCGGCCTGCGCTCGATGCCATGGCCGCAAAGCTCTACGAGCTCGGCGACGCCGCCGGCCAGGGCGCCGCCTTCAAGATGATCAACCAGCTGCTCGCCGGCGTGCACATCGCCGCCGCCTCGGAGGCGATGGCGTTCGCCGCCAAGCAGGGCCTCGACATCCGCAAGGTCTATGAGGTGATCACGGCCTCCGCCGGCAATTCCTGGATGTTCGAGAACCGCATGCCGCACGTGCTCGACGGCGACTACACACCGCGCAGCGCCGTCGAGATATTCGTCAAGGACCTCGGCATCATCCAGGACATGGCGCGCAGCGCGCGATTCCCGGTGCCGGTCTCTGCCGCCGCACTCCAGATGTTCCTGATGACATCGGCCGCCGGCATGGGCCGGGACGACGACGCCTCGGTGGCGCGGATGTATGCGCAGGTCACCGGCGTCAAGCTGCCCGGCGACAAGTAACGAAGAGGACGCCAATGCCCCGTTTTGCCGCCAATCTCTCGATGATGTTCACCGAGGTGCCGTTCCTCGATCGCTTCGATGCCGCAGCCCAGGCTGGCTTCACCGCGGTCGAGTTTCTCTTTCCCTATGAGCATCCGGCCGAGGCGGTCGGCGACCGCCTCAAGCGCAACGGCCTGACCCAGGCGCTGTTCAACCTGCCGCCGGGCGACTGGAACGCCGGCGAGAAGGGCTTTGCGGCGCTCCCCTCGCGCTTCTCCGATCTCAAGGCGGGCTTGGAGACGGCTCTGCCTTACGCCAAGGCGACCGGCGTCAAGCGGCTGCACCTGATGGCCGGCATCGCCAACCGCGGCGAGCGCGTCGCGATCGAGGCATTCTACAAATCGGTGGCATGGGCTGCGGAGTTCTTCGCCCCGCACGGCATCGATATCGTGCTCGAGCCGATCAATGCGCGCAACGTGCCTGGCTACTTCCTCAACGATTTCGGCTTTGCGCGCGATCTGATCCAGGAGCTGAGGCTTCCGAACCTCAAGCTCCAGTTCGACATCTATCACTGCCAGATCATCCATGGCGACGTCACGATGCGGCTGCGCGAGATGATGCCGATCATCGGCCACATCCAGATCGCCAGCATCCCCTCGCGCAACGAGCCTGACGGGGAGGAGCTGAACTATCCGTTCCTGTTCGAAGAGCTCGACCGCCTCGGCTATGCCGGCTTCGTCGGCTGCGAGTACAATCCGCGCGGCAAGACCACCGACGGCCTTGCCTGGTTCAAGCCTTATGCAGGAGTGAAGCCGTGACACTTGCGTTGGGCTGCATCGCCGACGATTACACCGGCGCTTCCGATCTCGCCAACACGCTGACACGCGCGGGCCTGCGCACCGTGCAGACCATCGGCGTGCCCGCGGACGATCTCGCACTGCCCGAGGTCGATGCCGTCGTGGTGTCGCTGAAGAGCCGCTCGATCGAGGCCGGCCTTGCCGTGTCGCGTTCGCGCGCGGCGGATCAGTGGCTGCGCGGCCGCGGCGCCGGCCACGTGCTGTTCAAGATCTGCTCGACCTTCGATTCCACCGACGCCGGCAATATCGGCCCGGTGATGGACGCGCTGCGTGCCGATGGCGGCGAAGGTGCGGTGCTGGTGACGCCGGCCTTCCCGGAGACCGGCCGCACCGTCTACCAGGGCAACCTTTTCGTCGGCGCGGTGCCGCTCAACGAGAGCCCGCTGAAGGACCATCCGCTCAACCCGATGCACGATTCCAACCTGGTGCGCGTGCTGGCGCGCCAGAGCAGGACGCAGATCGGTCTCGTCGATCTCGCCACCGTCACGCGCGGCGCAGATGCCGTGCGGGCGCGGCTGGCCGAGCTGGCGGGCAAGGGCATCGGCGCTGCCATCATCGACGCGGTCTTCGACCGCGACCTCGAGACCATCGGCCTCGTCGCCGCCGAGCATCGGCTGTCGGTCGGCGCCTCCGGCATCGGCCTCGGGCTCGCGCGTGCGCTGGTGTCGACGGGTAAAGTCAAATCAGCCGGGGCGAACGGCGAGACCGGCATTGCCGTCGGCGGACCGGCGGCCTGCCTCGCCGGGAGCTGCTCTCAGGCGACGCTTCAGCAGATCTCCAACGCCGAACGCGTCATGCCGGTGCTTCACCTCGATCCGGACCGTATCATTACGGGGGGCGGCGAAGCGCAGCGTGCGCTGGACTGGGCGAGACCGCGGCTTGCGGAGGGGCCGGTGCTGATCGCCTCGAGCGCGACGCCCGATCAGGTCGCCGCACTGCAGGCGCGGCACGGTCGCGACGCGGCCGGCCACGCGATCGAGCAGACCATGGCCGACATCGCGGAAAGCCTTGTAAAATCAGGCGTGCGGCGACTGATCGTTGCCGGCGGCGAGACCTCCGGTGCGGTGGTCGATCGGTTGAAGATTCCCGGATTTCTCGTCGGAGTGGAAATCGCGGCAGGTGTCCCGGTGCTGCATGCGGTGGGCGCGCAAGCCGACATGCTGCTCGCTCTGAAGTCCGGAAACTTCGGCGGCGCTGAATTTTTCTCCGACGCGCTTAGGCTCATGCGCTGAGCGCAGAGCATTTTTAGCGACGTGTTCATCTCTTTGAGGCTCCGTACTCGTACGGAGTCGTAGTTAACATCTGCGCAGGTGCTCTGGTGTTGGATGTTGGTGCTGCTCCCTTTGGTTGATTCGTAATACCTCCGGACGCGCACCGCGCCAGCACAAAGAGACCCGATTATGCTTGCCACCATTTCCATCCGCGCCAAGATCATCAGTGTCGTGGCGTTCCTGCTGGTCGCAATGGCCGGCATGGGTCTCCTGGCCGTCATGAAAATGCGGTCGATGAATGCCAACACGATCGACATCACCACGAGCTGGATGCCCAGTGTGCGGGTGCTTGGCGAGCTTCGTGCGAGCGTCATCACCTATCGCAACGTGGTCCGCCAGCACATGCTTTCCGAAACGCTGGACGAAAAACTCGCCAACGAGAAGACGGGTGTGACAGTGATCGAGGCGCTCGCCAAGATCCGCGGCCGGTACGAGCCAATGATCACCTCGCCGGAGGAGCGGGCGCTCTACAACCAGTGGGCAAAACTCTGGGACGACTACAAGAAGGGCACCGAGGAGGTGATGGCGCTCTCGCGCAAGGAGGTCGGCAAGGTCCCGCACGAAGCCCAGGAGCTGAACAGCAAGACGGTCAACAAGATCGGTCTTGCGTCGGATGAGGTCCTGATGAAGGACATCGAGCTCAACACCAAGGGTGGCGATCAGGCGGCTCAGGATGCCGCGGACAGCTACTCCTATGCTTTCATGCTGGTCTCGATCATTCTCGGCGCCGCCGTCATCATCGGCATCGGCGTCGGCTTCTATCTCGTCCAGGACGTCTCGAAGGGCATCAACTCGATCATCGAGCCGATGCAGGCGCTGGGCAAGGGCGACCTCTCCGCCGAAGTCCCGCACCGGGGCGAGAAGACCGAGATCGGCGCCATGGCCGACGTGCTCCAGATCTTCAAGGAGGCGCTGATCGCCAAGAAAGCCGCCGACGAGGCTGCGGCCACGGATGCCGAAGCCAAGATCGAGCGCGGCCGCCGCGTCGACAACATCACCCGCGAATTCGAAACCATGATCGGCGAGATCGTCCAGACCGTGTCGTCGGCCTCGACCCAGCTGGAAGCCTCCGCCTCGACGCTGACCTCGACCGCCGACCGCTCCCAGAGGCTGGCGACCACCGTTGCCAGCGCTTCGGAGGAAGCCTCGACCAACGTGCAGTCGGTGGCCTCGGCGACCGAGGAGATGGCTTCGTCGGTCGGCGAGATCAGCCGTCAGGTGCAGGAATCGGCGCGGATGGCGGGCGATGCCGTCGGCCAGGCCCGTGCCACCACCGAGCGGGTCAGCGAGCTTTCCAAGGCGGCGTCCCGCATCGGCGACGTGGTCGAGCTGATCAACACCATCGCCGGCCAGACCAACCTGCTGGCGCTGAACGCGACCATCGAGGCCGCACGTGCCGGCGAGGCCGGCCGCGGCTTCGCCGTGGTGGCCTCCGAGGTGAAGGCGCTCGCCGAGCAGACCGCGAAAGCCACCGGCGAAATCGGTCAGCAGATCTCCGGCATCCAGGCGGCGACCAACGACTCGGTCGGCGCCATCAAGGAGATCTCCTCGACCATCGAGCGTCTGTCGGAGATCTCGTCGGCGATTGCGGCGGCGGTGGAAGAGCAGGGCGCGGCGACCCAGGAGATCGCCCGCAACGTGCAGCAGGCCGCGCAAGGTACCCAACAGGTCTCCTCCAACATCACCGACGTGCAGCGCGGAGCGACCGAGACCGGCACGGCGTCCTCACAAGTGCTGTCGGCGGCGCAAATGCTGTCGAACGACTCGGGCCGGCTGAAGAATGAGGTCAGCAAGTTCCTGACCAACGTGCGCGCGGCCTGATCCTTTCGGACAGGTATCAAACTACGCAAGAGCGGCGTCATCGGCGCCGCTCTTTGCTTTTGGCGCACCGCCCGGCCCCGGACTTATTTTTCACGTGGGTCATACGGTTCCAAATCTTTACGGGTTCCGAACGCGGGGAACTAAAAGTCCTCGCAGCATTTCGGAGGCCCATCGTGAAGCTGTTTTCGTTTTCTGCCATTCGCTCCATCCAGTTGAAGATTGCCCTGATCGCCGGCCTCTGCCTCGCGGTCACCTGCGTCGTGCTGATCGGCTACGGCCTCTTCTCCACGCAGCATGAACCAGTACGTGACCCACGAGGTCATGCAGCTGGTCGACAATCAGACCAAGGAAAGCCTGACGAACCGCGCTGCCACCGAAGCCAGCGCCATCAAGGCCGAGTTGGAGGTCGGATTTGATGCCGCGCGCACCATCGCGCATGCGTTCGCGACGCTGGCAGACGAGAAGACCGGCACCCCCATCGCAGCCCGGCGCGCTCAGTTCAACGCGCTGCTCCGCCACGTGCTCGAGCTCAATCCTGCTTTCAACGGTACCTATTCTGCCTGGGAGCCCGGCGCGCTGGATGGCGATGACGCGGCGTTCAAGGGCCGCAAGGAGGTTGGATCGGACAATACCGGCCGGTTCCTGCCCTATTGGACGCGCAATGCCAACGGCGACATCGCCGTTCAGCCGCTGGTCGAGTACGACAGCAGCGAGCGGCATCCCAACGGTCTGGTGAAGGGCGCCTGGTACATCAATCCGAACACGACGGGTAAGGAGAACATCCTCGGTCCGCTGCCCTACATCGTGCAGGGCAAGGCCGTCTTCCTGGCGACCATGTCGGTGCCGGTCATGATCGGCGGCAAGTTCCGCGGCGTTGCCGGCGCCGACTACAATCTCGACTTCGTGCAGAAGCTGGCCCTCAAGATCAATGCCTCGCTGTTCGAGGGCAAGGGCAAGGTCGCGATCCTCAACGATACCGGCCTGATCGTGGCCAACAGCGCCAATCAGGACGTGATCGGCAAGAACGCTTCGGCAGCCGATCCGCGCTGGAGCGAGAGCCTCGCCATCGTCAAGGCCGGCAAAAGCGCAGTGCAGGACGATCCGAAGTTCGCCAACATCGATATCTATGCGCCGATCCGCTTCGGGCTCACCGAGAATGCGTGGTCGGTCGTGATCTCGGTCCCGCGCGAGGTCGTGCTGGCGTCCGCACGGCAGCTGGATGCCTCGCTCAGTGCCCGCGCGACGTCGAGCACGTTCTGGCAGCTCGGTGTCGGCCTCGTCATCGGGCTGGCGGCGATCTTCTTGATCTCGTTCGCTGCACGCAAGATCGCGCGGCCGATCCAGGACTGCGCCAATTTCGCCGACGGCATCGCCAAGGGCGACTTCAACCAGCAGCTCAAGATCGATCAGGCCGACGAGGTCGGCAGGCTCGCGACGTCGCTGAGCTCGATGCAGGACGACATCAAGCGCAGCATCGAGCAACGTGCCCAGGACCAGGCCGCTGCCGATCGCGAACGCAAGCGCACCATGAACGAGCTGGCCGACAGCTTCGAAGCGCAGGTGGGCGGCATCGTGGAAACGGTGTCCGCCGCATCCGGCGCGCTGGAAAGCTCGGCCGGATCGCTGAGCTCGACCGCCGAGCGGGCGCAAGAGCTCGCCTCCGTCGTCGCCACCGCATCCGACCAGGCATCTGGTAACGTGCAGTCGGTGGCCTCGGCGACCGAGGAGATGGCTTCGTCGGTCGGCGAGATCAGCCGTCAGGTGCAGGAATCGGCGCGAATGGCGGGCGATGCCGTCGGCCAGGCGCGCGCCACCACCGAGCGGGTCAGCGAGCTTTCCAAGGCGGCGTCCCGCATCGGCGACGTGGTCGAGCTGATCAACACCATCGCCGGCCAGACCAACCTGCTGGCGCTGAACGCGACCATCGAGGCCGCACGTGCCGGCGAGGCCGGCCGCGGCTTCGCCGTGGTGGCCTCGGAGGTGAAGGCGCTCGCCGAGCAGACCGCGAAGGCCACCGGCGAGATCGGCCAGCAGATCTCCGGCATCCAGGCGGCGACCAACGACTCGGTCGGCGCCATCAAGGAGATCTCCTCGACCATCGAGCGCCTGTCGGAAATCTCGTCGGCGATTGCGGCGGCGGTGGAAGAGCAGGGCGCGGCGACCCAGGAGATCGCCCGCAACGTGCAGCAGGCCGCGCAAGGCACCCAGCAGGTCTCCTCCAACATCACCGACGTGCAGCGCGGAGCGACCGAGACCGGCACGGCGTCCTCACAAGTGCTGTCGGCGGCGCAAATGCTGTCGAACGACTCGGGCCGGCTGAAGAATGAGGTCAGCAAGTTCCTGACCAACGTCCGCGCGGCATAAGTTCGCGCGCACAGCTATCGCTCCAGGAACGAGCGGCGTCAAAAGCGCCGCTCGTTTCCTTTTTTGCGGCCGGTAGCATGATGTTGCCTACAGGTAGCATCAAGGGGAAGCACCCGTAGACGCACGGTGGTTCCGTTTCATCGTTGGTTAAACTCGCTTTATGAGAATGACGCCAAGACGACTCGAACAGCGGCCGTCCGAATTGGAATGAACGAATAGTCAATTCATTGGGGGGCCCCAATGCGCAAGAATTTTCCCGTCACTGATGTCGAATATCCGGTCAGCGACGAGACGCTGATCGTTTCGCGCACCGATCTCAAGGGCAAGCTCACCTACTTCAACGAAGACTTCCTCGCCGCGGCCGGGTTCACATCGGCCGAGCTGATGGGCCAGCCGCACAATATCGTTCGCCACCCCGACATGCCGCCGGAGGCGTTCGACAATCTCTGGAACACGCTGAAGGCCGGCAAGCCTTGGCTCGGCGCGGTGAAGAATCGCCGCAAGAACGGCGACTTCTACTGGGTGCTGGCAACTGCTTCGCCGATCCGGGAGAACGGCCAGCTCAAGGGTTACACCTCGATCCGCACAAAACTGCCGGCCGATCAGCGCAAGCTCGCCGAGGAGGTCTACGCCGCGATCCGCGAGAAGAAGGCGCATGGTTATCGCGTCGACGCCGGCATCATCCGCCGCCGCTCGTGGCTCGACCGTTTCAGCGTCTTCACGAGGACGTTGAAGGCGCGTCTCGTCACGACCATGGCGCTCCAGGCGCTGTTCATGCTCGGGCTCGGCATCGGCGGCGCGCTCGCTTCCGGTGGTTCGGCCAGCCTGATCCTGTCGGCGCTGGCCGTCGTCGGTGCCGTCGTCGTCGGTTTCGCGGGCCTTGCAACCATGCGTGCGATCCAGGGGCCGATGCAACAGCTCAACGACACCCTGGTCAACCTCGTGCAGGACAAGCTCGACAACCGCATCGTGATCGAGCGCGACGACGAGATCGGCGAGGCACTGCGCAACCTTCAGACCGTGCAGACCATCATCCGGTTCAGCCGCGACGAGGTGCAGGCGGTGCAGCGCCGTGCCGAGACGCAGCGCAAGGCCGACATGACCAAGCTTGCCGACGGCTTCGAGGCCGCGATCGGCGAGATCGTCGAGACGGTGTCGTCGGCCGCAACCGAGCTCGAGGCGTCAGCCTCGACGCTGTCCTCGACCGCGGGCCGGGCGCAGGAGCTGGCCACGGTGGTCGCATCTGGCTCGGAAGCAGCGTCCACCAATGTCCACTCGGTGGCGTCGGCCGCCGAAGAGATGTCGTCCTCGGTGCGCGAGATCGGCCGCCAGGTGCAGGACTCCTCCCGGATCGCGAGCGAGGCGGTCAGCCAGGCGCATGCCACCACCGAACGTGTCAGCGAATTGTCGCGGGCCGCATCGCGGATCGGCGACGTCGTCGAGCTCATCAATGCGATCGCCGGCCAGACCAATTTGCTGGCGCTCAATGCCACGATCGAGGCGGCGCGGGCCGGCGAGGCGGGTCGCGGCTTCGCCGTCGTGGCCTCCGAGGTCAAGGCGCTCGCCGAGCAGACGGCGAAGGCCACCGGAGAGATCGGCCAGCAGGTCGGCGGCATTCAGGCGGCGACGCAGGATTCGGTCAGTGCCATCGGCGAGATCAGCGGCACCATCGCGCGTTTGTCGGAGATTGCCGCAACGATCGCCGCGGCCGTGGAGCAACAGGGCGCGGCCACCCAGGAAATTGCCCGTAACGTTCAGCAGGCCGCCCAGGGTACCCAGCAGGTCTCGTCCAATGTCGGCGACGTCCAGCGCGGCGCCTCCGAAACCGGCTCGGCGTCCTCGCAGGTGCTGTCGGCGGCGCAGATGCTGTCCCGCGATTCCAATCGTCTCAAGCTCGAGGTCGGCAAGTTCCTCAACTCCGTCCGCGCCGCCTGAGGACAGCACGACGTACCAGCGTTGCACGCGCGCGTTATCGCGGGCAACGTTTTGATAAGCATATGCGGTGGCGCCCCCGGCAGCGCGGCCGCACTTTGACGTGAGACAACATCGCGTTGCGGGCTTCTTGTATCTCTCGTGAGGGTCGATTCCTTCGTCCAGAGGAAGCGGCACTCGGGAGAAGGAAGCCAGCGGTGCATCTCAGAATTGGCACGGTCCTACCGGTCATCATTTCGGCGCTTGCCTTGATGGGAGTGGCGGCCACCGGCTACACGGCCATTCACGCCTACCACGACCGTCAGGAGGCCGAGATCTTCGTCGGCCTCAACGGCATTTCGCAATCGTTGCTGCACAGCGCAGGGCAGTGGGCGAAGGAGCGGGGCATGACCAATGCGGCGCTGAATTCGCCCGAGGTGCTTCCGGCCGATCGCCGCTCTGAAATCGATGCTGTGCGCGCGACGTCGGATCGGGCCTTCCGCGATGCCGTGCAGCGCTTGCGTGGCGTCACGGCCATGAAGGGCGCCGAACAACGCATCTCGGAAGCCGAACGGGCATTCCAAAGCTTCGAGAGCCTGCGCCGCAGGGTCGATGCGAATCTGGCCAAGCCTGGGTCGGAGCGGGACGCCGAGGTGGTCAAGGCCTTTGCCCCGGCGATCACCGACTTGATCGAGGTCGCCGCCAACAGACTGCGCCTGACGCAGGAAACGCTGACCAGTTCGCCTTCGGCGGCCATGGCACGCCTCGTCGGCCTCCGGCACCTGACAGCGGAGATGGCAGAAAACGCCGGGCGCGAACGTGCGCTTCTCGGCGGGTTGATCAGTTCGCACGCGAAGCTCGCCGCGGACGGCATCGGCCGGATCGCGACCTTCCGCGGCCACGTGGAGCTCGCCTGGGAGACGGTTGCCCCGATCGCCGACCGCACCGACGTTCCGGCAGCACTCGCGCGAGCCATCAAGTCGGTGAATGAGGATTACTTTCAGACCTATGGCGCACTGCGTGCCGAAATCCTCGCCGCAGGTCCGAGCGGCGAGTACAAGATCGGCAGCCGCGATTATGTGAGCCGCGCGACGACGGCCATCAATTCCATTCTTGGGCTCGCGGATGCAATCGGCGCGGCGGCGGGTACGGAGGCCGCCGAACAGGCGAAGGCGAGCGCCTCCAACCTGATCATCAGCGTTGCAATCCTGCTTGCGAGCCTCGGCCTCACATTGCTGAGCTTCTGGGTCGCGGTTTCCAGGATCGTGCGTCCGCTCTCGGCACTGACGGCCGCGATGGACGAATTGGCCGGCGGCAATTTCGCAGTGGTTCTCCCCGGGCTTGGCCGCAAGGACGAGGTAGGCGACATGGCTCACGCGGTGGAGACGTTCAAGGTCAAGGCCGAGCAGAAGGCGCACGAGGTCGCGGACGCCAAGATCAGGCAGGACCAGATCGCGGCCGAACAGCGCCGTGCCGACATGCACCGGCTTGCCGGTCAATTCGAGACTGCAGTCGGCGAGATCGTGGACGCGGTGAGTTCGGCGTCGACCGAGCTGGAAGCCTCTGCCGGCGCGATGAACGTGACGGCCGCGCGGGCGCAGAAGCTCGCCGTCACCGTCGCCGACGGTTCGGAGGAAGCCTCCGCAAACGTCCAGTCGGTCGCGTCGGCGACCGAGCAGCTGTCGTCGTCCGTCAACGAGATCAGCCGCCGGGTGCAGGATTCGGCGCGAATGGCCAACGAAGCCGTTGATCAGGTCCGGCTGACCGACGGGCATATCGACGGATTGTCGAGAGCGGTCGCGAAGATTGGCGACGTCGTCGAACTGATCGACCAGATCGCGGGGCAGACCAATCTCCTCGCGCTCAACGCAACGATCGAGGCGGCGAGGGCCGGCGAGTCCGGTCGCGGCTTCGCGGTGGTGGCTTCCGAGGTCAAGGCCCTTGCCGCGCAGACCGCGAAGGCGACCGGTGAGATCGCGCAGCAGATCACCGGCATTCAGTCGGCGACCCAGGAATCCGTCGCGGCGATCCGCGACATCGGCGGCACCATCGCGCGGCTGTCCGAAATCGCTGCGGCCATTGCCGCGGCGGTGGAGGAACAGGGGGCGGCGACGCAGGAGATCACACGAAACGTGCAGCAGGCGGCCAAGGGCGCCCAGCAGGCCTCGTCCAATGTCGGCGAGGTCGAGCGGGGGGCCGCCGAGACCGGCGCGTCGTCCTCGCAGGTGCTGTCGGCGGCGCAGATGCTGTCCCGCGACTCCAATCGCCTCAAGCTCGAGGTCGGCAAGTTCCTGAACGCGGTCCGCGCCGCCTGAGACAGGCCGCCGCATAGCTGCGATGTCGATTTCGCAGTGCGGTAGCAGGGAAGTGAATGCAGGATAGTTCTGCTTATTAGCGTTTCCGGCGGTGCTCGGGTAAAGGGGAATGGGGATCGCCGTGGGGGCAGATTCCGTATTCTCATCTGACCCGGATTTGCCTGGCGCATGATTGCTCTGGTCCGTATTGCCCTGAGCCGGCCCTATACGTTCGTCGTGCTGGCACTCTTGCTGCTGATCATCGGACCGCTCGCGGCGCTGCGGACCCCGACCGACATCTTTCCGGACATCCGCATTCCCGTGATCGGCGTGGTCTGGCAGTACACCGGCCTGCCGCCGGACCAGATGTCGGGCCGCATCACCACGCCGTTCCAACGCGCGCTGACGACGACGGTCAACGACATCGAGCACATCACGGCCAATTCCTACAACGGCTTTGGCATCATCAAGATCTTCTTCCAGCCCAACGTCGACATCCGTACCGCCAACGCCCAGGTCACCGCGATCTCGCAGACGCTGATCAAGCAGATGCCGCCCGGCGCGACGCCGCCCTTGATCCTGAACTACTCGGCCTCCACCGTGCCGATCATCCAGGTGGCGCTGTCGGGCGACGGCCTGACCGAGCAGAACCTCGCCGATATCGGCATCAACAATCTGCGCACGCCGCTGGTCACCGTGCCCGGCGCGGCGATCCCCTATCCATTCGGCGGCAAGCAGCGCCAGGTCCAGATCGACCTCGATCCCACCGCGCTGCAGGCTCGCGGCCTGTCCGGCCAGGACGTCGCCAATGCGCTCGCCGCGCAAAACCTGATCACGCCGGTCGGCACCCAGAAGATCGGGCAGTTCGAGTACAACATCCAGCTCAACAACTCGCCGCTTCGGATCGACGAGCTCGGTAACCTCCCGATCAAGACCGTCAACGGCGCCATGGTCTATGTGCGCGACGTCGCCACCGTGCGCGACGGCAATCCGCCGCAGACCAACATCGTCCATGTCGACGGGAACCGCTCGGTGCTGATGATGGTGCTGAAGGCGGGCGCGACCTCGACGCTCGACATCATCGCCGGCATCAAGCAGAAGGTCATCGACGTCAAGGACCAGCTCCCCGACGCGCTCAAGATCGGCTTCATCGGTGACCAGTCGGTGTTCGTCCGCGGCGCGATTCAAGGCGTCGCCGTCGAAGGCGTGATCGCGGCCCTGCTCACCAGCGTCATGATCCTGTTGTTCCTCGGCAGCTGGCGCTCGACCATCATCATCGCGGTCTCGATCCCGCTGTCGGTGCTGGGCGCCATCATCATGCTGTCGGCGATCGGCGAAACGCTCAACATCATGACGCTCGGCGGGCTCGCGCTCGCGGTCGGCATCCTCGTCGACGACGCCACCGTCACGATCGAGAACATCAACTACCACCTGGAGCAGGGCAAGCCGGTCGAGCAGTCGATCCTCGACGGCGCCAACCAGATCGTGACGCCGGCCTTCGTGTCGCTGCTGTGCATCTGCATCGTGTTCGTGCCGATGTTCTTCCTCTCGGGCGTCGCGCGCTTCCTGTTCGTGCCGATGGCGGAAGCCGTGATGTTCGCGATGATCTGGTCGTTCATCCTGTCGCGCACGCTGGTGCCGACCATGGCGAACTATCTGTTGCAGGCGCATGTCCATCACGAGGGCGGGCCGCCGAAATCGCGCAATCCGCTCGTCTGGTTCCAGCGTGGCTTCGAGGCACGGTTCGAGCGCATCCGCGGCGGCTACCATGGCTTCCTCGGGCTGGCGCTGGCGCACCGCGCGGTGTTCGTGATCGGCTTCCTCTGTGTGGTCGGCGCATCCTTCGCGCTGGTGCCGTTCCTCGGCCGCAACTTCTTTCCCGCGGTCGATGCCGGCAACATCCTGATGCATGTCCGCACCCAGGTCGGCACCCGCGTCGAGGAGACCGCCAACCAGCTCGCCGACGTGCAGAAAGCGGTCCGCAAGCTGATCCCAGGCGAGATCGAGACCATGACCGACAACATCGGCATGCCGATCTCCGGCATCAACATGACCTACAACAACACCGGCGTGATCGGCCCGCAGGACGGCGACATCCAGATCAAGCTGAGAGAAGGCCACAAGCCGACCGAGGAACACGTACGCGTGCTGCGCGAGCAGCTGCCGCGACTGTTCCCCGGCGTCAGCTTCGCGTTCCTACCCGCCGACATCGTCAGCCAGATCCTGAATTTCGGCGCGCCGGCGCCGATCGACCTGCAGATCCGCGGCGCCAATCTCAGTGCCAATTTCGCTTACGCCAACAATCTGCTGGCAAAAGTCCGCAGGATCCCCGGCGTTGCAGATGCGCGCATCCAGCAATCGCCGAACGCGCCGACCTTCAACATCGATGTCGACCGCACCCGCGCGCAATATGTCGGCCTGACCGAGCGCGACGTCACCAACAGCCTCGTGGTCAATCTCGCCGGCTCCTCGCAGGTGGCGCCGACCTACTATCTCAACCCCGAGAACGGCGTGTCCTACTCGATCGTGATGCAGACGCCGCAGTACCAGATCGATTCGCTCAGCGCGCTGCAGACGCTGCCGATCACCGCGGCCGGCAATGCGCAGTCGCCGATCCTCGGCGGCATCGCCGACATCAGGCGTTCGAGCTCGAGCGCGGTTGTCTCGCAATACGACATCCAGTCGATGGTGCAGATCTTTGCGACCACCTCGGGCCGCGATCTCGGCGCAGTCGCCGCCGATATCCGCAAGGTGATCGCCGACACTGCCAAGGAAGTGCCGAAGGGCTCTTCGGTAGTGCTGCTCGGGCAGGTGCAGACCATGAACAGCGCCTTCACCGGCCTGTTGTTCGGTCTGCTCGGTGCCGTCGTGCTGATCTATTTCCTGATCGTCGTGAACTTCCAGTCCTGGTCCGATCCGTTCGTGATCATCACGGCGCTGCCGGCCGCGCTCGCCGGCATCGTCTGGATGCTGTTCGCGACAGGGACGACGCTGTCGGTCCCCGCGCTCACCGGCGCCATCATGTGCATGGGCGTTGCCACCGCCAACAGCGTGCTCGTGATCTCCTTCGCGCGCGAACGCTACGAGGAGCTCGGTGATCCCATTGCCGCCGCGCTGGAAGCCGGCTTCGTCCGGTTCCGCCCGGTACTGATGACCGCGCTCGCCATGATCATCGGCATGGCGCCGATGGCGCTGGGGCTGGGCGAGGGCGGCGAGCAGAATGCGCCGCTCGGCCGCGCCGTGATCGGCGGCCTGATCTTTGCAACCTTCGCCACGCTGATGTTTGTTCCTGTGGTGTTCAGCATGGTCCACAAGAAACAAGGCGCCAAAGCCGCCGCCCCGTTGGAGACCCCGCATGTCGCCCACTGAACCCCGCTCGCCGGTGTCGCACCGGAAACTGGGCATCTTCGGCGTGGTGGCGCTGATCGCGGCGGGCCTCGTCGTCGGCACCGGCATCCGTGCCCGCGAGGAGCAGAGCTCCCAATTGAAGGAATGGACCGACGATCAGGCCGTTCCCAGCGTGGCGGTGACCCAGCCCAGCGCCAAGGCGCTTAATGCCACCATCGATCTGCCGGGCCGGCTGGAGGCCTATTATCGCGCCCCGATCTTCGCCCGCGTGTCGGGCTATCTGAAGAGCTGGAGCGCCGATATCGGCGCCCGCGTCAAGGCCGGTCAGGTGATCGCCGAGATCGAGGCGCCGGACCTCGATCAGCAACTGCTTCAGGCTAGAGCCGACCTCGCCAGCCAGCAGGCCAGCGCCAGGCTGTCGGAAGCAACGCTGAACCGGCGCAAGACGCTGGTCGCCTCCAACTTCGTCTCGGCGCAGGAGATCGACGAGCGCACCGCCGATCTCTCTAACAAGAACGCGGCCGTCAATTCGGGCAAGGCCAATGTCGAGCGGCTGGAAGCGCTGGCCGGCTACAAGAAGATCACCGCGCCGTTCGACGGCGTCGTCACCGCGCGCGACACCGATGTCGGCGCGTTGATCAATGCCGGTGGCGGCTCGGGCCCGGCGATGTTCGTGATCTCCGACATCACCAAGCTGCGCGTCTATGTCAACGTGCCCCAGAACTACGTGCCGGCGATCAAGATAGGCGCCAAGGCGACGATCACGCTGCCCGAGTATCCGAACCGGACTTTCCAGGCGACGGTGGAGGCGTCCTCGCAGGCCGTCGACGTCGCCTCCGGCACCACGCGCATGCAGCTCGGGCTCGACAATTCGAACGGAGAGCTGATGCCCGGCGGCTATGCCAGCGTGAAGCTCAACCTCCAGCGCGATTCCGCGCCGCTCAGCATCCCCGCCAGCGCGCTGATCTTCAACAGCAACGGGCTGCGCGTCGCCACCGTCGGTGCGGACGACAAGGTTCTGTTCAAGCCCGTGACCATCGCCCGCGACCTCGGCCGCGAGATCGAGCTCGCCTCGGGCATAACAGCGGACGACCGCGTCATCACCGCGCCGCCGGACGGCCTCTCGGATGGCGATGCGGTGCGCGTGGTCGGCGCCAAGGCCAAGCCGGCGACCGCGTCGGAAAAGCAGGCGCCGAAGGGGTAGGGCGGTCTCGTGCCCCGGACGCAGCGCAGCACGCAGTGATGCGCTGCAGAGCCGGGGCCCATCTCTTCTCAAAGTACAGTGTCGCTTTCTGGGTCCCGGCTCTGCGGAGCGGCACTTCGCGCCGCACCGCGTCCGGGACACGAGAGATCACGCCACGCGCCACTCCGGCACGCCGTCCGCAGCCATGGCGATCTCCCCGAGCGATCCCACCGGCGTGCGATCCATGTTCAGCAGATGCGCCAACGTCGCGCTATCGCTCGCCGGGATCCGCGCCAGCGTGCGCCTATCATCTTCCGTCCGCAGCATCACCACGCCGTGCTCGGCATCGCCGCCGCGGCCGTAGAGCACCGTAAAGCTCTCGACCTTGCCCTTGCCCGAGGCCTCCGTGATGAACTCCGGCACCGCGCGCTTGTTGCGGTCGGCTTCGGTCTGCACGCTCGTCTCCTGCGCCAGCGCCTCGCGCGGCGGCGCCTTCGCCACCACCAGTGCGTGATGCTTGGTGACGAAGCCGCCCTGGCCATAGAGCAGGCCAAGCTTTGCGCCGTCACGCACACGCCGCACCATCGCGCAGGCCGCATGCGTCATGTAGGTGTTGAGCGGCGCGCCGAAGAAGGTGAGGCCGCCGGTCACGGTCGGCTGCACGTCGGCGCCGAGACCAAGCGTCCGCCGCGCCATCTTGGGCACGCAGGGGAAGCAGCTATAGAGCTCGATGGCGTCGAAGTTTTTGCCATCGCCGCCGGCAAGGTCCATCACCGCTTTCAGCACCGCGTTCTGCGGATGGCTCTCGTAGAACTGGTCGCGCAGGAGATAGTCGCGCGGCTCTTCCGCCGAGGCGCCGCCGAGCGGATAGACCAGCTTGCTCTCCGCGATACCGAGCGCACGCGCCTTGGCGAGGCTGGTGACCAGCAGCGCACCGCCCATGTTGACGCTGGGGTTGGCGACCATCAGCTTGTTATAGGGCCAGGCGATCAGCCGGTTGTCCGCCGTCGGCGTCGTGATCTCCTCCGGCGCATAACGTCGCTTCAGCCAGGCATTGGGATTTTGCGCGGCGGCTTCCGAATAGCGCGACCACAGCGTGCCTGATTCGGCCATCGCCTCGCGCGGCGTCTGGCCCCAATGCGCGGAGGAGGCGGCCTCGTAGAACGGATAGACCGTGACGGGGCGGAACACGCCGAGCTTCACCGCCAGCGGCTTCTGGAACGCCGCACCGCGCTTGGGCTCCTCGACATCATGGGCGAACGGCGTCCACGGCAGCTTTGCCCCAGTGCGCTCGGCCTTGGTTGCAGTCGACTGCGCCTCGGCACCGCAGACCGCGGCCACGGTGCATTCGCCGCGTGCGATGCGCTTGGCCGCCTCGTGGAGGTAGCGGATCGGGCTCTCGCCGCCGACCGGGCCGTAATAGCAATGCGAAGGCGTGATGCCGAGGCGCTGCGCCAACAGCTGCTCCGGATCGCGGTAGCGCCAGCTCAGGAAGTTGACGACATCGAGCGACTGCACCTCGCCCAGCAGCTTTGCGCCGGCATCTGTTTCCGCGCGCCGCAGCGCCTGCTCCAGCAGGTCGAGCGGCTCGAGGCCGTCGGTGATCTCCTTGGGACGGTCAACGATCTCGCCGATGCCGACGATGACGGGGATGCGGTCAGGGGAAACGGTCGCCATTGTTCTTGCTTCTTCACTCTCTCAGACATCTCAGACCTCATCCTGAGGAGCCTGCGAAGCAGGTGTCTCGAAGGATGGGCCGCGGGCTCTCATGGTTCGAGACGGCACTTGCGCGCCTTCTCACCATGAGGGTCTACACCTACTCCGCCACCAGCGCATTCATGTGCTCGACGGCTTCGGCGAAATCTTCCTTGAACTCCTGCACCACCGCGCCCGCCGACTTCACGCTGTCGACCAGCCCGACGCCCTGGCCGACGAAATAGCTGACGAGGTCGCGCGCCTTGGCGTTACCGCTCGCCGCCGCGCGGTCGATCGAGTTGAAGGCGTCGCGGCTGATGACGCTTTGCAACGGCATCGGCAGTGCGCCGGGGCTGTCCGGCGCGCGATCCCAGGCATCGGTCCAGACCGAGCGGAGCTGGCGCGCCGGCTTGCCGGTGCGGCCTTTCGAGCGGACTGCATCACGGGAAGAGGCCGCAATCATCTTCTCGCGAAAGATCTCCGTGGTCTCGGCTTCGACCGTCGCAAGCCACACCGAACCGGTCCAGGCGCCGGCCGCGCCCATCGCCATGCACGCCGCCATCTGCCGCCCCGTCATGATGCCGCCGGCCGCCAGCACCGGCACGTCGCGGATGGGCTTGATCGCCTTGATCACCTCGGGCACCAGCACCATGGTCGAGACCTCGCCGCAATGGCCGCCGGCCTCGGTGCCCTGCACCACGAGAATGTCGACGCCGGCCGCGACCTGACGCAGCGCGTGCTCCTTGGCACCGACCAGCGCCGCAACGGGGACGCCGTGCTTCTTGCCCATCTCGATCATGGCCTTCGGCGGCACGCCCAGCGCATTGGCGATCAGGCGGATCGGATGATTGAAGGACACCTCGAGCAGCTGCAGCGCTGTCTTTCCGTCGAACGGCTGCGGCTGATCGGCTGCGACCTCCGTGGTCGTCAGCTCGATATTGTACTTCTTCAGGAGCTCGCGCGTGTAGGTTCGGTGCTCCTGCGGCACGCGCGCTTCCAGGCTCTTCCAGGTGACGTCCTTCTCGCCCGCGGTCGAGATGTTCTCAGGGATCAGCACGTCGATGCCGTAGGGCTTGCCGTCGACGTGATCGTCGATCCACTTCAGCTCGCGTTCGAGCGTATCGGGCGTGTGCACGGTGGCGCCGAGCACGCCGAAGCCGCCGGCGCGGCTGACGGCGGCGACGACATCGCGGCAATGGCTGAAGGCCAGCAGTGGGAATTCTATGCCCAGCATGTCGCAGATCGGCGATTTCATGGCTCTCTCTCCCGGCGGCCTTCGCGTTCTCGTTGCTTTCGTGCGCGAAGCAAGGTGACGCTAGCTGATCGTCACTCACGATGACAGGCCGGATTCGGCGAGGCATCTTGTGTGTAGACGTCGCGCTCCACCCGCAGGCCGCGGCGTCCTGGGTGACGCCGTCATTCCGGGGCTCGCGCCAGCGAGAACCCGGAATCCATTTTTCAGAGCATTCCCGGCGGCGCGATGGATTTTCGGGCTCGCCCCTGCGGCCCCGGCACGACGGGGAGGAAGCTTGCCATGACGAAACGGTGAGACGCCCCGCCCGGCAATGCAACTCGGAGGGCTTGTCATCGGCCATTCGCGGGCTAATTAATGCAGGCGCATCTTTCCGCCGGAGCCCCTCGCATGACCGACACCCCCGCCTACGTGCCGCCCAAGGTCTGGACCTGGAACAAGGAAAATGGCGGGCAGTTCGCCAGCATCAACCGCCCGATCGCCGGTCCCACCCACGACAAGGAGCTGCCGGTCGGCAAGCATCCCTTCCAGCTCTATTCGCTGGCGACGCCGAACGGGGTGAAGGTCACGGTGATGCTGGAGGAACTTCTGGCGCTCGGCCACAAGGGGGCCGAATACGACGCCTGGCTGATCAGAATTGGCAACGGCGACCAGTTCGGCAGCGGCTTCGTCGACATCAACCCGAACTCCAAGATCCCCGCGCTGATGGACCGCTCCGGTCCGGAGCCGATCCGGGTGTTCGAGTCCGGCTCGATCCTGCTTTATCTCGCCGAGAAGTTCGGCGCCTTCCTGCCGAAGGACATCAAGAGCCGCACCGAGGCGATGTCCTGGCTGTTCTGGCAGATGGGCAGCGCGCCCTATCTCGGCGGCGGTTTTGGCCATTTCTACGCCTATGCGCCGACCAAGATCGAATACGCCATCGACCGTTTCGCGATGGAGACCAAGCGCCAGCTCGACGTGCTCGACCGGCGCCTTGCCGACAACGAATATCTCGCGGGCAAGGAGTATACGATCGCCGACATGGCGGTGTGGCCCTGGTACGGCGCGCTTGCCAAGGGGCTGGTCTATGGCGCCGGCGAATTCCTCTCGGTGCAGGACTACAAGAACGTGCAGCGCTGGACCGACCAGATCGCGCAGCGCCCCGCCGTGAAGCGCGGCCGCATGGTCAACCGCGTCTCGGGCGATCCCGCCAGCCAGCTGCACGAGCGGCACGATGCGAGCGATTTCGAGACGAAGACGCAGGACAAGGTCGAGGCGGCGACGTAGGCGGTGCTCACTCTCCGCGAGTCCACTGCGTAGGGCGGATTAGCCGCAGGCGTAATCCGCCATCTTCGTCACGCGAAAGTCGGCGGATTACGCTTCGCTAATCCGCCCTACGATCTTCCGTAGCAACCATTAAAGCACGCCCGATTTCCGCGAGCATGACGCCGTGCTTGCGGCCGTCAAGGCGTGGCCTGGCGGCAGTCGACGTGAGGTGAGACGAGCGCGACGGCCATCCTTGACGGCCGCGGCGCGCGGCGTCGTCTTGACGGCAGGTCGGGACGAAGAAACGGTCGCCTGATCGAACAAAGAAACGAGATCAGGTGACGGACACACTCGCGGTTCTGGGCGGTTCGGCGACCCACGGTGTTCCGCGGGCGACGACGGCGTTGATGATGACGATCAGCTTCCTGGCACAGGCGACCAGCGCGCGCTTGTGGCCCTTGCCGGCGGCGATCAGCCGGCTGTACAGGGCCATGAGCTGCGGATTCCAGCGGAAGGATGCCGGAAGAGCTGCGGTGTAGAGCGCCTGACGCAAGCGCTGGCGTCCGCCGTCAATCCTGCGGGCGCCGACATGCTTGCCGCTGTCGTCATCGTACGGCGCAAGCCCGGTGAGGGCTGCGGCTTGCTCGCGGGTGATCTGACCGATCTCGGGCATCCTGATCAAGATGGCAACCGCGGTCGGCAAGCCGCTGCCGCCAACGCTGTAGATCAGATCGAGCCGTGCGGCGAGATCGCGATGCTTGCGGATCGCTGCCACCAGGGCCTTGAACTCGGCTCGTCTGTGCTTGGCCAACAGAGCGATCTGCTCCTTCCAGAACTTCTGGATACGTTCGTCAGGGCAGCTCTCCAGCCGATTCTTGAGCTTTGCGATGTCCTCCTTGATCTGGTCGATCATCGTCAGATGCACGGCAAAAGGCTGCAGCCGGGGGTCTGGAGCGGGATGGATCTTCTTGACCGCGGCGGTGCAGGCCGCAATCAATGCGGCATCCATTTTGTCGTTCTTGGCCCGTTGCAAATGGAACGTGGCATAGGCGCGGACCTGGATCGGCTGAAACACGATGACGACAAACCGCTGGCGTCGCAGTTCGGCGACCGCCGCCTGCTCGTAACCACCGCTTGCCTCGATCCCAACCCGCTTGACCTTGTGGCGCTTCAGCCACTCCACCAGTTCCTGGTGGCCTTCCGCCGTGTTCTTGACCTGCAGTTCCTCCGAACTGCCATCGAGCGCCACGTCGAGCTTATCTTTGCTGGTATCGATTCCAGCACAGATCGTGTTACGTTTGGCCATCTTCCTCGACCCTCCCTTGTGATGCGAACCTGAAGTTCGTTCAACCATGCGGGTCCCGATGAAGTGCCGACCGCGATCTTGCTACAAAACGCAGCCCTCAAGGCTTCGGTGGGCATCGATCCGATCGATCGGCGGCCCAGCCCGGGCGGCCACCCGGGCTGGGCCATTCCTCACGGAACGAGGCCATTCTAATCCGGCGCGCTAATACAAGGGTGGGCAAAGCGAAAGCGTGCCCACGCACTTCTTGCAACAGAGAGATGGTGGGCACGGCGCGCGAAGCGCCTTTGCCCACCCTACGGCATCTGATCACGCCATGCTCAGCTCGTGGCGTCCCACAACCATCCAGTGCACCTCGTCCGGGCCATCCGCAAAGCGCAGATGGCGGACGTCCTGATACATCTCGGCGAGCGGGGTCCAGTGCGAGATGCCGGTAGCGCCGTGCATCTGGATCGCCTGGTCGATGATCTTGCAGGCGCGCTCCGGCACCATGGCCTTGACCATGGAGACCCAGACGCGGGCCTCCTTGTTGCCGAGCACGTCCATCGCCTTGGCCGCCTTCAGCACCATCAGCCGCATCGCCTCGATCTCGCAGCGCGCCTGGGCGATGATCTGCATGTTGCCGCCGAGATGGGCGATCTTCTTGCCGAAGGCTTCGCGGGTGAGGCCACGCTGCACCATCAGATCCAGCGCCTTCTCGGCCTTGCCGATGGTGCGCATGCAGTGATGGATGCGGCCGGGGCCGAGGCGGAGCTGCGAGATCTCGAAGCCGCGGCCTTCGCCGAGCAGCATGTTCTCCTTGGGCACGCGCACATTGTTGAAGCGCATGTGCATGTGGCCGCGCGGGGCGTGGTCCTGCCCGAACACGTACATCGGGCCGAGCACCTCGACGCCGGGCGTGTCGCGCGGCACCAGGATCTGCGACTGCTGCTTGCTCGGCGCCGCGTCCGGATTGGTCTTCACCATCACGATCAGGATCTTGCAGCGGGGATCGCCCACGCCGGAAATGTAATACTTCTCGCCGTTGATGACCCATTCGTCGCCGACGAGCTTTGCAGTCGTCGAGATGTTCTTTGCATCGGAGGAGGCGACGTTCGGCTCGGTCATGACATAGGCCGAGCGAATCTCGCCGTTGAGCAGCGGCTTCAGCCACTTCTCCTTCTGCTCCTTGGTGCCGACGCGCTCCAGCACCTCCATGTTGCCGGTGTCGGGCGCCGAGCAGTTCATGCTCTCGGACGCCAGCGGGCTCTTGCCGAGCTCGGAGGCGATATAGGCGTAATCGAGATTCTTCAGGCCTTGGCCGGTCTCATCGTCGGGCAGGAAGAAGTTCCAGAGGCCCTCCTGCTTGGCCTTGTTCTTGGCCTTTTCCAGCACCTCGAGCTGCTTCGGCGTGAAGCTCCAGCGATCCTCCTTGCCTTCGCCCGCCTTGGCGAACTCGATCGACATCGGTTCGACGGTGTCGCGGATGAACTTCTTGACGTGATCATAGAGCGGCCGGACCTGGTCCGACATCCGGAGGTCGTTGAGCTCGTCGCCGGGGTTGAGGGTGTAGTTGGTGGTGCGGGGAATATAGGTGTGTTTTGTCATTGTTCCTCCCGGGGACGCTGAGATCGTTCTGGTCACGAGAATAGTCGCAGCGCGGCCAAAGTGCGAGCGCGCATTTTTCACGCGCAGCCATGCCACGCGATGGAATATCGCTGGGTCGTTTGAAATGTTGTTTGAATGGCGTGGAGGGCGGCGCTCCCTCGCCGGTGTCGTCCCGGACAAGCGAAGCGCAGATCCGGGACCTCCGCGCGAGCGCTTGGCGCTCGTCGCGATGCCACAGGGAGTGGTTTGGCGATGACTCGGAGTTGAGAGCTTCGTGCCCTCATTTCTCCCTGTGGTTATGGGTCCCGGCTTTCGCCGGGACGACACCGAGTGTGTAGCTCAGCTCGGCATCCGATGCATCGCGCAGATCTTGTTGCCGTCGAGGTCGCGCAAATAGGCGAGATAGAGCTTGCCGCCGGGGCCCTGGCGGATGCCGGGCGGATCCTCGATCGATTTTGCGCCCGCCGCGATCCCGGCTGCATGCCATTTGTCGACCTGCTCCGGTGAATTGCAGGCAAAGCCGATGGTGCCGCCATTCGCGCAAGTCGCCGGCTCGCCGTTGATCGGCTTCGACACCGAGAACACGCCGGTCTTGGTGATGTAGAAGATGCGGTGGCCGTCGACCCTGGCCGGCCGCACTTCGAGCGTGCTCAGCAGGTCGTCGTAGAACGACTTGGCCTTGTCGAGGTCGTTGGTGCCGATCATGATGTGTGAGAACATTTGCCCATTCCCTTCTGCGCTGACAAAACGAGAAGCCGTAGGGTGGGCAAAGCGCAGCGTGCCCACCACGACATTCGAAAATGCTCACGGTGGGCACGGCGCAAGAGCGCCTTCGCCCACCCTGCGAAATCTCAGAACGCCGTATAGCCGCCGTCGATCACGAACGTATCGGCCGTGTGATACGACGACGCCTTGCTCATCAGATAGACCGCGATGCCGCCGAAATCGGATGCCTCGCCGAAGCGCCGCACCGGAATCCGCGGCATCACGTTGGCGACGAATTTTTCGTTGGCCATGAGACCCGACGTCATGTCGCTCTTGATCCAGCCCGGCAGGATCGCATTCGCGGTGACGCCGTGGCGGGCGAGCTCGACGCCGAGCGCGCGCACCAGCGCGTTGATCGCGGCCTTGGTTGCCGCATAATGCTCGTTGCGCGCGGTGCCGAAGATCGAGGCGAGGCTCGAGGTCGCGACCAGCCGGCCGAAGGGATCGCCGGCATTGGCGCGATCGGTCATGTGTCTCGCCGCGGCCTGGAACGCGTGAAACACGCCGTCGAGATTGGTCGCAAACATCCTGCGCCATTCGTCCTCGGTGCGCTCGATGAAGGAGCGCCGGCCGCCGCCGCCGATGCCGGCATTGGCGAAGCAGCCGTCGACCCGGCCGAAAATGTCGAGCGTCGCCTTCATCGCGGCGTTGACCGAGGCCGGATCGGTGACGTCGCAGACGCGGGCATCGACCTTGCCTGATAGCCCCGCCATGCTCGCGGCCGCAGCCTTGTTCTTGTCGGCATTGCGGCCCCAGATCGAGACATTGCAGCCCTGGCCGGCGAGCGCCTGCGCGATGCCGAGGCCGATACCGCCATTACCGCCGGTGATCACGGCGACGCGGCCGGAGAGGTCGAAAAGGTTCATGCCGCGTTTCCTGTTTTTGGGCGAGACATCTTGGGATGCGGCGCATCAGCCGCTGCGCGCAAGATTGCTTGCTATGCTCTGATCACCATGGACAAGACCGCGCCAAAAATCAAATATGCGCCCCGACAAAACGAATTCCGGTCTGCGAAACTGACGCAGGCCGCAACTCACGAGGAAACCATGCAGTTCAAACACGTCACGCTCGATTTCGATGGCTCGGTCGCGGTCCTCAGGCTCGACCATCAGGAGGTGATGAACGCGGTCTCCGTGGATATGCTGGGCGGTCTTGCCGAGGCGCTCGATGCGATCGAGGAGAAGAAGGATGAGGTGCGCTGCGTGGTGCTGACCGGCGCGGGCCGCGCCTTCTGTACCGGCGCCAATCTGCAAGGGCGCAACAACCAGTCGAAGAAGACCAAGGCCGGCCTGACGCTGGAGACCGGCTTTCACCCCTTCCTGCGCCGCATTCGCAATCTGCATTGCCCGATCGTCACCGCGGTCAACGGTCCGGCGGCGGGCGCCGGCATGAGCTTCGCGCTGCTCGGCGACATGATTTTGTGCGCGCGGTCCTCGTACTTCCTGCAGGCTTTCCGCCGCATCGGTCTCGTGCCGGATTGCGGCTCGACCTGGCTGTTGCCGCGCCTCGTCGGCCGGGCGCGCTCGATCGAATTGTCGCTGATGGGCGAGCGGCTGCCGGCCGAGAAGGCGCTGGAATGGGGCCTCGTCAACCGCGTCTATGACGACGGTGTGCTGATGGAGGAGGCGATGAAGCTCGCGCGCGATCTCGCCAGCGGCCCGACGGTGGCGCTGTCGCTGATCCGCAAGCTCTATTGGGACAGCCCCGAAAATTCCTTCGAGGATCAGCTCAACCTCGAATTCCAGTGCCAGCTCCGCGCCGGCGACACCCAGGATTTCCGCGAGGGCGTGGGCGCGTTCCTGGAGAAGCGTCCCGCGCAGTTCAAAGGCAAATGATCGAGACTGAGCTTTCGCGCAGCGTCCAACGCTGGTGCAACGGCGCGACCGGCGCGACCTCTGCGGCCAAACTGTCGGGCGGTGCCAGCCAGGAAACCTGGCGCTTCGACATCACGCATCCCGATGGCGTGATCGGCGCAATCCTGCGCCGCTCGCCGAAGGGGTATGGCGCAGCGCCGACGCGCGCGGCGGGCCTTGCGGCTGAGGCGCAGCTGATGCAGCTCGCTTATGAGGCCGGCGTGCCGTCGCCGCGGGTAATGCATGTGCTCGTGCCGGAAGATGATCTCGGCACCGGCTTCATCATGCAGCGGATCGAGGGCGAGACCATCGCGCGCAAGATTCTTCGCGATGACGAATATGCGGCCGCGCGGCCGCATCTGGCGCGGCAGATCGGCGGCATTCTCGCAGGCCTGCATCGACTGCCAAAGGACAGGCTGCCCGAGCTGCGCAGCAGGTCGGCGACCCAGGAGATTTCCGAGTTCGAGCGCGACTATCACAGCCTGAACTGGCCGAAGCCCGTGTTCGAGCTGGCGCTGCGCTGGCTGCGCGACCACGATCCCGGCCCGTCGACCGAAACCACGCTGGTGCACGGCGATTTCCGCAACGGCAATCTCATCATCGGCCGCGATGGCGTGCGCGCCGTGCTCGACTGGGAGCTCGCCCATCTCGGCGATCCCATGGAGGATCTCGGCTGGGTCTGCGTCAACTCCTGGCGCTTCGGCGAGATCGACAAGCCCGTCGGCGGTTTTGGCACACGCGAGGAGCTGTTTGCGGGCTACCAGGCTGCCGGCCGCAAGGTCGATCCGGTGCGTGTCAAATTCTGGGAAGTGATGGGCACGCTGCGCTGGGGCATCATGTGCGGCGGCATGATGCAGCGCTTTCGCGAGGGACCTGACCATTCCATGGAACGTGCCATGATCGGCCGCCGCGCGAGCGAGACCGAAATCGATCTGTTGCGGCTCTTGGCGCCGCGCGGGAGCTGACGCATGCAGGACGAACCGACCCCGATCGAGCTGACCAAATCGGTCGCCGATTTCTTGCGCAACGACATCACGCCGCTGATCAGCGGTCACCAGGCCTTCAAGCTGCGCGTCGCCATCAACATCCTCGACCTCGTCACGCGACAGCTGACGCGGGAGGAGGGGAGTGATGCTGAGGAAGTGGCGCGCCTGCGCGCGCTGCTGGGCATCGACGGCTCGGTGACCGAACTCAACCACGCGCTCGCCGAGCGCATCGCCAAGGGCGAGGTCGACCTCGCAACGCCGGGCCTTGCCGAGCACCTGTGGGCGACCACGATGGACAAGCTCGCCGTCGATCAGCCGAATTACGCGTCGTACAAGCGTGAGCTGGGGCGGGGCGGGTAGGCGGCGCCCCGTCATTCCGGGGCGTCGCGTAGCGACGAGCCCGGAATCCATTGATCCGCGCGTTCTGCCGCCCGATGGATTCCGGGCTCGCGCCTGTCGGCGCGCCCCGGAATGACCGCGCAAAGCGCGGTCACTTCCCCACCCATTTCGGCGGCCGCTTCTCCGAGAACGCCTTCGGGCCTTCGATGTAGTCCTGCGAGGCCACCATCGCCTTCACCGCCGGATACTCCCGCTGTTCCTCGATCGCCTGCTCCAGCGAGACGCCGAGTCCCTTCTGGATCGCCTGCTTGGACGCGCGGATCGACATCGGCGAGTTCTTGGTGATCATGTCCGCCCAGCGCAGCGCGCCCGACAGCGCTTCGCCCTGCGGCACGACCTCGTTGACGAAGCCGAGCTCAAAACCTTCCTTGGCGCTGACATGGCGCGCGGTGAGGATCATGCCCATGGCGCGCTTCAGCCCGATCTGCCGCGGCAGCCGGTGCAGGCCGCCGGCGAGCGCGGCAAGGCCGACGCGCGGCTCGGGCAGGGCGAAGGTCGCATTCTCCGAGGCGATGATGAGGTCGCACGCCAGCGCGATCTCGAAGCCGCCGCCCATGGCGACGCCGTTCACCGCTGCGATAACAGGCTTGTCGCAGTCGAAGCGCGCGGTGAGGCCGGCAAAGCCGCCCTTGTCCCAGCCGCGCTTGCCCCCCGCCGCCTGCCACTTCAGATCGTTGCCGGCGCAGAACGCCTTGTCGCCGGCGCCGGTGACGATCGCGACCCATTGCTCGGCATCCGCGGAGAAATCGTCGAATACCTTCTGCAGCTCGAAATGCGCGTCGGTGTGCAGCGCGTTGTAGACCTCGGGACGCGACAGTGTGACGATCGTGACCGGCCCCTTGCGTTCCACTCTTGAGAATTTCAGCTCCATCGCGCGCTCCCGCATTTTCTCGTCAAGGAATATTGACCGCATACTACCGCGCGTCGGCGCTGGAGCACCATCGAATTGCGCTGATGCGCCTTGCGCGCGTCACACGCCTCGCTTTGCTTGACTTGCACGCGCTCTTCTCAGCTTAATCGCACGAAGCCGAAACGCGCCTAGCGCCTTAACGCAAAACGATAAAATCAATCCGGGAGAGAACCTGTGGATTTCTCATTGCCTGCCGATCTCGTCGCCTATCTCGCAGAGCTCGATCGTTTCATCGAACGCGAGATCAAGCCGCTGGAAGAGGCCGACGACAACATCCGCTTCTTCGATCATCGCCGCGAATGGGCGCGCACCGATTTCGAGAATGGCGGCCTGCCGCGCCATGAATGGGAGGCGCTGCTGCGCAAGGCCAAGGATCTCGCCGATGCCGCCGGGCATCTCCGCTTTCCGGTATCCAGGCAGTATGGCGGCAAGGACGGCTCCAACCTCTGGATGGCCGTGATCCGCGAGCATTTTGCGGCGAAGGGTCTCGGCCTGCACAACGATCTCCAGAACGAGCACTCCATCGTCGGCAATTTCCCCGTCGTGACCATGCTCGACCGTTACGGCCGCGACGACCAGAAGGCGATGATCGACGGCTCGATCAAGGGCAAGTACCGCATCACTTTTGGCCTGACCGAGCCGCATCACGGCTCGGACGCCACCCACATGGAGACGCGCGCGGTGCCCGCGACCCGCGACAACGTCAAGGGCTGGATCATCAACGGCGAGAAGATGTGGACCACAGGCATGCACGTCGCGACGCACTGCGCGCTGTTTGCGCGCACTGGCGGCAATGACGGCGATGCCCGCGGCATCACCTGCTTCCTGGTTCCGGCCAAGAGCCACGGCGTCAAGGTCGAGGAGTACATGTGGACCTTCAACATGCCGACGGATCATCCGCGCGTCAGCTTCACCGACGTGTTCGTGCCGGAGGACGCGCTGTTCGGCGAGGTCGGCCGCGGCCTGTCGCTGGCGCAGTGCTTTGTCCACCAGAACCGCATCCGTCAGGCTGCGAGCTCGCTCGGCGCGGCGGTCTATTGCATCAACGAGAGTGTAAAGTATGCGCGCGAGCGAAAACCGTTTGGCCGGGCGCTGGCCGAGAACCAGGCGATCCAGTTCCCGCTGGTCGAGCTTGCCACGCAAGCCGAGATGCTGCGCCTTCTGATCCGCAAGACCGCCTGGGAGATGGACCAGCTCACCGAGGAGCAGATCGAGCGCACGCTCTCCGACCGCGTCTCGATGTGCAATTACTGGGCAAACCGCCTCTGCTGCGAATCCGCCGACCGCGCCATGCAGGTCCACGGCGGCATGGGCTATTCACGCCACAAGCCGTTCGAGCACATCTACCGCCACCACCGCCGCTATCGGATCACCGAAGGCAGCGAGGAGATCCAGATGCGGAAGGTCGCGGGATTCCTGTTCGGCTATATGGGGCCGGGGAAGCATTGACTGTTATCGCGCGTTCTCTCTCCGCGAGTCGTCCCCGCGTACGCGGGGACCCATAACCTCAGGGAGAAGTTTGTCGCGAACTGGTAACTCCGAGTCGTCGCCAAACTTCTCCCTGGGGCTATGGGTCCCGGATCTGCGCTTCGCTTGTCCGGGACGACAGCGGGATCAATTCACCCTTCTATCCTTCCCCGCCCAATACGGCTCCCGCAATTGCCGCCGCAAAATCTTGCCGCTCGGATTCCTCGGCAGCGCCGGAAAGAACTCCACGCTCTTCGGCGTCTTGTAGCCGGCGATGCGCGTCCGGGTGAAGTTGATGATGTCGGTGGCGCTCGCCTGTTTGCCGGGCTTCATCACGACAACCGCTTTCACCGCCTCGCCCCATTTGTCGTCGGGCACGCCGATCACCGCGGCTTCGGCGACGTCGGGATGATCGCACAGCGCGCTCTCGACCTCGGCGGGGTAGATGTTCTCGCCGCCGGAGATGATCATGTCCTTGATGCGGTCGTGGATGTAGAGATAGCCGTCCTCGTCCATATAGCCGGCATCACCGGTGCGCAGCCAGCCGTCGCTGCGCAGCGTCGACGCCGTCGCCTCCGGCAAATTCCAGTAGCCCGCCATGTTGGAGCCCGAGCGCGTCGCGATCTCGCCGACCTCTCGTGGCGGCAACGGCTTGCCGTCGACGTCGAGGATTGCGATCTCGATACCCGGCAGCGCCTTGCCGGCCGAGCGCATCCGCTCCAGCCCCTCGACATGATCCTCCGGCGGGAGCGCGACGATGGTGCCCGTGGTTTCGGTCATCCCATACAGCTGCACGAAGCCGCATTTGAAGACCTCGATGCACTCCTTCAGCAGCGCCGCCGGTATCGGTGAGGCGCCATAGAGCATGTATTTCAATCGTGAAAAGTCCACCGTCCTGGCGCGCGGCTGCCGCACCACGAACTGCATCGCCGCCGGCACCATGAACAGTTTTGTGATGCCTGATAGCTCGAAGAAATCCAAAACCTTGGTCGGATCGAACTCGCGCGCGATCACGCCGCGGGCGCCGTGATAGAGGCCCATCACGCCCCAGCCGGAGCCGCCGATGTGGAAGACCGGCATGGCCACCAGCGAGACGTCGTCGGTCGACCACCGGTTCCACTCCGGCTTGTCCTCGGCATTGCCTGATTGCACGAGGTTGAGGAAGTTGGCGTGGCTCAGCATCGCGCCCTTCGGCTTGCCCGTGGTGCCGGACGTGTAGAGCTGGATCGCGATGTCTTTCGTGTCGATCGGCACCCCGGGATCGTCGCCGCTCTGCGCATCCCGCCACGCCGCAAAATCCTGCCATTCCGGCGCGCCGCCTTCCGTGGTGATAACCGTGCGCACGCCCGGCAGCTGATCCCTGATCTGGCGGACCTGCGTGATGAACTCCGGCCCGACGAACAGCACCGCGGCTTTGCAATCTTCGACGATGAAGGCGACCTCGGGCCCCGCGAGCCGCCAGTTCACCGGCGCCGTCACCACGCCGGCCTTCATCGCGCCCATCAGCAGCTCGAAATAGAGGTCGCTGTTCTTGCCGAGATAGGCGATGCGGTCACCCTTCTTCACGCCCATCGCAATCAGCGCGTTGGCGACCTTGTTGGTCCTCGCGTCGAATTCGGCAAAGCTGGTGAGGCGGCCCTCGAACTCGTAGGCGATGGCGTTGCCGCGGCTCTTGGCGCGTTCGCGCACCATGTCGGCAAGAGTTGCCAATGGCTGTGTGGACATGTTTCTCCCGTGGCGTCTTGTTCTTATGCCCGGGAGTGTGGCGTCATCCGCGGGGGAAGACAAGGTGGGAGCCCCGCTGTCGTCCCGGACAAGCGCGCCATAAGCGCGCGCAGATCCGGGACCCATACGCCGCAGCAAGGATTTGGCGAAGACTCGGAGTGACCAGCCTCGCCTCGCACCTCTCCCTGTGGTTATGGGTCCCCGCCTCGCGGGGACGACAGTTGAGGGTGAGGGTAGAGCGTCAGCCCCTTACACCCCCACGCCGTTGCAACGCGACATCACCCCCGCTTCGCCCGGTCCTTCTCGTTCTGCGCCATGATGCTCTCGCGCGCGGTTTTCCAGTCGTCGTCGCTCCAGTCGCGGAGCTGGTAGAAATTGCCGCCCATCGCCAGCGCCTGCGCGCCGTCCATGGCGATGGTCTCGCCATTGATCCAGTCGCAGCCGCCGGAGATCAGGAACACGGCGACGTTCTGCAGTTCCTCCATGGTGCCGACGCGGCCCATCGGGTTCATCGCCTTGGTGCGCGCGCCGGCCTCGTCGCCGGGCTTGATGCGCTTGCTCATGCCTTCGGTCGGGATTTCGCCGGGCGCGATGGTGTTGAGGCGGATGCCGTAGCGGCCCCATTCGGCCGCGAGCGACATCGTCATGGCATGGATCGCCGACTTGCTCATCGCCGACGGCACGACGTAGGGCGAGCCGTTACGCACCCAGGTCGTGGTGATTGACACCACGTTGCCGGGCTGCTTCAAGGCGATCCAGCGCTTGCCGATCGCCTGCGTCACGTAGAACGTGCCGTGCATGACGATGTTGGCGACGGCATCGAAGCCGCGCGGCGACAGGTCCTCGCTGCGCGAGATGAAATTGCCGGCGGCGTTGTTGATGAGGTCGGTCAGCGGCGCGTCGCGGAAGATGGTCTCCACCATCTCCTCGACCGCGAGCGCGTTGCGGATGTCGACGCCGTGGCTGGTGACGCGGCCGCCATACAGATCCATCAGCTCGGTTGCGGTCTCGTCGCACACGATCTTGCGCCGGCCGCAAATGTGCACCTCGGCGCCGAGCTGGAGGAAGCGCGCTGCCATCGCCTTGCCGAGACCTGTGCCGCCGCCGGTCACGAGAATGCGCCGTCCAGCGAGAAGATTTTCCTTGAACATGGCTGTTTCTCCCGTACGGATTGTCAGTTAATTGGTCGATTGACTAAATCCGGCCGCCAGCGTCCTGTAAAGCGGCACTGAACAAGAACAGGCAAGAACTAAGGGAGAATTCATCCATGGAAGAGCGCGTCTCGATCTCGATCTCGGAAGGCGTCGCCGACGTGCGCCTGGTGCGCGCGGACAAGATGAATGCGCTGGATCAGGCCATGTTCGAGGCGCTTGTCGCCGCAACGGACCGGCTTTCGAAGGACAAGAGCGTGCGCGTCGTCGTGCTCTCAGGCGAAGGCCGCGCCTTCTGCGCCGGTCTCGACATGGGGCGTTTTGCCGCCATGAAGGAGAAGGGCGGCAACGGAATTCCGGGTGGCGAAAATCGCGATCTCACCAAGCGCACGCACGGCCAGGCGAACTTCCCGCAACAGGCGGTGTGGGGCTGGCGCCAGCTTCCGGTTCCCGTGATCGCGGCCGTGCACGGCGTCGCCTTCGGCGGCGGCTTCCAGCTCTCGCTCGGCGCCGACATGCGCTTCCTCTCGGCGGATGCGCGGATGTCGATCATGGAGATCAAATGGGGCCTCGTGCCTGACATGGCGGGCACGCCGATCCTTGCGAGCCTCGTGCGCGACGACATCCTGCGCGATCTCACCTATACGGGGCGCATCTTCTCCGCGCAGGAGGCGATGACCTACGGCCTCGCCACGCGCATCTGCGACGACCCGCGCGCCGCGGCGCTGGAGACCGCACGCGAGATCGCCGGCAAGAGCCCCGATGCGATCCGCGCGGCAAAACGACTGCTGAACAATCTCTCGGTCGATCCGGGTCCGGCGCTGCTGGCGGAGTCGGTCGAGCAGCAGAAGCTGATCGGCACCGCGAACCAGACCGAGGCGGTGCGCTCCAATCTGGAGAAGCGCGCGGCGAAGTATGCGGATTAGCTTTCTGTCATTCCGGGGCGATGCGAAGCATCGAGCCCGGAATCCATAACCACGATCGGGAGTATGGATTCCGGGCTCGCGCCAAGAGGCGCGCCCCGGAATGACGATCGTGGTTGGTTCGATGCCCTTCAACCCGACGAAAGATCGGAAAACAACAATGAGCGAAACGCCCCAATTCCTCGGCATCGTCTCCGGCGAGCGCCGCCGAACCCACACTGAGGTCGCCAACCGCGCCGACCGCATCGCCTCAGGCCTCGCCAAGATCGGCGTTCGCCAAGGCGATTGCGTCTGCATGCTGATGCGCAACGACATCGCCTTCCTGGAGGCTGCCTACGCCGCGATGCGGCTCGGGGCCTATGGCGTTCCGATCAACTGGCACTTCAAGCCGGAGGAGATCACCTACATCCTTGATGACACCGGCACGTCCGTCCTGATCGGACATGCCGACATGCTGCACGCCTTGCGCGATGCGATCCCTGAGGGCGTCACCGTGCTCAGCGTGCCGACGCCGCCGGAGATCCTGTCCAGCTACAAGATCGATCCCGATCATCTGAAGACGCCGGACTTCGCCATCGATTTCGAAGCCTGGCTCGCGCAATTCCAGCCCTATGACGGCCCCGTGGTGCCGCAGCCCATGAACATGATCTACACCTCGGGCACCACAGGCCATCCCAAGGGCGTGCGGCGCAACGCGCCGACGCCGGAGCAGCAGACCGCCGGCGAGCGCATGCGCGCGATGATCTACGGGCTTAAGCCCGGCGCCCGCGCGATCCTGCCGGGTCCGCTCTATCATTCGGCGCCGAACTCGTTCGGCATCCGCGCCGGAAAGCTCGGCGGCGCGCTGGTGCTGATGCCGCGCTTCGAGGCTGAAGAATTCCTCGAACTGATCGAGCGATTTGAAATCGACACGATCTTCATGGTGCCGACCATGTTCATCCGGCTGATGAAGCTGCCGGAGGCGGTGCGCAGGAAGTACGACGTCTCTTCGCTGCGCCACGTCATCCATGCCGCCGCGCCCTGTCCGGCCGACGTCAAGCGCGCCATGATCGAATGGTGGGGGCCGGTGATCTACGAATTCTACGGCTCGACCGAATCCAGCGCGGTGACGTTCGCGACCTCCGAGGACGCGCTGAAGAAGCCCGGTACCGTCGGCAAAATCTCGCCCGGCGCCGAGCTGCGCTTCCTTGGTGAGGACGGAAGCGTGCTCGGCGTCGGCGAGATCGGCGAGATCTATTCGCGCATGACCGATCTCGCCGATTTCACCTACCACAACAAGCCGGAGAAGCGCGCCGAGATCGACCGCGACGGCTTCATCACCTCGGGCGACGTCGGCTATATCGACGCGGACGGCTACGTCTTCATCTGCGACCGCAAGCGCGACATGGTGATCTCGGGCGGCGTCAACATCTACCCGGCCGAGATCGAGTCCGTGCTGCACGCCGTATCAGGCGTGCATGATTGCGCCGTGTTCGGCATCCCCGATGCCGAGTTCGGCGAGGCGCTGATGGCGGTGGTGGAGCCGCAAGCCGGCGTCACGCTGGATGCTGCAGGTGTTCGCGCCGCGCTGAAGGCGCATCTTGCCGACTACAAGGTGCCCAAGCACATCGAGATCCGCACCGGCCTGCCGCGCGAGGATTCCGGCAAGATCTTCAAGCGCCGCCTGCGCGATCCCTATTGGGAGCAGGCGGGGCGGAAGATCTGACAATTCGACGAGGACCCGTAGGGTGGGCAAAGCGGAGCGTGCCCACCATCTCGATCAGAATACGTTGGCAGATCGTGGGCACGGCGCAGGCGCGCCTTTGCCCACCCTACGAGATCAGGGACGAGGAAACATTTGTCATGACCGATGCCGCGAACGAAGTCCTCTACGAAGTCGCCGATCACATCGCGACCATCACGCTGAACGCGCCGGAGCGCATGAACACGATCTCCGGCCCGATGCTCAACGATCTGGCGCGGCTCCTGACCGAAGCCAACGAGGACAAGGACGTCCGCGTCGTGATCCTCACCGGCAAGGGCAGGGCGTTCTGCGCCGGCCTCGACTTGCGCAAGGAGCGTGACGGCAACGGCCTCAGCGCGGCGTCCTCGCCGACCACGATCAACCTGCGCAACACGCCGCCGACGGTGCTGCAGGCGATGGACAAGCCGACCATCTGCGCCGTCAACGGCGGCGCCGCCGGCTACGGCATGGACACCGCGCTCGGCTGCGACATCCGCATCATGGCGGAATCCGCCAAGCTCGCCGCCGCCTTCGTCAAGCGCGGCGTGGTGCCGGAATCCGGCGGCACCTGGCTATTGCCGCGCATGCTCGGCTGGGCCAAGGCTTCAGAGCTCATCTTCACCGGCCGCACGCTCGGCGCGCGCGAGTGCCTGGAATGGGGCCTCGCCAACGAGGTCGTGCCGGGTGCCGAGTTGATGAGCCGCGCCACGGCGGTCGCCCGCGAGATCGCCGCCAACGCGCCGCTCGCGGTGCAGGCCTCCAAGCGCATGATGCGGATGGGCCTCAACGAGAATTTCCACGACCATGTCCACCACGTCTATCTCCAGCTCCTGCCGCTGTTCAAAACCCAGGACATGGCCGAGGGCATGAATGCCTTCATGGAAAAGCGCGAGCCGAAATTCGAGGGGCGGTAGCCGGGGCCGTCTGGTACGCGTTGGAGTAGCAATCATCGAGCGGCTCGGCTAGATTGGCATTCCCACGCCAATCCCCTGCGATCGTCCATGCCCTCATACCGTGCCAGTCCTGGCTTTTTCGAAGTCCCCCATGCCGCCGTCTATACGCTGATGACGGTGACGGTCCTCGCGTCGGGTTTCTGCTTCATCCAGGCGGGTGGTCCGGCGGCGCCGGCGGAGTTGCTGTATCGCTACGGCGGCATGTATGCGACCGCGATCGCGCGGCACGAATATTGGCGCCTCGTCGCCTATGGCTTCTTGCACGTCAATTTCATCCACCTCACCATGAACATGTTGTGCCTGGTGCTGTGGGGCGCCCATCTCGAGCGGCGGGTCGGGCCGGCCTATTTCCTCCTCATCTATCTCTGCGCGATGGTGTTCGGTGCCGTCATCGGCAACGGTATCCATTCCACGCCCTATTTGACGGTCGGCGCGTCCGGCGCCACCTCGGGCATCCTCGGAGCGCTGCTCTGCCTGTGGATCCTCGGCAAGCTCGACGTCAGGATCGACTTCTTCGCGATCAATATCGGATTGAACGTCGCGTTTGCGCTCGGCAATTCGCGGATCGACTGGGGCGTGCATCTCGGTGGTTTTGCGGCCGGGCTGATCGCCTGCGCAGTGCTGGACCTGATCGAGAAAGCGAATGTGTGGGTGCTTCGCTGCAAATTTCCCGAAGCCGTGAAGGTCAATCTGACACTGCTCGGGTGCGTCGTTGCGCTGTGGGCCTGGAGCGGTCAGGCCCAGGCGATCGCAGCCGGGGGTTCTGGATGGGTCCCGGCTCTCGTCGCCGTGGCCGCGTATTGCGCTGTCGTGAAGACGATTGATCTCGCACTCTCCGTCAGGAAGGGCCTTGCGATCGTCGTGGCGATTTTGGCCGGTGTGAACGCGGCCGCCGTGATGCTGTCCGGTTGGGCCCTGGCATCGTCTTGCAGCCCGCACCGGCCCACCGGCTCCGTTCCGCTCGACAACTTACTCGCCACATTCTGCCCTAGTCCTGTTGTCATCTCGGGGCTGGCCGCGATCGGCGCCGCCGCGCTGACGCTTTGGCTCTGCTCAAAGGAGATCTCGCGCGGGATCGAGGATGTTGGGTTTGTCGGCACATCGCTGCGCGCCGAACGCAGCCGGCGTCACGGATTATGAGCTTGGAGGGGAGCGGAAATCGGGGCCGTCTTAGCAGAGACAGATTTCATGCCTATATGCACGGGATCATCCACCCCCGGATCATCCCATGACCCCCGTTTCCATGCTGCTCAACATCCTCTGGATCCTCTTCGGCGGCGCCTGGATGGCGTTCGGCTGGGTGATCGCCGCGGTCATCATGGCGATCACCATCATCGGCCTGCCCTGGGCGCGGGCGGCGTTCAACATCGCCGTCTACACGCTGCTGCCGTTCGGTTCGCGGGCGGTCAACCGCTACGACGTCACCGGTGTCGAGGATATCGGTACGGGCCCGCTCGGCGTGATCGGCAATATCATCTGGTTCGTGCTCGCCGGCTGGTGGCTGGCGCTCGGCCACTTATTGACGGCACTGGCGCTCGCGATCACCATCATCGGCATCCCCTTCGCCTGGGCCCATCTCAAGCTCGCAGGCATCGCGCTCTGGCCGATCGGCAAGGTGATCGTGCCGGCGTGAGGCCCAACTCGTGGCTCGTAGGATGGGTTTCGCAAGTGCACCCCATCCTACGCGCTGCGGACATCAATGAGCATGCTCCCGTCAGGGACGAACGCGAATGATCGTATTTCCCTTGCGTCGCCCGGTCGGATTTAAGGCGGCGACCGCATCGTCGAAGGTCGAGACCTTGCCGATGTTCGTCCGCAGTCGTCCATCCCGCACCCGCTGGACGATCTCACTGAGTTGGGCGCGATCCGACTCGACGACGAAGTCGACCGCCAATCCATCGGAGGGCCGCGCCTCGGCCGGCCCGACGATGGTCACCAGTGTTCCTCCGGCTCGAATGCGTTCTACCGACCGCTTCTGTATGTCACCGCCGATGACATCCAACACCAGATCGACCTTGCCGACGTCTTGCAGCGAGTCCTTGTCGAGGTCGACGAACTCGTTTGCGCCGAAGTCGAGCACCGTCTGACGGTCGGCGGCGCGTCCGGTGCCGATGACGTAGGCGCCGGCCTCTCGTGCGAGTTGCGTCACCATCGACCCGACTGCGCCGGCCGCGCCGTGTGCCAGGATGCTCTGCCCCGATTTGAGACGGCCATGCTGGAACAGCCCTTGCCATGCGGTCAGCCCCGAGATCGGCAGGCTCGCCCCCACTGTGAAGTCGACGTCGCCCGGCAGCGGCGCAAGATTGCGCGCCTCGATTGCCACATACTCGGCCAGCGTGCCGTCGCGATACCAGTCCGCCAGGCCGAACACCCGCTGTCCTAACACCAGCCCTGTCGTTCCATAGCCAAGAGCAGTGACCACTCCGGCCAGCTCGTGTCCAGGGATCGACGGTGTTCGGTCGCGATCGAGGCGATCAGTCCAGGTCGAAGGCCACGTCAGCTCAGTCGGGACAAATCCCGACGCATGAACCTGAACCACGACGTCGTTTATCGCAGCCTGCGGCTCGGGCCGGTCCACCAGCTTCATCCCCGCCGTTCCCGCGGCCTGTTCCGTTACAACGATCGCCTTCATTGGATCATCTCCTCAGTCATTGTCTCCTGATGCAACGATTGCAGTCAGCGTGAGCGCGACGGCTATCCACAAACTGCCAGACAGTGTGGAAGTGTCCGCGATCTATTGACCGGGGCTCCCACTGAAACTGCCGATCGGGATCGCTTCGGTCGTGGTGTTAGGAGTTAGATGCGTTACGCTTGGTCATGAAACCAGTACCAAGATTGCAAAATTCGGCTGTACCAAGGGCCATTGAGACGGCGAACAGATTGAGCCTCGTAGGATGGTAGAGCGAGAGCGAAACCCATCAACCCGACCGTTGACGAGGCATGATGGGTTTCGCAAGGGCTCCACCCATCCTACGCGCTGATCGGCAACATCTGGTTCGTGCTCGCCGGCTGGTGGCTGGCGCTCGGCCACTTATTGACCGGCTGGCGCTCGCGATCACCATCATCGGCATCCCCTTCGCCTGGGCCCATTTGAAACTCGCCGGCATCGCGCTGTGGCCGATCGGCAAGGTGATCGTGCCGGCGTGAGGTGGGGATCCGTCAATGTCCGCCTCCGCCCGTAGAGGGGAAGCCGGCATAGCTTGCGGAGTCGTCGGCTGATGACCCCTGAGCAGACACCTCAACAGTATCTCAACTCCGTTTGACCCTAGCGCCGAGACCGCGCCTCGTCCTGCGCCAGGCCGATTCCCATTATCGGAACGCTGCCAGCAACGCTTGGAAACAAAATTTTTACCAATAATAACGATGGCGTTAGTCACGAGATGCAACCGGACGGTGTGGGCGCTAAACTTCTGGGAGCATTGCGCGAAATTGCACGTGGGCCGGCATGGGAATTGGAATGTTCAGTGCGCCGCCTTTTGCGAGAGCAATTGTGTTGTCAAGGAACAGCTGCGCTTGGTCGGTCACACGGAACGACGGATCGCGAACAGGTTGCAACTGGTCAACTGGAGTCTTGTGGTTGGATGGGCGCTGGCGCTCTGCGTCGGGCTTGCCGTAACAACCTTCACGCTGGAAGGCTTGATGACGACGGAGGTCGTCACAGCGCCGGCGCTGGCGGTTGCCGGGTTGTGGCTCATGCGGTGGGGCTGGGGCGAGCGGCCGGCGTTCACTATGCTCGCATTTGCGCAGATGGGTTTTGTCACGATCTGTGCGGCGCCGCTGTCGTATATCGGCTTGGGCGCCGCGATGCCGCTGCAGGACGCCAGATTTGCCGAGCTTGACCGATTGCTCGGCCTGGACTGGCCTGCATATTTCCATTTTGCGATGGCCCATCCGGAATTGCTGCTGTACGCCAAGTTCTTCTACGCAATGATCCTCGTGCCGGCCTTCTGCGTTCCGGTCGTACTGGGGTTGATGGGTCAATATATCCGTCTGCAGCAGTTCGTGATGGCGTCGACATTGGCGTTGTGCGTGGTGATTGTCGTCTCCTCCCTGCTTCCGGCGATCGGCACCTATTTCGAGTTCGGACTGCCCTCCGACACCGAGCTGTTCAAGGCGAACGGATATGGAGGACAGGCGAGCGACATACCTATGCTGCGCGATGGCACGTTGCGAGCTCTCAACATCGTGAAGCTCGGCGGCATCCTCACTTTCCCGAGCTTTCACGCTGCCACGGCGCTTCTCAGCATCTGGAGCTTATGGAGCATTTGGTGGCTGCGTCCCGCCCTGCTGGTGCTGAATGGGGGAATGCTCGTCGCGACCCCGCTGGTCGGAGGGCATTACTTCGTGGATGTGATCGCGGGCGTGTCGGTGGCTGCGCTGACGATCCAGGCGTCGAAAGGCCTGACGGCGGTCGTCGCTGCAAGTCCGCTGGTGGTCTCGACGCAGCCGAGCTCGGCGACACCGGGGCGGCTGGTCGCTCTTGCCTTCGCCGCCATGTTCGTGCGGCCGTTCCGGCGGAATATGTCCCGGCATGCGATACGCCCATGAACGTGTGCTGCTGGCCCCAGGGAGACCTGCGCGGCCGTCGTCTTTCATGTCCGCTTACAGTGCCTGAGCTCAACCCCTATCGAGCCGCAGCTCGGCGTCCAGGCAGTTGCGGCCCTCCGCCCCCAATCCCTCGCGTTGCCCGACGGGCAAAACACGCTACATGCAGGTCAAGGGACGGGGTTGTAAAATATTCTGATTGACCGAATTCTCCGTTTCGGCTAAACCGCATTCCATCCCGGCCCGTCAAAGGGGCGTTTCGCGATCGTCACGATACGTAGGCCGGGATGCGATGGACGCGGCAGCGCCGGCGCGTGACGGGGTGGCAGGGCGGGCGACCCCTGCGAGCCATCGCGATCCGCGGCACGACACGGCGCGGTCACAGCGTTTCTTTACGGCGTTGGAAGCGAGCACGCGCGAGCTTCCGACTGTCCGGGGAGGGACGTCCGCGGACGGCAAAAGCGTGTGGTCCTGACGCCCGGGGTCTGTGCGTCAAGGCTTGCGGTGGTGAAGCGGCCCGACCGGGCGCGCGCATCAGTGATCCGCAAGGCGACGGGGGCAATAGTGCATCGCTCCCCGGGGAGAGCGCGCCATAAGCCGTAAAACCATTGCGCAGGGAAGGCCGGGATGTCCCGGCGTCACCTGTGGTCACCCCGCGTGCGTCTTGTCGCGTGCGGACCCTGGGTGCCAGCCGGCGCCCGGCCTTCCCTGCGCCCTTTGTTCTCGATGAGGGCGAAACGGACAGCAAAGCTCGGGCGGAATACGCCGCGAGAAGGCGAAGGCGTGTTTTATCAGTTGAAGAGAGCTCTCGTGCCCCGGACGCAGCGCAGCGCGTCGCGCCTTCGCGGCGTGGTGCGCTGCAGAGCCGGGGCCCAGAGGCAGGGACGGTGCGGCTTTCTGGGTCCCGGCTCTGCGCAGCAACGCTTAAGGCGTTGCAGCGCGTCCGGGACACGAGTTTGGCCGGCAGTGTGCAATGCCCCCAACTTCGTCTTGCACTGCGGTAGAAAAATATCGCACACTCCACCGGACTGAGGAGCCGCAAGGAGCTCTTGAAGAGGAGCGAGCCATGTCCCTCCAGACCGCACCATCCGACAGCGCCGAGCATCGCGCCAACCGCCCCGAGGACGTCCAGGCGCTGGAGGCCGATGCGCGGCTGCGGGACGACATCCGCCTGCTCGGGCGCATCCTCGGCGACACCGTGCGCGATCAGGAGGGCGCCGAATTGTTCGACCTGGTCGAGCGCATCCGCCAGACCTCGATCCGCTTCCACCGCGACGAGGACCGGCTCGCCCGCCGCGAGCTCGAGCAGATCCTCGACAGCATGTCGACCTCCGAGACGGTGCGGATCGTCCGCGCCTTCAGCTACTTCTCCCACCTCGCCAACATCGCCGAAGACCAGAACAACATCCGCCAGATGCGAGCTCGCAGCGCAGGCAAGAGCTCCGGCGTGCTGGCGGAAACGCTCGCCCATGCCAGGGACGCCGGCATCAAGCCCGATCAGCTCCGCAGCTTCTTCAAGTCCGCGCTGGTCAGCCCGGTTCTGACCGCGCATCCGACCGAAGTCCGCCGCAAGAGCACTATGGACCGCGAGATGGAGGTCGCCGGCCTGCTCGACCGCCGCGAGCGCGTGGCGCTGACCGCGGAGGAGGCCGATGCCAGCGACGAGCAGCTGCGCCGCGAGGTGCTGACGCTGTGGCAGACCAATCTCCTGCGCCGCACCAAGCTCACCGTGCTGGATGAGGTCGCCAACGGCCTGTCGTTCTACGACTACACCTTCCTGCGCGAGGTGCCGCGGCTGGTCAACGCCCTCGAGGACCGGCTGGAGGAGGGCGGCGAGCAGGCGGCTTCCGAGCTCGCCTCGTTCCTGCGCATGGGCAGCTGGATCGGCGGCGACCGCGACGGCAATCCCTTCGTCACCGCCGACGTCATGCGCGGCACGCTGCGGCTGCAGTCGAGCCGGGTAATGCAGTTCTATCTGGAAGAGCTGCACGTGCTCGGCTCGGAATTGTCGATCGCGGCGCATCTTGCCGACGTCTCCGAAGAGCTGCGCAACCTGGCGGAACGCTCGCCGGATACCTCGCCGCACCGGAGCGGCGAGCCTTATCGTCTGGCGGTCTCAGGCATCTATGCGCGCCTGACCGCGACGGCCGAAAAGCTCGCGGTCGAGATCACGCGCCGGCCGGTCGGCAAGGGCGCGCCATATGCGAGCGTGAAGGAGCTGCAGGCCGATCTCGACGTGCTGCACCGCTCGCTGATCTCCAACAATGCCCGCGTCATCGCCCGCGGCCGGCTGCGGCTGCTGCGGCGCGCGGTGGACTGCTTCGGCTTCCATCTCGCCCGGCTCGACATCCGCCAGAACTCGGCGGTGCACGAACGCACCATCGCCGAGCTGATGGACGCCGCCAATCCCGGCATGTCCTATCTCGCGCTCGGCGAGGAGGCGCGCATCTCGCTGCTGACCAACGAGCTGCGCTCGACGCGCGCGCTGGTCTCGCCCTTCGTCAAGTACAGCGACGAGACCATGGGCGAGCTCAACGTCTTCCATGCCGCCGCGGAAGCGCATGCGATGTTCGGCTCGGACGCCATTCCCCAATGCATCATCTCGATGTGCAAGGGCATGTCCGACATGCTCGAGGTCGCGGTGCTCCTGAAGGAGGTCGGCCTGGTCCATCCCTCCGGGCGCAGCGCCATCAACATCGTGCCGCTGTTCGAGACCATCGAGGATCTGCAGGCCTCCAGCGGCATCATGGACCGCATGCTGTCGCTGCACGATTACCGCCGCCTGGTCGACAGTCGCGGCAGCGTGCAGGAGGTCATGCTCGGCTATTCCGACAGCAACAAGGACGGCGGCTTCGTCACCTCGGGTTGGGAGCTCTACAAGGCCGAGATCAACCTCGTCGAAGTGTTCGAGCGGCATCACGTGCGCTTACGCCTGTTCCACGGCCGCGGCGGCTCGGTCGGTCGCGGCGGCGGTCCGAGCTACGACGCCATCATCGCGCAGCCCGGCGGCGCCGTGAACGGCCAGATCCGCATCACCGAGCAGGGCGAGATCATCTCGTCGAAATATTCCAACGCCGAAGTCGGCCGCAACAATCTGGAAATCCTCGCGGCGGCGACGCTTGAAGCAAGTCTCTTGCATCCGCGCCAGAGCGCGCCGCGCCGCGAATATCTGACCGCGATGGACGAATTGTCGGGCCTCGCCTTCAAAGCCTATCGCGGCCTCGTCTACGAGACCGACGGCTTCGTCGATTATTTCTGGTCCTCGACCGTCATCAACGAGATCGCGACGCTGAACATCGGCAGCCGTCCGGCCTCGCGCAAGAAGACCCGGGCGATCGAGGATCTGCGCGCCATCCCCTGGGTGTTTTCATGGGCGCAGTGCCGGCTGATGCTGCCGGGCTGGTACGGCTTTGGCAGCGCGGTCGAGCAGTGGATCACTGAACATCCCGACAAGGGCATGCCGTTCCTGAAGGAGCTCTACAGGGAATGGCCGTTCTTCCGCATGCTGCTCTCGAACATGGACATGGTGCTCGCCAAAAGCTCGATCGCGATCGCCTCGCGCTATGCCGAGCTGGTGCCCGACGAAGCCTTGCGCGAAAAAATATTCGGCCGCATTCGCCGCGAATGGCATTCCTGCATCGAGACGCTCCTGGACATCATGGGGCAGGACCGCTTGCTGCAAGGCAATCCGCTGCTGGAGCGCTCGGTGCGCCACCGCTTCCCCTATCTCGACCCGCTCAACCACGTGCAGGTCGAACTCTTGAAGGAGCATCGCGCGCAGAACCCCGACGAGCAGGTGCTGCGCGGGATTCAACTGACGATCAACGGGATTTCGGCGGGGCTGAGGAATACGGGGTAGCTACCGGGCCACGTTGCTGCCCGATACTCAGCCGTCATGCCCGGGCTTGTCCCGGGCATCCACGTTCTTGGCATCGCGCGGTAAGGCGTGGATGGCCGGGTCAAGCCCGGCCATGACGCGGAGAGAGTGGGGCACTCAACAGAAATGCGCGCCTTGCGTCTCCACATAGACCGCATAGAGCGACTGGCTTGCAGTCATGAACAGGCGGTTGCGCTTCTTGCCGCCGAAGCAGACATTGGCGCAGGTCTCGGGCAAGAGGATCTGCCCGATGCGTGCGCCGTCGGTCGGCGCGAACACCTGCACGCCGTCATAGCCGGGACCGACCCAGCCGGCGCCGACCCAGATGTTGCCCTCGGTGTCGACGCGCAAGCCGTCAGGGAAGCCGGACTTGCCGTCGAGCGTCATGTCGATCAGCTTCTTCGGATTGGACAGCTTGGCCCCGTCGATGTCGTAGGCCCACACCACGTTCTTGGCTTCAGGATAGTGCGTGATGCCGGTGTCGCAGACATAGAGCTTCTTGTAATCGTGGCTGAAGGCGATGCCGTTCGGCTTGAACGGCTCGTCCGCGACCTTCGCCACCTGTCCGGTCTGGGTGTCCAGGCGATAGACGGCTTCCTTCTGGTGCGGCTGCAGCGAGCCGGTATTGGCGAGCTTGCCCTCGTAGATGCTGATCGCGCCGTAGCCGGGATCGGTGAACCAGATCGCCTTGTCGTTGGGATGCACGACCATATCGTTCGGGCCGTTGAGCGGCTTGCCACCGGCCTGCTCGGCCAGCGCTGTCACCGAGCCGTCATGCTCGTAGCGGACGAGGCGGGTGCGCTCAGCGCTGAGCTGGCGGCCCTCGGTGTCGAACGAATTGCCGTTGGCCTCGTTGGACGGCTTATGGAACTGCTCGGAGATATGGCCGTCATCGTCGAGATAGCGCAGCTGCCGGTTGGCCGGAATGTCGCTCCAGACGAGATATTGTCCCTGCGCATTCCACGCCGGCCCTTCCGCCCAGAGGCAGCCGGTGTAGAGCCGCTTGATTGCGGTGTTGCCGACCTTGGCCTTGAAGCGCTTGGGATCGATGGCGATGATGTCGGGGTCGGGATAGCGCTGCGGCTCGGCATTGGCGCCGAAGTCGCGGGCGTCAGCATTGGAGGCGAGCAGGGTCGATGCGGCGAGTGTCGCTGCACCCTGCAGCAGCGCGCGGCGGCCGAGACCGCCGCCTGCAGTCGTGTCGTCGGAGTTGGTCAGTATTCTTGTCATGGTTTCCTCCCAAAGTTTCGTTGGGAGGCGACCATTCGCCCGCAATCAGGCGTAAACCGGGGCGATCTCCGGACAAGACAACCGGAGATCGCAGGGCAGGAATGCCGGAAATGCGGCTAGACGGGATCCCAGGTGAAGATGTCGGCGGAACGGTCGAGCTTGTAGAACGAGCCCTTCAGCGCCGGCATGCCGTGTTCCGCGATCGATTGCGGCGTCCAGCCTTCGCTCCGCTGCACCGAGCGGATCGGACGGTTCTGGCTGAACAGGAAGATCTCGTTCATGCGCACGCCAAAGATCTGGCCGGTGACGTCCTTGGCGGAATCGGAGATCAGATAGCCGCAGAGCGGCGCGATCTTCTCCGGCCCCATCTGCTTGATCTTTTCGACCCGCGCCTTCTCCGCTTCAGTCTCGGTCGGGATGGTGCCGATCATGCGCGTCCAGGCGAACGGCGAGACGCAGTTCGAACGGACGTTGAAACGGCCCATGTCCAGCGCGATGGATTTGGACAGCCCGACGATGCCAAGCTTGGCGGCGGCGTAGTTGGCCTGGCCGAAATTGCCGATCAGGCCGGAGGTCGAGGTGAAGTGCACGAAGGAGCCCGACTCCTGCTCGCGGAAGATCCGCGCCGCGGCGTGGCTGACATAGAACGAGCCCATCAGATGCACCTTGATGACGGCCTCGAACGCCTCCACGCTCATCTTGTGGAAGATCATGTCGCGCAAGATACCGGCATTGTTGACGACGCCGTCGAGCCGGCCGAAATGATCGGTCGCGGTCTTCACGATCTTGCTGGCGGGGATGGCTTCCGCGACGCTTTCGAAATTGGCGACGGCCGTGCCGCCGCGCTTCTTGATCTCCTCGACCACCTCCTCGGCAGGCGCAGCGTTCGAGCCGGCGCCGTCCGAGGCTCCGCCGGGATCGTTGACCACGACCTTGGCGCCCTCCGCCGCACAGAGCAGCGCGATCTCGCGCCCGATGCCGCGGCCTGCGCCGGTGACGATGATGACCTTGTCTTGCAGTGATTTGCTCATGGGGGTTTCTCCGCTGCCGTTCCAATTTCCGCCGTCATTCCGGGGCGCGCCCCTTGGCGCGAGCTATGATGCGCAATTGCGCATCATAGCTCGTCGTTGACGCGACGCCCCGGAATGACAGCCGCTTACCTCTCGTTCGTAAACACGATCGTGCCACTCGCTGCGAACATGCCGCCGACGCCATGGCACACCGAAATCCTCGCATTCGGCACCTGTGCCGGCGCGATGCCGCGCATCTGCCGCACGCTCTCCTGCAGCGCGTACATGCCGTACATGCCCGAATGCATATAGCTCAATCCGCCGCCATTGGTGTTGAGCGGCAGCTTGCCGCCCGGGCGCGTATTGCCGTCCGCGATGAACTTGCCTGTCTCCTCATGCGGCATGAATCCGAGATCGCCGAGGCCGAACAGCGGCAGATGCGCGAAGGCATCGTAGATCATGAGATGGTCGACGTCCCCGTGGGCGATGCCGGCCTCCTTGAACGCGAGGGGGCCCGCGGTCTTGAACGCGCGCGAGGAGTTGAAGGTCTCCATCTGGCTGACCATCGGCGTTTCCACGCTCTCGCCGGTGCCCATGATGTAGACGGGCTTGCGCGGAAAATCCCTGGCGCGGTCGGCCGAGGTCAGGATCAGCGCGCCGCCGCCGTCGGTGACGAGGCAGCACTGCAGCAGGCGGAACGGATAGGCGATCATGCGCGAATTGAGCACGTCGGCGACCGTGATCGGGTCCTTCATCATCGCGCGCGGATTCTTCGCCGCCCATTCCCGCTGCACCACCGCCACGGAGGCGAGCTGCTCGTGCGTGACGCCGTAGGTCTTCATGAACCGCAGCACGGGGATCGGAAACATGCTGGGCGGACCGTAGACGCCGAAGGGCGCCTCGAACTGGCCCTGCAGACTGTCCGCCGGGATCGAGCGCGGCGCCTTGCCGATCATCGACTTGCCGCTCTCGGCATGGGTGATCAGCACGGTCTTGCACAAGCCCGCCTCGATCGCCGCCGCGGCATGGCGGACGTGCAGCATGAACGAGCAGCCGCCGACCGAGGTGCCATCGACCCAGGTCGGCTTGATGCCGAGATAGTGGCAGACCTGCTGCGGCGTCTCGACCGCGGTGGCAAAGCCGTCGATGTCGGAGAGCTTCAGTCCGGCATCGGCGATCGCGTTGAGCGCCGCATCCGCGTGCAGCTGGAGCTGCGAGGCGTTCGGGATGACGCCAAGCTCGGTGGTCTCGGCCGCGCCGACGACGGCAACCTGATTCTTGCGCATGGCTTACCCCTTCGCCGGACGAAACACGGGGAGGGTGATCTTGTCGTCGAGCGCCTGGAAGGCGACCTCGAGCTTCATGTCGAGCTCGAGCGCCTCGGACGTCTGCGGACAGTCGATGATGTTGCTCATCATCCGCGGCCCTTCGGCAAGCTCCACCACGGCGATCGCGTATGGCGGCGTGAAGCCGGGCGCGGCGGGACGGTGATTGATCACGTAGCTGTAGAGGAAGCCCTTGCCGCTCGCCTTGAAGATGCTGACCTTGCGCGAGGCGCAGGACGGGCAGAACGGGCGCGGCGGGAAGTAGACATGCGCGCAGGCGTCGCAGCGTTGCAGGCGCAATTCGCCCGCTTTGGTGCCGTCCCAGAAATGCTGGGTTTCCGGCGTCGGTTTCGGTCGCGCGCGCTGCGGTTCGGCCATGTCGGAACGCCCTCCCAGAAAGCAAATCTTGATAAGGCAGGCTCACGCCCGCCCGTTTCAAGCTTGATGCGACAATCGACCATGGTGCGTCAACGGTCCAGCAATACGCATGCATGCCATCATGCGCACAATGCTTGTGTCGAACTGAGGCAGCGCTATAGATTGCGCGCGACAATATTCCGTGAGACAGACATGCCCGAATTTCCGACGCTGGCGAAGCTCGCCGAAGACCTCGAAAGCGGCCGCACCACCGCCCGCAAGCTGGTCGAGGCGTGCATCGCCAGGATCGCCGATCCCGCCGGGGAGGGGCAGCGCACCTTCCTCCATGTCGACAAGGACGCCGCGCTCGCGGCGGCGGATGCGATGGACGGCTTGCGCAAGGCCAAGGCGGCGCCATCGCGCTATGCCGGCATCCCGATCTCGATCAAGGATCTGTTCGACATCAAGGGCCAGGTGACACGCGCCGGCTCCCGCGCGCTCGACGATTCGCCGCCGGCCGAGCAGGATGCGGCGACAGTGGCGCGGCTGCGCAGGGCCGGCTTCGTCGTGATCGGGCGCACCAACATGACCGAGTTCGCCTATTCCGGCATCGGCATCAATCCGCACTACGGCACGCCGAAGGGCGCCTGGAACCGGGCCCAAGGCCATGTGCCGGGCGGCTCCTCCGCCGGCGCGGCGGTGTCCGTGCTCGATGGCATGGCCCACGGCGCGCTCGGCACCGACACCGGCGGCTCGTGCCGGATTCCGGCGGCCTATAACGGCATCGTCGGCTACAAGCCGACGCAGCGGCGCGTGCCGCTCGATGGCTCCGTGCCGCTGTCGTTCTCGCTCGACAGCATCGGGCCGCTGGCACGATCAGTCAGTTGCTGTGCCATACTCGATGCCGTGCTCGCGAACGAGCCGATCGCCCCGCTGAAGCCGCGTCCGATCCAGGGCATGCGACTGGCGGTGCCGACCACAATCGCGCTCGACGACCTCGATGCTGAAGTCGCCGAGACGTTCGAGCGCGCCCTGAAAACGCTTTCCGATCATGGCGCCATCATCGAGCGCATCGAGATGGCGGAGTTCCACGACATCGGCCCGATGAACGCCAAGGGCGGCTTTGCCGCGTCCGAGAGCTACGCCTGGCACCGCTATCTCCTCACCTCCAAGGGCGATGTCTATGATCCCCGCGTCTCCGTGCGGATCATGCGCGGCGAGGCGCAGAGCGCGGCCGATTACATCGATCTCCTCAACGAGCGCCGCTCGCTGATCGCCCGCGTCAACGCCCGCATCGCGCCCTATGACGCGCTGGTGCTGCCGACCACGCCCAACACGCCGCCGAAGATCGCCGACCTCGCCGACGACAAGGCATTCACCAGAGAAAACCTGCGCGCGCTGCGCAACTGCACCCTGATCAACATGATCGACGGCTGCGCCATCTCGCTGCCGGCGCATCGCCAGGGCGACGTCCCGGTCGGCCTGATGCTGGCGGGCGCGGGCGGAACGGACCATCGTATTTTTGAACTTGCTGCCGGCATGGAGGCCGTCATTCGTGTTTGACCTGACTTTCACCGTCGATGCCCAGGATACCACCACGCCGCTGACGCTCGCGATCGACCAGATGGTCATCGCCGGGTGGACCGGCCGCGACCCCGTCGCGCGCGACAAGCACATCAAGGAGCTGCAGGAGATGGGCATCGCCCCGCCGGCCTCGACGCCGATCTACTACCGCGCCTCGGCGCGGCGGCTGACCCAGGAAGACAGCATCGAATGCACTGGCGGGGATTCCTCCGGCGAGGTCGAGTTCGTGCTGATCGGCTGGCAGGGCCGCATCTTCGTCGGCTGCGGCTCCGACCACACCGACCGCAAGGTCGAGGCCTACAACGTCACGGTGTCCAAGCAGATGTGCGACAAGCCGATCGCCTTGACGCTGTGGGAGCTGGAGGACGTCATCGGTCATTGGGACAAGATGATCCTGCGCTCCTACGCCACCATCAAGGGCGAGCGCGTGCTCTATCAGGAGGGTACGCTCGACGCGATGCTGCCGGTCAAGGACCTCATCGCGCGCGGCTTCGAAGGAGGGAAATTCCCCGACGGTTGCGCCATGTTCGGCGGCACGTTTGCAGCCAAGGGCGGCATCCGCCCAGCGGAGCGCTTCGAGTTCGAGCTCGAGGATCCCGTGCTGAAGCGGACGATCAGGCATGGATATGACGTGGTGACACTGCCGGTGCGGGGCTAGGTCCGCGAGCGACGGTCCCGTAAGGTGGGCAAAGCGAAAGCGTGCCCACGTCTTACGAAGTCGTGGGCACGGCGCAAGAGCACCTTTGCCCACCCTACGAAACTGGTCTGCTTGACTTCGGTATCGATCTTCGCTCGCAATGACGCGGAGACGGTTCTCGGAAATCGGGTGGCGGGGTGAACGTCGGGCCGCCAGGGTGATTGTTATGACAATGACCGCACGCAAAACGGCCCAATCCTCCGTTCCCGACCTCACCGCCCACGTCGACGGCCTCGACTGGCCGCAGATCACGGCCGAACTCGACACCCAGGGCTGCGCCGTCCTCAAGCACCTGCTGACGCCGGACCAGTGCCGCGCGATTGCCGCGCTCTACGCCGACGACACGCACTTCCGCAGCCGCATCGTCATGGGCCGTCACGGCTTCGGCCGGGGCGAATACAAATATTTCTCCTATCCGCTGCCCGATCTGATCGCGCAATTGCGCCCGGCGCTCTATGCGCATCTGCAAGGCGTCGCCAATCGCTGGAACGAGGCGATGGGGATCGACATCCGCTATCCCACAGCGCATGCCGCGTTCCTCAAGCGCTGCCACGAGGCGGGGCAGGCGCGGCCGACGCCGCTGCTGCTGCAATATGAGGCGGGCGATTACAACTGCCTGCATCAGGACCTCTATGGCGAGCACGTGTTCCCGCTCCAGGTCGCCATCCTGCTCTCCGAGCCGGGCCGCGACTTCACCGGCGGCGAATTCGTGTTGACCGAGCAACGGCCGCGCATGCAGTCCCGCGCCGAGGTCGTGCCGCTGGCGCAGGGTGATGCGGTTGCCTTCGCTGTGCATCACCGCCCGGTGCAGGGGACACGCGGCACTTACCGCGTTAATCTGCGCCATGGCGTCAGCCGGATCAGGTCAGGTCAGCGCCACACACTGGGTGTAATTTTTCACGATGCCAAATGAGCGGAGCGTTGACGGCTGATTTGTTCGATAGCGTTGCCGAAGCGCAGCCGTCGCGCGAGGAGATCGCGGACGGCGCCGTGCTGCTGCGCGGCTTCGTCAAGCCGATCGAGACCGGGCTGATCGCCGCCGTGCGCGCCATCGTGGCACAATCGCCATTCCGCCGGATGACCACGCCCGGCGGCCATCTGATGTCGGTGGCGATGACCAATTGCGGCGAGCGTGGCTGGATCACCGACCACACCGGCTATCGCTACGATCCCATCGATCCGCGCACCGGCGCGCCATGGCCCGAAATGCCGCCGGTGCTCCGCGATCTTGCGCGCCACGCCGCGGAGCAGGGCGGCTTTCAAGACTTCGCGCCCGATGCCTGCCTCGTCAACCGCTACGAGCCCGGCACGCGGCTGTCGCTGCATCAGGACAAGGACGAGCTGGATTATGCGGCGCCGATCGTCTCGGTCTCGCTCGGCCTGCCCGCGACCTTCCTGTTCGGTGGCCTCGTCCGCAGCAACAAGCCGCGCCGCTTCCGCCTGGTGCATGGCGACGTCGTGGTCTGGGGCGGAGCCAGCCGGCTCGCCTATCACGGCGTCGCGCCGCTTGTGGAGGGCGAGCATGCGCTGCTGGGGCGGAAGCGGATCAATCTGACGTTTCGCCGGACGCGGTAATCTTCGTCATTCCGGGGCGCGCGTAGCGCGAGCCCGGAATCCATAACAACGATCGGGAGTATGGATTCCGGGCCTGCGCCTCACGGCGCATCCCGGAATGACAGCAATTACGGCTTCGGCGGGTGAATGAACGCCCACGGACTGACCTCCGAATCGCGAGTCACCTCGACCGAGATCAGATACGGCCCGCGATGGCTGAGCGCCTTTTCCATCGCCGCCTTGAACTGATCGGGCGCTGTGACGCGCGCGGCGGCAACGCCAAAGGACTCCGCGAGCTTGACGAAATCCGGGTTGACGAGGTCGGATGCCACCACGCGGCCGTCGAAACGTTCGCGCTGGTCGCGGCGGACATTGCCGTAGGCGTTGTTGTTGAACACCAGCGTCACCACGCCGATGTTGAATTGCACGGCGGTGGCAAGCTCCTGCACGCCGAACATGAAGCCGCCATCGCCGGTGATGGCCACCACCGGCTTGTCGGGATTGGCGACCTTGGCCCCGAGCGCAGTCGGGAAGCCCGACCCGAGCGTGCCCTGGTAGCCCGAGGTGATGAAGGTGCGGGGCTCATAGACCGGAAAGCCGTACCAGGACGCGAAGCCGAACTGCGACAATTCATCTGTGACGATCGCGTTCGCCGGCAGCACCTCGCGCAGGATGTTGAGATACGCCATCTGCGGCTGGATGCGCTGGATCTCCGCTTGCGCGGCCGCGGTGGCCTCGCGGATCTCTCCGCGCCGGCCATGGCTCCTCGCATAGCCGGCCCTCTTCACAGCTGCAGCGAGATCGGCGGTCCCGTCGCTGGCGTCGGCGACAATCGCGACATCGGCGGCGAGCCGGCGCATCTCGACCGGATCGATGTCGATCCGAATGGATTTCAGTCCGCTCGGTTGATAGGGCCAGCGGAAGCCGGATGCCGGCAGCTCGGCGCGCGTGCCGATTGCGATCATCAGATCGGTTGTCGGCCACAGCTTGTAGGCGGCTGCCATGGTCAGCCCAAGCTCGTGCGCGTTGGAGACGATGCCGCGGCCGCTGCGGAAGGCAACCACGGGCGCATCGATCATCTCAGCGAGCTCGAGGATCTCCTCGCTCGCCTCGATCGCGCCGCTGCCGACGAAAATCATCGGCGCCTTGCTTGCCTTGATCAGCGCGGCCGCCTGCTTCACGAGATCGGGATCAGGCTGCGGGGCGGGCGGCGGCTCCAGCACCTGCGCCGCGGCGGTGTCCGCGCGCTGGGTGAAGACATCCCAGGGCATCTCGACCGAGGCCGGGCCACGCCGTCCCGACATCATCTCCTGGAAGGCGCGCGCGACGACCGTCGGTGCATTGCCGGGATATTCGATCCGGTCGGCCCATTTCACATAGGTACGCAAGGTCGCGAGTTGATCCGGCATCTCATGCAGATGGCCGCGGCCCTTGCCCAGAAATTGCGTCGGCACCTGGCCGGTGACGCACAGCACCGGCTCGTTGCAGCCGAACGCGGTGAGCAGCGCGGCGCTGGCATTGAGCACGCCTGGGCCGGGCACCACGCTGAACACGCCGGGCCTGCCGCTGGAGCGCGCGTAGCCGAACGCCATGTAGCCGCAGGCCTGTTCGTGCCGCGCGCCGATCACCTTGAGCTGGGCCTGATGGAAGGCGTCGAACAGGCCGTAGACCTGCGCACCGGGTAGACCGAACACGGTGTCGACGCCATGGGCGACCAGGCCGCTTACGATCGCTTCGCCGCCGGTGAGGGTGGTCATTGCATCATTCCATTCGTTCGTTGATCAGGCCTCGTCGACGACGCCATTTCGCAAGCTGCCGATGCCTTCGGCCGCGACCTCGATGACATCGCCCGGCTTCAGGTAACGCGGCGGATCGAATCGGGCACCGGCGCCGGTCGGCGTGCCCGTGACGATGATATCGCCGGGGACGAGGGTTGCGAAGGTGGAGATATAGTTGATGAGGTAGCGGAAGGAGAACATCAGCCGGATGGTACGGTCGTCCTGCCTGAGCTCGCCGTTGACATGCGTGGTGAGCCTGACGTCGGCGATCTGCGATTCCTGCAGGTAGGGCACGAGCCATGGGCCGAGGCTGCCGCTGGAATCAAAGTTCTTGCCCTGCGTCACGTTGAACTTGGCATGCCGCAGCCAGTCGCGCACCGAGCCTTCGTTGCAGAGCGTGAGCGCGGCGATGTGATCGAGCGCAGCGCTTTCCGGAATATGCCGCCCTTGCTTGCCGATCACCAGCACGATCTCGCCCTCATAATCGAGCTGCGCGGACGCGCGCGGGCGCACCAGCGGCGTGTCGTGGCCGACGAAGGAGCGCGGCGAGCGCATGAACATGCTCGGATATTTCGGCGCGTCCTGGCCATCCCTGTATTCGGCGTTGCGGTCGGGATAGTTCACGCCGATGCAGATGATCTTTTCCGGCGCGGGCACCGGCGGCAGCCAGGTGATGTCATCGAGCGCGTGGTCCGGCGCGCGGCTGGCGGCTTCCTCGGCGAGGCTCGCGAGCTTTCCGGCCGCGATCACCTCGCGCAGCGTCGGATAGTGTTTTGCGTAACGTGTGGAGAGGTCGACGATGCCGCCCTCGAGGACGGCCCCATAACGGGCATCGCCCTTGACGGAATAGGTAGCGAGGCGAGGGAGTTTCATAGGCAGTCTATCTCTCTTGTCGTCCCTGCGAACGCAGGGACCCAAACCGCGTGATCCATCGATAGCGCACGGTGACGATCCCGAACGACCAAATTTCGCAAAACTCCTCCCTGTGGTTATGGGTCCCTGCGTTCGCAGGGACGACAGGAAGAGAAGCTCGGCTGGTCATGGGCATCAGTCCGCCACCAGCACGTCCGCGACAAACTTCGGCTCACGCACGGCCTGCCCGCTAAACGGCGAGCCCTGCTCGAACCAGGAGCGCGGCGCGGGGGCGCCCCACAGCGTCTGGCGGCGGGGATCGCGCAGCGACCAGCGCAGCGGCTCGTGGTCGTGATCCCCCGTGAAATAGTCGCTGGTGTAGAGCTCGAGCCGGTGTCCGTCGGGATCGCGGACATAGAGGAAGAACGCGTTCGAGATGCCGTGGCGTCCGGGGCCGCGCTCGATGTTCTTGACGAAACCTTGAGATGCCATGACGTCGCAGAGATGGATGATGTTCATCGCCGTCGGCGTCCAGTAGGCGAAATGGTGCAGGCGAGGGCCCTTGCCGTTGGTGATCGCGAAGTCGTGGACATTGCCCTTGCGATGCATCCAGGCCGCGGCGATGCGCCCGTTCGGTCCATCCTCCTCGGCGTATTCGGTGAGGCGAAAGCCGAGCCGGGCGTAGAACTCCACGGTGTCCTGCACCTCGGCGGCAAAGACGTTGAAATGGTCGAGCCGCTGCGGGTGGCAGCCCCTGTAGAGATCATAGCGGCGCAGCAGATGCGGCCGGCGGTCCATCGACGCATAGAGCTCGATCTGGAAGCCGAAGGGATCGGTAAACTGCAGGGTCCGGCCCTGGAACGGCTGGTCGACGAAAGCGTAAGAAAGGCCGTTCTCTGACAGGAACGCGGCGGCCTTGTCGAGATCTCCGTCGTTGCCGACCTTGAAGCCGAGCCGCGCGCAGGCGGGCACCGCCGCCTTGCGCAGCACCAGCGAGTGATGCTGATGCTCCTCCGCGGCGCGCAGGTACACGACCTTGTCGTCGGCGTCCTCAACATGCAGACCGACAATGGTCTCGTAGAACTGGCGGCTCAGCTTCAAATCGGTCACGTCGAGCACGACGTGGCTGGAGCGGATGATGTTGAACGGCGGCTCGAAGATGTGTTGCGGTACGGGCATTTGCGTTTCCCCTCTTTCGGCTTGTCATCCCGGGATGGCCCGTAGGGCCAGGCCCGGGATCCATAACCCCGGCTTGTGGTTATGGATCCCGGGCTCGTGCTTCGCACGCCCCGGAATGACTCAAATTCCCAGTTTCTGAATCTTGTGCGTGCCCCGCGCCAGCGAGACGTGCTTGGTTTCCATGTAGAAATCGAACGAGTAATCGCCGCCGTCGCGGCCGATGCCGGAGGCCTTCATGCCGCCGAACGGCGTCGGCAAATGGCGGACATTTTCCGAGTTCAGCCAGATCATGCCGGCCTCCAGCGCGTCGGCGACGCGCAGTGCGCGGCCGACATCGTTGGTCCAGACATAGCCGGTCAGGCCATAGCGGATGTCGTTGGCGATCGCGATGGCTTCAGCTTCGTCCTTGAAGGGAAGCACGGTGAGGAACGGGCCGAACACCTCCTCCTGTGCCACCCGCATCTTGCCGTGGGCGCCGGTGACCAAGGTGGGCTCGACATAATGTCCGCCGCCCGGGCCGTCATGGGCCTTGCCGCCGACGGCGATCACAGCGCCATCCTGGCGCGCGACGTCGAAATAGGAGCACACCTTTGCCAGATGGCGTTCGTGGATCAGCGGTCCGATCTCGGTCAAGGGATCGAGCGGATGGCCGACCTTCAGCGCCTTCACGCGCGCGGTGAGCTTCTCGGTGAACTTGTCCGCAATGCCGGCCTGAACCAGGAGACGGCTCGATGACGTGCAGCGCTCGCCGTTGAGCGAGTAGATCATGAACACGACGGCATCGAGCGCGCGGTCGAGATCGGCGTCGTCGAACACGATCACGGGGTTCTTGCCGCCGAGCTCGAAATGCACGCGCTTCAGCGTCGGTGCACCCTGCACCATGATCGCCGAGCCGGTCGCGCTTTCGCCGACGAAGCCGATCGCCTTGATCGCGGGATGCTCCGTCAGCGCCTTGCCGGCCTCTTCACCAAAACCGTGGACGGTGTTGAGCACGCCGTCGGGAACGCCGGCCTCCTTGACGAGCCTCGACAAGATGCTGGCGGTGACCGGCGACCACTCGGCCGGCTTGTGCACGACCGTGCAGCCGGCAGCGAGGGCAGGGGCGATCTTCCAGGTCGAGAGCATGAACGGCGTATTCCACGGCGTGATCACGCCGACCGGGCCGATCGGCACGCGCGTCGAGATATTCCAGTGCTCGTCGCTCGGCGTGCTGAGGCCGTCGCGCGCCTCGGCGCATTTGTCGGCGAAGAAGCGGAAATTCTCGGCGGCGCGGATCGCGGCCTTGGCCATGAAGCGATAGGCCTGGCCGGTGTCGATGCATTCGAGCACCGCGATGTCGTCGGCATTGTCCTCGATCGCGTCGGCCACGCGATGCAGCAGCTTCTTCCGCATCGCCGGGCCCATGTCGCGCCAGGACTTGAAGGCGAGCGCCGCGGCGGTTGCGGCGCGGTCGATGTCCTCGGCAGTGCCCCGCGCGACGCTCGCGAGCGTCGTGCCGTCGACCGGTGACTTCGTCTCGAACGTCTCGCCTGATATCGAGGCAACGGTCTTGCCGTCGATCATGTGACCGATGCCCTCAGTGCGCAGCTTCTTCAGCAGCGGCGCGACGCGGTCGCGGTTGGTCTGGAACACATCGGCTTTCGGGCTGGGCTTATCCATGGGCGGCTTCCGCTTTCAGGGCGTCGTGGATGTTGTTGCGCTTCCAGCTGGTGTCCTTGTCGTTGATCTGCATGTCGAACGACAAAGCGAACTTGCTGGCAGCGAAGACGGGATCGAGATGGCGGGAGAGCGCCTGGAAGACATGCTCGCCGGCTTTCTTGCGCGTGGGAAGGTCGCGGCCTTCGCCGATGCGCAGGACCATGTCGAGAAAGCCATAGTCTTGCCTGTTATCAGCGATCGCATAGTGCTCGCACCTGATGGCGCGGACGCGGATGCCGCCGAGCGGGAAGATGCCGGTCTCGACCGCCGCCTTGCGCACGATCTCGCACACCGCTGCGATATCGAGGCGGCCATCGAGATTGGCCGAATATTCAATCGTGAAATGCGGCACCGCGGTTTCACTCCCTGTATTTTTATGCGTCTAAGCGAAGTAGCAGCTGACCGAGCCGTAGGCGCCATAATCGGCTTGAATTGTGTCGCCCTTGCGGGTCTCGATCGGGCGGATGAAGGAGCCGGCCAGCACGACCTGTCCAGGCTCCAGTGCAAGGCCGAGCGGCGCGATCTTGTTGGCGAGCCAGGCGACGGCGGTCCCCGGATGATTGAGCACGCCAGCGGCAAGGCCGGTCTCTTCGAGCTGGCCGTTTCGAAAGCAGAGCGTGCCGATCCAGCGCAGGTCTGCGTCGAGCGGGCGGATCGGCCGCCCGCCGAGCACGATGCCGGCATTCGCCGCATTGTCGGCGATGGTGTCGAAGATCTTTCGCGTCGCCTTGGTCTTGGGATCGACGCGCTCGATGCGGGTGTCCAGAATTTCAAGTGCCGGCACCACGAAATCGGTGGCGTTGAGTACGTCGAATAGCGTGCAGCCCGGCCCCGCGAGCCGCTTGCTCATGACGAAGGCGAGCTCGGCCTCGACGCGTGTGGCGATGAAGCGCTCGGTCGGAATGATCCCGCCATCGGCGAAGAACATGTCGTCGAGCAGCACGCCGGAATCGGGCTCGTCGATATTGAGCGCGCTCTGCATCGCCTTCGAGGTCAGGCCGATCTTGTGGCCCTTGACGATGCGTCCCTCGGCGATCTTGACGTCGACCCAGGCCTTCTGAATCGCGTAGGCGTCGTTGATCGTGATGCCGGGGAAATCCTGCGACAGCTGCCGGATCTGCACGCGGGTCTTCTCCGCCTCGTGCAGACGCCTCGCGCAAGCTTGGATATCGTCGTTGGAAAGCGCCATTTGTGATCTTACAAATTGGGGTGCCGGGAGATACTTAACATGTTAAATGAATGCGTCAAACACGATTTCGGCTTGCTGCACTGCAAACGTTTTGCGGTTTGAAAGGGCATCATGGTGAAGAGACCGGCTGATCCGGCCAACGGAAGCGCGCCTGCCGCAGGACCTACCGCAAGACAGGTGCCGATGCGCGATTTCTCGCGCTCGCTGCCGATGTCGCTGCTGCGGGCCCGCGAAGCGGTGATGCGGCAGTTTCGTCCCTCGCTGCGCGAGCACGGCTTGACCGAGCAGCAATGGCGCATCCTGCGTGCACTGGCGGCCATTGAAGCCGTCGAGGTCACGGAACTCGCGCGCACGGCGTTCCTGCTTGGACCGAGCCTGTCGCGCATCCTGCGCGATCTCGAGGCGCGCAATCTGATCGAACGCAAGACCGCCAAGGCGGACCAGCGTCGCAGCATGGTCTCGATCTCGAAAGAGGGCGTGAAGCTGATGGCCTCGGTGGCGCCGACATCGGAGGCGATCTATGCCGAGATCACGCGACGCTTCGGTGCACGCAAGCTCGCCGAATTGCAGGAGATGCTCGGCGCGCTCGAACAGAGTCTTGCAGAGCTTGGCGCAAGCGAGGAGGCCAATGCGGAGGAGTGAGCGGCATGACGGCCGGAACCGGGGGCGTCGGGCGACGGTTTGACGTCGATTCGAAGGTGGACGACGCTGGCGGTGGGATCGGGGTCGGCCGATTCCGGGCGATCCGGGGCGGAAAATCGTGACAGAGCGGCCTCGAAACGGCGTCCCCTTGCCGGGCGACACCCGGGCGGCAATAGTGAGCGCCGCTAGCGGGGTCGGCGTCAGCGAAGTCAGTATCCAGCGCGCGAGCGCATAGGCGTTGCGTCATTGCGAGCGTAGCGCGGCGCTCCGGTTCGCGCTAACAGCGGGTCGTGCTGTCGCGGCGCTCGTCATGGTGACGAAGGTCCAAATAACACGGTCCAAACAACAAAGAAGGAAGGCAACGTGGCGAACAAGGTCAAGGAAATCTGGAAGTCGGGCAAGGCCGTGGTCAACGCGTGGCTCGCTATACCCTCCGGCTTCTCGGCCGAGATGATCGCGCAATGCGGCTTCGACAGCGTCACCGTCGACATGCAGCATGGCGTGCAGGACTATCTCTCGATGGTGCAGTGCTTCCAGGCCATGGACAAGCATCCGGTCACGCCGATGGTCCGCGTGCCCTGGAACGAGCCCGGCATCATTGGCAAGGTGCTCGACGGCGGCGCCTATGGCGTGATCTGCCCGATGGTCAACACGCCGCAGGAAGCCAGGAACCTCGTCTCCTATTCCAAATATCCGCCGCAGGGCGTGCGCTCCAACGGCCCGATCCGCGCCGGCATGTACGGCACCGCCGGCTCGTATCAGAAGACCGCGAATGCCGACACCATCCTGCTGCCGATGATGGAGACCAAGACCGCGGTCGAGAACATGGAAGCGATCCTCGACGTCGAAGGCATCGACGGCGTCTATATCGGACCCTCCGATCTCGGCTTCTCCTACGGCCTCGAGCCCAAGCTCGACCGCAGCGAGCCCGAGATCCTCGCGATCTACGAGAAGATCATCAAGGAATGCGGCAAGCGCGGCCTCAACCCGGGCATCCATTGCAGCGGCGCCGAAGGCGCAGCGCGCGCCATCAACATGGGCTTCAAGCTGGTGACGCTGTCGAACGAGGTCGGCCTGATGACGACCTACGCCAAGATGCAGGTCAACGCGACCCGCAAGGATTCGGGCGGGAAGGCCTGATCTCGTGTCCCGGACGCGTTGCAGCGCAAAGCGCTGCAGCGCAGAGCCGGGACCCAGTCGCTAACGAAGCGCATGACGTAACAACCAGACCCCGGATCAGCAGCGCATCGTTTCACGCTGCGCTGCGTCCGGGGCACGATCATTTCGATACAGGAGATATCCATGACCATCAGCCCCGTCATCCGCCTGCATCCCGATGATGGCGTGGTGATCGCGCGTGCCAGCCTGCCGCCCGGCACCGTCGTCGCCGACGGCGTGACCACGGTCGAGCGCATCCCCTCCGGGCACAAGGTCGCGATCAAGCCGATCGCGGTGGGCGAGCCCGTCATCCGCTACGGCCAGATCATCGGCTTTGCGACCATTCCGATCGCGCCGGGCCAGCACGTGCACGTGCAGAACATCGGCATGGGCGACTTTTCAAAAGACTATGCCTATTGCGCCGACGTCAAGCCGACGCCGAATTTCGACCTGCCGGCGACCTTCGAAGGCATCCGCCGCCCGGACGGCCGCGTCGCCACGCGCAACTATATCGGCATCCTCACCTCGGTGAATTGCAGCGCGCATGTCGCAAGCCTCGTCGCCGACGTCTTCAAGAAGAATCCCTTCACCGGCGACAATCCGCTGGCCGATTTCCCCAATGTCGACGGCGTGGTCGCGCTGACTCACAAGACCGGCTGCGGTATGACGCAGAACGAGCCCTTGGCGCTGCTCCGCCGCACGCTCGGCGGCTATGCGCGCCACGTCAATTTCTCCCACGTCATCGTGCTCGGCCTCGGCTGCGAGGTGAACCAGATCGGTGGTCTGATGGAGGAGCAGAAGCTCGCAGGACGCCTGCGCGCGATGGACATCCAGGAGGTCGGCGGTACCCGCAAGACCGTGGAGGCAGGCATCGCCTTCGTGCGCGAAGCGCTGGCTGACGCCAACAAGGTTAAGCGCGAGACGGTGCCGGCGAGCGAACTCACCGTGGCCCTGCAATGCGGCGGCTCGGACGGCTATTCTGGCGTATCGGCCAATCCCGCGCTCGGAGCTGCGAGCGACCTCATCGTGCGCCACGGCGGCACCGTGATCCTGTCGGAGACGCCGGAGACCTACGGCGCCGAGCATCTCTTGACGCGACGCGCCGTCAGCCGCGAGGTCGGCGAGAAGCTGGTCGACCTGATGCGCTGGTGGGACGAATACACGGAGCGCGAAGGCGCCGAGATGAACGCCAATCCGAGCCCCGGCAACAAGGCCGGCGGCCTCACCACCATTCTTGAAAAATCGCTCGGTGCGATGGCGAAGGCCGGCACCACCAACCTCGTCGAGGTGCTGCGTTACGCCGAGCCCATCACCAAGAAGGGTTTCGTCTTCATGGACACGCCCGGCTACGACCCTGTCGCGGCAACCGGGCAGGTCGCCGGCGGTGCCAATCTCGTCTGCTTCACCACGGGCCGCGGCAGCGTGTTCGGCTGCAAGCCGGCGCCCTCGATCAAGCTCGCCACCAACACGCCCATGTACAAGCGCATGGAAGAGGACATGGACGTCAATTGCGGCACCATCCTCGAAGGCGAGGAGAGCGTCGAGCAATGCGGCCAGCGCATCTTCGATCTCATCCTCAAGACGGCCTCGGGTCAGCCGACCAAGAGCGAGAGCTTTGATTTCGGCGGTGCCGAGTTCGCGCCCTGGGTGCTCGGCGCGACGATGTAGCCGCGCTTCGCGCACCACACATGCAATTGCGTGTCATTGGGGGATACGCGCGGCCGATGAGCGGCGCGTGTGGTTGCGCGAATTGCACCGATCGTTCGCTACGTAATGATACGGAGGCGAGGTTCCTTCGCTGGGGATCCGCGGCTTACACCTGATTAACACTGTTGCCGTAGACAGGGGGCGATGCGGCTCCACAGCGTGGTGGGCCGGCCTTTAAGGATCGAACCGATGCAAGCGATACGTCCCACGGGGGTGGAAAATCTCCTCGGTGAGGAGGAGCTGATTGTATCGAAGACCGATCTCAAAGGCCGCATCACCTACGCCAATGACGTCTTTCTCCGCATGGCGAAATACCCCTGGAAGCAGCTGATGGGCGCGCCCCACAGCCTGATCCGCCATCCCGACATGCCGCGCTGCGTCTTCAAGCTGCTGTGGGATACGCTCCAGGCCAAGCAGGAAATCTTCGCCTACGTCGTCAATCTAGCGGCAGATGGCAGCCACTATTGGGTGTTCGCCCATGTCACCCCGACGCTCGACGATCACGGCAACATCATCGGCTATCATTCCAATCGACGCAGGCCCGATCCGGCGCCGGTCGAGAAAATCAAACCGATCTACAAGGCGCTCTGCGCGGAAGAGGCGCGCCACGCCAATGCCAAGGACGGCATGCGTGCGAGCTTCGAAATGATGGTCGGTCTGCTCAAGCAAAACGGTGTCGGTTACGATGAATTTGTGCTCTCTCTCTAAGGCGCAGGGAGCGACCGCAGTCGCGTGCCTTCTCGCCAGCATCGCGTTCGTCCTCTCGCTGCTCGGCTGGACCGGAATCATCAGTGCAGCGCCGCTCGGCGCGGCGATCCTGCTGCTCGGCTACGCGCTCTGGTGTCAGCATCGCACGGCGGTGGCCGTCGATGAGGTCGCCGATGTCTGCCGCAAGGCGGCGCGCGGCGATCTCGAAGCGCGGATCCTGAGCGAGCGCCAGGCCGGCCGGATCGGCGCCATCCAGACGTCGGTCAACGACATGCTCGACATCGCCGACGCCTTCGTCCGCGAGGCTTCGGCATCGATGGACTATGCCAGCCGCGGCAAGTATTTCCGCAAGATCCTCGCGCGCGGATTGCCCGGTTCGTTCCGCCGCTCGGCCACCGTCATCAATGCCGGCACCGACAGCCTCGGTCGCCGCGTGGTCGAGATCGCCGGCCTCGCAAAGCAGTTCGGCACTCATCTCGACGAAGTCGCGGGCAGCCTGATGAGCGCCGCAACCGACCTCGAATCCGATGCCGGCCAGATGGCGGCGGCGGCGGAGACGACGAACCGTCAGACCTCCGGCATGCGCAGTGCGTCCGATCAGGCGTCGAACAACGTTGCGACGGTGGCGAGCGCCGCGGAACAGCTCGCATCCTCGATCGCCGAGATCAGCCGCCAGGTGGCCGGCTCGACCACGAGCACCGGGCGCGCCGTCGATGAGGCCAATCGTGCCGGCAGCGAGATTCGCAACCTCGCGGATGCCGCGCTGCGGATCGGCGACGTCGTCAAGCTGATCAGCGAAATTGCCGAGCAGACCAATTTGCTGGCGCTCAACGCCACGATCGAGGCGGCGCGGGCAGGCGAGGCCGGCCGCGGCTTCGCCGTCGTGGCCTCCGAGGTCAAGAGCCTCGCCAACCAGACCGCGAAGGCCACCGAGGAGATCAGCGCCAAGGTCGGCGAGATGCAGCAATCGACCACCAACTCGGTCGCAGCCGTCGAGGCGATTGCGCAGACCATCGCAGAGATCGACGGTATCACCGCAAGCATCGCCGCCTCGATCGAGGAGCAGGGCACCGCGACCCGCGAGATCGCCCGCAACGTCCAGGAAGCATCAGTCGGCACCTCGCAAGTGTCCTCCAACGTGTCAGGCATCAGCGAAGCCGCCGCCGATACGGGGCGCGTCGCCAGCCGCGTCAACAGCGCCTCCGAACGCGTCCACGGCGAAGTCGAGACCCTCCGGCGCGAGGTGACGCAGTTTTTGCAGCGGCTGACGTCGGCGGCGTAGGGCCGCGCGAAGAGGGTAATTGCGTGGCCCCACAAGAGGTCGTCATGCCCGGGCTTGTCCCGGGCATCCACGTTCTTTGATACTGCAGCGAAGGGCGTGGATGGCCGGGACAAGCCCGGCCATGACGCCGCGGAAGGTTCAGAGCGCCAAACTCCGACATCGTAGTTCGCCCGCCGGGCTGACGGGATACTTCCTAGGCACGCCCTGCCCGTTGTTAGTGCTTGATCGCGCTGACATCAGGTGTTCTGCTCAAAAAAGCTGCTGGAGCATCGCACCCCGTGTCGATCTACGTCGCATTACACCACGTCACGCACTACAAATACGATCGCCCGATCGACGTCGGCCCGCAGACCATCCGCCTGCGGCCGGCGCCGCATACGCGCACGCCGATCATGAGCTATTCGCTCAAGGTCACGCCAGCCAACCATTTCGTGAACTGGCAGCAGGATCCGCAAGGCAACTGGCTCGCCCGCTATGTCTTCCCGGAGAAGACGACCGAATTGAAGATCGAGGTCGACTTCACGGCGCAGATGACCGTGGTCAACCCGTTCGACTTCTTCGTCGAGCCCTATGCCGACAGCTTTCCGTTCGACTATCCGAACGACCTGAAGACCGAACTGGCGCCTTATCTGGAGACCATCAAGCCCGATCGCCTGTTTGCGAAATATCTCGATTCGATCCCGCAGGACGCTCCGAACACCGTCAACTTCCTGGTTGAGCTCAATCGCGAACTTCAGAAGAAGGTCCGCTACATCATCCGCATGGAGCCGGGCGTGCAGACGCCGGAGGAGACGCTCGCCTCGGGCGCCGGATCCTGCCGCGACTCCGCCTGGCTCCTGATCCAGACCTTCCGGCATCTCGGGCTCGCCGCGCGCTTCGTCTCCGGCTACCTCATCCAGATCCGCCCGGACATCGATCCGATCGAGGGACCGCCGGAAGTGGAGAACGACTTCACCGACCTGCACGCCTGGGCCGAGGTCTATCTGCCCGGCGCCGGCTGGATCGGTTTCGACGCGACCTCCGGCATGCTCGCGGGCGAGGGCCACATCCCGGTCGCCGCCACGCCGCATTACCGCTCGGCTGCGCCGATTTCCGGCAGCGCCGGCTTTGCCGAGGTCGAGTTCGCCTTCGACATGAGCGTGCGCCGCATTCGCGAGGCGCCGCGCATCACCAAGCCTTTCTCCGACGAATCCTGGGCGCGGCTCAACGATCTCGGCGAGCAGGTCGACGGCGATCTCGCCGCGCAGGACGTGCGGCTCACCATGGGGGGCGAGCCCACCTTCGTCTCGGTCGACGATCTCGAAGCTGCCGAGTGGAACACGGAGGCCGTCGGCCCGACCAAGCGCGCGCTGGGCGACGATCTGATCCGCCGCCTGCGCACGCGCTTCGCGTCCGGCGGCCTTCTGCATTACGGCCAGGGCAAATGGTATCCGGGCGAGAGCCTGCCGCGCTGGGCGTTTGGCCTGTACTGGCGCAAGGACGGGGTGCCGATCTGGAAGAATGCCGACCTGATCGCCAGGATCGGGAATCCGCGGCGCGCCGAGACGAAGGATGCTGAGGCCTTCATGGAGGGTACGGTGGCACGGCTCGGGCTCGATCCCGGCTACATCATCCCGGCTTACGAGGACACTGCCTACTGGCTCCAGAAGGAAGCCGAGTTGCCCGTCAACGTCGATCCGTCCGACTCCAAATTGTCCGATCCGGAAGCGCGCGCGCGGATGGCGCGCGTGTTCGAGCAGGGCCTCAACACGCCGCGCGGCTTCGTGCTGCCGGTGCAGCGCTGGAACGCGCCGCCGCGCTGGCGCAGCGAGCGTTGGGCTCTCCGGCGCAATCATCTGTTCCTGATGCCCGGCGATTCGCCTCTCGGCCTGCGCTTGCCGCTCGGCTCGCTCGGCTACGTCCCGCCCAATCAATATCCCTACATTATCGAGCGGGATCCGATGGAGGCGCGCGGCAAGCTGCCGGTGTTCAGCCTTCCGGCGCGCCCGGAATCGCCGCCGCGGGTCGAGCCCGAGCATCTCAACACGTCTGTTCCGGTGCGTACTGCGCTGTCGATCGAAGTCCGCGACGGCGTGCTCTGCGCCTTCATGCCGCCGGTCGAGCGGATCGAGGACTATCTCGAGCTGATCACGGCGCTCGAAGCCACAGCGGAAGAGATGCAGTTCCAGGTCCATGTCGAGGGCTATCCGCCGCCGTTCGATCCGCGCGTCGAGGTCATCAAGGTGACGCCCGATCCCGGCGTGATCGAGGTCAACGTCCAGCCGGCAAGGAATTGGCGTGAGGCGGTCGACATCACCGTCGGGCTCTATGAGGATGCCGCCAAGATTCGCCTCGGCGCCAACCGCTTCCTGGTGGACGGCCGCCACACCGGCACAGGTGGGGGCAACCACGTCGTGGTCGGCGGCTCCTCGCCGCAGGACTCGCCGTTCCTACGCCGGCCCGATCTGCTCAAGAGTCTGGTCTTGCACTGGCAGCGGCATCCGTCGCTGTCCTATTTCTTCTCCGGCCTGTTCATCGGCCCGACCAGCCAGGCGCCGCGCATCGACGAAGCCCGCCACGACAGCATCTACGAACTCGAGATCGCGCTCTCGCACGTGCCGCCACCGGGCACCCAGACGCCGCTATGGCTGGTCGACCGGCTGTTCCGGCATCTGCTCGTCGACATCACCGGCAACACCCATCGCGCCGAGATCTGCATCGACAAGCTCTATTCCCCGGAGGGCTCGACCGGCCGGCTCGGCCTCGTCGAATTCCGCGCGCTCGAGATGCCGCCCGATCCGCGCATGTCGCTGGCGCAGCAGCTCTTGATCCGCGCGCTGATCGCGAAGATGTGGCGCGAGCCGCAGGCCGGCAAGTTCGTGCGCTGGGGCACGGCGCTGCACGACCGCTTCATGCTGCCGCATTTCATCTGGGAGGATTTTCTCGACGTTCTCACCGAGCTGAAGCAGTTCGGCTATCCGTTCGAGCCGGAATGGTATCTGGCCCAGCTCGAATTCCGCTTCCCCGCTTTCGGCCGCGTCCATCATGGCGGCGTGACGCTGGAGCTGCGTCAGGCGCTGGAGCCCTGGCACGTGCTGGGCGAGGAGGGCTCGGCCGGCGGCACCGTGCGCTATGTCGATTCATCGGTCGAGCGGCTTCAGGTCAAGGCCGAAGGGTTCGTCGAGGGTCGCCACATCGTCACCTGCAACGGCCGCCGCCTGCCGATGACCGCGACCGGCCGCTCCTCCGAGGCCGTGGCCGGGGTCCGCTTCAAGGCGTGGCAGCCGGCCTCCGGCCTGCACCCGACCATTCCGGTGCATGCGCCCCTGACCTTTGATCTCATTGATACCTGGAACGGCCGCTCGCTCGGCGGCTGCGTCTACCACGTCGCCCATCCCGGCGGCCGCAGCTACGACACCAAGCCAGTCAACACCTACGAGGCCGAGGCGCGGCGGCTGGCGCGTTTCCAGGACCACGGCCATACGCCGGGGCCGGTCCAGCCGCCGCCCGAGGAACGCACAAATGAGTTTCCGCTGACCCTCGACTTGCGGACCCCGCTCCTGCAATGAGTATGATGGTGGGGCAGGGAGAGGCGCATGAGCGAGGGCGCAGCCGAGCAGGACAAGGCGGGTAGGGCGCAAGGCCAGCGTGAAGGCCAGCGCCGCTTTGCCCAATGGGTCCGCGACTATCGCCGCTTGCCTGGCATCCCCGACGAGTTCCTGGGCCCCGACGGCGCCCCGCGTGCGGTCTGGAGCCGCTTCTTCGATGCCTTCGGCGCGCTCGCGCCCGACGAGATCGAGCGTCGCTTCGGCATGGCCGACCGCCATCTGCGCGAGGCCGGCGTCACCTACCGTGCGCCCGGCGACAGCGCCGACCGGCCGTGGTCGATCAGCCATCTGCCGCTCCTGATCGACGAGGCCGACTGGCAGCAGCTTTGCGCCGGCATCACCCAGCGCGCCGAGCTGCTCGAACTGGTGCTGGCCGACATCTATGGCGAGGGCCGGCTGGTCGCGGAAGGCGCACTGCCGGCGGCCGCGATTGCCGGCAGTCCCGAATATCTCCGCCCCGTCTGCGGCGTGCCGCCGCCGGGCGGGCGCTATCTGTCGATCTATGCCGCCGACGTCGGCCGCGGACCCGACGGCCGCTGGTGGGTGCTCGGCGACCGCACCCAGGCGCCGTCGGGGGCGGGCTACGCGCTGGAGAACCGTCTGGTGCTCTCGCGCGCCTTCTCCGACCTCTACAAGTCGATGAACGTGCCGCGCGTCGCGCCGTTCTTCGAGGCGTTCCGCGACAGTCTTCGTGCGCGCGCCGACCGCGACGAGCCCCGGATCGGCGTGCTCACCCCCGGCAGCTTCAGCGAGACCTATTTCGAGCATGCGACGCTGGCGCGCTATCTCGGCTTCCTCTTGGTCGAGGGCGACGATCTCGCGGTCAGCGACAACCGCGTCCACATCCGCACCGTCGCCGGGCTGAAGCGGCTCGACGTGCTCTTGCGCCGGGTCGATTCCAATTCGCTCGATCCGCTCGAGCTCGACACCTCCTCGCATCTCGGCGTGCCCGGCCTGATCGACGTGCTGCGCAAGGACGGCGTCGTCGTCGCCAACATGCCGGGCTCGGGCGTGCTGGAGGCGCGGGCGCTGCTCGGCTTCCTGCCGGCGCTCAGCCGCCGCCTGCTCGGCGAAGAGCTGAAGATGCCGCACATCGCGACCTGGTGGTGCGGCCAGCGCAGCGCGCGCGAGGAGGTGCTGTCGCGGCTCGACGAGGTCGCGATCGAAGGCGCCTACCGGCGCGGCGTGCCCGGTTTCGACAGCGCGGGACCGGTGCTCGCGAGCGAGCTGGATGCGAGCGACCGCCAGCGCCTGATCGACGCCATCGCCGCACGCGGCATGGATTATGTCGGCCAGGAGGTGGTGCGGCTGTCGACCATGCCGGTGTGGGAGCAGGGCCAGATCACGCCGCGGCCCTTCGTGCTGCGCGTGTTCGCGGCGGCGACGCCCGACGGCTGGGCCATCATGCCCGGCGGCTTCTGTCGCATCGCCGAGCAGCCGGATGCGCGCGCGGTGTCGATGGGCGACGGCGCGCGCGCCGCCGACGTCTGGGTGGTCTCCGACAAGCAGGTCTCGACCGCGACGCTGCTGCCGGCGACCGACAAGGTCCGCATCCGCCGCATCGCCGGCGTGCTGCCGAGCCGCGCCGCCGACAATCTGTTCTGGCTCGGCCGCTATCTCGAACGCGCCGAGGCGACGCTGCGGCTGGTGCGCGCTTTGGGCTCGCCGAGCGGGCCCAACAAGGGCACCGCGGCCTCGCTGCAATCTGGCGAACGCATCCAGCGCCTGCTGGTGGCCTGGGGCGCGATCTCGCAAACCTCGCGCGCCGCGCCCGGGCGGATCACCGCCGAAGCGTTGCAGAGCGCGGAACGTTTCGGCTCGGCGTTGTCGCTGGTGCGCGCGGCGCAGCGCACGGCGACCTCCTTGCGCGAGCGGCTGTCGCCCGATGCCTGGCAGGTCATCACCGAGATGGCCGAGCGCCTGGCCTACCAGGTCGAGGGCGACGACGGCGTGCTGAGCGCGGCCGAGCTGACCTTGCAGGAACTCGCGAGCCTCGCAGGGCTGGCGCAGGAGAACATGAACCGCGCCGCCGGCTGGCGCTTTCTCGACATCGGCCGCCGCACCGAGCGCGCCATCAACACCACGCGCTTCACCCGCCAGTTCGCCTATGACGAGGCCGGCGATGAGGATCTCGACATCCTGCTGACGCTGGTGGATTGCCAGATCACCTATCGCTCGCGCTATCTGCTGGCGCCGATCCTGGCGCCGGTGCGCGACCTTGCCGTGCTCGACGGCTATAATCCACGTTCGGTGGCGTTCCAGGTGACGACGCTGAACGAGCACATCGCCGCGCTGCCGAGCCTGAAGGAGCACGGCCTGATCGAGAAGCCGCAGCGCCTTGCGGTGGCGATGCAGGCGATGCTGGCGACCGCGGAGGCCGAGAAGCTCGAGGTCAAGTCGCTGTTCGCGCTGGAGCAGGACCTGCTCAGCCTCGCCGAGGCGATCGGTCAGCACTACTTCCCGCACGGCCCCAATGCCGCCCGGCCGGAAAAGCTGACGGGGCTGGCGTGATCTACGACATCCGTCACGTCACCACCTACGAGTACGAGAATCCGGTCAGCTTCGCCCGCTGCACGCTGCGGCTGGAGCCGAGGAGCGGCGGCGGCCAGGAGCTGATCTCGCACAAGGTCGATATCCGCCCGCGTCCCGCCGAGCGCCACGTCCGGCGCGATTTCTTCGGCACTCTGACGGAGAGTGTGGTGATCGAAGCGGCGCATCGCAATTTGCGGATCGACTCGCGTTCGCGTGTCTCCGTGTCACGTAAGCCGCCGACGCGCGATGCGGGCAGCCCGAGCTGGGAGAGCATCCGCGACATCGCCTTCGAGGCGACCAGCCTCGGGCCGTCCTCGCCGGTCGGCTATGTCTTCGCGAGCCCGCTGGTGCCGGTGCTGCGTCCGGTCAGCGCCTATGCGGGGATGAGCTTTGCGCCGGGCGCGGGCATCCTCGAGGGCGCGGTCGATCTCATGCATCGCATCCGCACCGAGTTTCGCTACGACCCCAAGGCGACGGTGATCTCGACGCCGCTGGACGAGGTCTTCGACAAGCGACACGGCGTCTGCCAGGACTTTGCCCATGTGATGATCGCAGGGCTGCGCGGGCTCGGTCTGCCGGCAGCCTATGTCAGCGGCTACCTACGCACCATTCCGCCGCCGGGCCAGGCCCGCCTGCAAGGCGCCGATGCCACCCATGCCTGGGTGTCGCTGTGGTGCGGGGCGGAGCTTGGCTGGGTCGATTTCGACCCGACCAACGATCTGCTGATTGCCAACGACCATATCGTGCTTGCGGTCGGGCGCGACTTTTCGGACGTCTCGCCGGTTGACGGCATCATCGTCGGCTCGCCGAAGCAGAAGCTCGGCGTCGCCGTGGACGTGGTGATGGTGGAATAAACGCGGCCTCGTCGGCCGGGCTCGCCGCCGGGGTGTGCCGTGCCTTCACCGCAACCGCGATCTTGCATAGCACAACGGTAACATATTTCCGTAATCGCGTTCCCGGGGGTTTGGTCACTCGGCCCAAGATGGGCTATGCTGGGTCGTTGCGTCGAGGACAAGAACGAGACTTCGGGAGCTGACATGGGACACCACCGACACGCGGGGCTGCATCCATGATGACGTTGCCGAGACTGGCGGCTGAATCCCTGGAGAAGCTGCTGGGTACGTTTATGCGGCGTCGGTACGGCGAGACCGCTGCAAGCATGGTCGAGAGCGCAACCCGCACCGCGATGGAATGCATCGGTAACAGCGATGCCCTTTACCATAATATCGAACATACGATGCTGGTGACGCTGGCGGGCCATTCGATCCTCAGTGGCCGAAATCTCCATACCCACCTGACGGCCGAGGACTACGTCCATGTCCTGATCGCCTGCCTCGCCCACGATATCGGCTATGTCCGCGGGCTGTTCGAGGAGGATGACATCGACGGCTTCGTCATCGATGCCGCCGACACCAAGATCTCGTTGCCGCGTGGTGCCTCCGACGCCAGCTTGATGATGTATCACGTCGACCGCTCGAAGCTCTATGTCTCGCGGCGGCTGCAGCACATTCCCGGTCTTGATCCTGAACGCATCGCCCGCGCTATCGAGGGAACGCGCTTTCCGGCTCAGGAGGGCCATGAGTATGACGTCGATGCCTCGATCCTGCGCGCCGCCGATTTCATCGGCCAGCTCGGCGATCCCAACTATCTGCGCAAGGCCAACGCGCTCTATTACGAGTTCGAGGAAGTCGGCATCAATCGCCAGCTCGGCTACGATTCACCGGCCGACATCGTGAACCGCTATCCACAATTCTATTGGAACAGCGTCGCACCGCACATCCAGACCGAGATCGGTTACCTCAACAAGACCGAGATCGGCCGGCAATGGATCGCCAACCTCTACAGCAACGTCTTCCGCGCCGAGCGCGACATCTCGCTATCCGGCCCGCAGAGATAGCCCTATAGCCCGGATAAGCGTAGCGACATCCGTGGCCGGCCGCGCCAGATTCCGGATATCACTTCGCTCATCCGGCCTACGACCGCGCAACTCCGTGAGCAAATCATGCAACAAAAAACCGTCACCACGGACATCCTCGACATCGCCTATCACGAATACGGCGCGCCGGACGGCTGGCCCTGCATCATGGGCCACGGCTTTCCCTATGACGTGAACGCCTATGCCGAGGCCGCCCCGATCATTGCCGAGGCCGGCGCGCGGGTGCTGGTGCCCTGGTTGCGTGGCTATGGGCCGACGCGGTTTCGCTTCGCGGACACGCCGCGCTCCGGCGAGCAGGCGGCGCTCGGCGCGGATCTGCTGGCCTTCATGGACGCGCTCGGCATCAAGCGTGCCGTCGTCGGCGGCTATGACTGGGGCGGGCGCGCGGCCTGCGTGGTCTCTGCGCTCTATCCGGAGCGCGTTGTCGGCCTCGTCTCCGGCAACTCCTACAACATCCAGAACATCGCCCGCGCCATGGAGCCGGCCTCGCCGCCGGAAGAGGCGGCGCTCTGGTACCAATATCTCTTCCACAACGAGCGCGGCCGCCGCGCGCTGGAGCGCAACCGGCGTGGCTTTGCCCGCCAGCTCTGGGCGATGTGGTCGCCGAAATGGGCGTTCGACGACACGACGTTCGAACGGAGCGCGGTGTCGTTCGACAATCCTGACTTCGTCGATGTCGTGATCCACTCCTACCGCCACCGCTACGCGCTGGTCGCGGGCGACCCCGCCTATGCCGCGATCGAGGCGAAGCTCGCGGGCCAACCGCCGATCCGCGTCCCGACCATCGCGATCGACGGCGACAGCGACGGCGTCAATCCCGGCACCGCCCATCACGCGCGCAAGTTCGAGGGCCCATTCGAGCGGCGTGTCTTCGCCGATGCCGGCCACAACCTGCCGCAGGAGCGGCCGGCCGAATGGGCGCAGGCGGTGGTCGAGGTCCGGAAAGCGGCCTCATAAAGGCCCTTTCTCGTCCGGCCGGCCGGCTTGTCTGCCATCCCTCCGATTTTTCCTGATCCTGGGAACCTTTTGCGATTGCAGCCGTCCAAGCTGAGGAGCCGCTTCTGTATGCGGCGCGTTGCAGGGGAGGATCTCGATGAAGTCACAAGTGCGCAAGCTGGAACGTGTCGCGGTGGCGCAGGCGCCGGTCGAACGGCCTGACAGGCCGGAGGTCGAGCAGGCGATCCGAACCATGATCCGTTGGGCCGGTGACGATCCCGCGCGCGACGGTCTGCGTGACACGCCGGACCGGGTCGCACGTGCCTTCGAAGAGTATTTTTCCGGCTATGCGCAGGATCCGACGGAAATCCTGCAAAAGACCTTCGAGGAGATCGAAGGCTATGACGAGATGATCGTGCTGCGCGGCGTTCGCTTCGAGAGCCATTGCGAGCACCACATAGCGCCGATCGTCGGCCGCGCCTGGGTCGCCTATATCCCGCAGGGCCGTGTCGTCGGCATCAGCAAGCTTGCGCGCGTGGTGGACATCTACGCGAAGCGCCTCCAGATCCAGGAGAAGATGACCGCGCAGATCGCCAATACCATCAACGACGTGCTCAAGCCTGAAGGCGTCGGCGTCATCATCAAGGCGACGCATCACTGCATGACGACGCGCGGCGCCCACAAGCCCGGGACCGATCTCGTCACCAGCCGCATGCTGGGCGTATTCCGCGACAATGCGCTGACGCGCCAGGAACTGTTGGGGCTCGCCAATTCGGACGATTGACCCGCGACTGCTCAAGGAGACGGCGCCATGACCGAGAACAACAAGCCGAGCGGACCCGACCTGAGCAAAGGCGTGTCGCTGACCGCGTTCAGGGATGGCAAACTGCTCGGTCATGTCGGCGAGGAGGACGTCCTGCTGGTGCAGGCCGGCAGCGAGATCTTTGCGATCGAGCCGGCCTGCAGCCATTACCACGGGCCGCTCGCCGAGGGCCTGGTGGTGGGAGACACCATCCGCTGCCCCTGGCATCACGCCTGCTTCTCCTTGCGCACGGGCGAAGCCACCCGCCCGCCGGCCCTGAACGCGCTGGCGGTGTGGGAGGTCGCGCGCGATCGGGACGACATCATCGTTCGGCGCAAGCGCGAGGCGCCAAAGCCGTCGACCGCTCATCGCAACGCGCCGACACCGGAGAAATTCGTCATCGTCGGCGGCGGCGCAGCCGGCTTCGCGGCCGCCGAGACGCTCCGGCGCGAGGGCTTTGCCGGCGCCATCACCATGCTCAGCGATGACGGCGCGATGCCGGTCGACCGGCCCAACCTCTCCAAGGATTATCTCGCGGGCAACGCACCGGAGGATTGGCTGCCGCTGCGGGGTCAGGACTATTATCAGGACGCGGGCATCGATCTCAGGCTCAACACCGACGTCTCCGCCATCGATGCGAAGACGCGCAACGTCACGCTCGGCAATGGCGACAGGCTTCCGTTCGACCGGCTGCTGCTCGCGACCGGCGCCGAGCCCGTCAAACTGCAGATCCCGGGCGCCGACCAGCCGCATGTCCACACCTTGCGCTCCGTCGCCGACAGCCGCGCCATCATCAAGGCCGCGGAGAGTGCCAGGCGCGCTTTGGTAATCGGCGCCAGTTTCATCGGCCTCGAAGTCGCGGCGTCCTTGCGGGCACGCAAGATCGAGGTGCACGTGGTCGCGCCGGAAGAGCGGCCGATGCAGAAGGTGCTCGGCTCCGAGATGGGCGACTTCGTGCGGTCGCTCCATGAAGAGAACGGCGTGATCTTTCATCTCAAGGACACAGTCGAAAAGCTCGACGGCACCCGCGCCACGCTGAAGAGTGGAGCTGTCATCGAAGCCGACCTCGTCGTGGTCGGCATCGGCGTCAAGCCGCGCCTTGCGCTGGCCGAGCACGCCGGCCTTGCGGCGGATCGCGGTGTCAGCGTGAGCGAATATCTCGAGACCAGTGTCGCCGGCATTTTCGCGGCCGGCGACATCGCGCGCTGGCCCGATCCGCATTCCCGGCAAACCATCCGCGTCGAACATTGGGTCGTTGCCGAACGCCAGGGCCAGACCGCGGCGCGCAACATGCTCGGCAAGCGCGAGCGCTTCGACGCGGTGCCGTTCTTCTGGTCGCAACACTACGACGTGCCGATCAACTATGTCGGCCACGCCGAGAGCTTTGACGAGGTCGCGATCGACGGCAGCATCGGAGGCAAGGACTGCCTGTTGAAGTACCGCAAGGACGGCCGCGTGCTCGCGATTGCTTCGATCTACCGCGATCTCGACAACCTCAAGGCCGAGCTCGAGATGGAGCGGTCGCGCGGCTGACGCGCCGCAGTCGATCTTGATTTGCGTCAATGTTACTGCCGGTACGGGTGCTCTGCTGGCTGTCGTCCCGGCACGATGCGTGCTATTCTGGCGCGTGCCCCCGGGCTACGCAAGCAGGAGTGGCCGTCATGACCAGTGCTTCGGACACGTCACATCACCCAAGTCTCGGCTCCGGCATCGCGGCGCTGCATGCCAAATGGGGCTGGATCGTCGCGCTCGGCGTCGTCTATCTCATCGCCGGCTTCATTGCGCTCGGCAGCATGGTGATGGCGACGGTGGCGAGCGTGATCGTGGTCGGCGCCATGATGATCGTCGCGGGCGTCACCGAGATCATCGGCGCGTTCCAGATGAAGAGCTGGGGCAAGTTCCTGATCTGGGCCTTGCTCGGCGTGCTCTACGTGATCGCGGGCTTCCTGACCTTCGAGAATCCGCTGTTCGCGGCGGTCCTGCTGACGTTGTTTCTCGGCGCCTCGCTGATCGCCTCGGGCGCCGTCAGGCTGTTTCTCGCCTTCAGCATGAAGCGCGAGAGCCCGTGGGTCTGGGTGGCGCTGTCGGCCGTCATCACGCTGCTGCTCGGCCTGCTGATCGTCGCGCGCTGGCCGGTGAACAGCGTCTATATCCTCGGCCTGTTCCTCGGCATCGACCTGATCATGGCGGGAGCGGGCTGGATCAGCCTGGGCTTCAGCTTGAAGCGGCGCGGCTAAGCCATCAGCAACTCGACGCAAGACCATCTTGCGGAACTCCGCTGATCTGACGCGCTGACAAAAAGCAGCACGCCGCGCGGCCGCCTCGCGCGGAGATCACCGGGGAGAAACCATGAAAGCCGCCTTGGCCCTGGCCGCAGCGCTCGCTGCCGCCTGCCTGTCCACATCCGTCTCCGCGCAAAAATCCTACGGTCCGGGCGTCAGCGACACCGAGATCAAGATCGGCAACACCATGCCCTATAGCGGGCCGGCCTCGCCGCTCAGCATCACGGGCAAGGTGATCGCGGCCTATTTCGACGAGGTCAACGAGAAGGGCGGGGTTGGCGGCCGCAAGCTCAATTTGATCTCGCTGGACGACGCGTTCTCGCCGCCCAAGACCATGGAGGCGGCGCGGCGGCTCGTCGAAGGCGACGGCGTCGCCTTCATCTTCGCGACCATGGGCACCGCGCCGAGCTCGGCGATCGCAAAATATCTCAACAGCAACAAGGTGCCGCAGCTGTTTCTGATCAGCTCGGCCTCGAAATGGAACGATCCGGCCAACATGCCGTGGTCGATGGCGCTGCCCTGGGCGCCGAACTACACCAGCGAGGCTGCGATCGACGTCGCCTATGCGCGTGCCAAGAACCCGAACGCGCGCTTCGCCGTGCTCTACCAGAACGACGATGCCGGCAAGGAATATCTTCGCGGCGTCAAGGAGGCGCTCGGCGCCGACGCCGACAAGGCGATCGCGATGGCCTCGAGCTTCGAGGTCGCGGACCCCACCGTCGATTCCCAGGTGCTGACGCTGGCGAACACCAAGGCCGACGTCTTCATGATCTATTCGGTGACGCCGCGCGCCTGCGCGCAGGCGATCCGGAAAGCCCACGAGGTCGGCTGGCAGCCGACGCGCTTCCTCGCTAGCGGCTGCGCCAACAAGGCGACCGTGATGGTCCCTGCGGGCCTCGAGGCCGGCAAAGGCGTGCTCTCGCTCGGCGCGCTCAAGCCGTTCGTCGAGACGCCGAAGGACGATCCGGCGATGACGGCCTATATCGACTTCATGAAGAAGCGCCTGCCCAATGCCGACGTCAACAACGTCGCCGGCCTCTACGGGTACACCGTCGCCGAGGCGCTGGTGGTGCTGCTGAAGCAGTGCAAGGACAATCTGACGCGCGAGAACATCATGGCGCAGGCCGCGAACCTGAAAAGCGTGCCGCTGTCGCTGCTGATGCCCGGCATCACGCTCAATACCACGCCGCAGGATTTCCGCCCGATCAAGGACGGCTATATGCTCCAGTTCGACGGCAACGACTGGGTGGTGGCGAGCGAGCTGTTGCGCGGGACCTGACGGGCAGCCGCAGAGACGGTGCACCCTCTCCCCTTGTGGGAGAGGGTGGATTCGCGAAGCGAAGCCGGGTGAGGGGTCTATCTCCGCGCACTCCTCTAACAATGGCATTCGCTGAAACAACCCCTCATCCGGCGCTTCGCGCCACCTTCTCCCACAAGGGGAGAAGGGAAGAGGAGAACCCAATGGACTTTCAACACTCCGCCCGTTCGCTGGAGCTCCAGGAGCGCGTCCGGCAGTTCATGCGGACACATGTCGAGCCGGTCGAGGAGGTCTATTACGAGCAGGTGAAGCCGGAGGCCGCGCGCTACAGGACGCCGCCTGTGCTGCAGGAGCTGAAGCGGCTGGCGCGGGAGCAGGGGCTCTGGAACCTGTTCTTGTCGGGCGAGCACGGCCCCGGTCTCACCAATCTCGAATATGCGCCGGTGAAGGAGATCATGGGCCGCATCCTCTGGGCACCCGAGGTCTTCAATTGCTCCGCGCCCGATGTCGGTAACATGGAGGTGCTCGCAAACTACGGCACCAGGGCGCAGCAGGAGCGCTGGCTGAAGCCGCTGCTGGAGGGCCGCATCCGCTCCGGCTTCTCGATGACCGAGCCGCAGGTCGCCTCCAGCGATGCCACCAACATCCAGTGCGCCATCATGCGCGATGGGGACGATTACGTCATCAACGGCCGGAAGTGGTTCACCTCAGGCGCGATGAACGAGGATTGCGAGATCCTGATCGTGATGGGCAAGACCGCGCCCGACGATCCCGACCGCCACCGCCAGCAATCCATGATCCTGGTGCCCAGGAACACGCCGGGCGTGCGCATCGTCCGCGATATGTTGACCTACGGCTATGACGACGCGCCGGTCGGCCATCCCGAGATCGTCTACGAGAACGTCCGCGTGCCCGCGGAAAACATGCTGCTCGGCGAGGGCCGCGGCTTCGAGATCGCGCAGGGGCGGCTCGGGCCCGGCCGCATCCACCATTGCATGCGGCTGATCGGCTGCGCCCAGCGCGCGCTCGAATTGATGTGCCAGCGATCAGTCTCCCGCGTGGCCTTCGGCAGGCCGCTTGCCGAGCAGGGCTCGGTGCGCGAGGACATCGCAAACTCGTTCTGTGAGATCGCGCAGGCGCGGCTCTTGACGCTGCAAGCCGCCGACAAGATGGACCGCGAAGGCAACAAGGCCGCGCGCGACCTGATCGCGGCGGCCAAGATCGTGGTGCCCAGCATGGCCGCCCGTGTCATGGACCGCGCCATCCAGATCCACGGCGCCGCCGGCGTCTCGCAGGACACGTTCCTGGCGCGTGCTTACGTCTACGCCCGCTTCATCCGCATCGGCGACGGGCCGGACCAGGTGCATCTGGCTGCTGTCGGCAAGGAGCTAATCAAGCGCGGCGGGGTGATGGGATAGGCAGACAGTTTCTCCGGGACTGGCCCAATGCGCGGAAGTATCTGGTCATAGGTAGCATGGTATGCTTGGATGACGGGATCACTTCAATGCGTGCATTGCCGACGTTGTTGCGCTCGGCACAAGAGCGAGCAGGTCAACAATGTGCAGTTTCGCCCCGAGCCGCCGGACGTCCGGCGCGCGATCCATCGCGGCAATCTTCGCCTCTATCCTGACGATCCTGATCATCTGCAGCGGCCCATCCGCGCTTGCCGCCGTGGAGCCCTTTCCCGCGGATTTCAAAATCCAGCGCATCTCGGTCAACGGCGTCACCCTGCATGTCCGCGTTGGCGGACAGGGACCGGCGGTCGTGCTCCTGCACGGCTTCGGCGACACCGGAGACATGTGGGCGCCGCTCGCCAAGGCACTCTACAAGGACCACACCGTGATCGTTCCGGACCTGCGCGGTATGGGGCTTTCGTCGCAACCCGCAGCCGGTTACGACAAGAAAAACCAGGGCGTCGACATCGCCATGGTCATGGACAAGCTCAACGTCCAGAAAGCCGATCTGGTGACGCACGACATCGGCAACATGGTGGGCTATGCGCTCGCGGCGCAACATCCCGACCGCATCACCAAATGGGTCGTCATCGACGCGCCGCTGCCCGGCATCGGGCCCTGGGACGAAATCCTGAAAAGCCCCATGCTGTGGCATTTCAACTTCCGCGGCCCTGACGTCGACCGCCTGGTCAAGGGCCGCGAGCGCATCTATCTCGACCGGTTCTACAATGAGCTGTCGGCCGACCCCAAGGCAATCGACGAAGCGACGCGCAACCATTATGCGAAACTCTACGCCCGGCCAGGCAACATGCATTACGCCTTCGAGCAGTTCGCAGCGTTCGGGAAAGACGCCAAGGACAACAAGGTTTTTGCCGGGACCAAGTTGAACATGCCGATCCTGGCCCTCGGCGCTGAAAAGTCGTTTGGCGATCAGCAAGTGGCGATCATGCGCGAAGTCGGCACCAAGGTTGACGGCGGTATCGTCACCGGCTCCGGACATTGGATCATGGAAGAGCAGCCGGCGCAGACCGTGAGCAAGGTGCGGGCTTTCCTCGACGGGAAATGACGGCAGCTGATTGGCTCTCGGTCATACCAGTCGAATCGTTGAGCGACGCGGCAGCGGCGCCAGCGCGCCGCGCATGAAGCCGCCGAGGCAAACTAGCGGCGCCTTCCTCGCGCTTCGTGATGGCGGAGCGCGTCGACGATCACCTTGAATGCGGCCGAGTTCTGCCGCGAGGTCGGATAATAGATATAGTAGCCGTCGAATTTCGGCGACCAGTCGTCGAGCACGATGACGAGCTCACCGGACCGGACCTGCCGTGTCACCATGTCCTCGGGGACATAGGCGATGCCGAAACCCTTGACGGCGGCGTCGATCATCGCCCGGGAATCATTGAAGGTCAGTTGTCCCTCGACGCGCACCCGGAGGTCGGGACCGTTCCTGGCGAACTCCCACACGTAGTGGCCGCCGGCCGCCTCGCGCCGCTTGATGCAGACGTGCTTCAGCAGGTCTTGCGGATGTCTTGGTTTCGGATGCTCCTTCAGATAGGCAGGCGAGGCGACCGCGACGAGCCGCCAGTCTGGACCGATACGCACCGCGATCATGTCCTTCTCCACGCTCTCGCCGAGGCGGATGCCTGCATCGAAACCGTCTTCGACGATGTTGCGGAAGGCCGTGTCGAGGCTGAACTCGACCTTGAGGTCGGGGTATTTTCCCAAGTCTGGCGACAGCTTCGGCCAGACGACCGTGTCCAGCGCATGGTCCGAGAGCGTGATCCGGATCGTGCCCGACGGCTTGTCACGCAGCGACATCAATGCGGCGATATCGCGCTCGATCTCTTCGATGCGGGGCGCAACCGATTTTTGAAGGCGCTCGCCCGCCTCGGTCAGGCCGACGCTTCGGGTCGTGCGCGTGAGCAGCCGCAGCCCCATCTGCGATTCCAGGCGCTTGATCGTATGGCTGAGCGTCGATTGCACCACGCCCAGTTTCAAAGCGGCCTTCGTGAAGCTGCGCTCGCGGGCGACGGCCACGAAAGCCAGCAAATCGTTGAAATCCTGGCTTGCCATGGCCGCCACTATTCATGGCCCATATCGATGAATGCAAGCAAATTATAGCGGCTAATCGACCGCCGGCTTCCGGTCTCGGTCTGGCAACCGCAAAAGCTTTCGCGGAATCGCGTTGATCGACATGTCGAGCCGCTGAGCGCGTCAGTTCGCGCGCCGAAGCGGTTTGAACGCGGCGCGTAGCTCCGCGGAAAAAAGCTCGGGCTGCTCCCAGGCCGCAAAATGACCGCCTTTGTCGACCTCATGGAAGTAGGTCAGGTTGCGATAGGCGCGCCGGGCCCAGGTCTCCGGGGCTTGATAGCTCTCGCCGGGAAAGACGGTGATGGCCACGGGAAGCGAGATCTCCGCGGTCTTCTCGGGGGCGGCGAGAGCGGGACTGCGCCCGCTGTATTCCCAGTAAAGTCGCGCCGACGAAACCGCGCTGTTCGTCAGCCAGTAGAGCGTGATGTCGTCCAGCACCTCGTCGCGGGACTTCTCGGGGTCGGTGCCATCGTAATTCCAATGCGAGAACCCTGGATGACCGAGCATCCAGGCTGCCAGCCCCGCAGGAGAATCCGTCAAGCCGTAGCCGACCGTCTGCGGCCTCGTTCCCATCATCACCGCATACGACCGGTTGCCCATCCTGGCAGCCGCGCTGAATGCTTCGAACGCGGTGCGTTCCTTCTCGGACAGTCCCGCCGGGGCAGGCCCGCCGGCGGCGAGGATCGCGGCGATGTCGGGCGGGACGATCGCCGGCAAGTTGATGTGAATGCCGAGCAAGCCTGCCGGCGCCAGCCGCGCCATCGCGCTGGAGACGGGCGAACCCCAATCGCCGCCCTGGGCGACGTAATGGGTGTAACCCAGCCGCTTCATGAGATCTGCCCAGATGCGCGCGGTGTGCTCGGGGCCCCAGCCGGTATCGCGCGGCTTGCCGGAGAATCCGTAGCCGGGCATCGAGGGGATCACCACGTCGAACGCGTCCTCAGGCCGTCCGCCATGGGCCGTTGGATCCGTGAGCGGATCGATCACCTTGAGCTGCTCGAACACCGATCCCGGCCAGCCATGGGTGATCACGACAGGGAGCGCATTGGGATGTCTGGAGCGGACATGGATGAAATGAATGTCGATCCCGTCGATAGCAGTGACGAATTGCGGAAGCGCGTTCATCTTTGCTTCGATCTTCCGCCAGTCGTAGCCCGTGCCCCAATAGTGCACGAGCGACTGGAGCTTCGCCAGCGGGATGCCCTGCGACTGATCGGAAACGGTCTCGCGGTCGGGCCAGCGTGTCGCCAGCACACGACGGCGGAGCTCGACGAGATCCTGCTCGGGAATGTCGATACGGAACGGGCGAATGACGCTCTCGTCGGCCGCCAGCGCGCCGTGAACGGAAAACACGCTCGCGGAGATCGCCGCTGCAATTCCAATCGCAGCGGTGCCGAGAAGCGCGCGTCGATCTCTGTCGATGATGATTGCGGATTTGGATGACGAATTGGATGGCAAATTGGATGACATGGGCATCGGAGTGCCTCCTGGCTTCAGGCGATCGGCGCCTGCGGGGCAGGACACTCCTTCGTCTGGCTCTGCAACATGGCGTGGAGGCCGGCCGATAGCTCGTTAGGCGTTGTTAGATGCTGTGAGCCGTCGCCGGCGTGGCGAAGGGCACAAGCTCAGCATCGCTGTCCATTTCCGCTTGGGAACGACTTCGAAAAATCAGCAGTCATCGTGCAGGCCGCGCCAGGCCATTGATAGTGCTGACCCCGTCTACTGTGCATGGGGTTGTTTTCGCACTTTTGTCTGGAGCAGGCTCGCCGCGGCCCCTGCAGCGGCGGACGCGCCAATCATCCGGCCTTGATCATCCCGCTCTGGCGATGCGGCCGTCCGCCGATCCCGCGCGCAAATTCTGGAAAAACTTCTCCACCTCGCGCGACAGCGTGTCCGCGGTCTCGGTCAGGCTGCCCGCCGCCGTCAACACCGAGGATGCGGCGGTATCGGTCTCGCCGATGGCGTCGCGCAGCGAGGTGATGTTTGCGACCAGCGTCTCGTTGCCCTGCGCCGCGCTTTGCGCGTTGGACGAGATCTCGCGCGTGGCGGCGTCCTGCTGGCCGATGGCGCCGGCGATTGCGGAGGTGACCTCGTTGATCTCGCGCACCGCGCCGCCGATCTCGCGCACGGCATCGACCGCGTTGCGGGTCGAGGCCTGGATCATCGAGACGTTCTCGCTGATCTCCGCGGTGGCCTTGGCGGTCTGGCCCGCGAGCGTCTTCACTTCATGAGCGACCACGGCAAAGCCGCGGCCGGCGTCGCCGGCGCGCGCGGCCTCGATGGTCGCGTTCAGCGCCAGCAGATTGGTCTGCTCGGCGATGGCCTGGATCAGATTGAGCACGCCGTCGATGCGTTGCGTCGCCGCGGCGAGGCTCTCGATCTCGGAGATCGACTTCTCGGTGCGCTGGCCGGTCTGCTCGACCGCGCCGGCGCTCTGCCGCACCTGGCGGCCGATCTCGACGACCGAGGCCGACAGTTCCTCGGCCGCGCCGGCCACCGCCGTGACGTTGTGCGAGGCCTGCTCGGTGGCATTGGCCGCCGTGCCGGCGCGGCTAGAGGCATCCGCGGTGACGCGCGTGATGGTCTGCGCGGTCTCGCGCATGACCGAGGCGTTGTCGCTGAGGCCGCGCATGATCGCGCCGATCGCCCCGCGAAACTCCTCGACGGACTGTTCGATGTGGCGCGCGCGCTCCTCGCGCGCGGCGGAGCCCTGCGAGACCTGCGCGGCGAGGTTGCGGTTGCGGCCCATGGCCTCCTGGAAGACCTGGATCGCGCGTGCCAGCGCGCCGATCTCGTCGGCGCGGTCGGAGTGCGGCACCACGACATCCTCGGTGCCGTCGGCGACCTGCTTGATGGTCGCGGTGATCGCGGCGAGCGGCCGGGCGACCGAGCGGGCGATGATGACGATGCCGATCACGACCAGGGCCAGCGCCACGCCGCCGAGGCAGGTCAGGACGAAGGAGAGGGTGCGATTGGTCTCCGTCTCGCGCGCGATCTGTTTGGCGCGCTCGGCATAGACCTTGGACAGCGCCTCGAGATCCTTGTTCAGCGCCGAGCGCACGGTGCGGTTGGCATCGTTGTCGCCCCATTCGCGGCCCGCGGCCGCATTGATCTCGACGCCGCGGCGCACCAGTTCCTTGCGGAACTCGACGAACTGCTCGATGCGCTTCTTGAAGGTGGCGAACTGCTCGGCATCGTCGGCTTTAACGATGGTCTCCCAGCGCTTCACGACGTCGAGGATCTGGGCGTTGAACTTGAGCAGGCCCTCGCCGTATTTCTTCACCACGGCGGGCTCGGTCGACATGTAGACGCCGCGCGATTCCATCACGACCGCATAGACCAGCGAGTTGACGCGCTCGACGTTCAGAGCTGCGGCGTTCGCCGTCTCGATCGCGCTGGTCAGGTCGGCGCCGCGGCGGCTGTTGTAGTCGGACAGCATCGCGATCGCAGCCGTCAGCAGCGCGAACAGTGCGAAGATCGCATAGAGCTTGGTGGCAAGCGTGAAACGGCCAGCCAGCTTGGCGGCATTCCCAGATCGGTCTGATGTCATGGTGTTCAGGGGCCCGGAATGGCCTGAAGCGGCCGGTGAGCGGGGTGGTTCGAATTTGATGCAAAACTATGCAGAACGAAGATGGATGCGGCGTTAACACGGCCGTTGGCTGCCTCCGTCCTTGGTCGTAGGAAAGGCAAGTTATTTCAGCGTCTTGATCCGAAGGTAGAGTTTCAGGATAGTCTTAGGTCGGCCACCGGCCGACGCACCCCGGAGAGACCCTTGGTCTACCGCCATACCATCGACGCCACGACCCACACCTTCCCGGACCTGCGCGACCTGCTTGCCAGGGCGACGCCGCCGCGCTCCGGCGACCGGCTGGCCGGGATCACCGCCGACACCGCCGAGCAGATGATCGCGGCGCGGATGGCGCTCGCCGACGTCCCGCTCGGCCAATTCCTGCAGGAAGCCGTGATTCCCTACGAGGCCGACGAGGTCACCCGCCTCGTCATCGACAGCCATGACGCGAAGGCCTTCGCGCCGGTGGCATCCCTGACGGTTGGTGCCTTCCGCGACTGGCTGCTGTCGGATGCCGCAACGCCCGAAATCCTGCGCAAGCTGGCGGGCGGCATCACCCCGGAGATGGCAGCGGCAGTGTCGAAGCTGATGCGCAATCAGGACCTGATCCTGGCGGCGCGGAAATGCGAGGTCACCACCGCCTTCCGCAACACCATCGGCCTGAAGGGGCGGATGAGCACGCGGCTGCAGCCCAACCATCCCTTCGACGATGCCAGGGGTATCACCGCCTCGATCCTCGACGGCATCCTGCTGGGTGCCGGCGATGCCTGCATCGGCATCAATCCCGCGAGCGACGATCCGGCCGTCATCGCGCAATTGCTGCGACTGCTCGACGAGATCATCACGCGGCTGAAGATCCCGACGCAAGCTTGCGTGCTGACCCATGTCACGACGACGCTGGCGCTGATCGGGCAGGGCGTGCCGGTCGACCTCGTCTTCCAGTCGGTCGCCGGCACCGAGGCCGCCAATCGCAGTTTCGGCATCGACCTTGCGCTTCTGAAGGAGGCGCAGCAGGCCGGGTTGTCGCAGGGGCGCGGCACGGTCGGGCAGAACGTGATGTATTTCGAGACCGGCCAGGGCTCGGCGCTGTCGGCGGGCGCCCACCACGGCGTCGATCAGCAGACCTGCGAGGCGCGCGCCTATGCGGTCGCCCGCGCCTTTGCCCCGCTGCTGGTCAACAGCGTGGTCGGCTTCATCGGCCCGGAATATCTCTATGATGGCAAGGAAATCATCCGCGCCGGGCTGGAGGATCATTTCTGCGGCAAATTGCTCGGCCTGCCGCTCGGGATCGACATCTGCTACACCAACCACGCCGAGGCGGACCAGGACGACATGGACAATCTGCTGACGCTGCTCGCAGCCGCCGGCGTCACCTTCATCATGGGTGTCCCCGGCGCCGACGACGTCATGTTGAACTACCAATCGACGTCTTTTCACGACGCGCTCTATGTCCGGGACGTCTTCGGTCTGCGCCGCGCGCCGGAATTCGACGACTGGCTGGTGCAGGCAGGGATTACTGGCGCCGATTTCCGACTTGCCGGCGATGCAGGCCTGCTGCCCGATTTTGCCTCGCGGCTGATCGCCTGAGGCTGGAAGCTCCCTAAGGCCTTCAGGAAACCATTGGTCCCTCTCCGAATTATGCTTGTGCCACAATATTGAGAAATTCCGGCGGCAGCATTACGCTATGTGTCTGGCTGGCTATTTCCGCAACCAGGTCGAGCGTGGCGGGGGAGCTTTGATGCGAGCTGAAAGTAACGGAACGTCGCGGCGGATTCTCTGTGTGTTTCCGCGCTACACCTCGTCGTTCGGGACGTTCGAGCATTCCTATCCCCTGACCGATGGTGTCCGTGCCTTCATGCCGCCGCAGGGGCTGCTGCTGATCTCGGCCTATCTGCCGCAGGATTGGCAGGTCAAATTCGTCGACGAGAACCTGCGTCGCACGACCAGGGAGGAGTTCGAGTGGGCCGAGGTGGTCTTCGTCAGCGGCATGCACATCCAGCGCCAGCAGATGAACGACATCTGCCGCCGCGCTCATGAATTCGATCTGCCGGTCGCGCTCGGCGGTCCCTCCGTCAGCGCCTGTCCCGACTATTATCCGTCCTTCGACTATCTCCATGTCGGCGAGCTCGGCGATGCCACCAACCAGCTGATCGAGATCCTGTCGCGCGACACCACGCGTCCTGAGGAACAGGTGGTGCTCACCACCAAGGACCGCGTGCCGATGACGGAGTTTCCGATCCCGGCCTACGAGCTTGCCGACGTGAAGAAATACATGCTCGGCAGCATCCAGTATTCCAGCGGCTGTCCCTATCAGTGCGAGTTCTGCGACATCCCCGGCCTCTACGGCCGCAATCCACGCCTCAAAGCGCCGGAGCAGATCATCGCCGAGCTCGACCGCCTGCGCGAATGCGGCATGACGGACACGGTCTATTTCGTCGACGACAATTTCATCGGCAACCGCAAGGCGGCGCTGGATCTGCTGCCGCATCTGATCGAATGGCAGAAGCGGACCGGCTACGTGGTGCGGCTCGCCTGCGAGGCGACGCTCAACATCGCCAAGCGGCCCGAGATCCTCGAGAAGATGCGCGAGGCCTATTTCATCACCATCTTCTGCGGAATCGAGACGCCCGATCCCGACGCGCTGAAGGCGATGCAGAAGGACCACAACATGATGGTCCCGATCCTGGAGGGCGTGCGCACCATCAACTCCTACGGCATGGAGGTCGTCTCCGGCATCATCATGGGACTCGACACCGACAAGCCGAATACGTCTGAGGCGCTGCTCGGCTTCGTCGAGGAGTCCCGGATTCCGCTGCTGACGATCAACCTGCTTCAGGCGCTGCCGAAGACGCCGCTGTGGGATCGGCTGGAGCGCGAGGGTCGCCTGGTCGAAGACGACGGCCGCGATTCCAACGTCGACTTCCTGCTGCCCTATGACGACGTCGTCGCGTCCTGGAAGCACGCGATGGCGGTCGCATATGCGCCCGAGAAGGTCTACGCGCGCTTCCAGTATCAATGCGACCACGTTTATGTTCACCGCCTCAAGGTGCCGACCCCGGACGAGATGAAGACCTGGGCCAACATCAGGCGTGGCCTCGTCATGCTGCGCAACATCTTCTGGAAGGTCGGCGTGCTCGGTGACTACAAGCGCGTGTTCTGGAAGTTCGCGCTGGGGCGCCTCAAGCGCGGCGATGTCGAAGGCCTGATCGGATGCACCCTGATCGCGCACCATCTCATCACCTTTGCGCGCGCGGCCTCCAGCGGCAGGCAGAACGCCTCGAATTACTCGATCCGGCTGCGCGAGGCCGCCGTTCCCGCCGAATGATGCGACATGTCTGATCCGGCCCTGCCGCGCCGTCCGACCCTCGATCTGCGGGCGTTCACGCCCGCGCGCGTGGCGCTCGGGCGCAGCGGCGCTAGCGTGCCGACCAAGGCGCTGCTCGATTTCACGCTCGATCATGCCCGCGCCCGCGATGCCGTGCATGCCGCCTTCGATGCAGCGCGTATGGTCGCCGATCTCGGCGCGCTGGGGCTTGCCGTCACCGAGGTGAGGAGCCAGGCGGTCGACCGCAGGGACTATCTGCGGCGGCCGGATCTGGGACGACGGCTCGACCCCGGCTCGGCCGAGGTCTTGGCGCGAGCGGCTTCGGCGCCGTGCCGGCTTGCGCTCGTGATCGGCGACGGCCTGTCCGCGGCGGCGGTCCACGCCCATGCGGTGGCCCTGGTGAGGCGCCTGCTGCCGCTGCTCGCGGAAGGGGACGACGTCGCGGTCGGCCATGTCGTCGTCGCGTCAGGCGCGCGCGTCGCGCTCGGCGACGAGATCGGCGCCATTCTCGGTGCGCGCATGGCCTTGATGCTGATCGGCGAGCGGCCGGGCCTGTCGGCGCCCGATAGCCTCGGCGCTTATCTGACCTTTGCGCCGAAGCCCGGCCGCACTGACGCCGAGCGAAATTGCGTGTCCAATATCCACCACGCCGGGTTGAGCTACGACGAGGCCGCCTTCAAGATCGCCTGGCTGGTCCGCGAGGGGCTGGCCCGGCAGGTCAGCGGCGTGGCGCTGAAGGACGAGAGCGCGGACCGCGCGCCGCGTCGAATTGGCACGGCATTGCCCGAATGACGGGCATCCCCGGTCCAGATCGCCACTTCTTGATCGATTCGGCCACACTTCGCCTGCTTGCGAAAAGACCGGTTCACCTGCTAAACCCCTCGCGGCGATTTTCCGCGCATTTTCAAAGGGCAAGCCTCCCATTGGTATGGCGTTTTCAAGCCGTTCGCGGGGCGCACTAAGCTCTCAGCCCGAGCCGATTTAGGAACTGGATAAGGCATGCTCGAAAAGCACAGCGAGAATGAGGTTCATGTCGACAAGGTCGAGCAGGGACCTACGTCCTCGATCGCCTTCGGGCTGGAGCGCATCGGGCTGATCGCCGTCCGGGCGCCGATCGTCTCCTGCATCGTCCTGCTCGTCCTGATCGTCGGAGCCGTGTTCGGCATCCACCGGATCAAGATCGACGATTCGCTGTCGCAGCTGTTTCGCTCCGACAGTCGCGAATTCCATCAATATGAAGAGGTCACGAAGAAGTTCCCGGCCGAGGAATTCGACGTCCTCGTCGTGGTCGAGGGCAAGAACCTGCTGGCCCGGAATAATCTGGAGAAGCTGCGCGACTTCGTCACCGACCTGCAACTGGTCGAAGGCACGCGCGGGCTGGTCTCGCTGTTCTCGGCGCGCCAGGCGCCGGCACCGGGCAAGCTGCCGGCGGCGCTGTTTCCGGCCGAACTGCCCGAGGGCGCCGACTACGACAAGTTCATCGAGACCGTCAAAAACAACGAGATCATCCGCGGCAAGCTGTTGTCGGAAGACGGCACGCTGGCGCTGATCGTGCTGTCGCTCGATCCGGAGGTGGTGGCGTCCAGCAAGCTGACCAAGACCGTGGGCGACATCCGCGCCCTGATGAAGGAGGATCTCAGCGACACCGGTCTCAACGTGCAGCTCTCGGGCGTGCCGGTCATGCAGCTCGAGATCCGCAATGCCGTCGAACGCGACGGGCTGACCTACAACATCCTCGGCATTCTCGCCGGCTGCATCATCGCCATCATCTTCTTCCGCAAGATCTCGTTCATGGTCGCCGCGGCGTTTCCGCCGATGATCGCGATCCTGTTGGCGCTCGGCGCGCTCGGCTGGGCCAATTTCAATCTCAACATGTTCCTGAACGTGATGACGCCGCTCATCATGGTCATCAGCTTCTCGGACTCGATGCAGCTCACCTTCGCCGCGCGCGACCGGCTGATCGCGGGCCAGGACAAGTTCACCGCGTTCAAGAACGCGGTGCTGGTGGTGGGCCCGGCCTGCGTGCTGACGCACGGCACCGCCGGCATTTCCTTCATCGCGCTGCAGTTCTCCAACTCGGACCTGATCCGCAAGTTCGGCGAGGCGGGCCTCGCCGCCACCATCATCGCGCTGGTCGCGGTGCTGTCGCTGGTGCCGGTGTTCGGCGTGCTGCTCGTGCGCAACGAGAAGACGTTCGCGGTCAAGTTCCAGAGCGCGGATGCCGGCGTCCAGGCGCTGCGCAATTTCTGCTATTGGATCGCGGTGCGGATGGTGGGCCGGCCCGGCCTGTTCAGCCTGATCGCAGTGCTGTTCGTCGGCGGCCTCGGCGTCATCTACGCCAATCTGGAGCCGCGCTACCGGCTTGCCGACCAGGTGCCGGACAAGCGTCAGGCGGTCGCTGCCAGCAACCGGCTCGACGCCAAGCTCACCGGCGCCAACCCGGTCAATGTGCTGATCCAGTTCCCCAAGGGTGAATCGCTCTATTCGCCGGAGACGCTGCAGACCATCGCGGACGTGCATGCGACCGTGGAGAAGGCGGCCGGTGTCGGCAATGTCTGGTCGGTCGAGACCCTGCGCCGCTGGCTTGCGGAAAAGGCCGGCAGCGCCGACGTCGCGACGCTGAAGGAATATGTCAGCGTCATTCCCGAGCATCTGGTGCGGCGCTTCATTGACGCCGAGCAGGACGCGGTTGTGGTCGCCGGCCGCGTGCCGGACAAGGATTCCAGCCAGCTCCTGCCGATCGTCGACAAGCTCGATGCCGAGCTCGACGCCGTCCGCAAGAAGCATCCGGGCTACGAGGTCGCGGTGACGGGCCTTGCCGCGATCGCGGCGCGCAACTCGGCCAGCATGATCGAGAAGCTGAACCGCGGGCTCACCGTCGAATTCGCGCTGGTCGCGATCTTCATCGGCCTCGCCTTCCGCTCCTGGGTGGTGATGTTCGCCTGCATCCTGCCGGGCATCTTCCCGGTGGTGATGTCGGGAACGGTGCTGTGGGCGATGGGCGAGGGCCTGCAATTCGCCAGCGTCGTCGCGCTTACGGTCTCGTTCGGTCTCGGCCTCAGCGCCACCATCCACTTCCTCAACCGCCTCCGGCTCGAGAGCAAGCCGGGCGTCGGCTCGGCGCTCGCGGTGGAGCGCGCGACCGTGCTGGTCGGCCCGGCGTTGATCCTGACCACGGTGGTGCTGGCCTGCGGCCTCGTCGTCACCGTGTTCTCCGACCTGCCATCGCTGCGGCTGTTCGGCTGGCTCAGCGCCTTCTCGATGGTGATGGCCTTGGTCGCCGACCTCTTCATCCTGCGGCCGACGGCGATGTGGCTGATCAACCTGCACGCCAAGCTGCAGGGGACCGACAAGCCGGCAATCTGAGCGGCGAGGCAGCTAAGGCTGCCCTGCCTCACGCCTCGATCCGGACGATCCCGTACGGATTGAACTTGAAGTCGTCCTCGGCGTAGTCCTGCTCGTGCGAGAGCGTGAGCTTGCGCTCGCGCAGCGTCGCCTCGATGCCGCGCTCGGCCATGGCGTTGGCGATCTCCTCCATCGCCATCACCGCGGACCATTCGTTGCCGCGCGATTTCGCGACATGGACCTCCGGCAGGCCGACGAGGTGATAGCCGACGGTCTCGTAATAGCTGTTACCGGCGAGCGGGCGCTTGGCGAAGGCAAGGCGGCAGGCCCTGGTGACGGCGGGGGTCATGCTGAGGCCCTGGCTGGTTATGGCGCCCTTGCGCGCCTGATCCATGAGACCTCGCCACCGCGCGATGCCGTGAGCGACGCCGGCGCTCTCGCCCTTCGCCGCGACGGCGCCCGCGTCGAGCATCTCGTCCACGATCTGCAGGGCCGCGGCTGAAAAGGCGGCCGTCTTCTGCTGAGCCATCGGCGGGCCCAGCACGTAGAGGACTGATTTGTGGTTGGCCACGGCCGCTTCGTCGGATGCGGACCATGCCTTCGGGAAGACGCGGTCCCAGCACACCCCGAACGACCGCTCCATGTGCGGATCGGGCTTTGCTTGCGAATGGGTGCGGTCGATCTCGAAGCCTAAATCGGCGATCGTCTCGGCCACCGCCTTCGGCGGTCGCAGCAGGCTTTCATTCTTTCCAAGGAAGCAGAGCACGTGACGCGGCTTCACGGACGAAGGCTGCATGTTTGCTCCCTGCTGATCATAGGCGAAGGCGCGAGTGGCGACGAAGAGCCCGGCGGCCTTGAGCAGATGTCTGCGTATCGGGTCCATCTCGGCAAGTCCGTTCCGGGTGAGTTCATGCCAGCAAAAAGCCCCCGGCTCGCGAGAACCGGGGGCTAATGATTCCATTCAAGCTGAACGAAATCAGCCCTTCGTCATCGTGATGTTGACGCCGCGGATCTCGCCCTTGGAGCTGATCTGCACCGTCTGCTTGGTGCCGTTGGTGCGCAGCGACAGATTTGCGGCAAAGCCGTTGGCCTCGACGAACACGTCGATCTGGCCACCGCCAGCGGTGCCCTGGAGATTGCCGAAGATGTTGCGGCTGGACTCGCTCCAATTTCCGGAGATGCGCTCGCCCTGGCTCGTCACGTCGCTGGTGAGGTCGAACTTGTAGCTGTCGGAGGCGCAGTGCAGAGCCTGCTTCAAATTGAGGCCGCTGCCGGCGACCTTGTAGTCGGCCTTGCAGCGAATCCGCTCGGTGGAGCCGTCGGACAGCGACACCGTGCCGGTGCCGGTCCACGCGCCGTCGAAACCGGCAAACGGGCCGGACGACTGAGCGTGGCCTGCCGAAACCGAGAAGAGCAGCGCCGCCCCGATGCCGGCCGCTTTGATTGCCAGTCCAGATCGCCCAAAGAATTTCATCTCAAATATCCCGTTTTGGAACGACGCCCGCTTACGCGTGATAACGTCTCGCCACATCGAAAGTTTAGTGCTCCGAGCCAGTGTCAGGTTCAAAGCCCGGCCGCCAGAGATGGCGGTTCACGACGCCTCTCGCCAGACCTGGACCGGTCGATTTGCCCTGTTTCTGCGTGTTTCCGGCGGGAAAGGCGGGGCGGACAGATGCAGCTCTGCAACAGGTATGCAGTAAAACGCAGTGCTTCCGAATTATGACGTAGTATCAATCTCTTACATCTGCCAATGAAGGCGCAGGGAAGACCTGATTTGGTGGGCGTGGCGCCAATTTGGCCGCATTTGCCAGTGCTTGTGCCTTCTCTGAGGCCGCACCTGTCGCGGCGACTTGCCATCAGAACAATCCGTTCCGGTCCTCCGCCCTGTGCAGTCCGGGTCCGGTGCGATTCTGCCGTCAGAATGAAGGAATACAATGCGTAAGCTTCTCGTCGCTCTCACCCTGCTGTCGGCATCCCTTTCGACGGCGGCCTTTGCCCAGGCAGGGCGCGGCACGGACGCCGAGCAGAAGGCCTGCACGCGCGACGTGCAGAAGTTCTGCCGCCCGGTCATCGACCAGGGCGATTTCACCATCCTGGCCTGCCTCAAGGAGAACCGGGCCAAGATCTCGCAGGCCTGCGACCAGGTCCTGAAGACCCACAACCAGTAAGCTCGGCCACTGGCCCACAAAGGCGGCCTCGGGGCCGCCTTTTCGGGCCCGATCCGCGGAAGGGCAGCCATCGAGAGACAGGATTGGTTTTACGGCCGTATTCCCCTATATGGGGGCCGCGGCGGATCGCCGGCATGAGCCCGCGCGAGCGAAGAAGCCCTTCCTGTCCAAACGATTGTAAACCAGCCCTCGATGACCTCTGCGAGCGAATTGCGATCCGGTAAAGGTGACCGCGACGAGAATTTTCCCGTCGCGTCCTGGATCATTCATCCGCGTCATCGCGCCCTGATCCTGGCGTATTACAATTTCGTCCGCACCGCCGACGACATTGCCGATCACGCGACCCTGCCGCCCGATCAGAAGCTCGCTTATCTCGACCTGCTCGAGGCGGAACTGCTTGGCAAGGGCGACACCCAGGCTGAGGCCGTCATTTTGCGCCGTGCACTGGCCGAGCGCGGCATGGCGCCGCGCCATGCGCTCGACGTGCTCATCGCCTTCCGCATGGACGTGACCAAGCTGCGCTACGAGAACTGGGACGAGGTCATCCACTATTGCCGTTACTCGGCGATGCCCGTCGGCCGCTTCATGCTCGATGTCCACGGCGAGAGCACCTCGACCTGGGCCGCATCGGATGCGCTCTGTGCAGGCTTGCAGATCAACAATCACCTGCAGGATTGCGGCAAGGATTTCCGCGAGCTCAACCGCGTCTATCTGCCGCGCGATGCACTGGCAGCACACGGTGCTTCGGTCGAGCAGCTCGGGCTTTCGCAGTCGCCGCCGGCGATGCTGGCCTGCCTGCAGGCGCTGGCCGTGCGCAATGAAGCGCTGCTCGACGAGGGCAGGGCGCTCGCTGCGGAGATCCGGGATTTCCGCCTCGGCGTCGACGTCGCGGTGATCCAGGCCTATGCCGACCGTATCGTGCGCCTCTTGAAGGTGCGCGATCCCCTGCGCGAGCGGGTGCACCTGAACAAATTCGAACTGCTCATCTTCAGCCTTGCCGGAATGATCGGCGAGGTCGGCCGCCGCGCAATTGGACGCAAGGCCATTTCCAGACCGGGGACTGCACATGACGCTTGAGGCGACCTCGCCCGGCGCCAATTATGGCTCGACCGCATCCGGCAGCTCGTTCTACGCCGCGATGCGCATCCTGCCGCATGACCAGCGCGAAGCGATGTTCCAGATCTACAGCTTCTGCCGCCAGGTCGACGACATCGCCGATTCCGACGGTCCGCGCACGGAGCGGCTCGCCGCGCTTCAGGAATGGCGCAACGACATCGACGCGCTCTATCAGGGCAATCCGCCGCCGCGGCTGAAGGACTACGTCGGCTCGGTCAAGACCTTCGGCCTCAAGCGCGAGGATTTCCTCGCCATCGTCGACGGTATGGAGATGGACGTCCCGCAGGACATCCGCGCGCCCGACATGGCGACGCTGGATCTGTATTGCGATCGCGTCGCCAGCGCGGTGGGGCGGCTGTCGGTGCGGGTGTTCGGCCTGCCCGAGGAAGACGGCATCCAGCTCGCCTATCATCTGGGCCGCGCGCTTCAGCTCACCAATATCCTGCGCGACATCGACGAGGACGCTGGCCTCGGCCGGCTCTATCTGCCGCGCGAGGCGCTGCTGCATGCCGGCATCACCTCCGACGATCCGAACCGCGTGATCGCCGAGCGCGCGCTGCCGAAGGTCTGCCTGCCGCTGACGCAGCGTGCGAAGACGCATTTCGAGAAGTCGGACGAGATCATGAACCGCAACAAGCGCCGCACGGTGCGCGCGCCGCGGATCATGTCGAAATACTATCATTCCATTCTGGATCTGCTGATTGCGCGCGGCTTCAACGCGCCGCGCCAGCCGGTGCGTGTGTCGAAGGTCACACGTATCCTGATCCTGCTTCGCTACGCTTTCATCTGATGCAAAAGACAGCTCATATCATCGGTGCCGGAATTTCCGGCCTCTCCGCCGCCGTGCGGCTCGCCAATGCCGGCTTCAAGGTCGCCGTGCACGAGGCGACGCAGCAGGCCGGCGGCCGTTGCCGTTCCTATTTCGACGGCGCCACCAATCTCACCATCGACAACGGCAATCATCTGCTGCTGTCGGGCAACAGCCATGCGCGCGCCTATGCGCGTTCGATCGGCAGCGAGGCCGGCCTCGTCGGCCCTGACAGTGCGCAGTTTCCCTTCGTCGACATCAAGACCGGGCAGCGCTGGCAGATCGATCTCGGCAATGGTCGTCTGCCGACCTGGGTGCTCGACGAAGGCCGCCGCGTGCCCGACACCGGCCTCACCGATTATCTGAAGCTGGCGCCGCTGATCTGGGCGTCGGAAGACACATTGGTCGGCAAATCGATTCCTTGCGAAGGCGTGCTCTATCAGCGTCTGGTGCAGCCGCTGCTGCTCGCGGCGCTCAACGTCGATCCGCCCGAGGGCTCGGCCGGGCTTGCCGGCGCCATCGTGCGCGAGACGCTGCTTGCCGGCGGACAGGCCTGCCGTCCCCTCATCGCGCGCGACGGCCTTAGCGCCGTTCTGATCGAGCCGGCCGTGAAGTTCCTGCAGGAGCGCGGCCACACCGTTCAACTCGGCCATGAGCTGCGGTCCTTCACCAGCACTGACGGCAAGGCCAGTGCGCTGAATTTCGGCGGCGAGGATGTCGTTCAGATCGGGGAGGGCGACGTCGTCGTGATGGCGGTGCCGCCGCGGGCTGCTGCGAGCCTGCTGCCGGGCGTGAAGACGCCGACCGAATATCGCGCCATCGTGAATGCGCATTTCCGGATCACACCGCCGCCGGCTTCGGCGCCCATCCTCGGCGTGATCGGCGGCGTCGTGGAGTGGCTGTTCGCGTTCCCGAACCGGTTCTCGGTGACCATCAGCAACAGCGACCGTCTGGTCGACATGCCGCGTGAGGAACTCGCGCAGACGATCTGGAACGACGTCTGCAAGGCCGGCGGCGTTTCCGGCGAGCTGTCCACTCAATTGCCCCCTTGGCAGATCGTGCGCGAGCGCCGTGCCACATTTGCGGCGACGCCGGCGCAGAATGCCCTGCGCCCGGGGCCGGTCACTGCGCTGAAAAACCTGTTCCTTGCGGGTGATTGGACTGCTACGGGATTGCCTGCAACCATCGAGGGATCGGTCCGGTCCGGTGATCGCGCCGCCGATCTGGTTCTCGCCGCAAAGCGGCCCTGACGGGCAGACGTCCCGGCCAATTTCAATCGACTATCGGAGCAATCGAGCGAGATGGATTCCGTGAACGCGACCAGCCGCGAAGCCCTTCAATCGGGGATCTTGCAATCGGGCATCCTGGAATCGAGCATTGCATCGGCGACGCAGGGCGTCCTCGACTTCCAGCAGGCGGACGGCCATTGGGTGTTCGAGCTCGAGGCCGACTGCACGATTCCGGCCGAATACGTCCTGTTGCGCCACTATCTCGCCGAGCCGGTCGATGCCGTGCTCGAAGCCAAGATCGCCAATTACCTGCGCCGCATTCAGGGCGCCCATGGCGGCTGGCCGCTGGTGCATGACGGCGAGTTCGACATGAGCGCCAGCGTGAAGGCCTATTTCGCGCTGAAGATGATCGGCGATTCCGTCGACGCCCCGCACATGGTGCGCGCGCGCGAGGCGATCCACGCGCGCGGCGGCGCCGTCAACAGCAACGTCTTCACGCGCTTCCTGCTTGCGATGTACGGCGTGGTGAGTTGGCGCGCGGTGCCGGTGCTGCCGATCGAGATCGTGCTGCTGCCGTTCTGGTCGCCGTTCCACCTCAACAAGATCTCATACTGGGCGCGCACCACCATGGTGCCGTTGATGGTGCTCGCAGCGCTGAAGCCGCGCGCGAAGAACCCGAAGGGCGTCGGCATCGACGAGCTGTTCCTGCAGGATCCCCGCTCGATCGGCATGACGGCGAAGGCGCCGCACCAGAGCATGGCCTGGTTCGTGCTGTTTCGCTCGCTCGACGCGATTCTGCGCGTGATCGAGCCGATGTTCCCGAAGGCCTTGCGCAAGCGCGCCATCGATGCGGCGCTCGCCTTCACCGAGGAGCGGCTCAACGGCGAGGACGGCATGGGCGCGATCTACCCGCCCATGGCCAACATCGTCATGATGTACGACGCGCTCGGCAAGGACGAGAACTTCCCGCCGCGCGCGATCACACGCCGGGGCATCGACAAGCTGCTCGTGATCAAAGACGACGAAGCCTATTGCCAGCCCTGCGTCTCGCCGGTGTGGGACACGACGCTGACGGCGCATGCGCTGCTGGAAGCTGGCGGCGACAAGGCGGTGCCGGCGGCCAAGCAGGGCCTCGACTGGCTGATCCCGAAGCAGGAGCTCGAGGTGAAGGGCGACTGGGCGGTGAAGCGGCCCGACGTGCGTCCGGGCGGCTGGGCCTTCCAGTACAACAACGCGCATTACCCCGATCTCGACGACACCGCCGTGGTGGTGATGTCGATGGACCGCATGCGCCGGGAGCACGGTGCGACCGGCTACGACGCCGCGATCGATCGCGGCCGGGAGTGGATCGAGGGCATGCAGAGCGACGATGGCGGCTGGGCTGCCTTCGACGTCAACAATCTCGAATACTATCTCAACAACATCCCGTTCTCGGACCATGGCGCGCTGCTCGACCCGCCGACCGAGGACGTCACGGCGCGCTGCATCTCGATGCTGGCCCAGCTCGGCGAGACCGAGAAGACCAGCAAGCACGTGGCTGACGGGGTCGCCTATTTGCGGAAGACCCAGCACCCCGAGGGCTCCTGGTACGGCCGCTGGGGCATGAACTTCATCTATGGAACCTGGTCGGTGCTCTGCGCCCTCAACATGGCCGGGGTCGACCGCAAGGACCCCATGATTCGGAAGGCCGCCGGCTGGCTGGCCTCGATCCAGAACGAGGACGGCGGCTGGGGCGAGGACGCCGTCAGCTACCGGCTGGACTACCGGGGATGGGAGGCCGCCCCCTCGACCGCCTCGCAAACGGCATGGGCCTTGCTTGCCCTGATGGCGGCAGGCGAGGTTGATCACCCGGCCGTCGCCCGCGGGGTGGAGTACCTGATTGCAACACAGAACAAAAAAGGACTGTGGGACGAGCAGCGGTACACCGCCACAGGCTTCCCCCGCGTGTTCTATCTGCGGTATCATGGTTACCCAAAGTTCTTTCCGTTGTGGGCACTGGCGCGGTATCGGAACTTGCGGAACACCAACAGCAGGGTGGTAGGGGTCGGAATGTGACTTTGGGGACGGGGGACTATTTTACCGTGGGTAATGCCATCGACCCGCGGCCGATACTGATCGTGACCGGACTGGTTCAGGAGGCCCGCATCGCAGCCGGGCCGGGAATGGCCGTTATTTGTTCATCCAGCAGCCCGACCCAGTTGCGGGCGCTGCTGACGGTGGTGGATCCAGAGACGATTCGCGGCGTGATCTCGTTCGGCGTGGCCGGCGGGCTCGACCCGAGCCTGCGCTCCGGCGACGTCGTGCTGGCGACCGAGGTGCTCGACGGCGATACCCGTTGGGCCGCAGGGCTCTCGCTCGGCGACGATTTGATCGACCGCCTGACCTCGGGCCGCCGCCGCGTGGTGCGTGGCAGCCTCGCCGGTGCCGAGGAAGTGGTCACCAAGCGCGCCTGCAAGGCGGCGCTGCATTCGGAGACCGGGGCTTCTGCCGTCGACATGGAAAGCCACATCGCGGCCGCCTACGCCACTGAAGCCGGGCTGCCCTTTGCCGCGGTTCGCGTCATCAGCGACCCCGCCCACCGCGCGCTGCCGGCGCTTGCCCGTGCCGCGATCAAGCCGAACGGCCAGATCGACCTCGCCGCCGTGCTGCGCGGCATCGTGCGCAATCCGGCGACCCTGCATGCGCTGGTCTCGACAGGCATCGACTTCAACCGCGCGCTGCGGAGCCTGCGGGGCTGCCGGGATTATTTGATCGGGACCGAGCTGATCGAGAGCGAGGCGCTGGTGTCCAAGGCGGCCTGAGCGGCGTCGTCGAGTTGAGAATAAGGAAAAGGCCCGGTCGGGTGACCGGGCCTTTTCTTTTTTGAACCACGTGATCGTCGTCACAGGCGGAGGATCTACTCGATGCGGCCTCCGCACGCGACCTGACAGCTTGAACGTGGGCCCGTCTGCGATTATCTTACATCTGTCTTACATCGGAAAGGTCGGGCAATGGCCGCCACGGACAAGCTCACGACGATCGTTTCCACCAAAGGCCAGGTCATTCTGCCCAGCTCCATCCGCCGACGGCGGGAGTGGAAGGCGGGAACGCGGCTCACCGTCGAGGAGACTTCGGAGGGCATCCTGCTGAAGCCGGCGCCGGCCTTTGAGGCGACGCGACCGGAAGAGGTGTTTGGGGTCCTGGCTTACCGAGGCAAGCCGAAAATGCTCGAAGAGATGGACGCAAGCGTGCTGGCCGAAGCCAGGCGGCGGCATGATCGCGATTGATACCAACCTGATCGTTCGTTACCTGACCAGGGATCACGCCACCCAATCCGCACGTGCCCGCACCTTGATCGATGGCGAGAACGTCTTCGCCGCCGTCACGGTGCTCCTCGAAGTCGAGTGGGTGCTGCGAAGCGCGTACGGCTATCGGACTGCGGACATCGTACCCGCGCTTCGTGCCTTCGCGGGGTTGCCGACCGTCACGATCGAGGACGGCGCGACGGTTGCGGCGGCGCTCGACCTTGCCGAGAGGGGAATGGATTTCGCCGATGCCCTGCATCTGACGAGATCCGGCCATTGCGAGGCTTTCGTCACCTTCGATCGCAAGCTCGTCAAGGCGGCGAAAGCGGCGGGGCATGCAGGGGTGCGTGAAGCACTGTAGTCGCGGCCATCGTCCGACTGATCGCTCGAATTACGGTGACAGTGCTGGACTGTCACCGTAATTTTATCCTCGCCGATGCGATGCTAGAGATTTCGGCGAAGGAATTCCCCAATTTCAACCTTGATCCGTCGATGGATTGCCGCCCGGTCGATGCCCGGAGCATCCTTGCACACAGCGGGCGCGTCCGCTTCCAGCGCCGGAGGGCATGGACCGAAAAATATGAAATGGCCGCCTGGTACGGTCTCTAGCCGTGGCGGATGGGGCAAGGCCTCCGCAAGAGCGAGGATGTTGCCGTCAGCCTGGAGAGCGCTGCTTTCCGCGCGATAGAGCAGGGTCGGCATGTCGAGCGACATCAATCCGGTCCGATCGAACAAGGAGCCCCATGGCTCAAGCAGGACGAGCGCTTTCACCGCGAGCGTATCCGGCGATCTCCTGCCGACCGCGTTGGCCAAAGAGCCGTCGGTTGGGATGCCGTCGCAGACCATCGGATCGTTCGTGCGGTTTCGGCAGTAGACCGCCAAGTGAGCCAGGCTGGGAGCTGCGCCCGCGATAATCAGCGTGACGGCACCGCCGTAAGAAAATCCCGTCATGCCAAGGCGGTTACGATCGGCATGCGCTGCGAAGCGTGGATCGGCCAATACGGCATCGAGCGCCCTATGGATCTGGCGGGGGCGGTCTTCGAGAGCCTCACGAGGGAGCTTGGATCCTGGGTGAAAAGGCGCCACCACCACAAAACCTTCGCGCGCCAACGACGTCAGAAGATCGGCATATGGGGCTGGGGTGCCTCCCGCTTTGATCGTTCCTCCTCCGCCATGCGAGAAGAGAACGACCGGAAAACGTGCCCCCGCTGCAATCGGCGCATTGCGGCTAGCGGCGATAGTGTATGGCCCATCCTGAAAGGGCACTTCGGTCACGTCTGTCGGATACGCAACCAGTGTGTCAAACGGGACAACATCGCTCACTGTGATGCGCGTGACACCCGCATGAAACGGCTGAGCATCCGCTTCTACGGATGTGCCCGCGAACAGTAGTGCGAGCATGAGAAACAAGACGCGCATGTGCATTGCAATGCAGTTCGGTATCCGTTCGAGGTCCAGCATTCGAAGTCTAAGACTGACCCATTTCATCTTCAAAATGCCAAAGGAGGCGGCTACTCGGTTGTGAAGTCAGGGCTGAAGCCCTGCGCGACGGCTGCTCGAAGCGATGCCCAAGCTCTGGCGGCACTCCGCTGAGGGCGTAGAATGACGGCGTCACCTTGCCGCGCCACTTCGATCTCATCGCACGAGAAATGAAATTGCGTCGGCAATCGGACGAACTGGATGTTGCCGAACTTGAACATCTTGGCGACATGGGGCAGGGAAGCCTCCTGTAGACACTGCCACAAATATACACCTTCAGGTCGAAGCATGCGAGACCGTGCTTCCTTGCTCCTTCCGTGTGGTCGTAGGCGGAAGCAATGAGGCGAGCGCTGTCTTCGACCGAGCCGCGCTTCTACTGTGCATGGGGTTGTTTTCCCGATTGTTGCAGGAGGGAATCCCATTGGGCCGCAGGATCGGCCGCGCGATGGATTCCGGGTTCGCGCTGTGCGCGCCCCGGAATGACGGCGAGAGGGCGGCAGGCGGCTGTCAAAATGACCCGTCGGGCAAAACACCAGACCACCCGCCAACCCCTTCCGGCAAAAATATTCCACTTTTCAGAATTTCGGATTTGTGGCATAGAGCGGTCATCCCGGCCCTGCCAGAGGGGCGCTTCGCGATCGTCACGAGATGCGGGCCGGGGTGCGGTGGACGCGGCAGCGCCGGCGCGGAGGCGATGACAGGGCGGGCAACCCGTGAGTCATGCGCGACGCGATACGACACGGCGCCGTAACAGCGGCCGCGCTGGATATCGGGGGCGAGCACACGCGAGCGTCCGATGCTTTCGGCGAGGCCGTCCGCGGACGGAGAAGTCGTGTGGTCCCGACGCCCGCAGGCTGGCGTCAAGTCTTGCGGTGATGCCGCGGCCCGACCGGGTGCGCACATCGATCAGCCGCGAAGACGACGGGGGCAATAGTGCAACGCTCCCCGAGGAGAGCACGAAGGACACCGTTAAAACCATCCGCGCAGGGAAGGCCGGGCGACCGGCAACACCTGTAGTCCACCCCGTGTGCGTTTTCGATGCACGCGGACCGCGGGTGCCGCCGGCGCCCGGCCTTCCCTGCGCCCTCTGGTCCAGTTGAGGGCGGCAACGATCAGCAAGACTCGGGCGAAATGCGCCGCGAGGTTGCGAAGGTGTGTCTGCGTGAAGAGTCGCCTGAGGCCATATGGATTTCGTCGCAAAGGTCTCGTGCCCCGGACGCTGCGCAGCGCCCCTGGGCGGTGCGCTGCAGAGCCGGGGCCCATGCGTCGACACGGCACGCGGCTGCTGGGTCCCGGCTCTGCGCAGCAGCGCAAAGAGCGCTGCTGCGCGTCCGGGACACGGACCGCCGGCACAACGACCCACAAAAGAGAAGGCCCGGTCGCGATCGCGGCCGGGCCTTCGTGGTGAGAGTTGATTGTCCCGCTTACGCCGCGGTCGAAGCCTTCTGCGCCGCCTTGGCCTGTGCAGCGTCGGCCTCGTCCTTGCGGATCTCCGACAGGCGCTTCTGCACTTCCGCCGAGAAGATGTACTGCGCCGGGCGCTGCTTGCTCATGTCGATCTCCGGCGCCATCGGACCGGAGGTCCTGATGCCGCGCAGCGACACCCACATCGCCTTCAGCGGGTTGTTGAGGGCTGCGGTGGCCGCCGTCGGCTCGTAGCCGCAATGGGCCATACAGTCGGCGCACTTCTCGTACTTGCCGGTGCCGTAGGTTTCCCAGTCGGTGGTGTCCATCAGCTCCTTGAAGGTCTTTGCGTAGCCTTCACCGAGCAGATAGCAGGGCTTCTGCCAGCCGAAGATGTTGCGCGCGGGCATGCCCCACGGCGTGCACTCGTATTCCTGGTTGCCGGCGAGGAAGTCCAGGAACAGGCCGGAATGCATGAAGTTCCACTTCTTGCCCTTGCCCATCGCGAAGACGTCGCGGAACAGCTTCTTGGTCTTGGTGCGGTTGAGGAAGTGCTCCTGGTCCGGCGCCCGCTCATAGGCGTAGCCCGGCGACATCGAGACGCCGACACCGAGCTCGACGGTGAGGTCCAGGAACTTCGCGATCTCCTCGGCCGGATGGCCGTCGAAGATGGTGGCGTTGACGTTGACGGTGAAGCCGCGCGCCTTGGCGGCCTTGATCGCGGAGACGGCGCGATCGAACACGCCCTTCTGCGACACCGCCTTGTCGTGGTGGTCCTTCAGGCCGTCGAGATGCACGGAGAAGAACAGGTAAGGGGAGGGCTCGAACAGGTCGAGCTTCTTCTCGAGCAGCAGCGCGTTGGTGCAGAGCGAGACGAACTTCTTGCGCTCAACGAGGCCGCGTACGATCTCGCCGATCTCCTTGTGGATCAGCGGCTCGCCGCCGGGAATGGCGACCATCGGCGCGCCGCACTCGTCGGCCGCGTCCCAGCACTCCTGCGCCGTCATGCGGCGGTTGAGGATCGCATCGGGATAATCGATCTTGCCGCAGCCGACGCAGGCGAGGTTGCAGCGAAACAGCGGCTCCAGCATCAGCACGAGCGGATAGCGTTTGCGGCCAAGCATTTTCTGCTTGAGCAGATAGGCGCCGATACGCATTTCCTTGAAGAAGGGGATAGCCATTACAAAGTTTCTTTCTGGGCTTGGAATTCGGGTGGGTCAGCTCGCAGCCAATTGGGCCGGAAGCCGGAATTCGATGTTTTCCTCGCGGCCCGGCAGTACCTGGACCTTGACCGGTCCGATCCGCCGCATCGCTTCGATCACGTCATCCACGAGTACCTCGGGCGCCGAAGCGCCGGCCGTGATGCCGACGGTCCTGGCATTTTTCAACCACTCCGGATTGAGCTCGCTGCCGTCGGCAATCAAATAACTCGCGACGCCGGCTTCGGTGCCGATTTCGCGAAGCCGGTTCGAATTCGAGCTATTGGCAGCGCCCACCACCAAGATCACGTCGACCAGCTTGCTCAAGTCCCTTACCGCAGATTGGCGGTTCTGTGTCGCATAGCAGATATCCCGGATATCCGGACCTTGAATATCTGTAAAGCGGGTCTGAAGGGCCGCGATGATATCCTTGGTGTCGTCGACCGACAGGGTGGTCTGGGTGATGTAGGCCACTGGCGTATCCGCCGGCAGCGTCAATGCCGTAACCTCTTGAACGCTTTGAACAAGCAGCACGGGGGCGGGAACCTGGCCCATCGTGCCCTCGACCTCGGGGTGGCCGGCATGGCCGATCAGGATCAGCGTGCGGCCCCTGGTGATGTAGCGCTTCCCCTGATTGTGAACTTTCGTGACCAGCGGGCAGGTGGCATTGAGCACGGGAAGGTCGCGCGCGGCGGCCTCTTCCTCGACGCTGCGGGCGACGCCGTGAGCGCTGAAGACCGTCACCGCCTTCGGCGGGACCTCGGACAGCTCCTCGACGAAGATTGCCCCTTTGTTCTTCAGGCTCTCGACGACGTATTTGTTGTGCACGATCTCATGGCGCACGTAGACGGGCGGGCCATACTTCTCCAGCGCCCGTTCCACGATCTCGATCGCACGCACCACGCCCGCGCAGAAGCCGCGCGGCTGCGCCAGATAAACTTCCATTGGACGTCCATCACGCAAGTTGCACCAATCCGCTTCGCAAGTTCCCGGCGGCACCCCGATACTGACCAATGCGTTGCAATATCCGCACCATCGGTCCGCGCACGCGGTAGCCACCCACCCCCGTCGGGGCTCCGGCGCATGGAGGCGCAATACTTTGTGTCAAAAAATCGGCGATAAGGAAAGTCCGAATGGCCCCGGGTTCCCCGCTAGGCCAATTTTACGGTATTATAGTAGAGATGGGGGTGTATGCAAGCCAGCGACATCAGTGACCAGCCCTTGGTCACGTTCCCGCCTCAACTCCCCGGCTATACCGACCGCCCCGCATGATTTTGCCACGGTCTTCCGCCGTTTACCTCGAACCTTTGGCGGCGAGAGCCTCTCAAAACAGCAATAGGTTTCGCCCGGGAACTCCGATAAACAGCGGGCGTTTCCGGCAAAGCTGTTAACCGCAGAAAGAAAAGAAGTGCTGCAAAGCGTAGTCGTTGCCATCGTCAGGGCCTGCACCCGGTTTGCCTCCCTCGTCGTCGTTCTCGGGCTCCTGCTGTCGGTGGGAGCGGGCTATTACGCTGCGCGCCACTTCGCCATCAACACCGACATCAATTCGCTGATTTCCCAGAATCTCGACTGGCGCAAGCGTGACCAGCAGTTCGACAAGGCGTTCGATCAAAACGAAACGATCCTCGCTGTGGTCGAGGCCCGGACCCCGGAGATGACGAGCGCAGCGGCCGACGCGCTCTATGCCAGGCTGAAGGACGACAAGACCAACTTCCAGTCTCTGCAGCAACTCGGCAGCGGCGAGTTCTTCGAAAAGAACGGACTGTTGTTCCTGCCGACCGAAGAGGTCGGCAAGATCACCAGCCAATTCGAATCTGCAGCGCCCCTGATCGAGATCATGGCTGGCGATCCCTCGATCCGCGGCCTGACCGGCGCGCTGGAGACGGGACTTGCCGGCGTCAAGCGCGGCCAGATCAAGCTCGACAACACCGAGCGTCCGTTCAACCTGATCGCGCAGACGGTCGAGACCGTGCTCAACAAGGGCAATGCGAGCTTCTCCTGGCGCGAGCTCGTCAGCGACGAGCCGCTGAAGGATTCGGACAAGCGCGCCTTCATCGAGTTCAAGCCGATCCTCGACTACAACGCGCTGGAGCCCGGCAAGGATGCCACCGACGCGATCCGCAAGGCCGCGGCCGATCTCGATTTTCCGACCAAATACCAGGCGCGGGTGCGGCTGACCGGCCCAATCCCGATCGCCAACGAGGAATACGCCACGGTTCAGGAAGGCGCCGTCGTCAACGGCGTCGGCACGGTTCTCGTCGTGCTGCTGATCCTGTGGCTGGCGCTGCATTCGGCGAAGATCATCTTCGCGGTGTTCGTCAATCTCTTCGTCGGCCTCGCGCTGACGACCGCGGCCGGCCTGATGATGGTCGGATCGTTCAATCTGCTGTCGATCGCGTTCGCTGTGCTCTTCGTCGGCCTCGGCGTCGATTTCGGCATCCAGTACAGCGTCCGCTACCGCTCGGAGCGCTTCAAGCACAACGACCTTTCGGGCGCGCTGGTGCTGGCGGCGAAGCGCTCGGCGGTGCCGCTGTCGCTCGCGGCGATGGCGACTGCGGCTGGCTTCCTTTGCTTCATGCCGACCGACTACAAGGGCATCGCGGAGCTGGGCCAGATCGCCGGCGTCGGCATGCTGGTGGCGTTCCTCTCCTCGATCACCGTTCTGCCGGCCATGCTGAAGCTGCTGAACCCGCCCGGCGAGAAGGAGCCGGTCGGCTACGCCTTCCTGGCGCCGCTCGATCACTTTCTGGAGAAGCACCGCGTGCTGGTCGTGGGCGGCACGCTGCTGCTGGCGCTCGCCGGCCTGCCGCTGCTCTATTTCATGAAGTTCGACTTCAATCCGATGAACCTGCGCAACCCGAGGGCGGAATCGATCGCGACCTTCCTCGACCTGCGCAAGGATCCCAACACCGGCGCCAATGCCATCAACGTGATGACCACGTCCGAGGAGCAGGCAAGGCAGGTCGAGGCGAAGCTCGAGAAGGTCCCCGAGGTGCTCCGGGTGATGTCGCTCAACAGCTTCGTGCCCCAGGATCAGCCGCCGAAGCTGAAGCTGCTCGCGCAGGGCGCCAAGGTGCTGAACCCCGCACTCAACCCTGATCAGATCGATGCGGCGCCGACCGACAAGGAAAACGTCGAGGCGCTGAAATCCTCGGTCGACAATCTGCGCCGGACCGCGGGCGATGCGAAGGGGCCGGGCTCGATCGCCTCGCGCCGTCTGGCAGACGCGCTCGAAAAGCTCGCCAATGGCGACGAGGCCACGCGCAACAAGGCGCAGGACGTGTTCGTCACGCCGATGAAGGTCGTGTTTGACCAGCTCAGGAACGCGATGCAGGCCGGGCCCGTCACCCTGAGTTCACTGCCATCCGATCTCGTCAGCGCCTGGAAGAGCAAGGACGGCATCATCCGCGTCGAGGCGCTGCCCAAGGGCGATCCCAACGACAACGACACGCTGCGCAGATTTGCGGCGGCGGTGCTCGTTGCCGAGCCGACCGCGATCGGCGGGCCGGTCTCGATCCTGAAATCCGGCGACACCGTGGTGAAGGCATTCATCCACGCCGGCATCTACGCGCTGCTGGTGATCGGCCTCTTGCTGTGGATCACGCTGCGCCGCTTCGTCGACGTGCTGATGACGCTGGTGCCGCTCCTGGTTGCCGGCGCGGTGACGCTCGAGATCTGCGTGTTGATCGGCCTGCCGCTCAACTTCGCCAACATCGTCGCGTTCCCGCTGCTGCTCGGCGTGGGCGTCGCCTTCAAGATCTACTATGTCGTGGCCTGGCGCTCGGGCAGGACAAATCTGCTCCAGACCAGCCTGACGCGCGCGATCTTTTTCAGCGCACTGACGACGGCGACCGCGTTCGGCAGCCTGTGGCTGTCGAGCCATCCCGGCACGTCAAGCATGGGCAAGCTGCTGGCACTTTCGCTGGTGACGACGCTCGCCGCCGTGTTGCTGTTCCAGCCGGCCCTAATGGGCAAACCCCGCAATCTCAGGGAGTAGGCAGATGTCGCCGACCGGGTCGGCGGAACCCTTCTGACTCGGCTTTGCGGGGGCGGTGGCGCTCTTCGGGGCCGCCGCAGCGGGAGCAGGCGCCGCTGTCGCGCCCATCGTGCCCTGAGCCTTCGGTGCCGCGCCGGTGGACTTGGGCGCACCCTTGGCCATGGCATTGGCGGTGCTCGAGGGGATCGGCGGGCCGACTCGCGTCCAGGTCTCGCCGCCGCAGAGGAAGCCCATTACGCAGCCCTTGATTTCGAGCTGGTCGGCGCCGGCCGGCGTGATGGTCGCGCTATAGAGCTGGCCGTCCTTGGCGTTGTAGACCTGCCCTTCCCACTGATCGGCGCCGGGTTTCTTCTTCATGTCGATCAGCGTCGCCATGCCCAGTGTCGGCCTGGTCTTTTTCGAGGCATCCGGATTGTTCTCGTCGCGGCCGCCGGGCTGCTTTTCCCAGGAAACGGCGCCCCACATGCTGCCATTGCATTGGGCGACGCGAATGTTGGCGACGCCGTCGGCAACCCGCCAGTCGCCGGTGGGATCGGCGGCGAGCGCCGGGGTCAGGCAGGTGTAACCGCCAGCCAGTATTAGTCCGGTGTAAAGGGCTAAACGCATGATAGTTCCTTGGCAGTGCAACATGGGCTAAAGCTGTGCTTGCGAAGATGGTCCGAAAAAGGGCAAAAGGCCGCACAGACCGTTTTCAGTAACGGTCCCTTTTCAGTTGACGAGACGGCCCTCAACCGAAGTATGTAACGGATGCACAGCCCAAATCCAGACATGTCTGAGCTTTTCGCGGACCGTCAGGCCCAGCGCAGCACCCTGCATAATCGGTATCTGAACGAGCAGTTCGTTCGGGTCCTCAAGACCATCGGCTACGATGTCGGCTTCCAGAAGGGGCAGGGGCAGTATCTGTACGATCGCGACGGCGCGCGATATCTCGACTTGCTGTCCGGCTTTGGCGTGTTCGCGATCGGGCGCAATCACCCGGTCATGCGCGACGCGCTCAAGAGCGTGCTCGATGCCGACCTGCCCAACCTCGTCCAGTTCGACGTCTCCGTGCTCGCCGGCGTGCTCGCCGAGCGGCTGCTGAAATATGTCCCCTATCTGGACAAGGCGTTCTTCGCCAATTCCGGCGCCGAATGCGTCGAAGCTGCGATCAAGTTCGCGCGCGGCGCCACCGGCCGCCCGGGCATCGTCTACTGCGCCCACGGCTATCATGGCCTGACCTATGGCGCGCTGTCGCTGACGGGCGATTCGAATTTCCGCACCGGCTTCGAGCCGCTGCTGCCCGGCTGCACCTCGATCCCGTTCAACGATCTGGCCGCGCTGGAAAAGGCACTGGCCTCGCGTGAGGTCGCAGCCTTCGTGGTCGAGCCGATCCAGGGCAAGGGCGTCAACATGCCCACCGACGAGTTCCTGCCGGGCGCGGCCGCACTATGCAAGAAATACGGCACGCTGTTCGTCGCCGACGAAATCCAGACCGGCATGGGCCGTACCGGCCGTTTCCTCGCGGTCGAGCACTGGAACGTCGAGCCCGACATGGTGCTGCTGTCGAAGTCGCTGTCGGGTGGCCACGTGCCGGTTGGCGCGGTGCTGACGCGCAAGGCCATCTTCGACAAGATCTTCAACCAGATGGACCGCGCGGTGGTGCACGGCTCCACCTTCTCCAAGAACGACCTCGCGATGGCCGCGGGCATCGCCACGCTGGACGTGATGGAATCCGAGAAGCTGATCGAGTCTGCCGCCAAGCGCGGCGCCGAGCTGCGCCTCGCACTGACGCGCATGGTGCCCGGCTATGAGCTGATGAAGGAAGTGCGCGGCAAGGGTCTGATGATCGGCGTCGAGTTCGGCCCGCCGAAATCGCTGCGGCTGCGCGCCTCCTGGAACGTGCTGGAGACCGCCAACAAGGGCCTGTTCTGCCAGCTCATCACCGTGCCGCTGTTCAAGGATCACAAGATCCTGACCCAGGTCGCCGGTCACGGCAGCCACACCATCAAGCTGCTGCCGCCTCTCACCATCACCGAGGAAGACTGCAGCTGGATCGAGAAGGCGTTCGACGACGTCATCGCCGGCAGCCACAAGGTCCCCGGCGCGATCTGGTCGCTCGGCAAGACGTTGGTGGACAACGCAGTGCGAAGGTCGGCCTGACTTCGGCCGAGCCATTTCGGCAATCGTCATTGCGAGCGAGGCGAAGCAATCCAGACTGTCTCTGCGAAGGCAACCTGGGGATTGCTTCGTCGCTCCAGCGCAAAATTGCTTCGCAATTTTGTCGCGAGCTCCTCGCAATGACGGTGTAGCAAGATCTACCCCTCCACATTCGACTTCATCGCCGCCTCGAACTTGTCGACGAACTCGGCGAGCTCGTCGGCGCCGATGTCGCTGACGGCCCAGAAGTTCAGGCCGCGCTCGCCCCAGCGGCGGCAATTGAAGCCCTGCATGGTCTGGGTCTTCGGCGGCTGGTGCTCGGTGCTCGATGTCTGTGCCACGAACAGGTTGATCACGTGCTGGCGACGCTTGTAGACGACGGCGCCGATGGCGCGGGCGTCGATATAGTCGAGCCGGCCTCCGACCAGAGTAAAACCCTGCGCGGTGAGGTCGATCACGGGCGGGGCGACGTCGAGCTTGCCGTTGAACCACGGCTTGACGGTGTGCTGGTCGGTCGAGACCACGTCGGTGAGGTGGCCGGCCTGCAGCGAGCGCAGATGCGCGGAGACGACCTCCGAGAGGATGCGCTGCTGGTCGTCCTGGCGCAGCACGATGGCGACGATTCCGGTTGCCGCGAGCGCGGAGACCGCCGAGCCCATCGCAAAGCCACGCAGCACGGAGCGGCGGCTCGGCTGGGGCTGCGGCTTCGGCAGCGAGGCCTCGATCTTGTTGCGCAGGCTGGTGGGCGCGACGTAGCGCAAATTGGTGTCGGCAAGCACGCGCTGCATTTCGCGCTGTGCGGCCAATTCCGCAGCGCACCCGGGGCAGCCCGCGATATGGGCTTCGACCTCGCGCGCATGGCCGGCGTCGAGCTCGCCGTCCAGCAGCGCGTGAAGCATGATCCTTGCTTCGTCGCAGGTCATTTCGCTTGCTCCTCTTCCGCCGTCCAGGCCGCGCGCAGCAGGGCACGGGCGCGAGCGAGGCGGGACATCACGGTGCCGATGGGCGCGCCGACGGCTTCTGCGATTTCACGATAGGACAGGTTGTTGATCTCGCGCAGCACGAAGGTTTCCTTGAACGGTTCGGCGAGCGCCTCGATCAGCTTGCGGATGGCGCCGGCATCGCGGCTGCGCAGCACTTCGGTCTCCGGGCTCGCCTCGCTCTCCTGCCAGATCGGCGTCTGCTCGGCGGCGCCGGGCGTATCCTCGAACGCGCTGGGCCTGTGCGCACGACGGGCGTATTCTGCGTTGCAGACGTTGCGCAGGATCGCGAACAGCCATGGCTTCATCGCCGGCCCGCGATAGCTGTCGAAGTGCTTCAGCGCGCGCAGATAGCACTCCTGCACCGCATCTTCCGCATCGGAGGCGTCGCGCAGCAGATAGCGCGCGAGGGTGTAGACGTCGTCGAGATGGGGTAGTGCCGCTTCGCGAAAACGCCGGGCCTTGTCTGGATCGTCGCTTGTCGGTGGCATCGCCGCTCGCTTTGCCGTTTCGCCTGATGTCGCCGGGGACGCAGGAGCCCGGCCGGCGTGGGACCACCGGCCGGGCAAGACGTTGATGCCTTGGTTGGAGACGTTACTCAACCTTGATCATCCCCGTCATATGCGGGTGCAGCGAACAAAAATACTTGTACTCGCCCGCATCGGTGAAGGTGAACGAGAACTTGTCGTCGGTGTCCAGGGTCTTGGACCTGAACTTGCCGGCCGACACGATGGTGTGCGGAATGTCGTCCCGGTTGGTCCAGGTCACGGTGGTGCCGGTCTTGATCTTGAGCTCGGCCGGCTGGAACACGAAATTGTCGATATGAATGTCCATGTCGTCGGCACGGGCCTTTGTTGCGGGCAGCAGGATGGCCGCGGCCAGAGCAAGTCCGAGATCGACGCCGAAGTCGCGGCGGTTGAGTGTCTTCATTGTCAGCTTCCACCCTAGCCCTGGAGCGGCGTGTCGATGATCGCGAGCCGCTGCTCGTTCTGCTTGAAGTTGATGCTGGCAACGCCGAGCATGGAGCGCAGTCTTGTGTCCTCAACCTTCATCGGTCCGGGCGAGGGGGCAGCTCCCGGCGCTGGCTGCGGAAAGGCAGTCGAGCGCGCGGTGTGGAAGGTGACGTTGCCCTCGACCTTCTGCATCACCTGGTGGATGTGGCCGTTCAGCACGGTGACCGAGCCGAAGCCTTTCACCTGTTCCAGCGCGCGGCCGCCGTCTTCGGTGCCCCAGCCCCATTCCGGATAGACGGTCCAGAGCGGGATGTGCGCGAACAGCACGATCGGTGTCGATTTCGACTTGCCGCGCAGATCGTCCTGGAGCCAGGCGAGCTGCTCGGCGCCGAGATTGCCAAGACCCCCGGCCTTGAGGTCGACGACGTTGACGAGGCCGATGAAGTGCACGCCGCCGGCGTCGAACGAGTACCAACCCTGGCCCTTGGTGCCGCGCCCGTAACGCTCGCGATAAAATTTCACCTCCTCGTCGAGGAAGTCGTGTTCGCCCGGTACGTAGTGCACGTCGAGCTTGCTCTGCGAGATGATGCGCTCGGCATTGTCGAATTCGGCGGCCTTGGACAGATGGGTGATGTCGCCAGTGTGGATCATGAAGGACGGTTTGGCCGGCATCGCGTTGATCTTGCCCACAGCCTCCTCCAGCGTGCCGAGTGCGTTGGGATTGGCCGGCTTGTCGAAGCCGACATGGCTGTCGCTGATCTGGAGGAAGCTCATGCCGGGCACGGCCGCGGTCGCGGCCTGCGCGGAATCGATGATGCCGAGCGAGCGCGGCACGCCGCCGGTGACCGTCCAGAGCACCCCGGTGCCGGCCCAGGTCATGCATTCCAGCACCTTGCGGCGGCTGACGCCGTCGTCGCCGTGATCATGTCCGCTCATCGCGCATCTCCGCTTGCCCGGAATTGGGCGTCGGAGAGGTGATTGGGGGAGGAGGGGACTTATTCGCGGGAGGTGATGACGATTTCGTGAGGGCGGCTCGTGTCCCGGACGCAACGCAGCACCTCTTGGTGATGCGTTGCGGAGCCGGGACCCGGAAGGCCTCACGTTACGCGGTGAGATGGGCCCCGGCTCAGCGGCGCACCACTGCGTGGCGCGCCGCGTCCGGGGCACGAGACCTACTTCGCGAATTCTCGCACAGCCTCCACCACGGCCGTGGGCGCTTCCTGCGCCACACAATGCCCGGCGTCCTCGAACACCATCGTGCTGACCTGCGGAATCAGCGACACCGCGCGCCGCGCCATCTCCCAATAGATCGGCCCCGACTTCGCAGCGGTCGTGACGCGCACGGGACAGTCGATCTCGGCGAGCAACCCAAACGGATTACCGCGGGCATCGCCAACGTAAACCTGCGCCATCGCTTCGTAGATCGGGCGCAGGATCGCCGCCTCGGTCTCCGGTGTACAGCAGAGCCGCACCCGGCCATTCTCCAGCGGCACGAAGCCGTGGCGCACATAGGCTCGAAGCGAGGTCACGGTCCAATCTGCAAACGCTGGCGCGGTGCGATAGCGTTCGAAGACGGCATCGGCACTGTCGAACTCGGCGCGTCGACGTAGCGTGCCCTCTACTCGCGATAAGGATTCCTCGTCCAACCCTCCGGCCCGCGCCGCGCGCGGGTCCATGATGGTCGGCTCCATCACGAACAGGCGTGTGAAGCGTCCGGGCAAGAGTTTTGCCGCGAGCAGGAGATCGGTCGCGCCCGCACTGTGGCCGATGCCGTAGACGTCTCGCAGGCCGATCGCATCGACCACCCGGCAAACATCCTCCGCATAGTCCAGGAAATGATAGGCGCCGGGCTTGTGGCTGGCGCCGTGGCCGCGGCGGTCGAGTGCATAGACGGTGTAGGTCGATGCAAGCTCGCGCGCGACTTCGTCCCAGACGTCGGCGACGAAGCCAGTGCCATGAACGAGCAGGGCAGGTGGCTTGCCGCTCTCGCCCCATTGCAGCATGGCGATCTCTGCGGCGGCCGGGCCGATTGAAAAGCGGTGGGGATTGATCATGGCGACAGGATGCTACTTCGCATCCTCCAAGATCATCGCCGCGCCTTTCTCGGCGATCATCGCCGTCGGCGTGTTGGTGTTGCCCGACGTGATGGTCGGCATGATCGAGGCGTCGACAATGCGCAAGCCGCTGAGGCCATAGAAGCGCAGCCGCTCGTCGACCACGGCCATCGGATCGCTCACGGCGCCCATCTTCGCCGTGCCGACGGGGTGGAAGATGGTGGTGCCGATATCGCCGGCAGCCTTTGCGAGCGAGGCGTCGTCATCGCCGACGGAGGGACCCGGCAGATATTCGCTCGGGCGATATCGTGCCAGCGCCTTCTGCTGCATCAGGCGGCGCGTGGTGCGGATGGCGTCGGCGCCGACCTGGCGGTCGTCGTCGGTCGACAGATAATTCGGCGCGATGATCGGCTTCTCGTCAGGGCTCGCCGAACGCAGCCGCACGGTGCCGCGCGAGGTCGGCTGCAGATTGCAGGCGCTGACCGTGATGGCGGGGAAACGGTGCAGGGGATCACCGAACTTGTCGAGCGACAGCGGTTGCACGTGGAACTGGATGTTGGCGCGTGCGCGTGTCGCATCGGAGCGCGTGAAGATGCCGAGCTGCGACGGCGCCATGGTCAGGGGACCGCGGCGGCGGAAGGCGTAGTCGAGCCCCATCAGGCCGCGGCGGAACAGATTGTAATAGGTCTCGTTCAGCGTGCGCACGCCCTCGACCTTGTAGATCGCACGCTGCTGGAGGTGGTCCTGCAGATTGCGCCCCACACCGGGCTTGTCCATGACGATGTCGATGCCGAGCGGCGACAGCCAGTCGGCGGGGCCGATACCGGAGCGATGCAGCACCTGCACCGAGCCGATCGAGCCGGCCGACAGGATCACTTCGCGTTTCGCACGCGCTTCGATCATCTCGCCGTTCTGGATGAAGCGCACGCCGACGGCGCGGCCCCGCTCGATGATGACGCGGTCGACCAGCACATGCTTCTCGAGCCGCAGGTTCGGGCGCCTCAAGGCGGGCTTGAGGAAGCCGCGTGCCGACGACCAGCGCCGGCCGCGCTTCTGGTTGACGTGGAAATAGCTGGTGCCTTCATTGTCGCCGGTGTTGAAATCCGGGATGCGCTTGATGCCCATCTCCTCGGCGGCATCGCCGACGGCATCGAGAACGTCCCATGACAGCCGCGGCGCCTCGATGCGCCAGCCGCCCCCGGCGCCGTGATGCTCGCTGGCGCCGAGGAAGTGATCCTCGAGCTTCTTGAACAGCGGCAGCACGTCGTCATAGCCCCAGCCGGTCATGCCGAGTTGCCGCCAGTGATCATAATCGGCGGCCTGGCCGCGCATCGAGATCATGGCATTGATCGCCGAGCAGCCGCCGATCACCTTGCCGCGGGGATAGGCGAGCGAGCGGCCGTTCAGGCCGGGCTCGGCCTCGGTCTTGAACATCCAGTCCGAGCGCGGATTGCCGATCGCAAAGAGATAGCCGACCGGGATGTGGAACCAGATCCAGTTGTCGTCGCCGCCAGCTTCGAGGACGAGGACGCGATTGCCGGGATCCGCCGACAGCCGATTGGCGACGATGCAGCCCGCCGTACCTGCCCCGACGACAATGTAGTCAAATTCACCTTCGAGCCGTCTCGGCATTCTGCTTCCACCCAACCAGCGCGTCATGTCCGGGCTTGTCCCGGGCATCCACGCACTTTCTATCCTAATAGTCAGACGTGGATGGCCAAGACAAGCTGGCGCCAAGCCCGGCCATGACGAGAGGACAGGGGTTACCCTCGGCCCGCGGCAGTTGGGTGGACTGGCGCTTGCATGGTAGACAGTCCTGCATTTTCAACAAAGCTCGAGACCCTCCATGCCCATCGTGAACCGCGTCGCCGACCTTCAACCCGATATTCAGGCCTGGCGCCGGGACATCCACGAGCATCCCGAGCTGCTGTACGATGTTCATCGCACTGCAGCATTCGTTGCGGACCGGCTGCGTGAGTTCGGCTGCGACGAGGTCGTGACCGGGCTCGGCCAGACCGGCGTGGTCGGCGTGATCAAGGGCAGCAAGCCGGCCGGCGAGGGGCTGAAGACGATCGGCCTGCGCGCCGACATGGATGCGCTGCCCGTCGAGGAGCAGACCAACCTGTCTTACGCCTCCAAGACCCCGGGCAAGATGCACGCCTGCGGCCATGACGGCCACACCGCGATGCTGCTGGGGGCCGCCCGCTACCTCGCCGAAACCCGCAATTTCGCCGGCGATGCGGTCGTGATCTTCCAGCCCGCCGAGGAGGGCGGCGCCGGCGGCGCAGCCATGGTCAAGGACGGCCTGATGGAGCGCTTCGGCATCGAGCAGGTCTACGGCATGCACAATGGCCCCGGTATTCCGATCGGCTCGTTCGCGATCCGGCCGGGCCCGATCATGGCGGCGACCGACGAGGTCGACATCATGATCGAGGGCCTCGGCGGTCATGCTGCGCGTCCGCACAAATGCGTGGATTCCGTCCTGGTCGGTGCGCAGGTGATTACCGCGCTGCAGTCGATCGTCGCGCGCAGCGTCGATCCGCTGGAATCGGCCGTGATCTCGATTTGCGAATTCCACGCCGGCAACGCCCGCAACGTCATTCCGCAGACCGCGACACTGAAGGGCACCATCCGCACGCTCTCGCCCGAGGTGCGCAAGCTGGTCGAGAAGCGCGTGCATGAAGTGGTGGCGGGCGTCGCGCAGATCACCGGCGCGAAGATCGACCTGCGTTATCACCGCAATTACCCCGTGGTGAACAACCACGCCGCGGAGACCGAGGTTGCGCGCCGCATTGCAAAGCAGGTTGCTGGCGATGCCAACGTGCACGAAATGCCGCCGCTGATGGGCGGCGAGGATTTCGCCTACATGCTGGAAGCGCGACCCGGCGCCTTCATCTTCTGCGGCAACGGCGACAGCGCCGGCCTGCATCACCCCGCCTACAATTTCAACGACGAGGCGATCGTGTTCGGCACGTCCTACTGGGTGAAGCTGGTCGAGGAATCGCTGGCGGCGTGACTACCGACGTCATCCCGGAGCGCCTCGCAGAGGCGAACCCGGGATCTCGAGATTCCGGGTTCGGTCCTGCGGACCACCCCGGAATGACAACCTGGAATGCAAATGGCCGGGACAAGCCCGGCCATTCGCGTTGATGAGTGTCGTTCTTCTCAGAACATCCGCGAGAAGATCACGTAGAGCGTGGCCGACAGCATGATCGCGCAGGGCAGCGTCAGCACCCAGGCCATCAGCAAATTGCGGATGGTCGCCATTTGCAAGCCCGAGCCGTTGGCCGCCATGGTGCCGGCGACGCCCGACGACAGCACATGCGTGGTCGAAACCGGCAGGCCGAACACGTCGGCGGCGCCGATCGTAGCGGCGGCCACCAGCTCGGCCGAGGCGCCTTGTGCGTAGGTCAAATGGCTCTTGCCGATCTTCTCGCCGACCGTGATGACGATGCGCTTCCAGCCGATCATGGTGCCGAGGCCGAGCGCGATGGCGACGGCGACCTTCACCCAGGTCGGGATGAACTTCGTGGCGCTGTCGAGCCCGCCCTTGTAGGCGTTCAAGGTCGCGACCTCTTCCTTGTTGAGCTCGTTTTCCTTGTCCTTCATCAGGAAGCGGATCGCTTCGGAGGTCAGGTACATGTCGTTACGGGTGTTGCCGACCACTTCCGCCGGCACCTTGTTGAGCGAGCCGTATTTCGCGACCTGGTCGCCGACATCCTTCACCAGCACCGACAGCGAGGGGTAGGTGCCTTCGCTGATGTGGTGCGAGGTGATGTACTGCGTCACCGCAGGACGGGGATCGCCGATGATCGAGTGACCGGCACCCTTGGCCGCGATCACCTTGGAGGCGGCATCCGAGACCTTCTGGAACTGGGCGACCTGGGATTCCGGCAGTGCGCGGTTGAGCGCGTAGGCGGTCGGCACGGTACCGATCAGGATCAGCATGATCAGGCCCATGCCCTTCTGGCCGTCGTTCGAACCGTGCGCGAAGCTGACGCCGGTGCAGGTCGCGATCAGCAGGCCGCGGATCCAGAGCGGCGGCGCCTTGTTGCCTTCGGGCGCAGCATACAGGGCCGGGTTGCGCACGATGAACTTGAGCAGCAGCAGCAGCGTCGCGGCGCAGATGAAGCCGAACAGCGGCGACAGCAGCAGCGCGTAGCCGATCTCGGTCGCCTTGGTCCAGTCCACGCCCGAGGTGCCGTCGCGGCCGCGCATGACGGCGTTGGCGACGCCGACGCCGATGATCGAGCCGATCAGCGTGTGCGAGGAGGAGGCGGGCAGGCCGAAGAACCAGGTGCCGAGATTCCACAGGATCGCGGCGATCAGCAGCGCGAACACCATCGCGAAGCCGGCGCTGGAGCCGACCTGCAGGATCAGCTCGACCGGCAGCAGCGAGACGATGCCGAAGGCGACCGCGCCGGAGGACATGAGCACGCCGAGGAAGTTGAAGAAGCCCGACCACATCACCGCGACTTCGGCCGGCAGCGAATGGGTGTAGATCACGGTCGCCACCGCATTGGCGGTGTCGTGGAAGCCGTTGACGAATTCGAAGCCGAGCGCGATCAGGAGCGCGACGAACAACAGGATGTAGGGCAGGTAGCTCGTCACGCGTGCGCCGGTCGCGTTGACGTCGACATAGATGCTGTAGGCGACGAACAGCAGCCCCGCGGCGAGGATGCCGAAGAACAGGATCATCGTCAGCGGATTGAAGCCCTTGTCGAGATTTGGCCGCGAGGCCGGCTGGATCGGCGCGGGATCGGCTACCGCGCGGTCGAATGCAACATCGGTCATGTCTGGACGCCCCTTAACTTTGAAGTAAGGGTATTGTCCGCGATGGATTTGAAGGCTGGATGACAAGCGGCGGTTGAAAACCGTTTTCCTGCCAGTATTTAGGCGGCCCGCGCGGCTTTCTTCTGCAAGCCGGCCACGATCTTCAAATCGTCGACAAAGCGCTGATATTCCAGAACCTTGGCTTCCGGATCGGGCAGCCGCAGCAGATAGGACGGGTGCACCGTCACCAAAGCCTTGCGTCCGTCGGGAAGGTCGATGAGCCGGCCGCGGGTCTTGCCGATCGGAGTGATCTTGCCGAACACGCTTTGCGCGGCGGTGGCGCCCATCGCCACGATCAGATCAGGCTGGATTGCCGAAACTTCCCGTTCGAACCATTGCCGGCACGCTTTGATCTCCGGCGTATTCGGCTTCTGGTGCAGGCGGATCTTTCCGCGCGGCACGAATTTGAAGTGCTTCACCGCGTTGGTGACATAGACCTTCTTGCGGTCGACACCGGCCTCCTCCAGCGCACGGTCGAGCATCTGGCCGGCCGGGCCGACGAAGGGATGGCCGGCGAGGTCTTCCTTGTCGCCGGGCTGCTCGCCGACCAGCATGATGTTGGCGGATCTCGGGCCCTCGCCGAACACGGTCTGGGTCGCGTCTTTGTAGAGATGGCAGGCCCGGCAATGCGCGGCCTCCGCGCGGAGCGCTTCGAGATCGTCGGCAGCTGGCTTGCGTTTCATCGGAGCCTCCGGCCGCTTCTGAGGCTTGTGCGGATCGGTTGCCGCATTGGCGATCATGGCGCCGGTCATGCGTTCGGCGTCCTCGATCAAGGGCTTAATGATCGAGGCCTCGGGCAGGTTCCTCCAATATTTCTTCGGCATCTCGGCCTGCATCGCCTTCACCTTGAGCCGGGCCGGATTGAAGATGCTGGCGTAATAGCGCCGCCAGGTTTCCTCCAGCCGGTCTTCGCCCGGTGCTTCGCTCTTGCTGACGCCCGGCGTGAACGCGAGCGCGTGGCCATCCCAATGCGCGCAGAGGTCCGGCGTCAGGATCGACCAGGGCATGTCGGCAAAGCGTCTTGCGAAGAACGGGGCGGCGAGCTCGACGATGTGATGCTCCGGCTCGAACCAGGCGACGTAATGTGCTGCGCGCTCGCGTCCGATCTCGCGGAAGCGGACGAAGGCGTGCATCTTGTGCTCGTCGCGATGGACCGCGCGAGCCATCGCCGTGACCTGCGCGACGTCAGGGTCGGTCGCGACCTCGATGAGATCGTGGTTGTCCTTCAGCCGCCAGAGCAGGCGATAGAGGATCGCAAAGCGCTGGATATCGCGGTGCAGGATTGCGGCCTGGGCTAGCTCGACGAATTTGCCTGATACGTTGAAGGTGCCTTCGTTCGCCTCGAGGATCGGAGACGGTGCTTGCGGCGCGAACAACTCCGCCTCGCCGCCCTGCACGGTCCAGGTGACATCGGTGGGCTGCACGTGATGAAGCACGAGGCTGCGCGCGGCTTTGCGCCAGCCGTCGAAATCGGTTTCGGTGTCGAGGGTGATGTACTGCATCAGAAGCCAAATCCCAGTTGCGTTGCTTTCGGCTTGAACCGTTCGATCAGCCCGGCCGCATCAAGACGGTGCGGCGAGGGCCGGTGATCGCTGAGGACGATGAACGGCAGCGCCTTGTTGCGGGGCACGTGCAGGCGGGCGAGATCGGCGAGGCGGATCGTGGTGGTGCGCCGTGTTGCAATGATGCGCTCGACCGCCTTGGTGCCGAAGCCCGGCACGCGCAGCAGCTCCTCGCGGCTGGCGCGGTTGACGTCGAGCGGGAAGCGGTCGCGATGACGCAGCGCCCAGGCCAGCTTCGGATCGATGTCGAGCGGCAGCATCGCGCTGTCGTCGACGATCTCCGCAACGTCGAAACCGTAGAACCGCATCAGCCAGTCGGCCTGGTAGAGCCGGTGCTCGCGCAGCAGCGGCGGCTGCACCAGAGGCAAGGCGCGGCTGGCGTCGGGGATCGGGCTGAAGGCGGAGTAGTAGACGCGCCGCAGACGGTAGGCGCCGTAGAGATTGGCGCTGGTGTGGAGAATGGTGTGGTCGGAGGCTGCATCAGCACCGACGATCATCTGCGTGCTTTGGCCCGCCGGCGCGAAGCGCTGCGGCTTTGCCTTGGTCTTCGCGCTGCGGCCTTCCTCGGCCTCGTCCAGCTTCAGCCGCAGCCGGCCCATGGTGCGGCGGATCGCGCGCACGTCCTTCTCCGGCGCGAATTGCTGCAGGCTCGTTTCCTCGGGCATCTCGATGTTGATGGAGAGACGATCGGCATATTTGCCGGCTTCCGCGATCAGCGCATCGTCGGCCTCGGGAATGGTCTTGAGATGGATATAGCCGCGGAAGTGATGATCCTCGCGCAGCTTTCGCGCGACGCTCACGACCTGCTCCATGGTGTAGTCGGGGCTGCGGATGATGCCTGAGGAGAGAAACAGACCCTCGATGTAATTGCGCCGGTAAAAGTCGAGCGTGAGCTTCACCACCTCGTCGACGGTGAAGCGGGCGCGCGGCACGTTGGAGGAGGCGCGGTTGACGCAATAGAGGCAATCGTAATTGCAGGCGTTAGTCAGCAGCACCTTGAGCAGCGAGATGCAGCGTCCATCCGGCGCATAGGAATGGCAGATGCCCATGCCGGGTGCGGTCGACCCCATGCCCTTGCCGTCGCTGGAATCCCGCTTCTCCGTGCCGCTGGAGGCGCAGGACGCGTCGTATTTGGCGGCGTCCGCCAGGATTTCCAGCTTGCGTTGTACGTCCATCTTGGAATCCCTTTGATTCAGCTCATGAATCCGCTTGCGCGCCAATTCGATTGACTCTCTACGCGCCGTTAGCTTTATATTAGAACATATCATGAACAAATGAGCCAGCCGCTGGTTCTCTTTTTGAGAGCCATCGGCAATCACCCCTGAAGGAGCGGCGAGCATGAGCGGCGCACGGACAAGCGCGCTTGCGACCTTGCGCGGCCAGATCGAGCGCATCGAGACGGCGACGGTCGTGCATCCGCACGATCGCGTCGCGCTCGGTCACAGCGAAGCCGACAACGCGTTGAAGGGCGGGCTCGCGCGCGCGGCGATCCACGAGGTGTTTTGCACTGGGTCTCAGGGGACGGCCGCGACCGGCTTCGTCATGGGGCTTGCCGGGCGCGTCTCGGTGCAGCGGCCGCTGCTGTGGGTACGGCAGGATTTTTCAGAGATAGAGGCAGGCGCGCTGTCGATGAGCGGGCTCGCCGAGCTCGGCCTCGATCCGCGCCGCGTGGTGATGGTGCGCGCCGCCGATGTCGAGAGCGCGCTGCGTACCTCGGCCGATGCGCTCGCCTGCGATGCGCTGGGCGCCGTCGTGCTCGAGCTCTGGGGCGAAACCAGGCAGTTCGATCTCGTGGCGAGCCGCAAGCTGACGCTGGCCGCGCAAGGCTCCGGCGTCACCGGCCTGATGCTGCGGATGGCGGCGCAGCCGCTGCCTTCGACCGCGGAGACCAGGTGGATGCTGCGCGCGGCGCATTCGCCGCCGGGGTCGGTGTGGGACGCATGGGGCGCGCCGCGCTTCGATGCCGAACTCTTGCGTAATCGTCATGGCCCCTGCGGCCGGTGGATCATGGAATGGAATTGTGATGAGTGCCAGTTCAGTGAACCGTCGACGTATTCTCAGCCTGTGGCTGCCACGCCTGCCCATCGACCGGATCCAGCGGTTCTTCAACAGCTCCGGGCTGGGTAAAACCAATAATGAGCCGAGCATCGTCGTCATCAAGGACAACAATGCGCTGGTGATCCATGCGCTGGACGAGGCTGCCGAGCGTCTCGGCCTGTACGTAGGTCAGCCGCTCGCCAATGCGCGGGCGATGTGCCCGGATTTGCGCGTGTTCGACGCCGATGTCGCGGCCGATGCGAAGACGCTTAGCGACATCGCCGACTGGTGCGACCGCTTCACGCCGCTGGTCGCGCTCGATCCGCCGCACGGGCTGTTCCTCGACATCACCGGCTGTGCGCATCTGTTCGGCGGCGAGGCTGCGCTGTTGCAAGCGCTGGTTCGGGCGCTCGGCCGACAAGGCTTTGCCGTCAGCGCGGCAATCGCCGGCACCTCGGTCTGCGCGCGCACGCTGACGCGGCAGACCACGGGCACCATCGTTGCCGATGGCGGCGAGGCGGAGGCGATCAGCCGGTTTCCGGTGTCCGCGCTCGGTGCGGGCGAGGCCATCACCACCGGCCTGCGCCGCGCCGGCCTCAAGACCATCGGCGACGTCGCCACGCGCTCGCCGAGCGAGATCACGGCGCGGTTCGGAGCGCGGTTCTCCACGCTGCTGGCGCATGCGCTGGGGCAGGGCGATGCGCCGATCAATCCGCGAAAACCGCTGCCTGATTATATCGTGGAGAAGCGTTTCGCCGAGCCGATCGCGACCGACACCATGATCGCGATGACGCTGTCGCGGCTGGCGGACACGCTGATTGCCTCCATGGAGAAGCAGGGCAAGGGCGCGCGCCGGCTGGAAGCCGCGTTCTTCCGCACCGACGGCGTGGTGCGCGCGATCATGGTCGAGACCGGACGTCCGGTGACGCGAAGCGCGGTGATCGACCGGCTGTTCCGCGAGCGTCTCGATGCGCTCGCCGATCCCCTCGATCCCGGTTTTGGCTTCGATATGGTTCGCCTGTCGGCGAGCCGCACCGAGATCGTGGTGCAGGAGCAGCGCGATCTCGACGCCCATGTCCACGACAATGACGAGCTTGCCGCCCTGATCGACCGCATTGCCGCGCGCATCGGCGGAAAGCGCGTCGTCGTGCACCTGCCTGAGGATACCCATATCCCCGAATGTGCGGTGCTGGCCGCCCCGGCGCAGCATCATCTCGCCGCCGCCATGCAGGCCGAATGGCCGGCACGGACCGAAAGCGAGCCACCGCTGCGTCCCTTAAGGCTGTTCGACAAGCCGGAGCCGATCAAGGTGCCATTCGCGGCCGTGCCGGATGGTCCGCCGCATCAGTTCACCTGGCGCCGCGCGCTGCATGCCGTGGTGCGGGTGGAAGGACCCGAGCGTATCGCGATGGAATGGTGGCGGCAGGACGGCAAGCAGCTGACCCGGGATTACTTTCGCATCGAGGATGCCGAGGGCCTGCGCTTCTGGATTTTTCGCGACGGACTTTACGAGGGGGAGGTGTTCGACGGCGACGGCGAGCCTGCTTCTCCCGGCTGGTATGTGCACGGTCTCTTCGCATGAATAGCCCCGCTTATGCCGAGATCGGCATCACCACCAATTTCTCCTTCCTGCGCGGCGGCTCGGATCCGCGCGCCTATGTGCATCAGGCGAGCAAGCTCGGCATTCCCGCGATCGGAATCGCCGACCACAACACGCTCGCCGGCGTGGTGCGGGCCTGGAATGAGCTCGACAATGACAAGGTGCTGCACAAGCCGAAACTGCTGATCGGTGCGCGCATCGTCTTCATCGACGGCACGCCCGACATTTTTGTCTACCCGCGCGACCGCGCCGCCTATGGCCGGCTGTGCCAGCTCCTGACCAAAGGCAAGCGCGGCGACGACATCACGCGGATCGAGAAGGGCGAGTGCCGTCTCACCTTTGCCGATCTCCTGGAATTCTCCGAGGGGCAGCTTTTGGTCCTGACGTTGCCGCATCGCTTCGAGCCGGCGCAGGCGCTGGATGTGCTTGCAAAGCTGAGGGCGAGCCGCGCCGAGGGCGTGTGGCTGGCAGCGAGCCTGGTCTATCGCGGCGACGACCGGCGCCGCCTGGCACGGCTCGATGACCTCGCGGCCAAAGCAAAAGTGCCGCTGCTCGCGACCAACGAGGTGCTCTATCACGATCCCGGCCGCCGTCCGCTTCAGGACGTGCTGACCTGCATCCGGGAAAAGACCACGATCGAGGCTGTGGGGCGTAAGCTGGAAGCCAATGCCGAGCGTTTTCTGAAAACACCTAGGGAGATGGCGCGGCTGTTCCGCGATGTCCCCGAGGCGATCGCGGAGACCATGCGTTTTGCGGGGAAGATCGACTTCTCGCTCGACCAGCTCAAATACCAGTATCCGGATGAGCCGGTGCCGCCGGGCAAGACCGCGCAAGGACATCTGGAGGATTTGACCTGGGCGGGCGTCGATAAATACTTTGGCGGCATCGAGAACATTGACGACAAGCTGCGCGCGACGTTGAACAAAGAACTCGCGCTGATCGCCGAGCTGAAATACGCGCATTATTTCCTCACCGTGCACGACATCGTGCATTACGCGCGCAGCCAGAGCATCCTGTGCCAGGGGCGGGGGTCGGCAGCGAACTCGGCCGTGTGCTACGTGCTCGGCATCACCTCGGTCGATCCGACCAAGGTCGATCTGTTGTTCGAGCGCTTCATCTCCAAGGAGCGGCTGGAGCCGCCTGACATCGACGTCGATTTCGAGCATTCCCGGCGCGAGGAGGTGATGCAATATGTCTATCGCCGCTACGGCCGCCATCGTGCCGCGATCATCGCAACGGTCATCCACTATCGCCCGCGCAGCGCCATCCGCGACGTCGGCAAGGCGCTGGGCCTGACCGAGGACGTCACCGCCGCGCTCGCCGACACCGTCTGGGGCAGTTGGGGCAAGGGCCTCAACGACATGCAGGTCAGGCAGGCCGGGCTCGATCCGCAAAATCCCATGATCAACCTTGCGGTCGAGCTTGCAACCGAGCTGATCGAATTCCCCCGCCATCTCTCCCAGCATGTCGGCGGTTATGTGCTGACCCAGGACCGGCTCGACACCTATGTCCCCATCGGCAACGCGGCGATGGACGACCGCACCTTCATCGAGTGGGACAAGGACGACGTCGACGCGCTCAACATGATGAAGGTCGACGTGCTCGCGCTGGGCATGCTGACCTGCATCCGGAAATGTTTTGATCTGATCGCAGACCACAAAGGCGAGCGTTTTGTGCTGGCGAGCGTTCCACAGGACGATCCCAAGGTTTACGACATGCTGTGTGATGGGGAATCGCTCGGCGTGTTCCAGGTCGAGAGCCGCGCCCAGATGAACATGCTGCCGCGCCTGAAGCCGCGGACCTTCTACGACCTCGTCATCGAAGTCGCGATCGTGCGGCCGGGTCCGATCCAGGGCGACATGGTGCATCCGTATTTGCGTCGGCGGAACGGCCTGGAGAAGGTGACCTATCCCTCGCCATCGCCCGAGCATGGTCCCGCGGACGAACTCTACAAGGTGCTGCACAAGACGAAGGGCGTGCCTCTGTTCCAGGAGCAGGCCATGCGCATCGCGATCGAGGCGGCAAAATTCACGTCCGAGGAAGCCAACGGCCTGCGCCGCTCGATGGCGACCTTCCGCAATGTAGGCACCATTGGCCAATACGAGGAGAAGCTGATCGGCAACATGGTCGCGCGCGGTTACGATGCCAATTTTGCCAGAAGCTGCTTTGACCAGATCAAGGGCTTTGGCTCCTACGGTTTCCCGGAGAGCCACGCCGCGAGCTTCGCCCAGCTCGTCTACATCTCGTCATGGCTGAAATATCATCACCCCGACGCTTTCTGCTGTGGCCTCCTGAACTCGCAGCCGATGGGCTTTTATGCGCCCGCACAGATCGTCAGCGACGCCCGCAAGAACGGCGTCGAGGTGCGCGACATCGACGTGTCCTGTAGTTTTGCGCAGAACACGCTGGAGAATACTGACGGCAGGTATTGTGCCGTCCGCCTTGGCTTTCGCCAGATCGACGGCTTCCACTGGCTCGATCCCGATGAGGAGGCCCTCAAGAAGGAGCAGGCGAAGCGGCAAGGCAAGATCTATGTCACTCAGGAAGACTGGGGCGACCGCATCATCGCCGCCCGCAACCGCCGCCCCTTTACCTCGCTGGAGGATTTCGCCCGCGACACCGGCCTGCCCAAGCGCGCGCTGATCCTGCTGGCCGATGCCGACGCGTTTCGCTCGCTCGGGCTCGACCGCCGCGAGGCGCTGTGGCAGGTGCGGCGGCTGCCCGACGACGTGCCGCTGCCGCTGTTCGAGGCGGCGACCGCGCGCGAGCAGCCGGACGAGCACGCGCAACCGCTGCCGGTGATGCCGCGTTCCGAGCAGGTGGTCGCGGACTACCAGACCATCCGGCTATCGCTGAAGGGGCACCCGATGGAATTCTTGCGCGAAATGTTTTCGCGCGAGCGCGTCGTCGCCTGCAAGGATATCAGTCACGAGAACGAGCGTCGCCGCGTCCGCTGCGCCGGCGTGGTGCTGGTGCGGCAACGGCCGGGCAGCGCCAGCGGCGTCGTGTTCATGACGCTGGAGGACGAAACCGGCATCGCCAATGTCGTGGTGTGGCCCAAGATCATGGAGCAGTACCGGAAAGAAGTCATGGGCGCGCGCCTCATCCTGGTCGAAGGCTATATCCAGAGCAGTCCCGAGAAGGTGACGCATCTCATCGCCCAACGCATGATCGATCGCTCGCATGATCTGGTCGGCCTCGCCAACGACGCGCTGAGCCGCAAGCATCCGGTGCCGGCAGGTGCCACCGTGGTCGAGCCGCTCAACGAAGACTCTCGCGCGCTTGCGGACATGCCGGCGCAGAAAATCCGCCACCCCCGCAACGTCCGCATCCTGCCGCCGTCGCGGGATTTTCATTGAGGGGCGGGGCGAAGTGCTGCCACACGCACGGCTGCCGTAGGGTGGGCAAAGGCGCGTAAGCGCCGTGCCCACCTCCTTTTGCGGCTCGTCGCGAAGACGTGGGCACGCTTTGCTTTGTTTACCCTACGAGCTCCTCGATGATGACGTCGCGCCTTAAAAATTCACCCGGTTCGAGATCGCGCCGTCCACGACGAGATTCGATCCCGTCGTGAACCCCGACACCGGGCTTGCCAGAAACACCGCGGCGCTCGCGATTTCCTGCGGCGTGGCCATCCGGCCGGTCGGATTGCGCTTCATCGCGTCGGCGTAACGCTCGGGCATGTTCTTCTCGACCATCTCCCAGACGCCGCCCTTGAAATAGACCGTGCCGGGCGACACGACATTCACGCGGATCTTCTTCTTTGCATATTGCCGCGCCAGCCCCTTGGCCATGTGGATCAGCGCCGCCTTGATCGGGCCGTAGGAACTGGCCGTGTCCGCCTGCGCCGCCGAGATCGAGGAGATGATGACGAAGGCGGCGTCGCCGCTTCTCTCGCCGCTCGCTTCGAGGAACGGCCGCGCGGCGTCGAACGCGTGCACGGCGCCAAGCAGGTCGAGCCGGAAGTTCTGCTCCCACGATGCGGGATCGTGGCCTTGCGCCATCGCGCCGGCGTTGGAGAACAACAGGTCGACGCCGCCGAGCTCTTTTGCGGCACCCTCGATCCAGGATTTCAGCGCTGCGCCGTCGGTCACGTCGACCGGGCCGCCGGTGGCGTTGGCGCCCTTCGCCTTCAGCTCGGCAACGGTAGCCGCAACCTGATCTGCATTGCGCGCGCACACCGCGACATTGGTGCCTTCACCGGCGAGCGTCTCCGCAATCGCCCGCCCGATGCCGCGCGTGCCGCCGAGCACGATGGCGTTCTTGCCTTTGAGACCGAGATCCATTGTTGGGTTTCCTTTTTGTTGGTCGCGGGAGTGTAGCTGTTTCGGAAGACGCCCAGAAGCCTCCACATGGTCATTGCGGGCGCAGCGAAGCAATCCGGAAATGCATCTGCGGAAATAGACTGGCTTGGTCGCATCAGCACAAAATTGCCACGCAATCTTGTCGCGAGCTCCTCGCAATGACGTGGAGAGAGGTGGGGCCTCCTCACTCCGGCGCGGCGCCCACCGGCGGGCCGCCGGGCGGGCGGTGCAGGAAGGTCAGCGAGGCATAAGCGCCGGCCCAGGAGCCGATCGCGGCGAAGGCAACGTAAAAGGCGTTTTCGGTGTAGCTGATCACGGCGTAGGAGGAGAGCAGGTACCAGACCGCACTCCAGTTCGCGGCCGGCACGCGTTTTCGCGCGATCACGGCCGAGGTGAACATGACATAGACCGCGTCTGTGGCCGCCGTTGCGATGAACACGGCGCCTGCGGTAAGGGGGTCGATGGCGGCCATTGCATTTCCTTATGGGCTAATGGATGGTCGCTTGAAAAACTAAGGGAGAGAAGCGGCCATGCAAAGCCCTGCCGACATTCTCAAGGACATCTGGACCTCCGCCGGGGGCGATGCACCAGCGCTCGAACGCGTACGGCTGAGCGGCGAAGAGCCTCAGCTTCCGTCCTCGTTCCGCGTCGCAATTGCCGGACAGACGACCATCGCCGCGGCCGGCCTCGCCGCCGCGGAGATCTGGCGACTGCGCAGCGGGCAGACGCAGGATGTCTCCGTCGACATGCGCCACGCCGTTGCCGAATGCCGCTCCGAGCGCTATCTGCTTCTCGACGACAAGCCGCCGCCCCCGGCCTGGGACGCCATCGCCGGCGTCTACAGGACCGGCGACAATCGCTTCGTTCGCTGCCACACCAATTTCCCGCATCATCGCGACGCCGTCTGCAAGGTGCTCGGCTGCGAGGCGGAGCGCGACAAGGTGCAGGCCGCGCTGATGCAATGGAAGGGCGAGGATTTCGAGACTGCGGCTTACGCGGCGGGCGGCGTCGTCGCGCTCATGCGCTCCCACGACGAATGGTCCGCGCTGCCGCAGGCGCGTGCGCTCGCCGGGTTGCCGCTGCTCTCGATCGAGAAGATCGGCGAGGCCCCGCCAAAGCCGTGGCCAAAAGGCGATCGTCCGCTTGCAGCCCTGCGCGTGCTCGATCTCTCTCGAGTCATCGCGGGGCCCGTCGCCGGCCGCACGCTCGCTGCGCATGGTGCGGATGTGCTGCTGGTGTCAGGGCCGGAGCTGCCCGCCATTCCCTGGCTCACCATCGACACCGGCCGCGGCAAGCTCACCACCTTCATCGAACTGAAGAGCGAGACGGGCAGGGCGCAATTGCGCGAACTGTTGCGGGACGCCGACATCTTCTCGCAGGGCTATCGCCCGCGCGCGCTCGCCGCCCTCGGCTTTGCGCCCGAGGATGCAGCGCAGATCAATCCCGGCATCGTCTATGTGACGCTGTCGGCCTATGGCCACGCCGGCCCCTGGGCCGAGCGGCGCGGTTTCGATTCCCTCGTGCAGACCACGACCGGATTCAATCACGCCGAGGGACGCGCTGCCGGTCTCGATGGCCCCAAGGAATTGCCGGCGCAGATGCTCGATCACGCCACCGGCTATCTGATGGCGTTCGGCGCGATGATGGCCAAGGCGCGTCAGGCGCGCGAAGGCGGCAGCTGGCACGTGCGTGTGTCGCTGGCGCAGACCGGGCGCTGGCTTTGGAATCTCGGCCGGCTCGATGGCGGACTGAACACCCCGGATCTTACGGGCGACGCTGTACATGCTGCGTTCATCGAGAGCGTGCCATCTGGCTTCGGCATGTTGAAGGCGGTGCGCCATTCGGCGATGCTGTCGAAGACGCCGGCGCAATGGAGCCGTCCGGCAATGCCGCTCGGCAGTCATCCGGCACAGTGGCCGGCGCGAAGCTGACGTGAAGCTGACATGTCGCGAAATTTTAACGCAAACCGAAAGGCGCCCGGCGTTTTTTAGGTTGTTTGAACTCCCAATTCGGCACTATTAGCGCAACCGATAAGGCAGGCATCTGCCGAGATCGTCGCAGACACGACCGGGCTCCATGGTAGTTGAAAATACCAAGCGATTGCAGGTGTTTACAAAACAACGGGTGATCACATCCGTAGTTCTACTAGCTCTTGCCGGTGTCGGCGCCGGTGCCTACGGCTTCCTCTCTTCCGGGTCCAAGGAAAAGAAGCACTCCGAGATCTCCAGCCAGTCGCGCAGGAATGCGCAGAACTTCACGCCGACGCCGTCCGAATGGGCGACGCTGACGATCGAGCCGGTCAAGGCCAAGGCCTTCCGCGCCGAATATGTCACGGAAGGCAAGGTCGCCGTCGACGAGGACCGCTCGACACCGGTGTTCTCGCCCTATGCCGGCCGCGTCACCAAGCTGCTGGCCAAGCCGGGTGAGATGCTGAAGCAGGGCCAACCGCTGTTCACGATCGAGGCCGCCGACACCGTGCAGGCCCAGAACGATTTCATCGCGGCGATGACCTCGCAGAACAAGGCGAAGTCGGCGCTCGAGCTCTCCGACATCCAGTTCAAGCGCGCCAAGGACCTCTACGAGGGCCATGCCATTCCGCTGAAGGATTATCAGCAGGCCGAAGCGACCCAGGTTCAGGCGCGCAACGACATGCGCTCCTCGGGGACCGCGCTGGAAGCCGCGCGCAACAAGCTGCGCATCCTCGGCTTCACCGACGAGACCATCAAGGCGTTCCAGGACAAAGGCGCCATCAATCCGGAAGTCACGATCTATTCGCCGATCTCCGGCACGGTCGTGCAGCGCAAGATCGGCCCCGGCCAGTACGTCAATTCCGGCGCCAGCGATCCAGTCTTCGTGGTCGGCGATCTCTCCACGGTCTGGCTCACCGCCTTCGTGCGCGAGAGCGACGCCGCCGCGGTCTGCATCGGCCAGGACATCACCGTCAACGTGATGGCGCTGCCGGGCCGCCCCTTGACCGCCAAGATCAATTACGTCGCTGCCGCGATCGACCCCAACACCCGCCGCCTGCAGGTCCGCGCCACCATCGACAACAAGGACGGGCTGCTCAAGCCCGAGATGTTCGCCAACGTCACGATCTACTCGGCCGGCGATCGCGCCGCGCCCGCTGTGCCGAAGCAGGCGTTGATCTATGAAGCCGACAAGGTCCGCATCTGGGTCGCGCGCGAGGACAAGTCGGTCGAGCTGCGCCAGATCAAGATCGGCCTCATCAACGGCAACCTCGTCGAGGTCACCAGCAATCTGAAACCCGGCGAGCAGATCGTCACCAAAGGCAGCCTGTTCATCGACCGCGCGGCGTCCGGCAGCTGATCGACGACCCAAAAAACTGAAGACAAATTGAAGACCTGATGGATCGTCTCGTCGCCCTTGCCGTCAACCGGCGCTTCCTGATGGTCGGGATGTTCGTCGCCGTGCTGATCGGCGGCGTCATCGCGTTCAACCAGCTCAACATCGAGGCCTATCCCGATCCGACCCCGCCGATGGTCGACATCGTGACGCAGAGCCCGGGGCTGTCGGCGGAGGAGATCGAGCGCTACATCACGATCCCGATCGAGACCCAGGTCGCAGGTCTGAAGAACCTGACGACCATCCGCACGATCTCGCTTTACGGCCTCTCCGACGTCAAACTCCAGTTCTCCTTCGCCTACACCTATGACGAGGCGTTGCAGCAGGTATTGAACCGCCTGGCGCAGCTCGCGCCGCTGCCGGGCAACGTGCAGCCGCAGATCTCGCCGCTCAGCCCGATCGGCGAGATCTTCCGCTACCGTCTCGTGGGTCCGCCGAACTACAGCGTGCTCGATCTCAAGACCATCCAGGACTGGATCCTGCAGCGCCGCTTCCGCGCCGTGCCTGGTGTCATCGACGTCACCGGCTGGGGCGGCAAGAGCAAGACCTATGAGCTCCAGGTCGACTTCAACAAGCTGGTCGCCAACGGTCTGACGCTGCCGCAATTGCTCCAGGCGGTCGGCAATTCCAACGTCAATGTCGGCGGCAATACCGTCAATATCGGCCAGCAATCGGCGGTCGTGCGCGGCGTCGGCCTGATCCGGTCGATCGACGATCTCGCCAATACCATGGTGGCGCAGACCGGCGGCAATCCGGTGCTGGTCAAGGACGTCGCCACCGTCACCGTCGGCCAGAAGCCGCGCCTCGGCATTGCCGGCCTCGACGAGTCCGACGACATCGTGCAGGGCATCGTCCTGATGCGCCGCGGCGAGCAGAGCTCGCCGACCATCAAGCGTGTCCACCAGCTCGTTCAGACCATCAACAATTCCAGCATCCTGCCGCCCGGCGTGCGCATCGAACGCATCTACGACCGCGGCGACCTGATCGAGCTCACCACCCACACCGTGCTGCACAACATGGTGGTCGGCATTCTCTTGATCGTGCTGTTGCAGTGGATCTTCCTCGGCGACCTGCGCAGCGCGCTGATCGTCGGCGCCACCATTCCGTTCGCGCTGTTCTTCGCCGTCATCATCCTGGTGCTGCGGGGGGAATCGGCCAATTTGCTGTCGGTCGGCGCGATCGATTTCGGCCTGATCGTCGATGCCACCGTCATCATGGTGGAGGCGATCTTCCGCCGTCTGACCCAGACGACGCCGATGTCCGAGACCGAACATATGTCCAATGAGACTCTGTTCGGCATGAAGAGCCACGCCATCCTCAGCGCGGCCGCCGACGTCTCGCGCTCGATCTTCTTCGCCGCGGCGATCATCATCGCGGCCTTCCTGCCGCTGTTCACGCTGTCGGGCGTCGAGGGCAACATCTTCGGGCCGATGGCCCGCACCTATGCCTATGCGCTGGCCGGCGGGCTGCTTGCGACCTTCACCGTCACGCCGGCGCTGTCCGCGATCATCCTGCCCGCGCATGTCGAGGAAACCGAGACCAGGGTGATGCGGATCCTGCACCGGTTGTACTCGCCGTTGCTGCAGTGGGCGGTCGCCAACCGCAACATCGTGCTCGGCGGTGCGGTCGGCCTCGTGCTGATGACGGTGGCGCTCAGCCGGATGCTCGGCCTCGAATTCCTGCCGAAGCTGGAAGAGGGCAATCTCTGGATTCGCGCCACGCTGCCGCCGACCATCTCGCTCCAGGAAGGCAACAGCTACGTCAACGAGATGCGCAAGGTGATCCGCGCCCGGCCCGAGGTCGAGTCCGTCGTGTCTCAGCACGGCCGTCCCGACGACGGCACCGACGCCGCCGGCTTCTTCAATGCCGAGTTCTTCGCGCCGCTCAAACCGATCAGTCAGTGGCCCGGGACCCGCGACAAGGAAGAGCTGACCGCGCAACTGCTCAAGCAGCTCGACGATCGCTTCCCCGGTGTCGAGTTCAACTTCTCGCAATATCTCCAGGACAACGTCTCCGAGGCCGTCTCCGGCGTGAAGGGCGAGAACTCGATCAAGCTGTTCGGCAGCGACCTGCAGGCGCTGACCGACACCGCCAACAAGATCAAGTCGGTGCTGGCCACGGTGCAGGGCGTCACCGACCTTGCGGTGTTCACCTCGCTCGGCCAACCGACCGTCCAGATCGACATCGACCGCGCCAAGGCCGCGCGCTACGGCCTTGCGCCGGGCGACATCAACGCCACGATCAAGGTCGCGATCGGCGGCGACACGGCGGGCGATCTCTACGAGTCCGGCTCCGATCGTCACTTCCCGATCATCGTCCGCCTCGCGCCGGAATACCGCAGGAGTGCCGAGGCGATCCAGAATTTGCGCATCGGCGCACCCGGGCCGAACGGCACCGTCACGCAGATTCCCCTGAGCGAGGTCGCCACCATCAGCCTCGTCTCGGGCGCGGCCTACATCTATCGCGAGCAGCAGGAACGCTATCTGCCGATCAAGTTCTCGGTGCGCGAGCGCGACCTCGGCAGTGCGATCCGCGAGGCGCAGCAGAAGATTGCCGAGCAGGTGCAGCTGCCGCCCGGTTCGCACATGGACTGGGTCGGCGAGTTCGGCAACCTTCAGGACGCAATCCGGCGGCTGTCGATCGTGGTGCCGATCTCGCTGGCGCTGATCGGCGTGCTGCTCTGGTTCAATTTCGGCTCGATGACCGACACGCTGCTCGCGATGAGCGTGATCCCGATGGCGATCTTCGGCGGCGTGCTGGGACTTTTGATATCGGGCACGGCATTCAGCGTTTCCGCGGCGATCGGCTTCATCGCGCTGTTCGGCATCGCCGTGATGGACGGGATCATCATCCTGTCGCAGTTCAACCAGCTCATCGAAGAGGGCATGGACCGCATGAGTGCGGTGGTGCGCACCGGCGAGCTTCAGCTCCGGCCGGTGCTGATGACCTGCGTCGTCGCCGGCGTCGGGCTGCTGCCGGCGGCGCTGTCGGAAGGAATCGGCTCGCAGGTGCAGAAGCCGCTCGCGGTCGTCGTCGTCACCGGCATGATGCTGGCGCCGGTCGTGATCCTCGTCACGCTGCCGGTCCTGATCTCGTTCTTCTCGCGCCGCGCGCGCTGACCGTCAGAATCCGTAGAGTCGTGCCGGGTTGTCGACCAGGATCTTCTTGCGCACATCGGCATCCGGTGCCCACACCGGAAGCTGGTTGAGCAGGCGGGCGTCGTCGATCTGATAGAGCGGCGCGATGTCGGTCGGCTTGCGTCCCTCGACACGGCTCGAATCCGGATGCGGCCAGTCGGTGCCCCAGACGATGCGGTCCGGATTCGCCGCGATCAGCGCACGTGCATAAGGCGCCATGTCCTGATAGTCGGGCGCGAGCTTTGACGAGCGATAGGCGCCGGAGATCTTCACATAGGCCTTGCCGGACTTCACCAGCGCAGCGAGATCGGAGAAACCCGGCTGCTCCAGGCCGAGCGAAGCTTCCAGCCCGCCGAAATGGTCGAACACGACAGGTACCGGCGCCGTCTCGACGAGGTCCTTGATCGCCGAGATCATAGGAAGCGTGGTGTAGAGCTGCACGTGCCAGCCGCGCGCCTTCATGCGCTCGACGGCGGTGGTGAAGCGTGACCTGCCGACATTGGGGTCGTTGACGCCGCCGGTTGCGAGATTGAGGCGCATGCCGCGGAAACCGTCCGCCTGCATCGCATCGAGCTGTACCTCGGTCGTCTTGTCGTCGATCACGGCGACGCCGCGCGCATTGGCGCCGCGTGCCTTCATGCCGAACAAGGTCGACGAATTGTCGGTGCCGTAGACGCTGGGGGTGACGATCACCACGCGCTCGATATGCAGCGCCTTGTGCAGTGCAGCCATTTCTTCGGGGCTTGCCGGCTCGGGCGTGTAGACGCGCCCGGCGAAGAACGGAAACTTCTCGACGTCGCCATGAATGTGAGTGTGGCAGTCGCAGGCATGCGCGGGGACGTCGAAATTGACCGGCGTCGCAGGCTGCGCCGCGCGGGCGTGGGCTCTGTTGGTCATGGCTACTCCGGCGGCGAGGGAGGCAAGCAGGACGCTGCGTCGATCGAGCACGGTTTCTCTCCCTGGTTGTTTTATTTGGCAGTGTGCCGGGACGGTACCACATCAGCCGGATCGAAGCTGCGCTTCGTTGCATAGCTGCTCGACAATGTCCGCAAGCAGACGTGAGCCGTCCGCGCGCACGACCGGGCAGGGCAGGCCCGCGAGCCATGCTTCATGCTTGGCGAGACTGCGACCTTCGCGATCCCCCGCTTCGTAATGAGAGGCCCATTCGACGAAGTCTTCGGTCTCGTCGTGGCGCCAGCCGCCCGGCGCGACGGCGTCAGCGCCGAAATGGGCGGCCTCGCGGGCGCGCAATCGCTTCATCCGGATCTCGCGCGGCGCGGTCACGAAGCCGGCCCGCGAGCGCCCGGCCGAGCGTCGTCACGCCGGAGCCCGAAGCGCCCGTCAGATGGATGCGGCGGCTTTTCATGGGCACCGGCCCGATAGATTGAAACTACTGCCCCGACGGCGTGCGCAGCCCGTGCCAGGCGTCGCGGACCTGGTGGTAGTGAACCTCGGGCAAATAATCCGGCGTGTTCAGGCTGAGCGTCTTGACGTCGAGATGGCCGATGGCGCTGAGCAGCGTGTAGGATGCGATGACGCGGTCGCGGTTGGCGCCGATCAGGCGGGCCTTGGCCTGGATCAAATCGGCCTGCGAGTTCAAGACGTCGACCGTGGTGCGTTGTCCGCCGGCGGCCTCGCGCTGCACGCCCTGGAGTGCGACGGTCGCAGCCTTCACTTCGGATTCCGAGGCCGACACGGTGATCTTGGCGCCTTCATTGGCGACCCAGGCGCTCACTGCCGCCGTGCGAGCCTGGTTGCGGACCTGGTCGAGCACGAGCCGGCTCTGCGCCGTGATCTCCTTGGCCTGCCGGGTCTGCGCGGCGGCCTGGCCGCCGTCGTAGATCGGCGCGGTGACATTGGCGACGATCGAGGCCTGGTCCTCGGCGAAGGTGCCGAGCGTCGGGTCGTTGTTGCGGCTCTTGCTGGCGTTGCCCTGGATGGTGGCGCTCGGCAGCAATGAGCCTTCGGCGATGCGGATGTTGGTGGAGGCGACATCGACGTCGAAGCTGGCGGCCATCACCGCCGGATGCTGGCGGATTGCCATGGTCATGGCGTCTTCGCGGCTCTTCGGCAGATAGCGATCGACGGCCTCGGCGGCCCGAAGCTGCGATGGAGCATTGCCGATCACTTGCGCATAGGTCGCCTGGCTGACGGCAAGCGCGACCTCGGCGGCGTTGAGATCGGCAAGGCCGCGGTTAAGGCGCGCTTCGGCCTGCGCGCTGTCGGTCGGCGTGACATCGCCGGCGTTGAGACGGCGCTGGGTGACCGAGAGCGTCTCGCGCAGGAAGGCGACGTTGGAACGCTGCGCTTCGACCAGCGACTGGTTGGCGAGCACGTTGGTGTAGGCGGTGACCGCGTCGAGCAGCACGCCCTGGCCGACATTGCGCAGCGCCTCGCGGCCCGACTGCACCTGGAGCTCGGCGGCCCGCACGTTGTTGGCGGTGCGGAAGCCGTTGAACAGGGTCTGCGTCACGGTGACGCCGATGATCCATGGCTTCAAATTGCCGGTCTGGATGGTGTTGTCGGGCAGCAGATTGCGCACCGATTGCAGGCCGGCGCTGAGGCTCGCCACGATCTGCGGCCGGTAACCGGCGAGGGCCTGCGGCACGTTCTCGTCCGTGGCGCGTTGTCGCGCACGTTCGGCATTGAGCTGTGGATTGGTCTGGTAGGCCTTGGCGAGCGCCTCCGGCAGGGCTTCGGCCCAGGCGGCGGAGGGCAGGGCGCAACACAGCGCCAGCGTGGTCCATGTCGCAAGCACAGGACCCACGCCCGATCGATGCCGCGTCATCTCGCGACCAGCTCTGGCGGTACGCCCAATCATGTAATCCCGCTTACCCCGGCTGTCCGCCCCCGCCGACGGTGGCCTCTTAACTGTTTAACCAGCCGAGGTCCCGCAGGCAAACTGCCGCGGGGGAAACCCCCATGAAATCCGTGCTTGTTGCAGGTGCGTCACAGGAGTTCTGAGGGAACGCGGCCGAGCCTTACACCAGCCTGACCCGTTCCCTGACGTTACCGATTCTTGTTCACCGGCTTGCGCTTCTCGATGAACGCCGCCATGCCCTCGGAGCGGTCCTCCAGCGCGAAGGTCGAGTGGAACAGGTTGCGCTCGACGCTCATGCCCTCGGCGAGCGTGGTCTCGAAGGCGCGGTTCACCGCTTCCTTGGCCATCGCGGCCGCAGGGCGCGACATCGCGGCGATCTTCTCGGCCGCCGCCATCACTTCGTCCATCAGCTTGTCGGCAGGCACGATGCGGCTGACGAGGCCGCTTCTCTCGGCTTCCGCCGCATCCATCATGCGGCCGGTGAGGCACAGGTCCATCGCCTTGGACTTGCCGATCGCGCGTGTCAGGCGCTGGGTACCGCCGATGCCGGGAATGGTGCCGAGCGTGATCTCGGGCTGGCCGAACTTTGCGGTGTCGGCGGCGATGATGAAATCGCACATCATGGCGAGCTCGCAGCCGCCGCCGAGCGCATAGCCGGCAACCGCGGCAACCGTCGGCTTGCGGCAACGCGCGATACGGTCGCCGCCGATCGCGGCGAAATCCTCGGAGAACATGTCGATGAAGCCCTTCGGCTGCATCTCCTTGATGTCGGCGCCGGCGGCAAAGGCCTTCTCGCTGCCGGTCACGACGATGCAGCCGATGGCGTCATCGGCCTCGAGATCGTCGACGGCAGCTGCGATCTCGCGTAAGACGCCGAAGGAGAGCGCGTTGAGCAACTTCGGCCGGTTCAGCTTGATGATGCCGACCGCGCCTTTGCTTTCGACGATGATGTGTTCGAACGTGCTCATGCTCCACCCACGCTTTTGATTGGGCGGGCAATGTGCCCGCTGGCGCGGTGAGCTTCAAGGGGCTAACGGCGGCCGGAACACGCAGCAAGATGCGCGTTCCGGGGAGGTCTCTCGGGCCAGGATCGGGCCCGCAATCACGCCATGAACATGCGGGCGGCGGACGCCAGCGTCAGCAGCGTGCCGACGCCGATGAAGATCTTGCCGATCAGGGAGCTCTGGTCCCAGGCAGAGCTCTGCTGGGTGCTTGCCATCACCGGTGCCGGCCGGGGCTGGGCCTCGGTTGCGGCAATCACCGCCTTCTGCGCCGGCGGGTTGTCCTGTTGCGCGGCGCGGTCGATGTCGTTGAGCTGATCGGGGGCGACCACCTGGCTCTCGGCGTTCGCAGCGTTGGTATTATCGGCCGCTGCCTGGACATTGGTGTTGGCGCGGTCTGTCATTGCCGAGGCCGCTGCCGCAGTCGGGGTGTCGGTGGTGGCGAGCTGCGCATTGGCGTTGGCGACCGCCGGCGGCATCTGGGTCGAGGCCGGGACGTTATTGTCGGCCGTGCTGTCGGCCTTCGTTTCGTCGGCCTTGTTGTCGGCCTTGGCCGGAGCGGCGTTCTTGTCGGCCTTGTCGTCGGATTTCTGTGCTGTCTTGCCGCTGGTGGTGGTGCGGCGTGACTCATGGCGCCGGTGCTTGCTCGGCTTGGCCGCGTCGGCCTGCTTGCCCGCGCTGTCCGAATTGCTTGTGGCCGAGTTTGGGGCCGCCTGTGCAAGGCCTCCGAACAGCAACAAAAGGCCGGCAAGAACAATCAGGGCCGCGCGCCCGCTGGCTTTCATCATGGTGATGATCTCCCCAATTCCGCCCGTCCCGGAAACGAACAGAGACCCCGGGGCGTGACGACAGCGGGGCAGAAAATGGGAATCTTCGGGCCACAACGGGCAAAACCGGGGCAGACCGGCCCCCCTGAAGCCAGCCGCCGGGTGCGGGACGGGCCGATCGGTGTTATGAGCCGTCGCAGACGTTTACGGCCGGACCGGTCGCGCGGTCCGGAGCATATCACGAATTCGTGATCGCGCCGGGCCCGCGTAACAAATTGAACGGACGGCCGAATTGCATTGGTGAGGGGCGCGCGTGCGCGGACGTGAGGACGAATGGACCGGCCTGATGCGGTCGGCCATGGCTGGCGATGATGCGGCCTATCATCGCCTGTTGAGGGCGGTCACGCCGGTGCTGCGCGCTGCAGCGAGGCGAGGCCTGGCACGGGCAGGCCAGCCTCCCGACCAGGCTGAGGATATCGTGCAGGAGATTCTGTTGGCGGTGCATCTGAAGCGGCACACCTGGGACAGCGAAGCCCCCTTCGCGCCCTGGCTGTTTGCCATCGGCCGCAACAAGCTGATCGACTCGCTGCGCCGGCGCGGCAGGCGCGTCTTCGTCAATATCGACGATTTCGCCGAAACCCTTCCGGGCGAGGCGCCCGAGGAAACCGCCTCCGCGGGCGAGGTCGCAGCCCAGCTCAACACCCTGCCGCAGCGCCAGCGCGACGTGCTGCAGTCGATCGCGGTCGAGAGCGCCTCGATCAAGGATACGGCGGCGAAGTTTTCGATGAGCGAGGGCGCGGTGCGCGTCGCGCTGCATCGCGGACTTGCGGCGCTGACGACTAAACTGCGGGACCAGTAGTCATGGACACCGATCAACTCATCCGTTCGCTCGCAGCCGACAATGCGCATCGCGCGCCGCGCGTCGGCGCGGTGCTGACCATGGCGCTCCTGGTGGCCGCGCCCTTGTCGATCCTGATCTTCGCGACGTTCCTCGGCGTGCGTCACGACGTGATGAGCGCGATGCGCAACCCGTTCTTCGACATGAAATTCGCGGTGACGCTGTCGCTCGCGATTCCCGCCATCATCGTCAGCCTGCATCTGTCGCGTCCCGAGGCCCTGCTGCGTGGCTGGGGCTGGCTGCTGCTGCTTCCTGTCGGGCTGCTCGCGGTCGCGATCGGCAGTGAGGCGATGATGGCGCCGGCCATGCCGACGACGATGCGCTTGATGGGTAAGAACTCAAGGGTGTGCCTGGTCGCAATTCCGGCGATGTCGCTGCCGCTGCTTGCGGGGGCGCTGTTCGGCCTGCGCCATGGCGCGCCGTCGCGGCCGGCGCTTGCCGGCGCGCTCGCCGGACTGGTGTCGGCCGGCCTTGCCGCGACGCTCTATGCCTCGCACTGCACCGACGATTCGCCCCTGTTCGTCGCGACCTGGTACACGCTCGCGACCGCGCTGGTGACGGCGATCGGCGCGGCGGTCGGGGCGAGGGTCCTGAGATACTGACGCGCCGGGCCTCACGCCGCCGGCGTCGTGCCCAGCTGCATGCGGTGGAAGCGCAGCACCTGCTGCGCGGTCGATGAGCGCAGCGCCTCGTAAACGTCGCGCAGCGTCAGCATGTCGGTCTGCGAGCCGCCGGAGAGCTTCTCGCGCATCGCGATGATGGCGCGCACGCTCGGCCAGGACATGCCGGCGACCTTGGCGAGGATCATCACGCCCTCGGTGCGGCTTTCGATCATCATGGTCTCGGCGGTCTCGACCGCGACGCCGGCGAGCGCCGCGAGCCCCGCATTGGTTTCGTCGAACTTGCCCTGCTCGGCGAAACTGGTGACCTGGAATTCGTTGAGGCGGCCGTCCTCGTGCAGTGACTTCACCAGCGCGCGCGCCATCTCGGTCTGCTTCGTCATGGTGGCAGCGCGGACCCTCTGGGCCACTTCCTGCACCACGCTCGACACCTCGTCCACGAGCTCCGGATGCGCGGCCTCGAGCTTCCTGCGCACGCTCAAGGACGCCTTCGCAACCAGCTTCAAATAGTGATGGCGCGGCAGGTCCGGCCGCTGACCGATGCAGGTGGCGAGGTCGTCGTCGCGTTCGGCGCGGGTGACGAGATCGGTGAGGCTTCCCTCGGAGAGCCGTGCGCCCGGATTGCCGACGGTCGACTGCACCACGTCCTCGTTGCCGCGCGTCACCAGCACGTCGGTCAGCGCTTCCGACAGCACCCGCCGCAGCGAGATCGCCTTGAGATGGGCTTGGCCCCTCGTGCGCGCGATCTCGATCAGGGTCGTCTCGTCCAGCCGTTCCGATTTCGACAGCACGGGGCCGGAGACCTCGATGACTTCGTCGAGCGCGAGCGTGCGCATGATTTTCGGTGGCGCGGCCGCGATCGGTGCGAGGCGGTCGGCGAGCAGCGCCTTGGCCGACGTCTCGATCTGCTCAATCAGGCACTGGAACACGTCGTCGAACACGCGGATGTGGTCATCGGAATAGTCCACCGAATTGCCCACGAACAGATCGGTGACGCGGCGCAGCGTCTCGACCCGGCGCGCGACCGTGCCGTGCGAGAGCGCAGCCTGCAGTTCCTCGAGCAGATTCTCGGATGTTTTTGCGGATCTGGATCTCATGGCCCTGTCCTGGAGCGCTCGGTCCGGCGGCGGGTTCTGTCGCAGCGGGAAAAAATGGATTGGTCAGCTCGTTGCAATGCGGTTGCGCCCTTGCGCCTTGGCGGAATAGAGCGCGCGATCGGCGCGCGCGAGAAACGTGTCGGCAGTATCGACGTCGCGCAGCGTCACCACGCCCGCGGAAATGGTCACCCGCATATTCAGGGAGAATGCGCTCCAGTCGAGATCGGCGATGATACCGCGCAAGCGCTCGAGCATGCGCTGTGCGGCGTCGTCCGACGTGTCCGGCAGCAGCAGGAGGAATTCCTCGCCGCCGTAGCGGCCGAAGCAGTCGGCCGGGCGGATGTTGGCGAACATGGTGATCGCGAAGGTGCGCAGCACCTCGTCGCCGACGGGATGGCCGTGGGCGTCGTTGATGCGCTTGAACCAGTCGAGATCGATCAGTGCGATCGCGCAGGGCATCGATGTCTGCCGCGACTTTTCGATCTCGGCGTCGAGCAGGCGCATGATGCAGCGGCGGTTGTAGGAGCCGGTGAGCTCGTCGAGCTCGGCCAGCTCCTCGATGCGCTGATAGGCGGCCTTCAGCTCGATGCTGCGCCGGTACAGGATCTTGCGCAGGGTGGCGCCGAACAGGCCGAGGAAGGCGCACTGGCCGATCACCAGCACGAAGCAGAGCATCGAGGCGGTTCGCTCCAGGCGGGTTGCAACCGGCAGTCCGATCGGCAGGTCCGAGCCCAGGAAGACCAGGGCGAGCCCGCAGGTGGCAAGGCCCCAGGTCACCATCGCCTGGCTCGAGGTCATCCGCAGCGTGCCAAACGCGAAGATCAGAAACAGCACGGCGATGAACGCGACCCCGACCGTCGGCACTGCGAGCAGGAACAGCAGCTGCAACGCCATATGCGCCGAGATCTGGAAGACGGTGAGGTAATGATCCTCGAACCGGTCGCCGAAGCCGGCTTCCGAGAGCACGGTAAACGTACCGATGATCAGGAGGCCGCCGAGCCAGAACAGCGATGGAACGGCCATGGAGACGGCGCCGCCATAGGCGTAGAGCAGCAGGACCGAGGCGCCCAGCGAATAGCTCGCCACCTGGCCGATATACATCTGGCGGCGCTGCCGGGCCCGGCGCGCCAGCACTTCGGAAGCCGCCGCCTCGGGCGTGAGCACGAGATCCGCGACCTCAGCGGCATTCCTCTCGGGAAAGGACGTCGCGGCCGTGCTCATGGTCCCGCCAATGGTGATGTCAGCGTAAAAATCTACGTGGCAAGCCTTTAGGTTTGGTATCCTTGGAAACCGAATCCGAACCGTGCAGCGCGGAACAAGGCGGTCGGCTGGCGGGAGAAATTTTGCCGGCGATCAGGTATCCGTTTGCGATGCGATCGAGCCTAAGCCGGGCTTGGCGAGACATATGTCGTGCAGGGCTGCTATGGAACCGGACGAGGCCGGGCCGCCTGTGCCGGACAGGCATTCCGCAGGGAAGTATCGCAGTATTATGTTACCGATCTGGATGAAGGCGGCCGATGGCCGCGGCTGGGACAAGAAAAATACGCGTATGTGGGGTAGGTCACATAGGCCACCGTATGACTGCGGTACGCTGAACAATTTTGCACCCCCGGTCGAACCGTCCGCCGCGCCGACCCGACCAACTTTGCGAGACGGGCATTGAGCGTGACACAGGCGGCTTCGGACGAGGTCCTGATCGCCAGGATCGCCCAAGGTGACCGGCTCGCCATGCAGGTGCTGTACGGGCGGCACCATGTCAGGGTCTACAGGTTCGGGCTGAGGCTCGTGCGGGACGAGCAGGCGGCGGAAGACCTCATCAGCGAGGTGTTTCTCGACGTCTGGCGTCAAGCCGGCAAGTTCGAGGGCCGATCCGCCGTTTCTACCTGGCTGCTGGCAATCACCCGTTTCAAGGCCCTGTCTGCGCTCCGGCGCAGGAAGGATTTCGAGCTGGACGAAGACGCCGCCAACGCGATCGAGGATACGTCCGACAATCCGGAAACGGTGGTGCAGAAAAAGGATACCAGTGAAGCGTTGCGGGAGTGTCTGACGGGCCTCTCGCCGGACCATCGGGAAATCGTCGATCTCGTCTACTACCACGAGAAGTCCGTGGAAGAGGTGGCCGAAATCGTCGGAATACCGGAGAACACTGTGAAGACGCGCTTGTTCTATGCGCGCAAGAAACTGGCCGAACTGCTGAAGGCAGCCGGCGTTGAGCGAGGCTGGCCATGATGGCTTTGAGCAAGAAGATGCTGGAGCAAGAGCCCAGTGAAATTGAACTGCTGCTGCCGTGGCACGCGGCCGGCACGCTGAACGCACGCGATGCGCGGCGGGTCGAGGAAGCGCTGGCGCGCGATCCCGGGCTTGCCAGGCAATATGCGGCAATCCGCGGCGAGTACGAAGAGACCATTCATCTGAACGAGAGCTTGGGGGCTCCGTCGGCGCGCGCGCTGCAGAAGCTGTTCGCCTCGATCGACGCCGAGCCGGCGCGGGCAAGCGGCTCGCTGCCGCTGTCGGCGCGCATCTCGACCTTCTTCGCGAGCCTGTCGCCGCGCACGCTGGCGTGGTCGGCGAGCCTCGGCGCCATCGCGCTGATGCTGCAAGCCGGAATCATCGGCGCCGTGCTGATGAAGAACCAGCCCGCGACCTTCCAGACCGCTTCGCTCTCGACCAGCGGTCCGATCACACGCGAACTCGGTACGACTGTTCCGCCGGCGCGCGCGCTGGTGCGCTTCACGCCCGAGGCCCGCGTCGCCGACATCACCGCGCTGCTCGACAGCTACCAGGCCTCGATCATCGGCGATGCCAAGGGCGGCATGTTCCGCCTCCAGTTCGACAAGGCGATGAGCCAGGACGAACTCGCCTCGCTGCTCGGCAAGATGCAGCGCGAGAAGTTCGTCAACCTCGCCGTCGCGGCGCCTTAAGCGCGCCGCTGATCCGATGACAGGCAAGTCCGAGAGCAGGGTGCGCGCCGGGGCCTACGCTTCATCGGTCGGCGCGGCGCTTTTGATCGCCGCCTGTCTCGGCGTCGAGGTTGCGCAGGCGCAGGCGATCATGCGCACGCCGACGATCAGCGTGCCTACGCGAACGCCGACCATCTCTCCGAGCATCGCCCCGCGCATCGCTCCGACCATCTCGGCCAGGGCCGTGTCCGTCGACCGCGGCCCGCGGACGATGGCGACCATTCCCCACACCACGACGTCGCGCCTGCGGCCGACGACGACGGTGCTGCCCTATGCGCGCTACTCGCCGAACCTGTATCCGGCCTGCACCGCGCCCTATCGCGATGCCGACGGCGAATGCCTGGCGCAGCCGAATGCCGGCGGCGGTGGCTCGGGCAAACCCGCCAAGAAGAGCGCCGGCAAGGGCCGCGGCAACGCCACGCCGGCCGCCGCCAATCTTCGCAGCTTCGCCAACGAATTCGTGGCCGAGATCGACGGCACATTGTCGCCCGATGATGCTGACGCGTTGGCCCGCCGGCACGGCTTGACGCGGATCTCGTCGGAGAGCTTCCCGCTGATCGGGGCTACGTTCGGTCTGTTTCGTGTCACAGATGGCCGGCCGTACGAGGCGGTGCGGCGCGAATTCGCGGCCGACGGCAGCGTGCGCTCGCTCCAGCCGAACTTCCGCTATGTGCTGCAGGACCAGAAATCGACGCCGCCCAGCGAAGGCGATCCTGCGCAATATGCACTGACAAAGCTCCGCCTGCCGCAGGCGCATACGCTGGCGCACGGCGCCAACGTCACGGTCGCCGTGATCGACTCCGGCATCGACACCAAGCATCCAGAGCTGGCCAATTCCGTCGCCGACAATTTCGATGCGCTCGGCAGCGCGGAGGGGCCGCACGTCCACGGCACCGGCATCGCCGGCGCCATCGTGGCGCATGACCGGCTGATGGGCAGCGCCCCCCAGGCGCGCATCATCGCGATCCGTGCCTTCGGTGGCAGCAATGGCGGCGCCGAGAGTTCGTCCTACATCATCCTGCGGTCGCTGAATTACGCCGCCGAGCACGGCGCGCAGATCGTCAATATGAGCTTTGCCGGTCCGAAGGACGCGGTGATCGAGCGCGCCATCGCGGCGACCGCCGCGCGCGGCCTCGTGCTGATCGCCGCCGCCGGCAATGCCGGGGCAAAATCGCCGCCGCTCTATCCGGCCGCCAATCCCAACGTGATCGCGGTCAGCGCGACCGATCAGCAGGACAGGCTGTTTACGGCATCCAACCGCGGCAATTACATCGCCGTCTCGGCGCCCGGGGTCGACATCTTCCTGCCGGCGCCGGACGGCAAGTACCAGATGACGTCGGGAACCTCGTTCTCGGCTGCCTATGTCTCCGGCGTCGCGGCGTTGCTGCTCGAGCGCAATTACACCTTGAAGCCGGAGGCGCTGCGCATGACGCTGGCGAAGACCGCGCGCGACCTCGGCTCCCCCGGGCGTGACGAGCTTTTCGGCGACGGCCAGACCGATGCGTTTGCCGCGGTCATGGCTGTTCCCGCCGACAGCGCGACGCCGGTTGCGGCTGCGTCCGGTACAACAAAACGTGAAGATGCCGGGAAGCGTCGCGATGAGCCTGGCACCCGCGCGATCGAACAACCCTCGCTGTCGAGTGCGGACGATAAATCCACGATTTCTCAGGCGGATAGGCCGGCGACGCGATAGCGGCTGCGACAAAGATGCGCGCACGTCCAAGCTCAAAAAAGCGAACCCCGCATTGAACGTTCAGCCAGCTGCCACGACCAAATTATGTGGGAGCGGTCATCCCTCCCCATCAGTCATATCAGGCGCGAGCGCCCATCCACCCCAAGCGCCCATATGGCTTGACCCGTCCGGTTGTCCCCCCGGACGGGTCTTTTCTTTTGGGCATCCGATTCTTCGAAGCCTCGCGTTCGTTCAGCTTGCGGTTGATCGGACGCCCCTGTGTTCGAGTCGGCTGTTCGCTCAGCGCGTCGCACCTCCGCTATGCTTGTGCGAGGCTTGACTCGAAAACACAGCAAATCTCCGCACGACTACGGTGATTGACGACGACTGGCGTGTCGTTGCTGGACAAGTCAAAACTTTTCCACAAAATATTCATGTCGCGTCTAAATTGATTCGTGTGCGTTGCGTCCCCCGCGTCCGTGTTTTCCCCTGACGGGCTGGTTCATGACACATCGCCAAGAGTCTGATTGCGCGTCTGCGCGTGCCGTGGTTGCTGGCCGCGACGTCGCGGCGCGCTGGTGCGCTCTCGCCGAGCAGCGGCTGCAACATCTCTCCGAAATGTTCGAGACCGGCCGCTGGCGCCGTTATCACTCAGAGATCGCATTCCTCGAAAATATCCAGGAAGCCAAGCGCGCGGTCCAGACCTGGCGCGCGCTTGCGACCGGTGCTGACGTCGCCGAGGCCGCTGCAAGCGTGACGCCGGCATTCGGTTGGTCGCCGGCGACCATGCCCCGTGTGTTTCCGCGCGAGCAGCAGGCGCAGATCTTGCAGCCCAAGACCCTGCACCCAAAGGCCGTCCACATCGCCCCCGAGACCGCCGTGCCGGTCAGGCTCGACCCGAAGCCGGACGTTCTCGCCGAGATCACCGAAGCCCCGATCGCGCCACTCGCCGCGCCCGCAGCCTCCGCTGCGATGGCGTCGTTCATCGCGCCTGCCGAGATGCCGCCGCTCAAGGCTCCGGCTGCGAGGGCGCCGCTGACCGCACCTGCCGTGAGGTCACCGCTCGCCGCGCCTGCCGCAATGGCGCCGCGCGCTGCGCCTGAAGTGAGGCCGCCGCTGGCTGTGTCTGCCGCGAAGCCGCCGAAGGCCGCGCCTGCCGCGATGGCATCGCTCCTGCCGCAGTTCGCCCCGCCGGCCGCCGAAATCGTCGCAGCCCCCGAGCGCGTCGTCGAATTCACGTTCAGCCTCGACGGCCTTGAAGCCAAGTACCCGCTGCTCAGGAACGCGTTCTAGCCGTTAAGGTGGGGATGGAGGAGAGGCAGCCGGCTCTCTTGCTCCGTCATCCTGAGGTGCGAGACACGTGGCGCAACGCGCCGCGTGGGGAGCCTCGAAGGATGAACGGCCCAGCTGCAGGCCGATGCCTACCTTCGCACTGCATTGCCGCCGAGCACCACCTGCGCAAATCGTTGCGCGCCGTCGGCTGACAGATCCGAGGTTACGGCCCGCGCGTGATCGAGGCCGACCACGGCGCCGCGCGGGGTCTCGGAGATCATGTTGTTGTTGACCAGCGCCATGCCGGCGCCCGGCACGACGGAGACGCCGACGCCGACGAGGGCCTTGCGGATCACGTTGCCCGTGATCGCGACGTCGCGCAGATATTTGCCCCAGCCGGCGACGATGCCGTAGGACGGCGCGTTCTCGATCAAATTCCCGGTCACCGAGGTATCCGCCTCGATGTAGATGCCGACGCCGGCGTCGTCGTCGGGCGCGGTGCCGATCGGGCGCTTCGGGATCAGGTTGCGGATGATGTTGCCCTGGACCACCGCGATGCGGCCGCCTTCGTTGAAATTGCAGACGGAGACGCCGACAGCCGCGCCGTCGACCGTGTTGTTGGCGATCACCGCGGCCTCGAACGCAAACTCCGAATAGAGCGCGACCTCGCGCACGTCGCTGACGCTGTTGCCTGATATGTGGATGTTGGAGGCGGAGTTGCCGCGCACGGCGGAGTAATCGCATTTCCTGATGCGGTTGCCGCGCACGATCACGTTGCCGGCGCGGAAGGCATTGATGGCGTTTCCGTACTGGCCGGAGCCGCCGGGGCCGGCCTTGATGTTCTCGATGCGGTTGTCGGCAACCAGCGTGCCGTCGTCGCCGATCGCCGTGCGCAGGATCTCGATGCCGTTGTCGTTGGTGCCGATGATCGTATTGCGGGAGACGCTGAGGCCCCTGGCGTCGAACGAGACCACCGCGGTCACCGCGATGTCAGTGAAGATGTTACCGGAGATGTCGCCGGACACCTGCTCGAGCCAGATGCCGCTGCCGCCTGAATTCGTGATCTCGCAATCAGTGATGCGCGTATCGCGCCCGCCGAGGACATGGATCAGCCCGCGCCGCGCCGGCAGCGGGATGTTGCCGCCGTCGAAAGTGATGCCGGTGAGGCCAAGGGAGTCCGAACCGTCGCTCTGGATCGCCGAAGCCCCGCCGGTGAAGACGAGTTTCGTTGCCCCGCGCACACCGATCAATTGCGCGCCGTTGGGCAGCCGCAACAGCCCGCTGCGATAGACGCCGGGCGGCAGCGCGAGCGGCAGCTGTGCGCGTGCAGCCTCATCGATCGCGCGTTGCAGCGCGCGGGTCTGATCCTCGCTGCTGCCGGGCCGCACGCCGTATTGCGTGGCATCGCGGCCCAGCAGGGATGTCAGCGGCGCCGCGCGCGCGGCGTCGGCCGGCATGGCGAGGGCGCCCGCGATGCCTGCGGTCGAAGCTCCGATGAGATGGCGGCGATTGAGGTCCATGACGCGTCCTCCGGCGGACGCGGGAGGGCATCCGCGCCGACTAGGTAGCGCAGCGCGACCGGGGTCGTGAGGATTGTTCGCGGTAGGGTTAAATGTTTACGCAGAGACGGTGCCGCAGCGTGGGCAAAGCGCAAGCGTGCCCACGACTTGACGGCAATTGGAACGAGATGGTGGGCACCGCGCTACGCGCCTTTGCCCACCCTACGAAACCTGTGCGTTCCGCCCCTTCCGTGCCAACGCCACCATCTCCATCAGCATCGCTTCCCCCGCATCCACCAGCTCGTCCAGCGTGATCCGCGGCGCGCCCTTGCGCCGCACTGCACCGCCGCGCGCGAGCAGGGGAATGTGGATGAACGCCGCAAGCTGCGGCCCGCCCGCCTTCACATTCTCGATCGCGCGCCAGCTCAGATAGTTGCAGAGATAGGCGCCGGCATCGCGCGAGGCGCGCGCATCGATGCCGGTGAGGCGCGCGGCGCGCAGCAGCCTTGCCGTGTGCGGACCGAAATTCATCGCGTCGGCATCGCCGGCGATGCCGCGCTTGCTCGATCGGGTGTTGGCGGCATCGGGCCAGAGCATGGTGACGGCGTTGCGGGCGCGGGTCTCGATGCGCAGGTAAGGCGTGCGCGCGGCGAGGCCGAACATCAACAGCGCATCCGGCTTCACCTTCGCGAGCACCTCCGGCAATTGCCGGTCGACTGCGGCATAGGTGACCGGGAAGATGTGGCTGGAGAGCGCGACATCATCGAGGGCCGGACGGCGCAGTTGCGCGAGCCGCGCGACCAGCGGCCGGGTCGGGTTAAAGGGCGCGCCGGGAAACGGGCCGAAACCGGTGAGGAGAATGCGGAGCTTTTCGCTCATTGCAGCAACTCCAGGATCTGCTCGGCGGCGAGGGCCGGCGTGAGATGGCCGTCGGCGACCTCGGTTTCGATCTTCCGGACCTTGCTGCGAACCGGGGCCTCGCTGCGCAGCCGCGCCAGCATCCGTTGCTCCAGCATCGACCACATCCATTTCACCTGCTGCTGACGCCGCCGCGCGGCGAAATCGCCGGACGCGTTCATCGCCTTGCGATGGTCCAGAACCTTCTGCCAGAGCTCGGTGATGCCGGTGCCGGCCAGCGCCGAATAGGTGACGACGGGTGGGTGCCAATGTTCGGACCGCGGCGCCAAAATATGCAGCGCGCCGCGATAATCGGCGGCGGTGATCTTGGCGCGCTTGAGATTGTCGCCGTCGGCCTTGTTGATCGCGATCATGTCGGCGAGCTCGACCAGGCCCTTCTTGATGCCTTGCAGTTCGTCGCCGCCTCCCGGCAGCATCAGTGCGAGGAAGAAATCCGTCATGTCGCAGACCGCGGTCTCGGACTGGCCGATCCCGACGGTCTCGACCAGCACGACGTCGAAGCCCGCCGCCTCGCAGAGCAGCATCGCCTCGCGCGTTTTTGCCGCGACGCCGCCGAGCGTGCCCGAGGACGGCGAGGGGCGGATGAAGGCATCGTCGGATGCTGATAGCCGCGCCATTCGCGTCTTGTCGCCGAGGATCGAGCCGCCGCTGCGTGCCGAGGACGGGTCGACCGCGAGCACCGCGACCTTGTGGCCCTGCTCGATCAGATAGGTCCCGAGCACATCGATGGTGGTGGACTTGCCGACGCCGGGCGACCCCGTGATGCCGACGCGGAACGCTTTGCCGGTGTCGGGCAGCAGCATCTGCACCAGCTCGCGCGCCAGCGCCTGGTGGTCGCCGCGCCGGCTCTCCACCAGCGTGATGGCCCGCGCCAGCGCCGCGCGGCTGCCGGCGCGCAAGTCGCGGGCGAGGGATTTGATGTCCAGCGAGGCCTTCTTCTCAGTCATGCCCTGCTTTACAACGCCGAGGCGGGGCAGGCGAGGGCCGCTCGCCCGGAATCACCTGCTTGTCGCCACCGCCGTCTGCACCGGTTTCATCTTGCGCCAGACCCACACCATCACCGGCCACAGCAGGGCGCCGATCGCCATCGCGGCGAGGATCGCCGCGACCGGGCGCTCGAAGAACGGCAGGATACTGCCGTCGGACTTGATCAGCGAGGTGACGAAGGCCTGTTCGACCATGGTCCCCATGACGATGCCGAGCACCATGGCGGCGACGGGATAGCCGTTCGCCTCCATCACGTAGCCGATCACGCCGAAGGCGGCGACGGTGACGACGCCGAACATGTTGTTGCCGATCGCGAACGAGCCGACCGCGCAGCACAGCATGATGACCGGCATGATCGCGGAGCGCGGCGCCAGCAGGATGTAGGCCGCGACCCGGATCATGGCGATGCCGAGCGGGATCATCATGATGTTCGCGATGATGAACATCAGGTAGATCGCGTACATGCTCGACGCCTTCTCGGTGAACAGCGTCGGGCCCGGATTGAGGCCCTTCATGTAGAGCACGCCGATCGCGATCGCGGCGATGGTGTCGCCGGGGATGCCGAACAGCAGCGAGGGCACCCAGCCCGAAGCGATGCTGGCATTGTTGCTGGCGCCGGCCTCGACCAGGCCCTCGACATGGCCGGTGCCGAATTTTTCCGGCTCCTTGGAGAAGCGCTTCGACATCGCGTAGGAGACCCAGGCGGCCATGTCGGCACCGGCGCCGGGCAGCACGCCGATGATGATGCCGACGATGTTCCCGCGCGTCATCTGCCAGTGATACAGCTTGGTCAGCCTCCACTGTCCCGCCATGATGCTTCCGAATTTTCGCCGCGGCAGCGGCGGCGGCTCGGGCGTCAGCATCGCGCGCATCACCTGCGCCACCGCGAACACGCCGACCAGCGCCGGGATCGGCTCGATGCCGCCGAAGAGATCGGTGAGGCCAAAGGTGAAGCGTGGCACGCCGCCGGGATTCTCGATGCCGATGCAGGACACCAGCAGGCCGAGGAACATGCCGGCGATCGCCTTCACCGGGGAGGAGCGCGCCACCAAGGTGGCGCACATCAGGCCGAGCAGAGCCAGCCAGAAATACTCGAAGGTCGAGAACGACAACGCGATCTCGGCGAGCGGCGGCGCCAGGATCATCAGCGACAGCACGCCGGCGATGCCGCCGACGGCGGAGAACCAGACGCCGGCTCCGAGTGCGAGCTCGGCCTGGCCCTTGCGCGTCATGGCATAGGCCTCGTCGGCATAGGCGGCCGAGGCGGGCGTACCGGGAATGCGCAGCAATGCGCCCGGAATGTCGCCGGAGAAGATCGCCATCGAGGACGCCGCGACGATGGTTGCGATCGCCGCGATCGGCGAGAGGTAGAAGGTGACGGGGACGAGCAGGGCGGTCGCCATCGTCGCCGACAGGCCGGGCAGCGAGCCGATCACGAGGCCGTACACGGAGGCTGCGAACATCGCGATGATGACCTCCCAGGTGGAGATCAGCGCGAATGCCTCAATCAGGGTCTTGAGCATGGGGGATTACCAGGGCGTCGGCAGCAGGCCGGCAGGCAGCGGCACGCGCAGCAGCTTGCCGAAGATGAGGTGGATGGCGAACGGCGACAGCGCGGCAAGCGGCAGCGCCAGCTTCCACTTCGCACCGAGCGCGGTGGACGTCACATAGACCATGATCGCCGCAGTGATGATGAAGCCGAGCCGGTCGGCGGCGACGACGTAGAACAGCAGCAGAGCCGGCGGCAGCAAGGCGCGCAGGCCGTAGAGCTTGCCCTGCGGCGGTGGAGCGGCGGCCTGGCCGTCCTCCAGCGGGATCAGCTCTTCCTCCTCCTCGAAGGAATGGCCGATCCCGAACACGATCGCGAGCCCGCACAGCGCAAGGCCGCTGCCGATCACGAGCGGAAACACGTTGGGGCCGACCGGCTGGCCCGGCACCGGCGGCAAGATCCAGCCGCCATAGGCAGCCGCAGCACCAAGCACGACGAGAAACGATCCCGTAACGGAGTCGGGAAGACGCATGGGAGAAGTCCTACGTACGATGTTCTCCCTCGCCCCGCTTGCGGGGAGAGGGCTGGGGTGTGGGGGGCTCTCCGCGGGGGAGGTGAGAATTGGATTTGCGGAGACTCCCCCTCACCGGATCGCATCCGCGATGCGATCCGACCTCTCCCCGCAAGCGGGGAGAGGTTGAAGAAGTGCCGTGACCATCAATCAAAGTCATCTCACGCGTGAGCTGTGAACATCACGCCTTGCTCAAGCCGGCCGCCTTCATCGCTTCGCCCATCTGGGCGTCGCCCTTGTCCATGAAGCCTGCGAACTGGCCGGCATCGCCCCACACGGTGCCGAAGCCGCGATTGCTCATGAAGTCCTTGAACTCGGCGGACTCGTAGACCTTCTTCAGCGCCGCGGTGAGCTTGGTTGCGATCTCCGGCGGCAGGTTCTTCGGGGCGCCGATGCCGCGCCAGGCGCCGGTCGCATAGTCGATGCCCATCGCTTCCTTCAGCGTCGGCACGTCCTTGAAGATCGGGTTGCGCGCGGGGGCCATGATGGCGAGGCTCCTGGCCTTGCCGGCCTCGATGATGGCGCGCGCTTCCGGTACCGAGCAGGTGGTGAGGTCGAGGCCGCCGGCGGCGAGATCCTGCATTGCAGGCGCCGCGCCGTTCGAGGGCACCCAGGCGACCTGGTTGGCGGGCAGGCCCATCGCCTGCATCCAGCCGACCAGCGCCAGATGCCAGATGCCGCCCTGGCCGGTGCCGGAGGCCTTGAACTTGCCGGGAGGCGCCGCCTTGATCGCCTCGGCGAGCTCCTTGACCGTCTTGTAGGGCGACGAGGAGGAGACCTGGATGCCCGGGGGGTCCTCGTTCATCAGCGCCAGCGGCGTGTAACTCTTCGGCGTCAGCTCGGTGAGGCCCTGCCAGTGCATCATCGAGATTTCGACGGTGAGCATGCCGATGGTGTAGCCGTCGGGCTGTGCGGTCGCGATCGCGCTATGGCCGACCACGCCGGAGCCGCCGGTGCGGTTGACCACGTTGAAGGGCTGGCCGAGGTCCTTTTCCAGCAGCGCTGCGACAATGCGCGCGGTCGCATCGGTTCCGCCGCCCGCGCCCCATGGCACGATCACGGTGACCGGCCGGGCCGGATAGGCTTGCGCAAGCGCTGGCTTGAAGCCGAAAGCGGCGGATGCCGCAACTGCGGCGGTCGAAGCCGCAAAGGTGCGGCGCGAAATCTTGGACATTGAATCCTCCCAGCGGCGCCCGTGACGTCGGGTGCTCTTCTCAATGCGCCATTCTAGTCGGCTTTGCAGCGCCCCCGCAAGGTAGCGCTACCAACGAGATCGCCATGTTGTGTGAAAACAGCATGCCCATCGGATGGGCAGTCGGAAATCGGGTGGGTTTCGCCCGCGCAATTCGCCAACCTCTGCGCGTAACGAAATCCAAAGGCAAGCTACCGATGACCCAAGCCTATTACAGCGCCGTGCTGGACCGCCCGCTGAACGAAGTCTGGTCGCTGATCCGCGACTTCAACAACTATCCCGCTTACATCGACGGCGTGAGCGAGAGCGAGATCGAAGACGACAAGCGCGGCGATGAAGTCGGCGCCGTCAGACGCTTCTGCTATCTCGGAAACTGGATCCGCCAGCGCCTGGTCGATCACTCGGACCGGCAGCATACCCTGACCTATGCCGGTCTCGAAGCGCTGCCGTATCCGCAAGATGACGGAAGCCAGACGCCGGCGCCGACGCGCTATCAAGGCACCATGCATCTGCGCCCGATCGTCGAGGGCGATCGTACCCTCATCGAATGGTCGGTCTCCCTTGATACCGAGCCGGCGGATGCCGATCGCTGGCAGGCGCTATTCGCCTCCTGGATTCCCGATTGGACGGACTCACTTGCGCGGACGCTGGCGCGGGCCAGTTAGCGACCGCTCACGGCTCCTCGGCGTCACCCTTCGGCCGCGCGCCGCCGAAGATGCGCGCGCCTTCCGCGGTCCAATAAGGCTTCAGCGTTTCCCACGGTACGAAGGCGACATACTCGCCCTCGACGTAGGGGCCGACGGCGTAGGGCGGATAGTGGAAGGTCAGCCCGGAGCTCTTGCCCGCCTCGGTCGAGGGCGCGAGCGTCACCGCACCGACCTTGAGCAGGCTCGGCGCGACGCCCTTGAACCATTCGTCAGTCGCGGTCTCGCCGGCATCGCGCTTTTTCTTCTCGGTGCGGAGCGAGGCGATGATGGCCTTCACCATCGCCTTCATCGTCGCCCCGTTATCGGCGGTCTCGGTGAAGAGCGGGCGGATCGAGATGCGCTTGTTGTCGGCCTTGTCCCACAGGATCGTGTTCACGTCCGAATTGGGATGGGCGCCGCGGGTGTTCATGTAGTCGTTGCGGAGGACGCTGACATAGCGGTCGGCGACGACCGAGCGGATCTCATATTTGCGCTCGAAATCCCAGCCGCCGTCCTTGAAGAACTGCGGATCGGCTTTGCGCGAGGCGGCCGCTTCGGCGGCGTTCTTGTCGAGCCATTTCTTGCCCTCGGCCAGGCAATCCGCCGCCAGCGCCGCATCCGCCTTGATCTTGTCGTCGAGGAACACGCGGGCCTCGATGCTCTTGGTCTTGATGACGGCGTCTGGCTTGGGGTCGGCGGCGTGGGCGGGACCGAACAATGCGCTGCAAACTGCGGCAGCAGCGAGCGCGCGCATGAACGTGGGCGCGAAAAACATCACGCAAATTCCTTCTTGTCGGGAAGTAGACGGCGAAGCTATTCCGCCGCCTCGCTATGCCCGAGCCGCGCATTCAGCTTGCGGATCAGCTCCTCGGCGGCGTCCGCAATCACGGTGCCCGGCGGGAAGATCGCTTCGGCGCCGGCGGCATAGAGCGCGTCGTAGTCCTGCGGCGGCACCACGCCGCCGACGATGATCATGATGTCGTCGCGGCCCTGCTTCTTCAGCGCGGCCTTCAGCTCCGGCACGGCGGTGAGATGGGCCGCGGCGAGCGAGGAGACGCCAAGGATGTGCACGTCGTTCTCGACGGCCTGTCGCGCGGCCTCGTCGGCGGTCGCAAACAGCGGCCCGATGTCGACGTCGAAGCCGATGTCTGCGAATGCCGACGCGATCACCTTCTGGCCGCGGTCGTGGCCGTCCTGGCCGATCTTGGCGACGAGGATGCGCGGACGGCGACCCTCGGCTTCCTCGAAGGCATCGATCAGCGCCTGAACCTTCTCGACCTGATTGCCCATGCTGGACGCCTCCCGCTTGTAGACGCCGGTGATGGATTTGATCTCGGCGCGGTGCCGGCCGAACACCTTCTCCATCGCGTCCGAAATCTCGCCGACGGTTGCTTTCGCTCGCGCCGCGTCGATCGCGAGCGCCAGCAGATTGCCGTTGCCTTCGCCGGCCGAGCGCGTGATCGCAGCGAGGGCGGCATCGACGTCGTTCTGGTTGCGCTCGGACTTCAGCCGCGTCAGCTTGTCGATCTGCAGCCGACGAACATTGGTGTTGTCGACCTTCAGAATTTCGATTTTGTCCTCGTCGGTGGGCTTGTACTTGTTGACGCCGATCACCGCCTGCTTGCCGGCGTCGATCCGGGCCTGCGTCTTGGCCGAGGCTTCCTCGATGCGCAGCTTCGGCAGGCCGGCCTCGATCGCCTTCGCCATGCCGCCGAGTTCCTCGACCTCCTGGATGTGGCCCCACGCTTTCGCCGCGAGGTCGCGCGTGAGACGCTCGACATAATAGGAGCCGCCCCAGGGGTCGATGATGCGGGTGGTGCCGCTCTCCTGCTGCAGGAACAGCTGGGTGTTGCGGGCGATGCGCGCCGAGAAATCGGTCGGCAGCGCCAGCGCTTCGTCGAGCGCGTTGGTGTGCAGCGACTGGGTGTGGCCTTGTGTCGCCGCCATCGCCTCCACCGTCGTGCGCATCACGTTGTTGAAGACGTCCTGCGCTGTCAGCGACCAGCCCGAGGTCTGGGAATGCGTGCGCAGCGACAGTGAGCGCGGGTCCTTCGGGTTGAACGGCTTCAGAAGCTTTGCCCAGAGCAGGCGCGCGGCGCGCAGCTTGGCGACTTCCATGAAGAAGTTCATGCCGATCGCCCAGAAGAACGACAGCCGCGGCGCGAAGCGGTCGACATCCAGGCCCGCGGCAAGGCCGGCGCGCAGATATTCGACGCCGTCGGCGAGCGTATAGGCGAGCTCGAGGTCCTGCGTCGCGCCGGCCTCCTGCATGTGATAGCCGGAGATCGAGATCGAATTGTATTTCGGCATCTTCTGCGAGGTGTAGGCGAAGATGTCCGAGATGATCCGCATCGAGGGCGCGGGCGGGTAGATGTAGGTGTTGCGCACCATGAACTCTTTCAGAATGTCGTTCTGAATGGTGCCTGAGAGCTTTTCCGGCGGCACGCCCTGTTCCTCGGCGGCCGCGACGTAGAGCGCGAGGATCGGCAGCACCGCGCCGTTCATGGTCATGGACACGCTCATCCGGTCGAGCGGAATCCCCGCGAACAGCGTGCGCATGTCGTAGATGGAATCGATGGCGACGCCGGCCATGCCGACATCGCCGCCGACGCGCGGATGGTCGCTGTCATAGCCGCGATGGGTGGCGAGATCGAAGGCCACCGAGAGGCCCTTCTGTCCGGCCGCCAGGTTGCGGCGGTAGAACGCGTTGGAATCCTCCGCCGTGGAGAAGCCGGCATACTGCCGGACCGTCCAGGGCTGGTTGACATACATGGTCGGGTAGGGCCCGCGCAGGAACGGCGCGATGCCCGGATAGGTCTCGAGGAAATCGAGCCCGGCGAGATCGGCCTCGCCATAAGCGGGCTTCACTAAGATGCCCTCGGGCGTCAGCCACGGTTCGGCGCTGCCTGACGGCGCGGCGGTCGTGGCGCGCTCGAAGGCGACATCAGCGAAATTGGGAATGCGGCTCATGTTTCAACCATATCCTAGGCGCTCAATCGTGATCCGGATGCTGATGGCTGACGATGGTCGCCATCTTCTCCGGTCCGTAATTCTGTTGCGTGGTCTGGCTCGGCAAATTGGCGATGCCGACCACCCAGCCGAGACGGGATTCGGTGCCGAACTGTCGCGTCGGAATGATCTGGTCAGGACGGTCGAAGGCGCCGGTCATGATCTCGATCCGGTCGCTGCCGATGCGGCCGAAGCTAAGCGGCGTGCCGCAGCCGGCGCAAAAGCCGCGTTCGGCGATCGACGAGGAGCGGAAGAACGACGGCTGCCCCTTGGTCCAGGCAAAGTCCGTCTTGTTGATGTCGGCAAAGGAAGCGAACGGCGCGCCGGCCGCCTTCTGGCACATGCGGCAGTGGCAGATCGAAATCCTGGTTGGCGCCGTCGTGACGCCAAAGCGCACGGCCCCGCATTGGCAGCCGCCGCTGAGAACTGGTTTGCCTGGTTCGGTCATTTCTGCTCCATCCGTCGATAGGCGTCTTGCAATGTCGCAAGCGCATCGCCTCCGGCGAAGACAAAACCCGTGACGCCGGCGGCCCGCAGCGCCGCCTCGGTCTCGCTCGGGCGGCCTGCCAGATAGATATGTCCCCCGCCGGCCGTTTGCAGGGCCTTCGCTGCAGCTTCGGCGTGTTCCGCATAGACCTTGTCACTGGAACAAAGACAGGCAAGCTCGGCGCCCGAAGTCTTGAAGGCGGCGGCGAGCTTGGCCGGATCGGCAAAGCCCTCGCTGTCGACAGCCTGGATGCCGCCGGCCTCGAAGAAGCTCTTGGCGAAAGTCGCGCGCGCCGTGAAATCGGCGGCCGTGCCGAGATTGGCCAGGAACACTTTTGGCCGCGCACCACGCGACTTGAGTGCTGCATCCGACTTGTCGCGCAGCGCCTCGAACGGTTCCGCCAGCCGGATCGGCGGCAGCGCATCGAACTTGTATTTCTGTTCCCCGTAAGGCGCGAGCGCAACCGGCGTTGCCTTCAGCACCGTGGCTTCGCTCTCGTGCAGGTTCGGAAACTCGCTGGCGCCGGTCAGCACGTCGCGGCGCTTTGCGATGTTAGCGTCACGCGCTTTTCGCGCGGCCGCGACCTTGCTCTGGAATACGCCTTGCTGAAGCGCGGCGAAGGCGCCGCCGGCTGTCTCGCTCTCCTGGAACAGCGCCCAGGCCGCCTCGCAAAGCTGCGCGCTCAGCGTCTCGATGCCGCCTGCGCCGGCGGCGGGATCAGAGACCTTGGCGAGGTTGCTCTCTTCCAGCAGCAGGGCTTGCGTGTTGCGCGCCACGCGGCGTGCGAACGGGTCGGGCAGGCCGAGCGCCAGCGTGTGCGGCAGCACGGTGATCGCGTTGGCACCGGCAAGCCCTGCCGCGAATGTCGCGATGGTCGCCCGCAGCATGTTCACATAGGGATCGCGCTGCGTCAGCATGCGCCAGGCCGTATCGGCGGCGATGAACAATGGCTTGGGCGTCAGCCCGCACGCTGTTTCGATACGCGCCCACAACAGCCGCAGCGCGCGGAATTTGGCCATGGTCAAAAACTGGTCGGCATCCGCGGCAAGCCGCGCATAGACCATGCCTTGCGCGGCGTCCAGCGGAATGCCGGCGCCTTCGATCGCGCGGAGATAAGCGACGCCGCAGGCGAGCACGAAGGCGAGCTCCTGCACCTCGGAGCCGCCGGCATCGTGGATCACGCGTCCGTCGGCGGACGCGAACGGTCCCTTGAAGCCGAGCCCGGCGAGGCCCTTGATCGCGCCGGTGACGGCGGGAGCGATCTCCTCCCAGGTATAGGGGCTGTGGCCCCACACCGCGCCGGCCGCGAGCGGATCGAGGCCGAAGCGAATGTTGCAGGCGGCGGGATCGAGGCCATTGCTCTTCACATATTCCGCGACGTGGATCGCGGCCATCCGCGATTGCGGACCGATCTCGAGATCGAGGCCGATGCCGGCATCGAGATGGATGTCCTTCAACACCTTTGCTACGGCCTCGGCCGACGGTTCCAGACCGAAACCGCGAGCACCATTGGCGCCGGCGAACACCAGCGCGAGCCCCGTCGCGCCGTTCTCCAGGTCCTGCAAAGCCTGCGCATTCGCGAGCGCCGCATCGGGATGGTCGATCCGCTGCACGATTTGCCAGGGCGCCGCCGCCGGCCGTCCCATCACGGGCGCAACGCCCTTGGCGCGCGGATAGAGCGGTTCGATCTTGATTCCGTCGTAGGTCTTGCCGACCAGCTTCTCGAACGGCGCGCCCTTCAGCACGCCGTCGACCAGCTTGCGCCAGTCCTCGACGCTCGCCTTGGGAAAATCGGCCGCCAGCGGCAGGTCGTCGGTCACGGAGGTCATGCGGCCAAGGGCTCCCAAACGTATCGTTATTCGCAGGCGAAATTGCCACGGCGGGCCGCCCCTGCAAACGGTTGTTTTTGGTTAACCGGTATCCGGAAGCCGCTCAATGCCTTGCGTCGAGACGCTGGCGAGCCCGTCACGCACTGGAATGCCCGAGATCACGCGGTCCGGCGCGATTTCGGCCAGCGGTACCAGCACGAAAGCGCGCTCGAACAGGCGCGGATGCGGCAGGGTCAGATCCGGCTTCTGCAAGCTGACATCGTCATAGGCGATCATGTCGAGATCGACCGTGCGCGGGCCCCAGCGCCGCTCCTTGTCCCGCGTGCGGCCGAATTTCTGCTCGACCTTCTGCAGCACGAACAGCAGAGCGTGCGGATCGAGGCCGGTCTCGATCTCGATGCAGGCATTGATGAAGGGAGCCTGCTCCTCGTCGCCCCACGGCGGCGTCGCATAATCCGAGGATCGCGCGATTAGCGCAGCTTGCGCCATGCCGCAGATATGGGCGATCGCCTTGGCGAATGTCGCGCGGACATCGCCGACATTGCCGCCGAGTGCGATCAGCACGCTTGCCATCAGGGGTGCCGCGAGCGCGTCAGCATGATGCCGACGTCGTCGAAGATCGCGGCGATCGGCGCATGCGGCTTGTGCACGGTGATCTTCACGGCGCGGATGCGCGGGAAGTGCGACAGGATGGCGTCGGCCACCGCGCCGGCCGCGCGCTCCAGGAGCTTGTAATTGGTATTCTTGAACGCCGCCGTCGTCGTCGCCACGACGTCGGCGTAGGACACCGTGTCGGCGAGCCGGTCGCTGCGCGAGGGCTCCGACAGGTCGGTATAGAGTTCGAGATCGATGACGAAGCGCTGGCCGACTTCGGTCTCGTGATCCATCACGCCGTGGCGGGCGTGGATCGACAGGCCGGTGACGAAGATCGTATCGGTCATTGCTTGCCCTCGATTGCGTTCGCTACCCGCAGCGCCTGCAGGGTCTCGGCGACGTCATGAGTCCGGATGATCTTCGCGCCGCGTTGCGCGGCGATCAGATGCGCGGCGATCGAGCCGGCGAGCCGCTCCTTCGGCTCCGACGGCGACACCGAGGCGATGAAGCGTTTGCGCGAGGCACCGACGAGGATCGGCAGGCCGAACATCTCGAATTCGCGCAAGCGTGCCAGCGCGGTCATGCTCTGCTCGGCGGTCTTGCCGAAGCCGATGCCGGGATCGAGCACGATTTTTTCGCGCGCGATGCCGGCCTTTGCGGCGATGTCCAGCGAGCGCAGGAAGAACGTCTTCATGTCCGTGATGATGTCGATGGCGGGATCGGCGTCGTCGCGGTTGTGCATGACGATGACGGGAACGCCTCTTGCGGCCACCAGCGGCGCCATCGCGGCGTCGCGTTGCAGACCCCAGACGTCATTGGCGATCGCCGCGCCCTGGTCGAGCGCATAGGCCACCACCTCCGCCTTCATGCTGTCGATCGACACGGGCACGCCGAGGGCCACGACGCCCGCCAGCACCGGCTTGAGCCGGGCCAGCTCGCTTTCCGCCGTGACGGCCTTCGCACCCTTGTAGGGCCGGGTGGACTCGGCGCCGATATCGATGATGTCGACGCCATCCGCGATCATCGCCCGCGCCCGCGCGAGCGCCTGCTCGGGCCCGATGAACTCGCCGCCGTCGGAGAAGGAATCCGGGGTGATGTTGAGCACGCCCATCACCGCCGGGATCGGTCGTTCCAGCAGTTTCCGCAGCGCATCTGGCCCGGCCGAGCCGGCCGGCGGGACGGATGGGGAGGGCGAGGCATTCATGTGGGTGGCTTTGCGCGGTCGGCGAGGGGGAGTCAAGGCGGGATGGCGGTGTCGGCGGGCGGCATCGATATTGTGGCACTCTCGCGCATCACCCCAGCTGTCGTCCCGGCGAACGCCGGGACCCATACCCCCAGGGTAAAGTTTGGCGAAGACTCGTAGTCCGGTACTGCCACCGTCTGTGACCGATAGATTCCGCGGTATGGGTCCCGGCGTTCGCCGGGACGACACCGAAAAGGTGGCGCGGGAATCCGTTCTCGAAAGACCCCTAATACGTGATCTTCGGCGGCAGCTTCTTCGCCTTGGCGATGATGTCGCCGACCGACTTCTCCGAAGGCAGGATGCGCAGCAGCTTCTTCTTCTCGTTGGCGTCGCGCATGCTCTGGGCGAGCCTTGCCGGATTCCGATAGGCGAGCTCGCGCACGGTGGTGACGCCGGCGGCGCGGACCAGGCCGACCTTGGCCCGGCCCATGCCGGGGATACGCATGTAGTCGGAGACGTTGGCCCATTCCAGCAGCAGCTGCTCGCTGATGCCGGTCTTGGCGGAAAGCGCTTTGCGGCCCTTCACCGTGCCGGCCGCCTCGAGCAGCCCGTCGGTGGTGCGGATACCTTGCGCCTTCAACTTGTTGGCGGCAAAGACCGACAGGCCCTCAATCTCGGAGATCGGATATGTCATGATACTCGATATGAATTGCCAAAGCTTCAGGCGAACTGGCTGAGGCCTGGCGTCCCCGCAACGATCTTGCCCATCTGATCTGCTCCGATTTTGTCTCGGCCGAAGCGGAAAAGTTCACGGGCGACGTTTTGAATTTCGGACATGCCGAGCCCCAGGCCCATCAGGCGCGTGCCGACCGCCATCAAGCCGCCGCCCATCAGCCGCGACAGTCCGCCGCCGCTCCTGGATGCCTCGATCGCGGCTTCCGCTCCAGGGATCTGGTCGATCAGGGCCTGCACGCTATCGGAAGGACCCTCGTTGCGGAGGAAGCCCAGGATAATGCCGACGCTCTTTTCAGCGACAGCACTATCTATGCTGGCGTTTGTCGCCAGCCGCCCGATCAGCTCGTCCATAAGGCCCGCCCCTCAGCCGGTTTGCTTGCCGGAGTATTTCTTTCGAAAATGATCTTGAGCCGGTGTGATGTGAAATTCAAGCGATGAACGCACGCGCCGTGGCGATTCACCTTCGAACGCGCGAAAGGTGTTGCAGCGGTGCAAGAGCGGAGATGGAATCGGCGAAAAATTGCCGCGTTGCGAACAGCTCGTTCCTACTTTCGGCTGATACCGTCCGTCTGTTTCCGACAATGTCGCATGCTTGGAGCGCGTTGAACCGTTTTAATCGGTGCGCGACATGCGTTAAACTACGGAACTGGAGCATTCGAGTTTCGGTACGCGAAACCCGGCAAGAAGAGATCAGAGAGAATAATGACCGCACAGGACAGCAAGCTCGGCGATACCGACGACAAGATCTTCGTCGGCAAGGGAGAGGAGCAGGCCTGGCTGACGCTGGCGCTCGCCAATCGCCACGGCCTCGTCACAGGTGCAACCGGAACCGGTAAGACTGTGACGCTGCAGGTGATGGCGGAAGGATTTGCGCGCGCCGGTGTTCCGGTCTTCGCCGCCGACATCAAGGGCGACCTCTCCGGCATCTCCGAGGTCGGCGAAGCCAAAGACTTCATCGTCAAGCGCGCCTCCGGAATGGGGCTGAATTTCCAGCCCGATCAGTTCTCGACGGTGTTCTGGGACGTGTTCGGCGAGCAGGGCCATCCGGTGCGCGCGACCGTCACGGAAATGGGGCCGCTTCTGCTCGCACGCATGCTCGACCTCAACGACGTGCAGGAAGGCGTGCTCAACGTTGCCTTCCGCGTCGCCGACGACGCCGGGCTGACCCTGATCGACATGAAGGATCTGCGCGCGCTGCTCGATGCCATCGTGCCCGATAGCGGGAAGAAGGGGGCGGACGCGGAGGAGGATCCGCTCGCAGCCATCCGCAAGGCCGCGCAGGGGTTCGGCAACGTCACCAAGGCCACCGTCGGCACCATCCAGCGCCAGCTGCTGGTGCTGGAGAACCAGGGCGGCACCAAATTCTTCGGCGAGCCGGCGCTGACGCTGAAGGACTTCATGAAGACCGACCGCGACGGCCGCGGCATGGTCAACATTCTGGTGGCCGACAAGCTGCTCCAGAACCCCAGGCTTTACGCGACATTCCTGCTGTGGATGTTGTCGGAGCTTTTCGAGGAGCTGCCCGAGGCCGGCGATCTGCCCAAGCCGAAGCTCGTGTTCTTCTTCGACGAGGCGCATCTGCTGTTCAACGATGCGCCCAAGGCGCTGATGGACAAGATCGAGCAGGTGGTCCGCCTGATCCGCTCCAAGGGCGTCGGCGTCTACTTCGTGACGCAAAACCCGGTCGACGTCCCCGACCGCGTGCTCGGACAGCTCGGCAACCGGGTGCAGCACGCACTGCGCGCCTTCACCCCGCGGGACCAGAAGGCGGTCGCCGCTGCGGCCCAGACCTTCCGGCCCAACCCGAAGCTCGACACTGCCAAGGTGATCATGGAGCTCGGCAAGGGCGAGGCGCTGGTGTCCTTCCTCGAGGGCAACGGCACGCCGGCGATGGTGGAGCGGGTGATGATCCGGCCGCCGTCGGCTCGCATCGGGCCGATCACGCCGGACGAGCGCAAGGCGATCATGGCTGCGAGCCCGGTGAAGGGCAAATACGACACCGCCGTCGACGAAGAATCCGCCTACGAGATGATCCAGAAGCGCATTGCCGGCACGGCGGCCACCGCGGACGGCCCGGCTGGCGGAAATGGCGGCGGCCTTCTCGGCCAGATCGGCTCGATCGTCGGCACCATCTTCGGCACCAACGTCAAGCGCGGCCGCCTGTCGACCGGCCAGGTCATTGCGCGGGACGTGACGCGATCGGTCACCAACCAGGTGATCGGCGGGATGGCCGCCAATATCGGCAAGTCGGTCGGTGGCCAGCTCGGCGGCTCGATCGGCCGTACGCTGGTTCGCGGCGCGCTCGGCGGATTGCTGCGGCGGTAGGCAGGCCGCTTTGGGCAATTCCGCTTGCCGTTGCCCGAGGCCACCACCGGTACAATTTCAGGTGAGGGGCTCTCCAAGCCTGCGCCGGTCTGCTACGTCCTGTTCGCCGCCGCACAGGACCACTCCGTGACCCCGCCCGCCCCGTTAGCCAAGCCTGACGCGCCCCGACACCTGTCGCTGCGCGCGCCGCTGGATCTGCTGTTTCTGTTCTGCTGCGTCCTGCTCGCCGCTGACGTGCTCGTTCCCGAGATCTTCGGCAGCGGCAAGACCAAGGATTACCCGCTGTGGCTGTGGGCCGGGCAGCAGGTCCTGCAGGGTGAGCCACTCTATCCCGCCACGGCCGTCGAGTACTTCGAGTTCATCTATCCGCCGTTGCCGGCGATCCTGCTGGCGATCCCGAGCTGGTTCGGCAAGATCCCGCTCTATGTCGTCCTGTCGATCCTGAACGCCGTAGCGTGGTGGTACACCGGGACGTTCTCCCAGGTCATGGCCGGCTCGGGGCGCAGCCCCGGCCGCTGGCTGGAGGCGCTGCCCGCCGTCGTCACCGTGCCCTTCGTGTTCGACATGTTCGACCTCGGCCAGCCGAACCTCGTCCTGCTGGCCATGATGCTCTACGGTTTCTGGAGCTTGCGGCACCAACGTCCCTGGCTTGCGGGCTTCATGTTCGCGCTCGCCGCTGCCATCAAGGTGTTTCCGATCGCGGTCCTGCCGTATCTGGTCTGGCGGCGGAAATGGGCGGCGGCCGCCGCCACGGTCGCCTTCACCGGCATCCTTCTCTATGTGGTGCCGGCGCCGATCCGCGGCTTCGAGCGCAACGCGGCCGAGCTTGCGACCTGGTATCAGGGCATGGTCGGAACGAGCTCGGAAAAGGGCTTTGGCCAGCGTGACGAGCAGAACTGGTCGTGGGTCAACCAGTCCCTCATCGCCGTCACGCACCGCCTGGTCCGTCCGATCAACTTCAATCTGGAGGATCCCGGCAAGCCGCCGCGCACGATGAACATCATCGACGTCGACTACAGGACGGCGAACTGGATCGTGCTGGTGCTGTCGGCCTTGCTCGGGCTCGGCTTCGTCGCGATCATGCCGCAGCAAGCACGGCGAACGGCGCGCTCGGATGCGGAGGAGCTCGCCATCCTGTTCTGCCTGATCACGGTGGCCTCGCCTTTGGCACGGCAATACTACTTCATGTGGCTGTTCTTCCCGATGACGGTGCTGATGCATCGCGCCGCCTTCGACGAGCGGGCGAATGTGCGTCTCGGAACCTGGCTCGCGCTCGGCGCGGCCGGCATTCTCATGCTGCTGGCGCTGCCGTGGTTTCCAACTGTCCTCCAGGCCTGGGGCAACAATCTCCTCGCGACCGCCGTACTTGCAGGTAGTCTTGCATGGCACATCCGGCATCCGCCCGTTGCGGCTGGCTCCGAGCCTGCGACGGCGCTAAAACCCGGTACCTCTTGAGACTCGAATGTCAGGACCCACAACCATGGCCAATGCGCAGCTTCAATCCGTGCTCGACCACATCGACAAGGATTTCGACAACAGCCTGGAGCGCCTGTTCGCGCTGCTCCGGATCAAGTCGATCTCCGCCGATCCGGCCTTCGCCGGGGATTGCAAGGCGGCGGCCGAGCATCTCGCCAAGGACATCGCGAGCCTCGGCGTCGCCACTGAAGTGAGGCCGACGGCCGGGCATCCCGCCATCGTCGGCAAGACCGGTGCCGGTGGACGGCCGCATGTGATCTTTTACGGCCATTACGACGTGCAGCCGGTCGACCCGCTCGATCTCTGGCACCGTCCGCCGTTCGAGCCCGTCGTCACCGATCATGCCGACGGCCGCAAGATCATCGTCGCGCGCGGCGCCGAGGACGACAAGGGCCAGGTGATGACCTTCGTCGAAGCCTGCCGCGCCTGGAAGAAGGTGACGGGCTCGCTGCCGGTCGACATCACCTTCCTGATCGAAGGCGAGGAGGAGGTCGGCTCGAAGAATTTCGTGCCCTTCATTGAGGCCAACAAGGACGAGTTCAAGGCCGACTACGTGCTGGTCTGCGACACCGGCATGTGGGACCGCAACACGCCGGCGATCACGACCTCGCTGCGCGGCCTGCTCTACGAAGAGCTGAAGATCACCGCCGCCAATCGCGATTTGCATTCCGGCGTGTTCGGCGGCAGCGCGATGAACCCGATCCGGGTGCTCACCAAAATTCTGGGCGGCCTGTTCGACGACGACAACCGCATCACCATTCCCGGCTTCTACGACGGCGTGAAGGACCTGCCGCCCGATATCCTGGAGCAGTGGAAGAAGCTCAATCTGACGCCGGAGATGTTCCTCAAGCCGATCGGCCTGTCGATCCCCGCTGGCGAGAAGGGACGCCTGCTGATCGAGCAGGCCTCATCGCGCCCGACCTGCGACGTCAACGGCATCTGGGGCGGCTATATCGGCGAGGGCTCCAAGACGGTGATCCCGTCGCATGCTTCGGCCAAGGTCTCGTTCCGCCTGGTCGAGGGGCAGGACCCGCAAAAGATCCGCAAGGCGTTCCGCGACTACGTGACGGCGCGCATTCCCGGCGACTGCAAGGTTGAGTTCGGCGACCATTCCGCCGCGCCCGCTGTCGCGCTCGACTGGAACATGAAGCCGCTCGCCGCCGCCAGCAAGGCGCTGACGGAGGAATGGGGCAAGGAGACCGTGCTGATGGGCTCCGGCGCCTCGATCCCGATCGTCGCCGACTTCAAGCGCACGCTTGGCCTCGACTCGCTGCTGGTCGGATTCGGATTGGACGACGACAACATCCATTCGCCGAACGAGAAGTACGATCTTCGCAGCTTCCAGAAGGGCATCCGCTCCTGGGCCCGCATCCTCGCGGCGCTGGCGGAGGTGAAGTAGGGCACGGGGCCGTAGGGAGCTGCATTAGGGTGGGCAAAGGCGCGAAGCGCCGTGCCCACCAATCTCTCAGTGATTATGAAAGAACGTGGGCACGCTCCGCTTTGCCCACCCTACGGCTCTGTTGTCGTGGCGACCACCGCCCCAAAATAAAAACGCCGCCCGGAATTGGGCGGCGTTTCATTCCAAAAGGCGTAGAGGTTCGTTGGGCGCTACCCTACACCAAATCCCGAAAATCTCAAGACCGGTAGCCCGGAAGCTCGCGGTCGAGCTTGCGCAGCAGCGGCGGCCACACGAGGTTGGTGGCGCGCAGCTCGGCGCGGTCGCGGTTGGCGAGCAGCTCGGTGTTCTTGTCGATAGCAATATCGTCGACCGGATAGACCGGCGTGCCGAGCGCGCGCGTGCGCACCTGCATCGAGCAGGCGCGCTCGAGGTGATACATGCGCTCGAAGGCGGAGGCGACCGAGCGGCCGACGGTGAGCGTGCCGTGATTGCGCAGCAGCATGTGGTTGTGGTCGCCGAGATCCTTCTGCAGCCGCGGCCGCTCGTCGTGATCGAGCGCGATGCCTTCATAGTCGTGATAGGCGAGGTCGTGGGTGACGAGCTGGGCGGTCTGGTTCAGCGGCAAGAGGCCCTCCGCGCTGCTCGACACCGCGGTGCCGTCGAGGGTGTGGAGATGCAGCACGCAGATCGCGTCCTCGCGCACCTCGTGGATCGCCGAATGGATGGTGAAGCCCGCCGGGTTGATGCTGTATTCGCTCTCGGAGAGCTGGTTGCCGTGCAAATCGACCTTGACGAGGCTCGAGGCGGTGATCTCGTCGAACATCAGCCCGTAGGGGTTGATGAGAAAATGATGGTCGGGGCCGGGCACCCGCGCGGAGATGTGGGTATCGACCAGATCGTCCCAGCCGTACAGCGCGACAAGGCGGTAGCAGGCGGCGAGATTGACCCGTTGCTGCCACTCAGCCTCCGTCATATCAGACGGCACTTCCTTCAGGCGCGCTTCCGCTGGCGACATGGCTGATCTCTCCGAACATCGTTGTTGCGGGGAGGGAGCGTAGTACCGCTCGTGGCAAGCAGCAAGGCGCGACAAGCGCGCGGCAGTCAAGCGCAGCCCGCATGAGCGGAGCGACATGGGGGCCGCTCAGAGAGAAATCCCGGATGTCGCTTTCGCTCATCCGGGTTTCGCCCTAGAGAAAATTATTACGGCGCCGGGATCGAGAGCAGGCTGGAAATGCTGCGGCCGCGGATGTCGTAGACGCGGGCGAACACGACGTCGTCGCGCTTGATCTCGACCATCACGGGCGCGGTGAGGCCCTTGCAGTAGAACTCGCCGAGCGTCATCGCGAAATCGGCCGCGTTGGAATCCCAGCCGATGGTGAAGTCGGGCCCGAGCGCGACCTGGGCGGGGCGCTGCGGACCGCAGACCGCGACCTTCCATTTGCGATTGGTCGGCGGCACTTCCTGGCGTTCGACGATCTGCTCGCGCAGCTCATCCGAAGCCTGCTTCAGCGCGAGACCCCAATAGTCCAGCATGAAGCGGTCGTCGGCGCCGCGCACGGTGCCGGCGATATGGTTGAAGTGGGTGTACTGATAGGGATGCAGCCGGATCATCTCGGCGAGCGAGAGCGCAAGGCCAAAGCAGAACGTGGCGAGCACGACCGGCTGCCAGGTGCGGTGATTGGCGCGCAGGCGCTCCATGGCCCACGCGAAAGCGACGCCGCCGAGCACCGCCATTGGCGGGATCACGAACACGAAATGGCGGATGCCGTTGTACAGCGCCGGCCGCTTCACCATCGCGATCGCGAGCGGCAGGGTCGCAGCCAGCGTCAGCATCAGCATGATGGTCTTGCGCCGCGCCGGCACCTCGCTTCGCGGCAGCATGGCGAAGGTGCTGACCACGGCGCCGGCCATCAGCACCAGCATCACCTCGGGCAGCTGCAGCGCGAACAGCGTCGGCAGATAGGACCAGGGCATGTCCGGCACGGACACGATCGCGCCGTCGAACATCTCTTTCCACGGCTTCTCGAAGAAGTGCGAGAAGTAGGTCAGCGCCTCGAAGGGATTGCCGGGCTCCATGATCGACCACGGCCAAATCAGGCCCATCACGAGGTAGCCGAACGCCAAGCCGGGCAGCAGCACATAGACGACATGGGCGAAGCGGCGGACCGACTCGCGCAGGCCCTCGCTGCGCAGTTCCTCCAGGAACAGCGGGACGAAGCCGAGCACGGCGTAGACCAGCGCGAGCCCGCCGAGAACGCGGCAGCCCAGTGAAAGGCCGGCACCCAGGCCGACGATCAGGATCGTGCGCGGCGACGGCTTGGGATATTCCTCGGCGAGCCGGACCAGGCCGAGCATCAGGATGATCATGGCCACCGCGAAGGGTGCATCCTTCGGATTCATGAACATGTGGCCGTAGAAGATCGGGCACAGCGCGAGCAGCAGCAGCGAGGCAAGACCGGCAAGGGGCCCGCCGATGCGACGGCCGAGCCGCCACGTCACCGCAAGTCCGACCACGCCGACAATGGCGCCGACCAGACGTCGCGTCTCGAACAGCTCGAGCGGAATGATTTTGTGCAGGAGGGCCGCGACCATGTCGAAGCCGCCGCCATACATGTAGAGATTGGCGAAGGAGAGCGCCGCAGTATCCTTGAAGCCGGAACCGAACATGCGCAGCAGCAAATCGGCATATTCAGCGTGGGTGTAGTCGTCCCAGCCGAGGCCGTAGTCGCGGAACGTCAGGCCTGCAACGACCGCGACCGCGGCCAGCACCAGCATGGCGAGATCGTCGCAAGTCCGTTCGACCGAGCGCCGCAGAGGCGTGTCGATCGCCGAAGTCGTGATGGATGTCATGGCTATCGGTGCCCCGGAATCCCCTCTTGGCCCTGCTGGTGCGCGCGGGCCTGTTCCCCGGACTCCCTATAGCGCAGTTCCATTACCAAGTAATTGGGCATTATGGCTAAATTCCTGATGCGACGCAGCAATTCCGGTTACTTGAGAGCAGTCTAAGCAGTAGCGAGCCGTAGCTGAAGGGAATGTGAATAAGTCCCTGATTTCCTTCCCTTTAGGAACGCTACCGACGATTCCTCGTTGGCGTGGAACACCGGATGACGGTATCGTGGCGTAGCGGTTGTCGCGTGTGGATGGCGACCGGGGGTGAGTTCGATGAATCTGGCATTGTTGATCGCGGGGATTTTCGCCGTCGTGGCGGGCTTCCTTTCGATCCTGTTTGGCTTCTCCGTCAGGGAGTTCAGCCTCGGCAGCCCCCTCATAATCTCGGGCACGATCGCCGTCTGCTCCGGAATGTTACTGGCCGGCCTCTATGTCGTGGTCACGGAACTGAAGGGCCTCGCGCGTCGGCTGGCCGGTGCGCCGTCCGAGGTTCGGGTCAGGCCCGTGCTGCCGGGCCTCGCTGCATCAGGCGCTGCGCCCGAGTCGATGCCTGCCGCTGCGGCGGCAAGGATCGAGGGAAGGGCCGAAGGAAGGATCGAGCAGCCACCGCCGCCGCCACCTGCTGCAGGCCCGCCGCCGTGGCAGAGCGAAGCTGCCGCGCGCGAGCGTCCGCGCGTCGAGGCTCCGCCGGTGCCGGAAGCTCCAACGCCGCCCGCGGCTCCGGAAGCGCCGCGCCGGCGCAACCTGTTGTTCGCCTCGACCTCGCGCAAGGAGCGGGAGCGTGCGGAGGCGAAGGCCATCGAGGACGCGCCGCCGCAGCTACCTGCGGAGCCCGGTGAGGCCCTGGATACTCCGCCTGCAAGCTTTGACGATGCCTGGCCGAAGCCGGACCGCATGCGTCCGTCGGAGCCGCCGGCCGCCCTGCGCCGGCCGCCGCCGCGCTCGCCATCGACCTTTGCGGAGGCCGCTCCGCCGCCTGCACCCGAGCCGCCGCCCCCACCACCACCCGTCGAGCAGGCGCCCGTGACCGTCCTCAAATCCGGCATCGTCGACGGCATGGCCTATTCGCTCTATTCCGACGGCTCGATCGAAGCGCAGATGCCGGAGGGCATGATGCGCTTTGCGTCGATCGACGAGTTGCGTGCCCATCTCGACCAGCGGTCCTGAGCTCTGCCGCGCAGCAGTCAAGCGCCGCAATCGTCGTCGCCTCGTCAGTCCCTTGTTTCAGCCGAACGTATTGTTGACACGGAAAGGTTCGGCGTCGTCTATCCCGTGAAGCGCAAGGTGCAGAGAGGGCGGGCCCATGTCGGATGCCGGGGCTAAGAATTTCATCGAGCTGACGGCGAGCATCGTGTCGGCCTATCTCGGCAACAATCCGACGCCTGCGGCGGAGATTCCGAACCTGATCAGCCAGGTGCATGGCGCATTGGTGCGGGTGTCGTCAGGCCGCACCGAGACCGCGCCGCTCGAGCCGGCCAAGCCGGCCGTCTCGCTGAAGAAGTCGATCGCGCCCGACTATCTGGTCTGCCTGGAAGACGGCAAGCGCTTCAAGTCGCTGAAGCGCCATCTGCGCACGCAGTACAACATGACGCCGGAGCAATACCGCGAGAAATGGGGCCTGCCGGCCGACTACCCCATGGTCGCGCCGAACTATGCGGTGGCGCGCTCGCAATTGGCCAAGCAGATGGGCCTCGGACAGCAGCAGCGGAAGCGGAAGTAGACCAGGCTTCGGATCTCGTAGAGTGGGCAAAGGCGCGCGCTTGCGCGCCGTGCCCACGAATTCTCTCCAGTCACACGCAATCGTGGGCACGCTCCGCTTTGCCCATCCTACGAGAGCATCTCACGACGCTTCCGCGAGCGCCTCTTTCGCATCGGTCTTGATGCGCTCGACCATCGAGCGCAGGCCGTTGGAGCGCTGCGGCGTCAGATGATCGCGAAAGCCGAACTCGTTGAACACGGCGATCGCGTCGGTATCGATGATCTCCTGCGGCGTGCGGCCGGAATAGAGCGAGAGCACGATCGCGACCAGCCCGCGCACGATATGCGCGTCGCTGTCGCCGCGATATTTCAGGATCGGCGCGCCATGGCCGCGGTCGACCAGCTTCTGCAGCCAGACCTGGCTGACGCAGCCGTTGACCTTGTTCTCGGCGGAGTGTTCCGCCTCCGGCATCGGTTCCAGGGTGCGGCCGAGCTCGATGACGTACCGGTAGCGGTCGTCCCACTCGTCCAGAAGCTCGAAATTGTCCCTGATTTCGTCGATCGTCGTCATGTTGGCCCGTGTTCCCGTTAGGGCCAATATAAGGATGCGAGGAGATGAAATCGATAGGGTTTGGGCGCTAATTCGCCGCCGCCGGGCCGCGCCATTCCAGCGCGAGGTCGTCCTGGCTCAGGGTATCGCGCGGTGCCTCGGTCGATGCGGCATCGCCTTCGCCGGCCATCGCGATCGAGCCGGTATGGTCGGGCGCCTTCTTGTCGTTCTTCTCGTTCTTGTCGTTGGAGATCTGTTCTTTCTTGTCGTTGATGATCTGGTAGATCTTGCGCGCGCCGTCCTGGGCGCGCTGGCCGATGATGGTCGCGGCCTGTCCGCCGACCTCGCAGGCCGCCGGCTGGCGCTTGCAGAACTGGGTCATGTCGGAGACGGCCGCGGTCGCAGCCTGCACCGCGTCGGCGGCACCGATCTGGGGCAGCTTCTCCGATTCGGGCGTCTTGTCCCTGGGCAGGAGCACCAGCACCAGCCCGAGCCAGAATGTGATGCGGAGCAGAAAGCGCATCTTATCGACCTGTTCGTTAGATCCCGCCCGCGGCGATGGTCCGCGCGCGTTTCGACCTAGCAACTCTCGATAAATCGCAAGTGATTGCCTTGAGCTTAATTCGCGGAAAATTTACGCAAAATTCTTCGAGATCGACGGTGTCGTAAATTTTCGATTGACGCCGGCGCCCGTGATTCTGCTGGCATGCGTATCCACCAATTCGAAACCATGCCGGGATGTGTGAAACCCTGTGTTCACCATCCTCGCCGAAGACGTCGCCAAATCGTCTAAAAAGCCCCGCGATGTCTCGGCGTCCGGCCCCACACCGAGCCGCCTTAGCACTCGTTTAAGGTCGCTCTGACACGGTGGCTCAACGACAAGGAGGCGTTGCGGCGCGTCTTCCAAAGACGATTGAGCCGAAGCGCGAGACCCGTGACAGTTTTGAGTATCATCCGCGATTGTCTCGATGCACTGCTGCATCCCTCCGCGCGTTACGATGCGCTGATGCGGGCGCGTCATCGTGCCTTCATGGCGCCGCGGCTGCTCGGCAGCCTGGCCGCCTTTGCCGCATTCCCGGTCTATCTCGCCATGCGCGGCGCACCGAGCGCGGTCGAGGTCGCCGCGTTCGCCTGGCTGATCGCGCCGATCCTGCTGTCCTGGTTCCTGTCGCGCACCGGCCGCTATGAAGGCGCCCATGTGCTGTCGTCGCTGGCGCTCGCCGGCCTGATCATGGCGGTCGCGGGCACCACGGGCGGCATCGAATCATTCGCCGCGGTCTGGCTGGTCGTGGTTCCCCTCGAAGCCGCGCTGTCGGCCTCGCGCCGCGTCGCGGCCTTTGCTTCCTTGCTCGCGCTGTCCTGTGCGGGACTCCTGATTCTCGTCGGCCAGCTCGGCTGGCTGCCGGTTGCAGACACCAGCACTGCTGAACGCGGCGTGCTGATGGCGTGCGGCGTCGTCTCGGCGACGCTCTATGCCGCCGGCCTTGCCTTCGGCGCGGAATCGCTGGCGCGCACCAGCGTTGCGCTGCTGTCGCGCGAGGAGGAGCGCTATCGCCTGCTCGCCCGCAACATGAGCGACGTCGTCTCGCGGCATCAGCGCAACGGTGCGGTGCAGTTCATCTCGCCGGCGGCGGAAGCCATGCTCGGCATGCCGGTGGCGCAACTGCTGGGGCATGGCCTGTTCGACCGCGTCCATGTCGCCGATCGCCCGGCCTATCTCACCGCGCTCTCCGATGCCGCGCGCGGCGACGTGCGCAGCATCGAGTTCCGGCTGCGGCGTGAGCCCGACGGCTCGGAGCGCGGCCAGGTCGATTTCCTCTGGGTCGAGATGCGCTGCCGCCCGCTCGACCGGGATATCGGCCACAATTATCACAGTGACGTCACGCGCGAGGCCGAGGTCGTCGCCGTGATGCGCGACGTCACCGACCACAAGCTGTCCGAGCAGGCGCTGGATCAGGCGCGCAGCGCCGCGGAAGCTGCCGATGCCGCCAAGACCCGCTTCCTCGCCACCATGAGCCATGAGCTGCGCACGCCGCTGAACGCCATCATCGGCTTCTCCGAGATGATCGCGCAGGAGCAGACCCTGATGCTGGGTGCGGCCCAGCGCCAGGAATACGCGCAGCTCATCAACGATTCCGGCCAGCACCTGTTGTCGGTCGTCAACGGCATCCTGGACATGTCGAAGATGGAGTCGGGCAATTTCGAGATCGCGTCCGAGCCGTTCGCGCCGCGGGCCTCGCTGTTGCATTGCTGCAATCTCTTGGCGCTGAAGGCACGGGAGAACGGCATCGATCTCATCACCGATGCGCCGCAGGATCTGCCCGTCATGACCGGCGATCCCAGGGCGTTCAAGCAGATCGTGCTCAATCTCGTCGCCAACGCCATCAAGTTCACCGAGCGTGGCGGTCAGGTCTCCGTGACCGCTTCGGTGTTGGGTTCGCAGCTGACGCTGCGCATCAGCGACACCGGCGTCGGCATCGCGCCCGACGATCTCAAGCGCATCGGCGCGCCGTTCTTCCAGGCGGGCAAGACCTATCAGCGCCGTCACGAGGGAACCGGCCTCGGACTTTCGATCGTGAAGAGTCTCGTGGCGTTGCATCTCGGCGAATTGACGGTACAAAGCAGTTTGGGAGAGGGCACAGCCGTCACCGTCAGGCTGCCGCTCGTCTACACGCCGCCGCAAGTCAAGCCGGTCGAAAGCAAGGTCGCGACGCTGACGCCGGTGCTGCGCCAGGATCTTCAGGACCAAACTCACGACCAGTCTCAGGACCAACCCGCTCTGGTGAAGAAAAGTGCCTAGGAAGTCTACCAAGGACGAAGCCGCTCCGCGCCGCCGTGGCGCCAAGGCCGCGGTTGTCGATGTCGAGACCGAGCGCAACCTCGTGATGCGCGTGCTGCTGCACAGCCCCAAGGACACGCTGGCCGGTCTCGTCGCCGTCGCCGCGATCGGCGCGATCGTTGCCAATGCGCTGTTCCTGCAGACCGGCCGCCATCCGGCGCCGATGTTCGGCACCGTGATCAATCTTCCCGCACCGTCCTCCGTGGCGCTGTCGAACCCAATGCCGCGTCCGCGCCCGGTCGGCGCCGATACCTCGCCGCTGGAGCCGCGCGCGACGGAGTTCCGCGCCGAGCCGAAACCTGCCGAGCGAGCCGCCGAGAAGCCGCCGGAGAAACCGGTCGAGGCGACCGCATCGACGCCGCGCGCGGGCAGTGATCCCATGACCAATCTGGTCAAGGCGACGACCTCGACGCCGCCGTCCGCCATGCGTCCGCCCGCGCCGATTCCCGCGCCGCAGAGCCCCGCCGCACGGCGTATCGCCGGCGTTCAGCGCGCGCTGTCCGAATATGGCTACGGGAATTTGAAGATCACGGGCACGATGAGCGGCGAAACCCAGTCCGCGATCCAGAAGTTTGAGCGCGAGCACAAGATGCAGGTCACCGGCCAGTTGTCCGACCGGCTGCTGCGCGAGCTCGGCGCCGCGATCGGCCATCCCGTCGAATAACCCCACCGCCCGCTGTCATTGACGCCGATCAATTCCGGGCATCGCGCGCCGCCGCGCCCGCGCGCGGGCGATTTGCTTGGGATCAATGACGGCCGACGGCTTCGGGGAACATGATCGCTCATCTTCAACGAAGAAGAGAGGTTGTCATGTTCAAGGTCTCGGTTCTGGTCTGGATCATGCTGGGTACGGTGCTGGCGGGCGTCAGTCTGATCGTCGTGCTGATGGTGCCGAGCTTCGCCGCCGACGCGATCAGGAACATCCCCTATGCGGTCGCCGTGGGATTCGCATTTGCGATGCCGCTGTCATACCTCGTCGCACGCCAGATCAACGGCGGGCAAGGTGTAAGCAAGGCGTGACAATCGGACGCTGAGACTGGCGGCGCGCGTCACGCTGGCCTATCGTTCGACTCATGCGTTTGAAATCCAACATATGGGTGGCGGCTTACCTGCGCCGGTGCCAGACCGAAGGCGTGTTCGGCGCGGTGCGCCGTCGCGGTGCCGAGGAGGCGGGCGCGGTGTTCGTGAAAGTGTCGCTGCTCGACGGCCATGCGATGCTGTACGCGCCGGCGCCGCAGACCTCTTACGACGACGGTCGCCCCGTCGATCGCTTCTTCGTGCCGGTCGCGCAGCAACCTCTGCCCGAGCACACGATCGAGGAGCGGCTGACGAAGGAAATCCGCTTCGATCCGGACGCCTGGATCGTCGAGACCGAGGATCGTGCCGGACGGCATTTCCTCGAGCTTGCGAAGGCGTAGCTGTGTCCCGGACAAGCGGCGACGCGCCAGCGTTGCCGTGCAGAGCCGAGACCCATAAGGCTGCATCAACGAAGGCGGAGAGATGGGCCCCGGCTCAGCAGCTCATCGCCGGAGGGGCGCTGCGCTGCGTCCGGGGCACGACTGCGCGCTGCGCTCGCAATGACGAGCTTGGACGACGCGGGATCTCCCTCAGCGCGAGTCGTTCAACGCTCCGACGACCCGTCGGTGCCGGTGCGGCGCGGCGGCATTGCGCCGGGCTGCACGCCCGGCCGCGTCTGGCTTGCGCCCGCGCGGGCGCGCTGGCGTTCGCCGTCATGCAGTGACGACTGGTACTTTGCGCGGGTGACGGCGAGCGTCGAGCCGCGCCAGGCTGCCAGCATCACCAGCGCCGAGCGGTCGTTGAGACGATCGTAGAGCCGCGATAGCCGGTAGACCTCGTTCACGGACGTGCCGATCTCCGGCTTGAAGAACAGCAGGATGCGCTGGAAGTTGGGGCTCGGCATGTCGAGCGCGCGCGCGGCGACCGCGAGCGCCTCGCCGCCGGCATCGTCGACGATCTGGGCCGCGACGCGCGAGGGCAGGATCAGGCTGTCGCCGAGCTCGAGGGTGAAATTCTCGACGTCGCCCGCGATCGCCGCCATCTCCAGGATCTGAATCGCGCGCTTGGCGCGCACGGTCGGAATGCGGGGCGCCGCCTTCAGCGGGGTCTGCGCCAGGTTGTGCAGGATCAGCGCGCGCTCGGAGGCGCCGGCGCGGAAGAACATGTCGTGGATCTCGGCGGCGTCCTTCGGCTGCATCGCCATGTTCGCGGCCATGCGCAGCTCGGCGTCGGTCGGCGTGCGGGCCGGCGCGGGGGCGGGTGCGGGCGTGGGGATTTCACGCGCCAGTGGAACCCTGCGGCCTTCATGTGCGGCAACCAGCCCGAGCTTCTGGAGAACCGGGACGGGCGTCGACGGATAGATCGCGAGCTTGGCCTTGATGGCCGCGCGGGTCGCATCGTCGACCTGGTCGATCAGCCGGGTTGCAAGCTCGGTGAACTGGCGCTGCTCGTCGTCACTGTGGATGCGGGTCTGCACATAGAGGTCGGTCAGCACGCGCAGCAGCGTCGGCCGAACATCGACGCCTTCGCGACGGGAGAGCGACATCAGCCCGTCGAATCCGGGAAACAGCGACTTGGTCATGGAGAGATACGCGACCTGGAAGAGATACTGCCCGCCAGCCTATCGCAGGCTCCTTTAAAGGCTCGTTAAGGAAAACGAGGCGTGAAGCCGAACGCTCGATTTGGAGCGATCTCGTGCCGCAACGGGACGTCGCGGGCGGCCCGTGCGGTTACGGTCCGACCGCGACGTTTACACCCCGTTAACCATGAACTGATCTTAATGAATGCATGTTGCATGAGCGCGCTCGGTCGCGCGGCAATTGAAGAGAGCTGACATGGGGACCATCATTGAATTTCCGGCCGGTCGCCGGGTGGGCTCGTCGGGGGATGTCGCTCCGCGCGCGGACATGGGAACGATCCTGATCCTTCCCGTCATCCGTATCGAGCGCGAGGCAGACGAAACCAGCGGCGATCACGGGCCGGAGCAGGGCACAGCGCCGGGGCGCCGTCGTCGCCGTCGCTGATTCCGGGCTCTTGCAATGCCGGACACCATCCGCCAGATCCGGTCTGTCCGATCGGCCGTGCTGCTCACGATGCTTGGCGCTGCGCTCGGTGCCTGTAGCGGCGGCGATTTCGGCCGCACCCGCGCCGACATGCGCAGCGACGACATGCATCGCTGGCTCGGCGAGGAGGTCACCTCCAGCGTCGGTCTGAAACCCTCGCAATTCCAGCTCACCGACGAGGAGCGCCAGCTGCGCGACCTCGCCTATCCCATGATCGAGCCGCCGCTGTCGCGCCCCGCCTGGAAGAGCGTGTTCGGCGACTACAAGGCGATGCCGTCACCCTGGCGGCAGAAGATCGTGTTCGACCGCACCATGTACGGCCGCACGCTGATCGACGAGCCGCACCGCTCGCATTCCTCGCGCTATGCGCAGCTGATCGAGGACGTCCGCAACGACATCACCCGCTTCGAGCCGTTCTTCGCATCCGCGATCCGCGTCATCGACCTCGACAGGAAGCGCAACGCCAGCATGGCGCGCGTCTCCGCGCTCTCGCCGAGAGAGAGGGACGACGCGGTCGCGCGGATGCAGGAGAACTCGCTGATCGTGCAGTGGGTGCAGCAATGTCTGGAGCAGCGCATCTCGTCCTATCGCTGGGCACTGGAGCGCCTGGTGATCCAGGCCCCCGACGGCATGGCCGCCGATGCCGACCGCCTGATCGGCGAGCTCGCCGCCCAGACCGCCAATCCGCCGGTCCAGGCACAACCGCCCTATGGGCGCGCGGTGGTTTCGAAGGGCTGAGCAGAAAAGACGCTTCGGCGGCACGTATTGAGCGGTCGGAGCCGTCAGCCCGTCGACTTGACTCTCGATCGGCTTGAAGCCGGGCCGGCAACCGCGACCTCCCGCGTGATCCACTCGGCGAAGACGCGGATCGGTCGCCGCTGCTGGCTCGCGCGCGGGAACACCAGATGGTGGCCGATATAGCGGATGTCGACGGAGCGTCCGGCGAGGGGGGCAACCAGCCGCCTTGTGGCGATCTCGCGTTCGGCAAGCCGGGTTGACTCCAGCGTCACGCCGAGGCCGCTCGACGCCATCGCAATCGCCAGGAAGCTGCGATCGAAGCGCATGCCATGAATGGCAGGCGCCTCGAGCCCGTTGGCGGTGAACCATTGGTGCCACTGCACCTGCTTCACTTCCGAGCGGATCAGCACCTGATCGAGCAGGTCCTTCGGCTTGCGGATTTTCTTCGCGAGCTCGGGCGTGCAGAGCGGCGTCACGGTCTCTTCGCCGAGCGGAATGACCTCGACTCCCTCGGCTCTCGGCTGCCCGTAGACGATGTCGATGTCGAAATCGTCGTTGCTGAACCGGGCATATTCCGTGCTGGCGGCGAGCCGGACCTCGAGCTGGGGCTCTGCGGCCATGAAGCGGGCAAGGCGCGGGGCGAGCCACTGCGCGGCAAAGCTCGGCGCGCAGTGCACTCTCAGCAATTGCGGGCCGCGGCCCGCGACCTCTTCGATCCCGCGGCGCAGATTGTCGAAGGCGGCGCCGGCATGACGCATCAGGTTCTCGCCCGCCGGCGTCAGACGGACGGCGCGGGCGCTCCGCTCGAACAATATCGTGCCCATCGCGCTTTCGAGCTTGCGGATGGCGTGGCTCACCGCGCTCGGCGTCAAATGAAGTTCGTTCGCCGCATCCCGGAACGAGCCGGTGCGTGCGGCCGCCTCGAACGCGCGGATGGATGATATCGGAATACTGGACAGCAGCATCCGACGAGTGAACCAAATTCACCTATGCAAGACAACAGCGCGTTTGTCGGAAACGAGGCAGGGGCATAATCAACGGGTCAAGAACAGTGACGCCGTCGGTGCCGGCAACAGCCATTCAGGGAGGATCACAATGCTGCTACGCGGCAAGACAGCCATCATCACCGGAGCGGCCTCGCCGCGGGGCATCGGCCTTGCAACGGCCCGCCGCTTTGCGGCCGAAGGCGCCCGGGTCGCCATTCTCGACATCGACGGTTCAGCCGCGGAAGTCGCCGCGCGCGGACTCGAATCCGGCACTGGCGCGCCGCATCTTGGCCTCGCCTTGGACGTCACCGACAAGCAGGCCTGCATCAAGACCGTTGAAGCGGTCATCGCGAAATTCGGTCAGATCGACATCCTCATCAACAATGCGGGCGTGACGCAGCCGGTGAAGCTTCTCGACATCACCCCTGAAGATTGGGACCGTATCCAGGACGTCAATTTGAAGGGCATCCTGTTCCTGTCGCAGGCGGTGATCCCGCATATGCGCAAGCGCAGGAGCGGGTCGATCGCGTGCATGTCGTCGGTCTCCGCCCAGCGCGGCGGCGGCATCTTCGGCGGACCGCATTACTCGGCAGCCAAGGCCGGCGTGCTCGGCCTCGCCAAGGCGATGGCCCGCGAATTCGGGCCCGACGGTATCCGCGTCAACTGCGTGACGCCGGGCCTGATCGGCACCGATATCACCGCGGGCAAGCTCACCGACGAGATGCGGACGAAGATCCTCGAGGGCATACCGCTCGGCCGCCTCGGCGAGGCCGCCGACGTCGCGGGCATCTACACTTTCCTCGCCTCGGACCTGTCGGCCTACGTCACCGGTGCGGTCATCGACGTGAACGGCGGCATGCTGATCCACTAGGCGAGGAGGAGATATACATGGCAAAACCGACACTCCCGAACGCACCGACGCTGGCACAGCGCGCCCGCAATATCCGCCGCAACGCCTTGCTGATGGGCGAGGTTCAGGGCCAGGGCTATATCGCCCAGGCGCTCGACATCGCCGACGTGCTGGCGGTGGCCTATTTCCACGCGATGCGCTTTCGCGCCGAGGATCCGGTCTGGGAAGGCCGCGACCGCTTTCTGCTGTCGAACGGACACTATGCGATCGCACTTTATGCGGCGCTGATCGAGGCCGGGATCATTCCGGAAGCGGAACTCGCGACCTATGGCTTCGACGAGAGCCGTCTGCCGATGTCCGGCATGGCCTCCTACACCCCGGGCATGGAGATGTCCGGCGGCTCGCTCGGCCTTGGCCTCGGCATTGCCGTCGGCATGGCGCTCGGGCTGAAGCGCAAGAAATCGGCGGCGCGCATTTTCACGCTGTTCTCCGACGGCGAGCTCGACGAGGGCTCGAAATGGGAAGCCATCATGTCGGCGGCCCATCACAAGCTCGACAACATCATCGCAGTCGTCGACGTCAACAATCAGCAGGCCGACGGTCCCTCCAAGCAGATGCTCGGCTTCGAGCCACTGGTCGACAAGCTCGAAGCCTTCGGCTGGTTCGTGCAGCGCGTCGATGGCAACGATCTCGACGCAGTGGTGGGGGCTTTCGATGCCGCGACGGCGCATGCCGAGCCGAAGCCTCGCATGATCGTCGCCGACACGTTGATGGGCAAGGGCGTTCCCTTCCTGGAGCAGCGTGAGAAGAACCATTTCATTCGCGTCGAGCCGCATGAATGGCAGCTCGCGCTGTCTGCACTGAACGCGGGAGACCAGTCATGAAGTCCGCCGGATCGACCCCCTCGGCAAAGCCGCGCCTGACCACGTCGGCCATGATCGCCTCGATCGCAGCGGAGGGCCAGCGCACCAAGCCCGCGCCCTTCGGCCACGCGCTCGTCGAGCTCGCCCGCAGCCGCGAGGACGTGGTCGGCATGACCGCCGATCTCGGCAAATACACCGACCTGCACATCTTCGCGCAGGCTTTTCCCGATCGTTACTACCAGATGGGCATGGCCGAGCAGCTGCTGTTCGCCGCAGCCTCGGGGCTCGCCGCCGAAGGCTTCATGCCGTTCGCGACGACCTACGCGGTGTTCGCCTCGCGCCGGGCTTACGACTTCATCCACCAGACCATTGCGGAAGAAGACCGCAACGTGAAGATCGCCTGCGCGCTGCCCGGCCTGACCTCGGGCTATGGACCCAGCCACCAGGCGGCCGAGGATCTCGCCCTGTTCCGCGCGATGCCGAACATGACGGTGATCGATCCCTGCGATGCGCACGAGATCGAGCAGGTCGTGCCGGCGATCGCCGCGCATCGCGGACCGGTCTATATGCGCCTGCTGCGCGGACAGGTGCCGCTGGTGCTCGACGAGTACAATTACCGGTTCGAGCTCGGCAAGGCTGCGTTGCTTCGTGACGGTGGCGACGTCCTGATCATCTCCTCGGGCATCATGACCATGCGCGCGCTGGAGGCGGCCCAGGCCTTGTCGGACGACCGCATTGATGCGGCTGTCCTGCACGTTCCGACCATCAAGCCGCTCGACACCGAAGCGATCCTGCGCGAAGCGGGCAAGCCCGGCCGCCTCGTCGTCGTCGCCGAGAATCACACAGTGATCGGCGGGCTCGGCGAGGCCGTGGCGACGCTGCTGATGCGCGCGGGCGTTCATCCCGCGTTCCGGCAGATCGGACTTCCCGACGAGTTTCTCGCCGCCGGCGCGCTGCCGACGCTGCACGACCGCTACGGCATCTCGACCGCGGAAGTGAAGCGGCAGATCAAGGAGTGGCTGCGCTAGCAGCCCGTCTTCCCGATCCACGACGGACATGCTTCGTCGCGCCGCTGCGAAGAACGACGGCTGCTGTCCAATGCCGGCGCATCGAGAGCCGGCCAGCAGCAACACGGGCGGTGAAGAGCCGCCTTTGCATCAACCAATCCATGCTCGACAGGAGGAAACGATGACCTTGCGCAAGCCGATAACTCTCAGCCGCCGCAAGTTGCTCATGGCCGGCGCCGCCGTGCCGCTATGTGCCATTCTCACCCGCCCGGCCTCGGCCGCGGAATTCACCTACAAGCTTGCGACGGGGCAGGATCCGACGCATCCCGTCAACATCCGCGCCAAGGAAGCTGCCGACCGCATTCGCGAGGCGACGAGCGGCCGGCTCGAGATCAATCTGTTCCCGGCGAACCAGCTCGGATCGGATACCGACCTGTTGACGCAGGTCCGCAACGGCGGCGTCGAGTTCTTCAACCTGTCCTCGCTGATCCTCGCGACGCTGGTGCCGGCCGCAGGCATCGTCAACCTCGGCTTTCTCTTCACGAACTATGACGCGGTCTGGAAGGCGATGGATGGCGAGCTCGGCGCCTATATCCGCGCGCAGATCGCGCGCACGCCGATCATGGCGGTGTCGAGCCCCTGGGATAACGGCTTCCGCCACGTCACGTCGTCCGGCCGCGAGATCAGGACGCCGGACGATCTCAAGAACTTCAAGCTGCGCGTGCCGGCCGCTCCCAATCTGACGTCGTTGTTCCAGGCGCTCGGGGCAGGCCCCGCGCCGATCAATTTCAACGAGGTTTACTCCGCGCTCCAGACCAAGGTGGTCGACGGTCAGGAAAATCCGCTGCCGATCATCGCGACGGCCCGGCTGTACGAGGTGCAGAAGACCTGTTCCCTGACCGGGCATGTCTGGGACAATTACTGGATCCTCGGCAACAAGCGCGCCTTCGAAAAGCTGCCGAAGGATGTGCAGCAGATCGTGACACGCGAGCTGGATCGCTCGGCCAAGGACGAGCGTGCGGACGTCGCCAAGCTCAGCGAGTCCTTGCGCTCCGACCTGACCGCCAAGGGCATGCAGTTCATCGACGTCGACCGCGGCGCATTCCGCCAGGCCCTGGCGAAGACCAGCTTTTACGCCGACTGGAGGGCCAAGTTCGGCGATGAGGCCTGGACTCAGCTCGAGAAAGCGGCGGGCAAGCTGTCATGACCGCGATCAACCATATGCCTGGGATCGATCAAGGCGCCGCGGGTGCGGCGCCTCAATCCGGTGTGCACCGCTGGGCCGTCGCGGCCAACAGGGTGCTTGGTCATGTGGTTGCGATCCCGGCGGCGCTCCTGGTGCTCGCCGAGATCGTCGTTTTGTCGGCCGGCATCGTCGGACGATATGTCTTTCACGCTCCGATCATCTGGGTGGATGAGCTTGCCGGCATCCTGTTCCTGTGGCTCGCCATGCTGGGATCGGTGATCGCGTTCCAGCGCGGTGAGCACATGCGGATGACGGCCATCATCGGCATGCTCCGTCCCGACGCACGTGCCTTCCTGGACGTCGTTGCCGCCGCGGCATCGCTGGCATTCCTGCTGCTGGTGGTCCACCCTGCCTACGAGTTCGCGGCCGACGAGGTGTTCGTCACGACGCCGGCGCTCGAAATCGTCAACAGCTGGCGGGCTGCCGCGTTACCCGTTGGCATCGGATTGATGCTGGTCGCGGCGGTCCTGCGGCTCGCCCGCATCTCGAGCCTGCGCAGCCTGCTCGCGGCTGGGGCGCTCGTCGCCGGCATCATCGCCGCGCTCGTCCTCATCGCGCCGGTGTTGAAACCGCTCGGCAATCTCAACCTGCTGATCTTCTTCGTGGTCATCGTCGGCGCCATGGTGCTGGCGGCGGTGCCGATCGCCTTTGCCTTCGGTCTTGCCACCGTCGGATATCTGGCGCTGACGACGAACACGCCCGATGCGGTCATCATTGGTCGCATGGACGAAGGCATGAGCCATCTGATCCTGCTGGCCGTGCCGCTCTTCGTGTTCCTCGGCCTGCTGATCGAGATGACCGGCATGGCGCGGGCCATGGTCGGCTTTCTCGCCAGCCTGCTCGGCCACGTGCGCGGCGGCCTGCATTATGTGCTGGTCGGCGCAATGTACCTGGTGTCGGGCATCTCCGGCTCGAAGGCGGCGGACATGGCCGCCGTGGCGCCGGTGCTGTTTCCGGAGATGACCAAGCGCGGCGCCAGGCCCGGTGATCTCGTGGCGCTGCTCGCGGCGACCGGGGCCCAGACCGAGACCATTCCGCCGTCGCTCGTCTTGATCACCATCGGCTCGGTGACGGGCGTGTCGATCGCGGCGTTGTTCACCGGGGGGCTGCTGCCCGGCATCGTGCTCGCCATCGGTCTCTGCGCCGTGGTCTGGTGGCGATACCGGGGCGAGGACCTGTCGCATGTGAAGCGGGCCACGGGGAGGGAGATCGGCCGCGCCTTCGTCATTGCCATCCCGGCAATGGCGCTGCCCTTCGTCATCCGCGCCGCGGTGGTCGAGGGCGTCGCCACCGCGACCGAAGTTTCGACCATCGGCATCGTCTACTCGGTGCTCACCGGGCTCCTGATTTATCGTCAGTTCTCCTGGCGCCGCCTCTACCCAATGCTGGTGGAGACCGCGTCATTGTCCGGCGCGATCCTGCTGATCATCGGCGCTGCGACAGGGATGGCGTGGGCTCTGACGCAATCGGGTTTCTCGGCCTCGCTTGCAAAGTTCATGACGGCGCTGCCGGGCGGAACGCCTGTCTTTCTCGGCGTGACGATCCTCGCCTTCGTCATTCTGGGCAGCGTGCTGGAAGGCATCCCCGCCATCGTCCTGTTCGGGCCGCTATTGTTTCCGATCGCCCGCCAGGTCGGCGTGCACGAAGTGCACTACGCGATGGTCGTCGTGCTCGCGATGGGTATCGGCCTGTTCGCCCCGCCATTCGGGGTCGGCTATTACGCGGCCTGCGCCATCAGCCGCATCAGTCCCGACGAGGGTATCAAGCCGATCGTCGGCTATATCGTGGCCCTGCTGATCGGCACGCTGATCGTCGCGGCGATCCCGTGGATCTCGACCGGCTTCCTGTGACGCGGAGACGGGCGGCGCTCAGCGCTGCCCGTCATGCACGGAGATCTCCGACGCCTCGAGGCCGCCGATGCGGGCATGCGGGCGGCCGCCGGTCGCCATCACGAGGCCGAAGGCGATCTCGTCGCGCCGCGGCGCGTCCCACAGCGTCATCTCCGCGGTGCCGAAATGGCTGCGGACATAGGCGGCGTGGATGTGGCCGAGCGGCACCATCAGGCGCGTGCCCGGACCGCCGATGGTCTTCGCCGCCGGCACGATTGCTTTGGGTTGACCCAGCACCTCGCGCATGCCGTGACCGCCGGCTTCATGCCAGACGGCGCCATGCTCGAGCTCGCCGTCTTCGCCGACGATGATGCCCTTGCCATAGGCTTCGATCCGCGGCGCACCGCCGAGCTGTGCGATCAGCGCGCCAGCGAGCTCGCGTCCGAGCTCACGCAAGGCCGCCTGGAACGGCATCAGATCGGGCTCATAGCGGCCGGCGAAGGGATTGCGGATCACCGCGACGGCGGTTCCGACCAGCAGCGGCTTCTCCAGCCGTGGGCCGCGCTCATGCCAGATGGTCTCGACGCTGAGCGCGGTCTTTCGAATATCGTAGGACGACATGCTGAAGCTAGGCCTCGTCCACGACGGGATTGCTGAGCACGCCGATGTTCTCGATCTCGACCTCGACCAAATCGCCGGGCTTGAGGAAGATCGGCGGCTTGCGGGTGAAGCCGACGCCGGCCGGCGTGCCGGTGGCGATGACGTCGCCGGGGACGAGATCGAAGATCGTCGAGCAATATTCGATCAGCCGCGGGATCGAGAAGATCAGCATCGAGGTGTCGGAGGACTGTACGGTCGCGCCGTTGACGCGCGTCTCCAGCTTGAGCTTCGTGGGATCGCCGATCTCGTCCGGCGTGACCAGCCACGGTCCGAACGGGCCGGTGCCGACGAAGTTCTTGCCGGAGGCGATCTGCTGGGCGTGGCGCTGCCAGTCGCGCACGCTGACGTCGTTGTAGATCGAATAGCCCGCGACATGATTCCATGCATCGGTCTGGCTGATATGACGGCCGCCCTTGCCGATGACGACGGCGAGCTCGCCCTCCCAATCGAAATTGTCCGAGACCTTCGGCCGGATCACCGGCGCGTTGTGCGCAACCTGGGAACGCCAGACCCGCAGGAAGATCGGCGGAAATTCCGTGATCTCGCGCTTCATGCCGAACGCCACGGCTTCGTTGTGGTGGTCGAGATAATTGCGCACGGCGCAGACGATCTTCTCAGGCCGCGGGATCACCGGCAGGTATTTGACGTCGCTCAGCGCCAGCGTGGGCTTGTGCCCGGCGACGATCGCCTCGCGCCTGGCGTAGTCATCGCTGCCGAGAAAGTCCGCGAGCGTGGGGTACTGGGGCAGGGCGCGGCCCAGATCCACCACGCGGTTTTCGACAACGGCGCCCCAGCTTTCCCGATTTCCATCCAAGAACGACAGCAGCTTCATGATTTCGCCCTAACGGTTTCGATTTTCGATCTGATGTATTATTTTCGAAAATTAGGCCGGGCGCAAGCCCACCGCGTGAAGATGCAGGTCTCCTATTCGGCGTCGAGCAGATGGCCGGCGTATTTGGCGACGTTGTCGGAGGTCGAGCGGATATGGGTCTCGATCAACTGCACGGCGAGATCCGCGTTGCGTGAGATGGCGGCCTGCATGATCGCCTGGTGCTCGCCGGCCTTGTCGCGCGGGCGCGGCCTGAAATTGGCGGAGAGATGCCGGTAGCGTTCGGCACGGTCGAACAGCTCGGCGCGAATGGCGAGCAGCGTCGCCGAGCCGCAGGCGGAGACCAGCGCCTGGTGGAACTGGCGATGCGCGATCTTCCACTCGGGATCGCGCAGGGGATGCTCGGGATCGCGCTGCTCGATCCGCTTCAATCGGTGCAGTGTGGAGATCACGGCGATTTCCCAATCGTCATCGCCCCGCTCGATCGAGCGGCGGATCAATTCCACCTCGATCAGCACCCTTGCATCGGTGACCTCCACCAGATCCTGGCGGCTGACCGGCGCCACGCGAAAGCCGCGCTGCTCCTGGGCATCGACCAGGCCTTCGGCGGCGAGCGCGGTCAGCGCCTCGCGCAGCGTGGTAAAACTGGCGCCGAAGCGTTCGCGCAGCACGTCGAAGCGCAGCGGCTCGCCGGGCGGAAGGGCGCAGGCAATGATCTCCTCGCGCAGCCGATGCGTGATGTCGGCGGCGATGGTCTTGCCGAATTCCTTGCGGGGGCGGACGGCGCTCTCGGGCATGGGACCTGTCGCTGAATCGATGCCTCAACATGCCGCGCTAACGACCATCTTGCAATAATTTTCGTAAACGGTATGATTTTCGAAAATATGGTCCCAGGGAGCGCGTGAAGTCATGAGGGCGGTGCTGGTGCGTCAGCCGGGTGGGCCGGATGCACTCGAATTGGTCGAGCTTCCGGTGCCTCTGCCCGGAGCCGGCCAGGTGCAAATCCGGGCCGAGGCGTTCGGGGTCGGTCAACCCGACGTGCTGATCCGGCGCGGCGTCTACAAATGGATGCCGCCGCTGCCGGCCAATCCCGGCAACGACGTCGCGGGGCGCATTTCCGCGCTCGGGTCCGGCGTCGAGGGCTTTGCCATCGGCCAGAAGGTGCTGCTGAGCGCGCGCGATCTGTCCCAGCGCGGCGGCTGCTATGCCGACGTCGTGGTCGCGCCCGCGGATGCCGTTCACGCGCTGCCGGACAATGTCGATCTGCAAGCGGCCGTGTGCTTGTCGAACTACCAGGTCGCTTACGCACTGCTGCACGAGTGCCGCCATCCGCGCGCGCCCGCAAGCGCGCTGGTGATTGGAGCTGCCGGCGGCGTCGGCACGGCGCTGGTGCAGCTGGCCAAGCTTGCCGGGATGACCGTCATCGGCACGGTCTCGACTGAAGAGAAGGCCGCGTTCGCCAGGGCGAACGGCGCCGATCACGTCATCTTCTACCGGAGCGAGGATGTCGTGGCGCGCACCCGCGAGCTGACGGATGGCGAGGGCGTCGGCCTCGTGCTCGATCACGTCTGCGGGCCCGAGTTCACCTCTTATCTCGGCGCGCTCGGCAAATGGGGCACGCTGCTGTCCTACAACGCCTTCGCCGGTTTGCCGGAAGAAAATCTGATGGCGGCGATGCGCGATCATCTCGACATCTGTCCGGCGATCCGCTGCTTCTCCTTCCACATCTACGACCACGATCGTGACGGACGCCGTGCCCTGATGCGCAGCGTGATCGAGGCCTTGAGCCGCAATGCGATCAAGCCGGCGATCTCGGCGGTACTGAGGCTCGACGAAGTCAGCAAGGCGCATACGTTGCTGGAGCAGGGCTCCGCGCTCGGCAAGATCATCATGATTCCATGAGGGGATGGACCGCACGATGACACAAGCACCCATTGCACGCTTCACCCGGCTGCGACACGCGACCTTCACCTCGCCCGATCCGGAGCGGCTGCTCGACTATTATCGCGGCGTGATCGGACTTGGCCTCGTTGCCCGCGACGGAGACCGCATTTTCCTCGCCAGCGATTCCGAGCAGCTCTCGCTCGTGATCGAGCCCGGCGATGCGCTACTTAGCAGCATCGCCTTTGAGATCTCCCCGGAGGTCCAGATCGAGGCGCTGGGCGCCGCGCTGAAGCAGGCGGACTTACGGCCCGAGCTTCGGAGCGATCCCCTGCCTGGTGTGTCCCGGCTGCTGTCGTTCACGGATCCAGAGGGCACGCGCTTCGAGCTGATCCAGAGCTGGACGCCCACGCCCGCGCAGGAGCGGATCGGCGCCCTCGCGGTCGCCAAGCTCGGCCATGTCGCGCTTCGCACGCCCGATCCGCGCGCGGCCTCGGAGTTCTATGCCAAATTCATGGGCCTGCGCGTCTCAGACTGGATCGAGGATCGCTTCGTCTTCATGCGCAGCGGCTTCGAGCATCACACGCTCAACTTCGCCCGCGCCCCGGTCCGCAGTCTTCATCACTTCGCGTTCGAGCTGCGGGGCCCCGACCACATGCATCGGGCCTGCGACCATCTCGCGCGTCACAAGCTCCCGGTGCTTTGGGGACCGGTGCGTCACGGCCCCGGGCACAACACGGCGATCTATCACCGCAATCCCGATGGGCATCTGGTCGAGTTGTTTCATGACCTCGACCGGATGGTGGACGAGGAGCTCGGCTATTTCGAGCCGCGTCCCTGGCATCGCGATCGTCCGCAGCGGCCGAAGGTATGGGTCGGGCTGCCGCGCGACGTCTGGGGCATGCCGCCATCGCCTGAATGCACGGAGTTTGCGCGCTAGCGAATTCAATTCGACCTGAACGACGCCGCGCGCGTTGCGGCCAACGACATGACAATTGAGGGAGAAGCATCCATGCGAGGGATGAAGCGGCTTGCTGCGGCCATTTTTCTGCTCGGCGTCTTTCTTGGCGTTTTTCTCGGCGGTTGTCTGGTGACCGGCCCTGCATGGGCGGACAATTATCCGTCGCGTCCGATCCGCCTGCTGCATGGCTTTGCCGCCGGCGGCGCCGCCGACACGCTGTCGCGAATCATCGCCGACGGGCTGTCGAAGAAGCTCGGGCAGCCGATCATCGTCGAGGCCAAGCCGGGCGCCGGCGGCAACATCGCGGCGGATGCGGTCGCCAAGGCGGCGCCCGACGGTTATACGCTCGGCCTCGTCACCGGCGCGCACGCGATTTCCGCGGCGACCTACAAGAGCCTCGCCTATCAGCCGGCCGAAAGCTTCGAGATGATCTCGACGCTGGTCTACTACGCGCTCGTCATCGCCGTGCGCAGCGACTATCCCGCAAAATCGCTGGGTGAGCTCATCGCCATGGCCAAGGCCAAGCCGGGTTCACTCAGCTTCGGATCGGTCGGCTTCGGCAGCACGCATCATCTTGCGGGAGAATTGCTCAACGCCACAGCCGGCATCGAGATCGTGCACGTGCCGTATCGCGGCGATTCGCAGTCCACCACCGCGCTGCTCGGTGGTGACGTTCCCGTCATCGTCGGCACGCCCGTGCTGCTGGCCCCGCAGATCCAGAGCGGCGCGATCCGTGGCCTGGCGGTGACCTCGCCGACGCGCACTGCGTTGCTGCCCGATGTCCCGACCGTGCAGGAAGCCGGCATCAAGGGCTACGACGTGCGCACCTGGGCTGGCCTGCTGGCGCCCAAGGGAACGCCGTCCGCCATCATCGCCGCGCTCAATGCCGCGACGCTGGACGCACTCGGGGATCCCGAGCTCAGGCAGCGTCTGGAGACCGCCGTCGGCGGCGAGGTCCGCGGCAGCTCGCCGGAGGAGATGAAGAAGCTGATCGAGACCGAGATCGCCAAATGGACCGGCGTGGTCGAGCGCGCGAAGATCCCGAAGATCTGACCCGGGCCGGCGGCAGGGTCGGTACCGGCCGGCCCTGGTCACGAATGCTTGATCCGGATCAACAAGCGCCACCGGCACTGGGATATGCTACGAGAGTTACGCTGCGACCTTGATAAGGTAACTCGATAAAGATGCGCCTCGTCCGTACCATCCTGGCATTCGCAATCGCCATATCCCTGGCGATGCTGCCCGTTGGCGCGTCCGCATCCGGGCTTGCCATGTCGTCGGACGATATGCCGGCGACCATGCAGATGGGCAGCGACGCCGGGATGGCGATGGACGATTGCTGCCCCGACATGAAGGGGACGCCCTCCCAGACTATCGGCTACAAATGCGGGATGGGTTTCTGCTGCGTCGGCGGCACCATCGCGCTCGATGCCATCAGGCCCGTCGTCTTCGGGCATTTCGCCGTAGCGGTGAGCACGATCGCCATCCCCGAGGATCAGGTCGTCTCCGTCCGCGGCAGCAGTCCTCCCTTCCGACCTCCTCGAATCTGATCTCGCAACAGCCGAACGCGCGCAGCACGTTTGCGCGCGACGACAACTGACGTGCGCGCTTCATGCGCCACGGCGAAAAATCAGATCATGAGGACAGGACAATGCTTTCCAAATTCAGCACCGCGGCGCTCGCCGCCACCCTTTCGCTTGCCGCCTCCGCCGCGATGGCGGGCCCCAGTGACTACGCCTTCGAGCCCGTCACTGCGCAAATGAAGAAGGGCGACGACGTCACGCTCTCGATTCGCCTGACCAACAAGCAAACCGGCAAGCCGGTGGCGGACGCCGTCATCTTCAAGACCCGCGTCGACATGGCCCCGGACGGGATGGCCGAGATGGAATCGGCGGTCGCGCCGCTTCCGTCGCAGGAGCCGGGCGTCTACGCCTTCCGGACGGACCTGCCGATGGCCGGCCGCTATCAGGTGACGCTGTCGGCGAAAGTGCAGGGCGAGCCCGAGACCGTCACCGGCAAGGTGATCGTCACGGCGACCAAGTGAGCGTGCGGACGCTGCTTGCGGCGTCCGAATTTTCTCCTTCCCCTCACATGGACGCGTGCCAAGCGCGCGAAGACACACCATGAAGACGCTGCGTCTCCTGACACTTCTCGCGCTGGCCGGTGGCCTGGCCGTGGGCGCATACTGGTCCTCGCACGGACGCTGGTCCGCTCATGCCGAGGCGACCCCGGCTGCAGCTCAAGCGGACCGAACTCCGCTCTACTATCGTGACCCCAGCGGCGCGCCACTCTGGTCCGCTAGTCCGAAGCAGGACGACCGTGGCCGGGATTATCTGCCGGTCTATGAAGACGGTCAGGCGCCTGCGACGGCACCAAAGCCACCGCAGGCGACTTCCTGGCGAAAAATCCTGTACTACCGCAACCCCATGGGCCTGCCCGACACCTCGCCGGTGCCGAAGAAGGACCCGATGGGGATGAACTACGTCCCCGTCTACGAAGGCGACGAGGCCGACGACGGCACGGTCAAGCTCTCGCCGGGCAAGATCCAGCGCACCGGCGTGAAGTCCGAGCCGGTCGAACGACGGACGATCCGCGTCACGGTCAAGGCACCCGGCACGATCCAGCTCGACGAGCGCCGCGTCTCTGTCATCGCGATGCGCGCCGAAAGCTTCGTGCAGAAGGTCGCCGACGTCACCACCGGCACGCGTGTGAAGGCGGGCCAGCCGCTGATGGAGATCTACAGTTCGGCGGTTGCGTCCGCCGCGGCGGAATATCTTGCGACGATCACCTCCAAGACGGTGGGCGGCGTCGAGATGTATGGCCGCGGCTCGCGGCAACGGCTGGTCAATCTCGACGTGCCCGAGCAGGTCATCGCCGAGATGGAGAAGACGCGCCGCGCGCCCGTCACCATCCATTGGTCGGCGCCGCGCGACGGCATCGTGCTCGAGCGCAACGCGATCGAAGGCATGCGCGCCAATCCCGGCGACGTGCTGTTCCGGATTGCGGATACCTCGGTCGTCTGGGCCCTCGTCGATATCGCCGAACGCGATCTCGGTCATATCGCGGTGGGGCAGTCCGTGGCGGTGCGCGCGCGGAGCTTTGCCGGCCGCATCTTCAGCGGCAAGATCGCAATCGTCTATCCGCAGGTGAACCGCGACACGAGGACGGTTCGCGTCCGGATCGAGCTTGCCAATCCCGATGCGGCGCTGCTGCCGGACATGTATGTCGATGCCGAGATCGACACGGCCGACGCCGCGCCCGTGCTGGCGATCCAGGATAGCGCGGTGCTCGACACCGGCACGCGGCAGGCCGTCCTCGTGGACAAGGGGAAAGGGCGCTTCGAGCCGCGCGAGGTGAAGCTCGGCCGGCGTGGCGGCGGCTACATCGAGGTGCGGGACGGGCTTGCCGACGGCGAGGCGGTGGTCACATCCGCCACCTTCCTGATCGATGCGGAAAGCAATCTGAAGGCCGCGCTCAAGGGTTTTGCGGAAGGAGCGCCTCAGGCGTCCGATGCGGGCCATGCGGCGGGAGAGCGCAAATGATCGCCCGCATCATCGCCTGGTCGGCGCGCAATCTGCTGCTGGTGCTGTTCGGCACCGGTTTTGCGGCCGCCGCCGGTCTCTATGCGCTGATCCACCTGCCGCTGGATGCGATCCCTGATCTCTCCGACACCCAGGTCATCGTCTACACCGAATATCCCGGCCAGGCGCCGCAGGTGATCGAGGACCAGGTCACCTATCCCTTGACGACGGCGATGCTGACCGTGCCGAAATCGAAAGTCGTGCGCGGCTTCTCCTTCTTCGGCGCCTCGTTCGTCTACGTGATCTTCGAGGACGGCACCGACATCTATTGGGCGCGCTCGCGCGTCCTGGAATTTTTGAACGGCGCGGCTTCGCGGCTTCCTGCCGGCGTCACCCCGACCATCGGTCCCGACGCCACCGGCGTCGGCTGGGTCTACCAGTATGCGGTCCTGTCGAAGGAATTGAACCTGGCGGACACCCGCACGATCCAGGACTGGAATCTGAAGTTCGCGCTGGCCAAGGCCGAAGGCGTCGCCGAGGTCGCCAGCATCGGCGGCTTCGTCAAGCAGTACAACGTGGTGCTCGACCCGCAGCGGATGCGCGATCGCGGCATCAGCATGCAAAAAATTCGTGAGGCGATCCGCGCCAGCAACGCCGATGTCGGCGGGCGCACCGTCGAGCTCGCCGAGTTCGAATACGTCATCCGCGGCAAGGGCTATATCAAGAGCATCAACGATCTCGGCAACATCGTGCTGAAGACCTCCGGCGGAACGCCGGTGCTGCTCCGCGACGTCGCCAATGTCGAGCTCGGACCGGACGAGCGCAGGGGCATCACCGAGCTGAACGGCGAGGGCGAAGTCGCCAGCGGCATCGTGCTGCAGCGCTTCGGCGTCAACGCGCTCGACGTCATCGAGAACGTCAAGAAGCGCTTCAAGGAGATCGCGAGCAGCCTGCCGGCATCGGTCGAGATCGTCCCGGTCTACGATCGCTCGAACCTGATCTACGCGGCCATCGACACGCTCAAGCACACGCTGTTCGAGGAGAGCATCGTCGTCGCGCTGGTCTGCATCGTGTTCCTGCTGCACGTCCGCAGCGCGCTGGTCGCGATCCTGATGCTGCCGGTCGGCGTGCTGATGGCATTCGGCGCCATGAAGCTGCTCGGCCTCGGCTCCAACATCATGAGCTTAGGTGGCATCGCGATTGCGATCGGCGCCATGGTCGATGCCGCGATCGTCATGATCGAGAATGCCCACAAGCACCTCGAACGCGCCGAGCCCGGCCAATCGCGCGTGCAGATCCTGATCGATGCCGCCTCCGAAGTGGGGCCTGCGCTGTTCTTCAGCCTGCTGATCATCACCGTGTCGTTCATGCCGATCTTCACGCTGGAATCGCAGGAGGGGCGGCTGTTCAGCCCGCTGGCGTTCACCAAGACCTTCTCGATGGCCGCCGCTGCCCTCTTGTCCGTCACGCTGGTGCCGGCGCTGATGGTGATCTTCGTCCGCGGCCGGATCGTCCCGGAGAGCCGGAATGTCATCAATCGTTTCCTGATCTGGATCTACCGGCCCGTGATCAAGGGCGTGCTTCGCGCCAGGACGCTGGTGATCCTGGCCTGCCTCGCAATCCTCGCCGTCACGACATGGCCGGCGCGGCAGCTCGGCACCGAGTTCATGCCGGCGCTGAACGAGGGCACGTTGCTCTACATGCCGACGACGCTGCCCGGCATCTCCGTGACCAAGGCGGCCGAGTTGATGCAGACGCAGGATCGCATCATCAAGTCGTTCCCCGAGGTCGCCTCCGTCTACGGCAAGGCGGGACGGGCGGCGACCGCGACCGATCCGGCACCGACCGAAATGTTCGAGACGGTGGTCAATCTGAAGCCGAAAGAGCAGTGGCGTCCCGGTGTCACCCTCGACAGCCTGATCGCGGAGATGGACAAGGCGCTGCAGTTCCCCGGCGTCTCGAACGCCTGGACCATGCCGATCAAGGCCCGCATCGACATGTTGTCGACGGGCATCCGCACGCCTGTCGGCGTCAAGGTCATGGGCACCGACCTCGTCGAGATCGACCGGCTGGCGCGGCAGGTCGAGCGGGTGATCAAGACTGTCCCGGGCACGTCGTCGGCCTACGCCGAGCGCGGTATCGGCGGCTACTATCTCGAGATCGTCCCGGACCGCGAGGCGCTCGCGCGCTACGGCATCCTGATCCAGGACGTTCAGGACACCATCGCGGCCGCGCTCGGCGGCCAGACGGTCACGACGACCGTGGAAGGCCGCCAGCGCTTCACGGTGAACATGCGCTATCCGCGTGACCTGCGCGACAATCCCAAGGCGATCGCGAGCGATATCCTGGTGCCGATGCCGGCGGGCGGCGCCGTGCCGCTCGGCGAGGTCGCCAAGGTCGAGCCGGCGCGGGGGCCGACCTCGATCCGGACCGAGAACGGCCAGCTGGCGACCTACATCTATGTCGACATCCGCGATCGCGACATCGGCAGCTACGTCGCGGACGCGCAACGCGCGGTGACGGAGAGCATCCAGTTTCCCGCCGGCACCTATGTCGTCTGGAGCGGCCAGTACGAATATCTCCAGCGCGCGGCGGCGCGCCTCAAGATCGTCGTGCCCGTCACGCTCACGATCATCTTCCTGCTGCTCTACCTGAACTTCAGGGCGCTGACCGAGACGCTGATCGTGATGCTGTCGCTGCCTTTCGCGCTGGTCGGCGGCATCTGGATGATGTGGTGGTTTGGCTTCAACCTGTCCGTCGCGGTCGCCGTCGGCTTCATCGCGCTCGCCGGCGTTGCTGCCGAGACCGGGGTCGTGATGCTGATCTACCTCGATCACGCGCTGGCCGAGATGAAGGCGAGGCGCGACGCCGAGGGCGGGGTCTTCACCCGGCGCGATCTCCATGACGCCATCATGGTGGGCGCGGTCGAGCGCGTCCGGCCCAAGATGATGACGGTGGTCGCCATCATGGCGGGCCTGCTGCCGATCATGTGGAGCACCGGCGCGGGATCCGAAATCATGCAGCGCATCGCGCTGCCGATGATCGGCGGGATGATCTCGTCGACATTGCTGACGCTGATCGTGATCCCGGCGATCTTCGGGCTGGTGAAGGGGCGGGGGCTGCCTGATGGCGAGCAACCGGCGCTCGCCGACCAGCCTGCCGTTGAAACGGAGAACGGCATGCGCGCTCCGCAAGCCGCCGAATAGGATCGCGAGACGTCGTCCGGCTCTCAGCCGGACCGTGCCTCCTGGCTCCGCAGCAGGCGGTGCGTCACCGTTCGTGCGATCGCCGCCGGCGCTTCCTCGGGGATCGCAAAGCAGGAGCTCGCGTTGATCTCGCACAGCACGTAGGTGTCGGCGCCCGCCGCATCCGGCGGCCCGTACAGGAAATCCGCATCCCAGATCACCGGCAGTGACAATTCATCGATACCGAGCGTTTCCATCATCTGCGGCGTCCATTCGTCCTCCATCGACCTTCGCAGCGCCTGGAACGGCGGAGCATCAGGCCCGTGCATGATGCGCGGCCCCGGTTGCGCCTCGGGCGCGTCGGGGCCTTCCGGCGGCGGCGGGATCAGGGCCTTGATCACTTGGTGCCCAAAGCCCGCGACCCTCGCGCCGCTCATGTAGCAGCGGATCATCCCGTCGGGCAGGCGAGGTTGAAACGCCTGGTCGATGATGCAGCCGCCCCATCCGAAATACGGCTCGCAGCGCGCCACCAGCTCGTCGAACCTGATGTCCTCGGGCCGGCTCCCGCGCTGGGCATGGAGTACACGAACCGTCTCGTTCGTGTGCGGAAGCGCTTCGACCTTCCAGACGCCCTGGCCGCCATTGCCGCGATTTTGCTTGAGCACGCGAGGGCCGTGCGCGCGAAGGCGCGAGGGAAATTCGGCGCGGAACGCCGCGGCGCTGTCATAGCGATGCGTGTCGGCGCCCCAGCCGAGGTGACGCGTGCGGTAGAGCACCTCCTTGACGCCCATCTTCAGGATCACGTCGGGATGGGCGCTCACCCACGGTCCCTGCGCCGCGACGTCGCGCAGCAGGGGATCGAGCTCGGCGCGCGTCTTGCCCTGGTGGATCGGATCGACCCAGACCAGCACGCCGTCAGCCGCGAGCAATTGGTCGCGGACTGCGTCGGCAAAGCTTTCGTCGTAGATCACGGGGTGCGCGTCGATGCCGAGGGCGGCGAGGGCCTCGAAGACGCGGACGAAGCGGCTGTTTTGCGCCGTCGTGTCGCGGCACGCGGCGGCATCGCCGCGTGAGAGGATGGCCAGTGTTTGGCGGGGGGAAGGGTGTCGTTCGGTGTCCATGCGCAAGCTCCACGAATGGCGTGCTGCGCAGAGCTTGGACCGGGGTCTCACGGGGAGTCTGCTTCGTCCCCACGTGACCAACCCTAATGAGATCGTCCGGTCGTTTCAAGATGCCGGTTGGTGCGGTTCCGTTCCGAGTGAACTCTTCGTGACGCGCCTCGGCCATGCGCGTGTTGACAGCTGGGCCACCCGGGTTTCTATTCGACGTGACGGGGATTTGCGATCTCCCCGCGAGGCGACATGCCCAAGCATCGCGTCCTGATCACCAAGGGCGCAGCATGTCATCGTTTCCCAATCTCATCAGACAAATCGTAATTTTCCATTCGTGCGCGGCGGCGGCGCCGAAGCGCGTTGGCGTCGTCTCGTCGCGCCGCGCCGAAAACGACTTCACCTGGGGCAGGAGACGCCAGGAGAATGTCATGCGGACAAAGGTCATCTTTCACACAATCCTCTTTCTGGCGATCGCCAGCGGGCTGTCGAGCGCACGCGCTCTGACACGAGAGGAGGTCGTCGCCAAAATCCAGGCGGCCGGCTACACGCAGGTCAGCGACATCAAATCGACCGCCGAGGGCACGACCGCAAAAGCCGTGAAGAACGGCAAGGACGTGCGGCTCGTCGTCGACAGTGCCGGCCAGATCAAGGAGCAGAAGTGAGACGCTGACGGCTGAATCCAGCTTGAGGAGCAGAGCAATGCGAAAGACCATCTCGGCGCTGATCGGCGTCAGTGCCTGCCTCATCGCGGGCGCTCATGCGCAGGATCTCGATTGGAATAAGGTTGACGAGACGCTGGGCCGCAAGCCCGCCGTTGCGGACGATGTCCACCGCTACGGCTTTCCCCGCACCGATCTCACCGTGACCCTGGACGGGGTGACGATCAAGCCGGCGCTGGCGCTCGGCGGCTGGCTCGCGTTCAAGCCCGCGCATGGCGGTGCCATGGTTATGGGCGATCTCGTGCTCCTCGAGACCGAGATCAATCCCGTGATGGCGAAGATGATCGCGAGCGGTCTGGAGATCACCGCCGTGCACAATCATCTGCTGCGCGCGAGCCCGGCGACGTTTTACATGCACGTCGCCGGACACGGCGATCCCGTCAAGCTGGCCTCGGCGATCCACGATGCGCTGGCCGAAAGCAAGACTCCCTTGACGGTCGCGGCGCCGGCGGGCCCGCCGCCTGCCATCGACCTCGACACCGCCAAGCTCGATCAGGTCATCGGCGTCAAGGGGCAGGCCAACGGCGGCGTCTACCAGTTCAACGTCAAGCGGCGCGACCCGATCACGGAGGACGGCATGCTGCTGACCCCCGTCGGTGCGATGGGCGTTGCGATCGCCATCAACTTCCAGCCGACCGGAGGAGGCAAGGCCGCCATCATCGGCGATTTCGTCCTGACCAGCGACGAGGTGAACCCGGTCATCGTGGCGCTGCGCACGCACGGCATCGAGGTGACGGCGCTGCACAGCCACATGCTGGACGAGCAGCCGCGGCTGTTCTTCATGCATTTCTGGGCCAACGACGACGCGGTCAAGCTGGCGAATGGCCTGCGTGCCGCGCTGGACAAGACGGCCAGCACGAGGAGCTGATGCGGAGCTGTGCCGGCATCGCCTCTCGCCGCTACGGCTGGGGAGGATAGCGCTCGAACGCCGGCAGTTCGTGCGCATGCTCCATCCAGCGAAGCCGCTCGGCGACCTGGATGTGCATCGTCGCCGGCACGACCTCGGGATCATCGTAAGTCGCACTCTGGATGTCGATGACCCCCGGCAGCATGTCGGCATTGATATAGAACAGGCCGGTGCCGCAATGGCCGCAAAAGTGCCGCCGGCCGTGTTCCGAGGAATTGTAGATCTTGGGCTCGCCCTTGGTCACCTTGAGTGCGCTCTCCGGATACATCGTCCAGCCGACGACCGGAGCGCCGGCGTGAAGCCGGCAGTCGCGGCAGTGGCACAGCGCATGCACGATCGCGTCGCCCTCGACCTCGTAACGGATTGCGCCGCAGTGACAGCCGCCGGTGATGGTGCTCATGCGTTCCTCCCGATGGATCGATCTTGCCGATCGATAGCTCTCGAGAGGTGCGGCTTCAACGCTGCAAGCGATTTGAAGTTGCGTCCTACTGTCGCCTGACAGCTGCTGCCATCGGAGCCGGCTCAGCGCGCTCCGACCACTTCGCCGTCTTCCTTCACGAACCGGCCGACCGGATGATCCAGCAGATCGATGACCGCTTCCGAGGGCCGGCACAATCGCGTGCCCTTCGCCGTCACCACGATCGGGCGGTTGATCAGGATGGGATGCGCGAGCATCTGATCGATCAGCTCGTCATCGGTCCATTTGGGATCATCGAGGCCGAGATTGCGAAACGGCGTGCCCTTCTCGCGCAGCAGCGCGCGGACGGAAATGCCCATAGCCTTGACGAGCTCGAGCAGCTTCTCGCGGGACGGCGGCGTCTTCAGATATTCGATGACGACGGGCTCGGCGCCGCTCTGCCGGATCATCGCCAGCGTGTTGCGCGAGGTGCCGCAGTCGGGGTTGTGGTAGATCGTGACGCTCATGGTCGGTCTCCATGCCTCACCGGTGGGCTTCCAAGGCCGTCGGGACTTTGCCAGCGCCGGCCTCGTACCAGCCCCTTGTCGCCTTGACGATGCGGACGACGGACAGCATCACCGGGACCTCGACGAGAACGCCGACCACGGTCGCCAGCGCAGCGCCGGAGTCGAGGCCGAACAAGCTGATCGCGGCGGCGACCGCCAGCTCGAAGAAGTTGCTCGCGCCGATGAGAGCGGCCGGAGCCGCAACGCACCAGGCCACGCCGAACCGCCGGCTCAGCCAATAGGCGAGGCCCGCATTGAAATAAACCTGCACCAGAATCGGCACGGCAAGGATGGCAATGACGAGTGGCTGCCGGACGATCTGCTCGCCCTGGAAGCCGAACAGCAGCACCAATGTGGCGAGGAGCGCAACTAGCGACACAGGCTGCAGCATCCGCATGGCGCGGTTGAAGCCGTCGTCGCCTCCGCGCAGCAGCACCTTGCGCCACAGCTGAGCAACGATTACGGGAACCACGATATAGAGCAGAACGGAGAGCAGCAGCGTGCCCCAGGGGACACTGATCGAGGCCACGCCAAGCAGCAGTCCCACCAGCGGCGCGAACAGGAACACCATGATCACGTCGTTCAGGGCGACCTGGCTCAGCGTGTAGTGAGGCTCCCCCTCGCACAAATTGGACCACACGAACACCATCGCGGTGCAAGGCGCCGCCGCCAGCAGGATCAAGCCGGCGATGTAGGACGAGATCTGGCCGGACGGCAGCCACGGTGCGAAGAGGTGGCCGATGAAGAAAGAGCCCAGCAGCGCCATCGAGAACGGTTTTACGGCCCAATTGATGAAAAGGGTGACGCCGACGCCGCGCCAATGCTTCCGCACCTCGCCCAACGCGCCGAAGTCGATCTTCAGCAGCATGGGCACGATCATCAGCCAGATCAGCACCGCCACCGGCAGGTTGACCTTGGCGACCTCGGCGGCTGCGATCGCGCCGAAGAAACCGGGCATGACGTGTCCCAGTGCGACGCCGACGACGATGCACAGTGCAACCCACAGAGTGAGGTATCGTTCGAAGATGCTCATTGTCACGCCACGTCGCTTCTGCCTGACGTCGCGCCGTCGGAGCGGCCGATCTCGCGCAGCCTGGTGCCGAGCGACAGCTTGTCGATGCTCCTCAGCGGCAAGTTCACGAAGGTGTCGATCCGGTTCTTGAGATATCGGAACGCAGTGACGAACGCCGCCTGCTTCTCCAGCTCGGAACCTTCGGCCGCGGCAGGGTCCTCAATGCCCCAATGCGCCGTCATCGGCTGGCCCGGCCAGATCGGGCAGGCTTCTCCGGCCGCGTTGTCACAAACGGTGAAGACGAAATCCATCACGGGCGCATCGGCGCTCGCGAATTCCAGCCAGCTTTTCGAGCGTAGCCCGTCGACAGGGTAGTCCGTGCTCTCAAGCGTGCGCAGCGCAAGCGGATGCACCGCGCCCTTTGGCGCGCTGCCGGCGGAGAAGGCCCGAAAGCGGCCGGCGCCGTCTTTCCAAAGGATCGACTCGGCCAGGATGGATCGCGCCGAATTGCCGGTGCACAGAAACAGCACATTGTAGATTTGGTCAGGCACGGCTTCGCTCCTTCCGTTTTGGCGAGCAGCAGGCTTGCAGTGTCTCGACGACGGGATCGCAGACCTCCGGCCGTCCGCCGCAGCAATCGCGCAGCAGGAAGAGCGTGACGTCGCGGAATTCGCCGAGATTGGCGCGGTAGACGATCGAGCGGCTGTGCCGCTCGGAGGAGACGAGGCGTGCCCGGGTCAGGATCGCCAAATGCGCCGACAGCGTGTTCTGGGGAACTTCCAGCAGGCGGGCGAGCTCGCCCGCTGCAAGGCCTTCGGGCTCGTGCCTGACCAGCGTCCGGAATGCCTCCAGGCGGGTCGGTTGGGCCAGTGCGGCGAGGGCGAGGACGGCTTCTTCGTTTTCCATATATCCAGATTTATGGAAATGTTGTGGGGCCGTCAAGTGGGGCCGTCAATCTGAATCTGATTCATGCCGGTCAGAACATAATTCGAATATTCTAGAAATATGGTTTGACAGCCGGCGTGAACGAGCGCAGCCTGGCACCATGAAGATCGCCGACGCAGCAGCACGTCTGGAGGCCCTGGGCAATCAAACCCGGCTTCAAATCTACCGGGCCCTGGTTCGGGCCGGGCATTCGGGCATGCCCGTCGGCCGCCTGCAGGACAAGCTGAAGATCCCGGCCTCGACGCTGTCGCATCACATCAAGACCCTGGTTGCGGTCGGGCTCGTCAGCCAGGTCAGGGAATCGACGACCCTGATCTGCCACGCGAACTTTGACGCGATGCGGGGCTTGGTGGATTTCCTGGCCTCGGAGTGCTGCGCGGACGAAGTCGGATGCAAGAATACACAAACGGCGGCCTGATTTTTCGGGCGAATTATTCGATGATTCTAGAAAGATGGGAGAAGTCGGAATGAACGCCAAGACGGTTGCCATCATCGGAGCCGGGCCTGTTGGCCTCGCTGCAGCTGCGCATGTGCTCGAGCGCGGTATGTCTCCGATCGTGCTCGAGGCCGGGCCCGAAGCCGCCCACGCGGTCCGTCAGTGGCAGCATGTCCAGCTGTTCTCGCCGTGGGAATACAATGTCGACAAGGCGGCGGCGCGGCTGCTCGCGCCGACGGGGTGGAATTCACCGGACCCTCACGCCTATCCGACCGGCGGCGAGCTGATCGACCGATATCTCACCCCGCTCGCAACGCGCACGCCGCTGCGTGAGGCGATCCGGACGTCGAGCCGGGTCACGGCGATCAGCCGCGCCGGCTTCGACAAGGCGAAGACGAAGGGCAGGGAGCAGGCGCCGTTCGAAATTCGCTATCAGAATGGCAAAGGCCCCGAGGTGCTTCGCGCCGATGCCGTCATCGACGTGTCAGGCACGTGGTTCTCTCCCAACCCCGCCGGCAGCAACGGTTTGCCCGCGATCGGCGAACGCGAACGCGCCGGCCGCATCGCCTATGGCATGCCGGATGTGCAGGGCACTGAGCGCGCCAGATATGCCGGCAAGACCGTTGCCGTGCTCGGTGCCGGCCATTCCGCTTTGGGCACTCTGATCGATCTCGTGCGGCTCGCGGGCGAGGTATCAGGCACGCAAGCGATCTGGCTGTTGCGTGGCACCGATCCCGCAAAGGCGTTCGGGGGCGGCAGCAATGACAAGCTTGCCGCGCGCGGCGAGCTGGGCTCCACCTTCGCCGCGCTCGTGGCAGCCGGAAAGATCAGGGTCGAAACAGACTTCGGCGTCACGCATCTGTCGGACTCCGAAGGCCGTCTCAGGATTTCGGCAGGCAGCTGCTGCGGTGCGCAGAGTGTGGTGGCCGACGAACTGATCGTCTCTACCGGCTTCCGTCCCGATCTTTCGTTCCTGTCCGAGCTGCGGCTGCGGCTCGATCCGGCGATCGAGGCTCCGGCCGCGCTCGCGCCCCTGATCGATCCCAACGAGCATAGCTGCGGCACGGTTCGGCCGCACGGGGCGCGCGAGCTCGCGCATGACGAGCCGGGCTTCTATCTCGCCGGCATGAAGTCCTACGGCCGTGCGCCGACCTTCCTGATGATGACGGGATACGAGCAGGTCCGCTCGATCGTCGCCGACATCGCCGGCGACAAGGCGGCTGCGGCACGGGTCGAGCTCGTGCTGCCGGAGACCGGCGTCTGCACGCGCGGCGGTGTCGAGACGGCGGGAGCGGGATGCTGCGGCGGGCCGGCGAAGGAGGAGCCGTCAGCCTGCTGTGCTGACGATGAAACCGCCAAGAAGGCAGGTCGCGCGGGGTGCGGCTGCTCATGACGCAGGTCCCGGCGGACCGGGTGGCCGGTCCGCTCGCCATTGTCGTCGCACTCGGAACCGCGCAGACCATTGCGTGGGCGTCGAGCTACTATCTCCCTGCCATCCTGGCCGCGCCGATTGCGCGCGATCTCGGTCTTGCGCCGACCTATGTGTTCGGCGCGCTGTCGGGAGCGCTCGTCATCTCCGGCCTGCTCGGGCCGCGCGTGGGGATGCCATCGATACGTTCGGAGGGCGCGGTCTGCTTGCCGTTTCGAACCTCGTCTTCGTCGCAGGCTTGCTCCTCCTGTCTGTGGCTCATGGCATTGCGGTGCTGGTTGCGGCCTGGGTGTTGCTCGGGATCGGCATGGGCATGGGCCTTTACGAAGCGGCCTTCGCGACGCTTGCGCGCATCTACGGCAGCAACGCGCGGCGAACCATCACCGGCATCACCCTGATCGCGGGTTTCGCCAGCACGCTTGGCTGGCCCCTCACGACGTGGCTGGCCTCCGAGTATGACTGGCGCGTCGCCTGCCAGGTGTGGGCGGCGATCCATCTCTGCCTGGCGTTGCCGCTCAATCTGTCGCTGCCGCGCGCCGTTCCATTGGACCAGCAGCCGCGATCGGATCCTGGCGCGAGCCAAAGATCCGGACGGCAGAGCGAGACGTTCGCGATGGTGCTGCTGGCTTACATGTTCGCGGCGGCAAGCTTCGTCAGCTCGGGTGTCTCGGCCATTCTGCCGACCATGCTGGTCGCGTTCGGCGCGACGCCGGCGCAGGCCTTGCTCGCAGGAGCCCTGGTCGGGCCCGCGCAGGTCGGTGCCCGCCTGCTGGAAGCAGGATGGCTCGGCCGGTTTCATCCGCTGTTGTCGGCGCGGCTCGCCATGCTCATGAATCCGATCGGGGTTGTTGCATTGGTCGCGGGCGGCCCCTTCCTCGCATCGACTTTCACGGTGCTCTATGGCGCGGGCAACGGCATCATCACCATTGCCCGCGGTACGCTTCCCCTGGCGTTGTTCGGGCCGGCGGGCTTTGGCAGACGGGTCGGCATGATCTCGTTGCCGTCGCGGGCCACCGGCGCGCTCGCGCCACTCGCACTCGGGCTGATGGTGGAGCATTTTGGCAGCAGCGCGCTATGGATCAGCGCGCTGGCTTCTATCTCCGCGTTTTTTGCGCTTCTGTTGCTGCGTGCAGACCAGACGAGATAGGGACTGAGGGGAGGCGAGCATTCGGAGCTTGAGCGGGCGGGCGCTGATTGCGGTGATGTGTATCGGCCAGCTCGGCAATCTGCTGCCGCACGTCACGCTGTCGGCGAATTTGGCGCAGCATCTGATGCCGGCGTGGGGGCTGTCTGCCGCCGAAGGCGGGCTGATGGCGAGCGGCTATGCGTTCGGCTACATGCTGGCGGTGCCGGTGCTGACGACGCTGACCGATCGCATCGACGCGCGGATCGTGCTGCTGTGGGGCTCCATCGTTAGCGGACTTGCGACCATGGCCTTCGGCATTTTTGCCCAGGGGTTCTGGTCGGGCACACTGATCTGGTCGCTCGCAGGATTGGGCTTCGCCGGCGCCTACATGCCGGGGCTGAAGGCGCTGACGGACCGGTTGCCTGCCGGCGACACCTCGCGGGCGGTGACGCTGTACACCTCGAGCTTCTCGGTCGGCGTCGGCCTGTCGTTCCTGGTTGCGCAAGTCCTCGCCGATCGCTGGGGATGGCGGACCGCGTTCTACGTCACCGGCGTCGGCCCCATCGCGATGGTGGTTGCGTGCCTCCTGATCGAGGGCCGCCGGCCTGTCCCGAAGACGGGGCGGCTGCTGAATTTCGCGCCTGTCTTCGCCAATCGCGAGGCGCTCGGCTACATCCTCGGTTACGGCGCGCACTGCTTCGAGCTCTATGGCATTCGCACCTGGCTGGTCGGGTTCTGGACCTTCGTCGTTGCGCATCAGGGCGGGCCGTCCTGGATGACGCCCGTGCTGATGAGCTTCTGCTTCGCGGTGATCTCGATGCCCGCAAGCATCCTCGGCAACGAGGCAGCCCTGAAGTTCGGACGGCATCGCGCCATCACGGTGGTGATGATCGCGTCAGCCAGCGTCGCGCTCGTGATCGGCCTCAACGCAACGGCACCGGCATGGGTGCTCGCGCTGCTGCTGATGCTCTACGGCCTGACGGTGCCGGCAGATTCGGGTGCGTTGACCGCAGGGATGTCGGCCGCGGCAATCGCCGAGCATCGCGGTGCAACGCTGGCCCTGCATTCCACGGTCGGCTTCGGCTTGTCAGCCGCCGGCGCATGGGGAACCGGCGTCGCACTCGACATGGCCGGCGGTCCGCAGAGCGCGAACGGCTGGCTGCTGGTGTTTATCGTTCTGGCAGCCGGAATCGCGCTGGGGCCGCTGGCGTTGCTGTGGTCGCGGCGGGACCATGCCGGCAAGCAGCCATCGTGAGCCCACTTGCTTCGGCATAGAAGCCCTACGCCGGATTGTTCCCCGCGGGCGTGACGACTTTCGATGGTGGCGCTCCGCCATCGCCGGTGCCGCGGCTTCGCCACGGGATCTTCAGCCTCAGTTTTCCACACCCACGACCCGCAGTATCGAATTGCGCGCTCAACCTACTAGCGATCGATAATTTGCCAGCGCCATCGGGCGCAGCTTTGATGACGGCATGAGCACCAAATCACGCGAGGTCATCTGGAGCGGCCGAATTCTGGGTGCGGAAATTTCGGCCAAGCACGCGCGCGAGGAGGCCAAAAAGGCCGTTCGCGAGGCCGACCGCGCCGAAGCCGAAGCCTGGTCGGTCCGCATGGAAGGTTATGGTGGTCCCTCACAGCCCTCGCCGACGATCGGCCAATGCCTGAACGGCGGCATGGGCTGGCTCGAGGTCGAGTGCAACAGGTGCAAGGCGCGTGCGAGCCTGCCGCTCGACGCAATCCGCCGTCCCCGCGATACGCCGATCTGGAAGCTGGAAGCCTCGCTCAAGTGCCGGTCATGCCGAAAGGGACGTTCCGCGCCGCCCGTCCACATGATCAAGCTGACGGCCACGCGAAGCATCACGCCGTACAAATGGGTGCATCCGACCGAGGAGAGATAGTCAGACGCTGCGACGGCAACAGCCCGCGCGCCTTGTCGACCTCTGCCCCTGGCGCCGGATGTCTATCCTCGCTTTGGCGTCGGCACTTCGGGCTAAACCGGTCATCGTCACGCTCAAATGTGCCTCGGCAGAACCAAACGCGAGTTCAGGCTGGATCGATAGAAAAGATATCGTCGACTTCGAGACGCATGGTGTCGCGGCATTCGCACGCCGCCGCTGCGAGCCGCGATGGGTCGATCTCGATTTCGCCTCGCCGTTCAGATCTGATCGCTCCGGAAGCACGCAGATTGCGCATCAGGAGCGTCACCGTCGTCCGTCGCACACCCAGTATTTGCGAAAGCGTCTCCTGCGTGAGCGGGAGGACGTCGTGGTCGACGCGGTCGTGAAGATGGAGCAGCCAGCGTGCCATGCGGGCTTGGACCGGATGCAGCGCATTGCAGGCTCCGCCGATTTGTAGCTGTATCAGCATCGCCTTGAAGTGAAGCTGGACAGCGTGGCGGATCGCGGGGCTACGGCTAAAAGCCGCGTGGAATCGCGATACGGGGATCCGCGAGGCGGTGCCGGCTGCACGAACGACGGCGGTAACGGCCGCAGGGGACGGCCCCAGAACGGAAAGGGTGCCTACTGCTCCCTCGCGCCCTATCGCAACGCTGGCGACCGTCTGCCCGTTCGCCATGTCGATCATCACCGAAATGGCCCCACTATGAGGGAAGAGGACGTGCTCGGTCTGGTCACCCGCCCGCGAGATGACCGCGTCCCGATCGAGCGCGACCATCTCCAGCTCGGATGCAAGCAGACCGAAATCTGCCACCGGTAGGGCTGCGAGAAGTCGGTTACCAATTCCGCTGGGATGCGTCACCGTAGTCCACCGCGAACCGCATTTCGAGCGGCACAGGACGGCAAACTCGAACTTTGTTTGAAACCGCGTACGCCTCGCGCTCCGAAATCGAATCCAGCCGCGTAAGCTCTCAGTTTCAAAAATAAAACTCCGAACACACGCGGCCGCGAGGCGACGTTTTGTCTTACGCCATCATTCAGGACTTAGATTCAAGCGCTGTGTGGCACAATTGCAAAATGCGTATGGGTAACACCATAGGGGTTCCAATTTCCGGGGCGCGGCAAACGCTGCGGTGAGAGAGTTGCGCGAACCATGCCCTTCACCGCGATCGGCGCGATGATGAGCACAAGCTACTGAAGGGGCCGTTCAGGAACTCCGCCAGCACACTCCGCCGGTTTCGTTTGGTCCGAAAGTAGCCCGTGAGCGATAGGCAGGGTGAAGCAGAAGGGTAGCGGCTCGAGGCTTGCAAGCTACCGTCGCCGGCACGTCGCGTGATGTCCGTTCTTGCGCAAACGTAGCGCATCCCAACGCAGCTAGCGCGAAGCTCCTTTGCAAGGCTTGCGCTAAGGAAGGAACTTCCTGCCCCTTGCGATTTCCCTGTTATGCACAGTCACTCCGCGACATACCTTCGTCTGTGTTGACAATCCCAAAAAAAGTTTGAGCGAGAGTCACAAACCGAACCGACTTCCCGCTTCTCGCAGCACAAAGTCGTGCCGGGTCGGGGCTGGATCAAGGCTCATCCAAAATCTGATCGAACACGGAGCGTGAGCTCTCGTGACGCAAGCGAGCGTTGCGAGGAATGCTTTCGCTTGAGAAAGGAAATGTTGCGTGACTGAAAGCCAAACGAAACTGCCGCCGAACGGAACGAACGTTTTCGCGATGCCATGGTTGGATTTCTCGAAGGTCATGTTGCCTGGCGTGGGGCGCGAGCTTGCCGAGCAGGGCCTCGCCCGCGCACGGGAAGGCTGCGAGAAGATCAAGGCCGCATCGGAAGAGATGACGCAGACGCTGCGTGAGACCTATTCGAGCAATGCGAGATGCACGACCGACTACGGGCTCAAGGTGTTCGAAATCTCAAACGCCAATGCCGCTTCTGCGCTCGATTTCTTCGTCCATCTGTTCGGCAGCAAGTCCGCGACCGATGCCTATACATTGTCGGCGGCGCACGCGCGCAAGGCTTTCGACACCGCCTCTGACCAGAACAGGGAGTTGTGGGGGCTTGCCCAGAAGCTCGCGACGGAAACGGGTGAGCCGATCAGGAAGCACTTCACCAGGGTCCTCCACCCAGGCGGCTAAAAGCGCGTTCAATTTCACATTCGGATTCGTTTGAAGAGGAGATCCGGCTGGTTGGATCACGCCCAACTGAGCGAGCACGCCCCACTGCCCCATGCTCGACCAACAAGGTGCGCGATGCCTATCAGGCCTCGCACCGACGAGAGGCGCATTCCAACCGGTCGGTGCTTTTCTGCAAACCACAACAAAGACAAATCGCAAGGGAGGGCAACATGGGAATGGTCATGGTCAAATGTCCACAAACCGGACACGCGATTCCCACCGGCATCAAGACTGATCGCGAGAGCTTTGGACGCCGCGCGGTGTTTTTCTCCCGCACCCGGTGTCCGATCTGCCGCACCGATCACGCGTGGTTCGCGCGGGAAGCCTGGGTCGACGAACCGGCCACCCGCACCGCGAACTGGCGTCTGGCACCGGAATATGGATGAAATGGTCGCCGGCGCCGCACCGCGTCAAAGACGACATGACGCATGAGTTGGTGCTGGCGGACCACAGCTCAGGGTCTTGATCTTTCCAGCAGCGTTAAATGCCAAGACCGCGTTCACTGCATTTTCCCCGCTGATGTACGAGATCACTGTCCCACCGTGCGAGGGTTGAAGATCGTCCAGCTCGGCAGCGGGGTGTTACCGCCGCCGTGAGGCGATCGTTGTCGCAGACCGCCCGGCGACGGGTGCCGCGGCTTTGGCGCGCGACTTGGCATAATCGGCCGACATCGCCAGCGCGGGGTCGCGGTCCCGGAGCTCCTCGGCCACGATTGTTTGAAGCCATCGCACGGCGGGTTCGTTGTCCATCCGCCGGTGCCAGTGCTGCTTCAACTCGATGAGAGGTATCGAGACCGGCGGGGGCAGCAGCTTCAGCCCGGCGTTCGCGTACCAGGCCCCGAGCGAGAACGGCACGGTGGAGATCATGTCGCTCGTCGCAATCAATTGCGGCACGCTCATGAAATGCGGCAGGTGCAGCACGACGCGGCGTTGCAGCTTGAGCTCGCGAACGCGCCTTTCGAAGATCTCCTGACTGCGCCCCTGCTGGTTTACGACGATATGGTCCGCGGCGAGAAACTGTTCGAGCGAGAGGGTGTCGCCGATCGTTGGATGATCCTTTCGGACGATGCTGGTGAAGGGATGATCGAACAGATCCTCTGTCACGATGTTCGGACCGACGAGGTCCGGAAAATAGCCTATCGCCAGATCGATCTCGCCGCTTTCGAGCGCGTCTTCCAGATCCTCGTGCGACGTCGGCAGGCACCGCAAGCTCGCTCCGGGAGCCATGCTGCGAATGCGTTGGAGGATCGGCGGGATGAAAATCAGGACGCCAATATCCGAGGTTGTGACCGTGAACACGCGGTCGCTCTCTTCCGGCACGAAACGCGGCTTGCGGAGTATCTGCTGATCGACGGTGGAGAGCACTGTCCGCACGGCCTCCGCGATTGATTCCGCGAAGGGCGTTGGCCGCATGCCGCGCCCGGTCGAGAGAAACAGGGGATCGCCAAAGAAATCCCGCAGCTTTCGCAGACCGGTGCTGGCCATCGGCTGGCTCATTCCGAGCTCACGGGAGAGCGCCGACAGGTTCTGGGTGCGGAAGAGCCCGTCGAGCAGCAGAAGAAGGTTCAGGTCGAGCCGTCTGATATCCATCACATTGATAGCTTGTATTGAATAATACCGGATTTTCAATGACGGCTTTATGCGCGATGGTCTCCGCAACGCCCCCGCAGGGGCGACTTTGGGAGTGAAATCAAAGCCGTAGGTCGCCGGCCGTACAGGCTGGTCCGGTCCCCTGCCTCAGTCAGACTCTCACCTTTCCCACATCCGCTCACCACGTCGGTGCGTCGGACCACGACCGCGCGTGGCGCGAGGAATCGTCCGTAGATGCAGCCTGAACTTGCTGGAAGCTCTCAATACATCCTGACCCTGTCGTGCCGCGATGTGCCGGGGATTGTCGCCGACGTTTCGCGCTGTCTGTTCGAGAACGGCGGCAACATCATCGAGGCGGCGCAGGTCGACGAGATCATGAGCGAACGCTTCTTCATGAGGGTCGGTGTCACACTGTCGGAAGGGGGCGCGCAGAAGGCGCGAGCAGGCCTTGAGGTCATTGCCCGGAGGTTCGGCATGGAGTGGAAGCTCCGATCCCAGGCCGAACGCAAGCGCGTGCTCCTGTTCGTCTCCAAATTCGATCACTGCCTGGGCGATCTCCTCTATCGCCACAGGCTCGGCGAACTTCAGATGGATGTCGTCGGAATCGTTTCCAACCATCCGCGTTCGGCCCTTGCCGTCAGTCTCGTCGGCGACATCCCTTTCCATCACCTTCCGGTTACGAAGGAAACCAAGATGAAGCAGGAAGCGCAGATCAAGGCGCTTGTCGCGATGACGAATGCCGATCTCGTCGTTCTCGCGCGTTACATGCAGATCCTCTCGGATGATCTCTCGCGCCATCTCCATGGCCGTTGCATCAACATCCACCATAGCTTCCTGCCGGGGTTCAAGGGCGCAAAACCCTATCACCAGGCGCACGCGCGCGGCGTGAAGCTGATCGGAGCGACCGCGCATTTCGCGACGAGCGATCTGGACGAGGGGCCGATCATCGAACAGGACGTCGAACGGGTCAGCCACCGCGATACGCCGGACGATCTGGTCCGGAAGGGGCGCGACATCGAACGGCGTGTCCTTTCGCGCGCGGTCCATCTCTTCCTCGAGGACCGCGTCATCATCAACGGCGATCGAACGATCGTCTTCTCTAATTGAGAAACGGAGCACGACGATGTCGACCCCCAAGGGCATGCGCAAGACACCCGAAGGCTATTTCACCTCGCGTTGGGGCCTTCCCGAATACACGGACTGGATCGACGAGAGCATGTCGTGGAAGGAGACCTGCGCGATCGGCGACTGGTCGTTCCTCTGGGAGCGGCGCTTCAAGGGACCCGATGCCCTGAAGCTTTTCTCGGATACTTCCGTCAACAGCTTCCAGAAGTTCGACATCCGTCAGTCCAAGCACGTCGTCCATACGACAAAGCAGGGAAAAGTCATCGCCGAGGGCATCCTGACGCGGTTGTCCGAAGACGAGTTCATGTTGTTCGGGCGCGGCACATTCTGGGTCGACTACATCCGCCGGCACGGCGACTACAGGGTGACGTCCGCAGCCGATGACTGGTTCAATTTTCAGGTCCAGGGGCCGACGTCGCTCGCGCTTCTTGAAAAAGTCGCGAAGCAGTCGCTGCGAGACGTCAAGTTCATGCATTCGGGCGAGATCGAGATTGCCGGTTGCAAGATGCTCGCGCTGCGACAGGGCATGTCTGGCGAGATCGGCTTCGAGCTTCAGGGGCCTATGGGGCAGGCGGCGGCCGTCTACGACGCCATCGTCGCCGCCGGCCAGGAGTTCGGCCTGCGCCGGATAGGCGGCCGCGCGATCTTCATCAACCATCTCGAGGCCTGCTTCCCGACGATCGTCACCGACTACATGCCCGCGATCTTCGACGAGGACATGAAGGAGTATGAGGATGAGTTCCGCGCAGCGATGCCGGGGTTCGCGTCGACCTTCAACATCGCAGGCAGCTTCCAGTCGGACGACGTCCGTGACTGGTACCGGAGCCCGGTCGAGCTGGGCTGGGCCAAGAACATCAAGTTCGATCATGAGTTCATCGGACGCGCGGCGCTCGAGGACGAAGTTGCCCATCCAAAGCGCGTGATCCGCACGCTCGTCTGGAACGGAGACGACGTGGCCGACGTTCACGCCTCCCTCTTTCAGAAGGAGCATGACCCGTACCAGTACATGGAGATGCCTCGCGACCAGCGCGGCTTCATGTACGCCGACCGCGTGCTGAGTGGCGGAAAGGACGTCGGCGTGACGACGTCGCGGGGATATAGCTACTTCTTCCGCGAAATGTTGTCGCTCTGCACCATCGACGTCGATCATTCCGAGATTGGCAATGAGGTCGTCGTGGTCTGGGGCGAGCCCGGACGTCGGCAAAAGCAGATCCGCGCGAAGGTGGCGCCGGCGCCCTACAAGAAGGACAACCGTCGCGCTGATCTCTCCAAGGTCTGACTTGCCCATGTCCGCGCGCATCATCGATGGAAGGGCGCTCGCTGCCGAGGTTCGGAATGAAGTGGCCAAAGGCGTCGCCGCCCTGGTTGCCGGCGGCGCGGCGGTCCCGGAGTTGGCCGTCGTGCTGATCGGCGACGACCCCGCCAGCCACGTCTATGTCTCGAACAAGGTGCGGCAGACCGAAGCTGTTGGCATGCGATCACGCCGGTTCGTGCTCGCTGCGGACACGCCGGAGCGGTTGTTGCTCGACTTGATCGAGCAGTTGAACCGCGATCCCGCGGTGAGCGGGATATTGGTTCAGTTTCCGTTGCCCCCTCAGATCGATGCCGCGCGCGTCGTGACGGCTATCCGGCCCGACAAGGATGTCGATGGATTCAATCCGTTGAACGTGGGGCGGACGGCCGCCGGAATGGAAGGCGCCTTGGTTCCGTGCACGCCTCTAGGCATCCTGCGTTTGATCAAATCGGTGCACGACAACATCGCCGGCCTCGGAGCACTGGTCGTGGGAGCATCGAACGTCGTGGGCCGGCCGATGGCGCGGCTGCTGTTGCAAGAGATGTGCACGGTCTCCATCGCGCACGTTCGGACCACCGATCTGGAACGGCGCTGCAGGGAAGCCGACATCCTCGTTGTCGCAACCGGCGTTCCAGGCCTGATCCGCGGTCATTTCATCAAGCCGGGCGCAACGGTCATCGACGTCGGCATCACTCGTATCAAGTCCGGTTCAGGAGCCCAGAGGCTTGTCGGCGATGTCGCTTTCGACGAGGCGATTGAGGTCGCCGGCGCGATCACGCCTGTCCCGGGCGGCGTCGGGCCGATGACCATCGCGTGTCTGCTCGCCAACACGTTGGGCGCGGCCCGAATGGAAGCCGCCCGGTCGAAGGCGAAAGAGGCGGACGTGACGTCGGCTGCCTGACTGGAGCCCCGGACCAACGTGCCTGGCGAGAATTGGGCGGCCGAGTTGCGGTCGCCCAAGCAGAGATATTCGAAAGCGTTTACAAAAGGGGGAGAACGAACGTGACGACACAGGTCCTGGACGCACCGCAGCAGCGGGTTATCGACATCGGTTCACTCGCAGAGGAGGGGACGTGGAACGCCTCGCGAAAGCAGGTGCTCCTGCTCTGCGCTCTCGCCATCGTCCTCGACGGTCTGGACAATCAAATTCTCGGCTTCGCCATACCATCGATGATCAAGGAGTGGAGCGTCACGCGCAGCGATTTCGCTCCGGCCCTCGCGTTGGGCTTCGTGGGCATGACGATCGGCACGCCGATCGGGGGCGTCGTCGGCGACTGGCTCGGACGCAAGGTTGCCCTCATCGCATCCGTCTTCCTGTTTGGTGCGGCGACCTTTGCGATTGCGGTCGCTCATGGTGTCGGCGAGGTCGGCTTGTATCGTTTCCTGGCGGGCCTTGGACTTGGCGGTGCCCTTCCGGCGGCGACCGCGTTGATCGCAGAATTCACGCCTAGGCGGAATCGCAGTCTTTCCGTGATGCTGGGCATTGTCTGCATCCCCATCGGAGGCATGATTGGTGGCCTGATCGCCGCTCAGCTGCAGCCCGAATATGGTTGGCGCATGCTCTTCGTGGTCAGCGGCGTGTTGCCGGTGATCGTCGCAGCGGTCCTGATGTTCGCACTGCCGGAATCGCCGGGGGCGTGGCGCTGACATGGAAAAGGTGGCGAAATCCGTTCGGATCCTGGACCAGGCCGCTGCCGCTTCCAAAGCCTTCATCGACCGGCGCGACGTCGGTGTCGAACGTGCTTCGCTCACCGCATTGTTCACTGCCGGATTTCGTCGTACGACGACGGCGCTCTGGATCGCGTTCTTCTTCTGTTTGTTGCCGGTCTACGTCCTCTACGCGTGGGCTCCCACTCTTTTGACCGGCAAGGGTTTTGACGTGCAGACGGCGAGCTTCGGTCTGGCACTGTTCAACTTCGGGGGCGTCGGTGGCTGCATCGTCACCGGTTGGGCGATCGGCAGGTATGGAACGCGCGTCGCGATCCTGACTGTTGCCGGCGCGGCAACTATCGGCGCAGTGATCCTGGCATCGATACCGCTCTCGACCGAAACCCAGCCGCTGCTCATGGCTCTCTTGTGCATCGAAGGCTTCTGTCTGCTCGGCGCGCAGGGCTCTCTCTATGCGCTGGCGGCCCACATCTATCCAACCAACGTCCGGTCGACCGGTGTCGGTGCGGCCGCCGGCTTCGGCCGAGCGGGGGCCATTGTCAGCGCGTATATCGGCACATTCGCACTCAACTACGGTGCGACCATGTTCTTCGCCGTCATCGCCTTCTGCGTCGCGATTACGTTCATCGCGGTGGCGGTCATCGATATGCATCAGGCCGCGATGAAAGCCGAAACGGCGAGTTCCGGCATCTGAGGAGATGCATCCGCTACTGTGCATGGGGTTGTTTTCGCGCTTTTGTTTTGCGAACGCCTGAACAGCCCCGCTCAGCGCCGGCCGCGCGGCGCCTCGGCCTTGGCCGGCGGCTCGGTCTGCGGGCCGCAGCTCGCGGCCGCAAGCGTCGCCTGCGCCTGCGGCATCAGGCCGGGCTCGGGGGCGAGCGCCTTCATCACGATCAGGCCGGTGGTGCTGGGGGAATCGATGATCAGGCGGTCGGCGGCGGTGACCTCTTCGTCCTCGGGCAGCTCGTTGTGCTGCGCTTCCGTCATCAGGTCGAGCTCGATCACCTTGCGGCCCGCCGAGCGGTCGTTGATGGCGTAATAGGCGATCTCGTTGCGGGTGTAGAACGACACCGAGGTGTAGGCCTGGCTCACCGGCACCGTCAGCTTGATCGGCCCGCTTGTGAGGTCATACCGGCAGATCGCCAGCGCAAAGGCCGGGTCCATAAACGGCATCGGTGACGTCTGCGGATCGGCGAGGGGAAGCTGGCTGACGCCATTGAGCTTCGTCATCGGCGTCAGTCGCGAATAGGCATCCTGCGTCGCGATCCGCGGCAGCGCCAGCACGCTGACGAGGTGGACCACGAGGCCCAGCACCACGCCGGCAACGACGGTGAACAAGAGGCGGATCATGAGCAGCCCGCCGTCGTGATGGTGGGCATCGGCGCATCGCGCTGGGTGCGCGTGGCAACGCCGACGGGGGTGTCGTAGAGCCGCAGCATCAGGGCGTAGCGCTCGATGCCGCCGGTCGGCAGCCAGTTGCCGGCGCGCGAGCGCGAGGCGATGCGGATCTCGAACGAACCGTCCGACTGCCGCACGATCTCCTGGCTGGTGAAGCCGTAGCGGGCAAGCGAATTGGCGACGAGATGGCCCTTGCGGTCGTACAGCGTCAGCGTCCAGAATCGCGCCGGCGGCGTCACGCCGGAGACGATCACGTCGCAGCGGCCGTCGAGCGCCTTCTTCTTGTCGTCGGTGGTGGCGGTGAAGGCGACGCCGTCGCCGGTGCCGATCGGCAGCTCGCCGTTGCGCACGATGGTGGCGCGCGAATAGGGATCGACGTCGGCGGTGCCGGTGCGCGGGCGCGCGGTCCAGGCGCCGATGGTCAGCGCGCCGATCTCGGTGCCGCGCGTCGTCGTCATCCAGGTCGCGCCCAAGCCGACCACCGTCGCGAGCAGAAGGGCCGTCAATGTGATCAGGATCAGCCGCACTTGTTTCGATCAGTTCTTGCGCGGGGCGGAGGCGTTGGCATTCTCTTCCGCATAGTTCTGCGGGAAGGCGAGCGCGCTCGTCGCCGAAGGCGGCCTCGCCGCCTTGGTGTCGGCATCGGCCGATTTCTTCGCCGTCTTGGCAGCGTCATCCAGCAGCTTCTCGACGCGCACCAGGATGTCGGCGCCGCGCTTGGTCAGCACCGGCGGCGGACCCGGCTTGGTCTCCAGCACCTTCGGCGCCGCGTTGGCCTGCGCGTTGCTCACATGCTGCGGCGGCAGCTTCTGGCCCATGCCGATGCCGGGGATCTCCCGGACCTCGACGCCCTGATGCGCCGCGAGCATGATGTCGTGCCAGGTCTGCGCCGGCAGCGAGCCGCCGGTCATGCGGTTGGTCGGCGAGTAGTCGTCGTTGCCGTACCAGACCGCGCAGGTGAAATTGCCGGTGTAGCCGACGAACCAGGCGTCGCGATACGCGTTGGTCGTGCCGGTCTTGCCCGCGGTCGGAATGCCGTCGAGCGCGGCACGGCGCGCGGTGCCTTCGCTGACGACGTGGCTCATCATGCCCGCCATGTCGGCGGCCACGGAGGCGGGGATCGCCTGCCGCGGCTTCGGCCCGTCGCGGTCCCAGCGCCAGACGAGGTCGCCGGCGCCGGTGCGCACTTCGAGCACCGAATGCGGCGTCACCGCCTTGCCGCGGTTGGGGAAGGTCGCGTAGGCGACCGCGTGCTCGAGCACGGTGACTTCGTCCGAGCCGATCGGCAGCGACGGCGTGTCGGGCAGCGGCGCCTTGAGGCCGAAGCGGCGCGCGACTTCGACGATCTTGGCGCGGCCGATCTTGGCCGGGTTCGGCGCCTTCGGCTGCTCCTTCTGGCCGATCGCGATCGACAGCTTCACCGGCACGACGTTGATCGAGCGCGTGATCGCCTGCGTCAGCGTCACCGAGCCGGAATAGGAATGGCCATAGTTCTGCGGGCACCAATTGCCGATGCAGACCGGGCCGTCGACCACGATCGAGTTCGGCGTAAAACCGTTCAGCAGCGCGGTGGTGTAGACGTAGGGCTTGAACGAGGAGCCCGGCTGGCGGTAGGCGTCGGTGGCGCGGTTGAACTGGCTGGCGCCATAGTCGCGGCCGCCGACCATGGCGCGGATGCCGCCGTCGAGATCGGACACCACGGTCGCCGCTTGCGTTGCGTGATAATCGCGGCCGAACTGGCGTAGCTGGTTCTCGACCGCGTCTTCGGCGGCCTTCTGCACGTTGGTGTCGATGGCGAGGCGCACCACGAAGACGCGCTCGGTGTAGGACTTCGGGAAAGTGTCGACCAGCTTGCGCATCTCGTCGAAGGCGTAGTCGAGATAGTAGTTCGGCGAAGCCTCGTCGCGGCGATCGACCGCGAAGGCCGGATTGCGACGGGCGCCGAACACCTGGCCCTCGGTCATGAAGCCGGCATCGACGAGGTTGTCGAGCACGACGTTGGCGCGGGCGCGGGCGGCGGGCAGGTTGATGTGCGGGGCGTATTTGGTCGGGGCCTTGAACAGGCCGGCGAGCATCGCAGCTTCCGCCAGCGTCACGTCGCGCGCGGACTTGTTGAAGTAGAAATGTGCCGCGCCGTCGACGCCGAAGGTGCCACCGCCCATATAGGCGCGGTCCAGATAGAGCTTGAGGATCTCGTTCTTGGTCAGGCGCCATTCCAGCCAGACCGCGAGGAAGGCCTCGTTGACCTTGCGCTCGATGGTGCGCTCGTTGCTGAGGAACAGGTTCTTGGCGAGCTGCTGGGTGATCGAGGAGCCGCCCTGGCGGACGCCGCCGGCCTGCGCGTTGGTCACGAGCGCGCGCGCGGTGCCGGCGATGTCGATGCCGAAATGCTCGTAGAAGCGACGGTCCTCGGTCGCCAGCGTCGCCTTGATCAGCACGTCCGGGAAATCTTCCAGCGGGATCGAGTCGTTGTGCTTGATGCCGCGGCTGCCGATCGGGTTGCCGTAGCGGTCGAGGAAGCTCACGGCGAGATCGGACTTCTTCAGCCAGTCCTCGTCCGCGGTCTCGCGGAAGGCGGGGATGGCGAGGGTGAGCATCACGACCAGGCCGCCGAGGCCGAGGGTGGCGGCCTCCGACAGCGGCTCGATGAACACCCAGCGCTTCCAGCGCCCGACATAGAAGCGGTCCATGAAGGTCGAGTAGCGCTCGTAGAGCTCGCGGATGCCCTTGGCCGAGGAGAACAGCGAGGAGTCGATGCGCGCATCGAGGTCCAGGAAGAAATTCCGGACCTTCTGCTTCCAATGCGGTGGTATGATCTGGCGCACCTAGAACCCTTGAGGCTTGGTTCGAAAGCGTTCAAGCACCCGGCCGGGGGCGGCATCGAGACGTCTTGAGGGAATGTTGCGGCAAACCCAAGGCGCCCGGCCAGCATCCGAGGGGCTTGCTGTTCCTTCTAGCCGAGCGGGGCCCATAAACCAATGGTCACGCTCGCGATTTTGAACAACAGGCCTAATTGACCCCGGATCATTACGGGCCTCAAAGGTTGGTTGCTTGCACCACCCCGGCCGCACGCCCTAGATGGCTCGAGCCGTAGCTCTTTCGAACTTTTGTTGAGGCGCATGACCGCAGTTCCCAAACGACCTTCAGGCCAGGAAGGATTCTTCTGGAAAACCAAGACGTTGGAAGAGATGTCGGCGGGCGAATGGGAAAGCCTGTGCGACGGCTGCGGGCGCTGCTGCCTGAACAAGCTCGAGGACGAGGACACCGGGCAGATCTATTTCACCCATATCGGCTGCAAGCTGCTCGATGGGATGAGCTGCGCCTGCAAGGACTATCCGAATCGCTCCGACAAGGTTCCCGACTGCGTCCGCCTGACGCCGGCCAATGTCCGCACCCTGAACTGGCTGCCGCCGAGCTGCGGCTACAAGCTGGTCGCCGAAGGGCGCGATCTCTATTGGTGGCATCCGCTGGTCTCCGGTGATCCAAACACGGTGCATGACGCCGGCGTCTCCGTGCGCGGACGGGTGGAAGGCAGCGAGGACGAGATCCCGGACGAGGAGCTCGAGGACCACATCGTGCAATGGCCGGCGCTGCTGCCGAAACGAGCCCGCCTGAAGCGACGTCCGAAGGACTGAGCTGCCGTCAGGTCTTGCGCGGCGATCACGTCTTCGGGATGGCCCGGGGGCGGGATGCACCCATGCGCCGCGGTGCCTGCCCGGGACAAACTTTGCTGTCTACATTGGGCTGCATAGAACGAATCCTTTGCGGCGTTGTGCCGCCACACGGCATCCGAGCGAGATGAACAAGTTCGACCGGCAGAGCAGTTCTGCCGACATCCAGACTTTGCCTGACGATATCGCCGAGGAGCTGTCCCGGCTTCCGAGCGAAGTCATCAGCGTCGATGACGCGCCGTCGATCGCGCCGCCGGTGCCGCTGTCACAGGACGAGGTCCGCACCATCGTCATCAGCCTGATGCTGACGATGTTCCTGGCAGCGCTCGACCAGACCATCGTGGCGACCGCGCTGCCGACCATCGGGCGCCAGTTCCAGGACGTCTCCAATCTCTCCTGGGTCATCACCGCCTATCTGCTCGCCTCGACCGCGGTCGCGCCGGTGTTCGGCACGCTCAGCGACATCTACGGCCGCCGCGTCATGATCATCATCTCGCTCAGCCTGTTCGTGGCGGGCTCGGTGCTGTGCGCGATCGCGCCGAACATGCCGATGCTGATTTTGGCGCGCGGCCTTCAGGGGCTCGGCGGCGGCGGCATCATGCCTGTCGTGCAGACCGTGATCTCCGACGTCGTCTCCCCGCGCGAGCGCGGCCAGTACCAGGCCTATTTCTCCAGCGTCTGGATGGTCGGCGGGATTTTGGGCCCGGTCATCGGCGGTGTGTTCGCCGAGCATCTGCACTGGTCGATGATCTTCTGGATCAACCTGCCGCTCGCGGCCGCGGCCATCGTGATGCTGCTGCCGAAGATGAAGAAGATCCCGGTGTTCCACCGCAAGCGCAAGGTCGATTGGCTCGGCGGCGTTTTGCTGATGGCGTCCGCCGTCGTCTTCATGCTGGTGCTGACCTGGGGCGGTACGCGCTATCCCTGGCTGTCGCCGACCGTGCTGGCGATGGTGGGCGGTGCCGTCGCGCTCGCCGTCAGCTTCGTGTGGCACGCCCGGCGGGCCGACGAGCCGTTCCTGCCGTTGAAGCTGCTGACCGGATCGGTCGCGCCGTTCGCGCTGACTGCCGGCGGCTGCGGGCTCGGGGCGATCACCGGCCTCACCGTGCAGCTGCCGCTGTATTACGAGTCGGTCTACCATTTGAGCGCAAGCGAGGCCGGCCTTGCGCTGATCCCGCTCGCGGCGGTCTCGACCGTCGGTGCGGCCGTCGCCGGCCGCACCATGGCGCGCGCAAAACACTACAAGCGCGTCGCGATCATCGGCACGTCCTGGGCCGCGCTGTGCGGCCTCGGCCTCACGCTCACCACTCTGCCGCTGTGGGGCTTGCTCACGCTGATGGCGGCGTTCGCGCTCGGGCTCGGCACCACCTTCCCGGTGTGCGTGGTCTCGCTGCAGAACTCGGTCGCGCGCCCGCAGGTCGGCACCATCACCGGCGCGATGAACTTCTTCCGCTCGCTGATGTCATCGTTCACGGTCGCCGCGTTCGCCGCGATCCTGCTGATCGCGCTCGGCATCGACGTTCCGCTCGCCGGCGAGCACCACGCCGCGGGCGCCGTCGCCATTCCCGCTGAGGACATGCGCCACGCGTTCCGCTACGTGTTCGGCGCCGCCACCGCGCTGATGACCATTGCCGCGCTGTGCCTGATCGCGATGGAGGAGCGGCCGCTGGCCGGTCCCGCCACGGCGCAGCCGGTGGAGATGGCGGAGTAGGCGCCTAGCCGCCGCGGTCGGAATCGTCGTCGATATTGCCTGCGCCCGTCTTCCGGGCTTTCGCCGCAAGCTGCTCTTTGAGCTGTGCCAGCGCGCCAGCGGACCAGTCATGGACATCGGTCACTGCGATCCAGGCATCGACATAATGCTCGGGCGCATAGACATGGCCAAAGCCCATCGGCGTGTTGGTCGCAACCGCCATGTCGAGGGCGAGCTGGAGCATCGTCACGATCGGATACCATCGCAGCTCCAGGGACACGTCCGGCCCGCGCGGCGCGCTCATCCAGGCCGGGGCCTGGTAGGCATCGCGATAGGCGAAGAAGGTGATCGCGTCGCTGGCATATTGCAGGTAGACGACGCGCATCGGACCCCACGGCGCGTCTGCCGGGACCGTCGGTCCGTTCTGGTTCATGAAGCGCACGAAGCGGTTGTCGCGGAATTCCGGCAGCCACGCCGGCGATCCCGGATTGCGGTTCGCCGTGATCGAGCGCCACAGGCGGCTCTCGAACGGCGCCCCGCTCCATAGCGCGCCGGCGATGGGATCGCCGATCATCTCGAACAGTTCCGCGGATTTCTCCGAATTCATGGCGCCGAGGCTGAGCCCGTGCAGATACAGCTTCGGCCGCTTGTCCCTCGGCAGCGTCGTCCAATAGCCGTAGATCTCCGCGAACAGCGCGCGCGCCGCCTCCGCGCCGTATTCGGGCTGAAACAACAGCGACATCGGGCTGTTGAGATAGGAGTACTGCATCGCAACGCTGGCGACGTCGCCATGGTGGAGATATTCGACCGTGTCCATCGCAGCAGGGTCGATCCAGCCGGTGCCGGTCGGCGTGACGACGATCAGGATCTTGCGATCAAAACCGCGCTGGCGCTTGAGCTCCTCGAGCGCAAGCCTGGCGCGCGCCTGCGCGGTGGCGCCGCCGGCGAGGCCGACATAGACCCGGACCGGGTCCTGCGCCGGCCTTCCGCTGACGGCGCTGATCTCGGTTGCGTTCGGACCCGAGGCAATGAACCGGCGTCCCGTGCGTCCGAGTTCGTTCCACTTCACCAGCGACGCCGGGCTTCCGGTCCGATCGGCGGCGGTCGGTTGCGGCCGCTCGGGCTCGTGCAAGGCGTCGAGCTCGCGGAAGGACGAATCGAGTGCGCGAAACGCCGTGTTGATCAGGACATTGCTGGCGATCGACCAGAGCAGCAGGCCTGCGGCGAGTACGCCGATGACGTTGGCGAGTTTCCGCGGAATGACGCGCCTCATATGCGTGGCGAGGAAGCGGGCGAGGAGTGCGAACAGCCGTCCCAGCACCAGCAGCACGACGAAACTGACCAGGGCGATGACGCAGACCTTGAGCGGATGCGCGGTCTCGACCGGCGCCATCTTCATCACGGCGCGGATCGAGTTCTGCCATTCGGCTGCGCGCCACAGGAAGACGATGACGACGAGCAGGCAGGCGGCTGCCGCCAGCGCATTCGCAATCGATCTGGCGCGCGCCGAAGGCTCGGGCAGCTCGAGATAGTGCCACAGCCGCCGCCACAGCACGCCGGCGAAATAGCCGATCGCAAAGCAGCCGCCGGCGAGGACACCTTGCGTGAGATAGCTCCTGGGGATCAGCGTCGGCGTCAGTGCAGCCGCGAAGAACAGCGCACCGAGCATGAGGCCGACGCCGGATAGCGAGAGGAGTTGTCGCCGAATGAACCGCGCCAGATTCATCAAAACGCCTCCCGGGCGAAGTTGTCCTCAGGGCTTGTCCGAAAAGCTGCTCTTGCGCGGCAGCACAATCGTGAATTCGGTGAACTCGCCGGGCGTGGTCGCGACGTCGATCGTGCCGCCATGCTGCTTCACCACGATATCGTGGCTCATCGACAATCCGAGGCCGGTGCCTTCACCGGCCGGCTTGGTGGTGAAGAATGGATTGAACATCTTCTCCTTCACCTCGTCCGGGATGCCCGTGCCGTTGTCGCGGATGCGGATCTCGACGTGATCGCCGCGGTCGCGGGTCGCGGCGGTCACGACCGGCTCGTAACCCGTCGCCGCGGTCTCCGCCTTGCGCCTGGCGACCGCATGGAATCCGTTTCCGATCAGGTTCAGCAGCACCCGGGTGATCTCCTGCGGGAACACATCGGCCGAGCCTGCCGCCGGATCGAGCTCGCGCTTCAGCGTCACGTCGAACTGCGGCTTCTCGGCCCGTGCGCCGTGATAGGCGAGGTTGAGGCTCTCCTCGACCACGGCGTTGACGTCGCTCAACCGATGCTCGCCGCCGCCCTCGCGCGAATGCAGCAGCATGTTCTTGACGATGGAATCGGCGCGCCGTCCATGCTGGACGATTTTCCCGAGATTGTCCTTGAGAAGCCCTGTGAGCTCGTCGACTTCGCTGCGGACATCACCGGCGAGCGTCACGGGCGCGAGCACCTCGTTCAGTTCGTCGGTCAGCTCGGCGGACAGCGAGGCAAAATTGTTGACGAAGTTGAGCGGGTTCTTGATCTCATGCGCGATGCCGGCGGTGAGCTGGCCGAGGGAGGCGAGCTTCTCGGTCTGGACCAGCCGATCCTGCGCCGCGCGCAAATCGTCGAGCGACTTCGCAAGCTCCCGCGTGCGGTCCTGCACTTCGTCGAAGAGGCGCACATTCTCGATCGCGATGACGGCTTGGTCGGCGAAACTGGTAACGAGTTCGATTTGCTTTTCGCTGAACGGCCGGATCGCGCGACGTGCGAGAACGATAGCGCCAACAGTGCTGCCTTCGCGCAGCAGGGGCACGCCCAGGAAGCTGCGCGGATTTCCGCTCAATTCCTGGCCTTCAAAGGAGTAATCGGGGTCCTCGAGCACATCGGTGACATGAACAACCTTGTCGCCGAGCAGAGTCCTGCCCGTGATGGTACGCCTGTCCGGCCGGACCGGAAGATCTCTTACATATTCGACGAATTTGGCTGGAAAGCCGTAGGAGCCCGCCCGGAAATAGGTGCTGCCGGATTTGCGGGTAATCGCCGCCATATCGGCCTCGCATAGTCGCGCCGCCGATTCGACCAGCGTATCGAGCACGGCCTGCAAGTCGAACGCCGAGCGGCTGATAACCTTGAGCACGTCGGCAGTCGCCGTCTGTTGTTGCAGCGACTCGGTCAAATTCTCGGTGCGCTGACGCAATTCACCGAGCAGCCGCGCGTTCTCGATGGCGATCACGGCTTGCGCCGCGAACTGCTTCAGCAAGGTGATCTGCTTCTCCGAGAAGGGTCGGTTCTCCTGCCTGAAGATCATGACGTTGCCGACCACGCGCTCGTCCTGGAGCAGCGGCACCGCGAGCAGGCAGCGGGCGCCGCCGAGATCGACCAGCGCCCGACGGTTCGGCTCGCCGCTGCGATAGACGTCGGACTCCAGCAGGTCGACGATTTCGACGAACGGTTCGCCCTTCAAAAGACGCGCCGGCGCAGTGGCCGGACCATAGTTGAGGGGCGCCTTGCGCCGGAATTCATCGTAGGCAGGCGGCAGGCCGTAAGTTGCGGCCGTGCGGAACTGCATGCCGTCGTAGGTGTTGAGTACGCCGAAACTGGCGCCGCAGAGCTGCATTGCCTTGCTGAGCATCGCCTCGAACACCGGCGCGAGATCCCCGGCCGATCGGCTGATGACGCTGAGCACCTCCGATGTTGCAGTCTGCTGCTCCAGTGACTCCGCAAGTTCGTGCGTCCGCGCCTGCACCTCGTTGAACAGGCGCGTGTTCTCGATGGCGATCACGGCCTGGTCGGCAAAGGTCTGGAGCAGGGCGATCGCCTTGTCCGGGAAAGGACCGGCCTCGGGCCGCGTCACGCCAATGGTGCCGATCGCAACGCCGTCGCGCAGCATCGGGATCACGAGGATGCTGCGATAGCCTCTGGTGCGCGCCAGCTCCTTCATGGCGTCCGTGAGGTCGCCTTCGTTCTGCATGTCGCTGCGGAATGCGAACTTTCCGCTCGTCGCCACCCGGCTGTGAATGCCGGATGCCGCCAGCGGCGCCGGGAATGAGCTGAGCAGATCCGCGTTGCCGGCCTCGTTGTCGGTGGTGAAGGCCGCCAGGTGCAGCAGGCCGTCGATGACGCGGGTGACGGCGGAGGAATGTCCGCCGATCAGCGCCTTGGCGCTGTCGGAGATCGCCTGGAACACCGGCGTGACGTCGGCAGGCGAAGCCGCGATCACCTTGAGGATGTCGGCGGTCGCGGTCTGACGCTCCAGCGCCTCCCGCGTCGCATTGAACAGGCTGACATTCTTGATCGCGATCACCGCCTGATCGGCGAAGGTCTGCAGCAGCCGCACATGATGCTCAGTGAAGGCGCCGGTCGCACGGCGCGTCGTGATGATGATGCCGATCGCTTCGCCCTCGCTCATCAGCGGCGCGAACAGCATGCTGCGATAGCCGCGGGCGCGGGCGATGTCGCGGGCGGCCGGCTCGAGCTCGGTGTCGGGCAGTTGCGCCGCCGCACCCTTGGCCACGAGCTGGTAGGGCGGGAACTGCGCGAACGGCACCGGGAACGAGGCCTGCAGCACACGATCGCCGGCCGGATCTGTCGGCGTGAAGGCGGCAAGGTGCGCAGCACCGTCGACATAGCGCAGCACGGCCGTGGAGAAGCCACCGATCAGCCGGTTGGCGTTGGCCGCAATGGCCTCGAACACCGGCTGCACGTCCGAGGGCGAGGCCGCCATCACCTTCAAAATGTCCGCCGTGGCGGTCTGGCGCTCCAGTGCCTCGCGCGTCGTGTTGAACAGCCGTGCATTCTCGATCGCGATCACGGCCTGGTCGGCAAGGGTCTGGAGCAGCTGCACGAGGTCGGGCGTGAACGCGCCAGGCTCGGCGCGGGTGACGCTGATCATGCCGACCGGGGTGCCCCGGTTCATCAGCGGCATGAACAGCACGCTGCGGAAGCCGCGCAGCCGCGCCAGATCGCGGTTCAGCTGCGGCACGTCGGCGGCTTCGCTGTCGGGAAACTGGATCGTCTCGCCGCCACGCACCAGCGCAAAGGTCGGAAACTCCGCGATCTTGCGCGGGAACGACGCCTTGAGCCCTTCGTCCGCTTCCGGACTGGTCGGCGTGAACGCCACGAGATGCAGCTCGTCGCCGATGAATTGAAGCACGGTGGCGGAGAAGCCGTCGAGCAAGCGCTTGGAACTCGACGCGATCGCCTCGAACACCGGCCGGGCATCGGAGGGCGAGGCCGCGATGGTGCGCAGGATCTCGGCGCTGGCGCTTTGGCGATCCCGCGCAGTCGCGAGCTCACTGCGCAGCTGCGCGGTCTCGGCTGCGGCCGACAGCAATCGGCGCTCGAGTTGTTCGATTTCGTTGGAAGGGGACGTCATTCCTGATCCGGCTCGATGCCGCGACATGCGCGGCACCTGCCCGGATTATCACATCTTCCGCGCCCTGAGCCAGCGGTTGCGGCGGAGGCCCGTCTCACGTCCCCGGCCGCGACACCTCCGTCTCCTTGCTGGTGATGAACTCCAGCAGCACCGGAACGCCTTCCTGCGTCTTCTGGATGCCGCGTTTGATCGCGGGGATGATGTCTTCGGGCTTGGTCACCCGCTCGCCATAGCCCCCGAAGGCCCGCGCCATCGCGGCATAGTCGCCGGAGATGTCGGTCGAGCGATATTTTTCGGTCGAGACCGGCATCACCTTCAGCTCGATCGCCATCGAGAAATTATTGAGCAGGATCGACATGATCGGGATGCGCTCGCGCACTGCGGTCTCGAAATCCATGCCGGTGAAGCCGATCGCCGCATCGCCCCAGACATTGATGCAGAGCTTGTCGGGCTTCGCGAGCTTGGCGCCCATGGCAAGGCCAAGGCCGTAGCCGAGTTGCGTCGTCTTGCCCCAGCCGAGATAGGTGAGGGGTTTCGTCGATTTCCAGAACGGGGAGAGCTGGTCGCGCGGACTGCCGGCATCGTGCGTGATGATGGTGTTGTCGATGTCGACGGTGTGTTGCAGGTCCCATAGCACGCGATAGGGGCTCAAGGGGGCGTCATTGCTGGTGAGCTTCGGCATCCATTTCGCCAGCCACTCCTCGTGCGAGGCCGCGATCTCGGCCGCGACCGCGGAGGCATCACGGTCCGCGGTGACGGACTTGCCGACCTCCTCCAGCAGCGCGTCGAGCACGAGCCCGGCGTCGCCGACGAGGCCGATTTTCGCTTCCACATCCTTGTTGAGATGATTGGGATCGAGCGTGGAATGGATGATGGTCTTGCCCTTCGGCATCGCGATGCCGAAGTTCGTTTCGGTGAACGAGCAGCCGATGCCGAGGATGACGTCGGCCTCGGCGAGGAATTTTGGCACCGCGCGCGGCACCGCGAGGCCGCCGGAGCCGAGCGAGAGCGGATGGGTTTCCGGGAACGAGGATTTGCCCCCTAAGCTGGTGGTGACGGGAATCGCCAGCCGCTCCGCGAGCCGCTTCAGTTGCGGCCAGGCCTGCGCGTAATGCACGCCCTGGCCGGCATAGAGCACAGGCCGCTTCGCATTGACGAGCAGGGAGGCGGCCTCCTTCACATGCACGGGGTCGGCGCCGTAGCGGGTGCGCAGCACCGGCGTGTAGTCGAGCGGCTCCGGCACCTCCTCGTTCCACATGTCGGAGGGGATTTCGACGATGACTGGGCCGCCGCGGCCGTTCTTCAGCTTGGTGAAGGCGCGGCGGAAGATGTTGGCGACCTCGGTCGCCAGAATGATCGGCTCGGACGATTTCGCAAAGGGCTTCATCGCCTCGCTGGAATTGAAGTTCGGCTCGATATGCGCCAGCCGGCGCTGATAGCCCATCGGCAACACCAGGACGGGAACGGACTCGCCGAAGCATTGCGCGACGCCGCCCATCGCGTTCTCCGCGCCGGGCCCATGCTGCATGCAGAACGCGCCGATGCTGCGTCCCGACGTCACCCGCGAGATCGCATCCGCCATGTGGATGCCGACGCGCTCCTGCCGCACCATCACAGGGCGGATCTCGGCCTTGGCGGCGTGCTCGATCAGATGGTTGACGGGATAGCCGCAGAGGATCTCGATCCCCTCGCGCCGCATGATTTCCGCAATGGCGGTGCCGAGCTTCATGGCGTCTCTCCCTGGGCAGGCCGGTTGGTCCGGCGTTGGGGAGAGAGAGGATCAGGAAATTGCGGGAGGGTAAAGTGCGGGACGCGAAGGAGGCGGTAGGTCAGCTATGCAGCGCGCTGCCATAGCCCGGAGGGAGCGAAGTGCAATCGGGGATAGCTGCACCCGCTGCGCCGGCCCCGGATTTCGCTTTCGCTCCATCCGGCCGACGGGAAGCTCCGTCCTACTTGCAGTTTCGGCAGATCATCAGCTTGCGCTTCAACGCCTCATCTTCCTGATCGATCAATTGCTGAGCCGTGTTGCCTTGCGTATCCGGATTGGGCGTGGAGCCCTTTGCCGCGCGCGACCTGATCGGTCGCGTCGTCCGATCCGGAGTGTCATTGTCGTCACTGGTGGCACGGAAGCCGTCATAGTCGGCGGCAGAATTCGGCGCTTGTGGAAGTCCGCCAGTCGGGGGTGTCGGTGAGATCCTGTCCGACGCTGCCGGGGAATTTTTGGCATTCGCCCGTGGCGGCGATGCCTTGGGCGGAGCAAGCGAAACCGGCGGCGCGGTCTGTCCCCTCGCGCTGTCCTGAGACCAGACGCCGGCAAGCAAGAGGCTGAGTGCCAAGAGCGTCACGCTTCTCATCCGCATCTTCAACAGCTCCGGTCCATCGATTGACAGCATGGTTCGTCGAGCCACGCCCTGCTGAAGACTATCAGGACTCACATGGCGGTCAAAGTTCCGCAGCCGGATCCGGGGAAGATGCATCTGTGGGAGCGGCGCTCGAATTCGGCTCCGCGGCATCGGGGGCTACGATCGCTTGTGTTGCCTGTCGGGCAAAACACACCAGCGGTGGGTCTATGGCTACGCCTCAAAATATTCGCGTTTACAGAAATTCTGTTTTGCCGTACAAGCCGACACATCCCGCCCGCCACAAGGGGCGTTTCGCGATCGTCACGAGACGCGGGCCGGGATGCGGTGGCCGCGACGGCGTCGGCGCGTCATGTTGGTTGCAGGGCGGAGATCCCGTGAGCAGCGGCAAGGCGCGATACGACACGGCGCTGACAGCGTCCTTGTTCGGCCCCGATGGCGAGCGCACGCCAGCCGTCGGGGATGCGGATGGGGATGTGCGCGGACGGAGAAGTCGTGTGGTCCTGACGCCCGGGGTCTGTGCGTCAAGGCTTGCGGTGATGTGGCGGCCCGACCGGGCGCGTGCATCAGCCATCTGCAAGGCGACGGGGGCAATAGTGCATCGCTCCCCGGGGAGAGCACGAAGGACACCGTGAAAACCATCGCGCAGGGAAGGCCGGGCGACCGGCATCACCTGTCGTCCACCCCGTGCGCGTTTCTTTCGCACACACGGGACCTCGGGTGCCAGCCGGCGCCCGGCCTTCCCCGCGCCCTTGCTGAGATAAGGGCGGAAGAGGATAGCAAAGCTCGGGCGAAACGCGCCGCGAGGATGAGCAGCCATGTCTATCGCCAAACGGCGTTCTCGTGCCCCGGACGTAGCGCAGCGCGCCGCATCTCCGCGGCGTGGTGCGCTGCAGAGCCGGGGCCCATGCACCGGCGGAATGTGCAGCCGTCTGGGTCCCGGCTCTGCGCAGCAGCGTAAGAACGCTGCAGCGCGTCCGGGACAAGAGAGAGGCGCGTTTCAGCGCCGTCATGTCCCGTCACGCCTTCTCCTCCAGCGCGCGGCGCAGCCTTCGGATGATGACGCCGCGGGCGCGGTCGTCGGCGGCTGCCCCAACCCTGTCGTTGATGTCGAGCATGAGCTCCGACATCTCGTTGTGCCAGTCGAGACGGGTCACGGCCTCCGGCGCGAGCCGCCGGCGGTGATCGACGTCCAGCACGCGCGGTTCGGCAGCGGCGAGCTCGTAGATATCGTCGAGCACCGGCTGGTAGACCCTGGCCGCCGGAACGATGCGCTCGGCGACGCGTTCGGCGAGCCCCGCGATCGCGCCTTCCTCGCCATGGACCAGGAACAGCCCGCGGGAAATGGGTCGGCGCGCCGCGATCCAGCTGGCGATGCCGGCGCCGTCGGCATGGCCCGAATATTCGTCGATCATGCGGATGCGAGCCGCGACCTTGATCTCCTCGCCCTGGATCCGCACGGCCTTGGCTCCGTTCTGGAGGAAGCGGCCGAGCGTGCCGTTGGCCTGGAAGCCGGCGAGCAGCACCGTCGCGCGCTCGTTCCACAGCCAGCGCTTCAGATGATGGCGGATGCGGCCGGCGTCGCACATGCCGCTCGCGGCGATGATGATATGGAATCCGGACAGGCGCATGATCGCCTTGCTCTCGTCTGCGGTCTCGGTGAATTTGAGATGCGGGGAGTTGAGCAGGCGCGCGGCATCGACGGATGGGTCGAGGCTCTCGGCATGGCGGCGAAACACTTCGGTGGCGCGGATCGCGAGCGGAGAATCGAGGAAGATCGGCGCGGTCGGAATCTCGCCGTGCTCCATCAGGTCGACGAGATCGACGATCAGCTCCTGGGTGCGCTCGACCGCGAAGGCAGGCATCAGCAGTGCGCCGCCGGCCGTCGCGGCATCATGCACCTCGGCCGCGAGGTGCTTGCGGCGGAGCTCAGGTGTGGTGGCCTCGCGCAGCCGGTCGCCGTAGGTCGATTCCGAGATGACGTAGTCGAAATCGGCCGGCGCTTCGGGATCGGGCTGCAGCAGCTTGGCCTCCGGCCCGACATCGCCGGACAGCAGCACGCGCAGTGGACGTGGCGCGCCCCGTTCGGCGATTTGGAGCTCGATCGAGGCCGAGCCGAGCAGATGGCCGGCGTTCCAGTAGCGCGCGCGGACGCCCGGGATCACGTCGGTCCAGCGTTCATAGTCGACCGCGCGAAACGATTGCAGCGATGCAATGGCATCGGCCTGCGTGTAGATCGGCGCGACCTGCTTTCGTCCGCGCGAGGCATTGCGACGGTTGAGCTGCGTGACCTCCGATTCCTGGATGCTGCCGGCGTCTGGCAACATGTAGGAGCAGAGGTCGATCGTGCCGCGCGTCGCCAGGATCGGTCCGTCGAATCCCGCGCGCACGAGCTTCGGCAAGAGACCGCTATGGTCGATATGGGCGTGCGTGAGCAGCACGGCATCGATATCGGCGGGGCGGAACGGAAAGGCGCCGTAGTTGAGCTCCTTCAGCGTCTTCTGGCCCTGGAACAGGCCGCAATCGACCAGGAAGCGGCCGGTCGCGGTCTGGAACAGATAGCTCGAACCGGTCACGGTGCGGGCGGCGCCGCAAAATCGAACGGTGATGCTCATGGCGTCGTCTCCGGGGGAAGTGTCGTCGTCAGCTCGGACCGCAAGGCGGCCGCGAGACTCTCGTCGAGGGAAATCGCGTTGGTCGGATGCGGAACGCTGTCGGTCGAGCGGATTGACCGGATGCCGGCGCTGGCGAACGCGACGGTCATCGCGGGTGGAAACAGCGCGTGCGTGATGACCGCATCGACGGCGGTGGCGCCCATCGCCGTCAGGGCCTTCGCCGCGGCCATCAGCGTCGTCCCGGAGGAGACGATGTCATCCACCAGCAGCGCCGGCCGTCCCGCGAGCAGGCCGGGATCGGCAAAACTGATCGCCACGGAACGATCGCCGTGCCGCGTCTTTTGCGCCACCGTGTGCTGCAGTCGCAGCCGGCTCGCGATGTCGTTCACCCAGGGCTCGGACTCCCTGTCGGGTCCGATCACGATTGTCGCGGGATCGATGCCGCTCGTCGCCAGCGCGTTCGCGATCGCTGGCATGGCGGACAGGTTCTCCGCTTCGATACCCGGAAAGACCGATCTGATGTCGGGGGTGCGGTGCAAATGCGCATCCACGGTGACGATACGGTCCACGGTCGTTGCAAGCAGATTGCCCATGGCCCGCTGGCTGATGGCCTCGCCCGGATGAAATGCAGCATCCTGCCGCATGTAGCAGAGATAGGGCGCGACCAGCACCAGCCGCTTCGCGCCGTTGCGTCGCAGCGCCTCCGCAGCGAACAGCAGGGCGATCAGCTTGTCGTTCGGTTGATCGAGCGGGGCATAGAGGATTGTGGTGTCGGCCGCCGGCGCGACGGCGACACGCAGCTCGCCGTCCGGAAAACGATGCACGGCGATCTCGCTGCAGGCAAGCCCGAGCCGCGCCGCGAGGCGCTTTGCCGCATCGCTGCCGCCGGGCAGGGTCTGAAGCGCGATCGTGCTCACGGCGCCGACTTGCCTTGCAGGGCGTCATGACCGTTGACGACGAACCCGGTCTCCTCGGTGGCGGCATCGGCGGCGAGATCATGCTCGGGGCGGTCGAACGTGTAGACACGATAGAGCGGCTCGCCCTGCTCGACGCGATCGCCGATCTTCTTGAACAGGCGGATACCGGCGCCCTTGTCGAGCGGCGCGCCGGCGGTGCGGGCGAGGCGGTTAAGACGCAGGCAGTCGATCGCGGACACGGTGCCGTCATGCGCCGCCTTGACGTCGAAGCTGAGCGATCCGAGCTCGCTGCTGCATGTCGACGGACCCTGGGCGTCGATGATCTTCTGCATCTGCTTCAGCGCCGCGCCGCTGTCGAGCAGTTCGCGCGCCCTCGCATAGCCGGCGCCGCCGCGCAGCTTCGGATCGTATTCCAGCAGATGGGCGGCGAGCCGGAGCGATTTCTCGCGCAGGTCGCGCGGCGCATCCTTGTCGTTGCCGAGCACGGCCATGACGTCATTGGCCTCGAGCACCGGCCCGATGCCGTTGCCGATCGGCTGGCTTCCGTCGGTCGTGATCACCTCGACCGTGCGGCCGAAACGGTCGCCGACGAGTTCAAACAGCTTGCGCAGCCGCATCGCCTCGACGCCATTGGTGACCTTCGCGGTCGGCCCGACCGGAATGTCGATCAACAGATGCGTCGAGCCTGCCGCGATCTTCTTGGACATGATGGAGGCGACCATCTGCTCGCGGGTATCGAGGCTCAGCGGGCGCTCGACCGAGATCAGGACGTCGTCGGCCGGCGACAGGTTCACGTGTCCGCCCCAGATCAGGCAGCCGTTGCAGGCCGAGACGATCGCCTTCATCTCCTCGACGCCGACATTCACCCGCGCCAGCACCTCCATCGTGTCGGCGGTGCCGGCAGGCGAAGTGATGGCGCGCGAAGAAGTCTTCGGGATCGGCAGGCCATGGGCGGCGACGATCGGCACCACGACCATCGAGGTGCGATTGCCGGGAATGCCACCGATGCAATGCTTGTCGACGACGACAGGCGTTGGCCACACCAATTGCGTGCCGGCCTGCGCCATCGCCCCGGTGAGGGCGAGCAACTCGTCGCTGGTGATGAAGCTCGCCGATCCGATCAGGAAGGCGGCGATCTCCATGTCCGAGTAGCGATAATGTGCGAGGTCGTTGATGATCGCGCCGATTTCGGCCGGGCTCAGGGTTCGCCCGCGGATCTTCGCGCGCACCGCTTCCAGGCTCTCCGGCGGCGCCGCGGGCCTCACCGTGACCAGCGTGCCGGCGCCTTGCCCGAAACGCCGCAACGCGGGTTCAGAGAGTCCGATCTCGTCCGGGGCCACCAGCGTATCGTCGTCCGTGATCAGCAACGTCGCCAGCAGGACCTTGCTGCCCTGACGCAGCTCGACGCGGCTGAAGCCGCGGAAGATCTCCGCGCGCAGCGCCTTCGACTGCCTGGAGACGACGACAACGTTCTCGCGGCCGGTATCGAGCCGGACGCGGCGGATCTTCAATTGGGAGTACGGAAGGTCTGGATGCATGGACTGGCCGGCAGGGAGGAAACCCGGCCTCCATGCTTAGACGTCGCCGTCCTGATGCTGTTGACCCAGATCATGGCCCGCGCGCGGGACATGGGTGGGCTGCGGCGGGCCGTCACGCAGGCGCGCTGCTGCAGGCGCGTCGGTCTGGAAATGACAGGGGAAGTCGAATGCCGTGGCGATATCGCCGATGTTGGCCGGCCAAATCGGGGAGCGGGCTACTTTATCCCCGTGCTGATCGCGACAAACTTGTTGTTGAGGAGGGCGCCGCCCATGGTGTTCACGGCCGTTATGATCGCCAGCGCGATGCCTGCGGCAATGAGGCCGTACTCGATCGCGGTTGCACCATTCTCATCGGCAAGGAAGGACCTAAGCAAACGCATTGCCAACTCCCGTTCATCCGATCCAACGTATGGCCGCGTCGCTATCGGACTTGCAAATAGATCGAATAAGTCTTCATGCGCGCCAAAAGTATTAAGCCCGGGCGAGCGCGCCACTGCTCATACGACGGCATTCATTAAATTAAGGTTCCATCGATCCGTGCAACTGGATCGATATCGCCAAGCCACCCCAGGGCTGCGCGGGCACAGCGCCCGTCAGTGCGTCATCGCGGCGCCGCTTAACCAATTGTTGAGCCTGTTCGCCAACGGGCCGGCGAGGACACCATGGCGCTCATCCGCGCCGGTCGTCCGCATTCAGCGCCCGCAACATGGCGATGCGGGCGAACATCACCCAGCCGCCGCCGGTCTCGGCCGCCTTGATCAAGGTCTCGATGGCGGTCTGCCAGCGCGGCTCGTGCTGGACGTCCTCGGGCAGCCGCATGATGTAGTCGGCCGCCTCCTGAAGCGTCAGCAGCTGGCGCTTGTTGCTGACGCGAACGGGATCGTCGAACGCCCTCGACCAGGGCATGTCAGGCCGCCAGATCGGCGAGGTGTGGCATCACGGCGCGATCGCGGGGGGATGCGGCTAGCCGGCCTTCTTCGCCCGAGCAGGCGCGCGCACCGGCTTGTCGGCCTTCTTCGAAGTTTCCCTGGTCGCTTCCCTGGTCGCCGTCTTCGCAGCAGCATCCTTGCCGCCCTTGCCGGCGATCGGCAGCAGCATCTCGCGCTGGCCCGCGACGCGCTTCTTCGGCTTCTTGGCTTTCGCGGTCTCTTTGGCGACCTTCGCCGCAGGCGCGGCGTCCTTCTCGCTCGCGATGCTCTTCTTCAGCGCGTCCATCAAGTTGATGACGTTGCCGCCGCTCTTCGGCGCGGCCTTGGCGGTGATCGGGGCGCCGCTGCGCTTCTTGTTGATGAGATCGATCAGCGCGGTCTCGTAATGGTCCTCGAACAGCTCGGGGTCGAACGCGCCGGACTTCTTCTCGACGATGTGCTTGGCGAGGTCGAGCATGTCCCTGGTCAGCTTCACGTCCTGGATGTCGTCGAAATATTCGGCCTCGCTGCGGACCTCGTAGGGGTAGCGCAGCAGCGTGCCCATCAGCCCGCTTTCGAGCGGCTCCAGCGCGATGATGTGCTCGCGGTTGGTCAGCACGACGCGGCCGATCGCGACCTTGTCCATGCTGCGGATGGTCTCGCGGATCACCGCATAGGCGTCATGGCCGACCTTGCCGTCGGGCACGAGATAATAGGGGCGGATCAGATAGCGGTTGTCGATGTCGGACTTCGGCACGAACTCGTCGATATCGATCGTGTGGGTCGAGTCGAGCGCGATGTCGTCGAGCTCGTCCTTGGTGACCTCGATATAGGTGTCGGTGTCGACCTTGTAGCCCTTGACGATGTCCTCGGACGTCACCTCGTCGCCGGTCTCGGCGTCGACCTTGAGGTACTTGATCCGGTGGCCGGTCTTGCGGTTGATCTGGTTGAAGGAGACCTTCTCGGTATCCGAAGTGGCCGGATAGAGCGCGACCGGACAGGTCACGAGCGACAAACGCAGAAAACCCTTCCAATTGGCGCGGGGGGCCATGGGCTACTCCAAACGCAACAAGGACAGACCTATGAGGATACCATCGGGAAACAGCGAATCATAGCAAGGCCGGGCGTTGAATCTTGCAACTGCGTTAACCGGCCGCCGGGCGTGGGGTCGCGGTCCATTGGGGTGGGAAAAGCCGGAACATCACATCGGATCGGGCGTTGGCTCCACATGCACGGCTGCGAGGAGGTCGCGGTCATCGGAGGCGACACGCAGAGATTGAGGGCATCATGGCAACCACGCGAGAGCAGCGTCAGATCGTCGAAACACCAACCGAGGCGCGTCAGGGCGAACCTGGGCCGTCAGTTGCCGCATTGCTCGCCATCTCGACCGGGCTTGCGATCCTGATCCTCGCCGTCATCTGGTTCGTGTTCTTCCGGACCTGACGGCCGAATCACGGGAAGGGCGGACCTGCCGCGGGACGCGGCACACTGCGCCCGCCATGTTGCCGGCTCGTCCGGTCGCATGGCGGGCGCAGTCGCATGGGCTGCGGACACATCGTATATGACCAAAAAGTAACGCGCCCGGTTCCCCGCGTTCATATTCAGTTCACGCCGGAATTGCTCATCTGGGGCGGTGTTGATGCGGCCTATGTCTGGAGAGAAGCGTGCGCCTGCTCGTTGTTGAGGACGACCCCGATCTCAATCGCCAGCTCACCAAGGCGTTGACCGACGCCGGCTATGTCGTCGATCGCGCCTTCGACGGAGAGGAGGGGCACTATCTCGGCGATAACGAGCCGTATGATGCCGTCGTGCTCGACATCGGCCTGCCGAAGAAGGACGGCATCTCGGTGCTGGAGGCCTGGCGCCGCAACGGCCGCACCATGCCGGTCCTGATCCTCACCGCACGCGACCGCTGGAGCGACAAGGTGCAGGGCTTCGATGCCGGCGCCGACGACTATGTCGCAAAGCCGTTCCATTTGGAGGAAGTGCTGGCCCGTATCCGCGCGCTGCTGCGCCGCTCGACCGGCCATGCCCAGAGCGAGCTCAGCTGCGGCCCCGTCACGCTCGACACCAGGACCGGCCGCGTCAGCGTGTCAGGCAATCCCGTCAAGATGACCTCACACGAATATCGGCTTCTGGCCTACCTGATGCACCATTCCGGCCGGGTGGTCTCGCGCACCGAGCTGGTCGAGCACCTCTACGACCAGGACTTCGACCGCGACTCGAATACGATCGAGGTGTTCGTCGGCCGCATCCGCAAGAAGCTCGACGTCGACATCATCCAGACTGTCCGCGGCCTCGGCTATCTCCTAACCCCGCCGGCCGCCTGAGGCGTTCCGGGGCTTGACGGGCAGCCTGACAGGGGCCTTGGTCCGGGACATGAGTTCTGACGCCCGCCACCCTGCGCCTTCCCGGATCATTCCGATGGCCGCTAGTTCGCTTGCGACCCGCCTGTTCCTGTCGGCGACCGCCTGGCTCGTGGTGATTCTGGCCATCACCGGCGTGGTGTTGTCGTCGGTCTACAAGAACGCCACCGAGCGCGCCTTCGACCGCCGGCTCAATCTCTATCTCCGCACCCTCATCGCCGAGGTCGCGACCCCCGACGAGCCGCCGGACCGCCAGTTCCAGTCGCTCGGCGAGCCGCTGTTCGAGCTGCCGTTGTCCGGCTGGTACTGGCAGATCACGCGGACCGACACCGAAAAGCCGGAGGTGCGCTCCTCGCGCTCGCTCTGGGACAAGAAGCTGCCGAAGCTGGAAGAGCAGGGCACCGAGCTCACCGCCGCCGGAATCCGGCTGGCCTATGTCGACGGGCCCGAGGGGCAGAATCTGCGCATGGTCGAGCGTCCCGTCGATCTCGGCGCCGACGGCAAATTTCTGGTCAGCGTCGCCGGCGACGATACCGAGATTTTCGACGAGACGCGCAGTTTCGACTACTATCTCGGCGGCACCTTCACCGCGCTCGGCATCGTGCTGCTGCTGACGACCGTGTTCCAGGTCCGCTTCGGCCTCGCACCGCTCAAGCGCATCTCGGAATCGATCGCCGATATCCGCTCCGGGCGGGCTGAGCGGCTCGAGGGCGAATTCCCGGTCGAGATCGCGCCACTGGCGCGCGAGACCAACGCGCTGATCGATGCCAATCGCGAAATCGTCGAGCGCGCACGCACCCATGTCGGCAATCTCGCCCATGCGATCAAGACGCCGCTCTCTGTCATCGTCAACGAGGCCGGCGCCCACATCGCCGATCCCTTCGCGGCCAAGGTGATGGAGCAGGCGGATGTGATGCGCGACCAGGTCGCCCATCATCTGGAGCGTGCGCGCATCGCGGCGCGGGTCTCGGTCGTTGGGACGGTGACGGAGGTGGCGCCTGCCATCGAGGCGCTGCGGCGGACCATGGAGAAGATCCATCGCGACCGTGGCATCATGGTCGACGCCAAGGCCGATCCGTCGGCAAAATTTCGCGGCGAGCGGCAGGATCTGGAGGAGATGGTCGGCAATCTCGTCGACAATGCCTGCAAATGGGCGGCCTCGCGCGTCTTCATCGAGGTCCTCGTGGAAGCGCCGCACCAGGCCGGGGTGGGCCCGCGGCTGCGGATCATCGTCGATGACGACGGCCGCGGCTTGTCGGAAGCCGAGCGGGCGCAGGTCTCGCGGCGCGGCCAGCGGCTCGACGAGTCCAAGCCCGGCTCGGGGCTGGGCCTGTCCATCGTGGTCGATCTCGCCGCGCTTTATGGCGGCAGCCTCTCGCTCGGTGGTGCGCCGACCGGCGGCCTGCGTGCCGAGCTGGTCCTTCCGGGCGTATAATCCGTTGTTCCGACAGGGATATTCGTCCTCACCGACGCCCGGCCGCAGCAAACCTGTGGGATTCGCTCCGACGTCCTAAACGGCTTCTTAAGTGGGGGCCTCCTATGATCGCGCCGGACCCATCCCATGTCCGCCATTTTACCGTGCATTACCCGGGCGCATGAGCCAGACATCGATCGAGCGGCTGAGGGAATATCTCGCGCAGCTCCCGCCGCAGGCGCAGGCGCTGCTGATGCGGGAGTTCGAGCGCGCGCTCGAGCGCGGCCAGGATACGGCTGTCGCGACCCTCGTGCTCGAGCAGTTGCGCAAGATCGTCCGCAAGTCGGAAGCCGATGAAGCCCCGCCGCCGCGCACGGACGATCTGTCGCGGCTGTTGTTCCAGGCGCTGGAACCGTTCCTGATCGAGGCCGGCGTCCCGCTGCGGGTCGGCCAGATCCGCCGCACTTCGCTGCAGCCGATCTGGCAATGGCTCGGCCGCGACGGCGCACCGGACAAGGTGAACGAGTTCGAGGCCGCGCTGGCGCGGATGCCCCCCGATAGTGCGGGGCAGGTCGAGGCCCTCGCGCAGAAGCTCCAGGGGGTGGCTGCGGATGCCATTTTCGAGCTGACCGGTCCCGGCGGCGGCGACAAGTCGCGCGCGCTCGCCCGGGTCGGCCCGCCCAACGTGATCGAGGACCTCTATTCGATCGGAGCGGTGCTTCAGGTCCGGGAGGCCATCGCCGGCTTGAACGAGAAGCTGCCGCGCACTCTGCGCGCTTTCGGCGATCCGCAGATCGCCTCGGTGACGTCGGCGCTCAACATTCCGGTCCTGCAGACGCCGCAAATGCTGCCCTTCGCGCTGTCGATCGTGGTGCAGCGGATGACTGCCCCGTGGCAGATCATCCGCCTCGCCATCAAGATTGCCGCGTCCGACGACGAGATCCGCGTCGCGGCGACGCCTTACGGCGTTGCCGTCACGATCGCGCTGCACGACCTGTCCTGTGTTGCCGCTACCCTGCGCATGGACATCAAGCGCGGCCATTTCGACAACGTTGCCGGCAACCTCAAGGCGCTGCACGACGGCGTGCGCGGCCTGCGCACCGAGCTCGACCTGCGCAACGATTCCGCCTGGGGCAAGCAATTGACCTCGATCCGGGCCGACATCTCCAATGCGCTGCAATCCGAGATCGACAGCGTTCCCGGCCGCGTTCGCCGCATCCTGCGCCAGCGCCCCGAGAAAGACATTCCGCCGGGCGCACGGATCGACAGCACCGAGGTGGAGGAAACGGCGGCGCTGATCGATTTCGTCGCGACCTGCCGCAATTATGCGAGCGAGCTTGCGATCAACGAGGTGACGCTGCGCACCTATTCCGACCTTCAGCAGTATGTCGAACGCTCGACCGAGCAATTGGTGCAGTCGCTGCGCGCCGCCGATCACAAGGTGCGCACCTATCGGCAGCAGCAGGTGCAGGCCGCGATTCGCTTCTGCCAGGTGCTGTTTGGCGATGATTACGCCTCGTTGATGAGCCGGGCCGCGGAGAACGCAGCGACCGGCGAGCGTAAATCGTCGCGCGCAAGCTAGCCTAAGCGCATATTTTCGTGATCACAATTTGTGGTTGACGGTGCCGGTGGTGCGCCGTACGGTCCCCGTGCAAGTCCGGGGAACTTCTATTTGTGGGCGCATGAAACCCGTAATCAGCTCCATCGAAATTGAGAACCGCATCATTGTTGCCAAGTATCAAAGACTGATGGTCGGCGCCAAAGTGGTGCTGGTCGAGAAGGCAAGCGGTCGGCAACTCTCCGAGACAATCACGAGGGTTGCATCCCCGGTTCCCGTCGGAGCGCTGCGCATCAGATTGCCGGACGCAGTCAAGCCGGGAACATACTTCCTGAGGGCCTTCAACGGCCACGGTGAGGACGCCGCGCAAAGTACGGACTTCGAGATCGGCTAAGCCGTTGGATTTTCACCGTTTCGAGACCGTGCGCGGTCGCGCCAAATTGACAATTGTCAATTGCCGCATCATCCGGCCGTGGTGTAAAGCCACCTATGGGCGCGGTTCGTGCGCTGCCGGAAGCTTGCCAGATGACGCTATGGTTCGTGTTCGCGCTGATGACGGTCGCGGCGATTTTCGCCGTGCTCTGGCCGCTTGGCCGCAATGGACGCGCGCAAGACCAGGGCAGCGAGGTCGCGGTTTACAAGGACCAGCTGGCCGAGATCGAGCGTGATCTCGCCGCAGGCTTGATTCCTGCGCCGGACGCCGAGGCTGCGCGCGTCGAGATCAGCCGCAGGCTGCTCGCCGCGGCCGCCAGCGAGCCCGTCGTGGCGCCGAAATCGAATCTCAAATGGCGCCGCGCGGCGGCCGTGCTGGCGCTCGCTGGCCTGCCGCTCGTTGCGATCGGCGTCTACATGCCACTCGGCTCGCCCCGGCTTCAGGACTTTCCCCTGGCGCAGCGCGAGCGTGGATCCGGGTCCGGCGTGGCGCAGTCGCTCGAGAATCTCGTCGTGCAGGTCCAGCAACATCTGGAGAAGAATCCGACCGACGGGCGCGGCTGGAATGTGCTTGCGCCGGTGTTGGAGCGGCTCGGCCGTTTCGACGATGCCGTGCGCGCCTATCGCAACTCGCTCACCTACAATGGCGAGAGCGCGGAACGCCGGTCCGATCTCGGCGAAGCGATCTCGGCTGCCGCCGGGGGTGTGGTGACCGTCGAGGCCAAGGCGGAATTTGAGCGTGCGCACGCCCTGAACGCGGACGATCCCAAGGCGAACTACTTCCTCGGCCTTGCCGCCGAGCAGGACGGCCGCAAGGACGATGCAGCCACGATCTGGCGCGCGTTGCTTGCGAAAGCGCCCGCGGATGCGCCGTGGCGTGCCCTGGTGCAGTCCTCGCTGGTGCGGGTCGGTGGCGGGACGATGCCGGCGCTGTCCGACGAGACGATTGCTGCGTCCAAGGATATGGCCGAAGGCGATCGCAACGCGATGGTGCGCGGCATGGTCGATCGTCTGGCCACCCGGTTGAAGCAGAACGGCGACGACGTCGATGGATGGCTGCGGCTGGTGCGCGCCTATCTCGTGATGGGCGAGCGGGACAAGGCCATGGGGGCATCGGCCGATGCCCGGCAGGCGGTTGCCAGCGACGCCGAGCGGCTGCGCCAACTCGATGAAGGCCTCAGGACTCTCGGGCTCGGCGGATGACGATGTCGGGACAAGAGACGCGGAGAACGGATACGCCATGACGCGCAAGCAGCGACGTATGACCATCATCGGCGGCTCGCTCGCCGTGCTCGCGCTCGCGGCCGCGCTGGTGCTCAACGCACTTCGCGACTCCATCGTGTTCTTCTCGACGCCGACCATGGTCGCCGAGAAGCACGTCGAGCCCGGCAAGCGGTTTCGCCTCGGCGGGCTGGTACAGCCCGGTTCGCTCCAGCGCGGCGACAATCTCGCGGTGACCTTTGAGGTTGCCGATGGCAACGCCAAGCTGCCGGTGGCCTACAAGGGCATCCTGCCCGACCTGTTCCGCGAAGGGCAGGGCGTCGTCGCCGAGGGCGCGCTTGACGCCCATGGCGTGTTCAAGGCTGATACCGTGCTGGCCAAGCACGACGAGACCTACATGCCCAAGGACGTTGCCGATGCCCTGAAGAAGCAGGGGCACTGGAAGGACGATTACGGCGGCAAGCCCTCTGATAGCGGCAAGACGTCCGATGCGGGCAAGCCCGCGGCGACGACCGCACAGGGCAATCCGCGGGGAGCAATGCGGTGATCGCAGAATCCGGACATTACGCGTTGGTGCTGGCGCTTGGGCTCGCACTGATCCAGTCAATCGTGCCCCTGATTGGCGCGCGCCTCTACGATGTCGCGCTCATGAATGTGGCGCGATCCACGGCGCTGGCGCAGCTCCTGTTCGTCGGTGCCTCGTTCGTAGCTCTCGTGATGCTGCACGTGAACTCGGACTTTTCCGTCGCCAACGTCTACGAGAACTCCCACTCGATGAAGCCGCTGCTCTACAAGATCACCGGCGTGTGGGGAAACCATGAAGGCTCGATGCTGTTGTGGGTGTCGATCCTCGCGTTGTTCGGCGGGCTCGTTGCGGCGTTCGGCAATAATCTGCCGCTGTCGCTGCGCGCGCACGTGCTTGCCGTGCAGGCATGGGTCGCCAGCGCCTTTTACCTGTTCATCCTCGTGACGTCGAACCCGTTCCTGCGTATCGCCACCCCGCCGATCGAGGGGCGCGATCTCAATCCGGTGCTCCAGGACATCGGCCTCGCCGTGCATCCGCCGATGCTCTATCTCGGCTATGTCGGCTTTTCGATCTCGTTCTCCTTCGCGATCGCGGCGCTGATGGAGGGCCGGATCGACGCGGCCTGGGCGCGCTGGGTGCGGCCGTGGACGCTGGTCGCCTGGATCTTCCTGACGCTCGGCATCGCCATGGGTTCGTACTGGGCCTATTACGAGCTCGGCTGGGGCGGCTGGTGGTTCTGGGATCCGGTCGAGAACGCCTCGCTGATGCCGTGGCTCTCCGGCACCGCGCTGCTCCATTCCGCCCTGGTGATGGAGAAGCGCAACGCGCTGAAGGTCTGGACCATCCTGCTCTCGATCCTGACCTTCTCGCTGTCGCTGCTCGGCACCTTCCTGGTGCGCTCGGGCGTCATCACCTCCGTGCACGCCTTCGCCACCGATCCCACCCGCGGCGTGTTCATTCTGCTGATCCTCTGCCTGTTCATCGGCGGCAGCCTGTCCCTGTTCGCGGGCCGCGCCACGTCGTTGAAGCAGGGCGGCCTGTTCGCGCCGATCTCGCGCGAGGGCGCGCTGGTGCTGAACAATCTGCTGCTCACCGTGGCCTGCGCGGTCGTGCTGTTCGGCACGCTCTATCCGCTCGCGATGGAAATGCTCGCCGACTTCAAGATGTCGGTCGGCGCGCCCTTCTACAACCTCACCTTCGCGCCGCTGTTTACGCTGTTGCTGCTTGCCGTGCCGTTCGGGCCGATGCTGGCGTGGAAGCGCGGCGATCTGCTCGGCGTCACGCAGCGCCTGCTCGCGGCGGGCGTCGCCGGGCTCGTCGCCGTCGCCATCGCCTGGGGCTGGGCCAGCGGCGGCAGCACGTTGGCGCCGCTCGCGATCGGGCTCGGCATCTTCGTCATCGGCGGTGCCGTCACCGACATCGTCGAGCGGACCGGGCTCGTCCGGCTGCCGTTTGCAACGGTGCTGCACCGGGCGCGCGGCCTGCCGCGCTCGGCCTGGGGCACGACGTTCGCGCATGCCGGCCTCGGCGTCGCGCTGATCGGGATCGTCTGCGAGACCACCTGGAACAGCGAATATATCGCGACCATGAAGCAGAACGACGTCGCCCACATCGCCGGCTTCGACGTGAAGCTCGACGGGGTGCTGCAGCGTCAGGGCCCGAACTACCGCGAGATGATCGCCGAGTTCAACGTCAGCCTCGATGGCAAGCCACTCAGCGTCATGACGCCCTCCAAGCGCAGCTTCACCACCCGCGGCTCCTCGACCACCGAGGCCGCACTGCTGACGCGCGGCGCGAGCCAGCTCTACATTTCGCTCGGCGAGGCCAATGCCGAGGGCGCCATCGCCGTGCGCATCTATCACAAGCCGCTGGTGCTCCTGATCTGGTGGGGGCCGGTGCTGATGGCATTCGGCGGCGTGCTGTCGCTGTCTGACCGGCGGCTGCGGGTCGGCGCGCCGAAGCCGGCGCGGGCCAAGCAGCGCCTCCAGCCGGCGGAGTGATCCGATGCGCCGGATGATGGCCGCGTTCGTCCTGCTGATGCTGCTGGCCTTGCCTGCGGCCCACGCCGTGCAGCCCGATGAGATCATGCCGGATCCCGCCAAGGAAGCCCGCGCGCGGGAGCTGTCGCGCGAGCTGCGCTGCATGGTCTGCCAGAACCAGTCGATCGACGATTCCGATGCGCCGCTGGCGCGCGACCTGCGGCTCCTGGTGCGCGAGCGCATCGGCGCCGGCGACAGCAACTCGCAGGTGCTCGACTTCCTGGTCGCGCGCTACGGCGAGTTCGTGCTGCTGAAGCCACGCTTCGAACGTCAGACCCTGCTGCTGTGGCTGCTCGGGCCGCTGCTTCTGATCGGCGGTGGCCTGGCGCTGTGGCTGCAAATCCGCCGTCGCTCGCGGAGTGGTGCAGACATACCTGCTCCGCCGCTCACTGCGGACGAACAGGCGCGGCTCGCCGCGTTGATGTCCGATGATGCGAAGTCGTCCTAGCCTACGTAGTGATACTTACGCCGCTGGGCGCAGCTTGTTTCATGCTCTGTTGACCTTTGTCTGGAAGCTTGTCGCAAGATTCGATTCCAGCCTTTGAGTCCCCCGATGTTCGCGAACAGCAATCTGACGATCCGCTTCCTGGTCGGCGCCGTCGTCGCTGCATTATTGTTTCTGCTGGGCATCGGCGGCGGCACCGGCTTCATCGCGGTGCTCTATCTCAACAACGAGATCACCAGCCTGTCGGCGGACTTCGCAGCACTGAGCGGCCCCGCGCGCGACCATGCCATGCAGATCTACCAGCAGGCGCAGACCGCGTTCTCCTATTTCCTGATGGCCTGCGGCGTGATCGCCGTCGTCGCCGTCGCGATCTGCCTCACCACCTGGTTCGCCGTGCGCAACGGCATCCTCAGTCCGCTGGCCGCGATCGTGCATGCCATGCGCGAGGTCGCGGACCAGAAATTCCAGACATCGGTTCCGGGGCTCGGCCGCACCAATGAGATCGGCCTGCTCGCCGGTGCGCTGGAGGTCTTCAAGACCAACGGGCTCGAGCGACGCCACCTCACCGAGCAGCAGCTGCGCGAAGCCCAGCACCAGGCCGAGCGATCGAAATTCCTGGACGACCGGATCAAGCGCTTCAACGACCTCGTCGCCAGCGTCGTCGACAACGTGGCCTCATCGGCGGTGCATCTGAAGAGCAACGCCGAGACGCTGTCGCGGACCGCCAACGACACCAGCACCAAGGCCAATGCGGTTGCGAGCGCGGCGAGCCAGGCCAGCGCCAGCGTGCAGACGGTCGCCGGTTCTGCCGAGGAGATGACGAACTCGATCGGCACGATCAGCCGCCGCGTCACCGACGCGACGCAGCGCGCCGAGGGCGCGGCGTCCCAGGCGGAGAAGAGCCGCGACACCATCCACACGCTGTCTGATGCCGCCGACAAGATCGGCGAGGTCGTGCAACTCGTGCAGGCAATCGCATCGCAGACCAATCTGCTGGCGCTGAACGCCACCATCGAGGCGGCGCGGGCAGGGGAGGCCGGCAAGGGGTTTGCGGTGGTCGCCTCCGAGGTGAAGAATCTGGCGCATCAGACCAGCAAGGCGACGGAGGAGATCACCTCTCATGTCGCCAGCATACAGGGCATCACCGCGGAGACGCGCGGCGCGATCGACGGCATTTCCAAGACGCTGTCGGAGATCTCGTCCATCATGTCCGGCATCGAGGTCGACACTGCCCAGCAGCGCAACGCGACGCAGGAGATCACGCGCAGCGCCCAGAGCGCCGCGCACGGAACCCTCGACGTCTCCAACCATATCGTCCAGATCACCTCGACCTCCGCGCAGACCGGCCGCATGGCCGCCGAGGCGCGGGATTCCGCGGTCGACCTGTCGCAGCAGGCCGCGACCCTGAAGCGCGAAGTCGACGAGTTCATCGTCAGCGTCAGGGCAAGCTGAGCGCGCCAAAACGCGCTTGCGACGCCATCACGGGAACTCGGTTAAGTTCCTGTGAAGCCACAATTTTCGGTGTGCGCTGAACTGCCGCATCGCAGCTAGCCCTTCATTACAAAAGTTTAACCCCGCCGCCAGCGCACGGTAAGGCGGGAGCCCCCATCTTCAGGACCGTAAGGTGCCGCCATCGGGCACCAAATGGATTTCAAGGCCCTGGAGATCTCCGCATGACCGACCGTCCCGACCTCTCGAACCTTCCGTCCTACCGGCAGCCGCGCCGGTCGGTGTTTTCCGCGCGCAAGTTCGCGCTGATGGCCTCGGTCGTCGCCGGTCTCGGCGCGGCCGTCTATGGCTTCAGCCCCTCGACCTCGCCGGCCGACCTGTTCTCGAGCCCGGCGCATGCGCAGGTCAACAACGAGGTCCGCAAGGTCGAACGCCCGGTCGGTTTCGCCGACATCGTCGAGCGTGTGAAGCCGTCGGTGATCTCGGTGAAGGTCAACATCAAGGAGAAGACCGCGAGCAACGACGACGGCGATGATTCCTCCGCGCCGTTCCAGCCGGGCTCGCCGATGGAGCGCTTCTTCCGCCGCTTCGGCGGTCCGGATGGTTTCCCGGGCCTGAAGGGCGGCCGTGGCCGCGTCGTGCAGGGCCAGGGCTCCGGCTTCTTCATTTCGGCCGACGGCTTTGCCGTGACCAACAACCACGTGGTCGACGGCGCCGACAAGGTCGAGGTCACCACCGATGACGGCAAGACCTACACCGCCAAGGTGATCGGCACCGACCAGCGCACCGACCTCGCTTTGATCAAGGTCGAGGGCAGCTCGAACTTCCCGTTCGCCAAGCTCGCCGACGCCAAGCCGCGCATCGGCGACTGGGTGCTCGCGGTCGGCAATCCCTTCGGTCTCGGCGGCACCGTGACCGCCGGCATCGTCTCGGCCAGCGGCCGCGACATCGGCAACGGTCCGTATGACGATTTCATCCAGATCGACGCGCCCGTGAACAAGGGCAATTCCGGCGGTCCCGCTTTCGACACCAACGGCGAGGTGATGGGCGTCAACACCGCGATCTACTCGCCCTCCGGCGGCAGCGTCGGCATCGCGTTCTCGATTCCGGCGAGCACCGTCAAGAGCGTGGTCGCCCAGCTCAAGGACAAGGGCTCGGTCAGCCGCGGCTGGATCGGTGTGCAGATTCAGCCTGTCACCTCCGACATCGCCGACAGCCTCGGCATGAAGAAGGCCGAAGGCGCGCTGGTGGCGGAGCCTCAGGCCAACGGTCCGGCCGCGAAGGCCGGCATCGAGTCCGGTGACGTGATCACCGCGGTCAACGGCGAGTCCGTCAAGGACGCCCGCGAGCTTGCCCGGACCATCGGTGGCATGGCGCCCGGCGCGACCGTGAAGCTCAACGTGCTGCACAAGGGCCAGGACAAGGTCGTGAACATGACGCTCGGCCAGCTGCCGAATACGGTCGAGGCCAAGGCCGACAACGACAATGATAGCGGCAAGGGTGCGAGCAAGGGCACCGACGTGCCCAAGCTCGGCATGACCGTTGCCCCCGCCAATTCGGTGGCCGGCGCCGGCAAGGAAGGCGTCGTGGTCACCGAGGTCGATCCGAAGAGCGCCGCGGCCGAGCGCGGTTTCAAGGAAGGCGACGTGATTCTCGAAGTCGGCGGCAAGAGCGTGGCCACCGCCGGCGAAGTCCGCGACGCCATCAACATGGCGCGGACCGACAACAAGAACAGCGTCCTGATGCGCGTGAAGAGCGGCGGCCAGTCGCGCTTCGTCGCGGTGCCCCTCGCCAAGGGCTGAGGCTTCAGGAGGCCTACGAGATGAAGGGTGTCGCCGGCATCAGTCGCCCCCGCCGACGGCGCCCTTCGGGGAAGCAGCGCAACGTTCGCTTCCCCTCTCTACCTTCCGGTGGAATTACGCCCCCCTCCGTCGGAAGGCCTAGGGCGGTGAGGTCCCCCCAGCTTCACCGCCCGCCTTTTTCTCGATGCCAGAGTCTCCCACTCGGCTTGCATGCGATTGCCGCTCGCGCCATGTTTAGAGAAGGTTGACCTCCTTGACCGCCGCCGAACGCACGATGCGCCTCCTCATCATTGAAGACGACCGCGAATCCGCCGACTACCTCGTGAAGGCGTTTCGCGAGGTCGGACACATTGCCGACCACGCCGCCGACGGCGAGGAAGGCCTCGCCATGGCCGAGAACGGCGATTACGACGTGCTGGTGGTCGACCGCATGCTGCCCAAGCGCGACGGCCTGTCGCTGATCGGTGCGCTGCGCGACCAGGACAACACCACGCCGGTGCTGATTTTGTCCGCGCTCGGACAGGTCGACGACCGCATCAAGGGCCTGCGCGCCGGCGGCGACGACTATCTGCCAAAGCCCTATTCCTTCGCCGAGCTGCTGGCCCGGGTCGAGGTGCTGTCGCGCCGCCGCGGGGGACCTGCCGAGGACACGCTCTACCGCGTCGGCGATCTCGAGCTCGACCGGCTCTCCCACCGCGTCGCCCGCGGCAAGGACGAGCTGACGCTGCAGCCGCGCGAATTCCGCCTGCTCGAATATCTGATGAAGCATGCCGGCCAGGTGGTGACGCGCACCATGCTGCTCGAGAACGTCTGGGACTATCATTTCGATCCGCAGACCAACGTGATCGACGTGCACATTTCGCGGCTGCGCTCCAAGATCGACAAGGGCTTCGAGCGGCCGCTGCTGCACACGATCCGCGGCGCCGGGTACATGATCCGTGACGGCATTCGGTAAACTCGTCCGCACCACGGCGTTCCGGCTGACGCTGGTCTATCTGCTGCTGTTCGCGATGTTCGCGGCCTCGCTGCTGGCCTATTTCGCCTGGAATACGCGGCGGCTGATCACCGAGGAAATCACGCAGACGGTCAATGCCGAGACCTCGGAGATCTCCGAGATCTACGGCCGCCGCGGCCTGCGCGGCCTCGTGCTCGCGATCGAATATCGGGCGCTACGCCCGGGCGCCAACCTCTATCTCGTGACGACGCCCACAGGGCAGGCGATCGCCGGCAATGTCGGCTCGCTGGCACCCGGCGTGATGGCGACGCGCGGCTGGTCGGAGACCGCCTACCGGCGGATCGAGGACGCCGATGACCGCGACCATCGTGCGCTCGTGCGCGTCACCGAACTGGAAAACGGCTTCCGGCTTCTGATCGGCCGCGACCTCGCCGAGCGGCGTCGCCTGTTCGGCATCGTCGCCAAGGCGGCGCAATGGTCGATCCTGATCGTCGTCGTGCTCGGTCTCGGCGGCGGCATCTTCGTCGCGCGCCGCGTGCTCCGGCGCATCGACGCGATGACCGGGACCGCGCAGCGCATCATGACCGGCGATCTCAGCGGGCGTCTACCGGTGGGGCGTAGCGGCGACGAGCTCGACCGCCTCGCGGAAAACCTCAATGCCATGCTGGAGCGGATCGAGGCGCTGATGGCTGGCTTGAAGGAGGTCTCCGACAACATCGCCCACGACCTCAAGACGCCGCTGACGCGCTTGCGCAACCGCGCCGAGGAGGCGCTGGCGAAATCGGGCTGCGAAGCCGATTACCGCGCGGCGCTGGAGCGGACCATCGAGGAATCCGACGGTCTGATCCGCACCTTCAACGCGCTGCTGATGATCGCGCGCGCGGAGTCCGGGCAGGCGCGCGGCAACATGGATGATTTCGATGCGGCCGATGTCGCAAACGGCATCCACGAGCTCTACGAGCCACTGGCCGAGGACGACGGCATGACCTTGAAGGTCAGGTGCGAGCCGACACCGGTTCACGCCAATCGCGAGTTGATCAGCCAGGCGCTCGCCAATCTTGTCGAGAATGCGATCAAATACGGCAAGCCGGTCGCACAGACCGGTGGAACCGTGGTCAGCATGGATGCGAGGCTGATCACGATCGAGGCCAAACGCGACGGCGACAAGGTGCTGCTCAGCGTCACCGATCGCGGTCCCGGCATCCCCGAAGCCGACCGCGCGCATGCTGTCGAACGATTCGTTCGCCTGGAAGCGAGCCGCACGCTGCCGGGCTCGGGCCTTGGTCTCAGCCTCGCCTCTGCTGTTGCGACATTGCACGGCGGTGAGTTGAAATTGGGCGATGCCCAGCCCGGTCTCGTCGCCACGCTGGTGCTGCCCGCGCGCGCCGGGGCCGGCGACAGGGTTGCTCCGCCAATACCGGATGTGCCACAGAAGGTGGCATGAACCACTCCGCGCCGGGAAACGCGGACAAGCATGGTGAGAGGCTGGCCGCGCGCTTCGCGGAGGCTCCCCATATTGCCGCTTCCACAACCGACGAACGACGTCTTGAAAGCTGGCTGTCCGAGCTCGAGCCGGCCCAATTGGCGCGTCTCGAAACGCTGCTGGCGCATCCCTTTGCGCAGGATATCTTGGCAGGTATCGCGGAATTCTCGCCCTATCTGTTCGATCTGGTGCGCGCCGATACCTTGCGCCTGATCCGGCTGCTGGAGTGCAATCCGGATGCGCATTTGACGGCCCTGATCGCGGAGGCGAGGGGCGCGGTGCTCGCGGCCCCTGACGAGGCCGAGGTGATGCGGCTGCTTCGCCGCATGAAGGCCGAGGCCGCGCTCCTGACCGCCTTGTGCGACATTGGCGGGGTCTGGCCGGTGATGCGGGTGACGGCAGCGCTCACGGACGTCGCGGTGTCCTCGGTGCAGGCGGCGCTCCAGTACCTGCTGCGGCAGGAAGCCGCACGTGGCAAGCTCACGCCGCCCAATCCCGAGGCGCCCGAGGAAGGCTGCGGGCTGATCGTGCTCGCCATGGGCAAGATGGGCGCGGGCGAGCTGAACTATTCCAGCGACATCGATCTCATCGTGTTCTTCGATCCTGATGCCACGACGCTCGCGCCCGATATCGAGCCGCAGCCGTTCTTCGTCCGGGTCACGCAGGGGATGGCGCGCATCCTGCAGCAGCGCACCTATGACGGCTATGTGTTCCGCGTCGATCTGCGCCTGCGTCCCGATCCATCCTCGACGCAGGTCGCGATCTCCAGGGACGCCGCGCTGAACTATTATGAGCGGGAAGGGCGCACCTGGGAGCGCGCCGCGATGATCAAGGCGCGCGCCTGCGCCGGCGATGCCAAAGCGGGTGAAGCATTGCTGGCCGAGATCGCGCCTTTCGTCTGGCGCAAGCATCTCGACTTCGCCGCGCTCGCCGACGTCCACGACATGAAGCGGCAGATGCAGACCTATCGCGGCCAGAGCGAGGTCGCGGTGGAAGGGCATAATGTCAAGGTCGGTCGCGGCGGCATCCGCGAGATCGAGTTCTTCGCGCAGACCCAGCAATTGATCGCCGGCGGCCGCCATCCGGAATTGCGGGTGCGGCCGACGCTGAGGGCGCTCGACATTCTCGCGTCCAGGAACTGGATCACCCCTGCTGCGCGCGACGAGTTGACCATTGCGTATGAATTCCTGCGCCGGGTCGAGCATCGCCTCCAGATGATCGCCGACGAGCAGACCCACGCGCTGCCCGAAGACAAGGACGCGGTCGAGCGTTTTGCGCGCTTCTTCGGCTATACGGATCGCGAGGCCTTCGCGGGCGAGCTGCTGCGGCAGCTCAAGATCGTGCAGGGGCACTACGAAAAGCTGTTCGAAGGCGACGATCCGACCGGCACGGCCAGGCTGCCCGCGCTCGACTACAGCGCAGGCCCCGACGATCCGCGCCTGCTCCATCATCTGGCGACGCTCGGGTTCAAGAAGCCGGCCGCCGTCGCGCAGACGGTGCGCGACTGGATCACCGGCGACTACCGCGTGTTCCGCAATGAGGCGACGCGCAGCGCCTTCGTCGAGTTCGTGCCGGCCCTGATCGACGGCCTCGCCCATGCCGAGGAGCCGGATCGCGCCGTCGTGGCGTTCGATCAATTCCTTGGGGCGCTCCAGCGCGGTGGCCGGCTGATCACGCTGCTCGGCCAGAACCGCGAGCTCGTCGCGCTGGTGGCGCTGGTGCTCGGCGCTGCGCCGCGGCTCGGCGAGATGCTGGCGCGGCAGCCGCAGCTCATGGATGGCCTGATCGATCCGCGCTTCTTCGGCGCCATGCCGGACAGGCAGGAATTGTCGGGACGGTTAGCTGCGACCGTGCAGGATGCTGGCTCATACGAAGAGTTCCTCGATCGCCTGCGCCTGTTCGGGCAGGAGAGCCTGTTCCTGATCGGCACGCGCATCCTCTCCGGCACCGTGTCGGCGCAGCAGGCCAGCACGGCCTTTGCCGATGTCGCCGAAGGCATCGTCCACACCGTGCACGGCCTCGTTGCCGACCGCTTCGCGGCCCAGCATGGCCGGATCAAGGGACAGGAGACCGCGATCATCGCGATGGGCCGGCTCGGCAGCCGCGAGATGACGGCCTCGTCCGATCTCGACCTGATCCTGCTCTACGATTTCGACAGCGACAATCCGGACTCGGACGGACCGAAATCGCTGCAGGGCGCGCACTACTTCGCGCGCTTCACGCAGCGGCTGATCAGCGCGTTCACGACGCGCACCAATTACGGCGTGCTCTACGAGATCGACATGCGGCTGCGTCCTTCAGGCCGCGCCGGTCCCGTCGCCTCGAGCCTGGTCTCATTCGCGGATTACCAGGCCAACGAGGCCTGGACCTGGGAGCATATGGCGCTGACGCGGGCGCGCGTGGTGTCGGCTTCGCCCGAATTCCGGGAACGGATCGAACACGTCATTCGCGACGTCCTGACCCGTCGCCGCGATTCCGCCATCACCGCCAACGACGTCGCCGACATGCGGCGCGCCATCGCCCAGGAGAAGGGCGAGGCCGATTGCTGGGACCTCAAACATGCCGCCGGCGGCATGGTCGACATCGACTTCATCGCGCAATATCTGCAGCTCGTGCACGCTCACGACAAGCCGGAGATCCTCGACGTCAGCACGATGCAGGTGCTGGACAATGCATGCAGGCTCGGCGTCCTTCCGCAATCGGAGACCGAGATCTTGCGCGCCGCGGTGCGGCTCTATCACGACCTGACGCAGATCCTGCGGCTTTGCGTCAGCGACCGCTTCAAGCCCGAAACCGCCGGCATCGATCTGCAGCGTGTGATGGCGCGCGCCGGCGACGCGCCGGATTTCTCGTCGCTGGAGGCGCGTGTGAAGGAGACCCAGAGCGAGGTGCGGCGCGTGTTCAGGGCGCTGCTGGAAGGGACGTCGCCTTCAACGAGCTGAGCGCCTGGCGGACGTCAGGCTCCAGGCCCGCGCCGCCGGCGTCGAGATGGGCGAAGATCGCGCGCTTCATCCGAGGATCCCAGAACTTCTTGATGTGCTCGGCAATCCCCGGCACGGTCTTGCCGTGGCCCTGGCTCTCGAAGAACTTGCCGATCTGGTTGGCCATGTAGATCAGGCGGTCAGGCGACATCGGCAACCTCCGTGGCATGGCGAGCGGCGACTCGGTCACCATGCGAAAACACTTCGAACCCGTCCTGGCGGGCAATGGCGATCAGCGTGATGCCTGCGGCCTCCGCAGTGCGTACTGCGAGTGCGGTGGGCGCGGACACCGCGACCATCACCGGCGCGCCGATCGCGGCGGCCTTCTGCACCATCTCGACCGAGACGCGGCTCGTCAGCAGCACCATGCCGCCGCGCGTATCCGTGCGGCTGCGCGCCAGCGCGCCCGCGAGCTTGTCCAGCGCATTGTGGCGGCCGACATCCTCGCGCAGCGCGACGATGTGGCCGGTAGTAGACCAGAACGCGGCGGCGTGAACGGCGCGGGTCTGCAGATTGATCGATTGCAGCGGCGCGATCGCCTGCATCGCCGCCATGATCTCTTCCGGCGTGAAGGTCTGCCCCTGCGGCACGACCGCCGCGGGGCGCACGGCTTCAGCGATGGACTCGATACCGCAGATGCCGCAGCCGGTGGGCCCCGCGACGTGGCGACGGCGCTCGCTGATGAGTGCCGCATCTTCAGACGTTAGCCACATCCTGAGCTCGATGCCGTCGTCGAGGCGAACGACGTCGAGCGATTTGATGTCATCGACCGACTTGATGATGCCTTCGCTCAAGCTGAAGCCGACGGCAAAATCTTCCAGGTTCTGCGGCGTCCCCATCATGACGGCATAGGTGCCGCCATTATAGGTCAGCGCCAGCGGCGTCTCCTCCGGAATGAACCGCGTTCCTTCGGACGCGACGCTGTTGCGCCAGATTCCGCGATCAATCGCCTTGACAGCTACATGCATGCGGTTACTCCGCTGCCTCGGCTGGCGCGATGCGGCGGGACTGCCGCGCCTGCGCGTCATAGGCCTTCTGCCAGTCGGACGGGCCGTTCGAGGGCGAGACCTCGACCGCCGTGACCTTGTATTCAGGGCAGTTGGTGGCCCAGTCGGAATAGTCGGTCGTGATGACGTTGGCCTGGGTGTCCGGGTGATGGAAGGTGGTGTAGACGACGCCGGGCGCCACGCGATCGGTGATCTCCGCACGCAGCGTGGTCTCGCCGGCGCGGCTCTTCAGCCGCACCCAGTCGCCGTCGCGCACGCCGCGCTGTTCGGCATCGTGCGGATGGATCTCGAGACGATCCTCGGCGTGCCAGACCACGTTCTCGGTGCGCCGCGTCTGCGCGCCGACATTGTACTGGCTGAGGATGCGGCCCGTGGTGAGCAGCAGCGGATAGCGCGGGCCGGTACGCTCGTCGGTGGCCACATATTCGGTGACGACGAACTTGCCCTTGCCGCGAACGAAGCCGTCGATATGCATCACCGGCGTACCCTCCGGCGCCTTCTCGTTGCAAGGCCACTGCACCGAACCAAGCTCGTCGAGCTTGGCGTAGGAGACGCCAGCGAAGGTCGGCGTCAGCGCCGCGATCTCGTCCATGATCTCGGATGGGTGGCTGTAGTTCATCTCGAAGCCCATCGCCTTGGCAAGGCCGATGGTGACCTCCCAGTCGGCCATGCCGTTCTTCGGCGTCATCACCTTGCGCACGCGCTGGATGCGGCGCTCGGCGTTGGTGAAGGTGCCGTCCTTCTCGAGGAAGCTCGAGCCGGGCAGGAAGACGTGGGCGTAGTTCGCGGTCTCGTTGAGGAAGAGGTCGTGGACGATGACGCATTCCATCGCGGACAGTGCAGCCACAACGTGCTTGGTGTTGGGATCGGACTGGAGGATGTCCTCGCCCTGCACATAGATCCCCATGAACGTGCCTTCGACCGCGGCATCGAACATGTTGGGAATGCGCAGGCCCGGCTCGGGGTTGAGCTTGACGTTCCACAGCGCCTCGAACTGGTCGCGCACCGCGTCACCGGAGATGTGGCGGTAGCCGGGCAGTTCGTGCGGGAACGAGCCCATGTCGCAGGAGCCCTGCACGTTGTTCTGGCCGCGCAGCGGGTTCACGCCGACGCCGGGACGGCCGATATTGCCAGTGACCATCGCAAGGTTCGCGATCGCGATCACGGTGGTCGAGCCCTGGCTGTGCTCGGTGACGCCGAGGCCGTAATAGATCGCTCCGTTGCCGCCGGTGGCGTAGGTGCGCGCGGCTTCGCGCAGATCCTTCGGGTTGACGCCGGTAAGGATCGCGGTGGCTTCCGGGCTGTTCTTGGGCTGCGCGACGAACGCCGCCCACTCCTCGAACTCGCTCCAGTCGCAACGTTCGCGCACGAAGGCTTCGTTGACGAGGCCTTCGGTGACGATGACATGCGCCAGCGCGGTCATGACCGCGACGTTGGTGCCCGGCATCAGGGGCAGGTGCAGCGCCTTCACATGCGGCGATTCCACCATCTCGGTGCGGCGCGGATCGATCACGATCAGCTTGGCACCCTGGCGCAACCGCTTCTTCAGGCGGGACGCGAACACGGGATGAGCGGAGGCCGGATTGGCACCGATCACGAGGACGACGTCGGTGTCCTCGACCGAGTCGAAATCCTGCGTGCCGGCGGAGGTGCCGAAGGTGGTGGCGAGGCCGTAGCCGGTCGGCGAGTGGCAGACGCGGGCGCAGGTGTCGACATTGTTGTTGCCGAAGCCGGCGCGGATCAGCTTCTGCACCAGATAGGTCTCTTCGTTGGTGCAGCGGGACGAGGTGATGCCGCCGATGGCATCGCGGCCGTATGTCTTCTGGATGCCGCGCATCTTGGCGGCCGCGAACGAGAACGCCTCGTCCCAGGACACTTCGCGCCAGGGATCCTCGATCCGTTCGCGGATCATCGGATGGAGGATGCGTTCGCCGTGGTTGGTGTAGCCCCAGGCGAAGCGGCCCTTGACGCAGGAATGGCCGCGATTGGCCTTGCCGTCCTTGTAGGGCACCATGCGCACGACTTCCTCGCCGCGCATCTCGGCCTTGAAGGTGCAGCCGACGCCGCAATAGGCGCAGGTGGTGACGACGGAGTGCTCGGGCTGGCCGATCTCGATCACCGACTTTTCGGTCAGCGTTGCGGTCGGGCAGGCCTGCACGCAGGCGCCGCAGGAGACGCATTCGGAGCCGAGGAAGCTCTCGCTCATGCCCGGCGAGACGCGGCTGTCGAAGCCGCGGCCGGAGATAGTCAGCGCGAAGGTGCCTTGCACCTCCTCGCAGGCGCGGACGCAGCGCGAGCAGACGATGCACTTGGAGGGATCGTAGGTGAAATAGGGGTTGGACTCGTCCTTGGGCATCCAATTGTCGTTGGAGCAGCCGCGCGATTTGGCGAAGACGTGGTTCTCGCCGTCATAGCCGTAGCGCACGTCGCGCAGGCCGACCGCGCCCGCCATGTCCTGCAACTCGCAATCGCCGTTGGCGCCGCAGGTGAGGCAGTCGAGCGGATGGTCGGAGATGTAGAGCTCCATCACACCCTTGCGCAGCTTCTTCAGCCGCTCGCTCTGGGTGTGCACGACGAGGCCGGGCATCACCGGCGTGGTGCAGGAGGCAGGCGTTCCGGCGCGGCCCTCGATCTCGACGAGACAGAGACGGCAGGAGCCGTAGGCGTCAACCATGTCGGTCGCGCAGAGTTTTGGGATCTGGTGACCCGCGTCCATCGCGGCCCGCATGATCGAGGTGCCCTCGGGCACCGTGACCTCATTGCCGTCGATGGTCAGCGTCACCATCGTTTCCGATTTGGAAGCCGGCGTGCCGAAGTCGATTTCTTCGATCAGAGACATTGTCGTTCTCCTATTCCGCGGCTTGGAGCGTGGTCGGTGCGGGTGCGAAATCTTCCCGGAAGTGCTTCAATGCGCTGAGCACGGGGTAGGGCGTGAAGCCGCCGAGCGCGCAGAGCGAGCCGAATTTCATGGTGTTGCAGAGGTCTTCGACCAGCGCGAGGTTTTCGTTGACGCGCTCGCCGTTGATGATCTTCTCGATGGTCTCGACGCCGCGGGTCGAGCCGATCCGGCACGGCGTGCACTTGCCGCAGGATTCGACGGCGCAGAACTCCATCGCGAAGCGCGCTTGCTTGCGCATGTCGACGCTGTCGTCGAACACGACGATACCGCCATGGCCGATCAGGCCATCGCGCGCGGCGAAGGCCTCGTAGTCGAATGGCGTGTCGAACAGGGCACGAGGGAAATAGGCGCCGAGCGGACCGCCGACCTGCACGGCGCGGACCGGCCGGCCCGTGAACGTGCCGCCGCCGATGTCGTCGACGAGCTCGCCGAGCGTCACGCCGAAGGCGGTCTCGAACAGCCCGCCCTGGCGGATGTTGCCGGCAAGCTGGATCGGCATCGTGCCGCGCGAACGGCCCATGCCGTAATCCGCGTAGGCCTTGGCGCCTTCGGCGAGGATGAAGGGGACGGCCGCGAACGACAACACGTTGTTGATGACGGTCGGCTTGCCGAACAGGCCGTGATGCGCCGGCAGCGGAGGTTTTGCACGCACGATGCCGCGGCGGCCTTCGAGGCTCTCCAGCAGCGAAGTTTCCTCGCCGCAGACATAGGCGCCAGCGCCGACCCGCACTTCGAGGTCGAAGCTGTGGATGGATCCGCCGATCTTGTCGCCGAGATAACCGCCTCGCTTGGCAGTCCGGATCGCAGCGTTCATCGCTTCCACCGCATGCGGATATTCGCTGCGGATGTAGATGTAGCCCTTTGTCGCGCCGACGGTGATGCCGGCGATGGTCATGCCCTCGATCACCAGGAAGGGATCACCTTCCATGATCATGCGGTCGGCGAAGGTGCCGCTGTCGCCCTCGTCGGCGTTGCAGACGATGAACTTGCGGTCGGCCTTGGCCTGCGTGACCGTCTTCCATTTGATGCCGCTCGGAAAGCCGGCCCCGCCGCGGCCGCGCAAGCCCGACGCCGTGACTTCGTTGAGGATCGCATCCGTGCCGAGCGACAGTGCCCGCTCCAGCCCCTTGTAGCCACCATGGGCGCGGTAGTCGTCGAGCGAGCGCGGATCGATCACGCCGCAGCGGGCGAAGGTGAGGCGGGTCTGACGCTTCAGCCAGGGGAGCTCTTCGGTCGCACCCAGCCGCAACAGATGCGGCGTGTTGCTCGCGAGCGCGTCGAGCAGGGACGGCACATCGGCTTCAGTGACCGGGCCGAACGCGATGCGGCCTTGCGTCGCTACCTCGACCAGCGGCTCCAGCCAGTACATACCGCGCGAGCCGGTCCTGACGATCTCGATCGCCACGCCGCGCCTGGCTGCAGCCTGCTCCAGCGCCAGAGCAACTTCGTCGGCACCGACGGCAATCGCGCCGGCGTCGCGTGAGACGAACAGACGCAAGCTCATCGCTGTGCCTCCACAATCAACGCATCGAGGCGCTTCTGATCGAGCCTGCCGATGAGGCGGCCGTCGAGCATGGCGGACGGTGCGGTCGCACACAGGCCGAGGCAGTAGATCGGCTCCAGCGTGACGCGATCGTCGGCCGTGGTATTGCCGAGTGACACGCCGAGCTTTGCTTCTGCGCGCGCCGCCAATGCATCGCCGCCCGCGGCCTGGCAGGCTTCCGCGCGGCAGAGCTTCAGCACGTGGCGGCCGGCCGGCTTGTGGCGGAAATCATGATAGAACGTGAATACGCCGTGGACCTCGGCGCGCGACAGGTTGAGCGCTTGCGCCACCATGGGAATGGCCGCCTCCGGCACGTAGCCGAACGCCTCTTGCAGCGCGTGCAGGATGACCAGCGTCGCGCCCTCCCGGTTGGCGTGTTCGGCGATGATCTCGGCGCCGCGCGTCTCGTTCCAAGGCTCAAAAACCGCTGTCATTCTTCGTTCTCAACCTGAGCGTTTCCTCGGTGCAAACTAGTTGGAATCATTCGCAGATCAATAAAGCTGTCCCGTGCTGCGATTGCGAATTCGGATCGATTTGCAACCGCAATCGACCGATGCGAATTGGTAATGAAAGTTGTATCGGCTGCCGGTTTTTGCGTGTTGCTGCAGGCCCGGCGTGCTAGCTTGCATGCCACGATGGAATCCGAGGGGACGACCGGTTGATCGACAAGCTTGAACTATTGCTGGCGCTGGCGAAGGAGCGGCATTTCGGCCGCGCGGCGGAGGTCTGCGGCGTGACGCAACCGACTATGTCGACCGGGCTCAAGCAGCTCGAGGAGATCCTCGGCGTGATGCTGGTGCAGCGCGGGTCCCGTTTCCAGGGGTTCACTCCCGAAGGTGAGCGGGCGCTGGACTGGGCGCGGCGGATCGTCGGCGATGCCCGCGCGATGCGCGACGAGATCAACGGGCTGAAGCATCAGCTCTCCGGCGAGATCCGCATCGCCGCGATCCCGACCGTGCTCGGCATGGTCGCAGCGCTGACGACGCCGTTTCGCGCCCGGCATCCCGAGGTGCGCTTCCGTATCCAGTCCACCACCTCGTCCGAGGTGCTGGGGCTGCTCGAAAATCTCGAGGTCGATGCGGGGCTGACCTATATCGAGAACGAGCCAATCGGCAAGGTGCGCACCATTCCGCTCTACAATGAGAGCTACCGTCTTCTGACTGCGCCGGACGGCATGTTCGGTGACCGCGAGACGGTGACATGGACCGAGGTCGGGCAGGTTCCGCTGTGCCTGCTGACGCCGGACATGCAGAACCGCCGCATCATCGATCGCGCCTTACGCTCCGTCGGCGCGGAGGCGACGCCGACGCTGACCTCGAATTCGCTGCTGGTGCTGTTCACGCATGTGAAGACGGGACGCTGGGCGAGCGTGATGCCGGCCAAGCTCGCCGAGACGCTCGGCCTGTCCGACACGGTGCGCTCGATCCCGATCACCGATCCCGACGTCAATTACAGCATCGGCATGGTGATCCCGCAGCGCGATCCGATGACGCCGCTGATCGCGGCGCTGGTCAATGTCGCGAGGGAAGTCGCGCCGTCGCTGCAGCTGTAGGGATCACGCTGCCGCCGATATCCCGGACGCCGCCTTGATCGCGTCGCGTGGCAAGGTCACGCGCACGACGGTGCCGACCTCGAGCTTGGAGCGCAGCCGCATCGAGCCGCCATGGAGCTGCGCCAGCGAGCGGGCGATCGCGAGGCCGAGGCCCGAGCCGTGATAGGTCTTGGTGAGCTGGCTCTCCACCTGCTCGAACGGGCGGCCGAGCCGCGCCAGCGAATGCGGCGCGATACCGATGCCGGTGTCGGCGATCATCAGCACGATCCGGTCGTCGAGCTGCCGGCTGCGCACCACGATGCGTCCGCCGTCCGGCGTGAACTTCACCGCGTTGGACAGCAGGTTGACGATGATCTGCTTGGTGGCGCGGCGGTCGGCGACGACGGAGATGGATTTTGCGATGTCGGCGTCGAGCGTCAGGTGCTTGTCCTGGGCCCGGCCGGTGACGACCCGCAAGGATTCCGCCAGCGTCTGCGCCAGGTCGAGCTCCTCCATGTCGAGCTTCATGCGGCCTGCCTCGATCTTGGACATGTCGAGGATGTCGTTGATGACCTCGAGCAGATAGTGGCCGCTGGTCAGGATGTCCTGGCAATATTCCTGGTACTTTTCGCTGCCGAGCTCGCCGAACATGCCGGAGCCCATGATCTCGGAGAAGCCGATGATGGCATTCAGCGGCGTGCGCAGCTCATGGCTCATATTGGCGAGGAATTTCGACTTGGTCTGGTTGGCTTCCTCGGCGCGGGTCTTCTCGCGCTGGTACTTCTCGGCGAGGTCGGCAAGCTCGACCGCCTGGCGCTCCAGCGCCGCCTGGGAGCGCTTCAGGTCGATGACGGTGGCGCGCAGGCGCAGATCGTTGTCGACCAGCTTCTGCTCGTGCTCCTTGATGCGGGTGATGTCGGTGCCGACCGAGACGTAGCCGCCGTCCTTGGTGCGGCGCTCGCTGATGTGCAGCCAGCTGCCGTCGTCGAGCTGCGCCTCGAAGGTGCGCGCGCCGGGGCCTTGGGCGGCGGTCTCGTTGTGGCGGGTGCGCACCTCCGGCATGCGGCCGACTTCGAGCACGGTCTCGTAGGAGGTGCCGGGGATCACGGCGGTGTCGGGCAGCTTGTGCAGGCGCTGGAAGTGCGAGTTGCAGAGCACGAGGCGGTCGCTCGCGTCCCACAGCACGAAGGCCTCCGGAATTGTCTCGATCGCGTCGCGCAGGCGGAGGTCGGCTTCCACCGTCCTCTCGGCGAGGCTCTTCTGCTCGGTGATGTCGACGGCGATCCCGATCAGGTGCACGCTGGAATCGGTCGCCCCGCGCGTCTTCTCGCAGCGGACGCGGAGCCAGATCCAGTGGCCGTCGACATGCTGCATGCGGAAGGTCTGGTCGATGTGGTCGATCTTCTCGGAGATGAGCTGGTCGGCGATCGCGAACAGGTCGATGTCGTCGGATTTCACCAGCGCGTTGACCTCGCCGAAGGTGAGGAGCTCGTTGCGGCCGTCGAGGCCCAGCATCGAGAACATCGATTGCGACCAGAATATCCGGCCGCGCGACAGGTCCCAGTCCCACAGCCCGCAACGGCCGCGGTTGAGGGCGGTGTCGATCCGGCCGCGCACGGCGTCGTTGATGAGGTCGCCTTCGCGGGCGCGGGTGGACTGCCAGTGGAAGGCGAAGCCCAGGATCAGGACGACGAATCCGGTCGTCGCCGACAGCGTCACCGAGAGCGCGGCATCGGAGCCCCAGATCGGCTCGTTGCGCTCCTGGATCACGGTGATGAAGCCGGGCAGCGACTTGATCTGCCGCGAGGTCGCCATCGCGGCGTTGCCGCTCGGCAGCGTCATGTCGGAGACGTTGCCGTCGCGCGTCGGCGCCGCGAGCAATTGTGCGGTCGTGATGGCATCGAGCAGGCGGTCGTTGCCGGAAGGGTCACTGTCGACCGGGACGCGGGCGAGGAGACGGCGATCGACGCCGGCCGAGGTGACGATGACGTGGCGGCCCGAGGCCGTGCCCCAGGACGGGATCATATCCGGCAACAGCGCCGGCAGGCTCTCGATGTTCTTGAGCCGCTCCTGTCGCGCCGAGGTGAGGCGGTCGATGCGTTCGGCGAGCAGGTCGGCCAGCGCCGAGATGTCGTGCCGGATCACCAGCCGCTTCTGACGCGTCTGATCGACGACCTGCACGAACGCGCCGAGGCAGATCGTGATCAGGAACGCGATGATGAGCGTCGGCACGGCGCGACGAAGCGCCGGCTCTGCAATCAAGAGCCGATGATAGGCAGGTTTCGCGATCGATTGCGCCAATCCCTTGATCGAATCGGATTGGACGCACGCGTTCGCGGCGTCTGCACGCGACATGCCTTTGGCCCCCTAAAAACCTGCTTGCAACTGAAGTTCGGAGGCAGCCCCACATCGCTTCCGAATCACAGCGATTTGAATCCAGTTTTCGCGGGGTGTCGAGAGTCAATGAATCGTTAACGCGTAATTATTCTTATCCAATGCGCAGTTTGCGTAGCGCGCGTCCGCAAACGCACGGGCGCGAGGAGTCCGAAACGAGAACGTGCGACTCCTAGCGCGCTCCCAGTCACGCACGCGGCGGTTCGGCGTGGCTGATCACGCGCTTCACGCTCGGGAACGCGCGCCGCAGCGCGCGCTCGATGGCGTCGACGTGCTCGTGCACCTTGATCACGCTCATCGACGGCGCGGCGCGGCAGTGGAAATTGACGATCTCGCCGGCGTCGGTGTTGCGGACGCGCACATTATGGATGTCGTGGATCTCGCTGCCGGCGGCGTATTCAGTCAGCGCGGCGGCGATGGCCTGGACGCGTTCCGGCGCGGCATCGACCCCGAACGGCAGTTCCGGCTCCAGCGGCTCGATATGGACGTCGACCTCGACGTCGGCGCCGAACTCCTCCTGGATGTTGCGCTCCAGCGTGTTGGCGACGTCATGGGCTGCCTCTAACTGCATGGCGGCGTCGACCTCGAGGTCGATGCTGACGATCAGCTTGCCGCCGAGATCGTGCACCGTGACGTGGTGGACGGCGAGGCCCGAATTGTGCGCGATCACCATGATGCGGTCGCGCACGGTCTCGTTGTCGCGGGCGACGGGGACGGCGGTGAAGGTGAGGTCGGCATCGCCGAATGCCTTGTCCACGGCGGCCTGCGCGCTGCGCTTGATCTCCTCGACGCGGTCGATCGGATAGGTCCGCGGCACCTTGGCGATGGTGTCGATGAACGTGGTCGCGCCGACCATGCGCACGCGCAGCCGCTCGACGTCGATCACGCCCGGGACGCTGCGGATCGCGGCCGTGGCCTTCTCCTGCGCACCCTGCGGGGCGCGGTCGACCAGCGTCTGCACGGTCGAGCCGGCCATGCGCAGGCCGAGCAGGGCGATCATCACGGCAACCGCGGCGGCAGCGGCCGCGTCGCCCCACCAGAAGCCGAGGGCGGCGAGGATCAGGCCGATGATCACGGCGAACGAGCCCATCACGTCGGAGGCGAAATGCAGCGCGTCGGCGGCGAGCGCCTGGCTCCTGGTCTCGCGCGCGGCGCGGTGCAGGGCGCGGGCGCGCCAGAGATTGACGACGATGTCGATCACCAGCACGACGAACGGCACGGCCGAAATGGTCGGCGGCGGGGTTCCCTCGCGCAGCCGGCTGTAGGCCTCGACCAGGATGCCGCCGGCAAGCACGTAGAGCAGGGCGGTCACACCGAGCGCCGAGACGCTCTCCAGCTTGCCGTGGCCGTAATGGTGCTCCTCGTCGGCCGGCTTGTCGGACACCCGCACCACAGCCCAGGTGATGATGGTCGCGACCAGGTCGATCGAGGAGTGCAGGGCCTCGGAGATCAGCGCGAGCGAGCCGATCGCGATGCCGACCGCGAACTTGGCCGCCGCCATGCCGCCGCTGGCGAAGATGGAGATCGCGGCGACCGAGGTTTTGCTGTGCTGGGAGGTCATGGCGGGGGATTTAGCAGCCTAGCGCGGGACATCAAGTGATGATCCACAGGAGTAGTCGCTAGTGATTTGCAGGAGCAATCCGCGTCGTGCCTAGTCTCGTAGGGTGGGCAAAGGCGCAAAGCGCCGTGCCCACCATTCGTCAGTGATGGATACAGATCGTGGGCACGCTTCGCTTTGCCCACCCTACGGGACCGCGGTATCCCTCACACCGTCACCACGATCTTCCCCAGGTGCTTGTTCGCCTCCATGTGGTCGAACGCCTTGTCGATGTCGTCGAACGCGAACACCTTGTCGATCGGCAGCTGCAGTTTTCGCGATTCCACCGCGCCCCAGATGTCCTTCCTGACCTCCTCGAAGATCTCGCGGACCTCTTCGATGGTGCGGGTGCGGAAGGTGACGCCGACATAGTCGATGCGGCGCGCGGCATGCAGGTCGAAGTTGAAATCGGCATGGGTGCCGCCGAGCCGGCCGACATTGACGATGCGGCCCTTCACCTTGGTCGCGGCGAGGTTCTGGCTCGCCACCTTGCCCGAGACCTGGTCGACGATGAGGTCGACGCCTTCACCGTTCGTCGCCTTCAGGACCTCCTCGACCCATTTCGGATCGGAGCTGTCGACGGCGAGGTCGGCGCCGTACTCCTTCAGCCGGCCGCGGCGCGTGGCATCGGTCGAGGAGCCGATCACGAGCTTTGCGCCCTTGAGTTTTGCAATCTGCATCGCCATCAGGCCGACACCAGAGCTGGCGCCCTGGATCAGCACGCTCTGGCCCGCCTGCACGCCGCCGACGGTGACGACGGCGTTGTGCATGGTCGCGAGCGCGACGGGGAGGGTGGCGGCTTCCTCGAAGTTCATGTTCGAGGGCGCGCGGAACAGCCGGCCGTGATCGGCGAGGGTGTACTCGGCAAACGCAGCGCCGCCCGAGCCCATGATGCGGTCGCCGATCTTCACGCCCTGGGCATCCGGTCCGAGCTCGGCGACCTCGCCGGCCCATTCCATGCCGAGCACGGTGCCGGCGCCGCCGGCCGCGCCGTGGGCGTGCCCCTTGCGCATGCCGGTGTCGGCGCGGTTGAGCCCGCAGGCGCGGACGCGCACCAGCACCTGCGTGCCCTTCGGTTTTGGTTGAGCGACGTCGGAAATCCTAGCGCCCTCAGGGCCGTAGACGTAAGCCTTCATGGATTGCTCTCGCTTCTTGCGGTGATTATTCGGCGGCTTCGCGTTGCGGCTGAACGATCATGCCTTCGAGCCGGCTGCGGATGATCGCTTCCGCTTCGCGCACGATGCGGGAGATGAGTTCGGCGCAGGTCGGGATGTCCTGGATCAGGCCCTGCACCTGGCCGGCCGACCAGATGCCTTCGTCGGAGTTCCCGGTCGCATAGACCATCTTGCCGCGGGCACCCGCGACCAGCTCGCGGATGTCCTCGAACTTGGCGCCTTCCTTTTCCATCGCGACGACCTTGGTCGAGATCTCGTTCCTGGCGACGCGCGAGGTGTTGCGCATGGTGCGGAAGATCAGCTCGGTCTCGCGCTCGTCATTGGCGACGATCTTCTCCTTGATGAGCTGGTGGATCGGGCTCTCCCTGGTCGCCATGAAGCGCGTGCCCATGTTGATGCCGTCGGCGCCCAGCGCCAGCGCTGCGACGAGGCCCCGGGCATCGGCAAAGCCGCCCGAGGCGATCATCGGGATCTTGATCTTGTTGGCGGCGGCGGGGATCAGGATCAGGCCGGGCGTGTCGTCCTCGCCGGGATGGCCGGCGCATTCGAAGCCGTCGATCGAGATGGCGTCGACGCCCATGCGTTCGGCCGAGAGCGCGTGGCGGACGCTGGTGCATTTGTGCACGACCTTGACGCCGTGCTTCCTGAACTCATCGACATGCTCCTGGGGCTTGTTGCCGGCGGTCTCGACCACCTTGATGCCGCTCTCGATGATGGCCGCGCGGTATTCGGCATAAGGCGGCGGCTTGATCGCGGGCAGGATGGTGAGGTTGACGCCGAACGGCTTGTCGGTGAGGTCGCGGCAGCGCGCGATCTCCTTGGTCAGGTCCTCCGGCGTCGGCTGGGTCAGCGCCGTGATGAAGCCGAGCGCGCCGGCATTGGCAACGGCGGCGACCAGCTCGGCGCGGCCGACCCATTGCATGCCGCCCTGGACGATCGGGTGCTCGACGCCGACGAGTTTCGTGAACCGTGTCTGCAACATGCTGTGTTTCCCCCTGGATGGCCCGCAGGCTCTGTTGTCGGTGATGGCGGAAGGATGCCGCCGGGGGTGGTAAAAGTCTATCAGCGGGGCGTGCGGTGGGGGCGGGGCGAGCATGCAGGGAGAGGGAGGATTCCGTGGCGCGGATAATCCTGGGGCTCGTGTCCCGGATGTGCTGCAACGTCCTTCACGTTGCGGCGCAGAGCGGGACCCATGCTCAGCGAGGGCTCTGAAAGATGGGCCCCGGCTCTGCAGCGCACCGTCGAAGGGACGCTGCGCTGCGTCCTGGGCACGGATAACCTCGATCCGGTTCTTCAAACACTAGACACACCTTCGCCCTCTCGCGGCATCTCCGCCCGAGTTTTGCGTCGTCGCGTTGCCCTCATGAAAGACAAGGGCGCAGGGAAGGCCGGGCGCCGGCTGGCACCCGTAAGTCCGTGCGCTACGAAGATGCACACGGGGTGGACCACAGGTGAGCCGAACGCCCGGCCTTCCCTGCGCGATGGCTTACGGCGTACTTCGTGCTCTCCTCGGGGAGCGATGCACTATTGCCCCCGTCGCCTTGCGGGTGATTGATGCGCGCGCCGGTTGGCCGCCACATCACCGCAGGACTTGACGCACAGACCCCGGGCGTCAGGACCACACGACTTGACCGTCCGCGCACGTCTTCGCTGGGACTTCGAGTGCTGGCGTGTGCTCACGCCCGAAGCCATGCGAAGACGCTGTCGGCGCCGGGTCGTATGCGCGGAAAGCGCTTTGCTCACGGTTTCCCGCCCTGCAATGCTGCTCGCGCCCGACGCCGTCGCGTCCATCGCACCCCGGTCCGCGGTTCGTGACGATCGCGATCCGCCCCTTGTCTCGGGCCAGGGTGACTTGCTTGTACGGCAAATCAGAATTTCGGTAAAGTGGAATATTTGACGCGGCTGGGCTTGACAGGCGAGAGGGAGGATTTGGCGGGGTGTTTTGCCCGACGGGCAGGGGCTGCGCTCGCAATGACGGCGGCGTCGTGTGGTGCAGGCTGCCGGGCTACTCTGCCGACAGCCGCACCATCTGGCGGCCGCCGTTTATTTCCTTGAGGCGGTTGACGAAGTTTTCCGGGCGTTGCCAGCGATTGGGAACTTCCAGGCCCATGTACTCGGCGATGTCGCCGATGAAGCCGGTGCAGTTCATGGTCTCGGCGTTCCAGACCGGCGAGTTCGCCTGCTTCTTCTTGATGTAGGCGAACACGCGCTTGGCGTCGGCTTCGTTCAGGTAGACGCGATAGCTCGCGGTCAGATATTCCGGATCGAGATCGCCGTAGCTCGCACCGGTTTCCGACGGCACGAAGGTGACGTGGCCGAGCACGTAGGCGAGCGTGTCGCCGGCCGGCGTGAGCCCGGCGACCTCGACCGCCTTCTCGCTGGTCTTGCCGTACCAGACGAAGGCGTGGCCCCAGCTCGCGGCGGTTCGCGCACGGAAGTCGACGTAGTAGGGACCTTTCTCCGCGCGCGCGACGGAGCGCCGCGTCGACTGCGGCTGAGGCCGCGATGTGGAGTCGGTCGTGGCAAGCGCGTTGGCGTCGGCAACGCGCTTGTTCGCTTCGTGGGCCGAGGCCGAGGGCGTCGTACACGCGATCATGGCCGCGAGGGCGAACCCCGCAAGGATGCAGGGTCCCGATCGATCAGGTTTGTTCGTCACGCTGTGCCCCTCGACTGTCGGCCGCTTACGCCAGTTTTGCGCTTGGTCTGTTGCGCGTCAGTAGCGCGCAGCGACCGGGCCGGGCGCCTTGCCGATCGGGGCCTTTCCAACCGGGCTCTTGCCAATCGGCATCTTGCCGATCGGCGCCTGCTCCGCCGGATAGACAGGTACCGGCTGGCGGCGCGGCAGATCCGCAGCGTTCGCAGCCGTCACCAGAGCAAGCGTGGCACCCAGAGCAATTACAATCTTCTTCACAGCTGATACCCCTAGAAGGTTTGGTCCAAACACGGCAGTGCCGTGCCCCCCAGACACGCCTCAGAGATGGACGTCCGAATGCGACCAAGTTGCGGCACCCCCGCGACATGTTGGCGGCATATCTCTGACGCGCGCAGATGTGATGTGTCTGGATGTTTCGGAGTGCTGCTATCAGGCTTCTCACCCGATCCGGTTCAAACTGTTCCTGATCGTCGAGAAGATGCCGCCGATGTCCTTGCGCAAGGCATCGAGCGCGTTGAAATTGTCGAAGATGCGGGCGAGGCGGTCTTCGACCTCGCGCTTGCTTTGGGTCAGCGCATCGACACGCGAGGCGAGGGTGACGTCGCCATTCGTCTCGATCTCGCCGACGGTCCTGGCGAGGAGATCGCGGGTGGCACCGACCTCCGCGATCAAGGCCTCGATGCCGAACACTGGGGCCTTCAACGGGACGAGGTCGGCCTGCGACTTCGACAGCTCCGTCTTGAAGGCGTTCAGCGTCGCCAGCGTCTCCTGCAGGGCGCCGAGGCGCTGGCGTGACTGCAGGACGAAATCGTTCAGCGCGTTCTGGCGGTCGGCAAGGGTCTTGCCGTTGGCGTCCGTCTCGACATCGGCGAGCGAGCGTTCGAGCTGGGCCTGGCGCTGGCCGAGCTCCTCGAAGTCGAGCCGGATGCTTTTGAGAATGTTGAAGCTGTCGTCGATGCGGGCGAGGCGCTGCTCGATCTCGATCCTGTTCTTCGACAACGTCTCGACGCGGCTGGCAAGCGGCGTCTCGCCGCCGGTCTCGAGCTCGTCGATGGTCTTGGCAAGGCGCTCGTGGCCGAGGCTGAGCTCGCCGATCAGGGCGTTGATGCCGGCGTCCGAGGCACGCAGCGGCACCAGCTCGGCATGGGATTTCGCCAGATCTTCCTTGTACTGGTTGAGTGTCGCAAATGTCTCCTGGACGCTGTTCACCCGTCCTAGAAGCGCTGCCACGTCGCGCGCGATGTCCCTCTGCCGATCGGCGAGGTTGTTCTTGCGGTCGTCGGTCTCGAGATCGTGCAGGGAGCGTTCGAGCTGGTTCTGGCGGTCGCGGATCTCGGTGAAGACCGGCTCGACCGCGCGGCGCTGCTCGGCGACCTTGCCGACCATGTCGCGCAGGTGCTGCTGGCGACTGCGGATTTCGGCGAGCTGGTCGTGCATGTCGGTGGATTGGTTGCGGCCCTGCTGGAGCAGCGCGCGCTGCTCGGTCTCGCCCAGCTTGTCGTGCAGCGCAGAGACCGCCTCCCTCGGGTCGCTCTCGATCAAATGCTGGACGGTGGCATCCAAGTGGTTTTGCAGAGCGTGGGCAACGACGACGTCCTCGCGGGTTTTCTTCAGCCGGTCACGCAGCGTCTTCAGGCTGCGGTCCTGGCGCGACAGCCGCCAGGCTGAAGCGCCGATCAGGGTCAGCGCGAGGGCGGGGAATATTCCGGTCGCGATGCGCTGCGGCACCGGCAGGCCCTCGAACCAGGAGGGCAGGTGGCTGATGTCGTGACCGAACGCCTGCTGGGCGACGACCGCGACGATGGCCAACAGGCCGAACCAGGCAATCAGGAAAAACAGCCACATCGTGAATTCCACACGCCGGCGCACATTTTCGCCATGATTGCCAAGAGCGGAACCGAGCGCAAGGGGCGGGCAGGCTTTTGGGCTGTTTCGGGCGCCGTGATCCACGGCTGGTTGCGTTGGCCGATGGGTGGGGCGGCGCGGAAGGTGCCGGGTTTTCCCGGACAGACGTTCCGCACACGCGTCATGCCCGGCTTGCCGGGACAAGGCCGGCCATGGCGGATCGAGCAGCGTTAGAAGCCCGCGCGAGCGGAGCGACATGCGGGACCATGCGAAGAGTCGTCCCCGATGTCGCTTGGCTCATCCGGACTGCGGCGCCGTGCGCTATTTCCCGAGGAAGTTCGAGCGCATCCTGTCGGCGAACCAGACCGCGAAGATCGCACCGAACGCGAGAGCAAAGTACAGAGCCGTCCACAAAAGTGCATTACTTGCATTCGTCATGGCGTCCTCCCTGGCGTCAGAAATTGATTGCCGGGAAGGATAAGGCGGCCGTGCCGGTGCGATTTGCGCCGGATCAATTTTGCCGCGCTGCAGCGAGAATAAGTCAGTCGCCCGCATGAGCGCAGCGACATGCGGGACCACAGCGAAGAGCCGTCCCGGATATCGCTTCGCTCATCCGGGCTCGGGATGGTGTTTGCAGCTACAGCCGAAACTCGTTGGTGAGCTCGCCGATGCCGTCGATCGCGACGGTGACCGTGTTCACGGGCTCCTTCATCACGCCGACGCCGACGGAGGTGCCGACGGCGATGAGGTCGCCGGGGAGCAGGGTCATGTCGTGGGAGATCCTGCTGACCAGCTCCTGCGCCGAGAAGATCATGTCGGAGATCGGGTAGTTCTGCCGCTCCGCGCCGTTGAGAATGGTGCGGACGGTCAGCTTGGCCGGATCGAGGCCGGTTGCGATGACCGGGCCGAACGGGCCGTAATCGTCGATGCCCTTGGCGCGGGCCCATTGCGGGAAGGTGGGGTCGCTGGTCAGGATGTCGTTGGCGGTGATGTCGTTGACGCAGGTATAGCCAAAGATGCAGCTGTTGGCTTCGCTGGGGGAGACGCGCGCGCAGGTCTTGCCGATGACGATGCCGAGCTCGCCTTCATAGGTGGTCTTGCCATCGTAATAAGAGGGACGGCGGATCACGGCGCCGGGCGTCGTGATGGTGGTGGTGGCCTTCAGCAGATAAAGCGGCTCCGGCGGCTCGGGCTGGTTGAGCTTGGCCGCGAGCGCGTGGAAATTATTCCAGAGCGCGACGATCTTGCTGGGCGCGCAAGGCGCCAGCAGCTCGACCTCCGACAGCGCCAGAATCTTGCCGGTGGCCGCATGGCGGCCGAACATTTCGCCCTCGTGCACGCTGATGCCCGGTGGCGTCAGCGTGCCGAAACCGGTCGCGCCATTGTTCCGGAAGCGCAGCCACTGCTTCATCTCGCCCGCCATCAGGCCACCGCCAGTGCGCGGGGATCTGAAGGTGTCGAGACGCCGTCATAGAGCCCGGCGATGCGGGCGCGCTGGGTCACCATCGCCAGCACCGAATCGAGCGCGGGCGTCGCGATGCCGGTGATGCGGCCCATCTCCTGCACCACGGTGACGAGCGGGTCGATCTCCATCGGGCGGCCGCGCTCGAGATCCTGCAGCATCGAGGTCTTGTGCGCGCCGACCTTGCGGGCGCCCTCGATGCGGCGCTCGACATCGACGCGGAATTTGACGCCAAAGGTCTCGGCGATGCCTTGCGTCTCCACCATGATCGCGCGCGACAGCGCACGCGTGGACGGATCGGTGCAGATCACGTCGAGCGTTGCATGGGTGAGGGCGCTGATCGGGTTGAAGCAGACATTGCCCCACAGCTTGAGCCAGATCTCGTCGCGGATGCGGTCGAGCACCGGCGCCTTCAGGCCGGCCGCGACGAACAGATCGGCAAGGCGCTGCACGTCGCTCGTGATCTCGCCGGAGGGCTCGCCGAGCGGGAAGTTGTTGCCGTAGACGTGGCGGATCACGCCGGGCGCCTCGATCTCGGTGGCGGGATAGACGATGCAGCCGATGGCGCGCTCGGCGCCGATTTCGCGCCACTGCCGCCCGCCGGGGTCGATGCTCTCCAGCGTCGAATTCTCGTATTGGCCGCCGTGCTTGTAGAAGTACCAATAGGGGATGCCGTTGACGGCGGTGACGATGCGGGTGTGAGGGCCGAGCAGCGGCTGCATCTTCTCGATCACACCGGTGATCGAGTGCGCCTTCAGCGTGATGATGATGTAGTCCTGCACGCCGAGCTCGGCGGGATCGTCGGTGCAGCGCGGATGCACGATGTGCGTCTCCTCGCCCGCGAGCAGCGTCAGGCCGCGCTCGCGCATTGCGGCAAGGTGCGCGCCGCGCGCGATGAGGCTGACATCGGCGCCTGCGCGCGCAAGCTGAACCCCGAGATATCCGCCGATTGCGCCGGCGCCGTAGATGCAGATCTTCATGAAAACCTCGCGGGAGACCGGAATTTTGGGACGAAAGATCCGGTCCGGCTCGAACGTGTCCGAGCCGGCCGGTAGTCACAGGGGAAGTGTGCGTCGCTTCAGGCGGCCGCTTGCGGCGTGCCGTTGATGGCCTCGTCCATGGCAGCTGCGATGTCGCGCATGCTGATGACGGAGACGAGGCTGTAATCGTCGATGACGGGCAAATGGCGGATGTGATGCCGGTTCATCAGATGCCGGACCTGCTCGATCGTATCGCTGGAGGTGCAGGACACCAGCTGCTGCACCGAGACGAGCTGCGAGACCTTGACGTTGACGGCATTCGCGCCGTGCTCGGCGACGGCGCGCACCACGTCACGCTCGGTGAACATGCCGACGGCGGTGTTGCCCTCGGAGCGGACCACGTCCTTGACCACGAGAGCGCTGATGTTGTTGGCGCGCATCAGCTTGGCGGCGATACCCACCGTCTCGTTCATTCGCACCGTGACAACGCGCGGCGTCTTCTTGCGCAGAATGTCTCCGACCAGCATTGCAACCTCCCTGGGTGAATGTTGCAGGAAGTGTGGTATACATAATGCCAATCGTCAAGCGCTGGTTTGGGCGATCCGAAAAATGTTGCGACAGGAATGCTGACGTTTGCTTGGTGCGAAAAGAAAGGGGCGCATCGCTGCGCCCCTTGTTGATCCCTGCAATGTCAGTGGCGGCTACGCCGTCTCGGTCTTTGCAGTGGTCTCGGCCCTGCCGGTTGCTGTGCTCGCGCTCTCGGCTTCCTTGCCGAGGATGAAGGAACGGCGCATCGGCTTGATCACGAACAGCGCCGTCAGCGCCGCGGTCGCGTTCAGGGCGACCGCGACCACGAACACGGCCTTCCAGCCGTAGGTCGCCGAGATCACGCTGGCGAGCGGGACGAGCAGGGAGGCGGTGCCCTTCGCGGTGTAGAGCATGCCGTTGTTGGTGGTCGCGAATTTCGAGCCGAAGGTGTCGCCGCAGGTCGCCGGGAACAGCGAGTAGATCTCGCCGAACACGCCGAAATACACGGCGGTCGCGAGCACGAACACGACCGGGACATGACCGTAAGCCGACAGCGTCAGCAGCATCAGCGCCGCGGTGCCGAAGGCGATGAACATGGTGTGCTCGCGGCCGATCGTGTCGGAGACCCAGCCGAAGAAGGGGCGTCCGAAACCGTCGAGGATGCGGTCGAGCGAGATCGCGAACGTCAGTGCCGCCATCTGGAAGCCGGCCAGCGTGACCGGGGTATCGGCGATCTTGAAGTCGTGCGCGATCGGGCCGATCTGCGCTGCGGTCATCAGGCCGCCTGATGCGACCATGACGAAAACGAGATACATCACCCAGAAGATAGGGCTGCGCAGCACCTGCGGCGGGGTGAAGTCGATCTTGGTCTGCGGCAGGTTGAGCTGCTTCTTCTTCGGCGGGATCGAGAGCCGCGGCGGCTGGATGAAGAAGGCGAGCACGAACACGATCACGCCCTGGCCGATGCCGAAGGTGAAGAAGGCGTGCTGATAGCCGCTCGATGCGATCATGGTCGCGATCGGCACGATGGTGAGCGCGGCGCCCGCGCCGAAGCCCGCGGCGGTCGCGCCGGCGGCAAGGCCCCGGCGGTCGGGAAACCATTTCAGCGCGTTGCCCACGCAGGTGCCGTACACCGCGCCCGCACCCATGCCGCCGATGATCGCGGCCGCGTAGAGCAAGGTGAGACTGTCGGCATAGGAGTTGAGAATCCAGGACAGCGCGATCATCACGCCGCCGAACATGACGACGATGCGCGGGCCGTATTTGTCGACGAACCAGGCCTCGATCGGCACCAACCAGGTCTCGGTAACGACGAAGACGGTGAAGGCGAGCTGGATCGCGGCGCGTCCCCAGTGATGGGCCGCATCGATCGGATCGACGAACAGCGTCCAGCCATATTGCAGGTTGGCGATCATCGCCATGCAGACGATGCCCATGACGAGCTGGAGCCAACGGAAACCGGTGCGAAGAGGCGCGGCCGTGACGGCGCCGTCCGTGCTGGAAATCATCAAGAACCTCCCAACGCGCCTGATTGATCACGACTTTGGATTGCAAGATGACCCAGTGTCGCAAATGTTGTGGCTTATCGTCGCAAGCGCGGCGCGGAGCTTGGTATACCATATTCCAGAATGCAAGCCCTATCTGCGGCGGATTGTCACAAATCTGCGGTTCCATTGGAGCGGGACCGGCGCTGCAAGATGTCGCCAAACGAAAACGCCCGGCCGTGAGGCCGGGCGTTTGCTCGATGAAGAGCTGCGATGGAGCGTGTCAGACGGTCGATTTGGCGACCACGACCTTGCGCCAGGGCTTGAGCACCGCGATCGCCAGCAGCGAAGCCAGGATGTTGGCGCCGGCCGCGATGATGAACACGCTGTCCCACGTGCCCGACGACTGCTGCATGTAGTTGCCGATCGGCACCAGCAGTGCGGCGGTGCCCTTCGCAGTGTAGAGCAGGCCGGCATTGGTGGTCGCGAACTTGGCGCCGAACGTGTCGGTGCAGGTCGAGGGGAATAGCGAGTAGATCTCACCCCAGGCGAAGAACACGAAGCCCGAGAGCAGCACGAACCAGATCGGATCGTGGCCCCAGAGGTAGAGCATCCAGATGCCGAAACCTTCCATGCCGAAGGCGATGAACATCGTGTTCTCGCGGCCGATCATGTCGGAGATCCAGCCGAAGAACGGACGCGTCAGGCCGTTGAGCACGCGGTCGATCGTGGCCGCGAACGTCACCGCCGTCATCGTCACCGCCATCAGCGTGACCGGCACGTTGTCGACCTTCCAGTCGGCCGCGATGGGCTTCAGGTTGGCCGTCACCATCAAGCCGCCGGCGCCGACGATCACGAACATGAAGTACATCAGCCAGAAGATCGGCTGACGCAGCACCTCGGTCGGCTGGTAGTTGCGCCGGGTCTGCAGCAGATTGGCATTGGCCACCACGTTCGGCACCTGACCCGCTTTCGGCGCGAGCAGGAAGAAGGCGAGGATGCAGATGATGATGCCCTGTCCGAGGCCGAAATAGAGGAAGGTGGTCTGGAATCCACTGTCCTTGATCATGGCCTGGATCGGCGCGACGGTGAGCGCGGAGCCCGCACCGAAGCCCGCGGCCGTGATGCCCGCCGCAAGACCGCGCTTGTCCGGAAACCACTTCAGCGCGTTGCCGACGCAGGTGCCGTAGACGCCGCCGGCGCCGATGCCGGCGATGATCATGCCGAGATAGTAGCCGTTGAGCGTGGTGGCCTGGGCGTTGATCGCCCAGCCGATGGCGCAGAGCACGCCGCCGACCAGCACGACGATGCGCGGACCGTATTTGTCGACGAACCATCCTTCGACCGGGACCAGCCAGGTCTCGAACAGGACAAAGAGCGTAAAGGCCCACTGGATCGACGCGCGATCCCAGCCGAACTTCTTCTGGATGTCAGGGACGAAGAACGTCCAGCCGTATTGATAATTGGCAATCATCACCATCGCGGCGACGCCAACCGCCAACTGCGTCCAACGATAGGCATCGCTGACGCGCGCGACGCTTGGGGCCGCTGTTGACTGCACCATGTCTGTCATAAAAAACCCTCCCGAAGGCGCCGATCATTTTTATGCGTGCGCTGGTTCGCATCCTGGTATTCATTATGCCAAGATTCAAGCGAGGGACTGGAGGGTGCGGCGAAATATCGCGGATTCTTCACATGCACCATGGCTGCTCGATTGTAAAGCTCAATCGGCTTCCGGCCTGCGATCAACCCATTGATTTCGTGAGAAGTCTTCCCCGTTGCGGCGAAGCCGCAAGCGGCGGTGGGAACGTGCGCATCCACAATTTTCAGCTTCTGGGTCGGTGGAGCGCGCTGCCCCCTCGCACATCGGTGCCCGGCTGCTCAGTCCTGGAATTCTGTATTCCAGAAGTTCGGCCGCGCGGCGGGGTCGGCGGCGGCCGCCGACGCCGATTGCGCCGGCGCGCGCGCCTCACGCCATCGACATGCGCAGCCGGCTGTAGCCTTCCTGGATCGCGGACCAGAACAGGGCGACCAGACCGAGCGCCATGATGGTGCTGACGAGGCCGTTGGAGAAGAACACGCCGAGCGAGCCCTGCGATCCCAGCAGCGATTGGCGGAAGGCTTCCTCGGCCTTGTCGCCGAGCACGATGGCGAGCACGAGAGGTGCGAGCGGGTAGTTGCACTTCTTCAGGAGATAGCCGAGCACGCCGAACACCAGCATCAGCATGACGTCGAAGGTGCTGTTGTGCACCGAATAGGCGCCGATCGCGCACAGCACCAGGATGAGCGGGGCGATGATGCCGAACGGCACGCGAAGGATCGCGGCGAACAGCGGCACGCAGGTGAGCACGACGATGAGGCCGGCGAGATTGCCGAGATACATCGAGGCGATCAGGCCCCAGACGAATTCCTTCTGCTCGACGAACAGCATCGGACCTGGCTGCAGGCCCCAGATCAGGAGGCCGCCGAGCAGCACGGCAGCCGTCGGCGAGCCGGGCACGCCGAGCGACAGCATCGGCAGCAGCGCCGAGGTGCCTGCCGCATGCGCGGCCGTCTCCGGCGCGATCACGCCTTCGATCTCGCCCTTGCCGAAATTGTTGCCGCGCCGCGCCAGCCGCTTGGCGATGCCGTAGCTCATGAAGGATGCCGGCGTCGCTCCGGCGGGCGTGACGCCCATCCAGCAGCCGATCAGGCAGGAGCGCAGCGAGGTCATCCAGTAGGTCGGCAGCTCTCGCCAGGTCTGAAGCACGACGCGAAGGTTGATGCTGGCATTGCCGCCGCGGAAGGCGAGCCCTTCCTCCATGGTCAGCAGGATCTCGCCGATCCCGAACAGGCCGATCACGGCGATCAGGAAGTCGAATCCGTTGAGCAGCTCGGTGACGCCGAAGGTGAGCCGCAACTGGCCGGTGATCGAATCGAGGCCGACCGCGGCGAGCGCGAAGCCCATCATCATCGCCGCGATGGTCTTGAACGGCGGCTCCTTGCTGAGGCCGACGAAGCTGCAGAAGGCGAGGAAGTACACCGCGAACTTCTCCGCCGGACCAAATCGCAGCGCAAAGCCCGCGACCAGCGGCGCGACCAGCGTGATCATGATGACGGCGAACAGCGCGCCGACGAAGGAGGAGGTGAAGGCGGCCGTCAGGGCTTCGCCGGGCTTGCCCTGCTGCGCCATGGGATAGCCGTCGAAGGTGGTCGCCACGGACCAGGGCTCGCCGGGGATGTTGAACAGGATCGAGGTGATGGCGCCGCCGAACAAGGCGCCCCAATAGATGCATGACAGCATGATGATCGCCGACGTCGGCGGCATGCTGAAGGTCAGGGGAAGCAGGATCGCCACGCCGTTGGCGCCCCCGAGCCCCGGCAGCACGCCGATGATGACGCCGAGCGTGATGCCGATGATCATCAGCATGATGTTGTAGGGCTGCAGGGCGACCGCGAAGCCGTGAAATAGATTGGCCAACTCTTCCATATCGATACGTCCTGCAGCAGCAATTGAATGAATGCGTGGCCCTTACAGACCGAGCCACTCCTCGAACGGCCCCTTGGGAAGCGGGACCAGGAACCAGCGCTCGAAAACGAGATAGGTCACCACCGGCATGCCGACCGCCACCGCGATGACCGTCAGCCAGCGATAGCCGCCGAGCCAGCGCATGAACCAGGCGATGAAGACCATCGAGGCGATGTAGAGGCCGATGAACGGCATCGAGCCGACATAGATCGCGGTGGGCACGACGACGCTCATGACCTGGCGAAGCTGTCCCCATGCCGCGAACAGGCGGCCGTCGTCGTCGCGTTGCGCGCTCCAGAGATTGATTGCGCTGGCGCCGACGATGGCGGCGCCGACATAGAACGGGAAGAATCCGGCACGCGGGCCTTCCGCGCCCCAGTTGATGCCGGCCTTGATGCTGCCGAAGATCACGACGAGACCAAAGGCGCCGATCAACAGCGCCATGCCGATCTCCAGCGTCTTGTGGGTCGGGCCGGATTCGGATTGTTCAGTCATGGGAGCTCCAGGCGGAATCGGACTGTTTCGCAGCAGACGGGAGGACGACCGGCGTCCTCATCCGTCATCGGTGTCGCGGGTCAATCCCGGGATCAATTGCCCGGCGCGAGGAAACCGGCTTCCTTCATCAAGCCCTCGTGCCGCTTCTCCTCCGCCTCGACCCACTTGGCGTAGTCGGCCCCGGTCAGGAAGGTCGTGTTGAAGGCGCCGCTCTTCATGAAGTCCTGCCATTCCGGCGTGGCGCGAACCTTCTTGAACAGCTCGACGTAATACTCGACCTGATCCTTGGTGGCCTTGGGCGACATGAAGATGCCGCGCAGCATGAGATATTCCATCGCGAGGCCCTGCGACTTGCAGGTCGGAATATCCTTCCAGGCCTTGCCCTCTGCGATCGGCTCGTCATAGGCCATCGGCTGGGCGTCGAAGACGCAGAGCGGACGGAGCTTGCCGCCGCGCCATTGCGCGACCGCCTCGATCGGATTGTTGACGGTGGAATCGACGTGATTGCCGACGAGCTGAACCGCGACCTCGCCGCCACCCTTGTAGGGGATGTAGGTGAACTTCGCGTCGATCGCCTTCTCGATGCCGACCGTAATGATCTGGTCTTCCTGCTTCGAGCCGGTGCCGCCCATCTTGAATGAGCCGCTTGGGGCCTTCTTTGCGGCGTCGACGTAATCTTTGACGCTGGTGTACGGCTTTTCGGCATTCACCCAGAGCACGAATTCATCCAGCGCCAGCATCGCGACCGGAGTCAAATCCTTCCAGTTGAACGGAATCCCCGTTGCCAGCGGCGTCGTGAACAAGTTCGAGAGCGTGATGATGATCTTGTGCGGATTGCCCGACGACGTCTTCACGTCGAGAAAGCCTTCACCGCCTGCACCGCCGGCCTTGTTGATGACGACCAGCGGCTGCTTCATGAGATTATGCTTGGTGACGATGCCCTGGATGGTTCGTGCCATCTGATCAGCGCCGCCGCCGGTGCCCGCGGGCACGATGAACTCGACCGGACGAACCGGCTCCCAGGCCGCAAAACTTGCAGTGCTGCCGGCGCACGACATCGCCATTGCCGCCAAAGCGACATTCAGAACGAATGACTTCATCTCGTTTCTCTCCCTGTCGAAACGCGGCCGTTCTTTGCCAGCTCGCGTCAGCCCATCTGGATTCACACGCTTGGGGTCACCTTTGCGGTCGATCTTCCATTGCAGCCTCACCAACCAGAAGTTTATGAGCGGGGACAAGGCGCGACATCCGCTCCTTTGGGCTAAGGCTCCGCCCTGATTGGCAAACGTGCCATTTCCTTGGCCGTTCCTGTCCCGCGCTCTGCATCCCCATCTAGCACCTTGGTCGTGCAATCGTTTTGGTTGTCGAATGGTATGCGAGATGCCAGCTGGCTCACAATTGGACGGCCGGCCAAATCGGCGGACCAATCGTCGCAGTTGTGTTCGCGGGCGAAGCGGGGACCAAAAGAAAATGGCCCCGACGAGGGGGCCATTGATCAAACCTATCGTCTGCGGTTGCCTGCCGCGCGCCGTTTCGGCTGCGCGGGGAAGGCCTTCTTACAGGCCGAAACGCGGCAGGTCGCCATTGTGGTTCGAGATCTCGGCGCTCGCCATCAGGAAACGGTCGACCGCAGCCATGAAGCGGCTGAACAGCGAGGAGGAGGGGGCGAAAGCGACGGAAGCGGTCTTGGACATTGGAATTCCCTTTCTTGAGACGATCAGTCTTGGCGTCTCGTCTGGGGATGAAACTATGTATACCAGATGCCACTGTCTACGCGCTTGTTTGCATAGCAGCATACAAAGTCCCGCATTGCAGCATAATGCGGGGTTAATGAGGTCGGTTCGGGCTTAAATGGCCTCCAAACGGGGCTTTCCGGCTTAGACGCCGTCTCCGGACGCCGAAGCGTACCTGCCAGAGGCATATCCATACGCTTGAAGGGGAAACCGGGGCCCACCGCGCGAACCTGAAGCGAGCCGCAATGGCCGAGGGCTTTGCAGGGCAAGGCTTTGCGGGGCAAGGCTTGGCAGGGCAAGGCTTTGCAGGCAAGGCTTGGCAGGGCAAGTCAAAGCCGCTAGTGGTCTGCCCCCTTCCAATCATCTGTCAGAGTGGTTCATGTCGAGCGCCTCGCCCGCCGTCTCGATCGGCATCGATTTTGGAACCAGCAATACGGTCGTCGCCCTTGCGGCGGACGACCGCCGGGTCGAGGCCATCCGCTTCGATCACGGCGGACAGCGCCACAGCGTCTACGTGTCGGCTTTGTGCTTCTGGGAGGATCGGCCGGGCGCCGGTGCCCAGGCCGAAGGCGGCCCCTGGGCGATCGAGACGTTCCTCGAAGGACGCCACGTCTACCGCTTCCTGCAGTCGTTCAAGACGTTCGCGGCGAGCAGCAGCTTCAACACCACGCAAGTGTTCCGGCAACGCTTCAAGTTCGAGGATATTCTGGCGGCGTTCCTGCGGACGCTGGCGCGCCATGGCGGCGACAGGTTCGGCTTCGAGACCTCGACCATCACGGTCGGCCGTCCCGTGCGCTTTGCCGGCGGCAATCCCGACGAGGCGTTGGCGATGCAGCGCTACCGCGCCGCGTTCGAGCGCCTGGGCGCCGGCCATGCGCGCTACGTCTACGAGCCCGTGGGCGCGGCGTTCTCCTTTGCCCGGAGGCTGGAGCGCGATGCCACCGTGCTGGTCGCGGATTTCGGCGGCGGCACCAGCGATTTCTCCGTGATGCGTTTCTCGCGCGCGGGCGGCAGCCTTCGCGCCGAGCCACTCGGCCACGCCGGCATCGGCATCGCCGGCGACACGTTCGACTACCGCATCGTCGACCACGTCGTCTCGCCGCGGCTCGGCAAGGGCTCCAGCTTCCGCTCGTTCGACAAGGTGCTGCCGATCCCCAGCGGCCATTACACCAACCTCGCGCGCTGGCATCAGCTCGCGATGATGAAGAGCAACGGCGATCTGCGTGAGCTGCGGGAGCTTGCACGCACCGCGCTGAAGCCGAAGCTGCTCGAGGATTTCATCACCATCGTCGATCTCGACCTCGGCTTTTCGCTGTACCGTGCAGTGTCAAATGCCAAGGTTGCGCTGTCGGCGCAGGACGAGGTGGATTTCCGCTTCAAGGGCGGCGGGGTCGATATCGGATCGACCATCACGCGGAAAAATTTCGAATCCTGGATTGCAGATGACATCGCCCGGCTGGGGGCCACCGTCGACAAGGTGCTGGCCCAAGCCGGCGTCACCGCGCGCGAGGTGGAGAAGGTGTTCCTGACCGGCGGCACGTCCTTCGTGCCGGCCGTCCGAAAACTGTTCGCCGAGCGGTTCGGCAACGAACGGCTGATGTCGGGCGATCAGTTCGAGTCGATCGCCTATGGCCTCGCGCTGATCGGGCACAGTCCCGACCCGGACCGCTGGACGGCAGGTGGCGGGCTGGAGGCGAAGGCGGGCGCTTGACGATTGTCCGTCATTGCTTCGCTGCGCTCGGAATGACCGCGTGGGTAGAGCGGCGCATCAGATCGAACAGTGCCGTAGGGTGGGCAGAGCGAAGCGTGCCCACGCGTCTGTCGCCGTACGAGAAAGATCGTGGGCACGGCGCAAGTGCGCCGTTGCCCACCCTACGACACCAACTACGATACTTTCGTCACCGCTACTGATTGATCTCGGGCTCGACGAGCTTCGCCAGATTGCGCAGCGATTCCTGCCAGCCGAGATAGCAGGCCTCCGGCGGGATCACGTCGGGGATGCCGGCCTGCGTGATGTCGATCTCGGTGCCGACCGAGACCTTCTTCAGGATCACGGTGACCTCGATCTCGCCGGGCAGGTTGGGGTCGTCGAACCTGTCGGTGTAGCGGAGACGTTCGCCGGGCACGAGCTCGACATATTCGCCGCCGAACGAATGGCTGTTGCCCGTCGTGAAATTCCGGAACGACATCTTGAACGTGCCCCCGACCTTGGGCTCGAAATGATGCACGGTGCAGGTAAAGCCATTCGGCGGCAGCCATTTCGCCATCGCATCGGCCTCCAGGAAAGCGCGATAGACTTTTTGCGGGCTGGTGGCGAGAACGCGATGCAGGCGGATCGTGCTGGGCATGGTTGTTATCCTCAGTGATTGATGGGCCCGAGATTGGCGTCTATGGCCCTTTCATGTCACGAGGACGACCGGGAAGCCGCCGATCCGACATGGCATCTCGTTTTTTTTGTCGGCGGTCCTTCTGGCCGGGTTGCTAGATCGCTGCGACATCCTGTGGCGTCATCGTGAATGCCAGCCTGTAGCGGCCGATCTTGATATCCTCGCGAGCACCCGCCGCGTGAAGCGACGACGGCGAGAATTGGCCGGCGACCCCGGCGTCAACCACATCGGCATCGTAACCCGACAGCAGGACGATCCAGTCGGCAGCGCCGTCCCTGCCGCGGATCTGCTGCTCTGTGGTGGGCGCGCTCGTGCGAGGCGTGTCGGTGAAGAGGAGGTGGGCGCCTGTCAGCCCCGGCTGCAGCGCCAATGCGCTGAGCGTTTCCGAGAGGCGCGTTTGAAGCTCCGTCTCCCGTCCGGCCTGGGGCGACAGCCTGATGGTTGCCAGCGATGTCGCCACACCGCCGCCGAAGCTCGACGCCACCCGGCACTGGCTGCGGACCATGCCGAGATGATGCGGCATCATCTTCGCCGACCACGGCGTCGGCGCATTGAGCCGGTCGAGATATCCGCTCGACGTGAGCACCTCATACTGTTCGAGCTCGTAGAGCACGAAGAAGCCCTCTGCGTCCGTCGTGCTGGTCCAGCGCGAGCCGCGCCGGAAACCGGGAATGCTCATCCGCTCCGGAAAGTGCTCATGCGAATGCCAGTCGCCGAACTCGCTGCGCTGTTCGGGGCGAACGCTCCACCACATCGCGACGGCGGCCTTGCCCAGTAGTGACATGGTGACCTCCCATCCTGCGCAGCAAGATCAGCCCCAATGTCTACGCCTCGTCAGCGGAAGCCACAATTCCGCAGCCGTTCCTCGTTCAACTCCTCAGCGTTTCGCCAGAGGGAGGCCCCGCGTAGTCGTCTCAAACCTGGGAATGTTCCGCCGAGGTGCTGGTGCAATTAAGCTTGGACAAGCCTTGCAAGTAGAGACGGTGAGGTATACCTTAAAAGTTGTTCGTTCAGCCGCTGTGCCTTGTTGAATGCGCCCGCGGGCTCCTTTTCCAGAGACATCGACGAATTGAATTGGTTCTGCGTGAGCGTCACGCGGAATGTGCGCTTGCGCGCTTTGGAGAAGAAAATGACGACAGGTACCGTGAAGTGGTTCAACGGCCAGAAAGGCTTTGGATTCATTCAGCCCGACGACGGCGGCCAAGATGTGTTCGTTCACATCAGCGCGGTCGAGCGGGCTGGTCTTGCGGGTCTCGCTGAAGGCCAAAAGGTCAACTTCGAGGCCAAGACCGACAAGATGCGGGGCAAAGTCAGCGCAGAGAATCTCTCGCTGGCCTGAGCTCCCTGGTGCCGTTTCACGGATGTACTGAAACGGCCACGCTGCCCGCTCGATCCTAGGGATTGAGCGGGTTTTGTCTGTTTTCGGAGCAGGGTGAGGGATGAGCGCCAGGAAATCGGCAGAACCGTCACCCGAAGGTATCGCGCGTTCCAACCGCCAACGATTGGCGGCTGAAGAAGGAGCGCGCGCCATGGCGGATGCCGTAAAACAGGCGGTCGACGTTCGCAAGAACATGGCGCGGCTGCGCGAACTGCGCGAAGCCAAGGAAGCGGCCGACGCGACCCTTCGAGCATCGTTGCCGGCATCGCCCCCGACGAAGCGCAAGAGGAAGCCGCCGCAATAATCGACTTCAGCAGCGCCACCGATGAAATCTGGAGAGGACCGGTCACATGCCGAAGAGTGCGGGTCGTGCCTAGAGCCAAGTCGGACGGCGGTGGCACAATCACCTTTTTTCTGGCGCTTGGCGCTGGCCGACAGATGTGCCGGCTCGCGACCACGTTCCAAACGCAGAAACAGGCCTTCAGCTATCTTCAGAAGCACCGCACCGAGTTTGAGCGCATCGCGCGGACCCGGCTGGCGTCCGGGGAGCTCGAGGACGGCGTCGTCCTTCTCTCGATGCTCTAGAGCATGATCCGGAAAACGTACGGCGGTTTTCAGCCGGCCGGATGCAGATCGTAACCAGCGACAAGACGCTTCCTATTCGGGCAAGCCTTTTTCAAGCAGCTCTTTTTCAAGCTGCTCTTTCGACTTCGCCTCGCGGGCCAATCGCTCCGCTTTGAGCCGCTCGCGGTTCTCGTTGAGGGAGTGCTGGTCCTTGGCATAGTCGTTCATCGGCTTCTGCGTCTTGACTGGCTTGAACGCCTTGTTGGCTTCGCGCTTGGCCCGATCAGAGGATTGATCTCTCAACATTTCGACCTCACTTCGATCAATGGGCGTAGCCCGGGAGCGCCTGACGCGACGCCTCCCGCCTGCAAGCCGATATGGATTGATTGGTCACCCTCCGAACGGGAGGGTGGATCATCCTTCAGTGTTGGGCGGGTCTGGCGCGAGGTTCGGTCACTCGCCGTGGAGGCGGCACGTTCGCATTTCTGAGAGCATGCCGGTCGAAGAAGCAACGGCCGGTGTGCGGTTCGGTTCCTTTGGCGCGAACAAAAAGGCCGCCGAAACCGGCGGCCTTTCGCGCTTGCAGCGAGCTTGCTTACTCCGCGGCCTGCTTCTGCGGCGGGTCGAGCGCGCCGGACTTGTGGATGTCGGCGACCTGGTGGTCGCTGAAGCCGAGCACGGAGCGCAGGATCTCGTCGGTGTGCTCGCCGAGCAGCGGGGAGCGCTCGACGTCGCTCGGGCTATCCGACAGCTTGATCGGGTTGCCGACCGAAATGTACTTGCCGCGGGTGGGGTGGTCGACTTCGACCAAGGTACCGGTGGCGCGCAGCGACTGGTCCTCGATGATCTCCTTCATCGACAGGATCGGGCCGCAGGGGATGTCGTCCTTGTTGAGGATTTCCATCGCCTCGAACTTGGTCTTGGTCATCGTCCACTGCTCGATGCGCGCAAAAATCTCGTTGAGGCGCGACAGCCGGGCCGGCGGCTTGGCGTAGTCGGGATGGGTCTTCCAGCCGGGTTCGCCGATCACGTCGCAGATCTTCTCCCAGACCGGCGCCTGGGTGATGAAATAGAGGTAGGCGTTGGGATCGGTCTCCCAGCCTTTGCACTTGACGATGCGGCCGGGCTGGCCGCCGCCGGAATCATTGCCGGCGCGCGGCACGGCGTCGCCGAACGGAATGCCTTCGCCGTACTGGCTGTATTCCTTCAGCGGGCCATGGGCGAGGCGCTGCTGGTCGCGCAGCTTGACGCGGGCGAGGTTGAGTACGCCGTCCTGCATCGCAGCCGTAACCTTCTGGCCCTTGCCGGTGACGGTGCGCTGGTAGAGCGCGGTGACGATGCCGAGCGCGAGGTGGAGGCCGGTGCCGCTGTCGCCGATCTGCGCGCCGGTCACGAGCGGCAGGCCGTCGCGGAAGCCGGTGGTGGAGGCGGCGCCGCCGGTGCACTGCGCGACGTTCTCATAGACCTTGCAGTCTTCGTACGGTCCGGGGCCGAAGCCCTTGATAGAGGCGACGATCATCTTCGGGTTGATCGCCTGGATCTTCTCCCAGGGGAAGCCCATGCGGTCGAGCACGCCGGGGCCGAAGTTTTCCACCAGCACGTCGCACTTCTTGATCAGCTCGGTGAGGACTTCCTTGCCCTTGGGGTTCTTGGTGTCGAGCGTGATCGAGCGCTTGTTGTGATTGAGCATGGTGAAATACAGGCTGTCCACGTTCGGGATGTCCTGCAGCTGGCCGCGGGTGATGTCACCCACGCCCGGACGTTCCACCTTGATCACGTCAGCGCCGAACCAGGCGAGCAGCTGCGTGCAGGTCGGTCCTGATTGAACGTGGGTGAAGTCGAGAATGCGAACGCCCGTAAGCGCTTTGGTCATGCTGTTGCTCCGTACTCTGTGTCTGCCCCCGCCAACCGCAGGGAATTAAGGGTTGAGGGGTGGACTTACTTCTTCTTCTGCAGAACGCTCTGCGGATTGAGGTTGCCGATGCGGCCGCTCTCCGAGCCCGCGGCCGGATCGATCACCGCGTTGATGAGTGTCGGCTTGCCGGACTTCATGGCTTCGTTGACGGCACGCTTGAGCTCGTCCGGCGAGGTGGCGTTGACGCCGACGCCGCCGAAGGCTTCCATCATCTTGTCGTAGCGCGCACCCTTGACGAATACCGTCGTCGCGGGATCGGCGTTGGCGCCGTTGACGTCGGTGCCGCGATAGATGCCGTCATTGTTGAAGATCACGACGCAGATCGGAAGGTTGTAGCGGCAGATGGTCTCGACCTCCATGCCGGAGAAGCCGAAGGCCGAGTCGCCTTCCACTGCGAGCACGGGGTGACCGGTCTCGAGCGCAGCCGCGATCGCCTGGCCCATGCCGATGCCCATCACGCCCCAGGTGCCGACGTCGAGACGCTTGCGAGGGCGGTACATGTCGATCACGCCGCGGGCGAGGTCGAGCGTGTTGGCGCCTTCGTTGACGAGGATCGCCTCAGGGTACTCCTTGATGACGTTCTTCAGCACGCCGAGCGCGCCGTGATAATCCATCGGCGATTTGTTGTTCATGAGCTTCGGCGCCATCTTGGCGACGTTCTCTTCGCGCTTGGACGAAATCGCCTTGGTCCATTCGGCGGGCGGGGCGGTCCAGCCGGAAGCCATCGCCTGGTTGAAGGCGGAGACGACCGAGCCGATGTCGCCGACGACGGGCGCGACGATCTCGACGTTGGAGTCCATCTCGCGCGGCTCGATGTCGACCTGGATGAACTTCTTGGGCGCTTCGCCCCAGCTCTTGCCCTTGCCGTGCGAGAGCAGCCAGTTCAGCCGCGCGCCGATCAGCATGACGACGTCGGATTCCTTCAGCACGGTCGAGCGGGCCGCACCGGCGCACTGCGGATGGGTGTCGGGCAGGAGGCCCTTGGCCATGCTCATCGGCAGGAAGGGCACGCCGCTCTTCTCGACGAAGGATTTGATCTCTTCGTCGGCCTGCGCGTAGGCCGCGCCCTTGCCGAGGATGATGAGCGGACGCTTGGCACCCTTGAGCACGTCGAGCGCACGCTTGACCGAAGCGGGCGAGGGGATCTGCGCGGGCGCAGCATCAATCACCTTGACCAGCGACTTCTGGCCGGCATCGGCGCTCATCACCTGGCCGAACAGCTTTGCCGGCAGGTCGAGATAGACGCCGCCCGGACGGCCCGAGACCGCGGCGCGGATGGCGCGGGCCAGGCCGATGCCGATGTCCTGGGCGTGCAGCACGCGATAGGCCGCCTTGCACAGGGGCTTGGCAATCGCGAGCTGGTCCATCTCTTCGTAGTCGCCCTGCTGCAGGTCGACGATCTCGCGCTCCGATGAGCCCGAGACCAGGATCATCGGGTAGCAGTTGGTGGTGGCGTGGGCGAGCGCGGTGAGACCGTTGAGGAAGCCGGGCGCGGAGACCGTGAGGCAGACGCCGGGCTTCTTGGTGAGGTAGCCGGCGATGCCTGCGGCGTAACCGGCGTTCTGCTCGTGGCGGAACGAGATCACGCGGATGCCCTCGGCCTGCGCCATGCGGCCCAAATCCGTGATCGGGATGCCCGGCACATTATAGATGGTGTTGATGCCGTTCAGCTTGAGCGCGTCGATGACGAGATGAAAGCCATCCGTCAGCTCCTGCTCGGTGCCCGGTGCCTCGGACTTGGTCGCGGTATTCAGCATGGGCCTTGTCTCCCTGGTCTCAGATAGTGGGGCGAATTGTTCGCCCTTCTGGTGAACGTTGCTAGGTTACGTAAACAGTTCCTGGCCGTGCGCTTCGACGTAAGCGGCAAGGCCGAGAGTGTGGTCGCGGGCACGCTTCTCGGCGAGCTCGGTGTCGCGTGCCTCCAGTGCTTCGATCATGCCGAGATGCTCGGGCAGCGAGGTCGCAGTGCGGTCCTTGCGTCCGATGGTCAGCTGGCGATAGCCGCGCACGTGCAGCAGCAGGTCGTTGGTGAGATCGACCAGCACCGGCGATTCCGACAGCGAGATCAGCGCCTGATGGAAGGCGATGTTGGCGCGCGAATATTCCTCGACGTGATCCTCGGGCAGGCGGTCCTTGCCGAAATCCTTGAAGTAGTCACGCAGCGCCGTGATGTCCTTCTTGCGCGCGGTGGTGGTGATGAGGCGCGCAGCCATGCTCTCCAGCGCAGCCCAGGCGCGGATCATGTCGACGATCTCGCTCTTGGTCCTGCGCACCACCATGATGCCGCGGCGGGGCACCGTCTTCACGAAGCCGTCCTGCTCGAGCATCGCGATGGCTTCGCGGATCGGGGTGCGGCTGACACCCAGACGTTCGGACAGCGCGCGCTCGTCGAGCATCACCGGCTCGGGCGTCGAATAGATGTCCATCCTGAGGATGGCTTCCTTCAAGGCGTCATACGCCTTGTTCTTGAAGCTGCTCTCCGGGGCAATACGAACGATTGCGATATCTGCCTCGGCCATGTTCGGCAACGCCTTGGTTGGTTTCCGCAGTGACACGACGAATCTCCTCCAGTGGGAGTCGTCTTTTACAGGATTATTAACGGGAAAGTTTTTGGCATACCACATGCCAGAATGTCAAGCTGGCTATTTTTTGCGGCGTTCTAAGCGATGCCGCAGCTTGACAAGTTGGCTTCTGGCATACCAAATGCCATCGCCAGCCATTTTTGATCCACGGCGGCGGAGTAATCTGGCGCTTATGCCGCTCCGTTCCGCGGAATGGAACAGAGCGCGGCGAATGGCAAGCATCACGGGCAGCCGCAAAACCACGCGCGCGCTTTGAAAAGAACGAACTGAGGTCAAGGGAGAAGCCACATGTCCAATTCCAAAGAAGCCGTCCGCAAGGTGCTTGACCAGGTCAAGGCGGACAACCGCACCAGCCTGACGGCCCCGGAAGGCAAGCTGGTCTGCGACGCCTATGGCATTCCGGTGCCGAAGGAGGGCGTGGCGAAGTCGGCGGGCGAGGCCGGCAAGATGGCCTCGTCGATGGGCTTCCCGGTGGTGATGAAGATCGTCTCGCCCGACATTCTCCACAAGACCGAAGCGGGCGGCGTCATCGTCGGCCTCAAGACCGCCGAAGATGCCGAAAAGGCCTACGAGACCATTCTCGGCAACGCCAGGAAGTACAAGGCCGACGCCAAGATCGACGGCGTCCAGGTGCAGCAGATGCTGGCCGGCGGCACCGAGGTCATCGTCGGCTCGATCACCGATGGTTCGTTCGGCAAGCTGGTCGCCTTCGGCCTCGGCGGCGTGCTGGTCGAAGTGCTCAAGGACATCACCTTCCGTCTCGCGCCCGCGACCAAGGAAGACGCGCTCTCGATGCTCGACGGCATCCAGGCGCATGAGATCCTCAAGGGCGTGCGCGGCGGCGAGCCGGTGAACCGCAACGCCCTCGCCGATGTCATCGTCAAGGTCTCGCAGCTCGTGACCGATTTCCCTGAAATCGTCGAGCTCGACCTCAATCCGGTGTTCGCGACGGCGAAGGGCGCGACCGCCGCCGACGTGCGCATCGTCGTCGACTTCGCCTATGTGCCGAAGCCGAAGCCGCGCCCGACCGAGGAGATCGTCGCGGCGATGAGCCGCATCATGCAGCCGAAGGCGGTCGCCGTGGTCGGTGCCTCCGCCGAGGACGGCAAGATCGGCAACTCCGTGATGAAGAACCTCATCAACGGCGGCTACAAGGGCGACATCTATCCGATTCATCCCAAGGCCACCGAGATCCTCGGCTACAAGGCCTATAAGAGCGTCAAGGACGTGCCGGGCGTGATCGACACGGCCGTGTTCGCGATCCCCGCGAAGTTCGTGGCGGCGGCGCTCACCGAATGCGGCGAGAAGAAAATCCCCGGTGCGGTGCTGATTCCGTCGGGCTTTGCGGAGGCCGGCGCGCCGGAGCTGCAGGCCGAGATCGTCGAGGTCGGCAAGAAATACGACATCCGCCTGATGGGGCCGAACATCTACGGGTTCTACTATACGCCCGCCAATCTCTGCGCGACCTTCTGCACCGCCTACGACGTCAAGGGCCACGCGGCGCTGTCGTCGCAGTCGGGCGGCATCGGCATGGCCATCATCGGTTTTTCGCGCTCGGCGAAAATGGGTGTGTCGGCGATCGTGGGCCTCGGCAACAAGTCCGATATCGACGAGGACGATCTGCTCGCCTTCTTCGAGCAGGACCCGAACACCAACCTGATCGCGCAGCATTGCGAGGACCTCAAGGACGGCCGCGCCTTCGCGGAAGCCGCCAAGCGCGTCTCCAAGAAGAAGCCTGTCGTCGTGCTCAAGGCCGGCCGGACCTCGGCGGGCGCCAAGGCGGCCTCGTCGCATACCGGCGCGCTCGCCGGTAACGACAAGATCTACGAGGACGTCCTGGCGCAGTCCGGCGTGATCCGCGCTCGTTCGCTGCGGCAACTGCTCGAATTCGCCCGCGGCGTGCCGGTGCTGCCGACGCCGAAGGGCGAGAACGTGCTGATCATCACCGGTGCCGGCGGCTCGGGCGTGCTGCTGTCGGACTCCTGCGTCGACAATGGCCTGTCGCTGATGTCGATGCCGGCGGATCTGGATGCGGCCTTCCGCAAGTTCATCCCGCCGTTTGGTGCGGCCGGAAATCCTGTGGATATCACCGGCGGCGAGCCTCCGATCACCTACGTGAACACGGTGAAGCTCGGCCTCTCCGATGAGCGCATCCACTCGCTGATCCTCGGCTACTGGCACACCATCGTCACGCCGCCGATGGTGTTCGCCCGCAACATGGTCGAGGTGAAGAAGGAGATGGAGGCGAAAGGCTTCGTGAAGCCGATCGTCGCCTCGCTCGCGGGCGACGTCGAGGTCGAGGAAGCCGCCGAATATCTCTACCAGAATGGCATCCCGGCCTACGCCTACTCGACCGAGCTTCCGGTCGAGGTCCTCGGCGCCAAGTACAAATGGGCGCGCGGGGCAGGGCTGCTCTGAGACGAAGACTTCACCTCTCCTCGCTCGCGGGGAGAGGTGACAACTGTCAGGTCGCGATGAGCAAGAACGTGATCCGGCGCAAATCGCTCGAGCCTCGATCATCGGAGGCCGACAACGACACGCGCGACGGCGGCGTGCAGTCCGTCGATCGCGCGCTGTCGATCCTCGAAACGCTGGCCGAGGACGACGAAGGCTATCGCCTCAGCGATCTCGCGGTGCGGACCGGCCTGTCGGCTTCCACGGTGCACCGCCTGCTGGCGACGCTGGAGAGCCGCCGCTTCGTGCAGTTCGACCGCACGCAATCAAAATGGCATGTCGGCTCGCGCGCCTTCACGGTGGGTGCGAGCTTTGCGCGGCGGCGCAATTTTTCCGCGCAGGCGATTCCTTACTTGCGCAAGCTGCGCGATCTCACCCGCGAGACCGCCAATCTCGCCGTGGTCGACGACGAGTTCATCATCGTGCTGACCCGCATGGAGAGCCGCGAGATCATGCGCTCGCTGACCCTGGTCGGCGGCCGCGTCCCCATGGTGACGTCCGGCGTCGGCAAGGCCGTGCTCGCAACCTATTCCGATGAGGACGTCGGCGCCGTCATCCGCCATCACGGCATGCCCCGGCTGACCGAGAAGTCGATCGTGCGGCCGAGCGACCTGTTCAAGGAGCTCGAAAAGATCCGCAAGCAGGGTTTTGCCCTCGACGATGAAGAAGCCAGCATGGGGCTGCGCTGTATTGCCGCAGTGGTCTACAACGACTGTGCCGAGCCGCTCGCGGCGATTTCCGTCTCAGGCATGACCAGCCGTTTGACCGACGACAGGCTGCCGGAAATCGGCCAAATCGTGCGCGAGGTCGCCGGCGAGCTGACGGTTGCGCTCGGTGGGGTGATGCCGGCGCCGCGCTAACTGGGGAACCCGGGCACTGTCGCTGGACAGCATCGGCCGTTTTGGCTGATATGCGACCAAACGACACAATGCGGCAAACGTCCGCATGAGCCTGGAGAGCGTCCTCATGTTTCAATTTTCCGCGCGCCTTGCCGGCGCAGCCGTCGCGCTGACCCTTGCGGCAGCGACGCCGTCCCTTGCCCAGCAGCTCGAGCTCAAGCTGATGGCGCCGGCGGCCCCGGGCGGCGGCTGGGACCAGACCGCGCGCTCCATGCAGCAGGCGCTGGTGGCCGCGGGCGTCGCGCGCAGCGTGCAGGTCACCAACGTTCCCGGCGCCGGCGGCAGTGTCGGCATCGCGCAATTCGTCAACGGCGCCAAGGGCGACGGCAATCAGATGATGGTCAACGGCTTCGTCATGGTGGGCGCGCTCGCCATGAACAAGTCGCCGGTGACGCTGGAGCAGGTGACGCCGATCGCGCGCCTCACCGAGGAAATCCAGGTGATCGTGGTTCCCGCGAATTCGCCGATCAAGACTGCGCAGGATCTGGCCGCCGCGGTGAAGGCCGATATCGCCAAGGTGACTTTCGCCGGCGGCTCGGCCGGCGGCGTCGACCATGTGATGGCGGCGTTATTCGCCGGCGCGGTCGGTGCCGATGCCAAGAAGATCAACTACATCCCGTTCTCCGGCGGCGGCGAGTCGCTGGCGGCGATCCTCGGCGGCAAGGTCACCGCGGGCATTTCGGGCCTCAGCGAATATGAAGGGCAGATCAAGTCCGGCAAGCTGCGCGCGATCGGCGTGACCTCGGAGAAGCGCATCCAGGGCAGCGACATCCCGACCTTCAAGGAGCAGGGCATCGACCTCGTGATCGCCAACTGGCGCTCGGTGGTGGCGCCTCCCGGCATCACGCCGGAGCAGCGCAAAACCCTGAGCGATGCGGTCGAGAAGATGGTGAAGTCGGACGCCTGGAAGGAAATCCTCAAGCAGAAGGGCTGGGAAGACGCCTATCTCGGCGGTGACGCCTTCGCCGACTTCCTGAAGAAGGAAACCGTGCGGGTCACCGACGTGCTGAAATCGGTCGGCCTGGTCAAGTCATGACCTCGGGCGATCCGGCCCAGCCGCCGCGGCGCGTCGATCGCGCCGGCATCGTCATCGCTGCACTGCTCGCAGGCCTCGCCGCGGTGCTGGTCTTCGACGCGCGCGGCCTGTCGTCCACCGCGATGTACGGCATGGGGCCGGAGGCGATGCCTGTCGTGATCGCCAGCGGCCTTGCGCTGCTTGCGATCGGCAATTTCATCGACGCGCTGCGCGGCAATTTGCCGGCGCGCGAGAGCGCCGATCCCGTGCCCGTGGTTCTGATCCTCATCGGTCTTGCGCTGCTGATCGCCATCATCGGCTTTGGCGGCGGCTTCATCCTGGCGACGTCGGCGCTGTTCGTGACGACATCGGCCGCCTTCGGCCGCCGTGCCATCCTCGTCGACAGCATCATCGCCCTCGTGATGTCGATCCTGATCTATCTCGCGTTCGACCGGTTGTTGACGCTGAGCCTTCCGACCGGCCCGCTGGAGCGACTGCTGTGATGGACACTTTTGCGGCGCTGGCGCACGGCATGGCCGTCGCCATTCAGCCGATGAACCTGCTCTATGCCCTGATCGGTGTATTCCTCGGCACCGCCGTGGGCGTGCTGCCCGGCATCGGCCCGGCGCTGACGGTCGCGCTGCTGTTGCCGGTCACCTACAAGCTAGATCCCGGCGGCTCGCTGATCATGTTCGCCGGCATCTATTATGGCGGCATGTATGGCGGCTCCACCACCGCGATCCTGATCAACACGCCCGGCGAGAGCGCCTCGATGGCGACCGCGCTCGAAGGCAACAAGATGGCCAAGGCCGGCCGCGGCGGGCCGGCGCTTGCGACATCCGCGATCGGCTCCTTTGTCGCCGGAACCATCGCCACCATCGGCCTGGCCTTCCTCGCGCCGTGGCTGGTCGATTTCGCCGTGCGCTTCGGTCCTGAGGATTACTTCGCGCTGATGTGCGTCGCCTTCGTCACGGTGTCGGCGACCTTCGGCGATTCCCCGATCCGCGGCCTGACCAGCCTGTTCATCGGCCTGACGCTTGGCCTCGTCGGCATCGACAAGTTGACTGGTCAGGCGCGGCTTGCGTTCGGCGTTCCTGAACTGCTCGACGGCGTCGAGGTGACGACGCTCGCGGTCGGCCTGTTCGCGGTGGGTGAGGCGCTCTATGTCGCCTCGCGCCGCCACCACAGCGAGGAGAAGCTCGAGCCGGTGCGCGGCTCGCTGTGGATGACCAGGGAGGATTGGAAGCGTTCGTGGAAGCCGTGGCTGCGCGGCACCATGTTCGGCTTTCCGATCGGCGCGCTGCCGGCGGGCGGCGCTGAGATCCCGACCTTCCTGTCCTATTCGACCGAGAAGCGGCTGACGAAACACCCCGAAGAGTTCGGCAAGGGCGCGATCGAAGGCGTCGCGGGGCCGGAAGCCGCCAACAACGCCTCCGCCGCCGGCACGCTGGTGCCGCTCTTGACGCTGGGACTGCCGACCTCGGCGACGGCCGCGATGATGCTGGCGGGCTTCCAGCAATACGGCCTCAACCCGGGACCGCTGCTGTTCGCCGAGCGGCCTGATCTCGTGTGGGGCCTGATCGCGAGCCTGTTCATCGCCAACGTGATGCTATTGGTGCTCAATCTGCCGCTGGTCGGCCTGTGGGTGCGGCTGCTTGCGATCCCGCAGCCATGGCTCTATGCCGGCATCCTCGTATTCGCGACCATGGGCACCATCGCCGCAAAACCGTCGGTGGTCGAGTTGTCCATGCTCGCCGGTTTCGGCGTGCTCGGCTTTTTGATGCGCCGGTTCGATTTTCCGATCGCCCCCGTCGTGGTCGGCCTGATCCTCGGCCCGATCGCCGAGAGCCAGTTGCGCAGGGCGCTCGCGATCAGCCTCGGCGATCCCATGACGCTGCTGCAGAGCCCGATCTCGGCGACGCTGCTGGCGCTGGCACTGATCGCGCTGCTGGCGCCCTTCGTGTTGAAGGGGCTGGGCCGGTTCAAGGCGACCGAAGATTAGTCATCCCGGCGCTGGCATCTTGTGATGCTGCGTCCATCTCGTGGGGACATTCCATGCCGTCAGAACTTCGTTCGCCCCGTCTCGCCGTCCTGATCGATGCCGACAATGCGTCGGCAAAAATCGCGGACGGACTGTTCGAGGAGATCGCCAAGATCGGCGAGGCCAGCGTCCGCCGAATCTACGGCGACTTCTCCAACGCGCGGTCCAGGGGGTGGGCCGACATTCTGTCGAAGCACGCCATCATCCCGCAGCAGCAGTTCGCCTATACGACGGGCAAGAATGCATCCGACATCACGCTGGTCATCGACGCCATGGACCTGCTTCACAGCGGCCGGTTCGACGGCTTCTGCCTGGTGTCATCCGACAGCGACTTTACCCGTCTGGCGGCCCGCATCCGGGAGCAGGGCATCGATGTCTTTGGGTTCGGCGAGCAGAAGACGCCCGAAAGCTTCAGGCAGGCCTGCCGACGGTTCGTCTATACGGAGAACCTGCTTGCCGGCACGGCGACCGCCCAGGACGCATCTTCACGCTCAGCGCCGCTTCAGCCGCCCGATGCCGCCACGCCCATCATCAAGAAGGTCATCACCCAGATGGAGAGCGAGGACGGCTGGGTCGCGCTCGGTGAAGTCGGACGGCAGCTCGCCAATCTCGCTTCCGATTTTGATCCGAGGACCTACGGCTTCCGCAAGCTGAGCGACCTGGTGCGGAAGACGAATTCGTTCGAGATCGATGAGCCGAAGGGCCGGTCGATGCGGATCCGGGTCAAACCCGCTGCGGCGCCGCCGGCGAGAACGCGGAACCCGCGCCGATCTGCCAGGTCGGGAACGGCAGGCGGTGCGGCGCCCAAGGCGTAAGCAGGGCGTGCCGTCATATTTGCACTTGCCCGGTTTGGTGCAGGGCGTAACCATCGCCGGGCCGTAACGCCGCGCGAGGGTCCCGATGACCAAACTCAACCGCTTCACCGTCGCCCCGCTGCATGCGATGACCCGGCGTCTCGCCGATGTCGCGTCCGCGCGTCTCGCGCCAGATCTGGTCATTACCGGCGCGCGGGTGCTCTCGACCTATTCGGAACGCATCCATCCCGGTCGGGAGGTCTGGATCACCGGCGGGCGCATCGCGGCGGTGAAGCCATCAGGCGCGGCAAAGAAGATCTGGCCCAACGTGGCCATCTACGATGCCGCTGGCGGCGTCATCGCACCCGGGCTGGTCGATCCGCACATCCACATCGAATCCTCGATGGTGACGGCCTGCGCCTATGCGGAGGCCGCGCTGCTCAACGGCACCACCACGATCTTCTGCGACAGCCACGAGATCGGCAACGTCATGGATGTCGCCGGCGTGGAGGCGATGCTGGAAGACGCGCGCGAGGCGCCGCTCTCGATCTTTTTGACGGTGCCGTCGACTGTCCCTGCGACTTCGGCCGAGCTCGAAACGGCGGGAGGAGACCTTACACCGGACAAGATCGCCGGCCTGTTCGACCGCTGGCCCGAAGCCGTGGGGCTCGGCGAGAAGATGGATTTTGTCCCGGTCACGATGGGCGACGAGCGCAGCCACGCGATCCTCGCGGCCGCCTTGAAGCGGGGACGTCCGGTGTCCGGCCATGTCTACGGCCGCGACTTCGTCGCGGCCTATGCGGCGTCAGGTGTGACCGATACCCATGAAGCCATTGATCGCGACATCGCCGACGATCTGCTCGATGCCGGCGTCTGGATATTCCTGCGCGGCGGTCCGCCGACCACGCCATGGCATTCGCTGCCGCAGGCGATCCGCACCATCACCGAGCTCGGCGCCTCGCACAAGCGCACGGCGGTGTGCACCGACGACCGCGACGCCGACGACCTCCTGATGTTCGGTCTCGACTGGGTGGTGCGCGAAGCCGTGAAGGCCGGGATGTCACCGGAGCAGGCCTGGTCGATGGGCTCGCTGCACGGCGCCACGCGCTTCGGCATGGATGGCGACATCGGTGGCCTCGGCGGCGGCCGCCGCGCCGATCTCGTGCTGATGGACGACCAGCTCAAGCCACAATGCACCTGGTATGGCGGCGAGCTCGTGGTCGAGAACGGCGAGATCACCGGGCTGCTCGATCAGGCGCTGTCTCACCGCTATCAATATCCAAAGGCAGCCTACGCGACCGTGAAGCTGCCGGAGAAGGTCAAGCTGACGCCGGATCTGCCGGCGAAGGCCTGCACCGTCAATGCCATCAAGACAGCCTTGCCGGGTATCACGCTGATCCATGACAAAGTCGCGATCGAGCCAGCAAAGGACTGGCCGTCGCTGTTCGCGCGTTACGGCCTGTGCTTCGTCACAGTCATCGAGCGCCACGGCAAGTCGGCCGGCAATGTCGCTTACGGACTGCTGAAGGATTTTGGCCTGAAGCGCGGCGCGGTCGCCTCCAGCGTCGGACACGACAGCCACAACATCATCGTCGCCGGTACCAACGAGCCCGATATGCAGGTCGCGATCGCGGCCATCAAGGACCAGCAGGGCGGCGTCTGCGTCGTCGCCGACGGCAAGGTAAAGGCACTGGTTCCGCTGCCGATCGCGGGGCTTCTCTCGGACAAGCGCGTCACGGAGGTGGCCGAAGAGGTCAAGGCGCTGAAGAAGGAATGGGCCGAGGCCGGCTGCACCATCCCCTATATGGGCTTCAATTTGATTCCCCTATCGGTCATTCCGGAAATTCGCATCACCGACAAGGGCCTGGTGCTGGTGCCGCAGATGGAACTGGCGCCGCTGTTCGAGTGATCCGCTTTCATGCAACTCTCGATCTAACCGTTTGAGACCGCCGCTATTTTTCCGCGGCTGCCGCATCGTGGAAAATAAAATCGATCTCGTTGAGATCGGCTTCTGCGCACCCGATGATCTCGCTCGCTGACGCAACTTGAGCGAGGTCCGATATGGCGAAGATGCGAGCTATCGATGCTGCCGTGCGAATTCTGGAGAAGGAAGGCATCTCCACCGCCTTCGGCGTTCCCGGGGCCGCGATCAATCCGCTTTACTCGGCGCTGAAGAAGCGCGGCACGATCCGGCACATCCTGGCGCGGCATGTCGAGGGCGCCTCGCATATGGCCGAGGGCTATACGCGGGCGAAGGCCGGTAATATCGGGGTCTGCATTGGAACCTCGGGGCCGGCCGGCACTGACATGATCACCGGGCTCTATTCGGCGATCGCCGATTCCATTCCGATCCTCTGCATCACCGGGCAGGCGCCGCGCGCGCGGCTCTATAAGGAAGACTTTCAGGCCGTCGACATCGAGTCGATCGCAAAGCCCGTGACGAAATGGGCGGTGACCGTGCGCGAGCCGGCGCTGGTGCCGCGCGTGTTCAGCCAGGCGTTTCATGTCATGCGCTCGGGCCGGCCGGGGCCGGTGCTGATCGACATGCCGCTCGACGTGCAGCTCGCCGAGATCGAGTTCGACGACGAGACCTATGAGCCGCTGCCGGTTTACAAGCCCACAGCGACGCGCAAGCAGGTCGAGAAAGCGCTGGAGATGCTCAACGCCGCCGAGCGGCCGCTGATCGTCGCGGGCGGCGGCATCATCAATGCCGACGCTTCCGATCTCCTGGTCGAATTCGCCGAGATTGCCAACGTGCCTGTTGTCCCGACGCTGATGGGGTGGGGCGCGATACCCGACGATCACGTGCTGATGGCGGGCATGGTCGGCCTTCAGACCAGCCACCGCTACGGCAATGCCACCATGCTCGAATCCGACTTCGTGCTCGGCATCGGCAACCGCTGGGCCAACCGCCACACCGGCTCGGTCGAGACCTACACCAAGGGCCGCACCTTCGTGCATGTCGACATCGAGCCGACCCAGATCGGGCGCGTGTTCAATCCCGATCTCGGCATCGTCTCGGACGCGAAGGCTGCGCTCGAGCTGTTCGTCACCGTCGCCAGGGAGTGGCGCCGGTCAGGCAAGCTGCGCGAGCGCCAGGCGTGGCCCGCGGCCTGCCGCGATCGCAAGAAGACGATGCTGCGCAAGAGCCATTTCGACAACGTCCCGATCAAGCCGCAGCGCGTCTATGAGGAGATGACCAAGGCGTTTGGTCGCGACACATGCTACGTCACCGTGATCGGCCTGTCGCAGATCGCCGGCGCGCAGTTCCTCGGCGTCTATCGCCCACGCAACTGGATCAATGCCGGTCAGGCGGGGCCGCTCGGCTGGACACTGCCCGCCGCGCTCGGCGTGCGTGCCGCGTGCCCGGATCGCGACATCGTCGCGCTCTCCGGCGATTACGACTTCCAGTTCCTGATCGAGGAGCTCGCGGTCGGGGCGCAGTTCAATCTGCCCTATATCCACGTCGTCGTGAACAATTCCTATCTCGGCTTGATCCGCCAGGCCCAGCGCGGCTTCGAGATGGACTATCACGTTCAGCTCTCCTTCGAGAACATCAACGCGCCCGAGATCGGCGTCTACGGCGTCGACCACGTCGCGGTCGCCGAAGGCCTCGGCTGCAAGGCGATCCGCGTCACCGATCCGAAGGACGCGCAGGCCGCGTTCGCGACCGCGCGCGAATTGATGGCCAAGCACCGCGTGCCCGTGGTGGTCGAGTTCATCCTCGAACGCGTCACCAACATCGCGATGGGCACGGAGATCGACAACATCGTCGAGTTCGAGGAGGTGCTGGACCTGCCGCTCGACGAGGTCGAGCGGGCGCGCCCAGGCGTGCTGCAGCCGGCGGAATAGGAGAGGGGACCTCATCATGCCGAAATTCGCTGCCAACCTCACCATGCTCTTCAACGAGATGCCGTTCCTGGACCGCTTCGCAGCGGCGAAGGCGGCGGGCTTTTCCGGGGTCGAGTATCTCTTCCCCTATGATTTCGACAAGGCGCAGCTGCGCGAGCAGCTGGAAGCCCACGGCCTGACCCAGGTGCTGCACAATCTGCCGGCCGGAAACTGGGCCGGGGGCGAGCGCGGCATTGCGATCCTGCCCGATCGCACCGCCGAATTCCGCGACGGCGTGTTTCGCGCCATCGACTATGCCAAGGCGCTCGATTGCGAGCAGCTCAACTGCCTCGTGGGTATTGCGCCTGCCGATGCCGATCCGCGCGAACTCAACGAGACGCTGGTGGGAAATTTGCGCTTCGCCGCCTCCACGCTGGCACGCGAGAACATCAAGCTGCTGGTCGAGCCGATCAACACGCTCGACATTCCCGGCTTCTTCCTCAACGGCACCGAGCAGGCGATACAGCTGATCTCCGAGGTGCGGTCGAACAATCTGTTCGTCCAGTACGACATCTATCACATGCAGATCATGGAGGGCGATCTCGCCCGCACCATGCAGGAATATCTGCCCCAGATCGCCCACATCCAGCTCGCCGACAATCCGGGCCGCCACGAGCCCGGCACCGGCGAGATCAATTATCCCTTCCTGTTCCGCCACCTCGATGCGATCGGCTATCGCGGCTGGATCGGCTGCGAATACAAGCCGCGCACCACGACGCTGGAAGGGCTTTCGTGGCACGCGGCGCAGACGTTCGAGACGTGAGAATGCACCCACAGCGACGGTGCGCTCCCTCTCCCGCTTGCGGGGGAGGGCTGGGGTGGGGGTATCTCCGCGAAAAGATTCGATCGAGATGCGGTGAAAGCCCCCAAGCGGATAGAGCCCCCACCCGGCGCTACGCGCCGACCTCCCCCGCAAGCGGGAGAGGTGCACCGAGCTTGTGGATCGACTTGGCCTAAATCTGGAGGAATGAGACATGACCAACATCGGCTTCATCGGACTTGGCACCATGGGACGGCCGATGGCCGGCCATCTCCTTAGCGCTGGCCATCGTGTTCTCCTGCACGATGTTGCGCCGGTTGCGGCTGAGCTGATTTCCGCGGGCGGCATCGCCTGCAAGTCGGCCAAGGAAGTCGCGGAGGGCGCGGATGCCGTCATCATCATGGTGCCGGATACGCCGCATGTGGAAGCGGTGCTGTTCGGCAAGGACGGCGTTGCGAGCGGCATCTCCAAGGGCAAGATCGTCGTCGACATGAGCTCGATCTCGCCGCTGGCGACGAAGGAGTTCGCGAAGAAGATCGAGGCGCTCGGGGCGGACTATCTCGACGCGCCGGTCTCAGGCGGGGAGGTCGGCGCCAAGGCCGCGAGCCTCACCATCATGGTCGGCGGGCCGGAGCGGGCCTTTGGCACCATGAAGCCGGTGTTCGACAAGATGGGCAAGAATGTCACCCGCGTCGGCGCCAATGGCGACGGGCAGACGACGAAGGTCGCCAACCAGATCATCGTCGCGCTCACGATCGAAGCGGTGAGCGAGGCGTTGTTGTTCGCATCGAAAGCCGGGGCCGATCCGGCGCTGGTGCGGCAGGCGCTGATGGGCGGCTTTGCCTCCTCGCGCATCCTCGAAGTGCACGGCGAGCGCATGGTGAAGCGTAATTTCGCTCCCGGCTTCCGCATCGAGCTGCATCAGAAGGATCTCAATCTTGCGCTCGAAGGCGCGCGCTCGCTGGGCCTTTCGTTGCCGAGCACGGCAGTGGCGCAGCAATTGTTCTCGGCCTGCACCGCGCATGGCGGCAAGGGCTGGGATCATTCCGCGATGGTGCGGGCACTGGAACTGATGGCAGGTCACGAGATCGCCGCAGCCTGAACTGTTACGCGGTAACAGTCTCCAGTTTTTGAGGCGTCTTCGCTTCGGGGGAACCGGAACAATGCTCCGGCCCCGCGGTTGAAGGCGCAGGACAATCACTGGAGACAAATCAACATGAAAACCCGTCTTGCGATTACGTTGGCTGCAGCGTCGCTGCTGGCGTCGAGCGCAGCCTTTGCCCAGTCGACGACCGAACAAGGCGCCAGGGACGGCGCGCGTGCGGGCGGCGATATTGGCGGACCGATCGGCGCCATGGTTGGCGGCACCGTTGGTGCGGCCGTCGGCGCTGGCCTCGAGATTCCGAATGCGGTCCTCGGCGGAATTCCTCGCAGCGATTCCGTCGTGGTTGAGGAGCGCGTCGTGGTAGGCGAGCCGCTGCCGCCGACCGTGGTGCTCCGCCCCGTACCGAACTACACCGAGTATCGCTATGCGGTCGTGAACGATCGCCGCGTGATCGTCGAGCCGCGCACGCGTCGGGTAGTCAAGATCATCGACTGATCCAGGCCGGCCACAGGCGTGGAGGGGAAAGGGGGCCCTGCGGAGTTCTACTCCGCGGGGCCTTCGCTTGCTGCAGAGGCGCTTGCGCGAAAGCGTGTCATAGCCCAATCGGTGACCGCCGCGAGCGCAAAGCCGAAGCAGGCCGTGAGCGCGTCGACCAGAAAGTCCTCCAGCCGGGCGTGGCGTCCGGGTGCCCAAAATTGCATCAGCTCGAGCACGCCAATCAGGACGACCGCGGCTCCTGCGCCCGGCAGGCGCCGCCGCGGATAGGCGAGGCCGAAGGCCAGTCCCACCAGAATGAAGGCGAGCGCATGTTCGCCGTCCTGGCCGAGGTCGGAATGGGGCCGCAGGCCGGGGGGACCGAGGGTGGCGAAAGTAACGGCGGCCGCGAGCAGCCAGGCAAATGAACGTATCAAAATGGACATCCGGTTCGCTTAGCACAGATTGGCAGCGGACCGGTACAGTCCCTCCATCAGATCGCTGTGTAGTTAATGACAAAATGTTAAAGCGGCTCGCGTACGCCGAGCCCGTGCATGAAGCGTTCCCGGATTTGTACGGGATCACGCCTTGTGGTGCCGACGCCCGGCTTGTGGTCGATGCGGACCGCGATCAGGCTCGGCGCGGCGGCGGACATCGCCGCATCGACCAGGCGCTCGAAATCCTCCTCGTCCGCAGCCCAGGCGCTATTCGCAAGGCCGGAGCCTGCGGCGATGGCAACGATATCCGCGACGCTTGCCGCGGGTGTCGGCTGCGCGCCGGTAATTTGATAGATGCCGTTGTCCATCACGATCATGATGAGGTTCTTCGGCTTCAACGTCGCGATCGTCGAGAGCGCGCCGAGCTGCATCAAGAGCGAGCCGTCGCCTTCGAGCGCGAAGACGCGGCGGTCGGGCTGCGCGAGCGCCACGCCGAGCGCGATCGGGAAGGCGAGGCCCATGCTGCCCAGCATGTAGAAATTCTGCGGACGATGCCCGGCGGCCCAGAGGTCGAAATTGGTGTTGCCGATGCCGCCGATCACCGCTTCCTCGTGCTTGAGCTTTGCGATCAGGCGCGAGGTCACATCGAACCGGTTCATCACCTTGGTATTGCCAGTGTTCATGGTGGCGCTCACTTGTCGAAAACCTTGCCGCCGGTGAGCAGCGGGTTGAGGATCAGGGCCACCGGCGCCTGTGTCGTGACAGCCTGCTTGATCGAACGGTCGGCGATGAATTCGAGCTCGTCGAGCCGGGTAATGGTGTGGTGCTCCAGCGCCAGCGAATCCAGCACCGGACGCATGGTGCGGCAGACCAGCGACTGGCCGTAGTTGAACTCGCCGAGCGTGCCGCGCTCGGACACGAACATGATCAGCGGGATCTGGTAGGGCACCGCGAGCGAGGCGAGCACATTGGCGAGGGTGGCAAAGCCGGAGGTCTGCATCAGCACCGCGCCGCGCCGCCCACCCATCCAGGCGCCAGAGACGATGCCGACGGCTTCCTCCTCGCGGGCGGTGGCGAAGGTGGTGAAGAAGGGATCGGCATGCAGGTTCTTGATCAGGGGCGTCAGCACCCGGTCGGGCACGTAAGGGACGAGGCTGATCTCGTTCCGCTTCAGGGTCTGCAGGACGATGCCGTGCCAGCTCCCGTCGCTGGACGCCTGTCCCGCTTGCGTCTGCTGTTCCGCAATCGCCATTGCGTTCTCCCTTGGCGTATTTTCTTGGGCCGCGCATCTTCTTGGTTCTTTCCGTCGCGCGACCGGCCGAACTTGACGGAGCGGGCGGGATTGTCAACATGTCCGGGCCGCACCGTGATCTGCGCTGAACGGCCTGTCGTGGTCGGCACCGCCATGTCATAAGCGGCGACAACGAGAAAACGGGAGGGGGCACGGACGGGCGCGCATCGCGCCGACCTTGCGGATCTCCCTGGAGAGCCGGAAGGGTCCTGATGTCCGTCAACAATAAGCGCGTCTTCTACGTCAAATACCTGGCCAATCCGATCTATATCGACATCCTGAAGGCGCGGTCCGACGTCCGGCTCGATCGTATCGAGAACGAGAGCCCCGAAGATGTCTACGCGCCGATCCTGAGCGCGGCGCATGTCTACCAGATCGGCGCCGCCCGGGACGAGCTCGCCCCGCATTTCCACGTTGGCGCCGCCTTGCTGAAGCGCACGCCGAACCTGCTGCTGGTCTCCAGCAATGGTGCGGGCTTCGACCCTGTCGACGTCGAGGCCTGCACGGATGCGGGCGTGCTGGTCGTCAACCAGTCCGGCGGCAATGCCCATTCCGTCGCTGAGCACGCGCTGGCGATGATGCTGACCTTGTCCAAGCGCATCATCCAGTCCGATCGCCGCCTGCGCCGCGAGCGCGACGTCAACCGCAATGATCTGGTCGGCAACGAGGTCGAGCACAAGACCGTCGGCATCATCGGCCTCGGCAATGTCGGCCGTCGCATCGCCGCGCTGTGCAAGGGCCTGCTCGGCATGAAGGTGCTGGCCTACGACCCATATTTGTCGGCCGAAGTGATGGCCGAACGGGGCGGCGAGAAGGTCGAGCTCGACGAGCTGTTGCGCCGCGCCGATTTCGTCTCGATCTCCTGTCCGCTCGACAAGGGCAGCCGCAACATGATCAGCACGCGCGAGTTCGGGCTGATGCAGCCGCATGCGTATTTCATCACCACGGCGCGCGGCTTCATACATGACGAGGATGCGCTGCTCCAGGCCCTGCGCGACAAGCGCATCGCCGGTGCCGGCCTCGACGTCTGGTCCAAGGAGCCGCCGCCGCCGGAGCATCCGCTGCTCCAGTTCGACAACGTGCTGGCAAGCCCTCATACCGCGGGCGTCACGATCGAGGCGCGCCAGAACATGGGCCGGATCGCGGCCGAGCAGGTGCTGGACACGCTCGACGGCAAGCGCCCGCCACGCATCATCAATCCCGAGGTCTGGCCGCGTTATGCGGAGCGCTTCAAGCAGGCTTTTGGCGTGACGCCGGGGTAGGGGCGCGAAGGGTCAGCGCTCCGATCATTGGTTACCACGACGGAAAGGCAAAGCGCCGCATCTTATCGAGCGGGTAAGTGAACGCGTATCACTTGTCCTGTAGTTGAAAGCCCATGAGCATCTTCTCGATTGCGACATCCGGACTTTCCGCGGCGAGTTTGCGCGTGAACGTGGCCGCGAGCAACATCGCCAATGTTCGAACGACCGGCCCGCTGCCGACCTCGGGCGGGTCGAGCCCGTCGGCCGTTACAGGCAGTCCGGGCATTGCTCCGACGTTTCCCGCGGCTTACGTGCCATTGCGCGTCGATCAGGTCGACCAATCGAGCGGCTCGACGCCGGGCGGCACGACCGTGAAGGTGTCGACGGTATCGCCGAGCTATACCGCGCAATCAGACCCAAGCGCTTCCTTCGCAAACCAGGATGGGCTGGTCGCAGCGCCGAATGTCGATATCGCCAGCGAATTCGTTCAACTGGCGGCCGCCAAGTACAGCTTCATTGCCAATGCGAAAGTCATTCAGGCTTACGCGGAAACGACAGAGTCGCTTCTCGATATAACCACATGAGGCGGACTGCCGCCGGAATGGGCGGCGGGAACCTTGCCGGCCTTTGATCCGCGTCAAAATCTCCTTCCCCAGTTCGGCTTAAATGGGACTAGAGTGCGGCCGGGGCAGCAGGGAGGTCCCATGTCAACCTATGTCGTCAAGTTCATGAAGGATGTGCTCGGCGAGTACGGCCGGCAGAGCGAGATTTGCCAGGGTACGCTGGAAATCGACGCCTCCGACGAGGACGAGGCCAGGGAGCGGGCGAAGGCCAGGTTCTGCAAGGACCAGGCCCTGCATCACTGGTCGCTGCATGCCGACCGCATCCATGTGCGAGCGGCCGACTTTCCGTCTTGAGGTCTACCGGCCCGGCGCCGTGACGGGCGGGGGCGCCGTGGTCCCCGCGCCGAGCGATCGCTGCACCATGACAGTGTCAGACCAGCGGCCGTGGCGATAGGCCACGCCGCAAAGCAGGCCGGCGCGCGCGAAGCCGAACTTCTCGTGCAGCGCCAGCGAAGGCGCGTTGTCGGCGTCGATATAGCCGATCATCTGGCGGAAGCCGGCCGCCGCACAAGCATCGATCAATTCCTGCAGCAGCAACCGTCCGACGCCGCGGCCGAGTTGCTCGTGGTGGACGTAGATCGAATGCTTGGCCGTGTAGCGATAGGCCGGGCGCTTGCGGAACAGCACCGCATAGGCATAGCCGACCACCTCGCCGCGAAACGTTGCGACCAGATGCGGCAGGCGGGTCTGCTTGAGGTTCTTGCGCCGGTCGCGCAGATCGTCCGGCTCGGGCGCGCCGGTTCCCTCGATGTCGCGCGCCACGCCGTTGCGGACGTGATGGCGGTAGATCGCCAACATTGCCTCGACATCGCTGTCGCGTGACGGCCTGACCAGGACGGCTTCGTCGCTCGCGCGCGCAGCTGTTTCGTTCATTCTCACCTACTCGGCAACGACGTAAGTATAGAGCCCGATGCGCCCCTGGGCATCGATCTCCTTGTAGACGCCCTGGATCTCGACGTCGAAGCCCGGAAACGTGTTGAAGCAGGTTTCGAACATCTTGAGATAATCCACCATGGGCTTGGCCCGTTCCGTCAGCCGCTCGCCGGGCACGATGGTGGCGATGCCTGGCGGATAGACCACGAAGGGCGTGGTCGCGATGCGGCCAGCGATGGCCTCGATCGGCAGGTAGTCGACATCGTTCTTGAACAGATAGCGGGCAGCATCGCGAGGCGACATCGCGATCTCAGGCATGTGCTCGGGCATGAACTGCTTCGCCTGAAGCGCGCTGACGTCGGCGGTGCGGAAGAACCGGTGCATCTCGCCGCAGAGATCGCGTAAGCGCACGCCGGCATAGCGCGCCTGCCGCCGCTGGTAGAACTCCGGAATGACGTCGGACAGCAGCGCATTGTCATCGTGCAGCTTCTTGAAGGCGACCAGGCCGGAGATCAGCGTGCCGGCCTTGCTCGCCTCGACGCCGGGGGTGAGCAGGAAGAGCAGGGAGTTGAGGTCGTTCTTCTCGGGAACGATGCGGTTCTCGCGCAGATATTGCGCCACAACGGGGGCGGGGATGCCGTGCTCGGCATAGGCACCTGAGCGGTCGAAGCCGGGGGTGAGCAGCGTCAGCTTGTTCGGATCTGTCATGGCAAACCCCTCGGCCATGCCGGGGAAGCCGTGCCAGTTGGTATCGGGAGAGAGCTGCCACAGCGCGGGATTGGTGGCGAGCTCATCGGTCGAGAGGGTTTCCCAGGCGACGTTGTGGACGGTGCGGGGGCGGCCGACATCGGGAATGGCGACGCGGTCGGGAACGAAGGGTTCGAAGAACCAGCGCCGATCGGCGTTCTGCTCCTTCTCTTCGAACTCCCTCCGCATCGCGCGGATCTTCTTGCGCAGCTCGATGCCGAGGCGGATGGTGTCGTCCCACAGCACTTCGCCTGAGCGGCCCTTCATCATCTGGGCGCCGACGTCGAGCGAGGCGAACAGCGGATAGAAGGGTGACGTGGAGGCGTGCTGCATGAAGCTCTCGTTGAAGCGGCGGTGCTCGACGCGCCGCTTCTGACCGCGGATGTGGCGGTCCTTGATGTGGATCTGTGAGGCCTGCGAGAAGCTGGCAAGCTGCTTGTGGGTCGATTGCGTCGCGATGATGCCCGGTGCTTCCGGCGGAAGGTTCGCCAGCCCCATGGCGAAACGGCCGGCATAGAGCGGGTGGAATTTCATGAATCCGGCCCAGGCCTCGTCGAACAGGATGTACTCGCAGAGATGGCCGATGCGCTTCAGGATCATCTCGGCGCTGTGGATCGTCCCATCATAGGTGCACTGTTCGACCACGGCGACGCGGAACGGCCGCTCCTTGCGCCAAGCCTCCTTGTCCGTGACCAGCGGGTGATTGCGGATCGCCTCGCGCAAGGTTTTCTCGTCCAGCACGTCCCAGCGCATCGGTCCGATCAGGCCCCAGGCGTTGCGGATGGTCGGCACGTAAACCGGGACGCCGCCGTTGATCATCAGCGCGCCGTGATGGGCGGCCTTGTGATTGTTGCGGTCGAACAGCACGAGGTCGCCGTCGGTAACGAGGGCGCCGAGCGCGACCTTGTTCGAGGTCGAGGTGCCGTTGAGCACGAAATAGGTCTTCTCCGCGCCAAAAATCTGCGCGGCTTCCTTCTGCGCCTTCAGCGCCGGCCCTTCATGGGTGAGGAGGTCGCCGAGATCGAGCACGGAATTGTCGAGGTCGTCGCGGAACACGGATTCGCCGAGATGCTCGACGAAGACCCGGCCGATCGGGCTGCGGTTGTAGAATACGCCGCCATTATGCCCCGGGCAGGTCCAGAGCTGGTTGCCTTCCTCGGCATAGTCGACCAGGGCGCCGAAGAACGGCGTCTTCAGCGTTTCGGCATATTGTTTGAGCCGGCTGATCAGATTCTTGGCGATGAAGGTCGGCGTCTCCTCGGACAGGAAGACGTAGCCGTCGATGAAATCGAGCACCTCGACCGGCAGGTCCTCGAAGCGCTTGCGCCGGATCAGCAGGATAATCGGGAAATCGAGGCCGCGGCGGCGCATCAGGTTGATCAGCGCCGAGGTCTTGCCCTCCAGGCCCTTCTTGCCCCAGTCCACCACCATGCACCCGATCGCGGCATCGGTCTGCACCGCCATCTCGGCATCTTCTAGTTTGCGCGCCCGGACCACCTCGAAGCCGGAGCGCTGGATCTCCTCGATGATCTGGTTGAAGCGGACGCCTTCGAGATCGTCGGCGTCGAATACTGGTGCGGCGAACAGGAAGTTGAAGCGCTTGAAATAATCCATGGTCTGTCCCGAATGTGCGAGAAGCACAGCTCTCGGCACATTCGATGACAGTTCTATGACAGTGGAGCGGGATGGCCCCGGCTACCGCTTCGCTTCGCCGAACACCACGGTCGGCACCGCACGGTTGACGATGTCGCGTAGGGCAAAGCTCGATTGCACGCGTGCGACGCGCGGCAGGCGGGACAGCTCGGTGCGGTGGATGCGCTCGAAATCCTGAATGTCGCGTGCGAGCACGATCAGGATGTAGTCGTCGGTTCCCGACATCAGGAAGCAGCGCACGACGGAAGGGCATTTCACCACCTCGGCCTCGAACGCCTTCAATGCGTCGTCGCTCTGGCTCTCCAGCGCGATGCGAACCAGCACGGTGGTGGTGAGGCCGAACTGGGCCAGATCGAGTGCGGCCTGGTAGGCCTGGATGTAGCCCTCGTCCTCCAGTGCCTTCTGCCGCCGGGCCAGCGCCGTGCTGGAGAGCCCTACCTTGTTGGCAAGCTCGGTGTGGCTGGCACGTGCATTGGTCGTGAGTTCCGCGAGGATCGCGAGGTCTTTCCGGTCGAGGGCCAATGTTTCGTTTCCAGCGTGAAAGGGCGGCTTGGCGCCGAAAACCGGCGCGGGCCTGCCGAAACTAGCGGATATTTGCACGAAACCAAACCGGCCCCGTCGCTACGATGAGGAACCGAATCAAGGCGTTGGCAAAGGAGCCCAAAAGATGCGCGTCGGTGTGCCCAAGGAGATCAAGGTGCAGGAATATCGCGTCGGGCTCACCCCGGGCGCGGTCCGCGAATATGTCGCGGCCGGACACCAGGTCACGGTCGAGACCAGCGCCGGCGGCGGCATCGGCGCGCCCGACGAGGTGTATCGGCGGGCAGGGGCCACCATCGCCGAGAGCGCCCGCGATATCTTTGCCAAGTCCGACATGATCGTGAAGGTGAAGGAACCGCAGAAGAGCGAGTGGGTCCAGCTCCGAGAAGGCCAGATCCTGTTCACTTATCTTCATCTTGCGCCGGATCCGGAGCAGGCCAAGGGCCTGCTTGCCTCCGGCTGTACCGCGATCGCCTATGAAACCGTCACGGACGCGAACGGTCACCTCCCGCTGCTCGCCCCGATGAGCGAAGTCGCCGGCCGCCTCGCCATCGAGGCCGCCGGCGCCGCGCTCAAGCGCTCGGCAGGCGGCCGCGGCCTGCTGCTGGGCGGCGTGCCCGGCGTGCAGCCGGCGCGCGTCGTCGTGCTTGGCGGCGGCGTGGTCGGAACGCAGGCGGCGCGCATGGCCGCGGGCCTCGGTGCCGAAGTCACCGTGATCGACCGCTCGATCCCGCGCTTGCGCCAATTGGACGATCTTTTTGCCGGACGCGTGCGTACCCGCTTCTCGACCATCGAATCGGTCGAGGACGAGGTGTTCGCCGCCGACGTGGTGATCGGCGCGGTGCTGGTGCCGGGCGCCAGCGCCCCCAAGCTGGTCACGCGCGCGATGCTGAAATCGATGCGGCCGGGCGCCGTGCTGGTCGACGTCGCGATCGACCAGGGCGGCTGCTTCGAGACTTCGCACGCAACCACGCACAGCGACCCGACCTACGAGGTCGACGGCGTCGTGCACTATTGCGTCGCCAATATGCCGGGCGCGGTACCGGTGACGTCGAGCCAGGCGCTGAACAATGCGACGCTGCCGTTCGGCCTGATGCTCGCGAACAAGGGCTTTGCCGCGGTGCTGGAAAACCCGCATTTGCGCAACGGGCTGAACGTCCATCGCGGCCGCATCACCAACAAGGCGGTGGCGGAGAGCCTCGGGCTGGAGTTTGCGCCGGTGGAGACTGGGCTCGCGGCCTGAATAGGCCGTCATTGCGAGCGCAAGCGAAGCAATCCAGAATCCCTCCGCGGAAAGGGTCTGGATTGCTTCGCTGCGCTGGCAATGACGATGTGGGACAAGCTTCAGCCTGAGTTCGTCCCGACGAATGACCTCAAGCTTTCGTCAGCCTGTACTGCCCCAGATCCGGATCATGCGTCATGCGCCAATAGTCGACGAACCGCCACGGCATCGCGGAAAACACGCGGCCACTCGAATTGCGGTAGTAGGTGCTCATGCCCGGATGGGTCCAGATCATTGTCTCGTGCTCGGTGTCGACCTTTCGGACGTAGTCGTCGAGCACATCAGGGCGGACGTCGATGGCAGCGACGTCGTGCTCGATCATTTCGGCTAGGCAGGCGGCGATGTAGCGGCTCTGGCATTCCGACTGGAAGATCACGCTGCCGCCATGCGCAGGGCCGGAGTTGGGGCCGAGCATGCAGAAGAAGTTGGGGAAATCGGGCACGGTGAGGCCGAGGAACGCCGTCGGATTGTCGTTGGCCCAGGCCTGGCGCAAATTCTTGCCGTCGCGGCCGCTGATGTTGAGGCGGGCCGCCATCTCCGTCACCTTGAACCCGGTCGCGACCACGATGACATCGGCCGGGCGGTGCCTGCCGTCGGCGGTGACGATGCCGCCCCGATCGAAATGGTCGATCGCGTCGGTGACGAGTTCCACGTTCGGCCGCGTCAACGTCTTGAACCAGTTGTTGTCGAGCAGGATGCGCTTGCCGTAGGGCGGATAGGTCGGCACGCATTTTTCGATCAGGTCCGGCCGCCCCTGCAATTCCGACAGGATGAAGTCGGTCAACTCCTGGCGGTGCCGGTCGTTGCCCTTGTTGACGGCGCGCTCCGGATGCGGCCAGGCCGGGTCCTTGCGCAGGAACGGCAAGAGGCCGTCGCCATAGCGCCAGAACATGTTGAAGCGGTACCACTGCACATAGAACGGCAGATGCGCCAGCAGCCAGCGCGCGCCCTCGCTGATCGGATCGGCATAACCCTTCACCGGCCGCGCCCATTGCGCGCTGCGCTGATAGACGGCGACCGAGGCGACGCGGCCGGCGATCGACGGCACCAGCTGCATCGAGGTTGCGCCGGTGCCGATCACGGCGACATGCTTGCCGTCGAGATTGATATCGCTCGACCACAGCGCCGAATGCAGGATCGTTCCCTTGAAGTCCTCCTCGCCTTTGAAGCGGGCGCGGGAGGGATCGTTGAGCTGGCCGATGGCGGAGACCAGCGCGGTGGATTCGAAGGTCTCCTCGCCGGTCTCGGTCTTGAGCGTCGAGATCCAGCGCAGCTTGCCCTCGTCCCAGCGCGACGAGGTCAGCTCGGTGTTGACGCGCAGATGCTCGCGGATGCCGTATTCGTCGGCGACTTTCTGGAGATATCCGAGCAGCTCCTCGCGCCGGCAGAAATAGCGCGTCCAAGCATTCCCCGAGCCGAAGGAATAAGAATAGGAGTGGTTCGGCGTGTCGACGCCGCAGCCGGGATAGCGGTTGATCCACCAGGTGCCGCCGAGCTCGGCGTTCTTCTCGACGATGGTGTAGGGAATGCCGAGATGGCCGAGCGCCACGCCGAGCGCAATGGCGCAGACGCCAGCGCCGACGATCAGCACGTGCTGGTCGGCAAGCTTGTCGTCGGCAGGACGCTTGGTCCAACGTGCCTCGCGCGATACGAAGCCCATTTCCTCGCGCATCAGAGGGGCATATTCCGGCGCGACATTCTCGCCGAGACAGGCGCGCATCATCTTCAGCAGTAGCTCGTCGCCAGGGTCGGCGATGACAGGCTTCGGCGTACCATCGGCGAAGAGCTTCACCACGGCGGCGCGGATTTCGTCCTGGATCTCCTTGGGCACGCCGGCCTCGGGATCGGGGATGAGGCGGATGTCGCGCTTGGGCAAGTACGGCGCCGCGAGCCATTTCTCGTCGCCGGTCATATGCACCAGCACCATCAGGAGGCAGCGGATGTCGCCTTCCGCGATGGTCGAGGCGAGGTCGAGCGGCCTGTGCGGAGATTCGATGTTCATGGCGTGTCCTGGTCTCCGGAGGCGGTGAAGAGGCCGCGCGTCATCAGCTTGCGATAGGCGGAGATGACGTGCTCGGGCACGGCGGTGACGCCGCCGGCCGAGTAGGAGTAGCGGCGGCTGAGATAGCCGCGCGCGCCCATCAGCATGTGGACGATCGCCTCGAACTCGTCGTCGCTGAAATCCTCGATGCCGCCGGCAAGGCGCGCACGGCGGAGGATGCGGACATAGGCGACCGAGATGTTGTCGAGATGTTTCTGGTATCCGATGGGTGCGAAGAATTCGGCCTCGTTGAGGATGCGCAAAAATTCCGGCACCTCGCGGATGAAGTCGAAGAAGGCGGCGAAGCGCTCGATCTCCTGCCGCGCCGCATCCGCCGTGCCGGTGCGAGCGCGGATGAACTCGACCATGTCGAGGCCGATCTTCGGCAGCAGCTGGTCGAGCAGCTCCTGGCGGTTCTCGAAATGATTGTAGAAAGTGCCCTGCGCGACGCCGGCCTGTTCGGTGATGCGGGCGACGGAGGCTTCGGCATAGCCATGCTTGCCGACGACCTTGGTGGCGGCCTCGAAGATCTTCTGCTTGGTCCAGGCGTTGCGCTCGACGCGGTTGAGCTTTGTGATCTTCGCGGTGGCGGGGCCTTGCGTCATGCCACGGTCTCCAGTTCGGCGCGCAGCACGCGCTTGAGAATCTTTCCAGACGGGTTGCGCGGGAGGCTGTCGCGAATGATGAGCTCCTTCGGCACCTTGAAGCTCGCGAGCCGCGCGCGACAATGCTCGGTGAGGGCAGGGAGCTCGAGCCTGGCGCCCTCGGTCAGCACGACGATCGCGACCGGCCGTTCGCCCCAGCGCCGATCGCGCAGGCCGATCACCGCGACTTCGCGTACCTCGGGCAATTCATAGATGACGCGCTCGACCTCGGAAGAGGCGATGTTCTCGCCGCCGGAGATGATCATGTCCTTCTTGCGGTCGGTCAGATACAGAAAGCCATCCTCATCGAGATAGCCGACGTCGCCGCTGCGGAACCAGTCGCCGAAGAAGGCGGACGCCGTCTTCTCCGGATCCTTCCAGTAGCCGCGCGTGATCTTCGGTCCGCGCAAGCAGATCTCGCCGTTGACGTTCGCCGGCACGACCTTGCCGTCCTCGTCGCGGATCTCGATTTCGACATGGGCAATCGCACGCCCCGTCGAGCCGATCTTCTCGATCTCGCGGCCGGCCTCCATGAAGGTGTCGCCGCCGACGGTCTCGGTGAGGCCATAGGCATCGATGTAGCGCGCATTGCGGAAGAGTTGCGAGAAGGCGCGGATGCGCAGCTCCGGCGTCTTCTCGCCGCCGCCGATGGCCCATCGCAGGCTGGAGACGTCGTAGCGCTCACGCGTCGGGCAGGTGAGCATCGCGCTGGTCATCACGGGCGCGAACCATGCCGCGTTGAGCTTGTCCTCGGCGATCGCCGCGAGCGTCGTCTCCGGCTCGAAATTGCGTTCGATGCGGATGAAGCCGCCATGCCAGAGCACGGCGAGGCCGGGCAGGTCGAGCGCGCCGACGTGATAGAGCGGGCCGACGACGAGCAGTCGCGTCTCGGCGCTGAGCCCCAGCGCGATCGTCTGGTCCGCCGACTTCCAGTAGAAATTATCGTAAGAGAGCATCACGCCCTTGGGACGATCGGTCGTGCCCGAGGTATACATCAGCCGCATCAGGTCGGATGGCGCGCGACCATGCATCGGCGCGGGCGGCACATCGCCTGCGAGATGCGTCATGCTCTGCTGCGCGGCGTCGTCGAGCACGACAATCCCGGTGCCCGCGGCATTCGCAGCCAATTCCTCGTCGACGATCAGAAGCCGTGCGCCGGCATTGCCGGTGATGTAGCCGACCTCGTCGCGGGAGAGACGGAAGTTGATCGGCAAGAACACCGCGCCGAGATGGCTGGTGGCGAAGACCAGCTCCAGGAACGCCGCGCTGTTCTTCATCAGCACCGCCACGATGTCGCCGGCGCTGATGCCCTGCGCGGCGAGCCAGCCTGCCACCATTCGGACACGCGCATCGAGCGCCGCGTAGGAGATCTCCTCGCCGCGATATTTCAGCGCGGGCCGGTCCGGCGTGCGCCGGGCATGAAAGGCGATGAAGCTCGAAAGATTGATCATTTTGCGGATCTTGGGCCGGTCATCGGCCTCGCTTCCTCCCTCGATGAATTCTGACTCGTAATTCATCTTCGGCTTGACGTCACCCCCCACCCTCTGAAATCCTTGGGAGCACGGAGACGAGACGATCTCCGACAGGGATCAGGACACGCCGACCCGACAGAGGGAGGGAAAAATGACGAGGACCCGCACGCCGGGCATCAGCCGCCGTTCAACGCTGGCGCTGATGGGCGCCGGTGCGATGAGTGTTGCCGCGCCTTGGGTGGCGCGTGCGCAAGCCAAGACCATCAAGATCGGCATGCCGACGATCCTGTCGGGCCGCGTGGCGCAGCTCGGCACGTCCTCGCGCAATGCGGTGATGCTCGAGGTCGAGAAGGTCAACGCCGCCGGCGGCTTGGCCGGCCGGCAGATCGAAATGGTGATCCGCGATTCCAAGGGCCAGCCGCAGGAAGCCGCCCGCGTCGCGCGCGAGCTCGTCAACACCGACGGCTGCGAATTGCTGCTCGACGGCGAGGCGTCCTCCGGATCGTTCGCGGTGCATGAGGTCGCGCGCGATCTCGGCGTGCTCTGCGTCCATACCTGCTCGGAAGCCTCTTCGCTGACCGCTGATCCGAAGCAGCACATCCCGAACGCGTTCCGCTGCGTGCGCCAGGGCATCCACGATTCCATCGTCGGCGGCAGCTACGCCGCCGCGATCGCCAAGGCCAAGGGCCTGAAGAAATGGGCGACCTGTTCGCCCGACTATGCCTACGGCCGCGACACCACCGGCGAATTCACGCTGTACCTGAAACGTTTCGCGCCTGATGTGGAGATCATCAGCGAGTCCTGGCCAAAGCTGTTCCAGCCCGACTACACCGAGGTGGTGACGAAGATCCTCCAAGCCAAGCCGCAGGCGCTTTATTCCTGCCTCTGGGGCGGCGATCTCACCTCCTACATCGACCAGGCCAACATCTACGCGATGTTCAGCCAGATGGAGGTGTTCGCGGTCAACATGGCCGACTACACCGCGCTCACCGTCGTGAAGAACCTGCCCAAGGGCATCCACTCCGGCAACCGCTACATCAAGACCTTTCCGACCACGCCGGAGAACGCGGCCTGGGGCGATGCCTACAAGGCGAAGTATAACGAGTATCCGACCAACTGGTCGTGGCAGAACGCGACCGCCGTGATGTTCCTGGCCGAGGCCGCCAGGAAGGCGAACTCCGCCGACGGCAAGAAGATCGCGGAGGCATTGAAGGGCCTCACCATCAAGTGCCCGTTCGGTGCCGACGGCACCGTGACGATGCGCGGCGACGACCACACGCTGGTCGGCTACGCCATCGGCTGGGGCACCACGATCCCGCAGGAGCCGTATGTGCCGGAGGTCAAGGCCGGCGACTGGAAGACGATCTTCGAGTTGGAGGCCGAGTGGAAGAAAAGCAAGGGTTACACCTGATCTGATGTGCGGCGGAGACGGGCGACCGTCTTCGCCGTTTTCGTTTGATTTTCGCGCCGTGTCAGGCGCGCCGCAATGAAAGTGCTCCCGTGGATCTCGACGCGCTTGCCGGCTGCCTCTCCAGCTCCGCCTGCCTGGTGACGCAGACCACCAGCGGCCTCATCATCGGCATGCTGCTGTTCCTGGTTGCGGTCGGGCTGACGCTGATCTTCGGCGTGCTCAAGGTGGTCAATTTCAGCCACGGCGCCTTCTACATGTTCGGCGCCTATTTCGCGATGACCGCCTATCAGCTCACCGGGAGCTTCGCGCTCGCGATGCTGGCGGGCGCGGCCGGCACCGCCATTCTCGGATTGATCTTCGAGCGCGTCTTCATGAGCCGCGTCTATGGCGCGGACGTCTTGATGCAGCTCCTCGTCTGCTACGCCTTCGTGCTGATCTTCGACGATGTCGTGCGCCTGATCTGGGGGCCGGAATTCAAGTCGATGGGCATGCCGTCCGCGTTCCAGGTGATGCCGCTGTTCATCGCCGGCGGCGTGGTGCCGCCTTATTATCTGCTGCTGATCGGCGTTGCGCTCGTTGCGGCTGTCGTGCTCGGCATCGGGTTGTCGCGCAGCCGCATCGGCAAGGTGATCCGCGCCGCCGCGCAAAATCCCGGCATGGTGTCCGCGCTCGGCATCAACACGGGCCTGATCTATGGCGGCGTGTTTGCGCTCGGCGGCATGCTGGCGGGCCTCGCGGGTGCGCTCGCCGCGCCGGTGCGCTCGCTCACGCCCGGGATGGGATTCTCGGTGCTGATCGAATCCTTCATCGTCACCGTGATCGGCGGCATGGGCTCGATCCTGGGCGCCCTGATCGGCGCGTTGCTGCTCGGCCTGATCCGCTCGTTCGGCTCGCTCGGCTTTCCGCTGTTCACGGAAGGCCTGATGTATCTGTTCATGGTGATCGTGCTGGTCTCGAAACCCACCGGCCTGTTCGGCAAGGAGGCGGCATGACCGAGCTGGAGGCCGGACACGCGCAAGGGCTGGCACCCGTGCGCGGTGGCTCGGTGCTGCAACGCTATCGCGACGTCCTGATCGCGCTGATCGCTTTTGCCGTGCTGGCGAGCCTGCCGCTGTTGACGGGCAGCAAGGCGCTGCTCGATTTCGTCATCCGCTGCTCCGCCTACGGACTGTTCGCGACCTCGCTCAACCTCCTGGTCGGCTACACCGGCCTGACCTCGTTCGGCCATGGCATGTTCTTCGGCCTTGGCGCCTACAGCTTCGGCCTGATCATGCAGAAGCTCGGCGTGCCCATTCCGGTCGCCTTCGTTGCGACGCTGGCGATCACGGCGCTCATCGCGGCCGTGATCGGCGCGATCTGCGTGCGGCTGAAGGAGATCTATTTCGCCTTCGTCACGCTCGCCTTCCAGATGCTGATCCACTCGACCATCCTGTCCTGGGCTTCGTTCACCGGCGGTGACCAGGGCCTGCGCGGCGGCATTCCGCGACCCGTCTTTCTCGGCATCGATCTGGCCAACCACGTCCATCTCTACATCGCGAGCTGCGCGCTGTTGATCCTTGGGCTGCTCGCGATGCGGCAGATCGCGCAATCGCCGTTCGGCTACACGTTGCGGATGATCCGCGACAATGCCGCGCGCGCGAGCTTTCTCGGTATCGACGTCTGGCGCGCCAAGCTCACCGTGTTCGTGCTGGCGGCGCTGTTCGCGGCGATGGGCGGCATGGTGATGGCGCTGTTCGTTTCCGGCGCCTATCCGGAATTCGCCTATTGGACCATCTCGGGTGAAGGCATCTTCATCAACATGCTCGGCGGCGTTTCAACCTTTTTGGGGCCGATGGTCGGCACCGTGCTGCTGCTGCTGCTCAACGACACCGTGACGCGGTTCACCGAGTATCACGGCATCGTGCTCGGCGTGGTCATCCTGTTCTTCGCGCTGGGCCTGCGCAAGGGCCTGCTGGATTTCGTCGCCGAGTGGTTCTCGCAGCGGCGTGACGCAGGCGAGGGCCGCTAGCGATGCTGGAGATCCGCAACCTCGCAAAATCCTTTGGTGGCGTGAAGGCGACCAACGACGTCTCGCTGGATTTCCCCGACGGTTCGCTCACTGCGGTGATCGGTCCGAACGGCGCGGGCAAGAGCACCTTCTTCAATTTGATCACCGGCGCGTTGAAGCCTGACACCGGCCAGGTGCTGCTCGACGGTGTCGACCTCGCCGGCCGCTCGCCGCCGGAGATCGTCCGTCACGGCATCGGCCGCGCCTTCCAGGTGGCGAGCATCTTCAAGTCGCTGACGGTGCAGGAGACCATGTTAGCCGCCGTCAGTGCCGACCAGCGCACCTCGGCAGTGCTGCACAAGCGCTTTCCTCTGCCGGAGACGCGCGACCGCGCCGAGCACGTGATGGAGCTGCTGGGCCTTGCCGGCAAGCGCCATCGCACGGCCGCGACGCTGTCACATGGCGATCAAAAGCTGCTCGACATTGCGCTGGCGCTGGTGCTCGAACCGAAGGTGCTGCTGCTGGACGAGCCCACCGCCGGCATGGGCCCCGAGGAGCGCTGGCGCATGATCGACAAGGTGCGCGAGCTCTGGGAGACGCAAAAAATCACGGTCGTCTTCATCGAGCACGACATGGACATCGTCTTCAAGATTGCGCCAAAAATCGTCGTGCTCTGCTACGGCCGCATCCTCGCCACCGGCACGCCCGAGGAGATCCGCAACGACAGCGCCGTGATCGAAGCCTATCTCGGCACCGAACATGCAGGAGCGGCCGGATGAGCTCTGTCGTCATCGAGGTCGCCGATCTCGACGTCTATTATGGCACCAGCCAGATCCTGTTCGGTGTCGGCCTCTCGGTGCGGCAAGGCGAGACCATGGCACTCCTGGGCCGCAACGGGGCCGGCAAATCGACGACCATGAAGGCGATCATGGGGCTGGCGCCGCCGCGACGGGGCAAAGTGAGCCTGCGCGGTGCTCTGATCTCGGGCCGGAAGCCGCATCATATTGCGCGCGCCGGTCTTGGCTTCGTGCCGGAGGACCGCCAGATCTTTCCGGAGCATACGGTCGAGGACAATCTCGTCATCGGGAAGAAGAGGGGGCCGGAGGGCCAGGACGAATGGCCGATCAAGCGCATCTATGAGGTCTTCCCGCTGCTGGAACCGCTGCGCCATCGCATTGCCGGGCGTCTCTCGGGCGGCGAGCAGCAGATGCTGGCCATCGCGCGCACGCTGATGGGCAATCCTGCGCTGTTGCTGCTGGACGAGCCGAGCGAGGGGCTTGCGCCGATCATCGTGCAGCGGATCGGCGAATTGTTGCGGCAGCTTCGAAGCATCGGATCGACCGTGCTGATCGCCGAACAGAACATGCATTTCTGCCTGGGGCTCGCGAGCCACGCCACGGTCATCGACAAGGGCCAAATCGTCTATGCCGCCGGAATCGACGAGCTGAAGGCCAACGACGCCATCCGCCGGCGTTATCTGGCCCTCTGAGCCGGGCGGGCGGTGTCCGAATAGGCCCGAAGAAGAAAGCGGTTGTCCGAGGTCATTCCGGCGGAAGGAGTTTCCCCGCGGGGGACCAAAAAAGCCAATCGCTTCCATTGCTGTTTGGGGTCGAAAAGACGACATTTCAGCCACGAATTGATGGATTGGCCTGCTATGGAACGCACTGGATTTGAGCCCTTTGGCGAGCAGTTGGTATCCGCGACGGATGCCCAGCCGAAGTCGCGCGCGTCAAAGCTCCTGTTGCGGGTCGGCACCGGGGTGTTCTGGTCGCTCGTGGCCGGAATCGTGCTCGCGCGTGCAGCGTTCTTCGAACCCGGCGTTTACGACGGGTTCAGCCGTGTGGCCTCGCTCGCCAAGAGCCTAATCTTCTGAGGCCGTTTATTCCGGGTTAGGACAGAACTTCCCTCGGCCCTGATATGTCGAAAACTTATTCCCCATTGAGCTGGCGCTGCGTATAAATCTTTCTCCTCTGGGAGAGATTTGTGTCGCAGAATCAAGCATCCAGCCCGGCCGATGCCAAGCCGGCCACCGCCGCGAGCCGTATTTTCGCGCTGATTCCAGGCATCCTCCTCTGTGTCGCCGTCGCCGGTGTCTCGGCCCTGCTCGAAAGGGCGGAGCTTGGCGTTTTCGAGCATCCCTATGTCGAGGCGCTGGTGATGGCGATCCTGCTCGGGATGGCCCTGCGCAGCTTCTGGAAACCCGCGCCGCGCTGGCAGGCCGGCATCGCCTTCAGCGCAAAACAGCTCCTCGAAGTCGCGGTCATGCTGCTGGGCGCCTCGATCAGCTTCGCCGCCATCGCGGCCTCCGGCGTCGCGCTGCTGGCGTCGATCGCAGCGGTCGTGGTGATTGCGCTCTGCGTCTCCTTTGGCATCAGCCGGATGCTGGGTCTGTCGACGCGGTTGTCGATCCTGATCGCCTGCGGCAACTCGATCTGCGGCAATTCGGCGATCGCCGCCGTGGCCCCGATCATCGGCGCCAACAATGACGAGATCGCATCCTCAATCTCCTTCACCGCGATCCTTGGCGTGATGATGGTGCTCGGCCTGCCGCTGCTGATTCCGCTGTTGCAATTGTCTGCCACGCAATACGGCATCCTCGCGGGCCTCACGGTCTATGCGGTGCCGCAGGTGCTGGCCGCGACGGTCCCGGCCGGGCTCGTCTCGACGCAGATCGGCACGCTCGTGAAGCTGATGCGTGTGCTGATGCTCGGGCCGGTCGTGGTCGGCCTGTCGCTCGCCGCCTCGCGCTGGCAGAGCGATGCCAAGAAGACCCATGTTGGCTTCTTCCGCCTGGTGCCCTGGTTCATCCTCGGCTTTCTGGCGCTGGCGACCTTGCGTTCCCTCGAAATCGTGCCGGGGACGGTGGTTGGTCCGGTGACCAAGATCACGAGCTTTCTCACCGTGGTGTCGATGGCGGCTCTCGGTCTCGGCGTCGACGTACGCGTGCTCGCCAATGTCGGCGGGCGGGTGACGGCCGCGGTAACGCTGTCGCTGATGCTGCTGCTCGGCATCAGCATCGCACTGGTGCATTGGTTCAAGTGAGCGGCGCGCTCTCTGGACTTCCCCCGCCAGACGTTTATTGGTTTTCGCCAATGTGATCGGCTGCGGCTGATCCGAGAAACAACGAGGGCGCGGCCATGACGACATTGACGGTGAAAGACCTTCTCCCTGAGGACGGAACACGCGGCGCACTCGCCGGCCGCGTCTGGCTGCCGCAGGCGAACGGTCCGGCCGTGGTCGCCGTCCGTGGCGACGGCGTGTTCGACGTCACCGCAAGATTTCCGACCATCAGCGCGCTCTGCGAAGAGGACAACCCGGCCAAGGCGCTGAGCCTGACCAAGGGCGAGCGCATCGGCGATCTCGACGCCATCGTGGCCAACACGGCGCCGGACCAGCGCGATCGCCAAAAACCTTGGCTGCTTGCGCCCGTGGACCTGCAGACGCTGAAGGCTGCCGGCGTCACTTTTGCCATCTCGATGCTGGAGCGCGTGATTGAGGAGCGCGCAAAGGGCAATCCGGCCTCGGCCGAAGCGATCCGCAAGGAAGTGACGCGGCTGATCGGCGATGATTTGTCGAAGCTCAAGCCTGGCTCCGACCAGGCGATGCATCTGAAGCAGGTGCTGATCGACCAGAACGCCTGGAGCCAATATCTCGAGGTTGGCATCGGTCCCGATGCCGAAGTGTTCACCAAGGCGCCGACCATGTCCTCGGTCGGCACCGGCATGGATGCCGGCCTGCATCCGAAATCGACCTGGAACAATCCGGAGCCGGAGCTCGTGCTGTTCGTGTCGAGCCGCGGCAAGATCGTCGGCGGCGCGCTCGGCAACGACGTCAATCTGCGCGACTTCGAAGGACGCTCGGCGCTGCTGCTGTCGAAGGCCAAGGACAACAACGCCTCCTGCGCGATAGGACCGCTGCTGCGCCTGTTCGACGACAGTTTTACGCTCGACGATGCGCGCAAGCTCGACATCAGCCTGAACGTGAAGGGGGCGGACGGCTTCGTTCTCGACGGCCATTCCTCGATCAGCAAGATCAGCCGTGATCCGACCGATCTGGTCGAGCAGACCATCGGCAAGGTGCATCAATATCCTGATGGCTTTGTGCTGTTCCTCGGCACGATGTTCGCGCCGGTCAAGGATCGCGATGCGCCGGGGCAGGGGTTCACCCACAAGCGCGACGACATCGTCACGATCGCAGCGCCCCAGCTCGGCAAGCTCGTCAACCGCATGCGCACCAGCGACGAGTGCGAGCCCTGGACCTTCGGCATCGGTGCGTTGATGAAGAACCTGGCGCAGCGGAAGCTGATTTAGCGCTTCACGTCTCGCAGCTGACCTCCCACGCGAACGTCTATGAGGCCGTCATGCCCGGGCTTGTCCCGGGCATCCACGTTCTTTGTCAGGCGAAGTAAGGCGTGGATGGCCGGGACAGGCCCGGCCATGACGGTTGTCCGTGGCTGGACTCACCTACAAACCTCCTTCATCTTCCCGTTGCATCGGGGGAACAAAATCGCGCTTGGCGTGTCTTAGAATCGCCTGCCGCCGCTCGGCGCGATTTCCTCTAAATAGTCAAATAATATGACTAGTCGGAACTCTTCTTCCGTGAAATAGTCCCTCCCGCCGCCTCGAAGGCCGGCCTGCGGGTGCCATGTTACCAATAGGCGCCCCGGATAACATCTTGGGAGACTCGCCTGATGATCCTCAAAGCCCTCTTTGCGGCCAGCGCCACGGCCGCCTTGCTGCTCGCGCTGCCGGCGAATGCCGCCGAGCTCACCATCGGCTTCTCGCAGATCGGATCGGAATCCGGCTGGCGCGCGGCCGAGACGTCGGTCTCCAAGCAGGAGGCCGCCAAGCGCAAGGTCAATCTCAAGATCGCCGACGCGCAGCAGAAGCAGGAGAACCAGATCAAGGCGATCCGCTCCTTCATCGCGCAGAACGTCGATGCGATCTTCCTCGCGCCCGTGGTCTCGACCGGCTGGGACTCGGTGCTGAAGGAGGCCAAGGAAGCCAAGATCCCGGTCGTGCTGCTCGACCGCGACATCGATCCGTCCGGCAAGGAGCTCTATCTCACCGCGGTCACCTCGGACAGCGTGCATGAGGGCGAGGTCGCCGGCGACTGGCTGGCCAAGACAGTCGGCGCCAAGGCCTGCAACATCGTCGAGCTGCAGGGCACCGTCGGCGCCAGCGTCGCCACCAACCGCAAGAAAGGCTTCGACACCGCCATCGCCAAGCACGCGAACCTGAAGGTGGTGCGCAGCCAGACCGGCGACTTCACCCGCGCCAAGGGCAAGGAGGTGATGGAAAGCTTCATCAAGGCCGAAGGCGGCGGCAAGAACATCTGCGCGGTCTACGCCCACAACGACGACATGATGGTGGGCGCGATTCAGGCGATGAAGGAAGCCGGCCTCAAGCCCGGCAAGGATATCCTCACCGTTTCGATCGACGCGGTCCCCGATATCTTCAAGGCGATGGTTGCCGGCGAAGCGAACGCCACGGTGGAGCTGACGCCGAACATGGCCGGCCCAGCACTGGATGCCGTCGCAGCCTTCAAGGGCAAGGGCACGGTACCGCCGAAGTGGATTCAGACCGAGTCCAAGCTCTATACTGCCGCCGATGATCCGCAGAAGATCTACGACAGCAAGAAGGGCCTCGGTTACTGAGGCGGGCGCCGCGCCGGACCGCTTCCGGTGGTCCGTCGCCCCCCTTCGAAACCGCTGCACGAACGACTAGGCTGGGTGTCCGCTTCAATGGCGGGCACCCGTGGGAGCGAATTTGCCATGCAGAACAGCCCCGATCCTGCTCTGCCCCTTCTTGAGGTGCGCGGGATCAGCAAGAGCTTCGGCGCTGTGCGCGCGCTGCAGGAGGTCGACTTCACGCTGCGCGCCGGCGAGATCCATGCGTTGCTCGGCGAGAACGGCGCCGGCAAGTCCACGCTGATCAAGGTCGTCACCGGCGTATTCCCACGCGACGCCGGCATCGTCAGGATCGGCGGTGAAGAGGTCGCGCCGCGCTCGGCCAAGGCAGCGCTGGCCGCGGGCATTGCCACCGTCTACCAGGAGGTCAATCTGCTGCCGAACCTGTCGGTGGCGCAGAATCTGTTCCTCGATCGCCAGCCAATGCGCTTCGGCATCGTGCGTGAGGGCGAGATGCGCCGCCGCGCCAAGGCGCTGCTTGCGGAGTTTGGCCTCGACATCGACGTCGCCGCGCCGCTCGGCAACTATTCGGTCGCCGTGCAGCACGTCACCGCGATCGCGCGCGCCGTCGATCTCTCCGCGCGGGTGTTGATCCTGGACGAGCCCACCGCGAGTCTCGACCGTCACGAGGTCGAGATCCTGTTCGGCATCATGCGCCAGCTCGCGAAACGCGGCATCGGCATCGTCTTCGTCAGTCACTTCCTCGACCAGGTCTACGAGATCTCCGATCGCATCACCGTGCTGCGCAACGGTCGCCTCGTCGGCGAGCGCGAGACCGCCTCGCTGCCGCGCCTCGAGCTGATCCGGCTGATGCTCGGCCGCGAGTTGGCCGAGACCACCAGCGCACGCGCATCAGCGGGCGAGCACAAGGTGCGCGAAATCTGCGCGAGTTTCGAGAATTACGGCAAGGCCGGCTATGTCGCGCCGTTCAATCTCGAGCTGCGCCATGGCGAGGTCGTCGGTCTCGCCGGCCTGCTCGGCTCGGGCCGGACCGAGACGGCGCGGCTGGTGTTCGGCGCCGAGCGCGCCGATGGCGGGAAGGCGAGGGTGGAAGGTGTGCCGGTGCGGCTGCAGTCGCCTCGCGACGGCGTACGCCACGGCTTCGGCTATTGCCCGGAGGAGCGCAAGACCGACGGCATCGTTGCCGAGCTCACGGTGCGCGAGAACATCGTGCTCGCGCTCCAGGCCAAACGCGGCCTGCATCGGCCGCTGTCGCGCCGCGAGCAGGACGAGATCGCGCGCCGCTACGTCAAGATGCTCGACATCCGTCCGCCCGATGCTGAGCGCCCCGTCGGCCTGTTGTCCGGCGGCAATCAGCAGAAGGTTCTGCTGGCGCGCTGGCTCGCGACCTCGCCGCGGCTTCTGGTGCTGGACGAGCCGACCCGCGGCATCGACGTCGGCGCGCATGCCGAGATCATCTGCCTGATCCGCGAGCTCTGCGACGACGGCTTGTCGCTGCTCGTGATCTCCTCCGAGCTCGATGAGATCGTGACCTATTCCGACCGCGTCGTGGTGCTGCGCGACCGCGCCCATGTCGAGGAGCTGGCGGGCGACGCGGTCGACGTCGGCAACATTCTCGCGGCCATTGCCGCCGATAGCGTCGCTGTTGCGCTTGAGGCCCACACATGACAGCGCTGTTGCCGCGCCGCGGCCTTGCCCAGATCCTCGCATTGATCGTCATCCTCGCGGTCGACCGTGTTGTGTCGCCGCAATTCTTCGACCTGCGCCTCCAGGACGGCCGTCTGTTCGGCAGCCTGATCGACGTGCTCAACCGCGGCACGCCGGTGGCGCTGCTGTCACTCGGCATGGTTCTGGTGATCGCGACGCGCGGCATCGATCTGTCGGTTGGCGCCGTCATGGCGATCGCGGGCGCGATCGCGGCGAGCCTCGCCGACACTCACAGTCTGGCCGTCGTGCTGGCGGCAGCGCTCGGCGCGGGCCTGATTTGCGGGCTGTGGAACGGCTTCCTTGTCGCGGTACTCGGCATGCAGCCGATCGTGGCGACGTTGATCCTGATGGTGGCCGGACGCGGCATCGCCCAGCTCATCACCGAGGGACGCATCGTGACGTTCTCCTCGCCGGATCTGGTCTGGCTCGGCAATGGCTCGGTGCTCGGCCTGCCGGTACCGGTCGTGATTACGCTCGGCATGCTGATCCTCACCGGCGCGGTGGTACGTGGCTCGGCGCTGGGGCTCCTGATCGAGGCGACCGGCGGCAACGCGCGGGCGAGCGAGCTTGCCGGCGTCGGCACCCGTGCGATGATCCTGTCGGTCTATGTCTGGTGCGGCGTCTGCGCCGCGCTGGCTGGCGTGATCGCGGCGGCCGACATCATGGGGGCAGACGCGAACAATGCCGGCCTCTGGCTCGAGCTCGATGCGATCCTGGCCGTGGTGATCGGCGGCACCTCGTTGTTCGGCGGCCGCTTCAGCCTCGTGCTGGCCGTACTCGGCGCGCTGATCATCCAGACCATGAACACCGGCATCCTTTTGTCCGGCTATCCGCCGGAGTTCAACCTGCTGGTCAAGGCGGTAGTGGTGCTCACGGTGCTGTTGTTGCAATCGCCGAAGCTGACCGGCTTTGCCGGCATCTCTGCGCGGCTGCGGAGGACGAAGGCATGAGAGGTCTGCCGCCCGCCCTCATTACGGCGATCGTGCTGGTCGCGGGCTTCGCAGCCTGCGCGGTGCAGTTTCCCAACATCGCCTCGACCCGCGTCGTCGGCAATCTCCTCACCGACAACGCTTTCCTCGGCATCGTCGCGGCCGGCATGACCTTCGTCATCATCTCCGGCGGCATCGATCTCTCGGTCGGCTCGGTGATCGGCTTCACCACGGTCTTCGTTGCGCTCGCGATCGAGCGCTGGGGCATGCCGCCGCTGGTTGCTTTCGTCGCCGTCCTCGCACTCTCGGCGGCCTTCGGTGCGGCGATGGGCGCGGTGATCCATGTCTTTGATTTGCCACCCTTCATCGTGACGCTCGCCGGCATGTTCCTGGCGCGCGGAGCGAGCTTCCTGCTCTCCACCGAATCCATACCGATCACCGCGCCGATCTATTCCACCGTGTCGGACTTCGCCTTGCGATTGCCGGGTGGCGGGCGATTGACGGCAATTGCGATCATCATGCTCGCGATCGTGATCGGCGGAGCCTTGCTGCTGCATCTCACCCGGTTCGGCGCCAACGTCTATGCGCTCGGCGGCAGCCGGACGACCGCGAGCCTGATGGGCGTTGCGGTCGGCAAGATGACGGTGAAGATCTACATGCTGTCGAGCCTGCTCGCAGGCATCGCCGGCATTGTCTTCTCGTTCTACACCAGCGCCGGCTATTCGCTTTCCGCCGTCGGCGTCGAGCTCGAGACCATCGCCGCCGTCGTGATCGGCGGCACGCTGCTCACGGGCGGGCAGGGCTCGGTGATCGGTACTTTCCTCGGCGTGCTGATCCAGGGCCTGATCCAGACCTACATCAATTTCGACGGCACGCTGTCGAGCTGGTGGACCAAGATCGCGACCGGTATCTTGCTGTTCGCCTTTATTGCCTTGCAGCAGGGACTGGTCGCGCTCGCGCGCCGGCCGCTGGCGAAGAGCGCAGGAGCCGCCACATGACATCGCGCATCGTCGTCATCCCGACGCGGCGGGCTCACTCCAACCATGCGGAGGTCGCCCGCTCGATCGGCATCGACATCATCGCCGGCCGCTACGCCGAGGGTACTCGCCTGCCTGGTGATGCCGAGATGATCGCGATGTTCGGCGTGTCGCGGCCGGTGCTGCGGGAGAGCGTGAAGACCCTGGTCGCCAAGGGCCTGCTGACCACCAAGGCGCGCGTCGGCACCGTCGTACGCGAACGCGCCGCCTGGAACATGTTCGACGCCGACGTCCTGGCCTGGCATCTGGACGCCGGCATCGACAAGCGTTTCCTCAACGACCTCGCCGAGATCCGTCTCGCGGTCGAGCCGCGCGCGGCGATGCTGGCGGCCGCGCAGCGGTCGGAGGAGGACCTGGCCGAGCTTCGGCGCAGCATGGACCGCATGCGGCTCGAAGCGTCCGATTCGGTCGGCTTTGCCGATGCCGACCTCGCACTCCACGTCGCCGTGGCGCGCGCCTCCGGCAACCTGTTCATGCGCTCGATCGGTCACGTCATCGAGGCCGCGCTTCGCGCCTCGTTCCTGCTGAGTGCGCCGGTCGAATTGGAAGACCGCGACACGGTGCTGCTCTGGCACCAGAAGATCGTCGATGCCATTGCGGCCGGCGATGCGGAGGCCGCCTCTGAGGCGATGATTTTCGTCATTCATAACGGCATGCATCGCCATGAGGGCACGGTCATCGAGACCGCACCGGCCTCCGTGGAATCTGGAGAGGGATCGTGACGGAACTTCGCATCGCCATCGTCGGCTTCGGCAAGATCGCGCGTGACCAGCATGTCGGCGCAATCGCCGCCGTGCCGGGCGCGGCGCTGGCGGCCATTGCCAGCCGTAACGCCTCGCTGCCGGGACTGCCGCATTTCGCGACCATCGAGGAGCTGCTGGAAAAGGGACCGCCGATCGATGCGGTCTCGCTCTGCACACCGCCGCAGGTGCGGCGCGCGCAGGCCGCCGCGGCGCTCGCGGCCGGCAAGCATGTCATGCTGGAGAAGCCGCCGGGCATCGGTGTCGCCGAGCTCGATCCGCTTGTAGCGATGGCGGCGGAGGCAAAGCGCACGCTGTTTGCGACCTGGCATTCGCGCCATGCGCCGGCGGTCGAGCCCGCGCGGCAATGGCTCGCTGAGCGACGCATCAAGTCGGTGCACGTCAGCTGGAAGGAGGATGTTCGCGTCTGGCATCCCGGTCAGGGCTGGATCTGGGAACCAGGCGGCCTCGGCGTGTTCGATCCCGGCATCAACGCGCTGTCGATCCTGACCAAAATCCTGCCGAAGCCCGTGTTCGTCACCGCGGCCGAGTTGGCGTTTCCCGCCAATTGCCAGGCACCGATTGCGGCTAACCTGACGCTGACGGACATCGACGGCCTTGCTGTCACCGCCGAGTTCGATTTCCGCCAGACCGGACCGCAGAGCTGGGATATCCTCGTCGATACCGACCAGGGCCGGATGACTTTGTCCAGCGGTGGCGCACGGTTGGAGGTCGACGGCAAGGTGCTTGCCGAGGCGCCCGATGAAGAATATCGCGGGCTCTACCGGCGCTTCGTCGAGCTCGCGGCGACCGGCGCAAGCGACGTCGATCTGACGCCGCTTCGCCTCGTTGCCGACGCCTTCCTGCTCGGCAGGCGCACCGTCGTCGAACCGTTTGTGGATTAGACATGGCCGCATCAAAAATCACAAAAGACATCTTCGGCACACTGCCTGACGGTCGCAAGGTCGAGCGCATCGTGCTGCGCGGCGAGGGCGACTTCGAGGCGCGCATCATCACCCACGGCGCGGTGATCCAGGCGCTGATTGCGCCGGATGCGAAGGGCGGTCATGACGACGTCGTGCTCGGCCATGACGCGTTCGCCGGCTATCTCGCGGAGCGAAAGTTCCTTGGGGCCACCGTCGGCCGCTATGCCAACCGCATTGCCAAGGGGCAGTTCTCGCTCGACGGCGAGACGGTGCAACTTCCCGTCAACAACGGGCCGAACGCGCTGCACGGCGGCCTCGATGGATTCGACCGCAAGCTCTGGCAGATTGCGGAGATCGACGACGGCGCCGAGCCCGCGGTGACGCTGACCTATGTCAGTCCGCATGGCGAGGAGAATTATCCCGGCCAGCTCGATGTCCGCCTGACCTATCGCGTCACCGGCCCGACCGAATTGTCGTTGAGCATGGAGGCGCGGACCGACCGTCCCACCATCGTCAACCTGACCAACCACAGCTTCTTCAATCTGGAAGGCGCAACGTCAGGCACGCCCATTCTCGATCACAGGCTGACGGTTGCCGCCGAACATTTCCTCGCCATCGATCCCACCGCCATTCCGCTGCCCGGACCGCCGCGCGCGGTGGCCGGCACGCCGTTCGACTTCCGGGAGCCTCGGCAGGTTGGCGAGCGCATCCGGCAGAGCGATGAGCAATTGCAGAGCGGCAGGGGTTACGACCACACCTACTGCCTCGCGCGCGACGGCAAGCTCGCACTTGCTGCCCGGCTGGAGGCACCGCGCTCGGGGCGCGTCATGGAGCTGTTCACCGATCAGCCCGGCGTTCAGGTTTATTCCGGCAACTATCTCGATGGCACGATTTCGGGGAAGGGCGGCAAGCTGATCCGGCAATCGGATGCCATGTGCCTGGAGCCGCACATCTGGCCTGACGCGCCGAACCGGCCGGATTTTCCGAGCCCGCGCCTCGATCCCGGCGGAGCCTATCGGCACCACACGGTCTATCGCTTCGGTGTGAGGACGTCATGATGGAACAGGTGCCGACATCAGTTCTCTCGGACGATCCCTGCCATCTCGGCGAGGGCCCGACCTATGACGTGACCACCGATACGGCGTGGTGGTTCGACATCCGCGAAGGACGGTTGTTCGAGGCGCAACTCGGCAGCGGCAGCATCCGCGTCCATGCGCTCGGCCGGATGGCGAGCGCGCTCGGGCGCATCGATGCCGAGCGCCAGTTGATCGTCGCCGAGGACGGTCTGTATATCCGCAAGCTTGCCGACGGCGCCATGACGCTGTTCTGTCCGCTCGAGGCGGACAATCCTGCCACGCGCTCCAATGATTGCCGTGTGCACCAGTCCGGCACGTTCTGGATCGGCACCATGGGCAAGAAGGCCGAGCCGAAGGCGGGGGCGATCTACGCGCTCCATCGCGGCAAGATCTCGACGCTGTTTCCCGGCATCAGCATTCCCAACTCGATTTGCTTCTCGCCGGATGGCGCCATTGGCTATTTCACCGACACTGCGCGCGCCGTGCTCTATGCAGTCCCGCTCAATCCCGCGACCGGCCTGCCGCGCGGCGAGCCGGAGGTGCTGCTGCGCCACACCGGCATCGGCGGCCTCGATGGCTCGGTGTGCGATGCCGACGGAAACATCTGGAATGCCTGCTGGGGCGCGAGCCGTATCGATGTCTATTCCCCGCAAGGCGAGCGTCTGCGCTCACTGAGCGTGCCGGCGAAGCAGGCGAGCTGTCCCGCCTTCGTCGGTTCCGATCTGTCGCGCCTCCTTGTCACGTCAGCGTGGCAGGATATGGACGCGGCAGGGCGCGCCGCCGATCCGCAAGCCGGTTGCACGTTTCTATTGGAGGCGTCCGCGCGCGGTCGCGCGGAGCCCGACGTCAAGCTCGCATAGGAGACCGGAGGCAGCCCACGACGACGTTCTCGACGAAATAAAGAAACAGTCTGACACCCAAGGGAGTAAAACATGCTGAAACTGAAGACGACATTCCTCGCACTGGCGCTGGCCGGCGCTGCGACGATGGCCACAGGCCTCACCGCCTCCGCCCAGGACAAGGCGACCGTCGGCATCGCGATGCCTACCAAATCGTCGGCGCGCTGGATCGACGACGGCAACAACATGGTCAAGGTGCTGAAGGAGCGCGGCTACAACACCGACTTGCAATATGCCGAGGACGATATCCCGAACCAGCTCTCGCAGGTCGAGAACATGGTGACCAAGGGCGCGAAAGCCCTGGTGATCGCCGCGATCGACGGCACCACGCTGTCCGACGTGCTCAAGCAGGCCAAGGCCAAAGGCATCACCGTGATCGCCTATGACCGCCTGATCCGCGGCACGCCGAACGTCGACTATTACGCGACCTTCGACAATTTCCAGGTCGGCGTGCTCCAGGCGCAGTCGATCGCGCAGGGGCTCGGGCTGAAGGACGGCAAGGGCCCGTTCAACATCGAGCTGTTCGGCGGCTCGCCCGACGACAACAACGCCTACTTCTTCTACAACGGCGCGATGAGCGTGCTGAAGCCCTATATCGACAGCGGCAAGCTCGTCGTCGCCTCGGGCCAGATGGGCATGGACAAGGTCGCGACGCTCCGCTGGGACGGCGCCACTGCCCAGGCCCGCATGGACAATCTGCTCAGCGCCTACTACGGCAACAAGAAGATCAACGCCGTGCTCTCGCCCTATGACGGCATCTCGATCGGCATCATCTCCTCGCTGAAGGGCGTCGGCTACGGCAGCGCCGATCAGCCGATGCCGATCATTTCGGGGCAGGACGCCGAGGTGCCCTCGATCAAGGCGATGCTGCGCGGCGATCAGTACTCGACCATCTTCAAGGACACCCGCGACCTCGCCAAGGTGACCGCCGACATGGTCGACGCCGCGCTGGCCGGCAAGCAGGTCGCGGTCAACGACACCAAGACCTACGAGAACGGTGTCAAGACCGTGCCGTCCTACCTGCTCAAGCCGGTCGTGGTCTACAAGGACAATTGGGAGAAGGTGCTGGTTGAGAGCGGCTACTACAAGAAGTCGCAGTTCCAGTAGAGTTCTCGTGCCGTCGTTCCGGGGCGCCCGAAGGGCGACTCCGGAACCTCGAGATTCCGGGTTCGATGCTTCGCATCGCCCCGGAATGACGGCGGAGGGATTCACGAAAGTTTCCAAGGACACGACGCCATGACCGCCATGCTGGAGATGCGCAACGTCAGCAAGAGCTTTGCCGGCGTGCAGGCGCTGCGCGACGTCAACTTCTCGGTTCACGCCGGGCAAATCCACGCGCTCGTCGGCGAGAACGGCGCCGGAAAGTCGACGCTGATGAAGGTGCTCAGCGGGGTCTACCCGCATGGCAGCTACGAGGGCACCATCGTCTTCGACGGTGAGGAGCGGCGCTTCCGCGACATCAACGATTCCGAGGCGCTCGGCATCATCATCATCCACCAGGAGCTGGCGCTGATCCCGCTGATGTCGATCGCCGAGAACATCTTCCTGTCGCATCCGCCGTCGAAGCTCGGCGTCATCGACCGCGACGAGGTCTACCGTCGTACACGTGAGCTGCTGGCACAGGTCGGCCTGAAGGAATCCCCGGACACCCTGATCACTGATCTCGGCGTGGGCAAGCAGCAGCTGGTCGAGATCGCGAAGGCGCTGTCCAAGCGGGTGCGCATGCTGATCCTGGACGAGCCGACCGCGAGCCTCAACGAGGCCGACAGCGCCGCGCTGCTCGAACGCCTGATGGCGTTCCGCGAGCAGGGCATCGGCTCGATCCTGATCTCGCACAAGCTCAATGAGGTCGCCAAGGTCGCCGACCACATCACCGTGCTCCGCGACGGCCGCACCGTCGACAGCATCGATTGTCGCGCCGAGCCGATCCAGGAAGACCGCATCATCCGCAGCATGGTCAATCGCGACATGGCTCACCGTTTCCCGGAGCGCAGCGTGAAGATCGGCGAGCCTGTGCTCGACGTCGCGAACTGGTCAGTCTATCACCCCATCCATCCCGAGCGGCAGGTGATCAAGAACGTCAGTTTCGGCGTCAGGCGCGGCGAGGTCGTCGGCATTGCTGGCTTGATGGGCGCCGGCCGCACTGAATTCGCCATGAGCCTGTTCGGCCGTTCCTGGGGCAGCAATATCAGCGGCAGCATCCGGCTCGAAGGCAGAGACATGGTGCTGCCGAGCGTCGCGGCGGCGATCGACGCCGGCCTTGCCTACGTCACCGAGGACCGCAAGCAGCTCGGCCTGATCCTGGCCGACGACGTCCGCAAGAACATCACGCTCGCCAGCCTCGATCAGGTTGCACCCAAACGCGTGATCGACGACATCGCCGAGCTGAAGATCGCCAGCGACTATCGCACCCGCATGCGCATCCGCTGCTCCGACGTCTACCAGGAGACCGGCCAGCTCTCCGGCGGCAACCAGCAGAAGGTTGTGCTGTCGAAATGGCTGATGACCGACCCAAAGGTGCTGATCCTGGACGAGCCGACAAGGGGCATCGACGTCGGTGCCAAATACGAGATTTACTGTATCATCAACGAGCTGGCGGAAGCCGGCCGCGGCGTCGTGGTGATCTCCTCGGAGATGCCCGAGCTGCTCGGCATCTGCGACCGGATTTGCGTCATGAACGACGGCGCCTTCGTCGGCGAGTTCAAGGGTGCGGACGCGACGCAGGAAAAGATCATGCGCGCCATCATGCGCAACGAACGAAACATTGGGAACGCCGCGCCCGCGGCCGCGGAAATGGGAGGAATGCAGCCATGACCGACAAGACGGTATCGCTGCCCGAGGAGCGCCGGCACGGCAGCTTCATCAAGAACAATTTGCGCAACTACGGCATGCTGATGTCGTTGATCGCGATCATGCTGTTCTTCCAGGTCATGACCGGCGGCACGCTGCTGCAGCCGCTCAACCTGACCAACCTGGTGCTGCAGAACAGCTACATCGTCATCATGGCGCTCGGCATGCTGCTGGTGATCGTCACCGGCCATATCGACCTGTCGGTCGGCTCGGTCGCCGGCTTCGTCGGCGCGGTGGCCGCCGTGCTGATGGTGACCTACAAGATCGATTACACGCTCGCCTTCATCGCCTGCCTGTTGCTGGGGGCGGCGATCGGCGCGGCGCAGGGCTATTGGGTGGCCTTCTTCGGCATTCCGTCCTTCATTGTGACCCTGGCGGGCATGCTGGTGTTCAAGGGCCTCGCGCTCGCGGTGCTGCAGGGGCAGTCGCTCGGCCCGTTCCCGGCGACCTTCCAGAAGCTGTCGTCGGGCTTCATTCCGGAACTGCTGCCCGAAGCCGGCACGCTGCATCCGACCTCCATGCTGATCGGTGCCGTGCTCGCGCTCGGGCTCGTCTATGCCAGTGCCAAGGGCCGTTCGCGCGAGCAATCGCATGGCATCGAGGTCGAGCCCTACGTGTTCTTCCTGGGGAAGAGCGTTCTGCTCGCCTGCGCCGTGCTCTATTTCACCTATCTGATCGCCTCGCATCGCGGCCTGCCGAACGTGCTGGTCATCATGACCGCGTTGATCGCGCTCTATGGCTTCGTCACCCGGCGCACCGTGATCGGCCGGCAAGTCTACGCGGTCGGCGGCAATGCGAAGGCGGCAAAACTGTCGGGCATCAAGACCGAACGGCTGACCTTCCTCACCTTCGTCAACATGGGCGTGCTGGCCGCGCTCGCCGGCCTCGTCTTCGCCGCGCGCCTCAACACCGCGACGCCGAAGGCGGGATTGGGTTTCGAGCTCGACGTCATCGCCGCCTGCTTCATCGGCGGCGCCTCGGCCTATGGCGGGGTCGGGCGCGTCGGCGGCGCCGTGGTCGGCGCCATGATCATGGGCGTGATGAACAACGGCATGTCCATCCTCGGCATCGGCATCGACTACCAGCAGGTGATCAAGGGCCTGGTGCTGCTCGGGGCGGTGTGTATCGACGTGTATAACCAGCGGCGGTAGCCGCAACGGCGCTACGGCAGCGGTGATTGCGTCGTGAACAACACCGTCGCGATCGCGACGGAAAGGGTCACCGCCGATACGGTCGCCACGGTCGACAGCACCCCCATTCGCCGCAGCGCGATGGCGAACACGATGATGATGGGGGTCGCGGTTATCAGCCCGATTTGTGCATCGCTCATTGCATCGCTCGCCATTTTGCGGAACCGCCGGATGCATCCACCCTATGACGGTGAGGCGGGCGGGACGTTGCGATAGCGCAAACCCGCCTCTGGCCAGTTGCACTATTTGTCCGGCGACAAAGTTGGAATCGCGCCGGTGGGATATCTGTTCGGCGTCTTGATGCGGAAGTCAGATGTCGGCAACGGATTGCGAACAACAGGGAACCGGCTGGGGAATCCTGGAAGATCTTCCCGGTGATCCCATGATCTGGGTGCTGATCTTCAGCGAGCTCGCCGCCTTCGGCCTGTTCCTTGGCGCTTTCGTCATCGCGCGCGCGCTTCACCCGGCGGTCTTCGCGGCCGGTCAGGCCAGTCTCGATGCGCAGCTGGCCGGAATCAACACCATCGTGCTCGTGACCAGCGGCTGGGCTGCCGCGCGCGGGGCGGCTGCTGCACGGGCGGGCGAAAGCCGGCGTGCGCGCGGCTGGCTGTTCGGCGCCATGGCGCTTGGCGTCGTCTTCATCGCGGTCAAGCTGTTCGAATATGCCGGCGAGATCGCGTTAGGAAACGGCTTGGAGACCAGCCCGTTCTTCACGCTGTACTTCCTCCTCACCGGCTTCCATCTCCTGCATGTCGGCCTCGGCATCGTGATTCTGGCCGTAGTGTCCCGGGGTGCCCGAGCGGCGGGCGTCGAGACCGGAGCGGCTTTCTGGCACATGGTCGACCTGCTCTGGATCGTCATGTTTCCCATCATCTATCTGGTGCACCCGTGATTCCGGATCGTCTCGACATCACCTGGATCGTGTTGATCGGCCTTGCGCTCGCGACCATTCTGGTCCCGCCGCTGGTGTCGCGTGCCTTGTTCGCCAATGCCCTGCTGCTGACGTTCGCCGCCCTCAAGGGTCGCCGTATCGTGCTCGATTTCCTCGATCTTCGCTCAGCGCCGGCGCTTTGGCGCGGCATCGTCAGCGCCTGGGTCTTCATCGTGGTGCTGTTTGCCTGGCTCGCATCGGCCGTCGTTGCCTTGATCTGACTGGCGGTTGCGCATCGTCGCGCTGCTTGCGCTTCGTCAAAGAGTGCCCCCTGGCAATCGGCAATAAATCGCAGGATCGCATCTTCCTCAGGAATCAAACGGAAAGGATTGGCAATGGCTGAACGCCTGACCAAGTCGGCCGCTCGAAATGTCTTCTACGGCGGTTCGGCCTTCTTCTTCGCCATTTTCATAGGGCTGACGGCGCACAGCCATTACTACATGGCCACGACCTCGACCGACGCGAAGACGCTGACGTCGTCGGTCGCCCGCGGCAAGCATGTGTGGGAGAAGAACTCCTGCATCAACTGCCACACGCTGCTGGGCGAGGGCGCCTATTTCGCCCCAGAGGTCGGCAACGTCTGGGATCGCTGGGGCGGCAACGAGGATCCGGCCGCCGCGCGCGAGACGCTGAAGGCCTGGATGCAATCGCAGCCCTCGGGCGCGGAGGGCCGGCGGCAGATGCCGCAGTTCAACCTGACCGACCAGGAACTCAACGATCTCGCTGACTTCCTGCAATGGACCAGCACGATCAAGCGCCAGAGCTGGCCGCCGAACAAGGCGGGCTGAGCACAGCTTTCCTCTTTCAAGACAGAGAGAACCCGAGATGAAGTACCAAACCCAGAAAGTCGCGATGCTGTATTTCTACGGCGCGCTGACCCTGTTCCTGGCCCAGGTCGTGTTCGGCCTGCTCGCCGGGACCATCTACGTCCTACCCAATACGCTGTCGACGCTGCTGCCATTCAACATCGTCAGGATGATCCACACCAACGCGCTGATCGTGTGGTCGCTGATCGGCTTCATGGGCGCGACCTACTATCTGCTCCCGGAAGAGACCGAGAATGAGCTCTATAGCCCGCTGCTGGCGAAGATCCAGTTCTGGATGTTCTTCGGCGCAGCCGGCGTCGCCGTGGTCGGCTATCTCTTCCACTACCACGAGGGCCGTGAGTTCCTCGAACAGCCCTTCATCATCAAGGTCGGCATCGTCGTCGTCTGCCTGATGTTCCTGTTCAACGTCACGATGACGGCGCTGAAGGGCCGCAAGACCACGGTCACCAACATCCTGTTGTTCGGCTTGTGGGGCGTTGCGATCTTCTTCCTGTTCGCCTTCTACAACCCGGCGAACCTTGCCGTCGACAAGATGTACTGGTGGTACGTCGTCCATCTCTGGGTCGAGGGCGTCTGGGAGCTGATCATGGCCTCCGTGCTCGCCTATCTCATGATCAAGCTCAACGGCATCGATCGTGAGGTCGTCGAGAAGTGGCTCTACGTCATCATCGGCCTTGCCCTGTTCTCCGGCATTCTCGGCACCGGCCATCACTTCTACTGGATCGGCGCGCCCGGTTACTGGCAGTGGATCGGCTCGCTGTTCTCCACGCTCGAAGTCGCGCCGTTCTTCACCATGGTGATCTTCACCGTGCAGATGACCTGGAAGGCGGGCCGCAAGCATCCGAACCGCGCTGCGCTGTTGTGGTCGGTCGGCTGCTCGGTGATGGCGTTCCTAGGGGCCGGCGTCTGGGGCTTCCTGCACACGCTGTCCTCGGTGAACTACTACACCCACGGCACCCAGGTCACCGCCGCGCACGGCCATCTCGCCTTCTTCGGCGCCTATGTGATGCTGAACCTGTCGGTGATGGCCTATGCGATCCCGCAGATCAAGGGACGTGCGCCCTACAATCAGTGGCTCTCCATGACGAGCTTCTGGATCATGTGCACGGCCATGATGACCATGACCTTCGCGCTGACCTTTGCCGGCGTGGTCCAGGTCCATCTCCAGCGCGTGCTCGGCCAGGGCTACATGGACGTGCAGGACCAGCTCGCGATGTTCTACTGGGTCCGGCTCGGCTCCGGCGTGTTCGTCGCGATCTCCGCGCTGATGTTCGTGTGGGCCGTGCTGGTGCCGGGCCGCGAGAAGCAGGCGATCATTCCCGCCGTGCTGCAGCCGGCCGAGTAAACGAGAAAGGGCGGCCGCGGTTCGCCGCGGCCGCCTGCTTCCTGGAAAATCCGGAGAGACATCATGAAAGCTGCCCTTCACACGGTAACCTCGGCGCCCGAGCTGCCGGCCTATGTTCCATCCGGAAACGAATGCGAGCTTTTCGAGCATGCCTGGCGGCGTCGTCTGCCGGTTCTGCTCAAGGGGCCGACCGGCTGCGGCAAGACCCGCTTCGTCGCGCATATGGCGGCGCGGTTGGGCCTGCCGCTTCACACGGTTGCCTGTCACGACGATCTCACCGCCGCCGATCTCACCGGCCGCTATTTGCTCAGGGGCGGGGACACCGTGTGGACCGATGGTCCGCTGACGCGCGCCGTGCGCGAGGGCGGCATCTGCTATCTCGACGAGGTCGTGGAAGCCCGCAAGGACGTCACAGTAGTGCTGCATCCCCTGACCGACGACCGCCGTATCCTGCCCCTGGAGCGGACCGGCGAGGAGCTGGTGGCGCCGAACAGCTTCATGCTCGTGGTCTCTTACAACCCCGGCTACCAGACGCTGCTGAAGGCGCTGAAGCCATCGACGCGGCAGCGCTTCATCGCCATCGAATTCGGCTTCCTGCCGCCTGAGCAGGAGATCGCCGTCGTGTCCGCCGAAAGCGGACTGTCGCCGGAGCGCGTGCGGCCGCTGGTGGGGCTGGCTGGCCGGCTGCGCGCGCTCAAGGGCCACGATCTGGAAGAGGGTGTCTCGACCCGGCTCGTGGTCTATTGCGCGACCCTGATTGCCGCGGGCACGCCGATTGCCGATGCCGTGCTGGCCGGCATGATCGAACCGCTGACCGACGATTCCGACGTGAAGGCTGCCCTGCTGGACGTCGCACGCGCCGTCGTCGGGTGAGGCCGCGCCCATGCTCGACTTCCTCGAACTGGAGGAGACGGTCGGCCGCGCCTGGCACAGGATGGTCGGCGGCACCGCGAGCTATCCGGTTCACGATGATCACGCCGTTGCACTGACCGAGGTGAGAGGCCGGCTCGCGGTGATGTTCCGCGCGCTTGGCGGCGAGACCGGGGTTCAGATCGCAAGCGCGGGCGCGCGAAAATCGGGGCACCGTCTCGGTTGGCGGCAGCGCATCGGCCTCGGTGACGAGCGCCTTGAGCAGCCGGGTCGCGATGCCGCGACCATCTTCCTGCCCGATCGAATCTCGATCTTTCCCGACCGCGCGTTGAACGCGGCGCTCTATCGCTGGCTTGCGGCATGGTTCGCAGTCGCACCGATCGAGACGATCACGGAAGCCGATCCGCTGCGGCGGGATCTTCTGGTGTTGCGCCGGGCAAGTGAGACGGCGGTCTGGGTGCTCACGCAATTCCCCGGGCTTGTCGCCGATTACGCCCAGCTCGCCGCGGCAACCGCCGAGGCCCGGCCTCGTCGCCCCTTGCCACGCATCGAGCAGGAGGTCGAGCAGATCGTCTTGGCCTTGCTCGGCGCCGGAAAGGCGCCTGCGGGCAGACTGTGGCCGGCGATGATGGGAACGGGCCCGCTGCCGGACAAGGCGCCGCCGGGCTATCATTCGATCCTGCCGTGCCCGCTCTGGGGGGATTGCTGGACGCGCGAGCTCTCGCCCGCACATGCCGGCGAGGACGAGTGCGCGCCGGGCGCCGAGCCCGAGGCCCAGGACAATCGCAAGCGCTTTGCCGTCCGCGAGCGCGAGGACAATGCCAATCGCCGCGATCCTTTCGTGCTTAACCGCTTCGAGAAGATCCTCGCGATGGCCGAGATGGTCAATGTCGACCGTCCGGCCGACGACAGTGAGGACGAGGATGCGCAGAAAGCGGCCGACGATCTCGAGGAGATCACGCTCAGCCGCCGCACCGGCAAGCCGGCGAGCCGGTTCAAGTTCGACCTCGACCTGCCGCCGGAAGCCCTCGATGCATCGCGGCTGAACGCGGGCCTCACCTATCCCGAATGGGATTACCGCAGCGGCTCCTATCTGCCCGATCATTGCCGCGTGCTGGCCGGTGCGGCCTCCGAGCACGGTGAGAGCTGGACGCCTGACGACGCCATGCGCCGGCACATCCGCCAGGTGCGCCGCCGCTTCGAGGTGTTGCGGCCGCGCCATGAATTGATGCGCGCTCAGGCCGACGGACACGACCTCGATCTCGACGCGCTGGTACGTGCGCGGTGCGACCTCCGCGCCGGCAGCGGCGGCAGCGGTCTTGATCGCATTCACGTCGCGATGCGCCCGCAAGGGCACGATCTCGCGGTCACGCTGCTCGTCGACGTCTCGCTGTCCACGGATGCCTGGGTCGACGGCTATCGCGTGCTCGACGTCGAGAAGGAGGCGCTGCTGGCGCTCGCCCACGGGATTTCGGCCTGCGGCGATCACCACAGCATCCTCACCTTCACGTCGCGCCGGCGGTCCTGGGTGCGGCTCGAGACGGTCAAGGCCTTCGGCGAGCCGATGAGCGGGACGGTCGAGCGCCGCATCGGCGCGCTGAAGCCCGGCTATTACACGCGGATCGGCGCGGCGGTGCGCCACGCCGCGGCCGAGCTCGCCCGCCAGCCGCAGCGCAAGAAGCTGCTGCTCGTCCTCACCGATGGCAAGCCGAACGATGTCGACCATTACGAGGGCCGCTTCGCGCTCGAAGACACCCGCAAGTCGGTGCAGGAGGCGCGCCGGCTCGGCATCGCCGCCTTCGGCGTCACGGTGGACGCAACCGCGCAATCCTATTTCCCGACCCTGTTCGGCCGTGGCGGCTATGCCATCGTCGGGAACATCAAGCGGCTACCCGCGGCGCTGCCGGCGATCTACCGGCAGGTCGCGCACTAATCCGGTCGCGCACTCATCCGGCGCGCCCCGCGGCGCCCGGTCCTCCGGTGAACTATTGCTCATAGCGTGAGTATATGATCGTATGGCCGGATGGACCGCGGCCAGCCAAGACCCGATCTGATCATCTTCGATTGCGACGGCGTGCTCGTCGACAGCGAGCTGTTGAGCTGCCGATGCCTGTCCGAGGTGCTGGCCGAGTTCGGCATCGCGCTCAGCCAGGAGCAGGCGCTCGAGCTCTTTCTCGGGCGCAGCACCAAGGCGATCGAGCAGCATTATCGCGATCTCGGGCAGATCGTGCCCGACGGCTTTCTGCCGCGCCTGAAGTCGCAAGTGCTGTCGACGTTCGCAGCTTCGCTTGAGCCGATTCCCGGCATTGCCGGCGTGACGTCCGACCTGTCCGTGCCGTTTTGCGTGGCCTCGTCCAGCGACCTCGACCGCGTCGCGCTCTCCCTCGACGTCACAGGCCTGCGGGCGCATTTCGGCGAGCGGCTCTACACCGCGCAGATGGTCCGGCATGGCAAGCCGGCGCCCGACCTCTTTCTCCTCGCGGCAGAAAAGATGAGAGTGCAACCTGCGCGCACGCTGGTGATCGAGGACAGCGTCAGCGGCGTCAAGGCCGGCAAGGCGGCCGGCATGACCGTCTGGGGATTTGTCGGCGGCAGCCATTACCGCGGACGCGACGGGCGGGCTATATTGTCCGAGGCGGGGGCCGATCGGGTCTTCGCGCGCATGAGCGATTTCTGGGAGGCGTGAGGCCCGCATGGCCGCCGAGAACGACAAGTCGCGACTCGACGACGCCGCGCGCGCCGGCTGGCTGTATTTCATCGCCGGTCACACCCAGGACGAGATCGCAAAGATGCTGCAGGTCTCGCGCGCCTCGGCGCAGCGGCTGGTGTCGCTGTGCCTTGCCGAGCGCCTCATCACCTTCCGGCTCGAACATCCCATCGCCGCCTGCATGGAGCTTGCGGCGCGCCTGAAGGAGCGTTTCGACCTTGCTCATTGCGAGGTGGTGCCCGCTGATCCCGCCGCGCCGCAGGCCACTGCAGGCATCGCCGAACGCTGCGCCAATCTGCTCGATGCGACGCTGCGTTCGGAGACGCCGGTGATCGTCGCGCTCGGCACCGGCCGTGCGGTGCGCGCCGCGGTCGAGCGCGTCACGCCGATCGACAGGCCCAACCATCAGATCGTCTCGCTGGTCGGCACCATCTCCGCGGACGGTTCGGCGAGCTTTTACGACACCGTCGGCCGACTCGCAGACCGCACGGGAGCGCGGCACTATCCGATGCCGCTGCCGTTCCTGATGTCGTCCGAGGACGAGCGCAACAAGATGGTCCGCATCGAGCCGATCGCCAAGGTGAAGGCGGTCGCGGCCAAGGCGGACTTGCGCCTCGTCGGCATCGGCCAGATGGACCAGAAGGCGCAGGTGCATGTCGACGGTTTCGTCACTCGCGACGAATTGTTCGAGATGATGCGGCTGGGTGCCATCGGCGAGATCACCGGTTGGGCCTATGATTCCAAGGGCCGCCTGCTCAAGGCCGGCACCAACAAGCGCCTCACCAGCATCCCGCCGGAAGTGCCGGCGAAGACCACGACCATCGCCGCCGCGGTCGGTGCCGCCAAGGTGCCGGCGATCGCGGCGGCGCTGAACGGCGGGCTGATCAACGGGCTGATTACCGACGAGACGACGGCAAGGGCGATTTTGGAGCGGTAGGCGGGCTAGCGCGACTGCGGGTCTCGGCTCCCTCTCCCGCTTGCGGGAGAGGGTCTCTCCGCTCGCAATATTCCCCTAGAGGAAAAAGCCCTCACCCGTATCGCATCTGGCGATGCGATACGACCTCTCCCGCAAGCGGGAGAGGTGGAGCAAGCCGCGCCACCGGTTTCCATTCACTCCACCCACTCCCGCACCGCAGCACTCATAAGTTGCGCAAACGGCTTCGCGCCTGCTTGACAATCCTCCTCCCTTGCGTTGAACATACGCCCAACGCGTGGGCATATGCTCAAAACGCGAGTTTGAGGGAGGTCACCGTGAAACATGTCTTGGGCGCCGTCTGCGGCGCGTCTGTTCTGTTGTTGGCCGTCCCCGCGATGGCCGAAACGACCCTGACGATCGCGACCGTCAACAATGGCGACATGATCCGCATGCAGGGGCTGACGGCCGAGTTCACCAAGAAGTACCCGGATATCGCCGTGAAGTGGGTGACGTTGGAGGAGAACGTGCTGCGTCAGCGCGTCACCACCGACATCGCCACCAAGGGCGGTCAGTTCGACGTGCTCACCATCGGCACCTATGAGGTGCCGATCTGGGCCAAGAAGGGCTGGCTGGTGCCGCTCGCCAATCTCGGCGCCGACTACGACGTCGCCGACCTCTTGCCCAGGATCAAGGACGCGGTCACCGCCGACGGCAAGCTCTATGCCGCGCCGTTCTACGGCGAGAGCTCGATGGTGATGTATCGCACCGATCTGTTCGAGAAGGCCGGCCTGAAGATGCCGGAGAAGCCGACCTGGGATTTCGTGGTCGATGCCGCCAAGAAGCTCACCGACAAGAGCGCCGGCACCTATGGCATTTGCCTGCGCGGCAAGGCCGGCTGGGGCGAGAACATGGCGTTTCTCTCCGCGATGGCCAATTCCTACGGCGCGCGCTGGTTCGATGAGAAGTGGGAGCCGCAGTTCAACACGCCGGAATGGAAGACGACGCTCACGACCTACGTCAATCTGATGAAGGAAGCCGGCCCTCCCGGCGCAAGCTCCAACGGCTTCAACGAGAATCTGGCGCTGTTCAACGCCGGCAAATGCGCGATGTGGATCGACGCCACGGTGGCGGCGTCCTTCGTCACCAATCCGAAGGATTCCAAGGTCGCCGACAAGGTCGGCTTTGCGCTCGCGCCCAACACCGGGCTCGGCAAGAACGCCAACTGGCTGTGGGCCTGGAATCTCGCGATCCCCGCCGGCTCCAAGAAGATGGAAGCCGCCGAGAAGTTCATCGCCTGGGCGACGAGCAAGGACTACACCAAGCTCGTGGCATCGAAGGAGGGCTGGGCCAACGTGCCGCCGGGCACGCGGACCTCGCTTTACAAGAACGATGAATATCTGAAGGTCGCCCCGTTCGCCAAGCTGACGCTGGCCTCGATCGACGCGGCCGATCCGAACAAGCCGACGGTGAAGCCGGTGCCTTATGTCGGCGTGCAATACGCTGCGATCCCCGAATTCCAGGGCATCGGCACCCAGGTCGGCCAGCAATTCTCCGCCGCGCTTGCGGGCTCGATGACGGTCGATGCCGCGCTGACTGCCGCGCAGTCCGCGACCGAGCGCGAGATGAAGCGCGCCGGCTACATCAAGTGAACCCGAGCTCTTCCTCCTGAGCTCAGACTTGCGGCCATCCAGGGTCATGGATGGCCGCCTTCTTCCCGCCAGCGGAGAAGCGTTGATGGCAACCCGGCAGACGCAGACTCTTGCGCGCTCGCTCCTGACGCCGGCCGTCGGGCTGCTGTTCATCTGGATGATCGTCCCGCTGGCGCTGACGATCTATTTCTCGACGCTGCATTACAGCCTGCTCGATCCCGGCTCGGAATCATTCGTCGGGCTGGAGAACTTCCGCTACTTCCTCACCGATCCCGCCTTCCTGGCCTCGCTCCAGAACACGCTGGTGCTGGTCGGCTCGGTGCTGGCGTTGACGATCCTGCTCGGCATTCCCCTGGCGCTTTTGATGGACCAACCGGTCATCGGCCGCAATTTCGTGCGGCTGATGGTGATCGCGCCGTTCTTCGTGATGCCGACGGTGAGCGCGCTGGTCTGGAAGAACCTGCTGATGCATCCGGTGTCCGGTCTGTTCGCCTGGCTCGCCTCGCTGTTCCATCTGACGCCGATCGACTGGTTCAACGATTTGCCGCTGTTTGCCGTCATCCTGATCGTGACGTGGCAGTGGCTGCCCTTCGCGACGCTGATCCTGCTCACCGCGCTGCAGTCGCTCGACGAGGAGCAGAAGGAGGCCGCCGAGATGGACGGCGCCAGCGCCGTCTCGACCTTCATCTACATCACGCTGCCGCACTTGGCGCGGCCCATCACCGTGGTGATCCTGATCGAGACGATCTTCCTGCTCACGGTCTTTGCGGAAATTTATGTCACCACGGGCGGTGGCCCGGGACTGTCAACCACCAACATCGCTTTCCTGATCTATTCGCAGGCGCTGATCCAGTTCGACGTCGGCAGCGCCTCCGCGGGCGGCCTCGTCGCGGTGGTGATCGCCAATGTCGTCGCCTTCTTCCTCGTCCGCATCGTCGGCCGCAATCTGGAGGCTTGAAGCATGGCACGGATGGCGACGACGCGGCGGGTGGTGGTCTCGACGGCGGTAGCCTGGCTGTTCGGCTTCCTGATCTTCTTCCCGATTCTCTGGATGGTGCTGGCGAGCTTCAAGACCGAGCTGGAGGCCTTCGCCATCCCGCCATCCTTTCTGTTCTTCCACTGGACTACCGAAAACTATGCGACCGTGCAGGAGCGCAGCGACTATTTCCACCACGCCATGAACTCGGTCATCATCGCAGGCGGCTCGACGCTGATTGCGCTTCTGATCGCGATCCCGGCGGCCTGGTCGATGGCGTTCTCGCCGACCAAGCGCACCAAGGACATCCTGCTCTGGATGCTCTCGACCAAGATGATGCCGCCGGTCGGCGTGCTGGTGCCGATCTACCTGATCTACAAGACCTTCGGCCTGCTCGATTCCCGCATCGGCCTCGTCTTCATCCTGTGTCTCGGAAACTTGCCGATCGTGATCTGGATGCTGTTCACCTATTTCAAGGAGATCCCGCGCGACATCCTTGAAGCCGCGCGCATGGACGGCGCCACCATCGGCCGCGAGCTCGTCTACGTGCTGACGCCGATGGCGATCCCGGGGCTGGCTTCCACCATGCTGCTCAATCTGATCCTCGCCTGGAACGAGGCGTTCTGGACGCTCAACCTGTCCACCTCGAACGCGGCGCCCCTCACCACGTTCATCGCCTCCTATTCGAGCCCGGAAGGGCTGTTCTGGGCAAAGCTGTCGGCGGCCTCGACGCTGGCGATCGCGCCCATTCTCGTCCTCGGTTGGTTCAGCCAGAAGCAGCTCGTGCGCGGGCTCACCTTCGGCGCGGTGAAGTAGAGGGGCTGCCGGATCATGGGTCAGATCACACTTCAGGACGTGCAGAAATCCTTCGGCCCCGTGCACATCATCAAGGGCGCCGATCTCGAGATTGCCGATGGCTCCTTCGTGGTGTTTGTCGGTCCGTCCGGCTGCGGCAAGACCACGCTCTTGCGGCTGATCGCCGGACTCGAAGACGTCTCTGGCGGCAAGATCCTGATCGACGGCAAGAACGTCGTCGATACGCCGCCCGCCAAGCGCGGGCTGTCGATGGTGTTCCAGTCCTACGCGCTGTATCCGCATATGAGCGTGCGCGGCAATATCGGTTTCGGCCTGAAGATGGCGGGCCTCGCCAAGGACGAGATCAACCGCAAGGTCGAGGCCGCCGCCGCAACGCTTAACCTTACGCCCTATCTCGATCGCAAGCCGCGCGAGCTCTCCGGCGGCCAGCGCCAGCGCGTCGCGATTGGCCGCGCCATCGTGCGCGAGCCCAAGGCGTTCCTGTTCGACGAGCCCCTGTCCAACCTCGATGCGGCGCTGCGCGTGCAGATGCGAATCGAGGTGACGCGGCTGCAGAAGCAGCTCGGCACCACCGCGATCTACGTCACCCACGACCAGGTCGAGGCCATGACGATGGCCGACAAGATCGTCGTGCTCAACGGCGGCAAGATCGAGCAATATGGCTCGCCCCTGGAGCTCTACGAGCGGCCGGCCAATCTCTTCGTCGCCGGCTTCATAGGTTCGCCCAAGATGAATTTCGTCACGGGCGAGCTCGCGTTGCAACGTGGTGCTGCCACCATCGGCGTCCGGCCGGAGCATCTCAAGATCGACCGCGATGGCACCGGAGGCTGGCAGGGGACCATCGCGGTGGCCGAACATCTTGGCAGCGACACATTCCTCTATGTCGATGCCGGCCCGCTCGGGATGCTGACCGCACGCTATATCGGTGAATTGAGCCTGCATGCCGGCGACCATGTGTCGCTGGTGCCGGACCCCGCGCGCATTCATCGCTTCGACTCGAGCGGCAACGCGCTTCGGAACTGACAAGAAAACGGCAAGAAACGGAAAGATCACCATGTACCTGGAAAAATTCAAGCTGAACGGCAAGACCGCGTTCATCACCGGCGGCGGGCAGGGCATCGGCCTTGGTTGCGCGGAAGCGCTGGCCGAAGCCGGCGCCAGGGTCATCATCGGCGACCGCGACAGCAAGGTCGCCGACAGCGCCAAGGCCACCCTGAAGGCGAAGGGCTTTGACGTGGAGACCGCGATCATGGACGTGACCGACACCAAGCGCGTGGCGGAGGTCGCGAACGACCTCTTCGCCCGCCATGGCAAGGTCGACATCCTCGTCAACAATGCCGGCATCGCCCGCAGCGAAACCCCGGCGGAGACCGTGACCGACGAGCACTGGCTCAACGTCATCGACGTCAATCTCAACGGCACCTTCTGGTGCTGCCGCGAGTTCGGCAAGCACATGCTGAAGGCGAAAAGCGGCGCCATCGTCAATGTCGGCTCGATGTCCGGCTTCATCGTCAACAAGCCGCAGGAGCAGTGCTTCTACAATGCCTCCAAGGCGGGGGTGCATCATTTGACCAAATCGCTGGCCGCCGAATGGGGCGCGCGCGGCATCCGCGTCAATGCGGTGGCGCCGACCTATATCGAGACGCCGCTCAACGCTTTCGTGAAGAGTAACGCCAAAATGTACGACGCCTGGATCGGCGGAACCCCGATGGCGCGGATGGGGCAGGTCGAGGAGATCGCCTCGGTCGTGCTGTTCCTCTCGTCGGAGGCCGCGAGCCTGATGACCGGCAGCATCGTGCTGGTGGATGGCGGCTATACTTGCTGGTAGGCTCACCGTCAAAGCTGACGGAAAGCGACCGGGAGCGACAATGCCGCGAGCGTATATCGGCGTCGACGTGGGGACCACGAGCACGCGTGCCGGAGTGTTTGACGAGGCCGGCACGCTTTTGGCCACCGCCCGGCATCCGATCCGGATCTGGCACGAGGCCGGCGATATCGTCGAGCAATCGTCCCAGGACATCTGGGACGCCTGCGCGACATCGGTGCGGGCCGCGATGGCGGAAGCCGCCATCGCGCCCGACAGCGTCAGCGGCATCGGCTTTGACGCGACCTGTTCGCTGGTTGTCCTCGACAGGCAGGGCGAGCCGCTCACGGTCAGCGCATCCGGCGACAAGCAACGCAATGTCATCGTCTGGATGGATCATCGCGCCATCGCCGAGGCGCGGCTGATCAACGAGACCGAGGACGCCGTGCTGCGCTATGTCGGTGGCTCGATCTCGCCAGAGATGGAGATGCCGAAGCTGCTATGGCTGAAGCGGCATCTGCGCGCGAGCTTCGACGCCGCGGGCCACTTCTTCGATCTCGCGGATTATCTGACCTGGCGCGCGACCGGCTCGCTCCAGCGCTCGACCTGCACCGTCACCTGCAAATGGAACTATCTCGCCCATGATCGCGGCGGCTGGAGCGCGCAATTCTTCAAGCGCATCGGCCTGTCTGATTTCGTCAACGAGAAATACGCCCGCATCGGCACCGAGATCGTCGCCCCCGGCACGCGGCTCGGTGCGGGGCTCACCCGTATAGCTGCTGCCGAGCTCGGCCTGTCGCCGGGCATACCGGTCGGCGCTTCGCTGATCGATGCCCATGCCGGCGGCATCGGCGCGATCGGCGGCCGCGACGGATCGGGCGGGGCGAGCGATGTCAATGACCGGCTTGCCTACATCATGGGAACGTCGGCCTGCATCATGGCGACGACGACGGAGCCGTGCTTCGTTCCCGGCGTGTGGGGGCCTTATTATTCCGGCATGGTTCCTGATTTCTGGCTCAACGAGGGCGGCCAGTCGGCCGCGGGGGCGGCGATCGACCATCTGCTCAAGTCGCATCCGGGCCACACCGAGGCGAGCGCGGCGGCGCGCAGCGAGGGCCTCGACCTCATCGACTTCCTCGAGCGCCGCATCATCGCGCGCGCAGGCAGCGCCAGCCGTGCCGCGCTGCTCGCCCGCGACATCCATGTTCTCCCCGAATTCATCGGCAACCGCTCGCCCTATGCCGACCCTGATACGCGCGCGGTGATCGCGGGCCTCGATCTCGACACCGACATCGCCGCGATGGAGCGGCTGTTCGTCGCCGGCCTGTGCGGGCTCGCTTATGGGCTCGCCGAGGTGATCGAGGCTTTTGCCGCGCATGGCGTTCGCTCCAGCATCATGATCATGGGGGGCGGTGCGAGCCGCAGCCCGCTGGTGCGGCAGATCATGGCGGATACGACGGGCCTCACCGTCGCGCTGCCGCAGACCAGGGAGCCGGTGCTGCTGGGGGCTGCGATGCTGGGGGCGATGGCCGGCGGCGCCTATGCCTCGATCGGCGAGACCATGGCAAAGATGTCGGCGCTGGGACGGAAGAGCGAGCCGACCGCGCCCGACATGGCCGCGTTTCACACCCGCAAACGGGAGGTCTATAAGCTCCTGCGCGACGTCGATCGCGGCAGCCGCGCGGCGATGGCCGACATCGCGAGAGGTTGACGGACATGCTGATTGCCTGCGGTGACGCGCTGATCGATTTCGTGCCGACGCGAAATGCGCAAGGACGCGAGGCAGTGATGCCGGCCGTCGGCGGCTCCTGTCTCAACGTTGCCATCGGCATGGCCCGGCTGGGCGCACCCACCGGATTCGTCGGCGGCATCTCGACCGATATGTTCGGGCGGATGATCGCAGATCATGCGGCGGCCTCCAACGTCGACCTCAATCTCGCCACCCGCAGTGATCACCAGACCACGCTGGCTTTCGTCCGCATCGTCGCGGGCGAGACGCACTACGCCTTTTACGACGCGGGAACCGCGACGCGGAACTGGACCTACCAGCGCGGGACGATTCCGTTCGCGAATGTGGAAGCCGTTCATGTCGGCTCGACCACGCTCGTCAACGACCAGGGCGCGGCGGAGACGACAGCCCTGATCGCGGACGCGCGGGCGTCATCGACGGTCTCCTTCGATCCGAATTGCCGGCCCAATCTGGTCAAGGACAAGCCGGCTTACCTGGCGCGCATGGCCGAGTTCGCTGGCCACGCCGATCTCATCAAGATGTCCGACGTCGACTTCGCCTATCTCTTCGGCGACGAGCCGTATCAGCAGCGGGCGAGCGCGCTGCTCGGGCAGGGCACGGGCCTCGTCGTCATCACCCGCGGCAACAACGGTGCCATCGCATGGCACGCGGGGGCAGGGCAGATCGAGGTCGCCGCGCCCAAGGTCGAAGTCGCCGACACGATCGGCGCGGGCGACAGTTTTCAGGCGGCGCTGCTCTTTGCCCTGCACAAGCAGGGGCGCATTGCCCGGAAAGCACTGAAGGACATCAATGTCGACGAGCTCCGCCGGGCGCTGTCCTTTGCCGCCAATTGCGCCGGCTTGACCTGCACCCGCCCGGGCGCCGATCCGCCCTGGAGCCGTGAGATCAATTGGAGCTGGTAGCGCCGCCTCACATCCGCGCAACGGCCTTCTCGGCGCATTTTATGAACCTGGAGATCAGCGGGCTCTGGGAATCCCTCCGCCAGCACACCGCGATGTCGATGGAATCGGCCGCATCGCGCAGCGGCCTGAACACGATGCCGCGTGGCGCGCCGAGCTGGGCGCAGGCCGGCACGATCGCAAGACCTTCGCCGGCGAGAACCAGGCTCATCGCCGAATGCACGGTCTCCACCCGGCTCGCGATCGGCATCACGATCTGATGTCGGCGCAGCAGGGCTGCGACCGCGGAGGAGGCGGGATCTTGCTCCGGAGGCGGCAACGCGATCAGCGGACGGCCCTGCAACCGCGCCATCGGCACGGCGCCGAGACGTGCGAGCGGCGAGCGGATCGGCACTGCCAGCATAAATGGCTGCGCACCGATCCGAGCCACCTGGATCTCAGGATGGTTGATGGCCGGCATGCACAGCGCAACCGTGACGCTGCGGTCGAGCAGTCTGGCCTCGCGCGTCGATGCACTGAGCTCGGCAAAGTCGAGATCGACGCCCGGAACCGAGCGGCGCAGCTCAGGGATGAGCCGCGGCAGCATCGCATTCGCCAGGACGAACATGTAGCCGACCGAGAGCCGCCCGCGCTTGCCGGTGGCGACCGCGCGCGCGGCTTCGGCGCCGTCGACGGCCAGCGCCAGAGCTTCGCTCGCACGCGCCAGCAGCGCCTGGCCGGCCTCGGTCAGGTCCATGCCGCGGGTGCCGCGGCGGAACAGCGGCGCGCCGATCTCGGCCTCGAGCTTGCGGATCTGGACGGACAGCGGAGGCTGAGCCATCCGTAGCCGCTCGGCGGCCTTGCCGACGCTGCGTGTCTCGGCGACGGCGACGAAATAGCGGAGGCGGCGAAGATCCATTGGCATACCGAAAACGTATGGGCTGGCGACCAAAATCGTATTGGACGGCGAGTTAACAAAACTGTCATTCTCGCTGTCAATGCTTTGGGCCAACGACGGCCCGCCTCGGAGCGTGATGTGACGATGAACGGCGATCCCTGTCTGCTGTCCGCAACCGAACTGCGCGGCCTCATCGCCGAAAAGCGGATTTCCCCCGTCGAGATCGTCAGTGCCGTGCTCGCGCGCGCCGAGGCGCTCCAGCCCGAGCTGAACTGTTTCATCACGCTGTGTGGCGACGAGGCGATGGCGCAGGCGCGCGTCGCCGAGCGCAAAATAATGGCCGGCGAGCCGCTCGGCCTGCTCCACGGCATCCCCGTCACCGTCAAGGACATCGTCAACACCAAGGGCGTCAAGACCACCTTTGGCGCCGTTCCGTACAAGGACAATGTGCCGACCGAGGATGCCGTCGCGGTGGCGCGGCTGCGCAGCGAAGGCGCGATTCTGATCGGCAAGACCACGACGCCGGAATTCGGCAGCAAGTGCCTGACGGATTCGCCTTTGTTCGGTCGCACCCGCAATGCCTGGGACGCGTGCCGTTCCTCCGGCGGCTCCAGCGGCGGCGCGGCGGTGGCGGTGGCCAGCGGCATCGCGCCGCTCGCGATCGCGACCGACGGCGGCGGCTCGACGCGAATTCCCGCCGCCTGCAATGGCGTGGTCGGCTTGAAGCAGAGCAACGGTGTGATCCCGCACAGCCAGGCGCTGGATGTGTTCGGCAACCAGACCTATGTCACGCCGACCACGCGGACCGTCGCCGACACCGCGTTGATGATGCAGGCGATGGCAGGCGACGATGCCTGCGACCCCTGGTCGATCGGCGTTCCCGTGCCCGATTTCATCGGCACGGCCGCCCCGCGCGGCGATTTGCGCGGGCAGCGGATCCTGTACTGCCTGACGCCGCCGGGCCGTCCGGTGTCCGCCGAGGTCGCAGCCAGCTTCAAGGCGAGCCTCGACCGGCTGGCGGGGCTCGGCGCCGAGCTCGAGGAATTTTCCGGCGACGGTTTCGACATCGAGCCGATCTGGCGCGCCATCAACCACACGGTCTGGCGCACGCGCTTTGCAAAACTCGCAGCCGAGCACAAGGACGAGCTGAGCGAGGCCTTCCTCAAGCAGCTCGCGCTTGCGACCGAAGTCAGCGGCGTCGACTATCAGGAGGCGATGTTCGCGCGCACCGCGCTGTTTCGGCGCGTGCAATCGCTGCTTGCGCGCGGACACTTCCTGGCGATGCCGACGCTCACGCGCACCGCGCTGCCGATCAAGCAGGATTTGTTCGGCACCATCGAGATCGACGGAGCGCATTTCGACAGCGTCCGGCCGCATTGGTTCCCCTGGACCATGCCGTTCAACATGACCGGCCATCCCGCCGTCAGCCTGCCCTCTGGCTTCGGCCGCGACGGCCTGCCGATCGGGCTTCAGCTCGTCGGCCGCTTCCGTGCCGATGCGGAATTGCTGCGTGTCAGCGCACTGTTCGAAGCCTCGCACGACCTCCTGTCCCGCTGGCCGGCTTGAGGAGAGGGGCATGCAGCAAAGGGCTCGGGTGCAAAGGACTTGTGTGCAAAAGGCTTGCCTCAGCCGCCCGGACATGTTGATCGTGCCGCAGCTGAGCCCTGAAGCCGAGCGCGCATGAGCGTATTTGTCCTCCGACGTCTGTTGACCTTGCTGGCGACGCTGGTCGGCGCATCCCTGATCATTTTCCTGGTGCTCGATGCGCTCCCCGGCAATGCCGCGCAGATGCTGATGGGCGCCGATGCCTCGCCAGACGCAGTGCGTGCGCTCACCGTCAAGCTCGGGCTCGACCAGCCGCTGGCGGTTCGCTATCTGCAATGGATCAAGGGCCTCCTCGTCGGCGATCTCGGCAACTCCTATGTCTACGGCACGTCGGTCGCCAGCCTGATCGCGGAGCGGCTGGTGCTGACCGTTCCGCTCGCGATCATGGCGATGACGATCACGGTGACGCTGGCGCTCTCGGCCGGCATCTACACCGCCGCCAACCACAACAAGCTCGGCGACGTCGGCGTGATGTCGCTGACGCAGGTCGGCATCGCGTTGCCGAATTTCTGGTTCGCGATCCTGCTGGTTCTCCTGTTCTCGGTACGGCTGCAATGGCTCTCGGCGGGGGGATTCTCCGGCTGGGAGGAAGGCATCTGGCTCGGCGTCAAGTCGCTGCTGCTGCCGGCGATCTCGCTCGCGGTGGTGCAGGCTGCGATCCTCGCGCGTGTCACGCGCTCGGCCGTCCTCGAAGTGCTGCGCGAGGACTTCGTCCGCACCGCCCGCGCGAAGGGGCTCGGCAAGCGCGAGGTGCTTTGGAGCCACGTGCTGCGCAATGCGATGATCCCCGTCATGACGGTCATGGGGTTGCAATTCGCCAATCTGCTCGCCGGCACTATCGTGATCGAGAACGTGTTCTATCTGCCGGGCCTCGGCCGGCTGATCTTCCAGTCGATCGCCAACCGCGACCTGATCGTGGTGCGCAATTGCGTGATGCTGCTGGCGACCATGGTCGTCATCGTCAATTTCGTGGTCGACGTGCTCTATGCCTTCATCGATCCCCGCATCAAGGTCCACGACCTGTGAGCACCCCCCTGACCACTCCGATTGACGCGCCGGTCGCAACACGCCGCCTGCCGGCCAGGACCTTCTGGGGCCGCGCGCTGCGCCATCGCAGTTTCGTGCTCGGTAGTTCGCTGAGCCTGCTGGTGCTTGCCTCGGCGCTGCTCTCGCTGGTGTGGACGCCGTGGTCGCCCTACGAGATCGACATCGCCTCGAAGCTGCGGCCGCCCTCGGCGGCGCACTGGCTCGGCACCGATTCCTTCGGCCGCGACATCGTCTCGCTGCTGCTCGCCGGCGCCCGCTCCACCATCATGGTCGGCGTCATCGCCGTCAGCATCGGTCTAAGTTTCGGCGTCACGCTGGGCCTGATCGCCTCGGCCCGGCGCGGCTGGACCGAAGAGATCATCATGCGCTTCTCCGACTTCACCTTCGCCTTTCCGGCGGTGCTCTCCGCGATCATGCTCGCCGCGGTGGTGGGGCCGGGGATGGTCACCTCGATCGTCGCGATCGGCATTTTCCAGATCCCGACGCTGACCCGGCTGACGCGCGGCTCCGCCAACGCGATCTGGGCGCGCGAATTCGTGCTGGCCGCGCGCGCGGCAGGCAAGGGTGCCTTCCGCATCACCATCGAGCACGTGCTGCCGAATGTTCTGTCGATCCTGATCGTGCAGGTCACCATCCAGTTCGCGCTCGCGATCCTCGCCGAAGCCGCTTTGTCCTATCTCGGCCTCGGCACGCAGCCGCCGCAGCCGTCCTGGGGACGGATGCTGAACGATGCGCAGACGCTGCTGTTCCAGTCGCCGATGCTCGCGGTCTATCCGGGCGCTGCGATCGCGATCGCGGTGCTCGGCCTCAATCTTCTCGGTGACGGATTGCGCGACCTGCTCGATCCCAGACTGGCACGGGAGCGATGACGATGGGCGAGCAACGCGTCATGCCGCTGATCGAGGTTGAAAATCTTGGCGTCCGCCTCAATACCAGCCGCGGGCCGGCGCAGGCCGTGCGCGGCGTCAGCTTTGCCCTGAAGCGCGGCGAGACACTGGGGCTGGTCGGCGAGTCCGGCTGCGGCAAATCGGTCACGGCGATGTCCCTGATGGGGCTGCTGCCCGATAGCGCCGTGGTCTCGGGCAGCATCAAGCTCGACGGCAACGAGCTCGCGCGATTGCCGGATGCGGATTATTGCCGTCTGCGCGGCAACCGCATCAGTATGATCTTCCAGGAGCCGATGACTGCGCTCAATCCGATGCACACGATCGGGCATCAGGTCGCCGAGCCGCTGCGACGTCACAAGAAGCACTCGGCGGCGCAGGCGCGCAAGGAGGCGATCGCCTTGCTCGACCGCGTCGGGCTGCCCGATCCCGCGCGGCGCGTCGATGCCTATCCGCATCAGTTTTCTGGCGGCCAGCGCCAACGCATCACCATCGCCATGGCGCTCGCCTGCGAGCCGGATCTGTTGATCGCGGACGAGCCGACCACTGCGCTCGACGTCACCATCCAGGGCCAGATCCTCGACCTCATCGCCGATCTCGTCGAGGAGCGCGGCATGTCGATGATCCTGATCTCGCACGATCTCGGCGTCATCGCCGAGAACGTGCAGCGCATGATGGTGATGTATGGCGGCACCGTCGTCGAGAGCGGGCCGACCGACGAGGTGTTTCGCCGGATGGGGCATCCCTATACGCAGGGCCTGTTTCGCGCCCGGCCGAAGCTCGGCGCGCGCAAGGGGACGCGGCTGAAGACGATATCGGGCACCGTGCCGGAGCTCGCAGATCTGGCGGCGGGGTGCACGTTCTCCGACCGATGTCCGTTCGTGATCGATCAATGCCGCGCCGCGCTTCCGCGGATGGTCGACGTCGGACCCGGGCACTTCGTGCGTTGCATCAGGACGGATGTCTCAATGGCTGAGAACGTTGGAGCGGTGACCGCATGACCGCTGCGCCTCTTCTCGACGTGAAGGATCTCGAACAGCGCTACGCCCTGCCGCGGGAAAGCCTGTTCCGTCCGCCGGGGCAGGTGCGCGCGCTCAATGGCGTGAGCGTGCAGGTCGCCGCCGGCAAGAGCCTCGGCGTCGTCGGCGAGTCGGGCTCGGGCAAGTCGACCTTCGCGCGGCTGGTGATGGCGCTGGAGCGGCCGACGTCGGGCCAGGTCGCGCTGCTCGGCCGTGATCTCAATCGCATCTCGGCCGACGAACTGCGTCGCGCCCGGCGCGATTTCCAGATGGTGTTCCAGGACCCCTACGGATCGCTCGATCCGCGCCAGACCGTCGCCCGCATCGTCGCCGAGCCGCTCACCGTGCTGGAAGACGCCGACCGTACCACCTTTCGCGCGCGCGTCGCCGCAGTGCTGCGCCAGGTCGGCTTGCGCGATGCCGACATGGAGAAATATCCGCACGAGTTCTCCGGCGGCCAGCGCCAGCGCATCGCCATTGCACGTGCGCTGATCACCCAGCCGAAGCTCATCGTCGCCGACGAGCCGGTCTCCGCGCTCGACGTCTCCGTGCAGGCGCAGGTGCTGAACCTGATGCAGGATCTGCAGGAGCAGTTTGGCCTGAGCTACATCCTGATCAGCCATGACCTCGCCGTCGTCGACTATCTTTGCGACGAGGTCGCGGTGATGTATCTCGGCCGGATCGTCGAGCAGGGCCGGCCCGAAGACCTGTTCGAGCATTGCGCCCATCCCTATACGCGGGCGCTGCTGGAGGCGGTGCCGCGGGCGCGCGCCGGCGGCGGCCGGCGGCGGCGCGGTGGCCAGGCGATCGCCTCGCAATCGGCGGCCGCGACCGGATGCCCCTATGTCGCGCGCTGTCCGCTCGCTGACCAGCATTGCCGCGAGGCCATGCCTGAGTTACGCAAGGTGGGCGAGGGGCACCTTGCCGCCTGCCACAAGGCCGAGGCTGTGATGGCGTTGCCGCAGGCGGCCATGGAAGGTTAGTGTCCGGAGCAGGATTGGCGTAGGCTTAGAACAGAACTGGCCGGGGAGTTACGCATGTTCAGGAAATTGTCGATCGTTGCATTTGCCGCCGCGTTGGTCGCAACGCCTTTGCCGGTGCTTGCGCAGAGCAAGAAGGACAGCGTCGTCATGGCGATGGCGCTGGAGCCGCCGGGGCTCGATCCGACCAATGCGGCCGCTGCCGCGATCGCCGAGGTCACGCTCTACAACATCTATGAGACCCTGACCAAGATCAACGAGGACGGCTCCGTTTCGCCCTTGCTGGCGGAGAACTGGACAGCCTCGCCCGACCTGAAGACCTATACGTTCAAGCTGCGCAAGGGCGTCAAATTCCACAACGGCGAGGTATTCGATTCTGCCGCGGTGAAGTTCTCGTTCGAGCGCAACGCCGCGCCGAACAGCACCAACAAGGACAAGAGCCTCTACCAGGCCTTCGAGAAGGTCGAGGCGCCCGATGCCGACACGGTCGTGATCACCTTGAAATACGGCGAGCCGAACCTGCCGTTCCTGCTGGGTCAGGCGGGCGGCTCGATCGTCGAGCCGAAGAGCGCTGCCTCCAACGTCACGCAGCCGGTCGGCACCGGGCCCTATCAGCTCGGTGCCTGGGCCAAGGGCTCCTCGATCACCTTGACCAAATGGGCAGACTACCGCAACGCCGCCGCGGTCAAGCTCTCCAAGGTGACGATCCGCTTCATCTCCGATCCGGCCGCGCAGACCGCGGCGCTGCTTTCGGGCGACGTCGATGCGTTCCCGCGCGTCTCGGCCCAGCGCACCATTGCCCAGTTCAAGGCCGATCCGCGCTTCACGGTATTGGTCGGCGGCTCCAGGGCCAAGACCATCGTCGCGATCAACCACCGCAAGAAGCCGCTGGATGACGTCCGCGTCCGCCGCGCCATCCTCGCCGCGATCGACCGCAAGGCCATGATCGACGGCGCCGTCGACGGTTTCGGCACGCCGATAGGCAGCTTCTATGTGCCGGGGGCGCTCGGCTATGTCGACACCACCGGCATCAATCCCTACGACCCCGAGAAGGCCAAGAAGCTGCTCACTGAAGCCGGCGTCACCACGCCGCTCGAAGTGTCGCTCAAGCTGCCGCCGCCGTCCTATGCGCGGCAGGGCGGCGAGATCGCCGCGGCCCAGCTCGCCAAGGTCGGCATCGTCGCCAAGATCGAGAACGTCGAATGGGCGCAATGGCTGTCGCAGGTGTTCGCCGGCAACGGTCCGCACAATTTCGACCTCACCATCATCAGCCATGTCGAGCCGTTCGATCTCGTCAAGATCACCGAGGCGGACTACTATCTCGGCTACAACAACGAGGCGTTCAACGCACTCTACAAGCAGATCGTATCGACGCCGGACGAGGCCGCCCGCGCAAAACTGCTCGGCGACGCCCAGCGTATGCTCGCGACCGACGCCGTCTCCGCCTACCTGTACCAGCCGCAGCTCATCACCATCACCAACAAGAAGTTGAAGGGCGTCTGGAAGGACGTCCCGCAATACGAGAACGATTTCTCGACGTGGTCTTGGGAGTAGGAGCGCTCGATCGAGTCGAGCCTCTCGTTTCAATCTGGCCTCTCCCCATTGGGAGAGGCCAATCGTTTGGTACGTCCAAAACAAGAGCCCGAGAAACAACCCCATGCACAGCAGCCGGGGATTTCAATAGCTTGCGCGTTGCGAACTTCGTTGGTTGGCGCAATGCGCTGGACATTGACCCGTCGGGCAAACCACGATCTCGACAACGCCCTGTCGACGACGAGCCCGACCGACCACAACGGGTACGACGAGCGCTCCGCCTTCCTGATCACGGTGGACGGAGGCCAGTTCCGCCTGGTGCCGTAGCAGGCGGACATGCTCGCGTGCGCCAGCGCGCTTTTGCAGGTCATCAGAGTTTCACGGATGCGCAACCTGCGGCGAGGTTCCTCGCGGTGTCAGCGCGGTTCCATGCGCCCAATCAAACTCTCTCCCGAATTCCTGCAAATCTCTGCCATCTACCAAAGGTAGATTCGCTCCCGGTGAAGCGTGGTCAACAACGCGTCTTGCAAAAAGCAGCTCTGCAGGCGTCAGGCCCGTTTCCGACAATGAAATGGGAGTTACGCCATGCAGCATCTGCCGAACGACACCATCGACGTCCTGCTGGACCAGTTTGGTCAAATCGAAACCATCTACGGCGATCCGAACTTCCCGACCACCGCGGACGCCTGGGGCGGCAACGACACCGTGACGGCAACCGCCATCCAGCCCGAAGCAGACGTCACGATCTTCGGCGACGACAACACGACGTTGCATGGCCAGTCCCACGGCGGCAACGACACCCTGACCGTTAATTTGAATTACGGCTGGAACACGTTCCTCGTGATTGGCGATGCTCAGGCGATGACCGACGACGCCAAGGGCGGCAACGACACGATCAATGTCCAAGCTACGGGGATGTACACCGACGTGCATGTTTTCGGCGATGCCGCCGGCGACATGTCGGGCAATTCGCATGGCGGCAGTGACACCATCGCGGGCGCGGTGGGCTGGCGAAGCTACGACCATGTGTACGCCGGCGATGCCGGCGGTTCCATGAGCGGCACGGCTCAGGGCGGCAATGACACGCTCGACATCACTGTGAACACCATGCAGGGCTTTGCGACAGCGAGCGGCGATTCCATCGGCTCCATCGGCGGCGATGCGCATGGTGGCAACGACAACCTCACCTTCACCTTCGGCACCGACGTCGTCTGGACCGCCGGATTCGGCTACGGAGATTCGGCGACCTCGCTGACCGACAATGCCCAGGGGGGAGATGATATTCTCACAGTCGAGTTCGATGGCATCGACAGCCTCCATTATACGAACCCGGAGCTCTTCGGCGATGCGCGGACCATGTCCGGCAATGCTCAAGGCGGTAACGATATTCTCACCGGCGGAGCAACCAACGATCACCTCTATGGTGATGCCGCGAACTATGCCCCCGCAACGCCGGGCTCGATCACCGGCGGCAGGGATGTCCTCAACGGCGCCGCTGGCAATGACCAGCTTTCGGGCGGGGGAAACAGCGACACCTTCGTCTTCAACGCCGGCTCCGGCTACGACCTGATCACTGATTTCGACCAGGGCAACAAGGCGGTCGGCAGCACCGTGACCGAGCATGATTTGATCAATGTGCACGATTACGGGTTCGCGGATTGGGCGGCGCTGTCGAGCCTGATCAGCGACAATGCCGCCGGCGACGCCGTGATTCATCTGTCGGCGAGCGACACCATCACGCTTGACGGCGTGCAAACGGCGAGCCTGCACCAGACCGACTTCCTCATCTGAGCGAGTTGGTTTGGGCGCAACGATCTCGCTCCGCCCGCGGCGGGGCGAGACGCGGGTTGCACTCTTGGCCGCCCAGCAGCGCTACCGCTTCCGCGCTTGGACGACCGCTTCTGACCCGAAGCGGGCTTGCTGTGCCAGGCCGAAGCTGATTATTCAGTCTTACCAGCTGAACCCTTGCGCAGCGCCTCTAAGGCTATACGGGCGTGGTGGGCTGCTTTCTGGTTGCCCATCGTTTCGATCTTTTCCAGTGCCCAGGTCAAATACTGCATAGCAGCCTGGACGTCAGCAGTTTGGTCGGTCATATGACCGTTTCTATCGAATTATGATCGGTTCGTCCCGCACTTGCTGCGCATAAGCGAATTGCATCAACGATGGCGGCTGTGGCCAAAAGTGAACAGTCTCGCGGTGACGGAAGGAGCATTATCGGCTGTTGCTCCCCGAGTTCAGCACACCATTGCGGTTCAGATCGGCGGAAGAGTTGATCAAGTTGGCGAACAGCGGAAGCGGCTGCTGCAAAAGCTGCAACTCAGGTCCCAGTCTCAGATTGTAGACGCCGCCACGCGGTGGGCATCTTGGCCATCTTACAAACTCACGATGGCCGTTGACGAAGCGGCGCTCTGGCCGAGGCATGAGTACGGCGGCTTCGAACCGCCGTCCTAAACTTTGGCTGATCAATTCCGGTAAGTGTATTGCGCCCCGGACAAATATACTGTCCGTAGCTGTCATCGTCGCAGCCGGAGTTGTAGTATCCGTAAGCACCGGCCGCAGCGGCTGCGCCAACCGCCGCAGCGCCATACCCCCAACCTCGGCGCCGGCCAGGGTCTTGAGGGCATGGCGACGTCCGATGTCCTTGAGCGTTTCCAGTTTCATACGGTCGGCCCCCATTTGGCATGAGGCAGCACTGTCGCCATGCTGTGCCCGCAGACCGTCTCAACCGGGGCTCCTGGCAAGGCCATTCAGCTCATCGATCGCATCATCCGGCAAATCGAGTTCGGCCGCGGCGAGATTCTCGCGCAGATGCGCGACCGACGAAGTGCCGGGGATAAGGAGGATGTTAGGTGAGCGACGAAGGAGCCAAGCAAGCGCGACCTGCATGGGCGTTGCACCGAGGCGAGCAGCCACATCGGTTAGAGTGGACGATTGCTGGGGGGTGAACCCGCCGAGCGGAAAGAACGGCACATAGGCAGTGCCGTCCCGGGCAAGGTCGTCGATCAAGGCGTCGTCAGACCTGTGGGCCAGATTGTATTGATTTTGCACGCAGACGATCTTGCAAATCTTGCGTCCTTCCGCGACCTGCGTCGCGGTCACGTTGCTCAGCCCAATATGCCTTATCAGGCCTTGACGTTGGAGATCGGCCAAGACATTCAGTGGCGCTTCGATCGAGCCCTCGGCCGGGCCATGCCGGTCGATCATGACGCGAAAGTTGACGACATCGAGTGCGTCGACCCCGAGATTTTTCAGATTGTCGTGGACTGCCTGGGTGAGCTCTTCGCGCGAGAAGGCCGGATTCCATGAGGCGTCCGCGCCACGCAGAGCCCCGATTTTGGTGTCGATGACGAGATCCTTGGGGTAGGGGTGCAGCGCCTCACGGATCAACTGGTTTGTGACATGCGGGCCGTAGAAGTCGGCCGTGTCGATATGGTTCACGCCGGACGCGATGGCCGCTCGCAGCACAGCCAACGCGGCGGCGCGATCCCTGGGCGGACCGAACACGTGCGGGCCTGCAAGCTGCATGGCACCGTAGCCAAGCCGCTTCACGCGGCGGTCTCCGAGGTCAAAGCTGGCAGTTAGGGCGGTGTTGGGCATAGGTCATCTCCATAAGAACCAATGGCCGGTAGGTAGACGTTGCCCGCGCGATCGATAACCGGGTACAATCCGAACGGGTTGTTCGGAGAAGCGAACAGTGAAAGTCGATCTGGGTGAACTGAACGCTTTTGTGACCGTCGCGCGGGCCGGAGGCTTTCGGGACGGAGCTCGGTCGAGCGGGGCGAGTGCGTCAGGACTCAGCGAAGCGGTAACCAGACTGGAAGCGCAACTCGGCGTCAGATTGTTGAACCGGACGACGCGAACCGTGGCGCCCACTGAGGCAGGTCAACGTCTCCTCGAGCGGCTCGGGCCAGCATTCGCCGAGGTGGAAGCTGCCGTCGATGTCGTTAACAGCTCCCGCAACAGGCCAGCAGGTACCCTGCGTCTGAACGTACCGGTCAGTGCGGCACGCCTCGTGCTGCCCACCATCGCGCCGCCCTTTCTCGCCGCTTATCCTGACATCCGGCTTGAAGTGATTGCGGAGAATAACTTTATCGACGTTCTGGCTGCTGGTTGTGATGCTGGCATCCGATACGACGAGCGTCTGGAGCAGGACATGATGGCGATTCCAATCGGCCCTCGCGTTCAGCGCTTTGCAACCGCTGCCTCTCCAAACTATCTGGATCGCTACGGCCGGCCCAATCATCCTCGCGAGCTTGTCGACCACGCTTGCCTTGGCAGTCGTCTTTCGTCCGGCGCGATGGTGGCTCCGTGGGAGTTTGAACGGGAGGGCGAAATCGTTCGCGTCGAACCCAAAGGACCGCTGCTGGTCAGCGTCGGGGCGGCGACAGATCTAGCCGTTGCCGCCGCCATCGCCGGGACCGGCATTGTCACCCTCTTCGAGGACTGGCTTCGTCCCCATCTCGCCGGTGGTCAGCTCGAGCCGGTCCTCGAACCCTGGTGGCAAAGCTTTTCGGGTCCCTTTCTCTACTATCCTGGTCGACGTCTCGTGCCGGCGCCGTTGCGCGCATTCATAGACTTCGTAAGGGGTGTACCATCGCACTCAGCGCTCGGCGCGACGCCCACCGCATAGGCAATGCGTTTGCTAGTAGCGAGACGCTCGCTTCTTGAGAGTTGAGAGACTGCTCGATTCCACTCCAGACGCCATGCGGACGCGACGTGAGACAGTCGAGCATCCCTTCGGCGCGATCAAGGCCGTATGGGTGCGACCTACGATGGGCGGTTCGAGTGAAGGCGGCGGCGCACCGTTTGGAAACGATGCGCTGCCTGCCAGGTCATGCTGCCTTGGCGTCGACGTTGCCGATCCAGTCGCGGGCGAGCGTCAAATCGGCTTGCGACAATTGATGGCCCGCCGGCAGGACCCTGTGGGTCACGCTCGCGCCTGCTTGCGAGAGCAGAGCCGCAAGCTTGGCCGAATTGCTGGCCGGCACGATCGGATCAGCCTGCCCGGACAGCAGCAGGACTGGCTTGCCACCAAGCTCGGCCTTGGGCCGATCCGACAGCGGCACCATCGCGCGCAGCAGGATCGCGCCTGCAAGCACCTCCGGCTTCAGCAGCAACAGCGCGGCTGCGATGTTGGCGCCATTGGAGAAGCCGACGGCGACCGGCGCGGCGATGCCGTAGCGCTGCCGCGCCGCGTTGACGAACTCGCCGAGTTCGTTCGCGCGGCGGCGGACGTCGTCCTCGTCGAATACACCTTCGGCGAGACGGCGGAAGAAGCGCGGCATGCCGTGCTCGAGCACGCGGCCGCGCGGCGAGAGCAGGGCGGACCCCGGCGAGATCATCTTGCCGAGCCCGAGCAGGTCGTTCTCGTCGCCGCCGGTGCCGTGCAACAGGAGGAGCGGAGGGGAGCCCGCGCTGGCCGCGGGCTCGAAACGATGGATGAATTCAGTCTCGGTCATGACACGGTCTCTTCCAGATTCGGCAGAACACCCTCGATCTGCTTGCGCTGCGCTTCGAGGAAAACAGGCAGCTTGAGGTCACGTCCCAGCGTCGCGACGGGTTCGTCGACGGCGAAGCCGGGGATGTCGGTCGCGATCTCGAACAGCACGCCGCCGGGCTCGCGGAAGTAGATCGAGCGGAAGTAGTTGCGGTCCCTCTGCTCAGTCGGATGCAGGCCGTGATTGCTCACGAGCTTTTGCGCCATCTTGCCCTGCTCGGCATCGTCAGCCGCGCGGAACGCGATGTGATGCACCGAGCCGCCGCCCTGATGGCCGCGCAAAAAGCCCTTGGCCTCATAGATGTCGACAACGCTGCCCTCGACATCGCCGGGCGCCTTGAAGCGGATCACCGAGCCTTCACGGCCGGTCTCCTTGAAGCCGAACACATCGGTGAGGACAGCGGCCGTCTTCGCCGCGCTGTCGAGCAGCAAGGTCACGCCGTGGAAACCGCGGATCGCGTGCTCGGCCGGCACGTCGCCGTTGCTCCAGCCGGGCTCGCTCTCGGCGCCGGGAATGCCGACCAGCGCCAGCGCCATGCCATCGGGATCGGTGAACGGCAGCACGGATTCGCCGAAGCGCTTCTCCAGCGCCTCGTAGGCAATGCCCTTCTCGGTGAAACGCTGGGTCCAGTAGCCGAGCGAGCGCTGCGGCACGCGGAAGGCGGTCTGATGAGTTTCGCCGACGCCGCGGCGCCCGGCCGGAACGCCCGCCCACGGAAAGAAGGTCAGGATGGTGCCGGGGCGGCCGGTCTCGTCGCCATAATAGAAGTGATAGGTGCCGGGATCATCGAAATTGACCGTCTTCTTGACGAAGCGCAGGCCGAGATCCCGGGTGTAGAAGCCGAAATTCCTGATGGGGTCGCCGGCGATCGCGGTGACATGGTGCAGTCCAGACATTGTCGTCCTCCAGGGTTCGGGGAGCGTCTTGCTCTGGCCGGAAATATCGTTCCGCTTTGGATTGGAGACAATCCATGCAAATATGACGGCTATGTCTACGATTTGGAAACAATCGGCGGGTGCAGCTCTTGGATAAGCTTGGCAGTCTCCGGGCCTTCGTGAAGGTGGTCGAAAGCGGCAGCTTTGCGGAAGCGGGCCGGCAGCTGCGGCTGTCGCGCTCGGCGATCAGCAAGTACATCGCCGACCTCGAGGAGAGCCTCGGCGTCCAGCTGTTGAACCGGACCACACGGCATGCGAGCCCGACCGAGAACGGCCAGCGCTATTTCGAACGCGCGCTCGTCATCCTCTCGGAGATCGAGGCGGCCGACCAGGCGGTGACGCAGGCCCATTCGGCGCCGCGCGGATTGTTGCGCGTCAACGCGCCGATGTCGTTCGGCACGATGCGACTCGGGCCCGTGCTCGCCGATTTCATGGCGCGCTATGGCGAGCTCCAGCTCCAGATCGTGCTCAGTGACGACCTGCTCGATCCCGTCCAGGACGGCTTTGACGTGACCTTGCGGATCGCGGAACTGGAATCGTCGAGCCTGATCGCGCGAAAAATCATGCCGGTGGCGCGCATGATCTGCGCTTCGCCGGATTATCTCGCACGTCACGGCACGCCAAAGCACCCGCAGGATCTGCGCGAGCACGCCTCGCTGACCTACGGCTACCTGCTCACCGGTAATCAGTGGAAGCTTACAGGCGCCGACGGCGATCACTGGATCCAGCCGGCCTGGTCGCTGTGCGTGAACAATGCCGAGGTGCTGCGCGACGTCGCGATCAAGGGCAGGGGGCTCGCGCTGCTGCCGGAGTTCATCGCTGCCGACGCGTTGCGGACAGGCAAGCTGCGCGCCGTCCTGGAAGACTATTTTGCGCCGCCGCTCGCGCTCTATGCGGTCTATCCGCCGACGCGGCACCTGTCGGTGAAGGTCAGGCTCTTCATCGACTTTCTCGTTGAGCGGTTTGGCCGCGATGAAGAAGTCGGCGCGCAGGGGGGCTGAGGCTGGGTCGGGAAGCCATGACTCTGCCCGGGCAACGGCTCGCAGCGATCTCTCGCGATGAGTCAAGAAGGCGAGCTACACGGCAGTCGGGGGGTTTCCTTTGAAAGGGTGAGCGGCAAGGGTTCTTCTATTGTCAACGTTGCTGACAGTGATTCCTCGGAATTGCTCTCCCCGCGAACGACTGGATGAAGTCCGGCTACCAGCAAAGGCCATGATGGTTGTGCCTTTGCTGAGAGTCCGCGCAGTGGCTTGATACGATTATACCGCACCGGAAAGTTGAACTTTCTTCCCGCGCCTTGGGACTCATATTAGCGTCCCGACTTCGCGCCTCAGGACAGAAAGAGTTCAACCGCTGTCGGGGCGTTCCGAGGGCTCTCTTCCGTGCCACCGCGAAGAGCCGGGCACGATGAGTAGCTCACACTTCTCGACTTGATTTCAACAAGCGCAGGAGGAAGCTATGCGGAAGTCTCTCACCCTTTTCCTTTCTGGCGTGGCATTGGCCGTCGCGGCGTCAACAGCCGTAGCCGGTGAGCGGGTGCTTGAGTTCAAGCTGGTTACGAAGCCGATCGACCTCAAGGTCATAGAGGCCGCAAACGTCGAGGGACAGACGGTTGTGTCTGGCAAATTCTTTGGGGTCGCCGTCTTCAACGATGGCCGTATCGGAGTGAAAGAGTTCGTCAATACTTCGGACCTGCTCAAAGGGTCGGGCCCCTTCTTCGGCTACAGCACGTACACATTCGAGGAAGGCTCGATTACCGCGCGCTACACCGGTTCGGCCAAAGACGGCAAATCGACGGGCGAATACACCATCCTGTCGGGCACAGGTGCCTATGCGAACGCCACGGGCACGGGAACAATCGAAAGCGCGCCGAACCCATTCAAGGGCGTCAACCTGCTGAACATAAAGCTCGTCGTTAAGACGTCCGGTTCGTGACAGCGCAATGGTCACAGGTCCCACACGAAGGAAGTTGATTCCTTGGGTGGCGTGTTGGCCCGGCCGGCGGCACATTGCCGTCCGGGCGACCTGCTGAAGAATCGCGCCAAGCGCGCCGGCTGGCTTGCACAGCAACTGAAGAATTTCAGTGCTTGAGCGACGCTGAAAAGGCGACCAGTGCGATCATGTCGTCGACGCCGAGATTCTCGACAACCGGTTTCATGACTTCGCTGTTGGCGCCCTTCCGCGCACCCGATTTGAAGTCATAGAGCTGCCGGAACATGTAAGTGGGCGAACGGGACGCAAGCCCCGGCGCGATGGCAGTCCCGCTGAGGTCAGCACCGTGACAGGTCCCGCACTGGACGCGCGGATCGCTGTTCGTTGCCAGCGTCCGTCCTTTCTGAACGCTGCCCACCGGGACGTAGGCGGTGAAACGAGCGCGCGAGTCCCGGCTGACAAAGTGTTCAACGTTTTCCGGTATCTCGATGATGCGCTGGCCGATGGGCTCTTTCTCGGCGCCGTCCAGCGGAGCAAGGAACAGGTCTCTCACCTGTGTTTTTGGCACCGCCTCGGCTTCAACGACGACAATATTCGATCTCGGCTTGATGGAGGCGAAGTAGGCTGCCGCCTCTGCGAGTTCTTGATCTGTCACCGCTTTGGACAACTTGATCATCAGGTCGGTGGCGACGCGAGGCGCAGAGTTCGTGCGCAGGCCCGTCTTGAACTCCGCCGTTTGCTGAATGATGTATTCCGCGGAGAGGCCAAATAGGCTGGCATTCTCAGGACCGCCCGGTCCGTCTGCCCGGTGGCAGACGCCGCACGCGAACACCTCTGGCTTTCTCCCCCTCACCACGATGTCTGGCATTGGTGGATGATCGTCCGGATGCCAGTCGGGCGCGGCGAACAGATCGCGCACTTGCGTGAGCGTAAAACCGGCGGCGCTGTCAGGAACGTGCCTGATCGTGCCATCGTCAGGCGTGCGTTGAAAATTGGGCGGGTTGACCGGGTAGGCCCATGCTGGCGGGCCCTCCTGGATTTGCGCACGCGCCCCCGCCGCGGTGAGCAATGCCAACGAGAACACCCATAGAGCGGTCGGAAATCTCATGGCTCTCGACCTCCCAGCGCGTCGGTGAAGCCAAACTGTACTTCCCGAAGGCGAAGATCAGGAGCGGCTAACCGACCGCTTGTCGGGCGACGGGACGCCGCAGCTCCTCCGCCACATCGAAGACACCATTCAACGCCGGGGGCTCGCAGACGTCAATGTGCGATTTCAGCCGTCTTGGTCTGCTCGGGGGCAAAACGCCAAGAGCTCGATCTGAACAAATCTAGCTGACCGACCGCTGCTCGGCAGGCCGGAGCAGATCGTCGAGCGCGCTCATCGAGGCTGCTCGCAGCGCAGCGAGCTCGCGCGCGGCGCTCTGGCACTCAGGCGCCGACATCGCAGGCGACGCCAGCTCGATCTCGCGGCAGCGCTCGAACAGGCGGACGAGGCCGAGCGCTCCGGCGGCGCTGCCGAGTTGATGTGCCTGTCGGGCGAGCTGTTTATGGTCGCCGGTCGCGGCAGCCTTGGTGATGTCGTCGATCAGCTTTTCGCTGGTCTCCTCCAGCAAGTGGTGGAGCTTTGTGATTTGCGCGGCGCCGAGCAGCTCCTTCTGGTCGTCGAGATAGTGCCGGTCGATCAAGGCGCCCGCGGCGAGTTGCACGGCTGCCGGCGCGACCTCCGGATCGTCCTCGATCGCCTCGCGCAACGCGTTGATCAGGATCGGCTTGCTGACGATCTGGACAATGCCTGCGTCGGCGAGCCGCTCGCGTGCGCTGGAGGACACGTCCGCGGTGACGGCGATGATGCGCGGCATTCTCGGCAGACCGAGCTTGCCGATCCGCGACGCCGCCTCGACGCCGTCCATGTCGGGCATGTGCAGGTCCATCAGGATGACGTCAAACGCGTGATCGCGGGCGAGCGCGACGGCCGAGGCGCCGTTTCTGGCGATCGTGGCATGATGGCTGAGCCGATTCAGCATTGCTTCGCCGACCTCGCAATTGATGGGGTCGTCGTCGACCAGCAGCACGCGGAGGCGCCGCGACGGTGGCGGAAGTGCACCTTGGGCGATGCCGCTGACGGCCGGATCGAGCGGCACTTCGAGTGTGAACGTGCTACCCGTGCCCGGCGTGCTCTCCACCGTCAGCTCGCCGCGCATCAAACGGCTGAGACGCCGCGCGATCGCGAGTCCGAGGCCGGTGCCGCCGAACCGCCGCGCGATGCTGTCGTCCGCCTGCACGAAATCCTCAAAAATCCGCTCATGCATGTCGGGGGCGATGCCGATGCCGGTGTCGCGAACGGTCACGCGCAGCAGGACATGACCATCATGGCGCTCGGCGGCTGCGTTGACGGCGATCGCGCCTGATGGCGTGAACTTGATGGCGTTGCCGATCAAATTGAGCAGGATGCGATTGAGCCTGACGGGATCGCCGTGCACCGAGGTCCTGACCGAGGCATCGCAGGCAAGGTCGAAGGTCAGTCCCTTGCCGAAGGCCTGGGGCCGCATCAGGTCGGCGGCCGTTTCGATCAGCTGGTCGAGGTGGAAATTACGCGGCTCCAGGGCTTCGGCGCTGGCCTCCAGGCGCGCATATTCCAGGATGGCATCGACCAGCGCGATCAGCGTCTCCCCCGATGCCGCCGCGGTCGTGAGGTGGCGCCGCTGCGCCTCGCCGAGTTTGCCGTCGTCGAGCAGCTGCAGCACGCCCATGACGCCGTTCAGCGGCGTGCGCAGCTCGTGGCTGACGACGGCAAGGAAGCGCGATTTGGTCTCATTGGCCGCCACCGCCGCGCTGCGCGCGCGCTCGGCGGCATCGTGCTCGGCAAGGGCCTGATCGCGCGCTTTCTCCAGCTCCGAGGTGCGCTCGATCACCTTGCGCTCCAGCGTCGCGTAGGAATAGCGCAGTTGCGCGGCCATCCGGTTGAACTGGTCGCCGAGCGCTTCCAGCTCGTCGCCGGTCTTGATCGCGAGCCGCAGGCCGAGATCGCCGCTCCCGATCCGCCGTGCGCCCTGCGTCAGCAGCTGGATCGGCCCCGTCATGCGCCGGCTGAGAAAGAGAGAGACCAGCACCGCACCGGCCAGCAGGACGACGAGGAGAAAGGTCGAACGGCCAATCGACGCATAGATCGGCGCATAGGCCTCGCTGAGCGGCAGCTCGACGAACACCAGCAAGCCGAGCGAGGGGACCGTCGCATAGGTCGACAGCACGCGCTGGCCGGACAGATCCTCCTTGATCAGGCCGCCGGAGGGCGGCCCCACGCCGTCGAGCGCGGCGCGGACGTCGGCATGGCCGGAGAGATCGCTGCGTTGCAGGGCTCGCCACAAATCGGGATGCGCGATCAAGATACCCGTGCGGTCCACCACGTAGGCCTTGCCGGTGTTGCCGACCCTGATCCCGGCGACGAGGTCCCAAATGAAACGCAAATTGACCTCGGCGACGATCACATTGGGATTGCGGCCAATCCCCCGCGTGGCGAGCGTCATGAAGGGTTCGGTATCGCCGAAGAAGTAGACCGGCCCGTAATAGGCCCGGCTTTCATTGGCTCCGCGAAAGGCGGGCGAGGCGGAGAGGTCGGCTTTACTGCCGATTCGGTCTGCCACACGGCGGGACACACGCATCTGTTCAAGCCCGTGCGAGTCGAGCTCGGCGATTTCCGCGATCGCCGGGGAGAGGCGCAGGAGACGGATGGCGTTCAGGCGTTCGTCTTCGTTGGTCGACAGCTCCGGCGGCAGGCGCGAGAGCCATCTGATCTGGTTTTCGATCTGGCCGATGAATTGGCCGATCTGAATCGCCGCGGACGCTGCCTGCTCGCGCTGGGTCGCCGCCAGAAGCTGCTTCTGCTCGCGATAGGAGAACCAGACGTCGAAGCCCGTGTTGATGGCGAGCGCGGCAAAGGCGAGGGCGACGATCGAGTAGAGATATTTGCGGAACAGCCGGCCGGGAGGCGTTCGCAAATGTCCCTGGTCGACCGTTTCGTTCACTCGCGGATCTCGTCGGCGCGCGCGAGCAGCGTGAATGGTATGGTCAATCCCAGCGTGCGGGCGACCGTGCGGTTGATCAGCAGCTCGTATTTCCGCGGCGATTGCACCGGCAGGTCGCCGGCCTTGGTGCCGCGCAGGATGAGATCGACATAGTCGGCCGAGCGCACTTCCAGCGTCGGCCCGTAGCTCATCAACCCGCCGGCGTCCATGAAGTAATGAAACGGATAGATCGTGGGCACGCGATACTTGGCGGCCGCCGCCACGACCGCCTTCCGGTTGACGACCAGGAAGCTGTCGACCAGCGCAATCATCGCCGCCTTCGGCGGCTCGGAGAAGCGCCTGACGGCTTCGTCGATGTCCGCCGGCGCGTCGACGGGGGCGGGGATTGCGGACACTCCGGACTCGGCCGCCTCTTGCTCGATCGAGTCGAGGAAGAAGCGCCCGCCGCGAGGGGTGGTCGCCGGGTTGAACAGGATACCGACGCGCGCAAGGTCGGGCACGGCCTCGCGGATCAGCTGCAGCCATTTGCCACCCATCTCGGCGGTGCTGTTGGTGAAGCCGGTGACGTTGCCGCCGGGATGCGCAAGGCTTTCGACGAAGCCATTGCCGACGGGATCGTTGGCGGTCGCGAAGACGATCGGGATGGTCCTGGTGGCGGCAAGGACCGCCGCGGTTTCGACCGTCGACCCCGTCAGGATCACGTCCGGCTTCAGCTCCAGCAATTCCTGAATCGCGGCCTTCAGCCGGTCCGGTGCGCCGAAGGTCGAACGGAGCTCGAGGCGGAAGTTGACGCCTTCGACCCAGCCGCGCTGCCTCAAGCCGGCGACGAGGCCACCGAGGCGGGAGGTCGTGCTGTCGATCAGGCTCCGCCGGGTCAGCTCGTCGTCGAGCGGCAATGCGGTCAGCGATCCGACGATCCGCATGCGATCCGACGTTGCGCCGAGCGCGACCCATCCCGCGGCGGTTGCGCCCGCAAGGCGAATGAACCCGCGGCGATCGACCGCGAGAGCGGAAGGCCGTTCGGTCATGAAACTCTTCGCATGATGGCTTGCCCCGGAGCGGATGCTTAGCGCGAACGGCCGGCATCCACAATTGATGAAAAAATGCGCTTATGAATGCTCATTCGCAGCGTTTGGCAGCCCGATACCGTATTCCTACGCTGCCAAAGAGTCGCTGCTTCGAGCGTTGTCTCCTTCGTGACGCCTTGTAACGCCTTCGCGTTGCAACATTTTCCGTCTCGGTTGCGACGACGGTTCGCGGAAGGCGATTTCGCAGCTGCCGATTTTTGAAGCGTTGTTTCAAGTTGTTTCGAAGGTTCTCGATGCGCAAAATCTATCTCATTCCGGCCGTCGTCGGCCTGCTCACCGTCATTGCTGCCGGACCGCTCGCGGCCCAGGGCGCCGTACCGAAGCAGAAGGCTGCGCCGGCACCCAGAGCGGCTGCGGCCGGCGCCCCCGCTGCAGCCGGCACGCCCGTCGCCGCCGGGGCGAATTCGGCCGAGACACCGGCCGCGGACGACAAGATCAAGGCGATTGACGGTTTCCGCTCCGCCAAGTTCGGCATGAACGAGGCCGATGTGCGCGCGGCGATGACAAAGGATTTCAACGCCAAGCCCGACGCCATCAAGTCACAGGACAACGCGTCCGAGCTGACGCACAGCATTCTGCTGTCCGTTCCGGAGTTGCTGCCGAACGGCGGCACCGCCGAACTCTCCTACGTGTTCGGCTACAAGTCGAAGTCGCTGATTCAGGTCGGCGCGGTCTGGTCGAAGGCGACTGACGCAGCGATCACGCCGGAGAAGCTGTTCTCCAACGCCAACATCCTGCGCGCCCATTTCATGGGTGAAGGCTTCAAGCCCGACTCCATCGCGGTCAACATGCCCGTCGCCGGCGGCATCGTGATGTTCCGCGGCAGCGACGCCAGGGATCGCTCGGTGATCCTGCTCCTCCAGGGCACGTTCGAGAACAAGGAGAACAACCAGCGTGTGCTGACCCCGACCAGCCTGCTGCTGTTCTACGTGGCCGACGCCAAGAGCCCCGACATCTTCAAGCTGCCGCCCGGCCAGTTCTGATGTCTGGATCGCACGACATTCTCCCACCCGGTTGTGGGTCGGCGCCAATGCCGATGACGAGGATCTGACATGCGCGGACCATCTGCGGCGCGAAACGATGACGAGCGGACGACGCTGCGCCGGCTGGCGCGGTTCCGCTCGATGTCGCTGCTCTGCGCGATGCAGATGGTCTTTCTGCCGGTGTTCAGCGTCCGCCTTCAGGCGCAGACGGCGAACGTCATCGTTCCCGATGGACGGACCGGGACCAGCCTTCAAACTTCCGGCAGCGTCACCAACGTCACGACGTCGACGGTCTCGGGCAACAACGCCTTCAACTCCTTCTCGCAGTTCAGCGTCGGGCAGGGCAATACGGTCAACCTGCAACTGCCGACGGGGACGCGAAATCTCGTCAACATCGTTCGCGACGCGCCGGTCTACGTCAACGGCACGCTGAACTCCTACATGAACGGCTCAATCGGCGGTAACGTCTATTTCGCCGACCCCAAGGGGTTCGTGGTCGGCCGCAGCGGCGTGGTCAATGTCGGCAGCCTCAATGTCTCGACTCCGACACGGGAGTTCACCGACAGCCTGATCGGTCCCGGCGGCGCGATCAACGGCACGGCCGTCGGCAATCTCATGGCGGGCTCGTTCCCGGTCTCGCCGGACGGCAACATCCGCATCTACGGCCGGGTCAATGCCCAGGACGGCGTGCGTCTGACCGGGCAGAACGTCTTTGTCGGCGGCGCGACCCAGCGCGACATCGCCAATCTCGACCACGCCGCCCAGTTCGCGGCATCCGTTAATTCCAAGGGCCTGCGCAGCGCCAGCTCGATCACCGTCAGCAACGGTTCGATCCATATCGGCGCCGTCAACAACGCTCGCGTCAACGGCCGCCTGACCGCGCACAGCAAGACCTCGACGCCGAGCAACATCACGGTGCAGGCCGGCAACAACATCGATATCGGCAAGAACGCCAGGCTGAATATCGCCAGCAGGAACGGCGATGCCGGCGAGATCCGTCTGAAGGCGGCGCAGAATCTGACCGTGACGGGCGGGGCCAGGTTCAACGCCAGCGCGAAGACCGGCAATGCAGGTCTGGTCGATTTCAGCGCGAACGGCGTCATCGACATCGGCCGGGGCATCAAGGTCAATCTCAGCGCGGCCAACGGCAAGGCCGGCACGCTGCTGATCGATCCGACCGACCTGGTCGTCGGCGATGCCGCCCAGGGCGATACCGGCGTGACGCTGTCGAACAGCTCCGTCGCGGCGGCGCTCGCCGGGCTCAGCGCCGGTTCCGACTACCTCATCCAGGCGGATCATTCGATCACGCTCGCCGCGCATGCGATGATCGACGCCCGTCGTCTCGATGGCTCCGGCCATTCGACCGGTAACGCCAACAACGTCATCATCGACGCGCCGAACATCGAGATCATGAATGGCGCGCAGATCCTGGCGCAGTCGGTCAATTTCGGCGGAACCACCTACGCCGACGGCAATGTGACGTTGCGGGCAACGGCGAGCGACATCACGCTGTCCGGTCAGGCCACAGCCACGACGGCGATCACGGTCGACGGCAAGATTACCGGTGGTACCGTCTCGATCACCGCGACCTCGACGGCCGTGTCGAGCTTCCTGAACGGTTCTGCGGTCGGTGATCTCGCGCTCGTCGGCTCGACGCTCGCCGCCTCGCTGCTCGGGCTCAATGGCGGCTATGTCGCGGCCAGCGCGACCGCGACGATCAACATCAACAGCCATGCCGACATCAACGGCCGCGGCGACGTCACCATTTCCGCACATGCCACCGAGACCGCGTCGGATCCGGCGGTCGCATCCACCTTGCTCGGCAGTCTCACGCCGGTCGCGGCCGGCGTGGTCGTCGGTAAGATCGATGGCAACGTGACCACCAACATCGCCTCGGGCGCGACGATCAACGCCGGCGGCAACCTCGAGATCAAGGCGCTCAACGATGCGACCATCGCCGTCTCTGCCCTCGCGGCATCGACGAGCGCGCAGATCGTCCCGACGGTGGCCTATTCCAAGGGCTCGGTGACGACGACCGCAAACGTTGCGACCGGCGCGCATATTGCTGCCGGCACGGTGAACACGAGCGGCAGCACCCTGAAGGTGCGCGCGATCAACAACAACTCGTTCTCGACCAGCGCAACGTCGGTTGCGGCGCCCGGAACGGGGGCGAGCGGTGCTGTCGGAGGCGCGTTCGCCATCAGCGACATCACGACGTCCGCGACCGCGACGCTCGGCGCATCGCTCGGAACCGATATCAACAACCGGATGAACGCCTCCGTTCTGGTCGAAGCGACGTCCGACACGACGAGCAATTCCACGATGGCCTCGTCCATCGCCGGCCTACCGGCGCTGATCGCGGCGATCGAACGAGGACTGCGCGCCGTGACCTCGCCGACGTCGATCATCAGGGACCACATGGGATCGCTGGTGCCGCTGAGCTTCGATTTCAAGGTCGCAGCCGCGCTGTCGCTGGCCAACAGCACCCAGAGCGCGACCGCTGCGATCGCGCAGAATCCGAGCGGCGGCGCGCCGAGCATCTATGCCAGCGGCAACGTTGCCGTCGCCAGCAATGTCATTGATCGCGGCGTTCGCAGCAACGCGACGTCCAGCGCGATCACGAAAGACCCGGTGTCCGGCGAGAGCACCGCGATCAGCGCGGCCGTCGCCTGGGGCAATTTCACGCATAATTCGAACGCCTATGTCGGCAATGGCACGCTGATCAACGCGGCGAATATCGCCGTCGATGCCACCACCGAATTGCCGATCACCAACACCTGGCTGAAGTGGGATGGTCTGGGCGCCGTGCTGAGCCACCTCAACGGCAATCTCGGCGTCGGCGGCAACATCCTGACCAGCTACGCCAATGCCACCGCGGACGCCGGCGACACGATCGGCATCGCCGGTTCGCTGAACCATTTCGTCGTGAACAACAACACGACGGCGTGGGTGGCCGGCAGCGCAAGCCTGACGGCGACCTGCGCGACCGCGGCCTGCGGCAGTGGCACCGGCTGGTCGGTCGGGATGGACAATGGCGACGTCCATACCTACGACGCCAGCCTCCAGATCGCGGCCACCACGACCACGGCGTCGATCGACGCCGCCGGCAATGTCGGCACGCTCGGCTTCCTGTTCGGCAACACCTCGGGCGGCTCCTCCGTCGGCGGCGCGCTCAATCTCGTCCAGTTCAACACCAATACCATCGCTGGCGTTTCGGACCGCGCGACGCTGCGTGCGGCGGACGACATCGCCGTCAACGCGATCACTTCAGACCGGTTCGTCGCTGTCGCACCGTCGTCCGGCAAGGCTGCCGGCACGCTGGCGCTGAATGGCATCACCTCGCTCGGTTTCCTGAACAACACGACGCATGCGTCGATCTCGAGCCAGGCCACCGTCTATGCACCGACCGTCGGCATCCTGGCGCAGCAGGATCTGTCGGTCGTGACGCTGTCCGGCGCGATGAGCTATAACGGGAGCGGCGGTTCGGCGGTCGGCTTGTCGGTCGCCTATCTCGGCGCAAATGCCGACACCTCCGCCTATATCGGCGACAACCATTCCGACATACGGCCCGGCGTGTTCAGCGCCAACGATCCGTTCGCCGGCACCAGCGGCGGAAGCGGGGCGGTCAATGTCGACAATCTGACACTCAGCGCGACCACTTCGGGGCGCATCACCGCTGCCGCCGTCGCGGCAGCCGTCTCCGACCCGGCGTCGTCGAGTTTCTCCGACAAGGCAGGCGCTGCCGGCGCCGCCTCGACCGGAGGCGCCGCCGGCGTGACGACGGCGGCGGGCAAGATCGGTTCGACCTCGGGATCTAGCACCAGCGGCTTCAGCCTCGATCTCGCCGGCAGCTCGTCAGTGAGCGACGTCTCGCTGGTTACCAGCGCCTATATCAGGAACACGACGGTCAACAAGTACACCACGACCGGTGCGGTGGTGACCAACACGATCGTTCAGGCCCTCAACGACACCATGCTCAACAATGGTTCCGGCTCTGCGGCGCTCAATCTGGCCGGAGGGTCCGCCACGGGGGCCGCGATCGGCGGTGCGATCGCGGCGGCGATGTCGAACAATTCGACGCTCGCCTATATCTACGGCACCACCATGAACAACCAGAGTTCGGTGACGGTGCAGGCGCTCAATGGCGGCTCGGAGACCGTCGTCGCCCTCGGCGTGGCGGGCTCTAAATCCAATGCGGCGTCGCTGTCGGCCTCGGTCGGCATCATCACCGACAGCGCCAACGCCTACATCGAGAGTTCGACGATCACGGGCCAATCCTCCGGCGTCAACCGCGCGCTCGAGGTCGACGCCTACCAGACCACGAACATCGCGATCGGTGGCGGCTCGCTCTATATCTCGGGTGGCCAGGCTGGCGTCGGCATCGGGCTGACCTATGCTTCGATCGCCGATCCCACCGGCGGCAACGCGACCGATGCGCATATCCGCAGCACCTCGATCTCGAACTACGACACCCTGCTGGTGCTGGCCGACAGCGCCAGCGTGATCGCGGCCGGCGCGGCCTCGGGCGGGGCGGGGTCCAACGGGCTTGCCGGCGCGATCGTCGTCAGCGAGATCTCGCCCACCACGACGGCCTACATCAACAGCGGCGCGACGGTGAGCATCAACGTCGGGCGCGTGACGGTGCTGGCGGACAGCGGCGCCGTGTCGGCGCTGGACACAGCGCTCGGCAACCTCGTCAAGAAGTCGAACAACAATCATCTCGCCACGGACACCTGCACGGTCGCCGGCGGCACGGGCGGGCAGAACTGCATCGACTTCGGCGCGGCGGCGCTTAACGACGGCACGGGGAATGGTCCGGGCGCCAGCATCATCTCCGTTGCGGGCCTCATCCAGGCCGGCAAGAACAATGTCGGCGCCTCGATCATCTACGACACCATCGCAACCACGCATTCGGCCTATATCGCCAACGTCCTGATGACGGCGAGCAGCAATGTCAGCGTGAGCGCGGTCGATTCCTCGAAGATCCAATCGGTCACGATCGGCCTCGGTCTGGCGACCGGACAGTTTGCAGGCGTCGGCGGCACGACGATCAGCTCGATCGCCAATACCGTCTCGGCGACCATCGGCAACAATCTGTCCAGCACGACGCAATCGTCCGTCACGGCCCGCAACATCTCCGTCAGTGCGACCGACAATTCCAGTATCACCGGAACCGCCGCGATCGCGAGCGCCGCGTCGCAAGGCAGCGCCGCAGGTCTGGCGCTGGTCTACAGCAGCATCGCCAACAACGTCAGCGCCGGCGTCACCGGCTCCAAGCTGACGGCCTCGGGCAGCGTTGCCGTCGGTGCGAACTCGAATGCCAGCATCTCGACGGTCGCCGTCGGTGTCGCGATGTCCTCGCAGGTCGGTCTGGCCGGTTCGGTCGCCACCAATCTGATGGGGACCAATGTCACGGCCAGCATCACCGCGGCCGGCACCAACGGCATCAACGGCGCTGACGTCACCGCCACCAACAATGTCGGCGTGATCGCCGGCAACAACGACAAGGCGGCGGTGTTCGCCGGTGCCTTGTCGATCAGCAAGGGGGCGGCCGGCGGCGCGGGTTCGCTGGTGACCAACCAGATCACCGGAACCACCGCAGCCTATATCAGTGGTGCCAACACCAAAGTCGATGCGCTCGGAACCAGTTCGTCCGATACGCTGTCGGTCAACAACGGCACGCTCGTCCACGCGTTCGATCTCGGCACCGCCCATGCGCCGACCGACACCACGCCCGACCTCTCCGAGAACCAGGACACCGTGCGCGGCCTTGCCGTGGTCGCGAGCTCGCACCAGGCCGTCGTGACCAGCGTCGCCTCGCTTGCCGCGAGTTCCAGCATCGCGATCATGATCAACCCCATCACCAATGTGATGAGCGGGGCGACGCGAGCCTATATCGACAGCGCGGCCATCGACACGCGCCTGACCTCCTCGACGCTCAAGCCGCAGATCGAGGTCGCCGCGTCGAGCTTCTCCTATTCCGGCGCGTTCGGCGCCGGCATCGCTTACGGCAGCAGTGGCGGCGGTGGCGCGACGATCATCTCGACGACGATGTCGCGCGAGACCTTGGCCTATATCACGAATGCCACAGTCGGCGGCGTGCAGTCGTCGAGCGAGACGGTCGGCGCCGTCACTGTGAAGGCCAATGCGGAGCAGGATGCGTCGTCGATCGCGATCGGTTTCAACACCGGCTCGGTCGGGCTCAACGTCTTCCAGGCAACCACGGAAGCCTATGTTGACGGCGGCGCGCTGACGGCTTCGTCACTGACGGTGAACGCCAACAACAACACCGGTATCTTCTCCGCGAACGGCTCCGGCGCCTATGGCAGCCAGGCCGCGATTGGCGCGGCGTTCCTGGTCCAGGTCTCCTCGAACCGGACGCTGGCCTATGTCGGTGACGAGTTCCGCTATCAGGGCAATGGTGCCGCACACACCACCGCGCTCAATCTGAGCGGCGCGCTCGACGTCGAGGCCAAGACCAAGAACCGTTTCGAGGCCTATGCGATCGGCGGCGCGCTCTCGACCGGGACGGCGGCTATCGCCGGCATGGCCAACATTGAGGTCGCCAACAACACCACCATCGCCGGCGTCTACGACACCACGCTGCATGGGGTGACGGGCGGTACGGCCGGCGCGGTGACGATCAACGCCAACGAAGACGTGGCGATCAAGGAGATCGCAGGCGCACTTGCGGTCGGCGCCAGCGGGGGAGGCGTCGGCGTCGGCGCCGCAGCCAACGTCATCGTGTTCAAGAGCCGGACCGTTGCCGAGAGCTGGAACAGCAATCTGAACTCGTCAGGCGCGATCAACGTCAATGCGCTCAGCACCAAGGAGGTGCTGTCCTACGCGGTCACCGCCGGCATCGGCGGCAGCGTCGGCATCGGCGCGACCGTCGGCGTCATCATCATCGGCACCAACACCGCCGATGCCGACACCCAGGGCCAGCAGACCGGTCAGCTCAATCAGGGCGGCACCGGCACCATCGCGTCGGTCAACAGTGGCACCAGCAACACCCACGGTAGCAACGCCGTCGCCAGCGGCACGGCCGGCAATCCGAACAGTGCTAATGTCAGCTCGACCTACGACGTCAGCAACGTGCTGAGCGGCGGCAACGACGTCGTCGTCGCGCAGATCGCGGGCGGCAACGTCACGGGCACGCAGGTCAACGTCGCCGCCACCAGCGCCAACGCGGCCAAGATGTATCTGCTCGGCGCCGGCTTTGCCAAGAATGTCGGCATCGGTGCGGGCATCGGCTACACCAGCGTCAACAGCACCGTGCTCGCCAATCTGAGTGACTACGGACGCAACGGCTCCGGCGTGCTGGTGGCCGCCGATACGCCTTTGGCGGTCTCGGCGCCGATTGTCACCGTTGCGGCGGTCGTCAAGGACGCGACTACCGGGCCTTATGCCGGCAAGACCGTCGACACCGAGGCCATCGCCGGCGGTGCGGCGCTTTACTTTGGCGCCCAGGCGGCTGTCGCGGTCGGCAATGTCAGCAACTCCGTGGTGGCCATGCTCGGCGGCCAGATCACCGGCACGGGCGGCACCGGCAATGGCGCCGCCGTCATGGCGCAGGATTCGACGACCCAGGTCGTCTTCACCGGCGGCGTCACCGGCGGTGCCGTGGCGGCCGGTGCTTCGGTCGCAACGGCAAGCCGAGCGAGTTCGGTCGCCGCGAGGGTTCTGAACGGCTCCTCCGTCAACGTCGCGACTCTGGCAGTTGGCGCAAGCGGTGCCGGCACGCTGACGACGACGGCCACCGCGCTCGGCGGCGGTATCGTCGCGGGCGTCGGTGCGGATGCGGAGGCGCACGAGAACTCGTCCGTGCTGGCGGAGATCGGCAGCAGTGCCTCGATCACGACATCCGCGACCGGCGTCGGCACACTGGTGTCGGCCTCGATCACGCCCAATCTATCGAGCGAGGCGATCGGCGTTTCGGTCGGCGGTGCCGCGGTCGGCGTCGCCATCGCCCAGTCCACGGTCGGCGCCACGGTCACTGCCGATGTTGGCGACAACACGAGCTTCTCGGGTGGTGCGCTTGCGGTGACCGCCATGGCGCTGGTTCCGACCAGCGGCACGACGACGTGGGCCAAGGCGCTCGCGGGCGGCGGCGGCTCGCTGATCGGCGCGCAGGGCAGCTACGCCAAGGCGTCGGAAAACGCGACCGTGAGCGCCTATGGCGGGACGGGGATTACGTTGCCCAACGCTGATGTGACCGTCGCGGCCGAAAACGACAGCGCCCAATACGCCGAGGCGACGGGTCTTTCGACCGGATTCCTGGCGCTCGGCGCCACCGTCGCGCAGACCTCGTCCAGCGCGCATACCTACGCCTATCTGGGTGCGCCTGCCGACATGGATAATCTGAATCACGGCAATTACATCGGTATCCTGCGGATCACGGCCACCGGCACGGATACCAACGTCTCCAACGCGACGGTCGGCGCGGGCGGCACCTATGCCGGCGCGGCCGCGGTCGCAACGACCAGCTCGACCGCCGTGACCAACGCGCGCTTCGACGGCGGCACGGCTGATGACACGCTCTATTTCGGCGGTCTCCGCATCAATGCCAAGCACACCACGAATTACGCGGCGAGCGGCGATGCCTATCAGGCGTCCACGGCCGGCGTATCCGCCGGCAAGGCGCGGAACGACGTCGACTCCACCACCACGGCCGAGATCGGGACGCATCTGATCATCAATTCGGCGGCCGGCGACATGGTCGTGATCGCCAACGACATCGTCAACCAGGGTGGCGGCGGCGCGCGTTCGGGTTCCGGCGGCTCGTTCTCAGGGGCGGCCGCGCTCAGCGAGTCCTTTGTGACGCAGAACGTCACCACCAATATCGGCGCCGGCACGGTGCTGAGCCTCAACGACGATCCCAGGACCTCGACGGCCGTGATCAACATCGAGGCCTACAACACGCTGAACACCAACGACACCGCGAGCCTTGCCACCGCCAGCTTCTTCGCCGGCGGCGGCGCCGAATCCAACATGACGGCGAACGCCACGCTCGCGGTCAACATCAACGCCCGCGAGCTGTTCAGCGCCGGCAAGATCTATATTGGCACGGCCGCGAAGATGGCGGCGGCGACCAACGCCAATGCCAGCCTCTATGGCGCGATCGCTGGCGTCGGCGCCAGCACCAACAGCTGGGTTCACGCCAACCAGTCCGTCAATGTCGGCGCCGGCGCGAAGATCATGGCCTGGCGTGACATCACCATGTATGCCGGCCTGTCCGGCGATGGCCTCGTTTTCAGCAGCGTGCAGGCGACGGCGACGACGGTCGTCTACAACAACACCGCCATTCCGATCTCCACGCTGTACCGCGGCACGGCCAATGCCGACGACAGCACGAGCCTGACGCTGGCCCCGACCTCGAGCATCCTCGGCGCGCGGAATATCTATCTGGGCGCAACGCAAGGGCAGGTCACGGCCGCCGGCAACGGCAGCAATTACAATCCGTATCTGGACATCTTCAGCGCCAAGAACAGCGACAATCACAGCCACACCAGCGGAACCGGCGATGTCGCGCTCAACGGCCTGGTGGTGGCGGGCATCAACAACGACGTGACCATCACGATCGAGCTCGGCGCGAGCACGCCGACCCTGAGCACGACCAGCCCTTACTCCGCGCTGACCCTCGAGGCCGTTTCCGACGTCAATCACTTCAGCCCGGTGATGAGCTGGAACCACCAGACGGTCCAGTACACTGTGGTCGGCAACTTCAATCCGTACCAGCTGGTGGTCAACCAGCTGGCGTCGCTGACCGGCCTGACAGAGGCGCAAGTACGCTCCCAGCTCGCGGCGGCCACGCCTACGGCGCCCGCGACGATGGCGCCGTCCGGCACCGATCCGACCGGCGACATCCAGCGCCAGATCGACACGCTGATCAAGCAGGCGCCGTTCACCTCCGACGCACCCGGCAACGCCTTCGCGTTCGGCGACATGCTGGTGTCCGCCGGCAACGTCTCGATCCTGGCGCAGAAGCTGACCGGAAACAGCGGCACGAACCCGGCCGCGCCCGCGGTCATCGCGCGCAGCTCGCCCTTGATCAAGATCGAGAACAAGGGCCTCGACTTCATGAGCCTCGGCAACCTCACGGTCACCGACGTGAGCGGAGGCAACATCACCTACCGCCAGATCGACCATGTCGACCCGGATTCGCACTCCAATGTGACCTTCACCGCGATGCCGAGCGCAACACCGGTCATCGACATCTCGGCCACCTATAACCGCCTGGATCCTGACTCCGGTCAAGGCATTGACCAGAACGGCAACGTGCTGACCCGCACGCCCGACATCTATTTCAATGGCGCCGTCAACAACGCGAACGGCCTGCTCAAGATCATCAACAATCTCGGCAGCGTCGTCGCATCGCAGTCGCTCAGTGCCGCGACCGTCCAGATCGTGGTGCCAAAAGGCACCTTCACCTTCCTCGGCGGTATCGGGAGCTTCTACGACAGCGGCAGCGCGGTCACCTCGCAATGGGCCACCACTGAAAACAGGCCGGAAGACACGCTGACCGCGGTGATGACGGCGGCGACCTATCTCGGCGCCTACGGCGACTACTATACCGCTCCGCATATCGCTTCGGGAACCGATCACCCCTATTTCTATTACTGCTGCACCGACGGCAGCCACGGCGTGTATCAACCCGTCGGCAACGCCGACGCCAGCACGATCTTCACCGCGCGCATGCTGATGACGTATTACGACGGCACCTCGCTCTATTCATCGATCTTCCTACCGGTGGGCAGGGGTACGCCTGGGAACACCAGCACTCCCGATGCCGGCAGCGTGCCTGACATCGCGACCCTCAAGATCATCGAGGGGCAGTCGCAGGACTCGACCAATGTCGTGCTCGCGCAGTGGAAGAAAACGACTTATGACGGCCGCAACGTTTACACCGATAGCGGTCCGTACAAGACGCCGTTCAACTGTGCGTCAGCCTGCGACAGCTCGGGCTTCTTCCAGGTGATCAACATCCAGCCGGATGCGATCACGCCGAAGACCGCCAATTCGCCGGCCACCGCGACAGCCTCCCGGACCATCAGCGGCCAGGCGGTCATCATCTCGGCGTCGGTGATCAACATCAACGGCACCATCCAGGCCGGCTCGAGCAGCAATTACTCGGTCGACATCGGCGCCGCGGCGTACGATGCCATCTATGGCAGCAACGGCCTCAAGAACCGCAACGGCGGCGCGGACTTTGCCGCGGCCCAGGCCAATGCGCGCAACGGCGTCTATTACGATATCTCGGGCTCCGTGACGGCGTCGGCCAGCGGCGACGCCAAGATCGGGGTCAGGTACAACGCTCTCACCGACCAGCTCATCCTGAATGGCGTGGCGCAGGGCGCCGGCGGCTACGTCTACCTCAACGGCAAGATCATCTCGACCTCGACCGACAGCACCCAGACCCAGGGTAACATCGAGATCAAAGGCGGCGCCGGCACGGTCACCGTCAACAACACCAGCGGGCTCCAGCTCGTCACCAACACCATCAATACCAGCGTCACTGCCCAGAGCGTGGTCGAGATCGTCGACCAGCTCAAGGGGAAGACGACGTGGTGGGTCTACGATCCCAAGGCTGCAAGCAGCCAGCAGGTGTCGCGGTACGAGACCAACAGTGTCACTGCGGCCGCGATCGACCCGTCGATGCTTGCAGCGAGGACCGGTACGGCGGGTATTCAGTACGCGACGAAGGAGAACATGCTCTATCAATGGGTCGACACCGCGACGCTGGATCGTCTACCCACCAGCACGCAGTTCGACTACGGCTGGAGCTTCACGCCCAATCAGACCACCGGCGAGAGCTGGACTCGCTCGACCAGCCTGGTTTCAGGCACGCAGAGCACCAACTACCAGAAGGTCACGACCGCCACCGGCAGCTATCACTGGGCGGGCGGCACGAACCCGGACGGGAGCCCCGTTGGACTCAACACCCACTCCAACGCGTGCTGCGGCGCAGATGCCCAGTACAACTGGTACCAGGCGATCTATGATCATTTGACGCTCTCGCTGACCAACACGGTCAAGGCGTCGAACCCGATCAACATCAAGTTCACCGGTGGCAGTAGCAGCGACGTCGTGGTCAATTCGACCTCAGGCATCGTCATCAACGGGTCGATCAACAACCAGCAGGGAACGACGACGCTGGCCGCCACCGGCGCCAACTCGTCTATCACGGTCGGCGCCAATGCCAACAACCCGGTGATCTCGGGTACGAGCGTGACGCTTCGGGGTGACGGCGGCATCGGCACGCTCGGCGCCAACAGGACGCCCGTCCAGGTGCAGATCTATGGTGGCAGCCTGACCGCCAGCTCGATCGACCGCGACATCGCGATTTCGGCCATCGGCGCGCTGTCGATCAACCAGGTGAAGGTGAATTCGGCAGGCGCCACGCCGCAGGGCAACGTGTTCCTGTCGGCGACCGGCGACATCAACTCGGCCTCCGCCTACAACCCCGCCAATCCCGTCGTGATCGGCAAGAACATCGAGATCAACTCCGCCTCCGGTGCCATCGGCGCGACGAGCGCGGTGGTCAACGGCGCGTCCACCCTGACCAACATCAATCCGCTGGTGATCCAGGCGACGGGGACGGTTCAGGCGGGCGGCAGCGTGGATGGCGGCGTGCTCGACAGCGCCTCGGCCACCGGCACCTACATCATTCAGTCCAAGGGCGACCTCCGCCTAGGCACGATCCAGTCGACCGGTGGCCCGGTGTTCCTGGAGGCCGCCGGCTCCGACGGCAACCAGGCCAACATCCTGAACGGCCGGGCGGCGGTCGGCCTGACCCAGGCACAGAGCCAGCATCTTCAGGACGTCCAGGCCAGCCTCGACCTTGTCAGTGGCAACGCCGCCACCAACGCCGTCAACAGCTATCAGTCGATGGTGACGTCGGCCTACAACGACTATTTCCAGCTCAAGAACATCGCCTTTACGAACGGCAGCACCTACAACCCGACCTCGGTGGGGCAGACGGTGCTGCGGGCGCAGGTGGCGGCCAAGCTCGGCATCGACCCTGCCGACGTCACCGCGACGCAGATGAAGACCGAGGCCACGACGCGGTTCCTGAGGGATCAGTTCCTGCTCGGCAAGATCACCACCGACGAGCTCAAGACCTCGCTGACGACATTGCTCGGTGCCGCTCCCGCGGATCCGCTGGGGACCGTGTTCGGCAGCTCGCTGTCGGCGACCCTGTTCACCAAGCTGTTCGACGGCGTGGCGACCACCAGCCAGCGGATGCCGAGCAACACGGCGTTGCAAACGGCGCTTGGCGCTTACAATGCAAACTACAGCTACACGCTCGCATCGACCGAGCGGGTCTACAGCATCATCACCGCGGGCTCGCAGTGGACCCAGAGCCAGCTGGCCTACACGGTGTCGTCGTCGGCCGTCGGTGCGGCACCGCCGCCGATCGACGAGAACGTCATCGCCAATGTCAGCGCCAACCAGATCATGCTCTACGCGCCGCGCGGCTCGGTCGGCAATTCGGCGGCGCCCCAGACCTTCACCTTCACCAGCGTCGATTCCTCGTCGCTGACGCCGGAGCAGAGGGGCTTGCTGGCCACCGCCGGCCCCGGCCAGCTCACCGTCGGCGCGGTCACGGATCCGACGACCCATGTCACGACCTATACGGTCAGCCTGTCGCAGCAGAACCTCGTCGTCGTCGACAACCCGATCGCGATCTCGGCCAAGGCACTGACCAACGTCTATCTCGGCAGCAAGAACAGCCTCGCGCTCGGCGGCGTCACCGCCAATTACGGCCCGGTCACGGCCGCGCAGACCAACGGCATCGAGGTGACCGGCCGCGGCGACGTCAAGCTCGACGCCGTGACCAGCATCTCCGCCAATGTGGGCGGGGCCGTGATCTCGGGCGATATCGCCAACCTGACCCTGATCGCCGAGCACGGCAATGTCGGCGCGCCGGGCGCTGCCGGAAGCAATCCCGCGACCAACGCCAACGCGCTTCAGATCGCTTTTGCCGATCCGGGCAACGACCAGCTCGACCAGGTCTCGTCGGCGCAGGGCATCTATGTGAAGCAGACCACCGGCGATCTCATCCTCGGCAACATCGCCGCCGGCAATGCGATCCACCTCGCCGCGACCGGCAGCATCTACGCCGAGGCCGGCTTCACGGACCGCTCCGCGATCCACATCCTTGGCACCGACCTCGACCTGCGCGCCGGCGGCAGCATCGGCTTCAACGGCGGGGCCTTCCAGCCGCTGCAGGTGAACATCTCCGGCGCGGTGACCGGCTCGGCGGTCGGCGACGTCAGCATCCTCGCGGTCACCGGCGATCTCGCGGTCGGCACCAGCGGCCCCTATGGGGCGCTGACGGCTGGCGGCGCGTTGACGCTGAACGTGGCGCGCGGCGCGCTCACCATCAATACTGGCATCACCAGCGACGGCCTGATGCAGCTGCTCGCCAATCGCGGCATGACCTTCGCGGCCGGCATCAGTGCGGCGCCGGTGGTTGCGACCAGCAGCACGGGCGGCGTGACGCTGGTTGCCGCGACGCTATCGATGGGCGCCTATTCGGCCATCAACGCGCCCGGGTTGATCTCGGTGACCACCACGGGTGATGCGACGATCGGCCAGCTGAATTCCTCGCTGTCCTACGCTGCCGCCTCGAACGCCCCGTCGATCATCGTCACCGCCGGCGGCGTCGCCTCGCTCGGTGCGATCATCGACAATGGCGACGGCCAGACCAAGTTCATCGCCTCCGGCGCGGGCGCCGAGCTCTCGCTGAGCGCATCGAACGGCATCGGCGGTGCGACCGGGCGGTTTACCTTGAGTGCCGCGCGGCTGTCTGCGAGCGCGAGCGCCGGCGATATCTACGTCAAGGTTCTCGCTGACACCGAGGTGAGCCTGCTGTCCGCGGTGAAGGGCAGTGTGGACATCATCGGCACCGGCGGACTGAGGCTCGACCAGGTGCTGGCGGGCACGGCGACCGGCGCGAGCGGATCTTTCCGCGCCGTCGCGAACAATGGCAGCATCCTCATCGGCACCGCCGAGAGCAGCGGTTCGCAGACGGTCCACGCGACCCAGAATGTGACGTTCAAGTCGCTCGCGGCCACCGGCAATAGCGGCGACGTCGGCAACATCAACGTCACCGCCGACACCGGCTTCATCCTGGCGCAGACGGTGACGTTGGGCGGTGTGACCACGTTCGGCTCGGTCTCGGCCCATGGCTCGGCGACACTGCTAGCGGCGACGACCATCACCGGCAACACGCTCGCCGCCACGACCGGCTCGGGGCTGCTGACGGCAACCGGCCCGATCAACTGGAACACGCTCAACGTCGGGACGACGCTGGGCGCGACTGCGGGGCAGGGCAGCATCACCCTCCAGACCGCGCAGAGCGGCGGCACGCAGACCATTCGCGCCCACGACAACGTCACCTTCAACGCGCTGACCGCGATGGGCATCAACGGCGATGCCGGCAGCATCAACGTCACCGCCGACACCGGCTTCATCCTGGCGCAGCCGGTGACCTCAGGCGGCGTGCCGACGCTCGGCTCGGTCTCGGCCCACGGCTCGGCGAGCCTCGTTGCGGCCACGACCATCACCGGCAACACGCTCGCGGCTTCGACGGGCTCGGGCCTGCTGACTGCCACCGGCCCGATCAACTGGAACGTCCTCAATGTCGGGACGACGCTGGGCGCGACCGCGGGGCAAGGCAGCATCACGTTCCAGACAGCGCAGAGCGGCGGCACGCAGACCATCCACGCCCATGACAACGTCACCTTCAACGCGTTGACGGCGACGGGCATCAACGGCGATGCCGGCAGCATCAACGTCAACGCGGACACCGGTTTCATCCTCGCGCAGACCGTGATTTCAGGCGGCGTGCCGACGCTGGGCTCGGTCTCGGCCCACGGCTCGGCGAGACTGATCGCGGCGGGTGCGAACACCGGGCATAACCTCACGGCCACCGCCGGCAATGCAGTCCTCAGCGGCACGGTCGTTCATTGGGATAATCTCAACGTTGGCGGCACGCTCGACGTCACCGCGACGACCGGAGGGATCACCGTCGACACCGCCATCAGCGGCGGCACGCAGACCCTGCATGCCGTGAACGACGTCGTCTTCAGCCAGCTCACCACGACGGGGATCCCGGGCGATGCCGGCGATCTCAACGTCAAGTCCGACACGGGCTCGCTCCGCGGCGGATCGATCTCCGCCCACGGCGACACGCATTTCGATGTGGTCGGACCGGTCTCGCTCGACCGGATCAGCGGCGACATCGTCAAGATGACCTCGTCGGGTGATTTGACGATCAACTGGGTCAGCGTCGTGCGGGAGCTCGACCTCGCGGCTGATACGATTAACGTCAAGGGCGAGCAGATCCGTTCGAACCCGGCGGTCCCGCTGATCCTGAACGTCACCGGCTACAACGGCGGCGTTGCGAAGTCTGCCAACATCTCGATCGACCCCGACCACATCATCGTCAACCAGTTCAGGGTGGTGGACGCGACCTTCTGGACCGATGCGCCGGCCGTCTCGATCCTGAACGGCTACGTGCCGGGCCAGCTCATGCTCACCACGGCGACCCAGCAGATACTCTTGAACAACCGTACGCCGGCGCCGTCCAATTGGCCGTCGCTTCAGCTGTATCAGCCGGGCGGCGTGTTCACGATGAGCCAGGTCGGCAACGCCAATGTCAGCAATGCCTATGTGGTGTTCTATACCGGCGACGTTTCGGCGACCGTCACCAATTACGGGTCGACCCACGGCTGCTGCAATGTCTTCACCGGTGCCAGCATGGTGCGCAACATCTCGGTCGACGGCGAGGGCAAAGAGAGCATCGAGACCTGGCTCGCAAAGAAGGATGGGGGGACCTTCTACCTGCTCGGTCTCTCCGGCCAGGCGCGGCTGGACGCGCTGCTGACGCCACGGCCGGTCGAGGCCGTCGGCTCCGGCCCCGCCGTCAACGTCGAAGGGCTCAGCGACATGCGCAAGCTGCGCCAGAAGGGGCAGCGTGCGGGACGTCCGGGCTGGAAGGATGCGGCGGTTGAAACGGAAAAGCCGGCCGTTGGCCGTCTCGCACAGGCATGGTAATTGGATTCGGGATGCGGATTCTGGGGGCATCGTTGGCGATCGGGCTTGCAGCTTGCTGCATCGCGTCCGCGCGCGCCCAGTCGATCAATCCCGGCGTGATCCAGAACGACGTCGACCGGCAGCGGCGGCAGCTCGAGCAGCAGAGCGCGCCGCCCAAGCTCACCGGGCCGGCGGTGATCGGCGGCGAGCGGGAAAAGTCCCAGCTCCTGAAGCCAGGCGGGCCGAAATTTCGCCTGCGCAAGGTCACGTTCGACGAGTCCAAGTTCATCACGCCGGCGGAGCTGGATGAGATCGCGAAGAGATATGTCGGCAAGGACGTCGACATCGCCTCGCTGTTGCAGCTCGTTGCCGACATCAATGCGGTCTATGCCGCGCGCGGCATCGTCACGGGCATCGCGACCCTGCCCGAGCAGGATGCCAAGGGCGGCGTCGTCCGCGTCAAGCTGACCGAGGGACGGCTGCAGAAGACGACCGTCGAGGGCAACAAGCAGACTCGCACCGATTACATCCTCGATCGCGTGAAGGAGCCCGAAGGCGAGGTCCTCGACGTTCCAAAGCTCAACCGCGACGTGATCTGGTTCAACCGGACCAACGACGTGCAGATCAAGGCGCTGCTGCAGCCCGGCACGAGCTTCGGCCTCACCGACCTCCAGTTCGCGGTGATCGAGCCGCCGGTCGACACCTTGCAGCTCTTCACCGACAATCAGGGTTCCGAAAATACCGGGCGTTGGGAGGGCGGCGCCTTCTACAAGCGCCACGGATTGTTCGGCGTCGACGACCGCCTGACCTTCTACGGCGTCCGCTCCGACGGCAATCTCAACGGCAATGTCGCCTACAGCATCCCGGTCAATCCCTGGGGCGGCCGCGCCGGCGTCAGCTATACCGAAGGCAAGATCAAGATCGTCCAGGGGCCGTTCGTCGCGCTCGACGTCACCGGTCGCTCGAGCCAGGCCGCTGTCAATTTCAGCCAGCCGGTCTGGGTGACGCAGGACTGGCTGGTGCTGCTCAACGCGGCCTTGACCGAGGGCAAGACTGTCAGCCGCTTTGCCACGGTCGCCGTCACCGACGACCACTACGACAAGACCACGGCTGGAATCTCGGTGACCAAGTCCGGCAACACCTATTCGATCACGGTCTCGCCGGCAGTGAACTACGTCGCGTGGCATGACTATGTGCTCGGCAACAACCGCGCGTTCAACACCTATACCGGCTCGCTGATCGCGACGAGCGCCGCAGGGCCCCAGAACTTCAGCGCCAATGTGCTGGCGAGCTGGCAGTACACGCAGGAGAAGCTGCTGCCGGGCGATCAGATCTTCTCGATCGGCGGCCCCACCACCGTACGCGGTTATCCCTCCAATGCGGCCTCCGGCGACAGCGGCTATTATCTCAGCGCCGAGCTGCACTACAACTGGTCGCAATGGCTCAGGGGTTTCGACACCTACATCTTCACCGACTGGGGTGCGGTGTATTCGACCTTCCCCGGCGTCACCGAAATGGCCTCGGTCGGCGTCGGTTTCTCCTGGACCTATGCGCAGTTCATGACCTTCGAGGCAAATTACGCGACGCCACTGAAGATGGCGGTCTCGACCCAGAACCATTACGAGGCCTATGGCCGCGTCATCTTCCGCCCGCTGCTGATGTTCCAGAAGCCGGAGCCACCCGCGCCTGTGGCGGCAGTGGCCGGCAGGAGCAGGTCGTAACGGAAGGTTGTGCCGCTCTCTCCGCCGTCATTGCCAGGAGCCCTTGCGATCCTGGATTGCTTCGCTTCGCTCGCAATGACAGAGGATGGATCGACTGCTGGTATCTGACGGGCGAGTTGGGGCGCGATCCGCTTAACGCCGCAACGTAAACTCGTCCGCGCCGCGCCGGTGCTCCCATTTCGCCTGCTCCAGCTCGGGCTGGTCGCATTCGGCTTCCGGATAGCCGATGCAGAGATAGGCGATGAACTTCCAGGTATCGGGCACGTCGAGGACGACGTGGATGCGATCCGGGTTGAGGATTGAGACCCAGCCGATGCCGATGCTCTCGGCGCGCGCGGCGAGCCACATCGCGGTGATGGCGGCGACCACGGAATACTCGGTCGTCTCCGGCATGGTCGCACGGCCGAGGCCGTGGCCGATGTCGCTGGCCTTGTCGGCGAACACGGCGAGGTGACCGGGGGCCTGCTCAAGGCCCGACAGTTTCAGCGTGGCGTAGCGGGCCGCGCGTTCGCCGGAATAGCAATTCAGTGCGTCGGCGTTGCACGCCGTGAAATCATCGATGATGGCGCGACGTCGTGCAGCATCATCGACGGTGACGAAGCGCCAGGGCTGGCTGAGGCCGACCGAGGGCGACAGGCAGGCCGTCTCGATCAGGCGATCGATGGCGCCGGCCGGCAGCGGGTCAGCTCGAAAGCGGCGGACGTCGCGGCGCCACACGAACAGCTCGCGCAAGTGCTGACGGAAGGTGTCGTCGAACTCGACCATGAGATCAGCCTCCCATCCGGAACGATGCCGCGACCAGCAGAATGAGAATCTCGCCGATCTGCTCGAACGCACCGAGGATGTCGCCGGTCTGCCCGCCGATCTGGCGCACGGCAAGCCGCGCCAGCAACAGGCCGGCGAGCGACAGCAGGATCAGGCCGACCAGCGCCTTGCCCGGCCCCAACGCGAGAGCGAGCGCGAGCGTTCCAAGAGCGAAGGCGATGGCGACGCTGCGGCCCGGCGGCGATCCCGCGCTCGCCGACAGCCCGTCAGGCCGCGCTGGCGGTACCAGTGACATGAAGGCCGGCACGCCCGCGCGGGCGGCGGCGTGCGCGGCGCAAAGCGCAAATGTCACCAGCAAGGGATCGGCGATCGCCGCGAGTGCGCTCCAGCGCAGGCCGAACGACAGGATCAGCGCGCAGACGCCGTAGGTCCCGATCCGGCTGTCGCGCATGATCTCGAGCTTGCGCTCGCGCGTGCGGCCGCCGCCGAGCCCATCGGCGGTATCGGCAAGACCGTCTTCGTGCAGCGCGCCGGTGATGAGGGCGGTGCTCGCGAGTGCGAGCAGGGCGGCAATGTTCGGCGTCAGTCCGAAGCGGATGGCAACCTTGTAGACGAAAGCGCCGGCAAGGCCGACCAGCAGTCCCGCGACGGGAAGCGCCCAGGTCGCGCGCGCGACGGTGCCGTCAGCCGCGGGCTTGGACAAGGCCACCGGGAGGATCGTCACGAACGATACCGCCATCCTGAGATCGGCGACGATGTCTTTCAGAAGCTCGGCGCGCGGCATCATTTCAATTTCATCGGAAGGCCGGCAACGACGAACTCAACCTCGTCGGCAACGGCCGCGATGGCCTGGTTCATGATCCCGGCGGCGTCGCGAAAGCTGCGAGCGAGCGCGTTGTCGGGCACGATGCCGAGGCCGACTTCGTTGGTGACGAGGACGACCGGGCTCTTGAGACGGGGCAGGGCGGCGGCGAGCTCGGTCACCTCGTGCTCCCAGTCGCGCGTCGCATGCATCAGGTTGGAGAGCCACAGCGTCAGGCAGTCCACCAGCCGCGCGCCGCCGCTATCGCTTGTAACCAGCGCCGGCACGAGATCGAGCGGCACCTCGCGCTCGATCCAGTCGGTTCCGCGGCGCGTACGATGTCTGGCGATGCGCGCCTCCATTTCGGCATCAAGCGCCTCGGCCGTCGCGACATAAACGGGCTGGCCCGGGAAGCTGCGGGCGCGCGTTTCCGCGCGCTTGCTCTTGCCCGATCGAGCTCCGCCGGTGATCAAGATGACGGCCATAAAAGGTCTCCTGCGGGCCTGACTAATCATCAAACGCGGCCAAAGACAAAGCCGAAATCGGGAGGCGAGGGGCTTGCGCTCGCCCCTCGCTTTGCGCAACAGGGGCGGGACAGGAGACGAATGTGGGTTTTGCGGGCGCGATGGTGGTGGCAATGGCGGTGGATGCCCTGCTGGGCTGGCCGTCGCCTCTGTTCGCGCGGATCGGGCATCCCGTGAGCTGGCTGGGCCGGCTGATCGGTGCCATCGACATTGCCTGGAACCGCTCGTCCGATCCGCCGGCATTTCGCCGCGGCGCGGGCATTGCTGGCGCGCTTCTCGTGATCGCGCTCTCCGTCGCACTCGGTTGGATGCTTCAATCCTTGCTGTCCCTGGGCTGGATCCAGGTCGTGCTGATTGGCATCCTGGCCTGGCCCTTGGTCGCGCTGCGCTCGCTATATGATCACGTCGCCGCGGTCGCGAATCCTCTGCTGGCTGGCGATATCGCCGCCGCGCGCGACGCGGTCTCGCGGATCGTCGGCCGCGATCCCGCAGCGCTCGATGAAGCCGGCATCGCGCGCGCGGCGATCGAGAGCCTTGCGGAAAATGCCTCCGACGGCATCGTGGCGCCGGTGTTCTGGGGCGCGTTGTTCGGCCTGCCGGGCATCCTCGGCTACAAGGCGATCAACACGCTAGACTCCATGATCGGCCATCGCAACGAGCGGCACGAGGCCTTCGGCTGGGCGGCGGCGCGCATCGACGATGTCGCCAATTTCATTCCGGCGCGGCTGACCGGATTTTTGTTCGTGCTGCTAGCGCCGCGGCGATCGGAGGCGCTGTCGTGCATGACGCGCGACGCACGCCGTCACCGCTCGCCCAATGCCGGCTGGCCGGAGGCGGCCATGGCGGGGGCGCTTGGCGTCCGGCTCAGCGGCCCCCGCATCTATCACGGCAGCGCGACCGACGAGCCTTGGCTCAACGAGGGCGCGCGCGATCCGCGCGCCGCTGATATCGCCGAGGCACTGACGGTCTACCGCCGCGCCATGGTGCTGCTCGCTGGCACCCTTGCGATCCTGGCTTTCGCATGAAAGAACGGGACATGCGCGAGCACGGTGGAAATCTGGATCTGGCACAGCAGCGTTTCGGCGGACGCGCGGAAGACTGGATCGATCTGTCGACAGGGATCAACCGGCTGCCTTATCCCGTCGGCGAGATCGATGCGCACTATTGGAATGCGCTGCCCTCGCAATCCGACATCAACGCCCTGCATCAGGCGGCGCAGCATGCCTATCGCACCAGCGCACCGATCGTTGCGATGGGCGGCGCGCAGGCTGCCATTCAATTGCTGCCGCGGCTGTTACGAACCGGCCGCGCCCGCATCTTCGGACCGACGTACAATGAATACGCAGGGGTTCTGTCGGCCGCAGGCTGGGATGTCCAGGAGGTCAGGGAACTCGACGCGCTGGCGGGCGCGGATCTTGCGGTGATCGTCAATCCCAACAACCCCGGCGGACAGCATCGTGCACCAAAGGATCTGCTCGCACTGCTGCCGCGCGTCGGCCGCCTCGTCATCGACGAGAGCTTCGTCGACGCCGTTTCGCAGCTGTCGCTTGCATCGGAAGCCGATCGACCGGGACTGCTGATCCTGCGCTCGTTCGGAAAGTTCTATGGCCTTGCCGGCCTGCGGCTCGGCTTCGCGATCGGCAATGCCGCCGACATTGGCAAGCTTGCGTCGATGTCGGGTCCATGGCCGGTTTCGGGAGCGGCGATCGCGATCGGCTGTCGCGCGCTGCGCGACGACGCCTGGGCTGAGACCACGTCAGCGCGACTTGCCCGGGACTGTGTTCGCCTCGATGCCATAGCGCAAGCGCAAGGCTGGATGCTGCTTGGGGGGACGCCGCTGTTCCGTCTCTACGAGACACCCGACGCGCTCGCCGCGCAAGACAGACTGGCACAAAGCCAGATCTGGTCGCGCGTCTTCGCGCAAAAGCCGACATGGCTTCGGCTCGGGCTTCCCGGCAGCGAAGCCGAATGGATGCGCCTTGCCGAGGTGCTAGCGCGCTAGCGCAAGCAGACCTTCGACGTCGAGATGCTTTTCGATGTGGTCGGCCAGCGCATCGAGCGCACTCTCGACCCGGGCGTGGTAGGGCTCGTTGCCAGCGGGAATGTCGAGCTTTGCGAGGTACGCCTTGCGGAAATCATCCGACGTGAACAGGCCGTGCAGGTAGCTGCCCTGCACGCGGCCATCGCGCGAGATCGCGCCTTCGGTCTCGCCGTTCAGTGTCGCAAACGGGCGCGCACGATCGGGCCCATCGGTACGGCCGATGTGAATTTCGTACGCCTCGATCGGCTGATCCGTGGCGGCATGCACAGCCGTAACCCGCGTCAGCGTCTTCTGCGGACTCATCACCGTGTCCACATCCAGCAGCCCGAGCCCCGCCGTGTCGCCTGCGGGACCTTCAATCCCCTCTGGGTCCGCAACGCTGCGCCCGAGCATCTGATAGCCGCCGCAGAGGCCGAGCACATAGCCACCCCTGCGGTGATGTGCGAGCAGATCGATGTCCCAGCCTTGCGTGCGCAGGAAGGCGAGATCGCCGCGGGTGGATTTCGAGCCGGGAACGATGACGAGGCGGACATCGCCTGGGATGGCTTCGCCGGGGCGTACCATCACGAGATCGACGCCCGGCTCGAGCTTGAGCGGATCGAGATCGTCGAAATTGGCGATCCGCGACAGCGCGAGGCAGGCGATCTTGCATTGGCCCGGCTTGCGCGCGTCGCTGAGGCCCAGCGCATCCTCGGCCGGCAGCTCGCCGGCGCGGGCGAACCAGGGCAGCACGCCAAGGCCGCGCCACGCGGTCTTTTGCTCGATCAGCCTGTAGCCGTCGTCGAACAGGGTGGGATCGCCGCGGAACTTGTTGATGACAAAACCCCGGATTATCGCGGCATCGTCGGGGTCGATCACCGTCTTGATGCCGACGAGCTGGGCGATGACGCCGCCGCGGTCGATGTCGCCGATCAGCACGACCGGCACGTCGGCCTTGCGCGCAAAACCCATATTGGCGATGTCGGCCTTACGCAAATTCACCTCGGCCGGACTGCCGGCGCCTTCCACCAGCACCAGATCGGCGCGTGCCTTCAGCCGCTCAAAGCTCTCCAGCACCGCGCCCATCAGCGAGGGCTTCATCGCGGCGTAGTCACGCGCGCGCGCAGTCGCGATGCGCTTTCCGTGGACGATCACCTGCGCGCCGACATCGGTCTCGGGCTTGAGCAGCACGGGGTTCATGTCGGTGTGCGGTTCGACGCCTGCTGCCAGCGCCTGCAGCGCCTGGGCGCGGCCGATCTCGCCGCCATCGATGGTGACGGCGGCGTTGTTCGACATGTTCTGCGGCTTGAACGGCAGCACGCGCAGGCCGCGCCGCGTGAAGGCACGCGCAAGGCCTGCGACGATGAGCGACTTGCCCACGTCCGAGCCGGCCCCCTGGATCATCAATGCGCGCGCCATCGAACTCAGAACTCGACGCCGGCCTGCGCCTTGATGCCGGAGCGGAAGGGATGCTTGACCAGCGTCATCTCGGTGACGAGATCGGCGATCTCGATCAGCTCGTCCTTGGCGTTGCGCCCGGTGAGGACGACATGCGTCATCGGCGGCTTCGAGGTGGTCAGAAACTCGACGACCTCGGCGATGTCGAGATAGTCGTAGCGCAGCGCGATGTTGATCTCGTCGAGCACGACCATGCGCAAGCTCTCATCGAGGATCAGCTCCTTGGCCTTCTCCCAGCCGGCGCGCGCGGCGGCGATGTCGCGGGCGCGGTCCTGCGTCTCCCAGGTAAAACCTTCACCCATGGCGTGGAACTGGCAGAGGTCGCCGAAATGGCCGGTGAGCAGGCGTCGCTCGCCGGTATCCCAGGCGCCCTTGATGAACTGCACGACCGCACAGGGGAAGCCATGGGCGACGCAGCGGACGATCATGCCGAAGGCCGAGGAGGACTTGCCCTTGCCGGCGCCGGTGTGGACGATGATGAGGCCCTTTTCGCCGCTCTTGGTCGCCATGATCTTGTCGCGGGCGGCCTTCTTCTTCGCCATTTTCGTGGCGTGGCGGGCGTCGGTTTCCTCGGCCGTTTTTGTATCCGGTTCAGGCGTCATCGGTCCCGGTCCTTCGGCTTGACAAGTGGCGGCCACCGGCAAATGGTGGCCCGGCGTTGGTTCCTGTCCTATGACAGGCGAAGAGGGAATGCGATAGGGTCCGAATCGGCAAGATTTGGGTCCAAAATGCAGCCGCCCCCGCGACCGTGACCGGAGAGATGCCCGAAGCCACTGATTCCCGCGGGAATCGGGAAGGCGGGGATCGAAGGGGAAAACCCTGCTCCGCAAGCCGGGAGACCTGCCAGCGCGGACGAGTTTTGGACCGGCGGACGGGGTGTTCCGCGACGGGGAAACGGGCCTTCTGAAGAATGGTCCGTGTGCCTCATCGCCTCCCGCTGTTATCTGGAAGAGGCGATGACCGTCACACTTCACGTCTGCATCACCTGCCGTGCCGGCGAGACGCCTGGCGAGGGCGAGGCGACGCCCGGCAAGCGCCTGCATGGGGCGATCCTCGACGCCGGCGTGCCCGAGGGCGTCAATGTGGTTCCCGTCGAATGCCTGTCGGCCTGCAATCAGGGCTGCTCGGTCGCGCTCAGCGCGCCCGGCCGCTGGTCGTATGTCTATGGCCGCCTGTCGGATGCGAATGCGCAGGATGTGGTCGCGGGGGCGGCGGCCTATGCGGCGGCGCCGGATGGTCTCGTGCCCTGGCGCAGCCGGCCGGAAATATTCCGCAAGCAATCGCTTGCCCGCATACCCCCCATTGCCGTCGTGCCGGAGGCCGCCGAATGAACTCGCTCGCAAAAGTCCCTGTGACGGTGGTCACCGGTTTTCTCGGCTCCGGCAAGACGACGCTGATCCAGCATCTGCTCAGCAATGCCGGCGGCAAGAAGCTCGCGGTGCTCGTGAACGAGTTCGGCAGTGAGGGCGTCGACGGCGAGATATTGAAATCCTGCGCCGATGCCAATTGCCCGGAGGAGAACATCGTCGAGCTCGCCAATGGCTGCATCTGCTGCACGGTCGCGGACGATTTCATTCCGACCATGGAGAAACTGCTGGCGCGGCCCGTGCGCCCCGATCACATCCTGATCGAGACCTCGGGCCTGGCGCTGCCGAAGCCGCTGCTGAAGGCATTCGACTGGCCGGAGATCCGCTCGCGCATCACCGTCGACGGCGTGATCGCGCTCGCGGATGCCGAGGCTGTCGCCGCCGGCCGCTTTGCACCGGATCCTGATGCCGTCGAAGCGCAGCGGGCGGCAGACCAAAATCTCGATCACGAGACGCCGCTGTCGGAGGTGTTCGAGGATCAGATCGCCTGCGCCGATATCGTGCTGCTGACCAAGGCCGATCTTGCGGGCGCGGCGGGGCTTGAAGCGGCCAAGGCGGCGATTATTGCCGAGATGCCGCGCCGCGTGCCGATGCTCCCCGTGACCGACGGCGCGATCGATGCGCGCGTCATCCTCGGTCTCGGCGCCGCCGCCGAGAACGATCTCGCTGCGCGCCCCTCGCATCATGACGGCGAGGAGGAGCACGAGCACGATGACTTCGCCTCCGTCGTGGTCGACCTTCCTGAAGTCGCCGACGTCGATGCGCTGGTCGCATCCGTCCAGAAGCTGGCACGCGAGCAGAACGTGCTGCGGGCCAAGGGTTACATCGCGGTCGCGGGCAAGCCGATGCGGCTGCTGCTGCAGGCCGTCGGCGAGCGCGTGCGCCACCAGTTCGACAAGCCGTGGGGCGCCGGTCACAGGCGGTCGAAGCTCGTCGTGATCGGCGAGCACGGCGATATCGACGAGGCCGCCATCAAGGCAGGACTAGGTATCTGATGCACGTCGTCTTCCGCGAGAGCCGTGGTCTGGAGGAGACCGCGACGCCAAGGGATATCGGCCAGGACCCGGCCGATCTCGTGGTGCTCTCGTATTCGGATTCGGATCTCGCGGCGTTCGCAGCCGGCTGGCGGCGTGGTCGCGAGAACCTGCCGACGCTGCGGCTCGCGAACCTTGCTGAGCTGCGTCATCCGCTGTCGGTCGACACCTATATCGAGCGCACGCTGTCGCAGGCGCGCGGCATTCTGGTGCGGCTGATCGGCGGGGAGTCCTACTGGCCATATGGGCTTGCGGCCCTGCAACAGCTCGCGAAGGACCGTGGCATTGTGCTGGCCGTGCTGCCGGCCGATGGCCGTGACGACACGCGGCTCGATGCATACTCGACCTTGCCGGTCTCGACGCTGCGCCGGCTCAAGGTGCTCTGCGACACCGGCGGCCCGGTCGCGGCGCAGGCCGCGATTGCACAGCTCGCGCTGGCCTCGGGCCTCTATGCCGGGCCAGTTATCGGCGAGACGACCGTGCCCGAGATGGGGTTCTACGATCCCGCGCGTGGTGTCATTGCTGCGCCGGTGGGCGGCGAGGGCAGGCCGCGCGCGCTGGTGACGTTCTATCGCTCCTATCTCACCGCTGCCGACACCGGCCCGGTCGATGCCCTGATCGCGACGTTGCGTCAGAAGGGATTTGACACTTGTGGCGCGTTCGTCACGTCGCTGAAGGCTGCGGGCGTTGCGGATTGGCTGCGCGCGTATCTTGCGCAAAATCCTCCGGCGGCGATCGTCAATGCGACGGCGTTCTCGGCCATGGGCGACGACGGCACGACACCATTCGACGCCGCATCCTGTCCGGTGTTTCAGGTCGCGCTCTCCACCGCGCGGCGCGAGGACTGGACGGAGTCGCTGCGCGGCCTGTCGCCCGGCGATCTCGCGATGCATGTGGTGCTGCCCGAGGTCGATGGCCGCCTGTTCGCGGGCGTGGTGAGCTTCAAATCGGCGGGGATGCGTGACCCCGATCTGCAATTTTCGCGTCTTGCGCACGGCGCCGATGAAGGGCGCGTGACGGCCGTCGCCGCGCGCGTCGCGGCTTGGCGGGGCCTCGCGGAGAAGCCAGCGGCCGAGAAGCGCATTGCGATCGTGCTCTCGAATTATCCGGGCCGGCCGCATCAGATCGCGCATGCGGTCGGTCTCGATGCGCTGGCTTCGGTCGAGGCGCTGGTGTCGGATCTCGCGGAGGCCGGCTTCGATGTTGCGCCCGTCCATGCGCTCGGCGCGACGCTGCTGAGGCCGCAGCTCACCTGGAGCATCGTCGATTACCGCGCGGCGCTTTCGCGCCTGCCGCAAGTCTTGCAGGATGATCTCGCGCAAGCCTGGGGCGCGCCGGAGGATGATCCGAGCAGCCAGGACGGCGCGTTTCAATTCGCGGCCGTCGCTTGCGGCAAGTCGATCATCGCGGTTCAGCCGGAACGCGGCGATGCGACCACGCGCGATATCGATTATCACGATCTCGCCCGCACGCCGCGCCACGGTTATGTCGCGTTCTATCTCTGGCTCCGGCAGCAGGCCTGCGATGCCGTCGTGCATATGGGCGCACATGGCACGTTGGAATGGCTGCCCGGAAAATCCGTGGCGCTGTCATCGCACTGCTGGCCGGAAGCCCTGATCGGCGATCTCCCAATCATCTATCCCTTCATCGTCAACGATCCCGGCGAGGCCGCGCAGGCGAAACGGCGCATTGGCGCCGTCACCATCGGCCATCTGCCGCCGCCGCTGGAAACATCCTCGGTGCCGGAGGCCCTGCGCCGGCTCGAACGACTTCTCGACGAATATTCGACCGCTGATGGTCTCGATCCCGCGCGCCGCCAACGGCTGATTGCCGCGATCCGCGACGAGGCGCGCGTGGCAGGCCTCGAAGACGATCTCGGTTTGGATGCCTCGGCCGCGCCCGCCGAAGCCATTCCGCGGATTGATCGCTTCGTCTGCGATCTCAAGGAAAGCCAATTCGGGGACGGCCTGCACGTATTCGGCCGCGGCGCCTGCGGCGAGGCGGAGCGCGGAGCGCTGCGCGCCGCGCTTGCCGGCCAGCGCGTTGCGCCGGGACCGTCGGGCTCGCCCTATCGCGGCCGTCAAGACGTGCTGCCGACCGGGCGCAATCTCTTTGCGGTCGATCCGCGCGCCGTGCCGACGCCGTCGGCACATGCGCAGGGGATAAAACTCGCCGAAGAGCTGCTGCGCCGCCATCTGCAGGATCACGGCGACTGGCCGAAGGGGCTCGTCGTCGATCTCTGGGGTTCGGCAACGATGCGCACCGCGGGCGAAGAGTTCGCGATGGCGCTGCATCTGGCCGGCCTTGCGCCGCGCTGGGATCACGCCTCCGGCCGCGTCACCGGCTACGACATCGTCGCGCCGGCCGAGCTCGGCCGCCCCCGCATCGACGTCACGCTGCGCGTGTCCGGCCTGTTCCGCGACGTCTTCTCAGGCCTTGCGCAATTGTTCGAGGCCGCCTCCGAAGCGCTTGCGGCGCGCGAGGACGAGGGCGATGAGAATCCGTACCGCCACCGCGCCTCCCGCGTGTTCGCGCCGCGCCCCGGACAATACGGCGTGGGCCTATCCGCGATCCCTGATGCCTTCACGCCGGAGACCCGCGAGGCAGCCGGTGAAGCCTGGCTGGCGGCATCGTCCTGGGCGTTCTCGGCCGACGGCGAGATGCAGCCGAATCGCGCCGGCATCGAACAGCGCCTCGCTGCGGCCGATGGCTTTGTCCATGTCCAGGACTTGCCGGAGACCGATTTGCTGCTCGCGGCCGACTATGCCGCGCATGAAGCCGGCGTTGCGGCCGCGGCCGCGCATCTCGGCGCGGCAGGGCCGGCGCTCTATCATCTCGACACGACGCGTCCCGAGCAGCCGCATGCGCGCACCCTGACCGAGGAAATCGCGCGTGTCGTCCGTGCGCGTGCCGCGAATCCGGCCTGGATCGCCGGCATGATGCGTCACGGCTTTCGCGGCGCCGCCGAAATCACCGCGACGCTGGAGCACATGGCCGCTTTCGCGCATCTCGCCGGCACCGTGCCGCCGCATCTGTTCGATCTCTACTACGATGCAACGCTCGGCAATGATGACGTCCGCGCTTTCATGGCGCGTGAAAATCCGTCGGCGCTCGCCGCGATGGAAACCTGTTTTGCGCGCCTGCACGATGCGGCGCTTTGGCAAACGCGCCGCAATTCGATCGCCGCGGCGCTGCGGGAGGCCTCATGAGCGCGGCCACGGTCAAGGGCTGGTGTCCCGGCGCGCTGCGCCCGATGCTCTCGGGCGACGGGCTCGTGGTGCGCGTGCGTCCGTTCGGTGGACGGCTGGAAGCACCGCAAATTTCCGGACTTGCCGAGCTCGCCGGGCAACACGGCAATGGTCTGATCGACGTGACGAGCCGCGCCAATCTGCAGATCAGGGGCGTCAGTGAAGCAGGCCATAGGCCGTTGATCGACGGCCTTGCACGATTGGCGCTGCTCGATCCCGATCCGGCCACGGAAGCCCGTCGCAACATCCTCGTCACGCCGTTCTGGCGCGCTGGCGACGCAACACAATCGCTTGCCGCCGAGCTGGAAGAAGCGCTCGAGGATAATTCGCTCGCGCTTCCAACGAAATTCGGCTTCGCCATCGATGACGGGACCTCGCGCGTGCTCGCCGGCGATTCCGCCGACATCCGCATCGAGCGCGATCGCACAGGCCGTCTCCTGGTGCGGGCCGATGGCGCAAAGCTGGGCCGCTCCGTCGCACGCGGAGAAGCCGTGAGCACGGCGCTCGCGCTCGCGAGCTGGTTCCTGGTCTCCGGCGGCGCGACAGGCGGGCGAGGGCGCATGGCGGCCCACATCGCGTCCGGCGCGGCATTGCCTCAATCGCTGCGCGGCGAGATCGAGCCCGCGCCCGTGATGGCCGCCTCGCGTCCCGGGCACTATCCGCAAGGCGCGATGGTCGGCGTCGCGTTCGGGCAGATGCTGCACACGACGCTGCATCAGTTCGCCGGTTGTGGACATGCGCTGCGCATGACGCCCTGGCGGATGGTGCTGAGCGAAGGCAAGCGCGAGATGCCGAGCGCGCCGGGCCTGATCACCGAGCCCTTTGATCCCGCGCTGCGCGTCATCGCCTGCAGCGGCGCGCCGCGCTGCCGCGAAGCTCATGCCGATACGCGTGCGCTCGCGGCAGCGCTCGCCCCGCGCATCGCCGCCGATGCGCGGCTCCACGTCTCCGGCTGCGGCAAGGGCTGTGCCCATTCCGGCACGGCCGCGGTCACGCTGGTGGCGACCCGCGCCGGCTTCGATCTCGTCCGTGACGGCTCGATCCGCGACGAGCCGGTGCTGCGCGGCCTGAACGGCGCGGACATCGTCAGCGATCCCTCCATTCTGGTGGGAGGAAACTGATGCCGCACACTTACGAGACCGACGGCGCGGCGATCTACCGGCAGTCCTTTGCGACCATCCGCGCCGAGGCCGATCTTGCCCGCTTCACGCCGGACGAAGAACAAATCGTGGTGCGGATGATCCATGCCGCCGGCATGGTCGGCCTGGAGGCGCATATCCGCTTCACGCAGGGCATGGCGACCGCTGCGCGCGCCGCCCTGCAACGAGGCGCGCCGATCCTGTGCGATGCGCGTATGGTCTCTGAAGGGATTACGCGCGCGAGGTTGCCGGCAGCCAATGCCGTCATCTGCACGCTCGGCGACGAGGCCGTTCCAGCGCTGGCGCAATCCATGCGCAACACCCGCTCGGCCGCGGCGCTGGAGCTGTGGCGGCCGCATCTCGATGGTGCGATCGTTGCGATCGGCAATGCGCCGACCGCGCTGTTTCATCTGCTCAACATGCTGGAGAACCGTGACTGCCCACGGCCCGCGGCGATCATCGGCTGTCCCGTCGGATTCGTCGGCGCTGCCGAATCCAAGGCCGCGCTGATGGCCGATCCGCCGGCGCCGGCGCTGACGGTCGAGGGCCGCCTCGGCGGTTCCGCGATTACCGTTGCCGCCGTGAACGCCTTGGCGAGCCGGAGCGAATAGCGATGGGGCGCATCATCTGCTGCGGTCTCGGCCCTGGCGATCCTGATCTGATGAGCGTGCGCGCCAATCGCACCGTGCGCGCCGCAAGCCACGTCGCCTACTTCCGCAAGAAGGGCCGGCCGGGCCAGGCGCGGCGGATCGTCGAGGGCATGCTGGCGGCCGATGTCACCGAATATCCCATGGAATATCCGGTCACCACCGAGATCGCCTTCGACAGCGCCGAGTACGTGCAGCTGCTGGCGGGCTTCTACGACGAGTGGGCGGAGCGTCTGGCGCGGCTTTCGCGCGCGGTCGACGTCGTCGTGCTCTGCGAGGGCGACCCTTATTTCTACGGCTCCTTCATGCATCTGCACATACGCCTGCAGGGCCGTGTCGAGATCGAGGTGATTGCGGGCATTCCCGGCATGGTCGGCTGCTGGAACGGCGTCGGGCAGCCGATCGCGCTCGGCGATGACGTGACGACCGTGCTGATGGGAACGCTGGCCGAGGACGAGCTCGAGCGGCGCATGCGCGATTCCGATGCGGTTGTCGTCATGAAGACCGGGCGCAATCTCGCAAAGGTGCGCCGCGCGCTCAGCTCAGCCGGCCGGCTCGATGATGCCTGGCTGGTCGAGTGCGGCACCATGGCGGGCGAGCGCGTGGTGCGGCTTGCCGAGGTCGACGGCGCCGACTGTCCTTACTTCGCGATCGTGCTGGTACACGGCAAGGGCCGGCACCTGGACGCCGCCGAATGACGGGCACGCTGACCATCGCGGGCCTCGGGCCGGGCAGCGATGCTCTGGTGACGCCCGAGGTCACGGCTGCGCTGGCCTCCGCAACCGATATTCTGGGCTATGCGCCCTATGTCGCGCGCGTGCCCGCGCGCGCTGGGCTCAAGCTGCATCCCTCGGATAACCGCGAGGAGCTGCAGCGCGCGAGCGAAGCCCTGCGGCTTGCCGCAGACGGCGGGCAGGTCGTCGTCGTCTCCTCCGGCGATCCCGGCGTCTTCGCGATGGCCTCTGCCGTGTTTGAGGCGCTCGAACAGGCGCCGCAATGGCGGAATCTTTCGATTCGCGTGCTGCCTGGCATCACGGCGATGCTGGCAGCTGCCGCGCGCGCGGGCGCGCCGCTCGGCCATGATTTCTGCGCGATCAATCTCTCCGACAATCTCAAGCCGTGGGCAGTCATCGAGAAGCGGCTGCGGCTCGCCGCCGAAGCTGATTTTTCGATTGCGATGTACAATCCGCGCTCGGCAAGTCGGCCGGAAGGATTCGGCCGCGCGCTCGCGGTGCTGAAGGACGCCGGTTGCGGCGAGCGCCTCGTGATTTTTGCGCGCGCGGTCAGCACAGCTGACGAGAGGATCGAAACTGTCACGCTGCACGAAGCTCGGCCCGAGATGGCCGACATGCGGACGCTGGTGATCGTCTGCAATTCGCAGACGCGCCGGGTCGGCCGCTGGGTCTATGCGCCGAGGCGGGTAGAATGACCGAGCCACCGCATGATCTCGGCCACGCTCTCGACCCGCGGCCGCTCGGGCAGCTTCGGCCGCGAGATCATGATCACGGGCAGGCCGAGCATGCGGGCCGCGTCGATCTTGGCGCGCGCGCCATCGCCGCCGGAATTGCGGGCGACGATCCAGCCGATGCCGCGTTCGCGCATCATCTCCAATTCACCGTCCAACGTGAACGGTCCACGCGACACGATCACATCGGCGGCGAAGGGCAGCGGCGATTCCGGCGGATCGACGAACCGCAGCGTGTAGGCATGCTGCGGCTTCGTCGCGAACGGCGCGATATGCTGGCGGCCGATGGCGAGGAACACGTTTGCGGGCGGCTCGGGCAGCGCCGCGGCCGCGGCGCTGACATTCGCGACCTCAATCCAATTGTCGCCGGACATCCCGGTCCAAGGCGAGCGCTCCAGCGCGATCAGCGGCGTATCGGTTTCCGCGCACGCCTCGACCGCATTGCGGCTCATCTCCGCAGCGAAAGGATGCGTCGCGTCGATCACATGCGTAATGCCTTCGCTGCGGATGGTGTCGGCAAGCCCGCTCACGCCGCCGAAGCCGCCGATGCGGGTCGGCAGCGGCTGATCCGCAGGCGCGCGGGTGCGGCCGCCATAGGAATAGATGGCCTCGATGCCTGCGCGCGCGATCGCCGCGGCGAGCAGGCTCGCATCGGCAGTTCCGCCCAGAATGAGGGCGCGCGTCATGGCTGATTCCTTGGCTGATCCCTGGCTGACCATCATCGGTATCGGCGAAGATGGCCTTGCCGGGCTGTCCGAAGCAAGCCGAAAGGCGCTCAATGAGGCCGAAACCGTCTTCGGTGGTGCACGGCATCTCGCGCTTGCCGGCGTCGGCAGCCGCGGCCGTCCGTGGCCGGTGCCGTTCGACGCCGACGTCGTTCTGAGCAGCCGCGGCCGGCCGACAGTGGTGCTCGCTTCCGGCGATCCGTTCTGGCATGGCGCAGGTGCAGGTCTCGCCGAGAAGCTGCAGACCGGCGAGTGGACCGCGCATTCCGCTCCGTCGACCTTCTCGCTTGCGGCCGCACGGCTGGGCTGGCGGCTCGAATCCGCCGTCTGCCTCGGGCTTCACGCCGCACCGTTCGAACGTCTCGTTCCGCATCTGGCGCGAGGGGCGCGCATCATCTGCCTCGTGCGCGATGGGAAAGCGGCAAGCGATCTCGCAAAATGGTTGAGCGAGCGTGGATGGGGCGCCTCGTCCTTCTGGACGCTCGCCGCACTCGGTGGTCCGCGCGAAAGCATCCAAGAACATCGCGCCGACGGTTTCGCCGGTGATCCCGCTGGAAACCTGATCACCGTCGCCGTTGAGGCGAAGGGCACGCATGGTATGCCCCACGCCTCGGGGCGTCCTGACGATCTGTTCGTCCATGACGGCCAGATCACCAAGCGGCCGGTGCGTGCGCTCGCGCTTTCGGCGCTGGCGCCGCGTCCGGGCGAACGGCTGTGGGATATCGGCGCCGGTTCGGGGTCGATCTCGGTCGAGTGGGCGCTGTGCGGCGGGACGGCGACCGCAATCGAGCCGCGCGAGGATCGCGTCGCAAACATCCGCAGCAATGCAGCGGCGTTTGGACTTTCGCACCGGATAACCGTCGTCACGGGGAGGGCGCCTGAAGCTGTTGCTGCACTCGAAGCACCGGATGCGGTCTTCATCGGCGGCGGCCTCGACATCGCGATGTTCGATGCGATCTGGTCGCGGCTTGCACCGGGCACACGGCTGGTTGCACATTCGGTCACATTGGAGACGGAAGCGTTGCTCGGCGGTCTGCACCAGCGCCACGGCGGCGAGCTGATGCGGGTCGACATCGCTTATGCTGGCCCGCTCGGCCGTTACCGGTCCTGGGAGGCGGCACGGCCGGTGGTGCAGTGGAGTACGGTCCGATGAAGGTGGCCGGGTTTGGGTTCAGGAGAGATGTCACTCTCGCTTCGCTGCGCGAAGCGCTGCTGGCTGCGGGTGATCCCGAAGGCCTCACTGCGATGGCAACTGTCAGCGACAAGGCCGACGCGGAGCCGTTGAAGCAGCTCGCGCTTGAGTGCGGCCTGCCGATCAAGGCTGTTCCGGCCGACATGTTGGCCAGGATAGCCACGCCGACCCAGTCCAAACTCGTGATGGAGAAGTTCGGCATCGGATCGGTTGCCGAAGCTGCAGCTCTCGCTGCGGCGGGGCCGCGTGCACGGCTGATCTCGACACGCGTTGTCTCGCAGGATCGCACCGCGACCGCCGCGATCGCGGAAGGAGACGGCGCATGACGGTGCATTTCATCGGGGCAGGGCCGGGCGCGCCCGATTTGCTGACGTTGCGCGGCCGCGACCTGATCGCGGCCTGTCCGGTCTGCCTCTATGCGGGCTCACTGGTCCCCGAAGGCATGCTGGCGCATTGCCCGCCGGGCGCGCGCATCGTCAATACCGCGCCGCTATCGCTCGACGAGATCATCGCGGAGATCGCCGCCGCGCATGCCGAAGGCAAGGACGTCGCTCGCCTGCATTCCGGCGATCTCTCGGTCTGGTCGGCGATGGGCGAGCAGCTCCGCCGCCTGCGCGCACTCGGTATCCCTTTCACCGTGACGCCTGGCGTGCCGTCCTTCTCCGCCGCCGCCGCCGCTCTGGAGGCTGAGCTGACGCTGCCCGGTCTCGCCCAGACGGTGGTGCTGACGCGCACGCCCGGCCGCGCCAGTGCGATGCCCGAGCGCGAGAAGCTCGCCGCATTCGCCGCGACCGGTGCGGTGCTTGCGATCCATCTGTCGATCCATCTGCTCGACAAGGTCGTCGCCGAGCTCGCGCCGCATTATGGCGCGGATTGCCCGGTCGCCATCGTCTGGCGCGCGAGCTGGGCGGACCAGCGCATCGTCCGCGCCACGCTTGCTACGCTCGATGCTGCCGTCGGCACCGAGATGGAGCGCACCGCGATCATTCTGGTCGGCAGAACGCTTGGTGCTGCGGATTTCGACGAGAGCCGCCTCTATGCCGCCGACTACGATCGTCGCTATCGGCCTGTCGGTGCCGAGCCACGCTTTCCGGAGGCCTCGTGATGGCGGCAGGCTTCGTCATCTCCGCGCCGGCTTCCGGCGTCGGCAAGACCACGCTGACGCTGGCGCTCGCGCGCGCCTGGCGCAATCGCGGATTGAACGTGCAGTGCTTCAAGAGCGGTCCCGATTACATCGATCCCGCCTTCCACGCCGCCGCCACGGGGCGCGCTTCCGTCAACGTCGATAGCTGGGCGATGGACCGCGGGGGCATCGCCCATCTCGTCAGCCGCGGCGCGGACGCCGATGTCGTGCTCGCCGAGGGATCGATGGGCCTGTTCGACGGCGTCGCCGCGCGCGGTGTCTCCGGCACCGGTGCCACCGCCGACATTGCGGAGATGCTGGGCTGGCCGGTGGTGCTGGTGATCGATCCTTCCGGTCAGGCGCAGACCGCGGCGGCGATCGCCGCGGGACTTCGCGATTATCGCCCCGGTGTGCGCCTTGCGGGCGTCGTGCTCAACCGCGTTGCCAGCCCGCGCCACGAAGACCTCGTGCGGCGTGCGCTCAACGATTCCGGCATTGCCGTGTTCGGCGCGCTGCCGCGTCATGCCGAGATCAGCCTGCCGAAGCGACATCTCGGCCTGGTGCAGGCCGAAGAGCAGGGCGAGATCGGCAAGCTGATCGACGAGGCCGCGCGCTTCGTCGCCGAGCATGTCGATGTCGATGCGGTGCTGCGATCGGCTGCCAGCTGGTCGCCGCAACCTGCCGCGAAGGGGCTGAACGTGACGCCACCGGGCCAGCGCATCGCGCTCGCCCGCGATGCGGCGTTCTCCTTCGTCTATCCGCATATGCTGGAAGCCTGGCGCCGGGCGGGCGCGGAGATCTCGACATTCTCGCCGCTCTCCGATGAAGCGCCTGACGCGAGCGCCGATGTGTGCTGGCTGCCCGGCGGTTATCCCGAGTTGCATGCCGGCAAGATCGCGGCCAATGCGCGTTTTCGCAGCGGCCTGCGCGCCTTCGCCGAAACGCGGCCGGTGCACGGCGAATGCGGGGGCTATATGGTGCTGGGAACCGCTTTGACCGATGCGGACGGAATCCGCCACGAGATGACAGGCCTGCTTGGCCTCGAGACGAGCTTTGCCAAGCGCCGCATGCATCTCGGTTATCGTCTGGCCGAACTCGCCGCGCCGATGCCGGGACATCGCTCCGGCGCGCGCCTGCGCGGCCACGAATTCCACTATTCGACCATTCTTGCCCAGCCTGATACGCCGCTGGCGGTCGTGCATGATGCGACTGGCGCAGTCATCGCCGAGACCGGCTCGCAGCGCGGCCACGCCACCGGCACCTTCTTTCATCTGATCGCGGAGGACCGGTGAGCGGATTCGTCTCCTTCATCTCCGCCGGGCCCGGCGACCCCGAGCTTCTCACGCTCAAGGGCGCCGCGCGGCTGCGCGAAGCCGACGTCGTGCTCTATGACGATCTTGCCTCTGGCGCGATCCTCGATCTCGCCCGGCCAGGCGCCAATCTCGTCGCGGTGGGGAAACGGGCAGGGCGTCCCTCGACCAAGCAGCACCACGTCAACCGCCTGCTGGTCGACTATGCGGCGACAGGCGCACGCGTGGTGCGGCTCAAGTCGGGCGACGCCGGCATTTTCGGCCGGCTCGAGGAAGAACTTGAGACGCTGCGTGAGGCCGGCATCGGCTACGAGATCGTTCCCGGCGTGACATCGGCCTGCGTTGCCGCGGCGCAAGCCGGCATTCCCCTGACCCGGCGCCATACCTCGCGCCGGGTGCAGTTCGTGACCGGGGCTGATGTCACCGGCGCGTTGCCGCCTAACCTGAACTGGGGGGCACTGGCCGACCCGGAAGCGACGACCGTGGTCTATATGGGCCGGCGCACCTTCCCAGCGCTTGCTGCAAAATTGATCGCGCACGGCCTCGCCCCAACCACGCCGGCATTGTTCGCCGAATCCCTCGGACGCCCCGACGAACGGCTGGTCCGCACCACCATCGCCGAGCTTGCCGAGCAGCTTGCGCGCGGCGGGGCCGCCTCGACGGCCGCCGTGATCCTGTTTGGGGCGCTGGCGGGGGATTATCCCACATGACGGCCTTGGCCGCCGTTCGCCCCTTGACGCAGGCTCAGCGAAAGGGGCACACAAGAGAGGCATGGTGCTCGACGCGGCGCAAAGCGCCGGAGCATAATCGGGAATGGGGGTGGGCGGACCCAGTTGCGGCGCCCAAAACCCCAGCCGCCCCCGCGACTGTAAGCGGTGAGGGACTCCGATCAGCCACTGGGCCGCAAGGTCCGGGAAGGCCGGAAATCCCGGGGAACCGCGAGCCAGGAGACCGGCCCTGCACGTTTTGAGGCCAAGGCCGTCGGGTGTGACGGCAGGAAGGAACTGAGCCATGCATATCGAACCCGGGGTCGTGACGGGCGCCAAGCTCGTGTTGAGTTACGCAACCGGCATCGCCGCAGGCGGCGTTGCGCTGAAGCTCGCGGTCGAGACCGTGCGTGAGCAGGGCATCACGTCGTTCGCGGCGCGGACGCTGGCCACCACAGTCCTCGTCTTCACTTTCTTCGAGATCCTGCCGCACTTCCCGGTCGGCGTCTCCGAGGTGCACTTCATTCTCGGCTCGACACTGTTCCTGCTGTTCGGCGCGGCGCCGGCGGCATTCGGCCTTGCCTTCGGTCTGCTGCTCCAGGGCGTGTTCTTCGAGCCGGCCGACATCCCGCAATACGGCATGAACGTCACCACGCTGCTGGTGCCGCTGTTCACGATCCAGGCGATCGCCACACGGATCATCTCGCGCAACACCGCCTATGTCGATTTGAAGTATCGGCAGGCGTTGGCGCTCTCGACGACCTACCAGGCCGGCGTGATCGCCTGGGTGGCGTTCTGGGCGCTCTATGGTTCGGGCTTTGCGATGAGCAACCTCGCCAACATCGCGACGTTCGCGGCGTCCTATGCGCTCGTCATCGTGATCGAGCCGCTCGCCGATCTCGCGGTGCTGGCACTGGCGAAGTCGCTGCGCGGCGTCACCGCGCCCGGCCTCGTCACCCCGCGCCTGCACAACGCGGCCTGAGAGACAAGCGAACGGGCGGCCAGCAGGGCCGCCCGTCGCGTTCGCGATGCTCACACTCTCCCTGATAGGCATCGGTTGCGGCGATCCCGACCAGCTCACGCGCGCCGCTGTTCAGGCGATCAACGCCGCCGATCTCGTCCTGATTCCGCGCAAGGGGGCGGCAAAGTCCGATCTCGCCGATCTCAGGCGGACGATCTGCGCGGACGTGCTCACCAGCGACAAGACAATCATTGCCGAATTCGACCTTCCCGTGCGCGACGCTGGTGAAGCTGACTATCGCAAGGGCGTGGACGATTGGCATGATGCGGTTGCCGCGGCCTGGTCGAAAGCGATCGCAAACCATCTCGAAGGCGAAGGCAAGGTTGCGCTGCTGATCTGGGGCGATCCCTCGCTCTATGACTCCTCGCTGCGCATTGCACGACGGCTCAATCCGTTGCCGACGATCGAGGTCGTGCCCGGTATCACCTCGATCCAGGCGCTGTGCGCGGCGCATGCGCTGCCGCTCAACGACATCGGCGAGCCTTTTCTGGTCACGACGGGGCGGCGCTTGCGCGAAGGCGGCTGGCCGCAAGATGTCGATACCGTGGTGGTGATGCTCGACGGCGGCACGGCGTTTCAATCGCTCGATCAGCGGGGCTTGCAGATCTGGTGGGGCGCCTATCTCGGCATGCCCGACCAGATCATCATGTCCGGCGCGCTCGCCGAGGTTGGCCCGCGCATCGTCGCGGCGCGGCAGGAAGCGCGCGAGCGGCACGGCTGGATCATGGACAGCTACATTCTCAAGCGCGCACGTTAAGCGAGGCAGCATGCTCCCCGAATGGGTCCCCCAGAACTGCCCCGATGTCTCCGCGGCCCATCGCGAGGCGGCGATTGCGCGGCAGGCGCAACTGACAAAACCGACCGGCGCGCTCGGCCGGCTCGAGCAGCTCGCAATCGAGCTTGCGGGCCTGCAGGCGACCGAACAGCCGCGTGCCGCACGGGTGCCGATCATCATCTTCGCCGGCGACCACGGCATCGTCGCGCAGGGCGTATCGGCCTATCCGCAAGCCGTGACTATCGCGATGATGGCGAATTTCGCCGCCGGCGGCGCCGCGATCTCGGTGCTGGCGCGCGAGCTTGGCTCGAGCCTGGAGGTGGTCGACGCCGGCACGCTGGCGCAGGACGAGATGGCAGGAATCGTCACCGACAAGCCGCGCCACGGCACACGCGATTTCAGCGTCGAAGCCGCTCTCGCACCCGCCGAGCTGGGGTATGCGTTCGAGGCCGGCCAGCGCGCCGTCGCACGTGCGGCTGCCCATCAGCCTGATCTCCTGATCTTCGGCGAGATGGGGATCGGCAACACCACGACCTCGGCGGCAATCGCGGCGGGCCTGCTCGGCATCAGCGCCGAAGAGATTGCGGGGAGCGGCACCGGGATCGATGCGGCGGGGCGCGCGCACAAGGCCCGTGTGATTGATGCTGCGATCGCGCGTCACGGCGTTGGCGGCGCTTCGCCGGAAAAAATCCTATGCGCCGTTGGCGGCCTGGAGATCGCGGCGATCTCAGGTGCGATCATCGCGGCCGCGCAGCGCCGCATCCCTGTATTGATCGATGGCTTCATCGTATCGGTGGCGGCGCTGGCGGCGGCACGTCTCAATCCGTCGTGCCAGCCGTTCCTGCTGCCGTCGCATCAATCGGCGGAGCAAGGGCATCGGCTGGTGCTGCGCGCGCTGAACGTGCAGCCGTTGATCAGCCTCGATCTCCGGCTCGGCGAGGGATCGGGCGCCGCCATCGCGCTGCCGCTGGTGCGCCTCGCCTGCAGCCTCCACAATGGCATGGCGACGTTTGCGCAGGCCAATGTGCCGGATCGTCCTAGCTGATCCGCTGATTGACGGAGACGACGCGCCAGCCGCTCAGGAGGCGATCGATCCGGGTCAGCGACAGCGGATCGACCACGAAGCGCAAGGCCGCCTGCGGCGTCAGGTCCAGCGCGATGCAGAGTGCGGCGCGGATGGTGCCGGAATGCACGACGAGCGTGGCCGATCCGGCTGCGATCCGCGACAGGCCCAGCCGGACACGCGCGACCTGATCCGCAAAGCTCTCGCCGCCCGGCGGTCGTCCGCCAGCTGGATCGTTCCAGAACTGCGCATAGGCCTCACCGCGGGTCGCCTCGAGTTCGTCATGGCGATGGCCGGTCCAGTCACCAAAATCCTGCTCGCGGAATTCACTGACGGGCTCCGGTTCGAGGCCCAGCGCGCGCGCCGTCTCGACCGTACGCCGCGACGGGCTGGCATAGCCGGCGGCATCCGGTGGCAAGCGCCGCCGCACAGCGTGCAGTTGCGCGCGATCGCTGAGATCGGTCGGCGCGTCGGACGCGTGGATCGTGCCTGTGACGCCCGCGACGGGCGCGTGCCGTATCAACCAGAGGAAGGTCTCGCCTTCCATGCTCATCTCCAAGGAAGTTGGTCGTTGTGGCCATAACGCCGCAACTGGCACATTGACTCTGTTGTGATGGTAATCCTAGATGCTCGCGACGGTTTTCCCGAGAGGGGATGAAAAGGGAATACGGTGCGGGGACATTGTCCCCAACGCCGTGGCTGCCCCCGCAACTGTGAGCGGATAATCCTTCGTCAGAAGCCACTGGGTCCTCGGTCCCGGGAAGGCGACGAAGTGGTGATGACCCGCGAGCCAGGAGACCTGCCGTCAGCCGTGGTCACACGCGAAGATGTCGGTCGGGGAGTACAGACATTCGGCTTCATCGGACGGCTGAAGGGCCAAAAGGTGAGACCTCGTTCGCTGTGACGTGCCACTGACGTCATACCGAGGCCCGAAACCGTGTCTTCCATCCGTATCGTACGACCGCGAAAATTCCTGCTCGCCTCCGCGGCACTCACATCCTTTGCCGCTCTCGATCCGCCCGCTGCGCTGGCGCAGCAGGCCCGAGAGCCCCTGCCGCCGGTCGAGGTGTCGCCGGCCCAATCCCGCAAGCAGGCCAAGCCTGCCGGCCGGGAGGCGCAGAGCACGCGCCGCGCAGCAGCGCGCAGGCCGGCGACCGCAGCAGCGATGCCGAAGCCTGCCGTGCCGACTGCGGCACCCCCGACGCCGCTCAACAGCAATGCCGTGGCCGAAAGCGCCTCGCGGCTCGGCCTGACGGTGCGCGAGACGCCCGCGACCGTCGAGGTGATCTCCGCGGAGACCATGCGCGAGCAGGGTTATCGCACCGTGTCCGACGTGGCGCAGGGGGCGGTCGGCGTCACCTCCGGCGATAATCCGGCCGAGCCTTCCGCCTTCTCGATGCGCGGCTTCACCAACAGCCAGATCAACACGCTCTACAACGGCATCAAGATCGGTCCGCAGAACATGACCTCGCGGATCATGGACACCGCCAATCTGGAAGCCGTGGAATTCCTGAAGGGCCCGGCATCGCTGATCTCGGGCGAGGGCGCCGCCGGCGGGGCGATCAATTTTGTGACCAAGCAGCCGCACACGGGAGCGATCCGGAACGAAGCTGATTTCTCCTGGGATTCGCTCAGCTCGTTCCGCGCGCATTACGGCTCGGGCGGCAGCACCAATGTGCAGGGCCTCGACTACCGCTTCGACATCAGCCGTTCGGCGCTCAACGGCTTTGCCGACGACACCAATACCAAGATGCTCGATGTGTCGGGCCAGCTCAACTATCGCATCTCGGACAGTCTCAAGATCTGGGGCGCGATCGAGTATCGCGAGGATCGCTCGAAAGCCTATTGGGGCGCGCCGCTGGTGCCGATCGCTTTCACTGGATCGCACGCGACGACGGGGATCGTCTCCGGCAACTACTTCAACAGGACTGATCTTGGGGCTGTCACGATCGACGACCGCACCTTCAATACCAACTACAATGTCCTCGACAACCGCAATGTCGCGCAGGAGGTGTGGCTGCGCGGTGGTTTCGAGCTGAAGCTGGCGCCGGACCTGACGCTGAAAAGTCAGGCCTATGGTTACGGTGCCGAGCGCACCTGGTTCAACAACGAGATCGAGGCGTTCGATTCCACCAACAACCAGGTGTATCGCGAGCGCTTCTATGTCGCGCACAGCCAGCGCCTCGTCGGCAACATCACCGATTTGATCTGGGACACGAATATCGCAGGCTTCGACAACCGGCTGGTCACGACGCTGTCGTCGAGCTATCTCGACTTCGTCAGGCCGGGCGCGGCAAACTTCCCGAACGATTATGTTTCGCTGGTCGATCCCAACCGCGGCTTCTACGGTCTGCTCACGACCAAGCAGCAGACCGCGCGTATCGACAACGAGGCGCTGTCGTTCGAGGACCGGCTGAAGCTGACGCGGACCTTCGCGCTGATCGGCGGCCTGCGCGTCGAGCACATCGGGCTCGATCGCAACTCGACGGATGCCGCCGGCCTGGTGAACGCGGGCTTCCCGTTCACGAAAGACTGGGCGCCGGTGACGGGCCGCATTGGTTACACTTGGGAGGCCGTGCCCGGCCTGACCTTCTTCAGCCAGTACGCGACCGGCGCCGACGTCTCCGCGAACACCAGCTTCCTGTTGTCGCCGACCCAGCCGCTCGACCTGACGACCTCGCGTACCTACGAGACCGGCGTCAAGCACCTGTTCTGGGACAACAGGGCGGAGTGGTCTTTCTCGGCCTACGACATCGTGCGCAAGAACGTCTATGCCGCGGCCGGCGGCATGGCGCTCAACATCGCCGGGCGACAGGAGTCGAAGGGCGTCGAGCTCGCCGCTTCGGTCCGTCCGATCGATCCACTGCGTCTGTGGGGCAACATCGCCTATGTCGACGCCCGCTATGCCGACTACAATTTCGTCGGCGGCTCGTTCTCCGGCAATACGCCGCCGAACGTGCCGCGCATCGTGGCGAATGCGGGTGCATCCTGGCGCTTCTTCACGCCCTGGCCGGTGGAGCTCGGCATCACCGGCCGCCATGTCGGCGACCGCTACAACACCGATGCCAATGTCGTGACGATGAAGGCGTATACCGTCGCCGACGTCTACGCCTTCGTCGATATCCCCAAGACGGTATTCAACGCGGTCGACCAGGCCCGCCTGACCTTCCGCGTGCGCAACATCACTGATAAGCGCTATGCGATCTGGGGCGATCCGTTCTATCCCGACCAGATCCTCCTCGGTGCGCCGCGCACCTATGAGCTCTCGGCCGCGTTCAAATGGTAGGGCGCTGAACGGATGATGAGCGCGATCGTCGTTACGCATCGCTGGCTCGGGATCGCGTTCTGCCTGCTGTTCGCGATGTGGTTTGCGACGGGGATCGTGATGCACTTCGTTCCGTTTCCGTCGCTGACGGAAGCGGAACGGTTTGCCGGCCTTGCGTCGGTGGATCGTGGAGCGGCGAGGATCCCGGTTGTGGAGGCGGTCGCTGCGAGCGGGGTCGCGGGCGCCGTGCGCGTCCGGCTGATCCAGCGGAGCGATGCAGCGGTCTACATCGTGTCGGGATCGTCGCGCGTGCGCGCGGTCCGCGCTTTCGACGGAGCGGATGCGTCGGTCGCAATTGCCGATGCTGCGCTTGCCATCGCGCGGGAGCACGCGCGCAATCGCGGGCTCGATGCCGCGCGGGCCGCGGTCGTTGCGCGTTCGGACTACGATCAGTGGAGCGTGCCGAACGGCTTCGATCGCCACCGGCCGCTGTTTCGTGTGGCGCTCGGCGATGCTGCCGGGACGGAAGTCTATGTCTCCTCGTCCACCGGCGAGATCGTCCTGGAAACGAGGCGGCGCGAGCGGGGCTGGAATTGGGCCGGCAGTGTGCTGCACTGGATTTACCCGACAGTCCTGAGAAGCAACTGGTCGCTGTGGGATCGCGTCGTCTGGACGCTGTCCTTGCTGGCCTTGATCGCGGCGATGCTTGGTGCGGTGCTCGGGATCGCGCGGGTGCAGCTGCGAGGGCGCCGGATGTCCTCGCCCTATCGTGGCTGGCACGCGTTGCACCACGTCATTGGCCTCACGGCAACAATGTTCGTGCTGACATGGAGCCTCAGCGGCTGGCTCTCCATGGATCACGGCCGGCTGTTCTCGCGCGGACAATTGACCGCGGCCGAATCCGGCGTGATGAACGCGTTGCCTGATTGGGTGGCTGCCTCATGGCTCGATCGGCAGCCGATATCGCCCTCGGCCCGGGAGATCGAATGGTTTGCCTTCAACGGCACTGTCTACCGGCGCGACCGGGTGGGCCTCGACCGTCAGGTCTTGATCAAGGCAGGGGACGCGCCCCGCGATGGACCAACGGAATTTCTGGACGTGCATGAGATCCAGAATCTGGTGGCGCGCCTCGCCGCCGGCTGCGGCGCGCCGTCCGTTCTTGCTGGCAACGACGACTACCCCGCGCAATCGGCTATTCCCGGTGCGCCCGTCTACCGCTTGCGCTGCGGCGACCTCTGGTTCGATATCGACGGTGCCGATGGCAGTGTGCTGCAAAGGCTGGATGCCTCGCGGCGAGCCTACCGCTGGTTCTACAGCGCGCTCCACACGCTCGATTTTCCGGTCCTGCTGGCGCATCCGCGTCTGCGCGATACCCTTATCGTTGGACTGTGTGCGTTGGGACTGGCGTTCTCCGTCACCGGGATCGCGATTGGCTGGCGGCGTCTGCGGTCCTGACCGAGACCGCGTGTCTTGACCAACGGCCGGCGGTTCTATCGGCTCCTCTCTAGTCCAGGCCGGTCTTGCCCGGTGCCCAATAGGCTTTTGCCCTGATCCGCGATGATGCGACGCCGGCGGCCTTCAAGGCGCGGCCGACGCGCTGGATCGAGGATGCCTTACCGGTCAGGACGAACCGTGCGCCGTTTGCGGCAAGGCGGAGCAACTCGGATTCGGCGGTTGCAAGATGGGTGTCATCGGCGCTGCGTGCCATTAGCCTGGCGTGGCCGAGGCCGATGGAGTCCAGCACAAGTCTCGACTCCGCGATATCAGCGGCTTCGAACAGATGGAGCGCGCCGCCAGCCTGCAGGCTGTCGCGCAACGCCGCCGCAAGGCCGAACGAGGTTTCATCGCCGAACAGAACGATGGGCGCTTGGAGGTCGGCAAGGTCGAGCGAGCGGCGTGGACCAAAGAACTGGCAACTGTCACCTTCGCGCAAACTGCTAGCCCAGCGGCTGCCGGGGGCTTCGCCATGTGCAAAGGCCAGCAGCCGCGTTCTGCCGTTGCCGGCGTCCCACGACATCGGCGTATAGGTGCGCGCGCTCAGGCCCGAGCCCATCGCGACCTGGATATTGTCGCCGGCCGCCCAGGCGACGTTTCTGAGCGCTTCGCCTTCGAGCTCGACGAGCCGGAAGTGCGGCGAGAGCGTCTTGATGCCGGCAACGCGCGCAGGGCGCATCAGCCATCGCAGCAACATCCGCGTGACCCGTCCCTGCGGTGCCCGCGATGGCTCTGACGTTTGTGGCTCGTGAGCGGGCTCGTTCAAGTTTGGCTCCATCGCAGGGTTCACCGCCATGCCGATCATCTGGTCTTGATCGTGAATTCGTTGCCGCGTCCCGGCTCGAAGGGCAGCGACAGTGAGAGGTAACCGTTCTCGGGATCGCGCACGTAGTCGATATAGCCCGAGGCTTCCTCGAGCGCGTTCTCGCCGACGATGAGCGCGCCGCGCTTCAAGTGCGGCTCCAGCAGCCTGAGAATGGGAAGATAGAGAGTGAAAGCGCCATCGAGCATCACCATGTCGATCTCGTCGCCAAGGCCGGAGCTGAGCGTTTCGCGCGCATCGCCGTGCCTGAACTCGACGAGGTCGGCGAGCCCCGCGGCGGCAAGATTCGCCCGCGCCCGCTCGATCTTGCCGGGTTCGAGATCGGTCCCGATCAGGCGGCCGCCACCGATGTCGCGCAAGCCCGCCGCCATGTAAATCGCGGAAATCCCCATCGAGGAGCCGAACTCGACGATGCGCTGTGCCTTGGAGGCGCGGACGCACATGTAGAGGAAGCGTCCGAACCGCGGAGAGACGCTCAGGAAATTGTCCGCAAGTTCGCGATAGACTTCGTTCAGATCGCGGCTCTCGGCCGCGATGGCCTTGCTGATGATCTCATCCCGGCTCTTCGCTTCGTTCGCGAAGGTTTGCATCAGTTGGCCGTCGGCGATCTCCGCTTCCTGATGAAGACGATGGAGGACGTCGGCGACGACGCCCTTGCTGAGTGAATCCATGTCGGTCGGCTCCTTGCAATGCCCCCCCGGGCGCTTCGGAGCCTGGATACGAAATGGTCCTTCAGACCGCATTCCGCGAACGGGACAATCGATTGCGAATTCCGGTCAGTGTGCGCCGATGCGGCGTTCGGCCAGATATCGCGCTGGCGGCTTGCCCAGTGCCTTGCGGAACATGGTGACGAAGGCGCTGGCCCCCTCATAGCCGAGATCGAGCGCCACGGCCTGGACCGATGCGCCCTGGTCGAGGCGCTGAAGCGCGATCAGGATGTGGAGCTGCTGGCGCCAGCGGCCGAAGCTCATGCCGGTCTCGCGTTGCAGGATGCGGGTGAGGGTGCGCGGGGCGACGGCCATGCGCCGGCTCCAATCCTCGATCGTCGCGCGATCGGAAGGATCGGTCATCATCGCGCTGGCGATCCGGCGCAGCCTGGCATCGGCCGGCATGGGGAATCGCAGCTCTTCGGCGGGGGCCAGCGACAGCTGGTCGAGCAGCACCGCGGCGATCCTGCCGTCGGCGCCGTCGGGATCGTACATGACCGGCATGTGGGTGGCGTGCACCAGCAAATGCTCGAGCAAGGGCGAGATCGTCAGCGTGCAACATTGCCGCGGGAGCGCCGGCACCGCATCCGGTTCGACGAACAGGCAATGCATCTCGACGTCGCCAGCGACGCTAACGCTGTGCGGAACATGGCCGGGAATCCACACCGCACAGCGCGGCGGGACGATCCAGACGCCGTGTCCGGCCTCCAGCCTGACGATGCCACGCATGGTCAGGACGAGCTCGTCCTTGCGATGCTCGTGCATGGCCAGCTCCATGCCCTTGGTGACCATGTGGCCCCCGAACGCGGCGACGGCGCGCGGCACGGTTTCAGGATCGAAATCCCCGAGATCATCGGGGTTCATATGGTCGTCGTTGAGCCGGAAGAAGGGCATGCAGGCGATGGTCGATCCGAACTGACTGGCGGGTTCAGGCAATATCTGGCCCGCGATCGCGACTTTCAACGCAGGATGTCCGAATCTCGATGGTTTCTAACGAGCTGGTCCCAACGGATGGCTGCGCTGTCGCCCATCGATTGGACCGGACGATATCCTCGCTTACTGACCGTACAATAAAGAAAGGCTGAGCCGCCTGCCGTGCATAGCTCATGGGCATCCGAACCTCGCGCAGCGCCCCTCGATCGCCTGCAAATTAGACAGGTGATTTTGGATGTTCGGATTGCAGTGCAACGGACGTGACGGTTTGCGCCGAAAAATCCGTGGTGCGATGCACTCTGCTGGTGTCCAGCAGTCGACATCTGCATGCTCTCCGCGCGGGCACTGCTGCACCAAAACGTGCAACCGAACTTGCAGCTCGCGGCGCCGGCCCGGTGGTTTGCGACAAACCTGGCTCTATCCCGACCTGACCGCTCTGTCGCACACTCGCGGACAATGGCAAGACAAGGGATGCATGATGAGCGCTCTCGGTTGGGCATTGGATGTCGCGATGGACGGTAACAGCCCGGCGTCCGGTTCGGACCTCATCCGTCGCTGCCCCCGCACATGAGCTCCTCCGAAAATCACTGGGAGGTCGGCACCGATATCGGCGGCACCTTCACCGATATCGTCGCGATCCGGCGCGATTCATCGGAGGCGCGGATTGCAAAGGTGCCGTCGCGCCCCGACGCTCCGGTTCAGGCGATGCTGGAGGCGATCGAGGCGGTGGGCCTGCGCAGAAGCGAGGTCAGGCGCTTCGTCCACGGCACCACGCGCGTGACCAACGCCATCGTCGAGGGCCGACTGCCGAAGGTGGCGCTGGTCGCGACCGAGGGATTTGCCGATGTGCTCGAGATCGCGCGTTATCGCCGCCGCGATCTCTACCGTCTCGACATTCCGCCGAAATCGCCGCCGCTCGTGCCGCCTGAGCGCTGCTTCGGGCTCGCCGAGCGCCTCGATCACGAGGGACGGGTGCTGAAGCCGCTGGAACAAGCGGAGATCGAGCGCCTGGTGGCCTGGCTGAAGGAGACCGGCGTTCAGAGCGTCGCGGTGGCTCTCCTTCACGCCTATGCCAATCCCGTGCACGAAAAAATGCTCGGCGAGCGCCTCAAGGACGTCGTCGCCCATGTCTCGCTGTCACATGAGGTCAACCCCGAGGCACGCGAGTATGAGCGGACCTCGGCGACCGTGTTCAACGCGGCCGCGATGCCTATTGCGGTCGAGTATCTGAGCGAACTGGAGCAACGCCTGCCGATTGGCCCCGGCCTGCAAGTGTTTCATTCCGCCGGCGCGATGATCCCGATCTCCACGGTGAAGCGTCGCCCGCTTGTGATGGCGATGTCGGGCCCGGCCGCCGGCGTCTCGGCGTCGGTCAGCATCGCGCGCCAGCTCGGCACGCCGCGCATGCTCACCTTCGACATGGGCGGCACCACGACGGACGTGTGCCTGATCGTCGACGGCCAGGCCGAGATGACCGACGGCCGCATGCTCGGCGACAAGCCGCTGCGTCAGCCGATGCTTGCGGTTCACTCCATCGGGGCGGGCGGCGGATCGATCGTGCGCAACGGCCCGGGTGGCCTGACGGTCGGGCCGGAGAGTGCCGGTTCCGAGCCGGGTCCGGCCTGCTACGGCCGCGGCGGCACCGAGACTACGATCACCGACGCCAACGCCGTGCTCGGCTATCTCAATCCCGAAACGAAGCTTGGCGACCGCATCGGCATCGACATCGATGCGGCCAAGCGCGTCATCGCGCCGATCGCGCGGGCGTTGGGGCTGAGCCTGACCGAAACGGCGCTCGGCATCATCAAGGTCGCCAACGCGACGATGGCCCGCGCGCTGCGCCGCGTCACGGTCGAGCGCGGCATCGACGGGCGCGACTGCACGCTGCTCGCCTTCGGCGGCGGCGGCCCCATGCATGCTGCGGGCCTCGCCGATCTCTACGGGATTGCGCAGGTCGTCGTGCCCAGCGCATCGAGCGCGTTCTCGGCGCTGGGCTGTCTCACCGCCGATTTCAGCTTCCTGCAGCAGCAGACCCTGCGCGCCGATCTCGACGGCATCGATCTCGTGCGCGTATCGGAGCGCATTGGGACGCTCATTGACGATGCGTCGGCGCCCCTGATCGCCAACGGTGTCGCGAAGGCGGAGATCGAAGTCGAGCTGGTGGCGCTGATGCGTTACGCGGCGCAGAACGACGCCATTCCAGTCCCGCTCGCACTGCCGCTCGACGTGATCAGGCTCAAGAGCGATTTTCTGGCGCGGCATCACGAACTCTTCGGCTATGCGACGAGCGAGCCCTGCGTCATCGAATCCGTGCGGATACAGGCGCGTCGGCCGTCGACAACGGTGGTGGGCCGGCCGGCGACGGCGGCGAGGGCGCTGTCATCAGGCACGCGCCTCTGCTCGTTCGACGGCTTCCACGACATCGCGACAGGGATTATCGACCGCGCATCGCTGGCCGACACCGTCAGTGGCCCGGCCATCATCGAAGACGCGTGGTCGACGGTGGTGGTGCCGCCGGGCTGGCAGGCGAGGCCGGACGTTTCAGGCAATCTGTTCCTGGCGCGGAGGGCGACATGAAGCTCGATCCGTTCGTCGTCGAGGTCATCAGGCACGGGCTCTCGGCTGCGGCCGAGGAGATGAGCCTGGTGATGACGCGCTCGGCGCGCTCGCCGCTGCTGCGCGAGGCCGGCGATTTGTCGTCGGCGATCACGGACGGCCATGGCGGCCTGGTCGGGCAGGGCCGCGACATCCCGATCCATCTGGGCGCGATGGCTTACACGGTCCCCGAATTGCTGAAGGTGGTGCCGCGCGACAGCCTGAACGACGGTGACGTGCTGATCTACAATGTCGGCGCGCTCGGCGGCAATCATCTCAACGACGTCAAGGTCGTCCGCCCTGTCTTTGTCGATGGCGAGATCGTGGCGTTCGCGGTCAGCCTCGCGCACTGGCCGGATATCGGCGGCACCTGGCCCGGCAGCTATTTTGCAAAAGCCATCGACACGTTTCAGGAGGCGATGCGCATTCCGCCAGTGCTGATCGCGACCGCGGCCGGAATCAACGCGCCGATCGTGCAATTGCTCAAGGCCAATGTTCGGGACGCCGAATCCTGTGAGGGCGATCTGCTCGCGCAGATCGCGGCGACCAAGGCCGGCGAGCGGCGCATCGTCGACCTCTGCCGCGAGCACGGCAAGGCGGTGTTCACCGCGACGCAGTCGCGCCTGCACGACCTCTCCGAAATCGAGATGCGCGAGGCTATCCGCGCGTTGCCGGACGGGGTCTACGAGGGCGAAGACCATCTCGACGACGGCAGCGTGAACGACGCGCCCGCGCGTATCCACGTCAGGATTACCATTGCCGGCGACGAGGCGACCTTCGACCTTTCGGGGAGCTGCGACCGCGTCTCGAATTTCTGCAACACGACGCCGTTCATGGCGCGCTCGGCCGTCGCCTATGCCGCGCGCATCATGAGCGGGCGCGACATGCAGCAGAATGCCGGTGCGCTCCGCCCCCTGACCATCGTCACCCGCCCGGGCTCGATCCTGGAGCCGGGTTGGTCGGCCTCCGTCGCCGCGGGCAACCACGAGACGTCGATGCGCATCGTCGATGCGATCTTCCGCGCCATGCAGGATACCATCCCCGAACGATTGTCCGCGGGCGGCGCGACCACCGCGGGCGTCCTGTTCTTTGCGCAGCCGCGGCAGGACGGTTCCTGGAAGATGCTCTACGAGGTCCACGGGGGCGGCGAAGGCGCGCGGCACGATCGGGCCGGCATCTCGGCGACCCGGGTGCATCTGTCCAACACCTCCAACACGCCGGTCGAGGTGATCGAGGCGAACTACGCGATCCGCCTCGAGCAGCAGTCCATTCGCCGGCAATCCGGCGGCGCTGGCGCCCACCGCGGCGGCGATGGTGTCGTGCGTGCCTACCGCATTCTGGCGCCCTCGATGCATCTGACGACCTGCATCGAGCGCATGGTGATTCCGCCATTCGGGATGCAGGGCGGTGAACCCGGCAAGGCCTGTCGCATCTCGCTTGTCAGGCAGGGCGCCAACGTCGCGATCGACGGCAAATCCAACCTCGTGCTGCAGCAAGGCGATCTCGTCACCGTCGAGACTTGCGGCGGCGGTGGCTACGGCGCTGATGCTGCGGAGTGAAGGGATTGCGATGAGCAGATTGTTGCGAACCGGGCTGAACGCGGGCGACAGCGCGCCCATGGCCGTGGTCGGCGGCGAGGGCGTCTATTTTCATCTTGCGGACGGCCGCAAGCTCATCGACGGCAGCAACACCGGCGGCGGTCTCGGTCACCGTCATCCCGCGATGGTGGAGGCGATCCGCCGGGCGGCGGACACGCCCGTGGTCAACGAGGGCTGGACCTGGGTCGGTCGCGAGCAGGCCGCCGACGATCTGATGGCCATTGCGTTCAAGGGCGAGGACGATTGGGTCGGCGCGGTGCGCTTTTGCATCAGCGGCAGCGAGGCCAACGACATGGCGCTGTCGCTCTGCCAGGCCTTGACTCAGCGCTCGGCGCTGGCGACGCGCGAGCGCGCCTATCACGGCATCACGGGCCTGTCGCGCAGCATGACCGTGCAGCCGCAATGGCATGGCGGCCTTGCGGTGCACTCCGGCGGCTCCAGGCTGCCGGCGCCGATGGCGCCGGTGCGAATCCTGCCGCCGCCGGATGGCGCGATCTACGGTGGGCCGGCCAACAACAAGCCACCGAGCGAATATCTGGCCGACGCCACGCGTCTGCTGTCGGATACCGCGGCGACGATCATCGACTACACCCAGGGCGGCATCTATTACGACGGCGCCTATCAGGACGAAGTCGCCCGCTGCGCGCGAGAGGCTGGATCATACTGGATCGCGGACGAGGTCGTCACCGGTGCAGGGCGCGCGGGGCGCTGGTTCGCGTTTCAGGGCGCGCAAAGCCGTCCTGATATCGTGACGCTTGGAAAATCGCTTGGCGGTGGTGCCGCCGCCGTCGCTGCAGTCGTGGTGTCGAAGGAGATCGTCGAGCGATTGAAGGGCACGAGCTGGCAGAATTACGGCACCTTGCGCGGCCATCCGATCAGCATGGCCGCCGTCAGCGCCTACCTGAAGGTTGTCAGCGAAGACAATATTCTCGAGCATGTGAAGAGCCTCGAGAAGCTGTTCAGCCGCCGCTTGCTTGCGATCGCTCAGAAACACCCCAGCGTGCAGCGCGTGGCGGGGCAGGGGCTGCACTGGACGGTGGAGCTGCACGGACCGGACTGGCGCTCCTGGCGCGCCGACACTACCGAAGATCCGATCGCCTCGCGCGTCGCGACGCGGGCGCTGGAAGCCGGCGCGGTGATCGGAACCAGCGGTGAGCAGGTTTCGCTGTTCCTGGCACCGCCACTCGTCATTTCCGACCGCGAGGCGGACCAGCTTCTGGATGCGCTCGACCATGGCCTCGATATTGCCGACGAGGAGCACCGATGAGCGCCGATCACGCCTTGCAAGCCGTCCAGCCCATCCGGCTGGAAACCATCGGCGGTGCCGCGTTATGTTGCGCGCCGGCAATTCGTTGAAGCTTTCACTTCCTCCAAGAGATCACCGGGAAATCGCTGATGCGTATCGTCAATGTCGCCGCCGCCCAGATGGGCGCGATCCAGAAGGCCGATAGCCGCGAGGCCGTGGTCAAGCGCATGATCGCGCTGATGGACGAAGCCAAGGCCAAAGGCGCCGACCTTATCGTCTATCCGGAACTGGCACTGACGACGTTCTTCCCGCGCTGGTACGCGGAGGACCGCGCCGAGTTCGACATCTGGTTCGAGCGCGAGATGCCGAACGAGGCGACGAAGCCGCTGTTCGAGCGCGCGGCGCAGCACCGGATGGCAATGAACTTCGGCTATGCGGAGCTGACGCCGGACGGCCATCACTTCAACACGGCGATCCTGACAGACAAGTCTGGCAAGATCGTTGGCAAATATCGCAAGGTCCATCTGCCGGGCCATGTGGAGTACGACACCAAGCGCTCGCACCAGCATCTGGAGAAGCGCTATTTCGAGCCGGGCGATCTCGGCTTCAACGTCTGGCGCGAGCTGGGTGGCATCATCGGCATGGCGATCTGTAACGACCGGCGTTGGCCGGAGACCTATCGCGTCATGGGCCTGCAAGGTGTCGAGATGGTGCTGATCGGCTACAATACGCCCTCCGTCAATGCGGAGCGAAGCGAGGAGGGCGTCGAGAAGCGCCTGTTTCACAACCGCCTCTCCGTGCAGGCCGGCGCCTATCAGAATTCGACCTGGGTCGTCGCGGTGGCCAAGGCCGGCAATGAGGATGGCCATCCGCTGTTCGGCGGCAGCCTGATCGTCGATCCCAACGGCGAGATCGTCGCGGAAGCGAGGACGGAGGACGACGAGCTTCTGGTCCATCCCTGCGATCTCGACGCCACAAATTTCGGCAAGACCACGATCTTCAATTTCGCGCAGCATCGCCGGATCGAGCATTACGGCCTGATCACCAGCCAAACCGGCGCGGTGCCGCCGCCGCAGAAATGACGCCGATGTCGGATCATGGCATTTCCTTGCGCGAGCTTGATCCGCGCGATCGCTACAAGCTGCTCTGCGGCGTAATCGTGCCGCGGCCGATCGCGCTGGTGACGACGTTGGACGAGAACGGGGCGGTCAATGCGGCCCCGTTCAGCTTCTTCAATGTGTTCTCCGAGAGCCCCGCGCTGATCGTGCTCGGTCTTCAGCACAAGCCGGATCACAGCCCGAAGGATACCACCCGCAACATCCATCGCGACGGCGAGTTCGTCGTGCACATGGTGGACGAGGCGCTGTCGGTCGCGATGAACGATTGCGCGGTCGATTTCCCCTCCGGCGACAGCGAGGTCGCTGCGACCGGGCTTGCGATTCTTCCCTCAGTCGATGTGAAAGTGCCGCGGCTCGCTGCTGCGCCCTTTGCGCTGGAATGCCGCCGCCATGTGGTGCTGACTTTCTCGCCTGACCGGGAGTTGCTGGTTGGCGAGGTGCTCAGGATTCACGCCCGCGAGGGCCTGGTCGACGAGGCCAACATGTATGTCGATCTCGACGCTTACCGGCCGATCGGCCGCATGTTTGGCAATCTCTACACCACCCAGCGGGATGTCTTTTCGCTGACGCGCGAGAGCCATGCGCAATGGCGCGCGCGGCAGGATGCCAAAGAGCTGAAGGACGCCTAGTGAGCCGAGAACTGCACCGTACCCAGCGCCATGCTGACGGCCGCCTGTGTCGGGTCGATCACGGGGATGCCCAGCGCGTCTTCGAGCGGGCGACGGTGCCGTGCCATGCCGGCACAGCCCATCACGATGGCGCGGGCGCCGTCCTGGTCGCGCAGTGCGCGGCCGACGTCGATCATCCTCGCCAGCGTGCCTTCGCCCGAAGCGGTCTCCGCAACGCTCATATTGAGCGGCCGCTCGCCGGCGAGGCGATCGGTCAGTCCCATCTGCCTGAGATGGCGCATGTGACGCGGGATCGAGCGCTGCGCGATGGCGATGACGCCGAACGTTTCGGCGCGGGCGAGCGCCGTCAGCACGCCGCACTCGGCAATGCCGAACACGGGCCGTTCGGTGCCTTCGCGGCAGACCTGAAGACCGGGATCGCTGTAGCAGGCGATGACGAAGGCAGCCGAGCTGTTGTCACCTTCCACCAGCCGTCGCAGCGGCATCGCGACGCCGTCGACATCGGCCTGGCTCTCAATGCCGAACGGACCTTCGGCCAGCGTCTGACAGACCAGTTTCGGTCCACCCTCGAAACCGAGCGGCCTCAAGGCGTCCTCCAGCCCTTGCGTGACCGCGGGGTTGGAGTTCGGATTGATGACGAGAATGCGCGGCCGGGACATGATGGTCTTCCTGCGAAATGGAGAGCATTTGCCCAAGCCTATCACGGAGTGCCTCATGACTGAACCCACCTACGACCTGATCATCCGCGGCGGACGCGTCGCCACCACCACCGACGTGTTCGAGGCCGACGTTGCCATCTCCGGCGAGACCATCGCGGCGGTCGGCCGCGGGCTTCCGGCGGCCAGGCGCGAGATCGACGCGCGCGGCAAGTTGGTGCTGCCCGGCGGCGTCGACAGCCACGCCCATATCGAGCAGCTGTCCGCCGCCGGAATCATGAACGCCGATACGTTCGAGAGCGCGACTGTCTCTGCCGCTTTCGGCGGCACCACGACGGTGATCCCGTTCGCCGCCCAACACGTCGGCATGAATCTGCCGCAGGTGGTGGAGGATTATCATGAGCTGGCGAAGAAGGGCGCCGTGATCGACTACGCCTTTCACATGATCATCGCGGACGCGACCAAGGAGACGGTCGAGGAGCACATTCCCGCGCTGGTGAAGCAGGGCCACGCCTCGATCAAGATCTTCATGACCTATGACCGGCTCAAGGTCGACGACGAGCCGTTGCTCGACATCCTGCTCGCCGCGCGCCAGTCCGGCGCGATGCTGTGCGCCCATGCCGAGAACCACGGCATCATTGCCTGGATGGTGAAACGATTGCTCGCGCGCGGATACACGATGCCGAAATACCACGCCGTTAGCCATGCCCGCGTGTCGGAAGCGGAAGCCTTCACCCGGCTGATCGGCATGGCCGCGCTGATCGACCAGCCGATCATGATCTTCCACGTCTCGACCGCCGAAGGCGCCAAGGTGATCCGAGACGCGCGCGGGCAGGGGTTGAAGGTTTTTGCCGAGACCTGTCCGCAATACCTGTTCCTGACCGCGAACGATCTCGACAAGCCCGGCGCGGAAGGCGCCAAGTGGATGTGCAGCCCGCCGCCGCGCACGCATGCAGACCAGGAGGCGCTGTGGCAGGCGCTGTCGCTCGGCGATCTCCAGACCATCTCGTCGGATCACGCGCCGTATCGCTTTGACGAGACCGGCAAGCTGCGCGCTGGACCCAATCCGAATTTCAAGCAAGTCGCGAACGGCCTGCCGGGGCTGGAGCTGCGGCTGCCGCTGCTGTTCGATGCGATGGTGTCGAAGGGGCGGCTGGGCCTGGAAAAGTTCGTCGAGCTGACGTCCACGGCGCCTGCCAAGATTTACAATCTGCACCCCCGCAAGGGCTCGATCGCGATCGGTGCCGACGCCGATATCGCGATCTGGGATCCCAACCGCGAGACCGTGATCGCGGATGAGATGATGCACGACCTCGCCGGCTACACGCCGTTTGCAGGCCGCAAGCTGAAGGGCTGGCCGGTCAGCGTGCTGTCGCGCGGCCGGGTCATCATCGACGGCAACAAGTGCCTCGCCGATGCCGGCAGCGGAAAATTCCTGGCACGCAGCGGCGGCGAGGCGGCCAAGCCCACCGGCCGTCTCGTCGCCGACATGGACCCGGAACGGAATTTCGGGGCAAAACTGCTGTGATCGCGGATCGCGCGCGATGAGGATCGTCATCTTCGGCGGCACCGGCTTTGTCGGGCTCAACCTCGCCGAGGTGCTGCTCGCGCGCGGGCATGAGGTGACGTTGTATGACCGCAAGCAATTGCCGGCGGGAGCGGAGCGATCCTTCGTCGACGACCGGGAGCGGCTTACCCTTGTTCAGGGCGAGATCACGGACGTCGAGAGGATCGACGTACTTCTGAAACAGGGTTTCGATGCGATTGTCCTTGGCGCTGCGATAACGGCCGGTGATCAGCTCGAGCGATCCACGACCTCGAACATCCTCGAAATTAATGTGATGGCTCAGATGCCGATCCTGAGCGCGGCGATCCGCCGTGGCGTTCGGCGCGTGATCAATCTGTCCTCGGCGTCCGCCTATGGTGCCGCGGGGCACCGTTACCCGGTCCTCGACGAGGAAACGCCGTGCGATCCCATTTCCTTCTACGCGATCAGCAAATTCACCTCGGAACGATCGGTGGCGCGGCACGCCGAGCTCTTTGGCGGTGATTTCCTGAGCGTGCGTTTGAGCGCGGTGTTCGGTCCTTGGGAGCGGATCGGCAAAGTGCGGGATACGCCGAGCCTTCAGTTTCAGATCCTTGCCGAGTTCGCTCGCTGCGGGCTGGCGCTCATGCCAGGTCCAGGAGTGAAGGACTGGATTTATGCCCTAGACGCCGCCGAAGCCGTCGCTGTGCTGATCGAGGCCGAGCGGCCACGCCACCGGCTCTACAACATCTCCAGCGGTGCGGCGTGGTCTGCGCTGCAATGGGGCGAGGCCTTTGCGGCTTTGCATCCCGGTTTGCAATGCCGGCTGGCGGCACCCGGAGAGAGCACCTTCATCAGACTGCAAGGGCCGGAACGCGCTCCGCTCTCGGTTACACGGATGGCGGACGAATTCGGCTGGCACGCGCGGTTCGGCTGCGCAGAGTCTGCGGCGGCGATGAGCACCTGGTGGATGCAGCACCGGGAGGAGATTTGACATGCCACCGCAAGGGCGCTCGGCCATCATCGACGGAGGTTGGCTCGCGGCATGAGCGATGCGCTGACAGAACTCGAAGGGGGCATTCGCGCCGATCTCGCCAGGATCGCGCATCCCGGCGCCGCCTGGCTCGAGCCGAAGATGGGCCCGGACGGCAAGCCTGCGCTGGACGTGCTCATCGTCGGCGCCGGCCAATCCGGCGTGGCTATCGGCTTCGGCCTGATGCGCTCCCGCGTCAGCAACATCCTGCTGCTCGACAAGGCCGCGGAGGGGATGGAGGGCCCGTGGCTGACCTATGCCCGCATGCCGACGCTGCGCAGCCCGAAGGATTATACGGGGCCCGACCTCGATATCCCCAGCCTGACTTATCAGTCCTGGCATGAAGCCCGTTTCGGCAAGGAGAGCTGGCAGGGGCTTGGCCTGATCGAGCGCGAGCATTGGGCGGACTATCTGCTCTGGCTGCGGCGCACGATCGCGTTGCCGGTGCGCAATGGCTGCGAGCTACTGAAGATTGCGCCAGCGGCCGACGGCCTGCTGGCTGCCCTCGTGACACGTGCCGACGGCGTCGAGACGCTCCATGCGCGCAAGATCGTGCTGGCGACGGGGCAGGAGGGCATGGGCGGCTGGATGATCCCCGAGCCGCTGCGCGATCTGCCGGCCGGGTCGGTCGCAACTGTCGCCGACGAGATCGATTTCGAAAACCTTCGCGGCAAGCGCGTCGCCGTGATCGGTGCCGGCGCATCTGCGTTCGACAATGCGGCCACGGCGCTGGAGGCGGGGGCTGCGGAAGTGCACCTACTGTGTCGCCGTGCGCAGATCCAGGTGATCCAGCCCTATCGCTGGCTGACCTTCCGCGGCTTCCTGCGTCATCTCAGCGATCTCGATGATGCCTGGCGCTGGCGTTTCATGCGCACGATCCTGGAAATGCGCGAGGGATTTCCGCAAGCGACCTACGACCGCTGCGCGCGCCACGCCAATTTCACATTGCACGAGGGCGCGCCGATCGAAGCCGCGTGCGCGACCGGAAAAGGCATTGAATTGCACACGCCGCGCGGAACCATCGCGGCGGACTTCGTCATCTGCGGCACCGGCATCGACATGAACTTTGCCGGCCGCGGTGAGCTCTCCAATTTTGCCGGCAATATCGCGACCTGGACCGACCGTTATCTGCCGCCTTCGAACGAACGCAACGCGCGGCTCGGCCGTTTCCCGTATCTCGCCGACGATTATGCCTTCACCGAGCGCGTGCCGGGTGAGACACCCTGGATTTCCGACATCCATCTGTTCGCCATCGCCTCGACCATGAGTTTCGGCCCGTCGGGATCGTCGATCAACGCGATGACGACCGCGGTGCCCAAGCTGGTTCATGGCCTGACGCGTGGCCTGTTCCGCGCCGATGTTGCGCGGCACTGGGCCTCGCTCAGCGCCTATGACGTGCCGCAGGCCGTGGTCACGCGGCAAGCGCGAAGCAGCGGGGAATTGCGATGATCATCCATGCGCCGCCGCGACGAAGCGTCCGCAGAATCGCATCATGAGACTGGCGCGCAACTTGCTTCTTTCTTAACCTGCCTTGCTGGCGTTGTTGTCGAAATCTTGGGGAAAACGAATGCGTTTTGTGTCCTTCAGGCCGGCGTCCTCCGTGCTCGCCGCCACTGCGCTGTTGCTCATCGCCACCGCGCCTTCGCAGGCGCAAACCCGGGCGGAGACGCTGCGCTATGTCACCGGCGCATCCGTCAACACGCTCGATCCCAACATCCCCGGTTCGACCCGCGAATCCTTCGCGCTGAGCATGAGCACCTACGACCGGCTGGTGGCGTTCGGTCGCAAGCAGCTCAATGGCAAATGGGTGTTCGATCTCGACAAGATCACCGGCGAGCTCGCTGAATCCTACGACGTCAGCCCCGACGGGTTGAAGCTCACCTTCCGCCTGCGCAAGGATGCAAAATTCCAGGACGGCTCGCCGGTCACGGCCGAGGACGTGAAATGGTCGCTCGATCGCTGCGTCACCGCGCCGATCCTCGGCAAGGCGCAACTGCTGACCGGCTCCCTGACGTCGGCCGACCAGTTCAAGGTCATCGATCCCCTCACGATCGAGGTGACGTTGCCGAAGCCCGACAAGCTCGCGCTGCCGAACTTGGCCACCGTCTATCCCATGATCATCAATTCGAAGGTGGCGAAGGAGCACGCGACAGCGGATGATCCCTGGGCCACCGCCTGGCTGAAGGAGCACACCGCCGGCAGCGGCGCCTATGTGATCGAGACGTTCAAGCCGGGCGAGCAGGTGATCGTCAAGCGCAACGAGGCCTGGAATCGTGGCTCGCCCGATAAGCCGGCGTTCTTCAAGCGCGTGATCATTCAGTCGGTGCCGGAGCCGGCGACGCGCGCGAATCTGGTCGAGCGCGGCGATGCCGATCTCGTCGTTGATCTGCAGGCCAGCGACGTGCAGTCGCTGGAGGCCAAGGGCAAGCTCAAGGTGATCTCGACGCCGCAATACAATTCGATCACCTTCGTCTCGATGAACAATCAGATCCCGCCCTTCGACAACGTCAATGTCCGCCGCGCCGTCGCCTTCGCGCTGCCCTATGACGACATGTTCAAGGCCGCCCTGTTCGGCCGCGGCGCGCCGCTGTTCGGTGCGAGCTGGCCGGACGGCAAGCCGCTGAACGGCATCTATCCGTTCCAGCAACCCGTCAAGATCGATCTCGACAAGGCCAGGGAATTTCTCAAGGCCGCCGGGCTCCCCGAGGGCTTCTCGACCACCTTCAGCTTCAATGTCGGCCAAGCCTCGACCGCCGAGCCGATGGCGGCGCTGGTGAAGGAATCGCTCGGCAAGATCGGGATCAAGGTCGACATCCAGAAGCTGCCGGATGCGCAGATGTCGACGCAGATCAACGAGAAGAAGCTGCCCTTCTACACCGAAGGCATCGTCGCCTGGCTGCCGTCCACGGACTACTTCTACCGCAACTTCTACACCGGCAATCAGCGCTGGAATTACAGCTCGATCAACAACGCGGAGCTCGCCGCGATCGCGCAGGAAGCCCGCTTCGAGCCGGACAAGGCGAAGTACGAGGAAGCAGGCCGCAAGCTCAACGCGATGCATTTCGATCTGATGCCGCAAATCATGCTGTGGCAGCCAAATCAGGATGCGGTGATGGCGTCCTCGATCGAGGGCTACACCTACGAGTTCCACCGCCAGGTCGACTATCGCGATGTCAGCCGCAAGTGATAGCGTCAGACGAAAGGAGCTCTGGAAGGTGAGGACCGGTCTTGGCGCAACGATGGTGCGGGCGGGCGGGCGGCTGCTGTCGTCGCTGCCGGCGCTGTTCGGTGTGCTGGTCTTCACTTTCCTCCTGATGCGCGTCCTGCCCGGCGACCCCGCGGTGTTCTTCGCCTCCGGGCCCAACGCCGGCAAGGAGGAGATCGAGCAGATCCGCAAGCAGATGGGGCTCGACAAGTCGGTGCCGGAGCAGCTCGTGTTCTATCTCTCCGACATCGGCCGCGGCAATCTCGGCCGCTCCATGATGACCGGGCAGCCGGTGCTGAAGGATCTGCGCGAGCGGCTGCCGGCCTCGCTCGAACTCACCTTCACCGCGCTCCTGATCGCGCTGATCGCCGCGGTGCCGCTCGGCGTGCTCGCGGCCTTGAGGCCGGGCTCCGTCGTCGATCACGGCGTCCGGCTGTTCTGCGCGCTCGGCGTCTGCGTGCCGACCTTTGTGTCGGGCCTGCTGCTGATCTACGTCTTCTACTATCTGCTCGGCCTTGCACCCGATCCGACAGGGCGGATTGACGTCTTCACGTCGCTGCCGCCGCAGCACACCGGGTTTCTCTCGATCGACTTCCTGCTCGCCGGCGATTTCGAGGGCTGGTGGGCGGCCTGCAAGCAGTTGATCCTGCCGGCGGTGAGCATGGCGCTGTTCGTGATTGCGCCGCTGGCGCGGATCACGCGTGCCTCGATGCTGGTCTCGCTCGGCAGTGACTTCGTGCGCACCGCGCGCTCGGTCGGACTGTCCTGGCGCAAGGTGGTCGTGACCTACGCGCTACGCAATGCGATCCTCCCCGTGATCACCATCGCCGGCATCGTATTCTCGACCATGCTGGGCGCCAATGTGCTGGTGGAGAAAGTGTTCTCCTGGCCGGGCGTTGCCTCCTATGCGCTCGATGCGCTGCTGTCCTCCGACTATGCGCCGGTGCAAGGCTTTGTGCTGCTGATGGCCAGCCTGTTTGTGCTGGTCAACCTGGTCGTGGACATCTGCTACGGCATCGCCGATCCCAGGGTGTCGATCGGATGACCAGCGCAACCCTCCGCCATTCGGTCTGGATCCTGCGCGGAAACCCGCTCACCGCCGTTGCCGCCACCGGCGTGCTCCTGTTCGTGCTGGTCGCGATCTTCGGACCGTGGATCGTGCCTTACGATCCCGTGGCCTCCAATGTCTCGGAGGCGTTGCTGCCGCCGAGCGCGGCGCACATTGCCGGCACCGACCAGCTCGGGCGCGACGTGTTCAGCCGTCTCATCATCGCCGCGCGTCTAGATCTTGCCATAGCGGTCTCGGCCGTCGGCATCTCCTTCGCGATCGGAGCCGTGGTCGGCTCGTTCTGTGGCTATGCCGGTGGCCGGCTCGATCGCGGCGTCGGCCGCTTCGTCGACGTGATGATGGCCTTTCCGCTGTTCGTTCTGGCGATGGCCATGGTCGCAGCCCTCGGCAACCGGATCGAGAACATCGTGATCGCGACCGCGATCATCAATCTTCCCTTCTACATCCGCTTCGCGCGGGCCGAGGTCAATGTCCGCCGGAATGTCGGTTGGGTGGAGGCGGCGCGGGCCTGCGGCGAGAGCCATTTCTCGGTGGTGCTGCGCTTCCTGCTGCCGAACATCCTGCCGGCGATGGCGGTGCAGATCTCGCTCAACCTCGGCTGGGCCATTCTCAACGCCGCGGGCCTGTCCTTCATCGGTCTGGGCGTCAAGCCGCCGACGCCGGAATGGGGCATCATGGTCGCGGAAGGCGCGCGCTTCATCTCGACCGGGCGGTGGTGGCTGGTCGCATTTCCGGGTCTGGCGCTGATGATGGCCGTGCTGTGCTTCAATCTCCTCGGGGACGGGATGCGGGACATTCTCGACCCCCGCATGCGCACATGAGCGAGGCGCTGCTCAGCATTGACGACCTCCACGTCGCGTTCTCGACGCGACGCGGCATGGTCGAGGCCGTGCGCGGCGTGAGGCTCACGGTCGAGAAGGGCGAGATGCTCGGCCTCGTCGGCGAGAGCGGCTCGGGCAAGTCTGTGACGGGCTTCGCCACGACGCGGCTGCTCGACGCAGCGGGGCGCGTCACCGGCGGCAGGATCCTGTTTCGTGGACGGGACGTGACAAAACTCAGGGGCGATGACCTTCGTCAGCTCCAGGGCGCCGCGATGTCGATGATCTTCCAGAACCCGCGGGCGGCGCTCAATCCGATCCGGGCCATCGGCCTGCAAATCGCGGACGCGATCCTCACCCACAAGCGGATCTCCAAGGACGCCGCGCGCGCCGAGGCGCTGGACCTGCTGCGCGCCGTTCAGATCCGCGAACCCGAGGCGCGGATGAACGCCTATCCGCACGAGCTCTCCGGCGGCATGTGCCAGCGCGTCATGATAGCGATCGCGATCTCCTGCAATCCCGCGCTGCTGATCGCGGACGAGCCGACCACCGGCCTCGACGTCACCACCCAGAAAGTGGTGATGGATCTCCTGGCGGATATCGCCGCCGCGCGCGGCATGGCCACGATCCTGATCACGCACGATCTCGGGCTCGCGGCGCGTTATTGCCGCCGCATCGCCGTGATGGAACGTGGCCGCATCGTCGAGGAGGCGAGTTCCAGGACACTCTTCGGCGCGCCGCAGCACGCTTATACCAGGCGCCTGGTCGCGGCATCGCCGACCGCGACGTCCCGTATCGAAGACCTCGTGACGGAAGAGGAGAAAGAGCGCTCCGCGACTGTCGCCAGCAAGCCCCGAGCGGAACTCGTGCATGGCACGCCGCCGCTCCTGGAAGTGCGAAAACTGGCAAAACGCTTCGACGAGGGCTCTGCCGCGGTGGCCGACTTCTCGATGACGATGGCCGGCGGCGAGAGCGTCGGTCTCGTCGGGGAGTCCGGCTCCGGCAAGAGCACGACGTCGCGGATGATCTGCCGCCTGATCGACCCGAGCGAAGGCGACATCGTGTTCGACGGGCATTCGATCGGACACGTGGCCTCGCGCGACTTTCACCGCTCGCCCTTGCGCAAAGACATCCAGATGGTGTTCCAGGATCCGAACGAGAGCCTCAATCCGCGCTTTACGGCGTTCGATTGTATCGCCCACCCCCTGATGCGGCTTGGCGGCATGCGTCCGGGTGAGGCGCTTCGCGAACGGGTGGAGGAATGCGCCGTGCGGGTGGGATTACCGTTGGATCTGTTGCCGCGGTTTCCGCACCAGCTCTCCGGCGGCCAGAAGGCCCGCGTCGGCATCGCCCGCGCCATCGCCTGCCGGCCGCGGCTTCTGGTGCTGGACGAACCGACGGCCGCGCTCGATGTCTCGGTGCAGGCGGTTGTGTTGCAACTGCTCGACCGCTTGCGGCGCGAGAACGACATCGCGCTGCTGTTCGTAAGCCACGATCTCAACGTGGTGCGCATGCTCTGCGACCGCACCATCGTGCTGCGCAATGGCGGAATCGTCGAGCAGGGCGAGAGCCGGGCGCTGTTCGACAATCCGAAGACCGATTACACGCGCAAGCTGGTCGAGGCCATCCCGCATATCGAGACCGGCGAGATGCTGGCGGCAGCTCTGTGAGGCCTGGGCCGGCCCAAATGACGTTGAGATCCCGCTGGCGAAGGTCCGGTTAGTGGCATACCATTTGCACGCCAATGGGTTCTGGTTTCACCTGCTCTTGGCCAACGATGGCCGGCATCACGGCATTATTGGGAGGACTTCATGGATCGCAGGACCGTATTGAAGGGACTGGCTGGCGCGGGCGGTCTGGCATTGACGGGCCTCTCGGCCCCCGCGATCGCGCAAGGCGCATCAGCCCGCACCCTTCGCTTCGTGCCGCAGGCCAATCTCGCCAATTTCGATCCGATCTGGGGCACGCAATATGTCGTGCGGAATGCCGCCGCGCTGGTCTGGGATACGCTTTACGGCATCGATTCCTCGTTGCAGCCGCAGCGCCAGATGGTCGAGTCCGAGGAGACTTCCGACGACGGCAAGACCTGGACGTTCCGCTTGCGCCCCGGTCTCAAGTTCCACGACGGCGAGCCGGTGCTGGCCAAGGACGTCATTGCGAGCCTGTCGCGCTGGGCTGCGCGCGATCCGATGGGCCTGATGATCATTGCGATCCAGCAGGAATTGACCGCCGTCGACGACCGCACCTTCAAATGGGTCCTGAAGCAGCCCTTCCCGAAGATGCTCTACGCTCTCGCCAAGAACAACGCGCCGTGCTCCTTCATCATGCCCGAGCGTATCTCCAAGACCGATCCGTTCAAGCAGATCACCGAGTATGTCGGCTCGGGTCCGATGAAATTCGCCAAGGGCGAATGGGTCCCCGGCGCCAAGGCCGTGTTCGAGAAATTCGCAGACTACGTCCCGCGGCAGGAGAAAGCCTCCTGGCTTGCCGGCGGCAAGCAGATCCTGGTCGATCGCGTGGAATGGATCGTGATGCCGGATCCGGCCACCGCGGCCGCCGCCCTGCAGAACGGCGAGGTCGACTGGTGGGAGAATCCGATCGCCGATCTCGTGCCCGTGCTGAAGAAGAACAAGAACATCAGCGTCGACATCGGCGATCCCCTCGGCAATATCGGCTCGTTCCGCATGAACCATCTATTCGCGCCGTTCAACGACGTGCGGGCGCGGCGCGCGGTGCTGATGGCGATGAGCCAGGAAGACTACATGCGGGCGATCGTCGGCGACGACAACGCATTGTGGAAGGCGTTGCCGGGTTTCTTCACGCCGGATACGCCGCTCTACAGCGAGCTCGGCGGCGAGATCCTGAAGGGCAAGCGCGATCTCGATGCGGCCAAGAAGCTGCTGGCCGAAAGCGGCTATTCCGGCCAGCCGGTGACTTGCTTGGTGGCGCAGGATCAGCCGATCACCAAGGCGCAAGGCGACGTGACCGCGGATCTCCTGAAGCGGCTCGGCATGAATGTCGACTTCGTCGCGACGGACTGGGGCACGGTCGGCTCGCGCCGCGCGGCGAAGACGCCGCCCGGGCAGGGTGGCTGGAACATGTTCCACAGCTGGCACGCCGGCGCCGACTGCATCACGCCCGCCGCCTATACCGCCATCCGCGCCAACGGCGAGAAGGCCTGGTTCGGCTGGCCCAATAGTCCGAATACCGAGAAGGAGATCACGACCTGGTTCGACGCCAAGAATCTCGAGGAAGAGAAGGCGGCGATCGGGCGGGTCAACAAGGCGGCGCTCGAGGATGTCGTCTATGCGCCGACCGGCTTCTTCCTGACCTACACGGCCTGGCGCAAGAACGTCTCCGGCATCACCAAGGGGCCGCTGCCGTTCTTCTGGGGCGTGTCGAAGTCTGCATGATCGTGCGTTGAGGCCAGATGCTCTCCTATATCCTCCGTCGCATCGTCGCGACCCTGCCGGTCATGGCAATCGTCGCGCTGTTCGTGTTCAGCCTGCTCTACATCGCGCCGGGTGATCCCGCCGTGGTGATCGCGGGCGACCAGGCGAGCCCGGAGGATGTGGAGCGCATCCGCCAGAGCCTCGGTCTCGACCGTCCCTTCCTGGTCCAGTTCGGAGGCTGGGTCTGGCGCATCCTGCACGGCGATCTCGGCACCTCGATCTTCACCAATCTGCCGGTCTCGGCGATGATCGGACAGCGCTTAGGGCCGACGCTGTCGCTGATGATCGTCACGCTGCTGCTGACGATCGTGGTGGCGGTGCCGCTCGGCGTGGTGGCGGCCTGGAAGGCCGGCAGCCTGATCGACCGCGTCATCATGGGCTTTGCCGTGTTCGGCTTCTCGTTGCCCGTCTTCGTGGTCGGCTACATGCTCGCCTACATCTTCGCGCTCGAGCTCGAATGGCTGCCGGTGCAGGGCTATACGCCGCTCAACCAAGGCTTCTGGCCGTGGCTCGAGAACCTGATCCTGCCCGCGATCGCGCTCGGCTGCGTCTACATCGCTCTGGTGGCGCGCATCACGCGCGCCGCCATGCTCGAAGTGTTGCAGCAGGACTATATCCGCACCGCGCGCGCCAAGGGCCTCGGGCAGGGCGGCATCCTGTTCATTCACGCGCTGAAGAACGCGGCGGTGCCGATCGTGACCGTGATCGGGATCGGCATCGCGCTCCTGATCGGCGGCGCGGTCGTCACCGAAAGCGTGTTCGCGATCCCCGGCCTCGGCCGGCTCACGATCGATGCGATCCTGCGCCGCGATTATCCCGTCATCCAGGGCATCGTCCTGCTGTTCAGCTTCGTCTACGTCCTCGTCAATCTGATGATCGACGTCATTTATACGCTCGTTGACCCGAGGATCCGCTATTGACCGACACGACCCTCAATCCGCAGGCGCTCCCGGCCGGGCTCGTTCTTGCGCCACAACTGCCGGAAATCCTGCGGCCGGTCACGATCCGGCGCGGCTTCGTCGGGTTTTTGCGCGGCCATCCGACGGTCGCCATTGGTGGCGCGCTGCTGCTGACGCTCGTGCTTATCGCGGTCTTCGCGCCTTATCTCGGAACGGTCGATCCGACCGCGCTCGCCCCTGCCAAGCGCACGCGTGCGCCGTCCGCCGATTTCTGGTTCGGCACCGACGTGCTCGGCCGCGACATCTACTCGCGCGTGCTGTTCGGGGCGCGGGTCTCGCTCACGGTCGGCCTGTCGGTCGCGATCTTCGCATCCGTGGCGGGTCTTGCCATCGGCATGGTCTCCGGCTTCATCCGCTGGGCCGACGGCATCCTGATGCGCTTCATGGACGGCTTGATGTCGATCCCGCCGATCCTGCTGGCGATCGCGCTGATGGCGCTGACGCGGGGGAGCGTCGGCAACGTCATCCTCGCCATCACCGTCGCCGAGATCCCGCGCGTTTCGCGGCTCGTGCGCAGCGTGGTGCTGTCGCTGCGCGAGCAGCCCTATGTAGATGCCGCGGTCGCCTGCGGCACGCGCACACCGATGATCATCCTCCGCCACATCCTGCCCAATACGCTTGCGCCCATGCTGGTGCAGGCGACCTACATCTGCGCCAGCGCCATGATCACCGAGGCGATCCTATCCTTCATCGGCGCCGGAACACCGCCGACCATTCCGTCCTGGGGCAACATCATGGCCGAGGGCCGCGCGCTGTGGCAGGTCAAGCCCTACATCGTGTTCTTTCCGGCGGCCTTCTTGTCCGTCACCGTGCTTGCGGTGAATCTGCTCGGCGACGGCCTTCGCGATGCGCTCGATCCGCGCATGGCCAAGCGTCTCTGACCGGGGCTGATCGCGATGGCGCTGCTCGAAGTCGATAACCTCCAGACTCATTTCCGCACCCCCGGCGGCATCAACCGCGCGGTGGACGGGGTGTCTTTCCATGTCAACGAGGGCGAGACGCTGGCCATCGTCGGGGAGTCCGGCTGCGGCAAGTCGGTGACATCGATGTCGCTGATGCGGCTGATCCCGGAGCCGCCAGGCAGGATCGCAGGTGCGATCCGCTTTGCCGGGAGAGACCTGCTGCAACTCTCCGATCGCGAGATGCGCGCGATCCGCGGCAACGACATCTCGATGATCTTTCAGGAGCCGATGACCAGCCTCAATCCGGTGCTGACCGTCGGCCGGCAGATCCGCGAGACGCTGATGATCCATCAGGGCCTGGACAAGCAGGCCGCCGAGGCGCACGCGATCGAGATGTTGACGCTGGTCGGCATTCCCGAGCCGAAGCGGCGCGTGCGCGAATATCCGCACCAGCTCTCCGGCGGCATGCGCCAGCGCGTGATGATCGCCATTGCGCTGGCCTGCAATCCCAAGCTTCTCATTGCCGACGAGCCGACCACCGCGCTCGACGTGACGATCCAGGCGCAGATCCTCAAGCTGATGCTGGACCTCAAGCGCCGTGTCGGCGCCGCCATCATCCTGATCACCCACGACCTCGGCGTCGTCGCCGAGATCGCCGAGCGGGTCATGGTGATGTATGCGGGCCGCAAGGTCGAGGAGGCGCCGGTGGCGGAACTGTTCCGCTCGCCGCGTCATCCCTATACGCAAGGCCTGTTAGGTGCGGTGCCGCGGCTCGGCTCGTCGCTCACGGGCACGGCAAGACGGCTCGCCGAAATTCCCGGGCAGGTGCCCGATCTCAGAAAGCCGATCACCGGCTGCGTCTTTGCCGGTCGCTGTGCGCTCGCGACCGATCTGTGCCGCCAATATGCGCCGGGGCTCGAGGAGAAGGGCCCTCGTCACGTCGCCGCCTGCCACTATGCGGCCAAAGGAGCTGTCGCGGCATGAGCCCTCCGCTGCTCCAGGTCAACGACCTCAAGAAGCACTTTCCGGTCAAGTCCGGCCTGTTCGGCCGCAAGTCCGAATTCGTCTATGCGGTCGACGGCGTCTCCTTCGAGATCGCGCGCGGCGAGACGCTGTCGCTCGTCGGTGAGTCCGGCTGCGGCAAGTCGACGGTCGGCCGCGCCATCTTGCGGCTGTTCGACATCACCGCGGGCCAAGTCATCCTCGACGGCCAGCGTATCGACGACGCACATCCGGGCACGATGCGCCAGATGCGCCGGCGCGTGCAGGTGGTGTTCCAGGATCCGTTCTCCAGCCTCAATCCGCGCATGCGGGTGCGTGACATTCTGGCCGAGCCAATCCGGAATTTCGGCCTCGCCAAATCCGCCGAGGATCTCGAGGTCCGCGTCACCTCCCTGATGGACACGGTGCGGCTGCCGCGCGAGGCGCTGAACCGCCGGCCGCACGAGTTCTCCGGCGGCCAGCGCCAGCGCATCGGCATCGCCCGCGCGCTCGCGGCCGAACCCGAGCTGATCGTGTGCGACGAGGCGGTCTCGGCGCTCGACGTCTCGGTCAAGGCGCAGATCGTCAATTTGCTGCAGGATCTCCAGAGCGAGTTCGGGCTCGCGCTGCTGTTCATCAGCCACGACCTCGCCATCGTCGAGCACATGACCCACCGCGTCGCCGTGATGTATCTCGGCAAGATCGTCGAGATAGCGCCGCGCCGAGAGATCTTTGCCGCGCCAAGGCATCCCTACACCAGAGCGCTGCTGTCCGCGGTGCCGCTCCCCGAGCCGGGCGCCCAGCGCAATCCCATCATCCTCAAGGGCGACGTGCCGAGCCCGATCAATCCGCCGAAGGGATGCCGCTTCCACACTCGCTGCCCGCTCGTCTTCGATCGCTGCCGGGTCGAAGAGCCGGTGCTTCGCGCAACTGGGACCGAGCAGTGGGTGGCCTGTCATCTCGAAGACGGAGCTGTGGCGACGAGCGGCTGAAGGGTGAGATTCGCGCCGGAAATTCGTCAGCAAAAACAACCCCATTCTACTGTGCATGGGGTTGTTTTCGCATTTTTGATGGGGCCGGCCTCAACCCTGCCGGCGCAGGAAGCCCGTGATCGTGACCTTTTCCCAGATGCCGGCCGCGGCAAAGGGATCGGCGCGATTGAAGGCCTCGACGTCGCCACGGCCGGGCGCCTCGATCAGGAACAGGCTGCCGATCATCGTTTGACCATCGTCGGAGACGAGCGGCCCCGACATCACGATCTTGACGCCGTAGCGCGAGGTGTCGCTCAGGAACGTCTTGTGGGCATCGTAATTGGCAAGCCGGGTCGGCAGCGCGCCGGCGCGGTCGATGGCGTGAATGGCGAACAGCATGGTGGTCTCCGTTTCTTAGCTCGGTTCTTGGGACGGCCGCCACGACGGCCGTCCAGATCATCGTGAATGCGCCTACTTCGCGCTGAGCTTGCCGGCCTCCTCGAAGGTCGGGCAGGTCCGCTGCTCCAGCGGCACGTCGAAGGGTCCAAAATTGTCCTTGGTGATGACAGTCGGCTTCAGCACGATCTCGGCGATGACGGGCTGGTTGCGCAAGGACCGGATCGCCATCATGGTGCCGAGGCAGCCTTGGGCAAATCCGTTGTAGTCGCCGCTCGCGAGCAGCTTGCCGGACTTGATCGCGTCGATCGCCTCCTTGGTACCGTTGATGCCGATCACCTGGGCCTTGCGGTTGGCGCCGTCGAGCGCCTCGATCGCGCCGACCGCCATGGCGTCGTTGGCCGCCAGCACGCCGTCGATCTGCGAATTCGACTGCATCAGGTTTTCCATGACCTGAAGCGCCTGGAGGCGCTGGTAGTTACCCGGCTGCGACGCCAGGAGTTTCGCACCGGGGGTCTCCTTCAGCGCGTCGTTGAAGCCGCGGACGCGATCGACATTGGTCAGCGAGCCCTTGACGCCCTCGATGATGACGATGTTGCCCTTGCCGCCCAGCGTCTTGAGCAGGAAGCGCGCGGTCTCGAGCCCGAGGCTGTAATCGTCGGCGCCGACGAAGGAGAGGAACTTGCCGCCCGCGGAGCGGTCGGTGATGTTGACGACGGGGATCTTGGCCTCGTTGATCTTCTCGACCCCGGGCACCATCGCCTTGTAGTCAACCGGCGTGAACACGATCGCGCTCGGCTTCTTCACGACGACGTCCTCGATCTGGCTCAGCTGCTCCGGGATGCTGTCGGGCTTGGTCGGGATGTATTGCAGCGTCTTGGCGTTCAGCGTCTTCGCCATGTTGTCGGCGCCGACCCGCACCGTCTGGAAGAACGGGTTGGTCTGGTTCTTGGTGAAGACGGCGATGGTCTCGCCGTCGGCGCGCGCCTCGCTGGTGAACGCGGCCGCCATCAGCAGCGGCAGTGCGAGGTAAGCCAGTTTATGTTGTCTCATGTTGCCTCCATCCCTCATTTTGCTTGTTGGAACTCAATGAACTCATTGCGCGCGGCGGCGGGTCTTCATGTCGAGCCACACCGCGAGAATGACGATGATGCCTGTCACCAGCGGCTGCCAGTTGGCGCTGACCGAGAGCAGGTTCATGCCGTTCAGCACCAGCGTCAGGATCAGCGCGCCGATGAAGGTGCCGAACACGGTGCCGACGCCGCCGAACAGCGAGGTGCCGCCGATCAGAACGGCCGCGATCGCCGGCAGCGTCAGGCTCTCGCCGATATCGGCCTCGGCCGAATTGAGCCGCGACAGGAAGATGATCGAGGCAAGTCCCGCCATGGTGCCTGAGACCGCATAGACCAGCAGCAGGCGGCGCGCGACCGGAATGCCGGAGAGGCGCGCGGCGACCGGATTAGCGCCGATCGCATAGATCTCCTGGCCCCAGATCGTCCGTTGCGCAAACAGCGTCCCGATCCCGAGGAACACCAGCAGCAGATAGACCGGGATGGGCAGGCCGAACAGATAACCGCTGCCGATCTGCCGGAAGCCCGCCGGGAAGCCGTGCAGCGTCTCGCCCGCCATGTACCAATAGGTGAGCCCGTTGAGCACCCAGAGCATGCCATAGGTGGCGATGAAGGAGGGGATGCGCAGCGCGGTGACCATGACGCCGTTGAGCAGGCCAACGATGCCGCCGCAGGCAAGCCCGGTGAGGATGCCGAGCGCCGGCGAGCCGGTCTTGTGGATCACGGTCCCGGCGATGCAGGCCGACAGCGCAACATTGGCGCCGACGGAGAGGTCGAGGCCGGCCGTCAGCACCACCAGCGTCAGGCCGGAGGCGATGAAGAAGGTCAGGCTCGCCTGCCGGAGCACGTTGAGGATGTTGCCGAGGCTCAGGAAGGAATCGCTGAGCACGGCGAGCACCGCGCAGATCAAGAGGGCCGCGAGCAGGCGATAGAACACCTGGATCGCATCCTGCGACAGGAAGGAACGGGGCGGCATCATCGCCTCTTTGGTGATGTCGGTCATGCCCGGCTCCTGAGACCGTCGAGGAACAGCGCGACGATGACGAGCACGCCGACGCTTGCGACCTGCACGGAGGAGGGCAGCGAGATCAGGTTCAAGCCGTTGCGCAACACGCCGACCGAGAGGACGCCGAGCAGGGTACCGAGCAGCCAGCCATTGCCGCGCTCGAACGAGGTGCCGCCGACCGCGACGGCGGCGATGGCATCGAATTCAAGTCCGAGGCCGGCGGTGGGGTGGCCGGAATTCATCCGCGCGGTCATCAACAGGCCCGCGACGCCCGCCATGGCGCCGCCGATCGCGTAGACCGCGATCAGCAGACGGTTCGGCGAGAGGCCGGCATAGCGCAGCGCCTCGCGATTGCCGCCGAGTGCGAAAATGTAGGTGCCGAAGCGGGTGTGATAGAGCAGGCCGTGGAACGCCGCGTAGGTCACGAGAGCCATCACGATCGGCACGGGAATGCCGAGCAGCGTCGCTGAATAAATGTCGCGGACGCTGTGGGGGATGCCGACCACGCTCTGGCCGTCGCTGACGATCAGCGACAGGCCCTGCGCCATGCCGAGCGTACCGAGCGTGGCAACGAAGGGCGGAATGCCCAGGATCGCCACCAGCCAGCCGTTGGCGACGCCGAAGGCCGCGCCGACCAGCAGGCCGGCGCCTAAACCCAGCAGCATCGATTTGGTGGCGAGCGACACGATCGCGACGCAGAGCGAGGTCAGCGTCAGCACCGCGCCCATCGACAGGTCCAGCCCCTCGGTCATGATGATCAGCGTCATCGGCAGCGCGAGCATGGTCAGGATGGTCGACTGCACGAGCACGTTGGAGAGATTGGCGACCGACAGAAATCCCGGCGCGATCACGCTGAACAGCGTGATCAGGAGCACCAGCACGATGGCAACGCCGGGAATGCGTTGCAGCGGATTGGGCTGTGAAACGACCGCGGCCTCACGCATGATGCATCCCCAGTCGCACGATGTTCTCCTCGGTCAGTTCGTTGCGGTTCAGGTGGCCGGCGATGCGCCCCTCGCGCATCACATAGGCGCGGTCGCAGACATGGCAGATCTCGACCTGTTCGGACGAGATCATCAGCGCCGCCGCGCCTTCCGCAACCAGGCGGTCGATCAGCGCGAAGATCTCGGACTTGGCGCCGATGTCGATGCCGCGCGTCGGCTCGTCGAAGATGAAGAGCTTTGAGCCGGCCGCCAGCCATTTGCCGATCACGACCTTCTGCTGGTTGCCGCCCGAGAGCAGGCCGACGGTCTGACGCGCACTCGGTGTCGCGATCCTCAATTGCCGGATCAGGGCATCGGAGGTGCGCTGCGCACCGCGCTGGTCGAACAGCCCGCTCGGGAACAGCTTTCGCAGCGCCGACACCACCAGATTGTCGCTCACCGAGCGCAGCAGCGCGAGACCTTCGCTCTTGCGACTCTCCGGGATCAGCGCGATGCCGCGGCGGGCGGCAAGATCAGGTTCGCCCGAGATGGCCTTGCCGTCGAAGATGATCTCGCCCGACGTCACGGGATCGGCGCCGAAGATGGCGCGCGCGACTTCGCTGCGGCCCGAGCCGACCAGGCCGCACAGGCCGACGATCTCGCCGCGGCGCACCTCGATGTTGATGTCGGAGATGCCGGTCGAGGCGGTCAGGCCCTTGACCTCGAGCAGCAGCTCGCCAGGCTTGTCGGCAAAATTGCGCGGATAGGTCATGTCGACGTTGCGGCCGACCATCATGCGGACGAGCTGGTCCGGCGTGACGTCGGCGGGCCGGACGCCGTCGATGCGTCGGCCGTCGCGCAGTACCGTGATACGATCACCGAGTGCGAACACTTCGGCCATGCGGTGCGAGATGTAGACGATCGACACGCCGTCGGCCTTCAGCCGTGCGATAAGGGCAAACAGCAGCTCGGTCTCGCGGTCGGACAGCGCCGCGGTCGGCTCGTCCATCACGAGGATGCGGGCGTCCTGGCTGATCGCCTTGGCGATCTCGACCATCTGCTGCTGCGCGACGCCGAGCTTGTCGACGATGGTGGAGGGATCGATGTCGAAGCCGATGGTGTCGAGCACGCGCTTTGCGTCAGCCAGGATCTTGCGGCGGTCGATGGCGCCGGGGATGTGGCCTTTCGGCTCGCGGCCGAGGAAGATGTTCTGTGCGATATCGAGATAGGGGACTAGGGAGAATTCCTGGAAGATCACGGCAATGCCGAGCTTCTGCGCATCCGCGGTCGAGGAGATCGCGACCTTCTTGCCCTCAAAATAGAACTCGCCAGCGTCGGCGCGGTAGGCACCGCACAGCACCTTCATCAGGCTCGACTTGCCGGCGCCGTTCTCCCCGAGCAGCATGTGGACTTCGCCGGGGTAGACGGCAAAGGACACGTCATCCAGCGCCTTGACGCCGGGAAACTCCTTGCTGATGCCGCGCAGCTCCAGCAGCGGGGTGGGCGAGGTGACCTCGATGGGAAGCGCGTCGCTCATGCCTTGTCACTCATGCCTTGGCTCCGCTCGCAAAGATCTTTCCGGGGTTCATCAGATCATTCGGATCGAGCGCGGCCTTGATGGATCGCATCACATCGACGGCTTCGCCAAGCTCGTCGGTGAGATAGTCGATCTTGCCGAGCCCGATGCCATGCTCGCCGGTACAGGTGCCGTCCATGGCGATGGCGCGGGCGACCATGCGGGCCTGAAGCGCCTTGGCGCCTTCGGCCTCCTCGGGCTGAGCCGGGTCGATCAGGATCAGCATGTGGAAATTGCCGTCGCCGACATGGCCAACGATCGGCGCGGTAAAGCCGTGCTCGTCAGCGTCGCGCCGCGTCTCGGTCAGGCATTCCGCTAGCCGCGAGATCGGCACGCAGACATCGGTGATCACGGCGCGCGCGCCGGGCCGGAGGCCGAGGCCGGCATAGAGCGTGTTGTCGCGGGCGTGCCAGAGCCGGCTGCGGTCTTCCTGTGCCTTGGCCCAGGCAAAGCCATGGCCGGCATGGTCGGCGGCGATCGCCTGCGCGGCCTCGGCCTGCTCCGCGACCGAGGTCTCGGATCCGTGAAATTCGAAGAACAGGGTGGGCGCTTCGCGGTAACCGAGCTTGGCATAGGCATTGATGCCGCGCATCATGACGTCGTCGAGCAGCTCGATGCGCGCCACGGGGATCGCGGACTGGATCACGGAGATCGCGGTATCGACGGCGTCGTGCAGGGTGCCGAAGCTGCAGACCGCGGCCGAGATCGCCTGTGGGACGGGATGCACCTTCAGCGTGATCTCGGTGATGATTCCGAGCGTGCCCTCCGCGCCGACGAACAGGCGCGTCAGGTCGTAGCCGGCTGCCGACTTCCGCGCACGCTTCGCGGTCCGGATCACGCGGCCGTCGGCCAGCACCACCTCCAGCGCCATGACATTGTCCTTCATCGTGCCGTAGCGCACCGCCATGGTGCCGGAGGCGCGCGTCGAGGTCATGCCGCCAATCGAGGCGTCGGCGCCGGGGTCGATCGGGAAGAACAGGCCGGTGTTGCGCAGCTCTGCATTGAGCTGCTTGCGGGTAATGCCGGGCTGCACCACGACATCCATGTCGCTGTCGTGCACGCTGAGCACCCTGTTCATGCGGGCGAAGTCGAAGCACACGCCGCCCGCGACCGAGGCCGCATTGCCTTCGAGCGAGGTGCCAGCGCCGTACGGGACGATCGGCATGCCCGCGCTCGCGCACAGCTTGACGATCTCCGCGACCTCCTGCGTGGTCTCAGGGAAGACGACGATGTCCGGCGGCAAATTGCGATAATGCGACTCGCTCTGCCCGTGCTGGTCGAGCACGCCGCGCGCAACGCTCGCGCGCGGGCCGATCATGCCCGTGAGGCGCTCGGCCAAGATGCTCGTGCTGACCCGCGGTCCCATCCTCAGCTCCCGTCTGCCCCCTGTTGCCGGACTCTTGCTGGTCCGTCGCCGCTCTAGCTTAAGCGGCTCTTGCGTTGCTCGCGACCTGCTTTAGGCCGAAATCATAGTTGAGATGGAAATACTCGCTGTCCACCATGCGACCATCCGGCGCACGGCCGGCCGGATGCCTGGTGAATTCGCGGATCAGGCTGTCTTTGACGCCGAACACCACGTCCGAGTCGAGATACTGGTCGCCGGCAACGAACACGTGTGTGACGAGCTGCTCGAAGCCGGGCGCGGAAATCATGAAATGCACATGCGCGGGGCGCCAGGGATGGCGGCCCTGCGCCTCCAGCATCTCGCCGACCGGGCCGTCATGCGGAACGGGATAGGCGGCCGGCTTGATCGACCAGAAATGGAATCTGCCGTCGGCGTCGGTGTGGAAGCGCGCGCGCATCGCGAGATCGCCAATGGCATCGAGCTGCTGCACGTCGTAATAACCATCATCGTCGGAGTGCCAGACGTCGACGACGGCACCCACGAGCGGCTTGCCGTCGACGGTCGCCACCGAGCCGGTGACCAGCATCGGATCGCCCTCCATCGGACCGGAGATATCCGCGCCGCTGTCCTTTTCCGGTGCGGCCTGGACGAAGAACGGGCCGAGCACCGTGGTTTCGGTCGCGCCCTCCGGCACCGGATGGTTGATCGCGTCGACCAGCATGGAGACGCCGAGCGTGTCCGACAACAGGATGAACTCCTGGCGCTTGTCGTCGCACATGTGGCCGGTGCGGGTCAGGAAATCGATGCCGAATTCCCATTCCTTCTGGGTCGGCCGCACCTCGCGGACGAAGGCATGAAGGTGGCGCACCAGCGCTTCGCTGACCTGCTTGATGCGCGGATCGGTTGCGTCCTTGATCCGCTCCAGCACGGCGTCGGTGATCGTGTTCTCGTTGAAATTGCGCATATGTGCCTTCCGCTGATCAGAGTTTGGGCTCGCCGAGCCCGGACAGCCGTTCCAGGTGCTTGACCGTCGCGATGAAGTCGGTGTCGCCGTCGCCTTGCGCGACCAGCGAGCCGTAGGTCTCGCGCACCTGGGCCGCCAGCTGCAACGGCACGCCGACGGCATGGCCGGCACCCAGGATCAGGTCGAGATCCTTGGCCATCTGCTTGCAGGAGAAGGTCGACTCGAAATCGCGGGTTCGTAGCGGCGCGGTCTTGTATCTCACCATCGGCGAGGCCACCGCGCTGTCGTCGAGCACCTTCAAGATATCCTGCCAGGCGATGCCGCCCTTGCGCGCCAGCGCCAGGCTCTCGGCCATCATCGCGGCCGACACCGCGATCATCAGATTGACCGAGAGCTTTGCGTAGCGGGCTTCCTCAGCTGGTCCAAGATAGGTCTGTGCGCGGGTGAAGGCGGCGAACAGCGGCTTTGCGTTTTCGAAGGCGTCATTCGGCCCCGAGACGAAGCAGGTCAAGGTGCCGGTATGAACGATGCTGGCATTGCCGGAGATCGGTGCGCGCAGATAGGCAATCCCGCGGGCCTGTGCCGCGGCCGCGACATCAGTAGAAGCCTCGACACTGACAGTGCTGGTTTCGATCAAAATGGCGCCCGGCGCCATCGCGGCGATGACGCCGGTGGGGCCGAGCAGGGCGCCGCGCAACGCGACGTCGTCGGGCAGGGAGGTGACGACAGCCGCCTTGCCGCTCACGGCCTCGGCCGGCGATGCGGCAATCGCAATACCTTGCGCGCGTGCCTCGTTGATCCGCGCCGCGCTCTGGTCGAACGCGGTGACGGCAAAACCGGCCTTGGCGACGAGCGCCGACATCGGCAGCCCCATCTTGCCGATCCCGATGAAAGCGATGTTTTTCGAGGTATCTGTCATTGTTGTTGTCCGTTGGTGCCTCAGGCGGCGCGTCCCTGTCGTTCGATGTCCTGCACCAGCCGCCGGCCGGATTGCGCCAGCAGCTCTTTCTTGGTCTCCAAACCCTCAGCCAGCAGTCGGCCGTTCCGCTTCTTCCAGGCGCCGCCGATCATGACGGCCTCGATATTGGCGAGGCTCGTCTGCATCACGACGGTGGCGACGGGATCATGCACCGGGACGAGGTTGAGATCGCAGACGTTGATGATGACGAGATCGGCGAGCTTGCCTGGCGTCAGCGAGCCGATCTGGCGCTCGCGGCCGAGCATGCGGGCGCCTTCCGTCGTGATCCAGCGCAGCGCCTCGCGCACGGGGATCGTGGTCGTCGCGGGGATGGTGCCGCGGGTCTTGCGGGACTCCGCATTGTCGAGCGATCGCTGCATCGAGAGCGCAATGCGCGCGGCGGAGAACAGGTCGCCGGCCAGGATGGATTCGAGGTCAATGCCGATGGTCGGCCGCACGCCACGCCTGAGCAACCGTCCGGTGATCGGAAAGCCATGGCCCTGGATCATCTCGTTCTCGGGCGTCACCGAGAAGGAGACGCCGAGATCGACCATCATGTCGAGGAGATTGTCGGGCAAATCGTTGCCATGGACGATGTTGATGTCGGTGCCGACGAGGCCGGCTTCGATCAACTTCTCCCAGCCGCCGGGCGTCTTGGCCGGACCGCCGCCCTGATGCATCGATGCAATCAGCTTGAGCTCGCGCGCCATGCGGAAATCATGCATGGCGACCTCGAGCGTCGAATAATGCGGGCCGAGGATCGCCAGGCCCAGCGTGACCAGGCCGTCGCGGTCGGCGAGGGGACCCGTGAGCAGCCGCTCGACCTCGCGGCGCGGATGCGGCACTTCCGAGAAATGCGGCTCGCCGGGCTTTGGCTCCGGCTTTGGCGAGCCATGGAAGAACGCGGCACGAATGCCGCTCTCGATCAGGCCGCGCACGGCAGCGTCGGTATGATCAGGTGTCGGATTGTTGTGACACCAGTCGACGAGTGTTGTCGTGCCGCAGTTGATCTGGTTCAGCGCGCCGACCAGCGTCGCGATATGGATGTCGTCGGGCCGGAACACGGTGGCCAGCCCGGCATGCATGCGGCGGAAATATTCCAGCAGTGTCCAGTTCGCGGCATAGCCGCGCAGGCCCGTCTGCCAGGTGTGCATATGCGCGTTGATCAGGCCGGGGATGACGATGCGACCCTTTCCGTCGATGATCTCCGTATCGGTCGCGACATCGATCGATGGTCGCACCTCGACGATCCGGTTGCCCTCGACCAGCACGTCGCCGGTGCCGAGGTCGCCGATCGCGTCATCCATGCTGATGACGGTCGCGGATCTGATCAGCGTGCGCCGCATCGCCTCAAGCCGCCGTTTTGACAGCGCCCGGCGGCTCGCCGGCCCAGGCGCGTGCGATCAGATCGCGAATGGCGCCGCGCTCGAGCGGGCGCGGATTCCAGTAGGCGTTGGTGACGGCAAGATCAGCCGCCTTGTCGATGCCGCCCTCGGGCATGCCGATATCGCGCAGCGCCGTCTTCGCACCCAGCCGCTTCGCAAGTTCGAAAAGTCCCTGCGATGCATCGGCAGCGCCAATCGCGCGCGAGATGCGCATCATGGCGTCGGGCACCGCCGGCGCATTGTAGGCCAGCGCATGCGGCAGCACGATGGTGTGGGTCTCGGCATGCGGCAGGTCGAAGGTTCCGCCGAGCGTGTGGCAGAGCTTGTGATGCAGCGCCATGCCGACGGTGCCCAGACAAACACCGCACAGCCAGGCGCCGTAAAGCGCTTCTGTGCGGGCCTCACGGTCGTCGCTCTTGGCGGCGATGGCGGGCAGGGCGCGGGCCAATGCGCGGATGCCTTCTTCCGCCATCAGCGACGTCACGGGATTGGTGTCGCGCGCGTAAAGCGCTTCCACCGCGTGGGCGATCGCGTTGATGCCTGATGTCGCGGCGAGACCCGCCGGCAGCGTCAAAGTGAGATCGACATCGTAGATCACGGTCTCCGGCAGGATAGCCGCATCGCGCACGGTGGTCTTCAGGCCGTTCTCGGTCTGGCCGACGATCGGCGTCATCTCCGAGCCTGCATAGGTGGTGGGAATGCAGAGCTGGTTGACGCCGGTTCGCAGCGCCAGCGCCTTGCCGAGGCCGGTGGTCGAGCCGCCGCCGAGCGAGACGACGCAGTCGGCCTCGCACGCCTTCATTGCCGTGAGCGCACGCTCCGTGACCTCGACCGGCGTGTGCATGGTGGCCCCGGGAAAGATGCCGGCATAGAGCGGGCCGAGCGCCGCCCCAAGGCTCTTGCCCTGCGCCTCCTGCTGCGGCGTCGTCAGCACAAGCGCGCGCTTGCCGCCGAGCCGTTCCACCTCGGCCTTGGCGGAGCCAAGCGTTCCGCTACCGAAGACGACGCGGCAGGGCAGGTTTTCAAAGGTGAACGAACCGATCATGCGCCGGTCTCTTTAATGGGATAATCGACCTGGAAGCGCCCGATCCGCAAGTCGCCAAGCGCCTCGCGCACGCGTAGATGTTCGGGATGGTTGGCATAGGCCGAGAGCGCGGCCTGGTCGGTAAATTCCGAGAACAGCACCACGTCGCAGGCGTAGTCGACCGCACTGACGTCCATGCCGACTTCGATATGGGTGAGGCCGTCGATCCTACCCTTGAGGCCCTCGAACAGGGTCTTGACCTTGACCCGGGCGGCGGAGCGCTCCTCGGGGCTTTCCCCGCGCAACCGCCACATCACGATGTGCCTGATCGGGCCCGACATTTCCTGATTTCCTCGCCTGCGATTATGTCTCGTTGTGGCTATTTTGCCTTGCAGAAAACGGAAATAAAGGCCAAAATTTGTAAGTCTCTTTTCCTCTTTTAGCAAAAATGGACCGGCTGCTCCAACTCGAAGTCTTCTCCAAAACCGCCGAGCTCGGCAGCCTGTCCAAGGCCGCCGAAATCCTGCGGATGTCGAACGCGGCCGCCAGCCGCCACCTCAGCGCGCTGGAGGAACGGCTCGCAGTCCGGCTGATCGAACGCAACACGCGCCGGCTATGGCTGACGGAGGCAGGGCAGGAGCTTCTGCAGCGCTGCAGCACGTTGTTGAACGAGCTCGCCGAAGCCGAGGATGCCGTCTCCGACCGCGCGCTGTCGCCGAAGGGCATGCTGCGCGTGACGAGTTCGCTGTCCTTTGCGATGATCTATCTCGCGCCGATGCTGCCCGCCTTCCGCGCGCTGTATCCTGATCTCAGCGTGCAGATCATCAGCGCAAACCGCTACCTGGACTTCATCGAGGCCGGCATCGACGTGGCGATCCGCACGCGCGAGCACGAGCCGGATTCCAACATCATCGTCCGCCGCATCGGCCAGATGCACCGCGTGCTCGCGGCGGCGCCGTCATATCTGGAGAAGCACGGCCGGCCGGAGCACCCTGCCGATCTCGCCCGCCACAACATGCTGATCTACAATCTCGCCAACGATCCCTATTCGCTGCGGCTCAGCCAGGGCAGCACGACGCAGACGGTGCGGATCGCGCCGACGCTCGACAGCAATGATGGCCAGATCATCTGCGGTGCGGCACGCGCGGGGCTCGGCATCCTGATCCAGCCGCTTTACATCGTGCAGAGCGATATCGCGGCCGGCCGGCTGGTGCCTGTCCTGACGGGCTGGGAGTTGCCGCTGCTCACCATGAACATCGCCTATCAAAACCGCGTCCGGCTGCCTGCCAAGATCAGGGTGTTTTCCGACTTCCTGGTCAGCCACATCCGCGAGCATTCCGAGCCGGGGATCTGGATCGACGCGGCGAAGTGAGCGGAAGCAGTCATGTATCTCGGCATCGATCTCGGCACCTCCGCAGTCAAGACCGTTCTCGTCGACGGCGCCCAGCGCGTGATTGCAAGCGAGAGCCGGCCGCTGATGATCACCTCGACGCAATCGGGTTATTACGAGCAGGACCCCGCGCAATGGATCGAGGCGACCTTCGCCACGCTCGATGCCCTGAAGACGTCGCATGGAAAAGAGCTGGCGACGGTCGAGGGCATTGGGCTGTCCGGCCAGATGCATGGCGCCACGCTGCTCGATGCGAGCTCGAGGCCGCTGCGGCCTTGCATCCTGTGGAACGACGGACGCGCTGCCGCCGAGTGTCGCGTCCTGGAGCAGCGCTGGCCTGCCTTGCGTGCCGTGACGGGCAATAAGGCGATGCCAGGCTTTACCGCGCCGAAACTGCTCTGGGTCGCGACGCACGAACCTGAAGTCTTTGCAGCGACGAAATTGGTGCTGCTGCCAAAGGCCTATCTGCGCCTGGTGATGTCAGGCGAGGCCGTCGAGGACGTGTCGGATGCGTCGGGATCCCTATGGCTCGACGTCGCGCGCCGGGACTGGTCGGACGAGGCCTTGGCCGCGACCGGCCTGTCGCGCGATCACATGCCGCGCCTGGTCGAGGGATGCGCGGCAGCAGCAACATTGCGCAGCGACCTCGCGCAGCGCTGGGGCATAGTGAGGCAGCCGGTGATCGCGGGCGGCGCTGGCGACAATCCGGCGGGCGCCGTCGGCATCGGTGCGATCCAGTCGGGAACCGCGTTCGTATCTTTGGGAACCTCGGGTGCCCTGCTGGCGCCGACCAGTACAATCGCTGCGAACCCGGACTGTGCGGTGCATACCTTCTGCCACGCCGTTCCCGGCATGTGGATTCAGGCTGGCGCGATGCTGTCGGCCGCCTCCTGCCTCGCGTGGGCCGCGCGCCTGTTCGGCGTCAGCGAGGCCGAGTTGCTGGCGCCGCTTGGATCGCATCCACAGGCGCCGTCGCCGGTGAGCTTCCTGCCTTATCTCGCGGGTGAGCGGACGCCGCACGACGATCCCGTCGTGCGCGGCATGCTCGATGGTTTGAGCCATGGCACCGATCGCGCGGCGATCGTGCAGGCGGTGCTCGAGGGCGTTGCCTTCGCGCTGGCCGATTGCCGCGACGCGCTCGCCGATGCTGGCATTGTGATTACGGAAGCCGATGCCATTGGCGGTGGTTCACGGTCCGGCTTCTGGCTCTCGGTGCTGGCGAACGTGCTGAATGTTCCGATCCACCGCTTCGCCGGAGGTGAGACCGGCGCAGCGTTCGGTGCGGCGAGATTGGGGCGACTTGCTGTCACCGGTGAGGCGATCGCCGCCGTTTGCACCCGGCCGCAGCGCATCGAGACGTACGAACCTGACACCGGGCTGACTGATGCTTATGCCGAGCGGCTTCCCGCCTGGCGCGAACTGTATCGGCCGCGCCACTAGCATCGCCTCGATGCTACATTCCCGTCTGTTCGGTATTGCCCTGTGCCGCGGCCTTTTGTTTAATGCGCAAGCCGCGCTGACAGAATGATTGAGACGCGGGTGGGAAACGCATTGTGCGCCGGGAGGCACGATGAACGATCCGATCCTCGAGATGCGCGGGGTCTCAAAGTCCTTCTTCGGCATCAAGGCGCTGCGCGCCGTCGATCTCACTGTCTATGCCGGTGAAATTCATGCCCTGATGGGTGAGAACGGCGCCGGCAAGTCGACGCTGATGAAGATCCTGTCCGGCGCCTATCGGCCGGATCCCGGCGGCGAGATCCGCATCGAAGGACAGCCGGTACGGATCGAAGGTCCGCTCGGCGGCCGCGCGGCAGGCATCTCCATCATCTATCAGGAGCTGTCGCTCGCGCCCAATCTCAGCGTTGCCGAGAATATCTATCTGGGGCGAGAGATATCGCGGACAGGCTTGCTGGCGCGCGGCGCCATGCGCGAGGGCGTCGGTCCCATCCTGAAGCGGCTCGGTGCGGACTTCCTGCCGTCGACGCTGGTGGCGCATCTGTCCATGGGGCAACGGCAACTGGTCGAGATCGCGCGTGCGCTGCACGCGAGATCAAGGATCCTGATCATGGACGAGCCGACCACGGCGCTGTCGGCCGGCGAGAGCGCACGGCTGTTCGCGCTGATCCGCCAGCTTCGCGCCGAGGGCCTCGCCATCATCTACATCTCGCATCGCATGGACGAGGTCTACGCGCTCGGCGACCGCGTCACCGTGCTGCGCGACGGCCGGCTGGTCGGCTCGCTCGACAAGCCCGAGATCCGTGCGGACACCATCGTGCGGCTGATGGTCGGGCGCGACGTCTCATCGTTCTACAAGAAGGACCATGATCCGGAGGCGGGACGCGGCCATCCCGTGCTCGCCGCGATCGACATGGCCGATGGCCTGCGCGTCAAGGGCTGCTCGCTGACCGTGCACGCGGGTGAGGTGGTCGGTCTCGCCGGCCTGATCGGCGCCGGGCGTACCGAGCTTGCGCATCTCATCATCGGCGCGTTGCCAAAAACCTCCGGCCGGCTCGAGCTGGAGGGACGGCCGGTCGAGATCCGCACGCCGGGTGAGGCGCTTGAGGCCGGCATCGCCTATCTGACGGAGGACCGCAAGGCGCTCGGCCTGTTTCTCGACATGTCATGTCTGGACAACATCAACCTCGCGGTCCTCAGCCGCGATGCGAAGCTCGGCTGGTTCCTGGATCGCGATAAGGCACGCGAGCGCGCCGATCGGGCCTTCGCAGGGCTCAGCATCCGCGCCGCCAATGTCGGCGTTCCCGCCGGCGGCCTGTCCGGCGGCAATCAGCAGAAGCTGCTGTTGTCGCGGCTTCTTGCCATTGCGCCTAAGGTGCTGATCCTCGACGAGCCGACACGCGGCGTCGACGTCGGCGCCAAATCCGAGATCTATTCGATCATCGACAATCTTGCCAAAGCCGGCACCGCGATCCTCGTCATCTCGTCCGACCTGCCCGAGATCATCGGTATCTGTGACCGCGTCGTCGTGATGCGGTCGGGACTGGTTGCAGGCGAGGTCCGGCGAACCGAGACGGCGCCGTTGAACCAGGAAGACATCATGGCGCTTGCCACGGGGATGGAGCATCTCGATGCCTGACAATGGTGCCTCGCAGGCCAAGCCCGCACCGGCGACGACCAACGGTGCTGCCGCAGAGTCAAAGCGCCAGCGGGTGAGGGTGCTGATCAGCGCGCTCGGTATGTTGCCGGTGCTCCTGATCCTCTGCATCGGCTTCCACTTCCTGTCCGAGGGCCGCTTCTTCACCGGACAAAATCTCGGCATCGTGCTGCAGCAGGCCGCGGTGAACACCGTGCTCGCCGCGGGCATGACCTTCGTCATCCTCACCGGCGGCATCGACCTTTCGGTCGGCTCGATCCTGGCGGCTTCCGCCATGGCCGGGTTGACGCTCTCCAAGATGCCGGAGCTCGGGATGCTTTGGCTGCCGGCCGCGCTGCTCACCGGCCTTGGCTTCGGTGTCGTCAACGGCGCGCTGATCGCGCTGCTCCGATTGCCGCCCTTCATCGTCACGCTCGGCTCGCTCACTGCGGTACGCGGCCTGGCGCGACTGCTCGGGGCCGATACCACCGTGTTCAATCCGTCCATTCCCTATGCCTTCATCGGCAACGGCTCGCTGACCCTCATCCCCGGCGTCGCGTCGATCCCGTGGCTTTCGGTGATCGCCTTGCTCGTCATCCTCGTCTCGTGGCTGGTGCTGCGCCGGACCGTACTCGGCGTGCACATCTATGCGGTGGGCGGCAATGAAAGCGCGGCGCGGCTTGCCGGCATCAAGGTCTGGGGCGTGCTGATCTTCGTCTACGGCGTCTCCGGGCTTTTCGCCGGGCTCGGCGGCGCCATGCAGGCGGCGCGGCTCTATGCGGCCAACGGCCTGCAGCTCGGCCAGTCCTACGAACTCGACGCGATCACCGCCGTGATCCTCGGCGGCACCTCCTTCGTCGGCGGCATCGGCTCGATCTGGGGCACGCTGGTCGGCGCGTTGATCATCGCCGTGCTGTCGAACGGCCTGATCCTCGTCGGCGTCTCCGACATCTGGCAATATGTCATCAAGGGCCTGGTGATCATCGGCGCCGTGGCGCTCGATCGCTACCGGCTGCAGGGCTCCGCCAGAACTTGAAGGGCTCTGCCGGAACGTGAATGCGAGGTTCCGTTGCGGCAACTGGTCTGCCGCGCCGGGGACGAAGACAGACCAGGGAGGAAGTCCATGTTGAAGACGATCATGCTCGCCGGCGCCGCGACGGCGCTTGCCCTCAGCGCCGCGCCATCCTTCGCCAAGGAGCTCAAGTCGATCGGGGTCTCGCTGGGATCGATGGGCAATCCGTTCTTCGTCGCGCTGTCGAAGGGCGCCGAGTTCGAGGCGAAGAAGACCAATCCCAATGTGAAGATCACCGCCGTCGGCTTCGAATACGACCTCGGCAAGCAGGTCACCCAGATCGACAATTTCATTGCCGCTGGTGTCGACCTGATCTTGCTCAACCCCGGCGATCCCAAGGCAATCGGGCCGGCGATCAAGAAGGCGCAGGCGGCAGGCATCGTCGTCGTCGCGGTCGACACCGCGGCCGAAGGCGCCGACGCCACCGTGACCACGAACAACGTGCAGGCCGGTGAGATCTCCTGCCAGTACATCGTCGACAAGCTGGGCGGCAAGGGCGACGTCATCATCGAGAATGGGCCGCAGGTCTCCGCCGTGATCGACCGCGTCGTCGGCTGCAAGAACGTCTTCTCGAAGAATGCCGGCATCAAGGTGTTGTCCAACGACCAGGACGGCAAAGGCTCGCGCGAAGGCGGCCTCACCGTCGCGCAGGGTTATCTGACGCGCTTCCCCAAGATCGACGCCATCTTCGCCATCAACGACCCGCAGGCGATCGGCACCGACCTTGCGGCGCGCCAGCAGAACCGCAGCGGAATCGTCATCACCGCGGTCGACGGCGCGCCCGATATCGAGGCCGCGCTGAAGGATCCGCAGTCGCCGCAGATCCAGGCCTCGGCTTCGCAGGACCCGTTCTTCATGGCGCGGCGGGCTGTGCAGGTGGGCGTCGGCATTCTCAATGGCCAGAAGCCGGCCTCGACCGTCGAGCTGCTGCCGTCCAAGCTGGTGACCAGAGACAATGTCGCCGAGTACAAGGGCTGGACCTCGGATCGTTCCCAGTAAGATGCCGTCCCTTACCGGCAGCGCTTGAAACGGGGGATGGCGGGCGGCGTTTTGAAACCACGCCGCCCGTGGTGCGATAGCCGCCAATGCACGTGCTGATCTGCCGTATGAGCGCGCGGCCTGCCTCATGTGTTAGCCTCGCGCAATCTCGATCAGTCCGAATCGGAAGCAGTTCTCGTGAAATCCAGGATATCCGGCGCCACATCCGGCACCGCGTGGCGGCATGCCAATATCGGTCGCCTGCTCAACAACGCCGTGCGGCGCTTCGAAGGCCGCGTGCTCGAATTGATGAGCGAGAAGGGGCACGACGAGACGCGCATCGCGCATGTCAGCCTGACCCGCAATCTCGACGTCGAGGGAACGAGGCTCACCGAGCTCGCCCGCCGCGCCTCCATGAGCAAGCAGGCGATGGGCGAGCTGGTCGATCAATGCGCCGAGCTCGGCCTCGTCAATCGTATCGCCGATCCGACCGACCGGCGCGCGCGCATCGTCATGTTCACGCCCGCCGGGCGCAAATGGCTGGATGCGTTCCGCGATGCCGTGGACATCGCCGAGCAGGAGATGCGCGCCGAGCTCGGCAAGGCCACGATGGACGCGATCCTGAAGGGACTGGCGGTCTATGGCGAGAGGTTCGACACGCTCGAGGATGTCGATTAGTCAGGCGACTTGACGATATCGTCAGGCTTCCTTACCATGCAAGATAATGCTGGTAGGGAGAAGCGTCTTGGAAACACGTCTGACGGCCGCGGTGCTCATCGTGGGCGGGGGGCCCTGCGGGCTGATGCTGGCCAACGAGCTCGGCCGTCGCGGTGTGTCCGCGATCCTGGTCGACGAGAAGCCGGGGACCGCGTTCAATCCGCAGGCCAATGCAACGCAGGCGCGCTCGATGGAGCACTACCGGCGGCTGGGTTTTGCCGACGAGATCAGGCGCGAAGGCCTGCCCGCGGACTACCCGACCGACGTTGCGTACTTCACCCGTTATGCCGGCTACGAGCTGGCGCGGTTTGCCCTGCCGTCCTCGTCGCGCGCGGGCGAGCTGATCAAGGGCATGTCGGGCTCCTGGAGCGCGGCGGAGCTGCCGCACCGGGTCTCGCAGAAATATGTCGAGGCGGTGCTGCGTCGCCATGCCGAACGGCTTGCCGGCATCAAGCTGAACTATGGCCACCGGCTGATCGGCTACGTCGAAAGCGATGACGGCATCGTCGGCGAGATCGAATGTCTTGAGGACGGCAGCCGTTTTCAGGTCCGGGCCAACTTCCTGGTCGGAGCGGACGGGCCGCGCTCGACGGTCCGCCAGTCGCTCGGCATTGTCTATGGCGGCGAGACCGGAACGCAGCGTGACTTCATGGGCGGCCGCATGCTGGCGGTCTATCTCCGCTCACCGGAGTTCTACGCGAGCATCCCGCATGCCAAGGCGTGGATGTACAATTGCTTCAACGGCGACCGCCGCGCCTTCATGGCCTCGGTGAACGGGCGTGACGAATTCGCGTTTCACACGCAGCTTCGGCCGGGCGAGGACGAAAGTGCGATCACGATCAATGAGGCCAAGGCCGCGTTCCAGCGCGCGTGCAGCGCGCCGATCGATTGCGAGGTGCTGTCCTTCCTGACCTGGACCGCCGGTCACGCGCTGGTGGCGGACGGCATGCAACGGGGCAGGGTGTTCCTCGGCGGCGACGCCGCGCATCTGTTCACGCCGACCGGCGGGCTCGGCTACAACACCGCGATCGAGGATGCGGTCAATCTCGGCTGGAAGCTCGCAAGCGTCGTCAAGAGTCTGAGCCCGGCGACGCTGCTCGACAGCTACGAGGTCGAGCGGCGTCCGGTGGCGCTCCGCAATACCGACTATGCGCGGCGCTTTGCCGACTCCCTTGGTCTGTTCGCGCCGGCGCCTGAGATCGAGGACGCCACCGACGAGGGCAGCGAGGCGCGGCGGACGGCGGGCATTTATCTCGAACAGCACGCCCGTGCGGAATTCAACATCCCCGGTATCACCTTCGGCGGACGGTACGACGGCTCGCCGATCATCGTCTCCGATGGCAGCCAGCCGCCGCCCGACGCTGCGAACGTCTACGTTCCGAGCGCTTGTCCCGGTGGCCGCGCACCGCATGCGTGGTTGGACGATGGCGTGTCCCTGTACGACCTGTTCGGGTTCGAATGGACGATGCTCCAGTTCGGTGAGGTCGCGTCGGCGCCAGCTGCGGTCACCGATGCCGTCCGCAACCTCGGCGTCGACGTGAAGCTCGTCACGCTGCCGGCATCCTTGCGCGACCTCTATGAGGCGGACCTCGCTCTGATACGTCCCGACCAGATCGTGGCCTGGCGCGGCAGCGCGTCGCAGGCTGGAACGATCGGAAGCGTCCTTGCCCGTGCGCTCGGACGCAGCGCAAGCGACAGCGCGCGGCTGGCAAGCTGATCAGTTCTCGCCGCATTCGATCTGCGGCCGTACGCCAATAACAACAAGACGACAATGACACCGGAGGAGGACAACGTGGCAAGAGCATTTGAGGACTACGACGATCATGCTGCCGCCGCCGTCGGCGCCGAGCAGACCGCGAGCAGCCGGCGGCGCATCCTGATCGCCGGCACCATCGGCACCGCGATCGAATGGTACGATTTCTTCATCTACGGCCTGATCGCGCCACTGGTGTTCGACCAGCTGTTCTTTCCGAAGTTCGACCAGTTCACGGCGACCATCGCGGTGTTCGCGACCTTCGCCGTCGGATTTCTGGCGCGTCCGCTCGGCGGGCTCGTCTTCGGCCATTTCGGCGATCGGCTCGGCCGGAAATCCGTTCTTCTGTGCACGCTGCTCCTGATGGGGCTTGCCACCATGTCGATCGGATTGTTGCCGACCTACGCCAGCGCAGGCGTCGCCGCGACCGTCGCGCTCGTCGTGCTGCGCTTCCTCCAGGGGTTTGCGCTCGGCGGCGAATCCACCGCGGCGATCCTCATGGCGATCGAGACCGCGCCCGGCCACCGGCGCGGCTTTTCGGCGGCGGTGATCCAGGCCGCAGGTCCTGTCGGGGTCGTGCTCGCCTCGTTTGCGGCGCTCGCGATCTCGCGGCTGCCGGAAGCGGATCTGCTGTCATGGGGCTGGCGCGTTCCGTTCCTGATCAGCGCGGTACTGGTCGCGCTCGGCGTCTATATGCGGCTGCGCATCGAGGAGAGCGCGACCTTCCGCAAGGCGGAGGAGTCCGAAACGGTGCCGGCCGTCGAAGCGATCAGGGGGCACTGGCGGCCGATCCTCATCGTGTTCTTCGCCGAGATGGCGCAGACGTCCTATTTCTATCTGACCGCCATCTTCACCATCTCCTTCGCGACGCGTCAGCTCGGCGTCCAGAAGGACGTGATCACGCAGGCCGTGTTGTTCGCCAATCTCGTCGGGCTCGTGGCCATGCCGCTGATTGGCGCCTGGTCCGACCGGATCGGACGCAAGCGCCTGTTCCTGGCGGGCGTTGTGCTTGCGGCCATCTCGATGTTCGCATTCTACGGCGTGGTCGCAAGCCGGGACACGCTGCTGATAACGGGCGCGGTGATCCTCGCCGCTGGCATCATCCATCCGCTGATGTTCGGCACCGAAGGCAGCTATTTCCCGGAACTGTTTCCAACCCGCATCCGCTTCACCGGCGTGTCGATCGGAAAGCAACTGGGCACGGTACTCGGCGGCGGCATCGCGCCGCTCGTCGCCACCAGCTTGTTCGCGCAGACGGGCTCCACCTACGCGATCACCGGATACTACGTCGCGCTCGCGCTCGCGGCGATGATCGCGCTCGGCTTCGCGCACGAAACCAGCAAATCGCGGCTGCTCGGTTGAGCTTGGCCAAAGACACCGGCAAGACATCAGGGAGGTTCTCATGGACGTCAGTCTTCTCATCAATGGACAGGATCAGGCCGCTTCGACCGGCAAGGTGTTCGAGCGCCGCAATCCGCTGTCGCAGGAGGTCGCAAGCCGCGCGGCCGCCGCAACCGTGTCCGATGCCGATGCTGCGGTGGCGGCGGCCTCCGCGGCGCTGCCCGCATGGTCGGCGCTCGGCCCGAATGCGAGGCGCGCCCTGCTGCTGAAGGCGGCCGATGCGCTCGATGCCAAGCGTGACGCCTTCATCAAGATCATGATGGCGGAGATCGGCACGACCGAGGTCTGGTCGGCCTTCAACGTCAAGCTCGCGGCCGGGATGCTGCGCGAGGCGGCATCGCTGACGACGCAGATCGCCGGCGAGGTGATCCCGTCCGATAAGCCGGGCTGCATCGCGATGTCCGTCCGCCAGGCGGCCGGCGTGTGCCTCGGCATCGCGCCGTGGAATGCCCCGATCATTCTCGGCGTCCGCGCGGTGGCGACGCCGCTCGCCTGCGGCAACACGGTCGTGCTCAAGGCGTCCGAGATCTGCCCGGGAACGCACCGGCTGGTCGGCGAAGTGTTCAAGGACGCTGGCTTCCCGCCTGGCGTCGTGAACGTCGTGACCAATGCGCCGGCCGATGCGCCCACTTTGGTCGAACGCCTCATCGCCAATCCCGCCGTGCGACGGATCAACTTCACCGGCTCGACCCGCGTCGGCCGCGTCATCGCCGAGCTTGCCGGACGCCACCTCAAGCCGGTGCTGCTCGAGCTCGGCGGCAAGGCGCCGCTGGTCGTGCTCGACGATGCCGATCTCGATGCCGCCGTCGCGGCCGTGGCGTTCGGCGCTTTCATCAATCAGGGTCAGGTCTGCATGTCGACAGAGCGCGTGATCGTCGACGAGGCGGTGGCCGCCTCTTTTGTCGAGAAGCTCGCAAAGAAGGCGAGCGCGCTTCCGGCCGGTGACCCGCGCTCCGGCCCGGTTGTCGTCGGCTCGATGATCGACGAAGCGCCGGCCAGGCACGTCGTCGCACTGATCGATGACGCCATCGGCAAGGGTGCCGTCAAGCTCGCGGGCGGCGAGCGGGCCGGCACGGTCGTTCCGGCGACCGTGCTCGACCGTGTGGTGCCCGGCATGCGCATCTACACCGAGGAGAGCTTTGGTCCCGTCGTCTCGGTGATCCGCGCGAATGGCGTCGACGAGGCCGTGCGTCTCGCGAACGACACCGAGTACGGCCTCTCGGCCGCCGTCTTCGGCCGCGACGTCGCCCGCGCGCTGACGGTGGCACAGCGTATCGAAAGCGGCATCTGTCATGTCAACGGCCCGACCGTGCATGACGAGGCGCAGATGCCGTTCGGCGGCGTGAAGGGATCGGGCTACGGCCGTTTCGGCGGCCAGGCTGGGATCGCCGAGTTCACCGATCTGCGCTGGATCACCATCGAGACGCAGCCTCAGCACTATCCGTTCTGATGGCTCGAGCAGCGAAGCACCCAAGGAATCTGCGAAGGAAATCTGTCAATGAATTCCAAAGTCCTGACGGTTCGGGAAGCGACCCTCGGTGTGCTTCGCTCGTTCGGCGTCGATCGCGTCTTCGGCAATCCGGGCTCGACGGAGCTTGCGTTTCTCGGCGACTGGCCCGATGACATCGATTACGTGCTCGGCTTGCAGGAAGGCTGCGTCGTCGGCATGGCCGATGGCTATGCGCAGGCGACGGGGCGTCCGTCCTTCGTCAATCTGCATTCGGCGGCCGGGCTCGGTCACGCGCTCGGCAATCTCTTCACGGCGTTTCGCAACAAGACGCCGATGGTGGTGACATCGGGGCAGCAGGCGCGCAGCCTGCTGCGGATGCGGCCCTATCTCTTTGCCGAGGATGCCGCGCAGTTTCCAAAGCCCTATGTGAAGTGGAGCGCGGAACCCGCGAGACCCGAGGATGTCCCGGCGGCGATTGCGCAGGCCTTCCTCGTCGCCATGCAGCATCCGCGCGGCCCGACCTTCGTGTCCGTGCCATCGGATGATTGGGCACGGCCCGCCGTCGCTCCGCCGATCCGCCACATCGCGACCGAATTTGCCCCCGACCCGGCAGCGATCGTTCGGCTCGGTGCGGCCATCGCCGCAGCCAAGAAGCCCGTCTTCGTCGTCGGCCCCGACATCGATCGCAGTGGCTGTGTCGAGGCGATGGTTGCGGTCGCTGAACAGGCGAGGGCGGCCGTGTGGGCAAGCCCGATGTCGAGCCGTTCCAGCTTCCCGGAATTGCATCCGCAATTCGCCGGCTTCCTTCCCGCAGCACCAGGAGGACTCGCGCGTGCCTTGCGCGGGGCCGATCTGATCGTCGTGATCGGAGCGCCCGTGTTCACCTTCCATGTCGAGGGACAATGCGAATTGCTCGACGACCGAACGCCGATCTGGCAGATCACCGACGATCCGACGGAGGCCGCGTCCGCGGCCGTCGGTGACACCATCATCAGCACGCTCCCGAAGGCGCTGGTCGCGCTTCAGTCGGCGCTGCCGGACATCGCGGAGCGCGAGGTGCCGAGCGCGCGGGCATTCCCCGTCGCGCCCGTCGCGCAAAATCCAATTCCGCCGGCCTATGCGCTGGGCCGGTTGTCGGCGCTGATGCCGCCCGATGCGATCGTGGTCGAGGAGGCGCCGTCGCATCGTCCCGCCATTCAACAATTCATGCCGCGGCCGGGCGCCGACAGTTTCTACACGATGGCCAGCGGTGGGCTCGGCTACAGCCTGCCGGCCTCCGTCGGCGTGGCGCTGGCGCGGCCCGGCCGCCGCATCGTCGCCCTGATCGGCGATGGCTCGGCGATGTATTGCGTTCAGGCGATCTGGACCGCAGCGCAGCGCGGCTTGCCGATCACCTTCGTGATCATGAACAATTCGGGATATGGCGCGATGCGTGCCTTCAGCCAGCTGATGCAGGCGCATCGCCCGCCTGGAATCGATCTGCCCGGGCTCGATTTTGTTGCGCTTGCCAAGGGGATGGGCTGCGTGGGGCAGCGCATCACAGATGCCGGCGATGTCGACCGCATCTTGAGCGAAGCGTTGAATTCACGTGGTCCCGCGTTGGTCGAGATCGCGGTCGACGACGCCACGACGGACCTGTTCAGCCATCCACGCTAGCAGGCGGTATGAGGGCTGGTTCGCGCCGACAAGGCCGCCGATGGAGATCTGCCCGCGAAGGCGCGGGTCTTGGGTTGGACACGCGATCCGTCGATCACCTCGAGCCGGCCGCAGCGGTTCAGGGTGTGCAGCTTCCTGCCGGGCCACACCGGTCCGGGCTTCAGAGAATGGCGCACGATCTGCTTGAAGGCGGTCGGCGACAGTTCGATCACTTCCGCCAGCGCGAGCGCAGCGCCGTATCCGTCGGTGCAGTTCTGAACCGGTCGCCACAATTTGTCATTGATCGTGACGAAATTCCCCGCCGGCCGCGTGCTCGCGCGGTCGATCAGGACCGGATTGCTGGCATGGGGCAACCAGGGGCCCAGGAGGTGCTCGGCGTAATAGATCGCCAGCGAATCCGAGTAACCGCCGGCTCCGTCGCGCCAGGCGCCGAACAGATAGTTCAGGCCGTTGTGCCGCGTGATCGTGACGTCTGCCAGCTCAAGGCCTGACAGCAGCGTCGCGTGCCGCTCCCATTTGTCCGGGAACCGAACGCATTTGTAGAGGGCGACGTCCCCGTGGAGCGAGCTCTCCGGGATCATGCACAAATCGCCGCCGTCTTCGATCAGGAACGGGTAGGAGAGGTGCCAGGGCTCTTCCAGCACGGGCACGACTTGTCCTACCGGGCCGGTGTCGTTGAATTCGATCGCCGATATGATGCCTTTTCCAACGCGGTGATCGAGGTCTTCGAAGAAGACGAATGTTCGTCCCTGCCAGGTCATGGGAAAGGGATCGGCGTAGAAGTGGTTTCCAGGATCTCCCAGAACGTTCCAGCTTGGACCTGATAGATCTCCGGTCTGCCAGACGCCCGCGCCGTCATTGAAGCGCCACCCGACGTGCCAGTGAGGGGCATAGCAGCACAGGCGATAAATCTCCTTGGCGATCGACACGGCAAGGCCGCGCGCGACATAGCCAACGGGGCCACGACGCGGGCCATCCGCTGCCGGACGCGCCAGTTGCGGCACAAGCCGCGGTCGTCCCGACAGGATCGCCGCCACCATGGTCAGGGTTCGCGCCATGACGGTTTCGAGTGCGCCGCTCAGGCCGGCGGCAATTTCTCCGGATGGATGGCCGCGATCGAGGACCGAACCGTCGACCTCGTTGACGATGTCGATCACCGGCAGGTCGCCAGTCAGAATGGCGGCGAGCGCGGCGTTCTCGCCTGCAACGCCATTGAACAGCGGACGGAGATACAGCCGGGCGGAGTCGTTCGGATCGCGCGCGCCGCCGGTGAAGTCGACGATTACGTCGGCTGTCTCGGTGCGAGCCCGCGTCGGTCCCGGAATGACGTTCAGCCTGTGGACGCTGCTGTGTTTGCCCTTGTGCAGCACCATGCGTTCGAGCTCGAACAGGGCGTCGAGACCTGCGGGCCGCGGCTCGGCCTTCGCCGTCCACGCGATTTGAACCGGAACTTCCCGGCCGTCGATCAGCAGCGTCTCGCGACCCATCCACCGCCGCGCGTACTCACGTTCACAGCGAAACTCGATGATCATGTCGAGCCCATCTATTCCAATCGTCCGGTCAGATGACCTGGCCGAGAATTCGAACGTATTCCTCCACCATGGCATCTACCGAATAGCGCAACCGCAAGCCTTTGGCGTTTTGTCGCAGTTCGTCGCTTAGATGTTGGTCCGTCAGCAGCCTGGAGACGGCCGCGGAGAGCTTCGCATGATCGGAAGCGTCGACGAAGAGTGCCGTCGGTCTTCCTTCGTAGGACAACACTTCGCGCAGGACGGGAAGATCGGTGACGACGGAGGGAACACCGGCGTTCGCAGCCTCGACCGCGGCCAGACCGAAGGTCTCGGCCTGTGTCGGGAATACGAACACGTCCAGGCAGGCGAGAAAGTCCGCCATCCGGCTGGGCGGGATTTCCCCCAGCAAATGCAGCCTGTCCGACACCTTCAATTCACTCGCCAGCAGCTTCAGCCGGCCCTCGTCGGCTCCCTGGCCGGCAAGCGCAAGGTGCCAGGACGGCTGATCCGGTAACAGACGTATCGCCAGGTCGAGACGCTTGTGCGGATGCAACCTCGCTGCGCAGCCGAGCAGTATGCGATCCGGCGGCAGGTTGAACTTCTGTCGCGCGGCCTCCTTCGACAGTGTGAGGGCCTTGTCGTCGAAGCCGTGCGGGACATGCACCATGCGCGACCGGTAGGCCGCGGGGTAGCGCGAATACTCGCGCTGCATGTCCTGCGAATTGAGCGTGATGCGGTCGAAGAAGCCAAGGCTACCCATGACGATGTCAGCCGTGCGGACCGGCCAGCTCATCGCCAGCGCGGATGAAACCTGATTGGCTATGACGGGTGCGCGGCTGACGAGGCGCGTCACGCCGCCGCCGATGACATTGCCGAAATGCTGGAAGGTCAGGACGGCGTCCGGCTTGATGGTGCTGATATGGCGGCCGAGTGTCCACAGCATCCGCAGCAGCGCCATCGGATTGCCCGGCCGGCTCGGCGCGCAGTAGAGCGTATCGGGCGGCTCGTCGAAGGAATCCGATTTGCGGAAGAAGAACAGATTGGTGACGCGGTAGCCGCGCGCGGTCAGCCCGGCGCCAAGCAGCCTGGAGATCTCCTGCGCACCAGCGTTCTCGGCCTGGGTTTGCGCGAGAAGCACGTGCAGCTTTCGTCCGCCGCCGTTCGGCCGCGCGAGTGCCGCCGCGGCCGTCTCGCCCAATTCCTTGTTCGGCTTATAGTGGAGCACGGATCCCGACCCGCTAAAGAAACCAAATCTTCACCTTCTTAACTCCGTACCTATCATGCGGGCATCGCGTGGACACCGACTAGCAACAAACGGAGTTAATGCCAGGCTTGGCAGTCGACATCGTTCCCGCAGGCATTTCGCTGGTTCCCGGCTGCTGCGCGGCGAGCGCGTTAACCAATCGATCTTGCGCGCGGCCAGCGCGTGATTGCGGACCATCGGGCGACGGCGTGATTGAGCCTAGTCGCTGGAGTCGGCGCCGCGCACTGCATAATTGCGGCGCTTCAAGGCGGAGAAGCGCAGCAGCACGAGGATCGAAGGATCCACCCCTGTTCGCCGGCGGCAGAGGACGTTCAGGGCGATGGTCGCGAGCGCCAGCGACACGGTCGCCGAAATCGCCGCGCCAAGCACGCCGAGCCAGGGAATGAGGATGAGAAAACCCACGAGCCGCAGCGCGACATTGGCGGCAACGACGGGAACGTAGATCCGTTCGTGGCCGGTCAGCTGCAGGATGGCAGCAGATGGGCCGCCTGCGGCCTGGATGGCCGTCCCGATTGCGAGCACGATCAAGACCAAGTGCTGCGCGGTGAAATGAGGTCCGAACAGGTTGAGGAGATAGGGGCCGCCGATCCAGATCATGGCGAGCCCGGCGACCACGCATAGCGCGGTCACCTCCGCCATCAGCTGCAAGGTTCGCTCGAACTCCTGGTGGTTCTTGCTGAAATACAGCGAGGGAAGCCGGCGGGCTCCGAACGTATATAGCGCCGCAGACAGCATGGCGAAGATATTGGCAAGGCGCGATGCGGCAAAGTAGATACCGGCAGTTACTGGATCCAGCATCCAGTACACCAGAATGACGTCGAAATACTGGTTTGCGGCTTCAAGAATGGATGCAAGCCAGAAGTGCAGGGCGCTCGAGCGCCAGCGGGACGTTTCGGAGCGCGCCGGCGTACCGCGCAAATCCGGCAGCACGCGCGCGATCGAAACGATTTGCGCAACCAGGCCCACCGATATGGCAATTGTCATCACCGCCATCAACTCGGCGGGATCGAGTTGCCGATGACCGAGCAGCATGGCGAGCAGAAACAGGACGACGATGACTCGCCAGAAGAACTCGCGATTTCCTTCGCCCGTGAGAATGCTGACCAGTGAGCGTGCGATCTGGCTGCCGAGCATCACGCCGGCATTCGCGGCCGTGTAGGCCGATACCGCAAGTATGAGCAGCCACCCATCGCCTCTCATGTTCGCCGCGATGGCGATCCCCGCGATCACGATCATCATTGCGATCGAGGTAATCTTGAAGCTCGATAAGAGGACACCTTTGGTGAGATCCGGCCTGTCGCCGACCTGATACTCGTTCAGGAACCGCACCAGCAACGATTCCTGGCCGACCAGTCCCACGACGGCGGCGATCTGGGCAACCGAAAGCCAGGTCGCAAAGATACCGAAGCCGTCGGGCGACATCGTTCGTGCCGCCAGCGAAAACAGCGCAAACGCGAGCGCGCCGCTACCAACCTTGAGCAGGATGGTCCCGACGACACCGCGCGTGACGTCGCGCCGCATGAGCTGGAGGATGGATTTGATCATGAAGTTTAAGGAGCTGCTCTCTCCTGAAGAGACATCTTCCGATACCGGTGACAACCTAGCATGCCGAAGAAATGCGAGTGTTAATGCAGGGCATCCAGGATCTCGCCTGCGGCGTCGATGTCGCGGTCATGCCGGTTGCTTCACTGTGGAACATCACCGTCCCCATTGTCCCAAATAGACCAGGGCCGAGCTCAGGCCGACTGACGGCATAGCGCCGCATCGACGGCCGAGAAAGGCGAGATCAGCGGCTTGAATGCCGAATGCCTCGCCGGGATCGACCGCAGAACTGCCAGAAGCCGGAATTTACGGAGAATCCCGAGCAAGAGGCGTGCCGGCTTTCGTCTGGGCGGCCGGCTCCCCCGCTTCATTAACCTCGATACCGAGAAATGATCGCGTTTGGTCCTGCGATGCGACATCAGGCCGGAGAATTGCACGTGCGGCTTTGGTTGACCGTGGGAGCCTGGATCATGACGGCGGATAGAACTGTGACCGAGCCGATCGGCGCAGCTGGCACTTCGACGATCGTTGCGGACATCGCGATCGTCGGTGGTGGCCTTGCAGGATCGCTTGCGGCGGCCGTGCTGGCGCGGGCAGGGCATCGCATCGTCCTGATCGACAAGCGGGCGGTCTATCCGGACGAGTTCCGGGTCGAAAAGATCGGCGGCCATCAGTTGGCGATGCTCCGCAAGCTGGGCTTCCTCGACGCGCTCGAAAATGTCGCTTGTCGATATGATCAGGTGCTCAATATCCGGGAAGGCAAGGTGGTCGATGTCAGCGTCGGCCAGGCCTACGGATTTCCCTATGCTGATCTCGTTGCCATGGCGCGCAGCCGGATCCCCGAGCCATCCGATCTGATCGTCGACGAGGTCACCGCGATCAGCTGCAGCGACGACGTCCAGCATCTCGAGCTGGCGTCCGGACGGCGCGTGACTGCGCGTCTCGTCGTTCTCGCCACGGGCATGGCGGCGGCTCTCGGTTATAAACTCGGTATCAAGCGGCAGATTCTCGCCGAGCGCCATTCGGTTTCGTTCGGTTTCACGATCGCCCGCCGCGATGGCGCGCCGTTCGATTTCGAGGCACTGACCTGCTATGGCGAGCGCACGGCCGACGGCATCGACTATCTCAGCCTGTTTCCCGTTCGCGCCGGCATGCGTGCCAATCTCTTCATGTTCCGCGACCCGACCGATCCGATCATGCGCGAGCTGCGTCGCGAACCGGAAGCGACCGTTCTGCGTCTGCTGCCGGGATTGCGGCCCTATCTCGGCGATTTCCGCGTCACCGACCGTGTCCAGAACTGGGTGATGGATCTGACCGTCGTCGAGGGACATCTCCAGCCCGGCATCGTGCTCATCGGCGATGCGTTCCAGACCAATTGTCCCGCGGCCGGCACGGGCGTCGCGCGCCTGCTGGTGGACGTCGATCGTCTGTGCACCGAATATGCGCCGAAGTGGCTCGCGACCCCAGGCATGGACCAGGAGAAGATTACGCAGTTCTATTCCGATCGCGACAAGATCGCGGCGGATCAGCAGTCCCTCAAAATGGCGCGCTTCCGCCAGGCCCTGACATCCCGCAACGATATCGGCTGGGATGTCCGGCGCCGGCTGCACTTCCTGCGGCGCAGCCTGACACACCGCGTCGATCAAATGCATCCCGGCTGGCTCGGGCGTGTTCGCGGGGCGTTGCGCGCCTGAGTTCCGCGGCCCTTCGCCTGCCGTTTTTCAGCGCGTGGGCGTCGAGGTGCGGGCGGGCAGGAGCCGCAAATCCGAGAGCCGCTTGGCCGCCAGTTTGAGCCAGGGAGCCTGCTTCAGCGCGAACAGGGCGATGGCACCTGCGGTGCTGCCGGCTTTCGTGATCGCCCACATCGGCGAGGGCTGTCCGCCGAACAGTTTCTTGTATGGCTCGTCACCGATGGTGAAATCGAGCATCTGATCGCCGCGCTCGATGCAATCCCGCGCTACCTGCTCGAACATCAGCGCGCCCAGGGACTGGCTCTTGTACCCGGCAATGTCGAAGGCGCTCATGATGATGAGGAAGCTGCCCTGATGGCAGAGGCCGAGCACGGCGGCGATCACTTCGCCGTCCATCTTCATGGCATAGAGACGCACAAAGGAGCCGAGCCCACGAAGGGCCACGTTGGAATAGAAGCCGAAATATTCGGGACGCTGGAGCAGATCTCCGTCGCCTTGCGCCTGAAAGCGCGGACCGCGAAACTTCCTCATCACGTCCATCGCCTCGAGCACGGCGGCGCTGTCGTTGCAGCACGAGAAGCTCAGCGCGCCCTTCTTCTGGAGCTGACGATATTTCTTTGCGAGCTCCTTCTGATAGGAGCGATCGATCGCACCGGCCCGCCATTGCTCGAACGGCGCGACCAGGACCGTCGCGTAGGCGTTGGTGTCCATCGATACGCGGCGCGATGCGGCCAGGAGGTTCTCGATCGGAAGCCGCCCGTCGGGCAGCTTGGTGATCCGGAGCAGATCGAAAGGGCGAACGAGGCGCCGAATCTCCGCGCATGCGTCCGCGTCATCGAGCAGTTGCGAGAACACTTTCGGGCTGCAAACCGGCGCCAGATAGTCGGAGACGCGGAGGTCGGCGAACTCGACGGTTCGGATCGGGCCGCGCCGGATCCGGAGCAAGGGCAGCACCATCGCAAGGGCGCCCGTCGCGCCGTGGCGGACCACGACGACCAGAGGTGTTGCACCCGCATCCGAAGCGAGCCTGGTGTAGAGGCTGTGCAGCCAGATCGGATGCTGGAACGCAGTGGCGGCCGAGCGATCAAACAGCTCGGCATATTCCGGAGACAGAAAGTCGAACGCCTGCTCGATGACGATGTCGAACGTGTTGCTAAGCTTGTTCATGCGCAATCAGGGAAACCGGATAATTCGCGAAGTCGATCGAGCCGTGGCTACGCTTTATAGCAGGGTCGTTACGGGCGAGACACCGGCGGTGTGCGATTTGCATTAACGCGCTCAACCACGTTCGTATCGTTACCAAATTCTTAAATCCCAGAGCCGTTTGGGCTTGGTCTCGGGATGAGATCGTGCAGAGGCGGCTCGATACCAGACGGGGCCCCAAGGCAGCTGAAATTCACTCGCCCCAACAAAACCGACAGCCGACAGAGACATCCGTCGTTCGTGCGGCAAGCGACGATGCTCTCGGCTGGGCGTGGGCCTCCTGGCAGCTCGGCACGCAGCTTTCAATAGCCCGCCGGAAACCGGACGTCAGGCGTGCCCTGGTGTCTCCGCCGCATCGAAGCGGCGCCCTTGGCTCGGCTGCATAGTTTTGTTGCACCACGATATGAATCGCGGCAGCTTTCGCTGCAATAACGCGCTTGACTTCGTAACTGATCTCAACGACCGTATCATGCAAGCGTTGGGCAGTTCAGCCCGTCAACGCAACGAGCTTCAACCATTTCCAACATCACGCTGATTTGGCGTGCTCAGTTGGCGGCGAGGGCGCCCTCGGCTTAACAGCCGGTGGGCGCTTTTTTGTTTTGGAACGAGTGATGGCGCGGACGAACTATCGGATCGGCGTGATGCTGTCGACGACGGGATCCTACAGCGTCGTTGCGCGCTCGATGCTGAACGGGGCGCTGCTCGCGTTTCGCGAAATCAATGCGGGCCGTGACGACATTGCGCTGGAGCCGGTCGTGGTCAACCCGGCCGGCGACCTTGCGAGCTATCGTTCGCTCAGCCTCGAGCTGCTCGGTTCCGGCGTCCGGCATGTGGTCGGCTGCTACACCTCGTCGAGCCGCAAGGAAGTGATCCCCTGCTTCGAAAAGTTCGACGGACTGCTGTGGTATCCGTCTCACTACGAGGGCTTCGAGAGCTCCGACAACGTCATCTATACCGGCGCGGCGCCGAACCAGCACGTGCTGCCGCTCGTCGATTATCTGGCATCCCGCGTCGGCTCGCGCGCCTTCTGCGTCGGCTCCAATTACATCTGGGCCTGGGAAAACAATCGCATCTTCCGGGAGGCACTGGCCGCGCGCGGTGGCACCGTGCTTGCCGAGCGGTATCTCTCGGTTGGCGACACCGAGGTCGACCAGGTGATCGCAGCGATCATCGATCAGCGTCCGGACTTCGTCTTCAACAATTTGATCGGCACCAGCGCTTACGCCTTCTTCCGGGCGTTCCGGGCCGCCTGCCGTGCGCGTGGCATCGATCAGGCGGCTGAAATCCCGGTCGCGAGCTGCACGCTGTCGGAGCCGGAATTGCCGGAAATCGGCCCGGATGCTGTCGACGGACATCTGTCCTCGAGTGTTTACTTCTCCTCGCTGAACTCGGCGGAAAACGGCGCCTTCATTCGCGCCTACACCACATCCTTTCCGGACGGACCGGTCTCGTCGGCAGACGCCGAAGCGTCCTACATCGCCGTCAAGCTGCTCGGCGCGGCCCTGTCACAAGCCGGCACCGACGACGCCCGCACGGTACGCGCCGCCGTCGCAGACCAGCGGCTGCGCGCTCCGCAAGGCGAGGTCCGCATCGACCGCCAGACCTTCCATGCCTGGCTGACGCCCCGGATCGGCCGGTCGACGGTCAGCGGGCAGTTCGAAGTGCTGCTGGAATCGCGCGAGCCAATCGCACCGGATCCCTATCTCGTTCAGTCGTCGCCGCGCTTTGCCAGCGCAATGCGCTCTCCGCTTTTGAAGGTGGTGCAATCATGAGCTCCCGACTGCTACAGAACTTCAAGGGCGGCCGTGCCATCGTCGTCACCCGGCGAGGCGGATGGGAGAGCGCGCTCGAAACGACGCTGGCCAAGCTTGGCGTCTCCACCGAATATCCGGAGATCATCGACGGTCGTGCGCAGATTGACGTCGCCAGCCTTCAGGCCGAGCGGGACATCCTGTTCATCGACGGCGATCTCGAAGGCGCGGTAGCGATCGAGGTCAATCCCGGCTCGCGTTTGCCGCCGGTGCCGGTGATCGGCCTCGTCGGCGTCGAAGCGCCGAGCCGGCTCAAGGCGCTCGTCAATCTCGGTGCAACCTCGTTCCTGCGTAAGCCCGTGCATGGCGGCGCGGTCTACACGTCCCTGTTCATGGGCATCAACCAGTTCCTGCTGCGCGCCGAGATGTATGAGCGCCTTCAAGGCCTCGAGGAGCGCCGCCGCGGCCGGCGCGCGGTGATCCGGGCGGTCGTCCTGCTGATGCAGCAAGACGGCCTCGACGAGGAGGGAGCCTATTCCCAGCTCCGGCGCGACAGCATGCGTGCGCGGCAGAACATGGAACTCTATTGCGAGGAGTTTATGAGCAAGCGGGCGAAGCCGCCCGATACGTCCGGCCGCACAACCGGCATCACGCTGCAAGGCGGCAATAAGCAGGCCATCTAGGAGAAGCAAAAATGAGCAAGTCTGTATTGCGGGGGCTGCGTGCCGCAGCCCTCACGGGGACGCTTGTCCTCGGATCACCCCTTGGACCACAAATGGCACTCGCGGCGGAAAATCCGATCAAGCTCGGCGTGCTTGAAGATCAGTCCGGCGATTTTGCCGCAGCGACGATCGGCAAGGTCCACGCCATCCAGCTCGCCGCCGACGAGATCAACAAGGCCGGCGGCATCATGGGCCGGCCGCTCGAGCTCGTCGCTTACGACACGCAATCCGACAACACTCGCTACCAGGAGTTCATGCGGCGCGTCCTCCAGCGCGACAAGGTCGACGTTGTGTTCGCGGGCTTTTCGTCGGCCTCGCGCGAGGCGTACCGTCCGATCGTCGACCAGTTCAATGGCTTCGCATTCTACAACAACCAGTACGAAGGCGGTGTCTGTGACGGCCACATGATCGTGACAGGCGCGGTGCCCGAGCAGCAGTTCTCCACGCTCATCCCCTACATGATGGAGAAGTACGGCAAGAACGTCTACACGCTCGCTGCCGACTACAATTTCGGCCAGATCTCGGCGGAATGGGTGCGCAAGATCGTCAAGGAGAATGGGGGCAAGATGGCCGGCGAGGAGTTCATCCCGCTCGGCGTGTCGCAGTTCTCCCAGAGCATCCAGAACATCCAGAAGGCCAAGCCCGACTTCGTGGTCACCCTGCTGGTCGGCACCGCGCAGGCCTCCTATTACGAGCAGGCGGCCTCCGCCAACGTCAACCTGCCGATGGCTTCCTCGGTCAACGTCGGCCAGGGCTACGAGCACAAGCGTTTCAAGCCGCCGAGCCTGAAGGACATGTACGTCACCACCAACTACATCGAGGAGATCTCTTCGCCGAAGAGCAAGGAGTTCTACGCCAAGTTCAAGGCGAAGTTCCCGAGCGAGCCCTATGTCAACCAGGAGGCGGAGAACTCCTATCTCGCCGTCTATCTCTACAAGCAGATGGTGGAGCGCGCGAAGTCGACCAAGCGCGAGGACATCCGCAAGGTGATCGCGCTCGGCGACGTCTGCATGGACGCGCCGGAGGGCAAGGTCTGCATCGACCCGAAGAGCCAGCACATGTCGCACACGATCTATCTCGCCAAGGTCGGTGCGGATCACGCGATCTCTTTCCCGAAAGTCTGGGAAGACATCAAGCCGTACTGGCTGGGTGAGGCCGGCTGCGATCTGACCAAGAAGGATCCGATGGCCCAGTACACGCCGTCGAATCCCCCGCCGAAACCCTGACGGCGGCTGGTTGCCCCGGCGTTCCCGGAACGCCGGGGCAACCCCAAACATCTGCGACGGCAGTCTCGCGCCTTCCCACATTCTGGTTGTTTCATGGATCTTGCGACCCTCGTCTTCTCTGCGCTTTATCAATTCGGCGACGCTTTTGCGTTCCTGGTGCTCTCGGCCTGTGGGCTCGCGGTGATCTTCGGTATGATGGGCGTGATCAACCTCGCCCATGGCGAGTTCATCATGTGCGGTGCCTATGTGACGGCCGCCACCGTGCATGCCGGCCTGCCGTTGCCGCTCGGAATACTCGCCGGCACCATCGTGTCGGCGCTGGTCGGCGTCGTGGTGGAGCTGGTGGTCATCCGCCATCTCTACGACCGGCCGCTCGACACCATCGTCGCCACCTGGGGCCTCAGCCTGATCGCGACGCAGGGCACGCTGATCATGGTCGGTTCGACCATGGCGGGCGTGGGCACGCCGTTCGGCAGCTTTCAGGTCGGCGACTACTCCTATTCGATCTATCGCATCGTACTGTTTTGCGCCGCGCTCGGTGTGCTGGCGGGGCTTTATGCCCTGTTCAACTGGACGCGCTTCGGCGTGCTGGCGCGTGCCACGATCCAGGTGCCGCACATGGCCGCGGCGCTCGGTGTCGATACGCGTTTGATCTATAGCCTCACCTTCGCCTGCGGCGCGGGGCTCGCCGGACTTGCCGGCGGCCTTTACGCGCCGACCATGACGCTGGTGCCGACCATGGGAGCAACCTTCATCATGGAAGCGTTCGTCACCGTGGTGATCGGCGGCGCCGACGTGTTCCTCGGCACGGCGCCTGCCGGCGGCCTGCTTGCGATCGTTAAGTCGGGGATGACCTCCTGGCAGGGGCAGCTGTTCGGACAGATCGGCCTCCTGGTTGCCGTCATCATCGTGGTCCGGGTGCTGCCGAAGGGCATTTCCGGCTTCGTGCTGCGCGAGCGCACCTGACGGGGGATGGCGTCGTGACCGGTTTTCTGTCGTTGTTTCGCCGTCTCGAAGGACCGCAGACCGTCGGTCGCGGTCCGGCCTTCTGGGGCCTGTTCGCCGTCGTGCTCGCCGTCGCACTGGCGTATCCGCTGGTGAGCGACGGCTACACCGTCGGCAACACCGTTTACTTCTTCGTCTGGGTGTTCATCGCTCTCAGCCTGTGCCTGATCTGGGGGTATGGCGGCTCGCTGTCGTTTGGCCAGACCGCCTTTTTCGGGATTGCGGGCTACGGCTATGGCATCCTCACCATCAATTTCGGCTCGGCCTACGGCTTCACGCTGGTGGCGCTGGTGGTAGCCGTCGCGATCGCTGCGCTGTTCGCGATCCTGCTCGGCTATTTCATGTTCTTCGGCCGCATCGCCGGTGTCTTCCTCGGCATCGTTACGCTCGCCGTGACGTTGATGCTGGAGCGATTCATGGCCCAGACCGCAGGGCCGGAGTGGCGTATCGGCAGTGCGCGACTGAACGGCTTCAACGGCATGAGCGCGATGCCGCCTTTGACCATCCCTTGGCCGGGTGAGCCGATCGTGCTGTTCGCGGATGTCGGCCTCTATTACTTCGTGCTCGGTCTTCTGATCTTCGTCTATCTGGGCCTGCGCATTCTGATGAACTCGTCGTTCGGCAACGTCATTGTCGCCATCCGGGAGAACCCGGAACGGGCGGAGATGCTCGGCTACGACGTCCGCAAATACCAGCTCATCACCTTCGTCATCGGTGCGGCGCTCGCAGGGCTTTCCGGCGTGCTCTACACGGTGTGGGGACAGTACATCACGCCCTCGAGCATGGGCATGACGGCGGCGGCGTTGCCGCTGATCTGGGTCGCCGTCGGGGGCCGCAGCGATCTGACGTCGACCGTGATCGGCACGCTGATGGTGCTGGCCGCGTTCCAGGCGCTCACGATCTATGGCAGCCAATATGCGCTGGTCTTCATGGGCGTGTTGCTGGTGCTCACGGTGCTGATCGCCCCGAACGGCCTCGTGCTCGGTGCGATGAACTGGCTCGGCAAGCTCGCCGCCCGCCTGACGCAGAGGGCCGGCTGATGTCGCTGCTCGAATTGCGCAAGCTGAACAAGCATTTCGGCGGGTTGCATGTCACCAACGCGGTCGACCTCACGCTTCAGACCGGCGAAATCCATTGCCTGATCGGCCCGAACGGCGCCGGCAAGAGTACGCTGTTCCGTCTGATTCTGGGTGAGCATCATCCCGGCAGCGGCGAAATTCTCTTCGCCGGGGAGAACATCACCTCTCTGAAATCCTTTGCGCGAATTCATCGCGGCCTCTCGGTCAAGTTCCAGGTGCCCGGCGTATTCAAGGGTCTGTCGGTCCGCCAGAACCTCGAGATCGCACTTCAGATCCGTCATCGCGGCGCCGAGCTCGAAGCGGAGATCGACCGGCTGCTCGCCTTCCTCGGGCTCGGGTCCGAGCAGGCCCAGACGGCCGGCAATCTCAGCCATGGCCAGAAGCAATGGCTCGAGATCGGCATGGCGATCAGCCTGAAGCCGCGCCTGTTGCTGCTGGACGAGCCGACGGCCGGCATGTCGCCGGAGGAAACCCATCTGACCGGAGAGATGGTGCAGCGGCTCAATGCGGACGGCATGACGGTGCTCGCGATCGAGCACGACATGGCCTTTGTCCGCCAGGTCGCCCAGCGTGTCACGGTGCTGCATCTCGGCCAGGTCTTCGCGCAGGGCTCGATCGACGAGATCGTGGCGGATGAGCGCGTGGCGGCGATTTATCTGGGGCAGGCCCATGCTTGATGTGCCGCGCAAGGAGGTCATCCTCTCGACGCTGGCCTTGCGCGCCGGCTATGGCGGCAAGCCCGTGCTCCAGGGCCTCGAGATCGAGGTACGCGAAGGCGAGATCGTCGCCGTCATCGGGCGCAATGGCGTCGGCAAATCCACGCTGATGAAGAGCCTGATCGGCCTCGTGCCGGCGATGAGCGGCTCGGTCGTCTATCGCGGCGAAGCGGTGGAATCGCTGCCGGCGCACAAGCGGGCGCGCCTCGGCATGGGCTATGTGCCGCAGGGACGCGACGTATTTCCACGACTGACCGTCGGCGAGAACGTCGCGGTCGGCGCCGCGATCAAGGGCGGCGGCATTCCCGAAGCGGGCCGACGCAGGATCGTCGCGGCGTTTCCGATCCTCGCCGAACGCTGGCACCAGCGCGCCGGCACCATGTCCGGCGGCCAGCAGCAGCAACTCGCGATAGGACGAGTCTTGATCGCGAACCCCAATCTCATCCTGCTCGATGAACCGTCGGAAGGTATCCAGCCCAACATCGTCCAGGATATCGCGCGCAACATGGTCGAGCTCAACCGCAGCACGGGCGTGACCATCATTCTGGTCGAGCAGAACCTCGACATGATCCGCGCCATGGCGCAGCGCTGCTACGTCATGGACAAGGGCCGCATCGTCGCAAATCTCGATCGCGCAGCGCTCGACGACGAAGCGGAGATGCGGCGCCATCTCGCCGTTTGAACGCTGCCCTACGACAGAAGGAGAAAAGAAAATGTCCTGGCACAAAGATTCGATCATGGCTCGCAAGGGCGTGGCCAAGGGAGAGCGCGGCACCTCGTATACGATCACCGAAAGCGAGCAGGGCAAGTATCACTATGTCTACGGCCCCTACGTGAATCCGGTGCTGACCGTGGATCCTGGAGCGGTCGTCTCCGCCGAGACCCACGACGCCTTCGAGGGCGCCATCAAGCACGAAACCGACAGCCCGTCGAAGATTCTCAATTTTCCGTTCCTCAATCCGCAGAATGGACCGATCCACGTCAACGGCGCCGAGAAGGGCGACACGCTCGCGGTCTATATCGAGAGCATCGTGCCGCGCGGGCCGCAGCCGTGCGGCACCACCGTGGTCATGCCGGACTTCGGCGGCCTCGTCAGCACGGGGCAGACCGCGCTGCTCAACCCGGCGCTGCCAGAGCGGGTCAAGAAGCTGGAGATCGACGCCAAGACCGGCACCAAATGGAACGACAAGATCACGTTGCCCTACGAGCCTTTCATCGGCACGATCGGAACGTCGCCGGAGATCGAGGCGATCTCCTCGCTCGTCCCCGATTATTACGGAGGCAACATGGACCTGCCGGACGTCGGCGTCGGCGCCATCGTCTATCTGCCGGTCAACACCAAGGGCGCGCTGCTCTATCTCGGAGACTGCCACGCCGCGCAGGGGGACGGCGAACTCTGCGGCGTCGCGATCGAGCATCCGACCGTGACCACGGTCCAGGTCGATCTCATCAAAGGCTGGACGATCGCCTGGCCACGGCTCGAGACCAAGGATTTCATCATGACCATCGGCTCGGCCCGGCCGATGGAGGATGCCGCGCGCATTGCCTATCGCGAGCTGTGCCGCTGGATGGCGGCGGACTACGGTTTCGAGGAGATCGACGCCTACATGCTGTTGACCCAGGCCGGCCGGGTGCGTCTCGGCAACATGGTCGATCCGAAATACACGCTCGGCGCCTCCATCAAGAAATCCTATTTGCGCTAACGGGGGGATGTCGATCATGCCGTCCGTGCACAAGGTCGCCACTGTCCAGTTCGAGCCGACAATGTTCGAGAAGGAGCGCAACATCGCGCGCCTGCTCGAACTCTGCGAACAGGCAGCGGCGGCCGGCGCGAAGCTCATCGTCACGCCGGAAATGGGAACCACGGGCTATTGCTGGTTCAACCGGGCCGAGGTTCGGCCCTTTGTCGAGAAGGTTCCGGGGCCGACCACCGACCGCTTCGCGGCGCTGGCACGCAAGTACGACTGCTACCTCGTGGTCGGCATGCCCGAAGTCGACGAGGACTACATCTACTTCAACTCGGCCGTCTTGATCGGGCCTGATGGCATCGTCGGCCGCCATCGCAAGACCCATCCCTATATCTCGGAGCCGAAATGGGCGGCGGCGGGCGACCTGCACAACCAGGTCTTCGATACGCCGATCGGACGGATTGCACTCCTCATTTGCATGGACATCCATTTTGTGGAAACCGCACGGCTGATGGCGCTGGGGGGCGCGGATGTCATCTGCCATATCTCCAACTGGCTCGCGGAGCGAACGCCGGCGCCTTACTGGATCAGCCGAGCCTTCGAGAACGGTTGTTACGTGATCGAGAGTAACCGCTGGGGGCTGGAGCGCACCGTCCAGTTCAGCGGTGGGAGCTGCGTGATCGCGCCGGATGGCGAGGTGGTCACGGTCCTCGACAAGGGCGACGGGTTCGCTCTGGCCGAGATCGATCTCGACATGGCTCGTGCGCGCCGCGTGCTCGGTGAGCCGGTCTTCGTTCAGCGTCGGCCCGAGCTGTATCCGGAGTTGCTGACCGATACCTTTAGCTGGAATCCGCGCGCGTTCTTCGGGCTCTATGGTCACGAGCCCTGGCCTGACGGAATGCGCTCGCGCGTCAGCGTGGCCCAATTCGCACCTGGTGACAGCATTTCAGGAAATCTCGAGGCGATCGCGAATCTTGCCCGCCGGGCCAAGGCCGACGGTGCCAATCTCGTGGTATTCCCGGAACTCGCGGTCACCGGCCTGGCAGGTTCGGCGAAATCGGCCCAGCCGATACCGGGACCTGCCACGGACAGTCTGCACGCGCTCGCTGCGCAGCTCGAGATCTACATCGTTTGTGGAATAGCCGAACGCTCGGGCGATGCCGTTTACAACAGCGCCTGCCTGTTCACGCCGGATGGAAGGATCACGCGTTATCGCAAGACGCATTTGACGGAAGAGGAGCGGAGCTGGGCCACGGCTGGCGATGACTGGGCTGTCGTCGACACGCCTGTCGGGCGCATCGGCCTGCTGATCGGCCACGATGCGGCATTTCCGGAAGCGGGGAGGGTGCTCGCGCTTCGCGGTTGCGACGTCATCGCGTGCTGCGCAGCAGTCAAGGGCCCCTTTGGATCGCCACATGCGGGGACGGCGGTCCAGCAGTCGGCGCCGATTCCGACCGGCGCCGATCCGCATCATTGGCATCACTTCCGCGTCCGCGCCGGCGAGAACAATGTGTTTCTGGCGTTTGCCAATGTGTTCGATCCCGAACACGGCTATCCCGGCCTCAGCGGCGTCTTCGGCCCCGATACCTTCGAGTTTCCGCGCCGCGAGGCGATTGCAGCTGACGATACGGGCCTTGCCACGGCTCTGGTCGACACCACCAATCTCGACAGCGTTTATCCGACCAACGTCGTGCGCCGAAAGGATCTCGTTTCGATGCGGATGCCGCACAGCTATCGGGGATTGGTCAGGGCGGTGGCGAATAACCATTGAACGTGCGAGACTGCAGGAAAAGAAAAGGAACCGATCATGGATCTAGGACTTTCGGGCGCCAAGGTTCTCGTCACCGGCAGCACCAAGGGGATCGGTCGCGCGATCGCCGAGACCTTTGCGGCGGAGGGCGCGAATGTCGGCATTTGTGCGCGCAATCAGGCGGATGTCGACAGCACTGTTGCAGCGCTCAAGAGCAAAGGCGTGGCCGCCTTTGGTGCCTCGGTCGACGTTGCCGATGGTGCGGCGCTCAGGGCCTGGGTGGTCGACATGGCGACCAAACTGGACGGGATCGACGTCGTCGTGGCGAATGTGAGTGCGCTGGCTATCGGGCAGGACGATGAAAGCTGGGCGAGGGAATTTTCGACCGACATGATGGGCACGGTCCGGCTGGTGAATGCGGCCATGCCCTATCTCGAGAAGAGCGACGCCGGTGCGATCGTCGCCATATCGAGCGTTTCCGGGCGCGAGGTCGATTTCGCGGCCGGCCCCTACGGCACCTTCAAGGCCGCCATCATCCACTACACGCAAGGTCTCGCCAATCAGCTTGCACACAAGGGCATTCGCGCCAACACGGTCTCGCCGGGCAACACCTATTTCGAAGGCGGGGGCTGGAACACGATCAAGGACAACAATCCCGAGCTCTACAAGACGGCGCTTGCGCTCAATCCCATGGGCCGGATGGGGACCCCGCAGGAGATGGCCAACGCGGTCGTATTCCTCGCAAGTCGTGCCGCGAGCTTCATCACGGGAACGAACCTCGTCGTCGACGGTGCCCTGACGCGCGGTGTGCAGTTCTGAGGTGTCTCCGCCGCGTTGATCGCGGCGGTCGTCGCAAGGAATGTCAGGAGGCCCTCGGCCCGGATCGGCTCAGGCCAGATCCGGGCCGAAGGCAGGGGCCTGCGCTCGCAAATCAGCCGCAGCTCAGCGGCAACGGCGCGTTGGGATGCAGGTCGTACCAGTCGTAGCAGTCGGGATAGGCGCCGTAGAATCCATACGCGGACCGATAGCGACCATACTGATGCAGTGCTTGGTGACTGAGGCCTGTGCCGCGGGAGGCGATGTGATCGCCGAGACCGAGATGGCCTCCGTCAAAGCGCTGTCCGCCACCGAATGCCGCGGTCCCGCCGGGGTGGAATCCTCCGCCGAACCCGCCGGCATGGGCCATGCCGCCGAAATGCGCTCCCCCGCCAAAGCCCATATGTCCGCCGCCAAAGCCGCCGCCGCCAAAACCACCGTGGCCGCCTCCGCCACCGCCGCCGCGTGCCTCGGCCGCCCCGACGGTCAACGTCGAGGCAAGTGCCGCTGTGGCCAAAATCATCAATACTCGTTTCATGGGAGCACTCCTTTTCTATCAAGGTGCCCGGCGATCCCTGCAGTTCGCTTCAGCGTCGTGGTGTCGCCAAGCTTCGTGATGAAAGGAAGATAGGAACCGCGTTCGTCAATCCCACTAAATTCGGTTTCAGGAAGGCGAGGGCCGATCGGCAAGGTGATGCGGTCGGCCGACCGAGGTGCCCGGTCGGCCGCAAAAGCCGTAGCGATCAGAAGCTTCCGGTGCCCGGCTCACACGGGACGTTGTCGCCGGTCCACGGCGCCGTCGCAAATGCGCCAACACGCGGCGCCGGAACGCAGGCGCGACCATCCCGATAGAGGGATGCGTTCGATGCGGCCGGATTGGCTTCCATGGAGGACGGCCGCACGACGGCATGCCGTTCGCGTGCCATGACAGGTCCTCCCAGCATGGCGACTGCGATCAATCCGGTCGACAAGAGCTTGAGGGTAGACATTGTGGCTTCTCCTTTGATGACAGCAGGCAGACCAAGCCGGCTCCCCAAGGAGGTGCGGACGATCGCGACCCAACAAAATGCACGAATTGCTCACCGGAGTTCAACGGCCCGTGATCGCTATTCGCATGGCGGCGACGATCGTGCGAATCCGCAATGTTCGCCGCAGAATCCCATCCTTGCGCGTAACGACGGACCCATCGAGAACATATCTATGGTGCATCGCGAGTCCCGGACGGAGATGGGAGATGACCACGACCACAGCACACCTTTCTGCTCGCGCATCGTCGCTGGCCGGCCTCCCAGGCTTCCTGAATTGCAATTTAGTGGTGTTCCATCCTGAGCCGGACTATGTCCCCGCAGGGCGAGCGGTTCATCGCATGCAGGCTCAGCACGGCGCCTTCGGGCGCAATGGGCGTGGAATATGACGACAAGAGCCGCCGAACCCATGCTTCGTCGCCGCAGGCCGAAGCGCCTCCCAGGAGGTGGGACCGGGACAATGACGCGGATTCTTCTGATCGAGGACGACGCCGAGACCGCCGAGTCGGTCATCGCCGAGCTTGCGGATCGTGGCTTCGAGGTTCAGTGGTCGCCCGATGGCATCGATGGTCTCGATCGGGCGCGCTCGTCATGTCCAGATGCCTTGATCGTCGATCGCATGCTGCCCGGAATGGATGGGCTGACCGTCATCGAGGCGTTGCGCAAGGACGAGGTCGGAACGCCCGTCCTGGTGCTGAGCGCTCTCGGCGCGGTCGATGACCGGGTGCGCGGCTTGCGCATGGGAGGAGACGACTATCTCACCAAGCCGTTCGCGCTCATCGAGCTCGTCGCTCGCGTAGAGGCATTGCTGCGCCGTCCGACCGACAGTCGAGAAACCACACTGCGCGCCGGGCCGCTGGAGCTCGACCTGATCGACCGGACCGCGCGGCGCGGCGAGCGTGAGATCGATCTGCTGCCGCGCGAGTTCCGCCTGCTCGAATACATGATGCGTCGCAGCGACCAGCTGTTGACGCGTGCGATGCTGCTCGAGGAGGTTTGGAACTATAAATTCGTTCCTGCAACCACGAACCTGATCGACGTGCATATGGGCCGGCTCCGTCACAAGGTCGACGGCCCCGGGGAGATGCAACTCATCCATAACGTTCGAGGATCGGGATTCCTGCTGCGCGTGCGCCAATAGCTGCGGCGGTCACTCCCGAAATCGCGCAGCATGCACGACTATCGAGCGTCGAACCGATGCGCCAGTTCCACTTTATTCGTTCGAACACGTTTCTCTGGGCCTTGGCGGTGGCGGCGGCCTTTGCGCTGTTCGTGGTCGGGCTGTTCGCGTTCATCTATTGGAAGATCGATGACTATCTGATCGTCCGGTCGGATCGGATGATCACGACGCAGATCGACTTCCTGGCCAGGCTGCCTTCGGCCCGCCGTGTCAACGCGATCACCGATCACCTCGAACAGGACTCCAGGGGCGTGCAGTACGCGGGACTGTTCGACGTCGCCGGAGCCCGGCTTGCCGGCAACATCCAGCGCGTGCCGCAGGAGCTCGAGCTCGACGGGGTGGTGCAGGGGGTGCGGCTCGATCGCATCACGCAATCGACTGACCACGATCCGGTTGTCAGGGCGGCGGCCAGGCGCCTGGAGGGCGGAGCCATCCTGGTCATGGGGAGAAATGTCGATGAGACGCGCGAGATATCGAGTGTCGTGGGGCAGGCTCTCGCGCTCGGCCTGCTGCCGGCATTTTGCCTCTGCCTGCTGGCCGGAGCGTGCTTGAGCATCCGTGCCCAGAGGCGCGTGGAGGAAGTGAACCAGCGGGTCCGACGGATCGTGGCCGGTGATCTGCGCGAGCGTTTACCACAGGACAATGTGGATGATCCGTTCGCGCGGCTGGCCGGCATCGTCAATGGGATGCTCGACGAAATGGAGACGATGATCAACGCCCTGACTGGCGTCGGTAACGACATTGCTCATGATCTCAGGACACCGCTCACCCGTGCCCGGCTGGCGCTGGAGAGAGGCCGCACGCACGCGGCCACGCTGGAGCAACTCCATGAGGTCGTCGACAAGGCGGTCGCCGGGATCGATCAGTCGCTCGCAATCGTCACCGCGTTGCTGCGTTTGGCTGAGATCGAGAACAACCGCCGGATGGCCGGTTTCGGCGATGTCGCGCTCGACGAGATCCTGCGCGAGGTCTGCGACGTCTACGAGCCCATTGCCGAAGACAAGAACGTCGCGCTTGGCGTCGCCATCGATCGCAAGGTGCAGGTATGGGGCGATCGCGACCTGCTATTCGAGACGGTCGCCAATCTCGTGGACAATGCCGTCAAGTTCACGCCCGCGGGCGGAATGGTCAGGCTCGAGCTGGTGTCGACCGACAAGACCGCGTTCGTGCGCGTGAGCGATACCGGGCTTGGCATCAACGAGCAGGAACGTGAGGCCGTGCTGCGGCGCTTCTATCGTTCCGACAAGATGCGCCACACGCCCGGGGTAGGACTGGGACTGAGCCTGGTGGCTGCCATCGTCAAGCTTCACGGTTTCAGGCTGATCATTTACCCGCCCCCCGGAGGGAGGGTCGAGATCCTTGTCTCGACAGGAGCAAAGGGACCGCGCCCCAGCACCTCGAGATCGCGCGTCACGCGAGGCTTGACCGGACGTAACGTCGGCGGTGATGCGTGGCTCGCGAACGGGGAAAGTCGAGATGCCTGAAAACGAATTCAGGATTCTCAAGTCCAATTTAGTGGCAGCTCCGCGCGAAGGCCTCCTACGCTGACTCGCCAAGTTCGAGCGCGGGAGCAGTGGATGCAAACTCGTCGCGTGATCGTGAGAACCAAGACCTCGACGTTCGGCCGAACTCCGTCGGCGAGCGCGGTCAATGCCTACGCAGCAGCCATCAGGCGGTATGATCTGCTGCAGCCTGATCAGGAGCAGCGGCTGGCACGTCGTTGGCAGGAAACGCGGGATCCTGACGCCGCCAACGTGCTCGTCACCAGTCACCTCCGCCTCGCAGCAAGGTTGGCGCGAGGTTACAGGGGTTATGGCCTTCCGCTGGCTGATCTCATTGCTGAAGCAAATCTCGGGCTCGTGATCGCGGCCTCCCGTTTCGAGGCCGATCGCGGCGCGCGGTTTTCCAGCTATGCAGTGTGGTGGGTCAAAGCAACCATTCACGAGTACATCCTGCGGTCCTGGTCGCTGGTCCGCATCGGTACGACGACGGCCCAGAGGAAGCTGTTCTTCAGGCTCCGCAGCGAGATGAGGAGAGCGACAGGCGGTGAGATGGCGGGCCTCACGCTGGAGGCTGCCAGGATGATTGCCGGGAGGCTCGACGTTGCGACGCGCGACGTGATCGAGATGGACTCCCGCTTGAACGGCGACCTCTCGCTGAATGCGCGCGTTGGATGCGACGAGGAGGGAGCCGAGTGGCAGAGCTTGCTGGTTGACGATGCAATCGACGCCGAGACGGTCATCGCCGAGCAGGAACAGACAGAGCGTCGCACCAACGCGTTGCGCCTGGCACTCGATGTCCTTACGGAGCGCGAGCGGCGCGTGTTGGAGGCGAGGCGGCTGGCTGAGCACCCCCGCACGCTCGAACAGCTTGGTCGTGAACTCTCCATCTCGAGCGAGCGGGTCCGGCAGATCGAGATCTGCGCATTCGCAAGGGTCAGACGGGCCGCGGTACTGGCGGCGCAGAATGCGGCGTGCGCTTTCGAATCGCGCGGACGCGTATCTCCCGCGCCGCGTGATTATTCTCGTGGCGTTACGGAATCCGCACCGGAAGAACTCACGTCTCTCTGAGCGATCGAGAACCGGTGATGGACGCGGCCGAGCGCAGTCGTTCCGGCAAGACGTCCTGAATTAGTTTTCATTTGAACGGATGCCGGCTCGTCATCATCTGTTCGAAGTTAGGCGCAATCGTCTTCAGGCGGAAGTCATCATGGGAATTGTTCGATTTGCGCTGCGGTTTCCGCATACGTTCTACGTGCTTGCGGCGCTGATCCTGTTTCTCGGCGGCATCGCGATTTGGTCGATGCCGACGGACGTCTTTCCCGAGATCCGCATTCCCGTCGTCACCGTCATCTGGAGTTACACCGGCCTCTCCACTCCGGAGATGGAGCAGCGTGTCAGCACGTACAGCCAGTATTCGATCAGCGCCAATGTCAGCGGCATCAAGAACATCGAGGCGCAGACGCTCAACGGCTTGTCGGTTCAGAAGATCTACTTCCAGCCGGACGTCAATCTCGATCTCGCGATCTCGCAGATCGTCTCGGCGACGAACGCCATCCGCGCCTTGATGCCGCCGGGTATTCAGCCGCCGGTCATCGTGCAGTTCAATGCCTCGAGCGTGCCGGTGCTGCAGCTCAGCCTCGAGTCCGACAAGCTGAACGAACAGCAATTATACGATTTCGGCATCTACCGGATCCGGCAGCAGCTGGCTCCTGTCCCCGGGGTGACGCTGCCAACGCCTGCGGGCGGCAAGTATCGTCAGATCATGGTCGACATCGATCCGAACAAGCTGCTGTCGCGCGGACTGACGCCGCTCGACATCGTCAATGCAGTGAATACCCAGAACCTGACGCTGCCGACAGGCACGGCGAAGATCGGCGACACCCAGTACACCGTCCGAACCAATGCGACACCGGCCTCGATCAAGGATCTCAATATGATCCCGGTCAAGTTCGCGAATGGCGCCACGATCCTGCTGAAAGATGTTGCCCAGGTCCGCGATGGATCACAGGTGCAGCAGAACATCGTGCGCGAGGACGGCCATCGTTCGGTCCTGCTCAGCGTGATCAAGAACGGCAACGCTTCGACACTTGCGGTCGTCAACGGTGTCAAGCAAGCCTTGAAGTCGATTCGGGCCTCGGCACCTGCCGGGCTGAAGATCAATGAGCTGTTCGATCAATCTGTCTTCGTCACCCATTCGGTCGACGGCGTGCTGCGGGAAGGCGCGATCGCGGCGGGCCTCACGGCGCTGATGATCCTGGTGTTTCTCGGATCGTGGCGGTCGACGCTCGTCGTCCTGATCTCGATCCCGCTCGCGATGCTGTCCTCGCTCGTTGTTCTGCATTTTCTGGGAGAGACCCTCAACACGATGACGCTGGGGGGACTCGCGCTTGCGGTCGGCATACTGGTCGACGATTCGACGGTGACGATCGAGAACACGCATCGGCTCTGGACGGAGGAGGGGATGCCGCTGTCGGACGCAACGCTGCATGGCGCAGCCGAAATCGCGGTGCCGACGCTCGTCTCTACGCTCGCGATCAGTTGCGTGTTCACTTCGGTGGTGTTCCTGCAGGGACCGGCCAAGTACCTCTTCACTCCGCTCGGTCTGGCGGTGGTGTTCGCGATGCTGGCGTCATACGGGCTGTCGCGGACGCTTACACCGATCACGATCGGTCTGCTGCTGAAGGGCGAGCGGCGCCATTCCAAGGACGAGAGTCCGTCCGGGATTTTCGCGAGGGCCTCCACCATGTTCGAGCGTGGATTTGAGCGGCTGCGCGACGGCTATTCCGATCTCCTGATGGTTTTACTTCGGCGCCGGAGCATCGTCCCGGTGGTGGCCGCGCTGATGCTGGCTCTCGGGGGCGTCATGTTCATCTACGTCGGCAGGGACTTCTACCCCTTGATCGACGGTGGTCAGATCCAGCTCCATGTTCGCGCACCCGCCGGCACCCGCATTGAGCACACGGAGGCGATCTTCCAGGCGGTCGAGGACAAGATCCGCGAAGTCATTCCGGACAAGGACCGGGCACTGATCGTCGACAATATCGGACTGCCGGCGCGCCCCTATAATCTGGCATTCACCGACGGTTCGACGATAGGGGTGAACGACGGCACCATCCTCGTGTCGCTCAAGGACGGACACAGGCCGACCGCGGATTATGTCAAGAAGTTGCGCCAGGTGCTGCCATCCGCATTTCCCGAGGATCTGTTCTATTTTCAGGCGGCCGACATCGTCACGCAGATCCTGAACTTCGGCCTGCCGGCGCAGATCGACGTCCGGACGGCCGGCTACGGCGCCAACAATCTGGCGGTCGCAAAGCAGGCGCAGAAGAGCCTGGCGGCAGTTCCCGGGATCGTCGATGCGCATCTTCAGCAGGAGGTCGACGCTCCCGCATTCTACGCTGACATAGACCGCACCCGCGCTGCGCAGCTCGGGCTCAATGCCAGCACGGTTGCGACAAACATCAATGTCAGCCTCAGCTCGTCCGCCCAGGTCTCGCCCAATTTCTGGACCGATCCGACGTCAGGCATCCCGTACTATCTGGCTGTGCAGACCCCCGAATACAGGGCCAATTCGCTCAACGCTTTGGGTAACACACCGGTTTCGGCCTCGCTTGCTGCAAGCGGGCAGACAGTCCCGGGCCTGCTCAGCAACGTCGCAACGTTCAAGCGGGGCACCGTGCCCACCAATTTGAACCAGGCCAATGTCCAGCCGGTGTTCGACGTCTATGCGAGCGTCCAGGGCCGCGATCTCGGCAGCGTCGCAGCCGATATCGACAGGGTGACCGCGACGCTGCAGAAGCAGCTCCAGCCCGGCAATTCGATCCAGGTCCTGGGCCAGATCCAGAGCATGCATCAGTCGTTTCGCGATCTCGGGATCGGGCTGCTGTTTGCTGCCATCCTGGTCTATTTGTTGATGGTCGTGAACTACCAGAACTTCGGCGATCCCTTCGTCGTCATCCTGGCGCTGCCGGCAACCTTCTGCGGTATCGTGACGATGTTGTTCATCACGGGAACGACATTGAACGTGCCTTCGCTGATGGGCGCGATCATGGCGGTCGGGGTTGCGTCCGCCAATTCGATCCTGCTCGTGACCTTCGCGCGTGACGAGCAGCTGAAGGGGCAATCGGCCCTCCAGGCTGCGTTGAGCGCGGGTCGCACGCGAATCCGTCCGGTCCTGATGACGGCCGCCGCGATGATCGTGGGCATGATCCCGATGGCGATCGGAGGCCCGGGCGAGGAGCAGAACGCGGCGCTCGCGCGTGCCGTTATTGGTGGGCTGCTGTTTGCAACGCCGACGACATTGCTGATCGTGCCCTATCTCTTCGCCATGCTGCGCAAGCGCAACGATGGCAGGCCTCATCACGGCGTATTCGAGGAGATACCGAAATGAGCGATGTTGGCGCGCGGACCAATGATGACGACGCAAGGGACCGATCTGATGCGGAGAGCTGCCGGATCGTGGAATTGCCCGGAAGGGGCGGGCGGCCGCAGCGCCGCTACGGCGGCGTGTTGCTCGGAGGTGGTGTGCTCCTGCTGCTCGCAGGCGGTCTTGGTATCGGCGGCTGGCGGCACTATCAGGCCGCGCGCGACGTCGCTGCAGTGACAGAGAAGAGCAGGACCGCCGTTCCGGAGGTTCGGGTGGCCACGGTTCGACCCAGCAGCGACATCATGAAGGTCACCTTGCCTGCGACGACGACGGCATTCGAGGCGGCAAATATTTTCGCGCGGGCCAGCGGCTATATCGAGAAGCGTTACGTGGATATCGGCGATCGGGTGAAGAAGGGCGACCTTCTGGTGGAGATCACCGCGCCGGAGCTCGACCAGCAGATCGCGCAGGCCCAGGCGACGCTGGCGCAGAACCATGCCTCGCTGCAGCAGGCGCAGGCGAGCCGGGAGCTTGCCGACGTCACCAATGCGCGGGATGGCAATCTGGTCAAGCAGGGCTGGCTGACGGCACAGCAGGGTGACAACGACCGTCTCACACTGCGTGCCCAGCAGGCGGCCGTGAATGTGGCCCAATCGAATATCACGGCGCAGGAAGCGCAGATTCGCGTTCTTCAGCAGGAGAAGGCGTACCAGCGCGTGGTGGCGCCGTTCGACGGCGTGATCACGCAGCGTAATGTGGACAATGGCAGCCTGGTACAGGCCGGATCGACCTTCATGTTCACGCTGATGCATGCCAACGTGATCCGAACGCAGGTGTTCGTTCCACAGGACGAGGCCTTCGGAGTCGCGCCGGGCGTTGATGCCGAGATCCGCGTCCCCGAGATTCCGGACCGGACGTTTCCGGGCAAAGTTACGCGCATCGCAACCGCGTTGCAGCCGGGAAGCCGAACGCTGCTGACCGAGATCGACGTCCCGAATCCGGATGGAGCCTTAAGTCCCGGCATCTATTGCACGGTCGAGCTGTCGATCCCGCGCAAGACCCCATCGATGACGGTTTCGTCCGATGCGCTGGTCTTCGATCAAAACGGACTTCACGTCGTGGTGGTGCGGAATGGCACCGTTCATCTGCAGAAGGTGTCGATCGCGCGGGATTTCGGTACGTCGGTCGAAGTCCGCGACGGCGTGCAGCCTGGCGAGCAGGTCGTGCTCAATCCGGCGATCAATCTGGCGGAGGGCAGCAAGGTCGCCATTCGCAAGCAGGACGCAAGCTAGGGGCACGGGCATGATCCGGATCGTACCCGCCGCGCTGATTGTCCTGCAGCTGGGCTGTTGTCCCAGCGACGCCCAGGTGGCAACGACCGGGAGCACGGCAATGAGTCTTCCAACCGTGCCGGGGGCTGTCGTCATCTCGCCGCTCAACAGCCCTGGCCCGTTTTCCGCAACGACCGAGCCCGGCGCACCCGATACGACGCTGGCGCCGGTTCCGCTCGCCTCTAATCCGACGACGCCGGGTACGGTTGTTGTCTGCGCGCCGCCGTCGAATTCTCCGGCATTGGCGCCGGCGATACCGGTCGTGTCGAGCACGGGCCTGCCGATGCCGGGCAGTGTGGCTCCAGTACTTCCGGTCATGGGGCAGATCAGCAGCTCCACGGGGACAATTCCTGCGGCTGCGCCCGCGGGCGCGGGAACGACAGTCACCTGCAGTTCAACGCCTGGAGGGCAGACGACGAGTGCTGCGTCTCTGCCGCTCTCGATCCCGCAAGTGCCGGCCAATCCGGTGCCTGGGACGATCCTGGAGGACACCAGCGGGGCCGGCGGGACTGGCATTGATCCAAATGCCGTCGTGCCTAGTCCGAACAGCTCCGCCTGCATGGAAGGGGTTTCGATGAACCTGGCGTGGCCTGCGACAATGTTACCGGCCAATGCGTCGGGTGCCGCGCCAACGCCGGGAGTGTCGCCGATCCCGCCGACGGGATGCTGACGGAAGCCGTGCCGCGTCGAACTGCTGGGTCGCGGCAGTCTTCTTCCTTGAGGCCGGCACTTCGCTGGGCGGCGGCAGCGACGTAGCGAACGATTCGATATGTGTCGATCCCGGAAGGAAGAATGGCAGCATCAGGGAAAGTTGCCATTCTTCCTTCCATCCGTGAGGCAGACAAGCCTCCTGACCGCGTGACGATCCCTTCAGCTCAGCGCCGGCAGTTGCCTTGTGCCGAGGGGGCGTCGTCCAGCGCGCGCAATCAGTAGCCGGATGTCGGCTCGCAGGGCGGACGGCGCCATGGCGCGGATGCGTAGGCGCCGACGTCCGGAGCCCTCACGCAGCCGCGCTTGGCAGTGACCGGAATACGTTGCGTCGAGGCGTAGGCGTCGACATTCGTCCGCCGCGCGTTCGTATTGCCTTCGCGAGCCATCGCGGGGGAGGCAACCATGGCTGTGGCGATCAAGCCGGCGGAAAAGAGTTTCAGCGTAGTCTTGCAGGTCTCCTTGACAAAGCGACGCCGGGAACGCCTCGGCTCGCCGGCCAGACATGTGGATGCGAACGACGATCATTTTCGTCTTTGCATGAAGTCATGGTCACGCATGGATGCCGGGGATTTCAGCAAAGGACTGTCGCTTCCGATCGGTCGCGCCCGAGACATCGTTCTTGTCTCATTGGCGCCAGTGGTGGTCATGAACGTGAACCGCGCCGAACACGGGGGCGGCGCCGCCGGGACGTTCGAGCCCCATGCGTCCCGCCGGAGTCAACGCGCCGCCATTCAGCACGTCGCGATCGGGATACATCGAGGCAAAGGCAGCGGGCTCCTGGTCGGCGAAGGACCAGGCCGCGGACGCCGACGATGCCGTCGCTGTTGAAATCAGTGTCGCGGCAATCAGGATCTTGAATGCACTCATAGCGCTTCTCCATTTCTTGGTGTGCGCGGAGAGTCGCTTGGCGATGATCGCTGCTCGGCTGGTGGCGTTTCCGGAAGTGTGTTCTATACCAAGCCATATAAGCAGCGCGGTCAGCAAAGCTCGCTGGACATGCATCACTCTTGCGAGACGATGATCGAATGTCAGCGATGGCCGCGCCGTCGATGATTGCTAGTGCGCCGTCGAAACGGAGTTCTGTCACCGATGTCATGATTGATCGCGCGATCGTGCATGGTCAGTTTGCGCGCGGCGTCCAGTTCTAGATGACAAGTCATGCAACATGTGGAGTGTGGACCATGAGACAGCTTTCGTTTCTCTGCATCGTTGCCTGCCTTGCTCTCTCAGGCGCGGCGTCCGCGCGTGGCGGCATTGGTTCGCACATGTCCATGACGAGCGGCGGGGCGCTCGGCTCGAGTGCCGCCGTGCCGGGGACGAACTCGCTCGGCACGGCGCTGCCATCGTCCGAGAGCGGTCATCGCGCGACGAAGGGGCCGTTGCTCGGCACGGACCCGACAATCGACAAGGACGACGCCCAACTCGAGAAGATGCTCGAAGGATCGATCTGCCGCGGCTGCTGAGGACGCGAATAGCGATGGTGCGGCGCTTTGTCGCCTGCACAGTGCAGGGCAGCGATCTCCCCGAGCGGATTTTCAAGGACCTTCATTCGTGTAAGATGACCGCGACGGTCCTGAATACGCAGAAGATGTCCCTCCTTTCACGCCGAGAACTGCTCGATACGGCGACGCGCATCATGGCGCTGGCCGCATGGCCCGGCTGTGCAGCCGCCGACGACTATCCCTCCCGTCCCATCAGGCTGATCATTCCCTATACGGCTGGTGCCGCCGGTGATCAGATCGGCCGTCCCTGGGCCGACAGGATCACCTCGCTGCTGGGGCCGATCTATGTCGAGAATATCGGCGGCGCCGGCGGTGCGATCGGCTCCGCCGCGGTGGCGCAGAGCGCACCCGACGGCTATTCGCTTCTGCTCGGCAATGGCAGCACCCAGGTGATGATTCCGTTGTCCTCCGCGCAGCCTGCCTACGACACGGTTCGCGATTTCCGCGCCGTCTATCGCCTGATCACCAGCACGCTGGCATTCGCGGTTCATCCTTCCTTGCCTGTGAAGGACCTGCGAGAGCTGGCAGCTTTTGCGAAAGCCAATCCGGGCAGGCTGTCCTATGGCACTCCGGGGGTGGGCACCGGCAATCATCTCATCGGCGAGATGTTCAGGCAGCAATCCGGTGTTGCAGCGGACCTTGTCCACGTTCCTTATCGAGGCATGGGCCCCGCCACCAACGACCTCGTCAGTGGCCAGATCTCGTCGGTCATTGCCGTGGTCTCGAGCCAGATCCTGCAATTGCACCATGCGGGCAAGCTGCGGCTGATCGCCGTGACGAGCGATCGGCGGCTGAGCGGCGCGCCGGACATTCCGACGGTGATCGAATCCGGCATGCCGGGCCTCAGATATGCCGGCTGGTTCGGCTTGTTCGCTCCAAGAGCGACCCCGGATGTGATCGTGGAGCGGATCGCTGCTGCGACCCGTACTGCGATGGCAGATCCACGGTTGCAGGAAAGCTATCGTTCGCAAGGTCTGGAGCCGGACGTCGATTCAGGTCCCGACCAGTTTCAGCACCTGGTCGCGGACGAGCTGGCCCGACTGGCTCCCATCATTAGGTTGATCGGGCTCAAGCGCGACTGAGATCACGCCGGGCTCGTTTGCTAACGTCATAATGATGGTTTTGGAGCACTCGTTCGATATGAACCCGAATCGCGTGTCGCTCGGTGTCGATCCAGCCATGCTGGCGGGCCTTGGCCGCCATCTCCGCTAGCGCTGATCGAGCGTTGGTAGAGAGACATGCGGCTCGTCCGCCTCTATGAGGGCACCAGCCAGATTCACCAGCTCAACATCGCGCGTCTCGCAATCAAAGAGCCGTAAGGCTCAGTCGCCCCGGTAATTTTCCGCCGACTTGACCAACCCCGTCCGTCCTGTCGCAACTCTCGCCGGCCGGATCGGCACTGGCGATCTCCCGGCCGTAGGAGCAGCATTGACTTAAGTCAACCGCTGCCATGGCCGATTGGCGCGAGTGTGGCATGCTCGCTAACGTCAATTTCCAGGCCTTCGCCGTAGCCGACGAGGGGAAAACGCGACGGCGCGTCGACGGGCGGACCTTTGGCATCGTTTGGCGGGGACGTAAGACGTCCCGGGGTAAATTGAGGGCGGGTGGGTTGCCATGATGCTACAGTTCCTCGCCGGCACGCTGGTCAGCATGATCAATATCGGACTCCACGCGCTCGTAACGGTCGTCGCCGTCGGGATCGCGCGCAGCGCGGGTTTGCGTCACTCCAAGCGACCGAAATTGCACCTGATGGGCGTCATGATCGCGACCGCCGTGGTGTTGAAGGTCGCGCACATGCTGGAAATCCTGATGTGGGCTGCGACCTACGGCATCGTCCAGGCTGCCGCCGCCGACACTGACCTGCTCTACTTCGCTTTCGTCAACTACACCACGCTCGGTTATGGCGACATCACGCCGGTGCGCGAATGGCGGCTGATCGGCCCGTTCACCGCCATGAATGGCGTGCTGTTGTTCGGCTGGTCCGCCGCCATTCTTTTCGAGGTATTGCGCAAGACGCTCGAGCATCTTGGACTGACTGAAGCGCCTGGCCCAGTTTCACGCCAGCCATGAAGGGCGCGGCGAACGGCGCCCCGGATCTCCGGCAACCGCGACCGATGTTTCGCCAGTTCAAGGATGCAGATCGAGGCTGGCGAGCTGGTTCCGGTCGAGCAACACGATCTGCCGTTGGGTGTTGCCGATGAACCCGAGGATGCCGAGCTCGTGCAGGCGCGACAGAGCGCGCGAGACGGTCTCCAGCGTCAAGCCGAGATAGTCGGCAATATCGCGTCGCGACATCGGGAGCGCGATGACGCCCGCCGCCGTCAGCCGCTTGTCCATCTCGAGCAGGAACGCCGCGACCCGCTCCAGCGAGGTCTTGCGGCCGAGCAACAGCATGTGGTCTTCCGCATGCTGGAGATTGTTCGTGGTCATGCTGAGCAGGTTTCTGGCCACCATGGCATCGCTCTCGGCCACTGTTTCAAGACTTTGTCGCTTGATCAGGCGCACCGTGGTGTCGACGACCGCTTCCGTCGTAAATCGATGCTCCCCGCCGTTCTCGAGCCCAAAGATGTCGCCGATGAGGTGGAATGCGCCGATCTGCCGGCGACCATCCGACAACAGCTTGTAGCTTCGCACCGCGCCCGCCTTGACCTGATAGACATATTTGGCGGGCTCTTTCTCGCCGTAAATCTCGGTGCCTTTTCTGTACGAAAATTCGCTTAAACTGACGAGCGCATTTGAATCGCTGGTCATGCCGAGGTCACGGAGGGAATTGGGACGCAGTGCGGAATCGGTTGTGATGCGAACAAACATGGGCCAGGTCCTCAGCTCATCGCCGAATTTGGTCCGTCCGACGAAGTATTTTCGCTACTGGGAATGCGCCGCGCTGTTCCGCTCCCGCCGGGTTGATTTACGCCCAAGGCGGTATTTCAATCCATTGTCCCTAGGTTCATTGTACCAAGGGACAACCCCCCGGCGCTTGGTGCGCGGAATGAGAAAGCGCTGTCGCTGCGGGGATTTGGCCCATTGCAAGCAGATATTTCGGTTCTCAAACTGTTGAAGACGACTTTGTCGAGCGAGAGGACGTCAATGGTCCTCGCTGGAACTGGCCGAGAGGTTGAAGGTGTCGGGTCTCGTTCACGTGGTTGATGACGACGAGTCCTTTCGGACCGCGATCGCACGGCGTCTGAAGCTCGCCGGCTATGAGGTCGCGACCTATGCGTCGGCACTGGAGTTGGAGAAGACCGCGCTGGATCCCGAGCAGGCCGGATGCATTCTGCTCGACGTGCGCATACCAGGATTGAGCGGCCCCGATTTGCAGGCGCGATTGATCGCGTCCGGCTCGACGCTGCCGATTATCTTCCTGACCGGGCATGCAGACACGCCGACCACCGTGCGGGCGATCAAGGCGGGTGCGGAAGACTTCCTGACCAAGCCGATATCCTCCGAGCAGTTGATCGATGCGATCGAGCGCGCTCTGGCAGGTCAGCGGACGGCGCGCGTCCAGCGCAGCAAGCTGGAGACGTTTCGTACCCATCTGGCCACGCTGACGCATCGCGAGCGACAGGTGTTCAATCTCATCGTGCGCGGCCGGATCAACAAGCAGATTGCGCATGAACTCGGGACGACCGAACGCACCGTGAAAGCACACCGCCATCAGGTCATGGAGAAGATGCAGGTACATTCGCTTGCGGAGCTCGTTTCGATCGCGGAACGGCTCGGAATGCTCGGTACGAACGAGGATTAGCTGCTTCTTCACCGCAAGCCCGGTTCGCACGGTGTGATTGCCCCAAAGGACAGTATCAAGGCGTGTTGACAGTGCACGGCGAGGCGTGCGCAATGATGCACGGGCGCCGGGTCGGCAACGCAGTGCAGGCGGATGCAGTATCCCACCGCCGTTGCAGCGCTCTCAGTTCGTTCATCTCCTGGAAAGGCAGATCGCCTTGCCGCTATGCCGGTCCGTTTTTGTCGTCGATGACGATCCGTCCATGCGGGCCAGCCTGAACAGGTTGCTGCGCGGCCACGGTTTCGACGCCACGCTATTCGAGTCCGCGGGGGCCTTGCTCCAACACGACAAATTCCACACCGCGATCTGCATCGTCCTCGACATCGATCTTGGTGGAAAATCCGGCATCGACGTGCGGCGAAGCTTGACCGAGCAGGGCGTCACCGCGCCGGTGATCTACATCACCGGCAACGACAGCCAGGCGAACCGCGCTGCGGCGCTTGGGTCCGGCTGCTTCGCCTATCTGACCAAGCCCTTCACGGCGGAGTCGCTGATCGGATCCATTGAACGCGCCGGCATCTCCTGAGATCAACTCGCCCCGTCATTCGTCGATATCCTGCTCCAGCGTCCTGGCTGGCGTCCCTTTGCGGACGGTGGTGAACTGCGCCAGGGGAATTGAAGTCGTCATGGCGAGAAGGTTCGAATCGACCAGTTCAAGCGTCAGGGTCTTGCCGGACTCCATCTCCCTGATGATCTTCGGCGCCGCCACATCGGCAGCGATGCACAGATTGGTGAGACACCAGGTATAGGGCAGGCGGAAGGGCGCGCCCTGGTCGACGCTCAACCTGGGCGACTGTTGCAGGTACATGCCGACAGGCACGAACAGTTGCAGCCGGGCCGCGGCGGCGTCTTCGCGTTCGATCAGATCGACGCGCACCGCCGTCTGTCCGGTCGCGAACTGGCCGGTGATCGAGGTCCGGCACAGTGTGGGCGCGCCGCCTGCCTTGAAGCAGAGCTTCTGCCAACCGCCGTAGCTGATGTCCTTTGCTTCACGCTGACCACGTGTGGCGACTTCGGCCGGCCTCTCGGCCTGGGCACCCTTCGGTGCGGCATGGCCGGGCGCCGCCGTGGCGGCGGCGATGGCGATAAGCAGGAGACTGGCAAGGCCGTCACGGGCATTGGGCATGATTGGGCCTCCGGATCTGGCATCTATTTCAGCGCGTCGAGGAACGTCGTTACCAGTGGCGACCAGAGCGGGATGGCATCCCTCGAGCCGATGAAGAAATGGCCCTCATTGCCGAACGGCGGCATCAGGTGATACTCGGCCCGGCCGCCGGCGGCGGTGAAAGCCGTATGCATGCGCTTCGATAGGTCCGGCCCGAAGAAGGTGTCGTTCTCGATATAGATCCACAGCATCGGCACACGCGATGTGCGGCCGAAATCCGCGGTGGCCTCAACCAGTCTGTCGGGGGCGCAGTTGTTGTTCGGCTTGCCGCCGACGCGTCCACCACGGCCCGCAGCGAAGGTGATGATGGCCTTCACCTGCGGCGGGTTCATGCTCGACAAGGCGATCGAGGCCCAGCCACCGGCGGACTGCCCGATCACGATCACGTCCTTGGGGATGATGCGCTTCTCGGCGACCAGATAGTCGATGATATCGAGGTCGACCTTGGCGACCGCGAGCCCGGCGTCGTGGAAATTGGGATTGCTGCACTTGCCGATCTTGGAGAAGAACGGTCCGTAGACCGCGCGCTCGGGAATGTCGATGGCGGCTGCGCCATAGCCGGAGCCGACCGGCGCCACCACGAGGTAGCCGCGCCTTGCGAACCATTGGGCGGCGTCGCGGAATTCGACCAGCGGAAAGAAGCTGCGGTCGGTCGGGTTGAGCGAGACGCCGTGGTTCATGATCACGAGCGGGAAGGGGCCGTCGCCGACGGGACGCACCAGATAGGCGAACATCGGAAGCGCTAGTGGCAGCGCCCAGATCTCTTCCTGGATGCGGAGGTCATCCTCCGCGCGCGCGGCCGCGGCGAAGGCGGCCCACGCGAACAAGATGGCCGCGAAACATCCCAGCACCGATCTGGCCGGTCGCCGCATCATGGGTCTCCGTCATCCGCTGTAGGTTGCCGCGACGATGATCGGCCCGAGCACCGTGAGCACCACGTTTCCGACCGCATATGGCACGGCGACGCCAAGGACCGGCGTCTGGCTCTCGGCCACCTCGCACGCGCCGGTCACCGCGGCATCCACGGTCATGGCGCCGGCCAGTGCGCCGCAGGTCACGACCGGGTTCATGCGCAGCACATAGAAGGCAAACAGCGTCGCGACGATCAGCGGCACGAGCGTGATGACAAGACCCATGCCGACCAGAAGCAGCCCGTGGGCCTGGATCGCGGCCCAGGCCGCGGCGCCGTTGCCGAGCCCGATCGCCGCGATGAAGCCGCCGAGTCCGAGATCGCTCAGGGTCTGTTGCGCCGCCGGCGGCAATGCGCCCATGGTCGGCTTGCGCGACCGCAGCCAGCCGCAGACGAGGCCCGCGATCAGCGCGCCGCCGCCACCGCCGAGCGTGAGCGCGACGCCGCCGATCCTGAAGCTGACGAGCCCCGCGAGCAGGCCGGCCGCAATGCCGGCGGCAAGAAAGGCAATGTCGGCGCGATCACCCGACCGCAGGATCTGGCCGATGGCCTTTGCCGCACGTTCGATATTGCGCGTGCTGCCGACCAGCGTCATGACATCGCCGACATAGATCCGTGTGTCCGCGCTCAAGGGAACCTCGCGGCCCATGCGGGTGAGTGCGCGTAGAAAGACGCCCCGGGCGTCGGTGCCGACACGCGTTGCGATCTCCTGGATCGAGCGGCCGTGGAGATGGCGATTGTCCACGAGCACCTCCAGCACGTTGCCCGGGACGGCCTTCAAGATTTCGTCGGCGTCGATCTCGGTGCCGATGATCGGCTTGGCGGCGACGATGACCGCGGTGCGGCCGGCGATGACGATGTCGTCGCCGGCCTCGAGCTCGGTCTCCAAATGTGGCTCGATGTCCGAGCCTTGGCGGACGATGCGCTCGACCACCGTGCGGCTTCCGATTTCCTCCTCGATCGACTTGACCGTGCGCCCGGCGCCCGCGGTCACGCGATAGGCGCGGGCCTGGAACTTGCGATACGAGAGGTTTTCGGTTTTGGGCGGTTCGCCGCCGGCAAGCTCCGCCTCGAGCTTCTTTGCCTCGGCCTTCAGGTCGATCCGCATCAATTTCGGCGCGACGAAGGGGACGAACAGCAGCGTCAGGATATAGCCGAGCACATAGGTCACGGCGTAGCCCGCCGCGATGTTCGCCTCCTGCTGGCTCAGCACATCCTTGGACAGGCCGAGCTGGGCCAGTGCGCCCGAGGCGGTGCCGATGACCGACGATTGCGTCAAGGCTCCGGCCGCAATCCCCGAAGCGGTGCCGGGATCGAGCCGGAAGCCGTGGGCAAACAACAGGACGACGACCAGACCGGTGCCGCCCAGCACCAGCGCCATGGCGACCTGCGCGAGCGTGCGGACGCTCAAGGAGGCGAAGAACTCGGGCCCGGACCGGTAGCCGATCGTGAACACGAACAGGCTGAACAGGATCACGCGGAGCAGCGGCGGAAACGCAAAACTGCCGAGCTGTCCGAGCAGCACGGAAACGATCAGGATGCAGGCCGTGGTCCCGACGGCGAAGCCGCGGATCCGGACTCGGCCCAGGATCGTGCCGATGGCGACGGCCAGCAGCAGAAAGATTTCGGGAGCGGTGGAGATGATCCACCTGACGGTATCCATGTCGCATCTCCCCATGCGCTTTGCCGTGATCTCAGTCGGGAAATCGCGGGCATTGCTTGATCCAGATCAAGCCCTGCGAGCGGCAAGGCCCCGCCTATCGGACGATGCGGAATTCGCGACAGTCGGCATCGTCAACATGAGCGCTCTCGACCTCGCAGCCGGCGCGATCCGCCGCGACGAAACGGTGGAGATCGTTCTGCTGCTCGCGTTCGCGGGCGGTTATATCGACGCCTATACCTGGATCATCCACGGCGTGATGGCGAATGCCCAGACGGCCAACCTGATCTTCCTCTGGGTTTATGCGACGGCCGGCGACTGGACGAAGGCGCTTCACTTCGTGCCGCCGCTTCTCGCCTTTGCGGCCGGTATCGTGATTGCCGCATGGCTGCGCCGCGTAGCGGGCGGGCGGGCCAGCGCGATCAGCACCCTGCTCGAGATATTGCTGCTGATCGCGATCAGCATCCTGCACAACAGGCTGCCGGATCTGGCTGGAACGCTTGGCATCTCGTTCGTCGCCGCGATGCAGACCGCGATCTTCACCAGGGTCGAAGGCGTTGTTTGTAGCACGGTGATGGTCACGGGCAACATGCGCCAGGCGATCGAGACGGTCTTCGACGCCGCCGCCGGAGGCGCGCCGCTCGGCACGCTGCGCCGCTCGGGCATCTTCTTCGCCTTGTGTGCGGTGTTCGGCTTGGGCGCCGCGGTGGGCGCCTTCGCCACCAAGGCTATTCCGGACCTCGCGCTCGGTATCCCCGTGGTCGCGCTGTTGGTCGTCTTGCTGCGCTGCGAAGCCTCGCATCAGAGGGCCGTCCAATGAGCGCGCCGTCCGAACCTGGATGGATACGGTCGTTCCCGCCGGCCGGCTGGCTTGGCGCCTACCGGCGAGAGTGGTTTTCCTCCGACGCCGTCGCCGGCGTCACGCTGGCTGCTTACGCCATCCCGGTTTCGCTCGCCTATGCCGCGCTGGCCGGCCTGCCGCCTCAGATCGGCGTCTACGGCTATATGCTCGGCGGCATCGGCTATGCGTTGCTCGGCTCGTCCCGGCAACTTGCGATCGGGCCGACCTCGGCGATCTCCCTGATGATCGCGGGCACCGTCGGCGCGCTGGCCGGAGGCGATGCGATCCGCTATGCGCAGATCGCAAGCCTTGCGGCCTTTGCAGTGGCGGTGCTGTGCTTCATCGCGTGGTTGTTCAAGCTGAGCGTGCTGGTCCGCCTCGTCAGCGACAGCATCCTGGTCGGCTTCAAGGCCGGCGCCGGGCTCACCATCATCATGAGCCAGCTGCCGAGCCTGCTCGGCGTTGCCGGCGGCGGCCACAATTTCTTCGACCGCGCCATCAAGCTCGCCGGCCAGCTCGGAGCCGTCAACCTGCTCGTGCTCGCCGTCGGCGCGGTCGCGCTGCTGCTCCTCCTGTTCGGCGAACGGCTGCTGCCGGGCAAACCGGTCGGCATCACCATCGTCGCGCTCGCGATCGGGACGGCGACGCTGCTCGGCCTGCCGGCGTACGGCGTGCCCGTCACCGGGAAGATACCGGAAGGTCTGCCGGCCCTCGGCATTCCGACGATCGGCCTGCTGGACTTCGACGACCTCTTCCCGCTCGCCGCAGGGTGTATCCTGCTGGCCTATATCGAGGGCGTTTCGGCCGCCCGCAGCTTCGCCGCCAAGCACGGCTATCCCCTCGATGTCCGGCAGGAGTTCCTGGGGCTGGGGGCAGCGAACCTCGTCGTTGCCTTCGGCCATGGCTATCCGGTTGCCGGCGGGCTGTCGCAATCGGCCGTCAATGACAGCGCCGGCGCACGGACGCCGCTCGCTTTGGTGATCTGCTCGGTGACGCTCGGGCTGTGCCTTCTGTTCTTCACGGGACTCTTGACCAACCTGCCCAAGGCCGTGCTTGCAGCCATCGTCTTTGCCGCCGTCTACAAGCTCGTCGACGTCCGCGCGCTGGTGCGGATGTGGCAGGTCAGCCGGATCGATTTCTACGCCGCAACGATTGCGCTGGTCTCCGTGCTATTGCTCGGAATCCTGCAAGGCGTGCTGCTGGCGTCGATCGCTTCGATCTTTTTGCTGCTGGCCCGGGCCTCGCGGCCAAACGTCGCGTTCCTCGGCCGCTTGCCCGGCAGCGGCCGTTATTCGGACAGTTCAAGGCACGCAGACGTCGAGCCGCTGATCGGCGTCATCGCGTTCCGGCCCGAAGCCTCGCTGCTCTACATCAACGCCGAGACGATCCTCGATACCGTCCTGATCGCGCTTCGGCGCGCGCCCGGGATCCGGCTGGTGGTCTGCGACCTCTCGGCTTCGCCCTATATCGATCTCGCCGGCGCGGGCATGCTGCACGACCTCTACGACGAGCTCGCCGCGCGAAAGGTCATTTTCTCCATCGTCGGCGCACACGCGCAGCTCCGCGACCTCTTGCGGGCGGAAGGGCTGGCGGAGAGGACGGATAGCAGCCAGTGGCTGCGATCGCTCGACAGCGTCCTCGGCGACGAGCAGGCCGTGACGGCGCAGCGGACGGCCTGAGCGGGCGTGTTGCAATGCGAATGACCGCTGCGGCCGACGGTCTCGCCAGAATGCGCCCGACCGTTGACTTGGATCAATGGAGCCACCGGCGCCGAACTCACGATCACGCTCATCTTCGCCCAATTGGCATCAAATGACCATCGAGTGACCATCAAGGCACCGCCGAAGATCGGGAGAGACACATGTCCAAGGACACCAAGCCGGCGCAAAAGCGCATCGATCAGTTCTTCTCCGGGCCCGGCGCGCGGGCGGATGACTGGCGCGACCTCGTGGAGGCCGCGAAGGCGTGGGCTCGGGTCGGCAATCGCGCGGTCTACGATACGGCACTGGCCGATCTTGCGGTGACGGAGGAGTTTTACGGCTATCCTGGCCTGCACCTGATGGCGGCACTGCGGGAAGCGGCCTCAGCAGGCGATGGGGCAACGTCGCTGGCCCTTGCGACGCGGATTACCCAGGCACTTGCGACGCGGTCTTTCCGGCAGCATGCCGGCGACTGGAGCGCGAAGGATGATGGTAATGGCGACGCGCCCGAGCTGGTGCCACCGACGTTCGGTGCGCATACGGCACGCCGGCCCTATTTCGAAACCCTGATCGTGACCGGCGTGTCGTCAAGTCAGTGGCCGGCGCTCGCCGCCGAATGGCGCAAGTTGCGGCGTCCAATCGATGGCTTCATCTATGAGCCCGTCGTCGTCGGCAGCCTGGAAGACGCATTCTGCGCGACCATGCTCAATCCCAATATCGCGGCCGTCATCATCAACGAAGGCTTCGGGCTGCGCTCGCGCCACAATGCACCCGTGCTGCGCTCGATCACGGCTTCGGCCGGCCTCAACGACGAGGCCGACGCCTCCGCGCTCCGGCTCGCCCAAATCATCAAGCGCGTCCGACCCGAGCTCGACCTCTACATGATCTCGAACCGCGACGTCGAGGAGTTGGCTGGAAACCCTGAAGCCAACGTCGTTCGCCGCATCTTCTACTCCGTCGAGGAGCTCCTCGAGCTGCATCTGTCCATCCTCGAAGGCATTCAGGATCGCTACGACACCCCGTTCTTCGACAATCTGAAGAAATATGCGCAGCGTCCGATCGGCACGTTCCATGCGTTGCCGATCGCCCGCGGAAAGTCGATCTTCAAGTCCGACTGGATCCGCGACATGGGCGAATTCTACGGGCCGAACCTGTTCCTGGCCGAGAGCAGCGCCACCACGGGCGGCCTCGACAGCATGCTGGAGCCGACCGGCAACATCAAGAAGGCGCAGGAGAAAGCGGCGAGGGCGCTCGGCGCTGACCGCGTCTTCTTCGTCACCAACGGCACCTCGACATCGAACAAGATGGCGGTGCAGGCGCTGCTCGCGCCGGGCGACATCGCGATCGTCGATCGCAACTGCCACAAGTCGCACCACTATGGAATGGTTCTGGCCGGTGCGCAGCCGCTTTACGTCGAAGCCTTCCCGATGACGGAATACTCGATGTACGGCGCGGTGCCGCTGAAGACGATCAAGCAGGCGCTGCTCGGCGCCAGGGCCGACGGCCGGCTCGACCGCGTCAAGATGATCGACCTCACCAACTGCACCTTCGACGGCCACATCTACAACACCCGCCGGGTGATGGAGGAATGTCTCGCTATCAAGCCGGACCTGATCTTCCTCTGGGACGAGGCCTGGTTCGGCTTCGCGCGCTTCTCGCCGTTCCTGCGCCGCCGCACCGCCATGGGGGCGGCGAACGAGATCGAGGCGTGGATGCACGACCCGAAGTCGGTCGCGACCTATGAGAAGCAGCAGGCCGAACTCGGCAAGAGCCCGTCGGACGAGATGCTGCTCAAGACCCGGCTGATTCCCGATCCCAGGCAGATCCGGCTGCGGGTCTACCAGACCAACTCGACCCACAAGTCGATGTCGGCGATCCGCCAGGGCTCCATGCTCTCGGTCAAGGACGTCGAATTCCACACGGTCGAACAGCAGTTCAAGGAGGCCGTGTTCACCCACGCTTCCACCAGCCCGAACCAGCAACTCATCGCCAGCCTCGATATATCGCGGCGGCAGATGGAACTGGAAGGTTACGGCCTCGTGGCCAATGCGATGGAGATCGCGCTTGCCATTCGCCAGGCGGTCAACAACAACCCGCTGATCTCGAAATATTTCCGCATCCTCGGCGCCGACGCCATGGTGCCTGCCCAGTATCGCCAGAGCGGCTTTACCGATTATCTCGCCGCGGGCGTGAATTGGGTCAACACCCTCAAGAGCCTGGACGAGGACGAGTTCTGCCTCGATCCGACCCGCATGACGTTGGTGTGCGGCATGGCCGGTTATGACGGCACCCAGTTCAAGGGTATCCTCGCCAATGAGTACAACATCCAGGTCAACAAGACCTCGCGCAACTCGGTCCTGGTCCAGTCCAACATCAACAACACCCGCAGCGACGTCGCGCATCTCATCCGCGTCCTCGCCGACATCGCGGGCGAGGTCGATCGCGGGTTGGCGCAGGGCGGTGCCAATGCGAGGAAGACCTTCGAAGCACGGGTCAAGAGCCTGATGACCGACGTGCCTGATCTGCCCAACTTCTCGCATTTCCACCCGAGCTTCCGCGGCGATGCCGGCAGCAAGACCAATGAAGGCGACATTCGCAGCGGCTTTTACGCGGCCTACGACGTGGCGGGTTGCGAGCACATCCGCCTCAATGATCCCGAGATCGATCGCCGGCTCAAGTCGGGACCAGAGCTCGTCTCGGCCAATTTCGTGATCCCGTATCCGCCGGGCTTCCCGATCATGGTGCCCGGTCAGGTCATCACGCAGGAGACCATCGACTTCATGCGCAAGCTCGATGTGAAGGAGATCCACGGCTACGACGCCAAGGAAGGGCTGAAGCTCGTGCGGTCCGAAGCCCTGGCGAAGATCGGACGTCCAAAGCCCAGTGCACAGCCCAAGCTCAAGGCTGCGTCATAAGTCTTGGAGGGGACCAACATGCAGGCGTTTTTCACCTTCCTGCAGCAGAATCCGTACCTGCTGCTGTTCTTTGTCGTCGGCCTCGCCGTCTATATCGGTCGGGCCAGCATCAAGGGGTATGGCCTCGGCATGGTTGCCGGCGCCATCGTGGTCGGCGCCGGCGTCTCGGTGTGGGCGTCGACCTACGGCGTGAAGCTCGAGCTGAACAATTTCGCCAAGAGTCTGTTCTACTATCTCTTCATGTATGGCGTCGGGTTGCGTGTCGGGCCGTCCTTCATCAACAGCCTGAAGGGCGACGGCCTGAAGTTCTGCATCCTCGCGGTGGTATCGAGCGTTATCGGGCTCGCGCTAGTGGTGATCGGCGCCAAGATGTTCTCTCTCCCGCCAGGCGCAGCCGGCGGCATGTTGGCGGGATCGCAGACCATGTCGGCGGCGATCGGCTCGGCCGAGCAGGCCATCACGTCGGGCGTCGTTAAGCTGCCCGAGGGAATGAAGCCTGAGGATGCCTCAGGCATGATCGCGCTGTCCTACGGCATCACCTACATCTGGGGCACCGTCGGCATCATCCTGATCTGCAAATACCTGCCGCGCTGGTGGGGCGTCGATGCCAAGGCCGCCGCGAAGCAGTACGAGCGGGAATTCGGCGTCAAGGATCTGGAAGGCGGCGGCCTGACCGGCTATCGCCAGTTCGGTTTGCGGGCCTACCGGCTGGAAAACCCGGCGACGGTCGGTATGAGCATCGCGAAATTCCGCTCGATAAATCCGGAATACCGGATCGTCAATGTCGGGCGGAACGGCGAGCCGCAAGGCGCGGATGCCGACCTCGTGCTGCAGAAGGGCGACATCGTCGCCCTCGGCGGCTCGACCGAGCACCTCACCGAGAAGATGGGCCTGATCGGTCCGGAGGTCTCGGATGCCAAGACGCTCGGCATTCCCATGGACCAGGCGGACATCCTCATCACCAACAAGGAGATGGTGGGGCGCACCTTCGAGTCCTTCCGTGACACCGCGATCGCCGGCCAGCTGCAGGTCACCAAGGTCGAGCGCGGCGGTGTGCAGATTCCGGCCGGTCTCAAGACCAAGCTGGAGCGGATGGACATCGTCTCCGTGGTCGGCTTGAAGTCTGCCGTCAACGAGCTCGGCGAGATGTGGGGCCGGATCGCCCGGTCCAACACCTCGACCGATCTGCTGACGTTGGCGGTCGGGATGATCATCGGCTTCCTGATCGGCAAGATCGAATTCCCGGCGTTCGGTGCCAAGATCGGCCTCGGCAACGCGGGCGGTCTGTTGCTGTCGGGTGTGATCGTGTCGTCGGTCGTGTCGCGTCTGCGCTTCTTCGGCAACACGCCGAACGCGGCGCGCAACGTGCTGGAGGATCTCGGCCTCGTGGTCTTCGTCGCCATCGTTGGCGTCAATGCCGGCGCGGGGCTGCTGTCGCAGCTCACGGGTGCAGTCGCCTTGAAGATATTCCTCGTCGGCTTCATTGCCTGCACGATCCCGCCGTTCATCGTCTGGGCGATCGGCTTCCACGTCTTCAAGATCAACCCGGCCGTGCTGATGGGCGGCGTTGCCGGCGCGCGGTCGCACTCCGGTCCGTGCCGTGAGGCCGCGGTCGAGATCCAGAGTTCCGTGCCGTGGATCGGATTCCCGGTCGGCTATGCCGTCTCGGGCATCTTGCTCACCGTGTTCGGCTACTTCGCAATGATCCTTGCGCAATGATCAAAAGGGGGAAGAAAGTCATGAAGACACTTGCCGTTGGCGTCGCCCTGGTTGCCTCGATTGCGGCCCTGACCGGTCTCAGCACGCCGTCGCGTGCCGAGACCGGCGAGGTCGCCGTCGTCTTCACCAAGGGCGGCTTCATCGTCGGCGTCGGGGGCGGCGAGGGCGTTCTGCTCCTCCGGGGCAAGAAATATCCCTTCACCGTCTCCGGCATGAGCGTTGGCCTCACGGTCGGGGCATCGACGACCAAGTTCGTCGGCCGGGCGCTCAATCTGAAGGGACCAGCATCCATCGAAGGCTCTTACGCCGTGGGCGGAGCGGGCGGAGCCGTGGCCGCGGGCGCCGGTGCCGTTCAGCTGCAGAACGCCAACGGCGTGATCCTCCAGCTCAGCGGTCCGAGGGTCGGCGCGGAAGTATCGGCGGCGGTCGGCGGCGTCACGATCCGCCTCAAGTGATCCAGACGAGACGGCGGGCTGCGGCAGCGCAGCCCGCTCGCGTCTCAATATCGCTCGGCGACGAAGTTCATCCCCTTCAGGCTGGTCTGGTCATTGTAGCGTCCATTGTCGGAACGCTTCGGCAGCTTGATCTTGTCCTTCTTGATACGCTTGTAGGGGATGCCGCCCAGAAGGTGGGCGATGCAGTTCAGCCGCGCCTTCCGCTTGTCGTCGGAGCGGATGATATACCAGGGTGCGTCCTTCGTGCTCGTCTTCTTCAGCATCAGGTCCCGCGCCCGCGAATAGTCGTACCACCGCCGATAGGATTCCAGATCCATCGGGCTGAGCTTCCATTGCCGGACGGGATCGTCAATGCGGGCATTGAAGCGGCGCTCCTGCTCGTCCATGCCGACCTCGAGCCAGATCTTGATCAGGATGATGCCGCCGTCGATGACGTATTTCTCCATCTGCGGACACAGCGAGAGGAAGCGCTCGTGCTCGGCGGGAGTGCAGAAGCCCATGACATATTCGACGCCCGCGCGGTTGTACCAGCTCCGGTCGAAGATCACGATCTCGCCGCCGGCCGGAAATTTCTCCATGTAGCGCTGGAAGAACATTTGCGTCTTCTCGCGATCTGACGGCGCGGGCAGGGCGACCACACGAAACACGCGCGGGCTGACCTTCTCGGTAATCGCCTTGATCGTGCCGCCCTTGCCGGCTGCGTCCCGGCCTTCGAACAGCACGATGACCCGGAGCTTATTCTCCCGCACGTAGTCCTGAAGGTGACACAGCTCGACCTGGAGCTTCCCCAGCTCCTTCTCATAGTCCTTCCGCTTCATCTTCTCCGCGGTCGCGTCCTTGGCCATGCCGGTCCTCTCGCTGCTGCGCTCGTCGTCGTCCGGAGGATCAATCGTCCCAGGAAATGGTCACGCCGATATCGCCCGGCACACCGCCGGGGAAATCGATGATCTGGTAGGCGATGCGATAGCCGCGCGGCTTCAGATAATCGGTCCAGAGCTGGAAGATCTCCTTGGGGATGCCGGTCAGCGTGGTCTCCCAGCCCTTTTCCATCTGGTTGATGGCGCGCCCCTTGTCGGTGCAAAGCGAGTTGGGGAAGCGATAGACCAGCACCTCCGTCAGGCCGTTTCGCACCGCACGCTGGATGATGGTCGAGGCGAGTTTGATCTTCTCCTCCTCGCTCTTGCCGGAGGGTTTGCTGAGCCGCTCGATCAGCGCGCGCTTCTCGGCTTCGACCGCGGCGGCGAGGCGGACATACTCCTCGGCCTTCTCGGCCTCCTTGAGAGCGGCTTCCTTCCGAATCTGAGCGGCGTTGGGGATGAGATCGTCGAGGCCGGGCATGGCTGGCGGCTCCTGGTGGTTATCCAATCAGCATCCAGGAAACGCTAGGTCCGGCGGAGGATGTTCCCTTGATTCAAATCAAGCAAACCGCGGCCAGCCCGAACACAATATCGCACATGCGCATTTGATCGGGAGAGACGCCTTGAGCGACCAGCTTCATCCGATGGCTCCGCACCATCTGCCGTTTTATCTGGCGCCGGGGAGCGGGACTGATACGCTGATGGTCGTGATGGGGCTGTTCCTGATCGGCACCGTGCTCTGGGTCGGTACGCTCTATTGGAAGCTGCACAGCCTGCCCGAGCGGATGGCGCACAAATCGCAAAAACTGCAGTTCGAGTTCGTCGCGGTGCTCGGCCTGATCTCGTTGTTCACGCATATGCACATCTTCTGGGTCGCAGGCCTCCTGCTCGCGTTGATCGATCTTCCCGATTTCGGCACGCCGCTGCGCAGCATCGCCGGGTCGGTCGAGAAGATTGCAGAGGCAGCGCCTGCCGCCGGTGGCGAAGAGATCCGGACAGAGGCCGCGACGCCTCCCGAACAGAAGCCGGAAGCCGCAAAGAAGGAGCACAGCCATGTTTGAGCTGATGTTCTGCTCGCTGCTGACGATCCTGCCGGACTATCTTTACCGCCGCTACGCCCAGGGCAAGCGTTTCGGCAAGGAGATCACCTTCTTCTCGATCTGGTACGAGTTGCGCTGGGGCATCACCGGCTGCCTGATGCTGACGGTGTCGCTGATCACCATGATCTTCTATTTCCATCCGACGACGTCATCGGCGACGCTCTATTTCCGCACCGTGCCGATCCTGCCGGAAGGCTCCGGCCGCGTTGCCGAGGTCAAGGTCGGCTTCAGCGCGCCGGTGAAGAAGGGCGACGTGCTGTTCACGCTCGACGCATCGAAACAGCAGGCCGCGTTCGAAACCGCCAAGCGGAAGGTCGCGGAGGTCGATGCCGCCATGCAGACGGCGCAGGCCGACGTGGTCAAGGCCGAGGCACAGATCGGGGAAGCGAAGGCGAACTACCAGCAGGCCAAGGACGAGCTCGAGGTCAAGACCGAGCTGCAGCGCCGCAATCCGGGCATCGTTCCGCAACGTGATATCGACAAGCTCCAGGTTTTGGTCGATCAACGTCAGTCCGGGATCGATGCCGCGACTGCCGCGAAGCAATCCGTATCGATGCAGATCTCCATCCTGCTGCCGGCGCAGAAGGCCAGCGCGGAGGCCGCGCTCGACCAGGCCCAGGTCGATATCGACAAGACCTTCGTCCGCGCCGGTGTCGATGGGCGGGTCGAGCAATTCCTGATCCGTCCCGGCGACGTCGTCAATCAACTCATGCGGCCCGCAGGCGTTCTCATCCCGGAGGGGGCCGGCCGCAAGGTGCTCCAGGCCGGGTTCGGCCAGATCGAGGCACAGGTGATGAAAGAGGGCATGGTGGCGGAAGCGACCTGCATCTCCAGGCCATGGGTGATCATCCCCATGGTGATCACGTCAGTCCAGGACTACATCGCTGCCGGACAATTCCGATCCGGGGAGCAATTGGTCGATCCGCAGAACGCCGTCCGCCCCGGCACCATCCTGGTGTTCCTGGAGCCGCTTTACAAGGGTGGCATCGATGGCGTGACGCCGGGCAGTAGCTGCGTCGTCAATGCCTACACCAGCAACCACGAGGAAATCTCGGCCAAGGGGACTTCGACCAGCCGGAAGATCGCGCTGCATGTCGTCGACGGCGTCGGCCTGGTGCATGCCCTGCTGCTGCGCATCCAGGCGCTCCTGCTGCCGATCCAGACGCTGGTGCTGAGCGGGCATTGAGCTGTGAAGCCGCCCCGGGCCTGTCGCAGCGGTGCAATTCCCGCTAGAATTGCCGCGACAGCAGTTGCTGGAGCTGCAAGGATGGAGCATGAGCGGGCCCACGTCCATCTCCAAGGTCAGGCCGAGGGCCGTGGCGGCGCTACTCTGTCTCGCGCTGCTTTTCACCGTGTGCCTGTCAGCCGGGCGAGTTGGTGCAGTCGAGCGGAGCCTCCGCGGCGAGCTGAAGCGCGTCCTGATATTGCATTCTTTCGGCCGTGATTTTCGGCCGTGGAGCGAGTATGCGCGCGATATCAAGGCCAAGCTCGAACGGCAATCGCCCTGGCCGCTCGACATCCAGGAGCACGCGCTGCTCACCGCGCGCTTCAATAATCCTGGTCCCGAGGCGCCTTTCGTCGACTATCTGCAGTCGCTGTACCACGGAGCGATGCCCGACATCGTATTGAGCATCGGCGCGCCGGCGGCCCGGTTTGCGCAGAAATACCGCGGAAGACTGTTCCCTGATGTGCCATTGATTTTCTCCGCGGTCGAGCATCGGCTGATCAATCGCGCCGATCTCAGCGACAACGACGTCGTCGTGGCGATCCGCAACGACTTCATGGCCGCGTTCGGCAACATCCTTCAGGTTCTGCCGGACACCAAGTCGATTGCGGTCGTGATCGGCGCATCGCCGCTCGAGAAGTTCTGGGTAGAGGAGGTGAAGCGGGAACTGCAACCTTTGGGAGAAGGGATTGAGCTGGTCTGGTACTCGGACCTGTCATTCGAGGAAATCCTGAAACGCGCATCAAGGCTGCCGCCGCACACCGCGCTGTTCTGGGGACTGATGTCGGTCGATGCGGCCGGGGTCGTCCACGAGAGCGACATCGCCTTGCGCAGCCTGTACGCGGCCGCGAATGCCCCGATCTTCTCCTACCAGGAGCCGTTCTTCGGTGACGGCACCGTCGGGGGACCGATGCATATGATCGCGGAAACGAGCTCCCGGACCGTCAGTGCCGCGATTGGCATTCTCGGCGGCGCGAAACCAGCGAGCATCAGTTACGATCCGATCGGATTCGCCGCGCCGAGATATGATTGGCGCCAATTGCAGCACTGGGGCATCAGCGAGAGCCGTTTGCCTCCCGGCAGCGAAATCGTGTTTCGCGAACAGAGCATCTGGGAGCGCTATCGTTGGCAGATGCTGCTGATCGCGTCCGTGATTCTGGTGCAGGCCGGCCTGATCAGCGGGATGCTGCATGAGCGGCGTCGGCGCCAGGTCGCCGAAGTCGAGTCACGCCAGCGTCTGGCCGAGCTCGCTCACGCCAACCGCTATTCGGCCGTTGGCGAGTTGACCACGTCGATCGCCCATGAGCTGAACCAGCCGCTCGGCTCCATCCTGACCAACGCCGAGACCGCGGAGCTCATGCTCAAGGCCGCTTCGCCCGACATCGACGAGATCCGGCAGATCCTCGCGGACATCAGGCGTGATGATCAGCGGGCGAGCGAAGTCATCCGCAGGCTACGCAGTATTCTGAAAAAGACACCGTTCGAGGTCAAGGACATCGAGCTCAACGATATGGTCCGCGAAGCGATCGGCCTTGTGCGGGCTGTCGCCGGCGGACGCCGGATCACATTGATCTACACGCCCGCTTTGGCTGACCTGCATGTCAGAGGTGATCCGATCCAGCTTCAGCAGGTCGTTCTCAACCTCGTCATCAACGCGATGGATGCGATCTTCGACGCCGATCCCGGAAAGCGCCAGGTCAACGTCTCGACCCAGCGCGTCGGCAATGCAGCGGAGATCCGGGTCTCCGATACTGGTCCCGGGATTGCCGCCTCCGACCTCGCCGACGTGTTCGATCCGTTCTTCACGACCAAGCCTCAGGGCATGGGCATGGGGCTCGCGATCGCCAAAACCATCATCGAGGCCCATCACGGCACGATCGCCGCGGCGAACCAGCCTGCGGGCGGGGCGCTGTTCACGATCCAGCTTCCGATCATCCGCTGACAGACGATGTGGCGAGCCGCCAATGCCCCTGGACTGAGGGCGCCGCGCCGGCTCCGGATGGATGCCGGGCTGGTTGAATGACAGTTTGCTCTCGCGCTGCAGCAGCCACGAGGGCTTCGTTTCGTTGATCTCGATCAACAAACGTCTGCGCCCCGGCCCGATCGTCCCACCCTGGAAGTGCAAGGGAGGGTGCAATGTTTCGCTGCGGCAAGACCCTGATGGCGCTTGCGCTCGTCATGGCGACATCGTTCGCCGCAACGGCGCAAACCAACACGACGCCTGCGGCCCCGTCTCCGCAAGCGCAGCCGGCTCCTCCGCCTGCGCCGACCGCCGAGCTTCTGAAGCCGGAGCAGCTCGAGGCCTTGGTAGCGCCGATCGGGCTCTATCCGGACGAGCTCCTTGCCAATGTGCTCGCCGCCTCAACCTATCCGTTGGAGGTGGTGCAGGCCGACCGCTGGCTGAAGGAGCGCAAGACCCTGAAGGGCGATGCGCTGAAGACGGAGGTCGAGAAGCAGGCCTGGGACGACAGCGTCAAGGCGCTGGCCAGCACCGCCGATGTGTTGACCATGATGAGCGACCAGCTCGAATGGACCAAGAAGCTCGGGGATGCCTTTCTCGCCCAGCAGCCCGACGTGATGGATGCGATCCAGCGCCTGCGCAACAAGGCCTATGACAACAAGAAGCTGGTCACGACCAAGCAGCAGAAGGTCAGTGTCCAGTCGCAGGAAGGCAAGCAGGTCGTCGTGATCCAGCAGGCCGACCCCTCGGCGATGTACGTGCCATATTACGATCCGGCGACGGTCTATGGCAGCTGGCCCTATGCGGAGTATCCGCCGTATTATTGGGGCTACCCGTCCTATATCGGTGCCGGCGTGGTCGCGGCCGGCCTCGCCTTCGGCACCGCCTGGGCGATCGGGCGCTGGGGCAATTACTGGGGCGGCGGCTGCAATTGGGGCAACCGCAACGTCTACGTCAATCATCGCACCACCAACATCGGTAACGGCTGGCAGCACAATCCGGCGCATCGCCAGGGCGTGCGCTACAACAACAGCAATGTTCAGCAGCGCTTTGGCAACAACAACCTGAAGGCGGGCGTGTCGGATCGGATGGATTTCCGAGGTCGTGACGGCAATCAGGTGCTGCGACCCAATCAGGGCGCAGGAGATCGGACAGGCGATCGTGCAGGAGATCGTGCAGGAGATCGCGCGGGTGATCGCGCGGGTGATCGTGCGGGCGATCGTGCTGGTGATCGAGCCGGCGATCGAGCGGGTGACCGTGCCGGCAATCGCGGCGATCGGCCGGGCGGTGGTGATCGCGCTGGTGCCGGGGATCGTGCCAAGGGCGGAGGCGACCGGGCCAAGGGTGGCGGCGATCGTGCGAAGGCCGCCAGCCGCCCCAGCGGCGGTGCGGCCAACCGCGGCGGTGGCGGCAATCGCGGCGGCGCGATGAACGTCTCCTCCGGCCGGTCGGCAGCCGCAGCATCTGCGCGCGGAAGATCCAGCATGGCGAGCATGCCGCGCGGTGGTGGCGGCGGACCAAGCATGGCTGGCCGCGGCGGAGGTGGCGGAATGGCGATGCGCGGCGGCGGAGGTGGCTTTGGTGGTGGCGGCCGCGGAGGGGGCGGTGGTGGCCGGCGTTCCGACATCGCACTGAAGCACGATGTCGTCCTGCTCGGCTATCTCGCAAGCGGCCTCGGCTACTACCGCTTCAGCTATATCGGCAGCGACAAGAGCTATGTCGGCGTGATGGCGCAGGAGGTCGAGCGGGTGGCGCCCGATGCTGTCACGCGCGGCAGCGATGGCTATCTGCGGGTCTACTACGACAAGCTCGGATTGAGATTCCGATCCTACGGTGACTGGCTCGCCAATGGCGCAAAGATCCCTGCGGAGGACTTGCCATGACCGGCTTGAAGTTGCTTCGTCGCGCCGCTCTGCCGGGCATCGTGGCACTGGCTCTCGTCACCACGGCCCGAGCCCAGCAATCTTATCCGACGCCGGAGGATGCCGCCTCGGCACTCGCGGCGGCGGCCAGGAGCGGTCCACGTGACGTTCTGAAAGTGCTCGGAAGGGCGGGTGATGACATCGTCTCGTCGGGCGACGACGTCGCCGACGCCGATATCCGCGCCCGCTTTGTTTCGATGTACGACGCCAAGCACTCGGTCAGGGCGGAGGGCAACAAGAGGGCGACGCTGGTGCTCGGGCCTGACGATTTCCCGTTCCCGATTCCCCTCGTCAACACCAAGGCAGGCTGGGAGTTCGACACTGACGAGGGACGGATCGAAGTGCTGCGCCGCCGCATCGGCCGTAACGAGCTCGACGCGATCCAGACCGCGCTCGCCTATGTCGACGCGCAGAATGAATATGCCGACAAGGATCGCGGCGAGGGCGCCGGCATCTACGCACAGCGCTTCCTCTCGACGTCAGGCAAGAAGGACGGTCTGTTCTGGCGCGACGACAGTGACCCGAGTCCGCTCGGTCCCCTCGTCGCGGAGGCTTCAGCCGAGGGCTACAAGCCGGGCGAAAGGCTCGCGCCCTATCACGGCTATTACTTCCGCATCCTGAAGGGGCAGGGTTCTGACGCACCCGGCGGCGCGCTCAATTATGTCGTCAAGGGCAAGATGATCGGCGGCTTCGGGCTGATCGCCTGGCCCGCCGAGTACGGCAATTCCGGTGTGATGACGTTCGTGGTGAACCATGCCGGCACCGTTTACGAGAAGGATTTGGGGGCGAGAACCGAATTCATCGCGCCGCGCACGACCTTGTTCGATCCCGACCAGACTTGGAAGAAAGTCGATGCCGCAAAGCCTTGAACGGATCATGGCATCGCCGCTGCGCCTATGTCGCCTGATTGCGATGATGGTGCTGGTGCTGGTGATGGGCTTCGCAGTGCCGGCTACGCCGTCATTCGCGCAAGCCGCCGGTCACGTGCGTGCCAAGATCGTCAAGGCGGGTCTCCTTGTCGGCGGTGGCGCTGGAAGCGGTGTGCTGACCTATCGGGGCAATAAGTATCCCTTCAAAATTACGGGCATGAGCTTCGGCATCACCGCCGGCGCGACGATCGGCCGGCTCGACGGCTGGGCCTCGGGTATCCGCGAGGTCGGCGACTTCGCCGGCACCTACAGCTCCGTCGGCGGCGGCTTCGCTTTGGTTGGAGGCATCAGCGGCGTCCACCTGCGCAACGAGAAGGGGGTGACGATCGTGATGCAGGGGCCGAAAGCGGGCCTGGAGCTTGCGGCCAACATCAGCCAGATCATGATCTCGCTGAGATAGAGCGTATCAGCGGCAGATGTCGACGCGATAAAGGCCACAGCAACGAAGTGATGATGCCGAAGCGTTCCTGACGAGCGCACTCCGAGCAAGCCTTCCTGCGGCATTTTGACCGCACCGATCTGGAATCATCCAAAGCGTATTTGAATCGTTCCAGACATTCCCCTCCCAGTTGGCGATGATCGAGGCATTCTAAGCCGCAGCGCACGCATTTGCGTTGCCGTCACGATGGCGTCTTCTTAAAGAAGCGATGCAGATCGCTGACATTCGGATGTTGCCGCCAGGACGAAGGCAGCAAACGCGCGTGCGCGTCTGCAGAGCAACTGATTGACGGGCCATGCTTGCCGGCCGAGCTCGGATACGAAGAGCTGCTCTTCGATCCATGGTCGTTGCTGGCCAAACGCGGAAGCCGCTTCACGGCGGGCTGCGCGCTATTGATGAAGGACTTTCTGGAATGCGACGTGCGGGTGGGGATAAGACGGTAGCTCGCTTTGGTGCGGCGCTGCTGGGTGGTGTGGCGTGGCTGACGTGGTTCGAATCGCCTGCTCAATCCCAAACGGCCCAGGGCGGCAGCTCCCTTCCGCCCGTGACCGTCGAAGCTCCGACGCAACAGTCGGTTCGCCGTGCGCCAACCAGGCGAAACGACGCGCGGGTCCGATCGACCTCACGGCGCGCCCCGCAAGCCCCGACGGTCGCAGTGCAATCGCAACCGGCTGTCGTCCCGCCATTTGCCGGCGGGCAGGTCGCTCAAGGCGCGCGACTGGGGATGCTCGGAAATACCAACACCATGAAGTCACCCTTCAGCGTGACGAGCTACACGGACAAGTTCATTCGGGATCAACAGGCGGCAACGGGTGCGGATGCCCTGATCCTCGATCCCTCCGTGCGAAGTTCCCACCCGACGGGCGGTATCGTCGACTCCTTCAACATACGCGGCTTCCCGATCAACGAAGGCAATAACGGTGAGTTCGCCTTCGAGGGCCTTTACGGAATCGCGCCGACATATCGGATCTTCACGGACTACGTCGAGCGCATCGAAGTGCTCAGGGGTCCCTCGGCCGCGCTCTCGGGCATGGCGCCCAATGGCGGTGTTGGCGGCGTCATCAATGTCGTGCCCAAGCGCGCGGAAGAGGATTTGACCCGCTTGACCGCGAGCTACGGCTCGACCGCACGTTTCGGCGGTCACTGGGATGTTGCGAGGCGCTACGGCGATGGCAAGGAATGGGGCGTACGCGCCAGCGGAAGCGTCCGCGGCGGCGACACGCCCATCGACCGCCAGTCCGAGACGACAGGTGTCGGATCGCTGGCGCTCGACTATCAAGGCGAACGGTTCAGGTCCTGGCTCTATCTCATCGCCCAGACCGATCGGTTCGACGCGCCGTCACGTCCCTTTCTGATGGCTCCCGGCCTGCAGGTGCCGAAGGCGCCGGACGGCAAGCTGAACGTGACCCAGCCCTGGGAATGGTCGCGCATCAACGACCAGTCTGCCTTGCTGCGGACGGAGTACGATCTCACCGAGCAGGTCACGCTGTTCGCGGATGTCGGCGGCTCCAAGACCAACGTCGAGCGGTTCTTCGGTCTTCCGACCATTGTCAACACGAGCGGCAATACGACCTCGACGCCCCAGTACTTCGGCCTCAGCATCGATCGAACTACATATGATGGCGGTGTTCGCGCCCGCTTCGATACCGGCTTCGTCCACCATGCCGTCGCCTTCCAGGCCTCGGTCTATCACGACGCGCTGCACCGGCGGCTCACCAATGGCAGTCTGGTCACCTCGAACATCTACAGCCCGACCGTCGCGCCGACGCAGTTCGCGAACGAGATCAGCGACCGCCCTCGGCTCTCGGACAGCGAGCTTACCGGGCTTTCGATTGCCGACACCTTGTCCGTGCTCGATGAGCGCGTCCTGTTGACTTTGGGCGTCCGCCGCCAGGGCATCGAGGCGAACAACTATTCCTCCAATGTCGGGACACCGACGTCGTCCTATGACAAGAGCGCGGTCACCCCGGTGGTCGGCCTGGTCGTCCGTCCCCAGGACAACGTCTCCCTCTACGCGAACTATGTCGAAGGTCTCGCGCGGGGCGACATTGCCCCTCAGGGTACGTCCAATTTCGGTGAAGTGCTGCAGCCCTACATCGCCAAGCAGTACGAGGCCGGTATCAAGGTGGAGTTTGGCCGGATCGCGACCACCTTCAGCGCGTTCGAGATATCGAAGGCGAGCGGCGAGTCGTCTGCTGGGCGCTTCGCGGCGACAGGCGAGCAACGTGTCCGCGGGCTCGAATTCAACGTCTACGGCGAACTCTTGCCGGATGTTCGTGTCCTCGGAGGTGTCTCGCTGCTGGACGGCACCCTGACGAAGACCGCCGTCGCGGCCAATGTGGGCAACACGCCGATCGGCGTTCCGAACATACAGGCCAATATCGGCGCGGAGTGGGACCTCCCGTGGATGAGGGGGCTTACCGTGAATGGAGCCGTGATCTACACGGGCAGGCAGTTCGTCGACGCCGCGAACAAGCAGCCGATTCCCGAGTGGACGCGGCTCGACCTCGGCGCTCGCTACACCACCGCGATCAACGGCAAGAAGACGGTTTTCCGCGCAAACATCCAGAACGTGACCGGTGAGAGTTACTGGTCCAGCGTGGCTTCGTTCGGAACATTCTTCCTGGGAGCACCGCGCACATATCTCCTGTCGATGACCGTGGATATGTGACCGCGCACGCGCTTGCGTGAAACGCAGCCCAGCATTCCGCTCCGGCGCCGTGATGCGCCGGACTAAAAAAGTCTCCATTGAATCAACGAGGTGACTTCCATCTCGAGGGCCCTTTCGGCCGCCGGGCCGAAAAGTGGCGCGGCTCTTGCTCTTGCCAGTATGAGGGTTCTTGATAAACGTCATACTGCGGGATCAGGTGGATGGAGCGAGCGGTGAGGCGGACTTTGCGGGCGGTCGAGCCCGGAACGGTGGTGCTGTTCGGAGGGCTGATCGCCGCCAACATCGCCGCATGGGCCTGGGCCTTCGCGCTGTTCGGCGACCGGCCGACGGTGCTGGCGACCGCGCTGCTGGCCTGGGTGTTCGGCCTGCGCCACGCTGTCGATGCCGACCACATCGCCGCCATCGACAACGTCGTGCGCAAGCTGATGCAGACGGGTGGTGCGCCACGCAGCGTCGGCCTCTATTTTGCGCTCGGCCATTCCACCGTCGTCGTGGTGGCTACCATATTGCTTGCGCTCGGCGTGGTGAGCCTGGGCGGCGACAGCCTGCTCAAGGAGATCGGCGGCCTCATCGGCACGTCGGTGTCGGCCCTGTTCCTGCTGGTGATCGCGGTCATCAATCTCGTCATCTTCGTCGGCCTGTGGCGGACGTTTCGCGCTGCCCGGGAGCAGGGCGTCCACGACGCCGAAGGGCTCGAGAGGCTGCTCGCCAATCGCGGCTTCCTCGCGCGACTGCTCGAACCGCTGTTCCGCCTGGTCACAAAACCCTGGCACATGTACCCACTCGGCTTCCTGTTCGGGCTCGGCTTCGACACGGCGACCGAGATCGGCCTGCTCAGCATCTCCGCAACCGAAGCCGCGCGCGGCGCGTCGGTTGCGGACGTGCTGGTCTTCCCTGCACTGTTCGCGTCGGGCATGGCGCTGGTCGACACCGCCGATTCCGCTCTGATGGTGAGCGCCTATCGATGGGCCTTCGTCGATCCCTTGCGAAAGCTCTGGTATAACCTCACGATCACCGGTGCCTCGGTGGCGGTCGCGCTGTTCATCGGCGGTATCGAGGCGCTCGGGCTGATCGCCGACCGGCTCGATCTGTCCGGAGGGATGTGGACGCTGGTCGACGGCCTCAACGAGTCGCTCGCCAATGTCGGCTTTGCCGTGATCGCGCTGTTCGCGGTCGCCTGGCTCGTCTCGGTCGTGCTCTATCGCCGCGTCTTTGCGGACGGCCGGAACCGGGCCGCGACGAAAGCTCTGGCATGCGCCGATGCGACCGAAGTTGCGTGAGGCCTGTCGTGGCGGCGGCGCGCTGACGGCACTCTCGGCCCTGGTTCTGCTCGCGGATGACGGCCGCGCTTTCGCGCAGAGCGAGAGCACCTCACGCGAGCTGCCGCCAATCCAGATCGGCGGCGGCGAGGCGGCGGAGCGCAAGAAGCCGGTCGCATCGCGCCGGGCCGGCAAGCCGTCCCCAGCGGATCACCGCATCCCCGTGTATCCGGCAGCGGCGCAAGCGTCGGATATGCGCAGCGTCGCCTCGGGTGCAAAGGGTCAGCTTGGCATGGCCAGCGAGATCTCCGTCTCGGGCGAGGAGATCAATGCACGCCCTTTCGCGCGGCCGGGCGAAGCGCTCGAAGCCGTGCCGGGTCTCATCGTGACGCAGCATTCGGGCGAGGGCAAAGCCAACCAGTATTTCCTGCGCGGCTATAATCTCGACCACGGTACCGACCTTGCCATCACCGTTGACGGCGTCCCCGTGAACATGCGCACCCACGCGCACGGCCAGGGCTATGCCGATCTCAACTGGCTGATTCCGGAGGCTATCGCAGCAGTGGACGTGCGCAAGGGTCCGTACTTCGCCGACGAAGGCGATTTCGCATCAGTCGGCAGCGTCCATATCGATCTGATCGACCGCACCAGAGGGATAGCGCAGGTGACCGCCGGCAGCTTCGGCTATCGCCGTCTGCTCGGCATGGACTCCGCGAAGGTCGGTGACGGCTCCTTGCTCGTGGCCGGGGAGATCGGGACCTACAACGGCCCATGGGCCAATCCGGACAATGTGCGAAAGCTCAACGGCCTCGCGCGCTACAGCCAGGGCACCGCGACCGACGGCGTCTCCGTCACCGGCATGGCTTACGCCAACAAATGGAATTCGACGGACCAGGTCCCGCAGCGCGCGATCGCATCCGGCTTTCTCGATCGCTTCGGCGCGGAAGATCCAAGCGACGGCGGCAACACCAACCGCTTCGCGCTCTCGGGCCGCATCGCGCAGAGCGACGATCTCGGCTCCTGGAAAGCCAACGCTTATGTCGTGAAGAGCCAGCTCGACCTCTTCAATAATTTCACCTACTACCTCAGCGATCCCGTGCTCGGCGACCAGTTCCACCAGCACGACGATCGCCTGATGGCGGGCGCCAACATCTCGCGCACGCTGAACGGCGCGTTGGCGGGCTTGCCGATGCAGACCACCTTTGGCCTGGAGTCGCGCTATGATGCGATTGATCTCGCGCTCACCAACACCTTCCAGCGAGGCTTCCTTGCCAGCGTTCGCAGCGACAAGGTCGGCGAGGGCAGCGTCGGCGTCTATGCCGAAAACACGGTGCGCTGGACTGACTGGCTCAGGACGACGGTGGGCTGGCGCGGCGACTATTATGCCGCCGACGTCACGTCGCGGTTCAATGCCAACAATTCCGGCCGTACCGACGCAGCGCTCGGCAGCCCGAAATTCAGGATGGTGCTCGGTCCGTTCAACCAGACCGAATTCTTCTTCGGCGCCGGCTACGGCATGCACTCCAACGACGCCCGCGGCGCGACCACGACGGAGGATCCTAGCGACCCCGCGACGAGGCTGACGCCATCGCCGCTCCTGGTGCGCACCAAGGGTGCAGAGGTCGGCGTGCGCAGCAGGATCGTTCCCGGCCTCGACACTTCGCTCAGCCTCTTCATCCTGGATCAGGATTCCGAGATCCTGTTCTCCGGCGATGCCGGGGATACGTCGGCGACCCGCGCCAGCCGCCGCTACGGCTTTGAATGGACCAACCACTACCGGCCCAGATCCTGGATCGACATCGACGCCGATCTCGCAATGACCCATGCACGCTTCCGCGGTTATGACAGCGAGCAGGCGGACGTCTATGCCTCGCTCGCCGGCTATCCCAAGGCGCAGATCGGCAATGCGCCCGGCAACTACATTCCGAACTCGCCCGCGATGGTGGCTTCAGCCGGCGTCACGCTGGGCGAGAGGACCGGCTGGTTCGGGACCTTGCGCTGGCGGTATCTGGCGTCGAGCCCACTGACGGAGGACAACGCGTTCCGTTCCTCTGCGACCAGCATTTTCAACGGCCGCCTCGGCTATCGTATCGACAATGGCTGGCGCCTTCAGCTCGACGTGTTGAACCTCCTCAACACGAGGGCGAACCAGATCAGTTATGCCTATGGCTCGCTGCTCAAGACCGATACGCTCTACAACCTCTGCGCATCGGGCACTGCGCCAACTTCAGTCTGTCAGAACGGCGTGATGGACTACGTGCTGCACCCCGTGGAGCCGTTGACGTTCCGTCTTACCATCGCCGGGACGTTCTAGGTCTGGTCAGGTCGTGGGCGGCGAAAGTCTCCGCGGCGAAAAAATGGCCTCGCAACGCGCGATGCGTTGCAGGCGAGGTGTGTTGTGGTAGTGAACGGCCAGGTTGGCGGCACATCGCGGCCTGACAGCGCACCAGGGGACCGTCGATGAACCGTGACCTCGATCTCGCCGACTTCGAACTGCATCCGCAGCGCGGTGCGGTGCTGGCCGAGGTGCATGCGCGCCCATTCACCCGGTTGACGGCGCCGGTCACGGTGCTGCGCTTTGCCTTTCTCGGCCAAGGCGAGGTCGCTGCAGCGGACCGGCAGAGCTTCGTGGCATTTTGTATGTCGCACGGGCAGGCGCCGCCGGACGCCGGAACCAAGCATCACCAGGTGACGATCGGTGACACCCAGCTGCGCTGGGAGCAACACTCGGAGTTCAGCACCTTCACCTGGATCGTGAGCAGCCCGCAGACGCCCGCGCGCCGGTTCGGCGAGATCGGTGAAGAGCCGGCCGCGTTGATCCGGTCTCTGCGGCAATCGGGCCAATTGCTGGTCGCCGTCAAGCTCGAGGTCGAGCAGATTTCGGCGGCGCTGGAGCGTGCGCAGCAGCTGTTCGAGAGAGGCAGTCTCGCCATCGCCGCGGTCCGCAGCGGTCCCGCCGTCGTTGCATCCGACTTTCGCACCGATGATCAGGGCTTCGTCCGCATCCTCGTTTGCAACGACGGCCTCTCGCCCGGCCGGCTCGGTGCCCTCGTGCAGCGTGTGCTGGAGATCGAGACCTATCGCACGCTGGCGCTGCTCGGTCTGCCCGCCGCGCTCGAGCTTGCGCCCTCTGTCGACCATATCGGCCGACGGCTCGTCGAAGTGCTCGAGGAGATGCAGGGCGCCGAGGATCTCAAGCTCAACAATCATCTCCTGACGGAACTGACGGCATTGGCGGCTTCGCTCGAAAGGGGAGCTGCCGGCAGCTCGTTTCGGTTCGGCGCCAGCCGCGCCTACAACGACATCGTGCAGGCCCGCCTCGCCGTGATCGAAGGCGGCGAGATCGCGGGCTATCCGACCTGGTCCTCCTTCCTCGCCCGCCGCATGGCACCTGCGATGCGCACCTGCGCGACGATGGAGGACCGGCAGGCCGATCTGTCGATCAAGCTCGCGCGCGCGGCTGATCTGTTGCGCACACGCGTCGATGTCGAGCTCGAGGAGCAGAATCGCGATCTGCTGCGCTCGATGGATGAGCGCACCCGGTTGCAATTGAGGCTGCAGAGCACGGTCGAAGGCTTGTCGGTGGCGGCCATTGGCTATTACGTCGTCAGCCTGTTCGGCTACCTCGCCAAGGGCGCCCACGACGGTGGTCTGCATGTCGAGCCTTCGCTGGCAACCGCGATCTTCGTGCCGGTTGCCGTGGCCGTGGTCTGGATCGTCACCCGCAATATCCGCAGGCGGCACTTGAAGCACGACGAAATGTCGGGCGCTCACGACTGAGGGCGCAAACGAGGCTCTTGCGCTTCGTCGATAAGCGGTCGAAGCGAGGTTGACTGGGAGACGTGGATGAGCCGATCCGACCGAACCGTGCCTGTGTCGCGCTCTGTCAATCCACGCGTGCAAAAATATTCCACTTTACCGAAATTCGGTTTCGGCGTATGTGTTTGCCCATCCCGGCTCACCCAAGAGGGGCGATCATGTGTCGTCACGCATCGCGAGCCGGGCTTGCGGTGGACGCGGCAGCGTCGGCACGAGAGGTGCGGGCAGGGCGGGTAGTCCCTGTGAGCCCGAGGCTTCGTGCGGACGACGGCGCTGTCAGGCTTCGTCTCGTCTGTAAGTTTCCGGCTTCGTCGACAGGGCTGGAAAAACTGCGGCGAAATGGCGGGCCGCGCGTACGGCAAAACCGTGTGGTCCTGGCCGTCGTTGCCACGGTCAAGTCCTTGCGAAGGTGCGAGCGAGCCCAACCGGGCAGACTGCATCATCCAATTCGTGGGGCGAGGGAGGCCAGAAGGAAAGTTCGGCTCCCGGGAGATCACGGCATAAGCCGTCCGACCATCGCGCAGGGAAGGCCGAGTGATCGGCACCACCTGTATGCTGCTGTGCGGTTCTTACTGCGTGCGCTTTTCGCGCAGCGGACCGCGGGTGCGAGCCAGCACCCGGCCTTCCCTGCGCCCTCTTGGCTATGAGGGTCGCGAGACGAAGCAAAGCTCGGGCGAATTGCGCCGCGAGAATGCGAAGGTGTGTCTGCCGTCATGCTTGAAGGGGCAACCGGGTTGCAGGAGGATACGAGGCCGGCAGTTCGACGGCGATTTGACGCCGATCCGCGTTTTTCGATTTAGGTCGAGACCCCGAACAGTCTGCGCACCGCCGGCAGCCACTCGCCGGTCATCGTGAACTCGAGCCCAAGGCGCGCGCCGCAGGCGATGGCCGACATCGTGACGGGGGCCGAAACCGCGAGCGTCGACAGCGCGCTCAGGCCCTGACCGATGGTGCAGCCCATCGACATGATGCCGCCGATGCCCATCAGCAGCGCGCCGATCATGTGACGCTTCAACTCGCGAGCGTCGTCGCACGCTTCCCAGCGGAAGCCGCGCGCGAGCATCGCGGCGGCAAACGAGCCTGCGACGACGCCGGCAACCGAGCCGATGCCGAAATTGAGCCGCGCGCCGGAGAAGGTGGCGACGTAAAGGATGGCATCACCAAGCGGCGCCACGAAGCTGAGCGAGGAGACCCGCGCGGGATCGAACTCGTCGTCGGCAAGCCATCCGGTGGCAAACCAGCCGAACGCGATTGCTGCACCGACGGTAAGACCGGACGCCAGCAGCCGCGGCGACCGGATCAGCCTGCCATCCGCAAGGGCCCAGAAGGCCAGCGCGGCGGAAATCGCCACGACGAGGATCGCGCGCATCGCGCTGCCTGCGCCGAGCAGCGACGTCAAGGTCTGGGTGCTTCCCTCGGGCAGCCTCACCGACAACGGCTCGATCAGCATCAGCCGCAGCATGCCGGTGATGCCACGCATGGTCGCGAGCGCCGACAGGCCGAGCACGAGAAAGACCACGATGGCCCTTAGATCGCCGCCACCGACGCGCACCAGCGTGCCGAAGCCACAGGTGCCGACCAGCGCCATGCCGACGCCGAACATCAGACCGCCGATGATCGCACCGCCAAGACCGATCGACGCCGTGAGGTAGATTGACCGCGACAGATCGACAATGCCGAACGCGGCGAGCGCCTGGGTCGCGAGCAGGGCGACTGCCGCGGCCAGCGCGAAGGATTTCAGCCGACGAAAATCCGATCCGAAGAATGCGTCCTCGAGCATCGCCAGCGTACAGAAACGACCCGCTCGGCCGGCAACGCCGAGCACGGCGCCGGCGGCAAGCCCGCATGCAAACGCTATGGTCGAAGGGCTCAGCATTCCTCCCGCTTCGTTTTTGGTTCTGCCTTGCGGGTAGTCTGCGCCGGTGGGGCGCGAAAATCCAGCGCGGAGAACTACCGGCGGCGCCGGCGTACCGGCTCGCAGAACACGTCGTAAACGGCGGTGAGAATCTTGCGAACGTCCTCGCTGGCGAGACTGTAGTAGATCGTCTTGCCGTCGCGGCGGGTCGTCACCAGCCGATCGAGCCGCAACCGCGCGAGCTGCTGGGAGACGGTCGATTGGCGTTCGCCCAGGAACTGCTCGAGCTCGGTCACGGACTTCTCGCCCTCGGCGAGGATGCAGAGCAGCAGCAATCGGGACTCGTGCGACAGCGCCTTGAGCATGTCGCTGGCCTCGCGCGCCTTCTCGATCATCTGCTCGAGTTCGGCGGAGCCCTCGATATCCTTCAGCTTTGGCAACGGCATCGCGTCAAGTTCCTCTCAGAAAATCCGCAAGGTGGTCACGACCCCCCGGGTTCCGATCCCGTGTTTGACAGGATTCGGTCCAACAGGCCGAAGAAGAAGGCATCGCCGGGATAGCCGCGAATGCGCCCGATCTCACGGCCCTCTTGTACCACGACGAAGGTCGGCGTGAAGGGACCCGGATCGATTCCGGCGAGATCGGCGGGAAGGGGCCTGTTCAGGTCGACCCGTCGCAGCGGTGCGGCCCGGCCTTCGTCGGTCTTGCCGTAGATCGGGGCGATCTCGGCGTTGAAGCGCGCGCACCAGACGCAGCCAGCGCGCTCGAGCATGACGAGCTCGGCGGCGCGCGAGGCCATCGCGGGCAGCGCGAGCCCGACGGCCAGGGCGAGCAAAACGACGATTCTGTTCATGCTGCGTAACCGGCCCTTTGCGGACTTGCTTGGCGGACTTGCTTGCAAACGTCCCTGGGGCTTATATCATTAAATTCGTATATGTGCTAGGGATGGGGCGGAAATGACCTTGGACGTCACGCTTGGTGCGGCCTTCGTCGCGGGCCTGTTGTCGTTCCTGTCGCCCTGCATCCTGCCCCTGGTGCCGCCTTTCCTGTGCTACATGGCCGGCGTCTCGGTCACGGATCTATCCGGCGACAGGCCGGATCTGCGGCCACGGATCCTGCTCTCCGCGCTGGCCTTCGTGGCGGGCTTTTCGCTGGTGTTCGTCGCGCTCGGCTCGACCGCCTCGATCGCGGGACGCTTCATTTCCGTGCATCTGTCGACGCTCGGCATCGTCGCCGGCGGGCTGATCATCGTCATGGGCTTGCATTTTCTGGGGCTGCTCAGGATTCCGCTGCTCTATCGCAGCGCGACCGTGCAGGTCGACAACCGCCCGGCCGGCGTGGCGGGGGCCTTCGTCATGGGCCTGGCCTTTGCGTTTGGCTGGACGCCCTGTGCCGGCCCCATCCTCGCCGCCGTGCTGCTGATGGCTGGATCGGAGGACACGACCGGGCGGGGCGCACTGCTGCTGCTCGCCTATTCGGTCGGGACCGGCATTCCCTTCCTGATCGCGGCGGCCTTCACCGGCCGCTTCATTGCCGCGCTCGGTCGTGTGCGCCGGCATCTCGGCCTGATCGAGAAGACGATGGGCGTATTCCTGGTCGCGACGGGTCTGATGTTCCTGACCGGCTTGATGCCCGCGGTCTCGCAATGGCTGCTCGAGTATTTCCCTGCATTGACCAGCATCGGCTGAGGCTAGCCGTAACGGAAGTCGAGCAACTGGGCAAAGGACTGCAACTCGATGAGGTAACGATGCACGAGGGGGCCGTCGCCCGCCATCGCGGCATGAGCGATCTCGCCGCTGCTGGCGATTGCGCCGTCGATCAGGCGGCGGAATTCACCTTGGGCCGCGATCTCGCTGTTTGCCCATTCGTTACAGCGTTGAAGCCGATCGCGGAACGCGCTTGCAGTGGCAACGGTCTCCTCGGCGTTTGCGGGTGCCGGCCGTTCGCCATACCCGATGGCTGCGACACGCAGCGTTTCCATGGCGGGCGCGATCTCGAAGATGCAATCGCCGAGATCGTAGAGGCCTGCGCGACGCCTGAGCGCGTGAGAAGCCTGCCGGAGCGCAAGCAGCTCGCGGCCGGCGGCGACATTGTCTCCGCGGTCCAGTGCAGCCGCCGCCGTCGTCAGCCGTTCGCGACCTCCGTCGAAAAATCTCGACAACTCGGACGGTCCGTCAGCGGGCAGGGAAGCGAGCCGCTTCCACCCGGCGACCGCCTCGTCGGTCTCGATCTGTGCCAGCGCGATATTTCCGGTGCGCGCATAGCTCGCAGCGGTGCGCAGATTGGCCATGATCGGCGCCATCGCCGATGCGACATCCGCAAGTCTATCGGCTTCCGCACCGAGCGCGAGCGCGCTCGAGGCCAGCCATGCCAGCAGCACGATGGTGCAGCGCAAGATCGGATCTTCTTGTCACATTCGTGTATTCGAATATCATAATGAAAATGAGCAGCGCGCAAGATCTTCCGATACACGAAACCCCGACGTCGCTTCGCACGCCGACGCGACGCGGCGTCCTCGCATTCGCAGCAGGCGTGGCCTTGGCCGGCCGCGGCGCGGCGGCGGCCGAGCCCGCCGTCGGAGAAGACGGGCTCTATCACGAGCCCTGGTTCCTGCAGAGCTTCCTCGATCTGCGCGAGGACCTGGATAGCGCTGCGGCCGGCGGCAAGCGCCTTGCCATCATGTGGGAGCTGCGCGGCTGCCCCTATTGCCGCGAGACGCACCTGGTGAACTTCGCCGATGCCGGCATCGCGAGCTACATCCGCGACAATTTCGAGGTGTTGCAGCTCAACCTGATCGGCTCGCGCAAGGTGACGGACTTCGATCGCCAGGAATTGACAGAGAAAGAGCTCGCCCAGAAATACGGGATCCGGTTCACGCCGACCTTTCAGTTTTTTCCGCCATCCGCCGATGGCCTCGAAGCAAAGGACGCGATGGCGCGCGAGGTGGCGCGGGCACCCGGCTATCTCAAGCCGCCGCACTTCCTGGCGATGTTTCGTTTCGTGCGGGAGCGCGCTTACGAGCGCGGCTCGTTCCGGGAGTTTCTGGCCGCGAACGGCTGACCATGAGCGCCTTTCGAATTCCGCTTGACGTCAGCGTTTATATGAACATATCATAATAAATGAATTTGATGGATTGTGAGTCCGTCGTAACCAAGAGCGGGGGTCACCCCGCGATCCGAGGGTAGGGAACATGCGGCGCTCGCTTGCTGCTGCGTTTGCACTTTGTCTGTCGGCCGGAAGCGCTTTGGCGCAAGAGCCGAACAAGGAGCCGATCAGGCTCGAAATCGTCAACGACTCCGTGCCGAAATCCCTGACCGGCGCGCCAGGAAATGCCGCCGCCGGCAAGAAGGTGTTTCTGACCCGCACGCTCGGCAATTGCCTGGCCTGCCATCAGGTCACCAGCCTGAAGTCCGAGGAATTCCACGGCGAGTTCGGTCCGTCGCTGGACGATGTCGCCGGCCGCTACACCGAGGCGCAATTGCGCCTCATTGTCGCCGACCCCAAGCGCATCTTCACCAACACCGTCATGCCGGCGTTCTTCAGGAACGACGGCCTCAGCCGGGTGCGCCCGGAATTCGTAGGCAAATCCATTTTGACGGCCGCGCAGGTCGAGGACGTCATCGCTTTTCTCAAGACGCTGAACTGACAGCGAGGAGGATCAGGAATGAAAGCCATCAATCGACGGCAGGCATTTGCGCTCGGGGGCGGCTTCGTCATGCTGACGCTGATGCCCATGGCAGCCGATGCCGAAGTGACGGGCGATGCGGCGAAATGGATCGAGACGTTCACCGGCGGCAAGCAGCCTGCCAAGGGAAAGATCGCGCTCGACCTGCCGGAGATCGCGGAGAACGGCAACACCGTGCCGCTGTCGATCAACATCGAGAGCCCGATGACGGCGGACGCCTATGTGAAAGACGTTCTGATCATCGCGGACGGCAACCCCAATGCGGGCGTGGCGACGCTGTCGTTCACAGCGCTGTCGGGCAAGGCGGAAGCCTCGATCCGGATCCGGCTCGCGACCACGCAGAACGTGATTGCGGTCGCGAAGATGAGTGACGGTTCGCTGTTCATGGAGCAGAAGACCGTCAAGGTCACTATCGGCGGCTGCGGCGGCTAAGGGCGTCAGGAGAGGAACAATGGCAGACAAACCGCGCATCAAGCTTCCCAAGGAAGCGGCCAAGGGCGAGGTCATCCAGATCAAGACCCTGGTCTCGCATGTCATGGAATCCGGCCAGCGCAAGGACGCACAGGGCAAGGCCATTCCGCGCAAGATCATCAACAAGTTCGCCTGCGAGTTCAACGGCAAGCCGGTGTTCTCCTGCGCGCTCGAACCGGCGATCTCGGCCAATCCCTACGTCCAGTTCGACGCGCGGGTCGACGAAGCCGGCACGTTCAAGTTCTCCTGGACGGATGACGACGGCACGGTGATCACGGCCGAAGAGAAGATTGCGCTCAAGGCATGATGCGCATCGCGCATTGAGGGAGGCACGCAATGGCGCGACGATTTGTTGGGTTGGCCGCTCTGGTCGTGGCCGCCGCGTCGGTTGCGACGCTCGCGGTCGCAGAGGACGCCGAGCGCAAAGGCATCGCGGCGCCGCCCGGCCACGTCTTCAAGACCATCATCTCCGGCTACGAGTTTCGCAGCAAGGAGACCCGCGCGCTGCAGGACGATGATCTCGAAAATCCGGGCTTCCTCGCCGTGGAGCGCGCGGCGGATGTCTGGAAGAAGGTCGAGGGCGGTGAGGGCAAGTCCTGCATGAGCTGCCACGGCGAAGCCGAGACCAGCATGAAGGGCGTCGGCGCCGCCATGCCGAAATGGGACGACAAGCTGAAGAAGCCGGTCAACCTCGAGCAGCGCATCAACATCTGCCGCAGCGAGCACATGAAGGCGGAGCCCTGGAAGTTCAAATCCCGTGAGCTGACCGACATGACAGCGTTCGTGCGCTACCAGTCGCACGGCATGAAGGTCGCGGTGAAGACCGACGGCCCGATGTCGCCCTGGTTCGATCGCGGCAAGCAGATCTATTACACGCGCTACGGCCAGCTCGATCTCGCTTGCGAGTCCTGCCACGAGCGCAACAACGGCAAGTTCATGCGCGCGGACTTCCTGAGCCAGGGCCAGACCAACGGCTTTCCGACCTATCGGTTGCGCGACCAGCGCCTGGTGCCGCTGCATGAGCGGTTCGAAGGCTGCATGTTCGACGTACGCGCCGAGCCGTTCAAGCCGCTCTCGGACGAGTTCCTCGCGCTCGAGCTCTATGTGGCCTGGCGCGGCATCGGGTTGCCGGTCGAGACGCCGTCGGTGCGCAACTGAAACGTTGAGCTTGCAGGAGTATTGCGCATGATCTCTCGCCGCGAGTTCATTCAGGTTGCCGCGGCAACGGCGGGGCTCTCGACCGGTGCGGGCTCCGGCCTGACCCGCGCGTTCGCCCAGCAGCGCTTGACTGAAAAGGAATTGTTGGCCTTCGAGCCGCTCGGCAACGTCACGCTCGTGCACGTGACCGATATCCACGGTCAGCTGATGCCGCTCTATTTCCGCGAGCCCTCGACCAATCTCGGCGTGGGCGAGGCCAAGGGCCTTCCGCCGCACGTCACCGGCAAGGAGTTTCTCGCCCGGTTCGGCATCGCGCCCGGCTCGTCGGCGGCTTATGCCCTGACCTCGGAGGATTTCGAGGCCCTTGCGAAGAGCTACGGCCGGATCGGCGGCCTCGATCGTGCCGCGACCGTGATCAAGGCGATCCGGGCCGAGCGCGGCGACAAGGTCGCGCTGCTCGACGGCGGGGACACCTGGCAGGGCTCGTGGTCTTCGCTGAAGACGCGCGGTCAGGACATGATCGACTGCATGGCGCTGCTCAAGCCCGACGCCATGACCGGCCATTGGGAGTTCACCTACGGCGCCGATCGGGTCAAGCAGGCCATCGAAGGCCTCGGCTTCCCGTTCCTCGGCCTCAACATCCGCGACACCGAGTGGAACGAGGCGGCGTTCGACGCCTCGACCATGATCGAGCGCGGCGGGGTCAAGATCGCGGTGCTCGGCCAGGCGTTCCCCTATACGCCGGTCGCCAATCCGCGCTGGATGATTCCGAACTGGTCGTTCGGCGTGCGCGAGGAGGACGTTCAGGCGCAGGTCGACAAGGCGCGCAAGGGCGGCGCGCAACTGGTCGTGCTGCTGTCGCATAACGGTTTCGATGTCGACCGCAAGCTCGCGAGCCGCGTCAAGGGCATCGACGTCATCCTGACCGGGCATACCCATGACGCGCTGCCCGAGGCTGTCAAAGTCGGCAAGACTCTGCTGATCGCCTCGGGCTCGTCCGGCAAGTTCGTCTCGCGGCTCGATCTCGATGTTCGCGACGGTGAGGTCAAGGCTTTCAGGTACAAGCTCATTCCGCTGTTCTCCGATGTGATCACGGCGGACGCCGAGATGGCCGCGAAGATCGCCGAGGTCCGCAAACCCTTCGCCTCCGATCTGGCCAAGGTGCTCGGCAAGACCGACTCGCTGCTCTACCGGCGCGGCAATTTCAACGGTACGTTCGACGATCTGATCTGCCAGGCGCTGCTGCAGGAACGCGACGCCGAGATCGCGCTCTCACCCGGCTTCCGTTGGGGCACCAGCGTGCTGCCGGGGCAGGACGTCACCTTCGAGGATGTCACCAACGCCACCGCGATCACCTATCCCGCGGTCTACCGCATGGGCATGACCGGTTCGCGGTTGAAGGAGATCATCGAGGACGTTGCCGACAATCTCTTCAACGTCGATCCCTATTATCAACAGGGCGGCGATATGGTGCGGATCGGCGGGCTCTCCTACGCGATCGACGTCGCCAAGCCGCAGGGGCAGCGCATCTCCGGCATGCAGGTCCTCAAGACCGGCACGCCGATCGAGCCCGCCAGGGAATATCAGGTCGCCGGCTGGGCCAGCGTCAACGAAGGAACCGAAGGGCCGCCGATCTGGGACGTCGTCGCGAACTACCTGACGCAACAGAAAACCGTTCGGCTCGAGCCCAACCGGGCCGTCAAAGTTACCGGAGCGTAAGAAGCGATGTCGAAGATGGACAGTCAATCCCGTCGCAGCTTCCTGGCCGCCGGGGCCGGCGTCGCGGCCACGATGCTGGCAAGGCCGGCGGCCGCAGGCGGAAATCCCGCTAACCAGCCGCCCAATGTGCCGGAATGGACCAAGTCGCTCGGCGAGGGCGTCGCGGTGCGCCCGTATGGCAAGCCGTCGAACTTCGAGAAGGACGTTGTCCGGCGCGACGTCGAATGGCTGACTGCCTCGCGAGAATCCTCGGTGAGCTTCACGCCGCTGCACGAACTCGAAGGCATCATTACCCCGAACGGCCTCTGCTTCGAACGCCATCACGGCGGCATCGCCGAGGTCGATCCGGCCGATCATCGCCTGATGATCCATGGCCTCGTCGAGCGTCCGCTCATCCTCACGCTGGAGGAGCTGAAGCGCTATCCGCGCGTCAACCGCATCCACTTCATGGAGTGCGCGGCGAATTCGGGCATGGAGTGGCGCGGCGCCCAGCTCAATGGCTGCCAGTTCACCCACGGCATGATCCACTGCGTGCAGTACACCGGCGTCTCGCTGCGCACTCTGCTGGAGGAAGCCGGCGTCAAGACGAGCGGCAAGTGGCTGCTGGTCGAAGGCGCCGACGCGGCTGCGATGGACCGCAGCCTGCCGATCGAGAAGGCGCTCGACGACTGCATCATCGCCTACAAGATGAACGGCGAGGCGCTCTATCCCGAGCAGGGCTATCCGATGCGGCTTGTGGTGCCGGGCTGGCAGGGCAATCTCTGGGTCAAGTGGCTGCGCCGCATCAAGGTCGGCGACCAGCCCTGGCACACTCGCGAGGAGACGTCGAAATACACGGACCTCATGCCGAGCGGCAAGGCGCGCCGCTTCACCTGGTCGATGGACGCCAAGTCCGTGATCACCAGCCCGAGCCCGCAAGCGCCGATCAAGCACGGCAAAGGCTTTACCATCGTCTCGGGTCTGGCCTGGAGCGGCAACGGCAAGGTCAAGCGCGTGGACGTGTCGCTCGACGGCGGCCGAAATTGGTGGCCGGCGCGGCTCGACGGGCCCGTTCTCGACAAGGCGCTGACGCGTTTTTACTACGAATTCGACTGGAACGGCGAGCCGCTGCTGCTGCAATCGCGCGTGCAGGACGAGACGGGTTACGTGCAGCCGAGCAAGGCGGAGCTGCGCAAGATCCGCGGCGTCAACTCCATCTATCACAACAATGGCATCCAGACCTGGCATGTGCTGGCCAATGGTGAGGTCGAGAATGTCGAAGTCGCTTAAGTTCGTTGCAGCCGCGCTGCTCGCCTGTGCGCTGAGCGCGCCGGCGCTTGCACAGCAGAAGGCGGACGCCAAGAGCGGTCCCCGCTATCACATCGGCCGCGCGCCGACCGCGGACGAGATCCGCGGCTGGGATATCGACGTGCGCCCGGACGGCCAGGGCCTGCCGGAAGGCAAGGGCACGGCCATGCAGGGCGAAAAGCTGTTCATGGACAATTGCTCGAGCTGCCACGGGGAGTTCGGCGAGGGGAACGGCCGCTGGCCGGTGCTGGCCGGCGGCAAGGGCTCACTGACGTCGGACAATCCGGTCAAGACCGTGGGCTCGTACTGGCCCTACGCGTCCACCGTGTTCGACTACGTCCGTCACGCCATGCCTTACGGCAATACGGGATCCCTGTCCGTCGATGAATATTATGCGCTGGTCGCGTACGTCCTCTATCTGAACGACGTCGTCACCGATCAAAACTTCGAGCTGAACAAGAAGACCCTTGCGACGATCAAGATGCCGAACGAGCAGGGGTTCGTGATGGACGACCGCGCCACCACCGAGAAGTCGTTCTGGCAGAAAGACCCCTGCATGAATAACTGCGTCGCCCCGGTGAAGATTATCGGGCGCGCTGCCGCCATCGACGTGACGCCCGAGGACGGCAAGGAGAAGAAGTCGCGGGGCGTGGAGTGATACACGGCCGGGCGAACCGCCGCGCGCTGCTGCATGCGGCTCTCGCTGTTGGCTCGCTCATCGCAATCCGTCCCGCCGCGGCCCAGGCGGCCGAATTTCACAGGCTCGCGCTGCAGATCAGCGACGACGACCCGGTCAAGATGCGTGCCGTGCTCGATGTCGCGGCCAACGTCTCGCGGCACTATTCCGGACAGGGCGAGGACGTCGAAATCGCTGTGGTCGCTTTCAACGGCGGCCTCGACATGCTGCTCGCGGACCGCTCGCCGGTGAAGGAGCGCCTGGGGAATTTCCTGAAATCGATGCCGAATGTGAGCTTCATCGCCTGCGGCAACACGCTGGAGACGCTGGCGGCGAAGGAGGACAAGCGGCCGCCGCTGATCGATGGCGTCAGCGTCACGCAGGTTGGGGTTGCCGCGCTGATGGATTTGGCGGAGAAAAACTGGACAATTGTCCGGCCCTGAGGAGAAAGCTGCTGATGCGATGGTTGATAGCACTGACAGTCTTGCTCGCGTTCGCAGGGTCCGCATATGCGGCCGAGCAGGAGCTCGAGTTGTCGGTCGACGGCCGCACCACGCTCGCAACACTGCGCACGCCAGCCTCGACGAAACCCGATACGCCGCTTGTCGTAATGACCCACGGCACGCTCGCGCACAAGGACATGGAGGTCATTCAGGGCGTTGCCAAGGCGCTTGAGCAGCGCGGCATCGCTTCGCTCGCCCATACGCTGTCGCTGGGGCTCGATCGCCGCAAGGGCATGTACGACTGTACCGCGCGGCATGACTATGTCGTTGAGGATGCAGTTGCGGAGATCAGCGCCTGGGTCACGCGGGCGAGGCGCATGTCCCGGCTCGTCTTCGCGTTCGGCCATTCGCGCGGCGGCAACCAGGTCGCACGGTATCTTGCTGCAAGCGAAGCCGCGCCGGTGGCGGGTGGGGTGTTGCTGGCGCCGGTGACCGCGAAGGCCGAGGCTGATCTGCGCGCCTCCTACGCCAAGACCTATGGCAAGCCGCTCGAACCGTTTCTGGAGCTGGCGACCAAGGCGGTTGCGGCCGGCCGCGGCGGGGAGTGGATGGACGTGCCGGGCTTCGTCTATTGCCGCAATGCCGTGGTTACCGCGCGGACCTTTGCGTCATTCTACGGTCCCGATGCCGGCCAGGACACGGCCGCGCTCGTAGCGCGCGTGAAGCTGCCGGTGCTGGTGCTCGCCGCCACCAAGGATAGCGTTGTGCCCGATGTAGCACAGGCCTTCGATTCGCTTGCTGGTTCGAGCGGGGGCAGAGTGCAGCTCGACAAGATCGAGGATGCCGATCATTTCTTCCGCGACCTGTTCGCGGAAGACGTCGCCGATCGAATCGCCGAGTTCATCAAGGAGGCACGATAGAAGGGGGACCATGCAGCGTCGATCCATGCTTCGCGCGAGCCTTGCCGGGCTATTTGGTGCGTTCGCGGTGCGCCAGGCGTCCGCGGCGACGGAAACGCCCGCGCGGCAGCGCGTCGTCTATCATCTCGCCGATGCCGATCGCGTCGTCTTCGTTCTGGGCAATCTGCAGAACCATGTCGACGGCGTCGGCGGGCCTGGCAAGGCCGACATCAGGCTGGTCGTGCACGGGCCGGCGCTGCGTGCCTTCCACGCACTCGCGGCACAGGACCACACCGTTACGATGATGACGAAGCTCGTCGATGCCGGCGTCGGCTTCGATGCCTGCGCCAATACGATGAAGGCGCAGGGCGTCAAGCTGGACGATCTCACGCCCGGCTTCGTGGTGGCCTCGAAGGGCGGCGTGGTGCGGCTCGTCGAGCTGCAACAGCAGGGATATGCTTATCTACGGCCATGAGGCCGCTCCGCTCCGGCATCCTGCGACGTCGAGCCTTGATCTGGCTCATGGGACGCGACGACGCGATCGCTAGAATTGCATGCTCGCAGGAACAACCGAGGCGGACGTGCTGACGCCGATCATCGATCTCTTGGGTGAAGATTCGCTGTCATGGTTCGGCGGCCTCGTGGTCGGAGGTCTGTTCGGGTTCTTCGCGCAGCGCAGCCGCTTCTGCCTGCGTGCCGCGGCGGTCGAATTCTCCCGCGGCGAGGGCGGCCGGCGCCTTGCGGTCTGGCTGCTGACCTTTGCCGCGGCGCTGGTCGGCACGCAAGGTTTTGTCGCGCTCGGCTGGCTCGAAATATCCGAGGCGCGCCAGCTCGCGCAGCAGGGCAGTATCTCCGGCGCTCTCCTCGGCGGCGTGATGTTCGGTTGCGGGATGATCCTGGCGCGGGGTTGCGCCAGCCGGCTGCTGGTGCTCTCGGCGAACGGAAACCTCCGGGCCTTGTTGTCGGGGCTGGTGTTCGCCGTGACCGCGCAAGCCTCCTATCGCGGCCTGCTGTCGCCCGCCCGTGAATGGGTGACCAACCTGTGGCTGGTCGATGGCGGTCCGTCGCGCGACATCATGGCCATGTTCGGTGCCGGCACGCCCGAGAAGCTAGCATTCGGAGGTTTGTGGCTGATTGCCGGGCTGGCCTTCGCCTTTCGCAGCCGGTTGCCGCGCCGGCTGATCCTTGCCGCGCTCGCAACCGGAACGGCCGTCGTCGCCGGCTGGCTCTTCACCTACCAGCTGTCGCAGGCTTCCTTCGCGCCGGTGACGCTGAAGAGCCTCACCTTCAGCGGGCCTTCGGCCGAGTTGCTGATGCTGGTGCTCAACAGCGCGCAGCTCCGGCTCGGCTTCGACCTCGGCATCGTTCCCGGCGTATTCCTCGGCTCGTTTCTGGCCGCGGCGCGTGCACATGAACTGAAGCTCGAGGGGTTCTCGGACGGGCTCGGCATGCGGCGCTACCTGTTCGGCGCGGTGCTGATGGGGTTCGGTGCGATGCTCGCCGGCGGCTGCGCGGTCGGCGCTGGCGTGACCGGTGCCTCCGTATTCGCACTCACCGCCTGGCTCGTGCTCGGCGGCATGTGGCTGGGGGCGGGACTCACGGATGTGCTCGTCGACCGCGCCGGCATGCCGCTGCAGACGCCGGGCTTGCCGGCCGCGAGCGGCTGAGATCCAGCGATCACGCCTCGTTCGCCGCAGGCATGGATATCTCTGGCGCATTCCGTTTTCGTCGGCGGCAGCGCTTCGGAATTTGCCGTCGATCGATACGACGAGTTCAGAAGGTTGACGCTCAGGCCCCGAGGGGCTCGCCAGCTAAGCCTGAACGAAGCACGGTTGCCATGCAGCTCTTCCGCAGGCTTCGGCCACGTCCCGCGTGAGGTGCGTAGATCAGAATTTTAGTTGCGTACCTCAAAAATCGGGAGCAGGATCGCGGCAAAGAATAAGATGTCGGGAGGAGATGTGATGAGACTGCTCGGGAAGCTGGGACTCGCCGCTGCCGCATGCCTGCTTTTGGCCGACGCCGCCGCAGCCGACACGATCGTAAAGTGGCTACACATCGAGGCAAATCCGGCCCAGGTGAAAATCTGGGAGGAGGTCGCGCGCGCCTATGAGGCCTCCCATCCTGGCGTCAAGGTCGAGATGCAGTTTCTCGAGAACGAATCCTACAAGGCCAAGCTGCCGACCATCCTGCAATCCAAGGACCGGCCGAACATCATCTACAGCTGGGCCGGCGGCGTCCTGAAGACCCAGATCGAGGCAGGCGTTCTCGACGACATCACCGAACAGGTGAAGGGTTACAGCGACAGTCTCACCCCGGCCGCGCTCGCCGCGTTCACCGCTAACGGCCGCGTTTATGGTCTGCCGACCGCGCTGTCGCAGGTCGGCTTCCTCTGCAACAAGGAGCTGATGGCCAAGGCGAAAGTCGATCCTGCCGGGATCAAGAGCTGGGACGATCTGCTTGCGGCGGTGAAGACGCTGAAGGCCGCCGGCGTGACCCCGATCGTGGTCGGCGGCGCCGACAAATGGCCGTTGCACTTCTACTGGACCCATCTTGCGGTGCGCATCGGCGGCAAGCCGGCATTCGACGCTGCATTGCGCGGCGAGGACAGCGGCTTCGCCGGCGAGACCTTCCAGAAGTCCGGCGAGCTGTTCAAGCAACTCGTCGATCTCCAGCCGTTCCAGAATGGCTTCCTTGGTTTCAAGAATCCGCAGGCCGTCGGCTATTTCGGCGACGGCAAGGCGGCGATGACGCTCGCGATCAGCACGGTCTATCATTTGCAGCGCGCTCTCGCCGCCGACAAGGTCGGATTGAGCGAAGACAAGATCTGCTGGTTCGACTTCCCGGTGGTATCAGGCGGCAAGGGCGCGCCCACCGACACGCTCGGCGGCATCACCGGCTGGCTGGTCACGAAAGGCTCGCCGAAGGAGGCGGTCGATTTCCTGAAGTACTTCGTCTCGAAGGACGTGCAGACGCGACTTGCGGCGGGTAACTTCATCATCCCGGTGGTGCAGGGCGCGGACGCTGGTCTCAACAATGCCTTCATGAAGCTGATCGCGACCAATCTGGCGAAGTCGAACTACCACCAGAACTTCTATGATCAGAGCCTTGGTCCGTCGGTCGGCCGCGTCGTCAACGACGTCACCGCGGAGATCGCCGGTGGCAGCATGAGCCCGCAGAATGCGGCGAAGGCGATCGAGGCGGCGTGGAAGCAGGGCAACTGACGGTGGCGCGGCGTATCGCGAATTCGCCCGCGATTGGCGTTGCGGAGACACCGTTCTCTTCGCTCGCGGTCCGCGGCCCGGCCCGGGACGGCCGCTTCACGGTCCTGATCCTGTTCCTGCCGCCGGCGCTGCTATTGTTCACGCTGTTCGTGGTGCTGCCGATCGGCGAGGCCGCCTGGTATTCGGCCTTCAACTGGAACGGGTTCGGCAGGCCGACCAACTGGATCGGCTTCGACAATTACCGCTTCGTGCTGGAGACGCGCGCCTTCTGGCTCGCGCTGCGCAACAATGGGCTGATTATTGCGGTCTCGCTCGCGGTCCAGCTGCCGCTCGCGCTGACGCTGGCCTTGATGCTCGCCGAACGCTTTCGCGGGTCGGTGGCGCTGCGCATGCTGTTCTTCATGCCCTATATCCTGGCCGAGATCGCGACCGGGCTGATCTTCAGCTTCGTCTATGACGGTGACTACGGCCTCGTCGCCTCGATCTGGCGCAGTTTCGGCGCCGAGCCGCCGCACCTGCTGGCCTCGACCGACACGTCGATGCTGGCCGTGCTGATCGTGATCGTGTGGAAGTATTTTGGCTTCCACATGATGCTGTTCATCGCGGCGCTCCAGAGCCTCGACAAGAGCCTGATCGAGGCGGCGCGCATCGACGGTGCGACGCGGCTGCAAGCCCTGCGCCATGTCGTCATTCCCTTGCTCTATCCGACGATTCGCCTCTCGGTGTTTTTCGCCATTGTCGGCTCGCTGCAGCTGTTCGACCTCGTCATGCCGCTGACACGCGGGGGGCCTGCGGACTCCTCGAACACGATGGTGAGCTTCCTCTACAACAACGGCATCTCTCGCATGCGGGTCGGCTATGGCAGCGCCATCGGCGTCATCCTGTTCGCGATCTGCGTGACATTTGCCTTTACCTACAAGCGTTGGTTCATGCGCGATGAGTAGTGCGAAGATCTCTCGTACGCCGGTCGATCCCGCCGTGCTGTTCAAGGCGGTGTTCCTCGCCATCGTGGCCATCTTCGTGCTGGTGCCGCTGCTCGCGACGTTGCTCGGCGGCTTCAAATCGCTCGGCGAATTGCGTGTCAACCCGTTCGGTTTGCCGCGTCACTGGGAGTGGCAGAATTATTCCGACATCCTGTTCTCCGCGCGCTACTGGCAGCTCCTGCGCAATTCGCTGATCATATCGTCGCTCGCGGTGGTGTTGACCCTGATCACGGCCTCGATGGCGGCGTTCACCTTTGCCCATGTCAGGTTCTACGGCAGCTCGATGCTGCTGAGCTATCTCACGCTCGGCCTGCTGTTTCCGGCGGCGACCGCGGTGCTTCCGTTGTTCATCAAGGTGCGCGATCTCGGGCTGCTCGATACCTATTTCGGCGTTGCGTTGCCGCAGGTGGCCTTCAGCCTCGCGATGAGCGTGCTGCTGCTCCGGCGTTTCTTCAAGGACATTCCCTATGAACTGCTCGAGGCTGCGCTGGTCGACGGCTGCAGCTACATCAAGTTCTTCCGCTATGTGACGTTGCCGCTGTCGCGGCCGATCCTGGCGACCGTCGGGACCATCACCTTCGTCAACAGCTGGAATGCCTATCTGCTGCCGCTGGTGATGCTCAACACGGATGCGCTCTATCCCTGGCCGCTCGGCATCATGGTCTATCAGGGCGAGTATTCGTCCGAATGGCACCTGATCCTGGCCTTCATCACGTTGACCATCCTGCCGACGATCATTCTCTTCCTTCTGGCGCAGAAGCACATCGTTGCCGGCCTCACTGCAGGTGCGGTCAAGGGATGAACGGACCTTACGGAGATCACAATGAGAAAAGTCGGAATTGGAATCATCGGCTGCGGTGTCATCAGCACCGCCTATCTCAAGGCGGCGCAACGCTTCCCGGTCATGGAGGTCAGGGCGCTCGCCGATATGCGCAGTGAAGTCGCGGAGCGGCAGGGTGCCGCTTTCGGGCTGCCGGCGATGCGGGTCGATCAATTGCTCAAACGCGATGACGTCGAGGTCGTCGTCAATCTCACGGTGCCGCTGGCCCACACCGACGTCAGTCTCGCGGTGCTGAATGCCGGAAAGCATGTCCATTCCGAGAAGCCGCTCGGCATCAACGCCGCCGAAGCCCGCAAGGTGATCGATCTCGCCGCACAGAAGAACCTGCGCGTCGGCTGCGCGCCCGACACGTTCCTCGGCGGCGGGCACCAGACCGCCCGCAAGCTGATCGACGACGGCGCGATCGGCACGCCGGTGGCGGGCAGCGCCTTCTTCGGCTGCCCCGGCCATGAGCGCTGGCACCCGGCGCCGGGCTTCTATTACTTGCGCGGCGGCGGGCCGATGCTCGACATGGGGCCGTACTACATCACCGATCTCGTGCAGTTGCTCGGCCCGGTCGCTAGCGTGATGGGCTCGACCGCGAGGCCGAAATCGGAGCGCCTGGTCACCAGCCAGCCGATGAACGGCACGCTGATCCCGGTCGAGGTTTCGACCCATGTCGCGGGTACGCTTGAATTCGAGAGCGGAGCAGTCATCTCGATCGCGATGAGCTTCGATGTACCGAAGCACCGGCATGCGCCGATCGAGATCTATGGCGACAAGGGCAGCATGCAGGTGCCGGACCCGAACCGTTTCGGCGGCGAGGTGCACCTCGCCAGGACCGGCGGCGAATGGGAAACGATGCCGTTGACGCACGGCCATGTCGAGGGTGAGTTCCGCTCCATTGGGGTCGCCGACATGGCATCCGCGATCCTGAACAACCGTCCGCACCGCGCCAGCGGTGCGCTTGCGTTTCACGTGCTGGAGGTGATGGAGGCGTTCCAGACCTCCGCCGATGAAGGGCGGCGCGTCAAGATCGAGAGCAGCGTCGAGCGGCCGGCGATGCTGCCGGCGGGACGTGAAACGGGTCAGATCGATTGAGGGAATGACCATGCGCAAGGCAATGATTGTATGGGGCGGCTGGCCGGGACACGATCCGGATCTCTGCGCCTCGATGATTCGCGGCTGGCTGAGAGCGGAAGGCTTCGAGGTGCGGATCGAGACGACGACGGCGGCATTCGCCGATCCCGCGATCCACGACATGTCGCTGATCATCCCGATCTACACGATGTCGAAGATCGAGAAGGCGGAAGCGCTCAATCTCTGCGCCGCAGTGCGGAGCGGCGTCGGGCTCGCCGGCCATCATGGCGGCATGTGCGATGCGTTCCGCGATTCCGTCGACTACCAATTCATGTGCGGCGGGCAGTGGGTGGCCCATCCCGGCAACATCATCGACTACAAGGTCGACTTGACGAAGCCGGATGACCCCATCATGAAGGGCCTGAACAGTTTCGAACATCGTTCCGAGCAATATTACATGCATGTCGACCCCGCCAACGAGGTGCTGGCGACGACGACCTTCACCGGCGAGCACGCGCCGTGGATCGAGGGCGTGGTGATGCCCGTGGTCTGGAAGAAGCGCTACGGCGCGGGCAGGGTGTTCTATTCCTCGCTCGGCCACCGTGCCTACGAGCTCGACGTACCGGAGATCCGGACACTGATGACCCGCGGCATGCTGTGGGCGGCGCGCGAATGACGGGAGGGGCGACGCAGCCGGCGATTCGCGCCACGCTCGAGGACGTCGCGCGTGCGGCCGGCGTTTCGCTTGCGACCGTCGATCGCGTCGTCAACCGCCGCGAGGGCGTGCGCGCCAAGACCGTCGCGCGTGTCGAGGCCGCGGTGGCAAAACTCGGCTATCGCGCCGACGTCGCGGCCGCGCGGCTCGCCCGCGGGCAGACGTTCCGCTTCGCCTTCGTGCTGCCGACCGGCAGCAACAGCTTCATGACCAATCTGAGCGAGCAGGTCCAGCGCACCGCGGACTGGCTCGCCGGCCAGCGCGGCTTCATCGACATTCTCCGTGTCGACGTGTTCGATCCGGATGTGCTCGCCGGCGCGCTGGAAACCCTGTCGCCGGCCTACCAGGGCGTCGCCGTCATCGCGCTCGATCATCCCAGGGTTCGGGCCGCGATCGATGAGCTCGTCGGGCGCGGGGTCGCCGTGGTGACCCTCGTGTCGGACGCGCCAAGCTCGCGCCGCCTGCATTATGTCGGCATCGACAATCCGGCCGCAGGCCGCACCGCCGCAACGCTGATGGGGCGCTTCCTTGCTGGGCGCGAGGGGACGGTCGCGGTGATCGCGGGATCGCTGTCGCTGCGTGACCACACCGAACGGCAGTTCGGTTTCCATCAGATCCTGTCCAGCGAGTATCCGAACCTGCCCGCGCTACCGGTCATCGAGGGCAGGGACGACAGCGATCGCACGCGGGAGCTTACGGCCGCGCTGCTCGCGCGCCATGCAGATCTTCGCGGCATATACTGCTGCGGCGCCGGAAACCGCGGCATCGCCGATGCGCTCGAGGCCTCGGGCCGCGCTCGCGAGGTGGTCTGGATCACCCATGAGCTGACCCAATATACACGGCGTTTCCTGGTTCGCGGCACGCTCGATGCCGTGATCAATCAGGATCCCGGGCACGAGGCGCGCTCTGCGGCACGCGTTCTGCTCGCGCACTGTTCGGGCGAGCCAATCAGCCCCGACCAAGAACGCATCCGCATCGACATTTTTCTGCGGGACAATCTGCCGTAACGCGAGCTCATACCGCCAGCGCCGCTGCGTTGAGCCATGCGCGAGCCGGTTCAGCGAGCGAGCTTTGGGCGAGCAGGGCGCGGGTGGCGGATCACGCGGAAGAGGCTGATTACCCAAAAGCTGAAGTCACATCGGCTCGATGCCGATCTTCTTGATGATCCCGGCCCATTTTGTGGTTTCCGCGGTCATGAAATCCTTCAGACCTTGGGGGGCCATCACCAGGGGCTCGGCGCCCTGCTCCACCAGGAGGGTGCGCACCTTCGGATCGTTCATGGCTTCGATCATGGCGGCATAGAGCTTGTCGATAACGGCGGTGCCGGTGCCCGCGGGCGCGAGCAGGGCAAGCCACGCCGCGCTCTCGTAGTCCTTCAGGCCAGCCTCGGCCGCGGTCGGCACGTCCGGCAGCGCCGTCATGCGCTTGTCGCTGGCAACCGCGAGCGGGCGCGCATCGCCGCTCCTGATCAGACCGATGACGTTCGGCAAGAGCTGGAAGCCGAGCGGGACCTGGCCCGCGATGAAGTCCGGCGTGTAAGCAGCGATGTTGCGGTAAGGAACGTGGGTGATCTCGGTGCCCGTGAGCTGCTCGAAATAGGCAGCCGCGAGGTGCTGCGACGAGCCGACTCCGACCGTCCCGTAGTTCAGCTCCCGGGGGCGGGCCTTGGTGTACTCGATCAGCTCGTGCAGGGATTTCGGCGGCAGCCTCGAATTGATTACGATGACATTCGGCAACGTGGCGAACAGTCCGATCGGGGCGAAATCCTTCAGCGGATCGTAGGGCAGCTCCTTGTACAATGATCGGTTCGCGGCCAGTGGGCCGGAGGTGCTCATCAGCAACGTGTAGCCGTCCGGGGCGGCATGTGCAGCGGCCGCGGTACCGATATTGCCGCCGGCGCCAGGGCGGTTGTCGACTACGAAGGCCTGCCCCAGTGACGTCGACATGCGGTTGAGCAGGATGCGCGTGATGACGTCGCTGGCGCTGCCGCCGGCGAAGGGCACGAGCACCTGGATCGGACGCGCGGGGTAGTCTTGGGCTTGCGCGGGACGCAGCCCGGTGGCGGAGAGAGCCGCGCCCAGGCCGAGCGAGAGCAAAGACCTGCGGTCAGGGTGAAATCCTTCAACGTGCGGCGCTGTGTCGTCCGCGATCCTGCTGTGACCGAACCTTGCCATCTCGGACTGAATCTCCCGACCGCGTCTTGTTCTGCGAGCCTTGGGAGCGTCCGTGACAGGAGTTGTCCGGAGGAGCGCCAGGCCGCGATTTTCTGCGCCTGGACCGTAGTTAGCGGCTTGACGTGACCGTCATGCCGGCTCGTCTCGAAACTTACCAACCCGTCTCATTTTGCAAAGAGGCGCGACATCTTGTCCAAATGAGCGTTCGGGATTCAGGAAATCGTCTTCCCGGTCTTGCGACGTTGTTTGCGGGATGACGAGGCTGCGCCGCCGGAGCCAGGTTCAGCCAACTGCTTTGCCACCGCCGCGGCCTGCGCCAGATCGTGGCTGATGACGTCCAGCACGGCCTTGGCCGCAACCGAGACCGCTCGCCGCGGGTGATGCACCCAGGCGATGGAGCGAACGATCCGTTGCGCGTCGAAACGATGGGCTCGAATGGTTCCGCTTGCCAGTGACTGCCGGAGCGCGATGGTCGGCAGCACGGTCGCGAAATCGGTGGTCGCGATCACGTCGCAGAGGGCGGGCAGCGTGTCGAGCTCCAGGCGCGGCCGAAGGTCGATGCCGAGGGCGGCGGCGTGTTCGTCCAGGATCAGCCGCAGGCCGTGGCGCTTCGAGGGTAGCACCAGATCGAAATTCGCGATGTGGTCGAAGCGCAGCTTGGCCGCCGGCCGGATCGGGCCGTCCTTGCGGCAGGCGAACACCATCTCCTCGTCCATGATGTGATGCGCGGCGAGCGGCGTCCTTCGGCGCGGCACGTTGATCAGCGCGAAATCGAGTTGGCCGCTGTTGACCCAGTCGACCAGCGTCTCGGTGTAGCCTTCGCACGCGGAGAGGATGATCTCGGGATAGCGGCGCGCGACAGTCGCTGACGAGCTCGCCATCGTGCTCTGCGCAACGGAGGTGATGAGGCCTACGGCGACGCGGCCTGAAATCCGCCCGCCGATCTGGGCCATCTCCTGGCGCGCATACTCCGCATCGCGCACGATCGGCGCCGTCAGCCGCACCAGCGCCTCGCCGGCGCTGGTCAACGTCATGCCCTGGACGCTGCGGTCGAACAGCCTTTGGCCGAGCTCGACCTCGAGCTTGGCGATCTGCATGCTGAGCGCCGGCTGCACGATGTTGAGCCGGCGCGCGGCCCGCGTGACGTTCTTTTCATCGGCCAGGCACAGGAAATACTGCATCTGCCTGAGTTCCACGGGGCCAGTCCTTCGTTCGCCAACTCGTTCGCGGGCCATCATCTTCGATGATGAATGATATAATCAATCATTATTTGTTGTGATGGCCGAGATTGCCTAGTTTTGCGACCGGCTACGAGACCTCGAGGGTACGTGGCCACGGGAGCGAAATCAGACATATGCAGCACGCAGCGCCCACGCGGATGATCATCGGCATTTCCGGCGCCTCGGGCGTCACCTATGGCGTGCGCCTGCTGCAACTCCTGCGCAATGCCGGCGTCGAGACTCACCTGGTGATGTCGAAGACGGCCGAGCAGACCTTTGCCTACGAGACCGACCTGAAGATCGCGGAGGTGAGGGAGCTCGCCAATGTCAGCCATGCGATCGACGACATGGCATCGGCAATCTCGAGCGGCTCGTTCCGTACCGCGGGCATGATTGTGGCGCCGTGCTCGATGCGCTCGATGTCCGAGATCGCCTCGGGCGTCACCACGACGCTCTTGACCCGCGCCGCCGATGTTGTGCTCAAGGAGCGCCGGCGCCTGGTGCTGATGGTGCGCGAGACCCCGCTGCACACCGGGCATCTCAGGACGATGACGGCGCTATCAGAGATGGGCGCGATCATCGCGCCACCTGTGCCCGCCTTCTACGCAAAACCCGAGAATCTCGAAGACATGGTCGAGCACACCGTCGGCCGGGTGCTCGACCTCTTCGATATCGATATCGGCGTGGTGCGCCGCTGGGGCGAGGACGAAGCGCTCAAGCGCCGCTCGCCGTCGCTGCGCAAGATCGCGCCCTGACCCGAACGCCCGAGGAGAGATACGTCATATGCGAATGCAAAATTCGGCGAAGAGCACGAACGCACCGGCCGATCTGCGTGCCTGGCTCGCTTACCTCGCCGAGCGCGGTAAGCTCGCGATTGCCCGCGAGGGTATTGCGCTGACCGATGAGCTCGCCGCCATCGCGAAGCGGCTGGAGCGCGACAGCGCGGTGCTGTTCCCGCGTCCCGATGGGCACGAGATTCCCGTCATCGCCAACCTGTTTGCCGGTCGTGACTGGGTCGCCGATTCCATCGGCGTCACCGAGGACCAGTTGCTGCCGCGATTCCTTGCCGCCGCAAGCAATCCGCTGCCGACCCGCGAGGTTCCGGACGGTCCAGTGCAGGAGGTCGTTCACGACGACGTCGACCTGCTCCGACAACTTCCGGTGCCGAAGCACAATGAACGCGATAGCGGTCCCTATATCACGGCCGGCCTGTTGATCGCGCGCAATCCGAAGACCGGCGTTCAGAACGTTTCGATCCACCGTTGTCAGGTCAGCAGCAAGAATCGTATCGGCGTTCTGCTGCTGCCGCGGCACACGTTCTCTTACTATCGCATCGCGGAAGAGCTGGGCCAGGCGCTGGAGATCGCCATCGTCATCGGCGCGCATCCGGCGCTGCTGCTGGCTTCGCAGGCGATTGCCGCGCTGGACGAGGACGAGATGGCGATTGCGGGCGCGCTGCTCGGCTCGCCCGTGGACGTCGTCAAATGTCGCACCAATTCGGTTCGCGTTCCCGCCCATGCGGAGATCGTGATTGAAGGACGGATCCTGCAAGGCGTGCGCGAGCCGGAGGGCCCGTTCGGTGAATTCCCGCAATATTACGGCCCGCGCGCCAATCGCGAGGTGATCGAAGTCGATGCCATCACGCATCGCGCCAAGCCGATCTTCCACACCATCGTCGGCGGCGGTTTCGAGCACCTGATACTCGGCGGCGTGCCGCGCGAAGCGACGCTGCTCCAGCATCTGCGCCGCAGCTTCCCGACCGTGCTGGATGTTCGCCTCACGCGCGGCGGCACCTGCCGCTATCATCTCGCGATCAAGATGGACAAGACCAATGAGGGCGAGCCGAAGAACGTCATGATGTGCGCTTTCGGCGCGCATTACGACATCAAGCAGGTGGTTGTGGTCGACAAGGACGTCGATATCTCTTCCTCCGAGGAGATCGAATGGGCGGTGGCGACGCGCTTCCAGGCCGACCGCGATCTCATGGTCGTCGCCGGCGCGCTCGGCTCGAAACTCGATCCGACCACGGATGACGGTATCGGCGCCAAGATGGGCCTCGATGCGACAGCGCCGGTCAGCGCGTCCGAGCTCGCCTTCAAGCGCATCCGCGTCAAGGGCGAGGAGGACGTCGACCTGACGACAGCCTTGCAGGCCGATCCGGGCGCTGCGGTCGCACGCCTTCTTGCGGAGGCGCGGATGCGAGCGGGTTATCGCCCGGAAGCGGCTTGCGTCCGTTTGCGCCGTTGGAATATGTAGCAAGGGCGGCCTATAGTGCCGCACCAGCAAGGCAACCATTTTGCGGCGCAACGCCGGGAGGAAGAAACTGATGTCGACGGCCCTGCGCATCGCTCATGGCGCTTTCGGCAGGGTCGCTCTGCTCGACATGGATCGTTCGCTGGTCCGCCACGCCCATCATCACTGCCACGTCCTGCTCAAGGTCGAGGGCTCCGACACCCAGTTCCTGGTCGGCGACCAGGTCACGCCGCTCACGGACACGGCCGCCGTTCTGGTCGACGGCTGGAAGCCGCATGCCTATGTGCATGACGTCAATCGCCCGCGCACGCTCATCATGGCGCTCTATATCGAGCCGGAGTGGCTGAAGGAGTTCCGGCGCGGATGGGCCGCGAGCGGCGCGCCGGGCTTTTTCGAGCGTCCCTCGGGCGAAGTCTCGCCGCGCATTCGCCAGCTCACGCTGCATCTTGCGGCCGAAATGATGGCGAATCCCGACGCGGTGCGAACCCACGAGCAGACCCTTTCTGACCTCATGATTGCGGTGATCGAGCGTTTCACGCCCTGGCGCAGCTTTCCGACCTCGATCCGCGGCATGGGCGCGGTGAGCTGCGACTGGCGGATCCGCCGCGCGATGGACGCGATGCGCGTGAACGATTCCTATGCCAACGTCGACCAGTTCGTGAAGGGCGCGGGCCTGTCGCGCGCGCAGTTCTTCCGCCTGTTCGAGACCTCGCTCGGCGTTTCGCCGAAGCTTTACCTCAACGTCGTCCGCATGGAGCGCGCGCTCGACGCGGTGATGCGCGAGGACACAGCGCTCGGCGAACTCAGCGAGCGCTTTGGTTTTCCGGAGCCGGCGCATTTCACGCGCTTCTTCCGCGATCATGCCGGCGTCAGCCCGCGCGAGTTTCGCAACGTTTCGCGTCTCGCGGGCTGATTTTTTGCGGGCTGATATTGCGCTGCACGCTCTCGAATGAGACGATTTGGTAAGTCGTGAGAGCGGGCGGTATGGCCCTAGCACCTCCTGTCCTGACAAACGTCGCCGTCGCGTCAAAGAGCGCGTCGGGAGGTATGCCGGGACATGGTGCAGGCTGCGGTCAAGTCCGCAAATTCGGTTGATCAGAGTGGCGACAAGCCGTGGGTCGGGCGTTCAATCGAGCGCGTCGAGGATGCCGCGCTGCTCAGCGGCCGCGGCCGTTTCATCGACGACCTCGGCGTCCAGCCCGGCACGCTGCATGCGACGATCCTGCGCTCGCCGCACGCCCACGCCGATATTATTTCGATCGACGCCGAAGCGGCCAGGCGGCTGCCGGGCGTTGCAGCGGTCCTGACTGGCGAGCAGATCAAGGCGGTCACCACTAGTCTCGTCGTCGGCGTGAAGGCGCCGGTCGAGTGCTGGCCGATCGCAGTCGAGCGTGTGCGCTATGTCGGCGAACCGGTCGCCGTGATCGTGGCGACTGATCGCGCCCGCGCCGAAGATGCGGCCGAACTCATCAATGTCGAGTATCGCCCTCGAGCGGCTACAGTCGATCCGCTCGGAGCGATGGCACCGGGTGCGCCGGTCCTGCACGACGGTTTTCCCGGCAATCTCGCCAGCGACCGCGCGTTTCGCTACGGCGATCCTGAAAAGGCGTTTGCGGATGCGCCGCACCGCTTCTCCATCGACATCCGCTATCCCCGCAACTCCTGCACACCGATCGAGACTTATGGTGTCGTTGCCTCGCATGATGCCGGCGAGGACGCCTTTGAGGTTCTCGCGAATTTTCAGGGGCCCTTCAGCATCCACACCGTGATTGCGCGTGCACTGAAAGTGCCGGGCAATCGGCTGCGGCTGCGCACGCCGCCGGATTCCGGCGGCAGCTTTGGTGTCAAGCAGGGTGTGTTTCCGTACATCGTTCTGATCGCGGCTGCGGCGCGCGTCACGGGGCGGCCGGTGAAGTGGATCGAGGACCGGCTCGAGCATCTCACCGCGTCGGTGTCGGCGACCAACCGCGCGACGACGTTGGCCGCGGCAGTTGCGGCCGACGGCAAGATTCTCGCGCTCGACTGGGACCAGGTCGAGGATTGCGGTGCGCATCTGCGTGCCCCTGAGCCGGCTACGCTTTACCGCATGCACGGCAACATGACGGGGGCCTACGACATCAGCCACGTCAGGATCCGCAACCGCGTCGTCGTCACCAACAAGACACCGACCGGCCTCAACCGCGGCTTCGGCGGGCCGCAGGTCTATTTCGCGCTGGAACGCCTGGTGCAGCGGATCGCGATCGGGCTCGGTCTCGATCCGCTCGATGTCATCAAGCGCAATCTGATCGAGGCGGGTGCTTTTCCCTATCGTACAGCGACCGGCGCATTGCTCGATTCCGGCAATTACCAGGACGCGATCGCGCGCGCGGTCGAGCAGGGCAGGCTGGCGGAATTGAAGGCGCGGCGCGACGCGGCGCGGGCGGAGGGGCGGCTTTACGGCATCGGCTTCACGGCGGTGGTCGAGCCCAGCGTCTCCAATATGGGCTACATCACAACGGTGCTGACCGCGGCCGAGCGCCGCAAGGCCGGGCCGAAGAACGGGGCGCAGGCGACCGCCACTGTCGGCCTCGATCCGGTCGGCAGCGTCACCGTTCACGTCGCCTCCGTGCCGCAGGGGCAGGGCCATCGCACCGTGCTGTCGCAGGTGGTCGCCGACGTCTTCGGCCTGGAGCCGAAGGACATCCGCGTCAACACCGAGATCGATACCGCCAAGGACGCCTGGTCGATCGCGTCGGGAAATTATGCCAGCCGCTTCGCCGCCGCGGTGGCCGGCACGGCAAAACTGGCAGCCGAGCGCATTGCCGGCCGTCTCGCCCGCATCGCCGCCAGCCAGTTGAACGTCGAAGCCGCGGATATCGTGTTTGCTGAGGGCTTCGTTGCCTCCAGGCACAATCCGGAAAACCGGATCGCGTTCTCGCGTGTCGCCGCGCTCAGCCATTGGTCGCCGGGCTCACTGCCTGACGATGCCGGCCAGACCATCCGTGAGACCGTGTTCTGGACGCCGCCGGAGCTGACGCCGCCCGGCGAGGACGACCGCATCAACTCCTCGCTGTGCCATGGCTTCATCTTCGACTTCTGCGGCGTCGAGATCGACCGCACCACTCTGCAGACGCGGATCGACCGCTACGTCACGATGCATGATTGCGGCACCATCCTGCATCCCGGCATGGTCAATGGCCAGATCCGTGGCGGCTTCGCGCAGGCGCTCGGTGCCGCGCTCTACGAGGAATTTGCCTACGCTGACGACGGCAGCTTTCTGACCGGAACGCTGGCGGACTATCTGCTGCCGACCGCCACCGAGGTGCCGGAGCCCGAGATCTTCCACATGGAGACGCCGTCGCCATTTACTCCACTCGGAGCAAAGGGCGTCGGCGAAGGCAATTGCATGTCGACGCCGGTCTGCCTCGCCAATGCGGTTGCGGATGCGCTCGGCGTAGCCGACATCGCGTTGCCGCTGGTGCCCGCGCGGCTTGCCGAGCTGGCGCGCGGCGCCGAGCCACCACCGCCCGCGGGGGGCGTGGCCGCGGTGCCTGCGCGCGAAGCGGATCGGCGGCTTGGCGGCGAAGGGCAGGCCTCGTTGAGGGCGACGCCCGAGCAGGTCTGGGCCATGCTGCTCGATCCCGCCACGCTCCAATCGATCATTCCCGGCTGCCGGCGCGTCGACAAGATCACCGAGACGCATTTCCGCGCCGACGTCACCCTCGGCATTGGCCCCGTCACCGGGCGCTATCGTGCCGACGTGGAGCTGTTCGATCTCGATCCGCCGGGCGCGGTCACCTTGCGCGGCGGCGCCACCGGCGCGCTCGGCTTCGGGAGCGCTGAGGGACGCGTTACGCTCGCGCCCAACGGCAGCGGCGGGACGAAGTTGACCTACAGCTATGACGCCGCGATCGGCGGCAAGATCGCGAGCATCAGCGGCAGGCTCCTCGACGGCGCGACGCGGGTGATCGTCGGCCAGTTCTTCGCAGCGCTGGCCCGCAAGGCCGGCGGCGGCGCCTCGGGCGGCTTTTCGCTGTTCGCCCTGCTGGCGAAATTCGCCGGCCGGTTTGGGGGGCGCCGATGAAGCCGCCCGCATTCGACTATCTCCGCGCCGAAGCCGTCGGTGATGTCCTCGGTGCGCTGGCGCAGCAGGGCGGCGATGCTCGTGTGCTCGCCGGTGGACAGTCGCTGATGGCGATGCTCAATATGCGCCTCGCCAAGCCGAAGCTTCTGATCGACATCATGCGGATCAGAGAGCTGCGCAAGATCGAGCGGACAGCCGATGCCGTCGTCATCGGTGCCGGTGTGCGCCAGGCCGATCTGCTGGCCTGGCCAGATCTGGCCGAGGCATTGCCGCTGGTGGCGTTGGCGCTGCCCTGCGTCGGTCACATGCAGACCCGCAGCCGCGGCACCATCTGCGGCTCGCTCGCGCATGCCGATCCCAGCGCCGAGATGCCGCTCGCGCTGGTCGCGCTCGGCGGCGAGGTGCTTTTGCGCAGTGCCAGGCGTCGTCGCCGCATCGCGGCCAGAGATTTCTTCGCCGGCATGATGCTGACGGCGCGCAACGACGACGAGCTGATCGAGGGCATCTCGCTCCCGGTCATCAATGGATCTCGCTTCGCGTTCCGCGAGGTCGCGCGCCGGCACGGCGATTTTGCCATCGTGGCCTGCGCCGCGATGAAGACGCCATCCGGCGTCCGCCTCGCGGTCGGTGGCGTTGCGGACGTCCCGACCGCGCGGGACTGGCCGCGACTCGAGGGCAGCGCGCTCGACGATGCCCTCAACGCGTTTGCCTACGAGCTCGGTGCGCGCGACGACGTTCATGCCACCGCGCGCTGTCGCCGCGACCTCGTGCGCATGATCGGCCGCGATCTGATCGGCGAGGTTCTGCGATGACCCGTCTCAAATCCGACGCCCGCCACCCCATCCACGTCTCGCTGAATGGCGAGCCCATCGCGGGAGAAGCCGAGCCTCGGACGCTGCTGTGCGACTTCCTGCGGCACCAGTTGGGCGCCACCGGCACCCATGTCGGCTGCGAGCACGGCGTCTGCGGCGCCTGCACGGTCGTCGTCGACGGCATGCTGACCCGTTCCTGCCTCACCCTTGCAGCGCAGGTCGACGGCTCCGAGATCAAGACGGTTGAAGGGCTTGCACCCGCGGCCGATCGCCTCGGCGTGCTGCAACAGGCCTTCCGCCGTCACCACGCGCTCCAGTGCGGCTTCTGCACGGCCGGCATCCTGATGTCGCTCGATCATTATCTCGCCAGGAACCCGGCGCCGACCGAGGCGGAGATTCGCGATCTTCTCAGCGGGCATCTGTGCCGCTGCACCGGCTACACGCCGATCGTCCAGGCGGCCCTCGAAGCCGCCGCCCAGCTCGCTTCATCGAAAAAAGAGACGTCAGATGCTTGATCTCGCCAGCAGCTTCATGGCCAGCGCCGCGCGCGATCCGCGCGCCATCGGGCTGGTCGACGGCGATCTCCGCCTGACCTACCGGCAATGGTACGACAAGATCTCTGCTTTGGTCGCATCCTTCGGCCGCCTGGACCTCAAGCCCGGCGACCACGTCGTCACGCTGCTGCAAAACCGCTGGGAGGCCGCGACGCTGCATTGGGCGTGCCAGTTCGCAGGACTCGTAATCACCCCGATCAACTGGCGCGCCAAGGCCGACGAGCTGGACTTCTGCATCGAGAACGCGGAGGGCCGCGCAGTTTTCTACCAGGATGTTTCTGCTGAGGCGGTGCAGGGTTCGGCTCTCGCCGGCCGGCTGCTACGCGTGTCGGTCGATCCGGGCACAGGCGAGGCGGTCGGCTTTGCCGATCTGATCAGGGACAGCGCGCCCGATGCCGAGCCGTGCGTCGGCTCTGATGCCTGGTCGATCATGCTCTACACATCGGGCACCACCTCTCGGCCGAAGGGCGTGCCGCGGCGTCATCGCGCCGAGCGCGCCGCGGCGATCGCCCATGTCGCGCAAAATCTCTACGGCCGCGGCGAGCGCACGCTCGGCGTGATGCCGCTCTACCACACCATGGGCGTCCGCTCGTTGCTCGCGATGTCGCTGATCGGCGGCAGCTTCATCTGCCTGCCGCGCTATGACAGCCGCCAGGCGCTGGAGCTGATCCAGCGGGAAGGGATCACCAATCTCTATCTGGTGCCGACGCTCTATCACGATCTCGTCCATCACGAGGCCTTCGACCGGACCGACGTCTCCAGCGTGCGCAAGCTCGGCTTTGCCGGCGCCTCGATGACGGACGGCCTGCTGAAGAAGCTGGACGAGGCCTTCAGGCCGGAGCTGTTCGTCAATCATTACGGCAGCTCCGAGATCTACACTTTTACGATCGATCAGAACGCTACGGCAAAACCCGGCTCCGCCGGTAGGGCCGGGCTGAACCAGCACGTCAAGGTCGTGCGCATCGGCGCGCGTTCGGTCGCGGAGCTTGCCGCGGTCGGCGAGGAGGGCGAGATCATCGCCACGCTCGCGGGCGACGAAGCCTTTGAGGGCTACTGGCGCCGCCCCGAGGCCGACGCCAAATCGTTGCGCGAAGGCTGGTATTTCACCGGCGATACCGGCTTCGTCGATCCCGATGGTGACCTCTTCGTCACGGGCCGCGTCGACGACATGATCATCACCGGCGGCGAGAACGTCTCTCCGGTCGAGATCGAGAGCTGCCTGTCGCTGCATCCCGGGGTCGACGAGGTCGCCGTGGTCGGTGTCGCCGACGAAAAATGGGGCAAGGTCGTCGCCGCCTTCGTCAAGCGCAATTGCAGCGTTTCCGAGAGTGAGCTGGAGCAGTTCTGCCGCACCTCGGGCCTCGCCAACTTCAAGCGGCCGCGCCGCTACGTCTTCGTCGACGCGATTCCCAAATCGCCGGTCGGCAAGCTGCTGCGGCGCCTGCTCGTCGCCGGAGAATACGAGACCGAGCGTCGGCCGCCGTCGGACGCCGCTTGATCGTCACGCATCAACAGAAGGAAGTGAAAATGCCGTCACCCTATACGTTTGCCGATCCTCGGCTTGCCAAGCTCGACGGGTTCAAGGTCGAGATCGATGAGGCGCATGAGCGCGCGGACATCATCCTGGGACGCCCGCCCTACAACGTCGTGGCGATGCCGCAGCGCGACCAGCTCCGGCTGACCTTCGAGACTCTGGACGAGGATCCGCGCGTGCGCATCATCGTGCTGCGCGGGGAGGGCGAGCATTTCTCGAGCGGCGGGAACATCGGAGGCTTCATGGAAGCGAGCCCCGAGCACGTCTCCAAGCTCGCCTGGAACATCGCCGCGCCGGCGCGTTGCGCCAAGCCTGTTATCGTCGCCAACCGCGGCTATTGCTTCGGCGTTGGCTTCGAGCTGTCGCTGGCCTGCGACTTCCGTATCGCCTCGGAGACCACGCAGTACGCGCTGCCCGAGCAGAAGCTCGGCCAGATCCCGGGTTCCGGCGGGTCGGCGCGGCTGCAGAAGATGGTCGGCATCACCCGCACCAAGGACATCGTGATGCGCTCCAAGCGCATCTCGGCGAAGCAGGCGCTGGAGTGGGGCATCGCCACCGAATGCGTGCCCGATTCCGAACTGGAGAAGGCGACCGACAAGCTTGTCGACGAGCTCCGCAGCTTCTCGCCGCTGGCGCAGCGTACCGCCAAGAAGCTGCTCAACGACACCGAGGATTCGACGCTCGCGATCGCCATCGAGCTCGAGGGGCACTGCTACAGCCGCCTGCGACAGTCGGAAGATTTCAAGGAAGGCGTCGAGGCCTTCAACGCCAAGCGTCCGCCGAAATTCGTCGGCCGTTGATACGCGACGCAACAAGCTGCCGCGGTTCGCAATGGCGCGGACCGCGGCCCTATTCAAACGGGGAGGGTAAAACAAGATGGCTGAGATGGATATGCCGGTGGCCGGTGCACGGGCATCGACGGATAACAAGCAGATGGTCAATGCGATCATCGCGTCAGTGCTCGGATGGGCACTCGACCTGTTCGACTTGTTCATTCTGCTCTATGTAGCGCCGGTGGTCGGCGCGCTGTTCTTTCCGTCGAGCAATGCGGCGCTGTCGCTCGCCGCGGTCTACGGTTCGTTCGCCGTTACGCTGCTGATGCGGCCGCTCGGTTCGGCGGTGTTCGGGCACTACGCCGACGTGCACGGCCGCAAGCAGGCCATGCTGATCGCCATCATCGGCGTCGGCATCAGCACGGCCGCGTTCGGCCTGCTGCCGACCATCGCGCAGGTCGGCGTGATCGCTCCCATCGTGTTCCTGATCCTGCGCCTGGTGCAGGGCGTGTTCGTCGGTGGGGTCGTGGCCTCGACCCACACGATCGGCACGGAATCGGTGCCGCCGCATTGGCGCGGGGCGATGTCGGGCCTGGTCGGCGGCGGCGGCGCCGGCATTGGCGCGCTGCTGGCGTCCTTCATCTTCCTGATCACGTCCTCGGTATTCCCCGGAGATGCCTTTGCCGTGTGGGGCTGGCGCTTCATGTTCTTCTCAGGGCTGCTGAGCTCTCTGCTCGGCTGGTTCATCTTCCGGAACCTCGAAGAGTCCCCGTACTTCAAGGACCTCAAGCGCCAGCAGGGCAATAAGCAGGCAAAGGTCTCGAAGGCGCCGGTCAAGGACGTATTGTCCCGCGAGTATCGCGGCGTCCTGCTGATCAACCTGCTCATTACCTTCGGCGGCGGCGCCGGTTATTATCTGACCTCGGGGTACCTGCCGAGCTTCCTGAAAGTCATCAACGCGGTTCCGAACCAGACCTCCTCGCTGATCCTGATGGGCGCCAGCGTCTCTGCGTTCTTCGCCGCGGTGCTGGTCGGCGCGCTGAGCGATCTCATCGGCCGCAAGAAGACGTTCCTGCTGATCGGGGTCCTGGCGGCGGTGCTGTTGCCGCTGTGCTATCTGAATCTTGCCACGACCAAGGACACCACGCAGATCACGCTCTATGCGCTTGCCATCGCCTTCATCGGCAATGCCGGTTATGCGCCGGTGCTGATCTTCCTGAACGAACGGTTCCCCACGGCGCTTCGCGCCAGCGGCACCGGCCTGTCCTGGAATATCGGCTTTGCGTTGGGCGGAATGATGCCGACCTTCGTCTCGCTGGTGAGCGGCAGCCCCGCACAGATTCCGATGTCGCTGGCCTACTTTGCAGTCGGCGTGTTCGTGATCTATTTGATCGGCGCGGTCGTGATCCCCGAGACCAAGGGCAACTTCCGCTGAGCTAGCTGGCGCGGCTGCACCTGCAGCCGCGCCAGCTTGCGAACGTGTGACAGCTGCCGCTAGCCCGCAAGAAACCCGCCATCCACCGCGACCACCGTTCCGGTCGCGTATTGCGAGGCTGGCATGCAGAGAAAGGCGACGGCACCGGCGATGTCCTCGGGCTGGCCCCAGCGCTTGAACGCGGTGCGGTCGGCGATGCGCTCATAATGGGCGCGGTCGGTGCGGCCGGCGGCATTGATCGCGGTTTCGACATAACCGGGCGCGACGGCGTTGACGCGGATGCCGTCTTCGGCCCACGCCAGGGCCAGCGCCTTGGTCAGCATCACGACGCCGCCCTTGCTGGCGCAATAGGCCGGAATCCGCGGCAGGGCCAGGGTTGCATTCATCGAGGCGATGTTGACGATCGAGCCCTTCATCTTCGCCAGCTGCGAGCGGAATGCCATGCAGGTTCGGAAAGTGCCCGTGAGATTGATGTCGAGCACTTTCATGAAGGTCTCGATTTCGTATTCCTTGTCCCGTGCCAGGATGCCGGCGCAATTGATCAGCGCATCGACGCGTTCGTGCCGCCCGGCGAGTGACGCGACGGCCTGATCGCTCGTGACATCGAGCGTCGTGAGCGCAAGTCCGGCGCGCGGCTTGAGCAGGGAGCGTGCGAGATCGGCGTCATTGACGCCTGTGGCGGTCACCGTCGCCCCGAGGTCGCAGAACTGGTTGCTGATCGCGGCACCGATGTCGCCGGCGCCGCCGATCACGACGGCATGAAAACCGGAGGTGAGAGAAAAGCTGGTACTCATCGGAGGATCTCACTTCAGGATTGCGGGAGGCGGAGCCGTCGATTCCCGGACCACCAGCGAGAAGTCGATCTCACGATGCATGATGGTCTGCTCACCGGCGAGGCTGCGCACCAGATATTCTCCGGCACGCTGCCAGGTCTCGTCGGTTGGGACGTGGATCGTCGTCAGGCTCGGTCGCAAATGGCGGCTCCAGTCGAGGTCGTCGAAGCCGACGACCGACAGATCACGCGGCACCGAAAAGCCGCTGCGCTCCGCTTCCAACAGGACGCCGTAGGCAATGACGTCGTTGCCGCAGACCACTGCCGTCGGGCGATTCTTGAGGTTGAGGAGATGGCGGGCCGCCTCGCGCGCGTCGTCCAGGGTATAGGGCACCTCGACATGCCATTCCGGAGGCAGCTCCAGGCCGTTCTCCGCGAGCGCGTGGCGAAAGCCGGCGACGCGGGCGCCGGCGCGGTCGTTGTTGCGCTGGAGGGCGGAAGCGATTCCGATCCGGCGATGGCCGAGCTCGATGACATGCCCGGCCGCCCGATGGGCAGCGGCCTCGTTGTTCGTGCCGACGCAAGGGTAGGGCCGGTCGGGCTGATAGATCCCGACATTGATGAAAGGCACCGCATTGTCCGCGAGTAGCTTGCGCAACCCCTCGTGATGGCAGTCGCCCCGCAGCACGAGGCCATCGACGCCGCGACCGATCAAGTTGCGGGCCTGTTGCAGCTCGACGTCGAGATCGTACCCGCTCGTGGTGAGAAACAGCATGTATCCCACCGAGGACAGGTATCTTTGCAGTGAGGCGATGCCGCGCGCGAACATCGTGTTGTCGATCGTCGGCACGATCGCGCCAAGCGTACGCGATCGCCGCGATGACAGAATGCGGGCCGGCGCATGCGGGATGTAACCGACGGCTTCGATTGCCTGCGCAATGCGCGCGCGCAGGGACGGGCTCACTGCATCGGGATTGTTGAGCGCACGCGAGACCGATGCCGTCGACACGCCGGCTCGTGCCGCGACGGCGCGGATGCCTTGCTTCGTCAATTTGGCGGACGGTCGATTCATGATGTAACGTTACAATCCCGGATCGTGAGCGCGGCAAGGAGAATATCTGCGATATTGCCGCACAAAAGATAGATTGTCTATCGCTTGACAGAGGTGAGATGGCGCTTAGGATGTAACCGTTTTCAGAAAGTGCCGACAGCATAAAGCGGCCAGCGGGAGGAGAGTTCGATGAAGGCCAGGATGCTCACGACGCGCGTCGCGTTGCCCGTTCTTGCGATTGCCGCCGTGAGCGCGCAGGCGCGCGCGGCCGAATTCGACTGGATGAAGTTCAAGGGCAAGACCGTCACCTTTCTCGCCAACAACAATCCGGTTTCGCAGGCGCTGCTCACCTATAAGGCCGATTTCGAGAAGCTGACCGGCATGACCCTGAAGGTCGACGGCTATCAGGAACAGCAGATGCGCCAGCGTCTGGTCACCGTCATGAATGCGAACAGCGACGAGGTCGATGTGTTCATGACGCTGCCCTCGCGCGAAGGCGAGCAGTTCGCCGCTGCCGGCTGGTACGGCGATCTCACCGCGATGGCCAAGAACGAGGTCGCCAAGGACTACGATCCGGCGGGGTTGAGCCAGGCCCTGCTGAAGGCCGCGACGTTCGGCGGCAAGCTGACCAGCATGCCGATGAACATCGAGGGCCCGATTTTCTATTACCGCACCGATATCTTCAAGAAGTGCGGCCTCGAGGCGCCGAAGACCATCAAGGACGTCGAGGCTGCCGCCGAGAAGATCAAGACTTGCGACAGCACGGTGACGCCGTTCGTCTCGCGTGGCCTCAAGCCTGCGATCGCCTACACCTTCAGCAACATGCTGCACAATATCGGCGGCGCGTATATCGCGAGCGGCAAGTCGAGCCTGTGCTCGGCCAAGGGCAAGGAGGCGCTCGACACCTATAGCCGGCTGCTGCGTGACTTCGGACCGCCCGGCGTCGTCAACTACAGCTTCCAGCAGATTTCGGCGCTGTATCGCGGCGGCCGCGCGGCGATGGCGTTCGAATCCTCCAATGAACTGCGCACGGTGATGGAAGGCGGCGCGCGCCTGAAGGACACCGGCCTGTTGCCGTTCCCGGCCGGCGAGGCCGGCCAGGTGCCGACCACGATCGGCTGGGGCATGGCGGTGTCCTCACACAGCAAGCAGCCTGATGCGGCCTGGTACTTCGTGCAGTGGGCAACGAGCCCCGAGGTGCAGAAGAAGATGGCCCTGCAGGGTATTGCCCCGCCGCGTCCGTCCGTCGCCAAGGACCCCGAATATCGCAAGTGGATCGACGAGGAGCCAGTGCGCAAGGAATGGCAGGCCGCGCTCGACGTGCTCGCCACCAAGGGCTCGTCCGAAGTCGGCTATCCCATCGTCGCCAATCCCCAATCGCGCGAGTTCATTGGTCAGGCGGTGCAGGATTTGATCCTGAAGCAAAAGACCGTCGATCAGGCTTGCGCGGACGCCGACAAGGCGCTGGACGCGCTGATCGCGCTGAACTGACCGCCCGGTGCCGGCTGGTTTCGCGCCGGCCGGCACCTAACTCGATCGAGGACAGGAATACATGTCTGACACGGCTGCGACACTCACGCAGGACCGGCAGAAGCTGGAAATGGCGGCGCTCTCGGCGCCGGCCGTGATCTTCACGGTCGCGATGATCGCATTTCCGGTCGTCTATACGATCTGGCTCGGCTTCCAGACCTTCTCTTCGACCGGCAAGCAGTCCTTTGCCGGCCTTGCCAATTACACGAAGCTGATGTCCGACGTCGAGTTCTGGCATGGGTTGTGGATCACCATTGCGCTGTTCGTGCTCTCGCTGGTGCTGCAACTCGTCTTCGGCGTCTGGCTTGCGTTGGTGCTGTTTCATGCCAAGCGCCTTCCTGGGATCGTGCGATCGCTGTTCATCTCGCCGTTCATGATGCCGCCGGTGGTCGCCGGCATGATGTGGCTTGTGATCCTCGATCCGTCGCTGGGCGCGGCCAACTACATCCTGCAATCGTTCGGCCTGGCGCCGTCGGACTGGCTGGCCTCGCCGACATGGGTCATTCCGACGGTCGCGCTGATCGATAGCTGGCAGTGGACGCCGTACGTCGCCTTGATCGTGCTCGGCGGCCTGCAATCTCTGCCGCCGAGCGTCTACGAGGCCGCGCAGATCGATGGCGCATCTGCGTTCAAGACCTTCCAGCGCATCACGCTGCCGCTGCTGCTGCCGACCATCGTCACTGCAGCCATCCTGCGCAGCGTCGATCTCCTGCGCTTCTTCGACATCATCTACATCACGACCCAGGGCGGGCCCGGCAACGCCTCGAATACGCTCAATATCTACGGCTTCCGGGTCGGCTTCGAATTCTTCAACATCGGCTATGCCAGCGCGTTGATGCTGACGCTGACCGCGATCGTGTTCGGCGCCGTGCTCGCCTTCAACCGCCTGCGCGGCGCGGTGGCGTGGTGATCTCATGACCGACGCAGTCAACACCGACCGCTGGATACGCTGGCTCAACCTGGTGCAGCTCGTGCTGGCCGGCGTTATCATCATGACGCCAACGGTCTGGATGGTGCTGGCCTCCTTCAAGCCGTCCTTCGAGGTGACGGCCTATCCGCCGACACTGATCTTCACGCCGACGCTGGACAATTATGTCGAGCTGACCAAGACGACGCCGTTCCTGAGCTATGCCCTCAACAGCCTGATCGTCACCGTCGGCTCGACCGCGCTTGGGCTCCTGTTCGGAATTCCGGCCGCGTTCGCCGTCTCCTGGACGCGTATTTCGTGGCCGGCGATCCTGACGCTCGCGGCGCGCATGGCACCGGGAACGCTGTTCCTGCTGCCGTGGTATGTCATGTTCCGGCAGGTCGGCATGATCGGGTCGTACACGGCGCTAATCCTCAGCCACGCGGTGATCACGCTTCCGATCGTGATCTGGGTCTTGCTGCCGTCGTTTGACGGCATCCCGCGCAGCGTGTTCGAGGCGGCGCAGGTCGATGGATGCAGCGTCACCCGCATCCTCTGGCGCATCGCGCTGCCGCTGGTGGCGTCCGGCATCGCCGTCTCGGCCATACTGGCCTTCGTATTCTCGTGGAACTACTTCCTGTTTGCGCTGGTGCTTTCCAATGGCGACACCAAGACGCTGATCGCGGCTGCATTCAATTTCATCGGCGAAGGCTCGACGCAATGGGGCGCCCTGATGGCCGCGGCGACGCTGATCGCATTGCCGCCGCTGGTACTGGCAGCTCTGGTTCAGCGTTGGCTGGTGTCCGGGCTGACGCTCGGCGCGGTGAAAGGTTAGGTATCTGATGAACGTAACGCCACGTCCGAACGCGATCATGCAGGCTGCGGTGTTCCATGGTCACGAACGCATCACCATCGAGCCGGTACGGATGCCCGACGTTGGGGCAGGCGAGGTGCTGGTACGGGTCTCGCGCACCGCGCTGTGCGGCTCGGACTTCAAGCTCTGGCACAAAGGCGCCGAGTTCACCGCCGGCCACGAAATTTTTGGCGTCGTCGAGCAGTCCGGCCATCGCCTGCATGGCCGCCGCTGCGCCGTCTATATCCCGTTGCACTGTGACCACTGTGCGGCCTGCAAGCGCGGCGACACCCAGATGTGCCTGGAGGTCTCGAGCCTGATCGGCTGGAACAGGCCGGGCGGCTACGCCGAATACGTGCCGGTGCCGGAAAACTGCCTGCTGCCGGTGCCCGACGATATCGAGGACAGCCTCGCGCCGCTCTTGCTCGACACCATCGGCACCTCCGGCCACGCCGTGCGGTTCGTCAGTCGCGTAGTGCAGCCGGACGAGGCAGGTGCGGTCCTCGTGATGGGAGCGGGGCCCGTCGGTCTCGGCGTCGTGCTGGCGCTCCGTAGTCTCGGTTATGACGACATCCACGTGGCCGATCCGAACGCTGCACGCTTGAATATCGCCCGATCGTTCGGCGTGAAACCGCATCCGGTCGGCGACACGTCGAAACGGTTCGCCCTCATCATGGAATGCTCCGGCGCGCACGCGGCGCGCAACCTCGGTATCGAGCTCGTCCTGCCGCGCGGGGCGCTGGTGCTGGTCGGCGAGAACGCCGCGCCCTGGACCATCGAGGAAGGCAAGGTGTTCCGCCGCAAGGATTTCTACATGATCCGGACCTTCTACTTCCCGGTCTCGGATTTCGAGCCGAACGTCGAACTGCTGCGCAGGTACAAGGACGAATACCGCGTTCTCGTCGACGGCGAGTTCGGCCTGTCCGCTTTGCCCGAGAATTTCGCCCGCTTCGCCAAAGGCGAGTTGATCAAGCCTGTACTGGCGCTGGACTAAGCGATATGGCCTCGATCTCGATCCGCAACCTTACCAAACGCTACGGCAATTTCACTGTGATCCCCGATCTCAACCTGGAGATCGCGGACCACGAATTCGTGGTTTTCGTCGGCCCGTCCGGTTGCGGCAAGTCGACTTTGCTCCGGATCATCGCAGGCCTCGAGCCGATTTCCTCCGGCGACCTCTACATCGGCGATACGCGCGTCAACGGCGTGCAGGCGGCGCAGCGCGACATCGCGATGGTGTTCCAGGATTACGCGCTCTATCCGCACATGCGGGTTTACGACAACATGTCCTTTGCGCTGGAGCTGCGGGGAACGCCGAAGGCGGAGATCGACGCGCGGGTGAAGCGCGCGGCGTCGCTGCTGCACATCGAGCCGTATCTCGACCGCAAGCCGAAGGAGCTCTCCGGCGGCCAGCGCCAGCGCGTCGCCATGGGGCGTGCGATCGTGCGCAATCCAAAAGCCTTCCTGTTCGATGAGCCGCTCTCGAATCTCGACGCCAAGCTGCGCGGGCAGGTGCGTGCCGAGATCAAGGCGCTGTCGCAGGAGCTCAAGACCACCATGGTCTTCGTGACGCATGACCAGATCGAGGCCATGACCATGGCCGACCGCATCGTGGTGCTTCAGAGCGGCACGATCCAGCAATACGACACGCCTGAGGCGGTCTACGAGCGGCCGGCCAACCAGTTCGTGGCCGGCTTCATCGGCTCGCCAGCCATGAATTTCTTTCCGGTCGAATGGCGACAGGAGCGTGCGATCCTTTCGCAAGGCGGAACGGTGGTGCCGCTGGGCGAGGAGACGGCAAACGGGCTGCGGCGGGCCGGCAGCGCTGTGCTTGGCATTCGTCCCGAACATTTTGCCGTTGCCACCGATGCCGCCGACGGTATTGCAGTGAACGTCAAGCTCGTTGAGCCGCTCGGCTCGGACACGCTGATCCATTTCGATCTCGCCGGCGCGGCATCCATCGCGCGGGTCGATCCGTCGCTACGACCGAAGGTCGGCGATCGCCTCAGCCTCCGCCCGCAACCCGGCCGGACGCATCTGTTCGACGCCGCAGACGGGCGGGTCTTGCGGTGAGCTCGCCGGCGAACATTGGAAATCCGTCGGCGCTGGCAGAGCTCGTGTCCAAGGCGGATCGCGTGCAGGTGATTTGCCTCGGGCTGTCGGCGCTCGATCAGATCTGGCGCGTCGACCGGCTCTTTGCAGGCAGAAGCGAGAAGATCAAGGCCGCCGGCTACGGGACCCTCGGCGGCGGCATGGCCGCCAACGCCGCGGTTACGGTTGCAAGGCTCGGCGCGGCGGTCGCGTTCTGGGGCCGGGCAGGCAATGATGCCGCCGGCCAGGAGATGCGGTCCGCCTTCGGCGCCGAGGGCATCGATGTCGAGAATTTCCGGCTGTTTCCCGATGGCCGCTCGTCGGTCTCCGGGATCATCGTCGACAGCTCGGGCGAACGGCAGATCGTCAATTTCCGCGGTCTCTATCCGGAAGCAGCCGACTGGCTGCCGTTGGAGACGGTTGCCCGCGCATCCTCGGTGCTGGCAGATCCGCGCTGGGTCGAGGGGGCGGCAACGTTGTTCCGCGAAGCCCGCGCGCGCGGGATCCCGACGGTGCTCGACGGCGACATGGCCGATGCCGAGGTGTTCGAGCGGCTGTTGCCCCTGACTGACCACGCAATCTTCTCCGAGCCCGCGCTCACGGCTTTTGGCGGCTCGGCCAAGGATGAAACCCTCGCCGCGCTCGCCCGCTTCGGGTGTCGCATCATCGCCGTGACGCGCGGTGGCGAGGGTGTGAGCTGGTACGAGAACGGCCGCCTGCACCGGCAGGCGGCCTTCGCGGTCGATGTGGTCGACACCACGGGCGCCGGCGACGTCTTCCATGGCGCTTATGCCCTCGCGGTCGGCGCCGGCCTCGACGTGCGCGACGCGATGGCGTTTTCCGCCGCGGCGGCCGCAATGAAATGCCGCCACGCAGGCGGACGCAACGGAATCCCCACCATCAACGAGTGTCTTGCATTCATGAGGACGAAGCCATGAGAACGATTGGAAAGAACCGCGGCCTGGCGCGTCTGGCCGACGCGGACGGTCATTTTCGCATGGTCGCGCTGGATCAGCGGCCGCCGCTGTTTGACGCTATTGCGAAAGCAAAGGGGATTACGCGGGACCAGGTCGAGTATTCCGACGTGACGGCAGCAAAGCGTCTGCTCGTCGAGAACCTCGCGCCACATTGCAGCTCGATGCTGTTCGATCCGAATTTCGCGGTGCCCGCGGCCATCGATCTTCTGCCGCCGCGTTGCGGTCTCATCATGACCCTTGAAGAGCACCGGGTGGATGAGACATCGGGCGGACGCAAGTCGCGGGCGATCACCGATTGGAGCGTTGAGAAGATCCGCGCCATGGGCGGCGACGCCGTCAAGGTGCTGGCGTGGTACCGGCCGGACGCCGATGCTGCGGTCAACGAGCATCAGAAGCGGTTCGTTCGCGAGATCGGGCAGGATTGCGCCCGTCACGACATTCCCTACGTCCTGGAGCTGTTGGTCTATCCGTTCCTCGGCAGCGCCAATCACACCGCTGACTACGTGGAGTCGCCCGAAAAACTTCCAGGTCTGGTCATCGAGAGCGTGCGCGAGTTCGCCAAGCCGGAATATGGCGTCGACCTTCTGAAGCTGGAGAGCCCGCTGGCGGCCAACAATCTGCCTGCCCGGGATGGCGGCGCCGAGGCGAAAGCCGCGCAGACGGAGTTCGACGCGATCGGCGACATCTGCCGCGCGCGCAGCATCCCCTGGGTGCTGCTCTCCGGCGGTGCTGCGCCGGAGAAATTCGAACGGGTACTCGACTTTGCCTATGCCGCGGGCGCGGGCGGGTTTTTGGCGGGCCGCACGATCTGGCTCGATGCCGTCTTGAAGAATTTCCCGGACCGCGCGGCGGTTTCCGCCAGCCTGCGCAAGGATGGCCTTGGTGTGCTCGAACGGCTCAACGAGTTGACAAAGGCCAAGGGAACGCCGTGGAAGGCGCGCTTTCCCGTATTCACTGATATCAAGCGGGAAGGGGACTTCGCGCGCGCGTATTGAGCTGATGGCCGTTCCGCGTGGTCCGATCTCGATCGCAGGATCTGCAACATGACGTCTGACAGCTTCACCATCCGCTCGATCGAAGCGCTCTGCTATCGCTATCCGTTGGCGACACCGGTGGTGACGTCGTTCGGCCGCATGCTCAACCGCCCCGCCGTCTTCATTCGCGCCGTCGATGAAGATGGCGTCGAGGGGTGGGGCGAGGCCTGGTCGAATTTTCCCGCGCCCGGTGCGGAGCATCGTGCGCGACTCGTGAACGAGGTGCTCGCGCCCGGTCTCGTCGGGCGCAAATTCGACGGTCCGGCTCAAGCCTTCGAGAGCCTGACGAGGGGCACCGAAGTGCTGGCGCTGCAATGCGGCGAACCCGGTCCGTTTGCGCAGGCGATCGCGGGCATCGATCTCGCGCTATGGGACCTCTCGGCGCGCCGTCGGCGCTTGCCGCTCTGGCGGCTGCTCGGGGGGCACGGCAGTACGATCAAGGTCTATGCCAGCGGCATCAATCCCGGCGGAGCCACGCAGACGGCCGAAGCCGCACTCGAGCGAGGTCATCGCGCGTTGAAGTTGAAGGTCGGATTCGGCGCCGACATCGACCTCGCCAACCTCGCGGCTCTGCGCCAGATCGTCGGCGCGGGCATGCTAGCGGCGGATGCCAATCAGGGCTGGTCGGTCGACCAGGCGCTTCAGATGCTGGAGCGGCTTGGCGGGTTCGATCTGCGTTGGCTGGAAGAGCCTATCCGCGCCGATCGGCCACGCGAAGAATGGCTAAGACTGCGGGCAGGCGCGGACATGCCGATTGCGGCCGGCGAGAACATCTCGAGCGCCGAAGGCTTCAGGCAGGTGTTGACCGAGGACGTGCTCGGCGTGGTTCAGCCGGACATCGCGAAGTGGGGCGGGCTCACGGTCTGTGTCGGACTGGCGCGTGACATCCTCGATGCGCGCAAGACGTTTTGCCCGCACTATCTCGGCGGCGGCGTTGGACTGCTTGCCTCGGCTCATCTGCTTGCCGGCATCGGAGGGGATGGCTGGCTGGAGGTCGACGCCAACGACAATCCGTTGCGCGATTTGTTTTGCGGCTCCCTGGTCGACGTGCGCGAAGGCACGGTTCAGCTGAGTGACGACCCGGGGCTCGGAACAGTGCCGGATCTTTCAGCTATCGAGCGCTATCGCAGCATCTAGATCAGTGCGGGGGGCTTCGCCTAAAGTACCTCGGCCAAAGATTGGCCATGCAGCTCGATGTTCAATCCGCGCATGCCGAGGTCGTTGATCTCGCCGCCCATCGCCTTCAGGCTCTCCTCGCGGATCAGGGACATCAGCCCGCGGCGCAGCGCCAAAAATTCCGAGGACATCATCATGGATTGCTGTCGCGGCCGTTCCAGCGGAATTGGGATCTCCGCTTTGATCGAGCCGGGGCGCGCGGTCATGCAATAGACCCGGTCGGACAGGAAGATCGCCTCGTCGATGTCGTGGGTGACGAACAGCACCGAGATCTTCAGCCGTTGCCACATGTTGGTGAGGATCTGCTGCATGATGACGCGGGTCTGGGCGTCGAGTGCACCGAAGGGCTCGTCCAGTAGCAGCACTTTCGGCCCCGTGGCGAGCGCGCGGACGATGCCGACGCGCTGCTTCATGCCGCCGGAGAGCTTTTCCGGATAGTGCTTATCGAAGGCCTCCAGGCCCGCCAGCCCGAGCAGCGTCCGGGCGGCGCGCTCACGCTGCGAGCGAGGCATGCCGCGCATCTTCAGCCCGAACTCGACGTTCTCCCGCACCGTCTTCCAGGGGAACAGCGAATATTGCTGGAACACCATGCCGCGCTCGGCACTGGGTCCGCTCACACGCTCGCCGTCGACGGTGACAATACCGGTGGTCGGCTTGAGGAAGCCCGCGACCGCATTGAGCAGCGTCGATTTTCCGCAGCCGGAGGGCCCGACGATCGAGACGAACTCGCCCGGCTTCACATGGATCTGCGTATCGGTGACCGCCTGGACCGGTCCCTCGATGCTGTCATAGCTGAGGGAGAAGCTCCTGACGTCGATATGGCCTTGCGGTGCCTTGGCGGGGATCTCGCTCATTTTGCTCTCCACGGCATCACCAATTGTCCGGCGCCCCGGATCAGCAGGCTCGATCCCAGGCCGAGAACGCCGATTGCGATCATGCCGAGCGCGATGTCGGCGTACTGGACCAGCGAATAGGCCTCCCAGGTGAAGTAGCCGATGCCGTACTGGCCGGAGATCATCTCGGCCGCGATCAGCGAGACCCATGCTACGCCCATGCCGACCGTGAGGCCGGTGAAGATGTGCGGCAGCGATGCCGGAAAATACACCTCCCGGAAGATCGAGCGCTCCCGCGCGCCGAGGCACTGTGCTGCGCGCACCAGCACGGGATCGACCAGCGTCATGCCGTGAAGTGTATTCACCAGGATCGGGAAGAACGAGCCGAGGAAGGTGATGTAGACGATGCTCTGCTCGTTGGTCGGCCACAGCATGATCGCCATCGGCACCCAGGCGATTGCCGGGATCGGTCGCAGCACTTCGGCGACCGGGAAGATGATCTCATGGACGAGCTTGAAGCGGCCCATCACGAGACCGAGCGGCACCCCGACGATGGCTGCAAGGGAGAAGCCGACGAGGATGCGCCGGCAGCTCAAGACGATGTGCATCAGGAATTTGGGATCGTGGATCGCCTTGGTGAAACTGGCATAGACCGCGAGCGGCGAGGGCACATTGGTGAATCGCACGAAGAACACGACGCGATAGGTCGTGAGCAGGTGCCAGACCAGCAGGAATGCCAGCAGCGAGGTGATGCCGATCGCGATCGCGCGCAGGCCGCCGCGGTTCAGTCGATACCAGCGCAGCGCGAGCGTTCCGAAGGAGGGCGGGGTGGCGACGGGCTCCACGCCCGTCTCTGCAATGGCTGTTGCCGGCATGCTGTCCTCGGGATGTCTGAGGATGGCGGGACTACTCACGTCTTGCCTCCGCCGACCGCCGCCTTCACCGCGTCGTCGAAGCCCAGCACCTTGCCGCCGTTCCTGGCGGCATAGGCTTCGGCGTCCTTCTTCAGCAGGAACGGCGCGACGTCGCCATCGCCGACGGCGAAGAAGGCCTGGTCGGCGAACAGCTTGATGCCGCGCGTGGTGTCGAAGACGTAGGCGACGTTGATCTTCTTGCCCTTGGCCTTGAAGCCGGCATAGGCCCCCAGGGTGCACGCCGCGGACGCAAACGGCATGATGCCGGCATCATCCACCCAGACCTCACCGGCCTTGCGCGGATCGGTGATCGGCTTCTTGCAGAAGGTGTCTTCGCCGGCGATCTCGTAATTCTTGGTGCTCGCGAGCTGCGCGTCGTAATCGAGCTTCATCTCGGCATAGGCTTTGCGGATATGGCCATCGTCGACCCATTTTTTCGGATCGAATTCCTTCATCCGGCCGAGATTTTGCAGAACCTTGACGTCGGCGGTGGCGGCGTTGATCAATGCCGGCTTGACCGTGGGATCGGTGGTCATGTTGCCGCTGGGCCCCAGGAAGATGTACACCACTTCCTTGCTGATGCCGGTCCATTCCTGGATCTTCTCCGCGGCCAGCTTGGGATCGTCGCGCAGCCACTGATTGGCGGCAATGACCGCCTTCAGATAGGCGGTGACGACCTCCGGGTATTTATCGGCGAAATCGGTGCGGACCACGATGCCGTGGAAGGTCGGTACGTTGGTCTCGACGCCGTCAAAGATCTTCCGCGCGAAGCCGCGGAACGGCAGCAGCTCGGCGAAGGGAACGAAGTCGGCATGCGCGTCGATCTTCTTTTCCTGGAGATTGGTCGAGCCGACCTCCGGGCTCTGGCTGACGAGCTGGAAGAAGTCGGACGTGTAGCCACGGTCCTGCATCGCCTTGAGCACCATGCCATGGGCGGCGGAGCCGAACGGTACACTGACGAGCTTGCCCTTGAGATCAGCGAGATCGTAATAGGGCGAGTCCTTGTGAACGACGATGCCGTTGCCGGAGCCGGACAGGCTGTAGGCGGCGATACCGATCAGCCGGCTCTTGCTTTCGGGGTTACTTTCGAAGGTGAAGCCGTTCACGATCAGCGGATAGTCGCCCATCATGCCGATCTGCAGCTTGTTCGCCATCATCGCGTTGGTGACGGGCGGGCCGGAGGTGAAGTTCTGCCACTCCAGCTCGAACTTGATGTTGCTGTATTTGCCGTCCTTCGGCAGATATTTTTCGAGCAGGTGCAATTGGCGGATGACGACACCGGCGGTCACCGTGTTGGTTGTCGTATCCTGCGTTCCGATGCCAAGCGTGACGGTTTCCGCCGAGGCCGGCTGCGCGACCAGAAGGGCCAGCGACGTCACCGACGTCGCGATCGAGAGCGTGGAAAGACGGCGGACCATTCTCATCCTCATTCGGTTGGATGTGCTGTGGTTGCCATGATTGGGGGAGGGCCCGGACAGGGCAAATCCGGAATGAGCGCTGCAGTCGATTAGTTGCCGGGAAAAGCTGATTGCATACTCCTTGAGCAGTTCTGCACTATAAAGCCGCTTGCCTGAGCAGGGGCGATGGTCGCAAATTCGGTCAATCGGATGCGTGGCCGCGCATCTCCTCCAGCACGTCCGTCCGGCAGACCACGATCTGTGACCGCCTGGTTTGCACGATTCCCTTCTCCTGCATCCGCTTCAGGCTGATCGTGACCCATTGCCTGGTGGCACCGACCATGTGCGCGATGTCGGCATGGGTAAAGGCGGCCGCGATCACCCTGCCATCGGCGTCCTCAACACCATAGAGCTCGACGAGATGCAGCAGCAAATGCGAAAGGCGCTGCGTGATCGAGCGCGTTCCCAGCATCTGGGCGAGAGCCGAATAGCATTTGCCCTTGAACGTCAGGCCTTCGATCAGGCCGATCGCAAGGTTCGGGATCTCGACGGCGAGGGATCGCAGCTCCTTTCCGGGAAGGTGCACGACGCTGCAATTGCTGGACGCAACACCGGACCATTGATGCACCGTGCCCTCGAACACTTCCGGCCCGCCGACGAAATTGCCGACATGCCAATAGGCCAGCGTGATCTCGCGCCCGAGTGGGGAGGTGTAGAACACCCGGATACGGCCGCTCTCGATCAGCCAGATGCCGTCATGCTTGCCCCCCTGGCTGAACAGCGTCTGGCCGCGGTTGAGCACTTTTCGGCGGCCTTGCTTCAGCACCTGCTCCCGCTCGCGCGGGGAGAGCTTATCCATCAGCGGCGGGGGCCCGCCGATCCATTGCTGGTTCTCGGTGAGCAGCAGCGAGGAGCTGCCTGCAGGCCGGACTGCCGGGGGAACAGCCCCGCGCACCGCATTCGCCGCCTGCAACATCATCTGCCTCCGGAACGTTCAAATCGTTCTAAAGAGGAGCAATGTCCGTGCCAGATGGGAAAGCGCAAACTTCCTGCGTCATTCCGGGATGCGCGCAAAGCGCGCAGGCCCGGAATCCATAGCCACGAGCGGGGGTTATGGATCCCGGGCTCGCCCTTCGGGCGCCCCGGAATGACGAGTGTGGATGCGGGTCAGGCGCCCCGCCAGGCTCAGCAAATACGTCTTCGGGTAAATCCCCCTGTTATGTCCGTCCGAGAACGAGATGTTCAGCCCATAGCCGAGATCGCCGATCTCGGTGATGGCGATGCCGGGAAAGTGTTCGGGGAAACGGCCGTCGAAGCGGGCGCGGATGCAGTGGGCGCATTTGCAGGAGAGGCGAAGTTTTTCGGCAGGGACGCTCAGCGCGTCGTCCAGCGTGGTGCGGACGAGGAGCATCGCCAGATCGGCGCTCGCTTCGTAGTCGGCCACGGTCGGTACTACCAAGGTCATGGTCATGACGTATCTCCGACCCTCTTCTACGGCGTTGCAGACGAGTGCGAATAGCAACTAGTTGCCAACGCCGGCCGCTCTCCGATCATCGCCCGCGAAATGTGAAACTAATCGACCGGGAGTTTCACTTCCGCGTTGCCGGATGCCCGTCTCTCCGAAACCTTGTGCGCGATCGAGGCACGGAGACGAGATGAGCGCATTTCAGAAAGAGACGGTTCTGTCGGTCCGGCACTGGACCGAGTCCCTGTTCAGCTTTACCGCGACGCGCGATCCCGGCTTTCGCTTCCAGAACGGCCAGTTCGCCATGATCGGGCTGGAGGTCGAGGGCAAGCCCTTGATGCGGGCCTACAGCATGGCGAGTGCCAATCACGAGGAAGCGCTCGAGTTCTTCTCGATCAAGGTGCAGGACGGTCCGCTGACCTCGCGCCTCCAGAAGATCAGCGAAGGCGACATCATCCTGGTCGGCCGCAAGGCGACGGGGACGTTGATCACCGGCGACCTCATTCCGGGAAAGCGCCTCCTGCTGCTTTCGACCGGCACGGGGCTCGCGCCGTTCGCCAGCCTGATCAAGGACCCCGACGTTTACGAGAACTACGAGACGATCGTGCTCGCCCATGGCTGCCGCCAAGTCTCTGAGCTCGCCTATGGCGAGCACGTGGTCGAAGGCCTCCGCAATCACGAATTCTTCGGACCGCTGATCCGCGACAAGCTCGTCTACTATCCGACCGTCACCCGAGAGCCGTTCAGGAATCGTGGCCGCATCACCGATCTGATCGCCTCGGGCCAGCTCTTCGACGATATCGGGCAGGGCAGCCTCGATATCGAGACCGACCGCATCATGCTCTGCGGCAGCCCGGCGATGCTGGAGGAACTGCCCGCAATGTTCTCCGCGCGTGGCTTCGTCGAGGGGAACCACAGCCAGCCCGGGCATTTCGTGATCGAAAAGGCGTTCGTCGAGCGCTGAGGGGCAAATCGCGTCCCGTCGACAACTAATTGCTATCGCCGCGACGCCCTCTGAACAAATCTGATGCAAAGGCGCCGGAAATGCCGGCGAACCAGGAGCAAGCGATGGCACTAGATCAGATCGTCGACGGATTTTCGGAGGTTTCCTGCGATGTGCTGGTCATCGGCGGCGGCACAGCCGGCCCGATGGCTGCACTGAAGGCGAAGCTGAAGAATCCGAAGGCCAATGTCGTCCTGCTCGAAAAGGCCAACGTCAAGCGCTCCGGCGCGATCTCGATGGGCATGGACGGCTTGAATAATGCCGTCATCCCCGGCTATGCGACACCGGAGCAGTACACCAAGGAAATCACCATCGCCAATGACGGCATCGTCGACCAGAAGGCGGTCTATAAGTACGCGCAGAACTGCTACGGCATCATCGAAGAGCTCGACAGCTTCGGCATCCGCTTCCTGAAGAACGAGAACGGCGACTACGCCGTCAAGAAGGTGCATCATATCGGCACCTACGTGCTGCCGATGCCGAACGGCGAGACAGTGAAAAAGGCGCTCTACCGCCAGCTCCGGCGCGCCCGAATCCTGATCTCCAATCGCTACATGGCGACGCGACTGCTCAAGTCGGCAGATGGGCGCATCGCTGGCGCGGTCAGCGTCAATACGCGTACCGCAGAGATGCTGGTGATCAAGGCCAAGGCCGTCATCCTGTGCATGGGCGCGGCCGGCCGCCTGGGTCTGCCGACCTCCGGCTACATGTTCGGAACCTACGAGAATGCTGCCAATTCCGGCGATGGCTATTCGATGGCCTACCACGCCGGCGCCGCGCTTGCGAACCTCGAATGCTACCAGATCAATCCGCTGATCAAGGATTACAACGGTCCCGCCTGCGCCTATGTCGCCGGTCCCTTCGGCGCCTTTACCGCCAACAACGAGGGATCGCGCTTTATCGAATGCGACTACTGGTCCGGACAGATGATGCTCGAATTCTACAACGAGCTGCTGTCGGGTAAGGGCCCGGTGTTCCTCCAGCTCAAGCATCTCCACCCGGATACGATCTCGGAAATCGAATCAACGCTGCACAAGGTGGAGCGGCCGACGCGTGGCCTGTTCCAGCAGGGACGCGGGGTCGATTACCGCAACGATTCGATCGAGATGCACATCTCCGAGATAGGCTTTTGCTCCGGCCATAGCGCCTCCGGCGTGTTCGTCGACGACAATGCGCGCACCACCGTGCCCGGCCTCTACGCCGCCGGCGACATGGCGAGCGTGCCGCACAATTACATGCTCGGCGCCTTCACCAACGGCGCGGTGGCCGGCATCGACGCGATGGAGTTCGCCGACAGCCACGACTTCGCGGAGTTCGATGCCGCCGACGTGGCCAGGGAGCGCGACCGCGTGATGGCGCCGACCAGGCGCGAGGACGGCATTCCGCCGAACCAGGTCGAGTACAAGACGCGGCGCCTGGTCAACGACTATCTCCAGCCGCCGAAGGTCACGCGCAAATACGAGCTCGGCATGCGCCGCCTCGCCGAGGCGCGGCAAGACATGCAGGAGCATATGATCGCACGTAACGCACACGAGCTGCTCCGCGCCCTTGAAGTGCAGTCGATCATGGACTGCGCCGACATGGCGGTACATGCCTCTTTGTATCGCGAGGAGAGCCGCTGGGGCCTCTATCACTGGCGCACGGATTTCCCGGAGAAGGACAACGAGAACTGGTTCTGCCACACCCTGCTGAGCAAACAGAACGGCAGGATGACCAGTGAGAAGCGCGCGGTCGAACCCTATGTCGTCCCGATCGCGGACGACGAGAAGGACCTCTACGACAAGCAGCGCATCCGCGCGACCGCCTGATCCATCGAACGACAAGCAACAGGAGATCTACGATGCCTCTCGCGTCCTATCAGACGTCGGTCCCGGTGGTCGTCGACGACGCCAAATGCATCGCCGACAAGGGCTGCACCGTCTGCGTCGACGTCTGCCCGCTCGACGTGCTCCGCATCAGCGACATGACCAACAAGGCCTACATGGCCTATGACGAGTGCTGGTACTGCATGCCCTGCGAGGCCGATTGCCCGACCGGCGCCGTCACCGTGAACATTCCCTATCTCTTGAGGTAGTCATGTCGAGTCCGTTCGAATCCTATGACGATCTCGAAGACGCCGACGAGCGGTTGCAAGCCGCAGATCCGGCCGAGCGGCGCGTCGCCATCATTGCGCTCGGCCATTCCGGCGATCCGGTTGCGGTCGCGCATCTCGCCAACATGGTGTCTGATCCCGACGCGGGCGTGCGCCAGCAGGTCGCGATGGCGCTCGGCGAGTTCGACGGGCGGGAAGCGGCGAATGCACTGGTCAAGCTGCTCGTCGATCCCGAGCGGATCGTGGCGTCGGCCGCAGCCGACAGTTTGGCCGAATTCAAGGATCCCGCTTGCGCCGAAATCATCCTGCCGCTGGTCAAGCATGCCCACGCCTTCGTCCGCATGGGCGCGCTGCGCGCGCTCAAGGAGTTGCGCCGCAAGGACACGCTGAAGCCTGCGCTGGAAGCGCTCCAGGATGGTGACGCGGCCGTCCGCGTGCAGGCGATCGGCGTCATCGGTTTCCTGAAGCTCGAAGAGTCGATCCCGGCGCTCACCGCGCTGATCCATGATCCCGACGCCCATGTGCGCCGCGCCGCGGTGAGCGCGCTCGCCTTCTCCCAGATGAAGCCTGCGGCCGAGACGATCACCCGCGCACTCAGGGATGCGGACTGGATGGTCCGGGAGATGGCAGCCGAGACGCTCGGGCTCAACGTCAACGGCTCGCTCGCCGCCGATCAGCTTATCGTCTCACTTGCCGACGGGTTTTGGCAGGTTCGGCTCAAGGCGATCCGCAGCCTCGGCAAGATGAAGGTCGAGCGCGCCCTGCGTCCGATCGGTAACTGCATCAACCATGAGCAGGCGAATTTGCGGAAGGAGGCGGCTGCCGCGCTCGGCGAGATCGCCGCCCCCGAAGGCGAGGCATACCTCGTGGTGATCGCCAACGATCCCGATCCTGACGTGCGCAAGAACGCGCGCTGGGCGCTACAGCAGATCGCCGCGCGAAAGGGGAAGGCGGGGCCGTAGGGCGGAAAGGGCCAGTACAGCCTTATTGTACCGTTGTGCCAGGTGGCGACCTTCATGTCTTGCTCTCGCGCAACGCGGCTTTCAGAACCTTGCCGTTTGCATTGCGCGGTGGCGGTGTCATGCGCAGTGAGACTGTTTCCGGCACCTTGTAGTCTGACAATCGCTCCGCGCAGCGCGGATTGGCGAGCGACCCCATCTTGGAATCAGGGTCGCTGCCGTCCGACCTTGAACGTCTTGGCGCCATCCACGAACTTGGACCCGTAGCGTCCGTGTCGCGAGATCACGGGCGGCGTCGCCTGCGCCCGGAACGTCTTGAAGACCCTGGAATTCTCCCCTCTCAGTGAAGCGTGCTCCCGCTTTGACGTTCCTTTGTCTATGGCCTGAGCCCTTCAATCGAGCGCCGCGCATCTAAGCGGATCGCTGGCCTGCTGGCCGGGCGTGTTGCAGCGCAGCCCTCGGTGCCATTTTACGGTTCACCTCCGATCATCTCGTAAGTTCAAGAACAGAATGAACTGGTCTTGTATTGTGACGCGCGATATCCGGGGCCGAAAGGGGCGTCTCCGCGCCTGGAATCGGTATCAGCCTCTACCCGTGCCGCTGTCGAATTATGAGTACAACTCTTCGCAAGATCGCAAGCGCTTCGTCCTTTGTCAGGGGTGTTGCATCTAAGCGCTTGACGAGTTCAAAAAAAGAACTGTAGGTTCGAGGAATGAGGCGGCCGATCCAAGAGCCGCAACGGTTGATGCGCTTGGCCATCGACGCTTGGCGAGCGCGCTCGATCTCGCACGGCATGACGCCTGGCGAGTCGTAGAGACGCATAAGAATTGAACGGCGCACCCGAAGAGTGCGCATCAGGGAGGATGCCGATGTTGCCGAGATGGAAGAGTCTTGCCGTTCTGCTCGTGCTGTTGGGCAGCCCGGCATTCGCGGCCGACGAGCCCGGGGTTACGGCGACGGAAATCAAGATTGGCGGGGTGTTTCCGTTCAGCGGACCGGCTTCATCGATCGGTCTCGTGGGCAAGGGGCTGATCGCCTACATTCAGTCCCTGAATGATCGCGGCGGCATCAGCGGGCGCAAGATCAATTACGTCGCCTATGACGATGCCTATAGCCCGCCCAAGGCGGTGGAGCAGGTTCGCAAGCTCGTTGAGAGCGATGAAGTTGCATTCATGTTCGGCCAGCTCGGCACTCCCGCCATTTCGGCAACGTCAAAATACCTGAAGTCGAAAGGGGTGCCCAGCATCGCGATCGTCAGCGGATCGTCCAAGTTCACTGACGTCGCCAGTTACCCGCTGATCACGACAGGTCTCGTCAGCTACGATACCGAGGGAAAGATCTACGCAAAATACCTCACGAAGGCTCTGCCGAACGCCAAATATGCGATCCTCTACCAGAATGACGACCTCGGAAAAGACTACGTCAACGCCTTCAAGGCGTTTCTCGGTAAGGACTACGATCGCAGGGTCGTCACCGCGTCCTATGAGGTCACTGAACCGACCGTCGATTCGCAGATCACCAACCTGAAGAGCTCCGGTGCGGATGCCCTGATGATCGCGGGCACGCCGAAATTCGCTGCGCAGGCGATCCGGCAGGCCTCTTTGATCGGCTGGAAGGCGACCGTCATCATCAACTTTCCGTCCGGCTCGGTTGGAGGCACGCTCACGCCGGCCGGCCTCGACAAGTCGACTGGCGTGATCGTCGGCACCATCAACAAGGATGTCGTGGATCCGAAGTGGAAAGATGATCCCGGCATGCAGGCCTATCGGGCGTTTATCGACAAATATCTGCCCGGCGTCGATATCACCAACGGCAGCTATCTCACAGGTTATCAGCAGGGCATCCTGCTGGAACAGATCTTGAAACAATGCGGCGATGACCTGTCCCGCAAGAACATCCTGGCGCAGGCCAAGAACCTCCGGGACTTCGTCGTCCCGACCGCACTGCCGGGCATCAAGATCAACACCAGCGAAACCGAGAACATGATCTGGACGCAGATGCGCCTGCAGCGATGGACCGGCTCGACTTGGGAAGCCTTCGGAGAAGTGCTGGACGCCAGGTCCGAATGAGCACGTAACAGGCGAGAGGCGAGCGGCATTGACGACGTGCCGGCGCCGGCGTCCTGCGCGACACGAGCGCAACGGCTGCGATCGCCATTCCGGTACTTCAGGAGATCAATTCGATGTCGACGAAGGCACTGACGTTTGCGCCGCGCGAGGTTTCAATCGAGCGCCGACCAGATGGCGCGCTCATATTGAGCTCACCCCTCGAGTGGAAGCCGTGTGACTGGCGTATCACGGACTTTCTGCCGAGCTGGGCAAGCACCACCCCGGACCGGATATTCCTCGCGCAGCGCAATGCGAAGGGTGGGTGGGACGAGATCACCTACAGCGAGGCATGGTCTCAGGTCCAGGCGGTAGGCCAAAGTCTGCTTGATCAGGGCGCAAAGCCAGCGGACAGGCTGGCCATCCTCTCCGGAAACTCGATCGAGAACGCCGTGGTTTCGTTTGCGGCGATGTCTATCGGCGTCATCCTGGCCTCGATATCGCCAAACTACACGCTGATGCCCGGTGGACTTGCTCGTCTCAAGGACATCGCCGAAGTGCTGCGCCCGAGCTTCGTGTTCGTCCAAAGCGGACGTGAGTTTTCCGCAGGCCGTACCATTCCGGAATTGGCGGCCGCGACCTGGATCAGTGTCGATGGCGCGCCGGACACGGTGCCCTTCCGTACCCTCATAGCCAAAACCGCGTGCGACGGATTTGCCGAGGCATCTCGTGCGGTCTCGTGCGACGCGGTCGCCAAGATACTCTTCACGTCGGGTTCGACAGGCTTTCCGAAAGGCGTGCTCAACACCCACCGCATGATGGCAAGCTCCCTGCAAATGGGTAGCCAGCTCGTGTCTCCTCCGGCTGCGCCAGTCCAGGTGGAGTGGCTGCCTTGGCACCACACGATGGGCAGCAACGTCATTCTTCACGGCATCCTCAAGAACGGCGGGACGCTCTATATCGACGACGGCCGTCCGCTGCCGCAGCTCTTTCATAAGACTGTCGCCAATCTCAAGGAAGTGTCGCCGACCGCCATGTTCAACGTGCCTGCCGGCTATAACCTGCTGTGTGACGCGGTCGAGAAGGATCTCGATCTGGGCGCCAGTGTCTTCAAGCGGATGGACCGAATGAGTTATGCCGGCGCTGCAATTTCAAAGGACACGCTGGAGAAGCTCTATCGCTTGACACTCTCGGTGACCGGCCGGCGAATTCCGGTCATGTCGGGTTACGGTACGACCGAAACCGCCCCGACCATCAGTACGACCCATTGGGCGACAGATCGACCCGGCGAGATCGGTCTTCCCGCGCCGGGACTGCGGCTCAAGCTCATTCCGGTCTCGGATACTTACGAGGTCAGGGTCAAGGGACCCAACGTCACGCCGGGTTATCTCGGGCGGCCGGATTTGACGGAAATGGCCTTCGACGAGGAAGGCTTCTATCGCATCGGCGATACTGTCTCGTTTCTGGATCCGCAGAAGCCTGAGCTCGGGCTGCGCTTTACCGGACGAATTTCCGAGAACTTCAAGCTTGCGAATGGGACCTGGGTCTCGATCGGCAATATGCGCGCGGCAATCCTGGCCGCAACGCGCGGTGTCTTGCTCGACATGGTGGTCGCGGGCGAAAATCGTGAGGCGTGCGCGCTGCTCTGCTGGTTGAATCCCACGGAGGCCGCACGGATCTCGAAAACTCCGGGTGCGGATTTGACCTCGGATCCCGCCGTGGTCGGGTTCCTGCTGGATCGCTTTCGGGACTACAATGAGACCGTCGGAAGCAGCGAACGGATCTGCTCCTTCGTTCTGCTGAAAGACCCGCCATCAATGGCGGCAGGCGAGATCACCGACAAGGCCTATGTCAACCAACGCGCGGTGCTGAAAGTTCGATCCGAACAGGTTGAGCGTCTCTACACCCACGAAGCTGGCGCCGATGTGATCCGGGTCTGAGAGCGAGCCTGTCCCGTGCGGTCGTTACTCACTCCCTTGCCGCCAGATCGCATCTGGCGGCACCTCCGGCCGCGGGAGGCCTTCGATGCGCGAGCCTCAGGCGGCCCGCGAGCGTGCCTTTGTTTTCGAGGTCGTCGGCGCCGCTGCCGCCGGCGCGCTGCGAGCACCCGGCCCGGGATGAGTATGAACCTCCTTGGCCGACAGCGGCTCGCCGCATTCGGAGCACACCATGACCGGATCGAAATCTTTTCCGCACTTGCGATGCTGGTGCAGCAAGGGGCGGCCGCGCTCGTCGACCATGTGAATATCGCCCCAATGCACGATTGCCATCATGATCGGATACAGATCGAGCCCCTTCTGGGTCAGGATATATTCGTGCCGCTTGGGGGATTCCTGGTAGGGAATGCGGCGCAGGATGCCCTGCCGAACCAACTTCTTCAGACGTTCGGCAAGCAAATGCCGCGTGATTCCGAGTGCCGACTGAAATCCCTCGAAGCGGCGCGTGCGCAGAAAACACTCGCGCAGGATCAGAAGAGTCCAGCGATCGCCGATCACGCCGATAGTTCGGGCCATCGAGCACGGCTCTTCCTCGAGTTCCTTCCACTTCATCCACACACTCCAGTCGCCGCCGCGGCACGGACCTCGTCTCGAATCGTTGCAGAGGCCGGCGCGGATTTGCCATTCTAGATAGGTACTAAACTCCAAACAATACCCTTCCAGACTAGACCAAATCAGCAGATTGCGGGAGCATTTGACAGTTCTATTTTAGAACTGTATGTTTGAGGAAAGTCAGGCCGGCGACCGGATCGCCAGTGCAAGCACATGTTCCGCGGGAGGAGCCGAGATGACCTTGAAGATTGAATTCCAATTCGATTTCGGCAGCCCGAACGCTTATCTGGCCGAGGTGGCGATTCCGGGTATCGAGCAGCGCACGGGTGCGAAATTCGATTATGTTCCGGTCTTGCTTGGCGGCATCTACAAGGCGACGGGCAACATGTCGCCGTTCGACTCGCTTCGTGGGATCAAGAACAAGCCGGAATATCAGGCGCTTGAGACCCAGCGGTTTATCCGCCGCCACAACGTCACGAAATTCCGCCAGAATCCCTTCTTTCCCGTCAACACGCTGATGCTGATGCGGGGCGCCGTGGCAGCCCAGTTCGAGGGCGTGTTCGAGTCCTATTTTCGCGCGGCCTATCACCATATGTGGGAGGAGCCGAAGAAGATGGACGACGTCGAAATCTTCCGGAACGCGTTCATGGCTTCGGGGCTCGATATCGACAGATTGATCGCTCGCGCCCAGCAGGACGACGTCAAGAAGAGGTTGATTGATCTGACCAGCGATGCCGTCAGCCGAGGCGCGTTCGGGTCGCCAACCTTCTTCGTCGGCAAGGAGATGTTCTTCGGCAAGGATCAGCTTCGTGACGTCGAGGAGTCCATCCTCGAGCAAACGAGGCCAGTCGCAAGGACGGCATAGAGCCGTCGAGCTAACGAAGTTCAATCCAACCGGGAGACGATCCATGCAAAAGAGAAATGCAACCGTCGCAGTGATCGGTGCCGGCGACTATATCGGCGGCGAGATCGCCAAGAAGTTCGCCTCGGAGGGCTTCATGGTGTTCGCCGGGCGCCGGAACGGGGCCAAGCTCGAGCCGCTCGTCAAGGAGATCGAGGCCGCCGGAGGCGAAATCCATGCATGCTCGCTGGATGCCCGCAAGGAGGAGGAGGTCATCTCCTTCCTCGCCGATGCCGACAAGCATGCGCCGCTCGAGGTCTGCATCTTCAACATCGGCGCCAACGTCAACTTTCCGATCCTCGATACGACCGAGCGGGTCTTCCGCAAGGTCTGGGAGATGGCCTGCTATTCCGGCTTTCTCGCCGGCCGCGAGGCCGCGCGGCTGATGCTGCCTCGCGGCGGCGGCAAGATCTTCTTCACCGGCGCGACAGCGTCGCTCCGCGGCGGCAGCGGTTATGCCGCCTTTGCCAGCGCGAAGTTCGGCCTGCGGGCGGTGGCCCAGGCGATGGCGCGCGAGCTCGGCCCCAAGAACATTCACGTCGCGCATCTCATCATCGATTCCGGCGTCGATACGGAATGGGTGCGGCAGCGCCGGCTCGAGGCACTCGGTCCGAATGCGCTCGACGATCCCGATCTCTTGATGCCGCCGTCGTCCGTCGCTGCGTCCTATTGGCAGCTTTATCAGCAGCCGAAGAGCGCGTGGACATTCGAGCTGGAAATCCGTCCCTTCGGCGAGAAGTGGTAAGGAGGCCCTTACGATGGAGCTTGCGCTGTCTGCCGATGACGAGGCTTTCCGCGATGAAGTGCGCGCCTTCATCGCGGACAATTATCCGGCGGAGATGCGCGTGCCCAATCCGGAGACCGACCTGACCAAGGAGCAGTCACTGCTCTGGCACCGGATCCTCCACAAGAAGGGCTGGATCGCGCCGCTGTGGCCCAAGGAGTATGGCGGGCCGGGCTGGACGGTCACACAGCGGTTCATCTTTGAGCAGGAAACCTCCCGGGCGGGAACGCTGCCGCCGCTTGCCTTTAGCGTGACCATGGTCGGGCCGGTGATCTACACGTTCGGCAACGAGGCGCAGAAGAAGAAGTTTCTGCCGCGAATTCTCTCCGGAGAGGATTGGTGGTGCCAGGGCTATTCGGAGCCGGGCTCCGGCTCGGACCTTGCGACCGTCAGAACCAAGGCGGTGCGCGAGGGCGACCACTACGTCGTCAACGGGCACAAGACCTGGACCACGCTGGCCCAGCACGCCGACTGGATCTTCTGCCTGGTGCGAACTGATCCGAATGCGAAGCCGCAATCGGGAATCTCCTTCCTGCTGATCGACATGAAGTCGCCCGGCGTCACCGTTCGGCCGATCATCACGATCGACGGCAGTCACGAGGTCAACGACGTCTTTCTCGAGGACGTCCGCGTGCCCGTCGACAACCTGGTCGGCGAGGAGAACAAGGGCTGGACGTACGCCAAGTTCCTGCTCGGCAACGAGCGCACCAGCATGGCGGGCATCGGCCGGTCCACCCGCTATCTCCGGAAGCTGAAGCAGATCGTGAAGGCCGAGATACCGGCCGACGATCCGGCGCATCTGGGATTTCTACGCGACATCGCCCGCGTCGAGCTCGACGTGCTGGCGCTGGAGGCGACCGAACTACGCGTGGTTGCCCAGATGGCGCGTGGTATCGATCCCGGTCCGGCGGCGTCGCTGTTCAAGATCCGCGGCACCGAGATCTTCCAGGACATCACCGAGCTCACGCACCGCGCGATCGGCAATTATGGTCTTGCCATCCGCGAGCATCCGGTCAGTGACAACCACTTCATGCCGGGTCCGGACTACGGCCACACCGCGTCCGAGAAATATCTGAACGCGCGCAAGCTCAGCATCTACGGCGGATCCAACGAGATCCAGCGAAACATCATCGCCAAAGCCGTGCTCGGGCTCTAAGCCACGGCGGATCGGGAGGACCGGATGGATATTCAGTTCACGGAAGAGCAGGAATTACTGCGATCCAGCGTTCAGCGCCTTCTGCGCGACCAGTATGATTTCGAGGCGCGGCGCAAGATCGTGGCGAGCGAGGAGGGGTTCAGCCGGACGCGGTGGAGGGCCTTCGCCGAGCTCGGCCTGCTCGCTGCACCGTTTTCCGAAGATGCCGGCGGCCTCGGCGGCGGTCCGTTGTCGACCATGATCGTCATGCAGGAGTTCGGCCGTCACCTCGTCGTCGAGCCTTTCGTCGAAACGGTGGTGCTTGCTGGCGGCCTGATCGAGCAGCTTGGCACGTCCGAGCAGAAGCAGGCATTCATCCCAGGCATCATCGACGGCTCCAGGATCTGGGCGCTGGCCTGGACCGAGAGGGCCTCCCGGTTCGATTTCGCCAATATCGCGACCAAGGCGCGGCGCGAGGGAGACGACTACGTTCTGAGCGGCGAGAAGACCATGGTGATGGCAGCGCCTTGGGCGGATCATCTGATCGTTTCGGCCCGGACCGCCGGCGACAATCGCGACCGCGGCGGCGTCAGCCTGTTCGTGGTCGACCGCCATGCCGCGGGCGTCAATCTCCAGAGCTTCAAGACGATCGACGGACGCCGCGCCGCCGAGATCAGCTTGCGCGAGGTCCGCGGGCAATTGCTGGGAGCAGAAGGCGAGGGCGTTGCCGCGCTGGAAACCTGTCGTGACCGCGCGATCGGCGCGCTCTGCGCCGAGGTCGTCGGCGCGATCGGCGAGCTGAATGCCGCAACGCTGGACTATTCAAAGACCCGCAAGCAGTTCGGCACCGCCATCGGCTCCTTTCAGGTGTTGCAGCATCGCATGGTCGACATGTTCATTGCCCATCAGGAGGCGCTCTCCCTGATGCAGCATCTCAATCTCAGCCTCGACGCCGGTGATTCAGGCCTGTCGCGGCTCGCCTCCGGGGCCAAGTCGAAGATTGGCTATGCCGGGAAGTTCGTAGCCGACCAGGCGGTGCAGCTTCACGGCGGCATGGGAATGACCGACGAGCTGAACGTCGGACACTATTTCAAGCGAATCTCCTCCATCAACATCCAGTTCGGCGATCCCGCGTTCCACGTGCTGCGCTACGCGCAGCTGGATGCGGCCGCGTAAAGAGAAGAGGCCAGCATGACGACTGAAGCAGTCATCGTTTCCACCGCACGCACGGCCGTCGGCAAGGCCTATCGTGGCGCGCTCAACAACACGGACGGCCCGACCATGGCCGGGCATGTGATGGCCGAAGCCGTGAAGCGCGCCGGCATCGCGCCGGGCGAGGTGGAAGACGTGGTGATGGGCTGCGCGATGCAGCAAGGCACCATGGTGATGAACGTGGCGCGCAAGGGCGCGATCCGCGCTGGCCTGCCCGTGACGGTGGCCGGCACCACGATCGACCGGCAATGCGCGTCCGGCCTGCAGGCCATCGCCGTTGCCGCGCGCTCGGTGATGCTGGACGGGGTCGAGGTCGCCATCGGCGGCGGGATCGAGTCGATCAGCCTCGTGCAGAACGAGCACATGAACAAATTCCACGCCGTCGACGACGAGCTGATGGCGATGAAGCCCGAAATGTACATGTCGATGCTCGATACGGCGGAGGTCGTCGCCGAGCGGTACACGATCGGCCGCGACAAGCAGGATGAGTACAGCCTCGAATGCCAGCGCCGCGTCGGCGCCGCTCTGCAAGCCGGCCGCTTCAGCGATGAAATCGTGCCGTTCACGACCAGGATGGCGCTCGTCAACAAGGACACCAAGGAGGTCACCTACGAACAGGTGACGCTCACGAAAGACGAGGGCCCGCGTCCGGAAACCACGGCCGAGGGCCTTGCCAAGATCAAGCCGGTGTTCGAGGGCAAGACCATCAGCGCGGGCAATGCCAGCCAGCTCTCGGACGGTGCTTCAGCCTGTGTGGTCACGAGCGGAAAGTTTGCAGCCAGCAAGGGGCTGAAGCCGCTCGGTATCTTCCGCGGATTCGTCGCCGCCGGCGTCGAGCCGGACGAGATGGGCGTCGGCCCGGTCGCCGCGATCCCGCGTCTGCTCAAGCGCCACGGTTTGAGGATCGACGACATCGATCTCTGGGAGCTCAACGAGGCGTATGCGGTGCAGGTGATCTATTGCCGCGACAAGCTCGGCATCGATCCGGACAAGCTCAACGTCAACGGCGGCTCGATCGCGATCGGCCACCCCTATGGCATGACCGGCTCGCGGCTCACCGGCCACCTCCTGATCGAGGGACGGCGGCGCAAGGCGAAATACGGCGTGGTGACCATGTGCATCGGTGGTGGCATGGGCGCCGCGGGCTTGTTTGAAATCATCCACTGACGGAAACGCGGGGAGATCATTCGTGAAGACAGCGATCACTGAACTGTTCGGTATCGAACATCCGATCATCCAGGGCGGAATGCACTATGTCGGCTTCGCCGAAATGGCAGCCGCGGTATCCAACGCCGGCGGGCTCGGCTTGATCACCGGCCTCACCCAACGGACGCCGGAGCTGCTTGCCAAGGAGATCGCGCGCTGCCGGGACATGACGGACAAGCCGTTCGGCGTGAACCTGACCTTCCTGCCGACCTTCAGCGCCCCGCCTTATCCGGAGTATATCGCTGCCATCAGGGAGGGCGGCGTCAGGATCGTCGAGACGGCCGGACGTAGCCCTGAACAATACATGCCGGCCCTGAAGGCGGGCGGCATCAAGGTGATCCACAAATGCACCTCGGTCCGGCATTCGTTGAAGGCCGAACAGATCGGCTGCGATGCCGTCAGCGTCGACGGCTTCGAGTGCGGCGGCCATCCGGGCGAGGATGACATGCCCAACATGATCCTGCTGCCGCGTGCGGCCGAAGAACTGAAGATCCCGTTCGTGGCATCCGGCGGCATGGCCGACGCGCGCAGCCTGGTTGCGGCGCTTGCGATGGGAGCGGCGGGAATGAACATGGGTACGCGGTTCATCGCCACCAAGGAAGCGCCGGTGCACGAGAACGTCAAGAAGGCGCTGGTCGCGGCGTCCGAGCTCGACACCAGGCTCGTTATGCGCGCGCTCCGCAACACCGAGCGGGTCCTGAACAACAAGGGCGTCGAGCATCTGCTCGAGGTCGAGCGCGAGAAGGGCAAGAGCCTCAAGATCGACGACATCCATGATCAGGTAGCGGGCGTCTATCCCAGGGTGATGATCGACGGTGACATGGACGCGGGCGCCTGGAGCTGCGGCATGGTCGTCGGACTCATTCACGATATTCCGACCGTGAAGGAGTTGATCGACCGCATCATGGCGGACGCCGAGCGATTGATCAGGGGCAGGCTGACGGGATTCCTTGATGCCGACAGTGGGGCCAATCTCAAGGTCGCGTGAAGCCACGGCTTGCGACCCGCGCTGCAGACGACATTTCGTCGTCTCTGCGCGGGCTGGAAGCTCCGGCCGTGATGGGATAGTCAACAGCGAATATCTTGTGCCATCCCGGAGCAGGCGATGCGTTACCCGAAAGACCATGGGCAGCATACCCGCAGACGCATCGTCGAAAGCGCTTCCCGCGGTCTGCGCCAGGCCGGCGCCGATGGCCTGAGTGTGGCCGACCTGATGAAGCTCGCCAATCTGACGCATGGCAGCTTCTACGCCTACTTCAAATCGCGCGACGCGTTGGTCGTCGAAGGGCTCGCCCTGGCCATGGATCGAACGATCGTGCATTGGCTCAGCCTCACGCAGGGGCTGCCCGCCGGGAAGGGATTCGACGCACTTGTCGAGTCTTACCTGGGTCCTCTCCACCGTGACGATCCGGGGCGCGGTTGCGCGTTGCCGGCCTTGGCCGCCGACATCGGACGTTCAGGTCCGGAGGCGCGGCGCACCCTTGAACGGGGGCTCAGCAAGATGATCGATATCATCGCGCGGCTGACCTCGGCGAGGCCGTCTTCGGATGTGAGACAGAGGGCCGCCGGCGCAATTGCGACCATGGTCGGTGCGGTCGTGCTGGCGCGTGCGGTCGACGACAAGCGTCTGTCCGACCTCCTGCTGGAGGCCGGACGGCAGGCTTTGGGCAGCCCGGTCGCGAGCGACTGCGAGAGAACGCATTCGGCCGACAATTGAGACACGGCTTAACTGACGTTGGCTTCTGGGCGGAGCGGGGCGATGGCGGAGGCAAGCGGCCGTGCCTCTACCATCGGCCGCCGCCTTGGCAGCTACGCGGCCATCCGCAGCAGATCGACGATTTCGGCTTGGTCGTTGAAGGGGCGCGGATTGGCTTTGACGAAGCGATGGTTGATCGCGATTTCGCTGATCTTGCCGAACTTGTCTTCGCCGATGCCGACCTCAGCGAGGCGGCCCGGTAGTCCAAGTTGCCTGACGAACTCCGCAAAGGCGTCTGCCGCGTCCCCACCGGGAGCCCCCAAAGCTGCCGCCAAACGCTTCTGCGCGTCATCGGTGAACGGCTTGTTATAGCGAAGAAGGCTCGGCATGATGACGGGCGTGCAATAATAGTGAGGAACCCCGAAAGTCCCACCAAGCACGTGGCCGATGCCGTGGCTTGCGCCCATGGGAACGCGTGCCTGCAGTCCAAAGGACGCAAGCCATGAGCCGTATTGAGACAAGCGGCGCGCCTCGAAATCGTCAGGTTGTTGCAGGGTCCGGAGCATTCCATCGCGCAGCGTGCGGATACCCGCCAGAACCACTTCGTCAGCAAGGGGGGTGCCAGCTGGCGAGCACAATGCTTCGATGCCGTGATCCATGGAGCGAGTGCCAGATCCCATCCAGAGGTTCGAAGGCGTATGAAGCGTGAGGGCAGGGTCGAGGATGACTGCCACCGGCATCATGTGGGGGTGAAAGAATATTTGCTTCAGCTTGTTGCGCTCATCGGTGACAAGCGCTGCGGCATTGTATTCGCCGCCGTTCAGCGTTGACGGCACGGCGATCTGTCGGACTGCAGGCGTTCGGAACGGGGAATGGCTCACGCCCGGGCCCATGGGGAACGGATCGAAGCCGGCTTCATCGCGGATATCGTGCTCCATCGCCATGATGACGATCTTGGCGAGGTCAACGGCAGAACCGCCGCCGACGGCCACGACGAGATCGGCGTGTGCTTCCTTGGCGTGGAGCGCAACTTCGGCAGCTTGCTTGCGCGTGGTGTGCTGTGCAATTCCGTCGAAGGTCGCAGCATGTTTGTCGCCCAGCGTATGCCGGATTTTCTCAATCTCGTCGGTCTGGGTGTTCAAGGTGCGGCTGACGATAAGGAAGACGCGCGTTGCCTTCAGTCGTTCCGCTTCTTCGTTGATGGCCTCAGCCGCCGGTTTGCCATAGATCACGCGATCAATTGCCGGAAAATTGTGTGCACCAGTCCTGCGCATTTTATCCTCCCATCGGAACTGCGGTCGAAGCGGAGATAGTCTTTTATATTATGAGTATCATGCAATAGCTGTTCAAAAATATCGCACGAACTCAGGGTTTTACGGCCTTCGCCAAGTTCCACGCGAAGCACCAGCCTGGCTTGCCGACTTCGCGGTCACCCATCCTTCGGCGCCCTTGCGCCGTCGGAAAGCCTCAGCCGCATCAATGTCTTGTAGCGGGCTCCGACGCGCCAGTTTCCTGATGCCGATTTGGGTGAAGGCCACACGGATGTGCACTCCAGCTTTCGTATGCACCGAAAGGCCAAAACGGGTAGGGCTAGTCGAGAAAAGCTGACGCCGAACGCTGCGATGGTCCACACCCTCGGCGTTTGCAGCATACCTTGCACCGCAAACGCCAAGGCCCGTGCACGAAAGTTGCTCGATGCTCTCGAACTCCTCGCGTGTCGTCTTGCCGATACAGGATGCCCCGACGGTCTCGAAAGGCGAGACGATCGTGGGGTCTTTCGCACGCGGAAGCGTGGAGAATCGCATCGGCCGACGGGGCCTAACGCTCTGCGAGATTTGAGTGTCTCAGAGACGCACGCCGGTCGTAGCAAACGCCTGGGCGACGGGCTCCTGGACCCGATTCAAGACCACCATTCCCGCAATCGCGACCACCATGGCCGCGACGCAGCCAAGAAGAAAAGCCTTCATCCGCAGCCTCCTTCGATCGAAACGTCAAGGTGTTATACGACACGGCTTGCCGCGAGCAAACTCGTTGATCGCACCAAGGCACAAGCGATCTTATGGGCTCTTGAAGATGGGATCGATGGAAAATCCATTGCCCATCAAGCCTACGGACTGAAGCGCCGCGGTATTCAGGTCGACCTCTAATATCGAAAAAAGAAGCGCAAGCACGATGGCAACGAGGATCAGGAAGGGCGAGGCTTCTCGGGAAATGGGATCTTGCGGCCCATCGAGCGCGCGGACAGCGCGCAGCCGCGCCATCATCCGCAGAAATGGCCGCGTTGGCCCCTGCATGCCAGTCGTCCTTGACGTGACCAGCGAGAGACTAGTCTTCGGACCACCGGCGTTCAAGCGGAGGATGAGCGAAGTCAGGTTGTTGCAATGCACGCTCCGGAACGGAAGGCAGCGTTGCCCTGTTTAGTACACGCACCGGAGGATCCGACGTGAAATTGCCAACAACGATCTTGTGCTTCGCGGCACTCTGCTTCTTCCAGAGCGCCTCCGCCCAACCCGCGCAAACCAGCTCGTCTGCGGCACCAACCCCTCCCGAGGAGAAGGGCCAACCACAGCCGCAAGGCTGGACGGGCCCCATCAATACAGGCTCGGGTGGCGCGCCCGCCGAAAGTCCCCAGGGTCAGAGTCCGCCTGGAATGCAGGCCGCGCCTCAAGGATCCTCCAAAACCACGACGGCACCAGCCAAATAGATCGGTTCGGATATTCTCCTCCGTCGGCTCTTCTGGCAATCTTGAGAGCGTGAACGGGACGCGGCGAGGGTCAATGAGACTACCTTTCTGCGCGGGCGGCGCCGCAGCCTTGTGGGCCATCCTGGCCGTATCATCCGTGCACGCCGACATGGCGGGACACGGCGGCTCCGTGCGGGCTCTTGCTATTTCCCCCGATGGGGACAGCCTCTTGTCCGGCAGCTTCGACTCAGCCGCCATTCGCTGGTCGCTAAAGGCGGAGACAGCGGAGGAGGTGCTGCGGTATCATGCTGATGCGGTCAATGCCGTCGCCTTTATGAACGACGGCCGCATGATCACGGCGGGTGCCGATGCACGAATTGCGGTCTGGACGGCGGGCCGGCGGCAGCCGGACCGGGTGTTCGAGGGACACGTCGGTCCAATCGTCGCACTCGCGGTCTCTCCCGACGGCGCACTGCTCGCATCGGCTTCATGGGATCGGACGGTGCGGCTCTGGTCGCTGTCGGACGGCGTGTCGCGCGTGCTCGAAGGGCATTCGCAGAACGTCAACGGCGTCGCCTTCACGCCGGACGGCAGGTCGCTCGTCAGCGCCGGCTATGACCTTACGTTGCGCATCTGGCGGTTGTCGGGCGGCCAGCCTGAAGTCGTGACGTTGCCGGCTCCGCTCAACGCAGTAGCCGTGGCGCCGGACGGTGAAATCGTCACAGGCGCGGTCGACGGCATGCTGCGGATGCTGACCACGGACGGCAAGGTCAGCGGCGAGATATCGGCCGGCCCAACACCGGTGGTGGCCGTGACCATGTCGGCCGACGGCAAGCTGATTGCCGCAGCCGGCATCGGCGGCACAGTTGCGATCATCGATCGCAAGTCGCGCAGCCTGCTACGCACGCTGGTCGGGCCCGGGCTGCCGGTGTGGTCGGTTGCCTTCCTTCCGGATCGCGAGACGCTGATGACGGGGGGCGCGGACGGCAAGATCCGGCGGTGGAATGCACGCACCGGCGATCCCGTCGGCTCGAGTCTGATGGGCTCTCCGGCCGATCCGCTCGCTGCCTATGCCGGCGATCATGGCGCCGACGTATTCCGGGCGTGCGTTGCCTGTCACACGCTGTCGGACAAGGAGGTCCAGCGCGCAGGCCCAACGCTTGCCGGACTGTTTGGCCGTAAGATCGCATCGCTGCCGGGCTACCGCTTCTCCGATGCCCTGAAGACGATGGACATCGTCTGGACGCCGGAGACGGTTGCAAAGCTGTTCGAGGTTGGACCGAATGCCTACACCCCCGGTACCAAGATGCCGGAGCAGCGCATCGGCTCGCCCGAGGATCGCCGCGCGCTCACCGATTTCCTTGGCCGCGTGACGTCGCGATAGCTGCCTCTCAGATCGAATCCCAATTGTCCATCGGAAGATCCCTCATCTCCGGATGTTGCTTGAGGATCTGAATGACGTCGATGCTGGGGTGCTCCTTGAGCGCTTCCGCGACGCAGTGATTGACGTATTTGCGACGCGACAGCCATGCGATCTTCTTGCCCTTGGCCTCGGCTTTGCAGGCGGCGATCGCCTGTTTCACGGCAACCTTTTGTGCCTTGGTCAGTGGAGGAGCGGCAGCTTCGGCCGCTGTGCCGGCGAAAGCGATGGAGATCAAGCACGTCGACAGAGCTGTGATCAAACGAGACATGGTGATGCTTCCCCTGGTTTCCTGCCCCTGCGTAGATGTCTGCTGGTCTTGTCTAGTCCTTGCCCTCGCGCTGACGTAGGTAGTCGTCCGTCGTTCGCGGCGGCGTGCGTTCGGGAATGCCCTTGAACGGATTGAACTGCTGCTCGCTCATGACGATGACGCGGCAGTCGGCGCACATCTTGAGCGCCTCGATCCGTTTGTCGCCGGCGGGATACATCCAGTGCCGCCCCTCGAGCTTGGCGGCGATCCGGTCGATCGTGCTCTTCACCCCGAACGCCGTGCCGCAGCGGACACAGAGCGCGGGCTCCTCTTCCTTGATGACCGCGGCGGGAGCGCGGGCGGCGCGGAAATCGATCTGCGGCTTGAGCGTGATGACCTTTTCCGGACAGGTGGTCTGGCACAGGCCGCATTGCACGCAGGCGTCCTCGATGAATTTCAGCACCGGCCGCTCGGGATCGTCGCGCAGCGCGCCGGTCGGGCAGGCGGAGACACACGAGAGACACAGCGTGCACCCGTCCGTGTCGACGCTGATCGCGCCGACTGGAGCGCCCTGCGGCAGCGCAATCACGTCCACCGGCTTTGGCGCAAGACGATGCAGCTCGCTGAGGCCGAAGCGCAGGAGGTCGCGCCGCTTGCCGACGGTTCTGAAGGTCGCCGGTGTTGCGACCGCCGCAAGCGGGCCGATGCCGGTCAGATGGCTGCCGAGCGCGTCAGGGTCGTCGGTCTCGATCGTGGCGACGCGCTGGCCATCAAAGCCGAGACCGCCAAGGATCGCATCGGCCATGCCGATCGTCTGCGATAGTCCGGTCACATCGTGGCGCGGCTTTGCGCGCAGCAGATAGCGCACGGCTGTTACACCATAAGCGAATGCGCCGACGATCGCTTCCAACCCGACCTGCGTGAGTTCGTTGACGACAAAGGGAAGCACGTTCGCGGGAAGACCGTCGCCATGTCGTGCCAGAGCTTCGATCAACGGTGTGCCGTGCGAGCCGTCATGGAACAGCAGCACCGCGTTGGCGCCGCCGGCCGCGTGGTAGGCGAGCAGCATGGCGCGAAGTCTTTGAAGCTGCGTATCGGCGGGCGGTAACGTGTAAGATGCAGCGCCAGTCGGGCAGGCGGCGGCGCATTGCCCGCAGCCCGCGCAGATGTTCGGATCAACAGCGACATGATCGCCGGCGGGCGTGATTGCGCCGGTCGGGCAGAGATCGAGGCAGCGATGGCACCCCGTGCGCTTCGAGCGCGAATGGGCGCAAAGACCGGGCGTAACGTCGACATATTTCGGCTTGTCGAAGCTGCCGACGAGGTCGCGTGCGGTCAAGACGGCGCGCAGCACCGCGGCGGGATCGTTCGGGTCGGCGCGGAGATACCCGTCGCGCAGGTCGTGTGCGGGAAACAGCGGCATCCCGCCCGAAAGGTCCAGCACGATATCGCAGTGCGACGTCACTCCGTCTCGGGAAGCGTCAAGCACGAAGCGATCGCGCGAGGAGGGGCGGGGCCTGGCATAGTCGTCGATCATGAGCTCGAAGGCGCCAAAGTGTCCTTTTGCAGAGCGGATGGTGCCCCTCACGATCGGGAAGACCGTTGCCGCCTGCGGCACGGTGTCACTGATCTGCTTCAGCATGACCGTGACGTCGAGGTGATCCGCAAGCAGCCGGCCGGCCTCGATCGCAGCTTCGTTGCGCCCATAGATCAGGATCACGCCGTCGCTCGACAGGGTGACCAGCGGATAGTCGGGCGCCGGGATGGAGGCGGCCGCCAACAGGGCGACCATTTTCGCGCCGGCGCGCGCCCCTTCGTGTGACCAGCCGGCCGTCTCACGGATATTGACAAAGCTGATCGCCTTGGCCCGTTCGCCGGCCTCGTCCGAAAACTGCGCGGCCTGCTGCGTGCAGGCGACCGTCAGCGGGCCAGTCTCCGCGGCTGCCTTGCGAAAATGATCGAGTTCGGGCCCGCAGAGATGGCGAAAGCCTCTGATCTCGCTGTTCGGACATCCGCGCCGGATCGCGGCCATGTCGAGACGCATCGTGTCTTCGCACGAGCAGATCAAGACGGTCTTCGACGGCTGCGACAGGTTAATCCCTCCGCTAGTCGGGCGCCGACTGTGGACTCGCGCCGGCCCTTTGCCTCGTATAGACATTATCCATCGGGAAGAAAAGGAAAGCGGAGGACGGCCTGCCGTCGACCCCAGTCAGCCACGTTTCCCCGGTGGAACCGATCCGCCTGCCGCCGCCGTTCACCTTGGTGCGGCTGCGCGAGAGTGGCGATGCTTTTGCCCATGCATGCCGCATTGCACCGGAGAGTGGTGCGGGCACATTGGTCTATGTCGGCCGCTTCGATCTTGCTGAGTTTGCCGTGGTCCTTGAGCCCCGAGAGCCTCTGTGCAGCGCGCGTCGCGCGTTCTACGCCGGCATGGTCGCACTCACCGATGCGCTGCGCGCCTATGCGCCGCCGAGCAAGCCGATCACCATCGATTGGCCTGACGCGGTCAGGGTCGACGGGGGATTGGTCGGCGGCGGACGGTTGGGATGGCCACGCGACGCCGACGAAGACACACCGCCGCCATGGCTGGTGTTTGGCGCCATGATCCGGACGGTTGCCATGGACGACGACGAGCCGGGCGTTCACCCGCTTGCCTCGGCGCTCGACCAGGAAGGGTTTGGTGAGGCCGGCGCCGAGCAATTGACAGAGAGCTTTGCCCGGCACCTGATGCTGGTGATTGACGGCTGGCAGGCAGACGGTTTTGACGGTGTCGCGCGCGATTATGTCTCGCGTATGCCGCGCGAGCGACAGACCGTGCGGCGCATCGACGATCTCGGCGATCTGCTGACGCGCCGGGTTGGGGCGGGCGCGATCGAGCGTGGCGACCTCGTCCAGGCGCTTGCGACCCCATCCTGGCTCGATCCGGCACTCGGGGGGCCGCGGCTGTGAAGCTCCTGCGTACCATCGCGCTCGATCCCTCCGACACATTCGTGTTTGACGTGGCGGCAGAGCCGGGCGAATGGGCCGTCTCCGGCGTTTTCCGCTTTTGGGATTGCGATCCTGCGAAGCTCGAGGGCAAGGCGCGCGCGGCCTTCCGCGGCGGTTTCCTCGGGGTGCAGTCCTGGGGCTGGTCGACGCTGGCGCAGATCGTTCCGGCCACCGAGGACGATTACCGCAACCTGGTCGATCTCCTTGCCGGGCAACTGGTCGATCGTTTCGGCGCGCCGGATATGGCGACAGCGAAGAGCGCCGCAGAAGAGGAGGTGGCGTTTTCGCAGTCGCTCTGCAGCCATCCGATCAGCTCCCTTGTTGCGGTGCACCGGGCCGTAAGCGACGGCGAGGTCCGCGAGTCCTTCCGCCGACTGCAACTGCGCGAAGGGCAGGGGCACGGCAAGGCGTTCTCGTTCATGGAAATGGAGGACGACATCGAGCCTGACGGCAATCTCAAGCTTGTGGATCTGGGCCGGAGGCCAACTGCCAGATGAACGATTTCTGGATTGCCTGCGGCCATCATCTGCTCGATCGCGACGAGGGCGGCGGGCTCCGCGTTACCGACGAATTCCTCAAGGCCTATTTTGCCCGTCCCGAACTGATGCCGCCGGAGGATGCGTGTCAGGTCGAACGCCGGCTGCACCGGGAATTGCTCTCCGATCCGCGCCAACCGGTCAGCGCCGGCGAAATCGCCGGTATTGCCGATCCCGACGCCCGGGAGAACTGGCAGTTCGTGCTGGCCTTTCGCGATCTCCTGTTGCGGCATCCGACGCTCGAAGCTGCTTATCTTGCAACGGTGCGCGCAGGCGCGAACGATCTGCCGCCGCTGTTCGTCAATCAGCTCGTGCACGTCATCCTGCGCAATGCGCTCGACGGTTGCGACGATCCGTTCGTGCTGCGCGCGGCCGAACTGTTCTTCCGGGCCCAGCGGATTCTGCCGCATGAGCAGGCCCTGCTGCTCGGCGACGAGGAGATTGTCGGCGGAATTAGCCCAACTCCGGTGCTATCGCTGATGTCGATGCTAGGCGCCACAACCGATGCGGTGGTCGATGTCTTGAACGCGGAGAATGTTGCTGCCTATTGGCAGCGCAGCGACCAGTTCGACATGGCCTTCGACCTCACGGCCGACGGCTTGGGGCCGACCGCCCTGGCGCAGGTGATGAGGCGCTGGCTCTCTCATCTGCTCGGTTTTGACGTCACGATCGAACCGCTGCGCGCACTGCAGGACGCAAAGCTCACCTGGTATGTCGGGCTCGATGCCGATGCCACAAGGCTCGGCGATCGTCTCTGGCACGGCGAGGAGCTCGACGGGCCCAGCGCCGAGCGTGTGCTCGCGCTCTTCCGCCTCACCTTCGTCGATTCAATGCTCGCGCTCGACGATGTCGAGGACGAGCCGGTCTACCTGATCCTGTCGATGTCGGCGGATCAAAAACTGCGCATGAAGCCCCAGAATCTGCTGACAGGCTTGCCGGTCAAACGTCTGGAGATGGTGACATGAGCCCCGCGGCGCTGCCATTGCTGTCGATTCCGGTCGGTGTCGTGGTCGAGCGGCGCAAGGCCGACTCCCCTTGGGTCGATTTCATCTGGCGTGGCGTCGCCATCCTGCCGGACGAGCCCGCCATGAGACCCTGGACCGTGCTTCGCGAGCAGGACGGCACGACGCTGTTCTATGCCGGAAGCGCGACCGTGGATCTTTATCCGTCCGAGACGGCGCGCTATCGCGACAATCTCGCCTCCGGCAGTCCGAGCATCTGGACCGTGCTGTCCCCTTCGGAAGGCGTGTGGCCCTATGTCGTCACGACCGTTACCGCCGATCCCTCGGAAGGCGAGGGCTTTACCGAGGCTGCCGACAATCTCGTCGAGGCGGTGCCGATGCCGGAGGTGCTGAGGGAGGCGATTGAAAGCTTCATTGTCGAGCACCATGTTGAGCGGGAATTCGTCAAGCGCAAGCGGCGCCGGGCTGACCCCGAGGCGCTCGCCCGGCGCGAACATGAAGGCGGACAGGAATGAGCGAGGAAGAGTTCCTTGCGCGTTGGTCCCGCCGCAAGCGCGAGTCGCGACCAGAGCCGGCGAAGCCTGGGGCGCAGCCCGCGCCGCCGCCCGAGGCCAAGGATGGTGCAAAGGACGTTGCGAAGGACGGCGAGAGCGAGTTCGACCTCTCAAGCCTGCCATCGATCGACGAGATCAACGCTGCGACCGACGTCACCGCGTTCCTGCGCAAGGGTATTCCACAGGAGTTGAGCCGTGCGGCCCTTCGCCGCGCTTGGGTCGCCGATCCTGCCATCCGCGACTTCGTCGGGCTTGCGGAGAACGCATGGGATTTCAACGACCCGACCGCAATGCCGGGATTTGGACCGCTGGATTGTACCTCGGAAGAACTGGCGGCTCTCGTCGATCGCGTCATTGGCGGTGTGCGCGAAGTGGCAGAGTCATTGCCCGATGCGCTTGGTGAATCAGTGGATTCTTCGGAGGAATTGCATCAAGCCGACACGAGCGCTGCCCTCGAGGCTCCTGAGCAGGCGAATGCGCCGGAACTGCCAACAGCCCCTGTTGCAGCGCAACCGATCGGGGCGGAGAGACACGCGGATTTTGCCGAGCCCGTCATGCCGCGCACGCATGGTGGTGCACTGCCGTCCTGAGCAGCGCGACGAAAGGCTATAGCCTCCGGCTATGGCCAAGCGATTGACCGTCCGTGGAACCAGGACTACCCTCCGCATACTGCTTTGTAACAAAAGAATAATCGAGCAGGTGGGACTAGGCAGACGGGACTCGGATGGGAGGTCCACGTGCGGGATGACGGTCTTGATCGCGCGATCGATGCCGCGGGCGGCATAGCCGAGCTTGCGCGCAAAATCGGCATCAGCCAGCCATCCGTCTCGAACTGGACCAAGGTACCCGCACAACGGGTGGTTGCAGTCGAAGCCGCCACCGGCGTAGCTCGCAACGATCTGCGGCCCGATCTCTACAGCGAACAGGCCTTCTCCGCAGAACCACTCGATCCCGTCGATGCGGCGCGCGCGCAGGAATACGCGCTTCTGGCAACGCTTCTATCTGCGCCACCGTCGCGACGATTGCTCGACCAGCTTTCCATGTTGACGGGCGACGCGACGCCGCTCGGGCGCGCGCATGTTGCGTTGGCTGAGGCGGCCTCAAGCGCTGTCGCGGCGAAAGCCGAGCGCGAATATTTCGACCTGTTCGTCGGGCTCGGCCGCGGGGAATTGCTGCCCTATGCCTCGTACTACCTCACCGGCTTCCTCAACGAGCGGCCGTTGTCACGGCTGCGCGCGGATATGGCCGCGCTCGGCATCGAGCGGGTCGCCAACAATTCCGAGCCCGAGGATCACGCCGCCATCCTCTGCGAGATCATGTCGGGCTTTGCCGACGGCAGCCTCGACGCCTCGCCGGAGGCTCAACGCGCCTTTTTTGAAAAACACGTGTCGCCCTGGATCGGGCGGCTGTTCGCCGACATGGAAAGCACCGACAACGCCCGATTCTATCGGGTCGTGGGGGCGCTCGGCCGTGCCTTTATCGAGATCGAGACGGAAGCATTCACATTCGCCAACTGACCGACGCGCGTCGGTGCGGGAGAGATGCGATGAGTGACGAGACGAAAGCCAAGGTGGGACGCCGCGATTTCCTGCGCAAGGTCGGCATCGGCACGGTCGGCGCCGGCGCGACGCTCGCGACACCGCTGGTCGGGCCGGCACAAGCCGACAGCGAGAACAACGATGAGAAGCGCAAGGCGCGCTACAAGGAATCCGACCACGTAAAAACCTATTACCGCGTCAATCGCTATCCGGCTTGAGGGAGGCTTCCCGTGCTTATCAAGCGAACACACCAGCGTTCCGATCGTCGCGGCTCCGTCGCTGAATCCCTTGCGGGTCAGGCCGGCGGTCTGGATCGCCGTTCCTTCCTGCGCAGGTCCGGCCTTGCCGGCGGCGCGCTTGCGGCACTCAGCACCATGCCGATCGGCAGTGTGCGCAAGGCGGAAGCCGCGGTGGCCGGACCGCTCGCGGCCGGGGCCGTCGTCAAGAAGAGCATCTGCACTCATTGCGCCGTCGGATGCACGGTGACCGCGGAAGTGCTCAACGGCGTCTGGATCGGCCAGGAGCCGAGCTGGGATTCGCCGATCAACCGCGGCTCACATTGTGCGAAAGGTGCCTCCGTACGCGAGCTCGTGCACAGTGATCGGCGGTTGCGCTATCCGATGAAGCTTGTGAACGGCCAATGGACGCGCGTGTCCTGGGACACCGCGGTGAACGAGATCGGCGACAAGCTCTTACAGGTTCGCGAAAAATCGGGCAGCGATTCCGTCTACTGGCTCGGTTCCGCCAAGATGACGAACGAGGGCTCCTATCTGTTCCGCAAGCTCGGCGCGTTCTGGGGGACCAACAACACCGACCACCAGGCGCGTATCTGCCATTCCACCACGGTCACGGGCGTCGCCAATACCTGGGGCTACGGTGCCATGACCAACAGCATCAACGACATGCGCAACTCCAAGACGATGCTGTTCATCGGTAGCAATGCCGCGGAGGCGCATCCCGTCAGCATGCAGCATCTCCTGGAATCGAAGGAGCTCAACAAGGCGAACTTCATCGTCTTCGATCCGCGCCTGACCCGCACCGCGGCCCATGCCACCGAATATGTTCGGATCCGTCCCGGCACGGACATTCCCGTGCTCTACGGCATGATGTGGCACATCCTGAAGAACGGCTGGGAGGACAAGGAGTTCATCGCCTCGCGCGTCTACGGTTTCGACGATTTGCGCAAGGAGGTCGAGAAGTGGAATCCGCAGGAGGTCGAACGCGTCACCGGCGTGCCCGCTGCGCAGCTCGAACGCGTCGCCAAGATGTTCGCGACCGTGAAGCCCGCGACCATCATCTGGTGCATGGGGCAGACCCAGCACACCGTCGGCACGGCCAATGTGCGGGCGAGCTGCATCGCGCTGCTGATGACCGGCAATGTCGGCAAGGCGGGCGCCGGTGCCAACATCCTGCGCGGCCATGACAACGTGCAAGGCGCAACCGACGTTGGCCTCGATATCGTGACCCTGCCGTTCTATTACGGCCTTGCGGAAGGCGCCTGGAAGCACTGGTCGCGGGTCTGGGAGGTCGACTACGAGTACCTGGTCTCCCGCTTCGACGAGAAGAAGCAGATGGAGACCCCAGGCATCCCGCTGACGCGATGGTTCGATGCTGCGCTGTTGCCGAAGGCCGACGTTGCACAGAAGGACAACGTCAAGGCCGTATTCGTGCAAGGCCACGCCAGCAACAGCATCACCCGCATTCCGGAATCGATGAAGGGTTTGAAGGCACTGGACCTGCTGGTGATCGCGGATCCGCACCCGACCACCTGGGCGTCGCTCGCGGTCGAGGCCGGACGGAAGGACGGCGTCTATATCCTGCCTGTCGCCACGCAATTCGAATGCTCGGGATCGCGCGTCGCCTCCAACCGCTCGATGCAGTGGGGCGAGCAGATCGTCAAGCCGATCTTCGAATCCAAGGACGATCTCGAGGTCATCTACCTGATGGCGAAGAAGTTCGGCTTCGCCGACAAGATGTTCAAGAACATCAAGGTCGAGAACAACCTTCCGCTCGCCGAGGACGTGCTCCGCGAGATCAACCGCGGAAGCTGGTCGACCGGCTATTGCGGCCAGTCGCCGGAGCGCATCAAGGCGCATATGAAGAACCAGAACAAATTCGATCTGGTGACGATGCGCGCGCCGAAGGACGATCCGGAGGTCGGCGGCGACTATTACGGCCTGCCCTGGCCGTGTTGGGGCTCGCCGGAGGTGAAACATCCCGGCTCGCCGCTGCTCTACAACAACAATTTGCATGTCATGGACGGCGGCGGCGCTTTCCGCCCACGCTTCGGCATCGAGCGCGAGGAAAAACTGCCGGACGGCACGACGCGGAAGGTGAGCCTGCTTGCCGACAAATCCTTTTCCAAGGGGTCGGAGATCGAGGACGGCTACCCCGAGTTCACGCTGGCAAGCCTGAAGAAGCTCGGCTGGGACAAGGATCTCACCGAGGCTGAAATGGCGACGATCCAGAAGGTCAACGCGGCTAATCCGGATGCCGTATCCTGGGCACTCGACCTCTCAGGCGGCATCCAGCGCGTCGCGCTGAAGCACGGCTGCGTGCCCTTCGGCAACGGCAAGGCGCGCATGAACGCGTTCGGTCTGCCGGATCCGATTCCGGTGCATCGTGAACCGATCTATACGCCGCGCGTCGACCTGGTGGAGAAGTATCCAACCCTGCCTGACGCCAAGCAGTTCCGTCTGCCCAATATCGGCTTCTCCGTGCAGAAGGCGGCGGTCGAAAAGGGGATCGCAAAGCAGTTTCCGCTCATCCTCTCCTCGGGGCGGCTGGTGGAGTATGAGGGGGGCGGGGAGGAGACGCGCACCAATCCCTGGCTCGCCGAATTGCAGCAGGACATGTTCATCGAGATCAGCGTCGCCGATGCCGCCGATCGCGGCATCAAGGACGGCGGCTGGGTCTGGGTGAGCGGCGCCGAAAACAATTCGCGCGCCCGGATGAAGGCGCTGGTTACGGAGCGTGTCGGCAAGGGCGTGGCCTGGATGCCGTTCCACTTCGGCGGCTGGCTGGGCGGCGCCGACCTGCGCAAGAACTATCCGGCCGGCACCGACCCGATCGTGCTCGGTGAGAGCGCCAACACCATCACGAGCTACGGCTACGACCCGGCGACGGGCATGCAGGAGCCGAAGGTCACGCTTTGTCAGATCGTCGCGGCTTGAGGGAGCAACGAACATGGCTCGAATGAAGTTTCTTTGCGACGCTGACCGGTGCATCGAATGCAACGCCTGCGTCACGGCGTGCAAGAACGAACACGAGGTGCCCTGGGGCATCAACCGGCGCCGCGTCGTCACCATCAACGACGGCAAACCGGGCGAGCGCTCGATCTCGATGGCCTGCATGCACTGCACGGACGCGCCTTGCGCGGCCGTGTGTCCGGTGAACTGTTTCTACACCACGGCGGATGCCGTGGTGCTGCACTCCAAGGATCTCTGCATCGGCTGCGGCTATTGCTTCTACGCCTGTCCCTTCGGGGCGCCGCAATATCCGAAGGTCGGCAATTTCGGCTCGCGCGGCAAGATGGACAAATGCACCTTTTGCGCGGGCGGCCCCGAGGCCGACGGCAGCAAGGAAGAATACGAGAAATACGGTGCGAACCGGCTGGCCGAAGGCAAGCTGCCGCTCTGCGCCGAAATGTGCTCGACCAAGTCGTTGCTCGCCGGCGACGGCGAGATCATTGCCCAGATCTACAAAGAGCGGGTCATGAAGCGCGGCTATGGTTCGGGCGCGTGGGGCTGGAAGACCGCCTATCGCGAGACGATCGAATCTTGAGGTGGGCAGCCGAGGGCGCGCAATACCGGGGAGGACGTGATGGCGTCATTTGGAATGTTCATTCGCCTGGCTTTCGGCGTCTGCACGCTGCTTCTCTTGGTGATGGCGGCGCCCGCGAGTGCTCAACAGGTCAATCCGACTGCAAGTTCGGTCAAGGAGCAGCAGCTTCTGCAGGAGCTGAACCGGATCCAGGGCCGGGTGAGCATTCCGGACCAGCGGTCCGGCGTCCTGGAGCAGCCACAGGGACGTGAGTGGCGCGAGTTCCGCGATGTCACGCTGCGCTGGATCGGTGGCATCGCGATCATCGGGATGACCGCCCTGATCATGATCTTCTATCTCACCCGCGGCATGGTCCGGCTGGAAAGTGGCCGATCGGGTCGTACCATCGTGCGCTTCAACGTCTTCGAGCGCTTCGTGCACTGGATGACGGCAACCTGCTTCATCATCCTGGCGATCTCCGGCCTCAACATCACCTTCGGCCGGCCGCTGCTCTTGCCGCTGATCGGCTTCGAGGCCTTTTCCGAATGGTCGCAATGGGCGAAGTACGCCCACAATTATCTGAGCTTCCCGTTCACGCTCGGCGTGGTCCTGATCTTCCTGATGTGGATTGGCGGCAACATTCCCAACAAGGTGGATATCGAATGGGCGAAACGTGGCGGCGGCTTGTTCGGGCATGACCATCCGCCGGCCAATCGCTTCAATGGCGGGCAGAAGGCGATTTACTGGATCGTCGTGATCGGCGGCGGGCTCGTCGCCGCGACCGGCTATGCGCTGATGTTTCCGTTCTACGGCACGGGGATCGAGGGCATGCAGATTGCCCAGGTGGTGCACTCCGTCGTGGCCGTCTTGTTTGTCGCGGCGATGCTCGCGCACATCTATATCGGCACGATCGGAATGGAAGGTGCGTTCGAGGCCATGGGCACGGGTGAGGTCGACGTCAATTGGGCTCGCGAGCACCATAGCCTCTGGTTCGACCAGGAGACGGCACGAGCGGGGCCAAACGACGGACAGTCACGACCCGCAACCGAGGCGGCCGAGTAAGACGGACAGCCGGGAAAGCGGGCGGTTCGCTCTATTGCGCCGGTTCTTTCGCAAACAAGATCGAACGGTCCTGCATCTCCTGTTCAGGGAGCTTGTTTGCCTGACCTGTCTGCAGTTCCTGGATGGATGGCATGCCGCTCTGGTCGAACAGTGCGTGCGATCTGAGCATGCTGTTGGCCGCTCCGGCGAGAAGCAAGGCTGCAATGAGCGAGAGCATGAGGCGTTTCATGCGCATCTCCGTCTGCCATGTCCACCCAGCACGACGGATACACGTATATTGTCTTGCGCAATGTGAGCCACTTCACAGCCAGCGGTTCCAAAGTCGTCGATGCGTTCCGTCCAACGAAGCCGGAAGTATGAAGCGAGGAAACTGGAAGAGCTCGATCGGACTCGCGCCAACACGCTCTGCGCCGTCTGTTGTGATGCGGCTTTGTCGTGATGAAAGCCGGAATCAGGGTTCAAGCCTGCGATGTATGCCGGCCAGCGCCTGTCGAAAGCGGGCTAGAGAGAACACGGCACGCTTGCGGTGAATAGGCCTTGCGCATCCATGCTGGTCCTTGATTCAGCCAGCATGATGATCAGAATTGCACTGACCCGGGAATCGTTCGCGTGCGATATCTCGTTGCTCGGGGCCTTCGCGCACGCGACGCCGATTGCCGTCTTTCTCCCGAGCGCCGTGCTTCCGCCCTTCGTACTCTCTCCCGGAGCCGCTTCAATTGAGCGAGCAGGCTAACGAGCTCGATCGCTGTATGATGCAGAACAGCCAGGCTGCAAAACCCACTACTCACTATAATACCCCAACAGGCCTTGCCGAAGCCGTGACGGAAAGATCGAATTTGTGACGACGTGCCAATAATTTGTAAGCAATGGATCCCGGAGCCGTCCGTTCGCTTTACGACGATACGCAGAAATATTTTCGAGCACTCTAGTGCATTGCACCAAAATGCTCGCATCGGAAAAGGGAATTTGGACGCGCTCTTTCAAACGGCCTTGGCATTTATGTCAGCGCGAAGGAGCCGCACGAAGGATATCCACCGTCCGGATGATTGACTCTTCGACCCAGGCCTCGCGGGCGAACCAGTTATGATTGGCCTCACAGATTGGGCAACGAGTATTGCCGAAAAACACGATGCTCCGCAGGAAAGTCTCGCGATCGGATTTGATGCCGGTAGGAATCGCGCGACCCGTTTGCGGACACTCGACCATGACCATACCCATGTGAGCCTCCCAGAAACATACTGCTGAAAAAGGGGCCGGTCGGCTGGAGTGCGCTCTCGTCGGTGCGGGTTACTTGGGGGGGCATCGCACCTGGGGTCGTTGTCGAGCAAAGGGCAGCTTGCTCGTGACGACGCTTCTCCAACCGACCGGATTCCTGCTTGGCGAATTCTCGGGGATACCGCCGGCTTTGGCCGGCAGGCCTATGAAATGAGGCTTCGGCTTCAACCGAAGGCTTCTGGGAGGCCCCTCACAATTAGCATGTTCAAATCCCTGCGGCTTCGTGCCGAATATTCCGCTCGCAACGAAGCCAATATCTTCCCTTTGACGGACAGATCAGCCAACCGGATCACTGGTCTCACTCCCCCCTCACGCAATTCGTCAACATTATCGTTTTTTTATTTAATGCGCAATTAAATGCGCGTTGTCGGTCCGGTTTGCGACTCTCGACCGATTTATTTTGCGGGCTGTCGCGGCGGGCCCTTTCGCACGCTCAGCCTATCCCTCGCCACCTGCCATCAGTTCGGCGCGCGCTGCGATTTGGCTTTGGTAAACGGGTGGTTAGGTTCGGTTCAAATATGAAATAAATTTTGATTATATGGCACTGATGTAAATATCGTTGTTAATTGCTGCCGATCACGTAAGCTAAGCTCGTCCAGGTTTTGTTCGGCTGGAGGAGACAATGTGGGATTTAACTCTTAGCGAGTACGATTTCGCCCCCGATGCGCCGCAGTTGGCCCAGATGCGTGCCGAATTGGTAGGTATTGGCGAGAAGGAGCGCATTCTGCGGGAACGCAGTGCCGATCGCGAAGCCTATCGGTACCTCCTGGATGCTCATCGGTTGAGTGCGGGCGCGCTTTCTTTGAGAGCAGGTGTTGAACATTTCTCCGGAGGGAGGGGGTAGGGCGGTCAGCTGTGGCGTGCCGGACCTGATTGTCGTTTCGAAACGAGACCGATTGGGTCACTTGTGCCCGGCAGACGGGAATTGCCGCGCCGCGGACGGTTCAGATTGAACTTCGTGGCTGCCTAGGGCCGCGACGCTAGCATCCCGGGCGCTGTCGTCGCTTCGTCGGCACAGGACGAGGCAGATGTCTTCACATTGGTTGGAACCGTGCTGGAAAGATCGTCGGCAGAGATGGTATTGAGACCGGCTTCGGATGCAGTGTTCGCGCTGCTGGACGGTCGATCAATGCTCTTCAGCGAAGCAGGGCAGAAGATCTTTGAACTGGACCGAGTAGGGGCATTCATCTGGTGTAAGCTGGCGCAAGGCGCCTCTCTGGAAGACACCTGTAAGGGGCTTGGGACCCTAGGCATCGACGAGCAGACCGCGCGCCAGTTCACCCGACAGGTCGTAGATGTCTGGATCGATCGAGCGTTGCTCGAGGTCGACTGGCGAATGCCGACCGATTTTGCCTTCTCGGCGGTACTAGGCCGGCACCGAATAGGGGTCCGGGCTGCAAATCGGGACCTCTTGAGGCGGCTGTGTTCGCTGTTTTGTGTTTCGGACCAGAGCGCCGGCGGCGACGACGACATTGCGATCGAGGCAATGATGCTGGACGAGCAAGTGCTCTTGCGCGGAGAGGATTCCAGCATCTCCAGATGTCAAGTCGAAGCACTTGCCCCAACGATCAAAGCTCACATCACCGAGCGGCTTATTCGAAGCGATCGCTGGACCTTCTCCCTTCATGCCGCTTCTCTTGTGAAGGACGGTATGGGACTATTGTTGTGCGGCCAGCCGGGAGCCGGAAAGTCTACCCTCACATTGCAGCTGGTGGATGCCGGACTTCGGTACGCCGGCGATGACGTTGCGCTGGTTGGCGCTGACGGAGCGATCTGCGGCATCCCGTTTGCTCTCACGCTCAAGGAGGGGTCGTGGGACTTGCTCTCGCGACTACATGGCGGCCGGTACGACGCGACGCATCGCCGCTCCGACGGCGTTCTGGTGCGATACGTACCCATTGCGGATGCGTACCACCAAAGCTTTTCCGCAGGCTGGATCATCTTCTTGAACCGTGTCGCGAGCGGTCCGGCCGAACTAACCGCGATAGATCAACTGGATTCGATGAAGCGGCTCATCGACAACGGATTTGCTGCTGACGGAAGACTTTCGCAGGCCGGCTTTTTCGCTTTGAAGCGGATCGTCGCGGGCGCGCCATCGCTTCAACTCACCTATTGCGAGGCCGTGGAGGCTCGCCGCGTGCTTATGGATCTATGCAATGGCAAGGCATAGCGCGGCGCTCACGAGCCTCTGCAATTGCCTGCAAGGCATGCCACCTGTCGATGTCGAATGGACGTCCGTAATCGGGCTCGCAAATCAGACTCTGACGACACCGGCGCTCATCGATTTTGTCGACAAATTTGCACCGGTCCTGTCGGAGGACGTCTGCGGATATATTCGCCAGATCCACGGCCGAAACGTGCTGCGGAACAATCGGCTCGTCGCTCAACTCGAAGAAGCCGTCGTTGCGATGAACGACCTGGGAATTACGCCAATCATGCTCAAGGGGGCATCGACGCTGGTGACCGCGCCTGAAGAGCGACGAGGCGTTCGGCTAATGTCCGACCTGGATATTATGGTTATGCCGGACGAAGCCAGAATGGCAGTCTCCGCTCTATGCGCAATTGGCTACGATGTTGACTATGAGACCCCTCCCGAAAGCCACAGATGGCATGTCGAGCTGAATCGCTCGCAGGATGTCGGGACCATCGACCTGCAGCGGGCAGCTCCAGGTCCCGCGTACCTCTACCGGAGCTTCGGGCACCCGCTGAATCATTGTGTGCCCGCGCCGCTGGGGCGCGGACGCGTGTATATCCCCGCGCCTACCTACCGGGCGCTCATGTTGATCATCCATGATCAATTTCAAGACTACGGTTATTGGCTGGGCGACCTCGACCTGCGGCACCTAGTTGAATTGCGCGATATGAGCAATTCCGCCGAGGGCCTGGATTGGAAAGAGCTTGCCTCTCTTGTCTCGGGCGAATTGATGAAGAACGCGGTTGAAACCCAGCTGTTTGCTCTTGCTGAGTTGCTTGGCGTCGAGATTCCGCAAGAGTTGCGCTCTCGGCTGATTCCCCGTCTGCAGTTCATGCGACAGTTGATGCAAGCACGATTTCCAGCCACGCGCGTGCCCTTCCTCGCAATGATGATGCTGGATCTCGGAAACTACCGGAAGGTGGCGAATGACACCATCCAACCCACTGCGCGCCGGCGTGGATTGTGGTCCCTGCCGAGGATGGGAACCCTGCAGTTTCTGTTGAAGGCGGCCGTCGCGGTGCGCGCAGGGAAGGCCTAAAATCACAAGCCGCTCCGTTAGGGCGGTAGCTCCGAAGCGAACGACCTCAATTGGCCGGTTCCGACCGGGCGCCAGCTTCCCTGGATCCAACGACTTTGCGCATGCGGGGATTTGCAGTGGTAGGGCAATCAGTGCCCCTGACCACCAGCATTCTGGTTGGAGGCTTCACCGTTCTCGTGAATCCTGAACTCCTCCAATGTGTGCCCGGATTGTAGTGCGGCGACCAGCCAGCGCGGCTGTTTGCCACGCCCGGACCAAGTTTCTGTCGGTTTGAGAGGGTTGAAGTATTTCGGTACGACCTTTGGGTATTTGCGGCGGGGAGGCTGGCCTAGGCCCATCTCTGCCGCCCCGCTTTCGGGCCCACCGACCTGTTCCGGTTGATTGAGTTGCGCCAGGCGCTTCTCCAGTTCCCGCTTTTCGGCCGTGATCTTTTCAGCAAGAATCTTTGTTAGCTCCTCGTGGAGGAGCCATAGTTCTTCAAAATCCATGGCTTCGAGATCTTGCCTGCGCATAGCATTCTCGTCACCGTTCAACTCACGCTCCCGACTACCTTGTCATCTCCACGCCGAGTATCGTTTTCGAGCGCAAAATACGGATAGGTCCAAGGCTGGTCTTTCAAATTGGCGTGACAATAAATAATAATATATTATTTAATTATTAATTGCGAGGATTATTTTCATCAGTTTTTAATGCGAGCCAGACGAGAAACATTGGATGTTACGATTGCCCTCTGGGGCGCCCTTCAGGAAGCGATCGGCCGGTTCATCGCTGCCGCGGCTAGATTGATTGATATCCAGGCTTGAAGCCACAAATCCAGCTGCGATGGCTCGCGCTGAGGGTAACTGAGTCGTACGCTCCCTGTTGCCGAGGGTAAGAACGATGCAACGCGGCCTCGGATGCCGAGCATATTTGTCGAAAGTGCGGCGTGGCAGATTGATCCCAGGCCCGGCTTAACGTGTCGTTCTTCACTTGAGTCGGGGCATCGGTGCACGTAAGGCGCGTAATGTTACTTTGGCCACTATTAAATTGAGCGGATAAGTTCATTTTTTTGTCTTGATTAGAACCAGCGGCGCAGTTATGTGGAGCACGAACTTGCCGTTCGGTTCCACATATTTTTGTTTAAGCTGACCACTTGGTTCTTGATTAGCCGACCGGGACAATATTAAATGGGCGCAACTACAGGATGCTAGCATGTCGACCAAGAAGCTCGAACTAGAAGCGATGTCTCTGGACGATCTATGGTCGCTTCATGAGGAAATTAGCGGCATTTTGTCGGATCGGATCAAGGCGGAAAAGCAGGAACTGGAGAAGCGCCTGGCGGTTCTCGGAGGGGGAATGGCCGTGTTCGAAACAGGCGGGCCGGCCGTCTCCCCGACCGGCAAGCAGAGGCGTAAATATCCGCGTGTGCTGCCGAAGTACCGCAACCCCCAGACTTCTGAAACCTGGTCAGGACGTGGCAAGCGGCCGCGGTGGTTGGTTGCTGCCATGAAATCCGGCCGACGGATCGAGGAGTTTCGCATAGGGGCAGCGACTCCGAAGCTTCGGCAGCGGGCGTGAGACGTCGTTACGCCAGCAGGTCGGCGCAGCTTGGCACTTTGAGCGGGGATCGAGCCTAGTAGGCGTTGCGGCCCCGCAAGACCTCCATCGGAGTTTGCAACAGGATTGCGAGATCCAGCCGAAGGCTCCAATTGTCGACGTACCAGAGGTCGTACTGTACACGTGCTTCGATCATGGACGCTGTAGGTGTTGCGCCGCGGCAGCCGTGGATCTGGGCCCATCCGGTCAGTCCTGGCCTGACCCTGCGACGAAACGCGTAGTTTCGCACGAGCTTGTCAAACTGTCCGTCGTGGGCCAAGGCGTGGGGGCGCGGACCCACCAGCGACATGCTGCCCTCAAGCACATTCAGCAGTTGCGGCAATTCATCGAAACTAGACCGACGCAGCCATCTGCCCACGCGGGTGATGCGTTGGTCGACCGGGGTGGCCTGAACTATCACGCTGCCGTCCTCGAGCACGTGCATGGTCCGAAATTTGCGGATCAAGAATGTCCGACCATTAAAACCACAGCGTTGTTGTCGGAAGAACACGGGGCCGGGAGAATCCAGCTTGATTGCGATTGCGGCAAGCGCAAGCAGCGGTGCGGATACCGCCAAGGCGAGCCCCGCGCCAAGGATATCAATGATTCGCTTGGTTGCGCACTCGAACGGGGTAAGGGGACCGCGCTGCAATTCCACGCAAACGGCACTACCAAGGCTGCGCGTAGGATGTCGTAGCAATTCGGCTGTTGTGCCGACCGGCACGAATATGACCGGAAACGGCAGTACCCGCAACTCGGCAACAAATGCCCGAAGCTCGGGCCATCGCTCCGGGCTGGCTTCGACCACCACCTGGTCGAGCCGAGCGTTGCGAATGTGGTCGATTACGCGAGACGTGAGGCGCTTGCGACCGGCGGGACCGAACCCAATGGGCGGCAGGCTGAACCGCCCCTGGATGCAATATCCATGCATAGCCAAGGTTTCCGGTAGGCCGGCATTCTTCGAAAGCGGCTGGTCCGTGATTAGAACGATATTCGTGCTGGCAAATCTTCTTTCGCTCAGGCCTCTTATCAGCAGCGATTTGACAGCCCATCGCTCGGCTACAAGCAACCACAGGCCAAGGATGGCGAAGAGCGGGCCTGCTTCCTGAGATACGCCCGGCCGAATTGCAAAGCCGTCGGCGGCCCAAATCAAGAGCAGCAATGACGCCCACGTCACGCAGACGGCCCGAACCTGGTTTTTGAGGACGAGGAGCTCAATCGGGCGATAAAGACCTTGAGCCTTCAGCACGGATGCAACGCAAGCTGCGCTGACCAGCGCTAAGCCAAATGCGTTGCCATGGTCTCCCTCAGCTTGCCCGTTTTGGAGCCGGTACAGTAATGTGGAGACGATGCTGGCCAACAAAATCGTCGCGATATCGGCACAGAGTGCAACAGGTTCGATCCAGTCATAACGGAGGGGCCATTTATGCCTGGAGGACACCGACGGCTCGAGGCTGACACGAGCCGTATCGTTTCGATCGGGGAGGTGCCGGTTCACGAAGTTCATGGCGGGGCACTCGGAATTCGTATTTAATTTATTATTAATATTGAATATATCAAGCAAAATATCATAATTTAAATGATACCAAATGACGCTCTTCGGATCTGGCGCGTGCTCGAAGAACTGCCCATCGAAGCGGAACGGGTTTGGAACTACCGCGCCGCCCCTCGACCCCATGTCCGGCTCGGCAAAGGTGGATCCGCTTTAGGTCCCGGGATCGGGCCTTCCTTGCGCATGCTTTGAAGAGCTGCTGAATCCCATTCCGAAATCAGATTGTCCACCAGGGCCTTCCCCTCCGCCGACGCCGATTGATAGGCTGCAATGAGAGCGGGTCGAAGAGCGGGCTGCCTAGCAAAGGCAATCTTGGCGTCGCGCTGCACCAGTTCACGCAATTCGGGATCGCTGACGACCGAAGCCTCGCCGAGAGCGGCAGTCAGTCGTAGCGGAAGCAGGGCCAGATCGTTTGGAGCTGTGTAGTACGAGAGTTTCAGCAAGGCCGCGACGTCGTATTCGACCGATCTTTGTTCCCTCGACAGTGCCGCAAGCATGAGCCAAAGATCCCCTCGTAATGGCGAGGACCGCAGTGCCTGCGCCAGTACAGTCGGCGCGGCAGGATGGACTCCGAACTCCGGTCTTGAGGCTGCTGCTCCATTGGCCGCGGGCTGTGGGGCGGGAGCGGGTCTCCCAGACCGCAAATCGCCATCACTGCGCAGTGAGTTCTGCGGCAGCACTCTCAGAAGTGCTTGGCGTGAGGCATCATTGGGAACGAGCGCTTCAACCGGCAAACCGCCGGGATACGACGGCTGAGCGAGCAGCCAGACCGTTTGCGCGATCAGCGCGATTGCGATGGAGCCCAATCCAATACGAATCGATGCATTGCCAATCCCATATGAGCGTATTGGCGCGCATGCCGGGCCCGGACTATCCAGTCCAACGACGGGCCGCGCCGACCGCGACTGCTCGGTTACGGCTCCTGTATCACGCCGGCTTTGGGCGACCGCAAGTCCGAACAGCGCGGCAGCCAACAGCGATGCGCCGAACTCGAGAATGCCGTCTTCGACCAAGGCCAGCACAACCAACGAAGTCGCAGCGCCGGCGCCAATGGCCGCGTAGACGTAGTCATGCCTTCGCCGCAGGGAGCATCTGAGCAAGGCCCCGGCGCCAACCACCGCAACGATCAACACGCCGTACAGAAAGGGGCGGCCCATCTCGATTGCGATGGCCGCGGCAGCCGTCGGGCGCTCTCGTGACAACGGCGCGGCAATATCGCGATGGATTGGCAGCAATGCCGCGTAGGTTCCCGCGCCGGAGCCGGCATGGCCGGCATCCTGCAACATCCGCTCAGTCGCCCCCGGGGGGTGCTCGGACAGGGCGACTGTCAGATCGGCATTAGGCCTTATTGGCATGAGGGTGAAGGCCGCCAGAAACAACACGGCAGCCGTGGCCAGGACGCTCGCGATACCCCAAACCCCAGAGAACCAGTTCCGGATCGCGAACGCGGCGAGCACGATTCCCACTCCGAGCAATGCCGCTGTGGCCGTTCCCATCCCGTCTCCGCTGGCGAGGATTGCCGACAGACAGAGAAGTGTCGCGAGGAGTGCGAACCAAGGGGTCGTTGCCACTCGAAATGGGCGTTGCTTGACACGGCGGCGGTCCTCGAACGCACGGGTCATCATCGCTGCGGACAGCACCAGCCCCAGCACTGCCGGGACTGCGCCGGTCGCTGCGAGGACAGGAGTATCGCCGCGCGAGAAACCGTCCGCTCCGATCGTCTGCCGCAACAGCAGGTACGCACTGACGATCGTCGAGATCGCGACCAGCATGGAGAGGAGTTGCCACGCACGCTGTCTGTCCAGCGCGACGACGGTCGTGATGAGCGCGAGGGCGACGGCAGTGCTGTAGTGCAAGAATGCCTGCACGGTTGCACGGACGTCCACCGTGAGCCGTTCGGCGAGGGGAGCATTCAAGGCGGCCGATGCCGTTTCCCATATCGGATTGCCGAGGCCGTGGACAGGAACTGGCGCGAGCTGGACGGCCATGTAAATCGCCGGTACAGCGAGAATGAGGATGAGAACGAGTCCTGACCGCCGTACCAGACTCGCGATTGCGGAGGATGAGGCGAAGATTGCGGTTGCCAGCACCGCCGTCGCGAGGAGAGCAGAGGATAGAGCTCGCTGCTGCGGGATCTCGGGCATTGCAAAAGCTGCTGCGACGGACACAACGAGTGCCAGCATCAGGAACCTGACGAGCATACCACGTCACCTCTCTGGCTTGACGTTCCTCCGGATGCTCCGATCGGCAGACCGTCTAACGCGCAAATCGTGATGGTGCGCGGCGAGGGGGCCGCTCAAGAGCTCGAAAGACCGTAACGAACATAGTGACTGTCGTCGTAGTAGTCGCTTCGATGGGTGTCGTATCGCGCCATTGCCTTGATGTCCGTCTTGTTCAAGACTGCGCCGATCAGCGAGTCCGAGATCGTCGGGGCGGTGTGCAGTGCATGCTGAACGACCTCGATCTTGGTGCGTCCCCACTCGACGACGAGAACGTAACAATCGATCAGAGGCGCCGTGACCCGTACGTCGACAAGCGGACTCAGCGGCGGAAGATCTACAATGACATAGTCATAGCTTTGTCGCAGGCGATCAAAGAGCTTGCATATCGCGCTGTCGGACAGAAGTTCGCTCGAGTGAAGTACGGGCCCGCGTTGAACGGCCGGAAGAACGGCAAGATTTGTCCTCGGATCCCGCCATACCACCTCCTCGAGTGGGCGATCACCGTTCATGACTTCAATAATGCCATCCACCGCCTTCGGGACGAGACGGGCCGAGAGCGATGGATTCCGGAGATCGCAGTCCACTATGATGACCTTCTTCCCGCTGTGTCCGATGAGTTGCGCCACGGAAGCAGCAATCGTGGTCTTGCCTTCGTTTGGGAGAGCTGACGTCAGGCCAATCACCTGGTTGGGGGTCTTTGCCGGGCTGTGATCGATCGCAATCTTGATCGCACGGATGGCCTCCGTGTACCGAGACAGGGGCATGCCTACGACGGCGCGATGAATGTCCGGAGCGGTCGAAAGTATTCGTTGGCTCGAGTCTTCCTGCGTCTGTTGAAGCCGGGCCGACGGCCTCTGCGGCTTGGGTAAGTTCAGGATTGGCACGAGAGACAGGCACGGCAGTTCCAGCGCGGCCTCGAGCTGGGAAGAGGTACGGAAAACGCGGTCCATTACGTCTCTCACGAAACCGAGCAGTAGTCCCAGCGCGAGGCCACCCAGAAGACCGAAACTCAGCACGACCTTCGTCTTCGGTTTGCTCTTGGTTTGAGCGGCGGAGGCGGGGAAGATGACCCGGGTTTCAGAGATAGGGAAGGTCTCCTGTTGCGTCGAGCCCATGTACTGCTGAAGGAAGGTATCGTAGAGGGCCCGCAAGCTTTTTGCGCGACTTTCCAAATCTCTTATCGTCAGCTCTGCCGAGTTCGTGAGGCGCGACTGCGCAATGGCAACGGACAGACGTTTTTCGATCTCCTGCTGCCGTTGCTTTGCGAGTTCGGCTTCGCTGCGGCTGATCTCGGAAAGTCTCCTCACCTCGTCTAGAATGGAGACCCGAAATTCACGGAGCCTGTTTCGGACGTTAACGACCGCCAGATGATCGCGCCCAACGCGTGCCGATAACTCGGCCTCACGCCTGGAGAGTTCGAGATATTGCTGGCGTAGCGACGTAATGATTGGACTGTTCATCGCGTCGGAGCCGATGGCATCCAGATTGCTCATCGCGGATGGTTTTGCCGGGTCGGTGCCGAGGAGAGTTTCGTAGCGGGACAGCTTGGCCGCAGCCTCCGAACTCTGCGCACGGGCGGTAGCCAGCCGAGTATTGAGTTCCGTGATCTGCTGCTCGTCGATCGGTTTTCCACCGGGCGAAACGATGTTGTTCTGAGATTTGTAAGCGTCAACGGCACGTTCGGCGGTCAACGCCTCCTCACCGAGGTTTCGCAGCCGTTCCCGCAGCCAACTTGTTGCAGTGCGGCTGGCTTCAAATTTCGCGTCGAGCTGATCGTTGATGTAGGCTTTGGCAATTGCGTTCGCGATTTCCGCCGCTAGCGCTGGATCGCTCGAGGTGAAGTTGACTTCAATAACGTGACTATAGCCAACTCGACCTGCAGATAGGCGATCCAGAAAGCTCGCAATGGCGGCTTCTGAGAGTTGCTCTGGCGCGGCAGATTGCGCAGCTTCCGACGCATTCGATCGCCATCGTCGAAGCCAGCTCAGTAGCCAGGACTGCAGCGACCGGGACTCCTTGAAATCCGGATGATCGCCCAATTTTAGCTGCTTGATCACGGCCGCAGCGGTTGCCTGCGACTTGATGATCTGCAGCTGCGTTTCGATCTGAGTGACATCGACGATCGGTTCGGAGAGCAACGATTGCTTCTGGAGGAATTGTGCCCTCGGGTTTTCGAACAGGACCTGAACCTGCGCCGTATAGGCCGGCGAGACCAGTCGGAGGTATATGAGGCTGGCGGCACCTGCCAGGACGGTGGTGAAAATGATGACGAGGTATTGCCGCCTTATAAAGACGAGCGCCAATTTAATGAGCTCGCCGATGCCCGCGGCGTCTTGGCGATCAGCCTGCATTGGCATGGAGGAGGGCAGACGTGCCCCATCGGTCTGGAGCGTATTGGTCTGAAGCATCGGACAATTCTCTCGGCTATTGACAGTCGCGCGGGAGCACGGGGCCGTAGGCGTTATTCGAATCCGCGGCCGTATTTAAAATAATATATCTGATAAATTTTGTATTGCCAATTAAATCTGGCTCAGGCATTAATTGTCTGGAAATTAACTCGATGAAGGGCCGGCGTCCGATTAAACCCGATATTTGTCGCGAACTGAGCGAGGCGGACTTGGTCTGCTGCGCCGCTCAGTTGGGAGGACATGGGGAGAATAGGCCGACCGTCCGGGCGCTAGCGCCGCTTATCGGAGCGTGCGGTCATGCTGGAAGTGCGAAGTTTGGCGATTCCGGATGTCAAGCTGGTCCGATCGAAACGCTTTTCCGATACGCGCGGCTATTTTTGCGAGACGTTTCGTCGCTCTGCTTTCGCCGAAAGAGGAATTTCTCACGATTTCATCCAAGACAATCAATCCTGCTCGGAGCGAGTCGGGACGGTTCGCGGATTGCACTTCCAGCAGCCTCCTTTCGCGCAGACCAAGCTGGTTCGCGTGTTAAGGGGAGCGATCGTTGACGTGGTGGTCGACCTTCGGCGGCGGTCGCCGACATTCGGCCGGCACGTCTCGGTCAAACTGGATAGCGAGACTGACGAGCAGTTGCTCGTTCCAAAAGGGTTCGCTCACGGTTTCTGTACGCTCGAGCCTCAAACTACGGTCTTTTACAAGGTCGACGAGGTCTACTCTCCGGACCACGACGCCGGCATCCATTGGGCCGATCCGGAATTGGCTATCGAGTGGCCGGTGAGGGCCTCGGCGGCCCAGCTTTCACCGAAGGATCGGGCGCTTCCCCGTTTCGACCAGCTTGCTTCAGTGTTTGAATAGAGGGCGTGGCATGCGTGTCCTGGTGACCGGAGGAGCGGGATTTATCGGGTCTGCGGTCTGTCGACAGTTGGTGCTGGAAGCCGGTGCCTCGGTCGTCAATGTCGACAAGTTGACCTATGCGGCCAATTTGGCCTCGCTGGCATCCATCGAAGGTACCAGCTGTTATCGATTCGAGCAGCATGACATCTGCGATCAGGAGGCGGTCACTCGCTTGTTTTACGAGTGGGAGCCAAGCGCAGTCATCCACTTGGCAGCGGAGAGCCATGTCGATCGGTCGATTACAGGCTCGGCAGCGTTCGTTAGCACCAACATCGTCGGTACCTATACTCTACTGGAAGCTGCCAGACGATATTACGACGGGCTTTCAAGCCAGAGGCGAAGTCAGTTCAGGTTCATTCACGTGTCGACGGACGAGGTCTACGGTTCATTGGGGCCGGTCGACTGCTTCCGGGAAGATACCCCTTACCGGCCGAGTTCACCCTATTCGGCGAGCAAGGCCGCCTCGGACCACCTCGCGCTCGCCTGGTATAAGACCTATGGCTTGCCGGTGATCGTCTCCAATTGTTCGAACAATTACGGACCATTCCAATTCCCGGAAAAGCTCATTCCCCTGACGGTTCTCAACGCGATTGAGCACAAGCCGTTGCCTGTCTATGGCGACGGCAGCAATGTGCGCGATTGGCTTCATGTCGACGATCACGCCGCAGGCCTGATCAGGCTGCTGTTCGAGGGCAGGGCCGGAGAGAAGTACAATTTCGGCGGCGATAGCGAACGCTCGAACCTGGAGGTAGTCACCCAGATTTGTGACGTGCTTGATCGACTACGTCCGGGGCCGACAGCGAGGCGATCCTTGATCTCGTTTGTGCCGGACCGTCCGGGACACGACGCACGTTACGCAATCGATGCGTCCAAAGCGCGCAGCGAGCTGGGATGGCAGCCGACCCGAAGCTTCGAACAAGGTCTCGCCGACACGGTGGAATGGTATCTGGCCAGCGGCGCCTGGTGGGCGCGGGCTCGCAATATGGTCTACGACGGCGCGCGCCTTGGTCTCCCAGCCACCCGCCACTGAGGTTGCCATGATCGAACGACCGATTCTGATTGCTGGTCGAAACGGCCAATTGGGCAGTTGCCTTCGTGATCTCGCTGCGCTTAGCGGCCTATCTGCAGTGGCCCTCGGACGTGAGGAGCTCGACCTAGAAGTCCGGGACGGGATCGACAGGACGGTCGCCTCGATCGCCCCCTGCATGATCATTAATGCCGCGGCTTATACGGCTGTGGATCGGGCAGAGTCGGAAGTCGGAAAAGCCTTCAGTGTCAACCGCGATGGTGCGGCTGCGTTAGCGGATGTCGCATGGCAGAGAAACATTCCGCTTGTGCATTTATCGACGGATTACGTCTTTGACGGTGCCAAGAGCGAGGCTTACGACGAGACCGACGTTCCGGCGCCGTTGAACACATATGGCGCGTCAAAGTTGGCCGGCGAGGCGGCCGTTCTGGCGGCGCATCCTCTCGCGACTGTCGTCAGGTCGTCTTGGATCTACAGCGCAACAGGCAGCAACTTCGTTCGGACGATGTTGCGGCTGGCCGAAACGCGTCCAATCGTAAGGGTGGTCTGCGACCAACACGGAAGCCCGACGTCAGCAGCGGAGCTGGCCGCAGCGCTCCTGAAGATCGCAGAGCGGTCGATCACAGATGATCGCCGCATCGCGGCAGGCATCTTCCATGTGTCCGGCCAGGGAACAACGAGCTGGCACGGCTTTGCCGAGGCAATTTTCGATGGTTTATCCCGTCGTGGAGTGCGGCCGCCGGCGCTGGAAGCGATCACGACTGAGCAGTACCCCTGCGCTGCGCGCAGGCCCCTGAACTCCCGCCTGGACTCGTCCAAAGTGGAGCGCGTGTTTGGAATTCGATTGCCGGCCTGGCGCCACTCTCTCGAAACCTGTCTCGACCAACTTGTCGGAAAAGGAGACACCGATGCTGAAGGGAATTGTCCTGGCTGGCGGCAGCGGAACGCGGCTCTATCCGATCACGCGTGTGGTGAGCAAGCAGTTGCTGCCCATCTATGATAAGCCGATGATCTACTACCCGCTGTCGACGCTGATGCTGGCAGGAATCCGCGAAATCCTGGTGATCACGACCCCGGCAGACCGGTCTCAGTTTGAGCGATTGCTCGGAAATGGAAGCCAGTGGGGGATTAGCCTCAGCTATGCGGAGCAACCTCGTCCCGGCGGCCTGGCGGAAGCCTTCATCGTAGGTGCCGATTTCATCGGAACCGATCGCGTCGCAATGGTGCTCGGAGACAATATCTTCTTCGGCGGCGGCTTGCGCGAACTTCTCACAAGGGCGGCAGCCCGCGAGGAAGGCGCAACCGTGTTCGCGTATCACGTGCGCGATCCCGAACGATATGGCGTCGTTACGTTCGACGAGGCGGGCCGCCCACTACGAATCGAGGAAAAGCCGAGAAAGCCGACATCGAACTGGGCGATCACCGGTCTTTATTTCTTCGACAACCGGGTCGTGCGATATGCCCGTCGTGTCAAGCCGTCGCCGCGGGGAGAGCTCGAGATCACCGATCTGCAAATGCGCTTTCTCGCGGCCGGCGCTCTCCACGTCGAGCGCATGGGACGGGGCTTTGCATGGTTGGACACGGGCACGGTCGAGTCGCTTCTCGACGCAGGGACCTTTGTGCAGACGCTTGAAAAACGACAGGGCATGAAGGTGGCTTGTCTCGAGGAGGTCGCCTTTCGGCAGGGATTCATCGATGAAGATCAGCTTCTTGGACTGATTCAGCCGCTGGAGAAGAGCGGATACGGCAGATACCTCAATGAAATCCTGCGGTTGCCCGGGGCGCGCTCCGGCGTCGCAATCGATGGCTGATTTAAAATTATTATTTCCGATTTAATTAATTGACCGACGCGGCTCTTTTAAATTAAATACTTCGCTTGCGAAGCTCGAGGGCTGGCCATGTTGAATCAAAAGGCGAGCGTCTTCCATCGGCCGGCAAGGCCGCTCCTCCCGGAAGAGGGTGATTTCGGCCAGATAGATGCTGACTTGCTCGGTGCGCCCCTCTGGAATGCGATCCGGAGCAGAGACGCTGCTTGGCTGTGGAGGACGACCAGCATCCTGACGCGCCCGGACAGCCTCGGCTCGCTACTCTCCTCAGGCTCCGATCTGCGAGCGGTGGCCGCGTCTTCGCGTTCGCGAGCCGGTACGACACATTGGATAAGTTCGAGCGGCGGCTATTGGAATGTCGCCACGAATTGGAGTGCGGGTATTCCGACGGCGGCGCACGGCGCCTTCATTGGCGCGCCTGGATCCTATGTTGTCACGACCAGAGCCAATGTCGATGTGGGCAGTTTGATCGTTGAAGCAGGTGTGACGATCGCGCTCGGGGAAGACTCGTCGTTCGTGGTGGAAGGTAACGCCATAAATAACGGGAGCATCAAGGTCGGATCACCCGGCGGCGAGGGGGTTGCCGCAGCGGACTTCAAAGGTGATGTCCGCGGGTCGGGCGCCTTCGCGATTTCCGACAAATCGGCACTCGAGATCGGAGGCTCGGTCTCCGGACAGCTCGTGAACGGTTCGTTTTACGGAATAACCGTCTCGTTCGAGACGGACGTCGGCACCCTGGTTCTCGATCGCTCCGCCCAATTTCATGGCCTGATCGGGAGCTCGTCGCCGGACCGACCGCTTTCAACCGGCAATCTGATCGACCTCAGGGATTTCGCTTTCACGTCGACGATGTCGGCCTCCGTTCATTACGACCTGGGCTCAAACATCAGCACAGTCGATTTCAGCAATGGAGTCGGCAATGTCACTCTGCTGTTCTCCGGCCAGGATACGAACTGGACCTTTGCAAGTGATGGGCAGGGCGGCACGCTCGTTGCAGACCCAGTCACGAACCCGATCGTACTGGAAAATCAGAAACAAGGCACATCGCCAAATATCTGGCAGATCGACCCTGGCGCGGACTCAACGAAAATCCAGGGGTTCACGACAGCGATAAGTACCAACATCGGCGGCACCGTTCAATTCAAGATCAACAACCAGACGGGCAATCCGAATTATCGTATCGATATCTACCGGCTGGGTTATTACGGCGGCAACGGCGCCAGACTGATTACGACCGTACAGCATCAGGCCGCAACTTCGGTTGTGCAGCCGGCGCCATTGAAGAACGCATCGACGGGCCTCGTCGACGCCGGCAACTGGAGCGTGACCGACTCATGGAGCATACCGACTGACGCCGTTTCTGGCGTGTACATCGCCAACGTCATCGACGGAACGCAGATCTTCCAGATTCCATTCGTCATCCGCAACGATGCGTCGCACAGCGCTGTGGTATTTCAGACGGCCGATCAGACGTGGCAAGCCTACAACCCCTGGGGCGGAGCCAATCTTTACACCGGCAACGGACCTGGCATCAACGGTTCGGCCTATGCCGTAAGCTACAACCGCCCCATTACGACGCGTGACGGTGGTCTGTACGGCACCGCCAACGATATGGTGTTCTCGGCGGAATATCCGGCGATCTACTGGCTTGAGCAGAACGGATACGACGTCTCCTATATCTCCGGCATCGACGCTGCGACCAGCGGATCACTCCTGCTCAACCATCAAGTCTACATGGATGTCGGTCACGATGAATATTGGACCGACAGCCAGTTTTCCAACGTCCAGGCGGCCGGCCGTGCCGGCGTCAATCTGATGTTTCTCAGTGGCAACGAAGTGTATTGGCAAACGAGACTCGCGCCCAGTATCGATGCCAGCCAGACGGCCAACCGCACCCTGATCTCGTACAAGGACACCCACGCCAATCAGTTGATCGACCCAACTGGAACGGCGACTGGCACCTTCATGGACGCGCGCTTTGCGTCGACTGGAGGCCTGTCGGGAATCCCTTCCAACGCCCTCACCGGCCAGGTATTTCAGGTGGACTCCGATCGCACGGATATTATCCGGATTCCGTACGACATGACGAAGTTGCGCTTCTGGCGCAATACGTCGGTTGCCAATACGCCGGTGGGCCAAACCGCCTCGCTTGTACAGAATCTGCTCGGTTATGAGTGGGATTCGTCGCCTGATAACGGCTTCCGCCCGGCTGGACTGGTAAATGTGTCGTCTTCGACGCTGCAGATCACCGGCCAATATCTCCTGGACTACGGCAACACCACGGGCAACGGAACAGCAACTCATAATCTGGTCGAGTTTCGCGACCCGGTCAGCGGTGCCCTTGTTTTCGGGGCCGGCACGGTGTTCTGGTCGTGGGGCCTCGCCTCCGATCACGACCAGGTGGTTGGGTCCGCTACGCCGATTGATCCGAACGTCCAGCAAGCAACGGTCAATGTGCTCGCCGACATGGGCGTGCAACCCGCGACGCTGCAAGCGAGTCTGGTAATTGCTTCCCAATCGACTGATCACACTGCTCCAACATCCACCGTCACGAACGTCTCGGCCAGCAGCATCCCGGAGGGCCAGTCGGTTACCGTCACCGGATCGGCGAGCGATGCGGGCGGCGTCATCGGCGGTGTTGAAGTCTCGGCAGACAGTGGACAGACGTGGCATCCCGCCAGCAGCAGAGTCGGCATCGCGAATGTGACCTGGTCGTATACATTCTCCGCTGGCGCTTCCGGCCAGTACAACATCAAGAGCCGGGCGGTGGACGACAGCCTGAACCTCGAGACGGCTGGCCAGGGCGTTGCTTACACCGTCACGCCTTCGTCGAACCTGACGATCTTCAATCCGACCGATACGCCGGCCGTAGTCACAACCAACGACGCCGGCGCTGTAGAATTGGGTGTGAAGTTCGTCGCCGCCGAGTCCGGCGATATCACCGGCATTCGGTTCTACAAGGGGCCGCAGAACACGGGGACGCATCTGGGCGATCTCTGGACGACGAATGGCGTACTGCTTGCGAGCGCCACGTTCACCAACGAAAGCGCGAGTGGTTGGCAACAGGTGAATTTCGCGACACCGGTCCATGTGCAGGCCGGGGTCACCTACATCGCCTCCTATCACACGAATACCGGTCAGTACTCTACGACCGACTTCTATTTCGACAATGCCGGCCATACGCACGGTGCGCTGACGGCGACAGGCAGCGGCCTCAACGGTGTCTATGCCTACGGTCCCGGACCGCTCTTCCCGAACACTGTTTCGATTGTGAAGGCTCAGAATTATTGGGTCGATGTCGTCTTCAGAAATACCAGCCAGCAGCCGCAGGCCAACAATGACAGCGGCTTTAATGTAACCGAAAACGGTGTTCTGACCATTCCGGCATCGGCGCTGCTCGCCAATGATACGGATCCGGCCGGCCTGTCGTTTTCGATCACCAGCGTGAGCAGCCCAATCAACGGTAGCGTAAGCTACAACGCTCAGGCTCAGACAGTGACGTTCACTCCGACCGCGAATTTCGCGGGATCGGCGCAATTTTCCTATACGATCACTGACACGAGCGAGGCCACCGGAACCGGCCAGGTTCTCCTCAACGTCAACTATCCCGTCTCCGCGCAAAGCCTGTTCGCCACAAACGCCGCGCCGAGCGTGGCCAATTCGGGTGATACGAGCTCCGTCGAGGTCGGAGTCAAGTTTTCCGCTTCTGTGAGCGGGACGATAACCGGCCTTCGTTTCTACAAGGGATCGTCGAATACCGGTACCCATGTCGCGCATCTGTGGAGCTCGACGGGAACGCTCCTTGGTACGGCGACCTTCGCGAACGAGACGGCCAGCGGCTGGCAGCAGGTCAGTTTCGCGAGCCCGATCGCCATTTCCGCGGGAACGACATATGTCGCGTCCTACCACACCAACGGAAATTATTCCGACACTCAGAACTACTTCACGAGTTCAGTTACGAACGGCCAGTTGACCGCGCCAGCGGCGGGGAATGGAGTGTACGCCTACGGAACCGGGACCGTCTTCCCGGCCAACGTCTACAAGTCGACCAACTACTTTGTCGACGTGGTCTTCAATGGATCCGCCGCTACGAACAGGTCGCCGACCGCCGTGGCCGACACCGGCGACGCCACCGAGAAGGGCGGCGTCAATAACAGCACCGGCGGTTCGCTCGCCACTGGAAACGTGCTGACCAACGACACCGATCCGGACGCCGGCGATACGAAGACCGTAACTGCGGTCAGCTTCGGTTCGACCTCCGGCACGATCGGCTCAGCGCTGAATGGCGCGCATGGAAGCCTCGTGCTCAACGCCTCAGGGACCTTCACCTATACGGTCAGCGAGACGGATCCCGCCGTGCAGGTGCTGCGGCTTGCGAACAACACGCTGACGGATGTCTTCAATTACACGATGCGTGATGCCGCCGGCGCAACATCCTCGACCACGCTCACAGTCACCATTCACGGTGCCAATGATGCACCGGTGCTGGCGATCCAGACCGGTAACCAAACCGCGACAGTGGGTTCGGCGTTCTCGCTGACGCTGCCGGCCGGCACCTTCACCGACGTCGATTCCGGCGATTCACTCACCTATGGTGCGACAGCGGCGAACGGCTCCGCACTTCCCGCCTGGCTGACCTTTAACGCATCAACTCGAACCTTTAGCGGTACACCATCGTCAGCGGATGTCGGCACGCTGGGTGTGAAGGCAGCTGTGACGGATCTCGGCAGCCTCACCGCGAGCGAAACGTTCAATATTGTCGTGACAACGACCGCGAACGCCCCGCCAACCGCCGTCGCCGACACGGGTGACGCGACCGAGAAGGGCGGTGTCAGTAACGGCAGCGGCGGCTCACCCGCCACGGGAAACGTTCTGACCAACGACACCGATCCGGACGCAGGCGATACGAAGGCCGTGACTGCGGTCAGCTTCGGTTCGACTTCCGGCACGCTGGGCTCGGCGCTGAATGGAGCGCACGGAAGTCTCGTGCTCAATGCTTCGGGTGCTTTCACCTATACCGTCAATGAAACTGACTCTGCCATCCAAGCCTTGCGGCTATCGACTACCACGCTGACGGACGTGTTCAATTACACGATGCGTGACGCCGCCGGCGCAACATCGTCGACTACGCTCACAGTCACCATTCATGGCGCCAATGATGCGCCGGTCCTGGCGGCCCAAACCGGCAACCAGACTGCAACGGTTGGTTCGGCCTTCTCGCTGACGCTGCCGGCCGGCACCTTCACCGATGTGGATTCCGGGGATTCACTCGCCTATACGGCAACTGCGGCCGACGGCTCGGCGCTTCCCGCCTGGTTGGCTTTCAATGCGTCGACCCGGACTTTCAGTGGCACGCCGGCGTCGGCCGACGTCGGCACGCTCGGTGTGAAGGCCGCCGCGACTGATCTCGGCGGACTCACGGCCAGCGAGACGTTCAACATAGCAGTGGGCACGGCCTCCTCGACGGTCAGCTTGTTCTCGGCGTCCGATACGCCTTCGGTGCTCTCGACGTCCGACACATCTCAGGTCAATCTCGGCGTACGGTTCACATCCTCCGCTGCCGGCACGATTACCGGGATCAAGTACTACAAGAGTGCAAACGACACCGGCTCTCACACCGGCTCACTGTGGAGCAGCACGGGAACGCTTCTCGCGAGCGCAACCTTCTCCAACGAGACCAGCAGCGGTTGGCAAACCCTCACATTCAGCAGCCCCGTCTCGATTGCGGCCGGATCCACCTACGTGGCGAGCTTCCACAGCAACGGACGCTATGCGACGACGTCAAACTACTTTACCGCCGCACGCACGAACGGGCCGCTCACGGCTCCCGCGAGCAACAATGGTGTGTACACTTATGGAACAGGCAATCTGTTTCCAACCAGTACATTCAGCGCGACAAACTATTGGGTCGATGTGTTGTTCAGCAACGGGAGTGGCGGCACGAACCAGCCGCCGATCGCCAACAACGACAGCGGCTTCAACGCCACCCAAAACGTGCCACTCAGCATTTCTGGTTCGGCACTCCTCGCAAACGATACCGATCCTAACGGGGATGCGCTAACAATCACCGGGGTCAGCGGGGCCGTCAACGGGACCGCTAGCTTCAGCACCCAGAACAATACGGTGACGTTCACATCGGCGAGCAATTACACCGGTCCGGCCTCGTTCAATTACACGATCTCGGACGGTCGAGGCGGGACGGCGAGCGCAAGTGCGACCGTGACCGTTCACGCGCCGTCAGCAAGCACCGTAAGCCTGTTCAGCTCGAATCCAACGCCCAGCGTGGTGACGGTGAATGATCCGAATTCGGTTGAGCTCGGTATGAAGTTCCAGGCGTCCACCACTGGCGACGTCATGGGGCTGCGCTTCTACAAGGGACCATCCAATACCGGCACTCACGTCGCCGATCTTTGGAGCAGCACCGGGACCCTGCTAGCGACGGCCACATTTACCAATGAGACGGCGAGTGGCTGGCAGCAGGTCAACTTTGCAACGCCGGTCACCATCACGGCGGGCACGACCTATATCGCCTCCTACCACACTGCGGGAAACTACTCGGACGATCCGAATCTATTTGCCAGTTCGGTAACCAACGGACCATTGACCGCTCCGTCATCCGCGTCCAGCGGCGGAAACGGCGTCTATGCATACGGATCCGGAAGCCTCTTCCCCACCAACACCTTCAACGCGACGAGCTACGCGGTTGACGTCCTCTTCAGACCGCAGCTAGCAGCATAGGAGAACCGCAATGCATACAGAGCTCTATACTGACGGGATTGACGAGGTCACAATTGGCGGGTCGATCGTGCGGGTCGACCTGGTCAGTCTCTCGCCCACGGAACGTGATGCCAACAACGCGCCCAAGAAAGTCTTTCGCCAAAGGCTGATCTTTTCGGCGGAGTCGTTCGCGAACTCCGTGGAGGTGATGCAGAACGCGCTTCAGGGTCTGGTCGATGCCGGCGTCGTCCAGCGCTCTCGGCCGAGGACGCCGATGGCCGCGCCACAGGCGAGTGCGCGCGTCGAGCCTGCCTCGTCAGTTTCGGACAATCCGCGATCTTCCAATGCCTCAACCAACTTCCGTTGAAATCGAGAGGTTCGAACCAGAACCGCCGTCGTCCGAGGACGAGCCGCGTCGGGCTGCTCAAACGGCCCTTGAATGCCTGTCAAGGATCGCTGCCCATCACGGTATCGATCTGCCTTCTGATCGGTTGCGGCACGCCTATGCCGTCGACGAGACTGGCATCTCGACCGATCTCTTGCTCCGCATGGCTCATGATGCGGGCCTTCGCGCCCGCACGGCGCAGCTCGATTGGAAGGCGATATGCCAGCTCGGCGAGGCCTATCCGGCTCTTGTCCAGCTCTCGAACCTCAACTGGGTCCTCGTGGTCGGCGCCGGCCCGGAATGCGACGCTGTAACGGTCTTTGATCCTCTGGCCGAGCGGACGGGAGAGCACCTGCTGGTCGATGCGGACCGCTTCTGCTCCAGGTGGACCGGAAAGGTCGTTCTGTTCAAGCGCGAGAGTTCCCCATCGCAGGGCCACAGGCCCTTCGGGCTGCGCTGGTTCATACCCGAAATGCTGCGGGAGTGGCGGCTCCTTTCCGACGTCGCAATTGCTGCGGTGTTCCTCTATGCGCTCGGGCTGGCGCTTCCGATCTTCTTTCAGCTCGTGATCGACAAGGTTCTTGTCCATGAGAGCCTCACGACACTCTACGTGCTCTCGGCTGGCGCGATCCTTGCGCTCTGTTTCGACGCCGTCTTCAGCTTCTTGCGGCGCTACCTGCTGCTCTATGCCACGAACAAGATCGACATCCGGGTCGCGACCAGGACGTTTCGGCATCTTTTGGGACTTCCGGTAACCTTCTTCGAGCGCATCTCGGCCGGCGTGTTGGTGAAGCACATGCAGCAGGCCGGACGAATCCGTGAGTTCCTGACCGGCCGACTGTTCCTGACCGCCTTGGACGCGCTTTCGCTTTTCGTCTTTCTGCCTGTTCTGGCGCTTTACAGCATCAAGCTGACGTGCGTCGTGCTGGCCTTCACCGCCATCAGCGCGGGCGTGATTGCTATTCTGATGGGACCGTTCCGACGGCGGCTCTACCAGCTTTATCAGGCCGAAGCCGGGCGCCAGGCGCTCCTCGTTGAGACCGTGCACGGCATGCGTACCGTGAAGTCGTTGGCCATGGAGCCCGGCCAGAACAGGACATGGGACGATCGTTGCGCGCAGTCGGTATCGATGCGGTTTGGCGTCGAAAAAATCTCGGCGGGCGCTCAGGCCTTGACCGGTTTCCTCGAGAAGATGATGACGCTCGGCATCGTCGCACTTGGTGCGCTCGATGTCTTCGGCGGCGAGATGACGATCGGCGCACTTGTCGCTTTCAACATGCTGGCGGGACGCGTTTCGGGGCCGCTGGTGCAGATGGTGACCATGGTGCACGAATATCAAGAGGTTGCGCTCGCCGTTAAGATGCTCGGCGAGGTCATGAACACGGAGCTGGAACGCGACGGTCGTCGCGAAGGCGTGCGGCCCGACTTCGCCGGGCAGATCGAGTTTGAAAACGTCACGTTTCGCTATGGGGAGGGAACGCCGGCGCTGGACGACGTGTCGTTCTCGATCGCTCCCGGCTCGATCTTCGGAATTGTCGGCCGGAGCGGTTCGGGCAAGACGACGCTGACACGCCTGATCGCGGGAATGTATCCGGTGCAGCAGGGGTTGGTGCGCATCGACGGTCACGATTCGCGCGAGATCGATCTCGCCCATCTGCGGCGGAATCTAGGGATCGTGCTCCAGGACAGTTTCCTGTTCCGGGGCACAGTGCGCGAAAATATCGCATGCGTGAGGCGCGACGCCACGTTCGAGGAGGTCGTCCGGGCGGCTCAGCTCGCCGGTGCGGACGAGTTCATAGAGCGGTTGCCGAGGGGGTTCGACACCATGCTAGAGGAGCAGGCATCGAACCTGTCAGGCGGGCAGAAGCAGCGGCTTGCTATCGCGCGGGCCTTGATCGTCAACCCGCGTATCCTGATCCTCGATGAGGCCACCAGCGCACTGGATTCCGAGAGCGAGGCGATCATTAGGCGCAATCTGCGACGTATCGCGGAGGGACGGACCGTCGTCATCGTATCGCATCGGCTTTCGATGTTGTCGGACGCAAGCCAGATCTTGGTGATCGACCGTGGACGGGTCGTCGATGTAGATCGTCATGACGCGCTGCTGTCGAAATGCAGCTTCTACAGGCATCTCTGGAACCAGCAGACGAGGCAGGTCGCATGACTGCGGCTGAAAAGATCAGAGCTGAAGCAGCCTCAGGCAGATCCGGGTCTCCATCCGGTTCACGGACGAGACGCCGGCTCATGAGGTCCGCGCCCACAGATTCTCGCTTTGTCGCGCAATTTCAATCAGACGCAGCCGAGATCGAGCAGCAGACGCCACCGCGTGTGGGACGGATCACGCTCTATTGCGTCGTGGCCCTGATCGCTGCGGCGATCACATTCGCGTGCGTGTCTCGCGTTGATATGATTGTGACTGCGCAGGGAAAGTTGATCACGACGCGTCCGAACCTGGTCGTACAGCCGCTGGAAACGTCGGTTATTCGGGAGATTCGCGTCAAGGCCGGCGACGCCGTCAATCGCGGCGACGTTCTTGCGGTCCTCGATCCGACATTCTCTCAAGCCGATCTTGCTCAACTGCGCGGTCGCCTGGCGGGTCTCGACGCCTCCATCGGCCGGCTTCGAGCCGAGTTGGACGGCACGGACTACGGCCTCGATGAGGCGGCGAACGCCGACCAAGCTCTGCAGAGAAGGGTATTCCTCCAGAGGAAGGCGGCTTACGACCTTCAGATCCAGAACTATGACGCACAGATTGCGTCCGCACAGGCCAATCTAAAAACGGCTCAGAGCGAGGAGTTGGTCCTGGCCCAGCGGCTGGACACGATGCAGTCCATTGAAGCCATGCGAAGCGCGTTGATGGCCAAGGAGGTCGGTTCAAGACTGAACTTCCTGCTATCACGGGATGCGCGGTTGGAGGTCGAAAGCAACCTGGCGCGAGTCCGTGGCAGCATCGTCGACAACACGCATCGTCTGGACAAGGCCCGTGCAGACCAGAAGGTGTTCGCTGCCGAGTTTCGCCGCGGCGCCTATCAGGAACTTGTCGAGACGTTGCCAAAGCGGGATGGCACTGCCGAAGAGCTCAAAAAGGCGGAGCTCCGTCGGCAGCTGATCGTGCTGAATGCACCGGCGGATGCGGTGGTACTCGACATTGCCAATCGGACGGTGGGTTCGGTGGTCCGCGAGGCCGAGACCTTGTTTGTGCTGGTTCCACGGGACGAGACGCTCCGGGCGGAGGTCAACGTGGAGGGTAGGGATATCGGGCAGGTGGCGGTCGGGCAGGCCGTACGAGTGAAGTTCGAGGCATTTCCATTTCAGAAGTACGGCACCGCTACTGGCGAGGTCGGAGTCATTAGTCAGGACTCATTCTCGCCAGAGGCGAAGGCCGAAGGTGTGCGCCGGTCGTCAGCTCCCTATTACCGCGTACTGATCGATCTGCGGGACACGCACCTTCGGCTGCCGTCCGAGCGCGTTCAGTTGATGCCTGGTATGGCGGTCACCGCCGAGATGAAGGTCGGACAGCGAACGGTGATTTCATATTTTCTCTATCCCCTGCTTCGCGGCTTGGATGAAAGCATCCGGGAGTACTGAGCCGAATTTACAATGGTGTACTGGAAATGATGATCAGTCCGAATTCTGGTGTGAAATTCATAGTGCCCGCTGGAGCGAAGGCGCCGTTATCAAACTCGCCCCTGGTGAACTACGCGTTGCAGGGGCTTGAACGCTGCTGGTTGCCTGCGGAGCGTCGTTGGTCGCATGTTTATCACCTCGACCGGCCCGCTTCGCCGAACGAGTCGCTGCCGCATAGCGACGTGTTCTACACTCTCAACGTCTTGCTTGGGATGTCGCGGGTCGCGAAACTTCCGGCTGATATTGATCTCCCGGAGATCTTCTATCGAAATGCCATGAAGCTTACCGCGCTCCCCGTGCGCAAATATGCATTCGGCATGGCGCTGTGGGCCGCCGCCGAGCTCCGCCTCCCGATTCCGGAGCCAGTCAGGCGAGAGTTGAAAGCGGTTCTCTCGGATCAGTCGCGGTGGCACGCTTTCCGGGCGCAGGATCTGGGCATGCTGCTGACGGGTGTCATCGCCCAGGCGAGGGAGGGCGAGAAGGAGTGGCTATGCTTCGCCGGCCCGCTCTACCGTTTCCTGAAGGAACGTTTCCATGGCGATTCCGGATTGTTCTTCGACGCGCCGTCCGGTTTTCGTCGCCGTTTCGCATCATTTGCGACGCAAACCTATCTCTCCATCGCCTGCTATCAGTACGGCGAATTCACCGGCGATGCGTCCGCGCTCGTCATGGCTGATACTTGCGTGCGCGATCTGATTGCGCTGCAAGGTCCCCAAGGTGAATGGCCGTGGTTCTTCGATGCGACGAGCGGCCGCATCCTCGATTTCTACGAGATCTATTCGGTCCATCAGTATGGAATGGCCCCTGCGCTGCTGGAATGGGCCGAGCGCTTTGGACGACGGGGAGCGCGGGAAGCGCTGGTCAAGGGATTCAACTGGGTACTCGGCCAGAACCAGCTGGGCCGGACCATGCTCGTGCCTGAACTGAACCTGACGATCCGCTCGCAGGTCCGCAAGGGTGAACTGACGACCAAGGCGCCGCGGGTGTTGCGCGCGATCAGGAACGTTTGGCGCGAGAGCGGGGGAGAGCTGATCGACCGCCAAAATGTGGACGTTCGGCTCGAGTGCCGCAGCTACGAGCTCGGTTGGATTTTGTGGTCATTCGGTCGGCGTACCGACCTGCAGGATCTCAGTCACAACGTCGCGTTCGAACAGCCAGCCAGTCCGGTCGGCGGCGTGCCGCAGCGCAACGGCAGCGCGCTCGGCTAGCGATTCCAGACAACCGTGCCCTCTCTCCGGAGCAGGGCCAGCATCCTGGTCGTTCGATGGCTGCGAACCGCGCAGAGAACGGCAATCGCTTTGAGGCGCGCGCTTATCCCATGGAGGCGTCCGCTCGTCAGTACAGTGATGGCGCCGACCGCCGGTGATACCAGGACGAGCAGGGCCGTGGCAAACCAGCGCAGCTGCCAGCCGCGCGCGGCCTGTGCGGTGTTGCGGTAGTGCGCAATTTGGCGGTCCCATTTCGCATACAGCTCTCGAAGCGAGCGGCGCGCAGGGTGGAACACGATCATCCCGGGAATGTAGCGAAATTCGCAGCCGGCGCGGATGGCCATTTGTCCCCATTGCATATCTTCCGCGAACTGAATGCCCGGGAAAGGTCCGATCCTCGCAAAGTCGGCGCGGCGAACCGCCAGATTTGCCGTGACGGAGTAGCCGTGCTTGGTGACGTACAAGCGATTGCGAAAGCCAAAAACGCTTTCATAGGCTTCGATCGCGGTGAAACGCCCTTCGGCGGCAGGCCTGATGCGAACCTCTCCGCCAAGGATCGTCGCCGCCCTGGTTTGCTGGAACGCCTCACGGATCGCGGTCAGCCAGTCCGGATGAGCCCGGCAGTCGGCATCCACAAAAGCGAGGATATCGCCTCTCGCGCAAGCTGCGCCTGTGTTTCGCGCCGGGCCCGGACCGGGAAGCGCTTCGTGCTCCAGCCTGACGCCGGAATGGTCGGCAATGACGTCTATCGGCGGTACGGTCGAGCCGTTGTCCACCACGATGATCTCGAACAAATCCCGTGACAGGGTCTGCGCATCCAGGCTTCGCAGACAGGCTTCCAGGGCGTCAGCCTGATTGAGGTGGGGAATAATGACCGAGATCATTTTGGTGATTCCCTATTTAATTCACGTTGGCCTGCGGCATATCTGCCGGCGCGCTATTTTGGCGTCTCTGAAGGAGGTTGATGCATTTAATCCTTGCAATTAAATGGTAGCCAATTATTATCGTTATTATAATCTTAAATGCAACTTAAACAAATTGCGTTTCGGAGGGTCGGTTCAAATGCGTGCATCGTTCCTGGCCTGCCCCATCGACCTGCTGACAATGGCGGAAACCGTCGAGCTCGCGCGCGGCGCCATGCGTTGCCGCCGACGGCTGCAGCATGTCGCGTTGAACGTTGCCAAATTTGTCAATATGCGATCGGATCCCATGCTCGCGGCCGATGTCGCCAATAGCGACATCGTCAGCATCGACGGCATGGGGATTCTCTGGGGTGCCCGAGCCCTAGGGCTGCCGGCAACGTCCCGAGTCGCCGGCGTCGATCTCCTGGCCGAGTTGCTCGCGGTATGTGCGCGGGAAGGTTACAAGCCCTACTTCCTGGGTGCCACCCCCGCCGTCCTGCAGCAGGCAATGCAGCGCGCGCGAGAGAGATATCCCTCACTCGTCTTCGCCGGCTGGCACGATGGTTACTTCAAGCCGGAGCAGGAAAGGGAGGTCGTGCGGGACATCCAGTCCAGCGCGGCCGATTGTCTCTTCATTGGCATGCCGACACCACGGAAAGAGCGCTTTCTCGCCGCCCATCGTGACGAGCTCGGCGTACCCTTTATCATGGGCGTGGGCGGTGCGTTCGATATCCTTGCAGGCACCGTTCGGCGCGCGCCGGCGCGGATTCAGGGGCTGGGCCTCGAATGGCTTTACCGCATCTATCAAGAGCCCGGGCGGATGTGGTGGCGATACGCCACAACGAACACGCTGTTTGCGGGCATCCTGGTGCAAGCGCTCGCCAAGCAAGCGATAGGGCATACATTTGGCACGCCGGGCGCCGTGCCGCCCGGCCCGAGCCGGATCGGAGGGTGAGACGTGCGCAAGCATTTTTTCATCCTTTTGGGAACCCGACCAGAAGCCATCAAGCTCTTTCCGGTCATCAACCGACTCAAGGCCGAGAATCGCAAGGACATTTCGCTAACGATCTGTGCGACGGCACAGCATCGACAGCTGCTTGATCAGGTCCTCAAGCTTGCCAAGGTAGTTCCGGATTTTGATCTGAACGTCATGACGGCCAATCAGACGCTGGATCATCTAACGGCCCGGTTGCTCGGAGAAGTCGGTGAGCTCCTCGACAAGGTGAAGCCTACCAGGGTTATCGTCCAAGGCGACACGGCGACTGCCATGGTCGGCGCGCTGGCGTCCTATTACCACCGGATACCGGTCTCGCACATCGAGGCGGGACTGCGCAGCGGCGACATCTTCGCTCCGTGGCCCGAGGAGGTGAACCGCAAGATCGTCGGGTCGATCGCCGATCAGCATTTCGCGCCGACAGAGCGCGCTGCCCGCGCGCTGCGCTCTGAGAACGTCTCGGACGACCGCATCCATGTCACCGGAAACACGGTGGTGGACGCGCTCATCCTCGCGAAAGCCATGGTCGAATCCGATCCGGGGCTTTCGTGCCGCTGGGACGGCATCAAGAAGCGACACGGCAATCGGCGCATCATTTTGGTGACCTGCCACCGCCGGGAGAATTTCGGCGGCGGTGTCGTCAACATCGTGAACGCGTTGGAGACGATCCTGCAAAGGGAAGACGTTGCTGTGGTGCTCCCAGTGCATCCGAATCCGAACGTCCGCGACTTGTTCGCGTCCCGATTGTCGGATCACCCGAGGGTCGTCCTCATTTCTCCTCAGGAATACACGGACTTCGTGAGTCTGCTCTCGTTGTCCCATTTGGTCCTGACGGATTCAGGTGGCGTGCAGGAGGAGGCCCCCACCTTCGGCAAACCAGTCCTGGTGATGCGCGATACGACCGAGCGTCCTGAGGGGGTGGAGGCCGGGACGGCGCGCCTGGTCGGCGCGAACTACGACAAGATCGTTGCCGAGACATTTCGCTTGCTCGACGATGACGAGACTTATGCCGCCATGGCCCGTTCGCATAATCCGTTTGGTGACGGGCACGCGAGCGAGCGTATCGTGAAGGTGCTTCTCGATGCCTGAATTTCAGAAGATCAATGTCGTTGGACTTGGCTATATCGGGCTCCCGACCGCAGCGCTGATTGCGAGCCGGGGAATGCAGGTGGTCGGCATCGACACAAACGAGCGTATCGTCGATACGGTCGCATCCGGAAAGATTCACATCGCGGAGCCCGATCTCGATGGTCTCGTTTCCAAGGTCGTGTCGAGCGGTGCCCTGACGACCGCCACCAAGCCGCAGCCTGCGGACGTCTTCATCATCGCAGTGCCGACGCCGATCGACCGCGAAAACCGTCCAGACCTTTCAAGCGTTAATGCCGCAGTCGACCAAATCGTCGACATCCTTGCGCCGGGTAATCTCGTCATCCTCGAATCGACATCGCCGATCGGGACGACCGAGGCCATAGCAAAACGTATCGTCGAACGCAGGCCAGATCTACACATAGGCGTCAACGGCAAGGAAGACGGAGCGATCTACGTCGCCTACTGTCCAGAACGCGTGTTGCCGGGACGGATCCTGACAGAGCTTATCAACAACGACAGGTGCATTGGGGGAATTACGCCAACATGCACGCGGCGTGCTCAACGCTTCTACAAAATGTTCGTTCGCGGCGCCTGCGTCGGGACCACAGCGCGGGCAGCCGAATTGGTCAAGCTGACGGAAAACGCGTTCCGCGATACCAACATAGCATTCGCGAACGAGCTCTCGTTGATTTGCGACAGGTTCGACATCAATGTCTGGGAGGTGATCGACATCGCCAACCGCCATCCTCGCGTAAACGTATTGCGGCCAGGACCGGGAGTAGGCGGGCACTGCATTGCGGTCGATCCCTGGTTCATCATCGACTCCGCACCAGACCTCGCTCGAGTGATGCGAACAAGCCGGGAAGTCAACAACGCCAAAACTCAGAAGATCATCGAACGTACAGAGGCGCTGATCGACGATCATCCCTATGCAAACGTCGCTTGTTGTGGATTGACCTTCAAGGCCAATGTCGACGATTTGCGTGAGAGTCCCGCCATGGAGATCGCCACGCATCTCGCGGCAAAGTACGGAGAACGAGTCAAGGTCGTTGAGCCGAACCTTCGCCGCCTGCCGCCTCAGTTGGCCGATCACCGTGTCGCTTTCGTGAACATCGAGGAGGCTCTGCGCAGTTGCGAAATCGCGGTTCTCCTCGTCGATCATGACGAATTCAAGATGGTGCCCCTATCGGAGCGCCGACATCTCGACGTCATAGATACCCGGGGCATATGGCAGGACATGCCAGCGCGGACCTAGTGCCCGGCGTGAAGTGATCGTCGGCAATGGGATGATTTGAGGCGTATCACCTGGATGCATCGAGGTTAGCATGCGAGACAGTCAACTGGGAATCGGCGTCGTGGGCTGCGGTTATTGGGGACCCAATCTCGTTCGCAATTTCTCCATCAATCCTGCCACCCGCGTCGTCGGCGTGAGCGACCTGCACCCAGGCAGGCTCGGCGCGATGAAGCAGCTTTACCCGGCGGTAGAGACGACCTCTCGCTACGAAGATTTGCTGAAGGACGTCCGTATCGATGCAATCGCTATCGCCACGCCGGTGCATACGCACTACGAGCTGGCAATTGCGGCGTTGAGAGCCGGGAAGCACGTTCTGGTCGAAAAGCCCCTCGCGCCGAGCGCTGAGCTCGTGACCCGCTTGATCGAAGAGGCAGATCGGCGTGGGTTGACGCTCATGGTCGATCATACCTTCCTCTACACACCGGCGGTCCAGAAGATCCGGGAGCTCCTGCTGAGCCGAGAACTTGGCGACATTTACTACTACGACAGCACGCGCGCGAGTCTCGGGTTGTTTCAAAAGGACGTAAATGTGATCTGGGACTTGGCGGTGCACGATATCTCGATCATCCACCATATCCTCGATGAAGCGCCGATCGCGGTCTCGGCAACCGGCTCGTGCCACGTTGTCGGCTCGCCGGAAAATATGGCGCATATCACGCTGTTCTTTGCCAACGCATGCGTGGCCCACGTCAGCGTCAATTGGCTGTCGCCCGTCAAGGTGCGCCAGACTTTCATCGGTGGCAGCAAGAAGATGATCGTCTACGACGATCTCGAGCCGACCGAAAAGATCAAGGTCTATGACAAGGGAATTACGCTCGACGCGCCTCCCGAAGATGCACATCAATTCCGGATCGGATATCGCGCCGGCGACATGTGGGCTCCGCATATCTCGACTATGGAGGCGCTACAGACCGAGGTCGATCATTTTGTCGATTGCATCCGCACCGGTGGCCAGCCGATTTCCAGCGGCATCTCGGGACTCCACGTGATCGAGGTTCTGGAGGCGGCATCGTGCTCGATCGCAAAGCAGGGTGCGCCCGTCTTGCTGCGCGAGCCTTACGGAACCCGGCAGCGCGCCAGAGCGATAGCATGACGCGCGCGGCGATCCAGCTCACCTGACCGACATGACAGACGACGCAATGAAGTCCGTGCAGCGCTCCATTCTGTTCTCGGCGCTCGACCGTTACGTCGGCCTGCTGCTGGTCTTTGTTGTGACCGCCGTGCTTGCCCGTTTGCTGTCCCCGGAAGAGTTTGGCATCTATGCCGTCGCGAACGCCGTCACGTCCATCATTGCGGCCTGCTTCCAGGAATTTGCGGGCGCAAGCTATCTGATTCAGAAGCGAGAGTTGTCGCGCGCGAGCGTGCAGACCACGTTCACGATTACCCTCATGATTTCGGCTGCCACGGCTTTCGTGCTGTTCGTGTCTGCCCAGCCGATCGCGCGCTTCTTCGAGCTGGACCGCTTGGGCCGAGGGATCGAGGTTTCCTCACTAAATCTTCTCTTGCTGCCCTTCTCCGGAACCATAGCCGCATTGTTCCGTCGTGAGATGCAGTTTGGCGTACTCGCAATCTGTAACCTCGCGGCAGGTACGACGATCGCCGTCGTTTCGGTCGGCCTCGCAATGGCCCACTTCAGCTACATGGCCCCGCTCTGGGGAGGGGTGGCCGGCAACGGGGTGCTGGCCGTGATGCTGCTGATATGGCGGAGAGATTTCGGTGCGATGCGGCCATCCTTGATCGATTGCCGAGAGATCGTCGGTTTCGGCCTCTACTCGGGCGCGGTGAGCGTCGTAAATGTGTTTTTTGGCCTGGCGCCGCAGCTGTTTCTGGCCAGAGTGCTCGACTTCACCGCTGTCGGCCTTTACAGCCGCGCGACCGCCTCGACACAGATATTCGACAAGCTGGTCACGCAGGTGATTAGTCCGGTCGTCATGCCGGCAATTGTTGCGCGAAGCAAAGCGGGTGGTGATCTCAAGGCCGTCTATCTCGAGGCCATCCAGCTGCTCTCCGCCGTGCAGTGGCCGTTCCTGGTCTTTATGGCGATCATGGCGCGGCCGATCATTCTGATCTGGCTCGGCCCGACGTGGCTGGAGATCGTCCCGCTGGTGCAGCTGCTCTGTATCGGAAACCTTGCGCTTTTCGCGGCGTGCCTGACCTACCCGATGTTTGTTGCGGTCGGAAGGGTTCAGGATGCGCTGATCTCGTCGTTAATTTCGCTGCCACCATCACTTCTGGTCATCTTGGGCGCCTCGTTCCTTGGCGTGCACGCCGTTGCTGCATCCGCTCTTGTGACATTGCCATTTCAGGCGTTGGTTGCGTTCTATTTTCTGGGACGACAACTCGGCCTTCGGCCCGCCGAATTTGTACGCACCCTATGGAGAAGCGGAGCTGTAACGGTTCTGGTGATTGCCGGTGTGTCTATTTGCGCGGCGCTGACGGAAGCTGGAGGCCTTACCTCGGGTGGTGGGCTGGCGTCAGCCTTTTCCGTCGCTGTGCTCTGTTGTTGGCTTGGACTGATGGTCACTGAGCACCCGCTCCTGCAGCAGTTTCACTACGCCGCAGCCGGCTTGGCGAGAATGGCGCCGGGGCTGTGGCCCTCGCGGACGGCGCCATAGCGGTTCTACGACATCATTCGGAGTGCGCGATATGCCTATCACACAAGACGTAGAACTTGGTCGCGATGTCCGCATCGTTCACCCGGAACTGGTCAATCTGTACGGTTGCACGGTGGGTGATGAGAGCAGGATCGGAGCTTTCGTCGAAATCCAGGCGGGAGCAAAGATTGGCGCGCGGTGCAAAGTATCATCGCACAGTTTCATCTGCGAAGGCGTCACAATCGAGGACGAAGTGTTCATCGGTCATGGCGTGGTGTTCACGAACGACAAATATCCGAAGGCAACGACCGCGGATGGTCGCCCTCAGCAAGCTTCTGACTGGACATTGGAGCGCACTCGTGTCGGCAGGGGGGCTGCCATCGGTTCCAACGCCACAATCCTATGTGGTGTCACGATCGGCGCGGGAGCGACCGTCGGCGCGGGCTCCGTCGTGACGAGGGATGTTGCCCCGGGTGCCACAGTCGCCGGAGTACCCGCTCGGACCATGTCCGCAGTCGGAAGCAGGGCCACCGCCGATCGTGCCTCCGTCCGCCGGTCTTTCGGGCTAGATTGAATTAACCGAATTTATTTTCTTGAAAATGGCGCTTGATTAAATATTATAATTCGAGTTAATTATTTAATAACGGTTGCTCCAATCCAAGGTTTGAATCTTGATACCCTTCCTGGATCTGAAAGCCCAATACTGTCAAATCAAGCCGGAAGTCGACGCCGCCGTAGCACGGGTCGTCAGCAGCGGGCATTTTGTGCTCGGGCCGGAGGTGGCGGCGTTCGAGGGACGTTTTGCGGAATATTGCCGGACTGCGCGTTGCCTCACCGTGAATAGTGGAACCTCAGCGCTCCACCTTGCGCTGTTGGCGGCGGGCGTCGGGCCGGGCGATGAAGTCATCACCGTGTCCATGACCTTCGTGGCGACAACCGCGGCGATACTCTACAGCGGCGCCAAGCCGGTTTTTGTCGACGTTGACCCGGTCACGTGGACGATGGATCCCGGTCTGATCGAGGCTGCAATCACACCTCGAACCAGAGCCATTGTGCCGGTTCATCTCCATGGATTGATGGCCGACATGGATCCCATCATGTCGATTGCGCAACGTTACGGTCTGGTCGTCATTGAGGACGCCGCGCAGGCGCACGGCGCGGAATACCGAGGACGCCGCGCAGGTTCGATCGGAGATCTGGGGTGCTTCAGCTTTTACCCAGGCAAAAATCTGGGGGCGTTCGGCGAGGGTGGGGCCGTCGTAACCGATCGGCCTGAATTTGCGCACCGCGTGTCGCTGCTGCGGGACTGGGGGCAGGAGACAAAATACGACCACGTCATTCCCGGATACAATTATCGCATGGACGAGATCCAGAGTGCGGTACTGAATGTCAAGCTGGACTACATCGAAGGCTGGACCGAGGCCCGCCGATCGATCGCAGAACGATACAACGAGCTACTTTCCGAGCTCCCATTCGCGCGTCCGCGACCGCCCTCGTACTCCCGCCACGTCTATCATGTCTATTCGATCAGATTGCAGCGTCGCGACGACGCGCTCACATTGTTGCGGGAGGCAGGCATAGGTGCAGGGATTCACTATCCCATTCCGGTGCACCTGCAGAAGGCCTATGCCGAACTCGGCTATCGGGCCGGTGATCTGCCGGTAACCGAGATGCTTGCGAACGACTTTCTCTCCCTTCCCATTTATCCGGAGCTGCTGCCGGACCGGGCGACCGAAATTGTCTCCACGTTGAGGAACGCCGGAGCATTGCGCCCCAGCGAAGCCGCCGGCAACCGGGCGCAGCAATCACAAAGCTTCACAACAAGGTCCTGCAACAGGAGGGCGTCTTGATTGAGCTCAAGGGAAAGCGCGTTCTGATCACTGGCGGGGCAGGGTTCATCGGCTCCCACATCGTCGATCAGCTCTGCGATGAGGGTTGCATCGAGATCGTTGCGCTCGACAACATGGTCAGAGGCCGCCCCGAAAATCTCCGGCGTGCGCTCGGTCGTGGACCGGTGAGACTGGTTCACGGTGACATACGCGATCGCAAGCTGATGGAAGCCTTGGTGAAGGCTGCCGACATCGTGTTTCACCAGGCCGCACTCCGCATCACTCATTGCGCGGCGGAGCCGCGCCTGGCCAAGGAGGTCATGGTGGACGCCACCTACGACCTCCTCGAGCTGTGCATCAAGCACGATATCGAGAAGGTCATCGCAGCCTCCTCGGCGTCCGTATACGGTCTGGCCGAGGAGTTTCCGACGACCGAGCGGCAAAATCCGTACAACAACCGGACGCTATACGGAGCGGCCAAGGCGTTCAACGAAGGGCTGCTGCGGGCCTTCAACGACACATGCGGCCTCGACTACGTGGCATTCCGATATTTCAACGTCTATGGCAGCCGCATGGACATCCACGGACGGTACACCGAGGTCCTGATCCGCTGGATGGAGCGGCTTGAGGCCGGGTTACCTCCCGTTATCTTTGGTGATGGCCGTCAGACGATGGATTTCGTTCACGTCCGTGACGTCGCGCGCGCCAACATCCTTGCGGCCAGGGCGAAGATTACCGACGAGGTTTTCAACGTCGGGAGCGGTACTGAGACCAGCCTGACGCAACTGGCTACGGTGCTTGCCTCGGTGATGGGACGCCGCGGTCTGACTCCCGAATTTGCGCCTGAGCGCTCGGTCAATCCGGTGCCGAGACGGCTGGCATCGACAGGAAAGGCCGATCGTCTGCTGGGGTTCCGCACCACGGTTTCGCTCGAGCAGGGGCTCGCCGACCTCGTGAAATGGTGGCGATCAGAACGCGAACTCCCTTCGGATCGCCAGCGGCAGGTGGCGGCATCGTGATCCCGATCGCAGTTCCGTTGCTTGCGGACGAAGAAGCTGACGCTGCGCGCGCCGTGGTGCTGTCGGGCTGGGTATCGCAAGGTCCGCAGGTGGCTGCGTTCGAAGAGGAGTTCGCCGCACTTGTCGGCGCTCCGCACGCCTGTGCCGTCGCGAATTGCACGACCGCCCTGCACCTTGCCTTGGCCGCGCTGGGTATCGGCAGCGGCGACGAGGTGATCACGGTCAGCCATTCTTTCATCGCGACAGCGAACGTGATCCGATATCAGGGCGCCACTCCAGTTTTCGTCGACATCGAGCCCGAGACGTACAATTTGGATTGCGCTCGGCTGGCTGAAGCCATCACCGAGCGCACACGCGCGATCATCGCGGTGCACCAGATGGGCATGCCATGCGACATGGCAACGCTCATGGCCGTGGCGCGTCGTCACGGGATCGCTGTGATCGAAGATGCGGCTTGTGCCGCCGGATCGCAGATCTGCATGAACGGGCAATGGGAGGCGATCGGCAAGCCGCATGGAGACATTGCCTGCTTTTCATTTCATCCGCGAAAGGTGATCACGACTGGTGAGGGGGGAATGCTCACCACCGCCGATGCCGAACTCGATCGCAAGTTCAGGCTTCTGCGTCAACACGGGATGAGCGTTCCGGATATCGTGCGTCATGGTTCGCAGCGTGTCATTTTCGAGGAGTACGTCCTCGTCGGCTACAATTACAGAATGACGGATATGCAGGCTGCGATCGGGCGCAAACAGCTCGAGCGACTTCCGCAGCTGATTGCGCGGCGGCGCGCGCTGGCATCCCGCTACGCCGAACTGCTTGGAAATATTGAGGGGCTGCGGTTGCCGTTCGAGCCGGCGTGGGCACGATCGAACTGGCAGAGCTACTGCGTACGCTTGCCCGATCGATTGGATCAGCGGGCGACGATGCAATCGCTGCTCGATCAGGGCATCGCTACGCGCAGGGGCATCATGTGCTGCCATCGCGAGGCGCCCTATGCCGGCGCTGGGTCGCGCGATGATCTGCGGCAATCCGAGCTAGCTCAGGATCACGCGATCCTGCTTCCACTTTATGCGCAGATGGACTGCGCGGACCAGGATCGTATCGTAGATGCGGTGAAGGCTGAACTTGCCCGCTCAAACCGCGCTGCCACCGTGGCGGGTCATGTATCTGTCTGCCGGGATATCTTATGAGTCGGATCTGGCGCGGCCCTTTCTGATCGAGGGGCCGCCGACTTTGCGGATAGCACCGCAGAGATTCGTGCCCGATCGTTGTCGTCTTCGGCGGAAGCCAGGCCCATCCAGCGCCGGTATTTTCGCTGCACTTTATAGTTGGCAAGGCTGGCCGAGCATCGGCCGGCGTCTGCCAATCGCTGGCTGGTTGAGGGCTTGCTGCGTAGGGCATGTAGATAGGTTTGCTCTATCGTTCTCGCCGCCTGCGCGAGGCTGAAGCGGTGCTCCACCAGCCGCCGCCCGAATCCGCCAAGCTCCTGACGGAGCGACGCGGAGGCGAGAATGGTCTCGAGAGCCGATCGAAGTGCGCTGGCGCCGGCGCCACGCGAGCCCTTGCCCAATCCGTACCAGCCTTGTTGCAGGAAGGTCGGCGCACTCTCGGGTGTCAACAGCTCGCTGAACCCGTCTTCACCAACGACCACCAGCGGCTTTCCAAAGGCCATTCCGCGCAGCGCCGAGCCACCCTGGCCAATGATGACGTCCGCGGCAGCATAGCCAGGGCGCGGATCGGACATCTCGCCCACCAGTACGACGGCGTTCCGGCCGACTAGCGAGTTAATTCTGGCCGCACGCGCTTCGACGTTCGGTCGCGCCGGTCCATTACCAATGATCAGCAGCCGCACTGGCAGGCCGTCGAGCGCGATTTCGCCGACAGCATCGCACGCAGATAGCAGCCCCTCCAGTTTAAGGTTCGGCACAAGTCGACAGACCATCGCTATGACGACCTCGTCCGGACCAATATTCTGAGCCGCGCGAAAGCCCGTGCCATCGACGAGGGGGTGGTCGGACTTCGTATCGACTGGCGGCTCGAGCAAGGTAACATCCTGATGTCCTGCAGTGATCGCAGCGCGACGGATCATCTCCGTGCCCACGGTCAGGGGAACGCTGCGCGGCAGGAAGGAGGGGACGGACATCGACATGACCGTTCCCACCACGGCAGCCCTCGTCGATAGTCCAACGCTCAGAAAAGCTTCAACAATAGGGGGCCATTCATGACCGTGCACCACGTCTACGGTGCGTTCGTTGACGATGCTGCGGAGCATCTGGCCAACACGAGGCGAGGGGCGGGCCCGATGGCGAGGAATTTCAATATGTCTGAGGCCGGTCTCCCTTATTCTGTCCAGAAGAGGGCCAGTCTCTGCCGCCACGGTGACCTCATGACCGAGGTCTCGAACCGCCTCGGCGAGCTGGACTGCGTTGAGCTGTGACCCTCCCAGTTCCATGGAATGGGGATAGACCAGCACCTTCATGCGATGGGATTCTCCGGGTGTCGCGCCAAAGCGCTGAGAGACCAACCTGACATTGCTGAGAACCATATCGCGATATAATCCAAATTTAAATCATAATAAATGTCGACCGGTCCGGATTTGGTTATATAATATGCGTGGATTTAAACGCGAGACCCGCTTTTGACCCTCACCGGGACCCCAATCCGATGAACGAGCATGCAGCCCGACACGTGGCGCGCCAAGACGGCCGTCACCTGCCTCGCGTACTGGTCGCGATTGCAAGCCATGGAACCTCGAATGACCGCTATCTCGAGCGGGTCATCCGGGAATACCGGTCGATGTCCCTCGTCGTTGATATCGTCGTGCTGTCGAACATCGACAAGCGCGCGAGAACGGGGGTGGAATGCATTGTTGGCCTACCCGACAGAAACCCGTGGTCCCTGCCGTTCGCGCACAAGAAGCTGTTTGCGGAACGTCGTGACCAGTACGATCTGTTCATCTACTCGGAAGACGACATTCTGATCACCGAGAGGAACATCCGCGCCTGGCTGGATGCAACGTCGTTTCTATCTCCAGAAGAAGTTGCCGGGTTTCTGCGGATTGAATTCGGCGAAGACGGCCAGCGTAACTATCCTGATATTCACGCGCACTTTCACTGGGATTCCTTATCGGTCAGGCGGCGCGGCGACTATATTCTCGCGCATTTTACCAACGAGCACGCCGCCTGCTTTGTCCTTACCCGGGAGCAGCTAGGCTGCGTCCTACATTCGGGCGGCTTCGATGTAGCTCCGCATCAGGGAAAGTACGATCTGGCCTGTACGGCCGCGACGGATCCATACACCCAATGTGGTTTGCGGAAACTGCTGCCAATCTCACACCTGGAGGATTTCACCGTCCATCACCTCACCAACCGGTACGTCGGCCGGATGGGGATCGGGGAAGAAGAATTTGGCAGGCAGAAGGCAATTCTGCTGCAAATCGCGGACGGCCGCCGCTCGCCCTACTCGTTGCTCCCGACGGAAACGCGCCTTCGCCGCGCTAGCTTTTCCAAGGACTATTATGAACCTGAATCCGAGGCGACGATCGCGCTCGTGCCGGCATCGGCGCGCAGCGTACTTTCGATCGGTTGTGGGTCTGGCAAGACGGAAAAGCGGCTGCAGGCGCGAGGACTGCACGTCACCGCGATTCCGCTCGATCCAGTGATCGCAGCCGGCCCCGCCGGGGACGGGATCGAGATGATCTACGCCGATCTGGACAGTATCGACTCCAATCGCGACACCTACGACTGCGTTTTATGTCTCAATCTGTTGCACCTCGCTCCGGATCCGCAAAAGCTGCTTCTGAGGCTGCGATCGTTCATGCACGAGCAATCGCTCGCAGTGATCCAGATGCCCAACACGATGTCCCCAAGGGGCATTCGGTCTTATCTCGGGGCGAGTCTCCGGTCCGGGCGCTCCAGCGGCTACGAGGCAGTGGGTGCTCATTTCGCTTCGGGGCGCAAGCTGGCGAGTTGGTGCGTCGATTCAGGCCTGCGAATCGAAGCGATGTTCGGAGTTCCGGCGGATCGTGGTGATGGATTGTTTGGCATGACCTCCCGGCTGGGCGAGTTCGCGCCGAGGTTTGTTTCGCTCGGGCTTGCGGCTTCGATCATCGTGACCGTCTCCGGAGGAAGGCCAGGCACTGACGGGGTAACCGAATTTACGGCCTCGTCTCAGTCAAATCGCCCGGCCGGCGAGGTCCGGTCCGGTTAAAATGGGCGCCTCATTTAATTGCGGTTCTATATTAAACGTTATATAATCATGAAGCGGCAGAAAGATCATTTCGCGTGAGAAATCGATGATTTCACTCGGGGCAACGACGATCGGCGATCGGCTTGCCGTCCTTTCGGCCAGAGGCCCCGGTTTTGATCAGATACGACTTGTGGCCGCACTCACGGTGGTTGCTCACCATGCTTGGTGGGGAACAAACGACGTCCTCTACCGGTTCAGCGGCGGGTTCATCCAGTTCGGCCTGTTTGCAGTCGTTATTTTCTTCTGCGTCAGCGGCTTCCTGCTGGCGCCTGGCCTGGCCCGATCTGGCGATCTCGTCCGGTTCGCCGTAAACAGGTCGTTGCGTATCCTGCCCGCACTCTTCGTCGTGGTCATCGCGTCGATGTTCGTGCTGGGTCCAGCCCTGACGACCTATTCGCTAGCCGACTATTTCGGCAGCGCCGAGCTTTACCTGTATCTGAAGAACGCCGTTACCCTGATGTCCCACTACCTGCCCGGCGTGGTGCGGCATGGACACGAAGTGCAGGTCAACGGACCGCTATGGACGCTCAATATCGAGGTCTGGTCCTATGCGGTGCTGGCGGCGATGAGCGTGGCGGGCTTTCTCCGCCGACGGGCGCTGACGATGATCACTTTCGCCCTGGTATACTTCACCTATGTTGGGCTGGCGCTTTCGCCATCGCTGCACGCGGCCTGTCCGCAGCGGCTCTTGGATTTCATCGGTCTCTTCGTCTACTTCATCGCCGGCACGACCCTCTACCTCTACCGTGAAAGTATCCCGTTCTCCGGAATCGGGGCCGCGGTCGCCGTGGGAGGCGCGCTGATCGGTCTTGCGAGCGGGTTGGGCGCGGTGGCGATGCCGCTGTGTATACCCTACGTCGTGATCTGTCTCGGGCTCTCCGAGGCCGCCAGTCGCGTGCCACTCAAGCACGATCTGTCCTACGGCGTATACCTGATCCATTCACCGGTCATATTGGCGCTCCTGACGCTGTTCGATCTCGCAGCCGGCTGGCCGTTGGCCTTGCTGTCGGCATCCGTGACTCTCGTTCTGGCGTATGCCTCCTGGCGATTTGTCGAAGCGCCGGCGCTGAAGCAAAAGGTGTGGGTTTCGCGTTGGCTGTCGTCGCACATTGCAGGTCTAGGCAGCCGACGAGGCGTTGGGACTGAGGCCGCGGTGCGCCGTGATGAGCCCGGCAACAATCTGACAGGAACAATCGAGGCCGGTGCAGCGGAGTGAGACCAAACCCGCACCTAAGCTCAGGTTCGAGGGTGATAGCGCGACGAGCGGGCCGCGGTTTCTTTGAAAGGAGCAGAGTCGCTATGAGCAGCGCGTACCATGATGACGAAGGTCCGGACTCGGATCGGCAACTGGACCTCTCCATCATTGTCGTAAGCTACAATACCCGCGACATGACGCTCGACTGTCTGGCGTCGATCGCCGCTGAGACAATGGGTACGAGGTATGAGGTCATCGTCGTCGACAATAATTCGTCCGACCAGTCAGCTGCCGCAATTGCCCGTCAATTCCCTGACATCAGGCTGATTGCCCTAAACGACAACATCGGCTTTGCACGCGCCAACAATCTGGCTGCAAAACAGGCGCGCGGCCGACGATTGCTTCTGCTCAATCCAGACACCATTATTCTCGACTGCGCGATCGATGTTCTTTTTGAGTTCGCCGAGGCCAATCCGTCATTTCACGTCTGGGGCGGACGCACCCTGTTTCCGGACGGCAGTCTCAATCGCACCTCGTGCTTTCGAAGAATCAGTTTGTGGAATTTGTTCTGCTTCGCGCTGGGGTTCACCTATTTCGGTCGTCGCAGTCCGATTTTCAATTCCGAGGCCTATGGCGGATGGGACCGAGATACCGCGCGGCACGTCGACATCGTTACAGGTTGCTTTCTGCTGATCGACCGGCTGGTGTGGGAGAGGCTCGGCGGGTTCGACCCCACATTCTTCATGTACGGAGAAGAAGCAGACCTCTGTCATCGCGCGCGGTCGCTCGGTGCGCGGCCCGCGGTCACGCCTGAAGCGACCATCGTCCACTATGGCGGGGCATCCGACGTCGTGCCTGTCGACAAGAGGGTGAAGGTTTTCAAGGGGAGAATCACCCTGATCAATCGGCATTTCGGCTGGCCGGCACGGACGATCGGGCAGGCTTTGCACCTGATCGTGCCGCTTACACGCCGGTACGGTTACGGCATGGCAGCCGCCCTGGCGCGGAATGCGGAATGGCAAAAGAACGCTGTTTATTGGGAAGCCGTCTGGAGGCGTCGGCGAGAGTGGGTTGGCGGTTACGAGGCACCGAGGGTCGAGCCGGCATGAGAGCGTCGGGTTGTTTCCGGCGAGAAGAGCGATGAGATCAGATAGCCTAGAAGGACAGCGACGGAGTTGGCGAGGAGCCAGGGGGCTCGCGCTTGGCCATATGCGCTGGGGCGGGATTGTGCTCGAAGCTGCCCGTGTAGCGGTTGCGGTCGCAGCGCTCCAGATTCCGGCGGCTGCTGTGGCAGCCGAGCCGAACGGCGCATCCAAGCTGGCATTCGCCTCCCAATGGCCGGACGCAAGCAACACGGGGCCGCCTCGTGATCTCGTGCTGAAGCCGTCCGGTCCCCTCACGATTGCCGTTTCCGGCACGACGATTTCAGGACTGGACATTCAGGGCGGCGTCGTCGTCAACGCCGATAACGTGACCATCGAGATGTCCCGCATCTCGGCTAGCGCTTGGGCCGTTATCAAGATCGATCCGCATCGGACAGGAGTTGTCGTCAGGGATTGCACGATCGACGGCCAGGGTGCTGGTCCCGATGGCAATGGCAACCAGGGAATCATGGGACAGGGTACGTTCCAGCGCAACAACATCTCGAACGTCGAAAACGGCATCGTCCTGACCGGCAGGGACAATCTGATCGAACACAATTTTATTCACGATCTCAATGCCGGCGGGGCGCCACATTACGATGGTATCCAGATCGATGGCGGCATCTCGGACACGGTCATCCGGCAAAACACGATCATCAATTCTCACGGCGCTGCCGGCGCTATCATGATCGACAACGAGTTTGGCCCGGTCTCCAACATCGTCATCGAAGGCAATCTTCTCGCTGGCGGCAGCTATACGGTCTACTCGGACGCGAAGTTCAACGACAATCCGATCTCGGGTGTTTCGATCACCGACAATCACATCGGCTCGGGGCAGTATGGGCCGACCCTGTTTCGGCGAAACCGGCCCACCTATCTCAGAAATGCGACCGACGGCTGGCGCCTGGTGCGCAATCTGGACTTTGGCAGCGTCGCGGCGCAGGAGGCCATCAGATGAAGCGCCGGCGTGCTCCGCACCAACTCAAGCGCTTGTCGGATCTAATGGCTTGGTCCGGCCTGTCCAGGGAGACAGCCTCATGAGCTATCCTGGCTATGCTCTCCTCGCGGGGCAGCCGCGTATCCGCGCGACGGCGGCCGGATTCCATTCGACCATTCTCCAACGGGGCAGTCTGGCCGTCCCGCTCCTTCTGATGGGCATCGTATTGCCGTCGGGGCTCCAGGTGCTGATCGCCGGGGCAAAGCTAACGCCGACCAGGATATGCCTTCTGGTCCTGCTGCTGCCGGCGGTTGCGCGGCTATTGCAGCCGAGCCGTCGGCTCCTGCTGTCGGACGGGCTCGCGGGGACGCTTGCGCTCGCCATGGTGGCGGCGGCTGGTTACGCCGCCGGACCTCAATCGGCGTTTTCTGCTGTTGCAGAGGCTCTCGACTTTGTCGGAGCATACTTTGTTGCGCGAGCCTTCGTTCTGGAGCCGTCGGCGGTCCAGCAGTTCATTCGTCTCATCAAGGCATTCACGGCGATTGCGATATGCGTTGCGCTAGTGGACGTGTTGACGGGGCATTGGATCGTCCGCGAGATCATGGCCACACTCATGCCGCAGCCTGAGGCGTTCGTGGACGACGGCACGTCGAGCGCAGATGGAGTACGAGCAGGTCTGCGACGCGCAATATCGACGTTCGATCATCCTATTCTCTATGGCGTATTCTGTTCGCTGACTGCGGCCATCGTGCTGTTCTCGGCGACAAGTGCCATCAAGCGTCTGTCGTGGGCGTGTCTGTGCCTATTCGGCGGATTGCTGTCGTTATCTTCGGCCGCTGTCTTGGGGATGGTCGTCGTAATGTCAAGCTACGCCTACGAGCGGTTGTTGCGCCGCTGCCCGTGGCGATGGCCTCTGCTTTGGACGGGAGCGGGCATGTTCCTGCTGGCCGTCACCGCTGTGACGAATAACCCTCTCAGCTGGCTGCTGTCCCACGCGACACTCGAGCCTCAAACGGGATTCTATCGCCTCATGATCTGGGACGCCGTCTCGGCGCAGGTGTGGCAGTCGCCTCTGACGGGAGCCGGATTCGTGACGTTCGGCTATTATCTACTCGATCGCACAGTCGACAGCGTGTGGCTGGTCACGAGCCTTCATTACGGCGTACCGGTCACCATCCTGCTGATCGTTTTGAATCTCTCGGCGGTATTGCCTGTGCCCGGGCGCCGCCCAAGCGGGATTCAGACGGGGTTTACGATCGCTTGCATGGTGTTCCTGTTCACGGGTTTGACGGTGCATTTCTGGAACTACATGTGGACGTTTTGGGGCGTTTGCATCGGTGTGCGTGCTTCGCTTAGGGAATGGCAGATGTTGGGAGCGCAAGATGAGCGATTTTGACGTGGCGTCATCGCCGATTGGCGGCATCAAGGGACGTTTGCGACCTTATGTCTGGTCATTACGCAGCGGGCTTCGGACGATCCGTTTCCTGTTCGGACGATTCGAGAGGACCTGTCCGGTATGTGAGTATCGAGGCAGATTTTTCGCGTACGCAAATCCGCTGGCATTGGGAATCAACTTCGACTCGCTCTGTCCGAATTGTCTGTCGCACGAGCGACACCGTCTGTTGGTGCTTTGCGACGCCGAGCAGGGCCTGTTTATGGGCAAGGATATCCTCCACTTCGCGCCCGAAAAGGGGCTCACGGAGTATATCAAGGCGAGAAAGCCGCGAAGTTACGTCACCTGCGAGTTCGGAGGGAAGGGCGCTGATTTCGACATCAATATCGAAAAGATAGACCTCGAAAGTGACAGGTTCGATCGGATCATCTGCTGCCATATCCTCGAGCACGTCAACGATCGCTTGGCCATCCCCGAACTCTTTCGGATCTTGCGTAAGGGCGGGACGCTGATCGCGATGATCCCTCTCATTGAGGGATGGCAAGAAACGTTCGAGGATCGATCGAGGCAGAAAACAGAAGAAGATCGGATACTGTATTTCAACCAGCATGATCACGTCCGCTTCTTCGGTCGTGATTTCCGACGCCGGCTCGAACGAGCGGGCTTCGTCGTCGACGAGTATACGGCGGTCGAGCCTCAAGTTGCGCAATATGGTCTGATCCGCGGCGAAAAAGTATTTTTGTGCCGGAAGACTTAGGCCAGGCAGTGCTTTGACGTTGCCCGGCGAAATCGGGCCGCACCGCTTTGTCACCTAAGCCCATTTACGAAGTCATCCTGCATCGCCTCTGGCTTCGCCGGTAGGCGCGCATCTCAGCCAACGGAGCAGCACGGCAAATTCGAGCTGATGTCTTGCCGCTGTCTGCTGCAGAGGACATTCGCGCGTCGTATTTAATAATGCGCGTGTTGGCTATTTATACATTCGATGGTTTATTTAATGTGCGTCGACGTTGAACGGGGCCGATCTCGGAGTCGCTCGACCCGTTGCAACGAGCCTGCACGAAAGAATTTTTCTGTGAAGTGTGGCGCGCGCATGTTTTGCGGTCGTTTGATCGTAGCTAAAACGAAATCGCTTTTAATTTCCGTAACGTAGATTTCCGCGCTGTATTTCCGGAAACAGGAATCTGGCGGCCCTTGTGGCGAAATGACCTTGGCGGAGCCGTGGTCTTGTCAAAAAAAGGCCGTCTGCAGACGACCATTAACGCCGCACAAGCACGGCACCTGGCGTATCTCGATCACCAATTAAATCGATGGCGCAAACTCGCAATAAGCACTGGTGTCAGTTAACGGGGATAATACAGAGAAGACGGAGAAACTGTTTTGGCAACGACAACGAATGCATGGCCTGACGCGACGAACACCGGGGTGCCGGCGGGGGTAACGCTGACTCCTTCTGGAGATGTGGTCATCACGCAGGCGGGAGCGGTGGTCTCCGGACTCAACATCACCGGCAGCGTCTACATCAAGGCGGACAATGTGACGCTTGAGAACTGCAAGATCACGTCCGGCGGTTGGGCTGGGGTGACCATTGATTCCGGAGCTACGGGCGCGGTGGTCCAGAATTGCACCATCGATGGTACCGGCCGTGCGCCGGATGGCACTGGCAATCAGGGCATCATGGGAAGCGGTACGTTCATCGGGAACAACATCTACAACGTGGAGAACGGCATCGTTCCCGGCAGCAACTCCGTCATCCAGGGCAACTACATCCACGATCTCCAAGCGGGCGGATCGCCTCACTATGACGGCATCCAGATCGACGGTGGCCTCTCCAACATTCAGATCACCGGCAATTCGATCATCAATCAGTGGGGATGGACCTCCGCGGTCATGATCGACAACGACTTCGGGCCGGTCTCGAATGTCACCGTCACCAATAACCTGCTGACTGGTGGCGCCTACACCGTATACGCGGATTCCAACCTGGGCACTTCCTCGATCACCGGCGTGTCGTTCACCAACAACCACATCGGTGGCGCGCAATACGGTGACGCGTTGATCCGCGGGAATAACTCGGTGTTCTCGGGCAACTACACTGACGGCGCGGCGCTGGCGTCGGCGCTCAATACGTCGGCAAACAGCGGTACGACGACGACCTCACCGACGATGCCCCCCGCAACGCCCGAAGTCCCGGCAGCGCCGAGCATCGCATCCTGGTCACCCGATACGGGCAAGACTGGCGATGGCATCACTGACGCCAGTCAGATCACCCTGCACGGTACCGCCGCGGCTGGCAGCACCGTGAAAGTCTATGACGGTTCGACGCAGATCGGCACGGCGACCGCGACTTCGACCGGAAGCTGGGACTACATCACCAAGGTCTTGACCGATGCGAAGCATACGCTGACGGCGACCGCGACCAACTCGTCGGGGCAAACCAGCGTGGCATCGACTGCGGTGGCGGTCACCGTCGATACCAAGGCGCCAGCTGCACCGGCGATCGCGAGTGACACCGTCAACACTGCCAATCAGGTCGTGATGTCGGGGACCGCTGAAGCGAACAGCGCGATCAAGGTGTTCGACGGAACGACCCAGGTCGGCACCGCGACGACCAACGCGAGCGGTGCGTGGAGCGTCACGACGTCCGCACTGTCGGCCGGTTCGCACGCCCTGACGGCAAAGGCGACCGACGTTGCCGGCAACGTCAGTGCTGCGTCGGCTGCTGTGGATGCGGTCGTCGGTTCTGGAACGACGACGGGCTCCACCGGTTCGGGCACGTCCGGTTCGGGTACCTCGGGTACGGGTACCACCGGCACGGGCACATCAGGCACCGGCACCACTGCGCCGGCCGCGCCGAAGATCGCCTCGTTCTCCAACGATACCGGCACCGCCGGTGATCACATCACGAGCGACAAAACGGTGACCCTGGCGGGGACTGCGGTTGCCAACAGCACGGTCAAGGTGCTCGACGGCACGACCCAGCTCGGCACCGTCACGGCGGATGCGAACGGAGCATGGCACTACACCACCGTCGCACTGCCTGACGGCAAGCACAGCTTCACCGCGACCGACACGGTCTCCGGCGCCACCAGCAAGGCATCGGCTGCGCTGGATGTCACGGTGGATAGCGCTGCCCCCGATGCTCCGATCCTGTTGAGCGATCCCACCACGCATAACCGCGCAACGGTATCCGGTACGGCGGAAGCGGGGAGCTCGATCAAGCTCTATGAGGGCACGACCCTGCTTGGCACCGCGACCGTCGCGAGTGATGGCGACTGGAGCGTGACGACCCCGAATCTCAAGCACGGGTCCCACACCTTCACCGCGACGGCAACCGATGCCGCCGGCAACACCAGCGCCTTGTCGCAGCCGATCGATCCGCCGATTGGTCATGGCGGCACCAAGGACGCTGCGACCGTCGAAGTCACCAATGTGCGCCAGCACTGGGATCACACGGCAACGATCAAGGGCACGGCCGATCCCAACAGCGAGATCAAGCTGTCGGACGGCACGACCTCGGTCGGTTCGGTGACCACGGGAGCCGACGGCAAGTGGAGCTTCCAGACCTCCGACCTGTCGGGCAAGTCTCATGCCTTCACCGCGGAACAGGTCGACACCACAGGTCACGTGGTCGGCACCAGCTCGGGCGCGGCGATGGTCGGCTCGGGCCGCAGCGATACGCTGACCGGCACCACCGGCAACGACGTCATGGTGGGCAAGGCGGGTGCGGATACGTTCCAGTTTGCGTCCAACTTCGGCCAGGACGTCATCAAGGACTTCGCGGCCCGCGGACCTGCTCACGACACGATCGAGTTCAGCAAGAGCGTGTTCGACAGCTTTGCGAGCGTTCTCTCCCACGCGGCCCAGTCAGGCCACGACGTCGTGATCGCGACGGGGAGTGACACCCTCACGCTGAAGAACACGCAGCTCGACAAGCTGAACAGCCACGACTTCCACTTCGCGTAGGATACGGGTCAGCCGCACAAGCTGATACTCAACAACTGCCTCGGGGGATCGCTTGGGGATCCCCCGACAAAGGCATCATTAAAGGGCAGGTGTCATGACTGACGTTGGACGGCGGGGGGTGTTTCCCCCGCCTGCGAATCTTTATCGAATCCCCATTATGCATTTGTCAGGCCTATGGTCGGCCGGGCGCCGGCTGGCGGACGAGGCCGAAGCGCCGACATCGCGGCTCGTCGGCTGGGCAAGGCGCGTGGTTGAAGCCCTTCGGCAACGGATATTCGTCGGCCGTTTCCGGTCGGCGGAGGACTACGAGGAGCCGCACTCAGAGATGTCGGCATTTCTGCGGTCGTGCGGCCGGATATTCTGGGCGCTCGCGGCCTTTAGCGGGATGAGCAATCTCCTCATGCTCACCGGCTCATTCTTCATGCTGCAAGTCTATGATCGGGTGCTGCCCGGGCGCAGCATACCGACGCTGATTGCCTTGCTGGTCCTGGCCGCGGTCCTCTACCTGTTTCAAGGTGGGCTCGACTTCGTCAGAAGCAGGATCAGCGCGCGGGTCGGCCGGTACTTTGATGAACGGCTCGGCATTCGCATTTTCGACGCGCTTGTCCGCTTGCCCTTGAAGACCAGGGCCGATGGCGACGGCTTGCAGCCGGTGCGGGATCTTGATCAGGTCCGCAGCTTTCTTTCGAGCGGCGGGCCGACGGCGCTCTTCGATCTACCCTGGATGCCGATCTATCTCGGCGTTTGCTTCCTCTTTCACTTCTGGATTGGCGTCACTGCGCTGGCCGGCGCGTTGGTGTTGATCGGCATTACCATGCTCACGGAAACCAGGACGCGCGGGCCGGCAAAGGCGTCCTCGCGCCTCGCGGTCTCGCGAACGGCACTCGCGCTCGAGGGTCGACGAAATGCAGAGGTTCTGCAGGCCATGGGCATGCGGCAGCAGGCGGCGTTGCGGTGGCGCGATGTCAACGCGAAGTACCTCGCGGCTCATGAGCGGGCCAGCGATGTAGCCAACAGCCTCGGAGGCGCCTCTAAGATCTTCAGGGCAATCCTGCAGTCGCTGGTTCTTGCCGTTGGCGCAGTCCTTGTCATCAACCAGGAATCGACGGCCGGCATCATCATCGCCGGATCGATCCTCAGCGCGCGGGCGTTGGCGCCCGTCGAACTGGCCATTGCGAACTGGAAAGGGTTCGTCGCTGCGCGGCAGTCGGGACAACGGCTTAATGCTTTGCTGAAGCTTCTCCCCAGCGAGGAAGAACGGCTGGAATTGCCTCCTCCTGTTGACGCTCTCTCGGTCGAGAATCTCTTTATCGGCGCTCCGAACTCGGAGCGGCCTACCGTCAATGACGTGTCGTTCCAATTGCGGCGCGGGCAGGCGGTTGGAATCATTGGGCCGAGCGGATCCGGCAAATCGACGCTGGCACGTGCGCTGGTTGGGGTATGGCCGGGCATTCGAGGCCGGATACGGCTGGACAACGCCGCACTCGACCACTGGTCTTCTGACGCCCTCGGCAAGCATATCGGGTACATGCCTCAGGACGTGGAATTGTTCGACGGCAGCGTTGCGATGAACATCGCGCGGTTCGATCCGCAGGCGACCGCCGCCGCTGTTCTGGAGGCCGCGCATGCCGCGGGCGCGCACGATCTCATCCTCTCGTTTCCGGAGGGCTACGGCACGAAGATCGGCGAGGGGGGGGTGGCACTGTCGGCGGGGCAGCGGCAGCGCATCGGGCTCGCCCGCGCCTTCTACGGCAAACCATTCCTCGTGGTGCTGGATGAACCCTCCTCCAATCTCGACGCCGAGGGCGAGGAGGCGCTGACCGAGGCGATCCTGAACGTGCGCCGTCGCGGCGGGATCGCCGTCGTGATCGCCCATCGTCCGAAGGCGCTTGAAGCCGTCGATCATGTCTTGTGCCTCGGGGAAGGCAGGGTTCAGTCCTTCGGCAAGAGGGAGGAGGTCCTCAAGAAGGTCTTGCGAAATCCCGTGCCGCTCAAGGTGGTCGCGGAAGCTCAAGGAGGCAACCGATGAACGGCCAGCTGGTAGCGCCGGCGATGCAATCCATCCAGCGTTACATGATCGTCGGTATGATCATGTTGGGTCTGGTGACTTTTGGAATCGGCGGTTGGGCGACAACGAGCCAATTGTCGGGCGCGGTGATCGCCCAGGGTGTCGTCGTCGTGGATTCGAGCGTCAAGAAGGTTCAGCACTCCACGGGTGGGATCGTGGGTGAGTTGCGCGTGCGCCAGGGCGATCGGGTCAATGCAGGCGACGTTTTGATCCGCCTCGACGAGACTCAGACGCTCGCCAATGCGACGATCGTCACGAACAGCATCGATGAGCTGCTCGCGCGCCAGTCCCGGCTCGAGGCCGAGCGCGATGGTGCCGAGCAGGTCGTGTTTCCCAAGGTGCTGCTCGACCGAGCCAAGGAGAACAATTCTGAGGCGAGCCGTGCAATCGCTGCGGAGCGGAAGCTGTTCGACCTCCGCCGTCAGGCAAGGAGCGGCCAAAAAGCGCAGTTGCAGGAAAAAAGCGCGCAGCTGGAGAACGAGATCAAGGGCTATACGGGGCAGACCGAGGCCAAGCAGAAGGAAGTTGAATTTATCCGCCAGGAACTGGAGGGCGTGCGTAGCCTCTGGCAAAAGAATCTGGTGCCGATCACGCGGCTCAATTCCCTCGAGCGCGACTCCGCACGCATCGAAGGCGAGCGCAGCCAGTTGGCCGGCATGATTGCGCAATCGAAAGGCAAGATCTCCGAAATCGGCCTCCAGAGCATTCAGATCGACCAGGACCTGCGGACGGAAGTCGGCAAGGACCTGATCGAAACGCGCTCAAAACTCTCCGAACTGGGCGAGCGCAAGACTGCGGCGGTCGATCAATTGCATCGGATCGATATCAGGGCGCCACAGTCCGGCCGCGTCCATGAACTCAGCGTCCACACGGTCGGAGGCGTGATCTCTCCCGGCGAGCAAATCATGCTGATCGTTCCTGATGCGGACTCGCTTGCGGTCGAGGTCAAGATCCCACCGAAGGATATCGACCAGGTTTATGTGGGGCAGACCGCGACGATGCGCTTTGCAGCGTTCAACCAGAAGACCACGCCCGAAATCGACGGCGAGGTCAGCATGGTCTCGGCAGATATCACGCAGGATCAGCGCGCCGGCACGAGTTATTACACGGGCCGTATCCTGCTGAAGCCCGAGGAGCTGGCGAAGCTCGGCTCCGCCAAGCTGCTGCCAGGAATGCCGGTGGAGGTCTTCATCAAGACGGCTGGTCGGACCGCGCTGTCCTATCTGCTCAAGCCGCTGCACGATCAGGCGGAGCGTGCATTCAAGGAGCGCTGAGCTCGGTGCAAGCCGTGGGCAGCGCTTGGCGAACGCACGCGGGCTGGCGCCCTACACATGGGCGTCAGCGTCGCTGCGCCCACCCCCGCAGTAGATCGCGCGCTCGCCGACCGATCGGCGGGGGCGCGTGCCTGTCGTGCCGCGCTGAGATCACGGGTTGTTCAAGCGATCGCCCGCTCAGCACGTCCATCCGCTTGGCGCGCAGGGCCATCGCGACGACGAAGCCGAGTATTGAAGCTTCGGCTCCCACAATGACGAGCAGCTCAATTGGCATATGAAATCGGTCCGGCCTGCGAGGGCTGTTCTTGCGATTTGAGCATGGCGACCAATTAAATCAATAAAATAATGTTCGGTCCGAAGCCGTCCGTCTCGCTCTGGGGCGGCCACGCCTGTCGCCTGTGATTGCACTTCGCGTGGCCCGGATGAAAAGGGCCTGTCTGATCGGGGCTTCTCGATCCATCCGAGTTCCTCGCTTGCAAAGCGTCGCCGGCCCTGGTCGTGTCCGCCGCGGTTTAAATGCAGATATTAATTCTATTTAATCTTGCAAATTAAATTATAATATATAATTTAAATAACAACGGATTGCGGCCTGCAGCGTTCGGCTGGGTCGTGCTGCGGCCCGCGTCGATTTGGCATTTGCAGGAGAGCGGCAGGTGCAACGAACCTCAGGCTCGATCATCGCGACAGCCATCGTTATCATCATCGGGGGCGTTCAATGGGCGGGTGCGGCATTGCCGGCCGTGCCGAGGGCCCCCCAAGCGGACCCTGCGCGCATCGAGCTGGGGCGTCCGGCCCTTCCCCCCCTCACTTACACCGCGTTTTGCCTGCGCTATCAGGCCGAATGCCGCCCGCGGCGTTTCTTCCGCGGCGGGCCGATCCGGTTGACCGAGAAGCGATGGGCGGAGTTGCGGGAGGTCAATCGCGCGGTCAATCTGGCGATTGAGCCCGCCCGCAACGAGCTCGGCCTTGCGGGCGAGGCGTGGACCATTAATCCCGCGCGTGGCGATTGCAACGATTACGCGGTGAGCAAGCGCCACGAGTTGCTTCGGCGCGGCTGGCCGGCGCGTGTCCTGCTATTGAGCGAAGTCGTCGTCAGTTCCGGTGAACATCATCTGGTGCTCCTCATGCGTACCAGGAGCGGCGATCTCGTCCTCGACAATCTCACGCCACAGGTTAAGCCCTGGTCGCGGACGCCCTATCGCTGGGTTCGCGTGCAAAGCCCGGGCCGTGACGGGCTGTGGGTCACGATTGGACGAGAGGGGGTATGAGGCACTGGCGCGAAAGCCCTGAGCCTTCCTTGGCCAGAGCGTTTGCGTTTACTCGTGAGCGCATTTGAGCCGCTCGAGCGTAGCGAGCCTGTCTTCAAGCGCGACGATCCGGCGAAGAAGATCGAGGCGCGACAGCCCCAGGGTGGCGCGCGTCGATCCGATGGCAGAAGCGGCAGCACATGGTCGCTCGGAGTTGGGAGGAAGGACGCTGAACATGCGCAGGACGCCGTCGCCTGTCAGCACATCCACCCAGCCTTCGGAAGGTGACCGTCCCACGATCCGGCCTGGTACGCGGCCAATATAGCAGGGAGCATCAAGCCGCGGCGACGCGTTGGTGATGATGAGCCGCTGCCCGTCAAGGTGGCTGAAGGCACCTGGAAATGGCGGTGTCAGGCCGCGGATCAGCCGATCGATGGTGTCGGTAGGCTGGCACCAGTCGATCTCTCCATCTTCCGGAACACGGGCGCAGCCATAGGAGGCATTGTCGGTATCTTGAGAAGTGCCTTGGTAGCCGGTGATCGCTCGTACGACGACCCCGCCGAGCTCACGTTCCTGAATCGCGTTGAGGCGCTCGTAGAGCGAGGTGACCGTGTCGTTCGCGCCGATCGGAATGGCCTGCTGAAACAGCAGATTGCCGCCATCAAGTTCCGGGATGACGAGGTGAATGCTGATCCCGGCGGTCGTCTCGCCGTTGATGATTGCCCAATTGACGTTGGCGCGGCCGCGATAATGCGGCAGAAGCGAATAGTGCACGTTGACGAAGCGACACAATGCGAGAATCTGCGGCGGGATGATCCGATCGAACGAAGAGATCACAACGGCCGCCGGGCGCAGCTCTGCGATCATTTTCTGAAGCTGGTTCAGGTCCTGCATTGCCGCGACCGGGATGCCGCGGTTGTTGGCAAATGCCTTCAACGCGCTCGCGTCGGGCTGGTCCGGTCTCCGGAATATCTGGACCACGCGGCAGTGCGCAGCCAACGAGCGAAGCGCTGCGAAGCCCGTCGGTCCGTCCGCGAGGAGTACGACATCGGGCTGCGGCTGCTCCGTCATGTCACCTCCGGCCATGGTACAAGCTGGGCGAAACCGTCCTCTGTGACGGCACCGCCCCGGCGGACCCACTCGGCCGCGCGCAAGCCGCCGGTCTGCAATCGTATGATCGGCTCGGGGCCGATCTCCGACAGCAGAATGCCCATATGGCCCTGTCCGACCGATTGTGGGGGCCAGACCGCAAGACCATTGGCGGCTAGCACGGCTCGATCGACGTCGCCCCAGAACTGCACCACAACGGCGCCGTCGGGCGCGCATGCGGCCAGATGCGCAGCCTCCGCCCGGCCGATGCGCGGCGAGTCCGTTGGCTGCAACGCGACCACGAAGGCCTCCCATGCGCCAGGATGGACTGCCGCAACACTGTCGAACGTCTCGACGTTCGCCCCCAGGTTCGTCAGCCCGGTGTGCAGGGGGGCAAGGAAGTCGTTGTCGCAGAGCAGGGCGATTTTGTTACCGAGAACTGCCAGCCCGCAATCGTGCAACTGCTTCACGGCGAGCGGGCCAAGGAATGAGAAGACGTCGATGGCGGGGTGTCGCTCGTTGACGCCGACCACCCGGATTTTGCGTCGCGCGCACGCTTCGATATCCAAGTCCTCGCGACGAAACTCCCAGGCCTCGAACATCAAGGCAATCACGGCGTCGCCGCGCAGCTGGTCGATCAGCGCAGCTGTAAGCGGACGGAGGTGGCCACTGTTGGTCACGATGTCGACGCTGTGAAGCACCTCGGGGCTGATCTTTTCCAGAATCTCGATGCGGTCAGCGACGTCTAGGGTGGCTGCGATCTCGAACGTCTCTCGTTTGGCATCTGTCACAGTCCCATGGCGGCCAGGTTTCGTGAATGCGTAGACCTGCTTGGCTCCGGCCATTGCAGCCAAGACTGGGGTGACGGCATAAGCGCCAGTCGCGGCTTCGGTCAGCACAGTCATTCCCGACATGTCCAGTCCCGTTTCAGCGAGGGCGCGCTTCATCAGCATTCGCAGTCGAACAGGTGAAAAGCCTGGCCTGCGAAGCGCTCTCTTATCCGCATCAGATCGCAATTGCGCGACTGAGGTTCCGGTCGCGGTCATTGATGGGTCCCGCTGTTGCCGCTGGAAGACGCCGGCTTCATGGTGTTCTCGACCGGTGCGCTCTGGATATCCAATCGCGTGCCGCCCGGAGCACGTTGTGGAGCGGATCGGGTAGGAGCGCGCGCACGTGATCCTGCCAGCTCATTTGCTCGATCCCCGGATCTTCGCCGGGTCGCGCTGCCCAATACCGCACGCGGCGTTCGCCCGATGCGACGATACGGCGCGTCGTCGTGTAGTAATAGGATGCGACGGAAAGGCGCATTCGACCGGGGGGACAGGAGACCGGATCCGGAAGGCCGTGGAGAGTGGCACCGTGCGTCTCCCAGAGGATCACGGTGTTGAACCGGGGAAAGATGCGGCATCCGAGCGCCGACATGTCCGCAGGCCATAATTCGAGGCTGCCGCCGTAAGCTTCGGGCCAATCCCGATTGAGATAGATGAGCAGATTGACCCGGTGGAACAGCCCGGTCGTCGGGTGAACCTCGAAATCGCGGTGAATCTTCGTGAAGCCTCCTGGGGGCGTTCGATGAACTCCCGCAAATTTGTGCGTCGGATCGGAATGAAGATCTCGAACGCCGGTGACTGCCGAAATGAATGCTCGAAAGCCGGCACTGTCCACTAGGCTCAGCAGATGCTGAGTGGCCGGCCCCAGTCCGTCCGATACCTCCTGCTTGACCAGGCGATCGGTAGTCGTGGTAATCAGGCGGGCTTCCGGGAGGGCGGCGCATTCGGCCGCGACCATGTCCAACAGCTTCTCGGGAAAGGCATCGTTGAGGACAACGTGCGGCCAAGGTCTTGCAGCTGCGTATTCGGCGCGCAGGGAGCTGGCTCGCGCAAGGAGGCCGCTCAACGAGTGAAGCTGGAAATCAACATGCAATTCCGCAGACTCCGGCTGCAGCGCTTGGAGTCAGGGCCCCCAAGTCCGCCTGCAAATTAAATTTTATTATTAATTGGCCTTGGATTAAATGTCAAAATAAACCGTGAGCTGAATGTTGGGCTCTGTTGCACCGGAGAGTTCAATCTCCGGGCACCGCCGGCAACGCAATCGTGATCTCCAGTCGCGTAATTCAAATCAGCGATTAACTTATTTAATTTGAGGGTCGACGATTTTGGGTCTACCTTGAGGATTGGGCTGGAATACAGCAGGACGAGCCGATGACCCAATTCGACGCGGAAGGCGATGATCGTCGTGAGTTCTTGAAGACCTGCGGAAAATTCGCCGCGGTTACTCCTCCGACAGTGACGCTGTTGCTCTCCACTTCCCTGACCTCGGCCGCGATAGCCAGTTCAGGGGGGCGAATTGTGCGTGGCAACAATGGCTTCGGCAATGGCGGCGGTGACGGCACCCCCAACGGGAAACAGGACGACAATCGGTAAATTCTGCGGTCCAATGGGCCGTCGCGGTGCGGCTGGGGCTCAGCCGGTCCGGCGGCGTCTTTGTGCGGACGAGCGGTCGATCAGGAGATCGGTCAGCTTCTTGCCGGCGCGCAGCTGCGCTTTCAGCCAGCGGGGCTGTTTGCCGCGGCCAGACCAGGTTTCGGACGGGTCTTTCGGGTTCCGGTATTTCGGCAGCACCGGCGGGTAGGGGCGGCGCGGACGTTCCCCGTTCGGGGACGAAACGGCGGTCCCCTCAATCTTGCGCAGCCGCTCTTCGAGCTTGACCTTTTCCGCGGTCATCCTGCGACTGAGAACGGTCGTCACCTCATCGTAAAGCCCCCACAGCTCGGCTGTGGTCAAGTCGACCCAGTCACTTTTCCCCATGGAAGCCGTCCCCAGCTACTTCCGAACCGAAACAGGAGGGGGCATTATCAGGTCATGGCAGGGTTGGGCAAGCGCGATCCGGGCGCGCGGCGGCGCTTGTGTGCAGCGCAGTACTTGGTGCTAGCGGTTAAGACTGTATCTCCGACCGGGCGGTCGCCTCCTGAGCGCCCTCCGTCCGTGGGCCCGTCGCTTGGGCGCGAGCAATCGCTCCTCTGCTTTCAACACGCGATTACGTAAGTTCTGCAATTCTGTGAATTGAACGATGAGGGCTTTATGTGTTTGACGCAAAACTGCCGAAGAATACATGTGACCACCTACTCATTGCCGACGACGAATCCGTGCCAATAATTGAAAAATTGCTGAATTAACGAAATTCGGCCTCAAGCGCGGTACTGGGACTTCCGTCGGTGCTACACGGGCTACGATCAACCGCAGCCTTGTTCTGTCCTTGATTACCAGCCGTTGCTTTGATGAATAGTAATACTTTCCCTCCTCCCTTCCCGGAGCTAGGCTTCATGAACGGGCCTCGCTTCAGTGAAACTTCGTCGAATGTTAGATTTGAATCGTGAATGTCCCTATATATCGTTGGTAATATCCGGCTCGAACTAAGTTAATTGGATGTTGACCATCATGGCACACCCGCCCGATCAGTGCGCCGATGACATTCTTGGCGTGAATTTTCAGTCCGAAGCCATCAAAAATTGTAGATGGAATGTCATTATCCTCGCAAAAACCGCGGTTTCGAATTTTGCGTTGAGCACCGCATTCTTACGGTGCTGCACGCATTCTCTGGGCGAGTTACGATAGTGTAAGCCATCGAACGTTGCCGCAAGGTCCGTCTCAGACTAGGACCCTGCGACGTTATTGACGGAGCTGACTGGATATAACTCCCGCGTCTCAGAAGGAGGGTGGATTAAACGGCTGCAAGAGGGGTTGTTAGCAACAGGCAAGGGAAGCATGCGCCGCATCAGAATTGTCATCGCTGATCGACACCCGATCGTCTTGCAAGGGATTAGGAGCGTTCTTGCGACGCAGCGTGATTTTGTCGTCGTTGCTTCCTGCAGCGATGGCGCGAGCTGTATCGAGGCAATTCGATTTCTTGCGCCGGACGTAGCGCTTGTCGATGCTGCACTGCCCGACTTCAGTCGACAGCAGATGCTCGCTCGTGCGAACGCCGTCGGCCCACGTGCTCCGATTATCTTCTTCACCGGTATTACGGCCGACAGTGAGTTACAAAGGTCGGCCCTGAACGGCGCCTGCATCGTCCTCTCGAAGGATTCGGATGCGGAGATGCTGGTCGCAACCCTGCGGAAAGCTGCCCAGGGCCAAGCTGCGGCTTCGCCGAACAACGGGCACGTCAGCGAGGCCCCCCTGGCCAGTGTGAAGCCTTTGACACAGCTAACTGACCGGGAGCGGCAGATCATGCGGCTCGTATCGGAGGGGCTATCGAACAAGGAGATTGGGCGTCGGTTGAATCTCGCCGACGGTACGATCAAGGTCCACCTTCATCATATCTTCCAGAAGCTGGAAATCAGCAATCGTACGGTTCTCGCGGCATTGGCGATCTCGCGAAGCGAGCTGCATGCAGCGCCAGATGAGCCGGATTCCCTTGGTCTGTTGCGTCAGGATCCAGCCAGCGCGAACTGAGGGGTACGTCTGGCGCGTCTTCGGCAGTATGCGCGAGGGGCGGCCTATCGCGGTGCCAGATGCTCAATCATGTTGAGGCAGGCCCCCTCGGCCTCGGCCAACGTTCGAAAGGGCGAGCCGCCAATCTTGATTGCGGCTTGGTTATTGTGGAGCGGACGCCAACTCGCCAGGTAGCCGGAGCGGCCGTGAAAGCCTGGACCTCCCGGGCTTCCGAAACTGATCACGAACGAGAAGCCGTGGCTGCTCGCACTCCAGATCTCCATGTCCCGGACGGACCGATAGAATTGCAGTGGCATCGCAATGATCCATTGTAGCCGAGCCCGCGCCCGTTAGTTAAATTCAAGTTAACTAAATTAAATGCTCGGGCGCAACTCAAATTGATGCCCCGAGACAGTGCGCCGCAAAAAACCGGGAGAAGCACGGGAAATCGCCGGCTTTCTGTCCGGGTCGCGCACGTTCAGTAACCTCTCACCGGACAAAGAAAATTCTTGGTTGAAAATCTATATTTAATATATAATAATGCAAACGTCGTTTTAAATCGAGGAGGACGCATCGTGACCCGGGACGGCAACGAAGATGACGACCGGCGGGCGTTTTTGAAGACCTGCGGAAGATTTGCAGCCGTGACGCCCCCCGTCATGACGCTGCTTCTGTCCACCTCCCTGACCTCAAAAGCCATTGCACGTTCGGGCGGCCTGCACGGGGCGAAGCAAAGCGACAGCGGCCAGTCGTTCTTTGACAATGATCGCTCGTCCGCGGCAGGGCCGGGGAGTTCCAGCGGCGGATCATCAGGGGGTGGGGGAACACCTGGTGGTCGCTCTGCCGGATCTTCTCATGCCGGAGGGGCATCCGGCGGGGCTGGCGGTAGCGGCGGGGCCGGTGCTGGCGGAGGCAACGCAAAAGGGCCCTTCGCAACCGGCGGCGGCTCTGGAATTCCAAGTGCAAATGGTGGGGTCGATTGCGCAGACGAAGAGAACGAGGAAAAGCGCAAGGCCGATTGCCCTGGAGCTAGTACTCGGATTTCCAGCGCAACCCAATCCAGCCCGTAAGATCTTCTCAGCCCATGAAGGAGACCTATGGGCTGCCGTGCGGCCAAGCCAGGCTGGGCCTTGTGCTCCGACAGGCCAAACGCGAGGCCGAAGGCATATCTGGCCAGCCGAGCGGCCTCCCCGGAGGCTCGATCAGGAGGCGTGTCATGAATACCCGCATTCGAGCGGAGAGTCCTGCGGCCCTTCTTCGAGAGCGTCTCGAAGCGCTTGTCGCCCGGCTCGCAGAACTCGAGAAGCTCAGAGACCGGGTAGGTCGAGAAGAGAATCGTCAGCGCAAGCTGCGCAAGGCGGACAGTCCCCCATGCCCGAGCTCAGACCGCGGGAGGTCGTTCCAGCTTCGCACAGGCGAAGCTCATGCCCGTGCTGGTCGGTTGCAATAAATCGCGGTGTAACGAGCGTCTCAAAGCGAATGGACGACCGGAAGGGTGCGTGCGGATGGTTCGCGAAAGCGAACCGGCCTACGAGCCTGTCTTGGCTATTCGGCTACCGGGCGAGCGGGAGGGGGGGGCGCGCTGGAGCCCCAGGGATGAGCCCGACCGCGCCGTGCGAGACTATCCGATCGATTCTGCGGCTCATGACCTTGTAGCACTCGCATGCCACGGCTTCGAGCCGCGGCCGATCAATCTCGAGCTGGCCGCGCCGACTGGATTTCAGCGCTCTTGACGCGCGCATTGTGCACACGACATGCGTGACCGTGGTGCGGCGAACGCCGAGCAACTCCGACAATGTTTCTTGCGTCAGCGGGAGCAGGTCACCTGCATTCGCACGATCATGGATGTGAAGGAGCCAGCGCGCTAAGCGCGCTTCGACGGAATGTAGTGCATTGCAGGCCGCCACGTGCTGGAGTTGCGTCAACAACGACATCGTGAAGACCTGCACCATGGATGCGATTGCGGGGCTGCGATGTTGGGCTGCCAGGAATTGCGCAGGTGAGATCTGCAGCGCGGCCCCGGATAGACGGGCGACCGCGGTCGCAGGCGCGGCGGATGCGCCAAACGCTGACGTCAAACCCACGGCGCCCTCGCGCCCGATGATCGCCGTGGCAACTGTTTGCCCGTTCGGCAGCTCCGTGATCGCGGCGATGGCGCCGCTGAGGGGGAAGAGAAGATGTTCGATCCGATCGCCCGATCGGATGAGCACGGAATTGCGTTCGATCGCGACTTTCCGGAGATGAGGCGCGAGCAAAGCAAAATCCGCTGGCGGCAACGCTGCTAACAAACGATTTTCAATTCTAGTCGCATGGTCCATCATGGGATTGGCTCCCGACGGATACTCGGCACTAGAACTCATGCCGATGTGTCGAGCTGCTCTGCGGCGTTCCAGCTCAACAGCAAGCCAACCGACCACCACAGACATGGTTCCCATGATCAATGGCGAGTACGGGGTGGCCCGACAATCGCATGCCGCGTCGTAGGTATATGGCCCGCTAGTATCCGTGTTGAAGACGAGTTGGGGCGGCATCGCTTCAAGCTGAAGCCGAGTCTCCAGCGCCTTCACGCGCTCGCGCCGCATTGGCGGTGCAGTAAGCTGGGAAGCCTCCTTAACATCGACGAGTTGGCAGTCTCACTCTGCTGGAGGCGTATCGTCCTTCGACATGCTTTCGCTAACGAGTGGCACGCAACGACGCGTCCGCGGGAACGCCGGCCTTGCCCCGCAAGGCCAACACGTGACCCAACGCGGGCTTGGATCGCGCCAGGGTCGTACGAGATAATGACCCCCTCGTGCCAGGGATTGAGATCGTCCAACGTGCCCGCCGGATATTCTCGGAGGCGATCAATCCGATAGGCACGAAGTGCCTCGTTGCCGGTAATGGTCTTGACGCCCCCGCAGCCGCAGCGAACCACGGCACCTTCGGCATACATTTCCACGATCGCCTCGATGTCGCCCGCGCGGTAAATCGCACTGGCCATCGGGTCAAATGATATATTTATCACCTAAATGCCTTAAAAGCTTGCGATTTTAAGTCATTTTTAGCCAGCTAAGCCTCTTTCCCTATTCTATTAATTGTATTTTAATAATCCCGCTTGGCCTCGGCCATATGCCGAAGTACATAGATGGCCGGGCCGAGGCACAGTCCATGTTAGACGTATCTGTGAAGCAGAGACGGATCCGGCTTCTGATCGTAGATCGACAACCGATCGTTCTACAGGGGCTGAAGTCGGTACTCGGGGCACAGCAGGACTTCGACGTTGTCGCATCGTGCAGCGATGGGACAAGGTGTCTCGAAGCAATTCGGAATCTGACACCCGACGTCACGCTTGTTGCTGACAACCTGCCAGATCTGACGGTCCCCGAGATCCTCGCGATTGCGAAAGCTGAGAATCTCTCCACGCGCTTGGTGTTGTTTACCGAATCCGAAGCAGATCACGATCTAGCCGCCGCTATTGCTGCTGGCGCCTCCAGCGTAATCTCGAAGCATGCTTCCTCGGACACTATGCTGCGATTACTGCGCCTGATGACGGAGCGCAGCGTGTCGCGCGAGCAATCCGATCTCTTGCCAGCCGGCCAGGCAGCTGACGGCGGCGGCAAAGTGGAAACGATGCTGGAGCTATTGACGCACCGGGAACTTCAAATTGTACGACTAGTCTCAGAAGGAATGTCAAACAAGGAGATTGCGCGCCAGCTAAACGTTTCCCCAGGGACAGTCAAAGTACACCTATACAACATATTTCAGAAGCTTGAAATTACCAACAGAACTGTGCTCGCTACCCTCGCGTTGTTGCAGCGACCGTCCGGCTTCGGCCTGCTTGCGCTGGCGTTTCTGGCGTTCGCAATTGCGGACGAACTCAAGGCGTCGGAAGCGAACGACGTGGATCCGGACGACGACAGCGTCGGTCGCGCGGGAGAGCATGCCGAATATGAGCCCTGGAAGAGAGCTATTCTCCGACACCTCGTGGCCTGGGAATCCGGCGAGACGTCAACCCAGAGGGACTTCTTTGCCAAGGCGAGCCTGGTCACGAACCCGGCGGAGGCACTAGGAGCGCTGAGCCCGGCAGAGCAATCCGCAGGCTCGAAAACGTGGAAGGACCACGGCCCGGTTGGATCGAGCACGCCCAATCTTCCTACGCCATTACTGCGGGGCACCAGCGACACACAGATCGTTGGAGACCCGACCTCTGAACATCAATTCCCGCGGCTTGCTTCCACTCCGACGTCGATTCACGGAGGGTATGGCACCTTCGCCACTCTAACCGGTGCGTTGATCTACGCACTGAACGACCCCCATCTTGCCGTGCAATCGCATGACCCGGGCAAAGCGCCGATCGACAGCTTCGTGGTGGTCACCGGCGAGAATGCGACTACAAAACTGGCCTCGATAACCGATGCCGATACCAATGATGTAGACGGCTTTCCCCCGGCTTTCCCTTTGCACGATTTGCGCCTGCCTGCCGCGCTTGTGACCACCGGCAACGAACGCGTCGCGGGCGAAGGCGCTTCGAACCAAATGAGTCATGGTGCTGCGGACCACAACCTGCAAGAACCCCATGGCTCACCGGGCTCGGGTCGCGATGCCGGTATTGGCGGAGATGGCCGCGATCAACGGATGGGCGGCGACGTTGGCGAAAACGTTGTTTATCGCTCCCCGATCGATTCCAATTCGACCTCTTCCCACTCTGGCTTCGATTTCGCATCTGGATCGAGCCGGATCAATCTTGCGGCTTTCGGAGCGCTTGCCTGGCTCCATATGACAGCAGCAAGCAAGTCCATACCGCCGCATACCCTCGCCTGGATCTACAATCCCGCAACCAACGAAACGATCGTGTACGTGAATCCGACTGATCGGAGTCTCGATGTCGGAGACCGGGGCCTGCTGGAAATCCATCTGCAGGGGATTGTCTCCATTGCGGAGTCGGATTTCGTCGGCCAGCCGGAAGGCGCGGCTGTCGCGATCACCCTGGATCAGCTCGAAGCGCTGACATCGGCGACCGCAACCGAAGCTGTTCTGAGTGCGGATAGTGCCCATACAGTTATCGGGACGAGCGAGAGCGCGCTCGGGAGCGCGGCAGTTTGGAGCACTCTGACCGACAACGGCTTGACGTTCGGATTCGGGCAGGCTCGGACCGGCTCGGGGGGAGCGACAAGGTCCAGAACCTTCACTAGCGATTCGGTGGCTACAACGGATGAGAGCGATGGTGGGTCCGGCGGGTCGGCTCATGTATCACCGATCGCGCTTGCTCATAGCGCGACGGTCACGGCAGTTGAAAATCTCACATCGAAGAATGAGCCGATCAATGGGGGGGCTGGCTCTAGCAGCGCAGCGGGCGATAACTCACAGCACGCTTCGGAGCCAGGGTCTGCAAAGGCGGCAGCGGAATCGACTGAAGCCGGCTTCATGCAGGGGAATGGCGTCGGCAATGACAACGAGAATCATCCCGCCGCTTCGGGGGCTTCGCGAGGGGCAGCGAAGTCAGCAGAAGCCGATGGTGTGGAACACGGCAATTCGGGGCACTCAACCTCTGGAAAGCCACCGGAAGCAGCCGACCCCGGTGAGCCAGGCGTCGCAAAGGCCGGTAGCGCGGGCGGTAACTCCCAGCACGCTTCGAAGCCACCGGAATTGACTGAAGCTGGCTTCATACGGGGAAATGGCGTCGGCAATGACAACGAGCATCATCCGCCCGCTTCGGAGGCTTCGCGAGAGGCAGCGAAGACGGCAGAAGCCGATGGTGTGGAACACGGCAATTCGGGGCACTCAACCTCTGCAAAGCCAACGGAAGCAGCCGCCCCCGGTGAGCCAGGCGTCGCAAAGGCCGGTAGCGCGGGCGGTAACTCCCAGCACGCTTCGAAGCCCCCGGAGCCGACTGAAGCTGGCTTCATACGGGGAAATGGCGTCGGCAATGACAACGAGCATCATCCCCCCGCTTCGGAGGTTTCGCGAGGGGCTGCGAAGACGGCAGAAGCCGATGGCGTGGAACACGGTAATTCGGGGCACTCAACCTCTGCAAAGCCACCGGAAGCAGCCGACCCCGGCGAGCCAGGCGTCGCAAAGGCCGGTAGCGCGGGCGGTAACTCCCAGCACGCTTCGAAGCCACCGGAATTGACTGAAGCTGGCTTCATACGGGGAAATGGCGCCGGCAATGACAACGAGCATCATTCCCCCGCTTCGGAGGCTTCGCGAGGGGCAGCGAAGACGGCAGAAGCCGATGGCGTGGAACACGGTAATTCGGGGCACTCAACCTCTGCAAAGCCACCGGAAGCAGCCGACCCCGGTGAGCCAGGCGTCGCAAAGGCCGGTAGCGCGGGCGGTAACTCCCAGCACGCTTCGAAGCCACCGGAATTGACTGAAGCTGGCTTCATACGGGGAAATGGCGCCGGCAGTGACAACGAGCATCATTCCCCCGCTTCGGATGCTTCGCCAGGTTCGGCGAAGACGGCAGACGCAGATGGCTTGGAACGCGGCAATTCGGGGCACTCAACCTCTGCAAAACCACCGGAAGCAGCCGACCCTGAGCCTGGCCTCGGTAGCGCGGGCCGCGATAATTCACAGCACAATTCAGAGCCAGGGTCTGCAAAGGCGGCAGTCACAGAGTTGACTGAAGCTGGTTCTACGCAAGGGCACAGTCTCGGTAACGACAACGAGCATCATTTTCCGCCTTCGGATGCTTCGCCGGGTTCGGCGAAGACGGCAGACGCCGATGGTGTGGAACGCGGCCATTCGGGGCACTCAACTCTTGCAGACGCACCTGAAGCAGCTGAGCTCGATGAGCCAAGCGTCGCAACGGCCGGTAGCGAGGGCCGCGGTGACTCACAGCACGGGCCTGCAAAGGCGGCAGCCACAGAGCTGACTGAATCTGGTTCTGTGCAAGGACACAGCTTCGGTAACGACAACGAGCATCATTTCCCGGCTTCGGATGCTTCGCCGGGTTCGGCGAAGACGGCAGACGCAGATGGCGTGGAACGCGGCAATTCGGGGCACTCAACTCTTGCAGACGCACCTGAAGCAGCTGAGCTCGATGAGCCAAGCGTCGCAACGGCCGGTAGCGAGGGCCGCGGTGACTCACAGCACGTTTCAAAACCAGGCCCTGCAAAGGCGGCAGCCACAGAGTTGACTGAGGCTGGCTTCGCGCCGGGAAATGGCGCCGAGCATCAAGCTCCGGTCTTGGATGTTGCGGCAGCGTCAGCCGGGGAAGAACCGACCGTCGTGGAGCATGGCAACTCCGAGCACGATTTACATGGCTCTAAAGACGCACCCGAAGCAGCTGAGATGGTCAAACCGAGCGTCGCAAATGGCGGTGACTCCGGAAACTGGCCGCAGGCTGCGCAACCTGCTGCAACCGCGTTGGACCCCGTACAGCCGGCTAAAGTTGCCTTCGAGATTGGGGGTGCGGAATTGGCGTTTCGCTTCGATAGCTATGCGACTCCTCCCACATTCGGCGCGGTAGTTGAGCTTGATGGCCCGCCAGGTCGGCACGTTCCGCCTGGTCAGGAAGTGGACCTCCACACCATCGGCAAATCGATCCCTGATGCACTGGACGAACACGCGGTCGCCCCCGTTCATAACGTTCCGCATCACGCCGTTGTACCCGCGCCTCATGACTTGCTGATTTGAAGCGTCCCATCGTTACAGATGTGGGAGCCCTCCGCATCCACCGTCCTTGCGGCTCCGCGAATTTCGAGTAACGGCCCGGGAATCGATAGGTATCACATCAGCGGCTTCTTCGAGCCGTTCTTTACGACCAAGCAGATCGGCGAGGGCAGCACGGGGCTTGGCCTGGATCGGCTATCGCATCGTCCGCGAAGATGGCGGTGAGCTCCCTTGCAACGCACGAGCCGGAAGGCGGCGCGACCTTCTGACGTCAATTCTTACGCGCCGTTACCCCCTATGGAGCGACTCAGACAGATCTATTGATCGATGTAGCGTGTCCAAATTTGAGCCCGTCGGTTCACAGTCATTGAGTTCTCGGATCAATGGTTGAACGGACCGTTCTGCTTGGGCGATGGATGTTTATCTTTAGCCGGATAGCTGAGAGAGGCCGCTTTTTATGCTCACTCCATCGGATACTTGGGGCGAAGCCGTTGAATCTTAGGGGTCTTTGTTTTCCGTGGCCCCCATGATGGATCGGACCGAGAATTCAAGTTTTTCAATTGGTTAGACGGCTGCGTGTGCGCGGCGTGTGCACCGAGAGGATCCATAAAAATCCACTCATGATCATTTGTGTGAGCGTACGTTTTGAAGAGCACGGCCGCGGTTGTCGCAGCTCATTCCGTGGGGTGAATGCGAGTGGCAACAGTTAGCTCAATCACCGTAAGCCTTCCGCGCAATCGTGACCTGCTGTGCGCAACCGTCGCGCATGTGCGAGACCGCACTTTCGGTCGAGCCGGTGTTGTGAGGCGCCGGACCCGGTTACGGGGCCGCTGTGTGCTGCACATCAAAAAAGTATCAGTTGCACATTGAAATCGTGGTGGCGGGCCCGGATACCGGTCGCTACGATCCCTAACGAAGCGCTGAGCAAATTCAGCCGACAAGGGAACAGGGGCGGATCATCAAAAACCGCACCGGCCCGAAGGGAGCGGATATGGAACCGGACCTGGAAGTTGTCCAGATACGGCGCGGCGAGTCGTTCAAGGCGTGGTCGCACGGCTACCCATTCCACACGGTCCGCTGGCATTTCCATCCAGAATACGAGCTGCACCAGGTCGTGGCGACCAGCGGTCGGTATTTCGTCGGCGACTTCATCGGCGAATTCGAACCGGGCAATCTCGTTCTTACCGGCCCCAATCTGCCGCACAATTGGGTGAGCGATCTGCCGGCGGAGACCACCATTCCGCTGCGGGGACGCGTCCTCCAGTTCAGCGAAGAATTCATCGGCGACCTGATAAAGGTCATGCCTGAGCTTTCGGGCCTTGCCTCGCTGCTGGAATTCTCCCGCCGCGGCGCGCTTTTCACCCGCAGCACAAGCGAAGCGGTCGCGCCACTCATGGAGGAGATCGCGACGGCGAACGGTGTGCGCCGGATCGAGCTGTTCCTGATGATCCTGGGAACGCTCTCGCGCGCCCGAAGCGCGCGGCCGCTCTCGAGCCCGAACTATTTGCCTGACCCCTCGGGATACATGTCCGCGGGGATGAACAAGGCGCTCGCCTTCATCCGGCAGAACCTGACGCAGCCTTTCGGTGAAGCCGAGCTTGCGGCCATCGCCGGCCAATCGCAGAGCGCGTTTTCGCGCTCCTTCCGCCGGCACACGGGCATGTCGCTGGTGCAATACGTCAAGCGGCTGCGCATCAATCTCGCCTGCCAGATCTTGATGAGCGACGAGCAGGCGTCGATCACCGACATCTGCTTCGAGGTCGGCTTCAACAATCTCTCCAATTTCAACCGGCAGTTTTTGGCCGAGAAAGGCATGCCGCCTTCGCGCTTCAGGCGATTGCTCGCGCAGAACATCAATACGGCACGCGCGGCCTAGCCGGCGAAAAAGCAAAGGAGGAGACCACCACGGGAAGAATGACGCGGGCATGCCGATGGCAGCCCGCGACAGGAATCGCTTGTCCAGGAATTCCGCGCGGCTTCGGAGCACCGGCACTCATCGCCGCCGGCGACGGGAGCCGCGAAGGCCCGTCTTCAAGGATCAACCACAGCACTCTAGTTCTGGAAAGGAAAGTCCGAATGAAAAGGTTCTCCCCGAAACATACGGGCACACTGGCCCTGGCCCTGTCGCTGCTTGGCACAACGGCCATGTTCTCGCAGGCCGCAGAGGTGAAGGACGCGACCGTTGCCTTCCTGATGCCGGATCAGGCGTCCACCCGCTACGAACAACATGACTATCCGGGCTTCGCTGCGGAGATGAAGAAGCTCTGCGCAAGTTGCAAGGTGATCTATCAGAACGCCAGTGCTGATGCCACACGGCAGCAACAGCAGTTCAACTCGGTCATCTCGCAGGGCGCCAAGGTGATTGTGCTCGACCCCGTCGACTCGACCGCCGCCGCCTCCCTGGTCAAGATGGCACAGTCGCAGGGCATCAAGGTCATTGCCTATGACCGGCCGGTCCCGGACGCCAAGGTCGATTTCTACGTCTCCTTCGATAACGAAGCCATCGGCAAGGCCATCTCCGAATCGCTCATCAAGCATCTGAAGGCCGCCAACGTCACGGCGAAGGAAGGTGAGGGCGTGCTTGAGATCAATGGATCGCCGACCGATGCCGCCGCGGGGCTCATCAAGAAGGGCATTCACGCCGGTCTCGACAAGAGCGGCTATCCAATTCTCGCCGAATACGACACGCCGGACTGGGCGCCGCCGAAGGCGCAGCAATGGGCGAGCGGCCAGGTCACTCGCTTTGGCAAGAAGATTCTCGGCGTCGTGGCGGCCAATGACGGCACCGGCGGCGGCGCAATTGCCGCCTTCAAGGCCGCTGGCGTCGATCCAGTGCCGCCGGTGACGGGCAACGATGCGACGATCGCCGCGCTTCAGCTCGTCATCGCCGGCGATCAGTACAACACGATCTCCAAGCCCAGTGAGATCGTGGCCGCCGCGGCGGCTCAGGCCGCGGTGAAGTTCCTCTCCGGCGAGACACCCAAGGCGGAAACCACGCTCTTCAATGCGCCGTCGAATCTGTTCGTGCCGGCGGTCGTCACTCAGGAGAACCTGAAGGCGGAGATCATCGACAAGAAGATCCAGACGGCCGATCAACTTTGCACGGGCCGCTATGCCGCCGGCTGCAAGAAGCTCGGCATCACGCAGTAACTGCGTCCGTCCCGGCCGCTCGCGGCGGCCGGGACGAACGACGAGAGGACGGACTGGCACATGACCACGATCTCGGATGTCGATCACGCGCAGGGTGGACCGCGCAAGCCGGTCTTGAGTCTTCGCGGAATTTCCAAGCATTTCGGCGCCGTGTCCGCCCTGACCAACGTCGATCTCGACGTGCATGCCGGCGAGGTCGTGGCGCTCGTGGGCGACAACGGTGCTGGAAAATCCACGCTGGTGAAGATCCTTGCCGGCGTGCACCAGCCCAGCTCTGGATCGATCGCCTTCGGCGGCGAGCCTGTCACCCTATCCGATCCCGCCGCGGCGCTCGGTCTTGGTATCGCCACCGTGTTCCAGGACCTTGCGCTCTGCGAGAATCTTGATGTGGTCGCAAATATCTTCCTCGGCCGCGAGCTCAATCCGATGCGGCTCGACGAGGTCTCCATGGAGCTCCGCGCCTGGACGCTGCTCAACGAATTGTCGGCGCGGATCCCGAGCGTGCGTGAGCCGGTTGCTTCGCTCTCCGGCGGACAGCGCCAGACCGTGGCGATCGCGCGTTCACTGCTGACCGAGCCGAAGCTCATCCTGCTCGACGAGCCCACCGCCGCGCTCGGCGTCGCCCAAACCGCCGAGGTGCTCGACCTCGTCGAGCGCGTCCGCGCCCGCGGCCTCGGCGTCATCATGATCAGCCACAACATGGAGGACGTCCGCGCGGTCGCGGACCGGATCGTGGTGCTGCGCCTCGGCCGCAACAACGGCGAGTTCGAGCCCGACGCTTCCAACCAGGATCTCGTCACCGCGATCACCGGTGCGGACGAAAACTCGGTCTCGCGCCGCGCCAGCCGGCGCCGGGCCCATCAGTCGCCGGAGCTTGGGCGATGACCGACGACACGCAACAGATTTCGACCGCGCGCCTGCTCGACCGCAGCGACGAGCGGGTCAGGCACGCGGACACGCTCGGCAATACGATCAGCGCCTTTGTGGACCGCGTGCGGTCGGGCGACCTCGGTTCGCTGCCGGTGGTCGTCGGGCTCATTGTCATCTGCACGGCGTTCGAGAGTCTCAATCCTGTTTTTCTGGCGCCTAACAATCTGGTCAATTTGCTGTTCGATTGTTCGACGGTGGGGGTGATCTCGCTGGGCATCGTCTGTATCCTGATGGTCGGCGAGATCGACCTCTCGGTCGGTTCGGTGAGCGGGTTCGCTTCAGCGCTCGTCGGCGTGCTTTGGGTCGGTCAGGATTGGCCCGTCGCTGTGGCGATCGTCACGGCGTTGGTGCTGGGCGCTGCCATCGGCGCGCTCTACGCATTTCTGTTCAATCGCCTGGGGATGCCGAGCTTCGTCTCGACCCTGGCCGGCCTGCTGGGTTGGCTCGGCCTGCAGCTGTATCTGCTCGGCTCCTCGGGCTCGATCAACCTTCCGTACGGATCTCCACTGGTCAATTTCGGGCAGATGCTCGTCATGCCGCCAATCGTGTCCTACGTGCTGGCGGCGGTTGCGAGCCTTGTGATGTTCGTGACCAGCTATCGCACAGCGATGCGCCGGCGGCAGGCGGGGCTATCGGCCAGTTCGCTCGGCCGCATGGTGCTGAAGGCGCTGCTGGTCACCGTCATGCTCGAATTCGTCGTCTATTATCTCAATCTCGGCCGCGGCATTCCGTGGATGTTCGGTCTGTTTGTCGGCCTGTGCGTGGTCATGAACTACGCGTTGACGCGGACCAAATGGGGCCGCTCGATGTCTGCCGTCGGCGGCAATCGCGAGGCGGCCCGCCGGGCCGGCATCAACGTTCGCCGGGTCTATCTGACCGCGTTCGTGCTTTGCTCCACGCTGGCGGCGGCCGGCGGCATTCTTGCCGCGGCGCGGCTGGCATCTTCCAGCCAGCAGGCCGGGACCGGGGATGTGAACCTCAACGCGATCGCCGCCGCGGTCATCGGTGGCACGAGCCTGTTCGGCGGTCGCGGGACCGCCTATTCCGCTCTGCTCGGCGTGATCGTCATCCAATCCATCGCGAGCGGCCTGACGCTGCTCGATCTCTCCTCGTCGCTACGGTACATGATTACGGGTGCGGTCCTTGCCATTGCGGTCATTGTCGATTCGCTGGCACGGCGCTCGCGTCTCTCCCATGGCCGAGCTTGAATAACTCGAACAAGAAAAGGACAAGCCTTGGCCCAGGAACTTGCAGGAAAAGTTGCCGCGATCACCGGAGCCGCATCGGGCATCGGTCTCGAATGCGCCAGAGCTTTGATCGGCGCGGGCGCGCGGGTGGTGCTGATCGATCGGGCGGAGGAGGCGCTGAGCAAAGCCTGCGTGGAGCTGGGCGATCAGGCGATTCCGTTACGCATCGACCTCACCGATCCCGAGAGCATGCGAGCCGTGATGCCGCAGGTGCTGGAGAAGGCGGGCCAGCTGGACATCTTCCATGCGAATGCAGGTGCCTATGTCGGCGGTGAGGTGCTTGGCGGCGATCCCGACGCCTGGGACCGCATGCTCAATTTGAACATCAATGCGCTGTTCCGGTCGATCCATGCGGTGCTGCCGCATATGGTCGAACGCAAAAGCGGCGACATCATCGTCACCAGTTCGATCGCAGGTCTCGTCCCCGTGGTCTGGGAGCCGATCTATACCGCCTCCAAGCACGCAGTGCAGGCTTTCGTGCATACGCTGCGCCGCCAGGTCGCCAAACACGGTTTGCGCGTCGGCGCCGTTGCACCCGGTCCGGTCGTGACCTCGCTCATCAAAGACTGGCCCAAAGAGAAGATCGAGGAAGAAATGGCGGCAGGTGGCTTGATGCAGCCGGTGGAGGTCGCAGAGGCGGTGCTTTTCATGTTGACGCGTCCGAGGAACGTCACCATCCGCGACCTCGTCATTCTGCCGCAGAGCAACGATCTGTAGCGTTCTCCGATTGGCGATCCAGATGACCAAACAATCCGATGACCGCCATTTTCTTGGCATCGATGTCGGCACCGGCAGCGCGCGGGCCGGCGTGTTCGATCGCTCGGGCAAGCTCCTTGCGAGTGACAACGCTCCCATCGCACTTTGGCGGGAGGCAGGCGACATCGTCGAGCACTCGAGCGAGGACATCTGGCGTGCCGTATGCCGCAGCGTGCGCGGCGCGGTGGCGCAGGCCGGCATCGCGCCGGACTGCATCGCCGGCATCGGCTTCGACGCGACCTGCTCGCTGGTGGTGCTGGGCGAAGGGGGCGCGCCGCTGCCCGTCGGGCCGTCCGGCGATCCTGCTCGCAATGTCATCGTATGGATGGATCACCGCGCCGCCGATCAGGCTCGCCGGATCAACCAGACGGGCGAGACGGTTCTCGACTATGTCGGCGGAACGATCTCCCCCGAGATGGAGACGCCGAAACTGTTGTGGCTCGCCGAAAACATGCCCGATACGTTTTCCCGTGCGTGGCAATTCATGGACTTGACCGATTTTCTCACCTGGCGTGCGACGGGGAGCCTGTCTCGCTCCATCTGTACCGTGACGTGCAAGTGGACCTATCTGGGCCACGAAAACCGTTGGGACGATCAATTCTTCCGCAGGGTCGGCCTCGGCGTGCTGGCGGACGAGCAGTTCCGCAGGATTGGCACCGAGGTCGTGCCCGGCGGAACGAGGCTTGCGGCGGGCCTGACGGCGGAGGCTGCGGCCGATCTCGGACTCGCGACGGGTACGCCGGTCGCTGCCGGCCTCATCGATGCACATGCCGGCGGTGTTGGTACGGTGGGCGCGCGCGGCACGGCGGGCACGGTGCTGACGCGCATGGCCTATGTGTTCGGAACGTCCGCCTGTACCATGACGACCACGCCGGATCCGTCCTTCGTCCCCGGCGTGTGGGGACCCTATTTCTCCGCCATGGTGCCCGGGCTTTGGCTTAATGAAGGCGGGCAGTCGGCCGCCGGCGCTGCCATCGAGCATCTGTTGCAGATGCATCCGCATTCCGCGCAAGCGACGCAGGCGGCACGCCAGAAGCAGCAGACGCTTGCCGATTGGCTCGCTTCGGAAACCGAATCGCGCGGCGGTGACGGAATGATTCCGCAATTGGTCGGCGAGGTTCATGTCGTCCCCGAGTTCCTCGGCAATCGCGCGCCGTTCGCGGACCCCGAAGCGCGTGCGCTGATTGCCGGGCTCGATATGCGCTCGGATCTGGAGAGCTTGCTGGCGCTTTATCTTGCCGGCCTGTGCGGTCTCGGTTGCGGGGCCAGGCAGATCGTTCGCGCCCAGCAGGACAAGGGCATCGCGGTCGATACGATCGTGGTGAGCGGGGGCGCCGCAAAGAGCCGCCTTGTGCGGCAGGTCCTCGCCGATATGACGGGTTTGACGGTGGCTGCGTCGGCATCCCCGGAGGCCGTCCTGCTCGGCTCCGCCATGCTTGGATCAGTTGCATCGGGCAACCATGCCAATCTCGGCGAGGCGATGGAGGCGATGTCGGTTCTGGGAGACATCTCTCGACCCCAGGCCGCTCTCGCAGACTGGGCCGATCGGCGCTTTCAAGCTTTCGAGGCCCTGCAGAAGGTCGGTCGGGCAATCAGAAGCGCTTCGTAGCCCATTGCCAGCTGGACCGGGCGTATCCAGGCACGGCTTGCATCCACGTCGGCGCTGCCTGCGTAGGAAAGGGCATTCGCCCCTCTTTCATCATCTCGACACATATGTCATTGTAAAAATACAAATGTATATGACGGGCATTTTTGTCCGGCGAAGGGAGGGCTGCCCATGGGTAGGAAAGTCGCATTCATTGCGGCCTTGTTCGGCGCGTTGGCATTGGTGGGTCCGGCGCAGGCGCGGGTCGAGGTCCAGTGGTGGCACGCCATGAGTGGCGTCCTCGGCGATCGGCTCAATGAGCTGGTCGAGAAGTTCAACAAGTCGCAGGACAAGTACACGATCGTCGCGGTCGCCAAGGGGAACTATGACGAGGTGACCAACGGGGTGATCGCCGCCTATCGCGCCAAGCGGCCGCCGGAGATGGTGCAGATCGCCGAGCGCGGTTACATGACGATGCTGCTTTCAGGGGCCATTGTCCCCGTGCAGGATTTGGTGGAGCAGAAAGGTTACAAGATCGACTTCTCGGACTTCATCAAGCCCGTCGCAAGCTTCTGGAGCTACAAGGGCCGGATGTCGGCGATGCCCTTCAACTCGTCGACGCCGATCTTCTGGTACAACAAGGATCACTTCCAGAAGGCCGGCTTCGACAAGCCGGCCGACACCTGGCAGGAGCTGGAGAAGCAGCTCTACACCATCAAGTCCAAGGGGATCAGCGAGTGCGGCACGGTCCTGCCAGGCGATTTCTACTGGAGCCTGCTCGAGAACTACAGCGCCATCAACAATCAGCCCTACGGTACGCTAGCGAACGGCTTCGACGGGCTCGGCACCGAGTTCGTCTACAACAAGACGAAGGTGGTGTCGCAAGTCGCGCGGCTCAAGAAATGGCTCGATGACGGCGTGATGCAGATCGCGGGTCAGGGCTTCAGTCCGGAACAATTGTTCACGTCGGGGCGGTGCTCGACCTTCGTCAATTCGACCGCCTCGCACGGCAACATCGAGCGCAATGCGACCATCAATTGGAGCGCCACCTTCCTGCCGCACGAGAGCGACATCAATCCGCCTCTCAACAGCACGATCGGGGGTGGGGCCATCTGGGTCATGAAGGGCCACACGCCGGAGCGATACGAGGCCGTCGCAGCCTTTCTGGATTTCGTCGCGCAGCCGGAAACCCAGGTCTGGTGGCATGGCGCAACCGGCTATGTTCCCGCCACCAATCGCGCCTATGCGGTCGCGCGGGAGCGGGGCTACTACAAGGATCATCCGACCAGGGAGATCGCGGTGCTGCAGCTCTCGCGCGGCACGCCGAACGAGAACTCCCGCGGCTTTCGCTTCGGCAACTTCGTGCAGACGATGCTGGCCCAGCGCCAGGAGGTCGAGGCGGTGTTCGCCGGTCAGAAGCAGCCGCAGCAGGCCATGGATGACGCAGTCAAGCGGGGTAACGAGATCCTGCGGCAGTTCGAAAAGCTGAATGCCGGGAAGACTCCGGAAACCGAGCGTCCATGACGTTGCGCCTGTCCATCCCATGGCGCGAGGCACGCGCACCCGTGCTTCAGGGAAGGCGCGGGGGTGGTGGGTTCAAGGCCGTGCGGGCGGCAGTCGCCGGCAGCTCGCGTCGGTCGGGCAGAAGGCGGCCGCGTGAGGAGGCCGGACTGAAGCGCGCCAATTTCGGCGACAGTCCGGGCCTGCCGACTTTGCTCTTGCTGCCGCAATTGCTGATCCTGCTGTTCTTCTTCTTCATTCCGTCGCTGCGGGCGCTGATGCAGTCCGTTCTGCTCAGCGATCCGTTCGGGACCAACGTTCAGTTCGTGTGGTTCGACAATTTCAAGACGCTGCTTGCGAGCGGCGACTACCGCCAGTCGATCGCGGTGACGTTCTGGTTCACGGTGGCGCAGAACGTGCTCACATTGGGCAGCGCGCTCGTGCTGGCCTTTGCCACCGACAGGATCGTGCGTGGCCGTTCGGCCTATCGCACGATCATCCTGCTGCCATATGCCATTGCGCCCGCGATCGCCGGCATCCTGTGGGCCTTCCTGTTCAATCCGGCGGTCGGCCCGCTCGCGCAGGTGCTGCACGGGCTCGGTATTGCATGGGACCCCAACCTCAATCCGACCGATGCGCTGATCCTGGTGACACTGGCCGCGTCATGGAAGCACATCTGCTACGATTATATCTTTCTGGTCGTGGGGCTGCTCGCGGTGCCGGTGTCGCTGATGGAGGCTGCCGCCGTGGATGGCGCGGGACCGATCCGCCGCTTCGTCTCGATCGCGCTGCCGATGCTCGGGCCCACCATCTTCTTCCTCACGGTGATGAATTTCATCTATGGCTTCTTCGAAACCTTCGCCATCATCGATGCCGTAACCAAAGGCGGCCCGGCCGGTGCAACCAACATTCTGGTCTACAAGGTCTTCGTCGACGGCTTCGTCAATCTCGATCTCGGCTCTTCGGCTGCACAGTCGGTTCTCTTGATGAGCTTTGCGCTGATCTGCACGCTGCTGCAATTCCGCTACTTCGACCGCAAGGTCAATTACGGGGTCTAGCCGCATGGTGGAACGCTCACCCGTCCTTAACATGCTCTGCCACGCGATCCTGATCGCGGGCGCACTGACGGTCTGCATACCCCTGTATTTCGCGTTCGTGGCCGGCTCGCTCACGGTGGCCGAGGTGCAGAAGGTGCCGTTGCCATGGCTGCCGGGAGGCCAGTTCTTCGACAATCTGCAGCTGGCCTGGAGCAAGGGCAATTTCAGCCGCACCTTCACGAATTCGATTATCGTGGCGCTCGGCATCACGGCCGGCAAGATCGCGGTATCGCTGCTCTCGGCCTTCGCCATCACCTTCTTCCGATTCCGCTATCGAATGCTCGCATTCTGGCTGATCTTCATGTCGCTGATGCTGCCGATCGAGGTCCGGATCGTGCCGACCTTCGAAGCCGTGGCAAATGCCGCGCTGCCGCTGCAATGGCTCTTGGATACGCTGCGTGTCGCCGATCTCTGGCGCTGGATCAGCGGGCACGAGGTCGCGATCGCGCTCGAATGGAACATGGTCAACACCTATCCGGGGCTGATCCTTCCGCTGATCGCCTCGGCCACCGCCACGTTCCTGTTTCGCCAATTCTTCCTGACGATCCCGGAGGAGCTGTGCGAGGCGGCGAGGCTGGATGGCGCCTCGCCGCTGCACTTCTTCTGGAGCATCCTGCTGCCGCTATCCGTGCCGAACATGGTGGCGCTCGCCATCATCCTGTTCCTGTTCGGCTGGAATCAATATCTCTGGCCTTTGCTGTTCACGACCGATAAGGAGATGGCAACGGCGGTCATTGCGTTGAAGGGCCTGATTCCCCGCTCCGACAGCGAGCCAGCCTGGAACATCGCCATGAGTGGTGCGCTCCTCACGATGTTGCCGCCGGTGTTGGTCGTCCTGCTGTTGCAACGCTGGTTCATCAAGGGTCTTGTCGACAGCAGCAAATAGGGACTGATCATGGTTTTCATCGCCGGGCATCGCGGCGGACGCAATCTTTGGCCAGAGAACAGCCTGACGGGCTTCCGCAACCTGTGCAGGGAAGGGGTCGACGCAGTCGAGTTCGACGTCCATCAGAGCACGGATGGCGGTGTCGTCGTGATCCATGATCCGCTGCTCGACCGCACCACATTCGAGAGCGGACCGGTGGGCGAGCGCAGCCTGCAACGCTTGACGGCAATGCGTCTTCGTGATGCGGGCGATGAGTGCATTCCGACCTTGGACGAGGTGCTCGACGTGTTCAGCGAAACCACGCTTGAGCTCCACATCGAGATCAAGACGGATGCGCTTGGCAATTCCTATTCGGGCCTCGAAGCGAGGCTGATCGACCAGATCAAGCGCCGGGGCCTGGAACGGCGTGCAATCATCACCTGCTTCGTGCCCGGCGTGATCGAGACCGTGCTCCGGCTGTGGCCGGAGGCGCGGGTGCTCGTTTCGCTCGACCGTCGTTCGGCGGAGATGATGGGCGGAATTGAGCCTGCGCTGACGCGATTGGCCGCCATTCCCGGCTGCATTGTCGCGGTCGAAAAATCACTCCTGGGGCTCGCGTTGCCGCTCGCCCTCAAGGTGCTCGGATCCGAGCGCCTTGGCGCATGGGTGACTAACGAGCCGGAGGATATCGCCTATTGGCTCTCGCAACCGGTGCGGCAGATCACGACCGATCGGCCGGATATCGCCGTGAGCATTCGCCGCAGGCTCGAAACGATGCCGGCGCGCCCATGATTCCCCGCCGCCGCTTTCTCGTGGGATCGCTGGCGAGCGCCGCCTTGGCTGCACCCGCCGGGTTCGTGCGGGGAGCGCCGGTTTCGTTCAGCGCGGATCCGTTCACGCTCGGTGTTGCGTCCGGATGCCCGCGGGAGGATCGCGTCATCCTGTGGACCCGCCTTGCTCCGCAGCCGCTCGAGGGCGGCGGCATGCGGGACGCGGCAGTGGACGTCGAATGGCAGGTTGCGGAGGACGAGGCCTTCTCGCGCATCGCCTCCCGCGGCGTCGTGCGGACGACCGCGGAGCTTGCGCATTCCGTGCATGCCGAGGCGACGGGGCTGCTGCCGGACCGCGTCTACCTGTATCGCTTCCGCGCCGGCCCGGCGCTCAGCCCGGTCGGACGCACCCGAACCGCGCCCGCCAGGGCGGCGCGGCCTTTACGTTTTGCTTTCGCATCCTGCCAGCAATACGAGCAAGGCTATTTTACCGCCTACCGCGACATGGCCGCGCGTGATCTCGACCTCGTCGTACATCTGGGCGACTATATCTACGAGAAATCCTGGGGATCGCGCCACGTCCGCCAGCATGGCGTCGGAATTCCGACGACGCTCGAGGAATTCCGCAACCGCTACGCGCTCTACAAGAGCGATCCCGACCTGCAAGCCGCGCACGCTGCCTTTCCCTGGCTTTCGGTCTGGGACGACCACGAGGTGATGGACGATTATGCCAATGATCGCTCCTATACGGCGCGCGATGCTGCTCAGTTCCTCAAGATCCGTGCGGCAGCCTATCAGGCCTATTACGAGCACATGCCGCTGCCTCCCTCGGCGCGCCCGCGCGGCGCCGACGCCACGATCTATGAACACTATCGCTTCGGCGAGATGCTCGACGTGCTGCTGCTCGACGACCGGCAATATCGCTCGGCATCGGCCTGCGTCGGAAGCGGGCGTCCGACCTGGGTGGCTGACTGTGCGAGCCGGACGGATGAAACGCGGACAATGCTCGGCGAACAACAGGAACAGTGGCTCGATGCCCGCCTGCGCGACTGTCGCGGCCGTTGGACGATCGTCGCGCAGCAGACATTGATGGCGCAGGACAAGCGGGAAGGGGACGATGGTGCTCACTTCTGGATGGACGGCTGGGACGGCTATCCCAACGCCCGCCGCCGTCTCCTCGATTCGCTCGTGGCGCAACGCCGACGCAATCCGATCGTGATCGGCGGCGACCGTCACGCCTTCTTTGCCGCCGATCTGAAGCATGATTTCGCCCGGCCAGATCGACCGACCATTGCGACCGAGTTCGTCGGCACGTCGATCACCTCAGACGGTCCGAGCGAAGCCAGCGTGCGCAAGGCGCTGGCGGAGAATCCGCATCTGGTCTACGCGCGAGGCGACAAGCGCGGCTATGCGACCGTGGAGCTCGACGCCCGGCATTGCACTGTGGGATTCGAGGCGCTCGACGACGTCAAGGATGCCGCGAGCGCGGTGCGCCGGCTGACGAGCTTTGTGGTCGAGGATGGCGTGCCGGGCGCGAAGGCCGCATGACGAAATCCGCATCGCAGAGATTTGACGACCAACGAAAGATCGCCTCAAATGCTCCGACGTCTGACTGTGCCTTGGGGCCGCTGCGGGGGGCTGCGCCGTGACTGATCAAACCATCCTGCGGGTCGCTTGGCTCTACTACATGGAGAACCTGACCCAGGCCGAGATCGGCGAGCGGCTGGGGCTGACCCGCGCCCGCGTCAATCGCATGCTGTCGGATGCCCGGCAGACCGGTATCGTCAACATCCGCCTCAACTCCGCCTTTGCGAGCTGCACGGAGCTGGAGCACCGCCTGCGCCGGGAATGCGGTCTGGAGGACGCGGTCGTCATCCCGAGCCCGGAGAATCCCGAGCAGGTCGGCAGCCTGATCGGGATGGCGGCGGGCGCGTATTTATCGAAATTCCTCGAACAGAAGCGGCCGCGCATCATCGGTATCGGATGGGGCGCGACCTTGCGTGAGACCATCCGTTACGTCACGCCGGCGGACTATCCCGAGCTCTCCATCGTCTCCATGATGGGGGGCCTGTCGCGTGGACTCGAGCTCAACACCTTCGAGATCGCGGGTGAGCTCGCGCACCGGCTGCACGCCCAGTGCAGCTATCTGGCCGCCCCGATCTTTGTCAGCAGCCGGCGCTCGCGCGACACCTTCCTGGCCCAGGAGGTCTATCAGGAGGTGCTGAACAGCGTTGAGAAGATCGATCTAGCGCTGTTGAGCATGGGAGATCTGACGCCGCGCTCGCTGCTGATGCGGCATGGGCTGCCGCCGGACGTTCGTGCCGAGCACCTGCGGGCGGCAGGCGCCGTCGGCGACGTCCTGGCGCAATTTCTCGACAAGACCGGCCGGCCCATAGATCACGGCATCAACAGCCGCGCCATTGCGCTGCCGCTCGAGAAGCTGGCGCGGGTGCCGACGTCGATGCTGATCGCCGGGGGGCTCAACAAGGCGCCGATCATCGCCGCGGTGCTGCGCGGGCGGATCGGCAAGGTGCTGGTGACGGACGAGAACACCGCCGTCGCCGCGCTGAAACTGATCGACAAGCAGAAATAACCGCTTTCTCACAACGAAGAGGGGATCCACGCCTTCGGCACCGAGGGCGCGAGGCCCCCGTGCGCGCCGAACGGTGTGCAAAAGCATTTGTCACTTAAGGATTACATATGTAATATGAGGGAGACAACTGCTCAGAAGGATGGCGTCGACATGCGCGCTGCGGTGCTCCAGGACATTCGTGACATCCGCGTCCTCGATATCCCCGAGCCGAAGCCGCTCGCGGAGGACGAACTCATCATCCGCGTCAAGGCTGTCGGCGTTTGCGGCAGCGATTTGCATTCCTATCTCGAGGGCGGAACAACTGGCCCGACCCAAGTCAGGCCGTTCGTCCTGGGCCATGAGTTCTCGGGTGTCCTCACGCCGGACTCGGCGCGAAAAGCGGGGTTCTCGGCCGACGCGTTGGTGGCGGTCGATCCTTCCATTCCCTGCGGCCGTTGCGAATGGTGTCACCGCGGTCACACCAATCTCTGCCCCAACGTGAAATTCCTGGGCTACGCGCCTCACAACGGCGCCATGGCCGAATTCGTCTGTGTGCCCCGATCCGCCGTGCATCTGGTGCCTGCCAGCATCGACCCGGCCGGCGCGGCGATCCTGGAGACGCTTGGCGTCGCGATCCATGCGATGGATCTGGCGCGCCCGCGGCTTCTGGAAAGCGTGGCGGTGCTCGGCTGCGGGCCGGTGGGATTGCTGCTCGTGCAACTGGCGCGGCTTGCAGGTAGCGGAAAGATCATCGCGATCGACCCCGTCGAGCAGCGTACTGCACTGGCCTGTGATCTCGGGGCGGACGTGGCGTGCCGCAGCTACGCCGAGGTCGGGGACGCCACCGAAGGCCGCGGCGTCGATCTGGTGATCGAGGCAACCGACTCATCGCACGGCTTCGAGCATGCGGCCCGCTGCGCCCGCATCGGTGGCCGAGTCGTCCTCGTCGGCATCCCGGAGAATAATCAGTACGTCCTCAGCGGCGCGGAGTCGCGTCGAAAGGGCCTGTCGATCAAGTTTTCACGGCGCATGCCGGAAGTTTATCCGCGCGCCATCGCGCTTGCGCAAGGCGGGCAGGTCAAGCTGGCGCCGCTGGCCACGCATCGTTTCTCGCTCGACCAGACGCCTGCCGCGTTCGAGCAGCAGGTCGCGCGGCGCGACGGCATCATCAAGGCGATCATCTGCCCGTAGATTGAGCGCTCTCTCGCAAGTGCTCGGCAGGACTGGTGCCAATGGCGAAATCGTCGAAGCTGGTCGTCGCAAGAAAGGGACGCGTCCTGATGGTCAGACGCAGGCGCGACGGGCTCTGGATGTTTCCCGGCGGCCGAAGGCGAGCAGGCGAGAGCGACAGGAGATGCCTTCGTCGCGAGATCAAGGAGGAGCTTCCCAAGCTGAAGCTCGGGCCGTTGAAACTATGGAAGGAAGTGAAAGCGAGAAAGAGCCGAACCGGCCGGCGGATGAGTGATGCGATCTTCCTGGCCAAGAAGGTGTCGGGGCGCCTGAAGGTCGGCGACAAGAAGGAGATCGATCGAGCGGTTTGGCGCAAGCCGCGCGGCGCCAGACTGACCCAGACGTCGCGCTACATCCGCGATAAGCTGTTTCCGAGATAAAACTCCGTCATCGCAGCGCCTGGCGCAGGAGAGTCAGCAGTTCCTCATGGATCAATCCGTTGGAGGCGATCTTGTCGAGATCGTCGTTGCTGCACGGACGCCCCGTCAGTGTCGTGACCTTCCCGCCGCCGGCCCACACCATCGGCAACGCGGCAGCGTGCGAAACGATGTCGGCTTTCAATGAGACAAAGCCGTCCAGGCGACCCGAGGCCACCATCGTCGTCTCGAAGGCGCCCGAGACGACGATACGCACGCCGCGCGCCACTTTGCCGAGCAGTTCGATTACACGCGTCGTCCGCTGGACTTCGTCGGGCGAGAAATGCGAGGTCAGAATCACCGAGACGACCGCATCTGACAGCGAACGCGTCGTGGAGACGCGGGCGGGCACGCCATCGATCGTTGCGCCTGCCCCCGCGAGATAGCGCGCAGTCAGTCCGATCTTGGGAGCGTTGATCAGGCCAAGTTTCGTCTCACCGTCGACCTCGTAGGCGACCGTCACGGAAAACCACGGCAGTCCCTGCGCGTAGTTGATCGTGCCGTCGAGCGGATCGATGATCCAGCGCGCCGCATTGTCCCCTTGGCTCGCGCCGCTCTCCTCGGCCAGGATGCCGGCATCCGGCGTCAGCGCCTTCAAGCCCGCGACGACGATCGCCTCGGAGGCAAGATCCGCCTCGGTGACGATATCGAGCCCGTCCTTGCGCTCTGTGCGTAGCGGCGTGGATTGCATCGCGACCAGCCTGGCTGCAGCCTCAGCAACGACGGCCTCTGCGCGCCATAGCAGCGTCGGAAGGCTCTTGCGCTCCTCGGTTCCCGGATCGTCCCGATCGGGCGCGATGTCGAACGGACGACCAAAGTCTCCGATCGGGACGAGATGGCTGCTGATGCCCATGTCCGGCCGCCAACAGTGCAAGGCAAATCCCGGCGGCTCCTTGATGAAGCGGTTACCGCGACCTGGCCGCAGGTCGAGCGCGACCTGGTGCGCCGTGCTCGGCGCCACATAGCCCACGGTCCCCGCGTAGCGCACCGTGATCGAGCGGTGATAGTGACCGCACAGCACACGTTCGGTGTCCGGATGGTCCTTGATGATTGCGTTGAGCGCTGTAGCGTCGCTGATACCCAGCTCGTCCATTCCGTCGGCTCCGACGAGGAACGGCGGATGATGAATGATAATGACCGTCGGCTTGCTGGGGCCTTCCGCGAGCACTTCGCGCAGCCATTGTTGCCGCGCCGCGCAGAAGGTCCCGTGGATCTGTCCGACCTCGACGCTGTCGAGGAAAATCAGCCGGACCGGGAATTCATCCACGACAAAGTTGATGAAGCCGTCGGACGGAAGATAGCGGTGGCGTGGTCGCAGCGACCGTATGAACTGCTCGCGCCGGTCGTGGTTGCCGGGAATGACGAATACCGGCATCGGCAGCCTTGCCAGGCCGGCGGCGACAATCTCGTATTCCTCCTCGAGCCCGCAGTCGGTCAGATCGCCGCTGACCACGACGCAGTCGGGTTGCGGACCGAGGTTCAGCACGGCGTCGATCGCGTCGTGAAACATCGCGTTGGTATCGATGTCGCCGTAAGCTTTCCTGCCATGCGGACGCACGTGGAAATCGCTCAGCTGGGCAATGATGAACACGGGAGTCCTGTTCCGGGGAGAAGGGCCTTTAACAGCGCTTGGTCACCTGCTGTGGCCGGCTGTCCGTTGCTTACGAACTCTTCATCAAGGCGTTGCTTTCCTTGACCATGCGATCGAGCCCGGCCTCGGCAGTCGTCTCGCCGCGCATGACGGCATGGATGATCTCGCGCTGCGTGCGCCAGATCTTCACGGACTGTCCGCCCGGATAGCCCTGCCATGGCTTCGCGCGCTCGATCTGCTGCGACACGGTGCGGAAGTTCGGGTTCTTGTCGTAAAACGGAGCCAGGAAGTCGGGCCCCGAGGCGCGCAAATTGGTCGGCATGTAGCCCGTAGTCTCCACCACGATTTTCTGCGCTTCAGGTCCGCTCACGAATTTCAGGAACTCCCAGGCGGCCCGCTGCTTCGCCGGATCTTTCGCCGTGATGATTGCCGCGTTGCCGCCGGTGGGCAGCCCACCTTTCTGCTTGTCGTCGATCGGGAATGTGCAGGTGCGCAAGGTGAACTTGTCGCCGATCAGATCCGTGACCTGGCGCAACCGGGCCGGCGTGTCGGCGAAGATGCCGATTTTCCCGGCGATGAACTGCTGGCGCGAGGAGTCCCAATCGATCAGCGGCATCTTGGCATCGGCCACGAACCGCCGGCAGTGGACCAGAGCCTTCAGCCCGGCATCCTTGCCGAAACCGGCAGTGGTTTCCGACGCGTCGAGCATCTGCCCGCCACCTTGCAGGATCAGGGAACGGAACAGCCAGTCGTCGGGCCAGTCATGGATGTTATAGGCTATGCCGGCGACATCGGGTCCCTTGCTCTTGATGTTGACGGCGAGCGCGATCATGTCCGTCCAGTTGTCGGGCATCCTGTCCGGATCGCCGCCCGCCTCCTTCACGAGCTGCGTGTTGAAATAGATGACCGGCAGCGACGCATTGAATGCGAGGCCGTAGATCTTGCCGTCGACCGCCCCGAGGGCCAGGATTCCGTCGGAATAGTTGGCCTTGCGCCAGGCGGCGTCCTCCTTCTGCAGCAGCGAGGCGACCTCGGTGATCTGGTTGCGTTTCACCAGCGTGCGCACGAGCTCGGCGAGGAGGTGATAACCCGAATAGTAGACGTCGGGCAGCTGGTTGGTGACGGCCTGCCGCAGCATAGTCTGATGACCTTCGTCATAGCTCGCCGCCGGTGCCCGGAACTGGATCTTGATGCCCGACTGCCGCTTCGTGAACTCCTGGGCGATCGGCTCATGGAATTTCGCGAAGGCAGGAAAGGCATAAAGGACATCCAGCGTAACGTCCTGCGCGTGGGCCGATCGCGTCAGGAGCGGGCTTGAAAGCGCGGTCGTCCCAACGGCCGCGGCGCTTTTCAGGAGGTCTCGGCGATGCAGCATGACGGTGTCTCCCTAGCGGTTGTTGAAGTCATTTGATTCCGGTCATCGTGATGCCGGCAAGGAAATGCCGCCGCGCGATCAGGAACGCGATGACCAGCGGCGCCGTGATGATGGTGGCGCCGGCGGCGAGCGCCCCGTAATTCGAGCCCAACTCGGAATCGGCGAAATACATCATGCCGAGCGGCGGCGTCGCGAGCTTGGTGTCGGAGACGACGATGAGCGGCCAATACAGGTCGTTCCAGTGCGCCACGACAGAGAAGATCGAAAACGCCGCGATCGCCGGCCATGCGCTCGGCACGACGATGCGCCACACGATTTCGAACTCACCGACGCCGTCGAGCCGCGCGGCCTGGATGATCTCATCCGGATAGGACTTGAAGAACTGGCGGAACAGGAAAATCGCGAACACCGACAGGAAGAAGGGCATCATCATCGAGAGGTAGGTGTTGAGGATGCCGAGTTCGGCGAACGCGATGTAGAGCGGGAGCGAGGGCGCCTGGACCGGAATGCAGAGTCCGAGCAGGACCAGCGAAAACAGGATCGGCCGTCCCGGAAACTTCAGCTTGGCGAGCGCATAGGCGCAGGGAATTGCGACCAGCAGCTGGACGACGAGGATTCCGCCGCAGACGATGAGTCCGTTGAGCAGAAAACGCAGCAGTGGCGCGGTGCTCAGGGCAGATTCGAAATTCTGCCATCCGTAGAACTGGCGCGGCCAGAGCCGGAACGTCGCCTCGAAGATCTCGCCCGGCGGCTTGATCGCGCTCGTCAGCATGAAAACGAACGGCAGCAGCATGAAGACGGCGCCGCCGATCAGCACCGCATGGACGAGCGCAAGCGACACGAGGCGCCGCATCCGGATCGCCACCGGCGTCGGCGGGCGAGTGATCGTGGCCGATGTGCGCATCAATAGTGCACCCGTCGGTCGAGGATGAAGGTCTGCAGCACCGAGAACACGAGGGTGAACGCCAGGAAGACCAGCGTGAGCGTCGCCGCATAGCTCATGTGGAAGTACTGAAACCCCTCCAGATAGATGGCATACAGCAGCACCTCGGATGCGCCTCCGGGGCCTCCACGCGTCATCACCGCAACCGTGTCGAAGATCTTGAAGGCGGTGATGAAGGTCGTCACGGTCACGAACATCGTCGTCGGACCGAGCATCGGCCACGTCACTTTCAGGAAGCGGTCAATGGGGTGGCTCGCGCCATCGATATCGACGGCTTCGTAGAGATCGCGGGGAATAGCCGAGAGGCCGGCGAGAAACAGCACCATGTTGAAGCCGACGAGCTGCCAGATGCCGATCGCGGCGAGCGTCGGGATGACGAGGCGCGGCTCGCTCAGGAAAGCTGTCTCCGCGAACCCCAGTCCCTTGAGCGCCTGATTGATGAGCCCCAGGGTCGGGTGCAGCAGGAACTGCCACATCGTGGCCATTGCGATGAGCGTCGAGGTGACGGGGAGAAAATAGATAACCTCATAGAGGCTGCGCGTGCGCTTGCGCTGGTGGATCAGGATTGCGACCAGCAGCGAGATCAGGACGCCGCCGGGCACGACAATCGCCACGTAGAGCAGGGTATTGGTAACCGAGCGTCGAATCACGGGATCCTGTAGCGCCGCGCCGAAGTTCTTGAAACCGACGAACGAGAAGTCGAGCGCACCCAGCTCGTAGTTGGTGAAGCTCAGGAAGGCGAGAGCAGCCAGCGGCGCCAGATTCGTCAGGACCAGCAGGATGAAGGCCGGCGCGGCAAAGCCCAAGCCCGCGAACCGCTCGACCCATCGCTGGCGGCCGGCTGGCGGCGCCGCGTCGAGCGGAGTGACTTGAGCAGCGACCGTGGTCATCGGGCCTCGCTCGCGCGGCGCACATCGCGGCCGGCTGCATTGCGGCTTTCCACCTCGAGGCGGCGGCCGTTGTTGTCGAAGACGTGGCAATCCCGTGGCTCGAAGGCCAGCGGGACTTCGCCCTCGGGGATGGGGATGCTGTTGTCGACCCGGCAGAGCACCGCCACTTCCGGGGAGGCCGCGAGATCGAATTGAAGGATGCTTTCCGAGCCGAGATTTTCGCGGCGCCGGAACCTGCACGTGACGGCGCACGGTCCGCCTCCGATCCGCATTGCTTCCGGACGCACGCCGACCGTCAGTTCCGGCGTCGGCGCGTTGCGGACATCGATCGGCAGCGTCCGGCCGAGCAGCTCGACCTGGCCGCCGGGGCCCACATGGGCCGGAAATAGATTGATCGCCGGACTGCCAATGAACTGCGCGACCGCAGTCGTGGCGGGCCGTTCGTAGACCTCGGCGGGGGTGCCGAGCTGGAGTATGTTGCCGTGATCCATCACGGCAAGGCGATCGGACATCGTCATCGCTTCGATCTGGTCGTGTGTCACGTAGATCATCGTGGCGCCGAGACGCGCGTGCAGCTCGGTCAGCTCGCCACGCATGTGCACACGCAGCTTGGCGTCGAGGTTCGACAATGGCTCGTCCATCAGGAAAGCCTGCGGATGACGCACCATTGCGCGGCCGAGCGCGACGCGCTGCCGTTGCCCGCCCGAAAGCTGTCCGGGGCGGCGGTGAAAGAAGGATTCGATGCGAAGCTGCTCCGCGACGGCCCGCACCTCACGCGCGATCCCGTCCATGACGCGCCTGCGGCGAGGCGACAGTTGACGCATCAAGGGCAGGCGCTCGAACAGGTTGAGGCGCGTCATGGTGAGGGGCAGCGCGATGTTGTCGAACACCGACATGTGGGGATAGAGCGCGTAATTCTGGAACACCATGGCGATTCTGCGCTCGTGAGGCCGCAAATGGTCGACCGAAGTCCCGCCGATCGAGACCGAGCCGCGGTCCTGCGATTCGAGCCCGGCGATGATGCGCAGGAGCGTCGACTTGCCGCAGCCGGAGGGGCCGACCAGCGTCAGAAACTCGCCGTCCGCAATATCGAGGTCGATGTCGTTGAGGACGGCCGTGTCGCCGAAAGCCTTATGGATGCCGCGCAATGTGAGGCCGGCCATCGCAGATCACGCCTCAGCATCGCGCGGTGGATAGACTTCGTGCACGACGTCGTCGATCCAGTAATCGGTGAGGCCGGGCACCGGACGAATGCTCACGTCGATATTTTCGCCGTCGATGTCGTAGACCACCGCCCCAAGCCGTGCAGCGCCGCCCATCGGCGGCGCCAGTTTCTCACCGACCAGAAAGCCGGCCGCCGGCCCCCAAATGTAGTGCGTGCCGTTCAGCCGGATTTCGTGCCAGCGATGCAGATGTCCACTGGCCACGATCTCCACCTGGTAGCGTTGCAGCAGATCGAGAAGGGCGCGGCGCGGCTCCGGCTTGACCGACCAGTAACCGGTGTCGGCCTCGGTCGGTAATTCGATGAACAGCGGCCGGTGGGTGAACCAGGCAAGGCGACGCCCCGCAGCATCGGCCATCGCGGCCTCGAGCCATTCGGTCTGCTGCGCCTCTTCGGGGCCGCCGCCGAAGATCATCGAATTGAGGCCGATCAGGCGCCAACCGTCCACATCGCGTAGCCAGCGGTCGTCGCCGAAGTGGCGGCGAAAGCGATCGAGCCGCTCGCCATTTACCGGCTGATGCGGATTGCCGACCTCGCCGACGTCATGATTTCCCGGAACCGCCACGACAGGGACGCCGAGCGAGGCCAGTTGGGTCGCGCAATATGCTGCGTCGGTTTCCTGATCGGCTGCATCGACCGTCACGTCGCCGGTATGTATGACGAGATCTGGCTTATGCTGCGCGATCCAACGGGCAAGTGGCGCCCAGTTCGCGTCGAAGTGCTGCTTGCTCGGGCTGAGATGCGTATCGGAAATCTGAATAACTCGGACCATGACGCCTCTGCTTTGGGTCGCGTGTCATGCCGTGCGTTGGGCGCGCAGCGGTCTGTCGCTCGAATCGAATGCGCTGCCCCGCGCCGCGCGGAGTGGTCATTGTAGTCGTGAGATCTGAAGCTTCCGGCGCCCTCCCTGGCTGACGATGCCGCTTAAGCCGCTTGTGTCATCTCAATCAACTATACATATGATCTGTCATTGTGACAAATGTAATTCACACAAGACAAGCGGATCATGCGCGGATGTGAGCAACCGGGTGTGTCGTCTGACCAGGGACGGAAACTTCGGTCTGCGCGGTCGCGATTGAATGGCGCAGCGTCTGCGCAACCTGGATTCACATGACCGACCGACATGATCGAAGCCGATATCTCCAAGCTGAGTGCTCGAGGGCCTTTGATGCGTGTCCTATGAGTGGCGTGTGCCCTCTCGCTGAGCGTTTGCGTGACGCGTTCACCGGGACTCCGAAGACGCGATTTCCACTTCCAATTCGTGCATATGTGGTTCTAGAAGAGCCAGGTTGCGGAAGCCTCGTCACACCAGATTTCTTCGTTCCAATCACATCAAGGGTCGGGCAGAGGCGGAATATCTCAGTAAAATTAACGGGTTAGATCGGAAATTTTCCATGGCCCCGATGATGGATTGGAGCGAGAGTTCTAGTTCTTCAATCGGTTAGGAAGCGACGTGTGCACGACGTGTGCACCGGGAGATCAAAGAAAATCTCGAGAGCGCCAACGGACTCCATCCGTTTGAGAGCACGACGAGCGTATATTGCCTGCCAATCCGCTCAGCCTGAGCTACGGCTGTGAATCTGAGCGTCGGTTTGCGCTAGGTGTTGGTTTGTGGAGAAGCGCGATCGAGCCGCATAGATAGCTAAATGCTTCGGCGCTCGCGCAGCTTGCGGAAGTCGTCACCGGCGTGGTGTGAGGATCGCGTCAGTGGCGTGGCCGAGACCATGAGGAATCCCTTGGCATAGGCGGTCTTCCGATAGGCCTCGAATTCATCAGGGGGCACGAAGCGCATCACGGCATGGTGCTTGCGCGTCGGCTGGAGATACTGGCCGATGGTCAGGAAATCGACGTCGGCGGAACGCAGATCGTCCATCAACTGCAGCACCTCGCTGCGGTCCTCGCCGAGGCCGACCATGATTCCCGATTTGGTGAAGATGCGCGGGTCGAGCTCCTTCACGCGTTGCAGGAGTCGGACCGAATGGAAATAGCGCGCACCTGGACGCACCGCGAGATATTTTGACGGCACCGTTTCCAGATTGTGATTGAGCACGTCTGGCCTTGCGGCAACGATCGTCTCGAGTGCGCCGTGCTTGCGCAGGAAATCAGGCGTGAGGATTTCAATTGAGGTCGCCGGGCTCATTGCGCGGATCGCCGCAATTGTGGCTGCGAAATGGGCGGCCCCGCCGTCGGCGAGGTCGTCGCGATCGACCGAGGTCACGACCACATGCTCGAGCCCAAGCTTGGCGACGGCGTCGGCGACCTTGCCGGGCTCGTCGGCATCGAGTGGGTCGGGCAGGCCGGTGCGCACGTTGCAGAACGCGCAGGCGCGCGTGCAGGTGTCACCCATAATCATGAAGGTCGCGTGCTTCTTCGCCCAGCACTCGCCGATGTTGGGACAGCCGGCTTCCTCGCAGACGGTCACGAGCTTGTTTTCGCGCACGATACGTCGCGTCTCGGTCCATTGGGCGGAGCCGGGGGCTTTCACGCGGATCCATGCGGGCTTTTTTTGTAGCGGCGTGTCCGGGCGGTTGACCTTTTCGGGATGGCGCGGCCGATCGGTCCGCAGCTTCGTTCGCGGATCGTCGTTGAGGAAATCAAGTAGCACCGTCATGCGCCCACCCCTTGCGATGTGCGAGAGCCGAACATGGCGGCGGCTCCGCTCAGATTGTGCGACACGTTCCGTCTTGCGCGAGCCGTGGCGTGACAACAACGCCGTCCCGCGCGCGGTCGCCGACATTCAGCTATCGCGGTGAAGCACGTCAACATGATTTGTGGTCCCGCGTTGATTCACGCGGTGACCGGGCGCGCTGCCTTGCGCGGGCGCTTTCGTTCCCGACGTGCAAGGCCGGTTACCGGCATTGCGCGCGGCATTCGGAACCCTCCATCTGCTGATCCGAGATTTCGGGCGATGCTCTAGCCGGTTTTCCGGAGCTTCAGACGGATCGAGCCCGGATGCATGGGCGGGGGCTCCGACCCGCCCGGTAAAACCGAGCAAGTTGAACGACATCGACGCGAATGCCGTTCTTTTCGCGGTCTGGCATGAATGCTGCTTAAGCATCTGCCAAAAGAAGCGACAGCTTCAGAACATGCAGCGCGAGGGGACGTTCAGATGCCAGCCAACACACAACCCATCACCTGAAACGACCGGGACATCACCCGATCGGCATTGCGCGTGTCCGCATGAATGCGGACCGCAATGAACGTTGGCACGCGACTGCGGCTTGGCATGCAATGGAGAAGGTAATGACGATCGCGGACGCTCACGATCAGGACCCGCAGGAAACCCGGGAGTGGCTCGATGCCCTGTCGGCGGTCCGGGGGCACCGCGGCAACGAACGCGCGGAGTTCGTCGTCAATGCGATGCTCGACGCCGCGCGACGCGGTGGCCTTCAGATCGAGCAGTCGCTGACGACACCCTATTGCAACACGATCCCGCTGGAGCAGCAGCCGGCGCTGCCGGGCGACCGCGCGATCGAGCACAAGCTTCGCTCCATCATCCGCTGGAATGCGCTGGCGATAATTCTGCGCGCCAACAAGGAGAGCTCGGAGCTCGGTGGCCACATCGCCAGCTTCCAGTCTGCCGCCACGCTCTACGACATCGGTTTCGGCCATTTCTGGCACGCACCGACCGAGACCCATGGCGGCGACCTGATCTTCGTGCAGGGGCACTGTTCCCCCGGCATCTATGCGCGCGCCTTCCTTGAGGGGCGACTGAGCGAGGAGCAGCTCCTCAGCTTCAGGCAGGAGACCAGCGGCAAGGGTTTGTCGAGCTATCCGCATCCCTGGCTGATGCCGGACTTCTGGCAGTTCCCGACGGTGTCGATGGGGCTGGGGCCGTTGATGGCGATTTATCAGGCGCGGTTCTTGAAATATCTCGAGAACCGCAAGTTGGCCGAGACGTCCAACCGGAAGGTCTGGGCGTTCATGGGCGACGGCGAAACCGACGAGCCGGAATCGCTCGGCGCGATCTCGCTCGCCGGCCGCGAGAACCTCGACAATTTGATCTTCGTCATCAACTGCAATCTCCAGCGGCTCGACGGGCCCGTCCGCGGCAACGGCAAGATCGTGCAAGAGCTCGAAAGTGTCTTCCGCGGTGCGGGCTGGAACGTCATCAAGGTGCTATGGGGCTCGGGTTGGGACCGCCTGCTGGAGAAGGACAAGAGCGGGCTGCTGCTAAGGCTCATGGAAGAATGCGTCGACGGCGAATACCAGGACTTCAAGAGCAAGAGCGGCGCCTACATTCGCGAACACTTCTTTGGCAAGTACGAGGAAACCAAGCAACTCGTCTCTGACATGAGCGACGACGAGATCTGGCAGCTTGCGCGCGGCGGCCACGATCCCGAGAAGGTTTTTGCCGCCTACACCGCGGCCGTGAACCACAAGGGCCAGCCCACGGTCATTCTGCCGAAGACCGTCAAGGGCTACGGCATGGGCGAGTCCGGCGAGGGCCAGATGATCGCCCATCAGGCGAAGAAGATGACGCAGGACGCGCTGCGCGGCTTTCGTGACCGTTTCCAGGTGCCGGTCGCCGACGCGGACCTGGCCAAGGTGCCCTTCCTCCGGTTGCCGGAAGATGGTCCGGAGATGAAGTATTTCCGGGCGCAGCGCGAAAAGCTCGGCGGCTACCTACCGCAACGCCGGCGGAAATCCGCGTCCTTGCAAATTCCGCCGCTCTCGACGTTCCAGCGGCTGCTCGAAAACACCGGCGAGCGCGAGATCTCGACGACGATGGCCTTCGTGCAGTTGCTCGGTGCGCTCGTGCGCGACAAGGTGATCGGCAAGCACATCGTGCCGATCGTACCGGACGAATCCCGCACCTTCGGCATGGAAGGCATGTTCCGGCAACTCGGCATCTACTCGTCGGTCGGCCAGCTTTACAGGCCGCAGGACGCCGATCAGCTGATGTACTACCGCGAAGACAAGAGCGGACAGGTCTTCCAGGAGGGAATCAACGAGGGCGGCGCGATGTCGAGCTGGATCGTTGCGGCGACGTCCTACTCGACGAACAACGTGCCGATGATCCCGTTCTACATCTACTACTCGATGTTCGGCTTGCAGCGCGTCGGCGATCTCGCCTGGCTTGCGGGCGACATGCGGGCCCGCGGCTTCCTGCTCGGCGGCACCGCCGGCCGGACTACGCTGAACGGCGAGGGATTGCAGCACGAGGACGGCCACAGCCACGTGCTCGCCGCGACCATCCCGAACTGCATCTCCTACGATCCGACCTTCGCCTATGAGGTCGTGACGATCGTCCGCGAAGGCATGCGCCGGATGTACGAGGCGCAGGAGGACGTCTACTACTACCTCACCCTGATGAACGAGAACTATCCGCATCCCGCGCTTGCCGATGCAGGCGAAGGGGCGGAGGAGGGGATCCTCAAGGGACTCTATCTCCTGAAGAACGGAGGCGAGACCGCGAAGAAGGGCCTCCGCGTCCAGCTTGTCGGGTCGGGCACGATCCTGCGCGAGGTGATCGCGGCCGCCGATTTGCTCAAGGCAGACTTCGGCGTGACCGCTGACGTCTGGAGCGCAACCAGCTTCAACGAGCTACGCCGCGATGGCATGGCGGCGGAGCGCTGGAACCTGCTGCATCCGACCGAGCCGCGTTGCGAGAGCTGGGTGGAATCGCAGCTCAAGGGACATCCAGGGCCGGTCGTGGCCTCCACCGACTACATGCGCAACTACCCCGACCAGATCCGGGAATATGTCCAGGCGGCCGGGCGTCGCTACGTCGTGCTCGGCACCGACGGGTTCGGCCGCAGCGACTACCGCGTGAAGCTTAGAAAGTTCTTCGAGGTCGACCGGCACTACGTCGCGGTCGCGGCGCTCAAGGCGCTCGCCGATGAGGGGACGATCAAGCCCGCAATCGTGGCCGAGGCCATCGCCAAATATCAAATCGATGCCGGGCGCGCTGCGCCGTGGACTGTGTGAGCCAGGGAGCCGAGGGCAGAGCGATGAGTGGTCTGATCGACATCAAGGTTCCCGATATCGGCGACTTCAAGGAAGTCCCCGTGATCGAGATCTTCGTCAAGCCGGGCGACACGGTGAAGGCCGAGGATCCGTTGGTCGCGCTGGAGTCCGACAAGGCGACCATGGAAGTGCCGTCGCCGCGCGACGGCGTGGTGAAGTCGGTGGCCGTGAAGGTTGGCGACAAGGTCAGTGAAGGCGCCGTGATCGTGCAGTTCGTGGGCGCTGGCGCGGAGCAGGCCGAGGCTCGCCCGGTCGTCAGCGCGCCGCCATCGCCAGTCAGCGCACCGGCCGGTGTCGCCGAGGTGCGCGTCCCCGATATCGGTGACTTCAAGGACGTTCCGGTCATTGAAATCTTCGTCAAGCCCGGCGACAGCGTCAAGGCTGAGGATCCGCTGATCGCGCTTGAATCCGACAAGGCGACGATGGAAGTGCCGGCGCCCCTCTCGGGGACCGTGCGCGAGATCAAGGTCAAGACCGGCGACAAGGTCAGCGAGGGCGCGATCATTCTCGTGCTCGCGACCAGCGATGCGTCCACGACGGCCGCCTCTGCGGCGCCTGCGCCTGCAGCAGTGTCGTCGGCGCCCGCAGCGGCTCCCGTGGCGCAAGTCGGCGGGGTCGACGAAAAGGCCTTCGCGCTCGCCTATGCCGGACCGGCGGTGCGCAAGCTGGCACGCGAGATGGGTGTCGATCTCGGCAAGGTCAAAGGCTCCGGTAATCACGGCCGTATCGTTCGCGAAGACGTCGAGGCCGTTGCCAAGGGCGGGGCGTCCGCCGCCAAGCCGCAGGCTGCGCCCGCAAGCGGGGGCGGTGTCGGCGGCATCGATCTGCTGCCCTGGCCCAAGATCGATTTCGCAAAATTTGGCCCGGTCGAGCGCAAGGAGCTCGGTCGCATCAAGAAGATTTCGGCAGCCAATCTGCATCGCAACTGGGTCGTCATCCCGCATGTCACGACCCATGACGAGGCCGACATCACCGAGCTCGAGCAGTTCCGGGTCAAGATGAACAAGGAGCTGGAGAAGAGCGGCGTGAAGCTCTCGCTGCTGCCATTCATGGTGAAGGCAGCCGTCGCGGCGCTGAAGAAGTTTCCGGAGTTCAATGCCAGCCTCGACGGCGACACGTTGGTCTACAAGAACTACTGGCACATCGGCTTTGCCGCCGACACGCCGAACGGCCTGATGGTGCCCGTCATCCGCGATGCCGACAAGAAATCGGTGCCTGACATCGCCAATGAGATGAACGCGCTCGCCAAGCTTGCGCGCGAAGGCAAGATCAAGCCAGACCAGATGCAGGGCGGCACCTTCTCGATCTCCTCGCTCGGCGGCATCGGCGGCATCTATTTCACGCCGATCATCAACGCGCCGGAAGTCGCGATCATGGGCGTGTGCAAGGGATACTGGAAGCAGCATTCGCCTGACGGCAAGACCTGGACGTCACGCCTGACCTTGCCGCTGTCGCTGTCGTGGGACCACCGCGTCATCGACGGTGCGGCGGCCGCACGTTTCAACGTCTATTTCGCCAGCGTGCTCGCCGATTTGCGGCGCGTGCTGTTCTGAGATCGGGAGTAGGGCAGCATGGCTCAGCAGGTCGAAGTGAAGGTGCCTGATATCGGCGACTTCAAGGACGTCGCGGTGATAGAAGTCATGGTCAAGCCCGGCGAGACCGTCGCGGTCGACACCAGCCTGATCATGGTCGAGTCCGACAAGGCGTCGATGGAGATTCCGTCCTCGCATGCCGGCGTTGTCAGGGAGGTCAGGGTCAAGGTCGGCGACAAGGTCAGCGAAGGGGCCGTCATCCTCATGCTGGAAGCCGCGGGCGCCGCGGCCACGCCGCCGCCTGCCCCCGCCGCCGCGGCACCGGCAGCGACTCCTGTCGCAGCATTCCATTCCGGCAAGGCGGATATGGAATGCGACATGCTGGTGCTCGGCGCCGGTCCCGGCGGCTACTCCGCCGCCTTCCGAGCCGCCGATCTCGGCATGAAGACCGTGTTGGTCGAGCGTTACGACACACTCGGCGGCGTCTGCCTCAATGTCGGGTGCATTCCGAGCAAGGCGCTGCTGCATACGGCGTCCGTCGTCGACGAGGTCAAGCACCTCCCGGACCACGGAATCTCCTTTGGCGCGCCGCAGATCGATCTCGGCAAGCTGCGTGCGTTCAAGGACGGCGTGATCAAGAAGCTGACCGGCGGCCTTGCCGGAATGGCAAAGGCCCGCAAGGTCGAGGTCGTGACCGGCGTCGGCGCCTTCCTCGACCCGCATCATCTCGAGGTTACCTCGGCAGGCGGCAAGAAGACGATCAAGTTCGCCAAGGCCATCATCGCCGCCGGCAGCCAGGCCGTGAAGCTGCCGTTCCTGCCCGAGGATCCGCGCATCGTCGACTCGACCGGCGCCCTGCTGCTGACATCGATCCCGAAGCGCATGCTGGTGATCGGCGGCGGCATCATCGGGCTGGAGATGGCGACGGTCTATTCGACACTCGGCGCACGCATCGACGTGGTCGAGATGCTCGACGGCCTGATGCAGGGCGCTGACCGCGACCTGGTCAAGGTCTGGGACAAGATGAACGCGCGTCGCTTCGACAAGGTGATGCTGAAGACCAGGACGGTCGGTGGGAAGGCCACCGAGGCCGGGATTGAGGTCTCCTTCGAGGGCGAGCAGGCGCCGTCGGCGCCGCAACTCTATGACCTGGTTCTGGTCGCGGTCGGCCGCAGCCCGAACGGCAAGAAGATCGGCGCCGAGAAGGCGGGTGTCGCGGTGACCGATCGCGGATTCATCGACGTCGACAGGCAGATGCGGACCAACGTGGCGCATATCCTCGCGATCGGCGACATCGTCGGGCAGCCGATGCTGGCACATAAAGCCGTGCATGAAGGTCATGTGGCCGCGGAAGTCGCCCATGGCGAAAAATCCTATTTCGACGCGAGGCAGATTCCGTCCGTGGCCTACACTGATCCCGAAGTCGCCTGGGCCGGCAAGACGGAGGATCAGTGCAAGGCCGAAGGCATCAAGTTCGGCAAGGCGGTTTTCCCCTGGGCAGCCTCCGGCCGCGCCATCGCCAACGGTCGCGACGAGGGTTTCACAAAGCTTCTGTTCGACACGGCGACGCAACGCGTCATCGGCGGCGGCATCGTCGGCACACATGCGGGCGATCTGATCAGCGAGGTCTGTCTCGCGATCGAGATGGGCTGCGAGCCCGCGGATATCGGCAAGACCATTCATCCGCATCCGACGCTCGGCGAGTCCATCGGCATGGCGGCGGAGGTCTTTGAGGGCCACTGTACCGATCTGCCGCCGCAGAAGAAGAAGTAGGACTGCCCGCGCGGAACGCAGCGAAATGAGGGAGGAGACATAATGTCTGGAGCGACCAGTGCGACGGTCGATAAGAAGGCCGTGACGCAGAAGAAGCCATTTTACCGGGTGCTCTACGTTCAGGTGCTCGCAGCTATCGTGCTCGGCATTATCGTCGGTTGGGTCTCGCCCGAACTCGGCAAGAACGAGTGGATCAAGGCGATGGGCGACGGCTTCGTCAAGCTCATCAAGATGGTGATTGCGCCCATCATCTTCTGTACCGTCGTCTCCGGCATCGCCCATATCTCCGAAGTCAAGAAGGTCGGTCGGGTCGCGATCAAGGCGCTGATCTATTTCGAGATCGTGTCGACGCTTGCACTGGCACTCGGCTTGATCGTCGGCAATGTGGTGCAGCCTGGAGCAGGCTTTCAGGGTCAATCCAACGCCGCTGCTGTCGCGGGTTACGCCAAGCAGGCGAGCGAAATGAGGTCGATCGATTTCGTCCTGCACGTCATCCCGGACACGGTCGTGGGAGCGTTTGCGCAGGGAGAAATCCTGCAGGTCCTGCTGTTTGCAATCCTGTTCGGCTTTGCGCTGATGGGGCTCGGCGAGCGCGCCCATACCGTGCGGGCGTTCATCGATGACGTGGCTCACGCGATGTTCGGCGTCATCTCGATCATTGTTAAGGCGGCCCCGATCGGTGCGTTCGGTGCGATGGCCTATACGATCGGGCGGTATGGTCCGCAGGCATTGGGCAATCTCGCTGGGCTTATCGCAACCTTCTATGTCACTGCGCTCCTGTTCGTCTTTGTGGTCCTTGGTCTGATCGCCCGCTTCGCCGGATTCTCGATCTTCAAGTTCCTCAGATATCTGAAGGATGAATTGCTGATCGTGCTTGGCACGTCGTCCTCGGAGAGCGCGCTTCCGCAGATGATGGAGAAGCTCGAGCGCCTCGGCTGCTCCAAGCCGGTCGTTGGCCTCGTCGTGCCGACCGGCTACTCCTTCAATCTGGACGGCACCAACATCTACATGACGTTGGCGACGCTGTTCATCGCCCAGGCGATGAACGTGCAGCTCAGTTTCGGCGAGCAGTTGACGATTCTCGTCGTTGCCATGCTCACCTCGAAGGGCGCATCGGGGATCACGGGTGCCGGCTTCATTACGCTGGCCGGCACGCTCGCCGCCGTCAGGCCGGAGCTGCTTCCCGGCATGGCGATCGTGCTCGGTATCGACAAGTTCATGAGCGAATGCCGCGCGCTGACCAATCTCTGCGGCAACGGTGTTGCCTGCGTGGTGGTGGCCTGGTGGGAGGGCGAACTCGATCGCGAGAAGCTGCGTGTCGGTCTCGAGCGCGACATCGATCCGACAGACTTCGAGACCGCCGTGGCAGAGGGCAGGGGCATCTAGCGATTGGATTGCGAGAGATTTAACAGACAGACAAGAGGAAATGGTCATGACTGATGTGGTGATTGTGTCCGCCGCGCGAACGCCGGTCGGCTCCTTCAACGGTGCACTTGGATCGCTGACCGCGCACGAGCTCGGAGCCGTCGCGATCAAGGGTGCCCTCGAACGCGCCAAGGTCTCGCCTGAAGATGTCGACGAGGTCATCCTGGGCCAGGTGCTGTCCGGCGGTGAGGGGCAGAATCCGGCGCGGCAGGCCGCCATGGCGGCCGGCATTCCGGAGGAGAAGACGGCGTGGGGCATGAACCAGCTCTGCGGCTCGGGTCTGCGGTCGGTGGCGCTCGGGCTGCAGCAGATCGCCAATGGCGACGCAAAGGTCATCGTTGCCGGCGGCATGGAGTCGATGTCGATGGCGCCGCATCTGTCGCATATGCGTGTCGGCACCAAGATGGGTGACGTCAAATTCGTCGATTCCATGCTGAAGGACGGCCTGATGGACGCCTTCCACGGCTACCACATGGGCGTCACGGCGGAGAACATCGCCGCCAAATGGCAGATCACCCGCGAGGAGCAGGACGCTTTCGCCACCCGCTCGCAGAACAAGGCCGAGGACGCGCAAAAGGGCGGCCGGTTCAAGGACGAGATCGTTCCCGTCACCGTCAAGACCAGGAAGGGCGACGTTGTCGTCGACCAGGACGAGTATATCCGTGCCGGCACGACGCAGGATGCTCTCGCCAAACTTAAGCCCGCCTTCAACAAGGAAGGCTCGGTGACTGCCGGCAACGCCTCGGGCCTCAACGACGGCGCGGCCGCGCTGGTGTTGATGAGCGCGGAGGAAGCCAGCAGGCGCGGCCTGACGCCGCTTGCAAAAATCGTCTCTTGGGCGACCGCCGGCGTCGACCCGGCGGTAATGGGTTCGGGGCCAATCCCGGCCTCGCGCAAGGCACTGGAAAAGGCCGGCTGGAAGGTCGGGGATCTCGATCTCGTCGAAGCCAACGAGGCCTTCGCGGCCCAGGCCATCGCCGTCAACAAGGACATGGGTTGGGATCCCTCGATCGTGAACGTGAACGGCGGTGCCATCGCCATCGGTCATCCGATCGGTGCGTCTGGCGCCCGCGTGCTGACGACGCTGCTGTTCGAGATGCAGAAGCGGGGTGCGAAGAAGGGGCTTGCAACGTTGTGCATCGGGGGTGGCATGGGCGTCGCCCTGACGGTCGAACGGTAGCAGAGAACACCGGCCATAAGCGCCGGAGCAGAATGAACGCGGACGGCACCACACCATCCGCGAACGACAGCGGCTGGCCGTGCGCCGGCAAAAGAATAACCGATCAGGATCAGGAGGAAATCATGTCCAGAGTTGCGGTGGTGACCGGCGGAACGCGCGGCATCGGCGAGGCGATCTCGGTCGCACTCAAGGCGGCCGGCTACAAGGTGGCGGCGAGTTATGCCGGTAACGACGAGGCAGCTGCGAAGTTCAAGAGTCAGACCGGCATCAACGTCTACAAATGGGACGTCTCGAACTACGAGGCCTGCGTCGCCGGCTTGAAACAGGTCGAGGCCAACCTGGGGCCGGTCGATGTGCTGGTCAACAACGCCGGCATCACCAAGGACGGCATGTTCCACAAGATGACGCCAGAGCAATGGTACGCGGTCATCAACACCAATCTGAACTCGCTGTTCAACATGACGCGGCCGGTGTGGGAAGGCATGCGCGAGCGCGAGTTCGGTCGCGTGATCTGCATCTCCTCGATTAACGGCCAGAAGGGCCAGATGGGCCAGGTCAACTACTCCGCTGCCAAGGCCGGCGACATCGGCTTCGTGAAGGCGTTGGCCCAGGAGGGCGCCCGCGCCGGCATCACCGTCAACACGATCTGCCCCGGCTATATCGCCACCGAGATGGTCAAGGCGATCAGTCCGGAGATCGTGGCCAAGAACATTCTGCCCCAGATTCCGGTCGGCCGTCTGGGTGAACCGCACGAGATCGCGCGCGCGGTGGTGTTTCTCGCCTCCGACGATGCCGGCTTCATCACGGGATCGACGATATCGGCGAATGGCGGCCAGCACATGATCTGAGGCCGCATGCGGCCTCCCGAACCGAAGAATCAAGTCGAGGAACACGATGGACCAGGATCTCAGGGAAGCCGCACTCGAATATCATCGCCTGCCGACGCCGGGGAAGATCTCCGTGGTGCCGACCAAGGCGATGGCCACCCAGCGCGATCTGGCGCTGGCGTATTCACCTGGTGTGGCCGAGCCCTGCCTGGTCATCGCCGAGGATCCGTTGCAAGCGGACGTGTTGACGGCCCGCAGCAACCTCGTCGCCGTCGTCACCAACGGCACCGCCGTGCTCGGCCTCGGCAATATCGGCGCGCTGGCCGGAAAACCGGTCATGGAGGGCAAGGCGTGCCTGTTCAAGAAGTTCGCAGGCATCGACGTGTTCGACATCGAACTCGCCGAGGAGAATCCCGACGCGCTGATCGAGACGATCGCGCGGATGGAGCCGACCTTCGGCGGCATCAACCTCGAGGACATCAAGGCGCCGGAATGCTTCTACATCGAGAAGAAGCTCCGCGAACGGATGAAGATACCCGTCTTCCACGATGATCAGCATGGCACCGCGATCATCGCTGCAGCCGCGATCCTCAACGGGCTGAAGCTGGTCAAGAAGGACATCGCCGAGGTCAAGCTGGTCTGCTCCGGCGCGGGTGCTGCGGCGCTCGCCTGCCTCGATCTCATCGTGAGCCTTGGATTGCGCCGCGAGCGCATCATCGTGACCGACGCCAAGGGTGTCGTGTATGCCGGCCGTACCGAAAGCATGGACGACAACAAGGCGCGCTATGCCGTGAAGACGGATGCGCGGAAGCTGGACGACATCATCCAGGATGCGGACATCTTCCTCGGACTGTCGGCCGGCAAGGTGCTGACATCAGACCTGGTCAAGAGGATGGCCCGCGATCCCCTGATCTTCGCGATGGCCAATCCGGTTCCGGAGATCATGCCGGAAGACGCGCTGGCGGTTCGTCCCGATGCGATCATCGGCACGGGGCGTTCGGACTATCCCAACCAGATCAACAACGTCCTGTGTTTCCCGTTCATCTTCCGTGGCGCGCTCGATTGCGGTGCGACCACCATCAACGAGGAGATGAAGCTGGCGACGGTCCGCGCACTCGCAGACCTCGCCATGGCCGAGGTTCCTGAGGTGGTCGCAACCGCCTACAAGGGCGAGGACCTTCGCTTCGGGCGCAACTATCTCATTCCAAAGCCGTTCGATCCACGTCTCATCGAGATGATTGCGCCGGCGGTGGCAAAGGCGGCCGTCGATACCGGTGTTGCAAGGCGCCCGATCGCCGATATGGACGCTTATCGGCAGAAGCTGAGCCGTTTTGTCTACCAGTCCGGCAATGCGATGCAGCCGGTGTTTTCGGTGGCGAAGGGGAGCGGAAAATCCCTCGTTCTGGCCGAAGGCGAGGATGAGCGCGTGCTGCGGGCAGCACAGGTCATCGCTGACGAGCGGATCGCGAAGCCGTTGTTGCTCGGCCGGCCTGCCACCATCGAACAGCAGATCAAGGCTTTCGGTCTCCGGCTCAGGCCCGGCCAGGACTGCGAGATCATCGATCCGCACGATGCGCAGGTCTATTCCAAATGCGCTGACGTGTATCATGCGCGCAGGAGGCGCGATGGCGTATCGGCGGCCCTCGCGCTGTCGGAGACGCGGAGCAATGCAACGGTGCTGGCGTCGATCCTGCTCGAGCGAGGGATCGGCGATGCGATGCTTTGCGGAGTGATCGGGCGAACCGCCGATCACCTGGCGGCGATCAAGAACGTGATCGGAACGCGGGACGACGTGCGGACGCTCGCCGTAATGCAAATGCTCATTCTCCCGCAGCATCAGCTGTTCATCTGCGACACGCATTGCAATCTCAATCCGACTGCCGAGCAGGTTGCCGACATCGCGCTGCTGGCGGCCGCCGAAGTCAGGCGATTCGGCATCACGCCTCGAGTGGCGCTGTTGTCGCATTCGAGCTTCGGCAGCTCGGCGGTGCCGGAGGCGCACAAGATGCGGGAGGCGCGCACGATCATCCGCGCGCGCTCGCCCGATCTGGCCGTGGAAGGCGAGATGCGCGGCGACGCGGCGCTGTCGCAGTCGGTGCGTGACCACGAGTTTCCCGATTCCGGTTTCGTAGGTCCGGCGAACGTGCTGGTGATGCCCAATCTGGACGCGGCCAACATCTCGTACAATCTTTTGCGGATGGCTGCGGGGCAGGGGCTGACGGTCGGCGGCATTTTGCTCGGCGCGGCCAAGCCCGCCCACATTCTCACGCCATCCTCGACCGTCCGCCGCATCGTGAACATGGCTGCCGTCGCAGCCGCGGATGCGGTGTCGGAGAGAGCCTGATCGGAAGGACACGATCGGGCGGACTGTGAACGCGATCGGGCGAGGCCATCATGAGTGAGGCGCAATCGGGAAAGCTCCGGATCGTGATCGTCGGAGGCGGGGCGGGAGGATTGGAACTCGCGACCCGCCTCGGCGACAAATATGGCCGCAAGGGCAAGCTCGACGTCACGCTGATCGAGCGCAACCGGACGCATGTCTGGAAGCCGAAGCTGCACGAGATCGCGGCCGGCAGCATGGATATCGCTGCCCACGAGGTCGACTATCTCGCGCAATCCTACTGGCACGGGTTTCGTTACCGGATCGGCGAGATGATCGGGATCGACCGGGAGCGGCGTCAAGTGCTGGTGGCGCCCTATCTCGATGGCGAAGGGCGCGAGGTGACGCCGAAGCGGAGCTTCGACTACGATATCCTCGTCATGGCTATTGGCAGCCAGAACAACGATTTTGGCACGCCGGGCGTCGTGGACCACGCGATCAAGCTCGAAACGCAGGTCGATGCCAAGCGGTTCCACGAACGCATGGTCAATGCCTGCATCCGCGCCCATGCCCAATCGTCACCGCTCGGCGAACATCAGTTGAAGGTCGCGATCATCGGCGCCGGTGCGACCGGTGTCGAGCTTGCGGCGGAATTGCACCGGACGACGCGCGAAGTGGTGGCATACGGCCTCGATCAGGTCGATCCGCAGAAGGACGTCAGGATCACGCTGATTGAAGCGGCGGATCGGGTGCTTCCCGCATTGCCGGAACGCGTCTCGAAGGAGACGGAGAAACTGCTGCTCAGGCTGGGTGTCAATCTGCTGGTCGGCGCCAAGGTGTCCGTAGTCGGGTCCGACCGCGTCAGCCTGACGGACGGGCGGACCATTCCCGCCGAACTGATCGTCTGGGCCGCGGGCGTCAAGGCGCCCGATTTCCTGAAGGACATTGCCGGGCTCGAAACCAACCGCATCAACCAGCTGGTGGTGCGGCCCACGTTGCAGACCACGCGCGACGACAACATTTTTGCCATCGGCGACTGCTCGGCCTGCTCATGGGGCGAGCGGGGCAATGTGCCGCCGCGTGCACAGGCAGCCCATCAGCAGGCCTCGCATCTCTATTCCCAGATCCCGCGGCATCTGCGGGGCGAAGCGCTGAAGGATTACCGCTACAGGGACTTCGGATCCCTGGTCTCGCTCGGCGAGTTCAGCACGGTCGGCTCGATGATGGGGGCACTGGTGGGCGGCAGCCTGGTCTTCGAGGGGCTGTTCGCGCGGATGATGTACCTGTCGCTCTACAAGATGCACGAATACGCCCTGCATGGTCCGGCCAAGGTGGCGCTCGACACGCTGGCCCGCCTGATCACCCGGCGGACCGAGCCGCACGTCAAGCTTCATTGATTGCGGTCGCGAAGGAGATGGATGTCGTGTCGGCCGTTGCGCACCCGGCGCCGGCTCGAGCCCGGAGGGGATGCTGATGGACGCTGTGCTCCTTGCGCGTATCCAGTTCGCCGCGAACATCACGTTTCATATTCTATTTCCATCGATCTCGATCGCCCTGGGCTGGGTGCTGCTGTTCTTCCGCCTGAAGCATCTGCGCGCAACCGACCCACAGCAGAAGCTGGACTGGCTTCGCGCCTATCGGCTGTGGACCAAGGTATTCGCCCTGACATTTGCGCTCGGGGTCGTCAGTGGCGTCACCATGAGCTTCCAGTTCGGCACCAACTGGCCGGGCTATATGGAGCGGGTCGGCAATATCGCAGGCCCGTTGCTGAGCTATGAGGTGCTGACCGCTTTTTTTCTCGAGGCGGGCTTTCTTGGCGTGATGCTGTTCGGCCACCGCCGCGTCGGCGAAGCAATTCACCTTGGGGCGACCTTTCTGGTGGCGCTGGGCACTCTGATGAGTGCGTTCTGGATCCTCGCCCTCAATTCCTGGATGCAGACACCGGCGGGATACGAAATTGTCGACGGCCAGTTCCATGCACGGAATTGGCTGGAGATCGTTTTCAATCCGTCCTTTCCCTATCGTTTCGTCCACATGGTGCTTGCGTCGTCGCTGACGTGCGCGTTCCTGCTGATCGGGATCAGCGCCTGGCAGCTCCTCAAGGGCGTCGCGACGGCGAGCGCCTCGCGGGTGCTGCGAACCGGGCTCGTGTTCGCGGCCCTGGCCGCGCCGGCGCAGATCGTGGCGGGCGATTTTCACGGGCTCAATACGCTCAAGTATCAGCCGCAGAAAATCGCGGCGGTTGAAGGCATCTGGGAAACCACGCGCGGCGCGCCGCTGCTTCTGTTCGCGATTCCCGACGATGCGACCCGGTCGAACCATTTCGAACTGGCCGTGCCGAAACTCGCGAGCCTTATCCTCCGTCACGATCCTGACGGGGAGCTCAAGGGGTTGAACGAGTTTCCATCGGCGCATCCGCCGGTGCTGCCGCTGTTCTGGTCGTTCCGGATCATGGTGGGAACGGGCATCCTGATGTTGCTCGTCAGCTGGGTCGGCCTCTGGAGGCATTGGCGCGACGGTTGGGAGTTTTCCCTGATGCCGCGGCCATTGCTCAGGTTGTTCGCGGGAATGACCTTTGCCGGATGGGTGGCAACCATCGCCGGATGGTACGTCACGGAGATTGGACGGCAACCGTTCATCGTGTCAGGCCTGATCCGAACGAGCGAGGTCGCCTCGCGCGTTCCATCGGCGAGCATCGCGCTGACCCTGGTCATCTACGTGACCCTCTATGTGGGCTTGCTGGTGGCCTATGTCGGCGTGCTGAAATATATGTCGGAGAAGCCGGAAAAGCGTCCGGCGGCGGTCACGTCGGAGGACCTTGCACAGGATCCGCTTCGCTATCAGAGCCGCGGAGAGTTCGCATGATGTCGATGTCCTTCGACGAGCTTCTGCCACTGATCTTCATCGGACTGATGGGCGTATCGCTGCTCGTCTATGTCGTGAGCGACGGCTACGATCTCGGGGTCGGCATGCTGATGCATCGGGCGACGCCGGACGAGCGGGATACCATGGTCGCCTCGATCGGCCCGTTTTGGGATGCGAATGAGACCTGGCTCGTCCTCGGCGTCGGCCTTCTCCTCGTCGCCTTCCCAAAGGCGCATGGACTGGTCCTGTCGGAATTGTACCTGCCGACCGCGCTCATGCTGGTCGGCCTGATCCTGCGCGGTGCAGCTTTCGATTTCCGGGTCAAGGCCAAAGCCGACCGGAAGGCGATGTGGGATCGCATGTTCATCGCCGGGTCGATGCTGGCGTCGGTGTGCCAGGGCTGGATGCTCGGCCGCTACATCAGCGGGTTCGGCGAAGGCTGGAATTATCCGATCTTCGCCGGCGCAATCGCGATTGCGTTGCCGATGGCCTATGCACTGCTCGGCGCGACGTGGCTTGTGATGAAGACGCATGGCGAGCTGCAGGAGAAGGCGATCGAGTGGAGCAAGATCGCCTTCGCACCCATGGTTCTCGGTCTGATCCTGATCTCGATGGCAACGCCGTGGATCAGCGAGACGGTCCGCATCAGGTGGTTCACCCTGCCGGCGATGATCGCGGTGGCCTCGATCCCGATCACGTCCAGCGTCGCGCTGCTGACGGTCCGCCTTCTGCTGGGTGCACCGGCCGTGCGCGGCGCGCTTTGCTGGCTGCCTTTCGCGCTATTGGTGCTCGTGTTCCTCCTGAGCTTCCTTGGTCTCAGCTATAGCATCTACCCCTATGTCGTGATCGACCGGCTCACGGTCTGGCAGGCCGCCAGCAGTCCGGAGTCGCTCCGAGTCATACTGATCGGGGTCTGCGTGACGCTGCCGGTCATCATCGCCTATACCGGATTTTCCTATCGCGTATTCCGGGGCAAGACCATAGAGTTAGACTATGCGTGAGTGGCCTGCCGCAATTGCCGGCGCTCCCGGGTTTGTGCTGGTTCACAAGATGGCGGAGCTCTCATCCCTGGTGAACGTCAAGGAGCCTGCCAAGGTTGGTTCGGGGGCGCCTGCTTCCACGCGTTGGTTCATTCGCGGTGCATTTGCCCTTGCGTTGGTCGCCGCCGCGGCGTGGCTCGGATATGCGGTCATGTTCCGCCGGGGACTGGACCATCTGCACGCCGCGGCCCAGCAGCGGCTGGCCGTCGAGGCTGCCAGACTCGACGGCCATCTTTCGAGATTTGAGTATCTCCCGTCTCTCCTGGAGACGTCCCCCGGCGTGTTCCGGCTGCTGGAGGCGCCCGGCGATCCCGCGTTGCAGCAAGCCGTCAGCCTCTATCTGAAATCGATCAACCTGCTGGCGGGGGCCGACAACCTCTACGTCCTCGGTGTCACCGGCGCGACCCTGGCCGCGGCCGATTTCGACCAGCCCGGAACACCCTTCGGCGAAAACCTGTCGTATCGTCCCTATGTGAGCGAAGCGCTTGCGAACGGTCGCGGTGCATTCTTCGGTGTCGGTATCACCACCGCGCGCGCCGGTTATTATCTGTCCTATGCCCTGAAGGACAGCGGGACGACCAAGGGGATCGCGACCGTCAAGGTCAATCTGGATTCGTTCGAGCGGGCGTGGCGCAACATCGACAACGACATTCTACTGGTCGACGAGCGCAAGGTCACGATACTCGCCTCTCGCGACGAGTGGCGCTATCGCCCGATGGAGCCGCTGTCGGTTCAAACGCGCGATGACATCGCGCGATCCAAGCCCTACGGAAACCACGATCTTGCGCCGCTCGGATGGACCTTCGTCGCCCAGTCCGAGAACGGCACGGCAAGGATCACCGCGGAGAACGGCACCGCCTATACCGTTAGCGAGCTTCCGATCAACCGCGGGCTGTGGAAACTCGTGCTTCTCGACGACGAGGCGCCCATACGGCAGACTGCGCTCGTCATCGGGGTCATATCGGGATTAGCCGCCCTCGTCGCGCTGTTGGCGCTTGGACTTGTGGAGCAACGCCGCAGAGAGATCAAGCAGCGGTTGGCGAGCCAGGCCGCGTTGCAGGCGGCGAACGACATGCTCGAAACCAGGGTGCAGGAGCGCACAGCCGAATTGCGCGCTACGCAGGACGAACTCGTTCATGCCGGCAAGCTGGCCGCGCTCGGCCAGATGTCGGCGGGCATCGTTCATGAACTGAACCAGCCCTTGGCGGCCTTGCAGACCGCCGCCGACAATGCCGTTTTGCTGGTCGACCGCGGATCAATCGGAGATGCCCGTGGAAATCTCACCCGCATTGGCGAGCTGGTGCGGCGGCTCGGACGCCTGACCGGCCAGTTGCGGGTGTTCGCATACAAGTCGAGCAGCCCGCTTGGCGCGGTTTCCGTTGAGCAGGCCGTGGCTGAATCGCTCAAAATACTGTCCGGGCGAGTCAAGGAGGGCGGGGTTGCCGTCGCGACGGACATTGACGCAAAACTCTGCGTCATCGCCGATCAGACGCGGCTCGAGCAGCTGTTGTGCAACATCGTGGCGAATGCGCTGGATGCGGTGGAGAATGTCGAGCCGAAGTCGATCCTGATCCGGGCGGGCAGGGAGGAGGCGCAGAGCGCGCGCTGCCGCATTGCGATCAGCAACAGCGGGCCCGCGATCGCCCCCGACGTCCTGCAGCGCATGTTCGAGCCGTTCGTGACGACCAAGCCCGCGGGCAAGGGGCTTGGGCTGGGCCTGATGCTGTCCAACCACATTGCACGCTCGTTCGGTGGCGAGCTGCATGCGCGAAACCTGGCGCCGAGCGGCGCCGAATTTGTTGTGACCCTTCCATTGGCTGAGATTACAGAGGCGGCTCCCGCATGGGCGATGACCAATCGATCGGCGTGATCTATGTCGAGGATGATGACGACGTTCGGATCGGCGGGGTCCAGGCGCTCGAGCTTGCGGGATTTTCCGTTTCGGGCTTTGCCTCGGTCGAGACCGCCCACAGCTCCGTGCGCGCCGACATGCCCTTTGTCGTGGTCTGCGACGTGCGCCTGCGCGGGCGCAGCGGCCTCGATTGGCTGTCTGATCTGCGTCGGCTGGATCAGGATCTGCCGGTGATCCTGATCACCGGTCACGGCGATATTTCGATGGCCGTGCAGGCAATGCGGACCGGCGCCTATGACTTCATCGAGAAACCCTGCTCCTCGGAGCAGCTGATCTCGGTGGTGCGCCGGGCGGCGGAGAAGCGGCGGCTGACGCTCGAGGTGCGATCGTTGCGATCCGCCTTGGCGGACCGCCAGGGAATCGAGGCCAGCCTGCTCGGTCGGTCGCCGCAGATCCAGGAGGTGCGCCGGTTGGTCTCCACCTTGGCTGCGACCAATGTCGACGTCACGATCTATGGTGAGACCGGGACGGGCAAGGATGTGGTGGCGCGCTGCCTGCACAATCATAGCGGCCGCCGCGGCGGCAACTACGTTGCGGTGAACTGCGGCGGCCTGCCGGAATCGCTGGTCGAGAGCGAGCTGTTCGGCCACGAGGTCGGCGCATTCACCGGCGCCACGCGTCAGCGGATCGGAAAGATCGAATACGCCAGCGGCGGAACGCTGTTCCTCGACGAGATCGAAAGCATGCCGCTCAGCGTGCAGGTCAAGTTGCTGAGGTCGCTGCAGGATCGCTCGATCGAGCGCGTCGGCACCAACAAGCCGATCGCTGTAGATTGCCGTGTCGTGGCCGCGAGCAAGGTGAATCTGCTGGAGCTCAGCGAAAAGCGGCTGTTTCGTGCCGATCTTTACTATCGCCTCGGCGTCGCTTTCATCGAGCTGCCGCCGCTGCGCGAACGGCGGGAGGACATCCCGCTGCTGTTCGAGCACTTCACTCTGGATGCCGCCAGGCGTTTCGAGCGCGACGCCCCGATCCTGGATGACCCGACAATGTCTCACCTCCTGGCCTATTCGTGGCCGGGCAACGTGCGCGAGCTTCGCAACGTCGCCGACCGTTTCGTGCTCGGTGTCCTCGACGGCAAGTCGATCAACAAGTCGGGCTTCGGCGCGTCCGATATGTCATTGCCGCGGCAACTGGAGAACATCGAGCGATCGATCATCGAGGATGCGCTGCGGCGCAGGCAAGGCGATGTCCAGGCAACGGCTGCCCTTCTGAGCATTCCGAAGCAGACGCTGTACGACAAGATCAAGCGCCTCTGCGTCAATGTCGACGGAATCAGGGAGGGCGCGACCGTCCGCTCCGGATCCTGAGACCGCGGCGGATGAGACGGCAAGCGCTCGGTGCAAGCGGGGGCAAAGGGCGCCAGGCAGAAGCGGCCCGAAAACCGGACGTCAACGAACCAATCAATTTTGCCAAGCGAGGAACGCCATGAATCGGCCATTCAACATGCCTGACGAATTTGTCGAGGGCTTTATGAAGGCGGGTGAAAGCCTGTGGCGCTCGCTCGGATGGGCGCCAAAGGGCGATCGTAACGGGGCCGATCCCGGCCCGGCTCTGAATTCGTCAGGCCTCGCTCAATTGCAGGCGGACCACATGATGCGGCTGTACAAGCTCACCGAGCATGTCCTCAAATCGGCCGCCGGCGTCCAGAGCGAAGCAGGCATCGAGCCCGCGCGCGGCGATCGCAGGTTCAACGCGACGGAATGGCGGGACAATGCCACCTATAGCCTGCTCAAGCAATGCTATCTACTCAATGCGCGCTATTGCGTCGACTTCGTCGAAGCACTCGATCTCGACGAGAAGGAAAAGCATCGGCTGCGCTTCTTCACGCGCCAGCTGGTCGAGGCGATGAGCCCGACTAATTCTCTCGCCACCAATCCTGACGTCATAAAGCTTGCGACGGACAGCGAGGGGCAGAGCCTGAAGGCGGGCTTGGACAATCTCATGGCCGATCTCGGCCGAGGCAGCCTGACGATCACGGACGAGGAGGCGTTCGAGGTCGGAAAAGACGTCGCCGCATCCAGGGGCGCGGTCGTGTTCGAGAACGAGCTGTTTCAGCTCATTCAGTATGAACCCGCGACCGAGCAGGTGACGGCCCGGCCGCTGCTGATCGTGCCGCCATGCATCAACAAGTTTTACATCCTCGACCTGCAACCGGCCAACTCCTTCGTCCGCTTTGCGGTCGAGCACGGCCTGACCGTCTTTATGGTCTCCTGGCGCAATCCGGATGCCTCGTGCGGGCACTTTGGCTGGGACGATTACGTCGGGCAGGGCGCCATGCGCGCCATCGAGGTGACCCGCTCGATCTCGGGTGCCGACAAGGTCAACGTGGTCGGCTGGTGCGTCGGAGGAACCATTCTGTCATCTGCGCTGGCGATCCTGCGGACGCGCGGCGACGAGTCGGTCGCCAGTGTGACGTTGCTGACCACGATGCTCGACTTCCGTGAACCGGGGGATCTCGGCGTGTTCGTGGACGAGGAGGGTGTGCGGCAGCGCGAGCAGACCATCGGCAACGGCGGCATTTACCGCGGCTCGGAGCTCGGGTTCGTCTTCCAAACCCTGCGTTCCAAGGAGCTGATTTGGCCGAACGTGATCAACAACTATCTGAAGGGAAAATCGCCTGAGCGTTTCGATCTTCTGTTCTGGAACGCCGACGTGACCAACCTGCCGGGGCCGATGTATTGCTGGTACATCAGGAACATGTATCTGGAGAACAGACTTCGGGAGCCGAACCGGTTGACGATGTGCGGCACGTCCGTCGATCTGGGGCGAGTCGACCTGCCTGCCTATGTCTTGGCGACCGTTGAAGATCACATCGTGCCGTGGCGATCGGCCTATCGCACCACGGGCCTGTTCAGTGGCAACACCCGCTTCGTGCTCGGAGCGAGTGGGCACATTGCCGGCGTGATCAACCCTGCGTCGAAGAACAAGCGAACCTATTGGCTGTCGGACAAGCGATGCGAAGACCCGGCGGCGTGGCTTGCGAGCGCTGACGAAAAGCCAGGCAGTTGGTGGAACGATTGGATCGCGTGGCTCAAGCCGTGGGCTGAAGATCAGGTGCCCGCCCGGACGCAACTCGGCAGCAACCTCTATCCTCCGGGGGAAGTGGCACCAGGCCGATATGTGAAAGCGAAGGCAAACTGACTTCGCTGAACGGTCATGGAACGATTGGGAGATTTCGGAAGAGCTGGCAGTTCGAGCAATCGCTGAGCGAGGCGACCTCATCATTAGAAGCAATGATGGATTGCTCTTCGTACCGTTTGGCGACATCGATAAGTTGTTGAGGGCTGCCACAGAAAAGTGCGAGCGAAGCGCTTTGACTGCACATGCACACCTCGGCCTCCGTCTGACGTGTGCATTGAGAATCCGAAGAAGCGATTTCTGCTTCCAATTCATGCAAATATCGTCCTAGAAGAGCCAAGTTACGGAAGCCTCGTCAAATGAGAATTCTCAGTCGGTCCAATTACACAAAGGGCTGATCGAAGTTAAAATACCTCAATAAGATGAATAGCTTAGAACGAAAATTCGCCGTAGCCCCCATGATGGACTGGAGCGAGAGCTCATGTTTTTCAAACGGTTAGAAGGCGCTGTGTGCACGACGTGTGCACCGGAAGATCAAAGAAAATCTAGCGACGACTAGCGTGAGCGGCTTCGGTGCTGAGCTTGGCGCACGGCTGGCATTGCGCGACCGCGGCGCCATTTGAGCGCGGCCCTTCAAGTCTCCCGGCGCAGGTGCTTCCGCGCTTAGTAACAGTCACCCGGAAGGAGCTAACTGGCTTACCGTACAGCTATCGCAACAGCAGCCAGTGCTGCCGGAAGGGACCAGGCCCAGTCTGCCGCCAATGAAGCTGCTGCCGCGGCGACGACACATCCGAGCAGGAACCCGAACAAGCGACCCAGCGAACGATTCAGCGGGGTTGAATCGTGCGGCAGTAGCGGATGTCGGTCTGTCAGCAAGTCCATCGCTGACAGGACCGCGTTGGCCAGATTGCCGGTCATCACCGCGGTCGAGATCGCGCCGGGCACCGCCAGGCGGAGCAGGGCGTACTGGCAGGCCATGGCCGACACCGCGATCATGGCGGCCGTGCCGGCCAGCAATCCCACCGGATCGGCCGATGCCTTGGTGATGACGCAAAAGATCAGGAGTGCGACCAGAAGCAGGAATTGAACCAGGAGCAACAGTCGCGCCAGGCTCGGACCGCGCCGGCGCGAAGCCTGCGCGACCAGCCAGACGCTCCCCAACGCCAGCATGAAGACAGGAATGGCCAACAACTGCGCCCAGTGAAACGAGCCGCCCTCCACGGCGACGCCGGCGGCCAGCACGATATTGCCGGTCACATGCGCCGTGAAGACATGACCCAGGGTGAAGAAGCCGGTGGCATCGACCATTCCGGCGATCATGCTGAGCAACAGCGGCAGCCGCGCCTCCAGGCGCGACAGCTCCGCTGCGTCATCCGCCGAATCCGGTGTCCTTGCGAAGGTGCGGGAGTCGCTCGCGAGCATGGACATCTTTGGCCGCTCCGGCTATTGCGCGGTCCAGCCGCCATCGACGGAGATCGTTGTTCCCGTGATCTGGTCTGCCGCCGGCGAACACAGAAAGGCGACGGTGCCTCCGAGTTGCTCCGGGGACGCAAAATCGAGAGACGGTTGCTTTTCCGACAGCAACTCCTCGACGGCTTGCTGTTGACTGATGCCGCGTTGCGCGGCCATGTCGCCGATCTGCTTTTCGACCAGCGGCGTACGCACCCAGCCGGGGCAGACCGCATTGCAGGTAACGCCGCTTCCGGCCGTCTCAAGCCCGACCACCTTGGTCAGGCCGACCAGCCCGTGCTTGGCGGCGACGTAGGCGGCCTTGTGGGTCGAAGCGACGAGGCCGTGGGTGGAGGCGATGTTGACGATCCGTCCCCAACGCTGCTTTTTCATCTGAGGTACTGCTGTCGCAATGCCGTGGAACGCCGCCGACAGATTGATTCCGAGGATCGCATCCCACTTGGCAATTGGGAACTCATCAACCGGAGCGGTGAACTGGATGCCGGCATTGTTCACGAGTATGTCGAGGCGACCGAATTTCTCGATCGTCGCGGTGATCAATCCGCGTACGGCTTCGGCTTTCGACATGTCGGCGCCGTCATAGACGGCCCGGACACCGTGTTCGCCTTCGATCCCTTGGCGGATCGTCTCGATCTCGCTTGCGTCGCCGAAGCCATTCAACACCAGGTTGGCGCCGAGCCGGGCCAGCTCCTTCGCGATTCCCAGCCCGATGCCGCTGGTCGAACCGGTGACGATGGCCACCTTGTCCTTTAACATGGGAATTCCTTTGGTCGCCTGGTCGAAGTTGATGCGGGGGTTCATGGTCGTGCTCCCTTGGGTGCGGTTGGAACGAATGATCAGTGGGCGCCGCCGGCACTGAGCTGGCCGGGCTTCTTCAGCATCATGGAAGCTGCGAGTGCTACGACGAGCGCGGCACCGAGCAGGAAAAACATGTCGCTGAAGGCGAGGATGAACGCCTGCTTCTGCACGATCTTGCCGATCGCGACATAGGCGCGGTGCGCGGCATCGCTGCGATCGATCACGCCGTGGCTGATGAAATACTGTGTCAGCTTCTCAACTCTTGCCTGAGTCGCCTGCTCGAGCATGGAAACCGACTGCATCAACACGTTGGAGTGATACTGTTCGCGCTTGGTGAGCAATGTCTGCAACAGGGCGATGCCGACGGCGCCGCCGAGGTTACGTATCATGTTGAATAGGCCCGAGGCCGAGCCGGCGTTCTCTGCCTCGATGCCCGCAGTAGCGACCGCCGATAGCGGCGCGAACACGAAGGCCTGACCTACGGCACGAACGACGTTGGGCCAGAACAACTGGTCGGTGGCGTAGTCATTGGTCATGTGGATGTTCATGAAATTGGAAACCGCGAACAGCGCGAAGCCGGCACCGATGATGATTCGGGCGTCGAAGCGCCGCATCAGTTGCGGCACCAGCGGGATGAACAGCAATTGCGGCAAGCCGGTCCATGCCAGCACCATGCCGATCTGCTCGGCGTTGTAGCCCTGGATACGCGACAGATAGACCGGCAGGATAAACACCGAACCGTACAGCGCGATGCCGAGCAGGAAGTTGGCGAGGATACCGAAGCCGAAGTTGCGACGAGCCAGCAGGCGCAGATTCAACAGCGGCTTGCTGGCGGTCAGCTCGATCCATAGGAAGGCTGACAGCGCAACCGTGGCGATAACCGACATCTTGACGATGAAGGGCGAGCCCAACCAGTCGTCCTTGTTGCCCTCTTCCAGCACCGTCTGAAGCGCGGACAGGCCGATCGACATGGTAACGATGCCCGGCCAGTCGCCTTCGCGAAGCAGCGACACATTCATCGGTGCTGGCTCCAGGGAGAACCACAGCATCGCAATCATCGCCGCGCCGGGCACCAGGTTGACGTAGAAAATATATTCCCAGCCCCAGTTCTCGGTGAGATACCCGCCGATCGTGGGGCCGATCGCGGGGGCGAATGTCGCTGAGATCGCAAACAACGCGAGCCCGATCGGCTGCTTCGCCTTTGGCAGCAGCGTGATGATGAGCGTGAACGCCATCGGGATCAGCACGCCGCCGGTAAACCCCTGCACGGAACGCAGCACAATCATCTGCGGCAGGTTTTGCGCCAGTGCGCAGGCCGCCGAGAACAGCAGAAACAGGACCGCGTTGGTGAGAAGATACACCCGGATCGAGAACACCTGGGCAAGCCAGCCGGAGAGCGGGATTACCACGATCTCGGCGATCAGATACGAGGTCGAGATCCAGCCGCCGTCGTCGGTTCCAGCACCGATCGCGCCCTGGATGTCGGCGAGTGAGGCGTTGACGATCTGGATGTTCAGTACCGCCATGAAGGCGCCGAGCGTGGCGCCGCCCACTGCGATCCAGGTTTTTGCGGAGACGGCAGGAGCCTTCGGGGCTTCGGCGGCGAGCCGGGGATCGCTGGCGGGAACGCCGTTATTGGCGGTTTGCAATGTGGTCATGATGGTTCTCGTCGGATGCGAGGGGCGGGCGATCGGCGCCGTTCAACTGCGGGGCCCGGCGGCCCGCGAGGCGAGGCGCTTCCCGGCTTCACGCTCGGTGACGACCGTTGCCTTGGTGTCGACGGTCGGCTCGGCCGACATGCCCGGCCGCAGCAGGCCCTTCAGGTTGTGATCGTCGAGCACGATCTTCACCGGCACGCGCTGCACGATCTTGGTGAAGTTGCCGGTGGCGTTGTCGGGTGGCAGCAGTGCGAACTCGAGGCCGCTGGCCGGCGAGAGGCTATCGACATGGCCCTTGAGCCGGGTCGAGTGGAAGCTGTCGATTTTGAGCTCCACCGGCTGGCCGTTGCGCACATGGGTGAGCTGGGTCTCCTTGAAATTGGCGACGACATACACGGCGTCGAGCGGCACCACCGCCATCAACTGTGTGCCGGCCTGCACGAATTGACCGACCCGCAGCGAGCGCGCGCCGACTGTGCCGTCGACCGGCGCGGTGACGGCGGTGTAGGAAAGATTTAGCGCCGCCTGCTGCTCCATCGCAGCCGCGCGGTCGCGCTGCGCGATCGCCTGCGCCCGCTGGGTGGTGAGGACATCGACCCTGCGTTCGGCTGCCAGCAGGCCGGACTTCGCGTGCTGCCATTGCGCGTTGCTGGCACGCAGCGCCGCATCGGTTTGCTGGGCGCGCTGCACCGTGCCGGAGCCGGTCTTCATCAAGCCGTCGTAGCGCGCCTGCTCTTCCTGTGCGAACTTCAGGTTGGCTTCAGCGGCGGCGATATCGGCGATACCTTGTTCGATGATTGGCTGCTGCAGGGCGAGCTGTGCATCGAGATTGCGGACGGCGGCTTCGCCCGCCGCAACGTCGGCGTCGGCCTGGCGGAGCGCCGCGCGAAAATCGCGATCGTCGATTTTCGCCAGCAACTGGCCGGCCGTCACCGGCTGGTTATCGCTTACCAGCACCTGCGCGATGTAGCCGGAGACCTTCGGCGCGATGATGGTCGAGTCGGCTTTGACATAGGCGTCGTCGGTGGTTTCCAGATAGCGGCCGGTGGTGAGGTAGTAGTGGCCGAAATCGGCTCCGGCTGCGACCCCGAGCGCCGCCGCCAGCGCCAGGGCGGCACGTTTGATCGCTTGCCGTGAGGGGCGAAGGCTGATTTTGGCTTTTTGTTCCTCGGTATAGGCAAGTGTGGACATGGCGTTCTCCCAAATCTGGAGGGCGTTGAAGCTCAGTCGCGGCGATGGACGTCGTGGGTGACCATGCCGAGTTCGTGGGCCGGCCGGTCGAGGCGTTGCGGCTCGGCCAGCGTGCGGCGGATGTCATCCAGCCCGCTCTGCCAATGCGTGCGCATCGCACTCAACCCGAACTCGTAGTCCCTGGAATGTCCCTCGTAGATCTTGGACTGGTAGATCAGGTGGATGATGTTGTAGGAGCGATGACGGGCCAGATCGGCAATCGCCCGGATTTCCGGATCGTCCTTTGCGCTGGCCGGCAATTTCTCCATCGTCCGTTGCAGCGCCTGACGCATTTTCTGCATCCGCGTCATGTGATCGGTAATGGCGCGCGTCCGGCTGGAATATTGAATGTCTTTCTGCCGGCTCGACACTTCCATCATGTCGTGGGGAACGCGACCCATCGCCGACCAGAGATCGATCTGGAATGTCAGCGTGTCGCGCGGCTCGCCGGACAGCACGCGGGAGAGGGGTGTGTTGGAAACGACGCCACCGTCCCAGTAGTGCTCGCCGTCGATTTCAACGGCGGGGAATCCCGGAGGAAGTGCGCCGGAAGCCATGAAATGCTTCGCTCCCAGCCGGCGTTCGGCGGTGTCGAAATAAGTCAGGTTGCCGGTGCGGACATTGACCGCGCCGACGCTGACGCGCGTTTCACCCGAGTTCAGGCGGTCGAAGTCGACCAGTCGCTCCAGCGTCTGCTGCAACGGTGCGGTGTCGTAGAAGCTAGTCGCCGCATCGCCTGAGAACGGGGACCAGAGCGGCGACGGGAACCGCGGCTTGTAGAAGCCGGGCTGGCCTTGCACCAGCGCCCGCGTTGCCGCCAGCGCGTTGCGCACCGAGCTGATGTCGAACGCAAAGGGCAAGGCATTGGCGAGCCCTTCGCCGGCGGGCCACTCGATCGAGAAGGCGCAGATGGTCTCCCAGAATTCGCGCAGCCGCTGCACCCGTTCGCCTTCGGGCGAGCCGGCGATGACGGCGGCGTTGAGGGCGCCGATTGAGATGCCGGCCAGCCAGTTCGGCCGGATGCCAGCCTCGTGCAGACCCTCATAGACTCCGGCCTGGTAGGCCCCGAGCGCGCCGCCGCCTTGCAGCACGAGAGCTACGACATCGTAGGGCAGCGGTCTGGTTTGCTGCGTCGCCGGACTGATCTGCTCGCGTATCACGTTCAACATGGCCAATACTCCCTGCATTGCGGTTGACCCGATCACCCGGCATTCGCTTCGATCAGGATTTCGGACCCGCTCCCGCGTCGACGTGCGGCAGCGCCAGATGCCAGGTAGTCGTGGACCACCGTGCCTAGCCCAAGCGTCAGGTCGGCAACGATGTGCTTGGCCGACAGCACCTGGAGAACCGGCAACTCGGCGACGGGAGCCAAGGCATGCGAATACAGGTCCAGTGCCGCGGGTCCGGTCCATGCGCCCTTTACCGTGATGTCTTCGAGGTGGTAGCGGACCAGCTCGCAGATGCGCGGGGTGCCCTCGACATGCGGGATGATCTTGAGCAGGAAATTGGGTGCGGCGAGCTTGCCGGCTTCGATCGCGGTGTCGAGCGCGCGGTGCTTGTAGCCCATGGTGCCGGTCGCGATCCGCACCGAGCCATAGTTCAAGGTGCCGACCAGCGTGTCGATCTCGACCGCGAGCTTTGGTTGCGCCAGCTTCTTGGGAAAGCCCCACAATTCGCGTCCGCCGGCGATCGGCGGATGATCGTTGAGAAACATCTGATGGGTGAAGCTGCCGGTCTCACCCCGGTAGGACACCGGGATGACCTGACCGCTTTCGGTGTAGTCGCCGAAGCCGGTCGAGTCGGGCATGCGGATGAATTCGTAATTCACCACCGGCTCGGTGAGTTCGAGCGGCTCGGGCACGATCCGGCGCAGCGCCTCGGGATCGGTCTGATACTGGATGATGAAGTACTCGCGGTTGACGAAGCGGTAGGGGCCGGGTGGAAAAGCCGGGTTCGTCAGCGGCATGGCGAAGGCCTTCGTTCGCACGGTCTCATGTTTCATCGCGGTCGAGCTCCAGGTTGATCGATGTTGAGCGGGCCGCGCTCTGGCGCGGAAGACACGGCCCGTATCGGATGAGCGCTTGCTGCGCGCTTGCCGGCACTAACCCGACAAGCGATCAGTAATCCCAGAAGGCCGGCACCCAACGAAACGCATCGCCCGCTGTGGCCACATGGCCGACGGACGGGAACGGCATGTGCGTGGCGACCAGCAGTCCGCCGGTCTCCGCCAGCTCTCGCAAAAGGCTGGTACGCGCACGGGCGGCTTCCTCGGGGTAGTGTTCGAAGCCGTTGTGCCAGTCGGGGTGTTCGAACCCGACCGCGAACACGAGGTCGCCGGCGAATGTCAGCCGGTCGCCGCCGGACGTCAGGCGAACGATGCTGTGCCCGGGGGTGTGACCGCCGGTGCGGTGGATGACCACGCCCGGCGCCACTTCGTGCTCATCCTCGAAGAGCCGAAGCTGGCTGCGGTATTCTTTCGTGAACCGTTTGGCCGTGGCGCGAAGCGCATCCGGGAAGCCGTCCGGCATCGAGACGTGGGAGAAATCGGGCGACTCCCAGAACTTGACCTCGGCGGCCGCGACGTGGATCTGCAGGTCCGGACGCAGTTGCTGCTTCACGCCGTCGACAAGCAGCCCGCCGACATGGTCCATGTGCATGTGGGTGAGCACTACGTCGGTCACGGAGGCGAGATCGATACCGGCGGCCTCCAGCCGATGGATCAATTGCCCGGCCCGGGGCAGCGGAAATTCCGCCCCCATGCCGGCGTCGATGAGGATGGTCCGGCCGCCGCTCCGCACCACGACCACGTTGAGTGCCCAATCGAAAGCGTCCGGTGGCAGAAAATTTTCTTTCAGCCAGGCCTCGCGGACGGCCGGCGCAGCGTTGTGGGCCAACATCGCGCCCGGCAGCGTCAGCACGCCGTCGCTGACCACCATCACGTCAATCTCGCCGATCCGCAGCGCGTAGCGCGACGGGACCAATTCATCGGGCACCTTGTTGCCGGTGTATGAGGGATCGTGCAGGTTCATGTTTTCTCTCCTGTTAAGTGGCTGGGTGCTGGCAGGTCTTGTTTGGGCAGGCCGCGCAGCCAGCGCGGAGCGCGGCCTGCTTCACGTCGCGGGCTAGAAGAAGCCGCTTACATCGCCCACACGCTCCGGATCGGCCGAGGCGAGGGCGGCGGCGCGTTCGGCCTTCGGCGGATAGATCCAGACGGTGTTGATCTCCTGCTTGGTTTTCTTGGCGGTATCGCCGACCATCGTCACCTCGCGCTCCCAGCCGCGGGTGAACACCGCGTCGGCTTCGCCGAGGTCGAGGCAGGTAACGTATTTCTCCTGGTGGTAGCGTTTGGTCGGAACGCCGAGCAGTTCTGCGGCGGCGTTGTGGCCGGCAAAGGCGCCCATTCGCGTGGCGTGCTGGCACGACATCAGCGCGAAATTACCGTCATCGTCGCAGGCGGCGCGGGCGGCATCGCCGGTGGCAAAGACGCCGGGTACCGACGGCACGCGCAAATCACGGTCGACCAGCAGCCGGCCGGAATTGTCGCGCTCGGCGGGGACTTGTGCGGTCAACGGAGCTGCGCGAATGCCGGCCGCCCAGATCACGGTCTCGGTCTCGATGTGTTCGCCTGAGGTCAGCGTAACGCCCGATTTATCGAGCGAGGCGACACCGACGCCGAGCCGGGTCTCCACGCCGCGCTTGTGCAGGGCGTCCTCAATGACGGGGCGGGGGCGTTCACCCATGGCGGGAGCGATAGCGCTGTTTCGGTCGACGATGATGACGCGCGGCTTGACGCGCTTGCCGAAAATAGCGCGAAGCCGCGTCGGCAACTCGGTTGCCGCCTCGATGCCGGTGAACCCGCCGCCGGCCACGACGACGGTGTCGCGCCCGTTCAATGCCGGCCGGTCAGCCAGGCCATGCAGATGCCGGTCGAGGGCAATCGCGTCGTCGAGCTGGTCGACGCTGAAACCATGTTCGGCAAGGCCCGGAATATCAGGACGCGCCAGCCGACTGCCGGTCGCCACCACCAGCCGGTCATAGGACAGGCTCTTCTTCACACCCTCGGCGGCGACGATTCCCACCACGCGCGACTGGGTGTCGATCGTCTCTGCGCTGCCTTGCACATAGACGACGTCGATGGCCTTGAGCACACCCAGCAGCGGCGCGGTCAAGGTCTCGGGCTTCGATTCGTAGAGCCGCGGGCGGACCACGAGCGTCGGCTCGGGCGAAACCAGCGCGATCTCGAGCTGTTCGGGCGAAACGCCCTGGATGTCGCGCAGGCGGGCGGCGGAAAGTGCGGCGTACATGCCGGCGAAGCCGGCGCCAATGATGACAAGTCGCATGTCGTTACTCCTCTGGTTTGACTTCTCGAACCTACGCGCGCGTCACCGTTGCCGCTCCCGCATCCGGGGATGGCTCGTAGCGATCGGTGACGACGCGAATACGTGAAACGAAAATTGTCGGGCGCTTACGGAGCGCTGCAGTCCGGCGCTAGTATCGTTGGACGTTCGCAGGAAGCCTGACAGCCGCGCGACGCCCGGGCGAGCTGAAGGGTGATCGGTTCGCTGGCCCTCAACGGCCAGCCGTCGCGCAAAACAGGGGCGCCATCTCTGGTTACGATCGACGTTGCGGGCAGTGTCGGAATTTCAACTTCCTCGCCCGTAGCTGAAGTGAAGCGCACGCTGAGTGACAGTCCGTACACCAGCGCGGTCGCAACGACCTTCCGTCGCGGTACGATTGCAAGGAGGGCGACACAGTGCTTCCAGGCCATTGTTCGTCTCCGTCCGTTGTCGATGTTCGATACCGCAAATCTACGGGATCGGAGTTGTGACCGCGCCAGCGCGATTGACGCGGTTGCAGAGAGATTGCTGTTACCGGATGCGCCGGCGCCAATCGCTCGGGGTATTACCCGTCAGCTTCTTGAACGCTGCCGTGAAAGCAGTTTGCGAAGCATAACCGAGCTCTGCGGCCACCAGCTCGATCGATGCGTCGGTATCGCGCAGCATGTTCATGGCCCGCTCGAGTCGCTGCTGGCGCAGCCAGGCGTGCGGTGAAAGCCCGGTGCTATCCTTGAAGGCGCGACAGAAGTGGAAGCGCGACAGGCCGGCATCCGATGCGAGCGCCGCCAGCGAAACGTCAGCATCGTTGCCCGAGCGCAGGCGTTCGATCGTTCGGCGGAGCGCATGGGGCGACAGCCCACCCACGGCCGGCTCGAACGTGACGGCTGTGCCGGTATGCGCAGCCAGCAGACGCGTGGCCAGCAGATCCGTCAGCTGCTGCCTGAACAGGGCATCAAGGGACGAATTGCCGTCGAGTACATCCGCTGCGCTCATCAGCAAGCTGGATGTGATGGCGTCGGGATGCCCCGTCCGTTCCAGCAGTTCGCCGGGAGCGGATGCGTCGGCTTCGCGGGCTACGCGTTCGAGCGTGGTGCGCGGAAGATAGAGCTGGATGACATCGACGGGGCCGGGAATATCCCATTTCGAGCTTGAACCCGCCGGAATGATCGTCACGACTCCGGGACGCGCCGTTCCAGTTGCCAGCGATTTCCCGCTGCGCCGCTCCAGACGCTGAACGCCCGTGGGGTAAGCCATGATGACATGGTCGGCCATGGGCTCGACCACGTCGTGCAACGCCCCGTGCTTCCAATGCGCGATGGCGCCGTTGGCAGGGTCTGAAGCCATCTGTACCGGCGCCGTCTTGAGCACACGCGCCATCTCGACTTCGGCAGCGCGCCGCTGGGCGGCCGGCCAACCGTCCTGGTGCGCACCGGCTGCGCCAAGCAGAGCCTCCAGGGGATCGTTCACGATCGGTTTCTTCATGAAACTATCCTTGCGTTGCTACCGCGCGCCTCGTCGCCAATCGGTCGGAGTTTCTCCGGTCAACCGCCTGAAGGCGGCCGCGAATGCCGTCTGCGAGGCATAGCCAAGCTCGGCCGCCACCGACACGATGGATGTGTCGGTGTCGCGCAGCATGTTCATGGCTTGCTCGAGGCGATATTGCCGCAGCCATGCGTGAGGAGAGAGCCCGGTACTTTCCTTGAAGGCGCGACAGAAGTGCGAGCGCGACAGGCCGGCATCCGAAGCGAGAGCTGCAAGCGAGACGTCGGCGTCGCTATCCGAACGCAAGCGTTCGATGGCGCGAAGCAGGACATTCGGCGAAAGCCCGCCGATGATCGGCTGGAACGCGGTGGGCGAAGCGGTGTGCGCGGCCAGCAGGCGCGTCGCGAGCAGGTCGATGAGCTGATGCCTGAACAGCGTATCGAGAGCGGAGTTGCCCTCCAGCCCGTCGGCCGCGCTCAGGAGTAGTCGGGATGTAACGGGGTCGGGATGCCCGGTTCGCTCCCGGAGATCGACCACAGTGGTCGCGTCGGCTTCGCGGGCCACGCGCGCGAGCGTTGTGGTCGGGAGGTAGAGCTGAACGACATCCACGGGTTTCGGAATATCCCACCGCGAACTCGATCCTTCCGGAATGATGATCACGGCTCCGGGACGGAACGTTCCCTTCGAAAGCGATTTTCCCGAGCGCCGCTCCACGTGCTGCACCCTGCCATTGTAAGCCATGATGACGTGGTCGCTCATGGGCTCGACGACATCGTGCAACGGATCATGCTTCCAGTGCGCAATTGCGGCTCCAGAGGGGTCCAACGCCATGCGGATCGGTTCGGTGTGGAGGACGCGCGCCATCTCCGCGTCGGCGGAACGCTGTTCGGCGCTCGTCGATCGGCCCTGACGCTCGCCGGACGCGGCCGAAGGATTCTCATGCGCGGAATCGTGCGAGATCGGCTCGCTCATTGGGGTGCTCCCTTCGGAGGGGGACTTGCGCTGGCGTCGCCTGGGGCGACTTGCGGGCCGGTGTGAAGCCATTGCTTCCGTATGCCCGAATTGATCCGCGAGGCGCCGCGAACTCTCGCTGCGCGATCTAGGCGCGTGGTATTACGGGGTCTTTCCCAAAGCGGCCGCGATTTGTCTGATTCTGCTCAAAGCGCTCCGCGCCGCATTTCGTGATCGGCTGGAGTTCCGATTGACGCCAATGGCAAGGTTGCCATCGAACGCGATGGGTATTGAAATCACTTCGAAAAATTACTTTGTGACAATTAAGGCGGCCGACGATCACAATCACGGTCGACGTTCACCGCGACCTAGACCTCCGCACTCCGATACCGGATAATGCGTGCCGACATGACGGGTGGCGGTGAGACGAGCTGCCTGGTCAACTTCGGACGGGCCGGTCGAAATGGCACAGGCGAGCACCTTCGGACAGAGGGTCAGACAGCAGTTACACCTGACGGATACGCCGCCCTCGCTGATCACGCGTTCGCTGCGCGGCATCGAACTCGCGGCCACCGAAACCCGGAATGATAATCCCGTGCCAGGCCGTTCCGGTTCAGCGGCGGATGAGGCCTATTTCGTCAGTCTGAAGCTTCAGGATTATCCGGACTGCGAACTCTGGGATCATGGCAAGTGCGTCATGAAGACGGATGTCAAAGCCGGTACCACGTATCTGTACGATCTCCGGAGCGATCCGGGCTATATCATCGACAAGCCGTTTCATTCCCTGCACTTCTATCTTCCGCGTTCAGCGCTCGACGGCATCGCCAGAGAATCCCGTGTCCCGCGCGGTGACCTCGCCTGTCAGTTTGGCTTCGGCCATGACGACCAGGTCATGCGTCATATTGGGGCAGTGCTGTTGGAAGCACTGAGTCGGCCGGCAGAGGCCAACCAGCTTTTCATCGATCACATGATGCTGGCGTTCACCGCGCACATCGCGCAGGCCTATGGCGGGCTGCAAAGCACTGCCGGACCCGCTCGCGGGGGTCTTGCCCCGTGGCAGGTAAAGCGAGCCTGCGAACGGCTCGACTCAGACCTTGGTGGGAGGCTATCATTGCAATTGATCGCGGCCGAGTTCGGACTCTCGGTCAGTCATTTCTCGCGCGCGTTCCGAATCTCGACCGGCCTGCCGCCGCACCAATGGCTGCTGCGTCAGCGGGTGAACGCGGCCAAGCAGTTGATGACCGCACGAGACCTGTCGCTGTCCGAAATTGCGATCTCAGCCGGGTTCGCTAATCAAAGTCACTTTACGAAAGTGTTTTCGGTGCAGGTCGGCATCAGTCCGGCGGCATGGCGTCGCGAGGCCGCTGGCGGCTCCGAAGATGATATGTGATCACGGACAGCCCCAGACGGCTGTTTCGTACTCATCGCAATGGTCATGACCTTTGGTCGATCCCGATCAGGTGTTCCGTGCAACTCCACTCAAGGAGGCGGTGCATATGAAATCGTCAGGTTTCTACGGTCAGACCGTGAAGCGGTTCTTGCACCTGGAGCAAGAACCGGTTTCGTTGATCACGCGTTCGCTGCGCAACGCCGAGATCGCCGTCACTGAGACTCGTGTTGATGCGCCCGTGCCACGCCCCTCCGGCGAGATGGGTCTTCAGGATGCGTATGTTGTAAGCCTAAAGCTCAACGACTACCCGAACTGCGAGATTTGGGAGCATGGCAACGCCGTCAAGGCCGATATTCGTGCGGGCGCGACCTATCTGTACGACATGAAGAAGGATCCGCGTTTCATCATCAACAAACCGTTCCACTCGCTCCATTTTTATCTTCCGCGCTTTGCGCTCGACGGTATCGCTGAACAGTCCGGCGCACCGCGCGTGGGTGATCTGCCTTCTCAGCTCGGCGTCGGCCACGACGACCAAGTCATGCGTCATATTGGCGGGACGCTACTGCAAGCGTTGCGCCGGCCAACTGAGACCAACCAGCTCTTCATAGACTACATTATGCTCGCTTTTACCACACACGCTGCGCAGGCCTTTGGCGGGTTGCGATGGCGCGCTCGGGTGCCCCGGAGCGGTCTTGCTCCTTGGCAGGTACAGCGCGCCTGCGAAAGGCTCGACTCGGACCTCGGCGGGATGCTTCCATTGCAACTGATCGCTGCCGAGTTTGGCCTCTCGGTCAGTCATTTCTCGCGCGCGTTTCGAATTTCGACCGGCCTGCCGCCGCACCAATGGCTGCTTCGCCGGCGTGTCGAAGCGGCCAAGCAGTTGATGACCGCGCGAGATCTGTCGCTGTCCGAAATTGCGATTTCGGCTGGGTTCGCCAATCAAAGCCACCTTACAAAAGTGTTTTCGGCCCAGGTCGGCGCCAGTCCAGCGGCATGGCGCCGTGAAGTGCAGGGCACCGAGGATAGCGAAAGCTGATCATTCGATCACCGGCGTTGCGCCAGCGACGTCGCGTAGGCGGCGCGGCGTGCCGCGAAGATCTCATCGGGTGGATAACCGATGCCTTCAGCGAGGGCTGCCGGATCGAAGGCCAATGCGTCGCACACTTCGTTCGCTTCGATTGCGGTGATCACGATCGTGCCGAGGCGCACCGTCTCCCTTTGGTCCTCATCCGGCCATCGAGTCGTGACGTCCAGGATCGGGTCGCCGGGACGGCCGAGCACCGCCATCAGGCTGAACCGGATATCGCGTGCTGCGATCCTGCTTTGCAGATCATCGTGCAGGAAGGCTCCAGGCTTTGTTTCGGCTACGTCTTCGGTCGGCGCAGCCCGGTTGCCGACCGGGACGATCTTGAACTTGATGAACTGTGTCTCGTCACGCCCGTTTGTCGCCGGAAAGGAGTGGACGGCCCAGTAGGTGGTGTCGGCAAAACTTGCGGGAAGCGGATGGGCGGCCATGTAGCTTGCCTGATGCAGGGTCTCGGGATTGGCAGTGGAGAACGCCTCGAATTTATCCGGATCGGGCCGTCCGTCTGGGGTGGGAACGCGCACCTTCAGGTACGCCAGCATTTGTGCAAGTGTCCTCGCATAGTGAACGGGAGCGCTCTGTGTGAGGATGTCGGAACGATGGTCGACATCCCCAAGCCTGAAGCTGAAGCCGCGCAGCACGGGATTGTCCGTATCCGGCATGCGCGAATTGCCGTCTACCGCGAAGCGCGCCACCACGCGCGACGCGCCCGTGAAGCTCCGGGACTTCGTAACTTCTTCAGCCCGGTCCGACGGAATATAGGTGCCCCGGACGCAGCGGCCTTTGGCGAATCTGGCACGTGCCTTTGGAGAGGCGCCGGCCATCGCTTTCAGCGTGTCGACGATGGACGCGGGCGTGGCGCCACCGGTTGGGACCCGGATCATGACGATATCTCCGACATCCTGCTAAAGCGGCCAGGCACGGCAGCCTCGCGGGCGCTGAAAGACCAGCGGCTGCGTGGGCTTCGGTCTCCAGCCCATGCAGAAGATCGGAACGCCGTCCCGGGTCATGATCGAGGCCAGGGGATTTTGCGCGTGCGCCGGTTGCGGCGGAATCTTCGTTGCTTCATCTGCCGTGGAAGCGAAGCGTACCGTCGCTGACAGGGCGCACATGAAGGTGGCGGTGAGGACTTTCGGCCGTGATGCAAGGGTCGCAGATTGGTTGACGAGGTTTTTCCAGATCATCACGCGTCCCTTCGTGGTTGACGTCGACGCAGTGATGGTAGGGAAATGGCTCGCCGCTGCCCCAGAGCGATTGACCCAATTGTAGAGCGATTGCTGGCAGTTGCTGGCGGTCGGGAACCGCGCTGCGCGAGCGTTGCCGGTCATTCCTGGAGTTTGCCGAAATAGCCGCTGCTGGACGCGCGCTAGCTCAAATGGCTCTCGATGGATCCGAGCGAGAGTTCGGTTTCTTCAGTTGCCGATAGGGTGTCGAAATCCGATTCACTACTGATCGACACTGCTGTTTCGGCAGCCATTGCCCCACAATGACGGCAACGCGTCGCAGTGATGCCTCGCAGGCACATCGCGCTGGCGTGGATGGATTGGGAGTGAGGGCAATGTCCAACATCGCATATATTGCCGTGGTTACGGGCGGCTTGGCGATCACATGGGATCGGCAGCTATACTATTCTCGCGAAAATAGTATAACGGAAGGCAACGGCAAGAAAATGTGGTAATCTATTGAAATCACTAAATTATCGCTTTTCCGTAGCCCCCATGATGGATTGGAGCGACCGGCACTGCCGGGTGTTCCACCGCCACCTGACGCGGCGGGCGCTGCTCTACACGGAGATGGTGACGACGGGCGCCGTCATTCATGGCGACCGGGAGCGGCTGCTTGGGTTCGACGTGAGCGAACATCCCGTGGCGCTTCAGCTTGGCGGCTCGGATCCGCGCGAGCTGGCGCAGGCTGCGCGGATCGGCGAGGCGTTCGGCTACGACGAGATCAATCTCAATGTCGGCTGCCCGTCGGACCGCGTGAAGGATGGCCGCTTTGGCGCCTGCCTGATGGCGGAGCCAGAGCTGGTGGCGCGGTGCGTCGATGCGATGAAGCGGGCTGTCGCGGTTCCCGTCACGGTGAAGTGCCGTATCGGCATCGACGACCAGGATCCGGAAGTGGCCCTTGATGCGCTTGCGCGCGCGGTGGTCGCCTCCGGCTGCGACGCACTGATCGTGCATGCCCGCAAGGCCTGGCTCAACGGGTTGTCTCCGAAGGAGAACCGCGACATCCCGCCGCTCGACTATGAGCGCGTCTATCGGCTCAAGCGCGCGATGCCTGACGTGCCTGTCATCATCAACGGCGGCATTCGAGGCCTCGACGAAGCGAGAGCGCATCTCGAACATGTCGACGGCGTGATGCTCGGCCGCGCCGCCTATCAGGACCCGTGGCGGCTGCTCGGCGTCGATCGGGAGATCTTCGGCGAGGCGAGCCCGCACGCGACCGTGCAGGACGCGCTCGAGGCGATGATGCCCTATATCGAGCAGCAGCTTGCGCGCGGCACGCGGCTGCACGCGATCACGCGGCATTTCGTCGGCGCATTCCATGCCGTGCCCGGCGCGCGGGCCTTCCGCCGCCATCTGGCCGAGCAGGGGGTTAAGGCGGGCGCCGGCCTCGAGGTGCTGCGCGATGCGATCGCGCGCGTCGGTGCGCGTGCGCCGGCGGAAGAAGCGGCCGCCTAGCCCCGTTCCTGCGGGCCGATGGGTTGTTTCAGAGGTCGATGCGTTGACGCGCCACCGCTCGAGAGACGCTCGCGGATTGTGCGATGTTGCCGTTGTGCCGGTGTTTTGCCCGACGTGTCAAAAGACTCCTGAGAGGCGACAATCGTTGGCCCGCGTAAGCCCTTGTTCTGACGAGCCTCGGCTACTGTGCATGGGGTTGTTTTCGCGTTTTTGGGTTGGCCGCACCAACAAGCAGGCACGCGCGGTGCAGGGATTGAGTCACGGCCCGTGTGAAGCGAGGCAGTCGGCACCCGCGCGGCGGTTCTTGCGGATGCTCTAGTCAAGCGCCGTGCGCGAGCGGCGATGGCTGCTCTGAAGCTCGGGATAGCCGGTCAGCATCAGCTTGTCGGCGCGCACCCCCCAGCTCTCCAGGCGGTCGAGGAAGCTCATGCCGAGCAAATTGGTCTTCATCTGCCCGCGCTGGACGACGAGGGCCGGCACCGATTTTTCGACGAGATGGCCGACGGAGAGACGGTCGAGGGTGAGGCGGGCTGCCTTGGTATGTCCGCCCGCGGTTTCGAGGTCGACATCGTATTCGAGCATCTCGAGCGGCAGCCCGATGGCTTTCGCGGTTTCCCAGGTCAGCACCACCGACGTCGCGCCGGTATCGATCACCATCGGCGCGGCGATGCCGTTGATCTTCGCGCGCAGCGCGAATTCGCCGCCCTGGCCGCGTGGGATCTGCACGGCGGGAGCGGGCGTTGCCGTCTGCGCGCGAAAAATGTGGGAGACCTTGTGGCTGGCGCGCGCGATCTGCTCGGGGTCGCCATAGGCGACGACCGCGCCTGCCGTGCCTGCAAGCATGACGAGAACGAGCAGGAAGCGGATCATCGCGCGCCTCCGCAGGCGAGCAGGCCGGTCAGGTGCGTTTCGGCGATGCCGCGATCGGCGCCGGTCCAGCTTCCGTCATGCGTGCCGGCAACAGCGCCATGACCGCGAGCCGGTCCGCGCTTTCCATGGCGTGCCAGCGCGCGATCTCGGGCAAGGTCCGGCCGCAGCCGAAGCACAGCTTGGTCCTGGGATCGATCATGCAGACGGCGACGCACGGCGTTTCTTTGCTCATTCGGACATAGTGGGGGATTGTCGGGCATGTCTGCAAGCATCTGGTTAGGAGCCTGTACCTGCGCTCATGATCGGCTTGTGGCGCGGCCGGCGCTTCTCCTCGGGCAGTACGGAACTCTCCGGCTGGAGCGGCGGGGAATCATCCGACAGCGGCGCCAGCGCGCTCATCACGCGCTCCGGCGGGAAGGTGACGATCACCTCGGTGCCGATGCGCAGCTTCGATTTCAGCGTGAACGTGCCGCCATGCAGGTCGATCAGATTCTTGGCGATCGGCAGGCCGAGACCGGCGCCCTGTTCGGCGGACTTGATCGAGTTGGAGCCCTGGCCGAACGAGGCGAGCACGACCGGGATCTCGTCCTCGGGAATGCCGGAGCCGGAATCCCGCACCGAGAGATATTGTCCGCCCGAGGCGGTCCAGCCGGCCTTGAGCCAGATCTCGCCGCCTTGCGGAGTGAACTTGATCGAGTTGGAGAGCAGGTTGAGCACGACCTGGCGGATCGCGCGCTCGTCGGCCCACAGCCGCGGCATGGCCTGCTCGAACACTTCGTGGATGGTGATGCCGCGGCTGGAGGCGCGCAGCTTCATCAGGTGATGGCAGTCGGCGACGATGCCGACCAGCGACACCGCTTCTTCGTTGAGCTCGTAGCGGCCGGCCTCGATCCGCGACAAGTCGAGGATCTCGTTGATGAGGTTGAGCAGGTGCACGCCGGAATTATGGATGTCCGCCGAGTACTCCTTGTACACCGGTACCGCATGCGCGCCAAAGATCTCGCTCTTCATCACCTCGGAGAAGCCGAGGATGGCGTTCAGCGGCGTCCGCAGCTCGTGACTCATCTGCGCGAGGAAGCGCGACTTGGCGACGTTGGCGGATTCGGCGCGGTGGCGGGCCTCGTCCGAGATCGCCTTGGCCTGTTCGAGCTCGCCGATCAGCGCGTCCTTCTCGGCGCGCGCTTCCAGCGTGGCGAAGGTGGAAGAGTGCAGGCGGTGCGCCAGCAGCACGAAATAGCCTTCGGCGGCGAGCGCGAGCGCGGCCAAAATGTAATTGTCCAGCGAGCCGGTCATCACGAAGCTCAGCGCCATGGCGACCGCGACCGGCGCGGTGGCGGCAAGGGCTGCGATCGGCAAGTTCGCGGCGAGCATGCTCGACACTGCGATCACCAGCAGCATCAGGAACATCATCAGCGATTCCGTGACCATGTCGAGCACGGGATGGATCAGGATCGCCATCCAGCACAGGCCATAGAGCAGGTCGAGCACGACGAAGCGCGTCCGCCAGGCGCGCGTCGCCGCGGGCGAGGCGGGCTCGGTCAGGAAGCGCCGGCAACTGCGGGTCATGGCGCTGTGGATGCAGAGCATGCCGGCGGTCCAGGCCGCGGCCGGGATCGGCTGCATCCACAGGCCGAACAGCACGCCGGTCGCGACCACCAGCAGCATCACGACATAGGAAGCCGACAGCCGCGTCTGGGCGTATTGGCGCAGCATCTCGGCGTCGAAGGCCGGCCGGGTTCCACTGGTCGACGTTAACTTGTCCCGCGCCTCGCGCACCCGCTGCGCCGCAGCCCTTCGGCTGCTCGCCGATGGAGCGCTCACCGGCTCGGCCGGAAGCTCCACAACCTCAGGCTTTTCAGCGGGGTTACTCATCAAGCAACACGATTCCTGCCCACGCCGGACGCGGGCCTTCTGCATTGTCTATCTCTGGCAAGAAATCCTTAAGAGGTGACTTAAGGAGCTAAAGAATTACGTTAACCCGGCGTTAATTTTGGATCTCGCCTGCGCCGTCAATGCAGCGCTGCGTACTGGGCGATGTAGACCATCGCGCCCGCCAGATACCCCACCAGGGCGGGGCCTGCGATGCGGCGGGCGTACCAGAAGAACTCGATCTTCTCGAGTCCCATGGCGGCAACGCCCGCGGCCGAGCCGATGATCAGGATCGAGCCGCCGGTGCCGGCGCAATAGGCGATGAACTCCCAGATGAAGCTGTCGGGCGGATGTTGCACCAGATTGTACATGCCCATCGTGGCCGCGACGAGCGGCACGTTGTCGATGATGGCACTCAACAGGCCGAGCAGGATGACGATGACGTCGAGACGCCCGACCGTGGCGTCGAGCCATTTCGCCAACAGTTCCAGCACGCGAGCATGCTCCAGGCATGCGACGGCCATGAGGATGCCGACGAAGAACACGATGGAACTCATGTCGATGCGCGTCAGCGCATGGACGAGGGTGAGGGGACGGCGCGCATCCTCGTCCTTGTGGCGGTGAACGACCTCGCCGACCAGCCAGAGGATGCCAAGCCCGAAAAGAATACCCATGAAAGGCGCAAGGTGCGTCACGGCCTTGAAGACCGGAACGGCGACCAGGGTGCCAAGGCCGAGATAGAACATCAAGTTGCGCTCGAACACCTCGACCCTGAGGGCCTGTGCTTGGCCTTGCAGCGGAGGGACGATCTCCTTCCCCTTGAGCGAATAGCCGATGACGAGCAGCGGTATCAGCAGGTTGAGCAGTGAGGGCAGGAACACCGATTTCATGATGCTGAGGGGAGTGATCTGCCCTCCGATCCAGAGCATCGTCGTCGTGACGTCGCCAATCACGGTCCAGGCGCCGCCGGCATTGGCCGCGATGACGATGATCGAGGCGAACAGCAGGCGATCGCTCCTGTTGCCGATCAGCTTCTGGATCAGCGAGATCATCACGATGGTGGTGGTGAGATTGTCGAGGATCGCGCTCAGGAAGAACGTCACGAAGCCGATGATCCACATCAGCGTGGTTTGCTTCGTGGTGCGGATGATCGAGGTGATGACTTCGAAGCCGTTGTGGGCGTCGATCACCTCGACGATCGTCATGGCACCGATCAGGAAGAAGACGATCTGCGCGGTCGAGGCGACGGATTCGTCGAGCTGATGGTTGACGAGCGAGGCGTCGCCGACGGACAGCGCGTAGATCGTCCAGAGCAGGCCCGCTCCCAGGAGAGCCGAAGCGCTCTTGTTGACGCCGAGCGGGTGTTCGAGCGCGATGGCCGCATACGCAACGATGAAGACGACGGCTATCACGCTCAGCAAGTCAGTCCCCGCGGTGTTCGTTCTTCGGCTCGATGCGCTTGCAAGCCTCGACGCGGCGCCGCGTCAAGGCCGGGGGGACGGTCGCAGCTGCCCGGCAGCGACCGTCGATGCGCTCCTCAGCGCTGCAGGCGCGCGAGCAGGCTGGACGTATCCCAGCGCTTGCCGCCCATCTTCTCGACCTCGGAATAGAACTGATCGACCAGCGCGGTGACCGGCAGGTTGGCGCCGTTGCGGCGGGCTTCAGCCAGCGAGATCGAGAGGTCCTTGCGCATCCATTCGACCGCGAAGCCGAAATCGTACTTGTCCTCGTTCATGGTCTTGTAGCGATTCTCCATCTGCCAGGACTGCGCCGCGCCCTTGGAGATGGTCTCGATCACTGCGGCGACGTCGAGGCCGCTCTTCTTGGCGAAGTGGATACCCTCGGAGAGACCCTGCACCAGACCGGCGATGCAGATCTGGTTGACCATCTTCGTGAGCTGGCCGCTTCCGGCGGGCCCGAGCAGTTTGCACATCCGCGCATAGGCGCCCGTGATGATCGGCTCGGCGCCGGCATAGGCGTCCTGCGCGCCGCCGCACATCACCGTCAGCACGCCGTTCTCGGCGCCGGCCTGGCCGCCGGAGACCGGCGCGTCGATGAACCTGAAGCCGGCCTTGGTCGCGGCCGCGTCCAGCTCACGCGCGACTTCGGCGGAGGCGGTGGTATGGTCGACGAAGGTCGCACCCTTCTTCATGCCGGCGAACGCGCCGTCGGGGCCGATCGTGACCGCGCGCAGATCGTTGTCGTTGCCGACGCAGCACATCACGAAATCCTGGCCTTCAGCGGCGGCCTTCGGGGTCGGTGCGGTCTTGCCGCCGAACTTGTCCGCCCATTCCTTCGCCTTGGCCGCGGTGCGGTTGTAGACGGTGACCTCATGGCCCCCTTTTTTCACGAGGTGTCCGGCCATGGGGTAGCCCATGACGCCGAGACCGAGGAAAGCGACTTTAGCCATGTGTGGTACCTTGTCCGTAGCTTGAGTTTTACGGTTGCAGCCGGGCGAGGGCGCCAGGGCGGCGTCCTCCAAGTTCCGCCGCGAGGGCGGATCGGAGGCGCACCATAAACCGTTAAGCCGGGAGGGCAACGGCTTCGTTTGGCGGCCCCCTGTGCTAGGATGGCGGACCTAAGGACTTCAAAAAAGGGAGCGAAAGCATGGGCGGCGTGAGCGTTGGCGTCCTCGATCATTTCAACATCCGGACCCGGAATCTGGCCGAGACCGTCCGCTTCTACGAGGATGTGCTCGGCCTGGAAAAAGGCGCCCGGCCGAATTTCGCCTTCCCCGGCGCCTGGATGTACAGCGAGGGCAAGGCGGTGGTGCATCTCGTCGATATTTCTGCGACCGCCGAGCCACAAAAGCCGGATTCCGGCGTTGTCCATCATGTCGCCTTCGTCAGTCGCGGCTTTGACGGCATGAAGCGGCGGCTGGCGTCCAAGGACATGAAGTTCGAGTCCCGCCAGGTGCCCGGCGGCGACCTCTGGCAGATCTTCGTCAACGATCCCAACGGGGTCATGATCGAGCTGAATTTCGAGGCCGCCAGGGAGCAGGGGGCGGCGCCCGCCGAGAAGGCCGACGATATCGGCAGGCAGTAGCCTTTTGGGCGTTTCCGCTCTAATGGGGCATCCTAGAGTCTCGAGCATGACCTTGCCGGAAAGCCGCGCCACGCCTTGCGCTGGCGCCGTCCTCCGGCTCCGGATCATGCTCCGTTCAGGAGATGCGCTTTGAGCGTGACGCAGCAACAGGTTCTCGACAGCCTCGCCAGGATCAAATCTCCCCGCGGGGTCGCGCTCACCAATGCCAACGTGCTGAGCGCGATCAGCGCGTCCGACGGCAAGGTGTTCTTCTCGATCAATGTCGATGCCGCCGAGGCGAGGGCCTGGGAGCCAATCCGGGCCGAAGCCGAGGCCGCTGTGCGCACCATTCCCGGCGTCACCACCGTCATGGTGGCGCTGACCGCCGAGCGCAAGCCGGGCTCCGCGCCGCCGCCGCCCCCGCAACCCAGCCGCGGCACGCCCGGCGTGCAACCGGTCCATGCCCACAAGCCGCCGCAGGGCGGCGGGTCGCCGATGGCGCGGCAGTCGGAAATTCCCGGCGTTGCCGCCGTGATCGCGGTCGCCTCCGGCAAGGGCGGCGTCGGCAAGTCGACCACCGCGCTGAACCTGGCGCTGGGCCTGCGCGACCTCGGCCTCAAGGTCGGGCTGCTCGATGCCGACATCTACGGCCCCTCGGTGCCGCGGCTGACCGGCCTGCACGACAAGCCGGAGCTGAACGACGAGCGAAAAATGATTCCGCTTCGGCGCTTCGGTCTGGCCATCATGTCGATCGGCTTCCTGGTCGAGGAAGAGACCGCGATGATCTGGCGCGGTCCCATGGTGATGTCGGCGGTGACGCAGATGCTGCGCGACGTCGAATGGGGCAAGCTCGACGTGCTGGTCGTCGACATGCCGCCGGGCACCGGCGATGCCCAGCTCACGCTGGCGCAGAACGTGCCGCTGAAGGGCGCCGTGATCGTCTCGACCCCGCAGGATCTGTCCCTGATCGATGCGCGACGGGGGCTTGCCATGTTCAAGAAGGTCAACGTGCCCGTGCTCGGCATCGTCGAGAACATGAGCTACTTCCAATGCCCGCATTGCGGCACGCGGTCGGACATTTTCGGCCATGGCGGGGCGCGGCACGAGGCGGAGAAGCTCGAAGTCCCCTTCCTCGGCGAGATCCCGCTGCACATGGCGATTCGTGCTACCTCGGATGCCGGCAATCCCGTCGTCGACAGCGAGCCGGACGGTCCTCATGCGGCGATCTACCGCGCCATTGCAGGGCAGGTCCGCGACCAGCTCAAGGGCGTCATCGCGGCGGCCTGAGCCGGCCGCCCGGGGCACGCCTTCCTCGTCCTTTTGGGGGGCATGCGACTTTCGTAGAGTCCCGTCATGCCATTGTCGCGTTCCGCAAGCGGGGCTTCCGTGGTAAAGGCCCACGGCAGTCAAGCCCCTTCGGTTCGACGCGGCCCTAACGCGTCGCCGGAATGAGCGGCGGCAAGAAGAGAAGTTAAGGGGAAACGCCCCAGCAAGGAGAGACCTGAAGATGAAGCGTCGTGATTTTCTGAAAGTGTCGGCAGCAGGCGCGGCGGCAACCGCGGTAGCCTCGCCGGCGATCGCGCAGTCCTCGCCCGAGGTGAAGTGGCGCTTGACTTCGAGCTTCCCGAAGTCGCTCGATACCATCTATGGCGGTGCCGAGCAGGTGGCGAAGTACGTCGCCGAGATGACCGACAACAAATTCCAGATCCAGGTGTTCGCGGGCGGTGAAATCGTCCCGGCCCTCCAGGCGCTCGATGCGACCTCCAACGGCACCGTCGAGATGTGCCATACCGTCTCGTACTACTATGTCGGCAAGGACCCGACCTTCGCGATCTACGCCTCGGTGCCGTTCGGCCTCAATGCGCGCCAGCAGAACTCCTGGTGGTATCAGGGCGGCGGCATGGAGCTCGGCAACGAGTTCTTCAAGAAGTCGAACGTGATCGGCTTCCCCTGCGGCAACACCGGCACCCAGATGGGCGGCTGGTTCCGCAAGGAGATCAAGACCGTTGCCGACCTCTCCGGCCTCAAGATGCGCATCGGCGGCATCGCCGGCCAGGTGCTCCAGAAGGTCGGCGTGGTGCCGCAGCAGCTCGCCGGCGGCGACATCTATCCGGCGCTCGAAAAGGGCACCATCGACGCCGCCGAGTGGGTCGGCCCCTACGATGACGAGAAGCTCGGCTTCGCCAAGGTCGCCAAGTACTACTACTATCCGGGCTTCTGGGAAGGCGGTCCGACCGTCCACGCCTTCGCCAACCTGGATAAGTGGAATTCGCTGCCGAAGAACTACCAGGCGATCCTCACCAACGCGATGACCAATGCCAACACCTGGATGGCGGCGCGTTACGACATGCAGAACCCGGCGGCGCTGAAGCGACTGGTTGCCGGCGGCACCCAGCTTCGTCCCTTCACCAACGAGGTGCTGGAAGCCTGCCTCAAGGCAACCAACGAACTCTGGGCGGAGATCTCGGCCAAGAACCCCGACTTCAAGAAGTCGATCGACGCCATGCAGGCCTACCGCTCCGACGAATATCTGTGGTGGCAGGTTGCCGAATATACCTACGACAGCTTCATGATCCGCTCGCGCACGCGCGGCTGACCGCCTAGACCTAAAGTCGCAAAGACCGGAAAGCCCGGCCTCCATTGGAGGCCGGGCTTTTTCTTTGCCGCAGTGCGATCGGGATGGAATTGGGCGGCGGCTTGCGTCATGGTGGCGCCAAGCCTCGGCAAGAAGGCTCACAATCACTGGTACATCAGGGCAGGAAATCATGAAGAGAAGAGACTTCATCAAGGTCACAGGACTTGGTGCGGCCGGCGCCGCCACGCTCGCGGCTCCCGCGATCGCGCAGTCGATGCCGGAAATCAAATGGCGCATGCCGACGAGCTGGCCGAAATCGCTCGACACGCTGTTTGGTGGCGCCGAGATGATGTGCAAGATGGTCGCCGAGGCGACCGACAACAAATTCCAGATCCAGATCTTCGCGGCCGGCGAGATCGTGCCGGGCCTCCAGGTGCTCGACGCCGTTCAGAACGGCACCTGCGAAATCGGCCACACCGCGTCCTACTATTATTTCGGCAAGGATCCGACCTTCACCTTCGGCTCGGCCGTGCCGTTCGGTCCCAACATGCGCATCAACCAGGCCTGGTACATGCAGGGCGGCGGGCGCGACGTGCTCAACGAATTCTACAAGAGCTACAACGTCGTCTCATTGCTCGCGGGCAACACCGGCTGCCAGATGGGCGGCTGGTTCAGGAAAGAGGTCAACGCACCCGACGATCTCAAGGGCATGAAATTCCGCATCGGCGGCTTTGCCGGCCGCGTGCTCCAGAAGCTCGGCGTGGTGCCGCAGCAGCTCGCCGGCGGCGACATCTATCCCGCGCTGGAGAAGGGCACCATCGATGCCGCCGAATGGGTCGGCCCCTATGACGACGAAAAGCTCGGCTTCTACAAGATCGCGCCGCACTACTACTATCCCGGCTGGTGGGAGGGTGGGCCGATGCTGCTGGCCTTCGTCAACCTCGACAAGTGGAACGCGCTGCCGAAATATTACCAGAGCGTGCTGGAGCAGGCCGGCCACTACGCCAACAACTACATGATGGCGCGCTACGACACCGCCAATCCGCTGGCGCTGAAGAAGCTGCTCGCGGGCGGCGCCAAGCTGCACGCCTTCTCGCCGTCGATCATGGATGCCTGCCACAAGGCCGCCAAGGAGCTGCATGCCGAAGTCGGCGCGACCAACGCCAATTTCAAGAAGGTGCACGACTCCCTCGCCAAGTTCACGAGCGACGGCTACGCCTGGTTCCAGGTCGCCGAGGTCGGCTACGACATCTTCATGGCGCGGCGCTCGCAGAGCTGATCGCGTCACGCCGCCGAATGCAGCGCCCCGGAGCGGAAGCTTCGGGGCGTTTCTTGTGCGTCCTGCTTCTTTGAAACCAGGAGTACTTGACTTGTCGGGCAAAGCAGAATGTTAGGATCCAATGATCCGGAATATGGTTCGTCGGCAGCCGTTTGGACGTGACATGAGTTTCGATCCCGAGGCCGTTCAAAGCGCGCTGCTCAAGGCGTGGTCGCGGTCGACCGCGAGCCAATGGACGGCGGACAATCCGGCCGCAGGACAATGCAACGTCACGTCGCTGCTCGTTCATGAACTCTTCGGCGGCGACCTGCTGAAGACGCCACTGCCGGCCGGCGACCATTTTTACAATCGGATCGAAGGCAAGAGGTACGACTTCACGGCGAGCCAGTTCGACCGGCCGATCGCTTATGCGGACTTGCCTGCAGATGGGGCCGACGCGTTGCTGGGAGCAACGAACGATCAATTAGCCGAACTAAGGGCAGCATTTCAGCAGAGCCATACCAAGTCAGGCTAGCGCCATCAGGCAGAAGGCGAATGCGAGTGCGAGTGTGAAGCTGACAATGTGCATGCGTTGCCCGCCGTTGAGATTTGCGGAAGGTGTTTGTTCGGAGCGGATCCATCCATAAGGTGGTTCTTCGCTGCGCTCTCTCCATCCCTGCATGCTGAAGCGCCATTGCTTACACAAACCTGACAAGCGTGGCCTTCTTTGATGCCTGCTCATCAGCGGTGCGCCGGGAGAGACCATCGCGTCCGGAGGCGCGAGATTTCGTGTCATTCAACGCCCACGCGATGCGTAGTTTTTCGGTGTTCCTTTTACGGAACGGTCGAGTTATCGGAATCCGGCAATCGGGCTGAAGCTGCGGCGTGTCATCACGCCGGTCGCGCTTCACGGTACGGTATACCGGACTCAACCAGTCCCGACGGGAATGCAGCATTCACCGAACACGGCGGCTCTCGATCGTTGATCGAGATGCCAGGGCCGCCGTTTCCCGTGGGACTTCTCAAATGAGACTGGCAATTGAAATTCTACAACTCCTGGTCCAATCGGCCGACAGCTGGCTTTTTGAAGGGAGCCTTGCGGGGCTGAGCGATCGGGAATGGATGGCCTTGCGCTTTCTCGCCCGCGCAAACAGGTTCTCGCGGACGCCCACGGCTCTCGCCAGCTTTCTGGGCACGACCCGCAGCGTCGCATCGCAGATCGCCGCCGTGCTCGAGAGCAAGGGGTTGATGGTTCGCAAGCCATCTGCAGAAGACAAGCGCTCGATTGCGCTCTGCATCACGAGCGAAGGCGAGAAGTTCCTCGAGCGCGATCCAATTAACGTCCTTCGAGATCAGCTCGTGACACTTGAGCTCCCCGATCGATCTCAGCTGCGCGATACGCTTCGCCGCGTCCTCGATGGGCTCGATGTTGCCAAGCGCCGTCACAATGCCGACGTCTGCGGCAGGTGCATGTTCCTGATCGAGAGCGGAGAGGGGAAGGGTCGTCACTTCAAGTGCCGGCTGTTCCGGAAATCCATAGCTCCAAGGGACACGACCCTGCTTTGCGCCTATTTCGAGGGACGAGGCTAGGCGGCACTGGTGCCCGTGAGGATTGCTGCCGCGCACCGTGTCCTCATCCCGAGGGCCCGCCAACGGCGGGCGTCTCGAAGGATGGCCATAGGGAAGTCGCTTCCAAATGCGATTGGCCTGCGCCTCTTGGGGGGTACACCTGGTCGGCTTACACAAACCTGACAGACGACTGGTTCGGCCGGACGCTTTTTCGCTGGCCGAGGCGTCCGGAATGATGGAAGACAGCGAAGATGCCGCGCGAGGCGTGCGGTGACCTGAGTATCCGGCAGATATGCGATGCGCCTTCTGATCGTCGAGGACAATGCCGAGCTGTCGCGCCTCGTCGCTGGCGGGCTGGCGGCGGCTGGCTATCAGAGCGACATCGTCGGCAGCGCGGCCGAGGCGCGCGAGGCGGTGAGCAGCGTCAGCTATGCCGCGATGATCCTCGATCTCGGGCTGCCCGACGGCGACGGCCTGTCGGTGCTGCGCGAGTTGCGCCTCAAGATGGAACCGCTCCCCGTGCTGGTGCTGACCGCCCGCGGCGGTCTGCAGGACCGCGTCAGCGGCCTGCGCAGCGGCGCCGACGACTATCTCGCCAAGCCGTTCGCGATGGAGGAACTGGTGGCGCGGCTGGAGGCGATCCTGCGCCGGCCGGGCCAGCTGCTCGGCCGCTCGCTCAGTCTCGCCAACCTCGTCTACGACACCGAGAGCCGCCAGATCTTCGTCGACGACCAGCCGCGGATCATCTCCGCGCGCGAGACCTCGGTGCTGGAGATTTTGCTGCGCCGGCAGGGGCGGGTGGTGCCGAAGAAGAACGTCGAGGATCACATCTTCGGGCTCGACGGCGAGGTCGCCTCCAACGCGGTCGAGGTCTATGTTTCGCGGCTGCGCAAGCAGCTCGCTGAACACGGCGCCAAGGTCGTGATCCATACCATCCGCGGCGTCGGCTATCTCATGGACGTGGAGAAATAGCGTGAACCAGCTCGGATCCAACGTCGGATCCTATGCCGGGTCCTATGGTAGGTCTCCGACGTTCAAATCGCTGATCTGGCGCATCGTGTTCCTGCACATCCTGGCGGTCGCGGTGGTCGCGATCTTCCTGCCGCTGGTGCTGTTCTGGCTGCTCAATTCCGAGATCGACCAGCTGCATCGCGATGCCATGCGCGCCCAGGCCGAGGTGCTGGCGGAGCGCATCGTTGTTCAGCCGGGCGGATTGCTGACGTTCAATCTGCCCGACAGTCTCAAGGGTCTCTATTCGGAAGCGTATGGCCGCTATCAGTATGACATTCGCGATGCCGATGGCCGGCTGCTGTTCTCCTCCCATCGGCGCTCCGCCGCCACCGCTGCACCGCGCTCGTCGGAGAGCATTTCCGGCGCCGCCGTCACCCGCGACATCGACGGCAAGACGGTGCGCATCCAGGTTGCCGAGGACCTCGCGCACCGGGACGTCATCATCGACGACATCGTGTCGAATTTCTTCCGGCGCGTAGGATGGATCACCATCCCGATCCTGCTGGTCCTGCTCGCCACCGACATCATCATCTTCCGCCGCGCGATCGCGCCGCTGTGGAAGGCCTCCGAGGAGGCCAGCAATATCGGTCCGGCGCGCACCGACATCCGCCTGCCGACGGAGCAGATCCCGCGCGAGATCTTGCCGCTCGTCACCGCCGTCAACCAGGCGCTCGACCGCCTCGAAGGCGGCTTTCGGGTACAGCGGCAGTTCACCGCGGATGCCGCGCATCAATTGCGCACGCCGCTCGCGATCCTGCGCACGCGGATCGAGACGCTCGACGATCGGGCGGCACGGCATGCGCTGCATGCCGACATCGAAACCATGAGCCGCCTCGTCGCCCAGCTTCTGGAGATCGCCGAGCTCGACACCCTGGTGCTCGATCCCGGCGAGACTGCGGATTTGCGCGCCGTCTGCGCCGAAGTGGTCGCCTCGATCGCCCCGTTCGCGATCGCGCAGCACAAGGACATTGCGCTCCGGGGGACCGACGCGCCGGTCAGGATCCAGGGCAATGCGGAGATGCTGCAGCGCGCGGTCTTCAACCTGGCGGAAAACGCCATCAAGTTCACGGCAAAAGACACGACCGTTGACGTCGAGGTGCGCGAGGACGGTTCGGTGCGCGTGCGCGATAGCGGCCCGGGGATTGCGGAGGCCGAGCGTGAGCTGATCTTCCAGCGCTTCTGGCGCGCCGACCGCCGGCGCAGCGACGGCGCGGGACTGGGGCTTTCCATCGTGCGGGCGGTGGCGGACGATCACGCCGCGACGATTGCGGTGGAAAATCTTCCGGGGGGTGGGGCCGAGTTCACGCTGCGGTTTCGGCTGGCGGACAGCAACACCGCTTCACCCTCTCCCCTTGTGGGAGAGGGTGGCTCGCCGCGATAGCAGCGAGACGGGTGAGGGGTCTCTCTCCGCTAGTCTCACTCTCGATTGAATGCGCGGAGAGAGACCCCTCATCCGGCGCGCACTGCGTTCGCGCCACCTTCTCCCGCAAGAAGGCAGGGTAATCGCAGATGGCGCATTGAGAGACCCGAGCGCGCGCCTCGTCCTTCGAGACGACCGCTTCACGGTCTCCTCAGGATGGGGCTAAGCAGCATCGGTGCTCGTTGAAGCGAGTGCCGAACGTCCGGTCCTCATCCTGAGGGCCCGCCAACGGCGGGCGTCTCGAAGGATGGCTACAGGCGAAATCGCTGCCATATGCGATTGCCCTGCACAAGAAGGGGAGAAGGAAGAAAGGCCGTCGCTACTTCAGTTTACCCGTGGACAGATCCATGATCATGCGTGTGGCCAGATACAACCGCGGCACGATGCTGTTGATCTGCACATATTCGGCGTCGTTGGAGTGCGCACCGAAGCCCGACAGGCCCATGCCCTCCACCACGGCTCCACTGGTCTTCAGCGCGGCAAACGCTGCGTCTGTGCCGCCCCCGGTCGCCTTCTCGTCGACCTTGAGGGACATTCCGAGCTCCTGATAGATCGTCTTGCCGTAGGCCGCCACGCGGCGCGAGGCCTCGTTGGCCTCTAACGGCGGGCGACGCACCTCGAACTTCAGCTCGACCTTGGAGTCCGGCAGCAGGCGATCCTTGATCTTGTCCTGGAGGGCCTTCTCCAACTCGTCGAAATCGGACACCTTAAGCGCGCGCGCATCGGCCTGGGCGGTGGCGTCGGCAGGGATCACATTGCGGTTGGTGCCGGATTTGGAGACCGTCCAGTTCAGCTTCAGGCCCTGCTCGGGCTTGGACAGGTCCTTCATCTGCAGCACCTGGTGCGAGAGCTCGTACAGCGCATTCACGCCGCCCTCGGGCCTTGCGCCGGCATGTGATGACTTGCCCTGCACGGTGAGATAGGCCGAGCCGATGCCGCTGGTGGCGAGGCGCAGCGTGCCGTCGGTGCCGCCGCCTTCGAATGAGAACACCGCGTCCTGATCAGAGGCAAATTTGGTGATGGTGCTGCGCCAGCCGGGGGAGGAGATCTCCTCGTCGCCGTTCGCGAGCACCGTGAGCGTGCCGTAATCCCTGAAGCTCAGTTTCTGCAGCAACGCCACGGTATGGAGAATGAGCGCGACGCCCTGCTTGTCATCGGCGATGCCGAGGCCGTAGGCCTTGTCGCCGTCGATGCGGAACGGTTGATCCTTCAGCATGCCCTTCAGGTACACCGTGTCCATGTGGGCGATCAGCATGATCTTCTTGCTGCCTGTGCCCTTGAATGTGGCGTGCACGGCCGGTCCGATCTTCTCGGGCGTGTCGTCGAGGCGATAGATGTCGGTGGGTTGCAGGATCTCCACCGTGCCGCCGAGCTGTTTGAGCTGGCCTGCGACGCGCTCGGCGATCTGGTTCAGGCCTTCGATGTCCTTGCTGCCGGATTCGATGGCGACGAGATCGCGCAGCGTGTCGAGCAGCGGCTGCTGCTCCTTTTGCGCCAGCATGTGGACATCGGCGATCGGCTCAGCCTGCACCGACGTTGCGGCATATGTCAGCCAGAGTGAGGCGATCAACGGGCCAACGAGCGATGCGGCAGGGTGCGATCGGGGCATGAGCGGCCATCCATGGGATTGAGGATGGCCCGGTATGCCTCCGTTTCCGGTGCTTGTCACGCACGCCGTCGCGCGTCGTGCGCCGCTTGAGCGGAGCACGACGGCGCGTGTTGTCCCCGCTACTTTTGCGGCGGCCCGAGATCCAGCGGCGGCAACTCGATCTGCGGCACCTCGATCTTGATCGTGCTGGGGTCGATGGTCGACTGGACGCCCTTGTAGTGCATCACCATCGACGGGAACGCGATCACCAGAGCGACCATGATGATCTGGATGACGACGAATGGCACCGCGCCCCAATAGATCTGGCCGGTGGTGACAGGGTCCATCCGCTTGCCGGTGACGCGGTCGGTGTATCGGTCCTTCGGGGCGACCGAGCGGAGATAGAACAGCGCGAAGCCGAACGGCGGATGCATGAACGAGGTCTGCATGTTGACGCCGAGAATGACGCCGAACCAGATCAGGTCGATGCCGAGATGCTCGGCGGCAGGTCCGAGCAGCGGGATCACGATGAAGGCCAGTTCGAAGAAGTCGAGGAAGAAGGCCAGCACGAACACGAACGCGTTGACGAAGATCAGGAAACCGACCTGGCCGCCGGGCAGCGAGGTGAGCAGGTGCTCGACCCAGACGTGCCCGTTGACGCCGTAGAAGGTGAGCGAGAAGACGCGGGCGCCGACCAGGATGAACACGACGAAAGCGGACAGCTTGGCCGTCGATTCCGTGGCCTGCCGGATCAGGTCCCAGCTCAGCCGCCGCTTCGCAGCACCGAGGATGAGGGCGCCGGCGGCGCCCATCGCGCCGCCTTCGGTCGGGGTCGCGATGCCGATGAAGATCGTGCCGAGCACCAGGAAGATCAGGAAGAGCGGCGGCACCATGACGAAGGTGGTCTGCTGCGCCATCTTGGACAGGAAACGGAAGCCGGTGAGCTTGTCGATAACCCAGTTCAGCACGGCGACGGCGAACGCGAAGATGATGCCGTAGAACATGCTGAGCACGACGTAATCGGCGCCGTGCGTCTCCGAATGGCGCATCATGAACCAGCCGAACACGCAGCTCGCGATGAAGAGCACACCGAGCGAGCGGAGGCCACGATCGCCACTCTCCTCGCGAAAGCCGATGGCCTCCTTTGGCAGGCCCGGGACGGCCTTCGGGAAGATCACGCTGACGAGGAAGGCGTAGAGGGCGTAGAGGCCCGCGAGCACGAGGCCCGGGATGAAGGCGCCCTCGTACATGTCGCCGACGGACTTGCCGAGCTGGTCTGCCATCACGATCAGGACGAGCGAGGGCGGAATGATCTGCGCGAGCGTGCCCGAAGCGGCGATGATGCCCGTCGCCACGCGCCGGTCGTAGCCATAGCGCAGCATGATGGGCAGCGAAATCAGTCCCATCGAGATCACGGAAGCGGCGACCACGCCCGTCGTTGCGGCGAGCAGCGCGCCGACGAACACCACCGCGTAGGCGAGGCCGCCGCGGATGGTTCCGAACAATTGGCCGATGGTGTCGAGCAGGTCCTCGGCCATGCCTGACCGCTCCAGCACCAGTCCCATGAAGGTGAAGAACGGGATGGCGAGCAGCGTGTCGTTGTTCATCACCCCGTAGACGCGCTCGGGAAGGGCCTGGAGGAAGTCCGGGTGGAATTGGCCGAGCTCGACGCCGATGATGGCGTAGAACAGGCCGACGGCGCCGAGCGAGAATGCCGCGGGATAGCCCAGCAGCAGCATGACGACCAGCGACGCGAACATGATGGGCGCCATATTGGCGATGATGAATGCGGTCATGACTTCCCCTAAACCGTCGCCAACGGCTATTTCTTCTCGATCGCTCCGACGAGATGCTCGACTTCCGCCTCGAGCGCCGACACCTGGGATTCATGCGGGTCCGGGATCAACCCGCGCATGACCGCGATGCGCTTGATCAGCTCGGAGATGCCTTGAACGAGCAGGAAAGCGAATCCGATCATGATCAGGGATTTGGCGGGCCATTGCGGCAGACCGCCGGCATTGCCGGACTGCTCGTTGATCTCGAACGAGCGCTGGAAGAACGGCACGCCCGTGATGATCATGACGATGCAGAGCGGAATGAGGAAGAACAGGTGACCGATCACGTCGATCAGGTTGCGGACCGGCTTCGGCAGCGCGTTGTTCACGATGTCGATGCGGATGTGCTCGTTGTCGAGCAGCGTCCACGGCGAGCACAGCAGGAACACGATGCTGAACAGCACCCATTGCAGCTCGAGCCATGAATTGGATGACGTGTCGAACGTCTTGCGGACGATCGCATTGACCGCGGAGATGATGACGGCGGCCACGATCAGCCACGCCAAGCGTTTGCCCGTCCAGCGTGTGAACGCGTCGATTCCTCGGCTCAGCTTCAGGAGCGCTTGCAACGACGGATCCTCCCGATCGTGCCCCGGCCGTCTTGACTGCCGAAGCGGGCGCGTGGCTTGTCTCGCCGCGCAGGCATGAGGCTGTCGCACCAAACCAGCGGCCATGCCGCCCGTCAATTGGAAGTTTGTTGAGAGTTAAGGGGAATAAGGCCGCAGCCGATGGTGTCAGCCGCCGGTGACGCTCATATGCCTGGAGACGCTGGGACGGTCGTGGCGGCGGTCGATGATGAAATCGTGGCCCTTGGGTTTCAAGCCGATGGCGCGGTCGATCGCATCCGCAAGCAGCATGTCGTCATCGGATGCACGCAGAGGTTTGCGCAAATCGGAGGCATCCTCGTGGCCGAGGCAGGTGTGCAGCGTTCCCGTACAGGTAATGCGAACCCGGTTGCAGGATTCACAGAAATTATGCGTCATCGGCGTGATGAAGCCGAGCTTGCCGCCGGTCTCGGTGACGCTGACATAGCGGGCCGGACCTCCGGTGCTCTCCGCCAAATCCGTCAGCGTGAATTGCTGGGCGAGGCGCGCGCGCACCAGCGAGAGCGGCAGATACTGGTCGATGCGGCCCGAGCCGATCTCGCCCATCGGCATGACCTCGATCAGCGTCAGGCCCATGCCCTTGCCGTGGGCCCAGCGCATCAGGTCGGGAAGCTCGTCCTCGTTGAGGTTCTTCAGTGCCACCGCGTTGATCTTCACGGCAAGTCCTGCGGCGCGCGCGGCCTCGATGCCTTCCAGCACCTTGTCGATCTCGCCCCAGCGGGTGATCTCGCGAAACTTCTTGGGATCGAGCGTATCGAGCGAGACGTTGATGCGGCGCACGCCACAATCGGCGAGCTCGCTTGCGTGTTTCGCAAGCTGGGTGCCGTTGGTGGTCAGCGTCAGCTCGTTCAGGGCGCCGCTCGACAGATGCCGCGACAGCGAACGGACCAGCGTCATCACGTTGCGCCGGACCAGCGGCTCGCCACCGGTGAGCCGCAGCTTCTTGACGCCCTTGGCGATGAAGGCCGAGCAGAGCCGGTCGAGCTCCTCCAGCGTCAACAGGTTCGCCTTGGGCAGGAACGTCATGTCTTCCGACATGCAGTAGAAGCAGCGGAGGTCGCAGCGGTCGGTGACCGAAACGCGCAAATAGCTGATGGTCCGCCCGAACGGATCGGTCATCGGGGTGGACAGCGCGGCGGATCCGTTCATGCGAGAGGCCTTGTCACTGACGGCGACGGGCGCACCTTGGCTTCGGCGGTGCTCGGCACCCAATCTAAGCATCGGACGCGACGAGGACAATCGGGTGGTATACGTAGATCAGCGCCTGCCGGCGTTCGGATCGGGGAACGGTGAGCCCGCGGCCGTTGCGGCCTCAGCCGGTGCCGCAGCAGGCGCCGCGGCGGCCGGTTTGGGCTTCCTGGGCCGGTGCGGCTTGCGGATCGGTTTCGGCGGGGTGGCCGGCTGGAGTTCCGCAACCACCGGATTCGGGTCGGTGACCACCGAGGCCGGGGTGGTGAAATCCCCGGGATTCTTGATCACGTTCACCGGGACGCTCGCCGGCTGGTACTTGGGCAGCGCGAAAGCGACCGTAAACGGGGCCTCGGGTGCGGGAACCGAGACGGAGCAGGGTGTCTTGCAGCCCGGCCCGAGCGAGGTGGTGGCGTCGGCACCTGGCGGGTTGGATTCGATTCGGACCTGGACGGTCGGCGGGGCCGATTTGAACATGTCCCAGGACATCGAGGAGCAGCCCCCAAGACTTGCCGCTCCCAATAGACTCGCTCCGGCTAACGCAACCGCGATGACACGACGCATGACCCATCCACTTCAACTGCGACGAACCGCCACATAACCCCGCGCGGACTTTAGGAGCGTCGTCTGGGGCAGGGCAACCGGCGGGCTGCGCATAAATAATGAATGGTTAAGGGGTATTTCGCGGAATAACGACGCTATATCAATAGCTTGGTAGAGCTATGCCGTCATCAGGCTGCTGGCGGCGGCTGGCAGGTCACGCATGTGATGGATCAGCCGGTCCGGCTTCAGGTCGGCGATCGGCACGTCGGTGTAGCCAAAACTGACCCCGATCACCGGCACTCCGGCCCGGCGGGCCACCCCGACATCGGTTCCGGCATCGCCGACCATGATGCTGGCTTTGACCGCTCCGCCGGCGCGCGCCACCGTTTCACGAAAGATGGTCGGGTCGGGCTTCTGGACGCCAAAGGTGTCCGCGCCGCAGATCGCCGCGAAGCGGCGACTGAGGTCGAGCTGGTCCAGCAACCGCTTCGACAGCCATTCCAGCTTGTTGGTGCAGACGGCGAGGCGATGGCCCTGCGCTGAAAAATGGTCAAGCGCGGCCTCGAGCCCCTCGAAGGGGCGGGATTCGACCGCGATATGATCGGCGTAATAGGCGATGAAATCCGCGGTCATCCGGTCCATGTCGGCGGGGGTGACCGTGCGGCCCTCGGCCTCCAGCCCCCGCTCGATCAGCTTGCGGGCGCCGGCGCCGATCATGTTGCGGGCCGAGGCCATCGGCACGGGCGGCAGCCCTTCGCGGTCGAGCACGTGATTCAGCGCGGTGATCAGGTCGGGCGCCGTATCCACAAGCGTGCCGTCGAGATCGAAGACGATGGTGTGAGGGGAGGTCATGGTCCAAGCGCTACCGGCCCGGCAAGGTCAGTGCAAGGGGCGGCGCCATAAGATCAGCTTATAGCCTGGTTCCCCAGACACTGTTCTCCGGCGGAAAACGAGGCTACATAGGCCGCCGAAAGCGGCCGGGATCGGCGGCACGTTCGAGACTTCAGAGGCAGGCGCAAACGTGAATATGGACCAGTTGAAGCGACAGGCCGCGGCGCGCGCGCTCGAGGAGGTGCGGGACGGCATGCAGCTCGGGCTCGGCACCGGCTCGACCGCCAAGCATTTCGTCGAGCTGCTCGGCGAGCGCGTCGCCGCCGGGCTCAAGGTGATCGGCGTGCCGACCTCCGAGGCGACTCGCCTCGATGCGACGCGGTGCGGCGTGCCGCTGACCACGCTCGACGAGATCGACCATCTCGACATCACCATCGACGGCGCCGACGAAATCGATCCCGCGCTCAACCTGATCAAGGGCGGCGGCGGCGCGCTGCTGCGCGAGAAGATCGTGGCAGCGGCCTCGGATCGCATGATCGTGATTGCAGATGACACCAAATGGGTGCCGACGCTCGGCAAATTTCCGCTGCCGATCGAGGTCATTCCGTTCGGCCTTGGCGCAACACGCCGTGCGATCGAGAAGGCATTTGCCGAGTGCGGCGTTTCCGGGCAAATGGCGGTCCGCAAGGCCAAGGGCGGGGACAAGGATGGCCACGTTTTCGTCACCGACGGCGGCCACTGGATCGTCGATGCCCAGCTCGGACAGATCGGGGATCCTGCCGGCCTCGCCAGCGCGTTGAGCGCGATCCCCGGCGTGGTCGAGCATGGGTTGTTCATCGGCTTGGCCAGCTCGGCTGTTCTGGCGGGCGGCGAGGGAATTCGCGTGATTGAACGGCGTAAGCCGAAAGGAGACTAGGAATGAAGAGCGTTTTGAAGATTTTGCCGGCTGCGACCCTCGCTGTGGGACTGGCCCTCTCGGTCGTCCCGGCCGCCGCGCAGCAGGCGGCGCCGAAGGCTGGCGCCGCACCCGCCCAGCCGAAGGCCACGCCGGCGGCGGTCGCGGCGGCCAGGGAAATTCTGCAGATCAAGAATGCCACCGCGATGTATCAAGGCGCGGTGCCGGGCCTGGTCGAGAAGACCAAGATCGCGCTGATCCAGCAGAATCTCAACTACCAGAAGGATCTCAACGAGGTTGCCGGCGTCGTCGCCCAGCAGCTCAACGGCCGCCAGAACGAGATTGGCGACGGCATGGCGCAGATCTATGCCAGCGAGTTCACCGAGCAGGAGCTGAAGGATCTCGTCACCTTCTACAAGTCGCCGCTGGGCAAGAAGCTGATCGACGCCGAGCCGCGCGCCATCGGCCTGTCCATGGCCTTCATGAACTCCTGGGCCCAGAACTTCTCCGAGACCGTGATGGGAGCCTTCCGCGCCGAGATGCGCAAGCGTGGCAAGGAGATCTGACAGACACTATCTGATCAGGACTTCCTGACAGGGGTCGGAGTGGACAATGGCTGAATTCGACGTCGACCTCTTCGTCATCGGTGGCGGCTCGGGCGGCGTGCGTGCCGCCCGCATCGCGGCCGGTTACGGCGCCCGCGTGACGATCGCGGAGGAGTACCGCATGGGCGGGACCTGCGTGATCCGCGGCTGCGTGCCGAAGAAGCTGTTCGTGATCGGCTCGCATTTTCGCCAAGAGCTCGAGGACGCCGCAGGTTTCGGCTGGACCGTTCCGCCCGCCAGCTTCGACTGGCCGACGCTGATCGCCAACAAGGACAAGGAGATCGCGCGGCTGGAGGCGGCCTACACCGCCAATGTCGAGAAGTCGGGCGCGCAGATCGTCAAGAGCCGGGCGGTGATCGAGGACAAGCACACCGTCCGCCTGCTCGAAAACGACCGCAAGATCACCGCAAGATACATCCTGATCGCCACCGGCGGCGCGCCCAACCACGGCGCGTCGATTCCCGGCATCGAGCACGTGATCTCCTCCAACGAAGCGTTCCACCTGAAGAAGCTGCCGAAGCGGATCGTGATCCAGGGCGGCGGCTACATCGCGCTGGAATTCGCCGGCATCTTCGCCGGATTCGGCTCCGACGTCACCGTGATCTATCGCGGCGACAACATCCTTCGCGGGTTTGACGAGGATGTTCGCACCCACGTTCGTGCCGAGATGGAGAAGCAGGGCATCACCATTCTCACCGGCTGCACGGTGAGCAAGGTCGATCGCCACGGCGAGGAGTTCACCACGCATTTGTCGAACGGATCGAGCATCGCCTCGGAGCAGGTGATGTTCGCGATCGGCCGCCATCCGGCGGTGGCCAATCTCGGCCTCGAGAATGCCGGCGTCGCCATCAACCCGAACAATGGCGGCATCGCGGTCGATCATTTCTCCAGGAGCTCGGTCGACAGCATCTACGCGATCGGCGACGTCACCCATCGCTTCAACCTGACGCCGGTCGCGATCCGCGAGGGCCACGCCTTCGCCGACACCGTGTTCGGCAAGCGCGAGGTGAAGGTCGACCACGCCAACATCCCGACCGCCGTGTTCTCGCAGCCGGAGGTCGGCACCGTTGGTCTCACCGAGACTGAAGCGCGCGCGCAGTTCAGTCACGTCGACATCTACAAGACCTCGTTCCGCCCGATCAAGGCGACGATGTCCGGCCGCGACACCCGCGTGCTGATGAAGCTCGTGGTCGACGGCTCGACCGATCGCGTGCTCGGCTGCCACATCGTCGGCGATGCGGCCGCCGAGATCACGCAAGCCGTCGCGATCGCGGTGAAGATGAAGGCGACCAAGGCCGATTTCGACGCGACGATCGCGCTGCATCCGACGGCGGCCGAAGAGCTCGTCACCATGCGCACCCCGACCGCGCGCCACGTGCGCCAGGCCGCGGAGTAGGCCTTACTCACGAAGTCACTTCACTCGGTTTCGGTGATCTTTCCCTTGCCTTCGCAGGCCTCGCATTTGACCGGGTAGACTTTGCGGCCCGGCGAAGCCGCCTTGATGGACAGAGGAAAGCCCGTTCCGCTGCACGCCGGGCAGGTCCGCTCTTTGATTTTCGGGGCCATGGTCGTTCCTTTCCGACAGCTTCATACATTCTCAGATCAATGCAGCGTTTCGGCCGCGGCTTCGTCGATTGCGGCCATCAAATCGGCCGTATCCGACTGTTGGATCATATGACCCGCTCTCGCGACGCGTCGCATCTTGCTGTGCCTGATTTCCTCATGGAGGCGACCGGACTGTTCGTCGATGTCGATGAAGCGCCCCTGCGGCGGGTTCTCGCGTTGAGCCTTGTCGGCGAGCTTTCGATTGACGACCGCAGCCGTGGCCATCAAGGCGACAGGCGCGGCAATCGCGGACGCGACCGGATTTTCTGCAAGAACGCGAAGGCTCGTGGCCGCCAAAGATGGCGAACGTTTCTTCAGTATGCGCATCTGAAAACTTTCGATGAAGATATTGGAAGGGAAGAAAGGGAGCGTACGCCCATGGCCTGATCTCGGGGACGCATGCATCCATGGGCAGACGCAACAGGAGAGGCCGCGATATGTTCCTAAGTCCCACGGATTGGTACGGCAGGAAGACTGTCACTCAAACGGAAGCCCCGCCGGAGCATCGTTCATCGGCACGTGAAGTGTGGTCGGGGTATGGCCACGGGCCGGATGCCGGGAACGTATTTTCGGCGCCGCGCTCTGGTGAATGGCGATTGAGACCCCACATTGAATGTATCGCTAGCACAACACACGACAGGCGCTAGTGGCCGAGAGACGTTACAGCGCTCCCGCCGAAACAGGAGGCGCGCATTGAACGTTTTGCAATATCCCCTGCATCTTTGTCGCAAGTTTGAACGCCGCTGGAGCGCGAAGGTGGTTCAGGACGACGGCGAAATGACCGCGTCGCAAGCGACGGTCGGCTGCGCCGTGTGCGGGCGGCTCGCTGCGGCCCCGGTGCACTCGACCTACTTGCCCATAGGCAAGTTCGTCTATCAATGGCGGTGTTCTGTGTGCCGAAACTCCTGGCAGACTTCTGCCGATCCCGCGAGCGGCACGGAGATCCAGGTCAGTCGGTCCGGGCATCTTCGGGAGAATGCCGGACGCTGTCTGACCCTGGAAGGCACCGCTCCCAGCGACGCGGCGCGCAAGCGGTACAGGCGAATGGGCGATGCCTGGCTCGCTCTCGCGGAAACTGAGGATTGGCTCGACGGCGCGGTCCCGCCGGTCCTGCGCCCTAAAAAGGCGCAGGCTTGATCGACCTCGACTCTCCCAAGGCACCAAGGACATTTGTCATGACAGAGAATCGCAGCCGCATCCATCAGGCGGGTTCACTTGCCGAGCGTCTGGCGGCCGATGCACTGAGATTGCGCGAACAGGCCGCGCGCCTTGAACCCGGTGCAGAGCGCGACGCGCTCCTGAACAAAGCGCACCGCAACAAGATGGCTGTCGATATCAATGCCTGTCTGCTTTCCGGGGCGCCGGGTCCCGGAATAGCCAACGGGACCTTCTACGCTCGGTCGTACAGATATCCGACCGGCTTGCCTTCGGTCCGCAGGGGACGCATGTCCTTCCGTGTGATGATCTGGCCGGCGAGACCGTCGATCTCGTCGCGCTGCGTCGGCGTCCAGCCGCGAAGGTCGTCGATACCGCTGAGAAGGCCGAGCCGGAGCACCTGCGTGTTCTCGCCGACCGCAATGAGGCTGATCGAGCTCTTGCCTGCGGTCACGACGTCGCCGGCCGCGAGCTCGAAGGTCTCGCCCGCCTTGGTCCTGAATTCGGCCGTGCCGCGAATGACGCGATAGATCACGACCTCGCCCTTGGCGAACGAGGCGGCGTCCGCGGATGCCAATGTACTCTTCGGCAGAAGCGACCCGCCGCGCGGGTCGGTTGCGATGATGTGGCCGGTGACGAGCTGGCCGCTCGGCGCCTCGATGCCGATATCGCGCACGTAAACCGGCAGCGCTGACTTGATCGAGCCGTCGCAAAGCGGCTTGAACAACGCATCCAGCGCCAGCGGATCCTGAAGCCAGAAGCCGGCATTGGCCGGGCGATCGTGCAGCGGATGGCTCCAGGCCACGCGCGGCGTTTCGGCTTCGTTGATCTGATCGGGACCGACGATGGTGGGATTCGGAAAGGTGGTGGGATCGGTGATGAAGGCTTCGAGGAATTTGCCCGAATAGCCCATCGAGACCGGATCCGGTACCACCGTCTGCGGCGTCTTCAAATTCTCTTCGGTCGTCAGGCCCGACCAGGTGTAGAACAACTGGCGATGCACGATCGCGCTTTGCAGCATCGCCGCGCCGGGGCCGACATTGTAGAAGCGCCCGTCATAGTCGAAGGTGAAAGCGCCCGAGGTGACCAGCACGAGCTGAAAGCCGCCGGGCGGCAGATGCAGATGGAAGTCGGTGGGACCGGTGTCGGGACGGTAGATCGGCAGATTGGTCACGACTTCGTGCAGCAGGAAGGTCTCGTTGTTGGCGTGAAAGCCTTCATTGGCGCGATTGTAGAGCGCTTGCGGACGATACGTCGCCTCGAACTTCGCATTCCGGTCGCGATCGATTGCGACGAAGTCCTGGGTGTTGAGGCGGAGCGGCGCGCCATTCGGATGGGTGAGGCCGGTCGTCTTGAGATCGCCCGCAGCATGCACGTTCATGACGTTCTCCGCTCTGCGCCGTTGCTTCGCTTGCACCGTCATTGCGAATTTTGGGCCAGTTGGTTTGCGAAGGAGCAAGCCGGCCTGGCGCCGCGATGCCGGCGTGCCCGTTCGGGAAAAATCCGGTGGTTGCACGGAGGGTTAGATCGACGGCTTGTTCTGATGGTCGGACGCGTACCAGGGACGCGCGCTTTCGGCATAGCGAGAGGGCTGTCTAATTTGTCGGCAGGCGCGAGTGCTCGTGCAGCGGCGGCGGAGCCGGATCGGTCCGATGGCGCCTTTGGGATTCAGCGAAAACGTCGCGACCGGGCAGGGCGGTGATTGACAGATTGTTCATGTTTTGTTCTTATGCTGCGACCGAGATGGAGGCCGCCATGGACAACCGCATCAACGAAATCCGCAGAACCATCAGAGCGCTCCGCGTGAGCATGCGCGAAGCGGAAGCGATCATGCATGAGCAGATCAACCGCGACGAGGATTGCAGCTTCGTGGCGCAGGAAGTCATCAAGATGCGCTCGGTCATGAGCCTGCTCGTGAAGGAGCGGATCGCGCTCGGCGATGACGAGCCGATCCTCGTGAACAATTTCTTCATCCCGCGGCGCCGGCCGACGCGAAAGCCGGTCGCGGCTCTTTCCCCGACCGTGGATTCCGTGTTCCGTCCGCGCGTGGTGGCGCGGGTTTGACGCAGAGGCCAGCTCAATCAAAGGCGCGAGGCGCGGCCCGATCCGGCTTGCCGGCCGGGCTGTCAGCCCACTTTGCCATCTCCATGGTCCGTGCGTCGACGCCCTCGCACCAGAAGCAGCTTGGCCGCGCGCGGCCGTTCTCGGACAGGATCGGGACCAGGCTGTGGCCGCAACCGGCGCACCAGGCGATGTCAGTCATGCATTCCCCCACGGCGTAGCAAATTCAGAAATGACGTTCTCGTCCGCGAAGCTTGCGCGGGCGCTATGACGGCGCTGGAGCGCTGCGCCCGATGGGCGCGCTCGTCCCTGAAGTCGTCGATGTCGCGATCCATCGTGACACGGCTGCGATGTCGTCGCCGCTTTCGCGATAGGCGCGAAGCTGGAATTCGGCCGAGCTGCCGCGGTCCACAATGGTGCGGCAATGCTCGATCTCGGCGATGCAGCCCAGGGCGTCGGCGTCCCCGGCGGTGTCGTCGATGATTCGGGAGAGCATCTCGGAGATCGTGACCGGTCCGTCTCTGGAGCCGAAGATGCAATCGGTGCCGTAGCGCTGGGCGCGCCATTTGTTCTCCACCGCAATTGCGCGTTCGACCGCGGTGACCCCTTTGGACAGATCCGGTCGCAGATAGAGGTGGCGCGTCAGGCAGCGATAGAGCGAGGCGATGGCGACGGCGTCGTCGACGAAGGTGCAGGTGTCGGGCGCCCGAAGCTCGAGGGTCGGATGCCGCATTGACGGACGCATCGCCCACCAGATGTGGCTCTCGTCGGGAATCACGCCGGAGCGCTGCAACGCGCCGACATAATCGTCGTAATCCTGCCTGCTCTCGAACAGTTCGGGCAGGCCGGTGCGCGGCAGCTCGGAATAGGCGGCAAGCCGGTAGCCCTTCAGTCCGGTCTTGTGCGAATTCCAGAACGGGGAGGACGCGGACAGCGCGATGAACAGCGGCAGATGCGGCAGCATCGCCCGCATCACCGCCATGCGCTTCTCAGGATCGGGCAACTGGACGTGCACATGCATGCCGCACATCATGTTGCGATGGCCGATGCTGCGCAGATCCTCGATCATCTCCTCATAGCGCGGTTTCGGGCTCGGCTGCGACATGCGCCAGACCGCGGTCGGGTGCGTGCCGCAGGCCATGATCACGAAACCATATTGCGCGGCGACGTTCGCGACTTCGCGCCGCAGGAAGCGAAGCTCTTCGCGGGCGTCGTTGACGTCGACGTGGACGTTGGTGGCGACCTCGAGCTGGGATTGCAGCATCTCCCGCATGGCCTGGCCGCCGGTCGACCAGTTCGCCGACTCGAAGAGCTCGTTGGGCGTTTCGATCGCAACGTCGAACGTGCGCCGATCGGCCAGGAAGTATTCCTCCTCGATTCCGAAGGAATATTCAGCCGCCTTGTCGCCGCCGCCAGCGGAGCGAATCACGAGATTCTGCTTGTCGCCCGAGGAATCCAGGCGAAGCAGTTTCAAAACGTCTGAAGCAAATGTCATATCCCACCCGGCAAAGATCACCTGCGGGCACTAATCCTTCTGGTAGGGGCGGGTTCCCTGTCGGCGCTACTGCAAATTGTCGCGTCGAACGGAACAATCTTCACGTTTTCGGACGCGCGCGCGATCAGCGCGTGATTTGGCGGCACTTCGGTCCAGTCCGATTCCTTGTCGAAGGGTTCGGACACGACGATGACCTGGCCGCCGTCCTCGCGGTAATAGAGCGTATTTGCGGCGTCGTTGACCGCAACTCGAAACGCATAGAGATCCCGGCCGTTGGCGATCGCACTGGTGAAGCGCAGCCGTTCGCGCAGCTGGCCTTCATTGACGAGGCCGACGAGGGCTTGCAGCACGCGCCGCGTCGCTCGAAGCGGATCGCCGTCGAGGCCGGCGCCCATCATCGCCAGGAACACGGCTTCCGAGTCGGTCGTGCCCAGCCGCGACGGATAATAGGCATCGGGGATCAGCGCCTCGACCTTCCGCCGCAGCCGATTCCAGCTCCCGACGAATCCGTTGTGCATGAACATCCAGTGGCCGCAGGCAAAGGGATGGCAATTCTGCCGCGTCACCGCCGTGCCGGTGGCGGCGCGCACATGGGCAAAGAACAAATGCGAGCGCAGATGCCGGCAGAGGTAGCGCAGGTTTTCGTCCGACCAGGCAGGGCGGGTCTCGCGATAAAGGCCGGGCTCCGGATGCTCGCCGTACCAGCCGAGACCAAAGCCGTCGCCATTCGAGCCCGCCGTGGATTGCAGCGAGCGGATGCTTTGCGCGACCAGCGAATGTTCGGGCTCGGTGACATAGGGCTCAAACGAGGTGGTCTCGCCTCGGTATGCGATCCAGCGGCACATGGGGTTCCTGTGAGGCGGCGGATGGGTCGTGAGCTGCACTAACCGACGTGCCGGCCTCGTGGTTCCCGGCGCCAAGCAGCGATCACGACCAGAGGCGGCTTCAGTGTTACGATGCGGCAATTCGAAATTGGAGACCGCGATGAACGATCAAGCCGTATTGGCCGCGCTTCAGCGTCATTGGGACGCCTCGGATGCCAATGATTTCGAGGTCGAGCACGATATCTATCGCGAGGACGCAGTGCTCGACTATCCGCAGTCGGGCGAGCGCATCCGCGGTCGCAGGAACATTCAGGAGAGCAGGTTCGTGCAGCCGAACCAGAAGCGCTTCACGGTTCGGCGGATCGTTGGCGGCGGCGATCTCTGGGTCAGTGAATTCGTGCTGAGCTATGACGGGGTGCCGTCTCATGTCGTGAGCATCATGGAATTCCACGACGGACTGGTGACGCGCGAGACGCAATATTTCGGCGACCGCTTCGATCCCGCGCCATCCCGTGCGCATCTGGTCGAGCCGGTGGGGTGAGACGCGTTGATGCAGGTGCGCGACGAAATGGTGGCCTCTTGCCTCGGACGCAGCGCAGCGCCGACTTAGCGGTGCGCAGCGCGTCCGGAACACGATGCCCGACCACGGAACCGATGCGGCGGCTGGTCGCAGCCGTGCCGCCTTGATTCCGACAGGCCCACCTTTATCTCTGACACGAACAAGAATCCGGGCCCCTCTGGCGAGGACGCCGACGACGTCGGCAAACCTCGTGATGTCGGATGACCTGTCCCGCGCGAATGCGATGGATCGGCCGATCGTCGGGCCTCTGTACGTTCTCTCCGACCATTCGTCCCCATCGCAGCTCCGTGCGGTCATTTCGCAAGTTAAGGGAGCAACGATGTCTGACGCCAAATCCTCAAATCCCATCGAGATCGAGATCACGGAACCGTCCCGCCTGAACGAGCAGGCCGCGGCCGCGTTGGTAATCGTGGGCGCGCTGGTCGCGGTTGCCGACCGGCGCGTTTCGGCGGTCGAGCGCGACGAGGTGATCCGCTTCATCAGGGATCGCAAGCTGGCGCCGCACATTTCGGAAGAACGGCTCTACGCGATGTTCGACGAACTGGCCGAACGGCTCGAGGAGCCGGATTTTGCCAATGTCGTGATCGACACGCTGCGGCCGGTTTCGAACCTGCCGCTCTCGTCCCATCTGATGGAGCTGTCGGAGCGCGTGGCTGCGGCGGATGAGGACGTCCATCCTCATGAAGTGCAGGCGATCAAATTGTTGCGCTTGCTGACGCTGGTGCTGCCGCGCGCGAAACCGGTCGTGCCGAGTGCTGCGGGTGCCGAACGGCAGGCTGCCTTGAAGGAGTAAGCATGAGCACAGTTTCGGACGAGCGCACGGCGAAAACCGAGGGCGCCGGTCAGATGGCCGGCGGAGACCCGCGTCTGGACAAGCTCGTCCACCGTTTGCCGCCACGCATGGGCGACACCTTCGCCTATCTGCTCAAGCCGTCCAGCCGCTGGGTGCGAATCCCCTCGGGCACGCTGCTGGTCGTCGGCGGTGTGCTCTCCATCCTGCCGGTGCTCGGCATCTGGATGCTGCCGCTCGGCCTCGCGCTGCTCGCCGAGGACGTGCCTGCGCTGCGCTCGTCGCGTTCGAAGGTCTTCGACTGGATCGAGCGCCGCAAGCCGCATTGGCTCGATCCGTCTGCCCCAAAAAATGATCAAACATGACTGAATTCATCACACCCGAAGCGCTTACGGCCCTCCTTCAAGTCGTCCTGATCGACCTCGTTCTCGCCGGCGACAATGCCGTCGTCATCGGCCTCGCCGCAGCGGGACTGCCGGCCGAGCAGCGCCGTCGCGCCATCATCGTCGGTATCGCCGCCGCCACGGCATTGCGCATCGTCTTCGCCGGCGTCGCGACCCAGTTGCTGCAGGTCATCGGCCTGTTGCTTGCCGGCGGCGTGCTGCTGCTCTGGGTTTGCTGGAAGATGTGGCGCGAGCTGCGCGAGCAGGCGCATGCGCGGCAGCTGGCGTTCGGCCATGGCGGCGGCGCGGATGGTGCGGCCGTGCAGCGAAAGACCTTCGGCCAGGCCGCGGTGCAGATCGTCGCCGCCGACGTCTCGATGTCGCTGGACAACGTGCTCGCGGTCGCGGGCGCCGCGCGCGAGCATCCCTACATTCTCGTCTTCGGGCTGTTGCTGTCGGTCGCGATGATGGGCGTTGCCGCCGATCTGCTTGGCCGAGTGCTCCAGAAGCATCGCTGGGTCGCCTATATCGGCCTTGCCATCATCATTTACGTCGCCTTCGAGATGATCTATCGGGGCTCGCTCGAGCTCGCGCCGGTCATAGCGAGTCTCTGAGGCGACAACTCTTTCCGCAATCCGGAGTAATTCATGACGTCCGAACCCCAAGCACCTTCGGCGCAGGCCGCGCCGCCGCGCCTAGGCCTGTTTGCGCAGCTCATCTTTGGCTCGCGTTGGCTGCAGGTGCCGCTCTATGTCGGCCTGATCGTCGCTCAGGCCGTCTATGTGCTGCTGTTCCTGAAGGAGCTCTGGCATCTGGTCGCGCACTCGTTCGACGCCAGCGAGCAGCAGATCATGCTGGTCGTGCTCGGGCTGATCGACGTCGTCATGATCTCGAACCTTCTGATCATGGTGATCGTCGGTGGCTACGAGACCTTCGTTTCCCGCCTGAATCTGACCGGTCATCCCGACGAGCCGGAATGGCTGAGCCATGTCAATGCCAGCGTGCTCAAGATCAAGCTCGCGATGGCGATCATCGGCATCTCCTCGATCTCGCTGCTCAGGACCTTCATCGAGGCCGGCAATCTCGGCACCACGCGCAGCAATTTCACCGAGACCGGCGTGATGTGGCAGGTGCTGATCCATCTGACCTTCATCATCTCGGCGATCGGCATCGCCTGGGTCGACCGCCTCAGCGAGAGCGGCCATCGCAAGGAGGCCGGCCACGGCTGATGAACCTGGCCGTCCGAAACCTCCCGAGCGGCCAATCCTGAGCCCGCCTGATCGTCCGATCGGCGGCTCTTTTTTTGAGATCGATAAAATTGTCTGCAATCCGCTCAGCCGTGGCAAACCCTGCGGACAAGAACCGCGCGGTCTTAAACCAGGGCTTTGGAACCGGCATGCATCCTTCCCGCAAAAGGGTGGGGCATCAACATGTCAGTTCTCAAGGAGGTCGTCGCTGCGCTCGCGGGAGTTTACGCGCTCCTGTTCGCCTGCGACGCATTGTTCGGGGTCGGCGAGGTACGCTTCGACGACGCCTATTACCGCGCCAGCTTCTACGCGCCGCGGCCGAAGGAATTCCGCTTCGCAGACGGCACCACGCCGGCGGCGCGCGTCAGCGATGCCTTCGCGCAGTTCTCGGCCGGCGAGGCCAAGCCGAACAGGCGCTACTCGTCGCTGACGACGATCATCCGGTAGGGCCGCTGCTCATTGATCGGCTATCCGCCTGACGTCCGGTTTACCGCCGGCATCGGCCGAGGAGCGGATGGCTTCCGAGGTCGCTGATGGGTCAGGAGCGGAAGCGCCGCTGCCCCAGCCGAGAAATTGTCGCGATGAAAACAGCGATGCGAGGAAAGCTCATTGAGGCATGTCCAAGTCAGCCTCATCTGATTGTCTATTGATCGCCTGCGGACGTTTTCCCGAAACCGCTAAGGTTTGCCGGATCGCAATAGCGACGAAGATCACAGAGGACCCCGCAATGATCAGAACCGCACCGAGGCCGATAGAGAAGCCGAATTGCTGGAAGAGATCGCGCCCCCTAAGGAAGGTGATCATCCCCATGCCTATCAGACAGGATATGAGGAACAGCCCCTTAAGTGTATGTCTACTCAGTGCCATTCGCACTAACGATTTCGTCCAAAGGTTGCATCTGAGACCGAAGCCTATCTCAAACTACGGACCACCGCAAAGCAGGTAGAGAAGGTCGGCAAGGGGTTACAAGCCGCAGATCACGGTCAAGGTGGTCGACTTCCGCTTTACGATAGCGACCCAACATTATGAGTCCACGCCCTGGTTCAAGGCGCACGCCGGCGGTCCCGAAGCCTTCAGCTTGGCGGCTTCCTTGTCGGTGAAGGCGCGGCTGTGCGTCGGGAATCGCACGCCTTCAGCGCTTCCACGGCAACGCCCGAGCCGCGGCCGGGCACGATATCTACAACACCTTGTGCTGCCGACGGGCGAAACACGCGAGCGCTGGGGCAACTCTGATCGCCGAAAATATTCCACTTTACCGAAATTCGGATATCGCGTATGTGTTGCGGCATCCCGGCCCAACGAAGAGGGGCGTATCGCGATCGTCACGAACGCGGGCCGGGCGGCGGTGGACGTGGGTCACATCGGCGCCAAGGATTCCGCAGGGCGGGCAACCGTGAGCGAAACACCTGGCGCACACGACCGGTGTGATCGGCGTACGGCAAAATCGTGTCGTCCTGGCGCCCGGGGTCTGTGCGCCAAGTCTTGCGGTGATGTGGCGGCCCGACCGGGCACGCGCATCAGTCATCTACAAGGCGACGGGGGCAATAGTGCAACGCTCCCCGGGGAGAGCACGACATAAGCCGTAAACCCACTGCGCAGGGAAGGCCGGATGTACGGCTTCACCTGTATGCCGCTGTGCAGCTTCTTGTTACGCAGAATTCGCACAGTGGACCGCGGGTGCCAGCCGGCGCCCGGTCTTCCCTGCGCCCTCTTTCAAGTGAGGGTGAAGCGATCAAGCAAAGCTCGGGCGAAATGCGCCGCGAGGATGATCAATCATGTGTGTCATTGAACGAAGGTCTCGTGCCCCGGACGCGGCGCAGCGTCCCTTCGACGATGCGCTGCAGAGCCGGGGCCCATGCATCAACGAGTGCCGTGGCCTGCTGGGTCCCGGCTCTGCGCAGCAGCGTAAGGACGCTGCAGCGCGTCCGGGACACGAGAGAGACGCAGATCGCCACACGCGCCCTCATTGCAAGAAGCCCTTGCACAAGCAATCGAGACTGTCTCCGCGAAGGCATTCCGGAAGCTCGGGCGAAATGCGCCGCGAGGACGCGAAGCTGTGTCTCAGTCCCCCTGAATCCATTCCGCGACGCCGCGCCACAGCGTGTCGCGGTGCTCGGGGCGGAAGAAGCCGAAATGGCCTATTGCCTTGGCGCCGACCTCGGACGGCTTGACGTTGAGCACCTCCGGCTTGATCGCGGTGAACCCGCTCGCGAGCAGCTCGACCGCCGGCCGGGTCGCCCAGGGATCGTCGGAGAAGCACAGCGCCCGCAGCTCGCCCTTGAACTTTGCAAAATTCTCCAGCGCCGGCAGCTTGGAATCGAAGAGATAGCGGGGGCTCGAGACCCAATCGGCCCATTGCAGGAAGACGCCCTTGGGCAGATCCTCGCCGACGCCGGCCCAGCCCGGGGCGTAGCCGAGCGTGTGGGCGAGCGGCACGCCGATGAGGTTCATGAAGGCGAAGACGCGGTATTTCTCCGGCGAGGTCATCAGCCGCCAGGTCGCGGCCTGCGAGGCCACGAAGGCGGCGCGCGAGATTTCGCTGTTGTTGGCGATCAGCCCCAGCGCCTGACCGCCGAAGGAATGGCCGACATAGGCAAGCGGCAGGGTGTTGTACCGCTCCCGCATCCAGCTGACCGCAGCGGTGACGTCGAGCGCGGCCCAATCCGACATCGACGCCTTGAAGCCGACCAGCGATTTCCGCTGGTTGTAGCCGACCATCGCCGGCAGCCGGGAATCGCCGATGCCGCGATAGTCGTAGGTCAGCACCGCGCAGCCGCGATGGGCGAGATAGGAGGCAAAGCCCCGGTAGATCTTGCGCGGAACGGCGGTTGCCGAGTTGATCAGGACGGCATGGCGTTTGGTGCCGCGCGGCAGGAACAGGGTGCCGGTCAGGGCATACCCGTCGGTCGCCGGGAAGTTGATCTCGTCGATGAAAACGTCGTCCAGTGCCGCGTCCATGGGCGCAAGGTATCCTGCCAGTTGCCTCGCCCTCCCAGCAAATGCGAATTTGGCTTTCCCCGCAAGGGTTTGCAGTACCAAATGGATTTACAACTGGCGATGTCGTGCCAGCCTGTGTATAAGGCGGCCCTCGCAACCCCCAGATCAGGTTGCACTTTTTTGCTTCACGGAGAGATTGCGATGTCCGAGCGGTGGACGCCCGAGTCCTGGCGCAGCAAGCCGGTGCTACAGGTGCCCGACTATCCCGACGCCAAGGCTCTGGCGGACGTCGAGGCGCAGCTTGCGACCTTTCCGCCGCTGGTGTTCGCCGGCGAGGCGCGCAACCTGAAGAAGGCGCTGGGGCGCGTTGCGGCCGGCGAGGCCTTCCTGCTGCAGGGCGGCGACTGCGCCGAGAGCTTTGCCGAGCACGGCGCCAACAACATCCGCGATTTCTTCCGCGTGCTGCTGCAGATGGCCGTGGTGTTGACCTACGCCGGCGCGGTGCCGGTGGTGAAGGTCGGGCGCGTTGCCGGCCAGTTCGCAAAGCCGCGCTCCTCGCCGACCGAGAAGATCAATGGCGTCGAGCTGCCGAGCTACCGCGGCGACATCGTCAACGACATCGCTTTCACCAAGGAAGCGCGCGTGCCCGATCCGCAGCGCCAGCTGATGGCCTATCGCCAGTCGGCGGCGACGCTGAACCTGCTCCGCGCCTTCGCCACCGGCGGCTACGCCAATCTCGGCAGCGTGCATCAGTGGATGCTCGGCTTCCTCAAGGATTCGCCGCAGTCCCGCCGCTACAAGGAGCTGGCCGACCGCATCTCGGATGCGCTCAACTTCATGCGCGCCTGCGGCCTCGATCTCGAGGCCCATCCCGAGCTTCGCGCCACCGATTTCTACACCAGCCACGAGGCGCTGCTGCTCGGCTACGAGCAGGCGATGACCCGCGTCGATTCCACCACCGGGGACTGGTACGCGACCTCCGGCCACATGATCTGGATCGGCGACCGCACCCGCCAGCTCGATCACGGCCATATCGAATATTTCCGCGGCATCAAGAACCCGATCGGGCTGAAATGCGGCCCGTCGCTCAAGCCCGACGAGCTGTTGAAGCTGATCGACGTGCTCAATCCCGACAACGAGCCGGGCCGGTTGACGCTGATCGGCCGCTTCGGCTCGGACAAGGTCGGCGAGCATCTGCCGAACATGATCCGCACCGTGAAGCGCGAGGGCAAAGTGGTGGTCTGGTCGTGCGACCCCATGCACGGCAACACCATCACCTCGACCTCGGGCTACAAGACGCGCCCCTTCGACCGGGTTCTGTCTGAGGTGAAGTCTTTCTTCACGATCCATGCCGCCGAAGGCACCCATGCCGGCGGTGTGCATCTGGAGATGACCGGGCAGGACGTCACCGAGTGTATCGGCGGCGCCCGCGCGATCACGGACGAGGACCTCAACGACCGCTATCACACGGTCTGCGATCCCCGCCTCAATGCCGAGCAATCCATCGACATGGCTTTCCTGATCGCCGAGCTCCTCAAGCAGGAACGCGCGGGCAAGGCCACGCCGATGCCGGCCGCAGCGGGGCTCTAGGATCTTGCTGCGGATCTGGAAGGCCACGATCAATTCCCGTAACGGTCTGGCCTTTGCGTTCCGATCGGAGCAGGCCGTCCGCGAGGAGATTTTTGCGCTCCTCGCCTCGCTGCCGCTGGCCTGGTTGATCGGCGCGACCGCGATGCGCGCGGTCGAGCTGGTCTGTTCGGTTGCGTTCGTCCTGACGGTCGAGCTGCTCAACACCGCGATCGAAAAGCTTGCCGACCGGCTGACGATGGATCACGACAAGCAGATCGGGCGGGTCAAGGACATGGGCTCGGCCGCCGTCGGCGTCGCGCTGCTGATGGCCGGCGCGTTCTGGATCATCGCCATCATCGAGCGACTGGGATTTATCTGATCGGAGCGCGGCGGCCATGACCGAACGTCTCAAAGCATTCGCGGTCACGCTCGCCCAGCTCAATCCGACCCTGGGCGACATCGAGGGCAACGCCGCCAAGGCGCGCAATGCGCGCACGCGAGCCATCGCCGACGGCGCCGATCTCGTGCTGTTTCCGGAATTGTTCATCGCCGGCTATCCGCCGGAGGACCTCGTGCAGAAGCCTGCTTTCCAGGCGGCCTGCCGCGCTGCGATCGAGGCACTGGCCCGAGAGACCGCCGATGGCGGGCCGGCCATGCTGGTCGGCACGCCCTGGGTCGAAGACGGCAAACTCTACAATGCCTGCGCGCTGCTCGACGGCGGCCGCATCGCCGCACTTCGCTTCAAATGCAATCTGCCAAACTACGGCGTGTTCGACGAGAAGCGGCTGTTTGCGCGCGGCCCGGCGGCGGGGCCCGTGACTGTGCGCGGCGTGCGCATCGGCGTCCCCATCTGCGAGGACATCTGGCTGGAAGAGTCCGAGGATTACGAGAACGTGGTCGAGACGCTGGCCGAGACCGGCGCCGAGATCATCCTGGTGCCGAACGGCTCGCCTTACGCCCGCGACAAGAGCGACGTGCGCCTGTCCGTCGCCGTGGCGCGCGTCACCGAAAGCGCGCTACCGCTGGTCTATCTCAACCAGGTGTGCGGTCAGGACGAACTGGTGTTCGACGGCGCCTCCTTCGCGCTCAACGGCGATCTTTCGCTCGCGGCGCAATTGCCGACATTCGAGGAGAGCATCGTCACGCTGCGCTTCATCCGCAACGGCGACGATTGGCGCTGCACGGGACCGATCGCCGAGCAACCCGAGGGCGACAAGGCCGACTACGCCGCCTGCGTGCTGGGCCTGCGCGACTACGTCACCAAGAACGGTTTTCCCGGCGTGCTGCTCGGCATTTCCGGCGGCATCGACTCGGCCCTCTGCGCGGCGATCGCGGTCGATGCGCTCGGTGCCGATCAGGTGCATGGCGTGATGCTGCCGTATCGCCACACCGCAGCACACTCGATCGCCGATGCGGGCGAGCTCGCCGGTCATCTCGGCATCCGCTATGAGGTGCTGCCGATCGCAGAAGCCGTGACCGGGTTCGAGACCATCCTCTCGGGCCTCTTCAAGAATCTGCCGCCTGATATCACCGAGGAGAACCTCCAGGCCCGCAGCCGCGGTACGCTTCTGATGGCGATCTCCAACAAGACCGGGTTGATGGTGGTGACGACAGGCAACAAGTCCGAAATGTCGGTCGGCTACGCCACGCTCTATGGCGACATGAACGGCGGCTTCAATCCGATCAAGGACATCTACAAGACGCAGGTGTTTCGGCTGGCGAGCCTGCGCAACGGCTGGAAGCCCGATGGCGCGCTCGGGCCGGCGGGCGAGGTGATCCCGCCCGACATCATCACGCGGCCGCCGAGCGCAGAGCTGCGCGAGAACCAGACCGACCAGGATTCGCTGCCGCCCTATGAGGTGCTCGATGCCATCCTGGAGCGTCTTGTCGAGCGCGAGCAGCCGCTGGATCAGATCATCGCGGCCGGTTTCGATCGCGAAACGGTCACCCGCATCGACCATCTGCTCAACGTCGCCGAATACAAGCGCCGCCAGGCCGCGCCCGGCGTGAAGGTGACGCCGAGGAATTTCGGCCGCGACCGCCGCTATCCCATCACCAACCGCTTTCGCGACAAGGGCGAGGGGCTGCCCGCCGGGGGCGAGACGCTGGTCTCGCGCGGCAGCAAGGCGTCGATCGACGCGTTCGAGGGGTGAGGTTGGAGACTGGGCCTGCCGGCGCTACGACGGGGTTGCGAAGAACAGGACCCGAAGCAAGTGCGTGTATTCGGATTCGAGCACCATGATCGACACAAATACCAATACCGCGATCGGCGGCAGCAGGATTGCATAGGCCAAGGCCAGTCGCTCCCAGGCCATGTGCATGAAGACGGCGACGATCAGGCCGGCCTTCAACATCATGAACAGCAGGATCAGCGACCACCTCAGGTAGCCGTGCAGGCCAAAGTAGTCGACGAGGTAGGAGCACGTGCTGAGGACAAACAACCAGCCCCAGACCACGAGGTAGAGCTTGATCGGGTGCTGTTGACCCTTGGCGTGAACGGCTCCTGTTGCGACTGCGCCATGCGCCGGAGCGTGGAGCTGTCCTTCCATATGTATTGTCGCGTTTGTCATGCGCCGACCTCACCAAAGATAGAAGAATGCAAAGATGAACACCCACACGAGATCGACGAAGTGCCAGTACAGGCCCATGATCTCGACGATCTCGTAATAGCCCTTGCGGCTTGTGAAAAAGCCGCGCCTCTCGACATCGAAGTCTCCCCGCCAGACTTTTCGCGCGATCGCGATCAGGAAGATCACGCCGATCGTCACGTGAGTGCCGTGGAAACCCGTGATCATGAAAAAGCTGGAGCCAAACTGTGCCGCGCCCCATGGATTGCCCCAGGGGCGAACGCCCTCCATGATCAGCTTGGTCCATTCGAACGCCTGCATTCCGACGAATGTTGCGCCAAATGCCGCTGTGACCAGCATCAGGATTGCGGTTCTCACGCGATCGCGGCGGTAGCCGAAATTGACCGCCATCGCCATCGTTCCGCTGCTGCTGATCAGCACGAAGGTCATGATGGCGATCAGGATCAGGGGGATGTGGTTGCCGCCGATATTGAGGGCGAAGACTTCGCTGGGATTCGGCCAGGGCACGGTCGTCGACATGCGCGCCGTCATGTAGGAGAGCAGGAAGCAGCTGAAGATGAAGGTGTCGCTGAGGAGGAAGATCCACATCATGGCCTTGCCCCAGGACACGTTCTTGAAGGCGCGCTGATCGGACGCCCAGTCGGCGGCGATGCCGCGCCAGCCTTCAAGCCGCGCAGTCGAATGGCCCGGATTTGTCAGCACAGTCTCGGCCATCTGGTCACGCCTCCCTAGCTCAGCAATCGGCGACAGACGTTGACGAAATCGTCGGTCCAGCCCGTGAGAAGCCCGAGCAGCACAAGCCAGACCAGCAGCAGGAAGTGCCAGTAGATGGCGCACAGTTCCACGCTCAAGCGCATGTCGGCGATCCCGGCGCCACGCCACATCTTGGTCGAGGTTCGGCCCAAAGCCACCAGACCGCCCGACAGATGCAGCCCGTGCACTGCGGTCAACAGGTAGAAGAAGGAGTTCGCCGGATTGGACGCCACGAAATATCCGGCCGCACCGAGCTGTTGCCAGGCCAGAAGCTGTCCGCCGAGGAAGATCACGGCAGCTGCGCCGCCCGCGAGCAGGCCGATCATGACGCCTTCAGCGTCGTCTCGGCGCGCGGCCACGTAGGACCATTGCAGCGCGATGCTGCTCAGGACCAGGACCCCCGTGTTGAACCACAGCAGCCGCGGCACAGGCAGCGCCCGCCAGTCCACCACGTTCATGCGCATCGAGTAGGCGCTGATGAAGAGGACGAACAATGCGCTCGCGACGGCGAGAAACACGCCAAGTCCGATCTTCGCTGCCGGCCAGGTCATGGCGTCGCCGCCGGGGAAGTCACCGGCCGGACCTTCCTCCAGCCAGGGCCTGGCCGTCAGCCGCTGCTGCGACAGCCACCATCCGGCGACGACCGCGATCACAGCCACGAACAGGATGACGGCACTCACGAAGCAGCTCCTTGAACGACGTGCGTCGCGCGCGGCGGCTGGTTCTGCGGAATGAAGTCCTCCTCGGCGCCGGGTACGCTGTAGTCATAGGCCCAGCGGTAGACGACCGGCAGCTCCTTGCCCCAGTTGCCATGCCCGGGAGGGGTCTCCGGCGTCTGCCATTCCAGCGTCGTCGCCCGCCACGGATTGCCGCCTGAGGCCTCACCTTTGAACAGGCTCCAGGCAAGATTGAACAGGAACACCATCTGGCTGAAGCCGACGGTCAAGGCCACCACGGAGATGAAGGCGTTCAGTGAATGGGCCGAGGACGGGATGAACGACGTATCTCCGAGTTCGAAATACCGGCGCGGAACCCCGAGCAGTCCAAGATAGTGCATGGGGAAGAAGATCAGGTAGGCGCCGAGGAAAGTGACCCAGAAGTGAAACTTGCCGAGTGCGTCATTGTACATTCGCCCCGTGACCTTGGGGTACCAGTGATAAATCGCACCCAGCACGACCATGATCGGCGCCACGCCCATCACCATGTGGAAATGCGCGACTACGAACATGGTGTCGGAGAGGGGCACGTCCACGACGACGTTGCCGAGGAAGAGGCCGGTGAGCCCGCCGTTCACGAAGGTGATGATGAAGCCGAGGGCGAACAGCATCGGCACCCGGAGATGAATGTCGCCGCGCCACAGGGTCAGCACCCAGTTGTAGACCTTGATCGCGGTGGGAATGGCGATGATGAGCGTCGTGGTGGCGAAGAAGTACCCGAATTGCGGGAACATGCCGCTCACATACATGTGGTGCGCCCATACGACGAAGCTGAGCGCGCCGATGGCCACGATTGCCCAGACCATCATGCGGTAGCCGAAGATGTTCTTGCGCGCATGGGTGCTGATCAGATCGGAGACGATGCCGAAGGCGGGCAGGGCGACGATGTAGACCTCGGGATGGCCGAAGAACCAGAACAGGTGCTGGAAGAGCAGCGGGCTGCCGCCACCATATTTCGACAGCTGGCCCATCTCGACCAGCGAGGGCATGAAGAAGCTGGTGCCCAGCAGACGGTCGAGCAGCAGCATGACCGAGGCAACGAAGAGCGCAGGGAATGCCAAGAGCGCCATGACCGTCGCCGTGAAAATCCCCCACACCGTCAGGGGCAGGCGCATCAAGGTCATGCCGCGGGTGCGCGCCTGGAGCACCGTGACCACATAATTCAGCCCGCCCATCGTGAAGCCGATGATGAATAGGATCAGGGACGACATCATGAGAATGATGCCCCAATCCTGCCCGGGCGTTCCGGAGAGGATTGCTTGCGGCGGGTACAGCGTCCAGCCGGCGCCGGTGGGGCCGCCAGGCACGAAGAATGTCGAGGCCAGCACCAGCACTGCGAGCAGATAGACCCAGTAGCTCAGCATGTTCACATAAGGGAAGACCATGTCCCGGGCGCCAACCATCAGCGGGATCAGGTAGTTGCCGAAGCCGCCGAGGAACAACGCGGTGAGCAGGTAGATCACCATGATCATGCCGTGCATGGTGATGAACTGGAGGTACTGGTTGGCATCGATGAAAGAGAACGTGCCGGGGAATCCCAGCTGCAGTCGCATCAGCCACGACAGCACCAGGGCCACCAGCCCGATGGCCGAGGCCGTCAGCGAGTACTGAATGGCGATCACCTTGGCGTCCTGCGAGAAGACATACCGTGTCCACCAGCTCCTCGGATGATAGAGCTCGACATCGGGTACTTCGGCAGGCGGCGCGCCAGCGATCCCTTCATATGGAATATCGACCATAGAGAACCTCCTCGGTCGTTTCCATCGGGGGCGACGAGTTGGTCTCACGCACCCGATTCATCTTCGCGGCGGCGCCTTGCTACTTGCCGCCGGATTGATATGCCGCCTTCACGACGGTGTTTGCCGGCGACAATTCTGCAAACGTCTTCTGTTGCTCCAGCCAAGCGTGATATTCACGCTCTTCGTCGATGATGACCTTGGCCCGCATCTGATAGTGAGCCGCGCCACAAAGCTCCGCACAGAGAACGTCGAACGTTCCGGTTCGGATCGGCGTGATCCAGAAGTAAGTCACCATGCCTGGAACCATGTCCATCTTGGCTCGGAATTCGGGCACGTAGAAATCGTGCAGGACATCAACCGAGCGGAGCAGAACCTTGACCGGCTTTCCCAGTTGAAGGTGCAGGTCGCCGTTCTCGATCACGACGTCGTCCCGCGCATGCGGATCGTCGCGATTGAGTCCCATCGGATTGTCGGAAGCGATGTTGCGGACATCGGATGTGCCGAGCCGCCCGTCCTTGCCCGGAAGGCGGAAGCTCCATTGCCATTGCTGGCCCATGACCTCGACCTCGGTGGCGTCCGCAGGCACGGTCACGAACTGATGCCAGACCACGAGGCCGGGCGCCAGCATGGCCGCGACACCGATTCCGGTCCCGACGCTCAGCCACCATTCGAGCTTTTTGTTCTCGGGATTGTAATCAGCCCGTCTTCCCTCTTTGTGGTGAAAGCGGAAGACGCAATAGGCCATGAAGGCGATTACGGCGACGAAAACAAAGCCCGTGATCCAGAACGTGATGTTGATGGTGTGGTCGATATAGGCCCAGTTCGTGGCGATCGGCGTCCACCACCATGGGCTGTAGAGGTGAAACAGCACCGAGCCGATCGCGACCAGAAGCAGTATCAGTGCGACAGCCATCCTGATCCATCCTTGCCATCAAAGGCTACGGATACGAATCCAGGGCGGAGCTCATGTCTGTCGCGATGGCTGGCCTTTCTCGGTTGGCACTTATGCCATCGCCGGCCTCTTGCCTCGCCCATTCCACCGGCCGCGAAATCAAGAGAATGTTCGCGACCATCAACTCTAAGGGCGTCTGCTTCTAAAATGATACCAGCCTAACCCGGCGTCAATAGCGCAATGGTAGGTGCCCGACGTGGGGTGATCGCCGTGCTGGCAAGCCGACGAAGCATCTGGCGCGCATGTTGGGTCTGGGTGATGCAACGCACAAATCCGTGCTGGTGCACAATTCACTCAACCGTGAGTGCAGCTTTGCGCCGCAAGCGCTAAACTTTGCGAGGCAGGTCGCGACGGGTTCCGTCCGGCCAGGCTCGTTCGCTGAACCTGAGTTGCCGTACTCGACCCATCGCGTTTCCTGCTCATCAGGCGGACACGCGTGGCTGGAAAGCGCGTGTTATCGAAACCGCGATTTTCAGCACGGGAGGGTCCGTTCATGGCCACTCTGTACTCCCACGACATCATCAGGCGGCACGTATTCGGCGAAGCGGCCTCCTATCCCATTCGCAAGATCAGCCTGTCCGATCTGACCGAGGCCCTGCGCCTGGGTTGGGAAGATTTCCAGGCGATGCCGAGTCACGCGATCGTCGTGTGCGTGATTTATCCCGTTCTCGGTCTCGTCCTGTTCAGGATGGTTCTCGGCTATTCGGTGCTGCCGCTGCTATTTCCACTGGCCGCCGGCTTTGCCTTGATTGGCCCGTTTGCCGCGATCGGTCTCTACGAACTCAGCCGGCGTCGTGAGCGCGGCGAGGAGGTCGCTGCATGGGATGCGGTCAAGGTGCTGCGCGCACCGTCGTTCGGGGCCATGGTAGAACTCGGCGTGCTCCTGCTGGTCCTGTTCGGGGCCTGGATCGGTGTCGCGAACGCAATCTATGTCTCAATCTTCGGTCATGCGGCGGCCGCAAGCATTCCCGACTTCGCAACGCGCGTGCTGACGACACCGGAAGGCTGGTCGCTCATCATCGTCGGTTGCGGTGTCGGCTTCCTGTTTGCGGTTGTGGCTTTGTGTGTCAGCGTCGTGTCGTTTCCGTTGATGCTCGACCGGCATGCGACTGCGATCGACGCGATCCGTACCTCGCTCCGAGCAGTAGCGGCGAACCCGGTTGCGATGGCCGGATGGGGCCTCATCGTCGCGGTGCTACTCGTGATCGGCTCTGTACCGCTCTTCGTCGGTCTCGCTGTCGTTCTGCCGGTGCTTGGCCATGCCACCTGGCACCTCTATCGGCGGGTGGTCGAGCCGAATCCGAATCCACCGGACGCGCCGCCGCCGCCCACGAAGGGAAGGCGCTACGCAGCGGACTTTCCGGCCAATCTCTTCCCGTGGAGCCGCGAGCGTGAGTGAGACGGGCGATTGCGCCCATTGATTGTTGTCATCATTCGCGAAAGCGGATGATCCAGTACGCCGCGGCGCTGCCGGTGCGAGCCAAGTGTCGACACGGAGTACTGGATGCCCCGCTTGCCGCCTACGCTGAAGCTTCGGCGCGCCAAGACCTCAAACCCCGGCGAAGCCTTGGCGTAGCCGGGTCGCGGGGCATGACAGTTGGGCAAAAGGTGATTTACTTCTGCTGCTGCGGCAGGAAGGTCGGCCCGACCGAGCGGATCGGCTTGTTCTCCGAACTCGATGCTGCCGTGCCGGTATCTGCCGGCGGCGTCGCGGCCGGTGCATTCGCCGTCGTCGGCGCGGGGGCTGCGCCCTTCTTGGCGTTCGCAGGCGTGCCCTTGTTGAGCCGCTGCTGCTGCATCTTCTTGGCGCTCTCCTCGGTGACGATGATATCGCCCTGCTGCTCGGCTGCCGCCTTGTCGTCGGCCGATTTCAGCGCGTCCGCCCAGGTCTGTCCTGCGGCCTTGCAGGAGCAGGACGGGTTGAACTCGTTGCGGAATTTGAAGGCGGTCGGCAGCGCCGTGTAGGGTTGGCCGCTGACCGAGACCGCGGAGTTCATGTCTTCGCCGGGATTGCGATGGGTGTAGAGCACGGCTTCCGCGGCCGGGCAGAGCGCCTTGCAGGTCTTCTCGTCGTCGGGGAAGCGCGCCGGCACCGTTGCAAACGAGACCGGGAAATAGGCGCCGTCGCAGGTGCGCACGCACACGGTGCGGTAGGTGCCGGATGGCGGGCCGAGATCGGACGGCGGCACACCTTGCGGCGCGTTGTTGCCGCCGAACAGATTGCTGAGGAAGTTGCCGCCGCCTTGTGACTGCACGGCGTTGGCATATTGCGGGCCGCAATTGTTCTGCGCCAGCGCAACCAGCACCGAGCGGCGCTGACTGTCGCGCTCCGGGCTGAAGCCGCCGCCGCCGCGCAGGCGCTCGAGATTGCCGGTGATCTGGTCCAGATTGGCGCGCATCTGCTGGATCTGGGTGTTGACCGGTCCGCATTGGGCCGACTGGCCGTTGAACAGCGAGAAGAAGCCGGAGGAATCGCAGCCCATGCGCTTGGCCTGCATGGTGACCCGGTCGAGCTCGGCCTGCTGCTTGGCCTGGGAATCCTGGTAACGGCGGATCTGGTCTTCGCGCGCGGGGTCACCACCGCCGCCGCGGTCCAGCGCCGCGAGCTGGCCTTCCAAACGCACGCACATCGGATTGGGCCCGAGTCCGTTCTGACCGGGCTGAGGCGGCGGTCCGGGCGGACCGGCCTGCGCGAGAGCGCCGGTGACGAGCAGGGCGGTGCCCAAGAGCACGGTACAGGCAAGAAGCAAGCGAGCACGGGAGAGGGACAGGAATTCAGGCATATCCGCCATTCTAGCGAGGTCATGGCCCAATGTGACTTGGACGCTGAAGTGACTTGGACGCCGAAGCGACTTGGACGCCGAAGCAATTTGGGCCCCGAAGCGCGCCCTCCCCATAGCCGCTTCCTGCGGCATCGTCACGTCGTTTTGGGGGCCAATGGACCGGGCCTAAGCTGCGCCAGCTCCGAGCGAATTCAGCGCTGGCAAGTGATTGCGACATATTCGTCGCAATGGCCATGGGAGCAGTTTGCGCCGGATTTGGGGACAGAGCCGGTAATTTCGTCGGGGTCGACCCGGCGATAGCTTGATGCCTGGGCAAAATCTCGTGACTGGCAGTAGGTGCGGGCGACGGAGGCGCCGCATTTCTCGCCCTTGGCCAGGCACTGATCGACGCCGTAGCCGTCAGCCTGGTTGGCGATGATGAAGACGCGGGTCTCGGCGCAGGCGCCGGATGTCGCGAGGATCGCGGCGCTGAAAATGAGCGCGGGCAAGGATCGCATGAAAATACCGGGAGGCAAAAAGGAACAATCTGGTTCCAGAATGGACTCAAATAGTTAAGGATCATGAACGATCCCGGCGGCGGCGCGCTTTGCGGACGTAAAACGGCATTTTCGCGGCTCCCTTGACGCGGGGCCGCCTCATAGCCCATATGTGGCCGCATGAACGGTCTCCTCGCCATTTGCGCCATTTGCCGCGAGATTACGAGCTAGCGATTCGCTGGCTGGAGCCGTCTTTTCTCAAAACATTGAGAGCCCTGGACGCCCGGCCAACAGCCGACGGGTATCCATATGGAATTGCGCCTTTACGATACGCTGACGAAGGAAAAACGCATCTTCGCGCCGCTCGATGCGGAGAACGTCCGCATGTATGTCTGCGGGCCGACCGTCTATGACTTCGCCCATATCGGCAATGCGCGGCCGGTGATCGTGTTCGACCTGCTGTTTCGGCTGCTGCGCCACCTCTATGGCGAGGCGTACGTCAAATATGTCCGCAACATCACCGACGTCGACGACAAGATCAACGACCGCGCCGCGCGCGATTTCCCGGGCCTGCCACTGAACGAGGCCATTCGCAAGGTCACCGAGCAGACCGGCAGGCAGTTTCACGCCGACGTCGACGCGCTCGGCGCGCTTCGGCCGAGCGTCGAGCCGCGCGCGACCGAGCATATCGCCGAGATGCGCGAGATCATCGAGCGGCTGATCAAGGGCGGCTTTGCCTATGCCGCCGAGGACCATGTGCTGTTCTCGCCGCAGGCGATGAACGCGGCCAATTCCTCGCTGCCCCGCTACGGTGCGCTGTCGAAGCGATCGCTCGACGAGATGATCGCCGGCGCCCGCGTCGATGTCGCGCCTTACAAGCGCGATGCCACCGATTTCGTGCTGTGGAAGCCGTCCAAGCCGGGCGAGCCGTCGTGGCCGTCACCGGCCGGTATCAAGGCCGAGGGGCGTCCGGGCTGGCACATCGAGTGCTCGGCCATGGCCTGGAAGCATCTCGGCGAGCATTTCGACATCCATGGCGGCGGTATCGATCTCGTGTTTCCGCATCACGAGAACGAGGTCGCGCAGACCTGCTGCGCCTTCCACCAGCAGCGCATGGCGAACTATTGGATGCACAACGGCTTCCTGCAGGTCGAAAGCGAGAAGATGTCGAAGAGCCTCGGCAACTTCATCACCATCCATGAGCTGCTCGCGGATTGGCCTGGCGAGGTGCTGCGCCTGAACATGCTCAAGACGCACTACCGCTCGCCGATCGACTGGACCATGAAGTCGCTGGAGGAGAGCGCCAAGACGCTCGACGACTGGTATCGCGTCGCGGCCGACGTCGCACCCGGCGAGCCGGCTGCGTCCGTGGTCGAGCCGCTGCTCGACGATCTCAACACCCCGCTGGCGATCGCGGCGCTGCACAGCCTGCGTGGAGGTGACGTGGGTGCCCTGGCGGGCTCGTTGCGCCTGCTCGGCTTCTTGTCCGAGAGCGCCGCGCAGTGGGAAGGCCGCAAGCAGCAGGCGAGTGGCGTCGACGCCAAGGAGGTCGAGCGCCTGCTCGCAGAGCGGACGGCGGCCCGTAGCCGCAAGGACTTCAAGGAATCCGACCGCATTCGCGATCTGCTTGCTGCAATGGGCGTCGCGATCAAGGACTCCAAGGCCGGCACCACCTGGGAGTTTTCGCGATGAAACGGCCCGACACGCCTTTCCCGCGTCACTGGCTCTATTACATCGCGCTGAAGATCGCGCTGCTCGCTGGTGCCGTGGCGCTGGTGCTTAAGCTTTATGGGATGTGGTGAGGACGATGGGACAGACTTTGCCAAAGCCCGGCTTGCGGCCGTTCCTGCCGGCGGACGTGCCAATTCTTGCTGCGATCTTCGCCGCCAGCATCGAGGAGCTGACTGGCGACGACTATAGTGAGGCGCAGCAACAGGCCTGGATGGAGGCGGCGGACAGCGAAGAGTTCGGCAAGCACCTCGCGTCCGACCTGACGCTGATCGCGACGCTCGATGGTTCGCCGGTTGGCTTTGCCTCGCTGCGCGGTACCGACCACATCCGCATGCTCTACGTGCATCCGGCCGTCAGCGGGCAGGGCATCGCAACCCTGCTGGTCGACGCTTTGGAAAAGCTTGCAGGCGGCCGCGGCGCGCAAAACCTCTCGGTCGATGCCAGCGACACCGCGCAGGGTTTTTTCGCCAAGCGCGGCTACGTCGCCATGCAGCGTAACAGCATCACGATTAACGACGAGTGGCTCGCCAACACCACCATGAAGAAGACGCTCGGAGCGCCGCAATGAGCAAGGAGCGCCTTTATCTGTTCGACACCACGCTGCGCGACGGCGCGCAGACCAACGGCGTCGATTTCACGCTGACCGACAAGCAGGTCATCGCCGCGATGCTCGATGACCTCGGCATCGACTATGTCGAAGGCGGCTATCCCGGCGCCAATCCGCTCGACACAGAGTTCTTCGGCAGCAAGCCCAAGCTCGCCCATGCGCGCTTCACCGCGTTCGGCATGACGCGACGGGCCGGACGCTCGGTCTCGAACGATCCCGGCGTGGCCGGGCTTTTGGAAGCGAAGGCCGACGCGATCTGCTTCGTGGCGAAGGCATCCGCCTATCAGGTGCGCGTCGCGCTGGAGACGACGAAGGAAGAAAACCTCGCCTCGATCCGCGACAGCGTCGCGGCCGCGAAGGCCGCCGGTCGCGAGGTCATGCTCGACTGCGAGCATTTCTTCGACGGCTACAAGGAAGATGCGAGCTTCGCGCTCGCCTGCGCCAAGGCCGCCTTCGAGGCCGGCGCGCGCTGGGTGGTGCTGTGCGACACCAATGGCGGCACCATGCCGCACGAGGTCGAGGCCATCGTCACTGAAGTGACGAAACACATCCCTGGCGACCACGTCGGCATCCACGCCCATAACGACACCGAGCAGGCGGTGGCCAATTCTCTCGCCGCGGTGCGGGCAGGCGCGCGGCAGATCCAGGGCACGCTGAACGGCCTTGGCGAGCGCTGCGGCAACGCCAATCTCTGCTCACTGATCCCCACGCTGAAGCTGAAGCCGGAGTTTTCGGACGCCCTCGAGATCGGCGTCACGGCCGAGAAGCTGGCGACGCTTGTCAAGGTCTCGCGCACGCTCGACGACATGCTCAACCGGGTGCCGAACCGGCATGCGGCCTATGTCGGCGAGAGCGCCTTCGTCACCAAGACCGGCATCCATGCGTCCGCGGTGCTGAAGGACCCGCAGACCTACGAGCACGTGCTGCCGGAGACGGTCGGCAACCACCGTAAGGTCCTGGTCTCGGACCAGGCCGGACGTTCCAACGTCATCGCCGAGCTCGACCGCGCCGGCATTCCCTACGAGAAGAGCGATCCGAAGCTGACACGCCTCGTCGAGGAATTGAAGGAGCGCGAGGCGGCCGGCTACGCCTATGAATCCGCCAACGCCTCGTTCGAGCTGTTGGCGCGCCGCACGCTCGGCAAGGTGCCGCATTATTTCGAGGTCGAGCAGTTCGACGTCAATGTCGAGCAGCGCTACAATTCGCATGGCGAACGCGTCACCGTCGCTTTGGCCGTGGTGAAGGTCGACGTCGCCGGCGAGCATCTGATCTCGGCTGCCGAAGGCAACGGTCCCGTCAACGCGCTCGACGTCGCCATGCGCAAGGACCTCGGCAAGTACCAGAAATACATCGAGGGGCTGAAGCTGATCGACTACCGCGTGCGTATCCTCAACGGCGGCACCGGCGCGGTCACGCGCGTCCTGATCGAGAGCGAGGACGAGAACGGCGACAGCTGGACCACGGTCGGCGTCTCCCCCAACATCATCGACGCCTCGTTCCAGGCGCTGATGGATTCGGTGATCTACAAGCTCGTGAAGTCGGGCGCGCCGGCGTAAGCGACGGCGTGGCCACAAACGCCGTCATTGCGAGGGGAGGGAGTACGGCATGATCGACCACATCTCCGTCGGCGTCAGCGATCTCGATCGCGCCGCGAAATTCTACGAGGCAACGCTCGCCGCCCTCGGCCTTTCGCGCCTCGTCACGCGGCCGCGCACGGTCGGTTTCGGCAAGGCCTATCCGGAATTCTGGATCAATCTACGCGAGGCCATGCCGCGCGTGCCGCCCGAAAGCGGCGTTCATATCTGCCTGCGGGCGAAGACGACAAGCGAGGTCGATGCGTTTCACGCCGCAGCGCTGTCCGCCGGCGGCGCTTCGGACGGTGCGCCCGGCATCCGTCCGCATGATCGCGTGCGCTACTACGCGGCCTTCGTCACCGACCCCGATGGTAACCGGATCGAGGCGGTGACGTTTCCGAGCGAGTAGGACGTCAGAGCTTGCGCGCGACTTCCGGGGCGAGCTTCTTCTCGGCCTCGTCGATCTGGGCTGCGGCCGCCTTCAGCTTGGGCAAGATGTCCTCGACTCGATCGGCCTTGAGGATGTCGACCGAAAGGCCGGCGCGGATGAACTCGGTCTGCCGCATGTGCGACAGCAGCGAGAACAGCGGCTCCCAGAAATTGTCGATGTTGGCGAGCAGCACCGGCTTGGCGTGGCGGCCGAGCTGTTTCCAGGTCAATTGCTCGACCAGCTCTTCCAGCGTGCCGACGCCGCCGGGCAGCGCCACGAAGGCGTCGGAGCGCTCGAACATCAAGCGCTTGCGCTCGTGCATGTCGGGGGTGACGATCATCTCCTGCACGCGTGTCAGCGCGTTCTCGCGCATCCGCAGGAATTCCGGGATGATGCCGGTGACGGTGCCGCCGTGATCGAGCACGGAGGTCGCGACCGAGCCCATCAGGCCGAGCGAGCCGCCGCCATAGACGAGCCGGACGTTGTTCTCGGCGAGCGCCTTGCCGAACGCCTTGGCGCCTTCGGTGAAGCGGGGATTGGTTCCGGGGCCTGAGCCGCAATAGACACAGACAGTTTTGATCGTGCTCATTGGTGCCATGATGCATTGCAGCGAAGAGGCGTCAAGCCCAATCGGTGATTCGATACTCCCGGAAATCTACTGGTAAACGACGGCAAACAATCAAAGAATCGCCATCTGGCGGGGTGCGCTGGCATCGGGAAGGCTCTATATGACGTGCGAAAATCGTAAATCGCAGCGACGCCCGCATCCGGCGGGCTTTCAGGCTTTTTGATGGACCAACCTCAATCGTTCGACGGCGCCGACGTTCCCGATCCTCCTCCCGGCGGACCACCGGAGCGGGCGACGCTGATGGGAACGCTGGCGCATCTGTGGCCCTATATCTGGCCGGGCGACCGCTTCGACCTGAAGATGCGCGTGGTGTGGTCGCTTGTGCTGCTGCTCGCTGCCAAGCTGATTACGCTGACGGTGCCGTTTAGCTTCAAATGGGCGACGGACGCGCTGACGGGCGCCAACACGGCGCCGGTGCAGGCGGACAATTGGCACCTCTGGGTGATCGCCTCGCCGCTGTTGCTGACCGTGAGCTACGGTGCGATGCGCATTTTGATGGCGCTGTTGACGCAATGGCGCGACGGCATCTTCGCGCGCGTGGCCATGCATGCGGTGCGCAAGCTCGCCACCATCACCTTCGTCCACATGCACGAGCTGTCATTGCGTTTCCACCTCGAGCGCAAGACCGGCGGCCTGACGCGCGTGCTCGAGCGCGGGCGCGAGGGCATTGAGGTCATCGTGCGCATGGTGATCCTGCAGCTGATCCCGACCATCGTCGAGGTCTCGCTGCTGATGGCCGTGCTGCTCTGGCAGTTCGACTGGCGTTACGTGGTCGCCACCCTGATCACGGTCACGCTCTACATGTACTACACCTACATCGCGACCGAGTGGCGCATCGGCATCCGCCGCAGGATGAACGATTCCGACACGGAGGCGAACACCAAGGCGATCGACTCGCTGCTCAACTACGAGACCGTGAAGTATTTCAGCGCCGAGGCCCGCGAGGCGCAGCGCTACGACAAGTCGGTCGCGCGCTACGAGGAGGCGAGCGTCCACACCTACACCTCGCTCGCGGTGCTCAACACCGGCCAGGCCGTGATCTTCACGCTGGGGCTGACCGCGACCATGCTGATGTGCGCGATCGGCGTGCGCAACGGCACCAACACGGTCGGCGACTTCGTGCTGGTCAACGCCATGATGATCCAGCTCTACCAGCCGCTGAACTTCATGGGCATGGTCTATCGCGAGATCAAGCAGGCGATCATCGACATCGAGAAGATGTTCGGCGTGATCGGCCGCGAGGCCGAGATCAAGGACGCGCCCGATGCAATGCCGCTGGTCGTCTCCGCCGGCACCGTGCGCTTCGAGGACGTGCGCTTCGCCTATGAGCCGACCCGCCCGATCCTCAAGGGCATCAGCTTCGAGGTGCCGGCCGGCAAGACCGTTGCCATCGTCGGCCCGTCGGGCGCAGGCAAGTCGACCATCTCGCGCCTTCTGTTCCGCCTCTATGACGTCTCCGGCGGCAGGATCCTGATCGACGGCCAGGACATCCGCGCGGTGACGCAGGATTCGCTGCGCGCGTCCATTGGCATGGTGCCGCAGGACACCGTGCTGTTCAACGACACCATCCGCTACAACATCCGCTACGGCCGCTGGGACGCCGATGACGCTGAAGTCGAAGAGGCCGCGCAGCTGGCGCAGATCGACCATTTCATCCGCATGGCGCCCAAGGGCTACGAGACCCAGGTCGGCGAGCGCGGGCTCAAACTGTCCGGCGGCGAGAAGCAGCGCGTCGCGATCGCGCGCACCGTCCTGAAAGCGCCGCCGATCCTGGTGCTGGACGAGGCGACCTCGGCGCTGGATACCCATACCGAGCACGAGATCCAGGGCGCGCTCGACCGCGTGGCGAAGAACCGCACCTCGCTGGTGATCGCGCACCGGCTTTCGACCATCGTCGGGGCCGACGAGATCATCGTGCTGGACCAGGGCCGCATTGCCGAGCGGGGGACCCATGGCCAGCTGCTCGCGCATGGCGGTCTCTATGCCAGCATGTGGAACAGGCAGCGTGAGGCCGAGGCGGCACGCGAGAAACTGGCCAAGATGGCCGATACCAGCGAGGCCCCCAACCGGGAGCCGCCGCCGGTCGATGACGCCCTGACGGCGCCTGCGGCAGCGGAGTGACCTTGTCTCCGGTCCCAACTCTGGCCTAAACAGGCCCGCGCGACGACCCGTGCCATTAACCCCGAGCGGCAGATACCGATGTCCATTCTCGATTCGATCCAGCGTCAGATCCCGCCGATCCACAAGGAGGGCTATCCCTTCATCGGCGGCTTTGCGCTGGCAAGCCTCGTCCTGTTCTGGCTGTGGTCGCCTTTGGGGTGGATCGGCACGATCCTGACCGTGTGGTGCGCGCTGTTCTTCCGCGACCCCGTCCGTGTGACGCCGGTGCGCGAGGGGCTTGTGGTGTCGCCGGCTGACGGCCGCGTCTCGATGATCACCATGGCGCTGCCGCCGGCCGAGCTCGGGCTCGGCGACCGGCCGCTGCCGCGCATCTCGGTGTTCATGAGCGTGTTCAACTGCCACGTGAACCGCGCTCCCGTGGCGGGCAGGGTGGACCGCATCGCCTACCGGCCCGGCCTTTTCATCAATGCCGAGCTCGACAAGGCCAGCGAGGACAATGAGCGCAACTCGCTGGTCATCTCGACGGCGACGGCGCGGATCGGCGTGGTGCAGATCGCAGGGCTCGTCGCCAAGCGCATCGTCTGCTTCGTCAGGGAGGGCCAGGCGATCGGCGCCGGCGAGCGCTTCGGCCTGATCCGCTTCGGCTCCCGGCTCGATGTCTATCTGCCTGTGGGGATCAAGGCGCTGGTCTCGGAAGGGCAGACCGCGATCGCCGGCGAGACGATTCTGGCCGATCTTTCCGGAGACGACCCCAGTCGCGCCTTCCGCGCCAATTAACCAATAAGTCGGTCTGTGGGGGCCTTCCGCCGCAATGGCGGAGCGAGACGCGGCTTGCTATATCTCGCCTTGAGGTGAGGACCCGCGATGACGCCCTATGACTTCAAAGACCCTGACGTACGCCGCCGGCGGTTCCGCCCGATTCCGGTGCGGATGCTGGTGCCCAACGTCATCACGCTGCTGGCGATCTGCGCCGGTCTGACCTCGATCCGCCTGTCGATCGAAGGGCGGATGTCGCTCGCCGTCTACGCCATCGTGTTCGCGGCCGCCCTCGACGGCATCGACGGCCGCATCGCGCGCATGATCAAGGGGCAGTCCAAGTTCGGCGCCGAGCTCGACAGCCTCGCCGATTTCGTCAATTTCGGCGTCGCGCCGGGCCTGATGCTGTATTTCTGGCAGCTGCACGAGCTCGGCAATGCCGGCTGGATCGCCGCCATGGTGTTCGCGATCTCCGGCGGCCTGCGCCTGGCGCGCTTCAATGCCACCATGGACGACCCGAACAAGCCGGCCTTCGCTGCCAATTTCTTCACGGGCGTGCCGGCGCCGGCCGGCGCGATCACCGTGCTGCTGCCGATCTATGTTGCGTTCCTCGATCTCGGCCGCTGGCCCGCCGCGATGACGGCGGCCTATACGCTGCTGATCGCCTTCCTGATGGTGTCGCGCCTGCCGGTGTTCTCCGGCAAGACCAAGCGCATGCGCGTGCCGCCGGAGCTGGTGCTGCCGGCGTTCGTCGCGGTGATCGTCTTCATCGCGCTGCTGATCGCCTATCCCTGGCACGTACTCTCGTCCGGCACCGTCCTGTACCTGCTCTGCCTGCCGCTCGGCTACAAATCCTATCGCGACCAGGCCCGCGCGATGGAAGCCTCCGCGCCGTCGGGAGGCGAGGTCACCTCACCGCCGTCGGCGCCGACGCTGGCGAATTTGTCGGAGCCGCCCAACGACGACGACGACCGGCCCGGACGGCTGCACTGAGCGGCCACACGCGGATATCTGCCATGAGGCTCCCCGAGTTGGGCTGAGACCTGATCTCGGCTATATCGCCCTGTGCCGGCGGCATCGCGCCAACAGCGACCGCCAATCTGGGAGAGAACGCCGTGACTGATAAAGCGACCGGGCCGCTGCCCGCTTCCGTCCTCGAAGCGCTGGGCCGCTACGACACGCCGACGATCTGCAATGCCATGGAGATTGTGGCGCCCGAGCGCCGGCTGATCGGCTACACCACCAAGCAACTGGTCTGCCCGTTTCCCGACCTGCCGCCGATCGTCGGCTATGCCCGAACGGTTGCGATCCGCTCGGTGCTGAAATCCTCGCTTCCGGCCGAAGAGCAGTCCAGGCGCCGCATCGAGTATTACGAATATGTCGGCACCGGCCATGGTCCGCGCATCTCGGTGATCCAGGACATCGATGGTCCCGACCTCGGCTACGGCGCGTTCTGGGGTGAGGTGCAGAGCAACGTGCACAAGGCGCTCGGCTGCCTCGGCGTCATCACCGACGGCTCGATCCGCGACATCCCGCAATGGGCGCCGGGCTTCCAGGCGCTGGCCGGCTCGATCGGTCCGTCGCATGCCTGGGTGCATGCGGAGAGCTTTGGCGGCGAGGTTCGCGTTGCAGGCATGACCGTGAAGTCTGACGATCTGATCCACGCCGACCAGCATGGCGCCATCGTGATCCCGCTCGACATCGCGGCAAAGCTGCCGGAGGCCGCCGAGCTCTGCGGCCGCCGCGAGACGCCGATTCTGGAGATCGCCCGCAGCCCCGACTTTTCGCTCGAGAAGCTGAAGGCCGCGCTGAAGCGCTCGGCGGAGATCCACTGAGGGGTGATGAGGCGGCCTAAGGCCGCGACACCGGTCGCGGGTCACCCTGTTCCGTCAGAAACAGGGCGGCCTGATCCGGCTCGCCGAACATCGCGGCGGCGCACCCGATCAGGGTGAAGCCGCCTGCAAGGTCCCACAGCGTGATGTCCTCCGCATTGTCCGGAAGGTGAATCAAGCGCGCTGCGATCACCGCGAAGGCGGCCTCGGCAAAGAGCACGAGGCTGAAGGCCGGCAGAACGAGTTCCGGCTCGAGCAGGTGGAGCGCCAACACCGCAGGCAGCGCGGTGAGAAGGCTGAACAGCGTCAACATTGCAAAACGGCTCCCGCGATGGAGCATGCCGCAGGGCCCTAGAATAGCAGTCATCCCTCGTTCCGCCCCCGTGGCGCAGGGCCGCAGCCGGAGGACGCACGATGAAGATGAATGGCAAGACGATCCTGGTAACCGGCTCGACCGACGGCGTCGGCCGCTACGTCGCGCGACGGCTGGCGGAAGACGGTGCAAGGGTCCTGATCCATGGCCGCGACGCCACGCGCGCGAAGGTGTTGAGCGACGAGATCGCGAAAGCCGGCAATGCCGCGCCGACCTTCTACCAGGCCGATCTGTCGTCGATGTCGGGTACGCGTGCGCTCGCCGAAGCGGTCATCCGCGATCATCAACGTCTCGACGTCCTCGTCAGCAATGCCGGCATCGGTTCGCAAAACGATGGGCCGCAGCGACAAGTCAGCGCCGACGGTCACGAGCTGCGCTTTGCCGTGAACCACCTCTCCGGTTTCCTGCTGGCCCATCTGTTGTTGCCGCTGCTCAAGGCGGCGGCGCCGTCGCGGATCGTCAACGTCGCTTCCCTCGGCCAGCACCCGATCGACTTCGACGACGTCATGATCACGAAAGGCTACAGCGGTTCGCGTGCCTATGCACAGAGCAAGCTCTCCCAGATCATGTTCACCATCGATCTCGCGGACGAACTGAAGGGCGCGGGCATCACCGTGAACGCGCTGCATCCGGCGACCTATATGAACACCACGATGGTGCGCGCCGGCGGCGTCACGCCGATCTCGACGGTGGAGCAGGGTGGGGCGGCGATCCTGCGCCTCGTCGAGGGCGACGATGTCGCAGGCAAGAGCGGGCTGTTCTTCAACGGCATGAACGAGGCGCGTGCCAATCCGCAGGCCTACGATGCAGCTGCCCGCAAGCGCCTGCGCGAACTGAGCCTGAAGCTGACGGGCCTGGCACGCTAGCGCGCCGCAATCATGGTTAGCAAAGCGTTGAAATTCGTGTCGGCAGTCGGCAAAGCCGGCCTCATCCCGATGCGTTGCCCCGGTCTGGCGCGCCGGCTCAACTTAACCTTTACGCGGCTTTAAGGGCGGCACTCTAGGGTTTCCGATGCGGTTCGGGGTTGGGCCGCGCCAGCGGCCAGGACGGCCGTTGTTGCGTACGCGTTGGAGTATCCCATGGATATCATGACGAGCGTCGGGCTCATTGCGGGCATCATCGTGATCACGATGATGATCTTCATGGGCGGCGACCTTCACATGTTCATCTCTGAACATGCCATGATCATCATCTTCGGCGGCTCGATCTCCGCCACCATGATCCGCTTTCCGCTCTCGGCACTCCTGCACGGCCTTCCGCTCGGCGCCAAGTTCGCCTTCACCATGAGCCGCCTGTCGGCGCACGACCTCGTCGACGAACTCGCCCGCATCGCCGAGATCGCCCGCAAGCAGGGCCCGGTGGGTCTGGAAAAGGTCGAGACCGACGAGCCCTTCCTCGCCAAGGGCATCCGCTACGTCGCCGACGGCTATGACCTCGACTTCATCCGCGACAATCTCGAGCGCGACCGCGACAACTTCCTCATGCACCTCGACGAGGGCAGCAAGATTTATCGCGCCATCGGCGACTGCGCTCCGGCCTTCGGCATGATCGGCACCCTGATCGGCATGGTGCAGATGTTCGCCAACATGACCGACCCTTCCAAGCTCGGCCCGTTCATGGCGACCGCGCTGCTCGCCACGCTCTACGGCGCGCTGGTCGCGAACCTGTTCTGTCTGCCGATCGCCGACAAGCTGCACGGCAAGCTGCTGGACGAGGAGACCAACCGCACGCTGATCATCGACGGCATCCTGATGATCCGCGACTCCAAGAGCCCGACCCTGGTGCGCGAAATGCTGCTGGCCTACCTGCCGGAGAAGCATCGCCACGCCGAGGGCGAGCCGGTGCCGGCGTAAGCCCGCCCGCCGGGATTTTGAGACATGGCCAAGAAGAAACGCGGCGATGCCCATGGAGGCGGTCACGGCTGGTTCGTGACCTTCGCCGACCTCATGGGCCTGATGATGAGCTTCTTCGTGATGCTCGTGGCGTTCTCGACGCAGGACGCCAACAAGCTGAAGATCGTCGCGGGATCGATGCGCGACGCCTTCGGCGTGCAGAGCGAGGCGCGCTATGCCGGCATCGTCGAGTCCGACGGTTTGCCGACCCGCCCGCGGCTAAAGAACGTCGACCATATCCAGCCCGAGGATGCCTCCAACACGCCGACCCCGGACCAGGAAGATCGCGACAAGACGTCGGGCGCGAAGATCAAGGTCGACCGCAATTTCGCGCTCGCCGCAGCCTCGCTGCGCCAGGCGTTGCAGGACATGCCGGAGCTGACCGAGATGTCCAAGCACATCATGTTCGAGGAGACCAAGCAGGGTCTCAATCTGGAGATCGTCGACCAGGACGGCCGCTCGATGTTCGCCGACGGCTCCAAGGTGCCCTATGACCGCACCCGCCGCCTGGTCGAGAAGCTCGCGATCCCGCTCAAGGCCACGCCGCTCCGCGTCTCCATCGCCGGCCACACAGCGGCCGGCTTCGTGCCGACCCGCAGCGACTACGGCGCCTTCGATCTGTCGGCCGACCGCGCCAATGCCGTTCGCCAGATCCTCGAACGCGAGGGCCTGCCGCCGTCGCACATCTTCGCCGTCTCCGGCAAGGCAGATACCCAGCCGTTGTTTCCGGACGATCCCTCGCTCGCGGCCAACCGGCGGGTGACCATCACCCTGATGCGCGAAGATCCGCCGCTGCCGCCGAATCTGAAGCCGTGAGCATCACCCGGGCACGGTGAGCACCTTTTTCCGACGAGATCCTGCCCGGAAAATAGGCCCCCTTGCGCTACCATTCTACCTGAGGCATGTCGTCGCGCTGGCAATGAGCGTGGCTGCAGCGTCACAGCATCCGGCTCTGCGCCTGCTATGGTGATGCGCCGATTGACAGGCGCACCGGAAGCGTCAAAAGGCGCCGGATCAATTCCAGGGAAGAAGCGTTTTCCATCTTCATGACGGCGAGCATCACACAGACCGAGACCCAGGACGGGCCGGTCACCTCGGGCTTTTGGTCCCTTACGCTCGGGAGCATCGGCGTCGTGTTCGGCGATATCGGCACCTCGCCGCTCTACGCATTCCACGAGGCGGTCAGGGGCGCCGCCCATGGCGAGCCGGTCTCGCGCGTCATGGTTCTCGGCGTGCTCTCGCTGATCCTGTGGGCGCTGCTGATCGTCGTCACCGCCAAATACGTGCTGCTGCTGCTGCGCGCCGACAACAACGGGGAGGGCGGCACGCTCTCGCTGATGGCGCTCGGCCAGCGCGCGCTCGGGCGGCGGAGCTGGTTCCTGCTCGCCCTCGGCGTGGTCGGCGCTTCCATGTTCATCGGCGATTCCATGATCACGCCGGCGATCTCGGTGCTATCGGCGGTCGAAGGCCTGAAGCTCGCAACCCCCGCGCTCGAGCATTACGTGGTGCCGCTCACCGTCCTCATCCTGGTGCTGCTGTTCGCGGTCCAGAGCAAGGGGACGGCGTTGGTGGCCTCGGCCTTCGGGCCGGTGATGGTGATCTGGTTCGCCGTCATCGCCGTGATGGGAGCGGTCCACATCGCCGACGATCCCTCGGTGCTGGCGGCGATCAATCCCTATTACGCCGTGCAGTTCGTGCTGTCGCACGGCACGATTGGCCTCGTCACCCTCGGCGCCGTGTTCCTGGCGGTGACCGGGGGCGAGGCGCTCTATGCGGATCTCGGCCATTTCGGGCGCAAGCCAATCCAGTCGGCCTGGATGTTCTTTGTGCTGCCCGCGCTCTTGATCAACTATTTCGGGCAGGGCGCGCTGGTGCTGTCTGATCCCAGCGCGATCGAGCACTCGTTCTATCGCATGGTGCCCGAGAGCCTGGTGCTGCCGCTGGTCGGGCTTGCGACCGCCGCGACCGTGATCGCGAGCCAGGCGGTGATCACCGGCGCCTATTCGCTGGTCTATCAGGCGGTGCAGCTCGGCCTCTTGCCGCGCTTCGAGGTCCGCTATACCTCCGAGACTCACGCCGGCCAGATCTACCTGCCGCGGGTGAATCGGCTGCTGCTGATCGGCGTGATGCTGCTGGTGCTCTTGTTCCACACCCCCAGCAATCTGGCGTCGGCTTACGGCATCGCGGTCTCCACCACCATGGTCGCCGACGGCATCATGGGCTTCATCGTGATCTGGAAATTGTGGAACTGGCGCGCTGCCACGGCTGCGGCCGTGATCATGCCCTTCGTCATCGTCGATCTGAGCTTCTTCAGCGCCAATCTCTTGAAGCTGCTTGAGGGCGCCTGGGTGCCGCTGCTGTTCGGCGTGGCCATGGCGGGAACGATCTGGACCTGGCGGAAGGGCTCCGGGATCCTGATCCAGAAGACGCGCCGGATCGAGGTGCCGCTGGACGATCTGATCCGCAGCCTGGAGAAGCGGCCCCCGCACATCGTCAAGGGCACCGCGGTGTTCCTGACCAGCGATCCCTCCTTTGTGCCGACCGCGCTGCTGCACAATCTCAAGCACAACAAGGTGCTGCACGAGCACAACGTGATCTTGACCATCGAGACCGCGCATACGCCGCGGGTCGATCTGTCCGAGCGATTCCGGATGGAGAAGATCAGCGAGAAGTTCTCGAAGGTCCGGCTGCGCTTCGGCTACATGGAGCAGCCGAACGTGCCCAAGGCACTTGCGATCGCGCGCAAGCAGGGCTGGCAGTTCGACATCATGTCGACGTCGTTCTTCGTGTCCCGGAGGTCGCTGAAGGCGTCAGCGCAGTCGGGTATGCCGCTGTGGCAGGACCATTTGTTCATTGCGCTCAGCCGGTCCGCCAACGACGCCACGGATTACTTCCAGATCCCCACGGGACGGGTGGTTGAAGTCGGAACCCAAGTCACCATCTAGAACGCAACTGCCTTAGTCATGCAAATTCGCATGTCTAAGCCCCGGAATCGGGCTAGGCTATGCCGGTAGCGCAGGACTATAAGCCGCGCGCTCTTCCGCCATTGTGCAGTGAAGCATTTTAGAGGCCACTGGGCTCTCCCATGACAAGCGACATAGTGATTTCCGCCCCGGAAACGGCGGCGGCCAATGGGCATGGCGAGGCCCATACCACCGCCCGTTTCGGCGCGCTGACCCTCGGCAGCATCGGCGTCGTCTACGGCGATATCGGCACCAGCCCGCTCTACGCGTTCCGCGAGGCGGTGATGGCGGCATCGGGCGCGGACGGGCTGCCGACGCCGACGGCGGTGCTCGGCGTGGTCTCGCTGATCCTGTGGGCACTGATTGTCGTGGTGACGCTCAAATACGTCGTGATCCTGCTCCGGGCCGACAACAACGGCGAGGGCGGCACGCTGGCGCTGATGGCGCTGGCCCAGCGCGCGGTCGGCACCGGCGGGGCGACCGTCGTCCTACTTGGCATCATTTCCGGCGCGCTGTTCTATGGCGATGCCGTGATCACGCCTGCGCTGTCGGTGCTGTCCGCGATCGAAGGCATGAAGGACGTCACGCTGCGGTTCGAGCCCTATATCGTGCCGCTAACCGTGGTCATCCTGGTCTGCCTGTTCGCCGTGCAGTCGCGCGGAACCGCCCGCGTCGCCGCCTTCTTCGGCCCGATCATGTGCGTCTGGTTTGCGGTCCTTGCCGCGGCGGCGATCCATCCGATCATCCAACAGCCGCAAGTGCTGTATGCGCTGAACCCGCTCTATGCGGTCTCTTTCATGTTCCACCACGGCATCATCGGCTTCGTCACGCTGGGCGCGGTGTTCCTCGCGGTCACCGGGGCTGAGGCGCTCTATGCCGATCTCGGCCATTTCGGCAAGCGACCGATCCAGACCGCGTGGCTGTTCATCGTGCTGCCGTCGCTCGCGCTGAACTATCTCGGGCAGGGCGCCCTCGTGCTCGGCGATCCCGGCGCCATCGTCAGCCCGTTCTTCCAGCTCTTCCCGCAGGGCTTGTTCCGCGGCTGCATGGTCGTGCTCGCCACCATGGCGACTGTCATCGCCAGCCAGGCGGTCATCACAGGCGCCTATTCCTTGACGCGCCAGGCGATCCAGCTCGGCCTGTTGCCGCGCTTCGAAATTCGCCATACGTCGGAAGCCCATTCCGGCCAGATCTTCATCCCGCGCATCAACCAGCTGCTGCTGGTCGCGGTGGTGCTGCTGGTGCTCCTGTTTCGCTCGTCCAGCGCGCTCGCCTCGGCCTACGGCATCTCGGTCACCGGGACCATGGTGGTCACGGCGATGATGGGCTTCGTCGTGATCTGGAAGGTCTGGCGCTGGTCGCCGCTCGCGGCCGGGGCGCTGATTGCGCCGTTCCTGTTTCTCGACCTCACGTTCCTGGCCGCCAACCTGCTCAAGGTGTTCGAAGGCGGCTGGGTGCCGCTGGCGCTCGGCGCGCTCATGATCATCCTGATGTACACGTGGCGGCGCGGCAGCCGCCTCTTGTTCGAGAAGTCGCGCAAACTCGAGTTCCCGCTCGCCGATCTCGTGGCGATGCTGGAGAAGCGGCCGCCGCAGCGGGTGCCCGGCACCGCGGTGTTCCTGACCTCCGACCCGCTCAGCGCGCCGACCGCGCTGATGCATAGTCTGAAGCACTACAAAGTGCTCCACGAGAAGAATGTCATTCTCACCATCGAGACGGCGCAGACCCCACGGATCGATCCGGCCGAGCGCGTGAAACTGGAGCAGATCTCACCGACCTTCTCCAAGGTGACGCTGAAGTTCGGCTTCATGGAATCGCCCAACGTGCCGAAAGCCCTGGCGATCGCCCGCAAGCTCGGCTGGCAGTTCGACATCATGTCGACCTCGTTCTTCCTGTCGCGCAGAGCGCTCAAGCCCGCCGTCCATTCCGGCATGCCGCGCTGGCAGGACCGGCTGTTCATCTCGCTCAGCCGCTCGGCCAACGACGCCACTGACTATTTCCAGATCCCCTCTGGCCGCGTGGTCGAGGTCGGAACGCAGGTGACGATCTAGTTCCACCGCTGTCATCGCCCGGCTAGGACCGAGGAGCCGCGGCGTGCTGGATTTCCCGCCTTCGGGGGGAATGACGCCGAACGAGTGGTGAGAGGTGCAGCAGCAGATTCGGGCGTCCTGAACGCCCCACTTCAAGTCGCTGCGATTTAGCTTTAACTTGCGCCGCGCGGCTCAAGCCTTTGTAGCGCTTGATTTTCGTGAGCCGAGAGGCGAGGTTGCCGCCGGCCGGGATAGGTCCGGCTGGCACGCGCGACGTTGGAGGATGATGTGGCAAACCAGGTGCAGGATCTGACCCCGGACGAGGTCTCCAAGGGTGTCGCGGAGGGCCGCTATCTCCTCGTCGACGTGCGCGAGCCGAACGAGGTCGAAGCCGAGGCCTATCCCTACGGCGTCGTGGTGCCGCTCTCGACCTTCGATCCCAAGGCGATCCCCGATCCCCAGGGCAAGGACGTCGTGTTTGCCTGCCGCTCGGGCAAACGCTCGGTGACGGCCTCGCTCGCGGCTCAGGCGGCGGGCCTGCCTTACGACAAGCATCTGGCCGGCGGCATGCTGGGCTGGAAGGCGGCGGGGCTTCCCAGCAAGGTCGGTGGCTAGCCCCGCGATGACGTCCAAGAGCTCTTCGCTGAACAAGGTCTTCGCCGACCTTCCCGTCACCATCTTCGAGGCGATGTCGCAGGCCGCGCGCGACAATGCCGCCATCAATCTCGGCCAGGGCTTTCCCGACGATCCGGGGCCGGAGGACATCCGCCGCGCCGCGGCCGAGGCCTCGCTGAACGGCTACAACCAGTATCCCTCGATGATGGGCCTGCCGGAGCTGCGCCAGGCGATCGCGACCCATTACGGCCATTGGCACGGGCTCAAGCTCGATCCGATGAGCGAGGTGATGGTCACCTCCGGCGGCACCGAGGCACTGACCTCGGCGATCCTCGCGGTGGTGCAGCCCGGCGACGAGGTGGTGTGCTTCCAGCCGGTCTATGATTCCTATTTGCCGATCATCCGCCAGGCCGGCGGCATCCCGCGCCTCGTGCGGCTGGAGCCGCCGCACTGGCGGCTGAATGAGGACATGCTGAAAAGCGTCTTCAATTCAAAGACCAAGGCGGTGCTCTTCAACAACCCCTTGAATCCCAGCGCGGTGGTTTTTCCGCGCGAGGATCTCGAGCTCTTGGCGCGCTACTGTCAGGAGTTCGACGTCATCGCGATCTGCGACGAGGTCTGGGAGCACGTCACCTTCGACGAGCACAAGCACATCCCGCTGATCACCATTCCGGGCATGCGCGAGCGCACCATCAAGGTCGGCTCGGCCGGCAAGATCTTCTCACTGACCGGCTGGAAGATCGGGTTCGTCTGCGCCGCGCCGCCGCTGTTGCGCGTCGCCGCCAAGGTGCACCAGTTCCTGACCTTCACCACGGCGCCGAACCTGCAGGCCGCCGTCGCCTACGGCCTCGGCAAGTCCGACGACTACTTCCTGTCGATGCGCAAGGATTTGACGCGGAGCAGGGACCGCCTGACCAAGGGGCTGGAGAGCCTCGGCTTCCCCGTGCTGAAGTCGCAAGGAACCTACTTCCTCACCGTCGACCTGTCGCCGCTCGGGCTCAACGAGAGCGACACCGAGTTCTGCTGGCGAATCGTGAAGGACTACAAGGTCGCGGCGATCCCGGTGTCGGCCTTCTACGAGCAGGACCCCGTGACATCAGTGGTGCGCTTCTGCTTTGCCAAGAAGGACGAGACCCTCGACACCGCCCTGGAGCGGCTGTCGGACGCGGTGCGCGGTCGCAAGAGGTAGAGATGACGAATGTCGGCCGCTGCGGGTTTGGCCTTGGCCTCGCGATCGCCGCCGCGCTGAATTTGCTTTCCGCCCCTGTCAGGGCCGAGGAGCGGGTCGTCAATTTCTACAACTGGTCCAACTATATGGCGCCAGACGTCCTCGAGGCCTTCACCAAGGAGACCGGCATCAAGGTGGTCTACGACACCTTCGATGCCAACGAGACGCTGGAGACGCGCCTGATGGCCGGCAAGTCCGGCTACGACGTCGTGGTGCCCACGGCCTATTTCCTGCAGCGCCAGATCAAGGCCAACATTTTCCAGAAGCTCGACAAGTCGAAGCTGCCCAACCTGGAAAATGCCTGGCCGATGGTGACCAAGAACCTTGCGACCTACGATCCCGGCAACAATTACGCCGCCAACTATATGTGGGGCACGACGGGCATCGGCTACAACGTCGCCAAGGTGAAGCAGATCCTGGGGCCCGACGCGAAGATCGACAGCTGGGACATCGTCTTCAAGCCGGAGAACCTCGCCAAATTTAGAGATTGCGGCGTCCACATGCTCGACTCCGCCGACGACATCTTTCCGGCGGCGCTGAATTATCTCGGGCTCGATCCGAACTCGACCAAGCAGGCTGACCTCGAGAAGGCCGCCGATGTCGTCGCAAAAGTCCGCCCCTCCGTGCGCAAATTCCACTCCTCCGAATATCTCAGCGCGCTCGCGACCGGCGAGATCTGCTTCGTGGTCGGCTGGTCCGGCGACATCATGCAGGCCCGCGCTCGCGCGGCCGAGGCCAAGAAAGACAACAGCAGTGGCATCGAGATCGGCTACGCGATCCCGAAGGAGGGCGCGCAGATGTTCTTCGACAATCTCGCGATCCCCGCGGACGCCAAGAACGTGAGGGAAGCCTACGAGCTGATCAACTATCTCTACCGTCCGGACGTCGCCGCCAAGAACTCGGACTTCCTGTCCTACGCGAGCGGCAACCTCGCCAGCCAGAAGCTGGTCGATCCGAAGATTTTGAACGACAAGAACATCTATCCGGACGAAGCGACGCTCGCAAAGCTGTTCGTCATCACCGCGCGCGAGCCGGCGACCCAGCGCATCATCAACCGGCTGTGGACCAAGGTGAAGACGGGAAGGTAGAGGGGCCGCACTCGTCATTGCGAGCGGAGCGAAGCAATCCAGAATCTCTCGGTGAGGGCACTCTGGATTGCTCGTCGCTTAGCTCCTCGCAGTGACGGCAACTACCGCCACCTGCGGTGCAGCCACAACCACTGCTCGGGATGCTCGCGCACCCAGCCTTCCACGACGCTGGTGATCGCCTGCGTGGTGCCCTGGATGTCGATCTTGCCGTCGGCATCGCGCACCGGTTGGACCTCCTCGGTGATCTCGGCGGTGAAGCGGCCGCCGGGCAGGCGGATGATGCGGACGCCGTGGATCGGGCATTCGACCTGGCGGAGCAGGCGCGCCAGCATCGGGTTGGCGCGGGTCTTGCGGCCAAAGAAGGTGACCTCGACGCCGCCGGTCAGATACTGGTCGATCAGCATGGCGACGTGCTTGCCGTCCTTGAGCGCCTGCGCGAGCCTTAAGGGAGCGTCGCGGCCCGCCGGGATCAGCGTGCCCATGTTGACCTGGCGCATCTCCTGGATGATGCGGTCGGCAGATGCGATGTTCGGCCGACGGTAGAGGATCGCGGCATCGAGGCCATGCGAGACGGCGGCGAGCGCCGGCAATTCCCAATTGGCGAGGTGAGCTGCAAAGATCAGCGCCGGCTTGCCGTCGTCGCGGATCTGGTCGAACAGCTCGATGCTGCGCGCCGGGAGTTCGATCCGGCTGTTTTCGGGATGGTCGCGGTCGTAATCCCAGACGTGATCCATATGGGCGAATTCGGCGCCGACGCGGCCGAGATTCTCCCAGACGCCCATCAGGATGGCTTCGATCTCTTCGGGCGACTTCTCCGGAAACGCCGCGGTGAGGTTGGCGCGACCGATGCGGTGCTCGCGCAGGCGTGGGCCGATCAGCTTCACCATGCGCGCGAAAAAGTCCGAGGTCTTGACCGGATCGAAATAGCGCGTGGTACGCAGCATGCCGACGGTGGCGGCGCCGATCAGGCTGCCGCCGATCGATTTCGCAGCCTCCCGCGCGCGGGCCTTCGTCCTCGCAGGAAGCAGCGCCATGCGTCCGGTCAGGCCGGTTCGCGGGTCAGGATCAGCGAGGCGTTCTGGCCGCCGAAGCCGAACGAGTTCGACATCACCGCGGTGACGCGGGCGTCGCGCGCCTTGTTGCCGACGACGTTGAACAGGATCGTGGGATCCGGCGTCTCGTAGTTGATCGTCGGCGGGATGCGCTGATGCTCGAGCGTGAGCAGCGAGAAGATCGCCTCGACCGCGCCTGCCGCCGAGATGGTGTGGCCGACCATCGACTTGTTGGAGGTCACCGGAATCTTCTGCGCCAGCTCGCCGAACACGGCCGATGTCGTGTTGAACTCCATCTTGTCGTTCTCGGGCGTCGCCGTGCCGTGCGCGTTGATGTGGTCGATCTGGTCCGGCGTCATGCCGGCATCGGCCAGCGTCTTGTTCATGCAGCCGATGATCGGCTTGCCGTCGGGCGAAGAGCGGGTGCGATGGAAGGAATCGGTGAGCTCGCCGCAGCCGGCGATCACGCCGAGGATCTTTGCGCCGCGGGCGGTGGCGGCCTCGTAGCTTTCCAGCACGAGCGCGCCGGCGCCTTCGGCCATGACGAAGCCGTCGCGGTTCTTGGAGAAGGGGCGGGAGGCCGCCTGCGGCGGATCGTTCTGGGTCGACAGCGCCGAGAGCAGCGAGAAGCGCACGAGGGCCTCGGGGTTCACGGTGCCGTCGGTCGCGACGCACAGCGCAGCATCGGTCTCGCCGCGGCGGATCGCCTCGACGCCGAGCTGGATCGAGGTGGCTCCGGACGCGCAGGCCGTCGACAGCGAGATCGGCGAGCCCTTGGTGCCAAAGGTCTCGGCGAGATGCGCGGCCACCGAGCCGAACATGAAGCGGTGATGATAGGCGCTGTACTTGCCGCCGCCGGAGATGCGCAAGAGATCGTCATAGTTGAAGTCGAGCGCGCCGACGGCGCGGCCGAGCTCGCGTCGCTGTGGCCATTCGACCTCGACCGGCGCAACCGCGAGGAAGAGGGGCCCCGGGAAATCGGCCTTGGCGCCGATGCCGGCCTGCTCGAGCGCTTCTTCCGTCACGAGCTCAGCCATCCGCTCGGACAGGCCGGTGGAGGAGAATGGATCGACGCTGACGAAATCGACGGTGCCGGCCATCGTGGTCTTGAGGCCGTCGACCGGAAAGCGCGTGATGGTACGGATGCCGGATTCGCCGGCAACGAGCTTGGCCCAATTGTCGGCCTTGCCGGCACCGAGCGAGGTCATGATGCCCATGCCGGTGACGACGACGACGGGGCGCCCGAGTTTGTCGCGTGGTGCAGTCATGTCGATCCCCCGATAGAGCTAGCTAACTGCCTCGACCAGCGCCATGCCTTCGCCGCGCCAGTGTCCGGCCCCCACCACCACAATCTGGGTGGGCGCTCCCTGCATTTCAATCTCGGTGCCCGTCGAATCGTTCGGCGGGAACAGCGCACCGCGCGAGATCGACAGCGCGGCGAGCGCGATGCCGAGCGGGAATTGCGTCTCCATGGTGTGGCCGAACATCGTGCCGGTCGAACGCACCGGGAAGTCGGCATGGCCCTTCAGGAAGCCGCGCTCTTCGCTTGTCGCGGGCTCCGCACCGGTCGCGCCTGAGATGATCGCGCCTTTACCTTCGCGCTTGGGCAGCTTGGCCCACAGCTGCTCCAATGTCGCGGCCATGTCGCCGGGCTGCTTGCGCCGGGCGAGGTCGGCGACGACGCTCGACAGCCTTGCGAACGGCTTTGCGCCGCGCGCTTGCGCATGCGCTTTCGATTCCAGCACCAGGAAGGCGCCGGCAGATCCCAGCGCGAAGCCGGCGTGGTCCTTGCGCGCCCAGACGGGAGCGAACTTGTCCTTGAGATTGAAATCGCCGAATTCGTAGAGGACGAGCAAGTCCTTGCGCTCGCCATTATGCGAGCCGCCGACCAGCGCGATGTCGCTCTCGCCCGAGGCGATGCGCGCAAGCGCAATGCGGGCAGCATCGGCGCCCGCGACCTCTTCGCCCATGAAGGTGCGCGAGGTGCCGCCAAGTCCGTGCACGATGGCGATGTTGCCGGCGAGCAGATTGGAGAGCTGCGCCAGGAACAGCGTCGGCCTCAGATCGCTCATCAGCCGTTCGTTGAGGAAGCCGGGCGCGTTCGCGCCCTTGGCCTCGGCCGTCAAGACACCGGTGTCGACGTTGAGATCGCGCTCGCCGCCGCCGGCGGCCACCACCATGTCGATCTTCGACAGGATGTCCTTGTTGCCCTTGATCCCGGCGGAATCGAGCGCAAGGCCGGCGGCGTAGGTGCCGATGCGCTGCCAGGCTTCCATCTGGCGCTGGTCGCCCTTCTTCGGGATCTGGCTGTCGAAGCTGACAGGCGTCAAGGGATGCACGATGTAGGGCGCAAAGCCCTTCTCGTCGACATTGATGCGCTTCTCCTGAAGCGCGGCCCAGTTGGCGTCCAGGCCCTCGCCGAGCGAGGTCGCGAGTCCAATGCCGGTGATCCAGACTTCGGTCTGGCCGGGCTTCGAAGCAGTGTCAGTCATGGCGATACGGCCTGTTGCGGAAAGCCGACGCGCTCAGCGACTTTCGTCATGTAGCCGCGCATATCCGCATTGGGGAAGGGGATCAGCGTGAAGGTCAGCGCCGAATTCGCGCGCAGCTTGCCGCCGACCCTGATCTTGGCTTCGGTCATGGCATAGCCGGAGCCTTCATGGATGAGGCTCGCCTCGATGCTCATGAGATCGCCGGGGAAGACCGAGCCGCGGACCTTGGCCTCCTTCACGGCGGCAAGGATCGGCATGCGTTCAAACTTGAACACGCCGAGCTGAAGCCAGCCCGAGGCCTGCGCCATCGATTCGATCAGGAGCACGCCGGGCATCAAGGGGTAACCCGGGAAGTGCCCCTCGAAGATGGTGCTCTCCTGCGGGACCTGCGCTTCGACGACGATCGTCTTCTCGTCGACCTTGAGGTCGACGATGCGATCGATCATGTGGAAGTATTCGAGTTGCATGACCGCGCGCTTAGGCGCTCGCGCCCTTGGCCGCAACCAGTTCGTCGATGCGGGCGCACAGGTTCTTCAGCACGAAATACTGCTCGGTGGTCGCCTTGCCGTCATTGACCTCCTGGGTCCACTTTTCCAGCGGGAGCTTGATGCCGAACTGCTTGTCGATCGCAAACGCGATATCAAGGAAATCGAGGCTGTCGATGCCGAGATCGTCAATGGCATGACTATCCGGCGTGATCGTGTCGCGCGGGATGTCGCAGGTTTCAGCGATGATCGTGGCGACCTGATCGAATGTGGAAGACATCACTAAGCCTTTGATATATTGCGGATATTTGTCAGGTTATCCAGAGTGGCACGGTGGGTGGGCATCGCGCCCCTGATGACGCCCTCAAACCCCCCTCTGGCCGGGTCGAAAGCCCGTATATCGGAGCGCCGCCCTGAGTTCAATGGAGGCGGGCAGGCGGTGAGACGGGGCTGGGGATGCCCCGCTGGAGTCGCGTGCCCGCCGGGGCCGGGGCGAGGTGGGCCTAGATGTGCGGCGTCGTGATCTTGACGCAGTCGCGACGGCCCATCAGCACGCAATCCTGGGTCCGGCGCAGGTCGGCGATGCTGACCGCGAGCCAAATTCCGATTGCGGTTAGCGCGATGGTGAAGGCCAGCGCCGCGATGTTGGCGAGCATGCGATGGCGGAAATCGTCCGGCTCGGCGCGGGGCTTCTCGTAGCGCGACAGGTCGAGCGGTTCGGGGGCGACTCGCAACGGCTGCACGGTACCGCTGCCGCGGTGGACCGTCGGGGAAGGCGAGGTGCGCGGCCTGAACTGGAGCACCCGGTGCTCGTCGTCAGAGCTTATGGGCCGCTGGGTCGTCATGGGGCGGGGATCACTCCGAAGCAGCGATTTTAGATAGCACACGTGATGAACGTGTTGCAGAAAATCTTCGCAATGCCCGCGTGCATTTGTACGCTCGCACTATTTGTGCATGGATTGTGGGAAGCGACCGCGGAACCGGCCGTCGTGTCGGCGGCAGGGATGCAAGGGTTGCGTTGCAACAACAGAGGTAGCAAGGGCCAAGGACTTCACACCTTCGTTCCCCTTTACATCGGCTTGTGATCTCCGCGTCCTTCCGAACACGTTTTGCCGCCGCATGGCCCATGTCATAGTCGGGGAACCTGAACCGTCAGTTGCATCCATGCGAGGGGGCCTTCGACCATGACCACGACCAACGCGCGTGAGCCGAGAGTGCATCCGGTCCCGATCCTGTCGCTCCGGCCGACGCAGATGACGGTCGGCATGCGCGAGGTCAAGGAGAAGCGCAAGCGCTGGCGCGAGCATGACAAGAAGAAGCAGGCGGATCTGCTCGGCAAGCACATGATCCCCGTCGTCTACGGCCCCGACGCGCGCTACTATGTGATCGACCATCATCACCTCGGCCGCGCGCTGCACGACGAAGGCGTCAAGGAGGTGCTGGTGACCATCGTCGGCGACCTCCGCATGGTCGAGCGCGAGGCCTTCTGGGGCGTGATGGACAACAAGCGTTGGGTCTATCCTTACGACGCCAAGGGCGAACGGCGGCAGTTTCGCGACCTGCCAAAATCGGTTGCCGATCTCAAGGACGATCCGTTCCGCAGCCTTGCCGGCGAATTGCGCCGCCTGGGCGGCTTCGCCAAGGACACCACGCCGTTCTCGGAATTCCTGTGGGCCGACTTCCTGCGCCGAAAGGTCTCGCGCAAGACGGTGGAGGCCGATTTCGACAAGGCGATCGAGAAGGCGATGTCCGCAGCCAAGAGCAAGGACGCGATCTATCTGCCCGGCTGGTGCGGTCCGGAGGACGATGATTAGGGGCAGTCGGGAATCGCTCTAGTGAGCTGACCATCATGCGCAGCCGCTCGCGTCAGTCGCGCTGGAAGATCCTGGCGCCGGGATAGGCGCGGCGAGCGTAAGTGACCACTTGCGCACGATCCTGCGTGTCGAGGAAGGGCGTTCGGATCAGGCACGATCCGACGATGAGGTGCCACAGGCCATTGAGCTTCTGGATCACGATCTTCATTTGAATAGTCCTTGATGACTCCCATTCCAGCGAATGCTGCTGGTCGCCGCAGTGCTTTAGGATCGTGTCCGCGGACGTAGAATTCCCAACACGGCCGGGCTCCGCTGCAAAATACGTCGACCATTGTTAGTTGGTTGCGGAATGCGTCCAGATAAGCCGGATCCCATCACAGGCGCTTGAGTGAAATCAATTTCCGCGCCCATGAAACCGTCCTGAAACAGAGCCGTCCCATCTGTATGGGGTAGACGAGCTCACACAGGAGGCGAACATGCGCCGTCTGGCTTTCGTAATTGCGTTGCTCGCGGTCGCTTCGGCAGGAATTTCGGCATCGTTTGCCGCAGTTCACCACGCCAAGTCGTTGACGTTCGCGGAGCGCTTTGCTCCGGCGCTCGAGTTGATGGCGAAGCGCTAGCGGCACGGCGCCTTGCAACCATGAGCGATGCCGCGGCTGATCGCTCGCGGCGGGACATCACGTCGCACCCGTCGACCGGCCAGATGCGGCGATGGCCGGATCAGGCTTGACTTGTCGCAAATCTGCGCCGCTGTGACGGGCTAAAGTCTCTCTGCATGGTTGCAGAAGCAGCGTTGTGCCCAGACGTCGTGGGCCCGGGCTCCAAGTCATGCAAGACGGAGACATGACCATGAGCCTCATCTTTCGTATCGTCTTTATCATTGCCGGCGCGCTCACCGCGTTGTTCGTCGCGCGTGATGCCCTGAACTTCACCATCATCCAGACCTTCGTCGCCGTCCTGCTCGTGACAGCCGTCGTGGGGGCTGGAAGTCTCTGGAGCATGCGGCGGAAGACGTGAGCAGGACAGAAAGCGGCGGTTCGGCCGGGCTCAGCGAAACCGAGGCCCGGCTGCGGCTGCAACATGAAGGTTACAACGAGCTGCCTCGGCCCGAACGGCGCACGCCCCTGCGCATCGTGCTCGAGGTGCTGCGCGAGCCGATGCTCGCTCTCCTTCTGTGTGGCGGGCTGGTTTACCTGCTGCTCGGCGACCTCCGCGAGGCGCTGCTTCTCCTGGCATTCGGCGCCATCTCCGTCGTGATCACGATCGTGCAGGAAACCCGCACCGAGCGCGTGCTGGAGGCGTTGCGGGAGCTGACCAGTCCGCGAGCGCTCGTGGTCAGGGATGGCGAGCGGCGGCGGATCGCGGGCCGGGACATCGTCCGCGGCGATCTCCTCGTCCTGGCCGAAGGCGATCGGATTCCGGCGGATGCGGTACTCGTCAGTGCGCGTGATCTGGCGGTCGATGAGTCCCTGCTGACCGGAGAGTCGGTCCCGGTTCGCAAGCAGGCCCTCAAGACGCCGGTCGCCGAGGCTTCCATGACTGAAAAGGTCGCCTTGGCCGAACATCGCCCGGGCGGCGATGACCTGCCGTTCGTGTATTCGGGCTCGCTGGTCGTGCGAGGCGAGGGCCTCGCCGAGGTCGAGGCCACCGGCCCTCGCAGCGAGATCGGGAAGATCGGACTGTCGCTGCATGGTTTGCAGTCGGAGCCGCCGCGGCTGCAGCAGCAGACCGCACGGCTCGTACGGCTTTGCTTTCTCGGCGGCGCGGCGATCAGCCTGGCGGCTGTCCTGCTTTACGGAGCGTTGCGCGGGGATTGGCTGCAGGCAATGCTCGGAGGCATCGCGATCGGCATGTCCATGCTGCCTGAGGAGTTTGCCGTCGTCCTCACGGTGTTCATGGCCATGGGCGCCTGGCGGATCTCCAAGGCGCGGGTGCTGACGCGGCGCGCGGCTGCGATCGAGGTGCTCGGCTCCGCCACGGTGCTGTGCACCGACAAGACCGGCACGTTGACGCAGAACCGGATGTCGGTCGCGGAGCTGAGGCTACGCGACGGGACGAGCGTCCGCCTCGTGTCTTCGCAGCCGGCGCCCGTGGGAGCGGAGTTTTTCGAGCTGGCGCGTTGCAGTGCTCTGGCGAGCTCGCCCGAACCGTTCGATCCGATGGAGAAGGCCCTGCACGCGTTCGCGCAGGCGAACCTGCCGGAGGCTGATGAAACCCTGCATGCTCGGACCTTGATCCGCACCTACGGCCTGCGTCCCGAACTGCTGGCGATGACCCAGGTTTGGCAATCGTCCCAGGGAGTGTTCGCCTCGGCCAAAGGTGCTCCCGAAGCGATTGCGCGCCTCTGCAAGTTGCATGGTGCGGACCAGGACGCGATGCGGGATGCGGTCGCGGCGATGGCCAAGGACGGTCTTCGCGTGCTCGGCGTGGCCGCCGCGACCTGCGACGGCGAGGCCCTGCCGAGCTCGCAGGAAGGTTTTTCGTTTCGCTTCCTCGGTCTGGTCGGGTTGGCCGATCCGCTTCGTCCGCATGTCCCCGAGGCGGTGGCCGAATGTCGTTCGGCCGGCATCCGCGTCGTCATGATCACGGGCGACTATCCGGCGACCGCCATGGCGATCGCCGGGCAGGCCGGGCTCGACGTCAACGAGGTCGCGACCGGTGAGCAGATCAGGCTCGCGGACGAGAGCGGGCTGGAGGCCCTCGTCAGGAACGTGAACGTGTTCGCGCGGGTCCTGCCGGAGCAGAAGCTGCGGATCGTTCAGGCGATGAAGCGCAACGGCGAGATCGTCGCGATGACCGGCGACGGCGTCAACGACGCGCCGTCCCTGAAGGCGGCCCATATCGGGATCGCGATGGGTGGCCGCGGCACCGATGTCGCCCGCGAGGCATCCTCGATCGTCCTGCTCGACGACGATTTCGGCTCCATCGTCGCATCCATCCGGCTGGGGCGCCGAATCTACGACAATCTCCGCAAGGCGATGGCCTTCATTTTCGCCGTCCACGTTCCGATCGCGGGGCTCGCCCTGCTGCCGCTGGTTTTCGGGCTGCCTCTGGTTCTCGGGCCCGTTCACATTGCATTTCTGGAGCTGATCATCGACCCGGTCTGCTCGCTCGTGTTCGAAGCCGAGCGGGAGGAGCGCGATGTCATGACGCGCCCGCCGCGGCGCGCCGATGCGGAACTGTTCTCGTGGGCTTTGGTCGGCTGGAGCGTTCTTCAAGGCGTCATGGCCTTTGCCTTGATCGCGGTGATTTTCGTCGTTGCGCTTCGTTCCGGTATTCCACCCGACGAGGCGCGCACGCTGGCTTTCATCGCGCTGGTCGTCTGCGTCGTCGCGCTGGTGCTGGTCAACCGGTCCTTCAGCGCGTCGTTCTTGTCGGCGTTCTTCCGTCCGAATCCGGCTTTGCTCTGGATATTCCTGTCGATCGCGCTCGTTCTGGCCGCGGCCCTGTTCTGGCCGCCGGCGTCCAGTCTGTTCCGGTTCGGTCCCCTGCACCTGGACGATCTGATGGTCACGCTCGGCGCAGGATTGCTGGTACTCACGGCGCTCGAACTGCTGAAGCCGGTTTGGGGCCGGCGGTTGCGATTCTAGATCGTGACGCGGCAGGTCGGTCATCGCGGCGCGCTGCGGTGGATCGTCAGCGTCGGGAATTCATGCAGCCCGTGGAGGGCCGGCGCAAGATGCTGAGGCCATTTCATTAGAATGGATCCAGTCTACATAGATTCTACGACACGAACGTCCAAAAGACTTTGATTGTGCGTTCGGAGTCTTTGCATGGTCGTCCCGGTAAATTCGGGGACTGGGAATGCTGGAATTCGTGTTTGACGCACGCGCAACGAAGCGCGGATGCGTGTCGATGCTGTGCGGTCTTGTCGTGCTTCCTCCGGCGATCGCTTTTGGCGGAAACGCGCAAGCCCAGAGCGCGAGCGCAGCATCAGATCTTCCGCCGGTCGTCGTCGAGCAAAGCCGCGCGAACAAGCGTCAGGTCACGAGATCGCGCACCACCCGGTCTGTGAGCGCCCGAACTGCGCGATCGCGCGCGGCAGGACAGGTGCTCCAGTCCGGCTCTCAGCCCGCCGCCGTCGCCATGGAGCGCGGTACGGATCCGGTGAAGGGATTTGTACCTGTCGTCAGCTCGGCTGCGATGAAGTCCGACGTCCCGATCCTCGAGACGCCTCAATCCGTCTCCGTCGTCAGTCGCGATCAGCTCGATGCCCGCTCCGTCACGACACTGGTCGAAGGATTGCAGCATGTCGCAGGTCTCGCCATTCAGCCGGGCGGTAAGGACCCGCGCTTCGACAATGTCTTCATCCGCGGCTTCGACAACAACGGCTACGGCGCATATCGCGACGGGCTTCGCGAGATGGGCGATCCCAACTTCCTCTCGCTGTTCCGCAACGAGCCCTATGGTTTCGAGCGCATCGACGTCATCAAGGGGCCGAGCTCGGTCATGTATGGACAGGGCGCGCCGGGCGGACTTGTCGATGTCATCAGCAAGCGGCCGCCCGAAAAGGCCTTCGGTGAGATTGTCGGGCAGTTCGGCAACTACGACCGGTTTCAGGGTGCCTTCGACTTCGGTGGTCCTGCCACCAAGGACGGCACGCTGCTCTACCGGCTGACCGGTGTGTTCAGGGATTCCGATGCGCAGATCGCCAACTTCTCGAACTACGTGAAGGACAATCGCACCTATATCGCGCCGGCGGTGACCTGGAAGCCGACGAATGACACGACGCTGACCATTCTCGCCGACTATACCCGCGATCTGACCGGCAACGCCTTTCCGCTGTCGATGGCCCATGTGAGCGGCGGGAAGATCACCGGTATCACGGCGCTGCCGCTTTTCCTTGGCGATCCCAGCTACAACAAGTTCGACCAGGAGCAGGAGCGTGTCGGCTACCAGTTCGAGCATCGCTTCAGCAACAATCTGGTCTTCGAATCGAAGGCCCGCTACGGCCACACCGAACTCGACTATCGCTATCTGACATTCATCGGAAGTCCGCTCGATACGACCACGGTCTTTCCGCGGCGTGCGGTGCGCATACAGGAGCAGGTCGAATCGCTGTCGACCGACAACCACCTGATCAGCAAGTTCAGCACGGGGCCGCTTCAGCATACGGTGGTCTCCGGCGTCGACTATCTGACGTTCAACATGACGGACCGGACTTATTCCGGAGCAGCGCCGCCGCTCAGCAAGCTCAATCCGGTGTACGACCAGGCCGTCGTCGTTCCGACTGCGCTCACCACCCCCTCGACGAACCAGACGATCGACCAGGTCGGCGTCTATGTGCAGGATCAGATGAAGATCCAGAACTGGATCTTCACGCTGGGTGGCCGGTACGACGCCTCGGAACAAAACACCTACGCCTTGGCGACCAACAAGACCACCGACACGAAGGACACGGCCTTCACCAAGCGGGGAGCCGTCTCCTACGTGTTCGATTCCGGTGTTGCGCCTTATTATAGCTACTCGGAATCCTTCCTGCCGACACCCAACACGAACTTTGCGGGAAACCCGTTCAAGCCGACGATGGCGCAGCAGCATGAGGTGGGCGTCAAGTATCAGCCGTCGCGAAACCTGCTGATGACCGTGGCGATCTACGACCTGACGCGGCAGAATTCGCTCACGTCCGATCCATCACATCTCGGCTTCTCGGTCCAGCTCGGCGAGGTGAACTCGCGCGGCATCGAGTTCGAGACGCTGGCGCAGATCATGCCCGGGCTGAACTTCGTGGCGACCTACACCAACCAGGATGTGAGGGTGACGCAGAGCACCGGGACCGACCTCGGCAAGGTGCCGACGCTCGTCGCCCGCCAGCTCGCATCGGCCTATGTCGACTACACGATCCAGGGCGGCACCTGGGACGGCTGGGGACTTGGCGGAGGCATCCGTTACAACGGACCGACCTTCGCCGACACGACCAACACAATCGTCAACGAGGGCTACGTCGTGCTGGATGCGGGCCTGCATTATCGTCAGCCGAAGGGCGTCAACCTGGCGCTGAACGTGAAGAACATCGCCGATCGCGTCACGCTTGCCTGCACGACGAATGGCGGTTGCCAATACACGAGCCCGCGCACCATCACGGGCACGGTCAGCTATCGCTGGTAGTATTCGTCATGGTTCAAGCACGCACGATTCGCCTGTGGTCCCGCATTCACACCTGGACGTCCCTGGTGTGCATGCTGTTTCTGCTGATGCTGTGCGTCACGGGGCTGCCGCTGGTCTTTCACGATGAGATCGACGACCTGCTCGAGGATGAGATCGCGGCGCCCGCCATGCCGGCCGGTACGGCGCGGCTCTCGCTCGACCGGATGATCGCGGCGGCACAGGCGCGCTTTCCCGGTCAGTACGTGCTGCTCCTTAATCTCAAGCAGACGGAGCCGCTGGTCACGGTCGCGGTTTCTCCGACGGCGATCCCGGCGCCGGGCAGCTTTCATCGCCTAACGCTTGATGCGCGCACCGCCGAGGTGCTCGGGGAGGAGGCTCCCCATCAGGACGTCATGGACATTGTATTGCGGATTCACAAGGACATGTTCGCGGGCTTGCCCGGCGAATTGTTTCTCGGAGGGATGGGTCTTCTGTTCGCAGCGTCGATCATATCCGGTGTGGTCGTGTATTGGCCGTTCATGCGGCGGCTCGATTTCGGCACGATCCGCCGGCGCTCGTCGCCACGCGCCAAATGGCTCGACACCCATAATCTCCTCGGCATCGTCACCGTGACCTGGACGATGGTTGTGGGTCTCACCGGCATGATCAACACGCTGGCGACGCCGCTGTTCGATCTGTGGCGCGCGCAGCTGATCCCGGTCTTGCTGGCGCCTCATCTCGGCAAGCCCGTGGCTCCGATCCCGTCGGTTCAGGCTTCTGTCGAACTCGTCCGCGCGAGATTTCCGGATCGTCTGGTCACCTCGGTGACGATGCCGACGTCGGCCCGCTTCGGCAGTCCGCAGCACCTCGTCGTCTGGACCAAGGGCGCGACGCCTTTCACGGCGCGCATGCTCCAGCCGATGCTCGTTGATGCCAATGACGGCAAGACGATCGCGGCACCCGAGGTGCCCTGGTATCTGAAGACGCTTCAGGTCTCGCGCCCACTGCATTTCGGCGACTATGGTGGGCTTCCACTGAAGATCATCTGGGCGCTGCTGGACATCATCACGATCATCGTTCTCGTCAGCGGGATCTATCTGTGGGTGGCGAGGCGAAAGTCGTCGGTCCGCCGCAAGCCGCTCGACGCGGGCCGGACCGCGGCAGTCGGCGTCTAGCCCATGGCCATTCCCGCCCGGAACCAGCTCCGGATTCACAGGAGCGCCTGGGATGTCTTCCGCTGGCCTGTCCTTGTCGGCGTCGTCTGCGGCGCGGGGCTCGGCGTTGCGCTCGTCGGGGACGGCTTCTGGGACGCTCTTTCGTGGCTGGGGTTGTCGTTGCCGGTCGTTCTGGCGATTGTCTGCTGGCGCCGTGCAGGTCGACCCCGCTGAGACTTATGGACGGCGATCCGGCTCCGACAGGTGGCGCTCTTCGATATCGTGGCTGACGTCGTGTTTCTCATCCTTTCCGCCAAGCATCCGATGCAGCCAGCGTTCGAAACGTCGGCCGATCGTGAGCAGCACGAAGGTGAAGGCCAGCGTGACCAGGACGATTTTCCATTGCCCGGCGCCGCACGCAATGCCGAGACAGGCGGCGAGGAAGGTGCAGGCCGCGCTGGTCAGGCCGCGTACGCGAAAACGATCGCTCTCATGGACGATGACGCCGGCTCCGAGGAAGCCGATGCCGGTCAGGATGCCCTGGATCACACGGCTCGCCGCATCGGTGATCTTGCCGGGCTCGGCGAACTGGACCGCGAGCAGCACGACGGTTGCGGTGGAGAGCCCGACGATGCCGAGTGTCTTCAGCCCGATCGGCTTGCCGTGCAGGTCGCGGTTCAGGCCAATCGCGCTGCCGGCGAGCGTCGCGGTGCCGAGGCGCAGCAGGATTTCGGGCCAGTCCATCTCGGTCATGTCTTGTCCGTCACTTCTTCGGCACGCGTCCCATCAGGTAGAACTCGTCGTTCGGGCGCATGCCCGTGAAATTCGCCAGCCGGTTCGACAGCGCAAAGAAGGCGGAGATCGCGGCGATGTCCCAGATGTCGTCGTCGCTGAAGCCGTGCGGCGCGAGTGCGGCGAAATCGTCCTCGGAAATGCGCTGCGCGTCGGCCGAGACCTTCATCGCGAAATCGAGCATCGCCTTTTGCCGCGGCGTGATGTCGGCCTTGCGGTAGTTCACCGCGACCTGGTCGGCAATGAGCGGGTTCTTGGCGCGGATGCGCAGGATCGCGCCGTGGGCGATCACGCAATACTGACACTGGTTGGCGGCCGAGGTCGCGACCACGATCATTTCGCGCTCGGCCTTGGTGAGGCCGCCGTCCTTCTCCATCAGTGCGTCATGATAGGCGAAGAACGCGCGGAACTCGTCGGGACGATAGGCCAGCGTCAGGAACACGTTCGGCACGAAGCCGCTCTTCTCCTGCACCGCGAGAAGACGCGTGCGGATGTCATCGGGCAGCGTGTCGAGGGCGGGAGCTGGGAAACGTTGTGAGGGCTGTGTCATGGTCATGGATTCCGGCTTGCGGCCGGGGACCATAGTCGATGCGGGCGAGAGGCTCCAGAGGAGTCGTTACGTCTGGTGCCCCGGACGCAGCGCAGCGCTCCCGGCGATGCGAGGCATCGTTCGGTGCGGTGCGCTGCTGAGCCGGGGCCCATGTCTCCGAGAGTCCGTGATTGTGGCGTGGCGCCCGGCTCTGCGCAGCAGCGTTTCACGCTGCTGCGCGTCCGGGACACGAGAGTCCTTACCGCAGCGGCTTCTTCAACAGCGAGAAGCGGTCCGGATCGAGCCCCATCGAGGGCTGCAGCATCGGGGCCTCGACGTTGGAGAGCGTCTTGGCGGGCGGAGCCGAGAACACAGGGTCGTTCGGCACGTCGCGCTGCGAGGTGGCGCCGCGCCAGCGTTCGAGCACGGCGCTGACGAAATGCATGTCATGGCCGGAGGTGACCGAAGGCACGCTGCTGATGGTAGCCTCGCCGCGCGGCAATTGGTGCGGTGGCACCTCCTTGAAGCGCAACCGGGTCGGCAGTGCGACGCCTTCGCCGAAGGCCAGCACTTCACGCGTGCCAAGCGAGGGCACAAAGGAGAGCAGGTTCGCGGCGGCGTCCGACACCGCGGCGCGCAGCAGCGCCTGGTCGCGCTCGTTGGCAAGACGCATCGTGAACAGCGTGTTGCACTGGGAGATGATGGTGGCGTCGAGCTCGGCCGGACGCTGGGTGATGAGGCCGAGATAGACTCCGTATTTGCGGCCTTCCTTGGCGATGCGCGACACCGCCTTGCGGGTCGGGCCGAAGCCGATATTGCGGTCGGCGGAGGCGTAGCGGTGCGCTTCCTCGCAGACGAACAGCAGGGGCGAGACGCCGTCGCTCCACAGGCCGAAATCGAAGGCCATGCGGCACAGCACCGAGACGACGGAATCGATGACCTCGGCGGGGAAGCCGGCGAGCTGCATCACCGTCATCGGCTTGCCGTTCGCCGGCAGGCGGAACAGATGGCTGATGACTTCGGCCATGGTGTCGCCGCCGACATTGGCGTTGTCGAACATGAAGGCGTAGCGGGGGTCGTTGCGCACCGCTTCGATGCGCGAGATCAGCTTATGATAGATGATGCGCGAGGAGCGGTTCTCGAGCTTGCCCATGCGCTCGTCGATCAGCGACATCAGGTCGACCAGGCGGTACGGCACCGGGGTGTCGACGGTGTAGCCGATCTGCTTGGGATCGATGCGCTTGAGGCCGATGCGGTCGGCGTTCTGATATTGGGTGTAGACGCCCTTGGCGAGCGGGATCACCTCGGCCAGGATGTCGAGCTCCTCGGGCACGCCGGCGCGGCCGCCGAACAGCACGTCGACGATTTCCTCGAAATTGAACAGCCAGAACGGCAGCTTCAGGTTTCGCGGGTTGAGCACCAGCGCGCGGTCGCCGAAGCAGCGGCCATATTCGTTGTGCACGTCGAGCAGGAAGATGCGCAGGTTCGGGCGCGCCTTCAGGATCTCGTTGAGCAGCAGCGACACGCCGGTGGACTTGCCGACGCCGGTCGATCCCAGCACTGCAAAATGCTTGGACAGCATTTCCTCGACATCGACATAGGCGACGACCGAGCGATCCTGCTGGAGGAAGCCGACATTGATCTGGTCCGAGCCGGTCGGCGCGTAGATCGTGCGCAGCTCCTGGCTGGTAATCAGATCGACGGAATCGCCGATGGTCGGATAGTTGGTGACGCCGCGCTGGAATTTCGGCTTGTCGCTGGCGTTGAGGATCTCGCCGAGCAGGTCGACCGAGGCAACCGCGATATAACTGTCGCTGCTCGACAGGTTCTCGCAGGACACCTCGGTGATCATCGCAACGATGACCGAGCTGGCGCTGCGAATACTGACGAAGCGGCCGACGGTCGCCCGAACTTCCGAGATAGGCATCTGGCTTTCTGCCAGCAGCCCGACCCGGGCCAGCGATCCGCGAACCGAAATCACGCGTCCAAAGGATGTCACGATGAATGAACCTGGCAAGAGCAAGGGATCTGCTCGGACTATGCGCGGCCGTGGCTGCACAAACGGTTAAGCGCCGGGCGCGGGCACTTCGTTAAATCCGCGACAATTCGGCCGCGAGGTTTGTTCCGATTGCGTACTTACTGGCGGAAACGGCGGGGAATTGGCGCAATTTCGGGCCGTTGGAGCCGAAAGGCAATTAAGGAACATTTTACCATCAGGCCAGTCAGTCCACCGTTCGGGGGACGTCTTCCTTCGATCCAGGGGTGGTTGATTTGTTGACGGGACCTAATCATTTGTACATTAGTACAAATAGGCTGGCGGACCTTGTGACCGTCTCCGGGTGCAGAGCGCGTTGCAGCCTTGCTCCCGATGATGCGATCCGGTCGGCGGATCGCCAGCTGTGCCCTGGAGGAAAGCCATGCTGCCCGAACCGATCCTCGATCTCGCTCATCTCGGCCATATGGAGCTGCTGACGCCCAAGCCCGATGAGAGCCTGAAATTCTTCGTTGACGTCATGGGCATGACCCTCAGCGGCCAGAAGGGCGAGTCGGTTTACTTGCGCGGCTGGGACGATTACGAGCGCTATTCGCTCAAGCTGACGGCGTCGAAGACTTCGGGCATGGAGCACATGGCGCTGCGCGCGCGCAGCCAGCAGGCGCTGGAGCGCCGCGTCGCCGCGCTGAAAGGCTCCGGCTTCGATATCGGCTGGATCGACGGCGACATGGGGCAGGGGCCGACCTTCCGCTGCCGCGACCCTGACGGCCACATCGTCGAGCTCTATTACGAGACCGAATGGTATCAGGCGCCGCCCGAGCTGAAGCCGGCGCTGAAGAACCAGGCGCAGCGCTTCCCCGCGCGCGGCGTCAATGTCCGCCGCCTCGATCATCTCAACTGCCTCGCCGTCGACATCAAGGCCAACCGCGAGTTCTTCGAGAATTACCTCGGCTGCCGCCTCACCGAGCAGATCGTGCTCAATGACGGCCGTGAAGCTGCGATGTGGCTGACGATGTCGAACAAGAGCTACGACTTCGCCTATTCGCTCGACCATTCAGGCGTGCCGGGCCGCTTCCACCACGTCACCTATGCGCTCGATAGCCGCGAGGAAATTCTGCGCGCTGCCGACATCTTCCTGGAGAACGGCATCCACATCGAGACCGGCCCGCACAAGCACGCGATCCAGCAGACCTTCTTCCTCTACGTCTACGAGCCCGGCGGCAACCGCGTCGAAGTCGCCAATGCCGGCGCGCGCCTGATCCTCGCGCCGGACTGGAAGCCGATCGTGTGGACCGAGGAGGAGCGCAAGAAGGGCCAGGCGTGGGGGCTGAAGACGATCGAGTCCTTCCACACCCACGGCACGCCGCCGGTGGAAGTGAAGAAGCACGCTTAGTGGATTGAAATGCGCACCCGCGCAATCGTCTCGCGCACGCCGGTCCACGCCGGCTTGTCCGGCGCGAACTGGCCGCGCAGGAAGCTGACGAGCTCCTCCACCTGTGCGTCGCTCATGCTGTTCCTGAACGCCGGCATGTAGCCGAGGTCGCTCGACACCGGCTCGGCGATACCATGCAGGATCACCTGCACGAGATTGTCCGACGTTGCGCTGTGCAGATTGCTGTTGAGCGCGAGCGAGGGCCGGCTGCCGAACAGTGGCAGGCCGCCGACTTCGTGGCAGACGGCGCAGGCGCCTTGATAGAGCCGTGCGCCGGTGGAGGAGGCGATGGTAACCTGCGTCGCGCTCTCCAGCTTCGCGGCGAGCACCTCCGGCGCATCGGCTGCGGTGTCGTTGAACGAGTTGAGATAGACCGCCATCGCGCGGATATCCTGATCGGGCAGGGCCTTGAGATCCCTGACAACAGGCGCCATCGGGCCGGCGGCGACGCCGTGATAGCGCGAATGGCCGGTGCGCAAATAGGCGAACAGCTCGTCCTCGCTCCACGGGATCGGGGCGTGAGAGAGCGAGGTTAGGGGCGGCGCTTCCCAGCCTTCGGCGAAGCCACCGGCGAGATAGGCCTTGCGTTGCTCCGCGCCGAGCGCATTGCGCGGCGAGTGGCAGCCGCTGCAATGGCCGAGGCCCTCGACGAGATAGGCACCGCGATTCCAGGCCTCGGACTTGGTGGGGTCGGGCTTGAATTCCTTTGCCTGGTGGAAGAGCGCATTCCAACCCGCGAGCAGCGGGCGCAGGTTGAACGGGAAGGCGAGCGAGTTCGCCGGCGCCGTCGCGCGCACTGCAGGCTGCGCCATCAGATAGGCATAGAGCGCCTGAAGGTCGGCTTCGTTTGTCTTGGCGAAGTGTGTGTAGGGAAAGGCGGGATAGAGCTGCCGCCCGTCGCGATGCAAGCCGTCGCGCATTGCGCGCTCGAAGGCGGGATAGGACCAGGCACCGATGCCGGTCTCGACGTCGGGGGTGATATTGGTTGAATAGATCGTGCCGAATGGCGTCTCCAATGCGCGGCCGCCGGCATTGAGTACGCTGTCGATATTGGTGTGGCACTCCGCGCAATTGCCGAGCGCAGCAAGCTGCTCTCCCCGTGCGATCGTCGCGGCGGAATAGACCGATGCGTCGGGCCGGGCGATCGGCGCAATCGCGCGCCCCGGCAGCAGCGCCGCGCCGATGCCGATTGCGGCAGTGCAGACCGCGGCAATCGTCGCGACAATGCCGGCGCGTTTGGCGAAGGGAGTCTCCCGGATGCGCGACGGCGGCGGCGCGGCGGGCGCGGGCAGGGCCTGCGGCACGGGCGATGTTTCACCGTGCAATCCCCTCAGGATGCGTTCGGGCGTAAAGGGCGGCTCGCGAAAGCGCACACCGGTGGCATCGAAGATCGCATTCGCTATCGCCGCCGCGCTCGGGACCGAAGCGGACTCGCCGACGCCAAGCGGTGGCTGGTCCTGACGTGGCAGCATCAGCACGTCGATCTTGGGCACGTCGGGGAAAGGGATGATCGGATAGGCGCCCCATTCGCGCGCCGCCACCGCGCCGCGCTCGAACGAGACTTCTTCCATCAGCGCGCGGCTGGTGGACTGGATGACGTTGCCGTGGATCTGGTGGCGGACGCCCGCCGGATTGATCATCAATCCGGAATCCTGTCCCGCAACCACGCGGGTCACGCTGACATCGCCGGTCGATTTGTTCACCGCGACATCAGCGATCCATGCCGACCACGCCGCACCGTAGCCGGGAAACTTGCTGTGGACGTAGAGCGCATAGGCAAAGCCGCGCCCGTGCACGATCTCCCCGTCCTGCTCCTCGCGCACCGGCCGCGGCGTCCAGCCCGCGCGCTCGGCGACCGCATTGACGAGATCGACGGCGCGCTGGTCCTTCAGATAGCGCAGGCGGTATTCGATCGGATCGACGCCAGCCTCGGTCGCGGCCTCGTCGATGTAGGATTCATGCGCAAAGGTGTTCGGCAGCGCGGAGACGCCGCGGAACCAGGAGGCGCGCACGATCGGCGGCATGTCGTGCGCGACGACGCGCATGTGGTCGTAATCGTAGGGCGGGATCGCGGTGCGGTCGCCCATCTGCAGCACGGCAGGTTCGGGCGAGATCCGACCCGTCAGCAGCAGGGCCAGCGTCGGTGCGGCATTCGAGGGATAACGCGTGGCGAGATCATACGCCGCGATACCGCCGTCCGCATCCAGACCGCCATTGACGTCGATGAGCTGCGCGGTGCCCTTGGGCTCCCAGGCGTGCTCCTGCTCGCGTGTCAACTGCACGCGCACGGGCCGCCCGACCGCGCGCGACAGCAGCAAGGCGTCGGCAGTGACATCGTCGGCGCAGTTGCGCCCGTAGCAGCCGGCGGCTTCCAGCCGGATCACCTCGACCTCGCTTTCCGGTCGCTCGATCAGAAGTGCGAGGTCGCTGCGCAGCACGTGCGGATTTTGCGTGCCCGACCAGACCCGGATATTGCCGTCCTGAAAATCCGCGACGGCGCAGGATGGGCCGATCGAGGCGTGCATCTGATACGGCCACACGTAAGTACGCTGCATCGGCTTGGCCGCACCTGCTATCGCCGCATCGACGTCGCCCTTGTCGATCAGCGTGCGCGGCGTCGATGGATTGGCGCGCAGCGCGGTCTCGATGTCGGCGAGATCCGTGAGGGTAGGCGTAGGCTTCCAGCTCACCTTGAGCTGCTCCGCCGCGCGGATCGCGTTCTCTTCGCGCTCGGCGACGACACCGACGAAGTCGCCGATGCGCACCACGGCGACAAGCCCGGGAATGTTGCGCACTGAGGATTCGTCGACCGCGATCAGGCTGGTGCCGACGAACGGACCGGCATCGACGCCGGCATAGGGCGGGCGCACCACGCGGCCGTGCAGCATGCCGGGGACGCGGATATCGTGAACGAAAGTCAGCTCGCCCGTGGCCTTGGCGGGCAGGTCGACGCGCGGCATCGACTGGCCGACGATGGCATAATCGCCGACCGCCTTGACGGTGACGTCGTCGGCCAGCTCGAGGCGGATCGTCTCGTCGCCGATCAATTCGCCGTAGCTGATGCTGCGATTGTCGTGCCCGCGCACGAGGCCGTCTTCGATCCTGAGATCGGCCGCCGGCAGCTCCAGCCGCTCGGCCGCGCGCGCGATCAGGAAGTGACGGGCTTGCGCCGCGGCCTTGCGCAGGGGCACGGCCGTGATCTGGATGGTCTCGCTCGCGATCGTCGCGCCCTGATTGGGCACCACCGCAGTGTCGCCGAGCACCACGACGACGCGCGCAAAGGACACGTCCAGCTCCTCCGCGACGATCTGGCCGAGCGCGGTACGGATGCCGGTGCCGAGATCGACATGGCCGTTATAGGCGCTGACCGAGCCATCCGCGGCGATGCGGATGAAAGTCTCGGACGTGAGCTCGTCCACGGTGCGGACGACGACGAGCGAACCGGATTGGCGCTCAGATCCATCAGGGGCAGGGGAGGCCATCAATCAACGGCCTCGGTGAGTTGGCCGGAAGCGCGCATCACGGCGCGCAGGATTTCGACATGTGTGCCGCAGCGGCAGAGATTGTAGCGGAGCGCCGCCAGCGCCTCCTGCTCGGTCGGGCGCGGGTTGATCGCGAGCAGCGCCTTGGTGGTCATGATCATGCCGTTGAGGCAATAGCCGCATTGCGCGGCCTGCTCGTCGATGAAGGCTTGCTGCACGAGGTCAGGCTTCTCGCGCGTGCCGAGCCCTTCGAGCGTCACGATGTCGCGGCCGGCGCAGCCACTGACGGGAATCACGCAGGAGCGGGCCGCGGCCCCGTCGATCAGGACAGTGCAGGTGCCGCATTCGCCGAGGCCGCATCCATATTTCGGGCCGTTGAGCGCGAGATCGTTGCGCAGCACGTAGAGCAGCGGCGTCTCCGGCGCTGCAGCGACCTCGTGGATCCCCCCGTTCACGGTGAGGCGGATCGGTGTCTGCGTCATCCTCGTTTCCAAGCGCTCGGCCAGTAATGGCGAAAATCTACGTCGCGACGATACCGTTTGTACACAAACGTGCAAGCCATGCATGCCGCACTGCAGCGCGACTGCCTTCTTTGTGGACAGGGCGGATAGGCAAATGAGGTTTTATGCAGCAGCAGCATCTTTTGCGCTGCACCGCCGCTTGACAGCCATCCGGGGCGCGCGCACCATCGTTCGTATACGAATGATAACCGCGGTCTCGCTGGCTCTGACATGGTGATGGAAACGACGAGCGCTGCTATCGACAAGATCCGCTGCGATGCTTGTCCGGTGATGTGCTACATCAAGCCGGGCGCGGCGGGCGCCTGCGATCGCTACGCCAACCACGACGGCAAGCTCGTCCGCGTCGATCCGCATGTGATCCTGGAGCGCACGGTCTCGCATGGCGGCAAGCTGGTCCCGTTCAGCCGCACCGAAGACTGGGACGGCAAGATCGTCCACGAACCTTCCACCTTCGTGACGGCGATCGGCGCGGGCACGACCTATCCCGACTACAAGCCGGCGCCGTTCATCGTCTCGGCGGAGGTCGACGGCGTCGACATGGTGACTGTGGTCACCGAGGGCATCTTCTCCTATTGCGGCATCAAGGTGAAGATCGACACCGATCGCTATCTCGGGCCGGAGACCGCGACAGTCCGCGCGCAGGGCGAGGCGGTCGGCCACGTCACCACCAGCGAATACGGCTCGCAGATGCTGTCGCTCGGCGGCGTGCATCATCTCACCGGCGGCTCCAAGAAGGAGGGCCGCGTCACCTGCGACACGCTGATGGATCTCGCCAATTGCAAGGCGGTCGAGCTGACCATCGACGGCGGCGCGAGCGTCGTGGTCCAGGCCGGCCAGCCGCCGATCGTCAACGGCATGAAAGAAGAGCGCATGCGCGTCGGCTGCGGCTCGGCGACGATCGGCATGTTTGCCAAGCAATGGCACGGCAAGGTCGACGAAGTCGTCGTGGTCGACGATCACATCACCGGCGTGCTCTCGGAGCATCAGGCCGGCAAGCTGCTCGACATCGCCGACACCGGCATCAAGATGAAGGGCCGCCGCTCGACGCCAGGCCGCTATTTCCAGGTCGCCGATCCCGGCACGGGGTGGGGTGGCACCAACATTTCCGATCCGCTCGCGATCCTCGGGCCGTTCGACGCCAAGGAAGCAAAACCGGGTCTCTCGATGCTGATGGTCTCCACGACCGGCGAGCATTCGTCTTATTACGTGCTCGACGGGGCCCTGAAGCCAGTCGAGACCGAGATGCCTGACGACCTGAAGTTCTCGGTCGAGCGTATCCAGGAGAATTGCGAGCCGGCGCTGTGCACGGTGCTGTTCATGGCCGGTGCCGGCGGCTCGCTGCGCGCCGGTGTCACCGACAATCCGGTGCGGCTGACGCGCTCGGTGAAGGACGCGCTGACGCGCGTCACCAGTGGCGGCGCGCCGGTCTATGTCTGGCCGGGCGGCGGCATCACCTACATGGTCGACGTGACGCAGATGCCGGCGGGCGCGTTCGGCTACGTGCCGACGCCGGCGCTGGTTGCGCCGATCGAGTTCACGATGAAGCTGTCCGACTATGCCGCGCTCGGCGGGCACATGGACTATGTGAAGCCGCTCTCCGAGGTGCAGAGCGGCGACGATGTCCGCCAGCTGCCCTGGCAGAACCCGATCCCGGGACCGCGGGCATGACAAGGCTCCCGCAAATCGCATTGCTGTCTGATGGCCGGCGGCTGCATTTGCAGGATGGGCCGATCGATCTGGTCGTTGAGGCGAGGGGGCGCACGGACGATGTACGTGCGGCCTATGAGGCGGCCGCGCGCCGCTTCACCGGACTGCTCGACGAACTCTGCGCGGAGCTGCCGGAACTGCGGACGGCCGCCGGGAAGCGCACTTCGCTGAGGGGCGTGGTGGCGCGCCGGATGCACGCAGCGGTCGCGCCTTACGCCTCCGATTGCTTCATCACGCCGATGGCGGCTGTTGCCGGTAGCGTGGCTGAGGAGATTCTGGGCGCCATGCTGGGCGCTGTGACGCTGGATCAGGCCTATGTCAACAATGGTGGCGACATCGCGCTCCATCTCGGCAAGGGCGAGCATTTTTCGGTCGGCCTGATGGACCGACCCGATCGCGCTGGCGTGATGCGAACGATGAGGGTGGATGCGGATGACCCCGTGCGGGGCATCGCGACCAGCGGACGCCACGGCCGCAGTTTTTCGTTCGGCATTGCCGACGCCGTGACGGTGCTGGCGGCAACGGCGTCGCAGGCCGATGCGGCGGCGACGGTCATAGCCAATGCCGTCGACCTGCCCGGGCATCCCGCCATCATCCGAACGCCTGCAAACGAGCTTCAGCCCGACAGCGATCTCGGCTCGCGCCTCGTCACCCGCGACGTCGGCGAGTTGTCGCAGGACGAGGTCGGGACAACGCTCGAATCTGGCGCGGAATGTGCACGCCAATTGTTCGATCGCGGATTGATCGAGGGTGCCGTCTTGCAGCTTTGTGGTGATATGCTTGTCATCGGAGCTAAGGATATAGAAGAGCAACGAACGCGCCCGCATCTGCCGGAGAACGCCGTCTGTGCCTGAACAGGGAAGTGAAACATGAGCGCGATCATCCGCAAGATCGTCACCGTCGTCGAAGAGACGCAGATGGAGATGGGCCGCCAGGTCTCGCCGCCGACCCGGCGCGCGGCTGCGATCGCCGTGATCGAAAATCCCTTTGCCGGACAATATGTCGAGGACCTCTCGCCGCTGATCGCGATCGGGGAAGAGCTCGGTGAGCTCTTGTCGAAGCGCGCCGTGGCGGCGCTCGGCATCGATGGCGCGAAGGCGCAGAGCTACGGCAAGGCTGCCGCTGTCGGCGAGAACGGCGAGCTGGAGCATGCCGCCGCGATCCTCCACCCCAAGATGGGCGCGCCGGTGCGGAAAGTACTGAGCAAGGGCGCGGCCCTGATCCCGTCGTCGAAGAAGCGCAGCGGGCCGGGCACGACGCTCGACATCCCGCTTGGGCACAAGGACGCCGCGTTCGTGCGCAGCCATTTCGACGGCATGGAGGTGCAGATCAACGACGCGCCGCGGGCCAACGAGATCATGGTCGCGGTCGCCGTCACGGACAGCGGCCGGCCGCTGCCGCGCGTCGGCGGTCTTACCGTTGCGGAAGTGAAGGGCGAGGACGGTCTGAGATAGGGCTCGAAGCGGGAGGCGGGCACAGCCTCTCCGATGAGATCAGGCAGAAGACGTAAAGAGTTCAAAACTGGAGGTTGGGATGCGAGCAAGAAATTACTTCGTCGGCGCGGCCTTTGCGCTTCTGGCGGGCGGCATGGCTCATTCGGCCCTGGCGCAGGACATCAAGATCGGCGAGATCAACAGCTATTCGCTGCTGCCGGCGTTCACCGAACCCTATCGCAAGGGCTGGCAGCTCGCGGTCGAAGAGATCAACGCGGCCGGCGGTATCAATGGCAAGAAGCTGGTCGTGATCTCGAAGGACGACGGCGGCAAGCCGGCGGACGCGCAGACTGCGGCGAATGAGCTGGTGTCGAGCGAGGGCGTCGCGATGCTGACGGGTACGTTCCTGTCGAACATCGGCCTCGCCGTCAGCGACTTCGCCAACCAGAAGAAGGTGTTTTTCCTCGCGGCCGAGCCGCTGACCGATGCCGTCACCTGGTCGAAGGGCAACAAATACACTTTCCGCCTGCGCCCTTCCAACTACATGCAAGCGGCGATGCTGGTGGAAGCAGCCGCCAAGCTGCCCGCCAAGCGCTGGGCGACGATCGCGCCGAACTATGAATACGGCCAGTCCGCGGTTGCCGTGTTCAAGAAGTTGATGTCGGAGAAGCGCCCTGACATCCAGTGGGTCGACGAGCAGTGGCCGCCGCAGGGCAAGATCGACGCGGGTCCGGTGGTGCAGGCTGTTGCCGCCGCCAATCCCGAAGCGATCCTCAACGTCACCTTCGGCGCCGACCTCGTCAAGCTCGTGCGCGAAGGCAACACCCGCGGCCTGTTCAAGGGGCGCGAGGTTGTCTCGTTCCTGACCGGCGAGCCGGAATATCTCGATCCGCTCAAGGACGAGACGCCCGAGGGCTGGATCGTCACCGGTTACCCCTGGTACTCGATCAAGACGCCCGAGCACGACGCGTTCCTGAAGGCGTACCAGGCCAAGTACAACGACTATCCGCGCCTCGGCTCGATCGTTGGCTACCAGACCATCAAGGCGGCCGCCGCGATCCTGGCGAAGGCGGGCTCGACTGATCCGGAGAAGCTGATCACCGCGGCAGAGGGGCTGTCGATGCCCTCGCCATTCGGCGAGATCACCTTCCGCAAGATCGACCATCAGTCGACGCTCGGTGCCTTTGTCGGCAAGACCGCGCTGAAGGACGGCAAGGGCGTGATGGTGGATTCGTCCTACAAGAAGGGCTCGGACTATCTGCCCAGCGATGCCGAAGTCGAGAAGCTGCGTCCGAAGGATTGATCCCCGCTGCCGTAGGGTGGGTTAGCCCTGCAGATGCGCAAAGCGTATCTGCTCGGCGTAACCCACCTCTTTCGGTGCCACACGAGAAAAGGTGGTGGGTTACGCTGCGCTAACCCACCCTACGAGTTCCCCGAACCCGGACCGCCGATGGCCTTTTACGTCGTACAGTTTCTGACCGGTCTCGCCAGCGCGGCGTCGCTGTTCCTGGTGGCCTCGGGCCTGTCGATCATCTTCGGCGTGACGCGGATCGTGAATTTCGCGCATGGCGCCTTCTACATGATCGGCGCCTACATTGCCTTCACGCTGACGGAGCGCCTGTCGGGCGCATTTGGCTTCTGGGGCAGTATCGTGCTGGCCGCGATTGCCGTGGCGATGATCGGTGTGCTGGTCGAGATGGTGCTGCTCCGCCGCATCTATCACGCCCCCGAGCTGTTCCAGCTGCTTGCGACCTTCGGCCTGACCTTGATGGTCGAGGATCTCGTCGTCCTGATTTGGGGGCCCGACGATCTCGTCGGCCGTCGTGCGCCCGGATTCAAGGGGGCCATCGATTTCTTCGGCCAGAACATCCCGAGCTACGATCTGTTCCTGATCGTGCTCGGGCCCGTCGTGCTCGGCATTCTCTGGCTGCTGTTCCAGCGCACGCGCTGGGGCGTCCTGGTACGCGCGGCGACGCAGGACCGCGACATGGTCGCAGCGCTCGGCGTCAATCAGAAATGGCTGTTTACGTCGGTGTTCGCGGTCGGCGTCTTCCTCGCCGCGCTGGGCGGCGCGCTTCAGATCCCGCGGGATGCCGTGCATCACGCGATGGATCTGCGCATCATCGTCGAAGTCTTCGTCGTGGTCGTGATCGGCGGCCTCGGCAGCATCGTCGGCGCGTTCGTCGCGGCGGTGCTGGTCTCCGAGCTCAATGCCTTCGGCATCCTGATCTTCCCCAAGATTTCCATCATCCTGGTCTTCCTGGTGATGGCGGTGGTGCTGATCGTGCGACCCTGGGGTCTGTTCGGCAAACCGGAGGCGCCGGCGCGCAAGACGCCCGGTCTCACCGTCAATCCCTGGCGCCCGCTGACGTCGAACGAGCGGCTTGCAGCGCTTGCCGCGCTCGTGATCGCAGCGACGCTGCCGCTGTTCGCCGGCAACTATGCGCTGACCGTCGGCTCGGAGATCGCGATCTTCGTCATCTTTGCCGTCAGCCTCCACTTCCTGATGTCGGTCGGCGGGCTCGCGTCCTTCGGCCATGCCGCCTATTTCGGGCTCGGTGCCTACGGCGTCGCCTTCCTCGCCAAGATGGCGGGGTTGCCGATGATCGTGTGCCTGCTGCTCGGGCCGCTGCTCGGCTGCATGGGCGCGGCCGTGTTCGGCTTCTTCGCCGTGCAGCTCTCCGGCGTCTACTTTGCGATGCTGACGCTCGCTTTCGCGCAGATCGTGTGGTCGATCGCATTCCAGTGGGTGAGCGTCACCGGCGGTGACAACGGCATCTTGGGCGTTTGGCCGGAAAAATGGGCGGCTAGCCCGTCGCACTTCTATTGGCTGGCGCTCGGCGTTGCGGCGCTGGTGACCATCGCACTTCGGGCCATGGTATTCTCGCCATTCGGCTACGCGCTCCGCGCCACGCGCGACTCGCTCCTGCGTACGGAGGCGATCGGCATCAATGCCAAGCGCATCCAGTGGACCGCCTTCGTGATCGCAGGCACGACCGCCGGCATCGGCGGCGCGCTGTTCGCCTACCTCAAGGGCAGCGTCTTCCCTGACAATCTCGGCATCTCGCTCTCGGTCGATGCGCTGGTGATGGTGCTGCTCGGCGGTGTCGAGACGGTGTCCGGCGCGGTGATCGGCGCCATCGTCTACAAGGCCTTGAACATCTGGCTGGTCAGCCAGACCGATTTGTCGAAACTCGTGCTCGGCGGTTTCATCGTTCTGATCGTCGTCGTCTTCCCCAAGGGCATTGTCGGCATGCTGGAGATGCTGGCGCAGCGTCGCAGGAAGGCGTCGCCGCCGGGATCACCTCTGCTCGCCAAGCCGATCGAGTCTGCCGAATGAGTGTTGCACCCCCACTTCTTGCGGTCGAAGGTCTGACCAAATCCTATGGCGGCATCCATGCCGTGCGCGGCGTCGCGTTCTCGCTGCGCGCCGGCGAGATTTTGGCGCTGATCGGGCCGAACGGCGCCGGCAAGAGCACCTGCTTCGACATGCTCAACGGCCAGAACAAGCCTGATACCGGGCAAGTCCGTCTGCTCGGCGAAGAGACCACCGGGAAGAAGCCGCGCGAGATCTGGCGCATGGGTGTCGGGCGTACCTTCCAGATTACCGCGACCTTCGCCACCATGACCGTGCGCGAGAACGTGCAGGTTGCGCTGATCTCGCACGGGAGGCAGCTGTTCAATCTGTTCGGCTCGGCGCCGAAGTTCGACCGCGGCGAGGCCGGCCGTCTGCTCGAGCTGGTCGGCATGGGCGGCTATGCCGATCGCCCCTGTGGTGAGCTTGCCTATGGCGACCTCAAGCGGCTCGAGCTTGCGGTGGCGCTCGCCAACCAGCCCAAGCTGCTGTTGATGGACGAGCCGACCGCCGGCATGGCGCCGCGCGAACGCGTCGACCTGATGCGGCTGACCGCGAGCATCGCGCGGGAGAAATCGATCGGCGTGCTCTTCACCGAGCACGACATGGACGTGGTGTTCGAGCATGCCGACCGCATCATCGTGCTGAATCGAGGGACGCTGATCGCCGAGGGCACGCCGGCCGAGGTGCGCGGCAATCCGCAGGTGCAGGCGGTCTATCTCGGCGAGGGCCTGGTCTACGATGCCCGCCATCGCGACGGAGCATCAATATGAAGCTCACCGTCGAGGGCCTCAACAGCCATTATGGCCCGGCGCATATCCTGTTCGACATCGGCTTCGAGGTCGGCGAGGGCGAGGTGGTTGCGCTGCTCGGGCGCAACGGTGCCGGCAAGTCGACGACGTTTCGCTCGATCGTCGGCCTGGTCGCGCAACGAACCGGCCGCATCATGTTCGAGGGCAAGGACGTCTCGGCCAAGCCGACCCACGAGATCGTGCGCGAGGGGCTCGGCTATGTGCCGGAGGAGCGCCGGATATTCACCGACCTGACCGTCGAGGAGAATCTCGAAGTGGGCAGGCAGCCCAAGCGTCCGAACGCGCCGCATTGGACACGCGAAAAGCTGTTCGCGCTGTTTCCAAATCTCGGCGAGATGAAGAACCGTCCCGGCGGGCGCATGAGCGGCGGCGAGCAGCAGATGCTGACGATTGCGCGGACGCTGATGGGCAATCCGTCGCTGGTGCTGCTGGACGAGCCCTCGGAAGGTCTGTCGCCGAAGATCGTGGAGCAGATGGTCGACGCCATCCTGACCATGAAGAAGGAGGGCGTCAGCATCGTCGTCTCCGAGCAGAATCTGCATTTCGCGCGGCTGATTTCGGATCGCGCCTACATCATCGAGCGCGGCCGCATCTGCTTCGGCGGCACCATGGCCGAGCTCGATGCGCGTCCGGATATCCGCGACGCGCATCTGTCGTTGTGAACGCAAAGGGAGGGGCAGCGAGCGGATGGCGAGAAGCGTCACGGCCAAGAAGAGCGTCAAACCGGGAAAACCGCCTTACGTGCTCGACGAGCAGGTCGGTTTCATCCTGCGCCAGGTCTGGCAGCGCCACAGCTCGATCTTCTCCCGCGATATCGGCACCAATCTGACGCCGACGCAGTGGGCGGCATTGTCGAAACTCGCCGAGACCGGGCCGTGCTCGCAAAACCAGCTCGGCCGGCTGACGGCGATGGACGTCGCGACCATCAAGGGCGTGATCGATCGGCTCACGGCGCGCGGGTTGACCGAGACCAGCCAGGATCCCGAGGACGGTCGGCGGCTCCTTGTCAGCCTGACGCGCGCCGGTCAGCAGCTTTCGGAGAAGGTCGCGCCGAACGCGCTGGCCATCACCCGCGAGACGCTGGCGCCGCTCGAGCCCAGGGAGCGCGAGATGCTGATGGCGTTGTTGAACAAGCTGCGGTGAGGGTGCCGTAGACGGTCTCGTAGAGTGGGCAAAGGCGCGAAGCGCCGTGCCCACCACTTCTCAATGGTGGGCACGCTTCGCTTTGCCCACCTACGGCAGTTGAACAAGGTGCGAGGACTGGCGACTAATCTCGATGGAGGGTCTGTCGAGGTCTTTATTCATGAGAGTCGCCACGAGATTTGTAATGCTCCTCACTCTCGGTGCGGCGCTGGCGGGCAGCGCGCCTGCCTTTGCCGCGCAGCCCTACGAAGGCTTCTGGGCGTCTACCAAAAAGGACTGCCGCGACGACGACAGCCCCAACCGCATGAGCATCGAGGGCGGCAACCGCCTCTACTGGTACGAGACGCGCTGCCGCGCCGGCGAGATCACCGCCGACGGAAAGCTCGGCTGGAAGATGAAGCTCGCCTGCGAAGGCGAGGGCGAGAAGTTTCGGTCCAATCCCCGGGTCTCCATCGCAACCGACGGCAAGCTGGTGATGGACAACGGACCGGTCGGGCAGGCTAAGCGCCAGACCTATGTGCGTTGTGAGATCGCGAACAAGCGCTGATCTCGAACGCTTATGTCTTGCCCGGCCATTTGGCGCGGTAGCGGATTTCGCTGCCGTCGGCGAGCCGCCGCCAGGTCCCGAACTCCGGCGTATGCGGCGCCCGGGCCGTCAAGTCGATCGGGTAGATTCGGCTCGGCTGGCCCTCGATATTGACGGCGAGCTGCCGGTGCGAGGTTCGAAACGCGAGCTCGACGTCGCCTGCGATGACGGGCTGGTCGCCGTCACGATAGAAGGCGGCCGGGGTCACTTCGCCCGGCATCGTGTTGAGGTCGGTCTGCAATTCGATGGTGATGCCCTGGGCTGATGTCGGCACCGTGACCCCGGCCGGAAAACGCACCTCGAATACGAGCAGGGGATTGCCGCCGTTCCGGTTGAGCCAGGGCGTCGCCGTCGCATAGGCGTAGGCGATGTAGATGCCGATCCCGGCGACGCAGAGCAGGACGACGACGCCGAGAGACTTCAGGCTGTTGCGCCCGACGCTGCCATTGCCTGCGTCCTCGCCTGAACGCGTCACCAGCCAGTTGGCAAACACCGCGCCGGCGATCGCGCCGATGGGGGAGTAGACGAACAGTCCCAACAGACCCGAGGTGATCGGGTCCGCGCGGTTGCCGAATTCGAACAGGGAAAACAGCACAAAGATCGCGACATAGCCCGCCACCGCGCCAGCAACGCCGAGGGCTATTCGCGATGAGTTCTTCATGTTTTCCTCGATGGTCCAGCAATCAAATGCCGCCACCGGGGGCTGCCTGCGTTAGACGCAGCAGGTCGCAGACTTGTTCAACGCCATCGAGGGAGGTGCGGAGCAGTGTGCCGCTCCGGCTGCGTCACTTCGCCACCACCTCCGGCACCTTGCCCGCCGGCGGGGTGTTGCGGCTGCGCTGGGTGCGCACGATGCCGTCGATGATGGTCATGCCGATGCCCGGGAGGTCGCCGAGCTGGACGCTCTCCAGGATGTTCTTGCCGGGCGAGTGCTGGGCCTTGTCCATGATGACGAAGTCGGCGGATCGCCCCACTTCAATGAGGCCGCAATCGAGTTCGCGCATCCGGGCGGTGTTGCCGGTGGCGAGACAAAAGGCGATCTCGGCCGGCAGCTCGCCGAGCGAGGACAGCATCGAGACCATGCGCAAAATGCCGAGCGGCTGCACGCCGGAGCCGGCGGGCGCGTCGGTGCCGAGGATGACCCGGTGCAGATCACCCATCTCGCGCGCGGTGCGCAGCGTGAACAGAGCGGAGCGCTCATTGCCGTTATGCACCAGCTCGAGACCGCGCTTGCAGCCCTCGCAGATGCAGCGGATCTGGTCGTCGGGAAGGGCGGTGTGGCCGCCATTGATGTGGCCGACCACGTCGGTGTCGGCCTCCAGCACGACGTCCTTGTCGATCAGGCCGGAGCCGGGGATCGAGGGGCCGCCGGTGTGGATGGTGCTCTGGATGCCGTATTTGCGTGCCCAGCCGACCATCTTGCGTGCGGTGGGACCGTCCTTGACGCCGCCGAGGCCGACCTCGCCGAGCAGCTTGACGCCGGCGGAGGCCAGCTCCTTGAAGTCCTCCTCGACCATCTCGCATTCGATCACCGGCGCGCCGGCGTGAACCTTCACGCCGCCCGGACGCAAGGTCCAGAACGCGCGCTGGGCGAAGATGGCCATCGCCTTCAGGCCGACGACGTCGCGGGGGCGGCCCGGCATGTGAACCTCGCCGGCCGAGATCATGGTGGTGACGCCGCCATGCAGATAGCTGTCGATCCAGTTGATCTGGTTCTGTCGCGGCGTCCAGTCGCCCGCAACGGGGTGGACGTGGCTGTCGATCAGGCCCGGCGCCACCGTGGTGCCCTGGGCGTCGACAATGGTGGTCGCGCCTTCGATGTCGACGTCCTTGAAGCGGCCGATCGCGGTGATCTTGCCGTTCTCGGCGACGATCGTGTCGCCATCCAGGATCGGCTTTTCCAGGGCGCCGGACAGGATCAGGCCGATGTTCCGGATCACGAGCTTCGAGGGTCCGGCGGCCTGGGGTGCGTCATGCGCCATGGAAGGGGCTCCTTATTCCTAACTGCAACGCTTTCGATCTTGGGCAGCCTTGACCGCGGGATCAAGCAGGATTATTCATTAGTATACGAATGATCGTGTACAAACGACGCATAGCTGCCCGCCTCGGAACCGCATTGGACGCGACAGGGAAGGTGAGATGAGCAATTTCAATCAGGAAAGTGTTTTGAGCGTCCACCACTGGACCGATACGCTGTTCTCCTTCAAGACCACCCGGCTTCCGCTTCCGCAACGGCGAATTCACCATGATCGGGCTCAAGGTCGGGGAGAAGCCGCTGCTGCGGGCCTACAGCGTCGCCAGCGCCAATTACGAGGACACGCTCGAGTTCTTCTCGATCAAGGTGCCGGACGGTCCGCTGACCTCGCGGCTCCAGCATTTGAGGGAAGGCGACGAGATCATCGTCAGCCGCAAGGCCACGGGCACGCTGGTGATCGACAATTTGGAGGAGGGGCGCAACCTCTACCTCATCGGCACCGGCACGGGTCTTGCGCCGTTCCTGAGCGTGATCAAGGACCCCGAAACCTACGAGCGGTTCGAGAAGGTCGTGCTGCTGCACGGCTGCCGGCACGTCAAGGAGCTCGCCTATGGCGAGATGATCACCGAGACGCTGCCGAAGGACGAACTGATCGGCGAGTACATTCAGAATCAGCTGATCTACTATCCGACCGTGACGCGCGATCCCTTCCGCAACCGCGGCCGCATCACCGACCTCATCACCACGGGCAAGCTGTTCGCCGATATTGGCCTGCCGGTGCTGGAGGCTGCCCACGACCGCGTCATGATTTGCGGCAGCCCGGCACTGGTCGCTGATACGCGCGTGCTCCTGGGAGAGCGCGGCTTTGTCGAGGGCAATCACGGCGAGCCGGCCCAATTCGTGGTCGAAAAGGCCTTTGCCGAGCGCTAACACGCAATTCTTGCTTGAGAAGACCGCATTTTCGCCGCGTCGGGCCCGTTGCGGCGCCGATTCGGCGCTTGATACACTGTGGGAACGAATCAGCGGAGTTCCCACATGGTTGCGGACAGCGACAGCAACATCGCCTGGCACCGGGTCCAGTTGAAGAAGAACCGCGCCGAGTTGAAGGCGCTGGAGACCGCGCGCTTCACGATGGGTGAGATCGCCTCCTCGAAGCGGAACGGCCAGACCCAGAAGGCGATCGCGGAACTCAAGCGTAAGATCGCCCAGTCCGAGCGCGTGATCGCCGATCACGACAAGCGCACGCGCCGTCCGCTCGGCACCGACATGCAGAGCCTCAGCAACGGCAGCTGGAGCCATTGGGACGCCTATACCAACCAGCAGCAGCGCAAGACCGGCCAGCGCTCGCCCGGGCGTGGATAGGTCTTCGTCTCCTCGCGCCAGTTCCGACCCTTGCGCGTTGGCCCGCCCATACCATTTGGGTGAGACGCCAACAATCACTCCGGTGATCCCATGACAGCGCGCCTCGATTTCACAAGCGAGGCCTTCTTTCGTGATCCGCCCAAGGCGATCGCGGCGTTGCGCATGTCCGGTCCTCTCGTCGCGACGCGATTTCCCCTGGTCGGCAATGTCTGGATCACCACGACCCATGACGCGACGGCACAGGTGCTGAAAGACGGCGCCACCTTCACGCTGCGCAAGGAGGATGGCGACGTCGCGAGTCTGCGCTGGTGGATGCCGAGCTTCGTCAGGACCATCGCCAACAACATGCTGACGATGGACGAGCCAGATCACACGAGGCTCCGCAGCATCGTGGACGAGGCCTTTCGCCGTCGTGCCATCGTCGCGATGGAGCCGCGCATCCGTGCCATTGCCGACGGCTTGGCCGACGAGCTGTTCGCGGAGGGATGGCCAGCAGATCTGGTCCAGCGCTACGCGCGCATCCTGCCGCTCGCAGTGATCTCCGAGCTTCTGGGATTGCCTCTGGCCGACCGGCCCAAATTCATCGCCTGGGGCAACGCGATGTCCTCGCTGACGAATGTCGTCAGCTTCTGTCGATTGCTGTGGGCCTTTCGCAAGATGCGGGCCTACCTCGAGCAGCAATTGCAGGCCGCGCGCGTGCAGGGCGGTGAAGGCCTGATCGCCGAACTGGTCCAGGTCGAGCGCGAGGGTGCTCAGATCACGCCGGATGAAATGGTCTCGATGGTGTTTCTGCTGCTTGCAGCCGGCTCCGAGACGACCACGCATCTCATCAGCGGTTCCGCCTACGAGCTGCTCAGGAATCCCGGCCTTCACGATTGGCTGGAACAGGACTGGAGCCGCGCCGGGCTTGCGGTGGAAGAGTTCTTGCGTTTCGTCTCTCCGGTGCAATTTTCAAAACCGCGCTATGTGCGGCGGGACGTCGAGGTCGAAGGCGTGCGTTTGAAGAAGGGCGACCGTGTCATGGTGATGCTCGCCGCCGCAAACATGGATCCGGCGATGCATGATCGTCCCGAAAGCCTCGATCTCGAGCGCAAGCCGAACCGTCACCTCTCGTTCGGGACAGGAATCCATTTCTGCCTCGGCCATCAGCTGGCGCGCATCGAGGCGGCCTGCGCGCTGGAAGCGCTGTTCGTGCGCTGGCCGAAACTTGGTCTGGCCGTCGATCCCTCGCAGATCCATTGGCGCAAGCGGCCGGGGATTCGCATGATTGCGAAGCTTCCTGTCACGGCCGCGGTCCACGGAACATTTACCGCTGCGGCGCCGGCGATGGCTGATCGTTCTCCCGTTCGGGCGGAGTGAGGCTCTCTCTTCGGCAAATCGTCGCTGACCATGATCTGCTCGGAACAGCCTGTGGCGCTTGCTGTTGTCCACCGGGACCTGATGGCATGCGAAGGAACAGTTGCGTGTCCAGGGATTCCCATCTCTCAGAGAGGTTGGATCATGACCAGCAAAATGCCGAATGTTCCGCCGGACAATCAGAGCCGGAAGGGAACTGGCGACACTAAGCAAACGTCGGCCGATCAGACTCCGCGCGGCCAGCAGCGCGCGGAAAATCCGGACCAACAGGGCCAACAAGGCAACATCAAGCAGAACACGACCAATCAGGGACACCAGCAAGACCGTTGAGGAGGCGACATTCATGTCGACATCCACCAAGACACCCAGCAGCATTCGTCAGGGCGGCCCCGGGGCATCGCATGAGAACGCGAAGGCGCCGCTGGAGGTGAAGAAGCCGCCTGCGGACGATGAACAGCGAAGCCACAGCCGCGTCTCCGGTGGTGGAGGCGAGCAGGATTCCCATCACCGCCACGATGCGGCCGGCAAGGGCGGCGGCAGATAGACCACAGCGGCCGCCGCGACCGACGCCGGTGCAACGGGAGTACCGAGCTTTCAACGGGCGATCACTGCAAGAGGAGAGACTGATGCCAAGTGGGCACGGCAGCAAGACGCACTTCAGATCCGGCATGCATGGCAAGGGCGACGGCACCGGTGCATTGACCGAAGTGCCCAAGGACAAGATCGGCGATAACATGGTCCTGTCCAACCGCGACAAGGCCCAGCATTCGGACATTCGCGGCATGGACGGCAAGTCCATTCAGACCGAACAGTATCAGGATCATGCAGCCAACCGGCTCGACGAGACGCCGGAGACTGACGAGACCTGAGAGAGCCGTTCCTCCCGCTGAAACTTGCGGACCGGTCTTCAGCCGGTCCGCTTTTTTGTCGGCACGAGATCGCGCTCCCAGCCGAAGACGGAGCGGCCGTCGAGGTCGGGTGACGCCGCGCGCTCGCCGGCGATGTAGGTCTCGACCGACGGGCCGTGCGCGGTGCGTTCCAGCCGCCGTGCCTGATCATCTAGCCGCTTCATCGCCTGCATCTCTTCATCACGCCCGAGCTTGGCGTTCTGGATCGCGCCCTTCAGCACGCGGATGGTCTCGTCATAGACCTTGATCGGCACAGGGTAGGGATGCCGGTCCTTGCCGCCATGGGCGAGCGAGAAACGCGCGGGATCCCTGAAGCGATAGGGCGCGCCGTGCACGACCTCGGCGACCATCGCCAGCGAGCGCACGGTGCGCGCGCCGACGCCGGGCGTCAGCAGCAGCTCCGGGAAATCGACCGGGCCGCGTTCGGCGGCTGCGGCGAGGGTGCCGTGCAGGCGCCGCGCGAACACATCCTTCGGCCGGACATCGTGATGCGCGGGCATGATCAGATGCGGCAGCATGGCCTGCGCAGGCTCGGGCGCAGGCCCGGTGAGCCGCTCGAATTCAGTGAGGATTCGATCGGGGCCGAGATCGTTGAGGAGCTCGAGCTGCGCGCTCCGCGAGATATCGGCGCGGTGGTCGGTGAGATTGACGATCTCGCCTTGCTGCGGGCCGTCGATCGCGCTGTGCGGCGTATCGACAAAGCTCTTCAGCGCCTCGGAATGCCAGTGATAGCGGCGGGCCTGCCGCTTGTCGCCGTTCATGCCCTGCTGCACCACCGTCCATTTGCCGTCGGCGGTCACGAAGAAGCCGTGGAGATAGAGGTCGAAGCCGTCCTGCACGGCCGCGCTGTCGACCTTCGCCACCAGGCGGCTGGCGCGGGTGAGCTGTGCGCCGTCGAATCCAACGCGGTCGCCGAGCTGCATCAACTCGTCCGGCGTCTTGCGCGAATGCTGGCCGCGGCCGCCGCAGACATAGATGCCAAGCTCGTCCTGGAGCGGCCCGAGCCCGCGCTTCAGTGCGCCGATCACGGATGTCGTGATGCCGGAGGAGTGCCAGTCCATTCCCATCACGGCGCCGAATGACTGGAACCAGAATGGATGGGACAGCCGCTGGAGAAACGCATCGCGGCCGTAATGATGCACGATCGCCTGCGTGACGATCGATCCCAGCGAAGCCATGCGGCTCGCGAGCCACGGCGGAACCCGTCCGGTGTGCAAGGGAAGATCGGCGCTGCCGGTACGTCTGGTCATGGTGCTCACAAATTAGCGCAGTTCGGCGACGGTTGCATCTGCGGAATGCTGCGTTGCACGAGAGAGGGGAGCGAAGCCGGCCGGGAGGCGTTGAGCGGGCTATGCGAATGCAATGACGGGGACAATCGATGAATTTGCAGGCCCTGATGGCTGACATCGACAGGATGTTCGGCTGGATACCGTCGTGGTTTGTCGGCCTCGGCCTGGTTGTCGGCGCGATCTTGCTTGCGCTGTTCGTCTACCGGCTCGCCGTATGGCTGCTCGCGCGCGCCTTCGGAACCCGCCTTCCGCTCCTGAGCGTATTCATCGACCGCACCGCCGGCCCGGCCCAGCTGGCGCTTTGCCTGGCGGCCGTCGCATTGGTCCTGCCGCTTGCCCCGCTCGACGACATGATCCGCACGCCGCTGATGCGCCTGTTCGTCGTGGCCGTCATTGCCCTGATCGGCTGGATCTCGATCCGGATCGTGGACATGAGCGCGGCGCGCTATCTGCAGAATTTCCGCGACGTCAGCGAGAATTTCGTCGCGCGCAAGCACGTGACGCAAGTTCGCGTGTTCAAGCGCGTCACCGACACCATCATCGTCGTCATCACGGTGTCCACCGCGCTGATGACGTTCGATTCGGTGAGGCAATATGGCGTCAGCCTGTTCGCCTCCGCCGGCGCGGCCGGCATCATCGTCGGCCTTGCCGCCCGGCCGCTGCTCAGCAACCTGATCGCAGGCCTGCAGATCGCGATCACGCAGCCGATCCGCATCGAGGATGCCGTGATCATCGAGAACGAATGGGGCTGGGTGGAGGATATCGCCTCGACCTATGTCGTGATCCGGCTGTGGGACTGGCGCCGCATGGTGGTGCCGTTGTCCTATTTCATCGAGAAGCCGTTCCAGAACTGGACCCGCGACACCGCATCCCTGATCGGCGTGATCGCGCTCCACGTCGACTATCGTGCCGACGTCCCGCGCATCCGGCGTTGGCTGGAGGACGCCGTGAAACAGTCCAAGCTCTGGGATGGTGCCGTGGTCAATCTCCAGGTGATCGAGGCGGACTCGCGGACCATCGAGCTCCGCGCGCTGGTCAGCGCGAGAAACGCGCCGCAGTCGTGGGACCTGCGCTGCGAGATCAGGGAAAAGCTCGTGGCCTTCATCCGCGACGAGATGCCGGAGGCGCTGCCGCGCGAGCGCGCGATCCTGATCCCGTCGACCGACGATGATGCCGATTTCCTACGGCCCGTTACGCCGGAGAAGATGCGGGCGAGGGCCCACAACTGAACAGGCCCTTGTTGCTGAGCCGAGGCTTGCTACGCGCGCGAAGTCCTGACCGCGCCGCGCAAGGCCGCCTGCTGCTGCTCACTGCGCGCGGATGTTGGCCGCCTTCAGCACCGGCTCCCATTTGGTTGCCTCGGCGTGCATGTAGGCGTCAAACTCCTTGGCAGAGGAGCCGACCGGAGCGGCGCCGATCTTGCCGAGCGTCGACAGCACGTTCGGGTCCTGAAGCGCTGCCTTCAGATCGGTTTCGAGCTTCGCCACGATCTCCGGCGGCATTTTTGCCGGACCAAGCACGCCCCACCACACCGAAACGTCGTAACCGGCGACGCCGGATTCTGCGACGGTCGGGACGTCAGGTAGCGCCTTGGAGCGTTCGGCCGAGGTCACCGCGAGTGCGCGCACCGGACCGCCTTCGAGCTGACCGATCGCTTCCGCAAGCGGATTGATGCTGAGCGGGATTTCGCCTGCGATCACGGCGGTCAGCGCCGGCGCGCCGCCCTTGTAGGGAATCGCGACGATTTTGCTGCCGGACATGTGTTTCAACAGTTCGCCGGCCAGGTGCGCCGAGGTGCCATTGCCGGACATGCCGTAGGAGAGCTTGTCCGGCTCCTTCTTCGCCGCAGCGAGGAGATCTCCGAGCGTCTTGTAGGGGCTGTCCTTGGCCACGACGATCGCGAGCGGTGAGGAGGCGACTTCGGTGATTGCGGTAAAATCCCTAAACGTGTCGTAGGGCACGCTCGGATAGATGAACTGGTTGAGCGGATGGCCGCTCGCGACCAGGATCAGCGTGTAGCCGTCGGGCGCGGCCTGTGTCAGCGCCTGCGAGGCGACGATCCCGCCGGCGCCTGGACGATTGTCGACCACCGGCTGCTGCCCCCAAGACTTCGCCAGCGCCTGGCCCAGCGTGCGCGCGAGCACATCGACCGCGCCGCCGGCCGCGTAGGGCACGAGGATGTGAACCGGCTTGCTCGGATAATTGTCGGCGGCCTGCGCGGCGCTGCCCGCCAGCAGTAAACCGGCGCCCAGCATCAATCCGCCGATTGTCTTGTTAAAACCCAGCATTTTCCCAGCACTCCTTGCGGGCGCGCATCCTTGCATCGGTCTTCGGGTCGTCTGGATGCCGCCCATGGTTTTTGTTGACGAGACCTGATCTTTTGTACGATAGTACAAATCACATGGTACGCAAACCCACCAGCAAGGAAACGGCCCGCAAGCCGAACATGCGCGAGGCGATCCTCGCCGCGGCCGAGGAGCTGTTCGCCACCAACGGCTTCAATGCCATCTCGGTGCGCGACATCGCGCAGGCTGCCGGAGCCAATCCAGGCAGCGTCACCTATCATTTCAAGACCAAGGACGGCCTGCTGCTGGAGATCTACCGGCGCCATTGCGGGCCGATGAATTTGCGCCGTTCGGAACTGCTCGCCGCCGCGAGGCGCGTGCGTGATCTCCAGGACCGGCTGGAGGCGGTGGTGCGCGCCTATGTCGTGCCGGCTTTCACCTCAGGCAGCGATCTTGCCGGCGGCGGTGCGCGCTTCACGCGGCTGCGCGCCGTGATGTCGGCCGAAGGCAACGAGGTCGCGCGAAAAATCATCGCGCAGACATTTGACGACACCAGCCACGCCTTCATCGATGCGGTCCACGAGAGCCTGCCGCACATTCCGCGCACCGACATTGTCTGGCGCAGTCACTTCCTGCTAGGCGCACTTTATTACTCGCTGGTGACGCCCGATCGCGTCTCGCGCCTGTCGCGCGGCGAAGCCGATGGCGGCGATGCCGCCAGCGCTATCGAGCAGCTGGTGCAGGCCACGGTTGCCTCCTTCCAGGCGCCGCCGCTCGATCATGTCGCGCCGTCGCGGCGGCGGCCGGTCGTCAGCAGCAGGACTTGAAAGAAGCCGTCTCGCCCGACGGTTGAAGTGATGACGATGATGTACACGCCCACCATTCCGCCGCCCGATCCGAACACGCGCACGCCCAAGTTCAAGCTGCCGAAGCTGTCATGCGACGCGCATTGCCACATCTTCGGGCCCGGTGCGAAATACCCTTATGCGCCTGACCGGTCCTACACGCCGCCGGACGCGCCGCTGGAGGATTTCGGGGCGTTGCATGCCAAGCTCGGCGTGGAGCGTGCGGTCATCGTCAATGCCAGCGTGCACGGCACCGACAACAGTGTGGCGCTCGATGCGATCGCTGAGAGCAATGGCGCCTACCGTGCGGTCGCCAATATCGACGACAGCATCACCGAGCGCGAGCTCCGTGTGCTGCACGAAGGTGGCTTCCGCGGCTGCCGCTTCAATTTCGTCCGCCATCTCGGCGGCGTGCCCGACAAGCGCGTGTTCGACCGTATCATCGCGATGGTCACGCCGCTTGGCTGGCACATCGATCTGCACTTCGATGCGATCGATTTGCCTGAATATGCCGACATGCTGACCAGGCTGCCGCTTGGCTACACCATCGACCATATGGGCCGTGTGAAGGCGGCGCAGGGGCTCGATCAGCTTCCCTTCAGGATCCTGATCGAGCTGATGCAGTGCGACGAGAAATGCTGGGTCAAGATCTGCGGCTCGGAGCGGGTGTCCTCCAGCGGTCCGCCCTTTACCGATGCGGTGCCGTTCGCGCGAAAGATCGTCGAGACCGCGCCGGATCGCGTCATCTGGGGCACTGACTGGCCGCATCCTAACGTCAAGGTGATGCCGAATGACGGCGACCTCGTCGACCTGATTCCGCTGTTCGCGCCCGAACCCGAGTTCCAGCAGAAGATCCTTGTCGACAATCCGGCGCGCCTGTTCGAGTTCGACCGATGACCGTGCTTGCAATCGACAAGCCGCGCGGGCGGCCCTGGTGGAGGGAGCTCTGGATCCAGGTGCTCATCGCCATGGCCGCCGGCATCGCGCTTGGGATCGCCAGTCCCGAGGCGGGCGCCAAGATGCAGCCGCTGGGGGATGCCTTCATCAAGGCGATCCGGATGCTGATCGCGCCGATCATCTTCTGCACCGTCGTGCACGGCATCGCCCATATGGCCGACATGGCGCGGGTCGGGCGCGTCGCCGTGAAGGCGATCGTCTATTTCGAGATCATGACCACGATCGCGCTGATCATCGGTCTCATCGCGATCAACCTGCTCAAGCCCGGCGTCGGCATGAACATCGATCCCGCCAGCATCAATGCCAGCGCGATCGAGCCTTATGTCAAGCAGACCAGCGTCATTGGCTTCGTGCCGTTCCTGATGAACATCGTGCCCGCGACGTTCATCGGCGCCTTTGCCGAAGGCAACATCCTCCAGGTGCTGTTCATCTCGGTCGTTTGCGGCTTTGCGCTGGTGCAGCTCGGCGAACGGGCCGCGCCGCTGGTCCATCTGATCGACATCGCTGCGAAAATGGTGTTCGCCGTCGTCGGTTTCGTGATGTGTGCGGCGCCGATCGGTGCCTTCGGTGCCATCGCCTTTACGGTCGGCAAGTTCGGCGTGGGATCGCTGGCCTCGCTCGGCAAGCTGCTCGGAGGCTTCTATCTCACCTGTGTGGTCTTCATCGTCGTGGCGCTCGGCCCGGTGGCGCGGCTCTGCGGCTTCTCATTGCTCAAGCTGATCCGCTACATCTGGGAAGAGCTGTTGATCTGCATAGCCACGACATCGTCGGAGACGGTGCTGCCGCGGATGCTGACCAAGCTGGAGAAAGCGGGCTGCGAGAAGAGCGTGGTCGGGCTCGTCATCCCGACGGGCTATTCCTTCAATCTCGACGGCACCTGCCTCTACCTCGCGGCGGCCTCGGTGTTCCTGGCGCAGGCAACCAACACGCCGTTCGGGCTGGCCGAGCAGATCGAGCTCTTGCTGATCCTGCTGGTGACCTCCAAGGGGGCGGCGGGGATCGCCGGCGCCGCCTTCGTCGTGCTCGCGGCGACGCTGTCGGCGACCGGCACCATCCCGGTGACGAGCGTTGCGCTGGTGCTCGGCATCCATCGCCTGATGTCGCAGGGCTTGACGCCGACCAACCTGATCGGAAACGCGGTCGCGACCATCGCGATTGCCAAATGGGAAGGCGCGCTCGACGGCGAGCGCCTGAGGCGCGTGCTCGACGGCGAGGAACAAGTGGCCGCTGCAATCTGATGAAGTGGCTTCCGGCGTGACGCAGGCGGCCTATGATGGTTACGAACAAGAGAGGGGAGTTTCTCCCATGAAGACAGGTCTGGTCATCACCGCCCATCCCGGCGATTTCGTCTGGCGCGCCGGCGGCGCGATCGCGCTGCATGCGAAGAAGGGCTATCGCATGAAGATCGTCTGCATGTCCTTTGGCGAGCGCGGCGAGAGCCAGTTCGCCTGGAAGGAGAAGGGCGCGACGCTGGAATCGGTCAAGGCCGGCCGCAAGGACGAAGCGGAGCGCGCGGCAAAACTGCTCGGCGCGGAGATCGAGTTCTTCGATTGCGGCGATTATCCTCTCAAGCTCACCGAGGCGCATTTCGACCGCATGGTCGACATCTATCGCGAGCTTAATCCCAGTTTCGTGCTGACCCACGCGCTGGAAGACCCCTATAATTTCGACCATCCCAACGCGGCGCATTTCGCGCAGGAGACCCGCGTGGTCGCGCAGGCGATGGGTCACAAGCCCGGCGCGCAGTACAAATATTCGGCGCCGCCGGTGTTCCTGTTCGAGCCGCATCAGCCAGAGCAGTGCAATTACAAGCCGGATCTGCTCCTCAAGATCGACGAGGTCTGGAAGGAGAAGTACGAGGCGTTCCAGATTCTCGCTGCGCAAAAACACCTCTGGGGCTATTACGAGCGGGTCGCGCTCAACCGTGGTATTCAGGGCAGCCGCAACACCGGCGTGCCCATGACTTATGGCGAGGCCTATCAGCGCCTGTTCCCGACGGTTGCGGAGGAGCTGGCATGAAGCCGGTCGTCGTTCGCAACATTGAGCGGGCCGATCCCGCCGACATAGCCGAGTACGGTGTTTCGACCGTGCACGAGGCTTACGGCCGCATCGGCCTGATGAAGCCCTATCTGCGTCCGGTCTGGTCTGGTGCGTCGATTGCGGGGCCCGCCGTCACGGTGCTGGCGCAGCCCGGCGACAATTGGATGATCCATGTCGCGGTCGAGCAGTGCAAAAAGGGCGACATCCTCGTCGTCGGCTGCACCACCGACAATACCGACGGCATGTTCGGCGAATTGCTGGCGACCTCGCTGCAGGCACGTGGCGTGCAGGGGTTGATCATCGATGCCGGTTGCCGCGACGTCAAAGCGCTGCACGAGATGGAGTTTCCGGTGTGGTCGCGTGCGGTGTCGGCCAAGGGCACAGTCAAGGCGACGCTCGGCTCGGTCAACGTCTCCGTCGTTTGCGCCGGCGTCAATGTCGACCCCGGCGATATCGTCGTCGCCGATGACGATGGCGTCGTGGTGGTCCCGAAGCGCTATGCCGCCGAGGTCGCCGAGAAGGCGAGGAGGCGCAACGCGGACGAGGGCGGCAAGCGCACGCGCCTTGCCTCGGGCGAACTGGGCCTCGACATGTACGGCATGCGCGAAGCGCTGGCGAAGGCCGGGCTCGTCTATGTCGACAATACCGAGGATGTCTAGAGCAACGGTGGGAGCGGGTGGATGGATCGTCTCAAGCTGAAGGCCGTGCTCGGTAGCCACCCCCACGTGCAGGCGGTGAAGGGCGGCGAACTCCGCTCCGATCTTTTCGATCTCGACTTCATCGCGTACACGCCGACCAACACCGCGTTCAAGCCGATGGTGCGGGAGCAGGCCTTCGAGGTCTGCGAGATGGCGATCGTCACCTATCTGATGGCGAAGGCGCACGGCAAGCCGCTGGTGCTGCTGCCGGCGACCATGCTCGGGCGCTTCCAGCATTCCTATGCGCTGTACAATCCCGCACGGGGAATGCTCGGGCCGTCCGATCTCGAAGGCAAGCGCGTCGGCATCCGCTCGTTCACGACCACGACCGGCGCCTGGATCAGGGGCATCCTCGCCAACGACTATGGCGTCAATCTCGACACGATCCGCTGGATCACCTTCGAGGATCCGCACGTGGCCGAATATGTCGACACCACCGAGCGCGCCCCGAAGGACAAGAAGATCCTGCAGATGCTGCTCGACGGTGAGCTCGACGCCGTCCTCGGCGAGACCTGTGACAATCCCAAGCTGAAGCCGCTCTTCTCCGATCCAGCCGCGGAGGCCGCCAGATGGTACGCGAGGCGCGGCGTCGTCCCGGTCAATCACCTCGTGGTCGTGACCGAGCAACTTGCGAAATCGCGGCCCGACGTCGTTGTGGGCGTTTATGATCTGCTCAAGCGGAACAAGGAGCAGGCGGGAGCAGTGGCAACGCCTGACCTTGTCCCGTTCGGGATCGAGGCCAACCGGAAGCCGCTGGAGCTGATCGTCGACTACGCATTCCAGCAGGCGCTGATCCCGCGCCGCTATGCTGTCGAGGAGCTGTTCGACGAGACGACACGAGGATTGAACTGATGGTGGATCCGAAACGATGGCAGATCGGTCTGGTTGGCTACGGCGAAGTCGGCAAAATCTTGGCCGAGGATTTGCGCCAGCAGGACATCAAGGTCTCGGCTTATGACATCAAGCTCGGGGGCGAGCAGGGCGCGCCGCTGAAGGAGCATGCGGCGAAACACGGTGTGGCGCTTGCGGCCTCGCACGCCGAGTTGACGGCGAAATCGGACTTCATCATCTCCGCGGTCACCGCCAGCCAGGCCGTGCCGGTGGCGAAGGCCTGCGCCGCTGCGATCAACCAGGGTAACTGGTTCCTTGATTTCAATTCGGCCTCTCCGGGCGCCAAGCAGCGCGCTGCTGCGCTGATCGACGGCGGAGGCGGCCGCTATGTCGAGGGTGCGGTGATGACCTCGGTGCCGCCGTATCGCATCAAGGTGCCGCTGCTGCTCGGCGGCCCCGGCGCGAGAGAGATCGAGCCGCTGCTCAACACCATCGGCTTTGCCGCCAAGGTCGCGAGCGACAAGCTCGGCGTGTCCTCCGCGGTGAAGATGTGCCGCAGCATCTTGATCAAGGGCCTGGAGGCGATGGTCATCGAGAGTTTTACGACCGCGCGTGCCTATGGGGTCGAGGATGCGGTGTTGGCCTCGCTCGCGGAGACGTTCCCCGGGATCAACTGGGAGAAGCAGGGCGCCTATTTCTTCCAGCGCGTGATCGAGCACGGTCGCCGGCGAGCCGAGGAGGTGCGTGAGGTCGCCGAGACCGTGCGTGAGGCGGGACTGACACCATGGTCCGCGCAGGGCACGGCAGAGCGTCAGGCCTGGGTGGCTGACCTTGCTGATGAAGGTCTGTTCGGCGTCAGGGGCACGGCGGAGTTCGCGCGCAGCGCTGATTGGCGTACCGAGGCAGATCGAATCCTGAGCAAGATCAAACGCTGACGCCGAACGCGTGGGTTGAGCTCAAAACCCTGTCGCTGTCGCGATAGTTCGAGATTTCGTCACGGGCGAGCTCGATCAGGTCGACCAGGCGCTTGGCCTCGCGGACGACTTGCTCCTTGGCGGGCGCGGTGCGGAACTCGGTGAGAATCATGCGGATGCACTTGTCGGCGGTATCCAGCGTCCAGAGCGCGCGGGTCATGTCGTCCTGCGTGTGGATCGCCGAGATATCGAGGCCAGATAGGACTTCGCCAATACCATTCAGTCGCTTGACGGCGGTTTCAGCCGGCGAGTTGGCCCGAATGGAGCGATAATCGATGCTACTGAATGCGCTGAACATATACATACTTCCCCACTGAACAGCTCGTTCAGTGCGTCCCCTTAGTATGATCCGGACGACCCGTTGCGCAATGCGCACAGCTACGGTCCGGGATTCTACCGGGCTCGGATCTGGGGACGTATCGGCCGTGAATCGGTACGAAACGGTCCGACGATCAGCCGTGTTCCCGACGATTTTACCGTTGGAGATTCGACCGGAAACGCGTTCAGGCCCCAGGCCGGAACAGAGTGGGCCGCTGCCGTGCAAACGTCTGTCGGCCCTCCTTGAAGCCCATCATGACGTCGGGCAGCTCGGCGATGGCGAAGCGGCTGTCTTGCGTATCAAGCACGATGAGATCGGCGGGATTGCCGACCTTGATGCCGTAATCGTCGAGGTTCATCAGCCGCGCGGGCAGCTCGGTCACGAGATCGAGGCAGGTGTCGAAATCCCCGACCGAAGCGTGTGCGACATTGGCGTAGAAGTTCGCCATCCGCAGCAATGAGGCGTCGCCAAACGGGGTGAAGGGATTGAGGACGTTGTTGGTCGCGACCGAGCAAACCACGCCGTCGCCCGCGAGCTTGTGGGCGAGGGTCAGCCCGCGCGGAGCGTTGTGGGTGGCTTCGCGCCCCATGAGATAGAGATCGGTCGCGGGCAGCACGGTGACGGCGACGCCGGCTCTTGCCAGTTGTGCGGTGGCAGCCTTCATCCGTTCGGGCGGCAATGCCGAGAGCTTTGTCGCATGGCCGATCGCGACGCGGCCGTGATAGTTGCGCCGCTCGGTCTGGCGGCAGACCTCGTCGAGATGCCACCAGGAGGGATCGAGATCGAAATCCAGATGGAGGTCGACGTCGACGTCGAATTCCTGGGCGAGGTCGAAGATGCGCGCAACATGCGCGGTCGGATCGGTGTCGGTATAGGGACAGCCGCCGATCGTCTCGCCGCCGTCGCGTAGCGCCCGGACCAGCAGCTCCTCGGCTCCGGGATCGTTGGTGAGCCCCTCCTGCGGGAACACGCAGAGCGACAGGTCGAGGGCCCACGCATAGTCGCGCTTCAGCGCCTTCACCGCCTCGAAGCTGCGCAGGCCGATCCGCGGATCGATTTCCACATGCGTGCGCATGTGCGTCGTGCCGTGCACGATCGCGCGTTCGAGCACCTTGGCGCCGCGGGCGTAGACGTCCTCGACGGTGAAGTCGCGTTTCATCGCCGATACGGCTCGGATGGCGTCACTGAGACTGCCGTGATCGTGGCCGCAGCGGTCGAGCAGGCAGGCCTTGTCGAGATGGATGTGGGTGTCGACGAAGCCGGGCAGGGCGAGGTGACCGCCGATATCGACCTCGACCGCTTCGCAGGCGAGCTTCGGCGCGATCGCGGCGATCCGGCCGCCCTTCACGCCGATGTCGACGGGCGCGGCGGATGATCGGAGCAGCGCGTTACGGAAGATCAGGTCGAAGGCGGGCTGGGTGATCATGGCTCTTGCGGACGGAATTTAGAGCAATCAGCCGGGATCGGCGGCTCCAGATTGTCGGCAGTGTAGCGAGGCAAATGTTCAAAATATATGCATGGATTGCGCGACAGTGGCGGTAATATTCCGCGAACCCAGGAGAGCCTGCCATGTCCGTTGCCGCCAGAGCCGAAACTGCTGATTTGTCCGACGCCGCGATCGTGGAGGCCTATCTCACGGCATCGATGATTCCCGATCCCGACGCTGCGGCGACCTATATGGCGCCGGGCACCGTGATCACCTTCACCGGCGGGCGCGAGTTCGATCATCCGCGCGGCCCGACCGGCTTCAACGCCAAGCGCTACCGCTGGGTCAAGAAGAAGATGGACCGGTTCGACGTCTGCCCCGGCGACGGCGAGACCGTGGTTTACAGCGTCGGTACGCTCTACGGCGAATGGAAGGATGGGACCCCGTTCGAGGGCAACCGTTACGTCGACCGCTTCGTGGTGCGCAATGGCAAGATCACCAGGATGGATGTCTGGAACGATAGCGCCGAGCGCATCCTGGTCCAGCGCGGCATCGACGCGTAAGGTCCGTCACGCCACAGGCGGAGCCGAACGGCCGCTCGTCATATCGAAAGCTGCGATAGCTGATAGGCGCGAGCCCATCTGGCGGCTGGCGTGCGCCTGCGCTATCAAATCCCGCGATTGCGCCCGGCATGGAGGCGCGAGCCCCTTTAGGAGCAGCCGATGCGTCTACCCACCGTTATCCTGGCCCTGACATGTCTTGCAGGCGCAGCTTCAGCCGAAGATTTGTCGGGCACGCTCCAGAAGGTCAAGGAGACCAAAAAGATCACCCTGGGCTATCAGGAGGCCTCGGTCCCGTTCAGCTATCTCGACGGCAACCAGAAGCCGGTCGGCTTCGCCATGGACATCTGCCTTAGGATCGTCGATGCCGTGAAGAAACAGCTGGGCATGCCCGACATCGTCGTCGACACGCTCGCCGTGACCTCGTCGAACCGGATCCCCTTGATGGTCAACGGCACGCTCGATCTGCACTGCTCGGCGACCACCAACAACGCCGACCGCCAGAAGCAGGTCGCCTTCACCAACACGCACTTCCTCAGCGCGACGCGCTTTGCAGCCAAGAAGGCAGCAAAGATCAACACCATCGACGATCTCAAGGGCAAGGCGGTCACGGCCGTGGCCGGCTCAGTCAATCTGACGCAGCTCGCCAAGGTCAATACGGAACGCAATCTCGGCATCAGTCTGATGCCGGCGAAGGATCAGGCCGAGGCCTTCCTGCTCTTGGAAACCGACCGCGCCCAGGCCTACGCACTCGACGACGTGCAGCTCGCGGTCGCGATTGCGCGCTCGAAGGAGCCGCAAGCCTTCATGATCAGCGAGGAGGCGTTCTCCAAGCCGGAGCCCTACGGCATCATGCTGCGGCGGGAGGATGCGCCGTTCAAGGCGCTCGCCGACCGCGCGACTGCGGAGCTCTATGCAAGCCCGGAGATCGAGGTGCTCTACAAGAAATGGCTGCAGTCCCCGACGCCGCCGAACGGCCTCAACTACAACGTCCCGATGTCGCCCGCCCTGCGCAACGCCTTCAAGAAGCCGAGCTGGAGCGCAGATCCGGACGTGTATCTGGCGAACTGAGGCGAGGGCGCCGAGGCGCGCGGGAAACGACCCGCGCGCCCTCGGCGAACACCGGATCTACGCGTTCGAATATTTCTTCAGCTCGAACCGGGCGATCTGGTTTCGGTGCACCTCATCCGGTCCATCGGCAAGCCGCAGCAAACGCGCGGTCGCATAGGCCTGCGTCAAACCGAAATCGTTCGAGGTGCCGCCGCCGCCATGGGCCTGGATCGCCCAGTCGATGATCTGGCAGGCCATGTTGGGCACGGCGACCTTGATCATCGCGATCTCCGCCTTCGCGACCTTGTTGCCGACGGTGTCCATCGCGTAGGCCGCGTTCAGCGTGAGCAGCCGGGCCTGCTCGATCATGATGCGGGATTCTGCAATGCGCTCTTGCGTCACCGTTTGCTCGGAGACCGGTTTGCCGAAGGCGACGCGGCTGCGCGCGCGGCGGCACATCTTCTCCAGCGTGCGTTCGGCAAGGCCGATCAGCCGCATGCAATGGTGGATGCGGCCGGGGCCGAGGCGGCCCTGCGCGATTTCGAAGCCGCGGCCTTCGCCGAGCAGCATGTTCTCCTTGGGGACCCGCACATTGGTGAAGACGACTTCGGACGCCCGGTCAGGCACGCCGTAGAAGCCGAACACGGGCAGGGGGCGCTTCACCTCGATGCCCGGCGTGTCCATCGGCACCAGGATCATCGATTGCTGCTTGTGGCGGTCGGGATTGTCAGGGTCTGTCTTGCCCATGAAGATGCAGATCTTGCAGCGCGGATCGGTTGCGTTGGTCGTGTACCATTTGCGGCCGTTGATGACGTAATGGTCGCCGTCGCGCACGATCGAGCTTTCGATGTTGGTCGCATCGGATGAGGCGACCGCAGGCTCCGTCATGGCGAAGCAGGAGCGGATTTCGCCTGCGAGCAGCGGCTTCAGCCAACGCTCCTTGTCCTTCTCCGAACCGTAGCGCTCCAGCACCTCCATGTTGCCGGTATCGGGCGCCGAGCAGTTGAACACTTCGGGCGCCAGATGCGATCGGCCCATCACCTCGCAGAGCGGCGCGTATTCGAGATTGGTCAGGCCTGCGCCATGGCCGGACTCCGGCAGGAACAGATTCCAGAGACCTTCCGCACGCGCCAGCGGCTTCAACTCCTCGACGACGGGATAGACCTTCCAGGGTCCCAGCTCTTCCGCCTCGCGATAGAAGCGCTCCTCGTTCGGGTAGATGTGCCGGTCCATGAAGCTCTCGAGCTTGCGCTTGAGCTCGACGACTTTTGGCGACATCGGGTAAAGCATCTCTGGTCTCCTTATTGATCGGCGGCAGGATCAGCCGATTTCGAGATAATCCGGGCCGGGCAGTTTCGGGAAGGGCGCCGTCGGCAGCGTCTGATACCAGAACGCGACGGAGGCGATGTCGTCCTGCAGCGGAAGGTATTTGGCCTCCTTGGTGCCCGGCAACCAGCCCAGCGCCTGGATCGTCACACGCAGATCGGAGTGGAAGCGCACGGGATCGGGGATGTGCCAGCGATACATGCCGAACCGTTGCTGCGATTTGTAGACGCCGTCGGGGCGGATCACCTGGGGCAGGCCGGCATAGGGCGTGGTGAATTCCTGGTAGCGCGATTGCTGGCCCTGGCCGGAATGGGCGACATAGGGATCGAAATTATAGGCACCGCAGAAATAGTCCTCGGTGCCGGTGCCGCAGATCGTCGGGAAGTCACCGTCGCCGTCGATGAAGAACTTGATTTCGCCTTCGCCCCACCAGCCGTTGTTGTTGACGCCCCAGGCCATGTAGGTGCCGACATAGTGGCCCGCGCCGCTGATGCCGTCGAGGATGGTATAGACCTCCTTGTAAGGCAGCGGGTTGGTGCGGCGGAATTGGGCATGGAAGTAGGCGCAGTCCTCCGGCACGTAGGTCAGGGTGTAGTTGATCTGGTAGTAGACGGTGAGTTGCTCCTCGCTGCGGTTCTCGAGCGTGAAGCGCGCGCGCTTGCGAAACGGCATCTCCCAATAGCAGTTGAAGGCGCGGCCGGGATTGACGCAGACCGCGAGGGAGGACACCTGCGCGAACTCTTCCCATCCGCAAGCGAAGAAATCGCCGGCCGGGCACTCGACGCTCGGCAGCGTTTGGTCGTCCCAGTAGATGCGCAGGATCGAATGCCGCAGCCGTCCGCGCGCCAGCGTCATCCAGATCTGCTGGATCGCGCCTTGCCCGGCGATGTCGCCGAGCGTGAAGGTCGTGCCCGGTTCGATGACGACGTAGGGCGAGACCTTCCAGCCCTGTCCGAGATCGCGGGCCTGGCGGGCGGCGGGGCCATCGACGGACATGCCGCCCTTGCCCTTCTCGCCGGTGAAGTTCTCGGGGCTGATCGAACGCGTCTGCGCGTTCGACAGGCGCGACAGATTGCCGAGATGCAGGCCCAATCCGGAAAACGCCATGATGTCCTCGATGCGGGGTTAGCGACCTCCCGATATATCGTCGCTGAATTGACCAAAAGGTGAAGATGATGGCGTCAGGGAAGACGACCGATGTCCGCCTTCGTAGCCCGGATTGCGCTGCGCTCCATCCGGGCTACAAGGTCGACGCCTCTGCGCGCGGCTCACGCGACGCGATACTCCCTGAACTTCTCGCGCAGAGCCGATTTCAACACCTTGCCGGTCCCCGTCATCGGGAATTCGTCGAGGAATTCGACCGCGTCCGGCATCCACCAGCTCGCGATTTTCGGGCGCATATGGTCGAGCAGCGTCTTGCCGTCGACGGTCGCGCCCTTCTTGCGGACGACGAGGAGGAGGGGACGCTCCTGCCATTTCTCATGGTTGATCGCGACCACGGCTGCCTGAAGCACGTCGGGGTGAGACAAGGCGACGTCCTCGAGCTGGATCGAGGAGATCCATTCGCCGCCGGACTTGATCACGTCCTTGGAGCGGTCGGTGAGCGTGACGTGGCCCTGTGGGTCGATCACCGCCATGTCGCCGGTGATCAGCCAGCCGTCGCGGTCGAGGCCTTCGTCTAGCTTCATGTAGCCGGAGGCGACCCAGGGGCCACGAGCGCGCAAATGGCCGACGGACTTGCCGTCGCGTGGCAACTCGGCGCCGCTGTCGTCGACGATGCGCAAGCTCGTGCCAAAGCAGGCGCGGCCAGACACCTGGCGCCGGTCGAACCTCTCCTTGTCGCCGAGATGCTCCGAGCCGGGCCTTAAGCCCGGCATCGAGCAGCCGAGCGCCTCGGTCATGCCCCAGGCCTGGATGTAGTCGATATGGTAGTCGCGCTTCAGTTTCTCGACCATGGCGCGCGGCGGCGCCGAGCCCGACGACAACGTTGCCCGCAGCGTGGAGAATTTGTTGCCGGTGCGGCCCAGCCAGTCGAGCAGGATCAGCCAGAAGCTCGGTACGCCCGCCGACAGCGTCACCTTCTCGCCTTCGAGCAATTCATAGAGCTTGTCGGGCTCGTAGTTGCGGCCCGGCAGCACCAGCTTCGATCCGGTGTAGGGAGCCGTGAACGGCATGTTCCAGCCATTGCCATGGAAGAGCGGCGCCATCGGCATCATCACCTCGCGCACGCCTTCGACATGTCCCGGCAGGAAGTCGAAATTGCAGCAGGTCATGGTCTGCAGGATCGCGGCACGGTGCGAATAGATCACGCCCTTGGGATTGCCGGTCGTGCCGGACGTGTAGCAGATGGTGGAGGCGGACTTCTCGTCGAACTCCGGCCAGGTGAAGCCGGCCTCGTTCTCCTTGTCGAGAAGCTCCTCGTAGCAATGCACGTTGGCGAGCTTGGTCTCGGGCATCCGCTCGCGCGACGACATCACGACATAAGCTTCGATCGTCTTGAGCTGCGGCGCGATCGCCTCGACGATCGGCAGCGTGGCGCGGTCGATGAACAGCAGGCGGTCTTCGGCGTGGTTGATGATGTAGACGAGCTGCTCGGGAAACAGCCGCGGGTTGACGGTGTGCAGCACATAGCCCATACCCGGCGCGGCATAGAACATCTCGAAATGACGATGCGTATTCCAGGCCAGCGTGCCGACGCGATCGCCCGGATTCATGCCGAGCCGCTTCAGCGCCAGCGCCATGCGCTTGATGCGCGGATGGGCATCGGCATAAGTGTAGCGATGAATGTCGCCCTCGATCTCGCGCGCGACGATCTCGGCCTCGCCGTGATAGTCCGCGGCATACTGGATCAGGCCGCTGATCAGAAGCGGCATGTCCATCATCAATCCCTGCATGGTCTCCTCCACGGCCACGTCGTTGCGTGGCGTTGCCCTTGTGATTTGCGCGTGAGGTTAGCGGAACGTCGCGCGGCGTTCACGCAAAAAGCATTGGACGCGATTGCATGCGTCACTTTTTCAGGGCTAACTGATCCGAGCTGCCGGCGAAGCAGCGTTCTCCGTGGAGGAAATGCATGTCAGCGGAAAGACACAAGACCGGTGCAGCCGGCGAACCTACCGTCGATATTGCAGCTCTCCGCGCGCGCTACCGCGACGAGCGCGACCGCCGTCTGCGTGCCGAGGGCAAGGCCCAGTATGTCGAGGTAACAGGGGAATTCGGCCGCTACCTCGACGACCCCTGGGCCGATCCCGGATTTGCGCGCGCACCTGTCAGTGAAGGGACTGAAGTGCTCGTCGTCGGTGGCGGCTTTGGCGGGCTGCTCTGTGCCGCGCGTTTGCGCGAAGCCGGCATCGATGATTTCCGCATCGTGGAAAAGGCGGCCGACTTCGGCGGCACCTGGTACTGGAATCGCTATCCTGGCGCCGCCTGCGATACCGAGAGCTACATCTATCTGCCGCTGCTGGAAGAGACCGGCTACATGCCGGTGCGCAAATATGCGCGCGCGCCGGAGATCTACGAGCACTCCCGTCGCATCGGCCGCCATTTCGGTCTTTACGATCGCGCGCTGTTTCAGACCGTCATCTCGCGAATGGCATGGCAGGAGCAGGAGGCGCGTTGGCTGGTCGAGACCGATCGGGGCGATCGCATCCGTGCGCGTTTCGTCATTCTCGCCGGAGGTCCGCTCAGCAGACCGAAGCTGCCGGGCATTCCCGGCATCGAGACCTTCAAGGGCCACAGCTTCCATACCAGTCGGTGGGACTACGGCTACACCGGCGGCAATGCGGATGGTGGTCTGACCGGACTTGCCGACAAGCGCGTCGGCATCATCGGCACCGGCGCCACCGCCGTGCAATGCGTGCCGCATCTCGGACGCGCTGCGAAGGAGCTCTATGTCTTCCAGCGCACACCGTCGGCGATCGGCGTGCGCGACGACCGGTCGACGGATCAAGATTGGGCGCAGAGCCTCAGGCCCGGCTGGCAGCGCGAGCGTATGGACAATTTCACCGCCGTGATCTCCGGCGAGCCGGTCGAACGGGACCTGGTGCAGGACGGCTGGACCGGCCTGCTCGGCGAGATCCTGCTGGCGCCGCGTCGGCAGCCGCAGCCGGTGACCTCGATGGAAGAGGCGCTGAAAGTCATCGAGCAGGCCGACTACCGCAAGATGGAGGAGATCCGCGCCCGCGTCGATGCGGTGGTCAAGGACACGGCGACCGCGGACGCGCTCAAGCCCTGGTACAAGGCGTTCTGCAAGCGGCCGTGCTTCCACGACGAATATCTCGATGTCTTCAATCGTCCCAACGTGCATCTCGTCGACACCAAAGGGCAGGGGGTCGATCGCATCACCGAGAACGGCGTCGTGGCTGGCGGCAAGGCTTACGAGCTCGACTGCCTGATCTATGCCAGCGGCTTCGAGGTCGGCACCGATTACGCCCGCCGCATGGGCTTCGAGGTCTACGGCCGCGACGGCATGAGCCTGACCGAGCGCTGGCAAGGCGGCGTCAAGACGATGCATGGGTTCTACAGCCGCGGATTTCCGAACTGCTTCCTGATCGTCACGGTGCAGGCCGGCCAGAGCGCCAACTTCCCGCACATCATCGACGAGCAGTCGCAGCACATCGCCTATGTGATCGCCGAAGCGCGCAAGCGCAAAGCCCGAACGCTGGAGCCGACGCTGGCCGCGGAAAACGCCTGGGTCGAGGAGGTCGTCAAGGCCGCGCTCGGCCGCCAGACCTATCTCGCCGAATGCACGCCCGGTTACTACAACAACGAGGGCGTGTTCGATCCGATCGCGGCAAGAAACAGCCAATATTGGCGCGGGCCGGTGGCCTTCCTGCGGCTGCTCGACAAATGGCGGAAGGAAGGCAATCTGGACGGCCTCGAATTGTCCTATGATCAGGCCATGGAGTCGGCGCGTTCCTCCGGGTAAGGTTGCGCCGATCGGTTACAGGACGGGAGATTGGGTATGACCACGGGCAGGGCTGTTGCGGGAGCGGTTGTTGGTGCGATGGCGCTGCTCGGGTGCCTGGCGTCCGCCGCCGCGGCCGCGCAATGCGGCAGCTCGCCGGCGGGTTTTGAGGCCTGGAAACGAGAGTTCAGCGCAGAGGCGCAGGGCAAGGGCATCGGCCAGACCGCGCTCTCGGCGCTGATGCAGACCAACTACGCCAGTGCCACCATCGCGGCCGACCGCGGCCAGCGCAGCTTTTCGCTGACGCTCGACCAGTTTCTCGCCAAGCGCGGCGCCACCACTATCGTCGCCAAGGGGCGCCAGCTCAAGCAGTCGCAGGCTGCCTTGTTCGCCTCCATCCAGCAGCGCTATGGCGTCCCGCCCGGCCCGCTGATCGCGATTTGGGGCATGGAGACCGGTTTCGGCAGCCAGCGCGGCAACCAGAACATGCTGTCGTCGATCGCAACCCTGGCCTATGACTGCCGCCGTCCTGAATTCTTCACCGACCAGCTCTACGCGGCCTTGAAGCTGGTCGACCGCGGCACGCTGTCGGGGGCGACCCGCGGCTCCATGCATGGCGAGGTCGGCCAGACCCAGTTCATGCCCAAGAACATCCTGGCCTATGGCACCGGCAACCTCGAGGTGGCCGCCAACGCGCTGAACTCGACCGCGAATTTCCTTAAAGGTCATGGCTGGAAAGCAGGAGCCGGTTACCAGCCGGGCGAGCCGAATTTCGTCGCCATCGAGGCCTGGAATGCGGCCGGCGTTTATCAGAAGGCGATCGCACTGATGGGCCGGCAGATCGACGAGGGCGGCGGAGCGGCGGCCTCGCGCTGACGAAAACCCGTCCACTTCGCTCGAAAAACGCTCCTGCTCAGCAAGGCGTGATGCGCCGACATGAGAAAGTTGTTGCCATCAGGAACCGAGGGCACGAGGTTTGCTTTGATCAGATTCAGGGCTGGGCATGAGGAGACTCAACATGGCAACCCAGATCGTGATGGACCAGACTGGCGATACGCGCCACGAGTTTGATCCTGGCAATGCCGAAGCGCTGGCGCGAGCCGAACGGCGCTTTCGGGAGCTGACTGGAGCCGGCTTCACCGCGGCCCTTCGCAACGGACCCGGCGAAGTCACTCGTATCAGATCGTTCGACCCGACCGCGCAGGAAACGCTGTTCTATCCCCGCCTGGTCGGCGGTTGATCTGAGCTGCTCATGATTACGGCGGTTTGGCTCCGCGCGCCGGCGCGTGCGCGTCTGCATGCGCTGCGTGAACTGTATCGGCGCTTCTTCGGCGAGAACACGCCGGATGCCCGTGGTCGCCGGCTGCTCTTCGATTGGCTCTCGCCCGCACAGCGCGCCCAATTCGAAGAGCACCGGTATTTCGACGTCATTGGATGCGACACCGGCAAGACCTATCGCATTCACTACGGCACCGCCGCCAATGTCCACGAAATCGACGGCGAGGGCCGCGCCACGATGGGATGGTGCTTCGTCCCGTCAGGCTTCCTGGTGCCGGGCGACGTGATGCTGGCGCAGAAGATCGCGCTCGAGACCGACGAGACAGGCGCGCTCTCTCTCGCCAACCGGTTTCCGCCGGCAACGCATTCGGAGCACTTCTACCGGCGGCCTTTCTAGCGGCCGAAACGGCGAAGCGGTCAGTGATGTGTGGTGCGGTAGGCGTCCAGCGCGTGCGCCGCAAAGACACCGGCGCTGCAAAGGGCGAGCAGGCCCGAGATCAGCTCGATCATAGCTCGTCCTCCCGTATTGAATGGGCAACGAGGTTGCGGCAGCAGGAATAGTCGTAGATCAGGTCGAGAAGGAATTGCATGGTAGCCGTCCCTGTATTTATTTTGACAACGACTTAAGCGGCCATCTGTTTCAGCGGTGTTTCGTCGCCTCGGGAAAGGGGTTTCGCGGGGAACCTCGGGGCTGGTTTTGTGCGCTGCGGTCCCGCCATTGCTGGAGCCCTTTGGCCGTCTCTTCGAAGGCGGCGCACGACATTGCGAGGCAAAATCATGGCGCAGGTCGAATGGTTCGACGATCTGGCGATCGGAATGCGGTTCAGGTCCCCCGAGGTCGAGGTCATCGAGGCCGACATCAAGCGCTTCGCGGCCGAGTTCGATCCGCAGCCGATGCATCTCGACCACGAGGCGGCCAAGGCGACCCTGTTCAAGGGCCTGGCGGCATCGGGATGGCACACCGCGGCGATAGCCATGAATCTCGCGATCCAGACACGCCCGTTCGGCCCGCATCCGCTGATCGGCGCCGGCGTCGACGGCCTGCGCTGGACGATGCCGGTACGGCCCAATGATCGCCTGCATCTGGTTGGGGAGGTGATGAGCCTGACGCCCTCGAAGTCGAAGCCGCAGGGTATCGCGCTGGTGAAATGGACCATGTTCAACCAGAGCGGCGAGGAGGTTTACACCTTCACTCCCATCGCGATCGTGCCGCGGCGGGGATAGGCACGGGCGCCGCCGTTCTGCCGGGGTAAGCCCTTGCGGCCCTCCCGCGGAGGTGGTCATCTCGGCCCGGGGAACGCGCTGGAGGCTGACATGAAACGATTCCTTCTTGCCGCTTTGCTGATCGCGACGGGCGCCTTAAGCGCCGGACCGGCGCTTGCGCAACAATCCAAGGTCGGCGACTGGACCATCGAAAAGCGCACGCAGGACACGCATTGCAATGCGAGCCGTGGCTACAAGGACAAGGAGGACGAGAACCGCGACTACGTCATCGTGATCACCTATTCCGAGAAGGCGATCGTGATCGTGATGATCTATGATGGCTGGGAATGGGAGAAGGTCGGAGAGATCCTTCGGGCCGATGTCGGCACTGACGATGCGGACATCATGAAGAAGGCGAAGTGGGAGGTCATGGACAAGACCACCGTGCGCGGCATCTTCGAGTACGACCAGTCGATGATGGACCGCCTGTCGAAGGCGAGACGCCTGACGCTCGATTTCGAGGACGATGACGACGACAGTATCGAGATGCAGGTACCGCGTGCCGGCGAAGCGCTGGCCGCGTTGAAGTTCTGCGAGGAGAATCGGAAATAGGTTGCCGCTGCCGGCCGTGAAGCGGGCAGGACGTGGCAACGAAGCGGGCGGCAGCGAACCGGCGCGTGACTCATCGCACACAGTCCGCGCGCTGTTCGCATTTATCCTAGTCTTTGGCGAAACAGTCCAAGCCGCACCCTGCGGTTGACGTTACGCAAGGACGATGTTCGATATTCCAGCATCTGGCTGCAACGTTTTTTCCTCGTCGAAGGCGGCAATTGACCGGCCCGTCTTCTCCGTCAGTTCCCGGATCGCGAGCTCTCCGTCTCGGACGGGCCGCACGCAGATCGCGTCGTCCGTCCGATGACGACCCATCAGGCAAACCGGTTCTCGTCTCTCATCGGCGAGATTTACGACGCGGCGGTTGACCCCGCCTTGCGCAGCGGCGCGCTGGAACAGGTTTTGCAGTTCGTCGGTGGTTGCGCCGCGATGATCCTGTCCAGGGATTCAGCACGGCTTACGATCGAGATTCAGCAGCATTTTGGAACCGACGCCCGCTTCCGCCAGCTTTATCGCGACCGGTATGTGGAGCTCGATCCTCTGCTCGACCGTCACCTCACCCTCGCGTCCGAACAGACGATCGGCGTGACCGACATCATGTCCCATGCTGATTTTCTCGAGACGAGCTTCCATCGCGAGTGGGTGGAACCGCAGGGGGCGATAGACCTCGCGACCGTCGCGCTCGAGAAGACGGCCGCGCGCACCACGATCCTGCAGGTGTTGCGCCACCGCTCCCGTGGAACCGTCGACGATGCGATGCGCGAGCGCATGCGGCTGCTCGCTCCGCACATCCATCGGTCGCAGATCATGGGCCGGCAGATCAGGGCGCGCTCGCATACGGTGGACGACCTTGCCGACGTCCTCGACGGATTGAACACGGCGATCTGCCTGCTCGATGCGGACGGCCGCGTCGTTCATGCCAACGCGGCATGCCGCCAGTTGTTCGCCGATGCCAATCTGCTTGCGATCGTCGGTGACCGGATCGTGGCCCGCAACACCCAGACCGATAAAATATTCCGCAGCCTGTGCGAATTCGATGAAGGCACACATTCTGCCGCTCGTCGTCAGATCGAACTTGCGACGTCGGCCGATGGGCAGCATTATCTGCTCCATGCTTTTCCGCTGAAGCGGGATCGCAGCCTGCCGCGGGACATTGCAGCCACGATGCTCTTCGTTCAAAGAGCTTCCATGCTGCCGCTGCTCGCAGCCGACGCGATCGCAGCAGCCTTCAGGCTGACGCCGTCTGAATTGCGCGTGCTGATGGCGATCATCGAGACCGGCGGTGTTCCCGACATCGCCGCAAAACTCGGCGTCGCCGAGACGACGGTGAAGACGCATCTCGGTCGCCTGTTCGAGAAGACGGGCGCCGGCAGGCAGGCTGATCTGGTGAAGATCGCCGCCGGCTTTGCCGTGCCGTTCGCGCTGCGAACGAACGGCGATGACAGCGTTGCGTGATTCATTGCGATGCCTCGATGTTACGTGCCGCGTTCTCAATCCATTGTGATGATCCGCGCTCGCGGGTCATCCGAATGCAGGACGCGAGTCATTCGAGACTTTCGTATATCGCGCTTCTGATAATTGAAGAGCAGCGAGCGCCGCGAAGCTTGCCACAACGGCATCGAACGCGCGTGTGGAGGAAACGACAGCGCGTGGCCGGGTCTGCTCGTCGGCTGGAGAGATTGCAGTGAGCAGCATGGTTGATTTTTCCGTTCTCAATGTTTCAACGAACGAAATTCCCGAAAACGAGCGCATCCCGTTGCTTCGCGATTTCTATTGCCGCGGGGTGCTGAAGGCGGAGGTCGAGGCAAGGGATGGAAAGCCGGCCGCGGCGAGCTTCACCTCTCATGTCCTGCCGGAAGCCCAGTTGTTGATCGGGGGGCTGTGCGGAGCGCGGGTCATTCGCACCAAGCAGCTGGTGGCCGATGGCGACGACAGCCTCGCCCTGATCGTGAACAGGTCCGGCGTTCTCGGCATATCCGAGCGGGGACACGATCTGAGGCTTCATGCAGGAGAGGCGGTGCTGACGAGCGCGGAGGACGTCACGACGTTCGAGCGGCTGTTGCTGGGAAGCTGCTTCTCGCTGCGCGTGCCGAGGCGCGTGCTGGCGCCGATGATCGTGGACGTCGACGATGCCGTGATGCGCATCATGCCTGAAAGCTCCGCCGGACTGAGGCTGCTGGTCGACTACGCGGTGACGCTGGTGCGGGAGAAGGCGTTCGCGACGCCCGTGCTGCGGCAGCTCGGGGTCGGGCATCTGCACGATCTGCTGGCGCTCGTCCTCGGTGCCACCGGAGAAGCGCGGGAGCTGGCCGGACGGCGCGGCGTCAAGGCGGCGCGGCTCCAGAAGGCGAAAGTCTCCATCGCCAACAATTGCTGGCGGCAGGATCTGTCAGTGGCCTCGGTTGCCCAGGAGCTCGGCGTGACGCCGCGCTATCTCCAGCGCCTGTTCGAGGCCGACGGCAAGACGTTCTCTTCCTTCTTGATCGAGCAGCGCGTCAAGCGCGCGCACCGCATGCTGCGGGAACCGGGATATGCCGGGCGAACGGTGAGCTCGATCGCCTACGATGTCGGCTTCGGCGATCTCTCTTATTTCAACCGCTGCTTCCGGCGCACCTATAACGCGACGCCGAGTGACATCAGGAGCGGCGAGATGCCGTGACGGCGCGCCACTGGATTTCAGCCAACTGCCGATTTCAGCCAGCAGACAGGGATCCGACGTGATCCTTGATCGCGAAGCCATGACCCAAGCGTTGCGTGCGGCATCCGCAGCCGGAGTATTGAATGCGCCGTTTCTTTTTCGACCTCCTGGTAGGCAACATCGTGAAGATCGACCCGGGCGGCATGGTGTTCGAATGTGCGGAAGCGACATTCGTGGTGGCCAACGAGACGGCAAAACATCTCTTCGTCTGGCGCGACGATCTGCGCGATCGCGACGCCTGGATTCGCGTCAGGGACAACAGCGGCCGCGAAATCTATCGCGCGCCGGTCTGGGCGGAGTGCGCCGAGAAACAGGGTTGGGACCAGGCGTGAGTGCCGCTTCGGTGTAGCAACTCTGCACCAGTGCGGAACGAAGCGCCTTCGGTTCGTTCTCGGCTGAAGCGCGGTCGTTTCCGTCCAAGTCGGGCCATTGGCGTGCTTCTACCTTAGCGTTTAGCGAATCCAGGGTTCGCTGCCGAGCGCCTTCCAATGGAGGAGTCCGGCATCACCATGCCTGCGCTGCCATCAAGCGCGAGGTTTTCTGGGGAACGAAGGCGATGAATGTGACGGCTCTTGGCGACTTGGTGCAGCGGCATTTGGTGCGGCGATCGATGCGCTTTCTGGTGTTCGCTGCGCCGCTGCTGGCCGTCGATCGGGTCGAGGCTGCGTGCACGCCGGCGGCACCGGTCAGCAATGCGACCATCGTTTGCTCGGGTGATGTCGACGCTCAGCAGGCCCCCAACAACGGATATGGGACAAGCCTGGACGACAACAACATCTATCGGATCGAGGCCGGGGCCAAGGTGCACGGAAGCGCCTTCGGCATCCAGAGCGGCGATGGCAATGTTATCATCAATGCCGGCATCATCGACGGCGCGTTGGCGTCGGGTCTCAGCGGCCTCGGTTTGACGGTGTCGAATCTCAGCGGCGCCACGATCACCGGCTTTCATGCGATTCTGGCGTCGACACTCACGCTCGACAATGCGGGCATGATTGCGAGCGAAGCCGGGGGAAGGGGGAGCGGGGTCGAAGCCACGACGTCCACTGTGCGAAATTCCGGCACGATCGCCGGCGTCGGGCCCGATACGATCGGGATCAACGGTACCACGGTCAACGTGGTCTCGAACACCGGAACGATCTCGGGAGATGCCCGCGGCATCAAGGGTACGACCCTCAACATCACCAATGATGCCTCCGGTATCATTTCGCAGATTGCAGCGACCGGCGGCGCGATCGAGGCCTCCGGTGTGGTGACGATGGCAAACGCAGGCAACATCGCCGGTCACGTGTTCGGCGTGTCCGGCAAGAACGTCAACGTGTCCAATTTCGCCTCCGGCACCATTGGTGCCGACGGCGGCGCGAGCAACGCCATTCGCGCCGACCTCGCGGCAAGCGTGACGAACAGCGGCACGATAACTAGCGTATCGAGCGCGATCTTTGGTACGAGCGTCACTGTGACCAACACAGGGCTGATTGCGTCGATACTCGGCTCCGGCATGAGCGCCGGCACGGTGAACCTGGACAATATCGGAAGAGTCACGGCAGATCGCGGCGTCAATGCACTCGTCGGCAACGTCAACAATTCCGGGTCCATCATTGGGGATAGCGCAGCCGTCAGCGCCAACGTCGCCAATGTGACGAACACCGGCCTTCTTCAGGCCTCCAACCTCGGCGGCACCGGAATCTCCGCGATCCAGGCCAACGTCATCAATTCCGGCACCATGATCGCCAGTACGGGCATCTCTTCCAGCGACGGGGCGAACATCACGAATTCCGGTACGATCACTGGCACCAGCGGGACGGCAATCAAATTGTCGAGCAAGGCCGACACGGTGACGCTGCTGCCGGGCTCGAAGATCAACGGTGTGGTCGATTTCGGCTTCGGTGCCGACGTCGTCAACGTCAACTTCGTCCCTTTGAGCAGCCGGGTGGCGTCGCTGACGAGCATCGAGCTTCCGACCTTCGTCAACTTCAACGGCACCATCAACACCAACAGCGGGGGCTTCGATGGCCCGAAGGTCTTTGCCGGCGGCACACTCGCCACCCTCGATCCGACCGCGCCGGCACAGACCGACCGCACGCTGATGGATTTCACCGGCGGCGTCTCCTCGCTGGTGCAGGGCCGCCTGAGCGGCGGCGCTGGGCCGGCCGGCAGCAACATGATGGCAATGGCCTATGCCCCCGAGACGGCGCAGGCCGGACCCTTCACCAAGGCGCCGCGCAGCCTGTGGACCGATCCCGCGCCGATCACGGTCTGGGCCAACAGCTTCGGCGGCCAGCGCATTCAGGACGAGACCACCTCCACGCTGCGCGCGACCTCGACGGCGTGGGGCGGGGCCATCGGCATCGACCGGAAGGTGCAGCCGAACTGGCTGGTCGGCGCCTTCCTCGGTGGCGGGCAGGGCGGCCTCTCGGTCGATCTCAATTCGCAGTCGGTGGACACCAATTACGTGTTTGCTGGCGCTTACAGCCGGTTCGAATGGGCTTCGCAGTTCTTCGACCTCACGATCCAGGGCGGCAATGCCGACAACAGGTCGCGCCGGCTGGTGCTGAACAACGCGGTCGTCGGCGGCATGGAGACGGCAGCCGCGAACTACAGCGGATGGTACGTGAGTCCAGAGGTCGCCTACGGCTACAGACTCAACATCGGCAACGGCTACGTGCTGACGCCGACCGCGCGGCTGCGTTATGTCGCGGGCCGGTTCGACGGCTACAGCGAGACCGGTTCGGCGCAAGGGCTGTCGGTCGGTGGCCGCACGCTGCAGGACTTCGAGGAGCGCGGCGAGGTCGATCTCTCGCGGGTGACGAGCATTGCCGGCGGCGAGCTCAAGGCCAACATCCATGGCGGTGTCATCGCGCTCCAGCGCGTCGGCGACACCACCGTCAACACGGTGCTGCTCGGCCAGAATCTGTCGTTCGTCACCCCGGGCAGTCGCAGCACGGTCGGTGCCGTCGCCGGCCTCGGCTTCGACTACCGCACCGGGCCCAACGTGTCCGTGTTTGGCGCGGTCGAGGGCATGATGATGTCCGATCAGAGCCGCACCGGCACGGCCAAGGGTGGCGTTCGCGTCGCGTTCTGAGCCGGCATCAGCCCTGGCGGCTCGAACGCGATGCCGCCGGCCGGGCGCCATCCGCCCGGCCGGCGCCTCCTCCGATCGGAGGATGTCGCATGCTACGGTTGTGTTATGCTCCCCGGCATTGATCATTCAGTGCCAATTTGAGCCATGCACGGATCGCAAAAGCTGCCAGATCTCGTCGAGTCCATCTACGATGCCGGGCTCGATCCTTCGCTGTGGAATAGCGCGGTGGCCGGCATCCGGGATTTCGTCGGCGGCCAGGCCTGCGGGCTGTTCTCGAAGGATTCGATCAGCAAATCCGGTGTCACGCATTACTATTGCGGGGCGGACCCGCACTACATCCAGCTCTATGCCGAGACCCATTCGAAGTTCGATCCGCTGACGGTCCTGCCGCCACACGGCAGGATTGTTAGCATTCCCGATCTCGTCAATTTCGAAGAGTACCGGCGCGGGCGCTTCTACCAGGAATGGATGCAGCCGCAGGGATGCAGCGACGCGGCCAATGTCGTGCTCGAGATGTCGAATGCGAACTGCCCGGTGATGATGACCGTGCTGTCGGGCCGCCGCATGGTCGATCGGCGCATGAAGCAGCGCCTCTCGCTGCTGGTGCCGCACGCCAGCCGCGCGCTGCTGATCAACCGCGCCATGACCGCGCAACTGACGCTGGCGACGGCACTGGCTGATGTCCTCGACAATTTGACGGTCGGGATCTTCCTGCTCGACGGCTTCTGCCGCCTGGTGCATGCGAATTCGGCCGGTCAGGACCTGCTCGCGGCCGATGATTTGGTGCGGTCCGTTGCCGGGCAACTCGTGACCAGCAGCACTGAGGCCAATCAGGCGCTGCGCAAAGCGTTTGCAGGCCGCCGCGACGGCACATCGCTTGCCGCAGGCGGCCATGCGATTCCGCTATTGTCCGCCACCGGCGAGCGCTACGTCGCTCACATGCTGCCGTTGTCGTCCTTGCTGCGCAACGGCAGCGAGCGCATGGTCGATGCCGCCGGTGCGCTGCTTGTGCGCAAGGTGTCGCTCGGTGGACAATCCTGCGGCGAATTGATCGCGCGAACTTTCGAGCTGACGTCGGCGGAGCTCCGCGTGTTCCTGTCGATCGTCGAGATCGGCGGCATCCCGGAGACGGCGGCCGCGCTCGGTATCGCGGAGACGACCGCGAAAACGCATCTGCATCGCGTCTTCGCCAAGACTGGCGTGTCCCGGCAGGCCGATCTGGTCAAGCTCGCGGCGGGATTTGCCAATCCGCTCGTCCACTGACAAACCGCCGTCGGCGTTGAACCTTTTTCTCCCGCGACAGACTCACAGGAGCCGCCGGGCACGAAGATCATTCCGCAAATCTCCGAATTTGACCATTGGCTCTTCCGATGCTCCGACCTCCACGACATTCCGAGCTGATCGAGAGCATCTATGATGCAGGACTCCACCCTGAGTTGTGGAGCGACGTCGTGGTCAAGCTCAATGCGTTCATCGGCAGCCAGGCCTGCGGCCTGATTTCGAAGGATACGGTCAGCAAGTCCGGGGCGACCCACTATTATTGCGGAGTCGATCCGCACTACATCCAGCTCTATTCCGAAACCTACTCCCGGTACGATCCGCTCGCCCGGCTTCCTGGGTATGGCGAGGTGCGCAACATTCCGGACCTCGTGAATTTCGACGAGTACCGCCGCGGGCGTTTCTATCAGGAATGGCTGCGCCCGCAGGGCTGCATCGACGTCGCCAATGTGGTGCTGGAGCAGTCGAAGTCGCCGTGCCCGATGTTGCTGACCGTCATCCCCGGCAGGGAGATGCTGGGCGCCGAGCAGCGCGCGCGAATGCAGTTCCTGGTCCCGCATGCGAGCCGCGCGCTCATGATCAACCGCGCGATCGAGCGGAAGCAGCAGCGCGCGACCGCGCTGGCCGACGTCGTGGACCGCCTGAATGCCGGCGTCATCCTGCTCGACGCAGCCTGCCGGATCGTCCACAGCAATCCGGCGGCCGAGACGATCCTGGCCGCGGACGATGTCCTGCGCTCGATCTCGGGCAGGCTGGTGACGAGATCTTCCGAGGCCAATCTGGCCCTGCGCAATATCTTCCGCGATCCGGGAGAGGTGGCCTTGGCGGCCGCTGAAGGTCGAAAGATCCCTCTGACGTCGCACGACGGTTCGCACTACGTCGCGCACGTGATTGCGTTGCCCTCGCTGCTGCGCGATGGCGCGACCGAGCGCACATCGGCCGTCGGGGCCTTGCTTGTCTGGAAGGCGGAACTCGACAGCCGCTCATGTGCCGGCCTGATCGACCGCACGTTCGAGCTGACGCCCGCGGAACTCAGGGTTCTGCAATCGATCGTCGAGGTCGGCGGTGTGCCGGAGACCGCGCTCGCATTGGGGATCGCCGAGACGACGGTGAAGACGCATCTTCATCGCGTCTTCGCCAAGACCGGCGTGTCCCGTCAGGCCGATCTCGTCAAGCTTGCAGCGGGATTCTCCAATCCGCTTCTGCACTGATGCGCAGGCGCGTCGCGGGCCCTTCGCTGCAGCACGCCGACAGGTTCAAAGAGAGACATCATTAGAAAGTTATCGCGCGTCATTCGATCGAATGACGCGATTTTTTGCGTATTCTTCTACAGACGCGTCACACGATTTCTTGTTCGACCTATCAGACTTCTTTGTGAAGCAACTCACATCACGCTGGGGTGAATCTCATCATTCTCTCGCACAGGTTGAGAGGAGGTCGTCATGCGAAGGACGTCACTTGCCATGGCCGACAAGTTCCGCGACATCGTCGCTCGCATCGGCGCCGTGTTCCGCGAGCAGCGTAAGATCGACGCGCAGCGCGCATTGCAACGCTATCACCACTTGCTGGCGCAGCCCGGCGACACATTGCCTTTGAACGAAATCATTCCGGTCAGCAAGCAAGAGGATGTTTCAGGAAATGCCCACGGATCTGATGCGCGCGAGCGCGCCGCCGGCGAGCCCGCCTACGAGCGCGCGTAATTTCAACATCGTCGCGATTGCGCTGACCGGGGCGCTCGTCGCTCTTCAGCTGGTCGGGCTGGCGCTTCTGGAACGATCCCACGCCCACGCGATGCAAATGTCGTTTCCACGCGAACCGGCGGCCTGCACGGACACCCCGGATGTCGCCGTTCCGCAGATCCCCTACGATTGACCGGAGGACGGTCCGTGCCTGATGTCACGACTCTGATTCTGCTTAGCGTTGCCGTCTTCGCCGGCGCCTTCGTTTCGGGGCTCTCGGGTTTCGCGTTTTCGGCGGTCGCGGGCACGATCCTGCTGCGGGTGTTTCAGCCGCTCGAAGCCGTGCCGTTGATGATGGCTTGCAGCATCGGCGTGCAGGCGACCAATCTGTGGGCGCTCCGGCGCAGCATCCGTTGGGAGGGCAGTCTGCTGCTGATCGTCGGCGGATTGATCGGCGTTCCCATCGCGGTGTCGCTGTTGCAGAGCGCGGATACGCATCTGCTCAGGCGCGGCTTCGGCATCATCGTCGCGCTCTATGCCGCGTATATGCTGCTGCGGCCGACGCTGGTCACGGCCGGAGAGGCCGTCGGCCGGCACTGGGTGGCGCTGATCGGATTTGGAGGAGGGCTCGTCGGCGGGCTGACGGCGATGCCGGGCGCAATCCCGACGATCTGGTGCGACATGCGCGGTATGCCCAAGAGCGAGCAGCGCGGCCTGGTGCAGCCGTTCATCGCGGCAATGCAGCTGTTTGCCATCGCGCTGCTGGTCGGGCATCAGGACCTGTCGTCAAAGGTCTTCGTCGATCTTGCTGTCAGCCTGCCGGCGTTGTTCGCCGGCTCGGCGCTTGGCGTGATCGCTTTCCACCGGGTCAACGAGACGGTCTTTCGCAAGACCGTGCTCGTTCTGTTGCTCGTGTCGGGGATATCCCTGATCTAGTGTCCTTGGACTTCGTGAAGTCCCTGGACCGGCGCCGCGCTGATGTCGCTGCCGTGATGCACCAGCGGCTTGTTACCGGTCACGGTCCGCAGCAGCACATAGAACACCGGCGTCAGGAACAGGCCGAACACGGTGACGCCGATCATGCCGGAGAACACGGCAACGCCCATGGCTCGCCGCATCTCCGAGCCCGCGCCGGTCGAGAGCACCAGCGGCAGCACGCCCATGATGAAGGCCATCGACGTCATCAGGATCGGGCGAAGCCTCAAGCGGCTCGCCTCGATCGCGGCGCGGATCGGCGTGCGCCCGGCGAATTCGAGCTCACGCGCGAACTCGACGATCAGGATCGCGTTCTTGGCCGAGAGCCCTACGAGAACGATCAAGCCGATCTGGGTGAAGACGTTGTTGTCGCCCTTGGAGATCCAGACGCCGAACATGGCGGCGAGCAGGCCCATCGGCACGATCATGATGATCGAGAGCGGCAGGGTCAGGCTCTCGTAGAGCGCGGCCAGCACCAGGAACACCAGCAGGATCGCCAGCGGAAACACCCAGAGGCCGGAATTGCCGGCGATGAACTCCTGATAGGTCAGGTCGGTCCATTCGAAGGCAAAGCCGGGTGGCAACGTCTCCGCCGCGATCCGGGTTGCCGCCTCCTGCGCCTGGCCCGACGAGAAGCCGGGGGCGGCGGCGGCGTTGATATCGGACGACAGGAATCCGTTGTAGCGGATCGCACGCTCCGGTCCCGCGCTCTGGCGGATATTGAGCAGCGCCGACAACGGCACCATGTCGCCCGAGGACGAGCGCACCTTCAACTGCCTGATGTCGTCGGCGCGTGCGCGGAACGGCGCGTCGGCCTGCACATAGACCGAATAGGTGCGGCCGAACTTGTTGAAGTCGTTGACGTAGTAGGACCCGAGGTAGATCTGCAGCGTGTTGAAGACTTCAGTCACGGGCACGCCAAGCTGCAGCGCCTTGGTGCGGTCGATGTCGGCGAAGAGCTGGGGTACGTTGACCTGGAAGCTCGAGAACACGCCCGCGATCTCCGGCGCCTTCTGCATCGCAGCCATGAACGCTTTCGTCGCTTCGTTCAAGGCCTCATAGCCGAGGCCGGCGCGGTCCTCGATCTGGAGCTTGAAGCCGCCGATGGTGCCGAGACCATTGACCGGCGGCGGCGGGAACATGGCGATGAAGGCCTCCTGGATGCCGGCGTACTTCTTGTTCAAGTCGGCCGCGATGGCATTCCCGCTCAGGGCCGGGCCCTTGCGCTCGTCGAATGGCTTGAGCGTCGAGAACACGATGCCGGCATTGGACGAGTTAGTGAAGCCGGAGATCGACAGACCGGGGAAAGCCACGGAGCTCTCCACACCAGGCTGGGTCAGCGCGACGTCGCTCATCTTGCGGATGACCTCTTCGGTGCGGTCGAGCGTTGCGCCATCGGGCAGGCGCGCAAAGCCGACCAGATATTGCTTGTCCTGGCCCGGCACGAAGCCGCTCGGCACCTGCTGGAACAAGAGGGCGGTGAGGCCGACCAGGACCACGTAGAGCCCCATCACTGCGGCCTTGCCCGAGATCACCTTGGTGACGGTTCCGCTGTAATTATCCGAGGAGCGCGTGAAGGCCTTGTTGAAGCCGCGGAAGAACCAGCCAAGGCTCTTTTCCATGATGAGCGTCAGCCGGTCCTTCGGCTCGTTGTGTCCCCTGAGCAGCAGCGCCGACAGCGCCGGCGACAGCGTCAGCGAGTTGACCGCCGAGATCACGGTCGAGATCGCGATCGTCAGTGCGAACTGCTTGTAGAACTGCCCGGTGAGGCCGGAGATGAAGGCCAGGGGCACGAACACCGCGATCAGCACCATGGCGATGGCGATGATCGGGCCCGACACCTCGCGCATGGCCTGATAGGTGGCGTCGCGCGGCGACAGCCCGGCCTCGATGTTGCGCTCGACATTCTCGACCACGACGATGGCGTCGTCGACGACGATGCCGATCGCGAGCACGAGGCCGAACAGGCTGAGCGCGTTGATGGAGAAGCCGAACACGTGCATCACCGCGAACGTGCCGACGATGGACACCGGCACGGCCAGCAGCGGAATGATCGAGGCCCGCCAGGTCTGGAGGAACAGGATCACCACCAGCACCACCAGCGCGATCGCTTCCAGCAGCGTGTGGATGACGGCCTCGATCGAGGAGCGCACGAACTGGGTGGGGTCGTAGACGATCTGATAAGACACGCCTTCCGGCATGTTCTTCTTGATCTCGGCCATGGTGGCGCGGACGTTGTCTGAGATCTGCAGCGCGTTGGAGCCCGGCGCCTGGAAGATCGGGATCGCCACCGCCTGCTTGTTGTCGAGCAGCGAACGCAGGCCATATTGCGAGGCGCCGAGCTCGATCCGCGCGACGTCGCGCAGCCGCACGACCTCGCCGCGCGTGCCGGTCTTGACCACGATGTCGCCGAACTGCTCTTCGCTGGAGAGCCGGCCTTCCGCATTGACCGACAGTTGCAGGTCGATGCCCTGCACGTTCGGGGAGGAGCCGACGACGCCGGCGGCGGCCTCGACGTTCTGCGCCTGGATCGATTTGACGATGTCGCTCGCGGTCAGGCCGTGCTCGGCCGCCTTCTGCGGATCGACCCAGACCCGCATCGAATAGTCACCGGCGCCGTAGAGCTGGACGTCGCCGACGCCGTCGATCCGCGCCAGGCGGTCCTTGACGTTGAGCACCGCGTAGTTGCGCAAATAGGTCATGTCGTAGCGGCCGTTCGGCGACAACAGATGCACGACCATGGTGAGGTCGGGCGAGGACTTCTTGGTGACGATGCCGAGCTGGCGCACCACGGCCGGCAGGCGCGGCTCGGCCTGCTGCACGCGGTTCTGCACCAGCTGCGTCGCCTTGTCGGGATCGGTGCCGAGCCGGAACGTCACCGTCAGCGTCATCGCGCCGTCGGTGGTCGCCTGGCTCGACATGTAGAGCATGTTCTCGACGCCGTTGATCTGCTCCTCGATCGGGGTCGCTACCGTCTCCGCGATCACCTTGGGATTGGCGCCGGGATAGGTGGCGCGCACCAGGACCGACGGGGGCACCACGTCCGGATATTCCGAGATCGGCATCGCGAACAGCGAGATCAGGCCGGCAAGGAAAATCAGGACCGACAGCACGCCGGCAAAAATCGGACGATCGATGAAGAATTTCGAGAGATTCATGGCTTTGCCCCTGGGCAATATCTTGTGCGTCTCCGACAGCTCCGCCGTCATTCCGGGGCGTAGGCGAAGCCCGCGAGCCCGGAATCCAGAGGTGAGGTGGTCGGAGTTTCGTAACTTCGAGATCCCGGGTTCGCGCTATGCGCGCCCCGGGATGACAGAGAACATTAGCGTTGCACCACGTCCTGGTTGCTGTGGTTGGAAGCTGCTTGCTGCCCACGCGCGCCCATCGCGGCGACCTCCGTCTTGAGGAGGGCGCCCGGACGCACACGCTGCAGACCGTTGACGACGATACGATCGCCGGACTTCAGGCCCGAGGTGACGATGCGAAGCCCGTCGACGGCGCTGCCGAGCGTGATCGGACGGTAGACCGCGCGGCTGTCGTCGCCGACCGCCATCACGAACTTCTTGTCCTGATCGGTGCCGATCGCGCGCTCATCGATCATCACCAGCGTCTGCTGCTTCGGCTGGCCCATGCGCACGCGGGCGAACTGGCCGGGGATCAGACGCCCGTCCTCGTTCCGGAACACCGCGCGCACCCGAATGGTGCCGCTCTGGCCGTTGACCTGGTTGTCGATGAGCTGGATGTGGCCCTTCGCCGAGAGGCCGCCGGAGGTCGCCATCTCCACAGGGATCTGGTCGAGCTTGCCGCGTCCGCCCTTGGCGTCCGCGATCGAGTTCAGCGCACGCAGCACGACCTCTTCGTCCGCATCGAACGACGCATAGATCGGATTGACCGAGACCAGCGAGGTCAGCACCGGGGAGGCGGCGCCGGCAGCGACGAGATTGCCGACGGTGATCTCGATCTTGCCGACGCGGCCGTCCACGGGCGCGCGCACCTCGGTGTAGTCGAGATTGAGCTTTGCAGTCTGGAGCGTTGCCTCGGCCGCCTTCACGTTGGCGATCGCTTCGCGGTTGGCGTTCTCGCGCTGGTCGAAATCGCGGCGCGTCACGACGGCGTTGCCGACCAGCTGCGCGCCGCGTTCGACCTCGCTGGTGGTGAACACCACGCGCGCCTTTGCGGCCTCGAGCTGGGCGTTGGCCTTGTCGACCTCGGCGGCGTAAGGCGCCGGATCGATCTTGAACAGCACGTCGCCAGCCTTCACCAGCGCGCCTTCGGTGAAGTTGGTCGCAAGGATCGCACCGGCGACACGCGGGCGGAGCTCGACGCGGTTGATGGCTTCCAACCGGCCGGAGAAGTCGTCCCACAGCGCGGTCTGCCGCGGCTCGATCATGGCGACGGTGACGGGCACCGCCTGTTCAGCCGCGGCGGCCGTTGCGGTTGCCTGGGCGGAACGAAGATAGTGGCCGGTCGCAATCGTACCGGCTACGGCGAGGGCGCCCACGATGGCGACGCCACCAAGAAGGGGGCGGAGACGGCCGGTGTGGGAGGTATGTTGGGAGGGGGGCATTTGCGCGCTCCAGATATGTAGTGTTCACTACAGATGTGGAGCTGGATCTCGCAGTGCAAGATACTTATGTACCATTCACTAAGAAAAATGTACGCCGATACCGCGACGATTGGAAGACACAAGAAAAAGAAAGCCAGAACAAATAGATAGGACCGGCGTTAAGCTGATACCAGCCGCCGGTTCCGAGGAGACAGGCACATGCGCATGGGACGCCCCCGCGAATTCAACGCCGAAACGGCGTTGGACCAGGCGATGGAAGTGTTTTGGCGCCATGGCTATGAGGGCGCCACCATCGCGCAACTGACCGAGGCCATGGGCATCAATCCGCCCAGCCTCTATGCCTGTTTCGGCAATAAGGAAGGTCTGCTGAAGGCTGCGCTCGATCGCTACACCAAGCTGCGCGGCGTCTGGATGGACGAGGTGGTGGCCGCATCCACCGCCCGTGACGTCGCCGAACGGATGCTGATGGGCATCGCCGAGAAGCAGACCGATCCCGCCAATCCGCCCGGCTGCCTGCTCGTGCAGGGCGGCATCGCCTGCGGTACCGGCTCCGAAAACGTCCCGTTCGAGCTCGCCGCCCGCCGCGCCCAGAACGAGGACCAGCTCCGCGACCGTTTTGTTCGTGCCAAGGCCGATGGCGATCTCAAGGAGAGCGCCGACCCCGCCGCGCTCGCGCGCTACGTCTCGGCGGTCGCGGTCGGCATGGGGGTGATGGCATCCTCGGGCGCGGACCGCGAAGCGCTGCGACAGGTGGCTCATGTCGCCGTGCAGGCGGTCGAGGCGCAGTCGGCCGACCGAACGTGATGGCTGTAAGTGCCGTCGGCTGTCTTCCCGCGGATTATGCAGACAGCGCCGGCGGCGGCACGAAGCCGCCGAACTCGCGCTCGATCAGTCCGGCGAGCGCCATCGTCGTACGATCCTCCAGATAGGGCCCGATGATCTGGACGCCGACCGGCAGGCCCGACGACGTACGCTCGATCGGAACGGCGGTCGCAGGTAACCCGCAGGTGGAAGCGGGGTCGGCCCAGATGAAGCACGCATCGGAGTAGTTGTAGAGCTTTCCATCGATGTCGAGCTGCCGGGCGTCGAACGGTTCGGAATGGTCATGCGGAAAGGCCGGCACCGCCGCTGCCGGATAGATCACCGCGTCGAATTCGCGGAAGAGCTCCTGCCACCGTTGCTGCAGCTGCAGGCGCGCCGCATCGGTCGCGAGCCATTCGCGATGGATCATGCCCCAGCCGCGGGCGCGTTCGGCCTGCAGGCTGCGGTCGTCGGGGGAGAGTGCCGCGGCAAGACCTCGCGCTTCTTCGATGGCGGCCGGTGTCAGGCGCGGGCTTCGCGCGGCGTTCAGCAGTCTCATGTAGAGCCGGGCCGACTCGGCGAGATCGGGCAGCGATGTGCTCGAGCGCGCCACCTGCGCGCCCGATCTGCCGAGCCGCTCGGCCAATCGTCCAATGGCTGAGCGCACCGCGTCGCCCGTCGGCATCAACGGATGCGTGTCGACCACGAGGATCCTGAAATCCCCGAGCCGGTCGTGGCGCGGGGCCGGCAGCGCGAGGCGGTAGCCGACGCCGTCGCGCGTCTCGTCCGGGCCGGCGATCACGTCGAGCGCCAGCGCAAGGTCCGAAGCTGTGCGCGCCATCGGCCCAACGACCGCGAGATCGCCCTGGCCGGGGACGGGCGGTGCCGGCGGCAGGCTGTATCCGCGCAGCGGGACCAGGCCGAGGCTCGGCTTGTGTCCGAACACGCCGCAGAAATGCGAGGGGACCCGGATCGAGCCGCCGATATCCGAGCCGATCGAGAGTGGACCGAAGCCGGCAGCCAGTGCCGCGCCTGATCCGCCAGAGGAACCGCCGGGCGACCGGCCGAGGTCCCAGGGGTTGTTGGTCGTCCCGTAGATCTCGTTGTAGCTCTGGAAATCCCTGAGCCCGATCGGAATGTTGGTCTTGCCGATGACGATGGCGCCGGCCGCCTTCAACCGCGAGACGACGAGGGCATCCTCTGCCGGCTGGAAATCCCTGAAATGCGGAAAGCCCCAATTCGTCGGCAGGCCCGCGACGTTGAAGGGTTCTTTCAAGGTCACGGGGATGCCGAGCAATGGCCGTTGCTCGCCGCGTCCAAGCGCGGCATCGGCGGTGCGCGCGGCCGCTCTCGCGCGGTCGAAATCGCGCACGATGACCGCGTTGATCCGCCCGTCCAGTGCCTCGATGCGCGCGATCGTGTGTTCGAGCAATTCCGAGGCAGATATCTTGCGCGCGTGCAGGGCGCTCGCCAGTGCTCTGATCGAGCCGTAGTTCAGGTCAGCAGCATCTGCGGTCATCACGAACTCCAATGTCTCTCATCGCGGCATCTACACTATCCCCGCTGCAGATCGCTCGGGGCACCGAACATGCGATTTTGAAAGGGGGATGAGGAGGCGGCGCAACGGGCACCAGATCTGCTTGCCGGGGGCACCGGTGCGGAGGCCCGGGCTTCGAAGCAGCTATGCCTTCCGCCCCGTTAACGGACCGGCGCGCTGGCGGGATCCACAATCGGCCATCAGGCGAGTCAGCGCCTGCTTTGCCCGACGTGTCAAACGTCCGCGCGGGCAGGCCTTGGCGGAGTGCGGCGCGAAATTCTTCAATGATTTGTACTTTGCATGGGGTTGTTTTCGCGTTTTTTGTTTGGGCGTCCCCCGGCCAGAGCATCATCAAAGGCCGTATCGATACGGGCGCTCCTAAGAATTCTTACACACAGTTCTGGCACGCTCCCGCGCGTCAAAGTTCCCGCAACCTGCATCGTCGCGTCTCACTGCGCGCACGAAAAGACGGGGCCCGCGGAGATCAAGGGGGCGTTGCTCATGACCGCACTTGCTTCGGACGCCGGTTGCGCGAAGCGCGGGATCGTGCCGATCCTGCTGTGCGTCGTGCCGTTCAGCCAGATTCCGCTCGATGCCTATACGCCCGGCCTGCCGCAGATGGTGGTGGATCTCGCCGCCGATCCCGCCTCGATGCAGAACACCGTCACCGCCTACATGCTCGGCATGAGTCTGGCGCTGGTGCCGGTCGGCATCGCCTCCGACACGCTGGGCCGCCGCAACGTCCTGCTCGCAGGCCTGTCGATGCTGATCGCGATGAGCATCGCCTGCGCGCTCGCCACCAGCGCCTCGCTGCTGCTGGGCTTGCGCTTCCTGCAAGGGATCGGCGGTTGCACTTGCCTCGTCGTGGCCTATGCGGTTGCGGCCGATTGCTATCGCGGCCGTGAGCTCACCGCGATCTCCGGCCTGCTTGGCGCGGCCTGGGGGCTGGCGCCGGTGCTCGCGCCCGCGGCCGGCGGCTTCATCGTCGAGCTGACGTCCTGGCGCGGTGTCTTCGTCATCATTGCGATTGCCGCGGCCATCGTCGCTGCGATCGTCGTTTTTCTTCTGCCCGAGACATTGCCGTCGGAGCGGCGCGCGCCGTTCGATCCGCGCCGCACGGCGGGTATCTTGCGCGAGGCGCTGGTCCGTCCAGGCTTTTTGGCTTTCGTGCTGGTCTTCGCCGCGGCGGCGAGCGCGCAGCTGGCGTTCGGCGTCGTCGCGCCGTTCTTCTACCAGACCGGCCTCGGTTACTCGGCGGCGATCTACGGCCTCGTCGCGCTCGGCCTCGGCGGGGTCAATCTCGCCGGCGAGCTCGGCTGCGCGCATTTTGCGCGCTTCATGCCGGCGCGCCTGCTGGGCTTCGGTGCCTTCGCGCTGTTTCTCGCCGGCTCCGCCGTGCTGACCGTAACAGGCATGGTCGTCGGTCTCGATTTCGCGTCGATCACGATCGGCGGTGCGCTGGTGCTCGGCGGCTGCGGCGTGCTGTGCCCGATGATGTACGGCATGGCGCTCGGCCTGTTCGAGCGCGACCACGGCCTGATCGGCGGTCTGATCAGCGCGCTCTGCTATCTCGCCGTGAGCGGCGCCATGGCGATCGCGGCGGTGTTGCCTGAGGCAACGCAGGCGCCGATCGGATGGCTCTATCTCGGCCTCTGCGCCATCGCGGGCACGCTGCTCGCGATGTCGCTGCCGTCAGTGCGCCAAGCCACACAGTCTTAAGGAAGGGACCCAATCATGACCACGGTCGGTATTCGCGGCACGTTCTTCGACTTCGTCGACGATCCCTGGAAGCATGTCGGCAACGAGCAAGCCGCCGCGCGCTTTCACCAGGACGGTCTCATGATCGTCACCGATGGCGTCATCAAGGCGTTCGGACCCTACGAGACGATCGCCGCCGCCCATCCCGGCGTTGAGATCACCCACATCAAGGACCGCATCATCGTTCCGGGCTTCATCGACGGCCACATCCATCTGCCGCAGACCCGCGTGCTCGGGGCCTATGGCGAGCAGCTGCTGCCGTGGCTCCAGAAATGGGTCTATCCGGAAGAGCTCAAATACCGGGATCGCAACTACGCGCGGGAGGGCGTCAAGCGTTTCCTCGACGCGTTGCTCGCGTCCGGCACCACCACCTGCCAGGCCTTCACGAGCTCCTCGCCTGTTTCAACCGAGGAACTGTTCGAGGAAGCGGCCCGCCGCAACATGCGCGTCATCGCGGGCCTCACCGGCATCGATCGCAACGCGCCGGCGGACTTCATCGATACCCCGGAGAATTTCTATCGCGACAGCAAGCGGCTGATAGCAGAGTATCACAACAAGGGCCGCAACCTCTACGCCATCACGCCGCGCTTCGCCTTCGGTGCCTCGCCGGAATTGCTCAAGGCGTGCCAGCGCCTCAAGCACGAGCATCCGGACTGCTGGGTCAACACCCACATCTCCGAGAACCCGGCTGAATGCAGTGGCGTGCTGGTCGAGCATCCGGACTGCGAGGACTATCTCGGCGTCTACGAGAAGTTCGACCTCGTCGGGCCGAAGTTCTCAGGCGGCCATGGCGTCTATCTCTCGAACAACGAATTCCGGCGCATGTCGAAGAAGGGCGCGGCGGTGGTGTTCTGTCCGTGCTCGAACCTGTTCCTCGGCAGCGGCCTGTTCCGCCTCGGCCGCGCCACCGATCCGGAGCATCGCGTGAAGATGTCGTTCGGCACCGATGTCGGCGGCGGCAACCGCTTCTCGATGATCTCCGTGCTCGACGACGCCTACAAGGTCGGCATGTGCAACAACACGCTGCTCGACGGCAGCATCGATCCCACGCGGAAGGACCTTGCGGAAGCCGAGCGCAACAAGCTCTCGCCCTATCGCGGCTTCTGGTCGATCACGCTTGGCGGTGCCGAGGGCCTCTACATCGACGACAAGCTCGGTAATTTCGAGCCCGGCAAAGAAGCCGATTTCGTTGCGCTCGATCCGAACGGCGGGCAGATCGCCCAAGCGTGGCACCAATCGCTGATCGCCGAGGGCGCCGGCCCGCGCACGATGGACGAGGCCGCGAGCATGCTGTTCGCCGTGATGATGGTCGGCGACGATCGCTGCGTCGACGAGACCTGGGTGATGGGCAAGCGTCTCTACAAAAAAGGCTGAAGCCGCCGCGATGAGCACATCTCCTGACACGGCCGGCCAGCCGGTCGCCCTCGTCATCCAACGCCGCATCGCTGACGAGGGCTTTGCCGCGTTCGCGCGGTGGAACGGCGAGGTGGGCGAGGCGCTGAAGGCCTGGCCCGGTTTCCTGGGGCAGGAGGTGGTGCCGCCGCAGCCGCCGGCGCATGTCGACTGGGTGACGATTTTGCGTTTCGCCAGTCCGGCCGCGGCGCGCGCCTGGCTCCAGAGCGAGGTGCGGGCGAAGCTGATCGCTGAGGTGCAGCGCTTCTTCGTCGGTTCGGAGGATGTCCACATCCTGCCCGACACCGGCGTTCAGCGTGACAGCGCGGTGTCGGCCGTCATCTCCTTCAAGGTGCCGGATGGACTCGAGGACGCGTTTCTGAAATGGCAGCAGCGCATCCAGGCCGCGGAGGCCGAGTTTAAGGGATTTTTGCGTCACAAGATCGAGCGGCCGATTCCAGGCTTGCGCGACGAATGGATCGTCATCCTGTCGTTCGACAGCGATGCCAACCTCAATGCATGGCTTGGCTCACCCGTCCGTCAGACCCTGCTGAAAGAGGGCGAGCGCTTCAACGCCGGCATGAACGTGAAGCGCGCGAGCTACGGCTTCAATTTCTGGTTCCCGGCCGGCAAGACTGGGGCTCCCGAGCAGGGCCCGGCCATGATCTGGAAGAGCAACCTCATCGTCCTCCTGGTGCTCTACCCCGTGGTCTATCTCTGGGGCACTTTCGTCAGCCGGCCCCTGATCGACAGCCATGGCGTACCGATCTGGCTGTCGCTGTTTGTCGGCAATCTCGTCAGCACCCAGCTGCTCGGCTGGTGGCTCGTGCCCGCGGCCTTCAGGGCACTCGACTGGTGGGTCGCGCCGAAGGCGGCGATCAGTCGCCAGATCGCGGGCTATGCACTTCTTGCCGCGCTCTACGCCGCTTCGATGGGGCTGTACGCGTTGTTGCTCGCGTGGCATTGGGGACGGTGAGACCGTCCACCGTACCGTCGCGGAGAGGGGCGGTCGCTGGACATCGACGACCATGTTTGCCCTGACATTCCTCGGCACCTCGGCGAGCGTTCCCTCCGCGGAACGCAACCATCCGGCCCTGCTGATCGAGGCTGCCGGACAGCGCGTGCTGGTCGATTGCGGCGAGGGCACGCAGCGTCAGTTGCTGCGCAGTGGCGCAGGTTTTCGACGGCTCGACCGCATTCTACTGACGCATGCCCATCTCGATCATGTGCTCGGCATCCCCGGCCTGTTCTCGACGCTGCGTTTGCGGCAGAGCGCCGAGGTGATGATGGTTCATGGTGGCCCATCGACGCTTGATACGGTCATCCAGATGCTGGCCGGCTTGTGGGGCGCGGGCAGGGCGCCGCTCCCAGTGGAGTTCGCCTCGTTGGCCGCAGGACGGTTCGTCGACGCCGGTGATTTCACCATCGACTGCTTTCCGGTCCGCCATCGCGACACCGACAGTTTTGGATTCGTCTTCCAAAGCCCCGCTCGCCGCCACCTTCAGCCGGATCGGCTGGCGGCGCTTGGCGTTCCCGACGGTCGCTTGCGCGGCGAGCTGGCCGCAGGCCGGGCAGTCGTAATCGAGGGCGATCAAACGATCGATCCGGAAGACGTCCTGGGGCCGCGGAGCGGCGGCAGGAAACTCGTCGTGATCGGCGACACCGAAACCACCGAGGGGCTGGCGCAACACGTCGTTGATGCCGACATGCTGGTGATCGAGGCAACGTTCCTCGATCGTGACGCGCCAACCGCGCGGGATTACGGCCATCTCACCGCGGCAGAAGCGGCGTCGTTTGCGGCAGCGAGCAATGTGAAGCAGCTCGTGCTGACCCATATGTCGGGACGCTATGAGGACGAAGAGATTCTCGCGGAGGCGGCGCGGATCTTTCCGAACAGCCGGATCGCCGCCGACTTCGATCACATCGTGATCTAGCCATCGCGACGAGACATCGCCAATCGCCGTCTCGGCCGGCTCTACAGACCGGCGGCAACACCGAGGCGGCCGATGCCCGGCAGCTTGACGGCGGGCCGGCGGATGTCGAGGCCGAGCACGGCGCCGAAGAAGTTGACCTCGAGGCCTTCAACCCATCCGAGGGTCAGGCCGAGATAGCCGAAGAGCGAGGCATAGAAGCCGGTGCGCGAGGCGGTCAGCCCAATCCATTCCCCGGAATAGGGATAATCCTTGCCGATCGCGGTCGGCGGCAGAACCGCGCGAAGTTCCGGCACGGCATCGAGCGCGGCTTGAACGAAGGTGTTTGAATTCGGTCCCGGCCAGGCGCTGTAGTCGCCGTAGGTTCGAAACTTGTAGGTCTCGATCACGGTCCGAATCCTGGGAATGAGGAGCTCGGCCCGCGACCCATCTACGGCGACGACGGTTTCCGGCAGGGCGCCGAACCACCTTCCATCGGGGGCGAAGCCATTGCTCCGGATCGGTTCGCCCCACGCGGTGTAGTCGTATCGGCTGTAGCTGGTCGCATCCTTTTCCTTGACGACGATCCAGGTGTGGACGGCGAAGATGCTTCGCCACCGGACCGTTCGCGCCGCATAAACCCGGATCAGGGCGTCGGGATGGGAAGAAGCCGGCGGCAGCAGGCCTGCGCTGGAACGGTCAGCCGTCTGCCAATTGCCGCGGCCATCTCCAAGCCAATAGTACCGCGCGGCCGATAGGCCGATCGGCACGAACAGGAGCAGGAAGAAAATGAGCACGGCTCTTCGCAAGGCGAGATCGGGTTTCGGAAGGAAGTCTCGAGGATATAGGTCGCGAAAGCTTTTTCACAATGATCTTCGAATGCAGATCGTCAGCTGTGAGGTCGCACGGGACATCCGCGAAGAGATCGCTCAGCTCGTCAATCCCGACTTGATCGCGAGATCCTGCACTTGGCCGGTCAGCTCCATCAGCCGCGGCAGCGCCTGGTCACGGAACGTCGGCATGTCCATGCGCATGGCATCGACCGTGATGCTCAATCCCCCGATCACGAGGCCCTGGGCGTCGAAGATCGGCGTTGCCAGCGTGCGCAGGCCGTAGGCGTTCTCCCCGTCGGAGACGGCGTGGCCTTTCTTCTTCACCTGATCGAGCCGGGCGAGCAGGGCATAGAGATCGGTCAGCGTCCGCTCCGACAGTTTGACGCGAGGGCGCGATTCCAGTCGCTCGATCTGCTCGTCACGCGCCAGATGTGCCAGCATGACATGACCGAGCGCGGCGCTATAGGCGGGAATGCGCGTGCCGGGCCGGCGATCCATCTTGTGGCGGTCGAGGCCCGCGCCGACGCGCGCGAGATAGACCACGTCACCGCCGTCGAGGATGCCGAGCGAAGCCGCATCGCCGACATCGGGCACGAGATCTCGCAGCAACGGCTCGACCATCGGCCTTAGCGATCCGTGCGACAGCACGGTGTAGCCGAGGTCGAGGCAGGCAACGCCGAGGCGGAACCGGCGGCTCTGCGGCACGGCCTGGAGATAGCCGAGCTCGGTCAGGGTCTGGATCAGCCGGAACGCCGTTCCGCGATCGAGATCTGCCCGTGCGGCAATCTCACTCAGGGTGAGCTCGAAGGCTTCGCTGCTGAAGCTCTTGAGCGCGGCAAAGGCCTTGCCGACGGACGCGACGTGATTCTTGGGGTTTTTCGGGGGCGATTCCGATTTGCGCTTCGTGGCCTTCTTTTCGACCTTGGCCATGCTCGAATGCCTTGCCATTGACAGCCACCGCCCTTGACGTGGCGGCAAGCTGATTTTACGACTGGTGCAAGGCAATAACAAATGTTCGCATTCCGAACAACTGATTTGACGATCGGAGGAAGTTTGTCGACACCATCGCTGCACCCTCATGGCGTGTTCTCCGCCGCGCTGACTCCGCTTGACGCCCAGCTCGCCCCCGATCATGCGCGCTTCATCGCGCATTGCCGCTATCTCCTCGATGAGGGCTGCGACGGCATCGCGCTGCTCGGCACGACGGGCGAGGCGAACTCCTTCTCCGCGGCGGAGCGCATGGCACTGCTCGAGGCGGTGGTGGCTGCCGGCATCGCGCCGCAACGTCTTCTGCCGGGCACCGGCGTTGCCGCGTTCAGCGAGACCATCGCCCTGACGCGCCACGCGCTTTCAGTCGGCGTCGACACCGTCGTGATGCTGCCGCCGTTTTATTATAAGGGTGTCACGGACGATGGCGTTTACGCGTCCTATAGCGAAATCGTGCAGCGCATTGGCGATGCCAGGCTCAAGGTCGTGCTCTATCACATCCCGCAGATGTCGGCGCAGCCGATCTCGCATGCGCTGATCGAGCGGCTGCGAACGGCTTATCCGGCAACGTTCGTGGGTATCAAGGATTCCTCCGGCGACTTCGCGAACATGACCGCGATGGTCGAGCGCTTCCCCGGCTTTTCGGTCCTGGTCGGAGCCGATCCACTGCTGCTGCCGCTGCTGCGCAAGGGCGGCGCCGGCTGCATCACGGCGACCTCCAATCTGGTCGCGCGGGACCTTGCTTATGTCTACAAGCATTTTCGCGATAGCGACGACGACGCGGCGCTCAAGACGGCGCAGGCGCGCATCGTGAAAGCGCGCGAGCTGGTCTCGCGCTTCCCGCAGATGGCCTCGCTGAAGACACTGGTGGCAGAGCGCACCGGTCATGCGGGATGGCAGAGCCTGCGACCGCCGCTGGAGTGTTTGCCGCCGGAGCAGGTGAAAGAGCTGCTCGCGAATGCTGCGGCATTCGCAGCCGCTTTGTAGGCGGCGCAACGACAAGGCGATCCGATGTCAGACTCCTTCCAGGAAGCGCTCTCCGGGCTTGCCGCGATCGTCGGCGACAAGCACGTCATTGCGTCCGGGGCTGACCAGGAAGCCTACGTCGTAGACTGGCGCGGGCGTTATCACGGCCGCGCGGTCGCGGTGGTGAAGCCCGGCTCCACCGCCGAGGTCGCCGCCGTCGTCAAATTCTGTGCGGCAAGGCAGCTCGCGATCGTGCCGCAGGGAGGCAACACCGGCATGTGCGGGGCGGCGACGCCGGACGATCGGGCCGGCAATGTGGTGATCCGGCTCGACCGGATGCGCGCCGTCCGCGACGTCAGCCCACTCGCGAACACGATCACAGTGGAAGCCGGCTGCATCCTCGCTGAGGTGCAAAACGCGGCGCGCGACGTCGATCGCTACTTTCCCTTGAGCCTGGGTGCCGAAGGCTCCTGCCAGATCGGCGGCAATATCTCGACGAATGCCGGCGGCACGGCGGTGCTGCGTTACGGTCCGACGCGCGATCTCGTGCTCGGGCTGGAGGTCGTGCTGCCCGACGGGCGAATCTTCAACGGCCTGCGCGCACTGCGCAAGGACAATACCGGCTACGCGCTCAAGCAGCTGTTCATCGGGGCGGAGGGCACGCTCGGCATCATCACCGCGGCGGTGTTGAAGCTGTTCGCGCCGCCGCGCAGCTCGGCGCTGGCGCTGCTGAAACTGCAGGGCGTCGAGCAGGCGCTCGAGATCATGCAGCGCCTGCGCGGCGCGGTCGGCGACCGGCTCGGCAGCCTCGAGATCATGTCGCGCGCGCAGATCGAGGCGATCGCAGAGACCGTGCCCCATGTCACGATCCCCTTCGAGTTGACGACGCCGTGGTATCTGATCGTCGAGCTGACCGACACGCTCGCCGGAGTCGACCTCGACGAGCCGCTGGGCACGGTGCTGGCCGACGCGATGGAAGCGGGGCTCTCCGAAGACGTGATCCTGGCCTCCAACCTGGCGCAGGCGAAGGCGATCTGGGCTGTCCGGCACAGCGTATCCGAAGGCAACAAGCGCAGCGGCTATGTGGTGTCGCATGACAGCGTGGTGCCGCTGGAGCGTCAGGCGGCTTTCGTCAACAATGTCGAAGCCCGTATCAAGGCGGCCGTCCCCCATGCGAACGTCGTGATGCACGGCCATATCGGCGACGGCAACATCCACGTGATCGCCCTGATCGACCGCGCGCGTTGCCAGGACCAGGCGGCGACGGCTGCGCTGGTGGCTGAAATCAACGAGATCGTCGACGACGAGACCGCAGCGCAGGGCGGTGCGATCAGTGCCGAGCACGGCATCGGCGTCACCAATCGCGGCCGGCTCGCCCGTATCGCCGATCCCCTCGACATCGAGCTGATGCGCGATATCAAGAGATTGCTCGATCCGAAGGGCCTGATGAATCCCGGCAAGATCGTTGGTGCGGGAGCGGCATGACCATGACGAGCGTCCGCCTGCTTGCCGACGATCTCACCGGTGCGCTCGACACCGCGGCAGAGTTCGTCGGCCTGTGCGGACCGTTCGACGTCCTCTGGTCGGATCCGTTTACGCCGCTGGAGTCCGGAAGCCTGGCGATCGATAGCGGCACCCGTGAGCGCTCGAAGGCCGAGAGCGTAGAAATCGTTGGGCGGCTGGCGTCCCACCTTCAGGGCGGGACGATCGCCTACAAGAAGGTCGATAGCCTCCTTCGGGGCGCGTGGGCGGCTGAGCTTGGCGCCTGTCTGCGCAGCGGCCATTGGACCTCCTGCGTGGTCGCGCCGGCGTTCGATTATCAGGGACGCCGCACCGTCGGTGGCCAGCAATTCGCCCGCACCGTGCATGGCGATTGGCACAGGGTCGGCGACAATTTGCTGGATCAATTGCGGCAGGACGGCATCGAGGCACGCCAGGGGACGCCCGACACGCTCGCGCAAGGCGGCGTTCAGGTGTTCGATGCCGAGAGCGACCTCGACCTCGATCGCGTCGTCGAAATCGTGCGGCGCATGCCGGGGCCCGTGTTGTGGTGTGGGAGCGGCGGCTTGGCCGGTGCGCTTGCCCGCGGTCAAGGCGCCGCTGCGTCCTCGCAACTGAAGCGGCCGGTGCTGGGGCTGTTTGGCTCCGACCAGGCTGCCACCGCATCCCAGCTGGCTGCATGTGGTCACGCCACCATCGCGCTGGCCGAGGGGGAGGGCAACGCGGGCGTTCGGCGCAAGCTGGCCGACGAGGGCGTGGCGCTGGTGAAATTCGCCCTCGCCGACGGCTTGATGCGGGCCGAGGCGGCGCGGCGGATCGCGCACGAGATGACGGGGCTGATCGCGGCACTCGAACCGCCGGGCACGCTGGTTGTTGCCGGTGGGGAAACCCTGAAGGCCGCTTGCGTTGCCCTTGGCGCGCATGCGCTCGAGGTGACAGGACGTATCGTGCCGGGATTGCCGCGCTCGATCTTGCAAGGCGGCCGCTGGGCCGGCGTCGATGTCATCTCGAAGTCCGGTGCATTCGGCCCCAGCGAGCTGTGGCGCGACCTGCTTCGGGATAATCATTTGCTCAGCAAGGGAAGTCCGACATGACCTCTCGTCATCTAGCCATCACCATGGGCGATCCCGCCGGGATCGGGCCGGAGATCATCGTCAAGGCCTGCGTCGGGCTTAAGGACCGGATCGCGAAAGGCGATCTGCGGATGCTGATCATCGGCAGCGGCGCGGCGCTCGATGGCGCTAAAGCCGCACTTGGTGCCGGCATTGCGATTCCCGAAGTGCGCGCCGAGGATCGCGACTGGCCAAACCTCTGCTTCCTCCAGGCCGACATCGAGGGCGATCCGATCAAGCCGGGCGTGCTCAGCGCTGATGGCGGCCGCTTTGCCTACAAGGCGATCGAGCAGGGTGTGCGGCTGACGCAGGCGGGCCGGACCGCGGCGATCGTCACGGCGCCGCTCAACAAGGAAGCGCTCAACAGGGCCGGCTATCACTTCCCGGGTCATACCGAGATGCTGGCGCATCTCACCGGCGTGCGCGGCTCGGTGATGCTGCTGGCCCATGGCAACATGCGCGTCAGCCATGTCTCGACCCATGTGGCGCTCGAGGACGTGCCGAAGCGTCTGACGCCGGAGCGGCTGCGCATGGTCATCGACCTCACCAACGATGCCCTGCTGCGGCTCGGCATTGCCAAGCCGAAGATCGCGGTTGCCGCGCTCAATCCACACGCCGGCGAGGGCGGCCTGTTCGGCCGGCAGGACATCGACGTGTCAGCGCCGACGATTGCAAAAGCCGTCGCCGACGGTCTCGACGTCGTCGGCCCCGTGCCCGGCGATACCATTTTCGTCAAGCTGCGCGCCGGCCAGTACGATGCGGCGGTCGCGATGTATCACGACCAGGGGCACATCCCCGTCAAGCTGCTCGGTTTCCAGGTCGATCCGGCAACCGGCCGCTGGCAGGAGCTCTCCGGCGTCAACATCACGCTGGGCCTGCCGATCATCCGCACCTCCGTCGATCACGGCACCGCCTTCGACATCGCCGGCCAGGGCATCGCCAACGAGCACAGCCTGATCGAGGCCATCGACTATGCCGAGCGGCTCGCCGCTGGCGTTTCTGCATCCAAATCATGAGTTCGAACGCACGATGACCAACGCCTTCACGCCCATTGAAATCCAGCGTCCCACCATCCTCGAGTTCGGCAACGGCACGATCGGCGCGGCAGCGCGCTTCGCCGAGCGGATCGGTGCCAGGCGGCCGCTGGTGATCTCCGATCCGTTCAACGCACGCCGCGTCGACATGCTGGCGCTGCCGGGTGCGGTGAAGGTGTTCGGTGACGTCAAGCCCGAGCCCGACCTGCCCAATCTCGAGAAGGCGGTGGCGATGGCGAAGGACGTCAACCCCGATCTCCTGGTCGGCTTCGGCGGCGGCAGCGCGATGGATCTCGCCAAGCTGGTCGCGGTGATGTGCACGAGCGACGTGCCCTTTGCCGATATCGTCGGGCCGGAGAAGGTGGCCGGCCGCAGCGTCGCGCTGATGCAGATTCCGACGACGTCGGGCACCGGCAGCGAGGCCGGCACCCGCGCGCTCGTGACCGATCCCGTCAGCCAGAACAAGCAGGCAGTGCAGAGCCGCTTCATGCTGGCCGACATCGCCATCGTCGATCCGGATCTGACGATGACCGTGCCGAAAGAGGTCACCGCGGCAACCGGGGTCGACGCGCTGGCGCATTGCGTCGAGGCCTATACCAGCCGCAAGGCGCATCCGACGATCGACCTCTACGCGCTCGAAGGCGCGCGGCTGGTCGGCCGCTATCTCGAGCGCGCGGTGGCAGATGGCGGCGATCGCGAGGCGCGCGCCGGCCTTTCCCTGGCCTCGCTCTACGGCGGCTATTGCCTGGGACCGGTGAACACGACCGCCGGCCACGCCGTGGCGTATCCGCTCGGCACCCGTCACCACGTGGCGCATGGCCTCGCCTGCGCGGCGATCTTCCCGCATACGCTGGCCTTCAACATGCCGGCGGTGGAAGCGAAGACGATCGCGGTGCTCCAGGCGCTCGGACTGCCGGAGAAGGGCGATCCAAAGCTCGCATTCGACGCGACCTACGGGTTCTGCAAGAATCTCGGCATCGAGATGCGGCTGTCCGCGCTCGGCGTGCCCCGGGACGATCTCGGCGTGATGGCCGACGAGGCGCACGCCATTCGCCGCCTGCTCGACAACAATCCGCGCGACCTCGGCCGGGATGCGATCCTGAACATGTACGAGGTCGCGTTCTAACAGTCTTCGCCGCTCGCGCGCGGCAGCCAATCAACAACACGGAAAACAGAGGAAACGTCTATGAGATCGATCTGGCTTGTCCTTGCCTCAGCCTTGGTGCTGGCGGCCTCACCCGCAAAGGCGCAGGACGGCTATCCGTCCAAGCAGGTGACGGTGGTCGTTCCCTTCGCCGCCGGCGGCACCGCGGATATCTTCGCGCGGATGGTCTCCAACCATTTGCAGGCGAAGTTCGGCAAGCCTTTCGTGGTCGAGAATGTCGGCGGTGCCGGCTCGATCCTCGGCGTGACGCGGGTGGCGAAATCGGCGCCTGACGGCATCACGCTCGGCCTTGCCAGCACGTCCGCGCTTGCGATCAACCCGTCGCTCTACGGGCCGAAGCTCAGCTACCAGCCGGACAAGGACCTGGTGCCGGTCGCCCAGATCAGCGTCGTGCCCAACGTTCTCGTCGTCAATCCCAACAAGATCAAGGCGCGTACCGTGCCGGAGCTGATCGCCTATCTGAAGGCGAATCCGGACAAGGTCTCGTTCGGCTCGGCCGGTGTCGGCACCTCGCAGCATCTTGCCAGCGAGCTGTTCCAGCAGATGACCGGCACCAAGATGGTGCACGTGCCCTACAAAGGCTCCAGCCAGATGCTGACGGACCTGCTCAGCGGCCAGATCGATCTCGCCTTCGACAACGTTCCGCTGCTGCTGCCGCAGGTGAAGACCGGCCAGCTCGCGCTGCTCGCGACGGCAACGCCGAAGCGCGCCGCCTTCGATCCCGAAGCTCCGGCCGTTGCCGAATTCCTGCCCGGCTTCGAGGCGGTGGCCTGGCACGGTTTCATTGTGCCCGCGGGCACGCCCAAGCCGATCGTCGAAAAGCTCTCGGCCGAGATCCGCGCCTTCATGCAGCAACCGGAGACGGTGCAGAAGATGGCCGAGCTCGGTGCCACCGCTGTCGCCGTGGATTCCGAACCGTTCGCGGCCTACATCAACGCTGAGACGGCGCGCTGGAAGAAGGTGATCGAGGCCGCCAACATCAAGCTGGAGTAGGGCGGTACGCGATGAGAGAAGCCGGCCGCCGCATGCCCGAGAACGGCGGCCGCTTGTTCAACGCCGGTCGCCGGTCTAAGTTCGCATCAGCCAACGGGTGCGGGGCTGATGGGGACTGTTCGTTTTCTGCTGGCGGCGATCGTCGTTGGATTTCATTGCCAATTTGGCGTCATTCACCAGACAATCGGAGGTTTGGCCGCTGTAGAAGTCTTCTACATCATCAGCGGCTTTTACATGGCCGCCGCCTATGAGCGGCACTATCCCGGACGGCCTGCTGCATTCTTCGCCAGCCGCTTCGCGAGGCTTTATCCGTTCTACCTCGCTGTCCTTGCAGCTACGTTCGCGCTACATCTGTGGAATCCGGCGAACGAGAGCGGCATCTTCAATTCCCTCAGAACGGATGAGCGGCCCTATGTGATCAACCTGTCGCTGCTGGGTCTCGATCTCTATTCGGCCATGCACAGCACCACGTATCTCCTGGTTCCGCAGGCCTGGTCGATCAGTGCGGAGATCGTCTTCTACGCGCTGCTGCCTGCCTTGCTTCTCCTGAATAGAAAATGGCTCGCCGGGTTGGTGGTCGCTGCCTTCGCGATCAAGATGACCATTCTGCACGTCTACGAATGGAAATGGGCTTACTTCCCGTTTTACAGCCAGATCGGCTATTTCGGCACCGGCGTTGTGCTCTTCTCGTTGCGAGATCGCCTGACATGGTCGACGCGTGCGGGCTACTGGCTCGCGGCCCTGTACTGCCTCTATCTCCTCGGCGACGTCTATGCCGACGTCGACTATCACGGGGGCATCGTTCAGGGCGTACCGCTGGTTATCGCAACCTGCATCGTGATTCCGACGCTTTTCTCAAGAATCAACGGACCGCTGTCGACCGCGTTGGGCGACGCCTCCTATGGCGTCTATCTCTCGCATTTTCTCTTCATCCAGATCGCGATCAATCTGCAGTTCTTTGATCCGATCACGCTGACCAATCCACACATTGTGAGCCATTGGCGAATTCTGTTTCAAACCCTGGGCATCCTGCTCGCATCCACGGTCGTTGCGCCCGCCTTCGAGTTCACGCTGCAGCGATGGATCGATCGGGCGCGCCGGTCGCTGTTCTACAATCGCAGAGGGCCGCAGGATTCCTTCGGGAAGAGTTGAGACAGTCGGTCTTGTCGGTGCGAACGCAGCGAGAACAAGCCGACGATGTTCACAGAGGGGCTGGACCGCGAAGGTCAGCGCGGCTATATGAGCGGCCTGCGAGCCGCTGATTTGCGAAACTGTCAGCCGCGCTCGCAGAACTTCCGAAGAAAGCTTAGTGATTTCAAGCGCTTCGGTGGGGAATGGTGTAACGGTAGCACAACAGACTCTGACTCTGTTTGTCTTGGTTCGAATCCAGGTTCCCCAGCCAGTTCCAGGCACGCCCAAAGGTCAAGATCTCAAGGCCCCTCGGTGACGGTGACCGTCCACGGGCCGCGCCGCCGGTCGCGACCGTTTGCCTCATCTGAAATCGCACTTCCCCGGTCGGATCGCCGTTCTCTGCATCGTCCTTGGGTCACACAACTCAAGGAGATCCCTGATGCCCTATGTCGATGGTTTCGTTCTGGCTGTGCCGAAGGACAAGATCGAGGCCTACAAGACGCTGTCGACGACCGCCTGCGCGCTCTGGATGGAGCACGGCGCGCTCGATTATGTCGAATGCGTCGCTGACGATGTCCCCTATGGCGAGCTCACCTCGTTTCCGCGCGCGGTGATGGCGAAGGAGGACGAGGTCGTGGTGTTCGCCTGGATCGTCTACCGCGACCGGGAGACCCGCGATGCCGTCAACAAGAAGGTGATGGCGGACCCGCGGCTGAAGATGGAGGGCATGCCGTTCGACGGCAAGCGCATGATCTATGGCGGCTTCACGACATTGCTCAGGGCGAGCGACGTCGTCAGCTGAGAGGCGGGGGAGAAAGCCTATCTCGGAGGTGCGCGGTCGACTTCGGCCTGCAACAGCGGGCAGCCGGCGAGCCGCGCCTCCATCACCGAATACACGCTGCTGATCGACACGGCTGCTGCACGTCACCGTCACCATGCACAATGACCAGCGGCTCGACGGCGACGCGCAGATGGCGCGGCAGTAACGGGGACTTGCGTTACTTGATCTTGTCGTAGGCGGCCGCGAAATCGCCCAGCGGCATCGGGATCGCGATCGTCTCCTTGGCCATGTTCTGGAAGGAGACCTTGAGCTGCTTGCCCGACCGCAAGGCGGCAAGCAGGTCCGGCGCGATCGGCGCCGAGGCGTAGCAGCCGCGGTTCTCGCAGGTCTGGATCTGCAAATCGACCGTCTTGCCCTCGTCGACCTGGAGCTTGGCGCCGATGGGAAGGTTGAGGCCGAGCGGCAATTGCAGCAGCGCCACCGGCGTGCGGGTGTCGGGCGCGATGCGGATGTTGATCAAAACGATGGTCTGGCCGGTCTTGGTCAGCACCGCGTTCTGCTCCATCGCGCATTCGAGCGGCGCGTCGCGGCTGACGCTGGTGCAACGCACGATCCAGCCGGGCTGTTGTGCCGGCGCGCCGTCAGCCTGTGGCTGCGTCGGAGCCGGCGCGGGCTGTGCCGCCGGAGCGGGGGCGTTCTTCTTGGCCTGTTGGGCATACGCGGCGCCCAAGGGCAACAGGACAGCTGCGGCGAGGGCGACAAGTCTGGATTGCATGAGCATGGCGAGACCGCGTTGGCGTGAACCGGGGGCCTCGCTGTAGCGTCGCCGGAAGCGCCGTGCAAGCCGCTACTCGGCGGCTTCCTTAACGGTGCCGTGCTCGACCGTCTCGCCGCCTTCGCCGTCACCCGAACGGCCCCAGCCCGAGAACCAGTTGTTGAGCTCGTCGAGATAGAGATAGACCACCGGCGTGGTGAACAGCGTCAGCGCCTGGCTGACGATCAGGCCGCCGACCATGGCGTAGCCGAGCGGCTGGCGGATCTCGGCGCCGGTGCCGTGGCCGAGCATCAGCGGCACGCCGCCGAGCAGCGCGGCCATCGTCGTCATCATGATCGGGCGGAAGCGGAGCAGGGCGGCCTGGCGGATCGATTCCGCCGGCGTCTTGTGCTCGTCGCGTTCGGCGGCGATGGCGAAGTCGACCATCATGATGCCGTTCTTCTTCACGATGCCGATCAGGAGAATGATTCCGATCAAGGCAATGAGGCTGAAGTCGAATCCGGCCGCCATCAGGATCAGAAGCGCGCCGACGCCTGCCGAGGGCAGGGTCGACAGAATCGTGATCGGATGGATGTAGCTCTCGTAGAGGATGCCGAGGATCAGGTAGACCACGACGAGCGCGGCAAGGATCAGCAGCGGCACGGTGCCGAGCGATTGCTGGAACGCCTGCGCGGTGCCCTGGAAGCTCGAGTTCAGCGTCGGCGGCGCGCCGAGATCTGCCATCGCCTTCTGCACGGCTTCCGTCGCCTGACCGAGCGCGACGCCCTGGCCGAGGTTGAAGCTGATGGTGATCGCCGGGAACTGGCCCTGGTGGCTGATCGAGAGCGGGCGGACCGGATCGGTGGTCCAGGTCGCGAACGTCGATAGCGGCACCTGGTCGCCCGTCAGCGGCGACTTCAGATAGAGCTTGTTCAGGCTGTCGAGATTGCCCTGCATCTCCGGCAGGATCTCCAGGATCACCTTGTAGGTGTTGAGCTGGGTGAAATACTGCGTGATCTGCCGTTGTCCGAAGGCGTCATACAGCGTGTCGTCGATCAGCTGCGGCTGGATGCCGTAGCGCGCGGCGGTGTCGCGGTTGATCTTGAGCTGGACCGTGGTGCCCTGGGTCTGCTGGTCGGTCGCGACGTCGCGCAGCTCCGGCAGCGTCTGCATCTTGGCGAGGATTTTGGGCGCCCATTCGTTGAGCTCGTCCAGATTGGCGTCCTGCAGCGTGAATTCGAACTGCGTACGCGTCGGCCGTCCGCCGAGGCGCACGTCCTGGGCTGCCTGCATGTAGACGCGGGCGCCCTCGACCTTGTCGAACTGGGGACGCAGTCGCGCGATGATCTGCTGAGCCGAGGCATCGCGCTTGTCGCGAGCCTTCAGCGTGATGAATATGTTGCCGTTGTTGCCGGCGCGGCCGCTGCCGCCGATCGACATGGCGACGCTGGCGACATCGGGATCGGCGAGGATGATCTTGCCGAGCTGTTCCTGACGCCGGGTCATCTCCTTGAACGAAATGTCCTGCGAGGCTTCCGAAGTCGCCGTGATCAGGCCGACATCCTGCTGCGGGAAGAAACCCTTCGGGATCAGGACGAACAAATAGATCGACAGTCCGAGCGTGGCGAAGAAGATCGCCAGCGTGGTGCGCCGCCAGGCGAGGGCATGGTCGAGAACGTATTCGTAGCCGCGCAGCATCGCGTCGAAGGCGCGCTCGCTCCATTGATAGAACCGGCCGTGGCGCACCTCGCCATGGGCGCGCAGGAAGCGCGAGGCCATCATCGGCGTCAGGGTCAGCGACACGAACATCGAGACGAAGATGGTCATCGCCAGCACGACGGCGAATTCGCGGAACAGGCGCCCGATGATGCCGCCCATCAAGAGCAGCGGAATCAGCACTGCGACCAGCGAGATGCTGATCGACACGATGGTGAAACCGATTTCCTTCGAGCCGCGGAAGGCCGCCGCCATCGGCGATTCGCCTTCCTCGATGTAGCGCGTGATGTTCTCGAGCATCACGATGGCATCGTCGACGACGAATCCGACCGCGATGGTGAGTGCCATCAGCGATAGATTGTCGAGGGAATAGCCGACGACCCACATCAGCGCGCAGGCGCCGAGCAGCGCCAGCGGAACCGTGATGGCCGGAATGACGGTGGCCCAGAAGCTGCGCAGGAAGATGAAGATGACCATGACCACGAGGGCGATGGTCAGCAGCAGCGTGAACTGGACGTCCTCGACGGCGGCGCGGATGGTCGTTGTGCGGTCGCTGATGAGCTCGATCTTGATGGCGGGTGGGATCGCGGCCACGAGGCGAGGCAGGGTGGCCTTGATCCGATCGACGGTCTCGATGACGTTGGCGCCCGGCTGCTTGAATATCACCAGGAACACGCCACGCTTGCCGTTGGCCCAGGCCGCCTGCTTGGCGTCTTCAGCGGCGCTGACCGCCTGGCCGATGTCGCGGATTCGCAACGGAGCGCCGTTGCGATAGGCGATGATGACGTCGTTCCAGTCCTTCGCGTGCGTGAGCTGGTCGTTGGCGTAGATCGTGTAGGCGCGCTTCTCGCCGTCGATATTGCCCTTCGGACTGTCGACCGTGGTGATCGCGATCTGGCTGCGTACGTCCTCCATCGACAGGCCCTTGGCGACCAGCTTCGCGGGATCGACCTGGACGCGGATGGAGGGTTTTTGCTGGCCGCCGATGAAGACCTGGGCGACGCCGGAGAGCTGGCTGATCTGCTGGGCGAGCTGGGCGTCGACCGCGTCGCTGACGCTGGTCAGAGGCAACGTCTCCGATGTCGCAGAGAGCAGCAGGATCGGCGCATCAGCCGGGTTGACCTTGCGGTACGTCGGCGGCGACGGCAGGTTCTTCGGCAGCTGGCCGCTGGCGGCGTTGATGGCGCCCTGCACGTCATTGGCAGCGCCATCGATGCTGCGGTTGAGATCGAACTGGATGGTGATCGACGCGGTGCCCAGATAGCTCGTCGAGGTCATCTGCGCGATGCCGGGAATCTGGGCGAACTGGCGCTCCAGCGGCTGCGCCACCGACGAAGCCATCGTCTCGGGACTGCCGCCCGGCAAATTGGCGGTGATCTGGATGGTCGGGAAGTCGACCTGCGGCAGCGGTGCGACCGGGAGCAGGGGATAGGCGACGAGACCGACGAAGAGGATGCCGGCCATCAGCAGCGAGGTGCCGATGGGATAACGGATGAAAGGTGCCGAAATCCCGCCCTCGGTCATTCCTGTCGTACCTTGTTCTGGGCCGGGTTCGAACTCGCCACCGTCGTCGAGACGAGGCTTCCGGGCTGCACCTTGAACTGGCCGCCGGTGATCACCTGCTGACCGGCGCTCAGCCCTTCTTCGATGACCGAATGTCCGTCGATGGCGTAGCTGACCTTGACCTTGTGCACCTCGGCCTTGTTGTCCTGATTGACGGTATAGGCGTAGAGGCCGTTGGTCGAATGCTGGACCGCGTCATCCGGAACCACGGTCGCATCCTTCAGCGTCCGCACCAGAAGCCGCGTCGAGACCGACTGACCCGGCCACAGCGTGTGGTCCTTGTTGTCGAACACCGCCTTGAGCCGGATCGTTCCGCTGCTGGTGTCGACCTGGTTGTTGATGACCGCAAGCTTGCCCTCGGCCAGCGTCTTCTTGCCGTCGGTGGTGAAGGCGATCACCTTGAGCGCGCCGCTCTTCTGCCCTTCGGTGATATAGGGCAGCTGGTCTTCCGGTGCGGTGAAGATCACGGAGATCGGCTCGACCTGCGAGATCGTGACGATGCCCGTCTGCGTCGAGGCGTTGACGATGTTGCCGATGTCGACCTGGCGCAGGCCGGCGACGCCGGTGATCGGCGCCTTGACCTGGGTGTAGTCGAGCTGGGTCTGGGCGTTGGCGATCGCGGCTTCGTCGGCGGCGATCTGGGCGGTGAGCTGGGCGACGGTCGAGCGCTGGGTGTCGACCCGCTGGGCGGTGGCGAATTCGCCGAGCTTCATGGCGCGCTGAAGCTCGAGATTGGCGTTGGCCAGACTAGCCTCGTCCTGCGCCTTCTTGGCCTTGGCCTGGTCGAGCGTGGCTTGATAGGGACGGGGATCGATCGAGACCAGAAGCTCGCCCTGCTGGACGATCTGGCCTTCGCGGAAGGCGAGCTTGTCGATCTGGCCATCCACGCGGGTGCGGACTTGCACCGTGTTGAACCCCTGAACCGTGCCCAGACCGGTCAGATAGACTGGGAAATCGACCTTCTGGACCGGGGCAACGCTGACGGGGACGGCGGGCGGGCGGGGCGGACCCTTCTGGGCGGTCTGGGCTTTTCCAGCCTGGGAGGCACCGAATTTCTGCCAACCATAGTAACCCGCGGAGGCCACGGCCGCGATGATCAGAATCCAGAGGATCGGCCGGGACTTTTTCATATCGTCTCGTGTCGGCTCTTGTGCCCTCGGCTACGAATTATGGGGCAATCGTAGGGTTCCATAAGCGTTTGTATAATACACGCCAAGTTCCAGTGTAAACAGCACTATCAGTTGAGAATCCTAAACAATTGGAAAGCTTTGCACCGTCTGGGCAGTGGTCTGGCACGGCGGTGTGCAGTGCTGCATTTTCCCGGCAGACGCGATCGGCGGGCAAACCTCAAGCAGCACTCCCAGACGGTGTGCTCGGGCCGAATGGTGCGGGCCGAGCCGCCAGTCGGTATCGGTAACAAGAATGGTTCTAAGTCGGGCGGAAGCCGTTTTGGTTGTCAGGAATTTCGGCATCGTCCATATCGGCGCCGCCACAAAGGGAGCGCAGGATGGACGAGCTGAACGGCAAGCTGATCGCGTGTCAGATTCTGATCACGGGATTGATCGCGCGTGTCGCCAATGAGCAGCGCGATCCCTTGCACTTCCTCACCGACTTCCGGGACGAGATCAAAGCCGTCGTGAACGGAGTCAACATCGTCGGCATGGAGAGCACCGATCGCGTGCGCGCCGTCGCGCTGAAAACCGTCGACGAATTGTTTTCGCTGATGAAGCCACCGAGCAGCGATTGATGCTGTGAGCGAAACCGCCGATTGCACAGCATGCGGCGCTGTTTCTTAGAACGAGTCCAATCTCAGTTTAGAACGATTTCAAACTCTAGTTTAGAATCGTTTTGATCTGGATTGATTCAAGGGTTCTTGCGAGGCGCTCGCATTGACCCGCTATTTTGTGGTCGATACCAACACTCATCGTTCGTCGAAGTGAATGAGCGAACAGGAAGATGGGGCGTTTGGTAATGGGGCAGGTGGTCGCACCGAAGTCGTTGCGTTCGGTCGCAGCATTCGGTCTGGTGGATGAAAAGTTCGCAGGCGTTTCCGGCAAGAAGGTCTCCGCAGTTGCGAGCTTGATCGCGGTGGCGTCGGTGTCGAGCGGCGCGCAGGCGCAGCAGTCGAACCTGCCGCCGGTGACGGTCGATGCTCCCGTCGAACGTCCGCGTCCAACGTCGTCGAAGCCCTCGCCGGAGCAGGTCCGCGCCCGCAATGCGATTCGCCGCGCCGCGCAGCGCGAGCAGGCGGCTCAGCAGACGGCGCCGACCACACCGTCAGGCGCTCCCGACGGCAATCCCTATGCGGATCCGGCCGCGCCCTACAAGGTCGACCACGTCCAGGCCAGCGGCAAGTTTCCCGAGAAGATGCTGAACACGCCCAAGTCGATCACGGTGCTCAGCAAGGAAGTGCTCGAGGACAAGAACGCGACGACGCTGAAGGAGATCGGGCGCTCGACCGCGGGCGTGACGCTGGGCTCGGGCGAGGGCGGCAACGCGTTCGGCGACCGTTTCTTCATCCGCGGCTTCGATGCGCGCAACGACGTGTTCATCGACGGCATCCGCGATCCCGCCGTGTCCATCCGCGAGAACTTCTTCACCGAGCAGATCGAGATTCTGCGCGGTCCCGCGTCCTCCTATGCCGGCCGCGGCACCGCCGGCGGCGCCATCAACATCGTCACCAAGCAGGCGGGCGATCGCAATTTCCAGCGCATGGATACCGAGTTCGGGACCGACTACACAAAGCGCGTCACGCTCGACGTCAACCAGGTCATCGATCCCACCTTCTCGGTGCGCACGGGCGGCCTGTTCCAGGACGCCAACGTCGCCGGCCGCAATTATGTGACCGACAATCGCTGGGGCTCCTTCATCTCGACCAAGTACACCCCGACGAGCGACATCAAGATCACCACGAACTACGTCCACACCGACCTCAGCGGTCTGCCGGATTTCGGCGTGCCATATTACAGGCAGGGCAATGTGCCGGTGACCTCGGCCGGCATTCCGCGCGGCAACTGGTACGGCTTCCTCAATCGCGACTTCCAGACGGCGCGGCAGGATTTCGGCACCGGCACGATCGAGTACAAGGTCAACGAGGCCATCACGCTGACCAGCAAGGTGCGCGGCGAGCATTCGGTGCTCAACTATATCGGCACGCTGCCGCAGAACCCGATTACGACCAGCCCCAATCCGATGCTCTGGACCACGACGGCGAGCGCGCAGAGCCGCTATCAGAACGTGGACGTGTGGACCAATCAGAACGAGGCGACGTTCAAGCTCGACACCGGCGGGGTCAAGCACACCGCGGTGTTCGGCGTCGAATATTCGAACGAGAACATCTCGATCGACCGCTACGCCGGCCTCGCCTCGGAACTGGCGGGAAGCCCCTTCACGAGCACCGGTGCGGTCACGGGGGTCAATCTCTACTCCCCGCAATACACCAACATTCCCTTCGGCATTCCGGGGCTCGTCGGAAATCCGACGCGCTATGGCGTCAACACCAGCAGCGTGTACGTCATGGACACCGCGAACTGGCAGGACACGATCATCGTCAACGGCGGTATCCGCTACGACGGCTACAGCCAGAGCGCGTCGACGAACTCGGCCTACCTCAAGCAGAACAACGATCTCGTCAATTACAACGTTGGCGCGGTCTACAAGCCGATGTCGATCGGCAGCGTCTACGCAGCCTACGCGACCTCGGCCAATCCGTTCGGCTCGGAGCTTGACGCGACCGGCACCGACTACGGCGGCGTTCCCGCCAACTCGACCATCCTGCTCGGACCCGAGCGCAACAAGGCGATCGAGGTCGGTACCAAATGGGAGCTTGCCGATCGCCATCTGCTGGTGACCGGCGCGCTGTTCCAGACCACCAAGGACAACGCGCGCGAGACCGTCAACGGCCTGCTCACCTCGGGCGCGGCCTACAGGATCCAGGGCATCGACATCGAAGCCGAGGGTAAGATCACCGATCGCTGGAGCATCTTCGGCGGCCTGGTGTTGATGCAGTCCAAGGTCACGCAGAGCGGCGTTGCCTCGAACATCGGCCTGCAGCTTGCCAATATCGCCCATCAGTCGTTCAGCATGCTGACCAAATACAAGTTCGACGACGGCTGGGAGCTTGGCGGACAGGCGGTATATCGCTCGAAGGTCTATGGCGGCACGTTCGCGGCCAACACCAACGAGCTGCCGAGCTATTGGCGCTTCGACGCGTTCGTCGAGAAGAAGATCGACAAGAACTGGACCATGAAGTTCTACGCCCAGAACCTGACCAACAAGCTGTATTACGACTCGTTCTATCGCAGCGCCGTGCCGTTCGTGGCGGTCGCGCCGGGCCGGGCCTTCTACATCGTCACGACGGCGAAGTTCTGATCATGTTGACGTGTCTGCCTGGCGTTCTCAGCAAGGATGATGTGGCGGATTTCCGCCGCATCATGGACGCCAGCGCATGGGAGGACGGCCGGTCCACCGCCGGCGCGCAGTCGGCGATGGTCAAGCGCAACGAGCAATTGCCGCCCGATAGCGAGGTCGCGCGAAAACTCGGCAACCACATCATCTCTGCGCTGACGTCGAACCCGCGCTTCATCGCGGCGGCAATTCCGCTCCAGATCTTCCCGCCGCTGTTCAACCGCTATGCGGCGGATAGCGGCCACCATTTCGGCCTGCATGTCGACAATGCGATCCGCGGCGACCGTCTGACCGGCCTTCGCATCCGCACGGACCTGTCGGTGACGCTGTTTCTCGCCGAGCCGGAAGAGTACGACGGTGGCGAACTTGTGATCGAGGACACTTACGGCTCGCACGAAGTCAAGTTGCCAGCCGGCGACTGCGTGCTCTATCCCTCGACCAGCCTCCACCTCGTCACGCCGGTGACCAGGGGAACACGGGTTGCGTCTTTCTTCTGGCTTCAGAGCATGATACGGGACGATCAAGCCCGGAGCATGATCTTCGACCTCGATACCGCGATTCAGGCGCTGGTGGACCGGCTCGGGCGTGACGATCCCGAAACGGTCAAATTGACGGGTATCTATCACAACCTCATTCGCTACTGGGCCGAAGTATGAAGACCATGACCTCTAGAGCAAGCCTTGCCGCAGCTTTGATGCTGGCGGCCGCCGGGCTCGCATCCCCCGTTTCGGCCCAGACACAACCCCCCTCGGCACCGGCGCAGTCGACGGCTCAGCCGGCCCCGGCCGGTCCGGCTCCGGCGGCGCCCGCGGCCACCACGCCTGCGGTCCCGGCGCCTTCGGCTTCGACGGCAGCCACCCCGGTTGCTCCGACGGTGCCCTCCGCGGCCGCCGTTTCGACCACCGCCAAGCCTGATGCCAAGCCTGATGCCAAATCCGATGCGGCGGCTGGCATCGCGCCGGCGATGAAGGAATTGTCACCCTGGGTGATGTTCATGTCGGCGGACGTCATCGTGAAGGCGGTGATGATCGGGCTCGCCTTCGCATCGCTGATGACCTGGACCGTCTTCATTGCCAAGTCGATCGAGCTGTCGGTCGCATCCTCCAAGCTTCGTTCGGCGCTGAAGAAGGTTGCGGAGACGCGCTCCCTCGCCGAAGCGCAGATGGCGCTCGGAGCCAAGGAGGGCATCCTGCCGTCGTTCCTGGCGGCGGCGCTGCGCGAGGCGCGGATGTCGGCCGGCCTGTCCAGCGACGCCGGCATCAAGGAGCGCGCGGCCTCCAGCTTTTCCGAGATCGTGCGCGCCGAGGCGCGGCGGATCCGCATCGGCATGGGCGTGCTCGCGACCATCGGCTCGACCTCGCCCTTCGTCGGCCTGTTCGGCACGGTCTGGGGCATCATGAACAGCTTCATCGGCATCTCGAAGTCGCAGACCACGAACCTCGCGGTCGTCGCGCCCGGCATCGCCGAGGCGCTGCTCGCCACCGCGATCGGCCTCGTCGCCGCGATCCCGGCCGTCATCATCTACAACCACTTCTCGCGCGTGACGAAGGGCTATCTCGAGCTCGTCAGCCGCGCCTCGGGTGCCGCGGGGCGGCTGCTCTCGCGTGATCTCGACCGCAGCCACGGCAGCGTGCATTCGCGCGCAGCGGAGTGAGCCATGGGCGTTTCGCTCGCAGACAACGATGACGACGACGATTTTTCGGAAACGCATGACATCAACGTCACGCCGTTCATCGACGTCATCCTGGTGCTGCTGATCATCTTCATGGTCGCAGCTCCGCTCTCCACGGTCGACCTGCCGATCGATCTGCCGACGTCGAGCGCGACGCCGCAGAAGAAACCGGACAAGCCGACCTATCTCAGCATCAAGCCCGATCTGACGCTCGCCCTCGGGGAGAATCCGGTTCACCGGGCCGAGCTGATCGGGACGCTCGACGGACTGTCCGACATGAGCAAGGACAAGTACGTCTTCCTGCGCGCCGATCGTTCGGTGCCGTACGGGGAGTTGATGGGCGTCATGGAGCTCCTGCGCTCAGGCGGCTATACGCGGGTGAAACTGGTGGCGCTGGAAGGCGCGCCGGGAGCGCCTGCGGCAGGCGCCGCTCAGCCTTAGAGGCCCGCTATGTCGGACGAACACAGACCATCCCGGAAGCTCTGGATCCTGGCGGCGGTGGCCGCGCTCGTGCTCCATCTCGGTGGTGCTGCGCTCGCGCTGGCTCATTTGCGCGCTGACGACGACGGCGACGGCCTGGGTGCGAACGGTGCGGAATTCGCCGTGGAGATGGCATCGCCCAAGGCGCCCGAAACCGATCTGCCGCCCGGGCCCGACAGCGAAGCGATGCAGGAGCAGCAGGCGCTTCCCGAGCAGAAGGCCGAGACCAAGGAGACGGAGCTTCCAAAGGACCAGTCGCAGCAGGTCGAGGATCCCGACCGCGTCGTGACCGAGAACAACGCGAAGAAGCCGACCGAAGACGATCCGAAAATTCAGGCGGTCGAAACGCCGGCCGCCGAAGCCTCGCCGAAATCGGTTGCGACGGCACGGCAGACGCTCGAGGAGGACGCGCGCGAGGCCGAGAAGGCGCTGGCGCCCGTCATCGGCATCGGCAAGGACATCCTGAAGCTGACCGCCGACTGGAACCGCAAGATCAGCGCGCATTTGTCGCTGCACAAGATCAATCCGGAAGGCAAGCAGCCCAATAACCAGAAGGTCAAGGTGAGCTTCGCGATCAACCGGAAGGGCAACGTGCTGTCGGTGGATGTGGTGGAGTCATCCGGGGATTCAGCCTACGACGCGGCCGCGGTCTCGATCGTCCGCAAGTCGGATCCGATCCCGCAGCCGCCTGCCGGGCTGACCGAGGACCGGTTCGAGCGGACCGTCGATATCATCTTCACGCCGGCCGACGCGAAAAAGAAGAAGACCGCTCAGCGCCAGTAGAGCCGGATGCCGACATAGACGACGACCAGGCAGGCGAAGATCAGCGCCACCGGGAGTGGCCGTTTCTGGGTTCCAGCTGTCGCCCCAGCCCCGAAAAAGCTGGTCGTCTTTGGCTTCGGCGCCGGACGGCGGAAAGCGGTAACATTGTCCGCCGCTGCTTCAGGCGGGCGAGGGCGGACGTCGGGTGCGGCTCCCGCGCCGCCCATCTCGGCATAATAGGCCTTGTAGATCGCACCGATGGTCGCCTCGGTGGCCTCGCCCTCGCTCATCTGCGCCAGCAGGTTCTGGTAGCTCGCCAGAAACTCCTGGGCCTCCGGCGGGAGCGCGGACGCCCCATTGAGCTTGGCCATCATCTTCCAGGTGGCCAAATCGGCGCGGGCGCGGGTGTCCGCGCGTCGCGCGATCAGCATATCGGCAGCTTTGACCAAGTCGGCCTCTGGCCCTTCGGCTTAAAGTTCGGGTGGCTGTTCAACTACGCATTGCCGGTCAGGAGGAGAACAGCCTGAATCACATAACCGGTCAACGTTCGCAGTATTGCTGAAATAACATCAAGATTTAGACCGAACTGGGAACCTGCAAGGGGCAGCAGGATCAACAGGCCGATCAGGATCAGCATCCCGAACGGCTCGAGCCGGGCCAGCGGCATGGCGAGCGGGCGGGGCAACAGCCCGACCGCGACGCGCCCGCCATCGAGCGGCGGGATCGGCATCATGTTGAAGACCGCGAGGATGGCGTTGATGATGAGCGCATTCTTGAGGTTGTCGGCGACCCATTTCGCCGAGCCTGCGGGGACAAGGGGCAGGGCGTGGAAGGTGAGGGCCACTGCAAGCGCCAGCAGGATGTTGGTGACAGGCCCGGCCAATGCCACCCAGACCATGTCCAGTTTGGGGTTGTTCAGCTTGCGGAAGTTGACCGGTACCGGCTTGGCGTAGCCGAACAGGAACGGCGAGTGCGCGAACAGCAGCATCGCCGGCAGGATCACGGTGCCGAACGGGTCAATGTGGCGCAGCGGGTTGAAGCTGACGCGGCCGAGCTGCGAGGCGGTGTCGTCCCCGAGCCGGTCCGCGACGAAAGCGTGCGCAGCCTCGTGGAAGGTGATGGCGAGCACGAGGGGAAGCACCCATACCGACAGATCATAAAAGGAAATGTTCACGGCTCGTCCGTCCCGGTTTGCCTGCGGCCTTGCGGCCGTCCCGGCCAACCGGCGGTACAGCAACGCTTCGGCTCAACATAGGAGGGGCGGTCCCGAAATGCCACGCTGCAAAGGGGGCGCCGGCAGCACGCCGCCGTGCCATCGTGCAATCAGGCCGGAATCGTCCCCGGATATTGCACCAGGCCGTCGTCGAGCTTCAGCCAGGCGGGCTTTTCCGAGACCCAGATGTGCTCGGTCGGCGCGAAGGCATTGCGATCGTCGAAAACGGAGAGGGACACGCCCGCGAGCGTGCCGTTACGGCGCCAGGCGAACAGGCGCGTGCCGCAGCGCTTGCAGAACACGCGGTCGATCGCCTCGGACGACGCATAGCGCTCCGTCTCGCCTTCGACGCTCAGCGCGCGCTGGTCGAACTGCGCGCGGGCGAAGAAGGGCGAGCCCATCGCCTTCTGACAGAGGCGGCAATGGCAGACGCGAACGTTGAGCGGCTCGCCTTCCGCCTTGAACCGCACCGCGCCGCACAGGCATCCACCTTCCCGGATCATGCTGTCCTCAATAGGTTGCGCGTCCGCCCGAGATGTCGAACACCGCGCCGGTCGAGAACGCGCAGTCCTCGGATGCGAGCCAGGCCACCATCGCGGCGAGCTCTTCGACCAGCACGAAGCGCCCCTTCGGGATCTTCGACAGCATGAAGTCGATGTGCTGCTGCGTCATCTGGTCGAAGATCGCGGTCTTGGCCGCGGCCGGCGTCACCGCATTGACGAGGATGTCATGCGCGGCGAGCTCCTTGCCGAGCGACTTCGTCAGCGCGATCAGGCCGGCCTTGGACGCCGAATAGTGCGAGGCGTTCGGGTTGCCTTCCTTGCCGGCGATCGAGGCGATGTTCACGATCCGCCCGTATTTCTGCTTGAGCATCGCGGGCACGATGGCCTTGCAGACGATGAAGGGACCATCGAGGTTGATGCGTAGGACCTTCCGCCATTCCTCGAGGTCGGTCTCCCAGACCGGCTTGTTCACGCCGGCGATGCCGGCATTGTTGACGAGGATGTCGATCTTGCCGAATGCGGCGAGCGTCGCATCGCGCGCCTGCTCGACGGCCGCGGTGTCGGTGACGTCGACCTTGAAGACGCGGACGTTGTCGCCGATCTCCTTCGCCGTCTTCTCAGCGAGCGCGGCGTCGAAATCCCAGATCGCGACCTTGGCGCCGGAGGCGGCAAGGCGCTCGGTGATGGCGCGGCCAAAGCCCTGCGCGCCACCGGTGACGATGGCGACGCGGCCGTCGAGATCGATCTTGTTCATGCCGGGTGCCCCTGGGGTCAGAGCATGTAGCCGCCGTCGACGACGAGGTCGACGCCGGTGGTGAAGGCGCTCTCGTCGCTGCCGAGATAGACCGCCATGTTGGCAATCTCCTCGGCGGTGCCGAGCCGGCCCATCTTCTGGCGGGAGATGAACATCTCCTTGCCTTGCGGTCCCTGTGCGGCGGCGCGGTCGAGCATCGAGGGCGTCTCGACGGTGCCGGGGCAGATCGAGTTGCAGCGGATGCCCTTGGTGATGAAGTCGAGCGCGACCGCACGCGACAGCAGCGACACTGCCGCCTTCGACGAGCTGTAGACGTAGCGGTTCGCCGGCGGCCGCAGCGCTGCGCAGGACGAGATGTTGACGATGCTGCCCCCGCCGCCCGCGATCATGTCGGGCAGGAACGCCCTGATGGTCCGGTGCATCGACTTGACGTTGAGGTCGAACGAGAAATCAAAATCCTCTTCCGAGCACTCCAGGATGGTGCCGTGGTGCACGAAGCCGGCCGCGTTGAGCAGGATGTCGATCTTGCCGATGCGCTTGGCAAGGGCGTTGACGTCGGCGGTGTTGCGCACGTCGAGCTTTGCGACCTCGGCAATGCCTTCCTTGGTCAGATCAGCGATACCGGTCTCGTTGATGTCGGTGGCGATGACGGTTGCGCCTTCACGCGCAAATGCGATGGCGCAAGCGCGCCCGATGCCTGCTGCCGCAGCCGTGACGACGGCGCGTTTGCCCTTGAGGCGGTGTGCCATGTTGTTTTCTCCTTTGAATTGGTGCCGTCATTCCGGGGCGCGGCGAAGGCGCGAGCTACGATGCGCAATTGCGCATCTGAGAATCCATAACCACGATCGGGAGTATGGATTCCGGCCTGCGCCTTGCGGCGCATCCCGGAATGACAATCTTGCTTAGTGATTATCCCGCGCCACGCCAAACGTGCCGGCGACGTTCTGATAGCGCGTGGCGAGCTCCATGCAGGCGCCGGTCGATTGCTGGCCGACGGTGTTGCGATAGATCTCCTGCCACGGCGTCTGGTTTTCGGGATGCTTGAAGCCGCCATTGGCCTTGAGCTCGGCGTGACGCTTCTTCAGCTCCTCGTCCGAGATCAGGATGTTGGCGCTGCCCTTGTTGAGGTCGACCCGGACCTTGTCGCCAGTCTTGAGGATCGCAAGCCCGCCATTGGCGGCAGCTTCCGGCGAAGCGTTCAGGATCGAGGGCGAGCCCGAGGTGCCGGACTGGCGGCCGTCGCCGATGCAGGGCAGGGACAGGATGCCGCGTTTGATCAGCGCTGCCGGCGGCTGCATGTTCACGACCTCGGCTCCACCAGGGTAGCCGATCGGTCCGGTGCCGCGGATGAACAGCACGCAGCGCTCGTCGATGTCGAGCGAGGCATCGTCGATCCGCTCGTGATAGTCCTCCGGACCCTCGAACACGATGGCGCGGCCCTCGAATGCGTTGGGATCTTTCGGATTGCTGAGATAGCGGTCGCGGAATTCCTTGGAGATCACCGAGGTCTTCATGATCGCGGAATCGAACAGATTGCCCTTCAGCACCAGGAAGCCGGCGTCCTTCACCAGCGGCTTGTCGTAAGCCCAGATCACGTCGTTGTCGGGGACAGGCGCGTCCTTGCAGTTCTCGCCGATGCCGCGGCCGTTGACGGTGACGGCATCCTCATGGATGCGCTTGTGCTTCATCAACTCGCGCACCACCGCAGGCACGCCGCCGGCGCGGTGGAATTCCTCGCCGAGATAGAAGCCGGCCGGCTGCATGTTGACCAGCAGCGGCACGTCGTGCCCGACCTTCTGCCAGTCCTCGATGGTGAGCTCGACGCCGATGTGGCGGGCCAGCGCGTTGATGTGGATCGGCGCGTTGGTCGAGCCGCCGATCGCCGAATTGATCACGATGCAGTTCTCGAACGCCTTGCGGGTCAGGATGTCCGAGGGCTTGAGATCTTCCCAGACCATCTCGACGGCGCGCTTGCCGGTCTCGTAGGCGATCTGGCCGCGCTCGCGATAGGGCGCGGGGATCGCCGCGCAGCCCGGCAGCGAGAAGCCGAGCGCTTCGGCAAGACCGTTCATGGTCGAGGCGGTGCCCATGGTGTTGCAATGGCCGACCGAGGGCGCCGACGAAGCCACGATCTCCATGAACTCTTCATAGTCGATCTCGCCCGCGGCGAGCCGCTCGCGTGACTTCCAGACGATGGTGCCGGAGCCGGTGCGCTCGCCGGCATGCCAGCCGTTCAGCATCGGGCCGCCCGACAGCACGATCGCGGGCAGATTGACGGTCGCCGCCGCCATCATGCAGGCCGGCGTGGTCTTGTCGCAGCCGGTGGTGAGCACGACGCCGTCGAGCGGATAGCCGTAGAGGATCTCGACCAGGCCGAGATAGGCGAGGTTGCGGTCGAGCGCGGCGGTCGGGCGCTTGCCGGTCTCCTGGATCGGATGGGTCGGGAATTCCATCGCAATGCCGCCGGCCTCGCGGATGCCCTCGCGGACGCGATGGGCAAGCTCGATATGGTGGCGGTTGCAGGGAGAGAGGTCGTTGCCGGTCTGGGCGATGCCGATGATCGGCTTGCCGGACTGCAGCTCCGCACGGGTGAGGCCGTAATTGAGGTAGCGCTCCATGTAGAGCGCCGTCATGCCCGGATTATGCGGGTTGTTGAACCATTCCTGCGAGCGAAGGTGGCGGCGGGAGCCGTTGCCGGCGGGCGCATGCCCATTGGTTGGCTTTTTTGTCATTGGTTTCTCCTGCAATGCAAACGCACTGGCGTCCGTCCATTTACATCAGTCTTGGGGTGTCGGCTTGTGCGATGCCCAATGACGCCAATGACGGATCGCTGGCCCGCTGGCGGGTCGTTTCCTCACAAATGCGATACTAGTCATGGCTACTTGGTAACGCTACCATTTTGTTCGCCGCGCCTGCGACTGAAACGGTCGGCCTGCTGTCCGAATGGCGCGGCGATGAGCTTTGCCGCTCGATCACCCTGAAGCCGAGATCGAGCACCGGCTGCTCCGGGCGCCGTCCGTCGATCGCCTCGATCAGCATGGTGGCGGCCGTTTTGCCCATCTCGTAGCGGTTGGTGCGCACGCTGGTAAGGGTGGGGACGGCGGAGGCCATGAACTCGAGGTCGTTGAAGCCGACGATCGCGATCTGCTCGGGGACAGCGATCTCCCGGCGCCGGCATTCGAACAGTACGCCGAGCGCAAGGTCGTCATTGGCGCAGAACACCGCATCGAGATTGGGCTCGCGCGCCAGGAGATCGGTGAACAGGGCGCCGCCCAGCGTCACCGAGGTCGGTGTCGCCGTGGTGACGACGAGGCGCTGCTCGAACAGTGCGGCATCCTTCATCGCCGAGACATATCCGTCCAGCCGCCGCTGCACCCGCGGGTCCATGCGCGCACCGACGAAGCCGATCTTGCGGCGGCCCTGCTCGAACAGGTGCGCAACCGCTGCGCGGGCTGCATCATAGTGCGAAAAGCCGATCATCATGTCGACCGGATCGGGGCCGATCTCCATGATCTGCACGATCGGGCAATCCGCGGCCTCCAGCATGGCACGCGATTCCGTGGTCTGGTCGATGCCGGTGACGATCAGCCCGGCCGGCTTCTGCGCGAGAAACAGTCGCAGCAGCTTTTCTTCCTGGAGAATGCTGTAGCGCGTGTTGGACAACTGGATCGAGTAACGGCTACCTTCGGACGCGTCGTAGATGCCGCGCAGCACGTCCGAGAACACGTTGTTGGTGAGGGACGGGATCAAGACACCGATGACCTCGGTGCGTTGCGAGGCCAGCGCGCGGGCCGCAAGGTTCGGCACATAGCCGAGCTCCTTGGCGGCGCTCTCGACCCGCGTCCGCTTGCCGATCGACAGGGCCTCCGGATTGCGGAAGAAGCGGGACGCCGTAATCGGGCTGACGCCGGCAAGCTCGGCGACTTCCGCCAGCCGGATCTTGCCTGACTTGGTGCGTTTTCGACCCATTTGCTGCTCTTAACACAGTCAGTCCCGCAAACAAAGGAACGTTGACAGCGCTACCAGCAACGACTAACCAAAGACAAATTGCCAAAACCGCACAAACTGCCGACAATGTTGCCCGCTAAGATCGGGCCGAGTTCGGTGAAGTCTGAAAAAACAAGACGGTCGCGGCGCTAGAGGCGCCGTGGACTTTCGAGGAGGGAGCTAGATGTCGTCTGTGCAAATCCGCGACGTGCGGAAATCGTTCGGCAATTTTGAAGTCCTGCACGGCGTGACTGTACCGATCGAGGACGGCCAGTTCGTCGTTCTGGTCGGCCCTTCCGGCTGCGGCAAGTCGACGCTTCTGCGCATGCTCGCCGGTCTCGAGAACATCACCTCCGGCACGATCTCGATCGGCGACCGCGTCGTCAACAATGTCCAGCCCAAGGAGCGGGACATTGCGATGGTATTCCAGAACTACGCGCTCTATCCGCACATGACGGTCGCCGACAACATGGGCTTCTCGCTGAAGCTGCGGAATGCGGGCGCCGACGAGATCAACAAGCGCGTCAAGCGCGCCGCCGAGATCCTCGCGCTGTCGCCGCTGCTCGATCGCTATCCGCGCCAGCTCTCCGGCGGCCAGCGCCAACGCGTCGCGATGGGCCGCGCCATCGTGCGCGATCCGCAAGTCTTCCTGTTCGACGAGCCCTTGTCCAACCTCGACGCCAAGCTGCGCGTCGCCATGCGCACCGAGATCAAGGAGCTGCATCAGCGGCTGAAGACGACGACCGTCTACGTCACCCACGACCAGATCGAAGCCATGACCATGGCCGACAAGATCGTCGTCATGCATGACGGCATCGTCGAGCAGATGGGCACGCCGCTCGAGCTCTATGACAAGCCCGATAACCAGTTCGTCGCCGGCTTCATCGGCTCGCCCGCGATGAACTTCCTGAAGGGGCATGTGCGCGTCAACGGCGTTGCGACCTTCGAGGGACCGAACGGCGTCAAGCTGCCGCTCAAGACCGCTCCCGCGGCGTCCGACGGCCGTCCCGCGGTCTATGGCGTGCGGCCCGAGCATTTCACCATTGCCGACGACGGCGCCGAAGCCGAGATCATCGTGGTCGAGCCGACCGGCTCGGAGACGCAGGTGTTCGCCAAGATCGGCGGCGAGCAGGTCGTCGCGGTCTTCCGCGAACGCCATCAGTTCAACCCGGGCGACAAGATCCGGCTGAAGCCCGATCCGTCGCTGGTGCATCTGTTCGACGAGGCGACGGGAAAGCGCCTGAACGCGTAGCGTAAGTTCAAGTTAAGACAATAAAAAGCATCACAGGGAGGACGACATGCAAGACTTTACCCGCCGGACTCTGCTTCAAGGCGGAACGGCACTGGCTGCGACCGGCATGCTCACCGGGCCGGCACTGTTCGATTTCGCCAAGGCCTGGGCGCAGAGCGCGCCCTGGAAGGCGGAGCCCGGTGCCAAGCTGACCGTGATGCGATGGAAGCGCTTCGTGCCGGCTGAGGACGACGCGTTCAACGCAATGGTCGCGGCGTTCAAGGCTGCCACCGGCACCGAGATGAACGTGTTCAGCGAATCCTTCGAGGATGTGCAGCCGAAGGCCTCGGTTGCGGCCAATACCGGCTCCGGACTCGATCTCGCCTGGGGCCTGCACACGTTGCCGCAGCTGTTCCCCACCAAAGTGCTGAAGATGAACGACGTCGCCGATTATCTCGGCAAGAAGTACGGCGGCTGGACCGATGCGGCCGCCAAGACCTGCAAGCAAGGCAACGACTGGCTCGGTATTCCGGTCGCGACCAACGGCGGTTACATGACGTACCGCAAGTCGGCGCTCGACAAGGCGGGGTTCAAGGAATTCCCGAAGGACTTCCCCAGCTTCCTCGAGATGTGCAAGGCGCTGAAGGCGAACAACACGCCGGCCGGCTTCGCGCTCGGGCACGCCTCGGGCGACGGCAATTCGTGGCTGCACTGGGTGCTGTGGGGCCACGGCGCCTACACGGTCGACCAGAGCGACAAGATCATCATCAATTCGCCGGAGACCGCGAAGGCGCTTGAATATTGCAAGTCGCTGTACGATGCCTTCATCCCGGGCACCGCGTCCTGGAACGATTCCTCCAACAACAAGGCGTTCCTCGCCGGCGAGCTCTATTGCACGGCGAACGGCATCTCGATCTACGTCGCCGCCAAGACCGATGCGAGCAAGAAGGAGCTCGCCGAGGACACCTATCACGCGCTCTGGCCGGTCGGACCGGTCGGCAAGCCGACCGAGCTGCAGCTTGCGCTGCCGATCCTCGCCTTCAACTTCACCAAATATCCGAACGCGGCGAAGGCTTTCGTCGCCTTCATGCTGGAGAAGGAGAACTACGAGAAGTGGCTGGACGGCGCGCAGGGCTATCTGACGCAGACCTTGAACGGCTATGAATCGGCGCCGATCTGGACGGCGGATCCCAAGAATGCCGTGTTCTCGCAGGCGTCCAAGCGCACTCTCCCGGCGGCCGGTATCGGCACCGTCGGCGAAAAGGCGGCAACCGCAATCGCCGACTTCATCGTCGTCGACATGTTCGCCAACTACTGCACCGGCACCAAGGATGCGAAGGGCGCGATGGCGGAAGCCGAGCGCCAGCTGAAGCGCATCTATCGCTGAGGGTCACGGGGCGGGCGGCCATTCGGCCGCCCGCTCGTCAACATTTCGATCAGGGATATCGGGCATGGCTGATGTCGCAATTCCCCGGGCCAAGCCTCAGATGAGAGAGGACGGCGCCTGGACCCAGCTCAAACACAATCGCAACTGGCTCGGCTTCTGGTTCATGGTGCCGGCCATGGCCTTCCTGATCTTCTTCCTGGCCTATCCGCTGGGGCTCGGCATCTGGCTGTCCTTCACTGACACCCGCATCGGCAGGGTCGGGCACTTTGTCGCTACCGAGAACTATGAGTGGTTGTGGGACGACTCCATCTTCTGGCTGTCGGTGTTCAACACGCTGCTCTACACCTTCGTCGCCAGCGCCCTCAAATTCGCGATCGGGCTTTATCTCGCGCTGCTGCTGAACGAGAACATGCCGTTCAAGGCGATGTTGCGCGCGATGGTCCTGATCCCCTTCATCGTGCCGACGGTGCTCTCGGCACTGGCGTTCTGGTGGATCTTCGATTCGCAATTCTCCATCATCTCCTGGTCGCTGAGGCATCTCGGCCTGATCGACCAAAACATCAACTTCCTCGGCGACACGACCTGGGCGCGGATTTGCGTGATCTTCGCCAATATCTGGCGCGGCGTGCCGTTCGTGGCGATCACGCTGCTGGCGGGCTTGCAGACGGTGTCGCCCTCGCTCTATGAAGCCGCAACGCTCGACGGCGCCACGCGCTGGCAGAATTTCCGCTTCATCACCTATCCGCTGCTGACGCCGATCATCGCCGTCGTGATGACCTTCTCGGTGCTGTTCACCTTCACCGACTTCCAGCTGATCTGGGCTATGACGCGCGGAGGCCCGGTCAACGCCACCCATCTGATGGCGACGCTGTCCTACCAGCGCGCGATCATCGCCGGGCAGCTGGGCGAGGGTGCCGCGATCTCGAGCGCCATGATCCCGTTCCTGCTCGCCGCAATCATGGTGTCGTGGTTCGGCCTCCAGCGCAGGAAATGGCAGCAGGGAGAGAACAATGACTGATCTGCCCACCAGGTCCGTTGATCTCAAGGCCGTGCTATCGGGATCCTCTCCGACGGTGGCGAAGGACGATCACAGCGAGGGCATGAGCTATCTGCAGTCGGTGCCGCGCCGGATGGTGACGCTGTACCTGCCGCTCGCGATCATCGTCATCGTTCTGCTGTTCCCGTTCTACTGGATGGCGCTGACCTCGGTGAAGCCGGACGAGCAATTGCTCGATCTCGACAGGTACAACCCGTTCTGGACCTGGAATCCGACCTTCAAGCATTTCCACAAGCTGCTGTTCGAGAGCTACTACCCGTACTGGCTCTGGAACACGATGTACGTGGCCGTCTGCGCGACGGTGCTTTCGATCATCGCGTCGGTGCTAGCTGCCTACGCCATCGTGCGCTTGCGCTACAAGGGCGCCAATCTCGTCGGCGGGCTGATCTTCCTCGCTTATCTGGTGCCGCCATCGATCCTGTTCATCCCGCTCGCCACCGTCGTGTTCCAGTACGGGCTGTTCGACTCGCCGCTGGCGTTGATCCTGACCTATCCGACCATCCTGATCCCGTTCTCGACCTGGCTCTTGATGGGCTATTTCAAGACCATCCCGTTCGAGCTCGAGGAATGCGCGCTGATCGACGGGGCGAGCCGCTGGCAGATCCTGATCAAGATCGTTCTGCCGCTCGCAATCCCCGGGCTGATCTCGGCCTTCATCTTCTGCTTCACGCTGTGCTGGAACGAGTTCATCTACGCGTTGACCTTCCTGCAGTCGACCAGCAACAAGACGGTGCCGGTCGCGATCGTCAACGAGTTCGTGGACGGTGACATCTACCGCTGGGGTTCGCTGATGGCCGGAGCCCTGGCCGGCTCGCTGCCGCTCGTCATCCTTTACGCCTTCTTCGTGGAGCATTATGTGTCCGCGATGACCGGCGCCGTGAAGGAATAATCGCGGGGTCTGCCACGGGAGCGCGCCGGAGGCTGCGCGCTCCGGCCAATAAGAAGGAGTTAAGCTCTTGCACATTCTGGTTCTCGGCGCCGCCGGCATGGTCGGCCGCAAATTGTGCGAACGGCTGTTGCGTGACGGCCGGCTCGGCAAGAGCGACATCACCAAGCTGACCATGCATGACGTGGTCGAACCGAAGAGGCCGGAAAAGGCCGGTTTCCCGGTCGAGACCGTGTCGGGCGATTTCGCAGTCCCAGGCGCGGCCGAGAAGCTCATCGCCGGCCGCCCGGACGTGATCTTCCATCTCGCCGCGATCGTCTCCGGCGAAGCCGAGCTCGACTTCGACAAGGGTTACCGCATCAATCTCGACGGCACGCGGATGCTGCTCGATGCTGTCAGGCTGGTCGGCGGCGGCTACAAGCCTCGCGTGGTGTTCACGTCCTCGATCGCGGTGTTCGGCGCGCCGTTCCCCGATGCGATCGGCGACGAGTTCTTCCACACCCCGCTGCTCAGCTACGGCACCCAGAAGGCGATCGGCGAGCTGTTGCTGGCCGACTATTCGCGCCGCGGTTTCCTCGACGGCATCGGCATCCGTCTGCCGACCATCTGCATCCGGCCGGGCCTGCCCAACAAGGCGGCATCGGGTTTCTTCTCCAACATCCTGCGCGAGCCGCTGGCCGGCAAGGAAGCGGTGCTGCCGGTGTCCGAGGACGTTCGCCACTGGCACGCGACGCCGCGCTCCGCGGTCGGCTTCCTGCTCCATGCCGGCACCATGGATCTCGCCACCGTCGGCCCGCGCCGCAATCTGACCATGCCAGGCCTTTCGGCAACGGTCGGCGAGCAGATCGCCGCCTTGAAGCGGGTTGCCGGCGAAAAAGTCGCGGCGCGCATCAAGCACGAACCTGATCCCTTCATCGTCGGCATCGTCGGCGGCTGGCCGCGCAATTTCAATGCAAAGCGGTCGCTCGAGCTCGGCTTCACCACCGCCGAGAAGACCTTCGACGACATCATCCGCATTCACATCGAAGACGAGCTCGGCGGCAACTTCGTCGCATGATCTCTGACTGAGCGAGCCCTGGTGATGGCGAGCGTTGCTTGCATCGGCGAATGCATGGTCGAGCTCAGGCAGGCGCAAGGAGGCGCGTCTGCCGGGCAAGGGCAGGGCGGCGGGCTGTATTCGCGCGGCTTCGGCGGTGACACCCTCAACACCGCGGTCTATCTGGCGCGGCTCGAGGTCAAGGTCGATTATCTCACCGCGCTCGGCGATGACGGCCTCAGCGAAGAGATGATCGCGGCCTGGAATGCGGAGGGCGTCGGCACAAGGCGTGTCGTGCGGCTGGCCGGCAAGCTACCCGGCCTCTACATGATCCAGCTGGATGCGAAGGGCGAGCGCCAGTTCTTCCACTGGCGCGACAGCGCGGCGGCGCGCCAGCTTATGAACCTGCCGGAGACCGATGAGCTGCTCAACTCGCTGATGAGCTACGACATCGTCTATCTCTCCGCGATCACGCTCTCGATCTACGATGCGCCCGGGCGCGAGCGGCTGTTCGCGGCGATCAAGCGCGCGCGCCTGCTCGGCACCCGCTTTGTGTTCGACACCAATTTTCGCGCGCGGGGTTGGCCGGACCGCGACGTCGCGCGCGAGGTGTTTGCGGCTGCTTTCGCCGCCGCCGATATCGTGCTGACCTCGACCGAGGACCTGCTCGCGCTCTATCCTGGTGAGAGCAACGATCAGCTGATGGCACGCATCGCGACGCCCGAGCTGGTGTTCCGGCTCGCCGAGCCCGTCAGCCTGCTGCGTTTCCCCGGGGCTACCCATGAGGTCCGGGCCGAACCGATGACCAAGCCCGTCGTCGACACCACGGCGGCCGGAGACAGCTTTGCCGCGGCCTATATCGCGGCCCGGCTCGCCGGTTCCGATCCGGTCGAGGCCGCCCAGGCCGGGCATCGCCTCGCCAGCCTCGTGATCTGCTATTCCGGCGCCATTATTCCGGGCTATGCCATGCCGCCGAAGAAACGGCACCGGCCGGCGACCTCCCGCCAGGCGACCAAGTAAAGATCGAGACCCTATGACCACGACTGCCCAACAGAACCACCTCGCCGCGCTGTTCAAGGCGGCGACCGTCATTCCCGTCCTCACCATCGAGCGGATCCAGGATGCCGTGCCGCTGGCGCGCGCGCTGGTTGCCGGCGGCGTCCGCACGCTGGAGGTGACCATGCGCACCCCGGTTGCGATCGAGGCGGCGAGGGCGATGATGGCCGAAGTCCCGGAGGCGGTCGTCGGCATCGGCACGATCCTCAATCCGGCCGACTTCACCCGTGTCGAGAAGCTCGGCGTCGCCTTCGGCATCAGCCCGGGCCTGACCCCCGATCTCCTCAAGGCCGCCGCCCACAGCTCCCTGCCGTTCGCGCCGGGCATCGCCACGGCGTCCGAGCTGATGCTGGCGCTGTCGCACGGCCTCGACGTCGCAAAATTCTTCCCGGCAGAGCAGGCCGGCGGCATCAAGGGCCTGCGTTCGCTCGGCGGCCCGTTCCCGAACGTGCGGTTCTGCCCGACCGGTGGCATCGGTGAGGCCAATGCGGCGAGCTGGCTCGCCGAGCCCAACGTGGTCGCGGTCGGCGGTTCCTGGCTGTGCCCGACGGCCGAGATCAAGGCCGGGAACTGGGCCGGCATAACTGCCATCTGCCAGCGCACCCTCAAGGCCCTGAAACCCGCGTGAAGTCTTGCCATCCCTGCGCTAAGACTTAGCTCAGGAAGAGAGACCCCAGGGAGACATGACCATGACCGCCAGCATCGTCGGATGGGCGCATACGCCGTTCGGCAAGTTCGACACCGAGACCGTCGAAAGCCTCGTCACCCGCGTCGCCAATGAGGCGATGGCCGATGCCGGCATTTCGGCCGGCGATGTCGACGAGATCGTGCTCGGCCATTTCAACGCCGGCTTCTCGGCGCAGGATTTTACCGCCTCGCTGGTGCTCCAGGCCGACCCGAAGCTGCGCTTCAAGCCGGCCACCCGGGTCGAGAACGCCTGCGCCACCGGTTCTGCCGCCGTGCACCAGGGCCTGCGCGCGATCGCCGCAGGCGCCGCCAAGATCGTCCTGGTCGTCGGTGTCGAGCAGATGACCCGCACCCCGGGCGCCGAGATCGGCAAGAACCTGCTGAAGGCGTCCTACCTGCCCGAGGACGGCGACACCGTCGGCGGCTTCGCCGGCGTGTTCGGCAAGATCGCCAGCTCCTATTTCCAGAAATACGGCGACCAGTCCGACGCCCTGGCGCTGATCGCGGCCAAGAACCACAAGAACGGCGTCGCCAATCCCTTCGCCCAGATGCGCAAGGATTTCGGTTTCGACTTCTGCCGCGCCGAGAGCGAGAAGAACCCCTACGTCGCCGGCCCCCTGAAGCGCACCGATTGCTCGCTGGTCTCCGACGGCGCCGCCGCGCTGGTGCTGGCTGACGCCGAGACCGCCAAGGGCATGACCAAGTCGATCGGCTTCCGCGCCACCGCGCACGCCCAGGACTTCCTGCCGATGTCCAAGCGCGACATCCTCCAGTTCGAGGGCTGCACCGTTGCCTGGCAGCGCGCGCTGGAGAAGGCCGGGGTGACGCTGTCCGATCTCTCCTTCGTCGAGACCCATGACTGCTTCACCGTGGCCGAGCTGATCGAATACGAAGCGATGGGGCTGACGCCGAGGGGGCAGGGCGCCCGCGCCATCAAGGAAGGCTGGACTCTCAAGGACGGCAAGCTGCCGGTCAATCCGTCCGGCGGCCTGAAGGCCAAGGGCCATCCGATCGGCGCCACCGGCGTTTCCATGCATGTGATGACCGCGATGCAGCTCGCAGGCCAGGCGCCCGAGGGCATGCAGCTCAAGAACGCCAAGCTCGGCGGCATCTTCAACATGGGCGGCGCCGCGGTCGCCAACTACGTCTCCGTGCTGGAGCCGCTGAAGTAGGTCTTGTAGGGTGGGCAAAGGCGCGAAGGCGCCGTGCCCACCCTCTTCCTTGCGTTAGATCATGGTGGGCCCGCTTCGCTTGGCCCACCCTATGGCTCCTGATTGATTGGCGGAAATGCATCATGAGCACTGACTACGAAGACTCGCTGTCGATGGACGCACTCAACGGTCGGATTGCGATCCTCGAGGACAATATAAGGCAGCTCATCGAGCAGGCCGCGGCCGCCTCAGGCGAGCAGAACGAGTCGCGCATCGCCGACCGGATCAGCCAGCAGAACGAAGAGCTCGACCGGCTCCTCAAGATCCGCGAATCCCGCCAGAAGAAATAGCGGCCGGTATCGCCGCGCGGCGCATGCGGCCATACGCCGGCCGCCCTTGTGCGCGCGGCCCCGCTGCCTTTAGCTGGACCGAAATCGCGGGGCCGCGCCTTGAGTCCCCCGCGCAATCGGGAGCGAATGATGGGGCCGCTGAAGGGCATCAAGGTCATCGACATGACCACCGTGCTGATGGGGCCGTATGCGACCCAGATGCTCGGCGATTACGGCGCCGACGTCATCAAGGTGGAATCGCTCGACGGCGACGTCACCCGCCTGATCGGCCCGATGCGCCATGCCGGCATGGGCCCGGTGTTTCTCAACACCAACCGCAGCAAACGGTCGATCTGCCTCGATCTGAAGAAGCCCGCGGGCCGCGAGGCCGTGTTGCGGCTGCTGAGGGACGCCGACGTTCTCGTCTACAACGTCCGTCCGCAGGCGATGGCGCGGCTGCAGCTCGGCTACGACGTCGTCTCCGCCCTCAATCCGCGCCTCGTCTATGCCGGCGTGTTCGGCTTCGGCCAGGATGGCCCGTATGCCGCAAAGCCCGCCTATGACGATCTGATCCAGGGCGCCACCGCGCTGCCGGCGCTGATGGCGCAGACCGGCGACGGCGTGCCGCGCTACGTGCCGAACGCGCTGGTCGACCGCATCGTCGGCCTCACCGCCGTCGGCGCGATCTGCGCCAGTCTCGTGCATCGCGACCGCACCGGACGCGGCCAGCGCGTCGATATCCCGATGTTCGAGACCATGGCCGGCTTCGTCATGGGCGATCACATGGGCGGGCTCACCTACGAGCCGCCGCTCGACAAGGGCGGCTATGCCCGCCACCTCTCGCGCGACCGCAGGCCGTACAAGACCTCGGACGGCTATCTCAGCGTCATCGTCTACAACGACAAGCAGTGGGAGAACTTCTTCAAGGCGACGGCGCGCGATGATCTGCGTGTCGATCCAAAATTCGCGACTTTCGCGGGGCGCGCCGCCAATATCGACTTCGTCTATGCCGAGCTCGCGCGCATCTTCGAGACGCGCTCCACCGCCGAATGGATCGACCTGCTGACCAAGGCCGACGTGCCGGTCATGCCGATGCACGACCTCGCCTCGATCTTGCACGATGAGCATCTGGAGGCGACGAATTTCTTTCCGGTCGTGGACCATCCGACCGAAGGTCCGATCCGCAGCATGAAAGTGACCGCGACCTGGTCGGAGACGGAGGCCGAGCCGGTGCGGCTGGCGCCGCGGCTCAACGAGCACGGCGCGGAGATTCTTCGCGAGATCGGATACTCCGCCGACGAGATCGCCGCCATGGTGCGCGACGGCGTCACGCGCTCGCCGCCGGAGTAGGGGAGGAAGTGATGGCGACAACTCTTTCATCCGTCATTCCGGGGCGCGACGAAGTCGCGAGCCCGGAATCCATAACCACGATCGGGAGTATGGATTCCGGGCTCGCGCCAAGGGGCGCGCCCCGGAATGACGAGGAGGAGAGACGATGAGCTTCATCACCGGCGTCGGCCTCACGCCCTTCGGCAAGCATGACGGCTCGTCCTCGCTCGACCTGATGAGCCAGGCGGCACAAGCCGCGCTCGACGATGCCGGGCTGAAGCGTGCGGACATCGACGGCATCCTTTGCGGCTATTCCACCGTCTCGCCGCACATCATGCTGGCGACCGTGTTCGCCGAGCACTTTGGAATCCGCCCGAGTTACGCTCACGCCGTGCAGGTCGGCGGCGCCACGGGACTCGCGATGACGATGCTGGCGCATCACCTCGTCACCTCGGGCGTCGCGCGCAATGTGCTGGTCGTTGCCGGCGAGAACCGGCTCACCGGGCAGAGCCGCGATGCCTCGATCCAGGCGCTGGCGCAGGTCGGCCATCCCGAATACGAGGTGTCGCTGGGACCAACGATCCCCGCCTATTACGGCCTCGTCGCTAGCAGGTACATGCACGAATATGGCGTGACCGAAGAGGACCTTGCCGAATTCGCCGTGCTGATGCGCAGCTACGCCTGCACCCATCCCGGCGCGCAATTCCACGACCCGATCACCGTTGCCGACGTCATGGCCTCGAAGCCGGTGGCGATGCCGCTCAAGCTGCTCGACTGCTGCCCCGTGTCCGACGGCGGCGCCGCCTTCGTCATCAGCCGCGAGCGGACGGGGGAGGCGGGCGTGCGCATCCGCGGCTGCGCCCAGGCGCATACCCATCAGCATGTCACGGCCGCGCCCGCGCTCAGCGAACTCGGCGCCGAGATCTCCATCGCCCGCGCCAAGAAGGCCACGGGCCTTGCGATCTCCGATGTGCGCTACGCCGCGATCTACGACAGTTTTACCATTACGCTCGCGATGCTGCTCGAAGACCTCGGTCTTGCCGGCCGCGGCGAGGCCGCAGCCCGCGTCCGATCGGGCCATTTCAGCCGCGACGGCGCGATGCCGCTGAACACCCATGGCGGCCTGCTCAGCTATGGCCATTGCGGCGTCGGCGGCGCCATGGCGCATCTGGTCGAGGCGCATTTGCAGATGACGGGGCGGGCGGCTTGCCGCCAGGTGCGCGACGCCTCGATCGCGTTGCTGCATGGCGACGGCGGCGTGCTGTCGTCGCATGTGAGCATGTTCCTGGAGCGGGTGCGATGAGCGGGCGTCTGGCAGACTGGACCAAGGGCGAGGCGGCCATCACCTACCAGACCTGCAACTCATGCGGGCATGTGCAGTATTTCCACCGCGCCTTCTGCGCGGCTTGTGGCGAATCGGATCCGCGCGAGCAGCGCGCCAGCGGCAAGGGCAGGGTCTATGCGAGCTCGCTGGTCTGCCGCGCCGCCACACCCGAGACGCGCGCACACGTGCCTTACAACATTTTGCTGGTCGATTGCGCCGAGGGTTTTCGCATGATGGCGCATGGCGACAACGGACTCGTCATCGGCGATTCGGTCATCGCGAGCTTCAAGCCGTTTGCCGGGAAACTCGTGCCGTTCTTCACGAAGGAAACGTAACGGGATTCGTCATTCGGGGGCGGTCATGGGACCGAGCCTGGAACGGGTATTCTGGGCCTGGCCTGTGCGAGGGCCACCCCGGAATGACGAAAACTCTAGAACTCCAACTAACGCCCGTAGAACAAGATGCTGGCGATGACGAGCATCGCCGTCACCGCCAGCATATGCGCGAGCGCTCCCGAGGCCGCCCCCTTGGTGGCTTCCTTCATGCCTTTTTCTCCCTAGACTTGGGCGTGACTCATCGTTGTGCGGCTAGCGCACCTGACGGCCAATTGTTTTACTCGGAACACCCCATTTGCGAGTATTCACCGTGATTTGTCCCCACGCGGCGAATATCGACTGTGTCAGGGTCGATCAGCAATGCGGCGGCAATTTGACTTGATAATGTTGCTCCTGCGTCCTCGCGCGAATAGAGTCTTTGGGAACTTGCGCGGACGACGACAAAAAGCATCAAAAAATCAGGGAAAACTTCAGGAAAATCATGGCCCGCATCAACTACAGCGACCCGTCCAAGGCATCCGACCGCACCCGCGAAATTCTCGACAAGAACCGCAACGCCAACATCTTCCGCATGATGGCGCACTCGCCAAGCTATTTCGAGCAGTACTGCCGCCTGGGGGGCGCCATCCGTCACAAGGGCGAGCTCGATCCGGTCGTGCGCGAGCTTGCGATCACCCGCACCGGCATCTTGTGCGAGGCGCCGTACGAGATCGTCGCGCACAAGCGGATCGGCAAGAATGTCGGCGTCACCGACGCGCAGAACGAGGCGCTCGAAAACTGGCAGGCGGCGACGTGCTTCAACGAGGTGCAGCGCGCCGCGCTCGCCTTCACCGACGAGATCGTGAAACTCAAGAAGCCGACGGATGCGACCTTCAAGGCGATCGCAGCGAAGCTGACGCCGGCTGCGCTGGTCGAGCTGCAGCTCTCGGTCGGCTTCTACATCATGACGTCAAAATTCCTGGAGACGTTTGAGATCGATCTCCAGCCCGTTACCGAAGTGGTGGGCTGATCGAAGCACCGCGGCGAGGGATGCCAATGACGATCGATGAATATGCGGCCTGGGCCGCGAGCGTTGCGAAAGTCGATGAACATCCGTCCAACGAGCGGCTGTCCTATCTCGGTCTCGGCCTCGCGGGCGAGGCCGGCGAGGTGGCCGAGCACATCAAGAAGCTGTTGCGCGATGACTGGCTCGACAAGGCTGGCCTCGTCGATGAGCTCGGCGACGTCATCTATTACTGGGCCTGCCTCTGCGCGACGACCGGCCAGAAGCCGTCCGAGCTGCTCGAAAGGAGCGCGGCAAAGATCAAGCGGCGGCTGAGCGAGGCGGCGAGCCGGTAGGGCAAGAGATGTAGGCTGGACACCGACAGCCTCCACAGCGTCATGCCGGGCTCGTCCCGGCCATGCCATGCAGCACGATGGACGTGGATGCCCGGGACAGGCCCGGGCATGACGACCTGTCGTGAATGAGCTGCTCTACATCGATGTCAGAATATCCACCTTGGCGTTGGCGACAATCAGGCGGTCGGCGAGGAGCTGGGCGAGGTTGCGCATGATGCGCTCGCTGGCGTGCGGGTGCCGCTGGCGGAAGCGTTCGAATTCCTGCAGCGGAGCCTCATAGGCGGTCGCTGCCATGTCGGCGAAGACGTCGGCCGAGCGCGTGGATTCCAGCAGCGCCATCTCGCCGAACGCCATGCCCGCGGTCAGCGTCGCGAGCCGCACGCCGTCAGGCAGCGTGACGTGCACGGCGCCGCTGCGCAGGAAAAACAGGGAATCGGCGGGATCGCCCGTGGTGAGAATCTTCGCGCCGGACTGATAGGTGCGGATGGTGCAGATCGAGGTGAGGTCAGTCAGCTCGTCCTCGCCGAGGCCCTCGAGCAGCGGTTGCTCGGCAAGCTCGGTGGTCTCGTGGAAGTCGATCGAGCCGCCGTAGCGGTAGACGATCTGGTCTTCGGCCCATTCGATCGCGGTGTCGAGCAGGTAGAAGTCGCGGACGTTCTTCAGCTCGGCCGTCCATTCCCGCAACGTGTCCCATTCCTTGGATGCGCGCCTGACGCCCGACAGCACCACCGTGACATTCAGCGCCGCGAGCTCCTCGAACGCTTCGGCGACGAGCCGCGCCCCGGCGCGCGTGGTGGAGGTGACGCGGTGCAGATCGAAGATCACGAATTGCGGACGGGGCCGCCCCGCAAGCCGCCGGGAGACGTAGTCGACCGCGGACAGTGACAGCGTGCCGACCAGCTCGATGATCCGCACCTCCTGCTCATGGGCGGCGAGAATCTCGCGCTCCTGCGGCCGGCGCACGCGGCGCGACGGGCTCTTGCCGATATCGTAGTCGGCGATGACGGCGTTGCGCGCATCGTCGCTGCGGTTGAGCATGTGCAGATCGTAATGTGAGGACAGCGCCTCGCAGACCTTGATGCCGCGCACGCTGTTGCCGTGCTTGTCGAGCCTTGGCGAATAGCTGCCGAGCCCGAGCCGGGCGGGGAGGGCGGCAAGGATGCCGCCGCCGACGCCGCTCTTGGCGGGAATGCCGATCCGGTAGATCCATTCGCCGGCATAGTCGTACATGCCCGAGGACGTCATCACCGACAGCGTGCGGGAGATCGCGTAAGGCGTCAGCACCTGCTCACCCGTGACCGGATTGACGCCGCGATTGGCGAGGGTCGCCGCCATCACCGCGATGTCGCGCGCGGTGACCAGCACCGCGCATTGCCGGAAATAGACGTCGAGCACGCCTGCGACATTGTCCGAGATCACCGCGTTGGTCTTCAAGAGATAACCGATCGCGCGGTTGCGGTCGCCGGTCTGGCTCTCCGAGCCGTAGACGGCCTCGTCCACCGCGAGATCGCGACCGGCGAAGCGGCTCAGCGCCAGGCGTATCTGCTCGAAGGCATCTGCGCCCTTGCTGTCGTAGATCAGCCCCGTGCAGGCGATCGCGCCGGCATTGACCATCGGGTTGAACGGGTGGTTCTCGGAATTGAGCCGGATCGAGTTGAAAGGATCGCCCGACGGTTCGACGCCGATCGCGCTCTCGACCCTGCCGGCGCCGAGCAGGTCAAGCGCCAGCGCGAACACGAACGGTTTTGACATCGACTGGATGGTGAAGGGCACCCTGGAGTCGCCGACCTCGTAGACATGGCCGTCGAGCGTGGCGAGGCTGATGCCAAAACAGGCAGGATCAGCCTTGCTCAGCTCGGGAATGTAGTCGGCGACCGCGCCTGAGGTCTCGGCCGAGAATTCGTTGAGGCAATTGTCCAGAAACCGCAGCAAGGGCGGCTTCGAGCGGCTCCAGGCGGAGGCGAGGGGCGAAAGCGGTTTCATCGCCTCTCTTTGTGCAACGCAATCAGGGTATGCGCAACCCGTTCGGTACCACGGCCTGCCGCCGGACCAGCAGCAGGGCGAGCAGAACCGTGGGTGCAAGGATGGCAAGGCCCAGCAGCGTCACCTGCAGCTGCGACAGCGGCATGATCCCGCCGCCCGGTGTCGCCACCACGAAGCCGCCGATCACCAGCAGAACGCGGATCGGCCATTCCAGCCCGCCGGCGCTGCGTAAGTCCCCGACGAAGGGCTGATAGCCCTGGATGCCGCCGCAGATGAACAGCGTGCCGAACGCAGCAAGTCCCATCAGGCCGAGACCGGCGAGATACGGGCTCGGCCCTTGCAGCACCAGCGCCGGATTAAGCACGAAGAAGAACGGGATGAAATAGATGATGCTGCCGACCCACATCGATTCCCAGCCCGTCTTCATCGCCGGCGAGCCGGCAATGCCTGCGGCCGCGAAGGAGGCGATCGCGACCGGCGGGGTAATCGAGGACAGCATGCCCCAATAGAAGATGAACATGTGCACGGCCATCTTGTTCAGCCCGAGCTTCTCCAGTGCGGGCGCGACCAGGATGGCAAGGAAGATGTAGCAGGCCGTCGTCGTCAGCCCGAGGCCGAGGATCAGGCTGGTGACCGCGCACATGCCGAGCAGCAGGAAGGGATTGTCGCCGGCAATATGCAAGAGATCGTTAGCAAGGCTCGACACCACTCCGGTCATCGAGAACGCGCCGATCAGGAGACCGCAGCCGGCGAGGATGCCGACGAGCTCGACGAAGGTGCGGCCGTTGACCTCGAGGAATTTTCCGATCGTCGCAAGGGTCCAGCGGGTGTCCTTGGAGAAGAATTGGTTGAGCACCAGCAGCAGCGCGGTCGCGTAGAACGGCGCATGGCTTTCGCGCTTGAAGTAGAGCAGCATCACGATCAGCAGGGCGATGACGAAGACGTAGTACCAGCCGTCCTTGATCGTATCCATGATCCGCGGCAGCTCGGCGCGCGGAATCCCCTTCAGCCCGTGGCGCGCGGCGTAGGTATCGACCTGCATGAACAGGCCGACATAATAGAGCGCGGCCGGGATGATCGCGGCGACCGCGACCTCGGCGTAGCTGATATTGAGGAACTGCGCGATCACGAAGGCGGTCGCGCCCATCACCGGCGGCGCCAGCACCGCGCCGGTCGAGGCGCAGGCCTCGATCGCGCCGGCATAGGAGGCGCGAAAGCCGCTCTTCTTCATCACGGGGATGGTCATGGTGCCGGCGGTCAGCACGTTGGAGATGATCGAGCCCGACATCATGCCGAGCAGGCCGCTCGCGAAGATGCAGACCTTGGCCGCGCCGCCGCGGAACGTCCCGCACATCGCGAAAGAGAGGTTGATGAAGAATTTGCCGGCGCCCGTCATCATCAGCGCAGTGCCGAATACGAGGAAGCCGATCACGGTATCGGCGAAGGCCTGGATCGGAATGCCGAGCAGGCTCTCGCCCGACAGCACGTGATAGGCGGTCGCCTGCTCCAACGTCGATTGCGTGCCGCGGAAAGGGCCGAGCCAGCTGGATTCGGCGAACAGCGGATAGACGGTGAAGGGGAGCACGCTCAACAGCAGGCTCCAGCCGCCGGTGCGGCGCAGCGCCTCCATCAGCATCACCCACATCACGAGCCCCGCGGCGATCACGTTGTTCGGCGCGCCGCCGAATTCCCAACCGGCCTCCGCCGCCTTGCGCACGTTCGACATCAGCAGCAGCGCTGCGGCGAAAGTCGCGGCGAACAAGACGAGGTCGTACCAGGGAATCCGGTCGAGCGGGGCGCGCTCGGAGCCCGGAAAGATCAGGAAGGTGAAGGGCAGCATCAACGCGATCAGGAGATAGAAATACTCCGTGTTGAGCTGGGTGTAGCCGATGAAGAAGCGCAACGAGAATTGCTGGTTGATGCAGAGCAGGATCGTGGCCGCGGTCGCCGCGACCAGCGTCCAGCGCCAGGCGCCGCGCAAGGTGCGCACGCGCGTGACTTCGGCCTCCTGCATGTTGCCGGCCGCGCCATGTGGATCGTCGAATACGACCCGCTTGGCCTCGTCTTGCGGGGCAGTGGAGGTGGAAACGGAAGACATCAATCGACCCCTCGCGTGGGCTGGTAACTAATTAGGCGAATGGCCGTTGGTTGACTCGAATGCGGCCGCGAGCTCGCTCAACCTCTCCCGCAAGCGGGAGAGGCGGCGCACCTGACGCGAAGCAACGGTCAAGCTCAATGTCGGCACACTCTAATCCTCGAACCCGTTCGGCATGTCGGCTTTCGCAAGCGCCGTCGCGCGCGCCTTCATCCAGCCGTCGAGAAACGCCTTGTCGTCGGACGGCGGGTTGGACTTGCCGTAATCGGCCCACGCGGCTGCCAGCACCTCCTGCCGCTTGATCAGCTTGTTGTTGTGCGCCTCCTGCGCATCGCTCCATTGCCCGGCTTCCTTCAGGGCCTTCACCGAGCCGGGATGCACCGGCACCACCCAGTTCTTGGTCTGGCGGTCGGCGGCGAGGCCGCCGGCGCCGGGCGCGGAGTCCTTGTAGGCATCGTAGTTGACGATCATCGCCTTGGTGATCGCATAGACCTGGTCGGCCGGCTGCGAGGCATAGGCGACGAAGATCGGGTAGGGGTAGTTGCCGAGCTCGACCGGCTTGTCCGGCGAGATGCCGGCCCCGCAGGTCGCGACTTGCGGGAAGAAGAACGAGCCGACCTTCTGCATCCGCGCCCAGCCTTCCTTGTCCTTGGCGGGCAGCGGCGGCCAGATCAGGCCGCGCGGCGAGGTCTCGGCTTCCTTGGCGGGGCCGGTGATGGTGGTGCCGAAAGCGGCATCGACGTCGTTGTTGATCAGGCCTTTCCACATCGCGCCGTAGCTCGCGAATTCGACGGCCTTGACGTCCTTCTGCGTCAGCCCGGCGAAGGCGAGCACTGCGAGCGAGTTCTGGTTCAGCGCGGGTGAGCCGACCACGAAGCCGACACGCTTGCCCTTGAGGTCCTTCAGCTCCTTCACACCGGTGTCGGCGGCGACGCCGAGCGATCCGCAATTGCAGTCGACGGTCGAGAGCAGGATCTGAAGCGGCTGCGGACCCCATTCCTTCGCGCCGAACTCGAACATGCCTTCCTGCGCGAAGTAGGTGCCGGATCCCATCGCCGAGGATGCCGCGCGCTTGGCGCGCAGCGGCGCGAGGCGGGCGACGTCGTTCCCTGCGGGCAGCACGCGCACATCGGTGCCGTATTTGTCCTTCATCATCTTGCCGACGCCGACGGCGATGTTGAAGCCGGCCGTTCCGGTGTCATAGGCGGTGAACGTCAACGTCGCCGGCAGCTTGATGTCTTCGGCGAACGAATAGCGTGTAGACGCAAAAGAGATGCCCGCCACCAAGGCAGGCGCGAGCATGAGCAGCCCACGAAGCATGTTTCCCTCCAATGATCGTCGCGTTTGCCGCGAAGAATTTCGTTCTTTGTTTGAAACAGAGTTTTGTTTGCGACGGATCATGTCACCCGCATCAGGCGATGGCAACGCCGTACCGGGAATGCGACGCATCGGACTGACACATTGTCGCGGAGGATGCGGCCTCGCGGCGAATACGGAGTGCTCGGCCCATGGTTCGAGACGCGCCGTAAGCGGCGCTCCTCACCATGAGGTCTACGAATCTGCGGCGAAAACAGACCTTATCCCGAGCAGCCCGCCGTAGCGGGCGTCTCGAAGGATGGCCACGAAGAGAACGCACTTCAGCTCGCGACAATCGCGACCGCCTGTCCCTCGGCAACGACGTCGTCGAGCTTCACCAGAAGCGATGTGATGGTGCCGTTCGCGGGCGAGGATACCGGTATCTCCATCTTCATGGCTTCGACGATTACAACGTCATCGCCATCCGCAACGGTTCCTCCAACTTGCACGGGAGTTGCGCAGACGCGCCCGGCGACCTCCGTGACGATCTTAATTTCTGGCATGCCATCGCCTTTTTGTTGTCGTCGCAAAATGCCTGAGGTAGCGTCGACTGCAAGTGGAATTTAATTCCGCACAGCGGAACAAACGGTAGGGAACATGGGACGACGATCCGAGCGGTTGAGTAGGCAAGGTGTGCTCGCTGGCGATGCCGGTGAGGGTGATGTCATCCAGGTGGTCTCGCGCGCGTTCGACGTGTTGCGATGCTTCGAGGGCCACGAGGCAAGGCTCGGCAATCTCGAGATTTCAAATCGCTGCGGCCTGCCGCGCTCGACGGTGTCGCGGCTCACGCACACGCTGACGCGGATGGGCCAGTTGGTCTACCTGCCGCGCGATCAGAAATATCGCATCGGCCCGAGCGCGGTGGCGATGAGTGCCTCGATGATGAAGGGCGCGCAGCTGCGCAGCATGATCCGGCAACGGCTTCAGGAAGTCGCCGAGCAGCTGCCGGGCACAGTCGGCCTCGTCGTGCCCGATCGCTTCCATCTGGTCTATCTGCAGTTCGCGCGCTCGCCGACCGCCCTCGGCCTGCACGAGGGCACCGGCAGCCGCATCTCGATGGCCTCGACCGCCGCGGGCGCGGCCTACACCGCGGCGCTGGCGCCGGAGATCGGCGATGCCTTCATCGCGGACGTGGAACGGGAAGCGCCCGAGGCTGCGAAGATCCTGAAACCCCGCATTGAAGCCAATCGGCAGATGTTGCGTGAGCGCGGATATGTCGTGGCCTGTGGCCTCTGGAGCCCGCACATCAACGGGCTCGCGGTGCCGATCTGGTCGCCGCAGTACCAGACCTACGTCGTCATCACGATCGGCCTTCTGTCCACGATGTATGACGAGCAGCGGCTGCATGCCGAAGTCGCACCCCTGATGCTCGAGCTCGGCCGTTCGCTCGGCAGCCTGATGGAGGGCGCGGAAGGCGACGCCTTCAACAACCGCATCCCGCGTAAACCGGTCGCAATGGCCGTGCACAACAATAACAAGCCGATCAATTCGGAGGGAGTGAATGAACTGGAAGCCGGAACTCGACGAGCTCGCCCGGCGCGAAGCCTTCGCGCGGGAGATGGGCGGCGTTGACAAGGTCAAGCGACAGCATGACCAGGGCCGGCTGACTGTTCGGGAGCGTATCGACAAGCTGATCGATCGCGGCAGCTTCCACGAGATCGGTGCCGTCTCCGGCATCGGTGAGTACGATAGCAGCGGCGAGCTGCAGAAATTGACGCCGGCGAACTGCGTGTTCGGCCGTGCGCGCGTCGACGGCCGCACCGTGGTTGTGGTCGGCGACGACTTTACGGTACGGGGCGGCTCGGCGGATGCGTCCATTTCCGCAAAGCCGCTGATGGCGGAGGAGATGGCGCATGATTTCCGCCTGCCGATCGTCCGCATCATCGAGGGCTCCGGCGGCGGCGGTTCGGTCAAGACCATCGAGACCAAGGGCGCGGCGAATCTGCCTGGAGGCATCGGCGGCACGCGCTGGTATCGCTTCACGACGGAGAATTTGTCGCGCGTTCCCGTGGTCGCCCTCGGCCTTGGCTCGGTCGCAGGGCTCGGTGCCGCGCGGCTTGCCGCCAGCCACTATTCGATCATGACGAGGAAGTCCGCGATGTTCGTCGCGGGGCCGCCGGTGGTGAAGGCGCTCGGGCAGGACCTCTCGAAGGAGGAGCTCGGCGGCGCCGACATCCAGACCCGCGCCGGCGCGGTCGATCATGCCGTCGATACGGAAGAAGAGGCGTTCGCCTGCGCGCGGCGCTTCCTGTCCTATCTGCCGTCATCGGTCTATGAGCTGCCGCCGACCTTGCCCTGCACCGACAATCCCGAGCGCTCCGAAGAGGCGCTGATGAACGCTGTGCCGCGCAACCGCAAGCAGGTCTACAAGATGCGGCCCATTATCGAGTCCGTCGTGGACAAGGGCTCGTTCTTCGAGGTCGGCAAGAATTTCGGCAAGCCCATCATCGTCGGTCTCGCGCGACTCGAGGGCAGGGCGGTGCTGGTCCTCGCCAGCGACAGCTTTCATTATGGCGGCTCCTGGACGGCGGATGCCTGCCAGAAGGTGGTGCGCTGGGTCGACTTCGCCGAAACTTTTCATCTGCCGGTCGTCTATCTCATGGACTGCCCGGGCTTCATGATCGGCCTCGATGCCGAGAAGGCCGCCACCATCCGCCACGGCGTTCGCGCCATGGCTGCGGTGAACCAGACCACCGTGCCCTGGTGCACCGTGATCCTGCGCAACGCGTTTGGTGTTGCGGGCGTGGTGCATCAGCCGGCCGACCGCTTCTCGATCCGCTACGCCTGGCCGTCGGCCTATTGGGGCTCGCTGCCGCTCGAAGGCGGCATCGAGGCTGCCTACCGCGCCGACATCGACGCTGCCGAGGACAAGGCGGAGAAGCTCAAGGAGATCGAGGAGCGCCTCAACAAGCTGCGCTCGCCGTTCCGCTCGGCCGAGAAATTCTGGGTCGAGGAGATCATCGATCCCCGCAAGACGCGCTCGCTGCTGTGCGAGTTCGCGCGCCTCGCCGAGCCGCTGCGAAAAGCCGGGCCGCCGGAGAATTTTTCGATCAGGCCTTGATATTGGCCATCGCTGCCGCGCGACAATCTTGTCGCGGCCGCGATGGCGTGACCTCAAAACAATTACGCGCTACGTTCCCCGAACAAGAACAAGAGGACGCGCCAATCGTGTATGACTTCATTATCGTGGGCGGCGGCTCGGCGGGGTCCGTGCTGGCCCACCGGCTCTCCGCGAGAAGTGCCAACAAGGTCCTGCTGTGCGAAGCCGGGCAGGACACGCCGCCCGGCAACGAGCCGGCCGAGATCAGGGACAGCTATCCGGGTACGGCCTATTTCGATCCACGCTTCCACTGGACCGAGCTCAAGGTCACGACGCAGGTCGTCAGCCACAACAACCCGCACGTGGGCCGGCCCCCCTTGCGCAAATACGAGCAGGCGCGCGTGCTCGGCGGCGGCTCATCGATCAACGGCCAGATGGCCAACCGCGGTGCTCCCACCGATTACGACGAATGGGACGCGCGCGGCGCCGAAGGGTGGACCTGGAACGACGTGCTGCCCTTCTTCAAGAAGGTCGAGCGCGATCTCGATTTCGACGGACCGTACCATGGCAAGGATGGCCGGATCCCGGTCCGCCGCATCCCGCGCGAGCACTGGACGCGGCATTCGCAGGCCTTCGCCGATGCTTTCCAGCAGGCCGGCCACCGATTCCTGCCGGACCAGAACGGCGAGTTCGTCGACGGCTATTTCCCGGTGACGCATTCCAATCAGGCCGAGCAGCGCGTCTCGGCCGCGATGGGCTATCTCGACCGCGACACCCGCCAGCGCGCCAATCTCACGATCTCCACCAACACGCAAGTGCGCGAGCTGCTGTTCGAGGGGACGCGATGCGTCGGCGTGAAGGCCGTCGTGGACGGACGCGAGCAGGAATTCCGTGGACGCGAGATCATCCTCTCCAGCGGCGCCATCCATTCGCCGGCGCATCTGCTCCGCGCCGGCATCGGGCCGGTCGGCCATCTCAAGGATATGGGGATTCCCGTGCTGATGGGACTGCCGGGCGTCGGCCAGCGCCTGATGGATCATCCCTCGATCTCGCTGTCGTCCTTTGTCCGCCGCGGCGCGCGCATGAACGAGCACACCAGGCGCCACATGCAGCTTGGCCTGCGCTACTCGTCGGGCCTCGAAGGTGTGCCGAAGGGCGACATGTTCGTCGTCCTGCTCTCCAAATCGGCCTGGCATGCGGTCGGCGAGCAGATCGGTTCGCTCTTGACCTTCGTCAACAAGACCTATTCCGAGACCGGACAGGTCAAGCTGGCCTCGCGCGATCCGTCGGCAGAGCCGATCGTCGAGTTCAACCTGTTGTCCGACCGGCGCGATCTCGATCGCCTGATGAGCGGCTTCCGCAAGATGGCGGCGGTGCAGATGAGCGACGTGGTCAAGGCGGTGACGGACAAGCCGTTCCCGGCCGCCTATACGGACAAGGTCCGCAAGATCGGCGTGGTCAACACCAGGAACAGGATCTTGACCAAGATCGCCGCGACCTTGATGGACGGACCGGCGGCGCTGCGTCACTACATGATCGACAATTTCGTGGTCGAGGGTTTTACCTTCGATCAGGTGATGAACGACGACGAGGCGCTGGAAGCCTTCGTGCGCAAGGCGACCATCGGCGTCTGGCACGCCTCCTGCTCATGCCGCATGGGCCGGGCCGACGATCCGATGGCGGTGGTCGACAATCAGGGCCGCGTCAAGGGCATCCAGGGCCTGCGCGTCGTCGACGCCTCGATCTTTCCGGTGGTGCCATGCGCCAACACCAACTTTCCCGTGTTGATGTCGGCGGAGAAGATCGCAGCAGCGATGATGCAGTGAATGGCGGCGTCGTGCCGATCACGGGCAGCGCAGTGACGAGGAGAGCTTGCTGCGGAATCCACGACCCATGCGAACCGGACTTGATTGCATGCGCTGCGTTGGACGCGCGGAGCGCTCATTCGTTCTCTGCGAGTTAATCATTTCGGTCGCTATTTGTAGGCTATGATGATTACAGACAGCGTCGCGCGGACGCAGCCATTTTCAGCCGCTCTTTAGGCCCATTTCAGCCAAACTGTTATTGATTTCTCGTTGCCTGGGGCAGGACCACTCTATTTTGGAGTCCTGCAATGTACAGGCTAGTAATTTCTGCGTATCTCTTCGTTGTCTTGAGCTCTGTTACTTCGGAAGCGCGACCTTATCGCATTCATCATGCTTCCGAATGCAACGTCACCATGCCTTGCGACTTCTCGTATTCGCAGATGCAGCGCGAGCGGACTTTCAAGTCTTCAATTACTTCCAGATACTCACTGAATTCCAGGCCGTCACTGCAAGCGTACCGCTCGACGCAACTGACAGTGACCGATGCTGGGGGCGCCGCCACGCCGGCGACCGTCTCCAGTGCCTCCGGGGCTCGCGTCGTCGGTGGTCGTCCGGCAGGTTGCCCTTCGTCCTTCTGCGGCTGCGGCGCGGCTCTGCGCGTGTTCGGTCGTATCGTGCCGGAATTGAATCTTGCGGCCAATTGGCTGCGCTTTCCGCGGACATCACCCGCACCGGGAATGGTTGCTGCGCGACGAGGACACGTTTTCGTTCTGGAGCAGCACCTCGGAGGCGATGTCTGGATGGCCTATGACGCCAACTCGGGCGGACACGCCACGAGAATCCACGCACGTTCATTGCGAGGGTATGCGATCGTCAATCCGCGCGGCGGTTCGGCGGCTTGAGGGCCGCGGACACCACTCTCGACAAGATCGCGGACGGGTCGCAACATCGTTGCGACCTGCCCACGCTCGACCGATCGTCGGCGCGGGGCGCAGCGTCGGTCACAGCCGCAGCACCTTGCCGGGATTCATGATGTTCTGCGGATCGAGCGCGCGCTTGATGGTTCGCATGATGTCGAGCTCGGTCTTCGAGCGATAATGGCTGAGCTCGTCGAGCTTGTCGATGCCGATGCCGTGTTCCGCCGAGATCGAGCCGCCCATCGAGGTGACGAGATCGTTCACGGCCCGCGTGATGGCCCCCTTGTATTGGGTCAGCGTCTGCTGATCCATGCCTGATGGCCCCATGAACGAAAAATGCAGATTGCCATCGCCGATGTGCCCCAAAGGATAGGGCCTGATGGTCGGGAGAATGTCGAGCACCGCCGTGGTGCCCTTGGCGATGAACTCCGGAATCTTGGAGATGGCCACCGACACATCGAAGCTGAGCCCCGGACCTTCGGCCCGGGACGCCTCGGCGACACTTTCGCGGATGCGCCACATGTTGCGCGCTTGACCGACCGTGTGGGCGATCACCGCATCGAGCACGCGGCAGGCCTCGAGTTGATGGCCAAGAAACTGCTCCATCTTCTCGGACATGCCCTCCGCGCCGTCCTGGCGCGCCCGCGAGGACGACCATTCCAGCAGCAGGTACCATGGCGTGTCGGCCTTGAGAGGATCCTGGGTGCCGGGAATATGGCGCAGCACCATGTCGATGGCGGCCCGGCTCATCAGCTCGCAGGAGCCGACATTGTCCTCGGACGCGCTGTGCGCTTCCGACAGGATCTCGAGGGCCGCGCGCGGATCGCGGATCGCCAGCCACGACGTAGAGACATCCTTCGGCGCCGGCCACAGCTTGAGCACGGCTTTGGTGATGATGCCCAGCGTGCCCTCGGCGCCCATGAAGAGGTGCTTGAGGTCATAGCCGGTGTTGTCCTTCTTGAGCGCGCGCAATCCGTCCCAGACCTCGCCGCTCGCCAGCACGACCTCGAGACCCAGCACGAGATTGCGGGCATTGCCATAGCGCAGCACCTGCACGCCGCCGGCGTTGGTCGATAGATTGCCGCCGATCATGCACGAGCCCTGGGCGCCGAGGCTGAGCGGCAGGAACCTGTCGTGCCGGCTTGCCGTCTCTTGAAGTGTCTGCAGCACGCAGCCGGCCTCGACCGTCATCGCGTAGCCGACGGGATCGACGTCCAGCACGCGGTTCATGCGGCCGAGCGACAACACGATGCCGGTGTGTGCAGGCCAGGGCGTTGCCCCACCCATCAGGCCGGTGTTGCCACCCTGTGGCACGATGGCGACGCCGTGCTCATGGCAAAGCCGGACCACTTTCGAGACCTCCTCGGTGCTGCCAGGACGGACGACGGCGCCGGCACCGCCAACCAGCAGTCCCCGCCAATCCGTCACGAATGGCTGCTTGCCGTGCGCGTCCTCGATGAGGCCCTTCTCACCCACGATCACGCGCAACGCATCGCGCATCTCGGCCGTCAAGGGAGCGGTCGGAATGGTGGGTTCGGACGACGGAAAGGCAGCCGGCATTTTCGTTTCCCCTGGCGCATCTTGGTGTGCACTGCGCACGTAACGTGCCCGGGTTATTGTCCACGTTTGGCGCGGGGAGTCTAACGGCAAGATGTCTCGAACTGCAGCCGGTGACGAATGCGGTCCGCGGGAGAGTTGAGCCTTGGGACGACGAGCGGTTGATTTTGCAAGACAGTCGGTCTAATAAATCATGATGAATAGAGCAGCCTCGGTTCCAGAGCCGCGCCGACGGGGGCGTCCTCCCAAGGACCAGTCGCAGCCGAATGCGCCGCGCGCGCGTCTGTTGCGGACGGGCGTTGCTATACTGACCGAGAAGGGATTCAGCGCCGTCGGCGTCGAGGAGATCCTGGATTCCGCGGACGTGCCGAAAGGGTCGTTCTATCATTACTTCGGCAGCAAGGAGGCTTTTGGCCTCGAGCTGATCGATGCCTATGCCGCCTATTTCGCCCGCAAGCTGGATCGATGGTTCGACGACATAGAGCGGGCTCCGCTGGATCGCCTGCGCGATTTCATCGCAGACGCGCGGTCGGGCATGGCTCGCTACGGCTATCGACGTGGCTGTCTCGTCGGCAATCTCGGGCAAGAGATGGGGGCGCTGCCGGAGCCGTTCCGAAAGCGCCTCGCCGCCGTCTTCAGGGATTGGGAGGCGCGGACCTCACGCTGCCTCCGCGCGGCGCAGCAGGCGGGCGACGTCCCCGAAGGCGTCGATTGCGACAGCCTCGCGCAGTTCTTCTGGATCGGCTGGGAGGGCGCGGTGCTGCGGGCGAAGCTGGAAAGGCGCCCCGACGCGCTCGACGTCTTCGCGCGAGGATTTCTCGCCATGATCCAGGCGAAGGAACGCGTGATCGTACCGATTTCCATCGACGAGTACCGAGGATAACCAGGCCATGACCCAGGCACTTGCCATCAGCCGCTTCCCTGTCCCTGATCTGGCCGACATGCCAGAGGACATCCGCGCCCGCATCGTCGCCGTCCAGGAGAAGTCCGGCTTCATCCCGAACGTCTTTCTCGTGCTGGCGCACCGGCCGGACGAGTTTCGCGCATTTTTTGCCTATCACGACGCGCTCATGGACAAGCCCGGCAACACCACCAAGGCCGAGCGGGAAATGATCGTGGTTGCGACCAGCAACCTCAATCAATGCCAGTATTGCGTCGTCGCCCATGGCGCGATCCTGCGGATCCGCGCCAAGGATCCGCTGATCGCCGACCAGGTCGCGGTCAATTACCGCAAGGCGGATATCACCGACCGGCAGAAGGCGATGCTCGATTTCGCCGTGCGCGTTTCGACCGAGGCCTACAAGGTTTCCGAATCCGATTTCGCCACGCTGAAATCGCACGGGTTCACGGAAGACGACATCTGGGACATTGCCGCGATCTCGGCCTTCTTCGGTCTCTCCAACCGGCTTGCCAACGTCACCAGCATGCGTCCGAACCCGGAGTTCTACAACATGGGACGTGGTTGACCGGATTCGCATGTTCACAACCGGCGGCGCCACGGCTCAAATGATGCGGACGTGTCCGGACGTCGATCTTGTTCGATGGGCCTGACTGGAAATCGAGGGAGAGGTGAAGAGATGACAGACTTCGTAACGCCGCGAGAGATGGCGGAGATGATACCCTCGGGATGCAAGCTCGGCCTGGCGCCGGACGATTACGCCGCGGCACCAGGACTGGTTCGGATGCTGATCGATCGCGGCATTCGCGATCTCCATGTGGTCTGCGCACCGATCGGCGGCATGCAGGTCGACATGCTCATCGGCGCTGGCGCCGTGGCAACGCTGGAGACGAGCGCCGTCAGTCTCGGCGAAGCCGGCGGCGCGCCCTGCTTCAGCCGGGCTGTCCGCGACGGATCTATTCGCCTCCGTGATGCCACTTGTCCCGCGGTGTTCGCAGGGTTGACGGCCGCGGAGAAGGGCGTTCCGTTCATGCCGATCCGCGGCATCATCGGCAGCGACGTCCTGGAGAAGCGCGACGACTGGAAGGTGACGTCCAATCCGTTCGACGACGGCGAGAAGATCGTCGTGGTCTCGGCGATCCAGCCCGATGTCGCTTTGTTTCATGCGCCTGAAGCAGACAGGTTCGGCAATGTGCGGCTGGGCCGCCGGCGCGAAACGATGCTGCTGGCCCATGCGTCGAAGCGGGCTTTCGTGACCGTGGAGCGCATCTCCGAGACGTCGCTGCTCGAGGACGAGAAGATGGCCGCGGGCGTCCTGCCCGCGATCTATGTGAGCGCGGTGGCACAGCTGAAGAACGGTGGATGGCCCACCGGGCTTTACGCCGAATATCCCAGGGATGGACAGGAAGTCGAGAAATACGCGCGCGCGGCGCGCTCGCCGGAAGGGTTCCAGGCCTACATGCGGGGCGCGAGGAGCGCGGCATGAGCGAGGCGTGCACCAGCCGCGAGTTGATGATCTACACGATCTCGCGGCTGCTGAAGGGCGTGCGGCATGTTGCAGTCGGCCAATCCTCGCCGATGCCGGCGGCGGGAGCGATGCTCTTGCGCGCGCTCAACCAGCGTGACGGGTTGGAGCACGTGCAGGTCTCGATCCTCGGGTCGGTCAAGCACAATTCCTTCACTGGCGGTGCCGAGGAGCTGTTCGATTGCGCTGCGCAGGGGCGCCTTGACGCCTTCTTTCTCGGCGGCGGCCAGATCGACGGTCAGGGCAACGTCAATCTCGTTGGCACCGGCGACTATCCGAACAATCCGGTCAGGTGGCCCGGCTCGTTCGGCTCCGCCTATCTGTACTTCCTGGTGCCGCGGGTCATTCTGTTCCGCGAAGAGCACAGCCTGCGATCCCTGGTGGAGCGCGTGGACTTCGTCTCCGCGCCTGGAGTTACCGACGAGACGGTCTATCGGCGAGGCGGCCCTCATGCCCTGCTGACCAATGCGGCGTTGTTTTCCTTCGACCGGGAAGCGGGACGTTTCCGCCTCGAGAGCACGCATCCGGGATATGGTTGGCGCGACATTCGAGGCACGACGGGATTCTCGTACGACAACGAGAGATGCGAGGTCACGACGCCGCTGCCGGACGAGGCGACGCTTGCTTTGATCCGGGGGCGAATCCGCGAGGAACTGCGCGAGTGCTATCCGCAGTTCGCGGGCAATATGCCCGGTCCGAACTGAGGCGGGATTTCGCTCCGGCGACGTTCTCTGTGGCCATCCTTCGAGGCGCAAGCCGTTGGCGGGCCTCAGGATGAGGACGGAGTGTGCGGCAGCACTCTCAACGGGCACCGATGCCGCTTAGCCTCATCCTGGGAGACCGCAAAGCGGTCGTCTCGAAGGACGAGGCGCGCGCTTGGCTGGCGGAAAATGCCGTATGCGATTGCCCTGCGCTCCCGCGGGGCATTTGCGGCCAAGCGGGACCGACGGGAACTTGCCGCGGCGATATCGGCTTCATTACCGGCTGATGTGTCGATCCCGGCAACGTTCAGGCAATCTCTGCAACATTTCTAAACATCTTCGACAACTTCCCGCGGCCATCAGGGCGTAGAACGCGCTCGGACTTTACAGATCAGGATTGGCAGAATGCGATTGAAGGTTTTGGCGGCGCGCATGAGCATTGGCGCGGCCTGGCTCGTGCTCGTCGGCACCGGCCCGCTGCGCGCAGAGCCGGTGTTCGACAGTCTGGCCGGCGCATGGTCGGGCATCGGCACCATGAAGCCGTCGGACGGTCCGCGCGAGAAGGTTCGCTGCAAGGTGGCGTACAACGTCACCAGGCCGGGACGGTCGTTGACACTCGACCTGCGCTGCGCAAGCGATGCGTACAAGATGGTCCTGTCCGCGAACATCGAGCAGAGCGGGACGGAGCTTTCCGGCAACTGGTTCGAGAGCGAGTACCGGCAGGGCGGCAAGGTCTACGGCACCAACAAGGACGGCCTGATCGAGGCGCGAATAGAGGGGAAACACAGTGGCCGCGCTGGTGACGATCCAGACCAGGAGTAACCGTCAATCCTTCCTGATGGAGGCGCCGGGCTCCTGGATGGCGGAGGTCGCGATCGAATTGAACAAGGACGCGAAGTAGCCGCTCTCCGGAGAGTCCAGGAGACGGCTGGACCCTAGAGCATGATCCGGAAAAGTGCGCAGAGGTTTTCCGAAAAGTTCATGCTCAAGCAATAAACTAAAGCGCGATGACGATTCATCCTAATCTCATCGCGCTTCAGTGGATGAGCTGGTTCAGAAAACCCTTCGCCCGCTTGATGATCAACGCTTGATGATCAACGCTTGGGAAGCGACGCCATCACCTCGCCCGCGTCTCCGTCCTCAAGGCAGGGCGTGACGGTCAACGGGAGCAGGTCAGACCATTGCGCGAGCCAACGATACATGGCTTTTGGATCACTCGATTCAGAGATCGCGAATCCCTGTCCATTCATGCCATGCCAGCGGCCCAGCATCTTGACGCCCTCGGGTGGTGCGCCACCGGTCTCGAGAAAGCGGGCGACGGCTGCATTGAAGGTGCCTTGAGGTACGCTCCAGGTGGTTATGAATTTCATGCGATTCTCCCATGACCAGAATTATCGGATGAACGTCGCGGCTGCGCCGCATGCGCACGATAGCGCCTGCGTATCGAATGACAACGGCGAATGAACACGCGCGTCGGTTTGATCCCTCCTGCTTTTTGCGCAAGCGCTGGTTTGGACGTAAGACGGCTACTTGCCGTCGTTCCAGATGTCGGTGGCGAGCTTCCAGTCGTCTCCGACCTTCTCCCAGACGACGACATACTTTCCGGTCACTTCCTGCGGTGTCGATCCCTTGGTCTTCAGGACGAACGTGCCGATCTCACGGGCCGCGGAAGAACCGAGTGGCTTGACATCCACCGTTGTGAGCTTCGGATCGGTCACTTGTTCAGCCATGCTTTTCCACATGACCTCGATGGCTGGTCGACCCTGCACCATCGCGGAGCCCGGCGGGAGCGCGGTCGCATCAGCGCTGTAGAGGGATGCAATCCCGGAAAAATCTCCCTTGTTGAACATCTCTATCCATTTCGCATTGTTCGCTTCGATCTCGGCCTTCTGAGCCAAAGCCGGCGCGCTCAACGCGATCACGATTGCAATCGCCGATGCAATGTTGCGCATGATCATCTCCAGACTCAATGTACGATGCGGACAAAGGGGCAGTCGTCTCGTCTCGAAGTGGATGCATTGAATGGCCCATCCCAGACCGGGACAGACGCAACGGCAATTCCGGAGAATTACCGTCAGCACCATTGACGAAGCTGCGCAGGGGAAAATTGACGGGCAATTGACCTGACGAGTATTCCATGTCGCGGCTCGAACGCTTGACCAGGCGCGCTCTTCGTCCCTGGCGGGCGCGGCCCGAAGGGGTTGGCATTGCCGGCGCAGCGTTCGGCCCGCTGCCTTTCGCAGCAAGCGCCGATTGGACGGGAAGCTATGCAGTCGTCCTGATCGGCTGCTGCATGCTTTGCATTGTCTGCGGCGCCGTAGCGTTCGCCGTCAAACGACCCTCTTCGCCGCTTAGTCGATGTTGAATTGCAAGATGGGAGTAACGCCATGACAGGCGAAGAAACGACCATCGTGGCGGGCATCGAAATTCCATCAACCGACCACTTCTTTCTGGCGTTGATCTTCGGGGTGCATATCCCCCTGGGCCTTGCGAGCGTTGCGATCGGCGCAATCGCAATGTCGAGTCAGAAGCGTCGCGGGCGTCATTCTAGGCTTGGAACGATCTATTTCTGGTGTCTGCTGGCGCTCTTCGCGTCCGCGACGTTACTGTCGCTTATGCGCTGGGCCGAAAACTATCACTTGTTCGTCCTCGGTACGTTGTCGTTCGCCTGCGCCTGGATCGGTCGCACTGCGCTCCGGCACCGCTGGCGGTATTGGGTCAGGGTCCATATCGCGGGGATGGGCCTGTCGTATATCCTGATGCTGGTTGCCTTCTACGTGGACAACGGAAAGCAGCTTCCACTTTGGAAGGACCTGCCTCATTTCATGTACTGGTTGATACCTTTGGCCGTTGGTATTCCGCTCATCGTTCGGGCGCTTCTGTGGCCGCCGTTAGCGCCAGCCCGCCCTGATTTCCACCTGATGCGGTAGCTAACGACATTCCTTCAATCGACGTCCTACCGCGGCGCCTCCTGCGGTTTGTTTTGGGGCCTTGCACGGCCGATTTGGGTCCGGAGGTGGCTGACCTCTATCCCAAGCCGAGAGATTGGGACTCGGAAAAAGGCTTGTCCTTCCAGTTCGGGTCACAAAAGGGATCAATGACTTAGCGGGTCCGCAAATCGTCTGCCTCGGCTCGGCCCGTCTCAGCAACCGACTGTTGCAAATCGGGGCGCGGCCGAGACAGGAGAAAGGACCGCCGCCAGCTGCTCGGGGACTGTCAACGTCCAGGGGCCGAGGCGGCGGTCCTCAGGCGCGAGAACTTGGGGAGTCCTAGGGCCTGAAGGCAACGATAGCGGCTGCGATGCCGCTCCACCAAGCGGAGAACGATTGCTGCGTATGGAGAATTGTTGCGCATGCGCGAAGATCGGCGTCACTTCGCTTCCTTGTTCAATTCGATCGCGACCTCCGCCATCCAGGAGCCCGGCGCCTCCATCAGGAAGCGACTTGCTCGAAACGATCTGCTGTTGTTCCACCCCGGTGGTTGCGAGAGGGACCCGAAGGCCCATTACACCATTGCATCGAATATTCAGTTGCGGTGGCACCCCGCCCGTCGGGCAAAACACCCTGTCAATCCCTCGACGCAAAAACATTCCTATTTACCGAATTTCGGATATGTCGTATCAATGGCTCATCCCGCCCGCCATAAGGGGCGTTTCGCGATCGTCACGAGACGCGGGCCGGGAGGCGGTGGCCGCGACGGCGTCGGCGCGCTGGGCAGGCTGCAGGGCGGGAATCCCCGTGAGCAGCTGCACGCGCGATACGACACGGCGCTGACGGCGTCCTTGGTTCGGCCACGATGGTGAGCGCACGCAAGCCATCGGGGACAGGAACGGGGATGTGCGCGGACGGCAAAATCGTGTGGTCCTGACGCCCGGGGTCTGTGCGTCAAGTGTTGCGGTGATGTTGCGGCTCAACCGGGTCAGCACATCAGTCATCCGCAACGCGACGGGGGCAATAGTGCATCGCTCCCCGGGGAGAGCGCGACATAAGCCGTAAAGCCATCCGCGCAGGGAATGCCGGTCGCCCGGCTACACCTGTTGTCCAACCCGTGCGCGTCTTGTTCGCACACGGGACCGCGGGTGCCAGCCGGCGCCCGGCCTTCCCTGCGCCCTTTCTGAACAAGAAGGGCAACGACGAGAGCAAAGCTCGGGCGAAATGAGCCGCGAGAATGCGATAGTGTGTCTTCCGAATGGATCATGTTTATGGGCAGTCTCGTGCCCCGGACGCAGCGCAGCGTCCCTTCGACGTTGCGCTGCAGAGCCGGAGCCCATGATCGCGACGAACCGTGTAGCTTCTGGGTCCCGGCTTGGCGCAGCAACGCTCAAGGCGTTGCTGCGCGTCCGGGACACAAGCGTCCCTTACGCGCTCTCCGTCTCCCGGTGCACGTCGTGCACGACGAGCCCCATGCCTTCCTCCGGCATCTTGATCCAGTCGCGGCGCTTCAGCGTCCGCTTGGTGTCTTCATAGCCGCTGGTCCAGTGCTCGCGCATCGAGGTGCCCGAGAATTCGTGGTCCTTGGCGTCGCCCTCATAGGCCTTCTGCTGGTAGATCAGATGCAGGATCGCGATCTCCGGCATGTGGCACAGGCTCGTCTTCAGCTTGCGCTCCTCGTCGGACAGTTGCTCGTCCGGCAGCTTCGCCAGCGCCTTGTGGAGCAGGACCTTGAGATTGTGGGTGCGGCGATAGACGTCGGTGTTGTGGCGCGTGCGCGAGGAATACATGATGTCCTTGTGGCGAGCCATCACGTCCTGGATCGAGCGCGGCAGCACGCCGCGCGCGCTGAACAGGTCGACCTGAAACACCAGCGAATTGAGCGCATCCTCCTGGTCGAGCAGGTGTTGCAGCGGCGTGTTGGAGACGATGCCGCCGTCCCAGAAATGATCGGTGCCGATCCGCACCATCGGCAGCGCCGGGGGCAGGGCGCCGGAGGCCATGATGTGCTCCGGCTCGATCTCGTCATGGGAATTGTCGAAATAGATGAAATTGCCCGAGAGCACGTTGACCGCGCCGACCGCGAAGCGGACCCTCTTCTCGTTGATGAGATCGAAGTCGACCAGCTCGAGCAGGCTCTCCTTCAGCGGCATCGTGTCGTAATAGCTGGTCGCGGTGCGCGCGCCGACCGGGCTGAACCAGGGATTCATTTGGTGCGGGGTGAAGAATCCGGGCTGGCCCATCGCCGAGGTCATCCAGGCGCTGGTGAGATTGCGCCACTGGCGGAAGACGTCGCCGTCGGGCGTGTAGTGCCAGATCTTGCGGTTGGTGATGCGCTCCCAGAAGATGCGCAGCGCCTCGAGCCGCTTTTCCGGCTTGTTGCCGGCGATGATGGCGGAGTTGATCGCGCCGATCGAGACACCGCAGACCCAGTCGGGCTCGATGCCGGCCTCGTGCAGCGCCTGATAGACACCGGCCTGGTAGGCGCCGAGCGCGCCGCCGCCCTGCAGCACCAGCGCGATGCGATCGCAGCGTTCGGGCCGCCAGCCCCGCGAGGGCGCCTGATGGCTCTGATATGTCGGATGCGACGTGCGGGCGTCCATGGCGATGCCTCCTGCTTGCGCAAGACGATTGCGTCACGTGGTGACGGCGTGATGACAGGGCGGCACCGATGCATCGCCGGCAACGCAGACCGACCACGCTGCAATGGCAGGGGTCGTGCGCCTGACGGAAAAGCTTCACATCGCAGTCAATGAGGATCGCTAGCAATTGCCGCCGATCAGGAACACAGGAGACCAGCGATGCGAAGCGAAGACGTGCTGAGACTTCCGTCCATGCCCGCGGCGGGGCCGAGCTATCCGGCCGGTCCGTATCGGTTCGTCAACCGCGAATTCCTCGTCATCACCTACGAGACCGACCCGGAGCTGATCCGTGCCGGCCTGCCTGAGCCGTTGCAGCCGATCGACCAGCCGATCGTGCATTACGAATGGATCAAGATGCCTGACTCCTCCGGCTTCGGCAGCTACACCGAATCCGGCCTCGTCATCCCCGCGCGTCTCAACGGCGAGGACGTCAACTTCGTCTCGCAGATGTATCTCGACGACGATCCGCCGATCGCCGCCGGCCGCGAGATCTGGGGCTTTCCCAAGAAATACGCCCATCCCAAACTCGAGATCGTCAAGGACACGCTGACGGGCACGCTGGAATATGCCGGCCAGCTCGTCGCCATGGGCACCATGGGCTACAAGCACGAGAGCATGGCCGGCAACGGCGACCTCACCCGCGCCACGCTGTCGAAGACGCAGATCAATCTGAAGATGATCCCGGGCGTCGACGGCCGTCTCGAGGTCTGCCAGCTGGTTGCGATCAACCTCGTCGACATCGTGCCGAAGGGCTCCTGGATGGGGCCGGGCCGGCTGCACCTGGTGCCGCATGTGAATGCGCCGGTCGCCGATTTCCCGGTCCGCCGCTGCCTCGGCGCGCATCATTACATTGCCGATCTGACGCTGCCGTTCGGCCGCGTCGTCCATGACTACATCAGGCAAGCCGAGGCGGTCGCGACTGGGCTCGCGGCGGAATAGGGCGGCATCATCAAACTGTAACACTGGCGTAATTGAGTACCCGCGTGGGGTCCGGAAGATGCCGTCAGCCATCTTCCGAAACGGGGCAGTTGTTGACGGTTGGGGCTATCCATGGCTGAGCCGGCAAAGCTTGCCAGCGCATTATCGAACGCCGAACCCGCCATTCCCGGCCTGGTCTGGGCCTTCCGCCTGCACAGCGACGGCAGTGCCGAGGCGCTGCCGGTCGACCAGCCGATCGAGTTCAGCCATGACGGCCGGCTCTGGCTGCATTTCAACCTGACCGACGCGCGGGCGCGGCCCTGGATCGCGGCGTCGCAGCTGCCGGCGCTTGCACGCGAACTGCTGCTGTCGAGCGACACCTTCCAGCAGCTTCACGTCATCGACCACTGCGTCTACGGCGTGTTTTCCGACCTCGTGCGTGAGATCGACAGCGCGACGGAGGAGACCGCGTTCCTGCGCTTCGCCATGACCGAGCACCTGCTGGTCTCCGGCCGCCATCAGGCGCTGTGCTCGGCGGACGCCACGCGGCGGGTGCTCGAAGGCGGCTACCGCGTCGACAATGTCGCTCATCTGCTCGAAAAGATCGTCGATGAGGTCGCGGACACGCTGGACCGGATGGCCGACAAGCTCGGCCAGGAGATCGACGATATCGAGGAGCGCATCCTCGCCGATGACGCGAGGCCGGAGATGCGCCGCAATCTCGGCCGGCTCCGCCGCACCTGCGTGCGGCTGCATCGGCAGCTCACCGGATTGCGCACGCTGTTTCACCGTCTCGATCAGAAGAACACCGATCATTTGTCGCCGGCGTTGCGGATCCAGGCCGGCAAGCTCGCGCAGCGGCTCGACGGGCTCGATCACGACATCGTCGAGCTGCGCGAGCGCAGCCGCCTGCTCGAGGAAGAGCTGCGCTTCAAGAACGAGGAGGAGAGCAACCGCCATCTCCACACCCTCTCGATCGTGACCTCGCTGTTGCTGCCGCCGACGCTGGTCACCGGCATCTTCGGCATGAACACCAAGGGCCTGCCGCTGACCGAGGTCGAAAGCGGATTTTTGTGGGCGGCAGTGTTGATGGCCTGCTCGGTTACTGCGGCCTACCTCTTCATGCGGCGCACCGGTATCTTCAAGTAGCGTGTGTCGATCGTGAGTTGGGGGACCCAAATATCCGTGGCGGCCGCGATCGCCCTGGCCTGCACGGCGACGAGCGCGCTCGCCGGTGCCAAGGACGAAAGCGCGGCCGCATGGCTGTTTCCCAAATGGTTCAACGAATGGCACGACGGCCTTGCCAGCAAGGGCCTGAATTTCGGCGCCACCTATATCGCAGACAATATCGCCAACGCCGCCGGCGGCGTGAAGCGTGGCGCCATCCATTTCGGCCGGCTCGATCTGTCGGTCGATGCCGATCTCGACAGACTGGTCGGCTGGACCGGCGGCCGCTTTTACGCCAATGCTCTCGTCATCTACGGCCAGGGGCTCAGCCGCAACTACGTGATGAACCTCGCCACCATCAGCGAGATCGAGGCGCTGCCGGACCAGCGGCTCTACAACGCCTATTTCGAGCAGAGCTTTTTCAATGACCGCCTGAACATCAGGGCCGGCCAGCAGGCCGCCGATGTCGAGTTCTTCGACAGCCAGACCGACGACCTCTTCATCAACGGCACCTTCGGCTGGCCCGCGATCAAGGCCAGCAATCTTCCGGCCGGCGGCCCGGCGCCGCCGATCGCGGTGCCCGGCATTCGCATCAAGGCCGCACTGACCGACAAGATCACCGCGTATGGTGCGGTGTTCAACGGCGATCCGTCCGGGCCCGGCGATGTCGATCCTCAGCTGCGCGATCATCATGGCCTGGCATTCCGCGTCAACGATCCGCCGTGGGTGATCGGGCAGGTCCGCTTCAACTACGACATCGATATCGGCGGCCGTCCGCTCGCCGGCAATTTCACGCCGGGCGCGTGGAAGCACTACGGCTCGTTCGACAGCCAGCGCTTGACGGCGGAGGGGATGTCGATCGCCGATCCCGGCGGCAGCGGCATTCCCGCAAGGCTCAAAGGCAATTACGGCATCTTCGCCGTGATCGAGCAGGTGCTGTATCGTCCGCCTGAGGTGACCGAGACCAGCACGTCGGCCTCGCTCCCCGGCATCACCGCGTTCGGCCGCATCGCCCACAGCCCGCCGGATCGCAATCTGATCGACCTCTATATGGACGGCGGCATCGGCTTCGTCGGCTTCACGCCGGGCCGCCCGCTCGACCGCTTCGGCGTGGCGATGGCCTATATGCGGATCTCGAACACCGCGCGCCATCTCGACGTCGACACGCAGGCCTTCACCGGCATCCGGAGCCCGGTGCGCAGCAACGAGACACTGATCGAGATGATCTACGAGGCGCACATCAAGCCGGGCTGGCTGATCGCGCCTTACTTTCAATATGTGTTCCGTCCCTCCGGCGGCATCGCGAATCCGAACGATCCGAGCGGTATTTCCAGGATCGGTGACGCCGCGGTGTTCGGCGTCACCACCACGATCCGGTACTAGGCCGAGGCCGTCGCCGGCTGTAGTTTGGGTTGCCGCGACAGCGCCAGCACGATCAACGAGGCGAACACGCAGAGCGCGCCGGCGATGAAGAACGCGGGCAAATAGCTCTCATAGACCGTCCGCGAGAGACCAGCGCCGAACGCCGCGGTGCCGGCGCCGAGCTGATGGCCAGCAAAGATCCAGCCGAACACCAGATTGGCGCGCTCGGGTCCGAATTTCTGCGCGGTGAGGCGCACCGTCGGCGGCACCGTCGCGATCCAGTCGAGGCCGTAGAACATCGCGAAGATCGAAAGGCCATAGAACGAGAAGTCGCTGAACGGCAGGAAGATCAGCGAGAGCCCGCGCAGGCCGTAGTACCAGAACAAGAGATAGCGATTGTCGTAGCGGTCCGACAGCCAGCCCGACATGATGGTGCCGAAGAAGTCGAAGATGCCCATGGCTGCGAGCAGGCTCGCGGCCTGCACCTGCGGGATGCCGAAATCGAGGCACATCGGGATCAGGTGAACCTGGACGAGGCCGTTGGTGGAAGCGCCGCAGACGAAGAAGGTCGCAAACAGGATCCAGAATGCAGTCGACTTCGAGGCATCGCGCAGCGTGCCGAGCGCCACGCCCGTGATCGAGCCGTGGCTCACGGGCGGGGTGGGCAGGGGCTCGGTGCCTTCGTCGCCGTACGGGCGCAGGCCGAGATCGCTCGGCCGGTCGCGCATCGCAAGCAGGACGGCCAGCGCAGAGACGCCGAGCATGATGCAGACGAAGCCGAGCGCCAGCCGCCAGCCGTAGCGATCGGTGAGGCTTGCGAGCAGCGGCAGGAACACGAGCTGACCAGTGGCGACGCTCGCGGTCATGATGCCGACGACGAGGCCGCGCCGTGCCGCGAACCAGCGCGTGGCAATGGTCGCGCCGAGCACCAGCGCGGTCATGCCGGTGCCGATGCCGATCACCACGCCCCAGAGGGCGACGAGCTGCCAGACCTGAGTCATGCCGAGCGATGCGACCAGCGCCGAGACCACGATCAGCTGTGCCGCCAGCGTGACGTTGCGCAGCCCGTAGCGGTTGAGCAGGGCGGCGGCGAACGGCGCCATCAGCCCGAACAGGATGAAACGGATCGACAGCGCGGAAGAGATCTCCGCCGTGCTCCAGCCGAACTCCTTTTGCAGGGGAACGATGAACACGCCGGGCGCGCCGACCGTGCCGGCGCTGATCAGCGCGGCAAGGAAGGTCACGCCGACCATCACCCAGCCGTAATGGATGTTGCGGCGGGACAATGCTGCCGCGAGCCAGTTCGAGATCATTGGGCCTCAATGCGGGTTGGCGAGCCCCGAGGGACCCGCGTCATCGTTGCAGTCTGGCACAGGAAGGGGAAGTCTGAAATGACAGACTTCCCTCAATTTCGGACACCCGCGCTCAGCGTGCCAGCCGCTCCACCGCGATCGCCGTGGCTTCGCCGCCGCCGATGCAGAGGGCCGCGATACCGCGTTTGAGATTCTGGGCCTCGAGCGCATGCAGCAGCGTCACGATCAGTCGGGCCCCGGTGGCCCCGATGGGATGGCCGAGCGCGCAGGCGCCGCCATTGACGTTCAGCTTGTCGCGGGGAATGCCGAGGTCACGCTGCGCCGCCATCGCCACCACGGCGAAGGCCTCGTTGATCTCGAACAGGTCGACGTCGCCTGCGCTCCAGCCGACCTTGTCGAGCAGCTTGCGGATCGCCGGGATCGGCGCCGTGGTGAACCATTGCGGCTCCTGGCTGTGGGTGGCGTGGCCCTTGATCTCGGCGAGCACGGGCAGGCCGCCCCGATCGGCGAGCGACCGCTTCGTCAGCACCAGCGCGGCGGCGCCGTCGGCATTGGCGGAGGAGGCGGCCGGCGTGATGGTGCCGTTGGCGCGGAATGCCGGCTTCAGGCCCGGGATCTTCGCCGGATCGACCTTCAATGGATGCTCATCATTGGCGATGATGCGGGGACCGGCCTTTTCCGTGAGCGTGATCGGCGCAATCTCGGCCTTGAACGCGCCGCCCTCGACAGCCTTGCGGGCGCGGCTGAGCGTCTCCATCGCATAGGCGTCCTGGTCCTTGCGGGTGAACTGGTACGTCTCCGCGGTGGCCTCGCCGAAATCGCCCATCGAGCGACCGGTCTCGTAGGCATCCTCGAGGCCATCCATCATCATGTGGTCGATGATGCGGTCATGGCCAACGCGATAGCCGCCGCGTGCCTTGGCGAGGAGATACGGCGCGTTGCTCATGCTTTCCATGCCGCCGGAGACGACGATCTCGGCCGAGCCGGCGCGGATGATGTCGTGCGCGAGCATGGTCGCCTTCATGCCGGAGCCGCAGACCTTGTTGACCGTGGTCGCGCCGGTGGCATCGGGCAGCCCGGCCGCGCGCGCCGCCTGGCGGGCGGGTGCCTGGCCCTGTCCGGCCGGCAGCACACAGCCCATGAAGACCTCGTCGACTTTCTCGGGTTCAAGTTTTGCGCGCTCCAGCGCCGCGCCGATCACATGCGATCCGAGCTTGTGGGCGGGGAGCGGCGAGAGCTCGCCCATGAAGCGGCCGAGCGGGGTGCGGGCGGCGGAGAGGATGACGACGGGATCGGCGGCTTCGGCCATGATGGGGCTCCCTGTGAGGTGATGTGTAGGATTATGATCATCATATGATGCGGCGCAAAAAATGCAACCGTGGCAGGGATGAGAAAATGTCGTGGGTCGGATGAGATTTGTTGCGGCGCTGTTCCTCATCCGTGTCCCGGACGCGGCGCGGCGAGCAACGTCGCGTCGCAGAGCCGGGACCCAGAGTCGCGCCGGCCTCGTTGGTGCGTGGGCCCCGGCTCAGCAGCGCACCGCCAAAGCGGCGCTGCGCTGCGTCCGGGGCACCGGAGCCTGTATCCTACCGTTTCCTGTTCACAAACGCCTGCATCAGCCGCGTCGGCTCGTCCGTCAGGAACGACTCGCCGAACACCTTGACGCTGAGGTTCACCGACTCCGTCAGCGGCAGTTCCTCCCACTGCCGCAGCAGGGCCTTCTGCGAGCGCAGCGCTTCGGGGCCGCATTCGAGCAATGCTTTCACCAAGTGCTCGATCTCCGCATCCAGGCCGTCTTGGGGCGCCACCTTGTCGACCAGGCCCCAGGCGAACGCCGTCGGCGCGTCGATATTCTCCGCCGTCATCACCAGCCAGCGCGCGCGGGCCCAGCCGATCAGACGGGGCAACAGCGCTGCGTGGATCACCGAGGGGATGCCGACGCGAACCTCCGGCATGCCGAAATGCGCATCATGCGCGGCAATCCGGAAATCGCAGGCGGCGGCGACTTCGAGGCCGCCGCCGAGGCACCAGCCGGGCATGCGCGCGATCACCGGGGCGGGGAAGGCGCGCACGGCCTCGCAGAGGTCGCGCAGGCGGCTGATGAAGGCTTCGGCCGATCGTTGGTCGAGCTTGGCCATCTCCTTGATGTCGGCGCCCCCGATCATGCTCCTCTCGCTATGGCCGCGCAGCACCACGACGCGGATGCTGCGGTCCGAGCTGAGCTGCTGCAGGCCTTCGCGCACGTCGTCGATCACCGGCGAGCCGAGAATATTGAGCGGGCCGGCGTTGCAGATCGCGACATGAACGACGCCGCGCGTATCGCGCGTCACGCCGCAGTGGGGGGTGAGCATTTCCATCGTGGCATCTCGAAGGTTTCGTGGACAGGCGCGAGGCGCGCGGGTCGGTGCCACTTCCGGGCCGAAACGTCCTTGTTGTCAAGCGGGGTGGGGCGAGTTGCAAGGGCGAAGTCCGTGGCATAGTATGACGAGTAACATACAAAAGGGATCCCATGACTGAACCCGACCAACTCGATCTGTTTTCGCCCGCACAGCGTCGCGAGCGCGTGGTGGACTGGCAGGTGCCGGCGCCGGTCGCGAAAGTAGCAATGAGCCTGTCGGGCATGGACGCCATGCTGGGCATTCGCGATGGCCGGCTGCCGCCGCCGCCTTTTGCAAAACTGATCGGCTTCACGGTGGGGGTGGTCGAGCCGGGCCGGATCGTCATGGAACTGGAGCCGCGCGAGGATCTCGAAAATACCATTGGCCTCATCCACGGCGCGACAGCAGCTGCGCTGCTCGATACCGCGATGGGATGCGCGATCTCGACCCGGTTGGAAGCCGGGCAGAGCTCCGTGACGCTCGACCTGAAAATGACCTTCCTGCGTCCGCTCTCGGTTCGCTCAGGCCTGATCTCGGCCGAAGGCAAGGTGATCAAGCTGGGGCGGCAGACCAGCTACGCCGAAGGCTTCGTCCGGGACGGCAAGGGCGCCCTTGCGGTGCACGCAACCGCGACGTTTTCCATGATCGGAAGCAACTTAACATGAATTAATGCACCCTTTTCGTCATTTGCGTGTTATGAGATGACCATCGACATTCAATGAGAACCGCATGCGCTACTCCCGGGAACACAAGCAGGAAACCCACGACCGTATCGTGAAGAGGGCCTCTGTGCGGCTGCGCGAAAAGGGCGCCCATGGCATCGGCGTGGCCGACCTCATGAAGGAGGCGGGCCTGACCCATGGCGGCTTCTACGCGCATTTCGATTCCCGCGAGGCGCTGGTGATCGAGGCGTTCGGTTACGCGATGGACCGCTCGATGGAACACTGGCGCAAGATCACCGACGAGGTTTCGCCGGACAAGCGGCTGGCGATGATCGCGGAGGCCTACCTGTCGGCGTTGCATCGCGACAATCCCGGCCATGGCTGCTCGATCCCGGCGCTCGGTGCCGAGATTGCCCGCGAGAGCCCGAAGGCGCGAAAGGCCTTTGCCGGCAAGCTCGACGAGATGATCGAGGTGCTAGCGGACAACATTCCGAACATGCCGCGCAAGGCCGCACGCAAGCAGGCGGTTGCGACGCTGGCGACGATGGCCGGCACCATGCTGCTGGCGCGCATTGCAGGGTCGAGCGAGCTCTCCGACGAGGTGTTGAAGGTGGGCAGGGACAGTGCGCTGGAGGGCGCGAAGCGCGAACCGAAGGCTGCTGCGCCAAAGAAGGCGAAGAGCTAGCCGAGGTGCCATTGAATGCGTAGGGTGGATTAGCGAAGCGTAATCCACCTCTTCGATTTCCGCGGAGGCAGGCGTGGTGGGTTACGCCTTCGGCTAACCCACCCTACGAAGTGCGTCCCGCAAACAGCGCCCGCTCGCGCTCCACGATCTCCCCGATGTAATCGGCCACCGCCCTGATCCGCGCCAGATCCTTGCTGTCGGCGTGCATCAGCATCCAGAATGTCCGCGTGATCGAGATCTCCTCGGGCAACACCGGAACGAGTTGCGGATAATCGCTCGCCATGAAGTGCGGCAGCACCGCGATGCCGAAGCCCGACAGCGTGGCATTGAGCTGTGCGATCAGATTGGCGCTGCGGAAGCGCGCCGAAATCCGCGGCGACACCTGCGGCAGATAATCGAGTTCCGGCGTGAACAAGAGCTCTTCGATGTAGCCGACGAAGCGGTGTTGCGGCAGATCCTGCCGCGAGGTGATCGCAGGGAAGCGATCGAGATAGCCAGGTGCGGCATAGAGGCCGAGGCGGTAGTCGAGCAGCTTGCGGCCGACAATGCGACCTTCCTTCGGCATGGTCAGGCTGATGGCGATATCGGCCTCGCGTTTGGAGAGACTGAACAGCCGCGCGGTGGCCACAAGTTGCAGATCGAGATCGGGATACCGGTCGGCAAAGGGGGCCAGCCGCGGCGCCAGGAAAGCCGTGCCGAACCCGTCGGGCGCCCCGATCCGCACCGTCCCCGTCAGCCGCGCCACGGAACCGCCGACCTGCTCCTGGTTGGCAACGATGGTCGATTCCATCGCTTCCGCGCTATCGGCGACGCGCTGGCCGGCCTCGGTGAGGAGGTAGCCGGTCTTGCGCCGGTCGAACAGCTTGGCCGAGAGGTGCTTCTCCAGCCGGTCGACGCGGCGGATCACTGTGGCATGGTCGACCCCGAGCTGTTTTGCCGCAGCCGAGACCGAGCCGCCCCGCACTATGGCCAGCACGAAGCGAAAGTCGTCCCAATCGATAGCGCCTTGATCCAGCATTTTCGCACATCTATGGTGCATTATCTCAGACTTGAATCCTATAAAATGCAGGTCGATAGGATTTGTCAAAGCGTTCAAGCTCGGCCTCAAGGAGATCATTCCATGCGTTCAGTCGGACATTTCATCGGTGGTAAGGAAGTAAAGGGCACCTCTGGCCGCACCGCCGACGTTTTCGAGCCGATGACCGGTGACGTCCAGGCCAAGGTGGCGCTGGCGTCCAAGGCCGAGGTCCGGGCCGCGGTCGAGAACGCCCGCGCAGCACAGCCCGAATGGGCCGCGACCAACCCGCAGCGCCGCGCCCGCGTCATGATGAAATTCGTCGAGCTGGTTCAGCGCGACTACGACAAGCTGGCCGAGCTGCTCGCCCGCGAGCACGGCAAGACCGTGCCGGACGCCAAGGGCGACATCCAGCGCGGCCTCGAGGTCGCCGAGTTCGCCTGCGGCATCCCGCATCTGATGAAGGGCGAATACACCGAAGGCGCCGGCCCCGGCATCGACATCTATTCCATGCGTCAGGCGCTCGGTGTCGTCGCCGGCATCACGCCGTTCAACTTCCCGGCGATGATCCCGATGTGGAAGTTCGCGCCCGCGATCGCCTGCGGCAACGCCTTCATCCTCAAGCCCTCCGAGCGCGATCCCGGCGTGCCGATGCTGCTCGCCGAACTCATGATCGAGGCCGGCCTGCCGGCCGGTATCCTCAACGTCGTCAACGGCGACAAGGAGGCGGTAGACGCCATCCTCGACGACCCCGATATCAAGGCCGTCGGCTTCGTCGGCTCCACTCCGATCGCGCAGTACATCTATGAGCGCGCAGCTCAAACGGGCAAGCGCTGCCAGTGTTTCGGCGGCGCCAAGAACCACGCCATCATCATGCCGGATGCCGACATGGACCAGGCGGTCGATGCGCTGATCGGCGCGGGCTACGGCTCGGCCGGCGAGCGCTGCATGGCTGTCTCCGTCGCGGTCCCCGTCGGCAAGTCCACTGCCGACCGTCTCATGGAAAAGCTGATCCCGCGCGTCGAGTCGCTCAAGATCGGCACCTCGATCGATCCGTCCGCCGATTACGGCCCGCTGGTGACGCGCGAGGCGGTCGAGAAGGTCAAGGGCTACATCGACATCGGCATCAAGGAAGGCGCGACGCTCGCCGTCGATGGCCGCGGCTTCAAGATGCAGGGCTACGAGAACGGCTTCTATCTCGGCGGCTCGCTGTTCGACAACGTCACCAAGGATATGCGGATCTACAAGGAAGAGATCTTCGGCCCGGTGCTCTCGGTCGTGCGCGCGCACGATTACAAGGAAGCGCTGGCGCTGCCGTCCGAGCATGACTACGGCAACGGCGTTGCCATCTTCACCCGCGACGGCGACGCCGCCCGCGACTTCGCAGCCAAGGTCAATGTCGGCATGGTCGGCATCAACGTGCCGATCCCGGTGCCGATTGCCTACTACACCTTCGGCGGCTGGAAGAAGTCGGGTTTTGGCGATCTCAACCAGCACGGTCCGGATTCGGTCCGCTTCTACACCAAGACCAAGACGGTGACCTCGCGCTGGCCGTCCGGCGTCAAGGAAGGTGCGGAGTTCTCGATCCCGCTGATGAAGTAGGGCTGTTGCCCAGCCCGTCATTGCGAGGAGCGTAGCGACGAAGCAATCCAGAGACTTTCCGCGGAGGCAGCCTGGATTGCTTCCGCCTTCGCCAAAGGCTTCGGCGGACACGTCGCTGCGCTCACAATGACGATGGGGCAAGAGGGTAACGGCAGCATGCAGTTCGCTCTGAACGAGGATCAGATCGCGGTTCGCGACATGGCGTTGGCGTTTGCGGCGGAGAAGATCGCGCCGCACGCGCTGCGCTGGGACGAGGAGAAGCACTTCCCCGTCGACGTGATGCGCGAGGCCGCCACGCTCGGCATGGGCGGCATCTACATCCGTGAGGATGTCGGGGGATCCGCGATGACGCGGTTCGACGCGGCGCTGATCTTCGAGGCGTTGGCGACGGGCTGCCCGACCACTTCCGCCTTCATCTCGATCCACAACATGGCGAGCTGGATGATCGATGCCTTCGGCAGCGACACCCAGCGTCATACATGGCTGCCAAAGCTCTGCTCGATGGAGCTGATCGCCAGCTACTGCCTGACCGAGCCGGGCGCGGGCTCGGATGCCGCGGCGCTCCGCACCCGCGCGGTGCGCGATGGCGATCACTACGTTCTCAACGGCCAGAAGCAGTTCATCTCCGGTGCCGGCGGTACTGATCTGCTGGTCGCGATGGTGCGCACCGGCGGCGATGGCCCGGGCGGCATCTCGACCCTCGTCATCGACGGCAAGACGCCGGGCGTCTCCTTCGGCGCCAATGAGCGCAAGATGGGCTGGAACGCGCAGCCGACCCGCGCCGTGATGTTCGAGAACGCCCGCGTGCCTGTTACCAACCGCCTCGGCGAGGAGGGCATCGGCTTCAAGATCGCGATGGCCGGTCTCGATGGGGGCCGCCTCAACATCACCGCGTGCTCGCTGGGCGGCGCGCAAACCGCGCTCGACAAGGCGCGCGCCTACATGAAGGAGCGCAAGGCCTTCGGAAAGCGTCTCGACGAATTCCAGGCGCTGCAATTCCGTCTCGCCGACATGGCGATCGAGCTCGAGGCCGCGCGCACCTTCCTGTGGCGCGCCGCCGCGGCGTTGGACCGGAAGGACCCCGATGCCACCATGCTATGCGCGATGGCAAAACGCTTCGGCACCGATGTCGGCTTCGAGGTCGCCAACCATGCGCTGCAGCTTCACGGCGGCTACGGGTACTTGAGCGAATATGGGATCGAGAAGATCGTGCGCGATCTGCGCGTGCACCAGATCCTCGAAGGCACCAATGAAATCATGCGGCTCATCGTGGCGCGCAAACTGATCGAGGGCGCGCGATGAGTTCGGTGGAAGAGGGCGATCTGGTCGCGCGCGTCGAGGGCACGGCCGGGGTGATCAGGCTCAATCGTCCCAAGGCCATCAACGCCGTCACGCTGGAAATGTTTCGCGACATCGACAAGGCGCTCGATCGCTTCGAGGCCGATTCCGCCGTCGCCGTGATCGTGCTGGAAGGTGCCGGGGAGCGCGGCCTCTGTGCGGGCGGCGACATCCGCACGCTCTGGGAGAGCTCGAAGGTCAACGGCGACCTCGGCAAGATCCTCTGGCGCGAGGAATACATCCTCAACGCCCGGATCAAAAGATTCCCAAAGCCGTATATCGCCTTCATGGACGGCATCGTGATGGGCGGCGGCGTCGGGCTCTCCGCCCATGCCAGCCATCGCATCGTCACCGATCGCACCAAGCTCGCGATGCCCGAAGTCGGGCTCGGCTTCTTTCCTGACGTCGGCGGCACCTTTCTGTTGTCGCGCTCGCCGGGCGAGATCGGCACTTACTTCGGCCTGACCGGCCAGACCATGAACGGGCCCGACGCGATCCACGCCAAATTCGCCGACGCCGTGGTGCCGACGGCCAAATGGCCGGAGCTGCGCGAGGCGCTGACCAAGGTTCGTCCAGGCGTAACTGCGGCCGATATTGGCAAGCTCATCAACGGCTTTGCGACGGCCGAGACCGCGGGACCGGTCGCGGCAAAAGAGCCTGCTATCGACGCATTGTTCGGCTTCGACCGGATGGAAGATATCTTTGCCGCTCTGAAACGTGACGGCTCGGAGTTCGCGCTGGCGACGCTGAAGACGCTCAACGAAAAATCGCCGCGCGGCATGGTGGTGACGCTGAAATTGTTGCGACTGGCGCGCACCGCGTCGAGCCTGGAGGAATGCCTGGTGCGCGAATACCGTGCCGCGCTCGAGGTGTTCCGCAGCGATGATTTTCGCGAGGGCGTGCGCGCGGCCGTGATCGACAAGGACCGCAATCCGATCTGGTCGCCGCCGCGGATCGAGGATGTGACGCCAGAGATGCTTGCGCCGTATCTCGCCGAGATCGGCGCCGACGAGCTGAAGTTCAACTAATCAACGATTGAAGCGGAGGAGACGACAATGGCCACGATCGCATTCATTGGTCTGGGCAACATGGGCGGCCCGATGGCCGCCAACCTCGTGAAGGCCGGCCACAAGGTGGTGGCGTTCGATCTCGTCGAAGCCTCGCGCAATCAGGCCAAGGCCGATGGCGCCGGCATCGCCGACAGCGCCGCGGGCGCGGTAAAGGGCGCCGATGTCGTCGTCACCATGCTGCCGGCCGGCAAGCATGTGCTCGGCGTCTGGAACGAAATCCTTCCCGCGATGACCAAGGGTGCGCTGGTCATCGATAGCTCCACCATCGACGTCGAGAGTGCGAGGCAGGCGCATGCGCTCGCCGGCAAGCACGGCGTGCTCTCGGTGGATGCGCCGGTCTCCGGCGGCACCGGCGGCGCCAAGGGCGCGACGCTCACCTTCATGTGCGGCGGCGAGGAGAATGCATTCGCGGCGGCAAAGCCCGTGCTGGAGAACATGGGCAAGAAGATCGTGCATTGCGGCGGCGCCGGCGCAGGGCAGGCGGCCAAGATCTGCAACAACATGATCCTCGGCATTTCCATGATCGCGGTGAGCGAAGCTTTCGCACTCGGCGAGAAGCTCGGGCTCTCGCATCAGGCGCTGTTCGACGTTGCCTCGACCTCGTCGGGCCAGTGCTGGTCGCTGACGACCTATTGCCCGGTGCCGGGTCCGGTGCCGACTTCGCCCGCGAACAACGACTACAAGCCGGGCTTTGCCTCGGCGCTGATGGCGAAGGATCTGACGCTGGCGCAGGACGCCGCGAAGGCTGCGGGCGCTGCCACCCCGCTCGGCAAGCATGCGCAGGAGATCTATCAGTCTTTCGACGCAGCCGGGCAAGGTGGGGTGGATTTTTCCGGAATTATCAAGCACGTTCGCAGCCTCGCTGGAAAATAGCGAGGCTTCGTTGCCCGGATGGAGCGAAGCGAAATCCGGGTCAGCTGCTTCCAATGGCGTAGCCGGCCCCGGATTGCGCTTCGCTCCATCCGGGTTACGTTCGAAGATCATTTCGACGGGCCCGGAACATGACGACATTTCAGGACGCGCGCGCGTTTCTGCTCAAGCACCGCACGGATTACGAGACAGCGGTCAAAGGCTTCCGCTGGCCGGATCCGGCTCCCTTCAACTGGGCGCTCGACTGGTTCGACGAGCTGGCGAAGGACGCCGAAGCCAAGGACCGGCCCGCGCTCTGGATCGTCGACGCCGCGCAGGACCGGCAGACAAAACTGTCCTTCGCGGCGCTGTCGAAGCGCTCGAACCAGGTGGCGAATTTCCTCCGCGCGCAGGGCCTGAACCGCGGCGATCATCTTCTGCTGCTGCTCGGCAATGTGGTTCCGCTGTGGGAGACGATGCTGGCGGCGATGAAGCTTGGCGTCGTCGTGATCCCCGCGACCACGCTGCTCACCGCGGACGAGCTGCGCGATCGCCTCGATCGCGGCAAGGCCAAGGCGGTGATCGCCACCGAGGATCAGGTCGCGAAGTTCGCAAACCTTGGTGCCGAGAACATCGTTCGCATCGTGGTCGGCACGGCTCACGACGGATGGCTCTCCTATGATGAGGCCGCAAAGGCCCCGGAGAGTTTTAGCGCCGACGGCCCGACTAATGCCGACGATCCGATGCTGCTCTATTTCACATCGGGCACGACGGCGAAGCCGAAACTCGTGCTGCACAGCCAGCGCAGCTATCCGGTCGGCCATCTGTCGACCATGTACTGGATCGGGCTGAAGCCGGGTGACGTCCATCTCAACATTTCCTCGCCCGGCTGGGCCAAGCATGCCTGGAGCTGCTTCTTCGCGCCGTGGAATGCGGGCGCCACCGTGTTCGTGGTCAACCAGCCGCGCTTCGATGCTAAGGGCCTGCTCGCCACCATCGGCCGCTGCGGCGTCACCACGCTGTGCGCGCCGCCGACGGTGTGGAGGCTGTTCATCCAGGAGAACCTTGCCTCCTTCAAGGTGAGCTTGCGCGAGGTCTGCGGCGCCGGCGAGCCGCTCAACCCGGAAGTGATCGACCAGGTGCAGGCCGCCTGGGGGCTCACCATCCGCGACGGCTACGGCCAGACCGAAACCACCGCGCTCGCCGGCAACTCGCCGGGCCAGAAGATCAAGATCGGCTCGATGGGCCGGCCGCTGCCGGGCTATCGCGTGCAGATCAGCGATGCTGACGGCCATCCCGCCAGGGAAGGCGAAGTTACACTGGTGCTCGGCGCCGAGCGCCCCGCCGGGCTGATGCAGGGCTATCAGAGCGACGACGGCAAGCTCTCCGGCGCCGAGGGCGAGCTCTATCGCAGCGGCGATGTCGTGTTCGAAGACGACGAGGGCTATCTTACTTTTGTCGGCCGCTCCGACGACGTGTTCAAGTCGTCGGATTACCGGATCAGTCCGTTCGAGTTGGAGAGCGTGTTGCTCGAGCATGAGCTGGTCGCAGAAGCCGCGGTGGTGCCGAGCCCGGATCCGATCCGGCTCGCGATCCCCAAGGCGTTCGTGCTGCTGACCTCGGGCGCGGAGCGGACGCCTGAGACCGCGCTGTCGATCTTCCAGCACCTGCACACGCGGCTCGCCCCGTTCAAGCGCATCCGTCGCCTCGAAATGGTCACCGAGCTGCCGAAGACGATCTCTGGAAAAATCCGCCGGGTGCAGCTACGCAGGCTGGAGCGCGACGATGATCGCAACGATCCGCTGCGCGGCCGGGAATTCCGTGAGGAGGATTTTCCGGAACTGCCGAAAACACGGAGTGAGACCTAAGTAGGCTTGTCATTCCGAGGCGATGCGTAGCATCGAACCCGGAATCCATCTTGCAACAGACGCCGTGGCGCGATGGATTCCGGGCTCGCGCTTCGCGCGCCCCGGAATGACGGCATTTGGAGTTGCTAAATGAACGAAGTCTGGAAGAAGCCGCCGATTTCCTTGGAAGCCTATCAGGCCATGGTCGGCAAGGAGATCGGCGTGTCCTCATGGCACCTGATCGATCAGCCGCGCATCGACACCTATGCCGATGTGATCGAAGATCATCAGTTCATCCATGTCGACCCTGAACGGGCCAAGAAGGAGACCGCCTTCGGCACCACCATCGCGCACGGCTTCCTGACGATGTCGCTGCTGTCGATCATGTCCTATGAGGTGATGCCCGTGATCGCGGGCACCACGATGGGCGTCAATTACGGTTTCGACAAGCTGCGCTTCATCTCGCCGGTGCGTTCCGGCAAGCGCGTCCGCGGCCGTTTCGTGCTGGCCGAAGCCAAGCTCCGCAAGCCCAACGAGCTGCAGTCCCGCACCAACGTCACCGTGGAGATCGAAGGCGAGGACAAGCCGGCGCTGGTCGCGGAGTGGCTGGGTCTGATCTATTTCGCGTAGGGCGGCCGGGCTTGACCCGGCCAGCCATCGCTGCTCAAAAGCCTGTCAATTTGATGGATGGCCGGGTCGAGCCCGCCCATGACGACTAGCATGTAGGAAAGCACTCATGGCAATCAGGTTCGACGGACGCGTCGCCATCGTCACCGGCGCGGGCAATGGTCTGGGGCGTGCGCATGCGCTGGGACTGGCCAGCCGCGGCGCCAAGGTCGTCGTCAACGATTTCGGCGGCGCGCGTGACGGCACCGGTGGCTCGCTGTCGCCGGCCGAGACCGTGGTCGAGGAAATCCGCAAAGCCGGTGGCACCGCGATGGCGGATGGCGCCGACGTCTCGAATTTCGAACAGGTCACCGCCATGGTCGAGCGCGCCACCAAGGAATGGGGCAGCGTCGATCTCTTGTGCGCCAATGCCGGCATTTTGCGCGACAAGTCGTTCGGCAAGATGGAAGCGGCCGACTTCCAGAAAGTGCTCGACGTGCATCTGGTCGGCACCTTCTATTGCTGCAAGGCGGCCTGGGCCGGCATGCGCGACCGCAATTACGGCCGCATCGTGCTGACGACGTCGTCCTCCGGCCTCTACGGCAATTTCGGCCAGGCCAATTACGGCGCGGCCAAGTCCGGCATGGTCGGCCTGATGAACGTGCTCGCCGAGGAAGGCCGCAAGTCCGACATCCGCGTCAACATCATCTCGCCGACGGCGGCGACGCGCATGACGGAAGAGCTGCTGCCGCCGCAGGCGCTGCAATTGATGAAGCCGAACGCGATCACGCCCGCGGTCGAGTACATGCTCAGCGAAGACGCTCCGACCCGTACCATCATGGGCGCCGGTGCTGGCTCCTTCGCGGTGATCAAGATCGTGGAGAGCGAGGGCATCAACCTGCCGGAGACGGAATGGACGCCGGACGCGGTGGCGGCGCATTTCGCGGAGATCAGCGACATGTCGAAAGCCAAGGCGCTGACCGGGGCGTTCGAGCAGACGCAGAAATACGTGACGCAGGCCGCGGCGCGGGCGGGGATCAAGCTCTGACCGACGTCGCCGTCATCGGGGCCGGTCCCGCCGGGCTGATGGCGGCGGAGGTGCAGGCGCAGGGCGGCGCGCGCGTTACCGTGTACGACGCGATGCCGTCCGCGGGCCGAAAATTCCTGATGGCCGGTCGCGGCGGGCTCAATCTCACCCACAGCGAACCGCTGTCGGAATTCATGGCGCGCTATCGCGAGGCGGCCCCGAAGCTGCAGGCGGCGATCGAGGCGTTTTCGCCTGAGGCGTTGCGCGCGTGGAGCGAAGCCCTGGGTGAGCCGACCTTCGTCGGCACCAGCGGGCGGGTGTTTCCAAAAGCGTTCAAGGCCTCGCCCTTGCTGCGCGCGTGGCTCCGGCGGCTCGATGCGAGCGGCGTGCGGTTTGCCTTTCGTCATCGCTGGACCGGCTGGGATGACGAGGGGCGGCTGGTGTTTCGAGCGCCCGATGGCGTGGCGGTCGTCACTGCCAACGCCACCGTGCTCGCGCTCGGCGGCGCGAGCTGGCCGCGGCTGGGGTCGGATGGCAGCTGGGCCGACATCCTCGCCGCGAAGGGCGTTGCCATCTCAAAGCTCCGGCCAGCCAATTCCGGCTTCACGGTCGCCTGGTCCGATGTGTTCCGCGATCGTTTCGAGGGCCAGCCGCTCAAGGGCGTGGCGCTGACGATCGGCGCGCATACGGTGCGGGGCGAAGCCATGATCACGCGTAGCGGCATCGAAGGCGGCGCGATCTACGCGCTGTCGGCGGAGTTGCGGGAGGCGGTGCTCAGTCTCGGGCAGGCGACGCTTTCGATCGCATTGCGGCCGGACCTCGACGCCGCCGCCCTGACCACGCGGCTATCAGGCACGCGCGGCAAGCAATCGCTCGGGAACTTCCTGCGCAAGGCGGCGCAATTGTCGCCGGTCGGAATCGGTCTGATGCAGGAGGCCGCCATCGTGTCCGGCCGGCCACTGGCCGCGTTCTCGCCCGCCGAGCTTGCGCATCTGATCAACGCCATTCCGGTTCAGCTCACCGGCGTTGCCCCGATCGATCGCGCGATCTCGACTGCGGGCGGGATCACCTTCGATGAGCTCGACGGCAGCTTCATGCTGCGAAAATTGCCCGGCGTGTTCGCCGCCGGCGAGATGCTGGACTGGGAGGCGCCGACCGGCGGCTATCTGCTGCAGGCCTCGTTCGCGACGGGAGCCGCCGCGGGCAGGGGCGTGCTGGCGTGGCTCGCCAGGTCGTAGGGTGGGTTAGCGAAGCGTAACCCACCACGTCTGTATCTGCATCGAGAGGAGTGGTGGGTTACGCCTTCGGCTAACCCACCCTACCAGAGCAATGCCTACCGCAACTTCCCGCGTGCCGCCACCGGCAGCGTGCCGATGATCTCCTCGCCGCGGACCATCACCACCTCGTCCATCATGTTGACGACGACACAGACGTGGTTGGGCACGATGCGGACGACGTCGCCGACATTGGGCCGAGTGTTGCTGCGGGAGAGATCGAGGAAGCCGTGCTCCTCGGCGAAGCGCGCGATCTTGGCTTCGGGGTGCTCCAGGATCAGGCCGTGGCCGTCGAGACCGCCGGTATCCGTGGTCAGCGTCTTCGAGCCGGCATCGAGAATGCCGCGCTCGGGTGCGGCGCGGCTGACCACGGTCGAGTAAATATGCAGCGCGCAATCGTCCCAGGTCGCCGAGCCCGCAGTGACCTGCATGCGGTCGTTGTAGATGTAGGTGCCGAAGCGATGCTCGGTGCCGCCCTTGAGCTTGCCGATGTTCTTCAGGTTCGGCGTACCGCCGGTCGAGACGATTTTTGCGTCCAGCCCGTGCGCGCGCACGCCGGCCAGCGCTTCGTCGTAGAATTTTTGCGCGTCCGCCCAGCCGGTCTCGGTTGGATACAGCATGAAGCCGGCGAATTCGAGCCCCTTCGAGCTCGCGATCTCGCGTGCTAGCGCGATCGCCTCCGCCGGCGTCTCGACGCCGGCGCGCTTGCGCCCGGTGTCGCATTCGACCACGACCGAGAGCGGACGGCCCGACGCCGCCGCGGCCTTGGGCAGGCCGGCAACGACGGTCGAATTGTCGGCGGCCACCGTCATGTTGGCCTTGGCCTGCAGCGCACCGAGCCGCGCCATCTTCTCTTCGCCGAGGAGATTGTAGCTGATCAGGATGTCGTCGATGCCGGCATTGGCCATGATCTCGGCTTCGCCCAGCTTCTGGCAGGTGATGCCCTTCGCGCCGGCCGCGACCTGCATCTTGGCGATGGTCGGGTTCTTGTGGGTCTTGATGTGGGGACGGTTGGCGATTCCGGCCTCGTCGCAGGCCTTCTGGATCCGCGCGATGTTGCGCTCGACCCTGTCCATGTCGATGACGGCGCAGGGCGTGCCGTATTCGCGGGCGATTTTTGCGGCGAGGGGAGTTGTCATGGGAGTCTCTTAGTTGGCGCGCATTCTGATCGCAAAACCGGTGCCCACTTTTGCGGAATGCGCGCTAGGCCTGCTCTATTTCTTCACGAAGCATTTCAAGTTCGAGCCAGCGCTCTTCAGCGGCAGACAGTTCATCATGCGCCTTAGCGATAGCGGCGGAGGTGTCGTCGAATGTCTTGCGATCCTTGGCGTAGAGGTTGGGATCGTCGAGTACGCGTTGCAGCCTGGCGATATCTGCCTGCAATTTTTCCATCGTCTTCGGCAGCGTGTCCAGCGCGTGCTTTTCGTTGAAGCTCAGCTTGCGTTTCGGTGTGGAGGCGGGAGCAGCGGCGCGCTCCTCTCTCTTCTCCGCAACCGGCTGGGCCTTCGCCGTTTCGCGCTTCAAATCCGCGCCGCGCTGGGTCAGCATGTCGCTGTAGCCGCCGGCATATTCGGTCCACTTGCCGTTGCCCTCGGGCGCGATCACGGAGGTGACGACGCGGTCGAGGAAGTCGCGGTCATGGCTGATCAGGATGACGGTGCCCTCGTAGTCGCCGAGCATGTCTTCGAGGACGTCGAGCGTTTCGAGATCGAGGTCGTTGGTCGGCTCGTCCAGCACCAGCAGGTTCGAGGGTTTTGCCAGTGCGCGCGCCAGCATCAGCCGGCCGCGCTCACCGCCCGAGAGGACTTCCACCGGCGTGCCGCGCTGCTCCTGCGCGAACAAAAAGTCCTTCATGTAGCCGACGACGTGCTTCGGCTTGCCGCCGACCATGATCTGGTCGCCGCGCCCGCCGGTCAAGGCTTCAGCCAGCGTCGATTTCGGATCGAGGCTTTCGCGGTGCTGATCCAGCGTCGCTACCTCTAGATTGGCGCCGAGACGTAGGGTGCCGGAGTCCGGTTCCCCGCCGCCGGTGAGCAGATTGACCAGCGTGGTCTTGCCGGCGCCGTTCGGTCCGATGATGCCGAGCCGGTCGCCGCGCTGGATGCGGGTCGAGAAATTGTCGACGATCTTGCGCTCGCCATAGGCCTTGGAGACGCCCTTGGCCTCGATCACCAGCTTGCCGGATTGCTCCGCTTCGCTAGCTGCGAGACTGGCGGTGCCGGCCGTGCCGCGATAGTTGCGGCGCTGGTCGCGCAGCGTGTGCAGATTGGCGAGGCGCTTGACGTTGCGCTTGCGCCGGCCGGAGACGCCGTGGCGTAGCCAGTGCTCTTCGTCGACGATCTTGCGGTCGAGCTTGTGCTGGTCGCGCTCCTCTTCCGCCAGCACCTCGTCGCGCCAGCTCTCGAACGAGGCAAAGCCGCGGTCGATCTGCTTGATCTTGCCGCGGTCGAGCCACGCGGTGGAGCGCGACAGATTGGTGAGGAAGCGGCGGTCGTGGCTGATGATCACCAGCGCGCTGCGGCGGCTGTCGAGCTCCTGCTCCAGCCACTCGATGGTGGAGAGATCGAGATGGTTGGTCGGCTCGTCCAGCAGCAGAATGTCGGGCGAGGGCGCGAGCACATAGGCCAGCGCCGCGCGACGGGCCTCGCCGCCGGAGAGATTGTGCGGGTTCTCGTCGCCGGTGAGCCCGAGCTGCTCGAGCAGATAGCGCGCCTGATGCTGGTCGTCGCCGGGGGCGAGCCCGGACTCGACATAAGAGAGCGTGGTCTTGTGCTCGCCGAAATCCGGCTCCTGCGGCAAATAGCGAACGGTCGCGCCCGGCTGCACGAAGCGCGTGCCGCCGTCGGGCTCGACCAGGCCGGCCGCGATCTTCAGCAGCGTCGACTTGCCGGAGCCGTTGCGGCCGATCAGGCAGACGCGTTCGGATGGCGCGACATTGAGCTCGACACCGCTCAAGAGCGGCGTTCCGCCAAAGGTCAGCCTGATGTCTTTCAGTTGGATCAGCGGCGGCGCCATCGTCAGCCTTGACTCAAATTCTGGCTCGTCGCGGCCTGATCGGCGCGGCGGCGCTGGATCCGGCGCAGCGTCTGGTCGAGCGCCGAGAGGAAGGCGGAGCGGTCGCGCGGTGCGAACGAGCGCGGGCCGCCGGTGACTTCGCCGGCCGAGCGCAGATCGGTCATCAGATTGCGCACCGCCAGCGTCATCCCGATCGATTCTTCCGTGAACGGCTTGCCGTTCGGGGCGATCACGTCGGCGCCGGCCTTGACGCAGCGGCTCGCCAGCGGAATGTCCGAGGTGACGACGACGTCGCCGGGCTTGACGCGTTCGACGATCCAGTCGTCGGCAGCGTCCATCCCGGCGCCTGCGGCGATACGCTCGATCAGCGGATCGTGCGGCACGCGGATGAAATTGCCGGCGACCACGCTCACGGGCACGCCGTGCCGGAGCGCGACGCGATAAATCTCGTCCTTCACCGGGCAGGCGTCGGCGTCGACATAGATGCGGGTGGGGGTGTCAGTCATTCGCCGCGTGGTACCCCATTCGGGCCGCAAAGGCGAGGGGATTGACCAGTGTTCCCTGGGGCCTACGATCAGCCCGAAACAACAAGAACAGGGAAGATGACCCCATGCCGGACCGGCTCGAAACCTGGCGCGTCGAGGCCTACAACACCGCCAAGCAATCCGAAAACAAGATGCATGACGACACCGTGGCGCGCCGCTTCGGCTTTTCCGGCGGGCTTGTCCCCGGCGTCGATGTCTTCGCCTACATGATGCATGTGCCGGTGGCGCGGTGGGGCCGTGATTTTCTGGCACGTGGGCTCATCGAGGCCCGCTTCATCAAGCCGGTCTATGATGGCGAGCCTGCCGATGTCGATGCGACCGAGCACAACGGCTTGCTGACGATCGAGGTGTTCAGCCGCACCGAGCTCTGCGCGACAGGCACGGCCTCGCTGCCGGCGGCAGCGCCGGCGGTGTCGCTGAGCGACTATGTCACGGTCCCCGTGGTCGCCGAGCGCAAGCCGGTCAGTCCGGCGACCTTCGAGACGGGCAAATGGCTGGGCACCGAGCCGCGCCGGTGGGCCGGGCAGGCCGCCGCAGACTATCTCACGGATGTCAGGGAGACCGATCCGATCTTCGCGCGCGAAGGGCTCGGTCATCCCGGCCTGATCCAGCGCGTGATGAACCGCGTGCTGGTCGACAACACCATTTTGGGCCCGTGGATCCATGTCGGCAGCCGCATGCAGCTGCTGTCGGCGCTGCGCGCCGGCGACGAGATCACTGCGCGGGCGAAAGTCACCGCGAACTACGAGAAGAAGGGCCACCGCTTCGTCGAGCTCGACGCGCTCGTCGTCGCCAACGGCACGACGCCGATCGCGCACTGCCAGCACATTGCGATCACCCAGCCGCGCGAACAGGCGGTGTAGGCGGAAATAAGCACATCGTCACCACGTCGTCATGCCCGGGCTTGTCCCGGGCATCCACGTTCTCCGTGCCTCGTGGCAAGCCGTGGATGGCCGGGACAAGCCCGGCCATGACGACTGAGAAAGGGCAGCCCTACGCCGCCTTGCCCTTCGCGTCCTGAATGGCCCGCCACACGCGCTCCGGGGTCAGCGGCATGTCGATGTGCTTGATGCCGTGGTCTGAGAGCGCATCGAGCACCGCGTTCACCACCGTCGACAGGCTGCCGGCGCAGCCGGCTTCGCCGCAGCCCTTGCTGCCGAGCGGATTGGTCGTGGCCGGCACCGGATGATCGCCCACCGTCATGTTGGGAACGTCCTCGGCGCGCGGCAGGGCGTAGTCCATCAGCGAGCCCGTGATCGGCTGGCCGCTCTCGTCGTAGCGGATGTGCTCCATCAGCGCCTGCCCGATGCCCTGGACCACGCCGCCATGGAGCTGGCCTGCGACCAGCAGCGGGTTGATCACCGTGCCGAAATCGTTGACGGCGCTGTAGCGCACGATCTGCACCACGCCGGTTTCCGGATCGATCTCGACCTCGGCGACATGACAGCCGTTCGGGAACGCCGAGGCGATCGGTTCGCTGGTATGATCGACGTCGAGGCTGTCGGGCACGCCCTCCGGCGTCTTGCCGTCATGCAGCTTCCTGGCGAGCTCCATGATGTCGATGCTGCGATCGGTGCCGGCGATGGTGAAGCTGCCGCCTTCGAATTCGATGTCGGCTTCGGACGCTTCGAGCATATGCGCCGCTGCGCGCTTGCCTTTCTCGATGACGAGCTTTGCTGCTCCCACGATGGCCTGGCCGGTTGCCGTGATCGAGCGCGAGCCGCCGGTGCCGTTGCCGGTATGGACGATGTCGCTGTCGCCCTGCACCAGCTTGACGCTCTCGAAGGGAACACCGAGCTGCTCGCTCAGCACCTGCGCGAATGGCGTGGCATGGCCCTGGCCGTAATCGAGCGTGCCGGTGATGAGCTGCACGGTGCCGTCAGCGTCGAACACGATCTTTCCCAGCTCGGGGCTCGGCGGCGCCGTGACCTCGAGATAGGATCCGACGGCGATGCCGCGCAGCTTGCCGGCCTTCCTGCTCTCCTTCTTGCGCTTGGCGAAATTCTCGTGGTCGGAGATTTCGAGCGCCTTGTTGAACACGGCCTGGAAGTCGCCGCTGTCATAGGTGACGCCGGAGGACGCCGCGAACGGCATCTGGTTCTGCTTGATGAAATTGCGCTTGCGCAAGGTCAGCCGGTTGATGCCCATCTCGTCGGCAGCGCGATCGATCAGCCGCTCCATGTAGTAGTTCGCCTCGGGCCGGCCGGCGCCGCGATAGGCGCCCATCAGCGTGGTGTTGGTCAGCACCACCTTGATGTCGACTGCCATCAACGGCGTGCGGTAGACGCTGGAAAAATTCTTGCCGGTATTGAGCGAGAGCGGCCCCGGCGCGACGCCGGTGATGTAGGCGCCGAGATTGCCGTAGCCGGACAGCTTGGCCGCGAGGAAATGCCCTTCGGCGTCGAGCGCCAGCTCGGCATGGATCTTCTGGGCGCGGCCGTGGCTGTCGGAGAGGAAGGCGGTCGAGCGCTCGTCGAGCCACTTCACCGGCTTTCCCAATTCCTTCGCCGCATACAGGATGCACATGTACTCGGGATAGTTGATGTTCTTCATGCCGAAGGAGCCGCCGACATTGGCGGTGAGGATGCGCACTTTCTCGTTCGGCACCTTCAGGTTCTTGGCGAGGTTGGCGCGGTTGCCGGCGACGCCCTGCGTCGGCACCTGAAGCGTGTAGCGCTCGGTCTTTTTGTCGTAGGAGGCAAGGCCGACGCGCGGCTCCATCGAGACCACGGCGACACGGGTGTTTTCGATGTCCATCCTGGTGACATGGGCGGCGTTGGCGAAGGCCGCGTTGACCTTCTCCATGTCGCCATAGTGGTAGTCGAGCGCCACGTTACCAGGAATGTGCTCATAGAGCTGCGGCGCGCCGGGCTTGGCCGCGTCCTCGGGATCCGTCACGGCTGGCAGCGGCTCGATATCGAGCTCGACCGCCTCAGCCGCATCGCGCGCCTGCGCCAGTGTCTCGGCAACCACGAAGGCGACGGGATCGCCGACGAAGCGGACCTTGTCGGTCGCCAGCGGCTGGCGGTTGGTCTGGAGCAAAGGCGAGCCGTCGCGGCTCTTCAGCGGCAGGCCGCAGGTGAAGGGGCCATAGCCGGCGGCATCGAGATCCCTGCCTGTCCACACGCCGAGCACGCCCGGCATCGCCTTGGCGGCGTCGATGCCGATGCCGCGGATGATTCCATGGGCGCGGGTGGAACGGACGACCACGGCATAGGCCTGGCCGGGCAGGTTGAAATCGTCGGTATAGCGGCCCTTGCCGCGCACCAGCGTGTCGTCCTCCTTGCGGCGGACCGGTTGCCCGACGCCATATTTTTGCAGTGCAATAGCGTTTTCGAGCGTGGACGATTTGGTGTGTTCTTGCATGGAATTGACCTGAAAAGCCGGCATTTGCGCATTTTCGCGGCAGCGGGGCACCGGACTCCATTGAGATAACCCACCACCCCGTTCACGACAACGCACGAATGGGCATGGTCCCATGTGATGCGTTGTTGCGCAGGCCGGCTGCGCTGCTAATGTTTCAGGCGAAAAATCAATTCCAGACCGGCCCGACCGGCCGCGGAAAGACAGTTTGTATGAATGACCACACGCGGCTCCGCGACGGCCATGCGCCGCACGGTGAGCTGGAGGGGTCGATGGCGGCGGTGGCGTTGGCCACCGAACCGGCTGTCGGCGCGCAGGCGTCGGGAACCGGCGTCTATGCGGCGCTGGACCTCGGCACCAACAATTGCAGGCTGCTGATCGCCTGTCCGACCCAGGACGGCTTTCGCGTCGTCGATTCCTTCTCGCGCATTATCCGGCTCGGGGAGGGGGTCTCGTCGACGGGGTGCATCAGCGACGCCGCGATCGAGCGTGCCATTGCCGCGCTCAGCATCTGCCGCGACAAGATCAATTTGCGCAAAGCGCGCCGGTTGCGGCTGATCGCGACCGAAGCCTGCCGCGCCGCCTCGAATGCGGAGGGGTTCCGCAGCCGCGTCGCGGCCGAGACCGGCATCGAGCTCGAAGTGATCGACCGCGAGACCGAGGCCGCGCTCGCCGTGCTCGGCTGCTCGCCGCTGGTCGACCCCAGGGGCCGCGGCGCGATCCTGTTCGACATCGGCGGCGGCTCGACCGAGCTGGTGCGGATCGAGCGCGATCCGCAAAATCCGGAGCCGCGGATCAAGGCCTGGATGTCGATCCCCTACGGTGTGGTCACGCTCGCCGAGCAATTCGGCGGCCGCGACGTGACGCCGGAGATCTACGCCGCGATGGAGCAGGAGGTGGCGAACCACGTCGCGCCGTTCGCCGAAGTCCACGGCGGCGATCTCGCCGACATGCACCTGCTCGGCACCTCGGGCACGGTGACGACGCTCGCCGGCATCCATCTCAACCTCGCGCGCTATGACCGCCGCCGCATCGACAGCATCTGGATGAACGATTCCGACATCACCGCGACCATCAACAAGCTGCTCGGCATGAGCTACGAGGAGCGCGCCGGCAACAGTTGCATCAGCGTCGAGCGCGCCGATCTCGTGCTCGCCGGCTGCGCCATCCTCGATGCGATCCGCCGCGCCTTTCCGCTGCCGCGCCTGCGCGTCGCCGACCGTGGCCTGCGCGAGGGCATGCTGGTCGAGATGATGCGCGAGGACGGCGCGCTCAGGAGCTGGTGAGATGGCCAAGGACACCACCGGCCGCTTGCACGTCCAAGTCAAGACCAAGGTCAAGACCGGCGGCAAGCGCAAATTGTCGTCGAAGCTGTGGCTGGAGCGGCAGCTCAACGATCCCTATGTCGTGAAGGCCAAGGCGGCGGGCTACCGCTCGCGCGCCGCGTTCAAGCTTCTGGAGATCGACGACAAATTCCGGCTCTTGAAACCCGGCATGGCCGTCGTCGACCTCGGCGCGGCGCCCGGCGGCTGGAGCCAGATCGCGGCCAAGCGCGTCGGCTCGGTGGAAGGCAGGGGCAAGGTCGTTGCCATCGATCTGTTGGAAATGCCGGAGATCCCCGGCGTGGATTTCGCGCAGCTCGACTTCATGGCCAACGAAGCGCCTGAGAAGCTGACCGCGATGCTGGGCGGCGGCGCCGATTTCGTGATGTCCGATATGGCCGCCAACACCACCGGCCACCGCAAGACCGACCAGCTCCGTATCGTCGGCCTGGTCGAGACCGCCGCGGCGTTTGCGTGCGACGTGCTCAAGCCCGGCGGCGCGTTCCTGGCCAAGACGTTCCAGAGCGGCGCCGATGCCGATCTGCTCGCCCAGCTCAAGCGCGATTTTGCGACGGTGCGTCACGTGAAGCCCGCGGCGAGCCGGCAGGATTCCTCGGAACGCTACGTGCTGGCGACGGGATTTCGGGGCGGGGCTGCCTGAGCCAATCTCCGCTGTCGTCCCGGACAAGCGGAGCTCCCGACAACGCGTAGCGTTGTCTGGAGCGAAGCGCCGATCCGGGACCCATAGCCACAGGGAGAAGTTTGGCGAAGACTCGGAGTGGCAGACTCGCGCAACGTCTCCTCCCTGTGGTTATGGGTCCCTGCGTTCGCAGGGACGACACCGAGTGTGAGGCGCCCGCTCGCTCAACTCACCCCAACCTTTGATCCCGCACGTCCTGCGTATCCTCGGACGCCGCCTTGACCGCCGCCTTTTCTGCACCCTTGCCGGCACCCTTGCGACTGGCGATCTCCACGGCCTTGCGGCCGGAGATCTCGTGGCCGGCATCGACGGGCATCTGCCAGAAGAACCAGCTCGACGCCGCCGAGGTCAGCGCGACCACGAGGAAGGCGGGGGCGAACACGGTGGCGTCGATTTCGCTGACATGGTTGAACCACATCGTCGTTTCCACGCAGGCCGCGCCGACGGCGACGCCGGCGGAGACCGCGAGCTGCTGGTTGACGCTGACGAGGGTGGTGGCGCGGCTCATCTGCGCAGTCTCGACGTCGGCATAGGCGACCGTGTTGATCGCGGTGAACTCGAGCGAGCGGAAGAAGCCGCCGACCACCAGGATGACCATGATGATGAGCAGCGGCGTCGTCACTGTGAACAGCGCGCAGACGGCGAGGAAGAAGGCGCTGACGATCGCGTTCACCGTCATCAGATTGCGGAAGCCGAAGGTGCGGATGATGCGCGCCGCCAGCGTCTTCATGCCCATGGCGCCGAGCGAAGAGGCGAAGGTGACGAGACCCGAATGGAACGGCGACAGACCGAAGCCGATCTGCATCAAGAGCGGCAGCAGGAACGGCAGCGCGCCGATGCCGAGCCGGAACAGGAAGCCGCCGAACACGGCGGCGCGCAGCGTCGGCAGCTTCAGGAGCGAGAAGTCGAGCACCGGCGAGCCGGTGCGCCGGGCGTGAATGACGTAGAGTGTCATCGAGATCGCGCCGCCCGCGATCAGCGCGGCGACGGTGCTCCACGGCAGCAGGTTGAGACCAGCAACGGACAGGCCGAAGGCGATGCCGGCGAGGCCGATGCCTGCGAGCACCATGCCGTAGAGGTCGAACGGCTCGCGCTCCTCGCTCTTGATCGGGTCGATGAAGCGCAGCGCCATGAAGATGCCGAGCAGCCCGATCGGGATGTTGATCAGGAAGATCCAGTGCCAGGACGCGTAGGTCGTGATGAAGCCGCCGAGCGGCGGCCCGATCACGGGACCGATCAGGGCAGGGACCGTCACCCAGGCCATGGCGTTGACCAGCGCGCTCTTGTCGACCGAGCGCAACAGCACCAGGCGCCCGACCGGCGTCATCATCGCCCCGCCCATGCCTTGCAGGACGCGCGCGAACACGAAATCGGTGACCGAGGAGGAGAGCGCGCAGCCGACCGATCCGACCATGAACACGCCGACGGCGATCGCGAACACCATCCGCGCGCCGAAGCGGTCGGCGGTCCAGCCGCTCGCCGGGATGAACACCGCCAGCGACAGCAGATAGGACGTGATCGCGAGTTTCAGCGTCAGCGGGCTGGTGCCGATGTCGGCTGCGATCGCCGGCAGCGAAGTGGCGATCACCGTCGAGTCCATGTTCTCCATGAAAAGCGCGGTGGCCACGATCAGCGGAATGACGCGTTGCTTGTCGACCATGACGGATTGGTAATGAAAATCGGAAGGAAGGGTGGAATTGCGGCTTATCACCGCCGCCGGCCCCCGACCATTGCGGATCGACGCATAGCACCTAGATCCCGTGTAACAACGGTGTGACCTCTCTCCAGGGTTGCGTGTCGCGCTCCTTCGTCATTCCGGGGCGCGCCACTTGGCGCGAGCCCGGAATCCATTGGGCCGCAGGGACCGCTGCGGGATGGATTCCGGGCTCGCGACGTCGTCGCGCCCCGGAATGACGAGAAGGGGCTGCCCCCGGCTATCCACGCTGAACTGGCCAAAAAAGCCTGTGCATGGCTGGCCGGCGGTCCGAATTGCTTTGATTCGTCACGCGACCGTGCTATCGACCCGCGTCAACCCCACCGATGGGCTCCGATTCTCAAGGCGATGCCGCAAGGTACGCCGAGGGCGGCGCTCATCCATAGCTATTTGCGGCAGGGCCGCGGAAGGAGTTGGCACATGGCCACGGTGCAACAAGGCATTCGCGAAGCCTTTACGTTCGACGACGTGCTGCTGAAGCCGGGCCTGTCGGACGTCATGCCGGGCGAGGTCGACATCCGCTCCCGCGTCACCCGCGCCATACCGCTCAACATCCCGATCATGGCCTCCGCCATGGACACCGTTACCGAAGCCCGCATGGCGATCGCGATGGCGCAGGCCGGCGGCCTCGGCGTCATCCACCGCAATTTCGATCCCGAAGGGCAGGCCGCGCAGGTGCGGCAGGTCAAGCGCTACGAGTCCGGCATGGTGGTGAACCCGCTCACCATCAGCCCCGAGGCCTCGCTCGAGGACGCGCTCAAGCTGATGAGCGATCACGGCATCTCCGGCATTCCCGTCGTCACCGGCGCCGGCAAGTCCACGCCGGGCAAGCTGGTCGGCATCCTCACCAACCGCGACGTGCGCTTTGCCACCGACCGCCGGCAAAAAGTCTCCGAGCTGATGACGCATGAAGGTCTCGTCACGGTGCGCGAGAGTGTCAGCCAGGACGAGGCGCGGCGGATGCTGCACCAGCATCGCATCGAGAAGCTGCTCGTCGTCGACGAGCAATATCGCTGCGTCGGCCTCATCACCGTCAAGGACATGGAGAAGGCGGTCGCCCATCCGCTCGCCTGCAAGGATGCCCAGGGGCGCCTGCGCGTTGCCGCCGCCACCACCGTCGGCGACACCGGCTTCGAGCGCACCGAGCGGCTGATCGATGCCGGCGTCGACCTCGTCGTCGTCGACACCGCGCACGGCCATTCCCGTCATGTGCTGCATGCCGTGAACCGCATCAAGCGTCTCTCCAACTCCGTGCAGGTCGTTGCCGGCAACGTTGCTACCACCGAGGGCACGCAGGCCCTGATCGATGCTGGCGCCGACTGCATCAAGGTCGGCATCGGCCCGGGCTCGATCTGCACCACGCGCATCGTCGCCGGCGTCGGCGTTCCCCAGCTCACCGCGATCATGGATGCGGTGGAAGCGGCGAAGAAGGCCGACATTCCCGTCATCGCCGACGGCGGCATCAAGTTCTCCGGCGACCTCGCCAAGGCGCTCGCCGCGGGGGCCGACATCGCGATGGTCGGCTCGCTATTGGCCGGTACCGACGAGACGCCCGGTGAAGTGTTTTTGTGGCAGGGCCGTTCCTACAAGGCCTATCGCGGCATGGGCTCGGTCGGCGCGATGGCGCGCGGATCTGCCGATCGCTACTTCCAGCAGGACATCAAGGACACGCTCAAGCTCGTGCCTGAAGGCATCGAGGGCCAGGTGCCCTACAAGGGCCCGGTCGGCAACGTCATGCACCAGCTTGCCGGTGGCCTGCGCGCCGCGATGGGCTATGTCGGCGCAAAGGACATGAAGGACCTGCACGACAAGGCTCAGTTCGTCCGCATCACCGGCGCCGGCCTGCGCGAAAGCCACGTCCACGACGTCACCATCACGCGCGAGAGCCCGAACTATCCGGGCGGGGGTTAGTTACTCCGCTCTCGTGCCCCGGACGCAGCGCAGCACCTCTTCGGTGATGCGCTGCAGAGCCGGGGCCCATGTCTCGGCATTTTGCCGTGTCGCTTTCTGGGTCCCGGCTCTGCGCAGCAACGCTGCGCGTCCGGGACACGAGAGCTGCGCGTGAAACGCCATCACGCGTCACCGCTTTTGTATTGACGCAGCTACCTCCCTCCGCTTCCGTTCACGTCGAAAGACAATCAGGAGGAAGCCATCATGTCCCAAGCCAAGCGCATCGTTCTCGCCGCGCGTCCCGTCGGTGAGCCCAAGCCGTCTGATTTCCGTATCGAGGAATTCGCTGTCCCGGCGCCTGCGGCAGGCGAAGTCCTGCTGCGCACGATCTGGCTCTCGCTCGATCCTTATATGCGCGGGCGCATGAGTGATGGTCCGTCCTATGCTGCGCCGGTGCCGGTCGGCGGCGTGATGGAAGGCGAGGCGGTGAGCGAGGTCGCGGCCTCCAACAATCCGGATTTCGCCAAGGGCGACATCGTCCGTGCACGGACCGGCTGGCAGACGCATGCGATCTCGAACGGCAAGGGCCTGATCAAGGTCGATCCGAAGCTCGGTCCGATCTCGACCTCGATCGGCGTGCTCGGCATGCCCGGCATGACTGCGTATACGGGCCTGCTCGACATCGGCAAGCCGCAAGCAGGCGAGACCGTCGTGGTCGCGGGTGCCTCCGGTGCGGTCGGCTCGGCGGTGGGGCAGATCGCGAAGATCAAGGGCGCACGCGCGGTCGGCATTGCCGGCGGCAAGGACAAGTGCGCCTACGTGGTGAAGGAGCTCGGCTTCGATGCCTGCATCGATCACCGCGATCCCGAATTGGCCGCCAAGCTGAAGGAGGCCTGTCCGAAAGGTATCGACGTCTATTTCGAGAATGTCGGCGGCGCCGTGTTCGAGGCGGTGTTCCCCCTGCTCAATCCGTTCGCGCGTGTGCCGGTGTGCGGCCTGATCGCGCACTACAACGACACCGAAGCCAAGGCGCCGAAATGGGCCGCATCGATGATGCGAGCGACGCTGACGAAGCGGCTGACCTTCCGCGGCTTCATTGTCTCCGACTTCGCCTCGCGCCATGGCGACTTCCTGCGCGACATGTCCTCTTGGGTCCGCGACGGCAAGGTCAAGTACAAGGAGTTCGTCACCGAGGGCCTGGAAAGCGCGCCTGGCGCCTTCATGGGCCTCTTGAAGGGCGCTAATTTCGGCAAGCAGCTGGTCCGGGTCGGGCCGGACAAGGCCTAGCGCGACAGGGACTGGGACTCCCGTGGCTCGGGAGCCACATGCCGCCCCGGGATAGTTAAGAAAGAGTCACCAAATGGTCACACCTGCCCGCAAAAGCCGCAGGTGTGACCGGCTGTTCATTGACGGGATCGCGAAGGCATTGAATCATCGGGCATATTTTAGGTGCTGCGATGTTAGAGATCAGTGTTTTCTGCGTTATCCTGCTTGCTGCCGGCTATTGGCTGGCCATGTTCGTCATGGGCCGCCACGACGACGTCATCCATGGCAAGTTCGTCCATGTCGACGAGGAGGGCGATCTGACGCGCCCCTCGATGCCGGCACCGCCCCCGCCATTCCCAAAGCGCCCGGTCAAGGCCGTGCAGCCCGCCAGGCAGCCGCCTGCCAATGATCTCGCGGCCAAGCCGGTGAACAGCGAGGCGCTGCAATCCTTGCTCGCTGCGATCCAGCAGGACCTCAAGAGCGTCGCCTGAGCGGATCAGCGCGCCTTAATGCTCGCCGCCCATCTGGACGAGCAACTCCTCGATGTCGACATCGACCTGGCCCGCGGCCCTGACGTGGCGGACCTCGAAACCGTCGGGCCGGAAGCGGTATTCGACCAGCCCGACTTCCTTGATCGCGATCCGGTCCTGGCGCTGATCGTTGATGACGAAGCCGGCCGACGGCGCCCAGACATGGCGGGTGTGGCGCCAGGTGAAGTCGCGCCGCTGGTGCACGTGGCCGCTGGCGATGAGGCGCAGGTCGATCGTCCCGAGCATCTCGATCAGCCGTGCCCGTGCCGGCTGCGGCACGTAGCGGATCGCGGTCTCCGGCGTCTCGGGATCGTCCGGCAGGTTGAGAAACACCGGCTTGTGCAGGAACAGCGCGACCGGCCTGCCGTTCGTGCGCGCGATCTGTTGCGACAGCCAGTCGAACTGCTCGGCCTCGAAGGCGAGCCCGGAATTCATCACCAGCGAGTTGAGGCCGATGAAGCGCCAGCCGGCGGCCTCGAATGACCAATGGTCTTCGCCGATGAGGTCGCAGAATTGCCGGCGATGCGCTTCCGTGACCGGCGGCTTCGGCCCCGGGCCAACCGCGGTCGGATTGTCGCCGATGTCGTGATTGCCGGGGAGGTAACGGCAGGCGACGGGCAGGGCCTCGTGCAGGTCTTTTGCGAAGACGACATCGTCGCGGCCGGTCGGCCCGTCGAAGGCGACGTCGCCGGTGTTGATGACGAGATCGGGCCGGTTGCCGTCGATATGTTCGCTGATCGCCTGGAAGTTGGCGATCAGGCCGGGGAAGCGCCGGCCGAGATGGGTGTCGGAAATCTGCGTCAGGCGAAATTCGGACATGCGATCACCGTACCCGTGCTTGCGCGTCGGAACGATGACGGCGCGGGCATGGATCGCAACGAACAAAGTTTAAAGCACGCGGTAGCGGATCGTGTAGGCGTCCTGCGGCGCGACGGTGTCGGCGAGCGGCGAGGCGATGCGGTCGGCGAGGTGCCAGGGACCGAACTCTTGGGAGCGATGCGGCTCGGCGGGCAGACGGAGGCGGAACTCGAAAATGCCCTTGCCCGGCAGGTTCACGACCAGCACGCGGTCCGCGGTGCGGTGGTTGAGCGCGACCGCGCCGCGCAGCAGCGCACGGCCATCCGAGAGGTCGCGCACGCCCTCGACCAGCGCCAGTGTCTGGTTGCGGTCGGTATGCAGCTCGATCTGGCTGTCGGTCACCGCCGTCAGCATCGCCCGGGGCATGCGGATTTCGAACTCGACGGCGGGCTTGGACGGATTGAGACCGAGATAGGCGAGCGCGGCGTGGCGCATGTCGTAGGCGGCAAAGGCGAACAGGGCAGTGGCGGCCAGAGCGGCGAGGCCATGCCTGACGACGTCGCGCCGGGTTCGGTAGCTCAGGCGAAAGTAGACCGTCATCGCCAGCGCGACCGCAAGCGCCATCGCGATACCTGAGAGGGCCGACATCAGGATACCGAGCTGGCCGTCGGCGGATTCGGTCCAGAGGCTGGACAGGGTGGTCATGGCGCCATCTCGCCTCTATCTCGCCTTGGGCTCCCGAAAAGGAGCCGAAATCGCTTTAACTATCGGTGGTTGGTCGCAAGACCGGGAACGCCGGTTCAACTGGTTGATTGTCAGGACGAGGAGCGGCGGCTAATGACGGTTCGCGGCGTTCCGCCTTACGGGAAAGTTCCGATGTCCGTCCAAATGGTCCTGCTCCCTGTCTTCGTGCAGGTCGGCCTTACCTTCGCGCTTCTGATCGGCATGGTGTTCGCGCGCCGCAAGACGCTGGTCTCCGGCGAGACCAGCATCCGCGACATTGCACTCGGCGAGCCGAACTGGCCGAAGGGCGCCACACAGATCGCCAATTGCTACCGCAACCAGTTCGAGCTGCCGGTCCTGCTCTACGTCCTGATCGCGCTGGCGCTGCCCTTGCGCCATGCCGATCTCTTCATCGTGCTGATGTCCTGGGTGTTCGTGGTGACGCGCTTTGCCCATGCCGGCGTGTTCGTCTCCTCGAACGATCTCGGACGGCGCTCCACGGTCTGGCTCGCCGGCGTCCTCGTGCTGCTGGCGATGTGGATCTACTTCGCACTGAAAATGCTCTTGTTGATCTGACTCTTGCGAGTCCGATTTCATCTGAAAGATTCAAATGACTCCCGCTGCCCGGCTGTCCGCAGCCATCGAACTGATCGACACCATCGAGAAGGACCGCGTGCCCGCGGCCAAGGCGCTGAAGGAGTGGGGCACCGCGCACCGCTTTGCCGGCTCGGGCGACCGCGCCGCCATTGCCGGCCTGGTCTGGGACGTGCTGCGCCGCTACGCCTCGAGCGCGTTCCTGATGGAGTCCGGTACCGCGCGTGCCAGGTTGATCGGCATGCTCCGGCTCGAGCGCGACATGGACACGGCCACGATGGGCGCCTTGTTCGACGGCAGCCGCTTTGCGCCGGCGCCGCTGACCGAGGCGGAAGCGGCCGCGCTCGCCTCGCGGTCCCTGAAGGACGCGCCGGCCGCGATCGCCGGCGACTATCCCGAATGGCTGGATCCGCACCTGGCAAAAGTGTTCGGCGAGGACCGTGCCGCGGAGGCGGCCGCGATGGCGAGCCGGGCGCCGCTCGACCTGCGCGTCAACACGCTAAAATCCAACCGCGACAAGGCGCTGCAGTCGCTTGCTCATCTTCATGCGAAACCGACGCCTTGGTCGGCAACGGGCCTGCGCATCGCGCTTTCGGCCGATGCGCGCAACCCCGGGATCCAGGCCGAGGAGGATTTCATCAAGGGCGCCATTGAAGTGCAGGATGAGGGATCGCAGCTGGCCGCCCAATTCACCGCGGTAAAGCCCGGCGAGCAGGTGATCGACCTCTGCGCCGGCGCCGGCGGCAAGACCCTGGCGCTCGCCGCCCTGATGCAGGGCAAGGGCCGGCTGATCGCGACCGACAGCGACAAGCGCCAGCTCGCGCCGATCCACGAGCGCCTCTCGCGCGCCGGGGTCCATAATGCCGATGTCCGCACGCCCAAGGGCGAGGCCGATCCGTTGGCCGACATCCGCGCCTCTGCCGACCTCGTCGTGATCGACGCGCCCTGCACGGGGACCGGAACCTGGCGCCGCAACCCCGATGCCAAATGGCGCATGCGCCCGGGCGCGCTGGAGATTCGCCTGCGCGACCAGGCCGAGGTGCTGGAGCGCGCGGTGCCGCTGGTGAAGGCTGGCGGCCGCATTGCCTACATCACCTGCTCGGTGCTTTCGGAAGAGAACGACGAGCAGGTGAGGGCATTCGTCGCGCGCCATCCCGAGTTCGCGGCCGTGCCGCCCGAGCAGACCGCGAGCGTGCTGTGGGACAAGGCGGAGGCGTTTGGGGAGGCCGCGCTGCAGTCGCCCGAGGGCTGGCTGATGACGCCGCGGCGGACTGGGACGGACGGGTTCTTCGTGTCGGTGTTGAAGAAGGCGGGCTGACAATACTCCGCCGTCATTCCGGGGCGCCCGCAGGGCGAGCCCGGAATCCATCGCGCGGCAGTCTCCGCGGTCCAATGGATTCCGGGGCTCTCGCTTCGCGAGCCCCGGAATGACGGGGAGCCAAAAACAAAAACCCCGCGCACCGGATCCCGGTCGCGGGGCTTTCATTTTTCTAACGTTCTGCCGGTACGTCCGTGGTCAGAACGCTGCGTAGGCGTTAGCCGACGCGGAGATTGTCAGCCGAGGACTTGCCGCTGCGACGATCGGCGACGATGTCGAACGAGACCTTCTGACCCTCGTTGAGGGAGGAGAGGCCGGCGCGCTCGACGGCGCTGATGTGCACGAACACGTCCTTCTGGCCGTCGTCCGGCTGGATGAAACCATAACCCTTTTGGGTGTTGAACCACTTCACGGTGCCCATAGCCATGGGAATTTCCTTTAGTTAGTTAGATTGAGTACGCACGCGGACCGGTACGCAGCATTGCGCCCATAGTCCCTGATGAGTCGATGTTTGGAGAATTCATCTGAAGCGTGCGCGCCCGTCAGCAACGAAGCGAAGCGGCCCAGTCGTTCGGCCAAGTATCGATGATCACAATATAGCGAGAATTTGGGGCCAGTTCAAGGCACCACCCGTGAGCCGGCGCGTCGCGCGACTTTGCTATTTTGCGGTGCAAATTAACCGCCCGGCGGATCTCAGTCCACGATGAAAAGGGTCGCTCCGGTCGCGGTCGAGGACCGGTGCGCGGCGTCGCCGTAGTCCGAGACCTGGTAGCTCATCCCGGCCGTGAGCTTGAATTTGCGCCCGTCGCGCAGCTCGCTGTCGAGCTCGCCCTTGAGCACGTAGAGCACGTGGCCGCGATCGCACCAATGGTCGGCCAAATAGCCCGGCGAATACTCGACCATCCGCACCCGGAGGTCGCCGATGTTGAGCGTGCGCCACTTGGCTTTGCCGGTCTCGCCGGGATGCGTGGTGGCCTCGACCTTGCTCCAGTCGGTGACGGTAAAGGGAGAGGTGGGGAGTTTCATGGGAGAGTCCTATCTCTGAGCCGGCAGTTCTGTTGTTAGCGCACGCTGTCGCCCCGGTCTCCGTCATTGCGAGCGCAGCGAAGCAATCCAGAAATGCATCTGCGGCCACAGTCTGGATTGCTTCGTCGCAAGAGCTCCTCGCAATGACGGGGAGAGAGCACCCTTCAATGCACCAAATGGTTCGCCGAGCCCTGCACGATCAGCCCCGCATCATTCACCCGCAGATATTCGCAGATCTTCTTGCCGCGCTCGTTCGCGTAGAACACCACGACGCTATCGGGGCTGACGAACAGCTCGATCAGCGAAAAATGCAGCTCCGGCAGCAGCCCAAGCGCCTTGCCCCAATACGCCCGCAAGGCGTCCTTGCCGCGCAACGTTCCGCTGGCATCGAACCCCAGCGCCGGAATGCGGTCCGAGGTCATCACGGCGGCCTCGTCATAGAGCGCGAGCACGCGTTCGAGATCGCGCGCGTTCCAGGCCTCGACCCAGGTCCGGCCGAGCTCGGCAAGCGTTGAAGGCTGATGATGCTGCGGCATGGCGTTCTCCCTGACCGGCCCCTGTTTGAAGAGCGGGGCATATTAGGTCAATGATACTTACCTATGTCCACCTTGTCCATGCCCAAAGAAGAATGTGGGCGCGCGGCCCGCGCGGTTGCGGGAAAAGCCCCCGTCGCGTATCTGCTGGCCATGACAGCAGCACAGAACGACCGCTCCGCGTCGACGCCCTCGGTGGCCTCGGCGCACGACAAGATTCTCATCGTCGACTTCGGCAGCCAGGTGACGCAGCTGATCGCGCGTCGCGTGCGCGAGGACGGCGTCTATTGCGAGATCGTCCCGTTCAACAAGGCCGAAGCCGCCTTCAACGAGATGAAGCCAAAGGCGGTGATCCTCTCGGGCGGTCCTGAATCGGTGCACGAGGCCGGCTCGCCCCGCGCCCCGCAAGCGATCTTCGATTCCGGCGTGCCCGTGATGGGCATCTGCTACGGCCAGATGACCATGGCGGCCCAGCTCGGGGGCGAGGTCGAGGGTGGCCATCACCGCGAATTCGGCCGCGCCGACGTCGAGGTGAAGGCGCCGAGCAAGCTGTTCGAGGACGTCTGGTCGTCGGGCGGCAAGAACCAGGTCTGGATGAGCCATGGCGACCGCATCACCAAGATGCCGCCGGGCTTCTCCGTTGCCGGCACCTCGCCGAACGCGCCGTTCGCGATCATCCAGGACGAGACGCGCAAATATTACGGCCTGATGTTCCACCCCGAAGTGGTGCACACGCCCGACGGCGCGAAACTGATCCGCAACTTCGTGCGCAAGATCGCAGGGCTCACCGGCGACTGGACCATGCGCGCCTTCCGCGAGGAGGAGATCGCAAAAATCCGCGCCCAGGTCGGCAAGGGCAAGGTGATCTGCGGCCTCTCCGGCGGCGTCGATTCCGCCGTGGCGGCCGTGCTGATCCACGAAGCCATCGGCGAGCAGCTGACGTGCGTGTTCGTCGATCACGGCCTGCTCCGCCTCGACGAGGCCAAGACCGTGGTCGACCTGTTCCGCCACCACTACAACATCCCGCTCGTGCACGTGGATGCGTCCAAGCAGTTCCTCGGCGAGCTCGAAGGCGTCACCGATCCCGAAACCAAGCGCAAGACCATCGGCCGCCTCTTCATCGAGGTGTTCGAGCAGGAGGCCAAGAAGATCGGCGGCGCCGACTTCCTGGCGCAAGGCACGCTCTACCCCGACGTGATCGAGAGCGTCTCCTTCACCGGCGGCCCCTCGGTGACGATCAAGTCGCACCACAATGTCGGCGGCCTGCCCGAGCGCATGAACATGAAGCTCGTCGAGCCGCTGCGCGAGCTGTTCAAGGACGAGGTGCGCAAGCTCGGCCGCGAACTCGGCCTGCCCGAGATCTTCGTCGGCCGCCATCCGTTCCCGGGCCCGGGCCTTGCCATCCGCTGCCCTGGCGACATTACCCGCGACAAGCTCGACATCCTGCGCAAGGCGGACGCCGTCTACATCGACCAGATCCGCAAGCACGGTCTCTACGACGAGATCTGGCAGGCCTTCGCCGTGCTGCTCCCCGTGAAGACGGTGGGCGTCATGGGCGACGGCCGCACCTACGACTACGTCGTGGGCCTGCGCGCCGTCACCTCAACCGACGGCATGACCGCGGACTTCTACCAGTTCGACATGAAGTTCCTGGGCGAGACCGCCACGCGCATCATCAACGAGGTGAAGGGCGTGAATAGGGTGGTGTACGACGTGACCAGCAAGCCGCCCGGGACGATTGAGTGGGAGTAGGGGGGGCCTATTCAATCTCAAGCGCTTCGGGAAGGCGGCGTCGCTTAGATCATGGGATTTGGGGTATTCATCCATCGATCGGACTCGATCTACGATGACAGCCCCGCTGAACAATATCAATTTCCCAGCCAGTATCTTCGCCGCGTTGAAGCCTGCGTCGGTGATTGGATAATCTACTACGAACCGAGCAAGGTCGCTGAGACGCGGGGCTACTTTGCGATTGCGCGGGTTCAGCAGGTTGTTCCCGATCCAGGTACTTCGGGAATGTATTTGGCTATGATCGAACCCGGAAGTTACCTCGATTTCGCCAATCCGGTCCCCTTCAACGGGCCAACTGGTCCCGTAGAGCGCGGCGTCCTGAATGAGCAGGGACGAATTTCAGGACGCGCTCAGTCTGCAGTCCGTCCAATCTCCCCCGGCGACTTCAACAGAATATGTGAACTTGGTTTGGCGGAGAATGCGCCGCTGTTGCCGCGACGCGATGACGATGTCCGTCCACTCGACCTTAACGAGGAGGCGGTGCCGTTCAGATTCGAACAGCAGCGCGAGCGTATTAGCGTGACAGTATCTAGGATTTTGCGCGATCGAGTCTTCCGTCGCGTCGTGCTTCGCGCCTACGATGAGCGTTGTGCCATCACCGGGCTAAAGCTTATCAATGGAATGGGGCGTGCCGAGGTCGCAGCCGCTCACATACGACCGGTCGAGGCGCGTGGACCTGACATCATTAGCAATGGCATCGCACTTTGTGGTACCGCGCATTGGATGTTCGATCGCGGCCTCATTAGCCTGGCGGACGATTTGAAGATATTGATCTCGCGCCAGACAAACGATCCGGACGGCGCGCGATCAATCATCAATAAGACGGGGTACGCACTTGCGCCGCGGCGAATATCAGATCGCCCACACCCGCACTTCCTGAAATGGCATCGCGAACATAGCTTCAAGCAATAGGGAAAGCGAGCGAGGTCAACGCGTAGGATGGGCACCTATCGCGGCGCCAACCCCGCGCCATTCTGGAACGCCAGCAGCCCGACGCAGAAGATCGCGGCGCCGACTAACAGCACCACCGGGACCAGGTACGGGGACGAGATGACCTCGAGCACGGGAAATGCCTTGTCCGAAACAAACCGCCTGTAGGCTACCCATGTGGTTGCGACGAGGGGCGTCAGGGCGACGATGATGTAGACAGCTCCGAGGATCCAGCCAAAGGCCGTCAGGTCCTTGGATCGGGTGGCCTCTCCTGCAAAGCCAAGCGCGGCAATTGAGATGAAGGCACTCAGCGCGCTGACGACAAGCTCGGCAGCCACGACGACGATCGAGACAGTTACATTCATTCCTGGATTCCGTTTGAGAATGGGACGTTCTTGAGGGGGCGTCCGTGATTCATCCTGTGCGTGCAGCCTCGTAGCATCGGTACTGAGGTAACGCCAGCGCAAGCGCGCCCTGGCCTCGTCAGCGCCGGTTGAAGTCCTTGAGGTCGAGGATGAAGCGCGCGACGTCAGGCGCGCTCAAAGTGTGCGGCGGAACCCATCGTGCTCGATGGCGAGGTGACGGTCGCATGCCGTAATATAAGTATTGACTTATATAAACCTATGCCGATATTCCTTCCCGAAATCAAAGGGAGGTCCGGGATGGAGATCGACGTTGCCAGGGTGTTGGGGCTTGTCACGCGTTCGGTGCGCAATTTCGAGAAGGACGGAAAGGCAGCCAGTGCGGTCACCTTGACGCGGCTCTACGACACCAGCGTCGACGATCTCTGGGATGCGGTGACGAGCAGGGAACGCATCCCGCGCTGGTTTCTGCCGGTCGAGGGAGATCTCCAGCTCGGCGGAAGATATCAGCTCAAGGGCAATGCGGGCGGCACCATCACGGCCTGTGCGCCGCCAACTCATTTTGCGGCGACGTGGGAATTTGCAGGCGCGGTGAGCTGGATCGACGTCACGCTGGCGGCAGAACGGAGCCAGGCGCGCTTGACGCTCGAGCACAGCGCGATGATCGAGGATCATTGGAATCAGTTCGGTCCGGGTGCGGTCGGCATCGGTTGGGACCTCGCCATTGCCGGGCTCGAGCGATACGTTGCGACGGGGGCATCGGTCGACCACGAGACGGCCGAGGCGTGGATGGGCTCGCCCGAGGGCAAGGAATTCATGACCGGGAGCGGTGAGTATTGGCGCGCAGCGCATGTCGCGAGCGGGGTGGATGCGGCCTCGGCGAAGCAGCGCTCGGACCGTACCATTGCCTTCTATCGCGGCGAGATGCCGCCTGACATCGCGCACCCCGGCACAGGAAGCTGATGCACGTCTTCGAAGTCCTCGCCGATCCCGTGCGCCGACGCATCCTCGAACTGCTCGCCCCGGGAGAGATGGCCTCCGGGGAAGTCGTCGAGGCGATCGGCGCCGAGTTCGGCATCACGCAAGCCGCCGTGTCGCAGCACCTGAAGGTGCTGCGCGAGAGCGGCTTTGCGATCGTTCGGGCGCAAGCGCAACGACGCCTCTACTCGGTCGACGTGGCCGGACTTCAGGCAGTGGATGCGTGGGTTGGTCGGTTCAGGACTTTCTGGGAGCCGAAGCTCGACGCGCTGGCGACGGAAGTCGCGCGCGGCAAGCGGGAGCGGCGCAATGCGCCGCTGACCAAGCGGAGCGGCAAGAGGGCTTGAGAGCTGTGCCGAACCCGAAGCGCCTCACTCATGCGCCTCCTGCCAATGTGGATAGGTGACGTAGGCCGTGACGGCGCCTTGCTCGTGCGAGCGGATAGTGACCTTCTCGCCCTTGGGCATGTAGATGATCTCGCCGGGGCCTGCCGTGACGGTGCCGGCTTCACTCGACACCGATAGCTTGCCCTCCAGCACGAGCATGACATCGTCCACGGCGAGCTTTTCATCGAGGCTCTGGTTCGGCGCATAGCGGCCGAATCCGATGGTGATCGGGCCGCCGTGGCGCCGGTCGATCACATTGCCTGCGAAAATATCTCCGTCCTGCCCGGGCGAGCGTTCGAACGACGCATCCGCCACGGCAAACTTGCGAACCTTCATGGGATCCTTCCGTTCCGCGCCTGAGTTGACAGGGTGAAACGGTAGACGCCTGACGCCGGTGTTTGTTCAACATCGCCGCGGGACGGTTTGACGCAGCGCTCGCAGCGCCATCCATCAAGGGGTGCGATGTCCAGATTGTCGCACGCTGCGCATACGGGATCGGAGTCGCAACAATGCCACAGTCGCGACGAGACGACATTCCTTAGACCCATTCAATTTCGCTTCCTCGTTTCCGTGTGCCCATAAGTCCGCGTCTGATTTTTTGCTCACCGGGGATTGGAATGCTGAGTTTGAATGCCGTGAGGCATGGTTTTCTCGCGACCTGCAGTTTGTTCGTGTTGGATGCAGGACTTGACGGCAAGAGTTACGCTCAATCTCAGCTACCGCCAGTGACGGTCGATGCTCCAAAGCCGCAGCAGGCCCGCCGCGCGCAGTCCGCGCGGCCCGGTGCTGCAAGCGAGATGCGACGATCGGTGCGGCGGCCGAATCCGCGCAGGGAGGCGCAGATTGCTGCAGCAGCTCCGGTGTCGGCCACGACTCTTCAGAGTGCGATGGGTCCGGTCCAGGGCTTCGTCGCAACGCGCAGCGCCACCGGCACCAAGACGAATACGCCGCTGATCGAGACGCCGCAGTCCGTCTCGGTCGTGACGCAGGACCAGATCCGCGACACCGGCGCACGAACCGTCGGCGAGGCGTTGGCCTACACCGCCGGCGTGCAGACGCAGCCATACGGCTTCGACCCGCGTTATGATCAGTTTCTGATCCGGGGATTTGCGGCCAACCAGTACGGCAATTATCGGGACGGCTTGCGGCAGGGCAACGGCTCGTTCGCCTATTTCCGCAACGAGCCCTATGGCGCCGAGCGCATCGAGGTGATGCGCGGTCCGTCGTCCGTGCTGTACGGTGCCAATGAAGCCGGTGGCATGGTGAACTATGTGAGCAAGATGCCGCTCGACAAGCGGCTCAACGAGGTTGGCCTCGATATCGGCAATTTCGATCGCTATCAGGGACGTTTCGACTTCAGCGGACCGAGCCTTGATAACGACAAGCTGCTCTATCGCTTCACCGGGCTGGTGCGCGATAGCGGCACGCAGATTCCCGGGACGTGGGACGACCGCGTGTTTTTCGCCCCGAGCGTGACCGCCAAGCTGAACGAGGATACGACGCTGACCGTGCTGGCCGAGTACGAGCGCAGCAAGACGTCGATGTGGCCGTATTACCTTCGCAACCCGGTGACCGGCGTGGTCACCAATATTCGTCTCGGCGATCCCGCATTCGACGCGCTCACGCAGTGGCAGGCCTCGGTCGGTTACAGGCTCGAGCATCGCTTCCACGAGGCATTGGCGTTCCGGCAGCATGTCCGGCTCGGACATGTGTCGTTCGAGGGCAACATGGTCGATGCGCTCAGTTTGTCGCCGGATGGCCGCACCCTCAACCGCTACGCGGCGACCTTCCGTGAGCGGCTGAGCACATTCAACGTCGACAACCAGATCGAGGCCAAGCTGGCCACCGGTCCGATCAAGCATACGGTCCTCGCGGGTGTTGATTATTTCCGGCAAAGCACGACGCTGGACTATTATGCCGGCTTGGCGCCGTCGCTCGATCTGACCAATCCGGTTTACGGCAGTTCGGCGCCGACGATGCCTCTGGGGCTCATGAGCACCAACAGCCAAACGCTCGGCCAGGTCGGGCTTTACGCACAAGACCAGATGGCGTGGGGCGGCTGGCGGCTGACCGTCGGCGGCCGGCAGGATTTTGCCGAGCTCTCGAACCGCAACGACCTGACGGGTGTGACGAGCAACAGCGAGCCAAGCAAGTTCACCGGCCGCGCCGGATTGTTGTATCTGTTCGAGTCGGGGCTTGCCCCCTATGTGAACTATGCGACATCGTTTCTGCCGCTAACCGGCACGACGGCACCCCAGCGCGGCGGTACACCATTCGCGCCAACGACGGGTGAATCGTTTGAAGCCGGTATCAAGTATCAGCCGCTTGGCTGGAACAGTTACTTCACCGCGACCTGGTTCAACCTCACCAAGGACAACGTGTTGACCATCGATCCGGCCTTTCCGACTTTTTCGGTGCAGACCGGTCAGGTTCGTTCGCGCGGCGCCGAGCTCGAGGCCGTGCTGTCGCTGGCCGCGGGTCTCAAAGGTGTCGCGTCCTACAGCTATACCGATGCCATCGTGACGCGCAGCAATGGCCTTGATCTCGGCAAGGTGCCGATCGGCGTGCCGTTGCAGCAGGCGGCGATCTTCCTCGATTACACCTGGCAGAATGGCCTGCTTGCAGGCTTTGGCGTCGGTGCCGGTGCGCGATGGATCGGGCAGACCTGGGCGGACGAGGTCAATACGATCAGGAATCCGGCCGTCACGGCGTTTGATGCGGGCGTGCATTACGACTATCGCGGCATGCGCTTGGCTCTGAATGCGCGCAATCTGTCGGATGAGCGCGTTCCGATCTGCAATGGTGGGACCTGCGCGTTCACGCAGGGACGGACCGTGCTGGGGAGCGCGACAGCGCGGTGGTGAGCAGGGCTGGCGCTGCCGCCGATCCGATCGGCGCGCAGGGACCCGGCGCAAACGTCGGATGTCCGTCACGTTCGGCCGTGATACGACATCTGCATCGTCCTTTCCGGAGCCAGCCTGCATGTCCACTGCGACCGCCTTCAGCCAACAGCCCGCAACCGCCGCCGAGACCGATCCCGAGACCCTCGGCTGGATGAAGGGCTTTCCGCCGGCGCCGGATCGCACCATCACCTTCCAGGACGGCTCGTTCCGCAGCTTTCCCGAGCTGCGCTGGGCGTGGAGCAATGTCCGGCAGCTGGTGCCGACGGTGAACGTCTGGCGCGGGGCAGGGCCGGCCTCGCCGCTGCCGCGCGAGGACCATGACATCGGCGCGGTCGCCTCGACCACGATGGACGGCCGGCCCATGACCTTCGCAAAGATGCTGGAGGAGACCTATGCAGACGGCATCGCCGTGCTGCATCGGGGCAAGCTGATCTATGAGCGCTATTTCGGCGCGTTGAAGCCGCACAAGGCGCATATCGGGATGTCGGTGACGAAGTCGTTCACCGGCGTGCTGGCCGGCATTCTGGTGGCCGAGGGTAGGATCGACCCGCAGGCACCCGTCACGGACTATGTGCCGGAGCTGAAGGCGAGCGGGTTTGGCGACGCGCGTGTGCACGAGGTCATGGATATGACCACGGGGCTCGCATACACCGAAGTCTACACCGACAAGAATTCGGCCGTGTGGGGATTGCGGCGCGCCAACGGCATGGCGCCGATCGAGCCCGATTATGACGGCCCGACCACCATTTTCGATTTCCTGATGGCGCAGAAGAAGCAGGGCGAGCACGGCAAGGTCTTTGCGTACAAGACCGTCAACACCGACGTGCTGGCCTGGATCATCAGGCGCGCCAGCGGCATGACGCTGTCCGATCTTCTGTCGGAGCGCATCTGGATTCCCATGGGTGCGGAGGAGGACGCGTATTATCACGTCGACCGCATCGGCACCGAGAGCGGCGGTGGCGGTCTTTCCACGACACTGCGCGATCTTGCCCGCTTCGGCGAGACCATGCGCAACCACGGCCGCTTCAACGGTCGCCAGATCGTGCCATCATCCGTGGTCGAGGACATCGCGCGCGGCGGCGACCCCGAAAAGTTCAAGCCCGCCGGCTACACCACCTTGCCCGGCGCCTCCTACCGCAACCAATGGTGGGTCAGCCACAACGCCCACGGCGCCTACATGGCGCGCGGCGTCCACGGCCAGGGCATCTATGTCGATCCGAAGGCCGAGATGGTGATCGCGCGCTACGCGTCGCATCCCGTCGCGGGCAACGCCGCCAACGATCCCGTGACGCTGCCGGCCTACATGGCGCTGGCGAAGGCGCTGATGGCGGGATAGGTGCGTAGGGCGGATTAGCCGCAAGGCGTAATCCGCCGCTGCTCGTTCAAGATGGCGGATTGCGCTTCGCTAATCCGCCCTACGGGCCGGCGAATGCCGCGATATCCTCTCAAACCGCAAGATCGGTCGAGCGTGTCACGGCCTTCTGCGGCTAGATGGAGCCGCCACGGAGGAGGGACGATGAAGGCGGCGCTGCAAAACTATCAGGACCGGATGCGACGGGTGCTGGATCATATCGATCGGCATCTCGACGATGATCTGGCCCTCGACGGGTTAAGCGCTGTTGCCGCGTTCTCGAAGTTTCATTTCCACCGGCAATTCACCGCGACCTTCGGGTTGTCAGTGCATCGCTATGTCCAGTTGGCCCGCATGAAGCGCGCTTCACATCAGCTGGCCTACGGTAACGCCCTTGGCGTCACCGACATCGCGATGGATGCCGGTTACGCTACGCCTGACGCCTTCGCCCGCGCCTTTCGGCAACGGTTCGGGCAATCGCCGTCGTCGTTCCGGAAGTCTCCCGACTGGGAGCCGTGGCTTGCGGCCTTCGGGCCTCTCGATAACGCGAGGAACAAGCTCATGAAGACGTTTAGCAGTGACGACGTGACGATCCGCGATGTGCCCACCACGAAAGTGGCGATCATGGAGCATCGGGGCGACCCGGCGACGCTTGGCGCCACCATCCAGCGCTTCATCGCCTGGCGCAAGACAGCCGGCCTGCATCCCCGGACAAGTCCGACTTTCAATGTCTGGCGTTCCGAGCGGCGTCCTTCATCGCCTGCCGATTACAGCGTGGACCTTTGTGTCGGCGCCGAGCAGTCGATCGAGGCGAATGGCGAAGAGATCAAGGCCGGCGAGATCCCCGGCGGACGCTGCGCCGTGCTGCGAATCGTCGGCTACACCGACAATCTGGAGCCCGCCGCGCTCTATCTCTATCGCGACTGGCTTCCGGCCAGCGGCGAGGAGGCACGCGACTTCCCGATCTATTGCCAACGGCTGAGCTTCTTCCCGGAAGTGCCCGAGCACGAGACGGTCGCGGATTTGTTTTTGCCGCTGAAATGATTGCCTAAGGTGGATTATGCCCGCGGCTGCGCGAAGCGCAGTCGCGGCCAACCCGTACTACATATTCCGCGACATCTTCTCGAACTTCTTCACCAGCCGCTCGCGCTTCAGCCGCGACAGCCGCTGGATCCAGAACATGCCGTCGAGCTGGTCGATCTCGTGCTGATGGCAGACGGCGCGCAAGGCTTCGGACTCCTCGCTCTGCAATTTGCCGTCGAGATCCCAATAGCTGATCCGCACCCGGGCGTGGCGCTGTACCTCGTCATTGACGCCGGGCATCGAGACGCTGCCCTCGCGGTGCAGGATCATCTCGGGTGACGTCCATTCAATGACCGGATTGACGTAGGTGAGGGGGCCGTCCTTGGCATCGAGCTCAAGCACGACGACGCGCAGCGGCACGCCGATATGCGGCGCGGTGATGCCGATGCCGGGGGCGGCCCGCATGGTGTCGAGCAGATCCGCTGCAAGCTCGCGCAAGCCGTCGTCGAATGTGGTGACGGTGCGTGCCGGCATTGTGAGCCGGCGATCGGGGTAACGGACGATGAGGCGGATGGTCATGCAGGGCTCCTACCACTCACGGAGGGTTGAAGCACACCGTTCTTGACGGCCTACCAACTGGAAGGTAGTTAATCTGCCATGACCAAGATTTCCTCGACCGCCGACGACATTCTGGACTGCGCCCGCACGCTGATCATTGCAGGCGGCTACAACGGCTTCAGTTACGCCGATGTGGCCGAGATCGTCGGCATCCGCAAACCGAGCATCCACCACCATTTCGCCAGCAAGGTCGATCTGGTCCGCACCCTCGTGTCGCGATATCGCGAGGAGGCCCAGGCTGGGCTGGCGGCCATGGAGCGCAACGTGCCGGACCCCGGCGAGCAGCTCAAGAGCTATGTCGCGTATTGGGAAGCGTGCATCAAGGACGCGAAGGCTCCGTTCTGCGTTTGCGCGCTGCTCGCCAGCGAGCTTCCGATCCTGCCTGAGGAGGTCGCGCTCGAGGTCCGGGCTCACTTCCGCTCGCTGGCGTCGTGGCTGACATCGGTGATGGAGCGCGGCAAGCGGCAGGGGCGGCTTCAGCTCTCCGGCACAGCCCGGGTCGAGGCTGAAGGGTTCATGGCGACCGTTCACGGCGCGATGTTGTCGGCGCGGGCCTATGGCGATCCAAAGATGTTTGGGGTCATCGCCCGGCCGTTGCTGGATCGGCTTTCCCCCAGGCACTGACGCAATCCGCACTGTTGCAATCGATCTGAATGGCGAGGCGATCTGGTTTCGCAAGAAAACTACCAACTAGTAGGTAAGGAAGAGAAAATGAAAGATCTTGAGTTGGCTTCGGATACATCCGACCGTGCGCAATGGCTGAAGCAATACTATTTCCTTCGCGCCGCGTTTTCCGTTGCCTGGGTCATTGCCGCCTTTGCCGTCGCGCCGTCGTCTGCGGCGATCGCAGGAACGTTGCTCGTCGCCTATCCGGCATGGGACGCCGCGGCCAATTATCTCGACGCGTTCTGCAGCGGCGGATTGAACCAAAACCGCACCCAGGCCCTGAACGTGCTGGTCAGCCTGGCGACCACCATCGCGGTCATCCTGGCCTTGCGGGTGAGCATGAACTGGGTGCTCGGGATCTTCGGCGCGTGGGCGATCCTTGCCGGATTGCTTCAGCTCGGCACGGCGGTCCGGCGCTGGAGGAGCTACGGCGCGCAATGGGCCATGGTGCTCAGCGGAGGCCAGTCGGCGCTGGCAGGCGGCTTCTTCATCGTTCAGGCCGCGATGCCTGCAATCCCGTCGATCGCGAACGTCGCGGGCTACGCTGCGGTCGGCGCGCTGTACTTCCTGGTCTCGGCGGTCTGGCTCACCGTCAGCACGTGGCGCCGCGGCGCGGCGCTGTGAGACGTCACGCCGGATAGGGCGTGCCGTCCTTGTGCAGGAAGCGGCCGTCGGATGCCGGGCTCATCATGTCGATGTCGGAGGAGGTGATGAGGTCGTCGGGTGAGCGCGAGCCGATCTCGAGATAGACGGCCGTTGCATCCGACCGGTTGACCATGTGATGGCCGTTGCCGCTTGCCTTCGGGAAGGCGGCGCAGTCGCCAGCGCGCAGCACGGTTTCGCCGCCGTCCTCGATCAGCGTCACTTCGCCTTCGAGCACATAGACGAACTCGTCCTCGTGCGAATGCCAGTGCCGCTGGCTCGACCAGCCGTCCGGCGGCAGGCGCATCAGGTTCACCCCGAAATCCCTCAGGCCTCCGGCATCGCCGAGCCGCTGGCGGATGCGATCAGCGCAAGGCGCATTGAAGGGCGCCGGATAACCGGAGCCTTTGCGCGATGGCACGGCAGCGATGTCGATCTTTGGCATGGATTTGTCCCTGGTATGGTGCTGGTGTTTTGCCCGATGAGTCAAATCGCGTCACGGTTGTCGCAAATCATCTGCCTCGTAAGTCATTGATCCGACAGCGCCCGGCTACTTTGCATGGGGTTGTTTTTCGACTTTTTTGTTGGCAGGTCACGAACCGGGGCGGCAAAAATGACGTGAGCCATGTCGGTCCGCCCGGTTCCCATTCGTCTTCCACGTGAGACAGACCTGACGGGAGACCGAAATGACTTCTTCCAACTATCGCTGGGTGATCGTCGCCGCCGGCGGCCTGCTCGGCTGCGTCGCGATCGGCGGCATGTTTTCGCTGCCGGTGTTCCTGCAGCCGATCGCCAAGGACACCGGCTGGTCCGTGACCGGCATCTCAAGCGCGATGACGATCGGCTTTCTGGCGATGGCCTGCACCAGCATGGTCTGGGGCACACTGTCCGACCGGTTCGGGCCGCTGCCGGTGGTGCTGACGGGATCGACGGTACTGGCGCTCAGCCTGTTCACGGCGAGCCATGCGACCTCCCTGATCGTGTTCCAGTTCGTGTTCGGCCTTCTGGTCGGCGCCTCCTGTGCGGCGATCTTCGCGCCGATGATGGCGACCGTGACCGGCTGGTTCGATACCCATCGCAGCCTTGCCGTGTCGCTGGTGTCGGCCGGCATGGGCGTGGCGCCGATGACGATGGCGCCGCTCGCGGCCTGGCTCGTCTCGAACCATGACTGGCGCACCTCGATGCAGATCATCGCGCTCGTCGTCGGCGCCATCATGATCCCAGTCTCGTTCCTGGTGCGCCGCCCGCCAGCGCTCGCCAATGCGGCGGTCGCACCAACGGGCGAGGGGGCCGCGCAGAGCGAGATGTCGATGGGCGAGGCGCTGCGCTCGCCGCAATTCCTCATCCTGCTCGCGACCAATTTCTTCTGCTGCGCCACCCATTCCGGTCCAATCATCCACACCGTCAGCTATGCCGTGAGCTGCGGCATCCCGCTGGTCGCGGCGGTGACGATCTACAGCATCGAGGGTTTTGCCGGTCTCGGCGGGCGCATCGCCTTCGGCCTGATGGGCGACCGTTTCGGGGCCAAGCGCGTGCTGGTCTCAGGGCTGCTGCTCCAGGCGTTCGGCGCGCTCGCCTACGTCTTCGCCCATCAGCTCGCGACCTTCTACGCCGTCGGCGCGGTGTTCGGCTTCATCTATGCCGGCACCATGCCGCTCTACGCCGTGCTGATACGCGAGAACTTTCCGCTGCGGATGATGGGCACGGTGATCGGCGGCACGGCGATGGCCGGCAGCCTCGGCATGGCGACGGGCCCGCTCGCCGGCGGCCTGATCTACGACGCCTTCTCCAGCTACGCCTGGCTCTACATCGCTTCCTGGGCGATGGGCTTGGGTGCCTTCCTGATGGCGATGAATTTCAGGCCGTTTGCGAAGCCGCAAGGCGAGGTGGCGCCGGCGGCGGCGTAGGTTCGACATCGAGGCGCAAGGTCAGAGCTGCGCCTCGATCGCGGTCTTGTCGATCACCGACCAGACCTGCCGGATCTTGTCGTTGCCGAATTCGTAGAACACGTTCTCGCAAAACGACACGCGCCTTCCGTTGACGGCAAGCCCAAGGAACGTCCCGACCGGCGTGCAATCGAACTTCAGTCGTGCCGCGACGCGCGGTGGATCGATGATGAGCATCTCGATGTGGAATTGCAGGTCGGGTATCTCCCGAAAATCCTGCTCCAGCATCGCGCGGTAGCCGGACAGGCCGAGCGGACGGGCATTGCGGGCGACCTCATCATGCACGAACTGGCCGAGCGCCGGCCAATCCTGCCGGTTCAGGCAGGCGATGTAGGCACGGTAGATGCCGGCGAGCTCTTCTTTCTCCATACCGGCTCCTTCCGGTTCACGCGCGCCGCCGCAGATGCTCGATCAGCGCGCGCAGCTTCGGTGCGACGTTGCGGCGGCTCGGGTAGTAGAGATAGAATCCGGCGAAGCAGGGGCAATAGTCCTCCAGGATCGGCACCAGCTCGCCGCGCGCGATCGCGGGGCGAAAGCTCGCCTCCATGCCGAACGTGATGCCGGCGCCGGCCACCGCCAGCTTGATCATCAGCGCCATGTCGTTGGTCGTGATCTCGGGCGCGACCGCGACGCTGAACTCCTTGCCGCCGTCGGCAAACTCCCAGCGATAGGGGACAACGTTCGGCGCCGGACGCCAGCCGATACAGCGAAAGGACGCAAGCTCGGACGGATGCGAGGGCACGCCGAAGCGGTCGCGGAAATCCGGCGCGCAGACGGCGAGCTGGCGTTCCTCTCCGGCGATCGGCACCGCAATCATGTCCTGCTCGATGACCTCGCCAAGGCGGACGCCGGCGTCATAGCCGGCGGCGACGATGTCGAATTCCGCATCCGTCACGGTGATGTCGAGCTGCACCTCCGGGTTCGCGTCGGCGAAGTCCGCTAGAAAGCGCCCCGAGAGAAAATGCTCGGCGATCGAGGAGACGGCGAGGCGTAGCAAACCGCGCGGCCGCCCGCGTAGTGCCTCGGTGCCGTCGAGCGCGGCGCGCATGTCCGCGATCGCAGGCGCGACCTCCGCATGCAGCCGCTCGCCGGCTTCGGTCAGGCTGACGCTGCGGGTGGTGCGCTGGACCAGCGCGATGCCGAGCGTTTCCTCCAGCCGCCGGATTGTCTGGCTCACCGCCGAGCGGGTTACGCCGAGACGGTCGGCGGCGGCGCGGAAATTCCGCTCTTCGGCGACCAGCGCAAAGACGGCGAGGGCGTTGAGGTCTGGTTCCATCGGTTAGCGTAGCTTGTCAGTGTGGTTAGGGATCGTCGTCTTATCACAGCGATGGCGCCGGTCCATCTTCCCGCAATCACTCCGAAAGCAACGGGAAGAACCCTCATGCCAATCGACAAAGTCATTCTCATCACCGGCGCCTCCAGCGGTATCGGCGCCGGCATTGCCCGCGAGCTGGCCGCGGCCGGCGCGAAGATTCTGCTCGGCGCGCGGCGCACCGACCGTCTGAATGCGCTTGCGGCCGAGTTGAACGGGCGGGGCGGAACGGTGCTCGCGCATCCACTCGACGTCACCGACCGCGCCAGCGTTGCCGCCTTTGCCGACGCAGCGCGCGGGGTCTGGGGCCGCGTCGACGTCATCGTCAACAATGCCGGCGTGATGCCGCTGTCGCTGATGGCCTCGCTCAAGGTCGAGGAGTGGGACCGGATGGTCGACGTCAACATCAAGGGCGTGCTCTACGGCATCGCCGCCGTGCTGCCGGAGATGGTGGCGCGCGGCTCCGGCCAAATCGTCAACATCGCCTCGATCGGTGCGCTGAGCGTGTCGCCGACGGCAGCCGTCTACTGCGCCACGAAATATGCGGTGCGGGCGATCTCGGATGGCCTGCGCCAGGAGCACGACAATATCCGCGTCACCTGCATCCATCCCGGCGTGGTCGAAAGCGAGCTTGCCGGCACTATCACCGATCCCGTGGCCGCCGAGGCGATGAAGACGTATCGGACGATTGCGCTTCAGCCAGACGCCATCGCCCGCGCGGTGCGCTTCGCCATCGAGCAGCCCGATGACGTCGACGTCAACGAGATCGTCGTGCGGCCGACGCGGACGAGGTGACGATACCCATCCGCATCAGATGCGCTTCTCGAAAAACAGGTCCGGGTAGGGGTCGTCATTGTAGCGCGGGATCCCGCGCCAGCCCGTCGTGCGGTAGAGCTGGCCGGCCTCGGGCAGCGCGCTGTTGGTGTCGAGCCGCAGCAGCGTGATGCCGAGTTCGCGCGCGGCGCTCTCGGCCCCGTCCATCAGGCGCCGGCCGAGCCGCAATCCGCGCGCGGCGGGCGCGACCCACAGCCGCTTGATCTCGGCATAGCCGTGATCGGTTCCCTTCAGGCCGACGCAGCCGATCGGCAGCGTGTCCGACATCGCGACGATGAAGCTGCCGCGCGGGCGGCGCATGTCCTTGGCGTCGGGGTCGCGCGACAGCGAAACGTCGAAGCCCTGCTTGAAGCGGCGGCCGAGCTCGGCATAATACTCGCCGAGGCAGTAACGCGCTTGCTCGCTTTGCGGATCCATCTCCTCCAGCGCAACACGCTCGCGCGTCAATGCGGACGCGATCAGGTCCATCGCCGCCAGCAGCGTCTCGGCCTGCGAATGCTGCGCGAGCAAGCCCTCGGCTTGCGTGTTCGACAGCGCCTCATAGGCTGCGAACTCGCGCCGGCCCGCACGCGTCAATGTCGCGACCCGGCGGCGGGCATCGTCCTCATGCGCGGCGGTCTCGACCAGGCCGTCCTCTTCCAGGCTGCGCAGCAGCCGGCTCATCAAACCGGAATCGAGGCCGAGATAATCGCGGATCTCGGCCACGTCCGAACGCCCGTGCCCGATCGCATTGAGCACACGCGCCGCGCCGAGCGGGCGGCCGCGCCCGAGAAATGAGGTATCGAGCGCGCCGACGGCGGAGGTGACGGCACGGTTGAAGCGGCGGACGCGGGAAACGGGGTCGAGCATGATGTCTGACTTTAGTCAGATATCGTGGTCTGTCAATCGGGCGGGAGCTGATCGGGCTGGATGCTAGGTTTCCGGCCGGATCAGCTTGATGTCCTGGTCGGCGGCCCATCCGGCAACATCCTCGCGCTTCAGGGCGGTTGCCATCAGATCCGGGAACTGATCCGGCGTGCAGGCGAACACGGGAATGCCGAGACTTGCGACCTTCGCAGACAGCGCGGGATTGTAAGAGGGATGGCCGGTGTCGGTCAGCGCCAGCAGCACGATCACGTTGATGCCGCGCGTCGCGAGCCGCGCCAGCCGGTCGACCAGCGCGTCCGCATCGCCGCCCTCATAGAGGTCGGTGATCAGGATCAGATGCGCTTTCGCCGGCCGTTCGATGCGTTCCTCGCAATAGGCGACGGCGCGGTTGATGTCGGTGCCGCCGCCGAGCTGGACGCCGAACAGCACCTCGACGGGATCGGCGAGCTCCTCGGTGAGGTCGACGATCGCAGTGTCGAAACAGACGAGCTTGGTTGTGACCACCGGCAGCGAGGCCATCACCGCCGCGAAGATCGAGGCATAGACGACGGAGGTTGCCATCGACCCCGACTGGTCGACGCACAGAGTAACCTCTTCGAGATCGACGATGCGACGCTGCTGGCGCAGGAAGCCGATCAGCCGTTCGGGCACCACGGTGCGGTGCTCGGCCTGGTAGTGGCGCAGATTGGCCTTGATGGTGCGCGGCCAGTCGATGTCGGCAAAGCGCGGGCGATGGGTGCGCAGCGAGCGGTTCAAGGCGCCGCGGACCGCGTCCGCGGTGCGCCGCTCGAGCCGTTCCATCAGCTCGGCCACCACCTTGGCGATGACGATGCGGGCGGTGTCCTTGGTCTTCTCCGGCATCACGCCGCGCAGTGCGACGAGATCGGCGATCAGGCTCACATCCGCCTCGACGGTCGCAAGGAATTCAGGCTCGAGCAGCATCTGGCGCAGGCCCTTGCGCTCGAAGGCATCTTTCTGGATCACCTGCACCACGGGCGCGGGGAAGAACTCCCTGATGTCGCCGAGCCATTTTGCGACGCGCGGCGCCGAGCCGCCGAGCCCGCCGCGGCCCTTCCTCGGCGCCTCGTCGCCGTCGCCATAGAGCGCCGTCAGCGCCTCGGACATGCGGCGATCGCTGGCGGACAGGGCGGGGCCGTTCTCGGCGCCTTCCGCGTCGACGCCGAGGGCGAGCGTCCAGCGGCGGCTGCGTTCATCGGCTTCGCTCATCGCGCAGCTCCCGAGGTGAGAAGTTCGAGCACGCGGGCCTGATGCGCGGGCCAGATCTCGCCTGCGCCGGCGAGCAGCCGATACCCTTTGGCGGCATCGGTGCTGCGCGCGAACAGCGCGTCCATCAATCGCCTGCGCTCGGTTCGGTCCAGCGCCGAGAAGACGCGGCGGAACAGCGGCAGGCTCGCGGTGAAGGCGTCCTCGTCCAGCGTCATCAACCAGCCGTCGACGGCGCCGCGCAGCGTTGCATCGTGGATCAGCCGCTGGCCGGCGCCCTCGAAGAAGCCTTCAAAGAAGCCGGCGGCTTCCGCCACGGGTGTGCCGGGCGAGAGCATCCGCGTCAGCAGGTCTGCCGCGTGATGGGCGGTCAAGAGCTCGGCCTCGTAGAGCAGCCGGGCCGCGGTGCCGGCGATCAACCGGGTCGCCTGATCATCGTTCAGCAGCGCGCTCAGTGCATCGCGCCAGCTGGCTACGATTTCGGGCTCGATCTGGGCAAGCTGGATCGCGGCGTCGGCCGCGAGCAGCGCGCCGCGCAGCCTGGCCGCGGCGGGACCGTCCAGATTGCGCGCCGCATAAGGCAAGGCGAGTGCGGCCTGCACCACGATGCGCGGCATCAGCGCCGCCAGATGCTCGACCGTGCCGGCGCGCGCCTCGCCATAGCGCAGGATGTCGGCCATTGGCGGCAGCGCACCGAGCAGAGACTGCCCGTCGCTGGTCAGCGCCGCCTTGGTCTCCAGCGCCGCGATGCCGAACGCAGTGGCACGGGACAGGTCGGCGATCATGGCGTTGCGCACCAGCGTCGCGAGCGGAGCAAGCTCGGCTTCCTTGCCCATCGCTTCGATCAGGCGTCCGCCGGCAGCTTCAGCGATGGTCGAACCGTAGAGCAGATTCTCCACGAGCCTGACTGCGAATTCCGGCTCCCAGCGCAACTGCCAGTTCTCGCGAAACGTACCGCGGCTGCGGCCCGCATCGGTCAGCCGTCCCCAGGGCACGTCGAGCGCGTTCAGCCGGTGCAGCAGCGTGGAGCGCATCAGCCCGCTTTCGCTGCGCAGATCGAGCGTCAGCGGCCGATCGAGCGCCTCCGGCTTGAGCCGCGTCGCCTTCTGCTGCCGCTGGAGATCTTCGAGCAGCGGCGCAAGCGGTGTTGTCGCTGGAATCGCGCCGACACCTGCGCCGATCAGCAGCTCGGCCGAAATGTCGTCCCACATGGCGCGTTCGCCGTTGCAGAGGCAGGCGATCGCCGCCTCGCGCAGCTCCGCGAAACCCGGCGCGGGGCGGCCGCGCAGCGCCGCAAGCGCCGTGCCCAGCCGCTGCGCCTCGATGACCGAGGCGGTCGAGACGAAATGGCCGCGATCGCGCAGCACGCGGGTCGCCTTGGCAAGCCACTCCGCGGCACGATCGCGCTCGCGCGTGTCCCAGACATGAGCGCACCATCCCGGCGCCACCACGCCCGCGCCATAGCCGCTCGCGCGCGCCAGACGCGGCGCGGTCCAGGGCGCCCAGGTCGCCTTGATCTTCGTCTTCGGCCGGCCCTTGAGCAATTCGCGATCCGCAGCAAGGCTGCGACGCTCGGCGAGTGCCGGCACGTGCCAGGCGCCGCAGACGACCGCGATGGCGCCATCGTGGTCCTTTGCCGCCTTCGCGATCTCGATCCGCATATGCGCCTCGCGCGCGGCCTCGCGGGCCGATAGCGATTTCTCGTCTGCGCGCAGCGCCGTCATCGCATCGGCAACGGCGGCGAAGATCGGGCCCGTTGCAGGGTTTTCCTCGATGACGTCGGACCACCAGGACTCGCCGTCGTCATAGCCTGCGGCGGTGGCGAGCGCCCCGATCGGGTCGTGGCTGACTGGATCGGCCTCCGCCCTTGCAGCAATCTCCTCCGCAATGTCGCCGTCGGTGGCACCCAGCCGGTCCGATGCCGGCAGGTCGATGAAGCGCAGGGTCGCGCCGTGGCGCACCGCCCAGCGTGCGGCCTGGTATTCCGGCGAATAGTCGGCGAAGGGGAAGAAGCTGGCGTTGGCCGGATTGTCCTCGGCGTAGGTGAGCAGCGCCACCGGCGTCACCATGTCGGGATCGGCGAGCATGGGTAGTAGCTCCGATGCATCCGCCGGGCCCTCGATCAGCACCGCGACCGGCTTCAGCGCGTCGAGCGCTTCCACCAGCCGCCGCGCGGAGCCGGGACCGTGATGCCGGATGCCGAAGAGGGAGACCTGGTCTGCCATCGCTCGCGCCGCGCTGTCAGATCCGGTCGGTCAGCGAAGCATAGTAGCCTTCGAAGCCACGCCGCTTCTTCAGCACGGTCTCGAGATACTCGCCGAGCACGGCCGTATCCTGCACCGGATCCTTCACGACGGCGCCGATCATGTTGCTGGCGAGTGTTTCCGGCGTCAGCTTGCCGTCGTTGAAGAAGGTCGCCTGGCTGATGCCGCCGATCATCACCGCGATCGCTTCGGCTGTCGACAGCCCGCCCGAGGGCGACTTCAGCGCGATCTTGCCGTCCTCGGTCGAGCCCGAGCGCAGCTCACGGAAGATCGAAACGATGCGCGCGACCTCGTCGGCGACGTTCTTCGGTGCCGGCAAATCGAGATTCTCAGCCATCTCGCCGACACGCTTGACGATGATCGCCACTTCCTCCTCGGCGCTGTCGGGCAGGGGCAGCACGACGACGTTGAAGCGGCGCTTGAGCGCGGACGACAATTCGTTGACGCCCTTGTCGCGGTTGTTGGCGGTGGCGATGATGTTGAAGCCGCGCTGGGCATAGACGGCAGTGTTGAGCTCAGGAACCGGCATCATCTTTTCCGACAGCACCGTGATCAGCGTGTCCTGCACGTCGCTGCCCATCCGCGTCAGTTCCTCGAAACGGCAGAGCTTGCCGCCCTCCATCGCACGCATCAGCGGCGTAGGGACCAGCGCTTCGCGGCTCGGCCCGTGCGCGAGCAATTGGGCATAGTTCCAGCCGTAGCGGATCTGGTTCTCGTCGGTCCCGGCCGTGCACTGGATCACGAGTGTGGAGTCGCCGGTGATGCCCGCGGCGAGGTGCTCGGAGACCCACGATTTGGCGGTGCCGGGCACGCCCAGCAGCAATAATGCGCGATCGGTCGCAAGGGTTGCAACGGCGGTCTCGATCAGCCGCTTGTCTCCGACATATTTCGGCGTGATCACGCTCCCGTCGGCAGCCTTTCCGCCCATCAGGTAAGTCACCACTTGCCGCGGCGAGAGCGCCCAGCCCGGCGGACGATGCCCGTCGCCCGCGGCAAGCGCCTTCAACTCGGCGGCATAGCTGTCCTCGGCGGGCAAGCGCAGTTTCTCGCTCATGGTTTCGCTCCATTGTCGTCCAACGCGGCGTTGAGCCGCAGCATGTCGAGGCGCGAGTCTCCTTGCAGGAGGCCCGCAGCCGTCAGTCGTTGCAGTGATTGTCGCGCGCCGTCTCGCGAGGCGAGAAGGCCGAGCGCGTGAAGCTCCGGGACCTGATCGCCGGGCCTCGCGTCATCGCGATGAAGCGCGGCGAGCAGGGTCTTGCCGGCGGGCGCGGAGAGCGGATCGTCCAGCCGTGCCGCTGCGCCTGCGAGTTGTCGGGCCAGTTCGAAGCTGATGCCGTGGGTGCGCAGCGCCGCCTCGGCATGCCCTGTGCGTTCGGCGGGCGCAAGGCGTGGCGCGAGCGCGGCAACGAGGCCAGTGGCATCACGTTCACCGACGGCATCCGCTGCTTGCGCGACCAGCGCATCCGTCCCGGTCGCGACGATCAGGTTGATCAATGACATGTCGGCGGCGTGGTCCACGTTCCAGTCCCAGGCGGCGATCAGCTCCTGCGGCGCAAGCCCCAGCGCGCCGGAAAACGAAACGAGGTCGGCGCCGTCGAACAGGGCCTTGCGGCGTTGCACTTGCGCCGGCGTCTTGAGTGGTTCGGCCTGGACCACGCGCGAGCGGCGTAGCAGCCCCTTGGTCTTGACCGAAAAGAAGCCGGCAAGTTCGGCGACGTCCTCGCCGGCCGCAGGGCCTCGGCCAAGACGCGCGAGCAGCGAGGCCGCAAGCGCCTTGACCTTGGGGGCGCGATCGTCGGCCGCGATGCGTTCGAGAAAAGGGATGTCGTCGTCGGAAAGCCGCTCCGACAGCAGCAACAGCAGGCGCAAGCGTGCGTCGGCAGTCTCGCTCGCGAGCTTGGCCTCGAGCACCGCGCGTGCGGCGGACGGGTCGCGCCGCCTGAGTTCGGTCAGTGCCGCCTTGCGCGCAGCGGGCCAGAAATCGTCCCAGTTCTCGGCGGTGAGATCGTCGCTGCTTTGCTGCCGCGCGGCGCTGTCGGAGTCTGCAAGCGCCGCCCAGTCGCGCCAGATGGCATAGACGTCCGGCGCGTCGTCATCATCGGCGGCCGGCATCCAGTCGGCTGGATGCGCTGTCCAGCCGCGCGCCGCCAGGAAATGGACGAGTTCGGTTCCGGCGTGCGCGTGCTTCCTCGCCGCGAGGATCCGGCGCACGAGCGGACGCAGCTCTTCGGGCACCGTCGGCAATGCAAGCGTCGGAATATCAGGCAGGATGCGGAGCACTGAAGCCGGCTCCATCGTCACCGATGTGCCGAGGAACTGGCCCGAAAGCGCAAGCAGCCGCAATTCCGCTTCGGCGGGATCGTCGCCGAGCTCGGTACGCCAGAACGTGGCTGCGGGCGCGGCCGCGGATCCCATGGTCCAGCGCGTGAGGACTGCACCCATCGCATCAAGGATCGTCTCGGCCCTGGTTGCCTCAGTCATGGCCGCCGATCCGCCCCCAAGGGGTCTGCGCGGCGAGGATCGCGAGCCGATTGCCCGACCAGATCGCGGCGGTGCGCGCGAGATCGGTGCCGCACAGAATGCCATTGACCTCGGAGGCCACCGGCAGCGTCGCGAGGCCATCGGCCGATCGCCACCATTTGTGTCCGGCAGCGTCGCGCGCGATGCGCCCCTGCGGCAGCAGCAGCGGAATATCGATCACCCAGGGCTCTGCCAGCAACGGTCGCGTCAACGCGTCGGAGAGTGTGTCATCCGGCGCGGGCCATGCCGGCGGCGGCATCTCGTGCGTGGCGTCGCGCCGGACGAGCAGGGCGCGAAGCGGCTGCGCCGACGGATAGAAGACGAGCTCGCCATGAAAGCGCTCGCCGGGCGTGAAGACCGAACCGCGCCTTCCCGCGCTTGCCGGGAAAAAATCGAGCAGCATTGCGAAGCGTGGGCCGGCCGCGGCGAGGTTGAGCAGCCATGTCGTCTGTGACACCAACCCGTCACGGCGCGTCTGCACCTGCTCGGCAAGCACCTCCCAATCCGCATCGACCCGTAGCGCATCTGGATCGGCCAGCACCGTCTCGCGCGTCTCCGATGCGGCGACCGCGCGCCGGATCGCGGTATTGCGCGGGGTGGCGCGGAAGGCGCGCGCGAGCAGAACGAGCTTGCCGAGCTCGACCACGGCGCCGCGCGGACGGTCGCCTGCGGAGAGCGCGAGGAGGCGGGACGGCAGCTCGTCGATCCGGCCGGCGAGCACCGCGGCCTTGCCATCGACAAGCCGCGCCGCGATCCGCCGGCATCGCGCCGTGGCATCATCGATGAAGCCTGACAATCCCATGCGAAGCTGGTCGCCGATCTATTGATCGAGCGCATCCAGCGCATCGAAAATGGCGCGCTCGGTCTCTTCGTTACGTTTGGCTACCTGGGCCTCGCGCCGCGCCACGTCCTTCGGGTCGTCTGCGACCTCAGGCTCGGCGGCGCGCGCGGCACCCAGATCCTTGTCGCCGCCAGGCGGCGCATTGGTTGCAGGCTTTGCTGCGGACGGGCCGCGCCTGCGGCCGAGCCAATCGCTGACCCAGGCCGGCGTGTCGGCGGGCGTGAACGGCACCACCGCTTCTGCATTCAGCCACAACAGGCCGAGCACATGCTTGCAGGGGAATTTGCGCGAGGGGCAGGTGCACTTGTTGCCGAGGTCGCGCAGATCGGCCATCACGCGGTACGGATTGGCGCCGGAGCCCGCGCATTCGCCCCAGATCAGCGCGGCATCACGGCTCATGCCGACACCGGACCATTTGGCGGGCTTGGCGAGGCCGGCGGCGGCCTTGAGTGAGGATTGATCGGTAGCGAGTTGCTCGACCGCCTTCAGATCAATCGCCACGCCGATGCCCTAAATCGAATCCAGAAACGGCAGTATAACGGGGAACAATGAAAGCTCAATGTCGCCGCGAGCGATCCCTGTGCTGCACGCGGGAATGGTCATGATCGCTCCGGTGAGGCGAGCCCGAGTTCCTTGCGTGTCTTCCGCGTCAGCTTTGCCGCGATCAGCGCGTGCGCCTGCGCCAGATACAGGATGAGCTCGGCATCGGGTAAGGCGTTGTTGCTGACGAGTTGCACCCATTTGGCGCGCGCCAAATACGGCGCAGGCCGGGCCAGGCCGTGCTCGATCACCATGGCGTAGGCCATGTTCGCGGTCTTGAACATGTAGCCGCCGGAGCGCGCGGCAAAGCCGCCGCCGAGCGCGAACATCTTGCCGCCGACCTTGAAGACGGAGGTGCCCTCCCATTGCACCACCTTGGTGACGGCGGGCAGGCGCAGGCAGCGGGTTTCGAAGGATTTGGGTGTCATTGCCGGAGCGATAGCAGGTTGCGCGCGGCTTGCAACGTGCATGCTGACGGCCTCGCGGAGAGACGCTCGATTGTTTCGCTTGGTTCGCACGGCAAGGGCGAAGTTGATGCCGTGTGCCGCCCTTTGTGAGTTGTGCCGGCGCCGCAGGCCGCTACCATGTGCCAACTGCCGTGGAACACGGCAGCGAGCACAAGCGGAGGCGACATGAGCGGACAGGAGCGCAAGGTGAAGGGATCGGACCTGTTTGTCGCGGCGCTCGAGAACGAAGGTGTCGATCGCATCTTCGGCGTTCCCGGCGAAGAGAATCTCGATCTCGTGGAATCGCTCCGCACCTCCAAGATCGAGCTGGTCCTGACCCGTCACGAGCAGGCCGCCGCCTTCATGGCCGCCACGCATGGGCGGTTGACCGGCAAGCCCGGCGTTTGCCTCTCGACGCTCGGGCCCGGCGCGCTCAATCTGTCAACGGGCGCCGCCTATGCGCATCTCGGCGCGATGCCGATGATCCTGATCACCGGCCAGAAGCCGATCATGAGCAGCCGACAAGCGCGCTTCCAGATCGTGGACGTGGTCGCGACCATGAAGCCATTGACGAAGCTGTCGCGGCAGATCGTCAGCGCCTCCAGCATTCCGACCGTGGTGCGCGATGCCTTTCGCGTCGCCATGGAGGAGCGGCCGGGGCCGGTGCATCTCGAATTGCCCGAGGACATCGCGGGTGACGAAGTGCCTGATGTTCCCGTGATCCCGGTCCATCCGATCGAAATCCCGGTCGCTCATCGCACCACGCTCGACCGCGCCGCCGAGATGATTCTGTCGGCGAGACATCCGCTGGTCATGATGGGCGCCGCGACCAGCCGGCCGCGCGCGACCCACGGTATCGCCAGCTTCGTGCGGCGGACCGGCATTCCGTTCTTCACCACGCAGATGGGCAAGGGCACCGTGCCCGGCGGTACCAATCTCTACATGGGGACCGCCGCGCTGTCCGAACGCGACTACGTTCATGACGCGATCGATGCCGCCGACCTGATCATTGCGATCGGTCACGACCCGATCGAGAAGCCGCCCTTCATCATGGGGCCGTCAGGCCCGAAGGTCATTCACGTCAGCTACACGTCGGCCAGTGTGGAGCTGGTCTATTTTCCCGACGCGGAGGTCATTGGCGACGTCGGCCCCAGCCTGGAACTGCTTGCCGACCGGCTCGAAGGCAAGCTGCCGCAAGCCGCGTCGCTGCTGTCGCTGCGCGAGAAGATTCTCGGCCACATCGCCGACCGCGCCACCGAGGCGCGCTGGCCGCCGACGCCGCAGCGGATCGTGCACGACATCCGGCAGGTGATCCCGGAGAACGGCATCGTCGCGCTCGACAACGGCATGTACAAGATCTGGTTCGCGCGCAACTACCGCACCCGCGTCGCCAACACGCTGCTGCTCGACAATGCGCTGGCGACCATGGGCGCAGGTCTGCCGTCGGCGATGATGGCCGCGATGCTCTATCCCGACCGCCGCGTGCTCGCGGTCGCGGGCGACGGCGGCTTCATGATGAACAGCCAGGAGATGGAGACCGCCGTCCGTCTCAAGCTCAACCTCGTCGTGCTGGTGCTGGAGGATAACGCCTACGGCATGATCCGCTGGAAGCAGGCCGTCGACCATTTCGCCGACTACGGCATGACCTTTGGCAATCCTGATTTTGTTCTCTACGCGAAGGCCTATGGAGCGAAGGGGCATCGGGTCGAGAGCATCGACAGCTTTGGCCCGACGCTGGATGCCGCTTTCAAAGAGGGCGGCGTGCATCTGGTCGTGATCCCGATCGACTATTCGGAGAACGTGCGCGTGCTCGTCGACGAGCTGCGCGCCCATGAGAAGGCAAAGGGGTGATGTTTGGTCTCGTGCCCCGGACGCAGCGCAGCGCTTCTTCAGCGTTGCGCTGCAGAGCCGGGGCCCATGCGTCAGCCACCTTCGCCGCCTCCTGGGTCCCGGCTCTGCGCAGCAACGCAAAAGCGTTGCAGCGCGTCCGGGACACGAGAGGGGCTTGTCTGGAGAGAATCGATCACCCACACTCCCAAATACCGAACAAGCACAGGACAACAAAATGACTCGTGTTCGCTGCGTCACCGAGATGGGTATGGGCGTCGATGTCCACGGCAGGGACGCCACCAAGGCGGCCAAGCGCGCGGTGTCGGATGCCATCAGGCACTCGAGCCTCGGCTTCTTCCGGATGATCGGCAAGACCGCGAACGACATGTTCGTCGACGTCACGATCGCGGTACCCAATCCGGAAGCCGTCGACAAGGAGGCTGTGGCCAAGGAGCTTCCTTACGGCACCGTGACCGTCACCGCGGTCAAGGGCGGGTTGGAGATTCCCTCGGCGACCGAAGTGGCCAACGATCCCATCCTCATCGCCAATGCCGCTGTCATCGTCAGCTTCGACAAGGACTAGACCGGTGTCCGACAGCGATGAGGCGCTGCTCGATCGTCCGATCTGGAGCGCGCTGACGACCAGTCACAAGCATCTGGCCGAGGGCGGGGCGCGGGCGCTGCGCTATCCCGTCGACATGACGCCGTTTGCCGACATGGTGGACATGTCCGCGGCAAGCTTTGCCGCGCTGCGCGATCTGCTGTCGGGTTCGCAGGTCGCAGCATTGTTCACGCCGGATCCGGTTGACGTCCCCGTCGGTTTCAAGGTCGTGATCGCCGGGCCTTGCGAGCAGATGATCGGCTCGCCCGCGGTCAGTCCGCTCCGCGATGCCGAGATCGTCACTCTGGGGGCCGACGACGTCCCTGCCATGATGGCATTGACGGAGCTGACGAAGCCCGGTCCGTTCGCGCGGCGCACCCATGAGCTTGGTACGTTCCTCGGCATTCGCGCCGGGGGACAATTGGTCGCGATGACCGGCGAGCGCATGAAGCCGGGCAAGTTCACCGAGGTGACGGCCGTGTGCGTGCATCCCGACTATCGCGGCCGCGGCTATGCGCAAGCGCTGCTTGCGGCCGTCGCGCGCGGGATCGAGGCGCGCGGGGAAATTCCGTTCCTCCACGTGTTTTCGAGCAACGCGTCGGCGATCGCGCTGTACCAGCGACAGGGCATGCGCATCCGCCGTTGCCTGCACGTCACAGCGTTCATGAGGGAAGAATAGGCGCCCTCGGGGGCGCCCTTCATTTCCTCCCGATTTTCGCTATATCCGTCCCAACCACAATTTGGGGGAAGTAAATGGACGCCAGAACGACCGATTTTTCCGCCGCACGGACGGCGATGCAGCGCTACGTCGATCAGGAGATCATTCCGGGCGCATCTTGGGCCGTGCTGCGCGGGGGCGAGGTGGTCGACCAGCAATGCGTCGGTTTTGCCGACCGCGAAGCTAAGACCGCGCTTCGTCCCGACCATATCTTCCGCGCGTTCTCCAACACCAAGATCTTCGTCACTTGCGCGATCATGCTGCTGGTCGAGGAAGGCCGCATCGGCCTCGATGACCCGATCGAGACATTCCTGCCGCAGCTCGCCGGTCGCAAGGTGCTGAAGCCGGGCGCCTCGAGCCTTGCCGATGTCGAGCCGGCGAAGAACCCGATCACGATCCGCCAGCTCCTGACCCACACCTCCGGCCTCAGCTACGGCATCTTCGATCCCGGCACGGTGCTGTTCAAGGCCTACAACGAGGCGCGCGTACTCAATCCGCTGACGCCACTCGCCGACATGATCGACCAACTCGCCGATCTGCCGCTGTCGTATCATCCCGGCACGAACTGGGAATATTCGGTCGCCACCGACGTGCTCGGCCGTGTCGTGGAGGTCGTCTCCGGCAAAGCGCTCGACGCCTTTCTGAAGGCGCGCATCTTCGACCCGCTCGGCATGACCGACACCGGCTTCCATGTTCCGGACGCGCAGCAGGGCAGGCTGGTTGCGCTTTACAATGGCGCTGATGTGCTCGACCCCATGAAGCCCGGGCTCACGCGCGCCGACAATCTGCCGTTTCCGCAAGCCTATCGACGGCCGTTCCCGCGGCTCTCGGGCGGCGGCGGTCTGGTCTCGACCCTGCCCGACATGCTCGCGCTGGTCCGCGCGCTGCTGCCCGGTTCGGATGCGCTGCTGAAGCCGGAGACGCTGCGGCAGATGATGACGAACCAGCTCCCGGCAGGGCAGACCATCCGCTTCGCCAATCTCGGCCCGATCCCCGGCAAGGGCTTTGGCCTCGGCGGCGCGGTTACCTTCGCGCCGACGCCGTTTGATCCGCGGAACTCGACCGGGGAATTCCAGTGGGGCGGGCTTGCCGGCACGCATTGGTGGATCTGTCCGCAGGCCAATACCGCGGGGGTCCTGATGGCCCAACGTTACATGGGCTTCTGGAATCCGTTCTTCTTCGAGTTCAAGCGCCTGGCCTATCAGGCCGTCGGAGGCTGACCGGCGAAAAAAATTACGCGCCCCGCGAATCCTTTCCGGCCGGCGCGCCCTCTTGATGGTCGAGGCAATTTGCCTCGGCTCAACTCGGAGGATGCGATGGCATTTTACAGGAAGAACATCGGCGGCTTGCACCAGGCAGTGCGGATCGCCTCGGGAGTCGCGGTGGTGGTTGCGGCATCCGTTTATCTGGCCGGCCCGACGGCGTGGCTGGTCGCGCTGGGTGGCGCCGGCTTCGCGCTGACCGGCCTTGTCGGCTATTGCCCGATGTGCGCGATGGCGGGGATCGGGAGAGGAGGGGTGTCGTGAGTGCGGCGGCGATCTCGCCGAACCTGTTCGAAGCGGCGCGGCTCGGCGATCCCCACGCGATCGCCTCGCTGCTCGAGACGGCGCAGCCGGATATCCGCCGCTACGCCCGCGCGACCTGCCGCAGCTCGGCGGATGCCGAGGATGCGGCGCAGGAGGCGCTATGGATCCTGTTCCGCCATGTCGGCACCATCCGCTCGCTGCTGGCGTTTTCGGCCTGGCTGTTCAGCGTGGTCCGCCGCGAATGCCTGCGGTTGGCGCGCAAAGCAGGCCTCGCGCGGCCTATCGATGAGAGCGAGGCGGAAGCGCTGCTGCTGACGCGCCCTGAAGCCGATCTGCGACTCGACGTGGCTGCGGCCTTCGAGGCACTGCCGCCGCATTATCGCGACGTCGCGCTGATGCGCGACGTCAAGGAAATGACCATCGAGGAAATCGCCGTCGCGCTCGGCGCGTCCCGGCAGACCGTAAAGGCCCGGCTGCACCGCGCTCGCGCCCTGATGCGCGAATATCTGACGAGATGAAACGTGAGCGCCGTTCCTGCAACATCGAGGTGGCAGCTTGGGGTGAACGAACTTCGGCAGCGGCGGCGTCGCGCGCGTGAATAACTATCTCGGCATCGACGGATTTCGTTTCGGCTGGGTCGCGGCCTGGATCGGCGAGCGCGGCGATCATGGCTTCGACTATTCGCCGGGCCTGACGCGTTTGCTCGCGTTGCCGCATGTGCGTGCGATGATCGACATGCCGATCGGATTGAATCCGGCCGGCTATCGCCTGTGCGACCTGCGAGCGCGCGAGCTGATTGGCCCCGCCGTGTTTCTCGGTGCGCGCCGCGATCTCTGGACGTTCACCGACATGGCCGAGGCCAACCGTTACTACTGGGCGCATGAAGGCAAGGGCAGGGGCGTGTCAGCGCAGCTCTGGAATATCAGGGACAAGATCAGGGAGGTCGACGAGATCATGACTCCGGCGCGGCAGGCAACGACCGGCGAAGCGCATCCGGAATTGGTGTTCTGGAATCTCGCAGGGCGAGTCCGGCTTGCGAAGAAGGCATCCGCGCTCGGCCGCAAGCAGCGCGTCGCGCTGCTGGCGCAACGCGGCTTTACGCGCTTGCCGAAATGGCTGACGCAGCGACATGGCACCGGCATCGGCCGCGACGATCTCATCGACGCCTGTGCCTGCGCCATCGCGGCGCGCGACAGCACGCAACGTGTCGGCGGGGAGGAGACCGATCCGCGCGGACTGCGTATGGAGATCAATTATTGAGGCTGCCAGCCCATGATATGGAAATCGGGAAAAAGTGGCAATTTATTTGACCTATGCGGGAACTGTCGATGGCGGGTCCGCGTTCCCCGTGTGGACCGATGACAGAGAAGCTCGTGCGATGAGGGATGTCAGTCAATTCGCGACCGCAATGCTTGCGCTCGTCTTCACCAGCGCGTTGCTCGTCACCGGACAGCTCTTCATCAAGCAGCGCGCACAGCGCGATGTGATTTACGCCACCAGTCATTTGCTGCGGCCCTTGTGATCTCATCCCCGTGCGGGAAATGATGTGACCGCTCGACCTTGCGTCGTTCGTCTGCTCGCCTAGATTAGGCGGCATCGCATGAACGAAGCTGGAGTCCCGATGTCTGATCTGTCCGCCTTTCCCATCAGCAGACGCTGGCCGGCCAAACATCCCGAGTTGCTCCAGCTCTATTCGCTGCCGACGCCGAACGGCGTCAAGGTCTCGATCATGCTGGAGGAGATCGGACTTCCGTACGAGGTCCATCTCGTCGATTTCGGCAAGGACGACCAGAAGACGACTGAATTTCTCTCGCTCAATCCGAATGGCAAGATCCCGGCGATCCTCGACCCCAACGGTCCCGGAGGCAGGCCGCTGCCGCTGTTCGAGTCCGGGGCGATCCTGCAATACC